>NZ_AP036004.1:0-4092132 GCF_059730625.1 Pantoea sp. X-Soil-MYKO-1289
CCGGTAGTTATCCCAAGAACAACCGCTGATGCTTTTGTGAGCTGTGCATAACTCACCATTTTGATCCCAGCTTATACGGATCAGGATCACCGATCATTCACAGCAAAGGATCCTCTCTATCTGACTGATAAGCTGCTGCTTTTCTCGCTTATCCACAGGCAGTCGCGATCCTAATAAAGAGATCTAACAGAAAGATCATATACAGAATAAAGATCCTTTCTTTTAAACCCGCAGATCCCGCCGCTTTCACCCTCGGCGGAATTTCAGTAGAATCCACCGCCCAGGGCAACGATCCCTGCCAGTTCATCAACGAGGTACCACTTCATGTTTTATCCAGATCCTTTTGACGTCATCGTAATCGGTGGTGGTCATGCGGGCACAGAAGCCGCGATGGCCGCTGCCCGAATGGGTCAGCAAACTCTGTTACTCACCCATAACATTGATACGCTTGGACAAATGTCCTGTAACCCGGCGATTGGTGGCATTGGAAAAGGACATCTGGTTAAGGAAGTGGATGCCTTAGGCGGCCTGATGGCGACGGCGATCGACAAGGCGGGCATTCAGTTTAGGATACTAAACAGCAGCAAAGGCCCGGCGGTGCGTGCTACCCGCGCGCAGGCGGATCGCGTGCTGTATCGCCAGGCGGTACGCACCGCGCTGGAGAACCAGCCCAACCTGATGATCTTCCAGCAGGCGGTCGACGATCTTATCGTCGAAAACGATCGCATCGTAGGCGCCGTCACGCAGATGGGGCTGAAGTTCCGCGCCAAAGCCGTGGTGCTTACCGTCGGAACCTTCCTCGACGGCAAAATTCATATCGGGCTGGATAACTACAGCGGCGGTCGCGCAGGCGATCCACCGTCGATTCCGCTGGCGAAGCGCCTGCGCGCGCTGCCGCTGCGCGTCAGCCGTCTGAAAACCGGTACGCCGCCGCGCATCGACGCGCGCACGATCGATTTTTCCGTGCTCAGCCCGCAGCACGGCGACAACCCGATGCCGGTCTTCTCGTTCATGGGCGATGCCTCGCAGCATCCGCAGCAGGTTCCCTGCTGGATCACCTATACCAACGAGCAGACCCACGAGGTGATCCGCAATAACCTCGATCGCAGCCCGATGTATGCCGGGATCATCGAAGGGATCGGCCCGCGCTACTGCCCGTCGATCGAAGACAAGGTCATGCGCTTCGCCGATCGCAACGCGCATCAGATCTTCCTGGAGCCGGAAGGGCTGACCAGCAATGAAATTTACCCGAACGGCATCTCAACCAGCCTGCCGTTCGACGTGCAGATGCAAATTGTGCGTTCGATGAAGGGCCTGGAGAACGCGAAAATCGTTCGCCCAGGTTACGCGATCGAGTATGACTTCTTCGATCCGCGCGATCTCAAGCCGACGCTGGAGAGCAAATATATTCACGGGCTGTTTTTCGCCGGCCAGATCAACGGCACGACCGGCTACGAAGAAGCCGCGGCGCAGGGACTGCTGGCAGGACTCAACGCCGGACGCCACTCTGCCGACAAAGAGGGCTGGGCGCCGCGTCGCGATCAGGCCTACCTCGGCGTGCTGGTGGACGATCTCTGCACGCTCGGCACCAAAGAGCCATACCGCATGTTCACCTCGCGCGCCGAGTATCGTCTGATGCTGCGCGAAGATAACGCCGATCTCCGTCTCACCGAAACCGGCCGTGAGCTGGGTCTGGTGGACGACGCCCGCTGGGCGCGCTTCAACCAGAAGCTGGAGGCGATTGAGCAGGAGCGTCAGCGTCTGCGCGATATGTGGGTCCATCCGAAGTCGGAAAACGTCGCGGAAGTGAACACGCTGCTCAACAGCGCGCTCACCAAAGAGGCGAGCGGCGAAGATCTGCTGCGCCGTCCGGAAATGACTTACGCTCAGCTTACCGCGCTGCCGAGCTTCGGCCCGTCGCTGGCTGACGCGCAGGCGGCCGAGCAGGTTGAGATTCAGGTGAAGTACGAAGGCTATATTGCGCGCCAGCAGGAAGAGATCGATCGTCAACTGCGCAATGAAAATACGCTGCTGCCGGCCGAACTCGATTATCGCCAGGTCAACGGCCTGTCGAACGAAGTCATCGCCAAGCTCAACGATCATAAGCCGTCTTCGATCGGCCAGGCGTCGCGCATCTCCGGCATCACGCCGGCGGCGATTTCGATTTTGTTGATTTACCTGAAAAAACAAGGGCTGCTGCGCAAAAGCGCCTGACCTGAAACGGGGCGAGGCCACTCGCCCCCGCTGACTGGATTTATGCTGTGATCACAAAACTCGCTTCGCTGCTTAAGGCAGCCGGTATTTCCCTCTCCGATCAACAAAAAGAGCAGCTGGTCGCCTACGTCGGCCTGCTGGATAAGTGGAATAAAGCCTACAACCTGACGTCGGTGCGCGATCCGCAGCAGATGCTGGTGCGCCATATTCTCGACAGCATCGTGGTGGCGCCTCATCTGAAGGGCGAACGCTTCATCGACGTCGGCACCGGACCGGGCCTGCCGGGCATCCCGCTCGCCATTGTGCTGCCGCAGGCGCAGTTTACGCTGCTGGATAGCCTGGGCAAGCGCGTGCGTTTTCTGCGCCAGGTTCAGCATGAGCTGGGCTTACCCAACATCACGCCGGTGCAGAGCAGGGTAGAGGCCTTTCCCTCCGAGCCGCCGTTCGACGGCGTCATCAGCCGCGCGTTCGCCTCGCTGCAGGATATGGTGAACTGGTGTCATCATCTGCCTTCCGCGCAGGGACGGTTTTACGCGCTGAAAGGGGTGCGTCCGGACGATGAAATCGCCAGCCTGCCGGCCGGTTTTCGTCTGGCTGCTGTCGAGGCGCTACAGGTGCCCGAGCTGGACGGCGAGCGCCACCTGGTGATTATCGAGCGCGAATAGCCCTAAATAGCGCAGGGATTAAGGCTTTCTAAGACGTTTGCCTTAATCAATGCGCTGCTCATAAAACCAGCAGTTGAATGCGCGGCGTAATGCAATTTCAATCGAGGCGGCCGCGAATAAAGGTTAACGAGCCAGCCGGAAATTATCCGAAAAGCTCTGTTACATTTAACGATTAATTCACATTTGTTTATCATGCAGATCACTTTTACCCGGCATGCTGGGCAGAGAGATAATCACTCTGGAAAATATATCAGGGTAATAACTCCGCGTGCGTAATATCAATTTTATGTTCTTGCCACGCTCTGTGATGTCAATCAGCTGTTTTTATCGAAAATAAGGTGAGCGCGAGGCAGCGAAAATATTATCCTACTGTTTTTAAAGGTTTTAACGCCGAATTAATAGGCGTCACTATTGCTCGTCAGCAAATTTGAATAGCAGGGCAGTGTTTAGAATGTGATCTAAAGCACGCTTTAAACGCAAGCCGGAAGCCAAATTAGCGCGGCGCTGGTCCACAAATTCACCTGACAATCTTTTGAAAAATAGCCGTTCGGAAAGAAATTTAAATAATTGTTCACCTTTTGGCTACTTACGGATTGAAATCGCAGGTGCGGCCCGTATAATTTGCACGGCTTTTGCTGCTTGACTCGAGTGAGTAAAGGCAGTCTTATACGACACGCGACATACCCCTTATGGGGCAGGGGAGTAACAGCGCCATGTCAGTGTCTCTTTACAGTGTAAAATTCGCCCGAACCGTGCTGGTTATCCAGCTGGTGACTGTTGTCATCATCGGCGCTCTCTTTGCCCTGAAAGATGTCACCTGGGGCGTCTCTGCGCTGGCTGGCGGAGCGGCAGCCTGGCTGCCGAACGTGTTGTTCATGTTTTTAGCCTGGCGCCTGCAAGGGCAATCCCCGGCTTCCGGACGGGTTGCGTGGAGTTTCGCTCTCGGCGAAATCGGCAAGGTCATCGCAACCATCGTGTTGCTCATTGTGGCGTTGGGTGTTTTCAGGGTGGTTTTCTGGCCGCTCGGGATAACCTGGTTATCGGTGCTGGTGGTTCAGATGTTGGCACCGGCGGTAATTAACAACAAAGGGTAAAAGGCATCATGGCTGCAGGAGAAACTCAAACTCCTCAAGAGTACATCGGTCACCATCTGACGCATCTTCAGTTGGACCTGCGTACCTTCGAGTTAGTGAATGCTCACGACGCTCCCGCGACGTTCTGGGCATTAAATATCGATTCTATGTTTTTCTCTCTGGTGCTGGGATTCATCTTCCTGGTGTTGTTCCGCAAAGTGGCGAAGAGCGCTACCAGCGGCGTGCCAGGGAAAATGCAGGCTGCTATCGAACTGGTTGTCGGCTTCGTTGATGGCAACGTGCGCGACATGTACCACGGTAAAAGCAAACTTATCGCCCCGCTGGCTCTGACGATTTTCGTCTGGGTCTTCCTGATGAACTTCATGGATCTGCTGCCTATCGACCTGCTGCCGTATATCGGCGAGCACTGGCTGGGCCTGCCGGCGCTGCGCGTCGTGCCGTCCGCAGACGTGAACATCACGCTGTCTATGGCGTTGGGCGTATTTATTTTGATTCTGTTCTACAGCATCAAAATGAAAGGTGTAGGCGGCTTCGCGAAAGAGCTGACGCTGCAGCCTTTTAATCACCCGATCTTCATCCCCATCAACCTGATCCTTGAAGGCGTTAGCCTGCTGTCCAAACCGGTTTCACTCGGTCTGCGACTGTTCGGCAACATGTATGCGGGTGAGCTGATCTTTATCCTTATTGCCGGTCTGTTGCCGTGGTGGTCGCAGTGGGTGCTGAATGTGCCGTGGGCCATTTTCCACATCCTGATCATCTCGTTGCAGGCTTTCATTTTCATGGTCCTCACGATTGTCTATCTGTCGATGGCATCTGAAGAACATTGATTTTTTTCTCAACACTAAGCGTTTAACTGAAACAAACTGGAGACTGTCATGGAAAACCTGAATATGGATCTGCTGTACATGGCTGCCGCTGTGATGATGGGCCTGGCGGCAATCGGTGCTGCGATCGGTATCGGCATCCTCGGAGGTAAATTCCTGGAAGGCGCCGCGCGCCAGCCGGATCTGATTCCTCTGCTGCGTACGCAGTTCTTTGTTGTAATGGGTCTGGTGGATGCAATCCCGATGATCGCTGTTGGTCTGGGTCTCTATGTGATGTTTGCTGTCGCCTAAAGCCTGTCGCTCCTGGTTCATCATGGCACCGGGTGCGATGATGAACGGTTCTGCCGCTTATCGTTAAGATATCGGCAGAAAAGTTAACAACTTAATTAGAGGCATTGTGCTGTGAACATTAACGCAACAATCCTCGGCCAGGCCATCGCGTTTATCCTGTTCGTCGCGTTCTGCATGAAGTACGTATGGCCGCCGATTATGGCTGCCATCGAAAAGCGCCAGAAAGAAATTGCTGAAGGCCTTGCTTCTGCTGAGCGCGCGAAGAAAGATTTGGATCTCGCGCAGGCCAATGTGACCGACCAGCTGAAAAAAGCTAAAGAAGAAGCTCAGGTCATTATCGAGCAGGCGAACAAACGCCGTACTCAGATTCTGGACGAAGCGAAAACTGAAGCCGAGAACGAACGTAACCGCATCGTGGCGCAGGCGCAGGCTGAAATCGACGCCGAGCGTAAACGTGCTCGCGAAGAGCTGCGTAAGCAAGTCGCGTTGCTGGCAATGGCTGGCGCCGAGAAGATCATCGAACGTTCCGTGGATGAAGCTGCTAACAGCGACATCGTTGATAAACTGGTCGCTGAACTGTAAGGAGGGAGGGGCTGATGTCTGAACTGATTACTGTAGCTCGCCCCTACGCCAAAGCAGCTTTTGACTTTGCTGTTGAGCATCAAAGCATCGAGCGCTGGCAAAATATGCTGGCGTTTGCCGCGACCGTAGCACGCAATGAGCAAATGGCCGATCTTCTCTCTGGCGCGCTGGCGCCGGAAGCGTTATCGGCTTCTTTCATTGCCGTCTGCGGCGATCAATTAGATGAACACGGCCAGAACCTGATTAAGGTTATGGCAGAGAACGGACGTTTGACCGCGCTTCCAGCTGTACTCGAGCAGTTCATTCACCTGCGCGACGCCTATGAGGCGACTGCGGAGGTGGAGGTAATTTCTGCCGGTACGCTGAGTGACAGCCAGCTGACTAAAATCAGCGCCGCGATGGAAAAACGTCTGTCACGCAAAGTTAAGCTGAATTGCAAAATTGATAAGTCTGTCATGGCAGGCGTGATCATCCGTGCGGGTGATCTGGTGATTGATGGCAGCGTGCGCGGCCGTCTCGAGCGTCTGGCAGACGCCTTGCAGTCTTAAGGGGACTGGAGCATATGCAACTGAATTCCACCGAAATCAGCGAACTGATCAAGCAGCGCATTGCTCAGTTCAATGTCGTGAGCGAAGCTCACAACGAAGGTACAATCGTTTCTGTAAGCGACGGTATCATCCGCGTACACGGCCTGGCCGATGTGATGCAGGGTGAGATGATCGCCCTTCCGGGCAACCGTTACGCTATCGCCCTGAACCTCGAGCGCGACTCTGTCGGCGCCGTGGTCATGGGCCCGTACGCTGACCTCGCCGAAGGCATGAAGGTTAAGTGTACCGGTCGTATTCTGGAAGTGCCGGTCGGTCGCGGCCTGCTGGGCCGCGTGGTGAACACCCTGGGTGCGCCAATCGACGGCAAAGGCGCGATCGACAACGACGGCTTCTCGCCGGTTGAAGTGATCGCACCGGGCGTTATCGACCGTCAGTCAGTCGACGAGCCGGTTCAGACCGGTTACAAATCTGTCGATGCGATGATTCCAATCGGTCGTGGCCAGCGTGAGCTGATCATCGGCGACCGTCAGACCGGTAAAACCGCGCTGGCGATCGACGCGATCATCAACCAGCGCGACTCCGGCATCAAATGCGTGTACGTCGCGATCGGTCAGAAAGCCTCTACCATCGCTAACGTGGTGCGCAAGCTGGAAGAGCACGGCGCGCTGTCAAACACCATCGTGGTGGTGGCGTCCGCGTCTGAATCCGCTGCACTGCAGTACCTGGCGCCCTACTCCGGCTGCGCCATGGGCGAATACTTCCGCGACCGCGGCGAAGATGCGCTGATCGTATACGATGACCTGTCCAAGCAGGCTGTCGCTTACCGTCAGATTTCTCTGCTGCTGCGCCGTCCGCCGGGCCGTGAAGCATTCCCGGGCGACGTGTTCTATCTCCACTCTCGTCTGCTGGAGCGTGCGTCACGCGTTAGCGCTGACTACGTTGAGCGTTTCACCAACGGCGAAGTTAAAGGTAAAACCGGTTCACTGACCGCGCTGCCGATCATCGAAACCCAGGCGGGCGACGTTTCCGCGTTCGTTCCGACCAACGTAATCTCGATTACCGATGGTCAGATCTTCCTGGAATCGAACCTGTTTAACTCCGGTATTCGTCCGGCGGTTAACCCAGGTATCTCCGTATCGCGTGTTGGTGGTGCTGCTCAGACCAAGATCATCAAGAAACTGTCCGGCGGCATCCGTACCGCGCTGGCACAGTATCGTGAGCTGGCGGCGTTCTCGCAGTTCGCTTCCGATCTGGATGACGCGACCCGCAAACAGCTGAGCCACGGTCAGAAAGTGACCGAGCTGCTGAAACAGAAACAGTATGCGCCGATGTCCGTCGCGCAACAGGGTCTGGTGCTGTTTGCTGCCGAGCGCGGCTACCTGAACGACGTTGAACTGGCGAAAATCCTTAGCTTCGAAGCTGCGCTGCTGGCGTTCGCAGATCGCGACCACGCCGAGCTGATGCAGGAAATCAACCAAACTGGTAACTACAACAACGATATCGAAGCGAAGCTGAAAGGCCTGCTCGACACGTTTAAAGCAACCCAGTCCTGGTAATGTCTGGCGGCTTGTCTGAAAAGGCAGGCCGCAAGGCTTTGAGGAGAAGCTAATGGCCGGCGCAAAAGAGATACGTAACAAGATTGGAAGCGTGAAAAACACGCAGAAGATCACCAAAGCGATGGAAATGGTCGCCGCCTCCAAAATGCGTAAAACGCAGGAACGCATGGCGGCCAGCCGTCCGTATGCAGATACCATGCGCAAAGTGATTGGTCACCTTGCGTTAGGAAATCTGGAATACAAGCACCCTTACCTGGAAGAGCGTGACGTTAAGCGCGTCGGCTACCTGGTCGTTTCGACTGACCGCGGGCTTTGTGGTGGTTTGAACATTAACCTGTTCAAAAAATTGCTGGCGGATATGAAGGCCTGGTCCGATAAAGGCGTACAGAGCGATCTGTCGATCATCGGTTCCAAAGGTCTGGCGTTCTTCGGCTCCGTAGGCGGCAACATCGTGGCTCAGGTGACCGGCATGGGTGATAAACCTGCCCTGTCCGATCTGATTGGCCCGGTAAAAGTGATGTTGCAGGCTTACGACGAAGGGCGTATCGACAAACTTTATGTCGTCAGCAACAAGTTCAATAACACCATGTCTCAGACTCCGACCATTACCCAACTGCTGCCGTTACCGCCAGCGGAAGGTGAAGAAGAGATGAAGGCGAAGACCTGGGATTACCTGTACGAGCCCGATCCGAAAGCGCTGCTGGATACCCTGCTGCGTCGTTATGTCGAATCGCAGGTTTATCAGGGTGTGGTGGAAAACCTGGCCAGTGAGCAGGCCGCGCGTATGGTGGCGATGAAAGCCGCAACCGACAACGGCGGAAATCTGATCAAAGAGCTGCAGTTGGTATACAACAAAGCTCGTCAGGCCAGCATCACCCAGGAACTCACCGAGATCGTCTCGGGAGCCTCCGCGGTTTAACCAGGTAAGAATTAGGTAGAGGATTCAAGATGGCAGCTGGAAAGATTGTCCAGATTATCGGCGCCGTAGTTGACGTCGAATTCCCTCAGGACGCGGTACCGCAAGTGTACAACGCCCTTGAGGTTCAGAATGGTGATGCTCGTCTGGTGCTGGAAGTTCAGCAGCAGCTGGGCGGCGGCGTGGTTCGTACCATCGCCATGGGTTCTTCTGACGGCCTGAAGCGCGGTCTGGAAGTTGCTGACCTGAAAAAACCGATCCAGGTTCCGGTGGGTAAAGCCACCCTCGGCCGTATCATGAACGTGCTGGGCGAGCCGATCGACATGAAAGGCGACATCAAAGAAGAAGACGGCAGTGCAGTAGAGATCTCCTCTATTCACCGCGCGGCGCCTTCTTATGAAGACCAGTCCAACTCGCAGGAACTGCTGGAAACCGGCATCAAGGTTATCGACCTGATGTGTCCGTTCGCCAAGGGCGGTAAAGTCGGCCTGTTCGGCGGCGCGGGCGTAGGTAAAACCGTAAACATGATGGAGCTGATCCGTAACATCGCGGCTGAGCACTCAGGTTACTCGGTATTTGCCGGCGTGGGCGAGCGTACTCGTGAGGGTAACGACTTCTACCACGAAATGACCGACTCCAACGTAATCGACAAAGTTGCGCTGGTGTATGGCCAGATGAACGAGCCGCCGGGCAACCGTCTGCGCGTGGCACTGACCGGTCTGACCATGGCGGAAAAATTCCGTGACGAAGGCCGCGATGTTCTGCTGTTCATCGACAACATCTATCGTTACACCCTGGCCGGTACGGAAGTTTCCGCACTGCTGGGTCGTATGCCGTCAGCGGTAGGCTACCAGCCGACGCTGGCCGAAGAGATGGGCGTGCTGCAGGAGCGTATTACCTCCACCAAGACCGGTTCAATCACCTCCGTACAGGCCGTTTACGTCCCTGCGGATGACTTGACTGACCCGTCTCCGGCGACCACCTTCGCCCACCTGGACTCAACCGTTACCCTGAGCCGTCAGATCGCGTCTCTGGGTATCTACCCGGCCGTTGACCCGCTGGACTCCACCAGCCGTCAGCTGGATCCGCTGGTGGTTGGCCAGGAGCACTACGACGTTGCGCGCGGCGTGCAGTCTCTGCTGCAGCGTTACCAGGAACTGAAAGACATCATCGCCATCCTCGGTATGGACGAGCTGTCTGAAGACGACAAACTGCTGGTGGCTCGCGCGCGTAAGATTCAGCGCTTCCTGTCTCAGCCGTTCTTCGTAGCGGAAGTCTTCACCGGTGCGCCAGGTAAATACGTTACGCTGAAAGACACTATCCGTGGCTTTAAAGGCATTATGGACGGCGAGTTCGACCATCTGCCGGAGCAGGCTTTCTACATGGTCGGCGCTATCGAAGAAGCCGTGGAAAAAGCGAAGAAACTGTAATAACGGTTTCCCGGGAGGACAGATATGGCTATGACTTATCACCTGGACGTCGTCAGCGCAGAGAAACAGCTGTTCTCTGGCCTGGTGCAGAAAATTCAGGTGTCAGGTAGCGAAGGCGAGCTGGGTATTTTCCCTGGCCACGCGCCGCTGCTGACTGCCATCAAGCCTGGAATGATCCGTATCGTGAAGCAGCACGGCGAAGAGGAGTTTATCTACCTCTCTGGCGGCGTGCTGGAAGTGCAGCCGGGCAGCACCACCGTTCTGGCCGATACCGCTATCCGCGGTACCGACCTGGACGAGGCGCGTGCGCTGGAAGCGAAACGCAAAGCAGAAGAGCACATGAACAGCAGCCACGGCGACGTGGACTATGCTCAGGCCTCTGCGGAGCTGGCGAAAGCCATTGCTAAACTGCGCGTGATCGAGCTGACCAAAAAAGCGATGTAATCAGGCTTTATGCGTCACGAAATGCCAGCCCTACGGGCTGGCATTTTTTTTGCCCGCGCCTCAGGCTGCGCGCGCCTAATTTCGACCTGAGAAAAATGTAGTAATCTCAGGGGTAAACCGTTTAACTTTCGCATGTCAAAAACTCTGTCAGGATGGTTATGTCTAACAGCGCAATGAGCGTGGTAATCCTTGCTGCCGGCAAGGGAACCCGTATGTATTCCGATCTGCCCAAAGTTCTGCATACCCTTGCAGGCAAGCCCATGGTTCAGCACGTAATCGACGCCGCAACCGGCCTCGGCGCGCGCCATATTCATCTGGTCTACGGCCACGGCGGCGACCGGCTGAAGGCGACGCTGACCGAGCCGTCGCTCAACTGGGTGCTGCAGGCGGAACAGCTCGGCACCGGCCACGCAATGCAGCAGGCTGCCCCCGCGTTCGCTGACGACGAAGATATTCTGATGCTCTACGGCGACGTGCCGCTGATCTCTCAGGAGACGCTGCAGCGTCTGCGCGACGCCAAACCTGAAGGCGGCATCGGCCTGCTGACGGTGGTGCTGGACAATCCCAGCGGCTACGGGCGCATCGTGCGCGAAAACAGCGCCATCGTCGGTATTGTCGAGCAGAAAGACGCCACGCCCGATCAGCTGAAAATCACCGAAATCAATACCGGCATCCTGATCGCCAACGGCGGCGATCTGAAGCGCTGGCTGGCGCAGCTCACCAATAACAACGCGCAGGGCGAATACTACATCACCGATATCATTGCGCTGGCGCACCAGGAAGGGCGACAGATCAACGCGGTGCACCCGGCGCGCGTCAGCGAAACCGACGGCGTGAACAACCGCCTGCAGCTGGCGACGCTGGAACGGGTTTATCAGAGCGAACAGGCGGAAAAACTGCTGCTGGCGGGCGTGATGCTGCGCGATCCGGCGCGCTTCGATCTGCGCGGCGTTTTGCGCCACGGCCGCGACGTCGAAATCGACGTCAATGTCATTATCGAAGGCGAGGTCAGCCTCGGCGACCGCGTGAAAATCGGCGCGGGCTGCATCATTAAAAACAGCGTCATTGGCGACGACTGCGAAATCAGCCCCTATTCGGTGATCGAGGATGCGAACCTTGCCGCCGACTGCACCGTCGGGCCGTTCGCCCGTCTGCGTCCCGGCAGCGAGCTGGCGCAGGCCGCCCACGTCGGGAATTTCGTCGAAATGAAGAAGGCGACGCTGGGCAAAGGTTCGAAGGCGGGACATCTGAGTTATCTCGGCGACGCGGAGATTGGCGCCAACGTCAATATCGGCGCGGGCACCATCACCTGCAACTACGATGGCGCGAATAAATCCAAAACCATTATCGGCGACAATGTCTTTGTCGGCTCCGATACGCAGCTGGTGGCGCCGGTCAGCGTGGCGGCAGGCGCGACTATCGCGGCGGGCACCACGGTAATGAAAGACGTGACCGAGGCGTCGCTGGTCTACAACCGCAAAGAGCAGAACAGCAAAGCGGACTGGCAGCGTCCGGCGAAGAAAAAGTAATTTTTAGCGGCCAGCCGCGTGCTGGCCGCCGCAGTAACACAATAATAATCCCCACTCTCTACAAGGCTCGGGGAGCCCGGCAAAGCCGGTTATCAGGTCGTATGACAACGAAAGATGGCCGAAAGCCATCAGGTCAGGAATAACATTTATGTGTGGAATTGTAGGTGCAGTAGCGCAGCGCGATATCGCAGAAATTCTGCTGGAAGGCCTGCGTCGCCTGGAGTATCGCGGTTATGATTCGGCCGGTCTGGCCGTGGTTGACCGTCAGGGCCACGTGACGCGCCTGCGTCGCGTCGGCAAAGTGCAGATGCTGGCGGAGGCTGCCGAGCAGCAGCCGCTGATCGGCGGCACCGGCATCGCTCATACGCGCTGGGCAACGCACGGCGAACCGTCGGAGGCCAACGCGCATCCGCATGTCTCCGGGCAGATCATCGTGGTGCATAACGGCATTATCGAAAACCATGAGCCGCTGCGTGAAGCGCTGATCGCGCGCGGTTATCGCTTCGCATCCGAAACCGACACCGAAGTGGTGGCGCATCTGGTGCACTGGGAGCAGAAACAGGGCGGCACGCTGCGCGACGTCGTGCTGCGCGTCATTCCTCAGCTGCGCGGCGCCTATGGCATGGTGATCATGGACAGCCGCGATCCGTCGCTGCTGGTGGCCGCACGTTCGGGCAGCCCGCTGGTGATTGGCCGCGGCGTCGGCGAGAACTTCATCGCCTCCGATCAGCTGGCGCTGCTACCGGTGACGCGCCGCTTCATCTATCTGGAAGAGGGCGACATCGCCGAGATTAGCCGTCGCGACGTCACTATCGTCGATCGCGCCGGAAACGCGGTGCAGCGCGCCGAAATCGAGTCGAGCGTGCAGTATGACGCGGGCGATAAAGGCGTGTATCGCCACTATATGCAGAAAGAGATTTACGAACAGCCGATGGCGATTAAAAACACCTTAACCGGTCGTTTCAGCCATGGCGAAGTCGATCTCAGCGAGCTGGGCCCGCATGCCGAAGCCCTGCTCAGCCAGGTCGAGCATATTCAGATCATCGCCTGCGGCACCTCCTATAACTCCGGCATGGTGGCGCGTTACTGGTTCGAGTCGCTGGCGAATATTCCCTGCGACGTCGAGATCGCCTCTGAGTTCCGCTACCGCAAATCCGCCGTGCGCAAAAACAGCCTGCTGATTACCCTGTCGCAGTCTGGCGAAACCGCCGATACGCTGGCGGCGCTGCGTCTGACCAAAGAGCTGGGCTACCTCGGTTCGCTGGCGATCTGCAACGTCGCGGGCTCTTCGCTGGTGCGCGAGTCGGATCTGGCGCTGATGACTAAGGCGGGCACCGAAATCGGCGTCGCCTCGACCAAGGCTTTCACCACGCAGCTTACCGTGCTGCTGATGCTGGTGGCGAAAGTGGGCCGCCTGCGCGGCATGCCGGCGGAAACTGAGCATGAGATCGTGCACGGCCTGCAGGCGCTGCCGAGCCGCATCGAACAGATGCTGGCGCAGGACAAGCGTATCGAACTGCTGGCGGAAGATTTCTCCGACAAGCACCACGCGCTGTTCCTCGGCCGCGGCGATCAGTATCCGATCGCCATGGAAGGGGCGCTCAAGCTGAAAGAGATCTCCTATATCCATGCGGAAGCCTACGCCGCTGGCGAGCTGAAGCACGGTCCGCTGGCGCTGATCGACGCCGATATGCCGGTAATCGTAGTGGCGCCGAACAACGAGCTGCTGGAAAAGCTGAAGTCCAATATTGAAGAGGTGCGCGCGCGCGGCGGTCTGCTGTACGTGTTTGCCGATCAGGACGCCGGCTTCAGCGACAGCGACGGCATGAAGATTATCTCTCTGCCGCACGTGGAAGAGGTGATCGCGCCTATTTTCTACACCGTGCCGCTGCAGCTGCTCTCTTATCACGTCGCGCTGATTAAAGGCACCGACGTGGATCAGCCAAGAAACCTGGCGAAGTCGGTAACGGTAGAGTAAACAAGCGGGCCCGGAAACGGGCCCTTTTACTTTTTGTTCGCTGTCATATAACTGTCACATTTCCTACATTTCACTGTCATCAAACTGTCCTATTTTCCCTCCTGCAGCAATCACTGACTCCAACTACAACGGCTTCAAGCCTGAGATAAACTCCCCTGGAGGGAACATGACACTGATGCGTAGCACCGTAGCCCGAATCCTTACCGCCACTCTCGCCGTAAGCGCGGTTTCTGCCTTTGCAGCCACCGATCTGACGGGCGCGGGCGGTACTTTCCCGGCGCCGGTTTATGCCAAGTGGGCAGCAGAATATCAGCAAGCCACCGGTAGCAAAATCAACTACCAGGGCATTGGTTCATCCGGCGGCGTGAAGCAGATCATCGCGAAAACCGTGGATTTTGGCGCGTCAGATGCGCCGATGAAAGATGAAGACCTGCAGAAAAACGGCCTGTTTCAGTTCCCGACCGTCATTGGCGGCGTCGTGCTGGCCGTCAACATCCCGGGCGTGAAATCAGGCGAACTGACGCTCGACGGCAAAACCGTCGGCGACATCTACCTGGGCAAAATCAAAAAGTGGAACGACGCGGCGATCGCTAAGCTGAACCCGGGCGTGAAACTGCCAGATACCAACATCAATGTGGTGCGCCGCGCGGATGGTTCCGGCACCTCCTTCGTCTTCACCAGCTACCTGGCGAAGGTCAACGAAGAGTGGAACAGCAAAATCGGCAAAGGCAACACCGTTAACTGGCCGGCCGGTCTGGGCGGCAAAGGCAACGACGGCGTCGCGGCGTTCGTACAGCGTCTGCCGGGTTCAATCGGCTATGTCGAATACGCCTATGCCAAGCAGAACAACCTGACCTACACCAAACTGGTTGACGCCGATGGCAAGCCGGTCGCGCCGAGCGAAACCAGCTTCTCCAACGCGGCGAAAGGCGCAGACTGGAGCAAATCCTTTGCGCAGGACCTGACCTTCCAGAAAGGCAACGACGCCTGGCCGATCACCTCAACCACCTTCATTCTGGTCTACAAAGATCAGGCGAATGCCGAGAAGGGCAGCGAAGTGCTGAAGTTCTTCGACTGGGCGTACAAAAACGGCGACAAAACGGCGACCAGCCTGGATTACGCCACCCTGCCGGACAGCGTAACCCAGCAGATCCGCGACGCCTGGAAGGCCAATATCAAAGACAGTTCCGGCAAAGCGCTCTACCAGTAAGCGAACAACTCCGGTCGGACGCGCGTCCGGCCAGATCGAGAAGGGCGGCCGCGCGCCGCCCTGACAACCTCTAAAGAATGAGTCTTCTATGGCTGCAACGAAGCCGGCATTCAAAGCCCCCGGTAAGCAAGGTGACATGATTTTTGGCGCGCTGGTTAAACTGGCTGCGCTGATTGTCCTGTTGCTGTTGGGCGGCATTATCGTCTCCCTGATTTTCTCCTCCTGGCCAAGCATCCAGAAATTTGGCTTTTCCTTCCTGTGGAACAAAACCTGGGATGCGCCGAACGAAGAATTTGGCGCGCTGGTGCCGATCTACGGCACCCTCGTCACCTCGCTGATTGCGCTGATTATCGCCGTGCCGGTGAGCTTCGGCATCGCGCTGTTTCTGACGGAGCTGTCGCCTGGCTGGCTGCGCCGTCCGCTCGGCACCGCTATTGAGCTGCTGGCGGCGATCCCCAGCATCGTTTACGGCATGTGGGGCCTGTTTATCTTCGCGCCGCTGTTTGCGGAATATTTCCAGACGCCGGTCGGCGAAATCATGTCGAACATCCCCTTTGTCGGCGCGCTCTTTTCCGGGCCGGCCTTCGGCATCGGCATCCTGGCGGCGGGCGTTATTCTGGCGATCATGATCATTCCTTACATCGCCTCGGTAATGCGCGACGTGTTTGAGCAGACGCCGGTGATGATGAAGGAGTCCGCCTACGGCATCGGCTGCACCACCTGGGAAGTGATCTGGCGCATCGTGCTGCCGTTCACCAAAAACGGCGTGATTGGCGGCGTGATGCTCGGCCTGGGACGCGCGCTGGGCGAAACCATGGCGGTCACCTTTATCATCGGCAACACTTACCAGCTCGACAGTCCTTCGCTGTTTATGCCGGGCAACAGCATCACTTCCGCGCTGGCGAACGAGTTCGCCGAAGCCGAGTCGGGCGTGCATGTCGCCGCGCTGATGGAGCTGGGACTGATCCTGTTCGTTATCACCTTTATCGTGCTGGCCATTTCCAAATTAATGATCCTGCGCCTCGCGAAAAGTGAAGGAGCGCGCTCATGACGACGATTGAACTACAGGCTCGCGCCGAACTGGACGCGTCGCGCCGCAAAATGCAGGCCTGGCGCAGCACCAAGAATAAGATCGCGCTGGCGCTGTCGCTGCTGACCATGGCTTTCGGCCTGTTCTGGCTGGTGTGGATCCTGTTCACCACCGTGACGCGCGGCGTGGACGGGCTGAGCTGGGCGCTGTTTACCGAATCGACGCCGCCGCCCAATACCGCCGGCGGCGGTCTGGCCAACGCCCTGGCGGGCAGCGGCCTGCTGATTTTGTGGTCGACGGTGATCGGCACGCCGCTGGGCATCCTGGCGGGCGTCTATCTGGCGGAATATGGCCGCAAGTCGGCGCTGGCGGAAGTGATCCGCTTTATTAACGATATCCTGCTCTCGGCGCCGTCGATCGTGGTGGGCCTGTTCGTTTACACCATCGTGGTGGCGCAGATGCAGCACTTCTCCGGCTGGGCAGGCGTGATCGCGCTGGCGCTGCTGCAGATCCCGATCGTTATCCGCACCACCGAAAATATGCTGCGGCTGGTGCCGGACAGCATGCGTGAAGCGGCCTACGCGCTCGGCACGCCGAAGTGGAAGATGATCTCCGCGATTACGCTGAAGGCGTCGGTATCGGGCATTCTGACCGGCGTGCTGCTGGCGATCGCCCGTATCGCGGGCGAAACCGCGCCGCTGCTGTTTACCGCGCTGTCGAACCAGTTCTGGTCCACCGACATGATGCAGCCGCTGGCGAACCTGCCGGTCACCATCTTTAAGTTCGCGATGAGCCCCTTTGCCGAATGGCAGAGTCTGGCCTGGGCGGGCGTGCTGATTATTACGCTCTGCGTGCTGCTGCTGAATATCCTGGCGCGCGTAGTCTTCACCAAGAGCAAAAACGGTTAACCTTCGGCGCTGCCTGGCGCGGCGCCGTTTAAGAGAGACGAGCAATGAGTATCGCGACTTCCAACAGCGGTAAAATTCAGGTGCGTAACCTGAACTTCTATTACGGCAAATTTCACGCGCTGAAGAACATCAACCTGGACATCGCGAAGAACCAGGTCACCGCGTTTATCGGTCCGTCAGGCTGCGGCAAATCGACCCTGCTGCGCACCTTTAACAAAATGTACTCGCTCTATCCCGATCAGCGCGCCGAAGGGGACATTTTGCTGGATGGCGACAACATTCTGGCCTCCAGCCAGGATATCGCCCTGCTGCGCGCGCGCGTCGGCATGGTATTCCAGAAACCGACCCCTTTCCCGATGTCGATCTACGACAATATCGCCTTTGGCGTGCGTCTGTTTGAAAAGCTGTCGCGCGCCGATATGGATGAGCGCGTGCAGTGGGCGCTGAGCAAAGCGGCGCTGTGGAATGAAACCAAAGACAAGCTGCACCAGAGCGGATACAGTCTCTCGGGCGGCCAGCAACAGCGTCTCTGCATCGCGCGCGGCATCGCGATCCGTCCGGAAGTGCTGCTGCTGGACGAGCCCTGTTCGGCGCTGGACCCGATCTCGACCGGCCGTATCGAAGAGCTGATCACCGAGCTGAAGCAGGACTATACCGTGGTCATCGTGACGCATAATATGCAGCAGGCGGCGCGCTGTTCCGACCATACCGCCTTTATGTATCTGGGCGAGCTAATTGAGTTCAGCGATACCGACCGGCTGTTCACCAAACCGGCGCAGAAACAGACCGAAGATTACATTACCGGCCGCTACGGCTGATTTTCAGGAGATAAACATGGATAACCTCAATCTGAACAAGCATATCTCCGGTCAGTTCAATGCGGAGCTGGAACACATTCGCACCCAGGTGATGATTATGGGCGGCATGGTGGAGCAGCAGCTCACCGACGCCATCACCGCGATGCACAATCTGGACGGCGAGCTGGCGCAGCGCGTGATCGACGGCGACCAGAAGGTCAATATGATGGAAGTGGAGATTGATGAAGCCTGCGTGCGCATCATCGCCAAACGCCAGCCCACCGCCAGCGACCTGCGCCTGGTGATGGCGATCATCAAAACCATCTCCGAGCTGGAGCGCATCGGCGACGTGGCGGAAAAAATCAGCCGCACCGCGCTGGAAAAATTCGGCCAGCAGCATATGCCGCTGCTGGTGAGCCTGGAGTCGCTGGGGCGTCACACCGTGGAGATGCTGCACGACGTGCTGGACGCCTTCGCGCGCATGGATCTGACCGAAGCGATCCAGATCTATCGCGAAGACAAAAAGGTCGACAAAGAGTATGAAGGCATCGTGCGTCAGCTGATGACCTACATGATGGAAGATCCGCGCACCATTCCGAGCGTGCTGACCGCGCTGTTCTGCGCCCGCGCCATCGAGCGTATCGGCGATCGCTGTCAGAACATCTGCGAAATCATCTTCTATTTCGTTAAAGGTCAGGATTTCCGCCACGTCGGCGGCGATAAGCTGGATGAGCTGCTCTCCGGCGACGACGGCTCCAATAAACCCTCCTGATGACTCTCCGCCGTGCGCTGGCTGGCGCACGGCTCGCCGCTTTTTCTGCCCCACGCAACCGTTTTCTTTATATACTTGGCGCACTTTTTCTCTATCAAGGTGCTGATTCATGTCTCTTTCCCGCAGTAAGCAGAGCGTGACGCCTGCGAAGGCGATGCTGGCCGCGGTCAGCGGTTACGCGATGGATGGATTCGATCTGCTGATCCTGGGATTTATGCTGCCGGCAATTAGCCTGTCGCTGGCGCTGGATCCGTCGCAGGCGGGCTCGCTGGTTACCTGGACGCTGATTGGCGCGGTGGTGGGCGGTATTCTGTTCGGCCATCTCAGCGATCGTTTTGGCCGCATTCGCATCCTCACCGTCACCATTCTGATGTTCTCGATTTTCACCGGACTGTGCGCGGTGGCGCAGGGCTACTGGGATCTACTGGCGTACCGCACGCTGGCGGGCATGGGGCTGGGCGGCGAGTTCGGCATCGGCATGGCGCTGATTGCCGAAGCCTGGCCGGCGGAAAAGCGCAACCGCGCCTCGGCGTGGGTCGGCATCGGCTGGCAGCTTGGCGTGCTGCTGGCGGCCTTTATCACGCCGCCGCTGCTGGGCGTTATCGGCTGGCGCGGCATGTTTCTGGTCGGTCTGCTGCCCGCGCTGTTCTCGTTTGTGCTGCGGCGCAGCATGGGCGAGCCGGAGGCCTTTACCCGGCAGGCGACGCTGACGCCGTCGCTGTCGTTCGCCGCGCGCCTGAAAATGCTGGTGCAGGATCGCGCCACGGCGAAAGCGAGCCTCGGCATCTTTATCCTGACGTCAGTGCAGAACTTCGGCTATTACGGGCTGATGATCTGGATGCCGAGCTATCTCTCCGCTAACTTCGGCTTCAGCCTGACCAAATCGGGCTTATGGACCGCGGTCACCGTGGTCGGCATGACCTTCGGCATCTGGCTGTTCGGCGTGCTGGCGGACCGCTTTGCGCGCTGGAAAATTTTCCTGCTCTATCAGTTCGGCGCCGTGGCGATGGTGGTGATCTACGCGCAGCTGCGCGATCCCACCGTGATGCTGTTTACCGGCGCGCTGATGGGGATGTTCGTTAACGGCATGATTGGCGGCTACGGCGCGCTGATCTCCGACACGTTCCCGCCGCAGGCGCGCGCCACGGCGCAGAACGTCTTGTTCAACCTCGGGCGCGGCGTCGGCGGTTTCGGCCCGCTGGTGATCGGCCTGCTGGTGGCGAAAATTTCGTTTACCGCGGCGATCACGCTGCTGGCGCTGATCTACCTGCTGGATATCGTCGCCACGCTCTTTTTGCTGCCGAAAAAGCAGGGCAACGACGATTCGCTGGGCGCGATTGGTTAAGTCGCGGCGGATGAGTCGGCGACCAGCCGCCAGCCGCGCGCGCGCCAGAGCGCGGGCAGCTCGGCCATATCGGTAAAGCGCGTTACCAGCGGGTGGTCGATTTCAGGGTTGTGCGCGTCCGCGCAGTAGTAAAATACCGGGATGCCCGCCGCGATGCCGGCGCGGGCGCCCGCTTCGGAATCGTCCACCAGAATGCAGCGCTCGACAGGCACCTGCATCTGTTCGGCGGCGTAATGCATCAGCGCGGGATCGGGCTTCCAGCGCGCGATGTCGTAGCCGCTGTAGAGGCGATCGCGAAACCAGGGCAGCATGCCGGTCAGCCCCAGCGAGTGCTGCATCTTCTTTACCGTGCCGTTGGAGACGACGCACATCGGCACGGTTAGCTTTTCCACCAGCGCTTTCGCGCCGGGAATTTCCGTCAGCGACGCGTCGAACAGGCGCGCCACTTCGGCGCGGTAGTCGGTTTCAAATGTCGCCTGCGGCAGGGTGGCGTGATGCGTTTCTCCAACGTCGCGAATAATGTCGTAGAGCTGGACGCCTTTGTACCTTTCGAACATCTCCTGCAACGAGCAGCTAATTCCGTAGCGGGCGAAGGTGTTGACGTACGCCTGGGTGCAGAGCAATTCGCTGTCTACCAGGGTGCCGTCGCAGTCAAAAAACACGCACTCTACTGCCATCTGTCGCTATCCTTCTGTTTTCGAGAGAGCACACACTTTAACCTAATCGACGCAGATTGCGATCCCGGAAACGGTTGCGAAAAATCATTGTATTGCCGCTGTAAAGCGGTCAGGATACGCGCCGAGTTCTTTTCATCAGGATCGTTGGCATGAGTAAACAAGGCCTTTTGCAGCGCGTTTTTAAGCTGCAGGAACATGGCACTACGGTGCGCACCGAGGTTATCGCCGGTGTCACCACTTTCCTGACGATGGTCTACATCGTCTTTGTTAACCCGCAGATTCTCGGCGTAGCAGGCATGGATACCCAGGCGGTATTCGTCACGACCTGCCTTATCGCCGCATTCGGCAGTATTCTGATGGGTCTGTTCGCCAATCTGCCGGTGGCGCTGGCGCCGGCGATGGGGCTCAACGCCTTTTTCGCCTTCGTGGTGGTCGGCGCGATGGGCTATTCGTGGCAGGTGGGCATGGGCGCGATTTTCTGGGGCGCGCTTGGGCTGCTGATCCTGACGCTGCTGCGCGTGCGCTACTGGATGATCGCCAATATCCCGCTGAGCCTGCGCGTCGGCATTACCGCCGGTATCGGTTTGTTTATCGCCATGATGGGGCTGAAGAACGCCGGCATCATCGTTGCGAATCCCGATACCATCGCCGCGGTCGGCAATCTGACCTCGCACAGCGTACTGCTCGGCGCGCTCGGCTTCTTTATCATCGCCATTCTGGCGTCGCGCAATATCCATGCGGCGGTGCTGATCTCGATGGTGATCACCACCGCCATCGGCTGGGCGCTGGGCGATGTGAAATTTGTCGGCCTTTTCTCCGCGCCGCCTGCGATCGGCAGCGTGGTTGGGCAGGTAGATATTAAAGGCGCGTTCAATATCGGCATGGCGGGCATTATCTTCTCCTTTATGCTGGTTAACCTGTTTGACTCTTCCGGCACCCTGATCGGCGTCACCGACAAAGCGGGCCTGACCGACGAGAAAGGCACGTTTCCGCGCATGAAGCAGGCGCTGTTTGTCGATAGCTTCAGCTCGGTAACCGGCGCGCTGGCGGGTACCTCGTCAGTGACCGCTTACATCGAGAGTTCGTCCGGCGTGGCGATCGGCGGCCGCACCGGCCTGATGGCGGTAGTGACCGGCGTGCTTTTTCTGCTGGTGATGTTCCTGTCGCCGCTGGCGGCGATGGTGCCGGGCTATGCGGCTGCAGGCGCGCTGATCTACGTCGGCGTGCTGATGACCGCCAGCCTGTCGCGCGTGCGCTGGGACGATCTCACCGAAGCGGTGCCGGCTTTCGTGACCGCGGCGATGATGCCGTTCAGCTTCTCGATTACCGAAGGCATCGCACTGGGCTTTATCGCCTACTGCGTGATGAAGCTGGGCACCGGCCGCTGGCGCGAGATCAGCCCCTGCGTGGTGGTCGTGGCGCTGCTGTTCGTGTTGAAAATCGCCTTTATCGACGCGCATTAAGAAGACGGCTCGGGCTCTATCGCAAACCGCAGAGTCGTCTGCAAGCGGGTGAGATGAACCGAAGAGCAAAGCGTCACGCGCCATGGATGGCGCGGGGCGAGCTGGCAGGGATGCCGTTTTTTGCGTCTTTGCGATCGGTTCATCTCGCCCGCGTTGGCACCATTGCCCCGTAAAAAAAGCCGCTTAAGCGGCTTTTTTTTATGTCTCTGGGTGAAGGCTGCGCTCTCGCGGCGAGCTGGTCAGCCGCAGCGTGCGCGGCCCAATATTTGGTTTGCTCATCTCGACGTCGCGCAGCGCATGCCACTCGCGCGAGGCGTCAATTTCCCACAGGTGCAAACGCTGGGTGGCGGGCGACAGGGCGCATGACCACACCAGCGTCGGCTCGGCGTCGCACACTGCCTGAATATCGGGATAGCTCGTCGAACGCAGACGCCCGGCCGCAGGCTGCAGCCGCAGCGAGGCCATATTATCGTTCCCTTCGCCGGTCAGCTTGAGAATGCTCTGGCGCAGCGTCCAGATCTGCGTCACCGCTTCCATAAAATCCTGCTGCGCATTGATCCAGGCACGCTCGCCCGAGGTAAGCGACTGCATCAGCTGCTCCTGCGTCTGGCGGCTGTGGGCGCGAACGATCTCCATATCCAGCCCGGCGCGTCCTCCCTCTTCGGCCAGCAGCACGCCGACCATATTGCCGGCATAGGCGATGCTGAAATCGGGCAAATCACGATCGGCAAAGGCGGGACGGCCGTTGCTGTGGGTAACGAGAGCAGGAAGGGTGTTGATACCGTAAACGCGCAGCATCAGCTGCGCCAGCATCAGACGAGCAAGCAAAAAACGGCCACGGTATCTGTCAGGCAGCTGTCGCGCCTGATCGATGACATCCTGCGGCATGCGCATGGCGTCGGCGACAATGCCGCGATCGCCCATCCAACGTACAAAATGACCCGCCATCTGTCGCTCCGTGAAAATGGTCACTTAATCATCAGGGCGCATTGTAAGAATTTTCTGAGCATATTGCATCTGACATGCAACAGAATGACGCATATTCAGAATCGGCTGATAAAAGGCGGCGGGAAAAGAGAGGCCGCTACGCGCTTGCGCAGCGGCGGATGACCGTCAGGCCAGTTTGCACGCCTGGTCAAAACGCAGACGCGGCAGGCGCGGGTGCAGCTTCTCGCGATCGCCGTAGCCGAGGTTGATCAACATATTCACCTGCCAGCTGCTGCCGGCGAAGAACGCCTCGTTAACTTTCGCGGGATCGAAACCGGACATCGGTCCGGCATCCAGCCCGAGCGAGCGCGCGGCCAGGATCAGATAGCCCGCCTGCAGGCTGCTGTTGCGAAAGGCGGTCTCTTTCACCAGCTCCGGGCTGCCGGTAAACCAGCTGCGCGCATCGGCGTGCGGAAACAGCTGCGGCAGCTGATCGTAAAACGCCATATCGTGGGCGACGATGACCGTTACCGGCGCGGTCATGGTCTTTTCCACATTGCCGGATGAGAGCGCCGGCTTCAGCTTCTCTTTGCCTTCCTGCGAGGCGACAAAGACAAAGCGGCCCGGCGAGCAGTTGGCCGAAGTCGGGCCAAGGGCGGTCAACGCGTAGAGCTGCTCCAGAATGCCGGCTTCAAGGGGTTTATCCTGCCAGTAGCTATGGGTGCGGGCTTCGTTAAATAGTTGGTCGAGCGCGGTGTTGTCGAGCGGTGTATGCATACTACTCTCCTTGGTCTGGCGGAAGCAGCCGCCTGAGACATGCCATGGTGAAGGCGTATCCGGGAAAACCGGTGCTTATCGTTTATACCTCAATGACGGTTCGCCGCCAAATAGCAAAGGCGCAAACAGGCGGCGTTTGACTAAGGAGAAGAGCGAAAGTGCACAAATTGACGCTGTGTCCGATCATTTCCCAATACAGAAGCTGGAAAATATCCGTCCCAGCAAATCATCGGAGGTAAACTCGCCGGTGATCTCGCTCAGCGCCTGCTGCGCCAGCCGCAGCTCTTCCGCCAGCAGTTCGCCTGCCCACGCGCCCAGCAGCTGCGCCTTGCCCTGCTGTAAGTGAGTAGCTGCTAACTCCAGTGCCTGAAGATGACGTCGACGCGCCAGGAAGCCGCCTTCCATATTGCCGGAAAAGCCCATCGACTGTTTCAGATGGTCGCGCAGCGCATCCACGCCCGCGCCGGTGCGCGCCGAAAGACGAATAAGTGAGTGATGATTTACTTCTGTCAGGCCCAGCGTTTCGCCAGTGACGTCCGCCTTATTGCGCACGACGGTAATCGGCAACGCCGCAGGCAGGCGCGAAACGAAGTCGGGCCAGATCTGCGCCGCTTCCGTGGCGTCGGTGGTGGTGCCGTCCACCATGAACAGCACGCGATCCGCCTGCTCGATCTCCTGCCAGGCGCGCTCGATGCCGATACGTTCGACCTCATCGCTGGCCTCGCGCAGCCCGGCGGTGTCGATGATATGCAGCGGCATGCCGTCGATATGGATATGTTCGCGCAGCACGTCGCGCGTGGTGCCGGCGATATCGGTAACGATCGCCGCTTCGCGTCCCGCCAGCGCATTCAGCAGGCTTGATTTACCCGCATTTGGCCGGCCCGCGATCACCACTTTCATGCCTTCGCGCAGCAGGCTGCCCTGACGCGCTTCGGCGCGTACCGCGTCGAGATCGACGATCACCTCATCCAGCTGCGCTTCGATTTTACCGTCGGAGAGAAAGTCGATCTCTTCATCGGGGAAGTCAATCGCCGCTTCGACGTAGATGCGCAGGTGGGTCAGCGCCTCTACCAGCTGGTTGATGCGCGTCGAAAAGGCGCCCTGCAGCGAATTGACCGCGGAACGCGCCGCCTGCTCGGAGCTGGCGTCAATCAGATCGGCGATCGCCTCGGCCTGCGCCAGGTCGAGCTTGTCGTTGAGAAAGGCGCGCTCGGAAAACTCGCCCGGCTGGGCGATGCGCACGCCAGGCAGCGCCACGATGCGCTTCAGCAGCAAATCGAGGATCACCGGGCCGCCGTGGCCCTGCAGCTCCAGCACATCTTCGCCGGTAAAGGAGTTCGGGCCGGGAAACCACAGCGCGATGCCCTGATCCAGCACGCTGCCGTCGGCGTCTTTAAACGGCAGATAGTCGGCGTAGCGCGCTTTCGGCAGCTTGCCGAGCACCTGCTGCGCCACCTCGGCGGCGCGCGCGCCGGAGATACGCAAAATACCGACGCCGCCGCGTCCGGGAGGCGTCGCCTGGGCGACGATAGTATCGCTGTGGCTCATGGAATTTTCTCTCGCTAAAAAATAAGGCGGTCTTATTGACCGCCTCAGGGTAAACCAGATTGTCAGACGAGCGTAAGCGCGTTACGCCTTCTTCTTGTCGCGGCTGTGCAGACCGCGTTTTTCCAGCCCGCGATAAATCAGCTGCTGCTGAAGAATGGTCACCAGGTTGCTGACGATGTAGTACAGCACCAGACCTGACGGGAACCACAGGAAGAACACGGTAAAGATAACCGGCATATAGGTCATGATCTTCTGCTGCATCGGATCGGTCACGGTGGTCGGTGACATCTTCTGAATGAAGAACATGGTGATGCCCATCAGAATCGGCAGGATGTAGTAGGGGTCCTGCGCCGACAGGTCATGGATCCAGAGGATAAACGGCGCGTGGCGCAGCTCCACCGAACCAGACAGCATGTAGTAAAGCGCAAGGAAGATCGGCATCTGAATCACCAGCGGCAGACAGCCGCCCAGCGGGTTGACCTTCTCCGCTTTATAGAGCGCCATCATCTCCTGGCTCTGCTTCTGCTTGTCGTCGCCCAGGCGCTCACGCATCGCCTGAATCTTCGGCTGCAGCATGCGCATTTTCGCCATCGAGGTGTACTGCGCCTTCGTCAGCGGGTACATGATGCCGCGCACGATAAAGGTGATGACGATGATGGAGAAGCCCCAGTTGCCGATAAAGCTGTGGATAAATTTCAGCAGCTTAAACAGCGGCTGAGAGATAAACCACAGCCAGCCGTAGTCGACGGTCAGGTCGAGATGCGGCGCGACGGCAGCCATCTTGTCCTGAATTTCCGGTCCGACCCACAGCGTTGCGCCCAGATCCTGCTGCTGACCCGCAGCCACGGTGACCGGCGCGGATTTATAGCCGATCGCCGCAATGCCGTTGCCCAGGTTGCTGGTATAGAGCGAATTGTTGCCAGCGGTACGCGGCACCCATGCGGTAGCGAAGTACTGCTGCAGCATCGCCACCCAGCCGTTGCTGGTGGTGGCGTTGAGGTTTTCGTTATCCGCGATGGTGTCGAATTTGTACTTTTCGTACTTCTCTTCGCTGGTGGAGTAGGCCGCGCCGCGGAAGGTGTGCAACGCAAAGTTGTTGCTGCCGGTATCGCGGTGCTTAGGCAGATCGATGGTCTGCTTCAGCTGGCCGAACAGCGACACTTCCAGCGGCTGCTGCGTGGTGTTGTTGACGTTATAGTTCACGTCCACCGCGAATTCGCCGCGTTTGAAAACGAAGGTTTTGGTGTAAACCACGCCGTTTTCCGCGGTGTAGGTCATCGGCACGCGCAGTTCGGTCTGGCCGTCGGCCATTTCGAAGTGATCCTGTGCGGCGGTGAACAGCGGACGCGCGCCGTTGTTCGGGTTATCCGGACCGTTGCGGCCAGTGAGCCCGCTCTGTGCCTGATAAACGAAGGATGGCGTGGTCTCCAGCAGCTGGAACGGCTGGTCTGAACCCAGTTTGTCCGGGTAGGTCAGCAGCTGAGCTTGCTCGACATCGCCACCGCGGGTGTTGATATTCAATGACAGGACATCAGTCTTAACGGTGATCGTTTTGCCCTGGCCGCTGGCCGGTACGCCCTGGCTGGCGGCATCACCTGCTGCGCTGTTGGTGTTTTGCGTGGTCTGAGTTTGCTGCGGCTGCGGAGCGTGGTCCGTCTGCCAGGCTTGCCAGATCATGAAAGACACGAACAGAAAAGCGATGAGAAAAAGATTGCGTTGCGAATCCATCGTTAATGTTCTCTGGTATCAAAGGTTTTTTGGCGGCACAGGATCGTCACCACCCGGGTTCAAAGGGTGGCATTTTAATACGCGTTTGAATGTCAACCAACTGCCTTTTATCAGGCCAAACCTGCGTAACGCCTCAATTCCATAATGAGAGCAGGTTGG
Source organism: Pantoea sp. X-Soil-MYKO-1289 (assembly GCF_059730625.1). Classification (NCBI taxonomy): domain Bacteria; kingdom Pseudomonadati; phylum Pseudomonadota; class Gammaproteobacteria; order Enterobacterales; family Erwiniaceae; genus Pantoea; species Pantoea sp. X-Soil-MYKO-1289. The sequence goes on from NZ_AP036004.1 coordinate 27,413, forward strand.
CTGAAACCGACAGTGTGGTCCCAGCAAGGGGCTGATGCCGCGCTGATAGACGCGGATCAGGACGATCAGGAGCCGCGCGCCAGGCGACAGTGACGACGCCATAACTTCTCCAACGCTTCCGCCAACATACGGTTGTCGAGATCGGCAATCCCCTTTTTCGCCACAACGACGAAATCCATCGCCGGCAGTTCATGCTGAAGCAGACGAAAGCTTTCACGGGTCAGACGTTTGATCCGGTTGCGTTCGTGCGCGCGCTTGACGTGCTTTTTAGCGACGGTAAGACCGATGCGGGGATGCCCCAGCGAATTAAGGCGGCCGAGGATGGTGATTTGCGGCGTGCCAGCCCGTTGTGGCTGCTGGAAGACGAAAGTGAAATGAGTGGGAGTTAACAAACGTAACTCCCTGGGAAATGCGAGCTTAACCACGAGGGTTAGCTTTTATTACTTAGAAACGGTCAGACGAGAACGGCCTTTAGCACGACGACGTGCCAGAACCTGACGACCATTTTTGGTTGCCATACGAGCACGGAAGCCGTGAGAACGGTTGCGCTTCAGTACGGACGGTTGAAAAGTGCGTTTCATGGCGATTTCTACCTAAACTTGAAAAATTTCACTGGGTGACGCGTTTTTGGGCCAGTAAAACGACCGACGCCTCAATGTGTCTTTAATAAAGAGGCGGGATTGTAATAATTGTACAGTCCGGAGTCAATTTACTTCGCTGGTCGCGGTACCTGGAAGCCCGGATACAGCCCGCTGAGTCCGGGCATTGGGCATAACGCGACAACGCCGGGGGAAGAATTATACGGTCTCCGCTTTAAAGCGCAAGGATCCCGCGGGATCTTCTTACGATCGGAGCGCTGAAAATTATCGCAAAAACGAGAGGCCGCCTGAAAAACCGTCTCTTTTCCGACGATCCCCGCAGCTTTTTTCGCCCGCAGGCGTAAACTGTTTTACCTGTCCACGGCCTGTGGATAAAAACGATCAAAACTGTGTAGAAAGTGAAGATCTCTGCCTCGCTTTGCGCTATGATCCGCCCTTCCGCTGACGATCCGGTCGCGATCCCAGGGACGGAAACCGCTGATAGCGGTCGCAGGCGCTTTCTACCGTCTGTGTCAAAAATGAACGTTTCTTTATTAGCGCCTACTATTTCTTATCGATTTTGTACAAGTGGAGTCCGCCGTGTCACTTACGCTCTGGCAACAGTGTCTTGCCCGTTTGCAGGATGAGCTTCCTGCCACCGAATTCAGCATGTGGATTCGACCGCTGCAGGCGGAGTTAAACGACAATACGCTGGCCTTGTATGCACCAAATCGGTTTGTGCTCGACTGGGTACGAGATAAATACATCAATAACATCAATGGGCTGCTGAACGAGTTTTGCGGTGTGGACGTGCCTTTACTGCGTTTCGAAGTCGGGACGCGCTCCGTACAGCAGCAGCCTGCGGCGATGAGCCAGCCGGCGATGGCGAGCGTCAGCGCGCCCGCCCCGGTCGAGAGCCGTCCCGCGCCCGCGCAGATCCTGCGCCCAAGCTGGGACAACGTCCCGGCGCCGGCCGACGTGACCTACCGCTCTAATGTAAATAATCGCCACAACTTCGATAACTTCGTTGAGGGTAAATCCAACCAGCTGGCGCGCGCGGCGGCGCGTCAGGTGGCGGACAATCCCGGCGGCGCCTATAACCCGCTCTTTCTTTATGGCGGCACCGGCCTGGGCAAAACCCACCTGCTGCACGCGGTCGGCAACGGCATCATCGCGCGCAAGCCGAATGCCAAAGTGGTCTATATGCACTCCGAGCGCTTTGTGCAGGATATGGTGAAGGCGCTGCAAAACAACGCCATTGAAGAGTTCAAGCGCTACTACCGCTCCGTCGACGCGCTGCTTATCGATGACATTCAGTTCTTCGCCAATAAAGAGCGCTCGCAGGAGGAGTTTTTCCACACCTTCAACGCGCTGCTGGAAGGCAATCAGCAGATCATTTTGACCTCAGACCGTTATCCTAAAGAGATCAACGGCGTGGAGGATAGGCTGAAGTCGCGCTTCGGCTGGGGCCTGACGGTCGCCATTGAGCCGCCGGAGCTGGAAACGCGCGTGGCGATCCTGATGAAAAAAGCGGATGAGAACGATATTCGTCTGCCGGGCGAGGTCGCCTTTTTTATCGCCAAACGCCTGCGCTCCAACGTTCGTGAGCTGGAAGGAGCGCTGAACCGCGTGATCGCCAACGCCAACTTTACCGGCCGTGCCATCACTATCGATTTTGTGCGCGAAGCGCTGCGCGATCTGCTGGCGCTGCAGGAAAAGCTGGTCACCATCGACAATATTCAGAAGACGGTGGCCGAGTATTATAAAATTAAGGTTGCGGATCTGCTGTCCAAGCGCCGTTCGCGCTCGGTCGCGCGCCCACGCCAGATGGCGATGGCGATGGCGAAAGAGTTAACGAACCACAGTCTGCCGGAGATCGGCGACGCGTTCGGCGGCCGCGACCATACCACGGTGCTTCACGCCTGCCGTAAAATCGAGCAGCTGCGCGAAGAGAGCCACGACATAAAAGAAGATTTCTCTAATCTCATCCGAACTTTATCCTCCTGACGCTATGAAATTTATTGTTGAACGTGAGCAGTTGCTAAAGCCGCTGCAGCAAGTCAGCGGCCCGTTAGGCGGGCGCCCGACGCTGCCGATCCTGGGAAATCTGCTGATGCAGGTCAACGACGGCACGCTGTTGCTGACCGGCACCGATCTGGAAATGGAGATGGTGGCGCGCGTGGCGCTGACCCAGCCGCACGAGCCGGGCGCTACCACCGTTCCGGCGCGTAAATTCCTCGACATCTGTCGCGGACTGCCCGAGGGCGCGGAAATTAACGTTACGCTGGAAGGCGAACGCATGCTGGTTCGCTCCGGGCGCAGCCGCTTTTCGCTCTCGACCCTGCCGGCCAGCGACTTTCCTAATCTGGACGACTGGCAGAGCGAAGTCGAATTTACGCTGCCGCAGGCGACGCTGAAGCGTCTGATTGAGGCGACGCAATTCTCGATGGCGCATCAGGACGTGCGCTACTACCTCAACGGCATGCTGTTTGAGACCGAAGGCGAAGAGCTGCGCACCGTCGCCACCGACGGCCACCGTCTGGCGGTCTGCTCGATGCCGATTGGCCAGGCGCTGCCGAACCATTCGGTGATCGTGCCGCGTAAAGGGGTCATCGAGCTGGTGCGTCTGCTGGACGGCGGCGAAACGCCCTTGCAGCTGCAGATCGGCGGCAGCAATATCCGCGCGCACGTCGGCGACTTTATCTTTACGTCGAAGCTGGTGGACGGTCGCTTCCCCGACTATCGCCGCGTCCTGCCGAAAAATCCGGACAAATCGCTGGAAGCGGGCTGCGATATCCTTAAGCAGGCCTTCGCGCGCGCCGCGATTCTCTCGAATGAGAAATTCCGCGGCGTTCGCCTCTATATCACCGAGAATCAGCTGAAGATCACCGCTAACAACCCTGAACAGGAAGAGGCGGAAGAGATGCTGGATGTCACCTACGGCGGTAGCGATCTTGAGATCGGCTTTAACGTCAGCTACGTGCTGGATGTGCTGAACGCGCTGAAGTGCGAGAACGTGCGTCTGCTGCTGACCGATTCGGTGTCGAGCGTGCAGATAGAAGATCTCGCCAGCCCAGCCGCCGCCTACGTCGTGATGCCCATGCGCCTGTAGGAGATATCGGCCTGGCTTACTTGCCATTCTGCTCGCGGGCAGTGCTCGTCCCTGGTCACATACTTTAGTATGCTCCCAGGGCCTGCGCGCTGGCCGCGACCAGACTGGCTGCGACGCCGACGGCCTGGTAGTGGTGAGGCCGTTATCGGGCTTCGCCGTTGACGGCCAGATCGCTAAAAGGCGATACCCCTTTGTGCCCTTCACGCTGGACTGATTCATGGCTTTAACCCGCCTCCTTATCAAAGACTTTCGTAATATCGAGCAGGCCGATCTGGCGCTGGCGCCGGGATTTAACTTCCTGGTCGGCGCGAACGGCAGCGGCAAAACCAGCGTGCTGGAGGCGATCTACACGCTGGGCCACGGCCGTGCGTTTCGCAGCCTGCAGGCGGGACGCGTGATCCGCCACGACGAAGCCGCCTTTGTGCTGCACGGCCGCATTGAGGGCAGCGAGCGGGAGATTTCGGTCGGCCTGACCAAAAACCGCGCGGGCGACAGCAAGGTGCGTATCGACGGCAGCGACGGCCATAAAGTCGCGGAGCTGGCGCAGCTGCTGCCGATGCAGTTAATTACGCCTGAAGGGTTTACTTTGCTCAACGGCGGCCCCAAATACCGTAGAGCCTATGTCGACTGGGGCTGTTTTCACAACACGCCCGGTTTCTTCAACGCCTGGAGCAATTTGCGGCGCCTGCTGAAGCAGCGCAACGCCGCGCTGCGTCAGGTCACGCGCTATAGCCAAATCCGCGCCTGGGATCAGGAGCTGGTGCCGCTGGCGGAACAGATCAGCCAGTGGCGCGCGGAGTACAGCGAAGCCATTTCGGCGGAGATCGTCGCCACCTGCGGGCAGTTTTTGCCGGAGTTCGCGCTGAACTTCTCTTTCCAGCGCGGCTGGGACAAAGAGAGCGCCTACGGCGATCTGCTGGAGCGCAATTTCGAGCGCGACCGCGCGCTGACCTACACCGCCAGCGGCCCGCATAAAGCGGATTTCCGCATTCGCGCCGACGGCACGCCGGTCGAAGATCTGCTGTCGCGCGGCCAGTTAAAACTATTGATGTGTGCATTGCGTCTGGCGCAGGGTGAGTTCCTGACGCGCCAGAGCGGACGCCGCTGTCTTTACCTGATTGATGACTTCGCCTCCGAGCTGGACGACAGCCGTCGGCGCCTGCTGGCGCAACGACTGAAAGCCACGCAGGCTCAGGTGTTTGTCAGCGCTATCGCCACCGATCATGTCATCGATATGAGTGACGAAAAGGGCAAGATGTTCCGCGTGGAACAGGGTAAAATAGCGGTTCAACCTGAAGATTAAATGAGCGAGAAACGTTGATGTCGAATTCTTATGACTCCTCAAGTATCAAAGTTCTGAAAGGGCTGGATGCGGTACGCAAACGTCCGGGTATGTATATCGGCGATACGGATGACGGCACCGGTCTGCACCACATGGTATTCGAGGTCGTGGATAACGCAATCGACGAAGCGCTCGCCGGTCACTGTAGTGATATCGTCGTGACCATTCATGCCGATAACTCCGTATCCGTTCAGGATGATGGCCGTGGCATTCCCACCGGCATTCACGAAGAAGAGGGCGTTTCCGCTGCGGAAGTGATCATGACCGTGCTGCACGCAGGCGGTAAGTTCGACGACAACTCCTATAAAGTATCGGGCGGTCTGCACGGCGTGGGCGTCTCGGTCGTTAACGCCCTGTCGCAGAAGCTGGAGCTGACCATTCGTCGCGAAGGCAAAGTGCACCAGCAAACTTACGTGCACGGCGTGCCGCAGGCGCCGCTGAACGTCACCGGCGAAACCGATCTGACCGGCACCCGCGTGCGTTTCTGGCCGAGCCACGAAACCTTCACCAACGTCGTCGAGTTCGAATATGACATCCTGGCGAAGCGCCTGCGCGAACTCTCGTTCCTGAACTCCGGCGTATCGATTCGTCTGGAAGACAAGCGTGACGGCAAAGCCGATCATTTCCACTACGAAGGCGGCATCAAGGCGTTCGTCGAGTACCTGAATAAAAACAAAACCCCTATCCATCCGAATGTGTTCTATTTCTCTACCGAGAAAGACGGCATTGGCGTGGAAGTGGCGCTGCAGTGGAATGACGGCTTCCAGGAGAACATCTACTGCTTCACCAACAACATTCCGCAGCGCGACGGCGGTACGCACCTCGCAGGCTTCCGCGCGGCGATGACGCGTACCCTGAACGCCTATATGGACAAAGAGGGCTACAGCAAGAAAGCGAAAGTCAGCGCCACCGGCGACGACGCCCGCGAAGGCCTGGTCGCGGTGGTGTCGGTTAAAGTGCCGGATCCGAAGTTCTCTTCGCAGACCAAAGACAAGCTGGTCTCGTCCGAAGTGAAATCGGCGGTGGAACAGCAGATGAACGAACTGCTGAGCGAATACCTGCTGGAAAACCCGAGCGACGCCAAAATTGTTGTCGGCAAGATCATTGACGCCGCCCGCGCCCGTGAAGCGGCCCGTCGCGCTCGCGAAATGACGCGTCGTAAAGGCGCGCTCGATCTGGCGGGTCTGCCGGGCAAGCTGGCGGATTGCCAGGAGCGCGATCCGGCGCTGTCTGAAATCTACCTGGTGGAGGGTGACTCCGCAGGCGGTTCGGCTAAACAGGGGCGTAACCGTAAAAACCAGGCGATCCTGCCGCTGAAGGGCAAAATCCTTAACGTAGAGAAAGCGCGCTTCGACAAGATGCTCTCTTCGCAGGAAGTGGCGACGCTGATCACCGCGCTGGGCTGCGGCATCGGCCGCGACGAATACAATCCGGACAAGCTGCGCTATCACAGCATCATCATCATGACCGATGCTGACGTCGACGGCTCGCACATCCGTACGCTGCTGTTGACCTTCTTCTATCGTCAGATGCCGGAAATCATCGAGCGCGGCCACGTCTATATCGCGCAGCCGCCGCTCTACAAGGTGAAGAAAGGCAAGCAGGAGCAGTACATCAAAGACGATGAGGCGATGGATCAGTATCAGATCGCCATCGCGCTCGACGGCGCGACGCTGCACACCAACGCCAGCGCGCCGGCGCTGGGCGGCGAGCCGCTGGAAAATCTGGTCGCGGAGTTCAACAGCACGCAGAAGATGATCAAGCGTATGGAGCGCCGCTATCCGGTCGCGCTGCTGCGCGCGCTGGTTTATCACCCAACGCTGAGCGATCTGAGCAATCAAGCTGAGGTTCAGGCCTGGCTGGACAAGCTGGTGGCTTTCCTGGCCGAGCGCGAAACGCACGGCAGCAGCTATGTCGCTCAGGTGCGCGAAAACCGCGAGCAGAACATCTTCGAACCGGTTCTGCGCGTGCGCACGCACGGCGTCGACACCGATTATACGCTGGACGCCGAGTTCATTCAGGGACCGGAGTACCGTAAAATCAACGCGCTGGGCGAGAAGCTGCGCGGCCTGATTGAGGAAGACGCCTACATCGAGCGCGGCGAGCGCCGTCAGCCGGTCGCCAGCTTTGAGCAGGCTATCGAATGGCTGGTGAAAGAGTCGCGTCGCGGTCTGTCGGTACAGCGTTATAAAGGTCTGGGCGAGATGAACGCCGAGCAGCTGTGGGAAACCACCATGGATCCGGACAGCCGTCGCATGCTGCGCGTCACCATCAAGGACGCCATCGCCGCCGATCAGCTCTTCACTACGCTGATGGGCGATGCGGTTGAGCCGCGCCGCGCCTTTATCGAAGAGAACGCCCTGAAAGCGGCGAATATCGATATTTAAGCTTACATACGGCGATTAAAGCTAAAGCGCGGGTGACAGAAACCGAAGAGCAAAGCGTCCCGCGACAAGGACAAAAACGCCGGGAGCGTTTTTGAACAACGCAGCGCGTTGGCCCGTTTACGGGTGCGCCTCAGGAAGAGGCGCGTATTTGCGCAGGCCGAGCGGTCAGGGATGACGAACAGCGACTTTGCGATCGGTTTCTGTCACCCACGCCGGCTCCAGCTTGCGAACCCTTCCCACCGGGAAGGGTTTTTTTATGCCTGAAATGCCGCGAAACTGGTCATAGTGAGCTGAATCGCGCTAGCATTTAAGCCAAACCCTGACTCAACGAGGAAGCTATGGCGATTAAACTGGTTGCAATTGATATGGACGGCACGCTGCTTAACCCGCAGCACGAGATCACCGCTGGCGTTAAATCGGCTATCGATCGCGCGCATAAAAAAGGCGTTGCCGTGGTGCTGGCGACCGGTCGTCCATACGTAGGGATCCAGCGCTACCTGATGGAGCTTGGCCTGGTCGACGACGGTCAGTACTGCATCAGCTACAACGGCGCGCTGGTGCAGCAGGCGAAAGATGGCGAGTGCGTGGCGGAAATCACGCTGGGTTTTGACGACTATCTCTACATTGAACAGCTGTCGCGCGAGCTGGGCGTGCATTTCCAGGCGTTCGACAAATCTTCGCTCTATACGCCGAACAAAGATCTCAGCGAATACACCATTCATGAGGCGAGCCTGACCGGCATTCCGGTGCGCTATCGCGCCGTGGAAGAGATGGATCGCGCCACGCGTTTTCCCAAGCTGATGATGATCGACAAACCCGATCTGCTGGATAGGGCTATTCAGCGTCTGCCCGCCAGAGCGCAGCAGAACTATACCATTCTCAAGAGCGCGCCTTATTACCTGGAGATCCTCGATCGCCGCGTCAACAAAGGCCAGGGCGTTAAAATGCTGGCGGAGAAGCTGGGGCTGGCGCGCGACGAAGTCATGGCGATTGGCGATCAGGAGAACGACCTGGCGATGATCGAGTACGCAGGCATGGGCGTCGCGATGGGCAACGCCATCGACTCCGTTAAGCAGATCGCGCAGTTCGTCACTAAAACCAACATGGAAGATGGCGTGGCGCACGCTATCGAAGAGCTGGTGCTTTAACGCCTTCCCTGGCGGCATTCCGCCGCTCTGCATCGCACTTTTCACTTTCAAAGCGGGCCAGCTGGCCCGTATTGTCTGTTTTGTGATCTGTATTGTAGTACAACTTTAATTCTGGATACTACAATCAGCCTCACTCTTCTCAGCTGAGATCCACCCGCTTGTGAACGTCGACCGCGCAGCGTCGCAGCGCGATGATCGAACGCCGCCGCCACAGGCTGCGGTATTACTCTTTAAAAAAGAAAAATCAAACGGTTACCTGCTGATACCCTATCCGAACTGAGGACCTTGCGATGAACCATTCTCTTCACCTCAGCACCATTAAGAAAATGAACCTGCGCATCATGCCCTTTATCATGGTGCTTTATCTCATTGCCTATATCGACCGCGCCAATATCTCGGTCGCCGCGCTGCAAATGAACGCCGATCTGGCGATGACCGCCGAAATGTACGGCATCGCCGCCGGTATCTTCTATGTCACCTACATCATCTTTGAAGTGCCGAGCAACGTGCTGTTGACGCGCGTCGGCGCGCGGCGCTGGATCGCGCGCATTATGGTGAGCTGGGGCATTATCGCCGCGGGCATGAGCCTGGTGCAGACGCCGACGCAGCTCTATGTGATGCGCTTTTTGCTCGGCGCGGCGGAGGCGGGCTTTACGCCAGGCATTATTTTCTACCTGAGCTGCTGGTATCCGCGCAGCGACCGCGCGCGCGCCATGTCGCTGTTTTATATCGGCGCGGCGCTGGCGTCGGTGATTGGTCTGCCGCTCTCCGGCAGCCTGCTTAATCTGCACGGCATGCTGGGGGTCGAAGGCTGGCGCTGGCTCTTTCTGCTGGAAGGCATCCCGGCGTTCGTGCTGGGCATCGTCACCTGGTTCTATCTCGACGATGCGCCCGCCAACGCGCGCTGGCTCACGGCGGAGCAGCGCAGCTACCTGCAGCAGACGCTGGCGCGCGACGAGCAGCACTCGGCGATACGCGATCATAACTGGCGCGTGGCGCTAACAAGCCGGCGCGTCTGGATGCTCAGCCTGCTGTGGCTGCTGCAGGCTTTCGGCACCATCGGCATCACGCTGTTTCTGCCGATGATCGTTAAAGCGGTCGCGGCGGAGCGCAGCAACCTGACGGTTAGCCTGCTGTCGGCGGTGCCTTTTCTCTTCGCCTGCATTTTTATGTATCTTAACGGCCGCCATTCCGATCGCACCGGCGAGCGGGCGCGCCATCTCGGCTTGCCGCTGATGGCGGCGGGCCTGCTGCTGCTGGCGGCGCTGGCGGCGCCGCAACAGTGGATGGCTTATCTGCTGCTGGTGCTGATGGTCGGCCTGAACTGGGCCATCACGCCGGTATTCTGGGCGGTGACCACCGAAACGGTCTCCGGCGTGGCGGGCGCTGCGTCGGTGGCGCTGATCAATGCGGTGGCGAATATCGCCGGGCTGGCTTTTCCGCCGGTCATGGGGCGCATCAAAGACGCCACCAACAGCTATAACGACGGCCTGCTGATCGTGGCGGCTGCGCTCATCCTCGGCGGCGTGCTCGGGCTGGTGGTTGGGCGTAAACGGGCGATCGAGGGCGCCGCCGCGCCGCAGCCGAAATCAGAGCTGCATCTTTAACGCTTTTGGCGTAGCGTGTGGGGCAACATTTTTAGTCAGGTTGCCCTATGCGCGAAAAACAGATCACCTTTAGCCCGCGACATCATCAGCTGACCAACAGCAACGTCTGGACCGCCGACAGCCAGTGGCTGGCCTTCGACGTGCGTCCGTCGGGCGCCTCTTTTACCAGCGACACCATTGAGCGCGTCAATGTGCAGACCGGCGAGGTCGAGGTGCTCTATCGCGCGACCGACGGCGCGCACGTGGGCGTCGTCACCGTCAGTCCGGATCTGCCGCCGCGCTACCTCTGCATTCACGGCCCGGAACAGCCTGACGAGAGCTGGCACTACGACTTTCATCACCGGCGCGGCGTCATCGTGCAAAACGGCCGCGCGCAAAACCTCGACGCCTGCGACATCACGCCGCCCTTTACGCCCGGCGCGCTGCGCGGCGGCTCGCATGTGCATCTCTATAGCCCGGACGGCACGCGTGTCAGCTTCACCTATAACGATCACGTGATGCACGAGAGAGACCCGAAAGAGGATCTGCGCAACGTCGGCGTTGCGCTGCCGCTGCGCGCGGTCGCGCCGATTAAACAGCATCCGCGCGAATACAGCGGCAGCCACTTCTGCGTGCTGGTCAGCCGCACCACCGCTGCGCCGCGTGCGGGCAGCGACGAGATTAACCGCGCGTACGAAGAGGGCTGGATCGGCGCGCGCGGCTACCAGAAGCCGGACGGCAGCCGGCAGCGCTGGGCTATCGCCTTTATCGGCGATACGATCTCCCCCGCTGGCGAAAAACAGCCGGAGGTTTTTGTTGTCGATCTGCCGGAGGCGCTGGAGGCGTACGCCATGCCGGGCGACGAACCGCTGGAGGGGACGGAGAGCCGCCTGCCAGCGCCGCCTGCCGGCGTGCGCCAGCGCCGGCTGACCTTTACGACGCGCGGGCTTGCCCAGCAGCCGCGCCACTGGCTGCGCAGCGCGCCAGACGGCAGCGCCATCGCCTTTTTAATGGCGGACGAGCAGGATGTGGTGCAGCTCTGGACGGTGTCGCCCAACGGCGGCGCACCGCGTCAGGTGACGCAGCTGGCGCATTCGGTGCAGTCGGCGTTTAGCTGGCATCCGCAGGGCGCGGCCGTCGCCTTTATCAGCGACAATCAGGTGATGTGCTGCGATATCGAGAGCGGCGTCTGTCAGCCGCTCACCGAGCGCAGCGAACAGCCGCCGAGCGGCGACGCGGTCGTCTGGTCGCCGGACGGACAGCTAATCGCCTTTATGCGTGAGGTCGACGGCTGGCGACAGCTCTTTACTGTGTCGGCGTAGCCGCAGGATAAGGCGCGGCCTGCGCCAGATTCTCCTGCGTGTGGTTGAGCTTTTCGCTCTGAAGAATGCGCTCGCGCGGGGAATCGATCGATTTATCGTCGTCGCTGCGAGCGTAGTCCCACGGCAGCAGCAGCGTATCCAGCACGGCGGAAAAAGGCAGATCGATCAGCGCCAGCGGCTTAAGCGCCCAGCTGCTGTTATCGTCGACCAGGATATCGGCGCTGGCGCGCGTGCCTGGGTAGTAGCCCTGATTCGGGCCGGTATGCGACATCACGCTGGAACATCCTGCAAGCGTAAAGGTGCAGCAGGCCAGCGCGCCTGCCAGAGGAAATGCCTTCAATAATTTCATCTTCATCATCCCTTCAACTGTGGCGACCGCCCCGGCTGAGTTAGCTTGTCCGCTCGCGTCCTCACTCTACGGCGAGGTGCGCTATGTCAGACGAAAGGTCCCCTGAGTGTATGCCACTTCAGCTGATTGGCGAAAAAAATTGCATTTCGCCTCTTGAAACCGTTCCGGGCATACCCATTTTTAAGCTACGGACGCGCTCGCTGTCGCCGACAGGGACATCGAGGCGCCGCACAACCTGTCCATGGTGGAAGGTTGCCAAAACTTGCTGAATATCAGGAGTCATTCCATGCGTAATTTTGATCTTGCTCCACTTTATCGCTCTGCTATCGGTTTCGATCGCCTGTTTAACCTGCTGGAGTCCAACCAGAACCAGAGCAACGGCGGCTATCCTCCGTACAACGTCGAACTGGTCAGCGAAAACCACTATCGCATCACTATCGCGGTGGCGGGCTTTGCCCAGAACGAGCTGGATATTACCGCTCACGATAACGTCCTGATCGTGCGTGGCGCGCATCCTGAAGAGCAGACCGAACGCAAATATCTCTATCAGGGTATTGCCGAACGCAACTTCGAGCGCAAATTCCAGCTGGCCGACCACATTGTGGTACGCGACGCCCGACTGGAAAATGGCCTGTTGAGCATCGATCTGGAACGCATCGTCCCTGAAGAGGCGAAACCGCGCCGGATTGAAATTCTGAACTAATCAGAATCAACGAGAAAAAAACGCCGCCTTCGCGGCGTTTTTTATATCTGAGCCGTATGCCGCGCCGTTAAGGATGCGTGCGCATCGCCAGGCGCTGGCTCACCAGGCCGCCGAAGACATTCACCAGCAGGCCGAAGATAATCACCGCCGCGCCCAGCATCTGCTGCGCCGAGAGGCGTTCCCCCAGCACTACCGCGGCGCTGAGAATGCCGATCACCGGCACCAGCAGCGACAGCGGCGCGATGCGCCAGGTTTCATAGCGGCTAAGCAGGTTGCCCCAGATGGCGTAGCCGACGATGGTGGCGATAAAGGCGAGATAGATCAGCGCCAGCACCGTTTGCAGCGAGATATGCGTCAGGCTGAAAACAATCGCCTCTTCTCCTTCGAACAGCCAGGAGCAGGCGAAGAAGGGCAGCACCGGCACCAGCGCGCTCCATACCACCAGCGACATCACCGGCACCTTGCGATTGCGCAGGATGATCTTATTGGTGATATTGCCCAGTCCCCACGACAGCGCCGCCGCCAGCGTCAGCATCATGGTCGTCAGCGTAATGCCGGCGGCCGACTGGCCCTCCATGCCCGCCGTCGCCAGCATAAACATCCCCAGCGTCGCGATCAGCACGCCGGCGATATGGTTCCAGCGCAGCTTTTCCGCCAGCAGCAGCGCGCCCAGCAGCAGCGTGAAAAACGCCTGCGCCTGCAGCACCAGCGAGGCGAGCCCGGCGGGCATGCCGAGCTTGATGGCGAGAAACAGAAAGGCGAACTGGCCAAAGCTGATGGTCATGCCGTAGACCACCAGCCAGCGCAGCGGAATAGCCGGGCGAGAGACAAAAAAGATCGCCGGAAACGCCACCAGGGAGAAGCGCAGGCCCGCCAGCAAGAAGGGCGGCATGCCCTGCAAGCCGAGTTTGATCACCACGAAATTAACGCCCCACGCCACCACGACGCAGAGCGCCAGCAACATATCTTTAGCTGACATAACCTTTCCTCTGCCGTCAGGCGCTAACCGCCACGGGCGTGGCGATATCGGCATAACAGGCTTCGCCTACGATACGGCGATAGTCCTCTGCGTTAAGGGCGATCGATTTTTCCAGCGCGCCGGCGTTGAACCACAGCGTGCCGACGTCGCGCAGGCGCGCATCGACACGCAGCGCCAGTCGGTCATCAAAACTAAAGGGCGGCACCGCGCCCATCACGCATTCGGTCAGCGACTGCGCCATGTCGGGCGCGGCGAAGCTCGACTTTTTGCCGCCGATGGCGCGCGCGGCGCTTTTAAAATTGATTTTGCAGTCGCCCGGCACGATCGCCAGCAGAAAGCGCGATGCGGCGCCGTCCGGCATCGCCACCTCCAGCACCATCGCCTTCGCCGCCTGGTTAAGCGCATTGCCGCGCAGCGCGCTGATGGCGTCGGTCTGGCCGATGGCCTCGTGCTCTACCACGCGATAGTTCGCGTCGTGCCGATCCAGCAGCTCGGTAATCTTTGTAAATGTCGTCATCTCTTCTCCTTGTCTTGCAAGGCTGCGCGCAGGGCGTCAGCTCCACGCAATCGCGTGTTTCATTTTTTTGTCGGTCAGGCCAAAAAAGAAGCCCATCGTGATGCGGGTATCGCCTTCGACCCGATCGATCTCGTGGTAAAAAGCGGGATTAAACAGGTAGATATCGCCGCTGCGCGGCGCGAATTCGCAGGTTTCGCTCTGCATCACCACGCCGCTCTGGTAGCCAAGCTCGCCTGGCGTTTTGAAACGCTCATCGTCTGGCGACCATTTTTTGTTGAAAATGCGCAGCCCGCCGCCCGCGTTGCACTCCTGCAGGCAGACCACGCAGCTCAGCTGATGCAGGATCTGCGTCACCGCCAGGCCGGTTCCGGCCGCGTCGCGGACGATATTGTCGTTGTGCAGCGGATTGGCGACGCCGTCGGCATGAAAACGCACGATCGAACCGGCGTAGTCGCCCAGCCCTGGCTCATGGGCGGTTTGCAGGCTCTCCAGCTTTAGCGCGTGGCGCACCCACTCATAGATTTGCTGGCGCAGCGCCGCGAGCGACGGCGGCAGCGCCGACGCGATGTCGCGCCATTCGGTAAAGTAGTTCTCCGGCGCGGCGGTATGTTTCGCCAGGTAGGGCCCGAGCGTGGTGAGCGCGCCGTTGGGATAGTGCGACACGCGGATCTGCTCGCGGCAGCGCTGCAAATCGGTCACTACCTCCTGGCGATCTTCATCGGTGAGGAAGTTGCGCAGCACCAGCAGCGGCACGCGCGCCGTGACGATATCGTCCAGCCAGGTGCGCTCTACATACATGCTGGGATTGATCACGCGTATCTGATTAAAAATGGCCATGATGTTTACTCCCCCAAAGGAATTTCGCGTAGTTCATGGTTAGCCATACGTCGCCAGCCGGCGGCGTCGCCCAGGGTTGGAACAGGTTCAGACGAAATGTAGGTACAGCGCGCCTGCTGCAAAACGTGCAGCGTAAAGTAGTGCGGATAAGGCGTATCCTGCGGATGCCACTGCCAGGCCCATGCCCGTTCGCGCGTGACGAAAATCGCGTTGCCCGCGCTGCCGCCCGGCTCGACCTGCGCCAGCTTGTCGCGCAGGTAGTCGCGCGTGAAGTCGGCGGGCGTGATGCGATCCACCAGATATTCCAGATACTCCGCCGAGTCGAAGCGGGAGGCCGTCATGCCGAGACGGGCGTAGACCTTCGGCATAAAGCCGTTGTGCATCATGTACCAGCGCGTGCCGGCGCTGTCGCGCAGCAGCGGATGGGCGAACTCCAGCCCCTGGTTTTTACTCAGCGTGGCGTGGCGCACATGCACCGCCAGAAAGCGGCCTTTGATGCTAGCGACATCAATATCGGGCAGCGCGTCGGCAAAGGGGCCGCTGCCGCGCAGCGTGCGGATCTCGCCCGCGTCCAGCCACAAACACCCCCAGCCGTTGGGATGCTCTTTAATCGGGCCGTCATGGCAGGCGGTTTCCCCGCAGCTCATAGCGCGCGCCGCCTCCAGCACCTGCGCCGCGTCGAATTCGCCCTGCGCCAGAATCATTCTGCACACAATAAATTTCCTTCTGAGAGGCGAGATGCCGTGCGCACCACGCTGTTAAAAACGGCCAGAATATCGTCGCGACCGCCCGCCGACAGGCGCAGCGTGCCGAGTATGCCCGCATGGCGCGTCAGATCGGCATAGAGCGACGAGCGCCGCGACACCTGTAAGCCGGCAAAGGTCAGCGGCGGCAGCAGCGCGCCCTGATGATGATCGGCAATCCAGCTTTCCGCCTGGCGCAGCTGGGCCGGCTGGCGCAGACGCAGCTGGCCGACGGCGCGCGGCGGCGCGGCGAAGCGCAGCGCAGGCATCTCGCCGCCCGCTTCAAGCCGAAACGCCACCGCTACCCAGTCGATGCCGGTCGCCTCTTCGACCAGGCCCGGTACGCCCATGCCGGAAAGGCGGAAGCCCATTTCAAGAAAGTGCGGCACGCCATCCACCACGATAAAATCGATATGAAAGGCGCCGAGCCGGTAGCCGAAGGTTTCACAGCAGAACTTCATCAGGCTGGCGAACGCGGGCGGCAGCGTCTCGGCGGCGACGGCGACGTGGCCGGATTCATAAAAACTGACGCCGCCCTGGGCGTCGCGATGTTGTTCGATCACCTTCTGACAGCAGGTAAGGGCGTGCGGATGGCCGTCATGCACCACGCCCTGCAGTGAATATTCGTCGCCGTCCAGCCAGCTTTCGACGATAAACCCGCTAAAGCTGCGCCCGCCGTAGTTCATGGTCTCTTCCAGCATCTGCACCACGCCCGCCAGCCGTTCGGGCGCTTCCACCAGCCAGATCCCCAGCCCGCCGCCGCTGTCCACCGGCTTGATCACGCAGGGATAGATCAGCGCCTGATGGGCGTCGAGAATGCTCAGCGGCGAGGCGAAAAAACGAAATTCCGGCTGTGGAAAACGCGGCCAGGCTTTTTTCAGCGCCATCCGCTGGGCATATTTATCCAGCGGGATAAAGGTGCGCGGCGCATCGGGGCCAGCCAGTATTTCCCGCACCCGGCCGGCGCTGGCGTTGTAGGCTTCGAAGCCGGCCAGCACCACGCGCGGATGCTCCAGCAGCCCGGCGTGCAGACAGGCCTGCAGCACTTCCCAGGGATTTTCCGGCCGATCGAGGCGAACGATCAGGTCAAACGGCAGCGTCAGGCTGAGCGACTGGTAGTCGACGAAATCGCTCATCTCCGCCAGTACGGTGAAGTAACCGTCGCGCTTCGCCACCTCGCAGTAGGGGTTCTGGCCGTCGCGCGTTGCGCCTATTTGCAGGAAAATTTTTCTCATCGCTTCGCCTTACCGGGATCAGCGCCCGGAGATCACTTCGGTCACGGTATCCTGCAGGACGCCGTGGTTTACCTGAATCACCGCCTTATGCGGATCGAAGCGCAGCACGCGCGACAGCGGATCGGCGCTTTTGCCCTCCAGCAGCGAGCTCACCTGGCGGCTTTGCCAGCAGTGACGTAACTGATCGATATCCAGTCCGGAAAGCTGGCCGAGCTGCTGCGCCAGCGCCGCGTCGTCGCGCTCGCCGGCGAGCAGCTGGCGAATCGCCGCTTCGTCCAGCCCGATCCGCTGCTGCGTCAGCCAGCTGTGCAGCTGGCTGCCCTGCGCGATAAAGGGCGAATAGATCATGCAAATCAGCTGGGTTTCGTCGAGGCCGAACGTCTCCTCGGCGAAGCGCGCCGCGCGCTGGCGCTGCTGTTCGATAGCCGCCTCATCCTGATAGCGCGCCGCCATCTCGGCGATCAGCTGAGGCGGGAAATCTTTCTGCGCCATCAGCCCCAGCGCGAAGCGGACATATTCGCGGATGCCTTCTGCGTAGCTGCGCTGCAGCAGGGTTTCCGCGCGCAGGCCGCGCATATGGGCCATTAGCGTCGGGTTGCCGCAGTCCGATTCGGAAAAGCTGAACATCAGCGGGTCGAAGCGGAAACGCATAAAGTCGTTGAGCAGCGCCCAGTGCGCGCCGGCTTCGTAGGCGGTGTCCTGATAAATATTGAAGAACAGCGGATCGCGCGTTAGCTGATGCATGATGCGGCGCGCGGGCGTGACCGCCGCCTCGCCGTGGATAGCGGCCGAGTAGCGATGCGCCACGCCGTCGAGCGTCTGCAAAAAGCCGCGAAAGCCCCGATCTTTCTCCGCCGTCGGCGCATCGAACAGGCGCGAAAGGTGCCGCGCCCAGGCGACATAGGCGGTCTGCTCCTGCGGCGAATCGCCGGTGATAATCATGTCCACGCCGCCGTTATAGTGCGCCGCCAGGCCGAACGAGTTGACCATGCTGAGGTTGCAGGCGTTGCAGAAGGTCGAGCGCGCGTCGGCGCGAAAGCGGTGGCCGTTCATCAGCACGTCGCTGCGGTTTTGCTGGCGCACCGACTCGGGCAGGGGAAGATAGCGTTCGAAAGGGCGGATCTGCTGGCCGTCGACGATCAGGCTCTCTACGAAGGCGTCATGGTGAATAGCCAGCGCGCGGTAAACGCGGTCGATATTCTCCATCACGCTGTCGCTCATGGCGGCGTGGCGGTTGGTGCTGATGCGCAGCAGAAAGGTGTCGCCGCGCTGCCGCCAGATTAACCCCTGAATGTAACGCACATAGGCCACCATATAGCTGCTGTCTTTGCCGCCGCCGTAGGCGAGCAGAACGCGGTTGCGCGACAGCTGCTCGCTATCCGGCAGCGCGGCAAGCAGACGATGAGAGCACCGTTTAGCGGAATCGATGATTGCCGGCGTCAGATAGCCTTCAATTTCTCTCATCATGGTGGACAGATTATTCATTTTTCGCGTTTTCCTTTGGCTGATAAATTCGTTTAAATGCATGGAACCTACTGATTCCATGAAAAACAGGCCATTAAGCGGTGTAGCAATCAATGCCGTAACGCAGGCAGACGGCAGGGCGCCGGACGCAGAAAACAGAGCGGCCGCGCGTCATAAATAATTAAGAGATGCAGCCTAAAGTACTTTGAATGTACTCTCTTGAATACGCACAGATCAGTACGATATGGGGTGGAACAGATGCCCGGTGAAACGGACGAGCAGGAGAGTCAGAGCAGTCGTTACCGCCAGATAGCCGAACAGATTAAGCAGGCTATCCGCAGCGGATCGCTGCTGCCCGACAGCCGGTTGCCCTCGGTGCGCACGCTGGCGACGCAGTACAGCGTCAGCCTGACGACCGCGCTGAAAACGCTGCGCACGCTGGAGGATGAGCGCTTTGCGGTGGCGAAGCCGAAATCAGGCTTTTTCGTCGCGCCGCGGCTGGCGCATAAAGAGGCGACGCCGGCGCCGCTGGCGCAGCCGCGGCTGGTGGCGCCGCTGGATGAACAGACGGAGATGCATCTGGCGATCCTCGGCTCGGAGTGCCGCGTTCGTCTTGACCTGGCGAATGGCGACAGCTCGCTCTATCCGGTGAAAAAGATCGGACTGCTGATGCGCCAGATGGGATACAGCAAACCGGCGCTGTTAGGCAACACCGTTAAAGGCACCGGCTATCTGCCGCTGAAGCATGAAATCGCGCGTCGGGCGGTGGAGTATGGCTGCAATATCAGCGCCGACGATATTCTCATCACTAACGGCTGCATTGAGGCGGTGTCGCTGTCGCTGCGCGCCACGCTCCGACCCGGCGACGTGGTGGCGGTGGAGTCGCCCTGCTATTTCGTGCTGCTGCAGATGCTGCATAATCTCAACCTGCGCGTGATTGAGGTCGACGCCGGGCCGGAAGGCTATGTCGACGTTGAAAAGCTCACCGCGCTGTTCCGCCGCAGGGCGGTGCAGGCCTTTCTCACCATCAGCAACGTCAACAATCCGCTCGGCAAATCGATCCCCAACGAACAGAAAGCCTATATCGCCCGTCAGGCCGATGAGAATGACGTGGTGATCGTCGAAGACGATATTTTCGGCGATACCGCGTTCGGCGAACGACGACCTTTTCCGATGCGCGCCTTCAGCCCCAACGCCATTCTGTGCAGCGGCTTTTCCAAAACCGTTGCGCCCGGCATCCGCATCGGCTGGGTGCACAGCGTCAACTACATGCGCAAGATCGCGTCGCTGAAATACACCTCGACCATGGGCACCTCAACGCTGTCGCAGGCGGCGATCGCCGAGCTGCTGCGCAGCGGCGGCTATGACGCCCATCTGCGTAAGCTGCGGCGCGAGCTGGCCGGACAGATCCAGCAGATGCGCCAGTCGCTGCTGCGCGAATTCCCGGCGGGCACGCGCGTCTCGGATCCAGAAGGCGGTTATGTGCTGTGGGTCGAGATGCCGCATCGGGCGCTCAACGTGCGCGCGCTGTTTCTCAAGGCGCGCAACGCCGGTATCGGCATCGCGCCGGGCCATATTTTCGCCACCGACGATCGCTACGACCACTGTTTTCGGCTTAACGCCGGCTTCGGCTGGAATGAAGAGGTCGAGCAGGCGATCCGCCAGCTGGCGCAGTGGTGTCGGGAGTCGCTGCTGGAGGCGAAAGAGGAGTGAGCGCCGGTCAAACCGGCGCGTCTCTAAAACCGCGTGTTAAAGCTGCTCCGCGAACGCCTTTTCAATCTCTTCCGCCAGAATCTGCACCGCGCGCTCAATATTCACCGCGTCCGGCACATAGTTCATGCGCATGCACTGGTGCGTGTGCGGCCACGCCTGCTCCAGGCCGGGGAAGAAAAAGTGGCCCGGCACCATCAGAACGCCGCGCGCCTTAAGCCGCTGGTACAGCGCCTCGGTGCTGATCGGCAGATCGCGAAACCATAGCCAGAGGAAAATTGCGCCTTCCGGCTTGTGGATCAGGCAGCGCTCCTCCGACAGATAGCGGCGAAGAATAGCGATAGTTTCGGTCACTTTGGCCTGATAAAAGGGTTTAATCACCGTTTCCGACAGCCGCAGCAGATCGCCGCGCTGGATCATCTCGGCGGCGATGGCGGGGCCAATGCTGCCGGGCGCCAGGCTAATAATGCCGTTCATATTGCTGATGGCGCCGATTGTCTTCTCGTCGGCGACGATAATGCCGCAGCGCGCGCCGGGCAGGCCGAGCTTCGACAGGCTCATGCAGAGAATAATGTTGGGATTCCACAGCGGACGCGCGTCGCTGAAAATAATGCCGGGGAAAGGCACGCCGTAGGCGTTGTCGATCAGCAGCGGCACGTCGTGCTGCTGCGCCAGCGCGTCGAGCTGCATCAGTTCGTCGTCGGTCACCACGTTGCCGGTCGGGTTGGTAGGGCGCGACACGCAGATCAGGCCGATATCGTCATGCATCGGCAGATGTTCGAAATCGACGTGATACTTAAACTGGCCTTCCGGCAGCAGCTCGATATTGGGCTTAGCGGAAACGAACAGCTCTTCGTCCAGTCCGGCATCGGCATAGCCCAGGTACTCCGGCGCCAGCGGAAAGAGCACGCGCTTTTTACTGCCGTCGGCGCGGCGGCCGGCGAACAGGTTAAACAGATAGAAAAAGGCGCTCTGGCTGCCGTTGGTCAGGGCGATATTGTTGGCGGTTACCGGCCAGCCCAGCTCGCTGCTGAGCAGCGTCGCCAGCGCGTTCAGCAGCGTGGCCTTGCCGCGCGGGCCGTCATAGTTGCAGAGCGCTTCGCTCAGCTTGCCCTCGTCATGCATCTGCTGCAGCAGCTGCTGAAAATAGTCATTCATCGCCGGGATCTGCGCCGGATTGCCGCCGCCGAGCATAATAGTGCCGGGCGTGCGCAGTCCTGCGCCCATATCTTCCATCAGACGTGAAATGCCGGTGTGCTGGGTAAATTTGTCGCCGAACTGAGAAAAAGACATATATAGAAGTTAAAAATATGTGACGAATGGGGGAATCAACGATAACGCCCGCCAGCGGCGGGCGCAATGGGAAGGGCGGATTACTTGAGAATGTCGGGGTTTACGCAGTTCTTCTCTACCTTGCCGGTCAGCGCGGCGATCAGGTTCTCCACCGCGTCCTGCGCCATGCCGTAGCGCGTCTCATGCGTGGCGGAACCGATGTGCGGCAGCGCCACCACGTTAGGCAGCGAGAAGAGCGGTGATGCCGTAAGCGGCTCCTGCTCGAACACATCCAGGCCCGCCGCGTGGATGGTGCCCTCTTTCAGCGCGGCGATCAGCGCCTCTTCGTCCACCACAGGCCCGCGTCCGGCGTTGATCAGGATGGCGCTCGGCTTCATCAGCTTCAGCTGCGCCGCGCTGATCATATGGTGCGTCTGCTCGGTCAGCGGCAGGCTGATGCAGACAAAGTCGCTCTCTTTCAGCAGCGTTTCCAGATCGCAGCGCTGCGCGCTGAAGCGCGACTGCGCCTCTTCATGTTCGCGGCGCGCGTTGTAGAGCACCTTCATGCCGAAGCCGTGATGCGCGCGCTGCGCCAGCGCCATGCCGATGCGGCCCATGCCGAGAATGCCGAGCGTCTTGTGATGCACGTCGATGCCGAATTTGTCCGGCCCGATGCTTTTGTTCCACTGGCCCGCTTTCACCCACGCGTCCAGCTCGGTCACGCGGCGCGCGCTGCTCAGCACCAGCGCCATCATGGTGTCGGCCACCGTTTCGGTCAGCACCGTCGGCGTATGCATCAGCAGCACATGGCGCTGGTTGAGCGCCTCGACGTCGAAGTTATCGTAACCGACCGATACGGTCGAACAGGCGCGCAGCTTCGGCATTTTCGCCAGCAGTTCGCCGTCGACCTTGCCGCCGGAGCCGATCAGCCCTTCGGCCTGCGCCAGCGCGTCAGCGTGCTGCTGCTGGCTCTCCGGCGACAGATCTTTGATTTCGGTTACGCTGAAATGGGCGTCGAGCCGGGCGCGCAGATCGTCCGGCAGGCTTTTATACAGAATCACGGATGGTTTCATCGTTCGCTCCCTGTAAAACGTGTGACGGGCGACACGCAGGTCGCCCGGAGAAGAGGGTCAGCGCTTACGCTTTCAGGCGTGTTTCGCGCCGTGCAGCGGCGGCGTTTTGTTTTCGGCGGGCTTGACGATGAGCGTCAGCCACACCGAGACCAGCAGCGCTGCGCCCATAAAGATATAGGAGGCCGCCGGACTGCCCGTCGCTCCATTAAGATAGCCGACAATCCAGGAACCGACGAACGAACCCAGCGCGCCCATGCTGTTGATCAGCGCCATCGCGCCGCCTGAAACGTTGCGCGGCAGCATTTCCGGAATAATGGCGAAGAAGGGACCGTAAGGCGCATACATGGCGCCGCCTGCAATCACCAGCAGCGCGTAAGAGAGCCAGAAATTGTCGGAGCCGACCAGATAAGAGCCGAGGAACGCCAGCGCGCCGATCAGCAGCAGCGGCCAGACGAAGAGCTTGCGGTTCTGCATTTTGTCCGACGCCCAGGAGACGACGATCATCGCGATGGTCGCCGCCAGATAAGGCACCGCCGACAGCCAGCCCGCTTCCACCATGCCCATCTGCGTGCCGTTGCGCAGAATCGACGGCAGCCACAGCACGAAGCCGTAAACGCCGATGCTCCAGGCGAAATATTGCATGCAGAGCAGAATAACGTTGCGGTTGCGGAACGCTTCGCTGTAGTTGCGCACCGCCTTGATATTCTCCTGCTCTTTTTTCAGCTGGGCGGCTAGCGCGGCTTTCTCTTCGGTGCTCATCCAGCGTGACTGCTCGGGCTTATCCTGCACCATAAACCACCAGGCGACGGCCCAGATCACCGCTGGAATCCCTTCGAAGATAAACATCTCGCGCCAGCCGAACGCGTCGATCAGATAGCCGGAGACGACCGACATCCAGAGCACCGTCACCGGGTTGCCGAGGATCAGAAAGGTATTGGCGCGCGAGCGCTCCGATTTGGTGAACCAGTTGCTGATGTAGATCAGCATCGCGGGCATCACCGCCGCTTCCACCACCCCGAGCGCGAAGCGGATCGCCGCCAGCATCGGGATATTGCTGACCACGCCGGTCAGCGACGCGCAGACGCCCCACAGCACCAGGCACCAGAAAATCAGCTTTTTCACGCTGCGGCGTTCGGCATAGACCGCGCCGGGGATCTGGAAAAAGAAGTAGCCGAGAAAGAAGAGCGCGCCCAGCAGCGAGGACATGCCCTTGGTGATGCCCAGGTCGTCGTTGATGCCGGCGGCAGAGGCGAAGCTAAAGTTTGCGCGATCGAGATAGGCCAGACTGTAGGTGATAAACACGATGGGCATGATATACCACCAGCGTTTCGGCGCGATTGTCTGCGTTTTCATGCGGTTCTCCTCTGATATTGCGGTTCGGATGCAGGCTAGAAATCGCCTAACTCGCTGCGCGTCGGCAGCCCTTCGCTGTCGCCGATCACCTGAATCGCCAGCGAACCGATTCTGTTGCCGCGCTTAATCGCCTGCGGCAGCGTTTTACCTTCCAGCAGCGCGCTGATCACGCCGACGGCGAAACCGTCGCCCGCGCCAACGGTGTCCACCACGTTCTCGACGCGGATCGCCTCGACCTGACCCTGTTCGCCCTGGGCAGTTTTATACCAGGCGCCGTCGCAGCCGGTTTTAATCACCACCGCTTTCACCCCTTTATCGAGGTAGAAATCGGCGATCGCTTCCGGCTGGCGGTAGCCGGTCAGGATATAGCCCTCTTTTTCGCCCGGCAGCACCCAGTCGGCGTACTCCGCCAGGTGGTTGAGCTGCTGGCGCATCTCCTCTTCGCTGCGCCACAGCACCGGCCGCAAATTAGGATCGAAAGAGATGGTTTTGCCGCGCGCGCGCATCTCCTTCGCGCTGTGCTTCAGCAGCGCCAGCGAGCTGGCGGAGAGCGCAGCCGCGACGCCGCTCAGATGCAGATGGCGGGCGGCGCCGAAGTAGTCGCTGTTGAAATCCTCGACGGAGAGATGGCTGGCGGCGGAGCCTTTACGGAAATATTCCACCAGCGGATCGGAGCCGTCGTCGACTTTGGATTTCAGCTGAAAACCGGTAGGGTAGCGCGCATCTTTCGTCACCTGGCGGCGATCGACGCCTTCGCTCTCCAGCACCTGGCAGATAAAGCGGCCAAAGCTGTCGTCGCCGACGCGGCTTACCCAGCCGACCTTCAGACCGAGACGCGCCAGACCGATGGCGACGTTAAGCTCCGCGCCCGCCGCGCGCTTGATAAAGGTTTCAGCGGCGGCGAGATCGCCGGTTTCACGCGCCACGAACATCGCCATCGCTTCGCCGATGGTGACGACGTCCAGCGCGCCGTTATGCAGAGTAGTCATCTTCTCTCCTTACAGAGTGCGCAGCAGCGACACGTAGCGGCGGGTTACCGCCAGCAGATCTTCGCCTTCCAGCGGGAATTCGATGCCGCGCGGCGCATTGTCCGGCAGCTGGCGCAGCAGGTCGCGCCAGTCCGCTTTCGCCTCGTCCAGCGCCACCGCGCGATAGCTGTCGCCGTGCGGTTCGGCCGCCTTGACGTGAATATAACGCACGAAGCGCCCAAGCTGCGTCGCCGCCGCCTGCGCGTTCTCCTGCGTCCAGAGCCAGTTGCCCATATCGAATGTCATCGTTACCGGCAGGTTCGCCTGCTCCGCCGCCTGGAAAAAACGCAGCGAAGGCGCGAGCTTGCCGTTATCGGTTTGATCGTTTTCCACCGCCAGCTCCAGCGGATAGCGCTCGGCAAGCGCGCGCAAATCCGCGCCGTGCAGCTCGCCGTTAAACCCGCCCAGCGCCAGCTTGAGGCGCTGCGCGTTCAGCTGCTGAGCTTCTCTAAGGTAGTTCTCCAGCTGGGGATTTAACGCGCCGTCGTCACAAAACAGCGTGTCGGGTACCGAGTAGCCGGCGCGCAGCTGATGGTGCTGAATGGCCTGGGCCAGCGCGGGCAGACTGGCGAGCGTCGCATTGTCGAAGAGTTCGCGGCGGATTTCGACGCCGTCGGCGCCGGCCTGCTGGATCAGCGGCAGCAGCGCCTGCTGACCGCCCAGCGCGGCGACCTGTTGCTGTCCGTAGGCTGCGGTCACCACAATAATTTCAGCGTTCATCGTTACCCCCTGGATGCGCGTTAAGCGAAAGTTACCGGGAAAACGTTAATTGGAACCGGTTCCAAAGCAAAGGAGCAGAGGTTGAAACTATGATCGTGCTCACGAAGCGAGCACGAGAGAGGGAAAAGAAGAGGGGATCAGGCGAGGGGCTGGCTGGAGCCGCGCACCACCAGCTCGCCGGAGAAAACCTGTTCGGCGGCGGGCCCGGCGCTGCCGTCGATGCGGGCGATCAGCCGCTCCAGCGCCGCATAGCCGATTTGCCAGGTGGGCTGCCGCAGCGTGGTGATGCCGACGCCGGCCAGCGCAGCCCACTCCAGCTCGTCGAAGCCGAGCAGGCCGATATTCTCGCCCCAGCGCAGACCGACGCGCTGCATCGCGCGCGCAACCTGCAGCGTCATGGCGCCGTTCGCCACCATCACCGCCGCGCGTTTTCCGCGCTGACGCCGCGCGTAGTCCAGCAGCAGCGCATCCAGCGCCGCAGGCTGATGCAGCGGCACCTCGGCGTTCTCGTGCGCAATCTGCGGCCAGGCGGCGAGCCGCTGACGGAACGCCTGCAGGCGCTCGCGGCGCGTGTTGACGCTGCCCAATGGCTCGCTCAAAAACAGCAGCGCTTCATAGCCGTTATCAAGCAGATGCTGCGTCGCGATCTCGGCGGCTTCGGCGTTGTTCAGGCCGACGACATCGCAGGCGAAATCGGGAATTTTTCGGTCGATCAGCACCATCGGCAGCAGCGACTGCTGCAGGCGGCTCAGCGCCTCTTCGCGCATGCCAACGGCATTCACCACCACGCCTTCCACCTGATAGCTGCTCAGCAGCTGCAGATAGTGCTGCTCCAGATCCACTTCATTGTTGGTGTTGCACATCAGCAGCGTAAAGCCGCGCTCGCGGCAGGCGGCTTCGATGCCGCACATCACGTCGACGGAATAGGGATTGGTTATGTCGGCGATAATCAGTCCGATCAGCCGCGTGCGGCCGCGCTTCAGCCCGCGCGCCATCTGGCTGGGGCGATAGTCGAGTTCGGCGATCGCCTGTTCGATGCGGGCTTTTAAATCGGCGGAAAGAAGATGCTGCTCGCCGTTGAGATAGCGAGACACGCTGGTTTTACCGGTTCGCGCGCTGCGAGCAACATCGCTAATGGTGGCGCGAGGCGGTCTGTTCTTCATGTCGGTACCTGCAAAAAGAGAAACAGGCAGAGACTAGCACAGGCGCGGTCCGTCGCAAAAAGCGCGATCAGCGCGGCGCGCTATCCAGCCAGGGCTGGCGCAACAGCTGAAGCGCTTCCAGCGGCGCGCCGTCAAGCATCTGCACCACCAGATCGGCCAGCTGATCGCCGGTTTCGCGGTCCGAGGCCTGGCGGATGGCGATTACCGGCGCCTCGACGATCGCTTCGCGCGGCAAGCCTTCCCAGGCATAGAGGCGAATCGCGTCGCTGCCGTGCAGCCGGTTCGCCTGCTGCACCGCCAGCGCCGCGCCTTCCGCCAGCGCGCTGCTGTCGGCGATAATCGCCTGCAGCGACGCATCCTGCGCCAGCCAGGCGGCGGTTTGCTGATAGCCAGCGCGGCGCGACGGCGGCACGGCGACGATATCGAACGGCGCGACGGCGCCCATCGCGTCGAGGAAACCCTGAAGGCGGTCGCGTACAAAAGTGGTGCCTTCGTCGCTGCCCAGCCAGGCGATGCGCGTCACTCCCTGTTGCAGACAGGCTTCTACCGCCAGGCGCGAGCCGTGGTGGTGATCGACGTCGAGCCAGGCGTAGGGCTGCGGCAGATCGCTGCGGCCGAGCGTGATAAAGCGAAAGTTTTTTTGCTGCAAATTCAGCAGGCGTTCATCCTGCGGCAGGGTGTGGGTGACGATCAGCGCATCCAGCACGCGGCTGCGCAGCAGGCGGGTCAGGGTGCGCGGCCCATCGTGGGGCTTATCCACCAGCAGCATCAGGTCGATCTCTCTCTGCGCCAGGCGCTGATCGAGCGTCAGCAGCATTTCGCTGAAGCGGCAGTCGCTGATAGGCGAGGTGCTGACGGGAAAAACTAAACCTACCGCATTGGCGCGGCCGGTTTTCAGACGGCGCGCGGCGGCGTTGGGGCGATAGCCGCGACGTTGCGCTTCTGCTTCGACGCGTTTACGGGTCTCTTCCGCCACATCCTCATAGCCGTTTAACGCCCGGCTAACCGTGGTAACGGACAACCCTAGTTCGCTGGCAATGGCTTTTAGTGACATGCTGGACGACTCGCTGAACACGTTTTTTTCACGCTAACATAAAGTCTGTTTTGGCACTACAGGTAGCATGTCATCCGCGCTGTTTTGTCGAAAAAAGCGCGTAAAAATGCCAAAAAAACGACATTGTGACGATAAGCGCCCCGTTTTGGGGCGCTTTCGCATTAGCCGAGCGGGCTAAGCGTGATTTCCACGCGGCGGTTTTGCGCCTTGCCTGCTTCGGTGCTGTTGGTGGCGACCGGATTGTCTGGGCCGAGACCCTGAGTGCGCAGACGATCCGCCGCGACGCCCTGGGTGATCAGCGCGCTGGCGACGCTCTCGGCGCGCTGCTGCGACAGACGCATATTCAGCGCGCGCGAGCCGGTGCTGTCGGTGTAGCCCACCACGTTTACCGCGGTTTTCGGATACTCTTTCAGCACCATGGCCACGCCGGTCAGGGTATTGGCACCCGCCGCTTTCAGGCTGCTGCTGCTGGAATCGAAGGTAACGTTATTGGGCATATTCAGCACGATATTGTCGCCCTGACGCGTCACGCTGACGCCGGTGCCGCGCATTTTTTCGCGCAGTTTGGCTTCCTGCACATCCATGTAGTAGCCGATGCCGCCGCCAAGCGCCGCGCCGGACGCCGCGCCAATCAGCGCGCCTTTGCCGCGATCTTTTTTCGACGAGGAGAGAACGCCGACCCCGGCGCCCATTAGCGCGCCAAGGCCCGCGCCGATGCCGGATTTACCGGCCTGGGATTCATTGGTGTATGGATTAACGGTACAACCCGACAGTACCAGACTGCCGCTCAGTAACAGGCAAAGCGAAATCGATTTTTTATACATGCTCATTCCCTAAATCACACAAAGACATTACGTCTTTAAAGCGGCGAGATTATGACGCTTAAAAAGAGAGAAGGAGTGAGGGAAACTCTTATTTTGTCTGGTTCGCGCGTAAAAGGTTGTCAGGATGGCAAAAACAGTCTGTCTGATGGTCGCTGATCAGCCCGCACGCCTGCATAAAGGAGTAGCAAATTGTCGGACCGACGAATTTAAAACCACGCTGCTTTAAGGCCTTCGACAGCGCGATAGCCTGTTCGGAGGTGGTCGGCGCTTCTTTATAGTGGGCAAAGCGATGCACAACCGGCTGGTTATCGACAAAATTCCACACGAAGCGCGCGAAATCTTCACCTTTCGCCTCCATCGCCAGATAAGCGCGCGCGTTGCCGATAATGGCGGCGAGTTTGCCGCGATGGCGAATCAGGCCGCTGTCCTGCATCAGGCGCGCCAGATCCTCTTCATCCATTAAGCCCACAGCCTGAGGGTCGAAATCGTGAAAGGCGCGGCGATAATGTTCTCGCTTCTTCAGTACGGTAATCCAGGAGAGCCCCGCCTGCTGACCTTCCAGACAGAGCATCTCAAACAGCGCCTGCTTATCGTTTTGCGCAATGCCCCACTCTCGATCGTGGTAGGTCAGATAAAGCGGGTCCTGAGTGACCCAGCCGCATCGTTGCATGTTCTTTATCCTGATAAAGAGAAAATTTTGTGACGTCGCTTGATCTTACGTTTAGTCGGTTAATAGTTAAACAGCAGGCGTGATAAAACCGTTGTTAAATAGCACCGATCGTTCTCTTCAGCGTCGTCTGGAGTTTCTCATGTTGCAGAAAAGTCAGTGTGCCAGCCAGCGCTTTGCGGCGCTGGGGCTGAGTAGTGCGTTGCTTTTTTGTGCTGCGACGCCCCTGTTTGCCTGGAGCGGCGAAACCCTGTCATTGCCGGACGATCCCCTGCGCGATCGGCCCGATTACGACACCATCCTTGCGGAAAAGATTTCCCGAAATCATCTGATCGTCGGCGCCAATACGGGCATGAGCTTTCTGGATGCGGCACTTAATCCGCCTGTGGCTGCCTTTACGCTGCGCGCCGAGCCGGTGCCGACCGGCACGCGCTACAGCGCCGGCTGGGCGTTGCCGCTGGGCGCGTCGCTGACGACCGGGCCGGTGGCGCAGTTTGCGCCCGCGACCGCGCCGCTCAGCTGTCCGCAGTGCGATTTCAGCCGCGACGGCGTCGCGAGCTTAGGCTGGCGGGTCGATACCCGGCTGGGCGGGATCGCGCCTTACGCGCAGCTTAGCTATAGCTATCAGCCCGGCGATGGCCTGACCGGCGAGTCGCGCGATCGTGCGCCGGACGATGCGGCCATGCGCGAAGCGGGCTGGGTCGACGTCAGCGTCGGCGCGCATATTCCCCTGAATCAGAACGTTGCGGCATTCGCGGCATTTTCGCAAAACGACGCGCTAAACAGCGGCGAGCAGTTTATTTACAGCCTCGGCGTTAGCGCCAGTTTTTAACATGGGGCATAAAATGAGAAAGGGCGGGTGAGCAACGCCATATAATAAGCGCGCTAATCATAATATTGGTAATAATATGCGCGAACAAATTTCTATCCTTGGCCGTGAATGCGCGGCTTTTTTATTTGCAACACTGTTCCTTGTGCTGATGATGTCGAGCATCTATATCGACGTAAACTGGATGAACGACGCCATGCATGAAACGTCCATTACGGAAACGCTGCAGGAGGTGATGCTCGCCTCCGTCGCGGCGATGTTCTTCTGGTCGGCGCATCGGCGGCTCGATCAGCGCGGCGCGCTGATCCTGATCGGCGGCTTCTACAGCTGCATGCTAATCCGCGAGCTGGACTTTGTCTTCGACGTCGTCGAGCACGGCAGCTGGGTGTGGTTCGCGCTGGCGACCGCTGCGGCCTGTCTGGCAATGGCGCTGCGGTCGCCGCGCAGCACGCTGGAAGGGCTGGTCGCCTTCGTGACGGATCGCTGCTGGCTGATGACCGCCAGCGGCATGCTGATCGTGCTGGTGTTCTCCCGCCTGTTCGGCATGCATCAGCTGTGGCAGCACCTGATGCTGGATGGCTACAACCGCGTGGTGAAAAACATCGCCGAAGAGGGCACCGAGCTGCTGGGCTACAGCATCTGCTGGCTCGCCTCGACGCGCTACCTGTGGCAAACCCGACCGGCGCGCGTCAGGGCAAAAGCCGCCGAGCCGGTTCAGACGGCCCTTTCCACCGAGTCTGCTTCCTGGTCCTCGTAACGCGCGCCTTTTTTGGCGATCCAGGACGCTAAAAAAGGTACAATACAGACTTGTGCGCCGGCGCTCTGCCGGCGCAGCGTGCAGGTCAACGTCAGGTTTCATCATGTCAGTCAAAATTCTTACTTCTACGCTTATTGGTCTGGACGCCTTTCGCCAGGATCCGCGTCAGGCGCTGCAGCAGGCGGAAAACGGCACGCTGGCGGTGCTGGATAATTACGCGCCGGCGTTTTACGCCGTGACGCCTGAGCGGCTGGCGCATCTGCTGGCGCTGGAGGCGGCCGCGGCGCATCCCAGCGACGTAACGCTGGACGACAGCCTGTATGACGACCTGCCAGCCTCTCTGCCGACGCCGGCGGGCAAGTTCGCGATGTATGCCGGCTGGCAGCCCGACGCCGATTTTCAGCGCCAGGCCGCTATCTGGGGCGTGGCCCTGAGCGAGCCGGTAACGCCTGCCGAGCTGGCCGCTTTTGTCGCCTACTGGCAGGCGGAAGGCCGTCTGTTCCATCATGTGCAGTGGCAGCAAAAGCTGGCGCGCAGCGTGCAGATGAACCGCGCCGCCAGCGGCGGCCAGCCCAAACGCGATATCACGCAAATCAGCAATACTGATTACAACATTCCCGATGGGTTTCGAGGTGAGTAATGAAAACGCCGACCGATCTGTTCAGCCGTTTGAAAAAAATGATGCCCGCCAACGTCCAGCCGAAGTTCACCAGCGGTGAAGAGTTGCTGGCCTGGAACCAGGAGCAGGGCCGCCTGCGTTCGGAGTCGATCGTGCGTGAGAACCGCGCCATGAAAATGCAGCGCGTGATGGGACGATCCGGCATTCGCGAGCTGCATATGAACTGCTCGTTCGATAACTATCGCGTCGAGAATGAAGGGCAGCGCAGAGCGCTGACCATGGCGCGCCAGTATGCGGACGATTTTGAGGGCAGCATCGCCAGCTTCGTCTTCTCCGGCCGTCCCGGCACCGGCAAAAACCATCTGGCGGCGGCTATCGGCAACGATCTGATCCTGCGCGGCAAAAGCGTGCTGATCGTCACCGTCGCGGATCTGATGTCGAGCATGAAAGGCACCTTCAGCGGCGGCAGCGACATCACCGAAGAGCGACTGCTGCAGGATCTCAGCAGCGTCGATCTGCTGGTGATCGACGAGATCGGCATGCAGAGCGAGTCGCGCTATGAAAAGGTGATTATCAACCAGATCGTCGATCGCCGCTCCTCGTCGAAGCGTCCGACCGGGATGCTCTCTAACCTCGATCCCGCCGGTATGAATACTCTGCTGGGCGAGCGCGTGATGGACCGCATGCGTCTCGGCAACAGCATGTGGGTGCGCTTCGACTGGGAAAGCTACCGTAGCCGCGTGCGCGGCGACGAATATTAATTTTATCTTCCCTGCAAGAAACCGGGCGCGACCCGGTTTTTTTACGTCTCTATCCTCTGCGCCGCCCTCGGCTGTGACTTGTGTGAAACAGCGCGCAAAAGTGCCGGATAAGAGGCGTCCCGGCACTGTTACACTGGAAGATACGTTGCCCGTCAGATGAGCGCTGTAATCAATATGGGTAAAGGCCCTGCACTACTCAGACTTAACAACCAGAAGCGCGTGATGACGCAGCTTCGCCGGTTGCGCGTAACGTCGCGTCAGGATTTAGCCCACATCCTGTCGCTCAGCAAAAATACGGTGTCGCTGATCGTAGACGAACTGCTGGAAAGGTCGCTGCTTCAGGAGCTAGGGCCGATCAGCGTGGCCGCCGCCGGCCGGCCGAAGATTGAGATCGCCCTGCGCCCGGAACAGTTGAAAAGCGCGGGCGTGATGGTGGAGCGCAACGCCATTTACTGGCGCGTCTGCGACTACTTCTCGCAGGTGATGGTGGAGCAGACGCGTCGCGTCGATACCGCTAACCCTAAAAAGCTGCTGGATGAGGTGGCAAGCCTGTGCGGCGAACTGGCGGAGAAGCATCCGCAGCTGCTGGGCATCGGGCTCGGTTTTCCCGGCATCGTCGATCCCGATCGCGGCTGGATGCACCTTTCAACCCATCTCGGCTGGCAGGATGTCGATCTGCTGACGCCGATCAGACAAAAGGTCAATGTGCCGCTGCGCGTGATGAATAACGTCAAGGCCTCGGCGCTGCTGGCGGTGCAGCAGCTTGGGCTGAGCGCGGCGGGCAGCCACTTCTATCTGCGGATTGCCGAAGGCATGGGCGGCGCGCTGGTGCAGCAGGGCGAAGTAATGACCGGCAACAGCTGGACCGCGGGCGAAGCTGGGCATCTCAGCGTGCAGCCGGACGGCCCGCGCTGCCGCTGCGGACGTCAGGGATGCGCCGAAGCGCTGCTCAGCAAACCGGCGATAGAGCAGCAGCTGGCCCAGCGCCGTCCCGGCTTAAGCTGGCAGACGCGCGACGAGGCGCCGAAGGTGGTGGATGAGGTGATGCAGCAGGCGGGCGGTTTTCTCGCTAAGGTGATGGGCCAGATTATCCTGCTGCTCAATCCGACCACGATTATTATCGACGCGCCCTGGAATGTGCACCCGATGTTTTGCGACACGGTGCGCAAAAGGATCGCCTCCAGTACGCCAGCCTTCACCTTTCAGAACACCACGCTGCATTTTTTACAGACGCGTCTCGATCCGGCGGTAGGGCTGTCGCTGGCGGTGATTGAGCAGTATGAACAACGTCATGGATAAAGAGCGGCGGCTTTATCACGCCGCCGGCATTTCACATCAGGCTTTCGCCGTGATGCTGTCGGTACTCTTTTGGCGTGCTGGCATAGCTTTTCTTAAAAACCGAATAAAAATATTGCAGCGAAGGGTAGCCGCACATCTGGGAAATTTCATTGATGTTGAGTGAGGAAGAGGCCAGCAGCTCGCGCGCTTTTTCCAGTTTCTCGCGGTGGATCATGGCGTGAATCGTATCGCCGGTTTCATCACGAAAGCGTTTCTCCAGATTAGAGCGCGACAGGCCGATCGCATCCAGCACCTGTTCTACTTTGATGCCTTTACAGGCGTTGAAGCGAATATAATGCATGGCCTGAATCACCGCCGGATCGCGCAGCGAGCGGAAGTCGGTCGAGCGTCGGGCGATCACTTTCATCGGCGGCACCAGAATGCGCTGCAGCGGCAGCGGCTGCTTGTCCAGCAGGCGATGCAGCAGTTTGGCGGCCTGATAGCCCATCTGCCGCGTGCCCTGCGCCACCGACGAGAGCGCGACGCGCGACAGGTAGCGCGTCAGCTCTTCGTTGTCGATGCCGATCACGCTCAGCTTTTCCGGCACCGGAATTTTGAGATATTCGCAGGCCTGCAGCAGATGACGCGCGCGCGCGTCGGTGACCGCGATAATGCCGGTCTGCTGCGGCAGGGTTTGCAGCCAGTCGGCCAGCCGGTTCTGCGCATGCTGCCAGTTTTCCGGCGCGGTATTCATGCCCTGATAGACCACGCCCTGATAGCGTTCGCGCTGCACCAGCTGACGAAAGGCGTGTTCGCGCTCCTGCGCCCAGCGCTTGCCGCTGGAGGCGGGCAGCCCGTAAAAGGCGAAGCGGTTGATGCCTTTCTCTTTGAGATGAAGAAAGGCGCTTTCCACCAGCGCCGCGTTGTCGGTGGCGATATAGTGCACCGGCGGATAATCCTGCTGGCGATGGTAAGAGCCGCCGACGCCGACAATCGGCACCTCGACGTTCGCCAGCAGCTGCTCGATCGAGCTGTCGTCATAGTCGGCGATCACGCCATCGCCCAGCCATTCGCGGATATTGTCGATGCGGCAGCGGAAATCCTCCTCGATAAAAATATCCCAGTCGGTCTGCGACGCCTGTAGATACTCACCGACACCCTCTACCACCTGACGGTCGTAGACCTTATTGGCATTGAACAGCAACGTGATGCGATAGCGTTTTTCATGCATAGTGGCGCGCTCTCCTGAATCCCAGCGCAATGCATAGCACGGCCGGATGAACAGCAGAAATTGTTTGCGCCAGGTTGTGATCCCCGACGCGATTAGACCCGGCGACGCGTGGCGGTATCCATCCACACCGCCAGCAGCAGAATCGCTCCTTTGACGATGTACTGCCAGAAGGTGGGCACGTCCATCATGCTCATGCCGTTATCCAGCGAGGCCATAATAAACGCGCCCATGACCGCGCCCGCGACCGACCCCACGCCGCCCGCCAGGCTGGTGCCGCCGATGACGCAGGCGGCGATGGCGTCCAGCTCGGCGATATTGCCTGCCGACGGCGAGCCGGCGCCGAGGCGTGAGCTAAGGATCAGCCCGGCGATCGCCACCATCACGCCGTTGATGGCGAACACCGCCAGCTTAGTGCGCGCCACGTTAATGCCCGACAGCCGCGCGGCGTCCAGATTGCCGCCGATGGCGTAGATGCGGCGGCCAAAGGCGGTGCGCGTCGCCATAAACATGCCGCCCAGCAGCAGCAACGCCAGCAGCAGCACCGGCGTCGGCACGCCGCGGTAGTCATTCAACAGCCAGATCGCGCCGAGCACCAGCACCGCGGTAAGCGCCTGACGCGCCACGGTGCCGCCAGCGGCGGACTGCGTCAGTCCGAGCTGCTGACGGCGCAGCCGCAGCCGCCACTGCCACAGCATAAACAGCGCCAGACCGGCGATGCCGAAGCCAAAGCCGACGCCGTCTGAAAGATAGCTCTGCCCGATCTGCGACATGGCAGGCGTGGTCGGCGCGACCGTGGTGCCGTTGGTGATCCCCACCAGAATGCCGCGAAACGCCAGCATGCCGGCCAGCGTAACGATAAACGACGGCACTTTGCGGTAGGCGACCCACCAGCCGTTCCAGGTGCCCAGCAGCAGCCCCATCAGCAGCGTCACCGCTATGGTCAGCGGCAGCGGCCAGCCGAGCCAGACGTCGAAAATCGCCGCCGCGCCGCCCAGCAGACCCATCATCGAGCCCACCGACAGATCGATCTCTGCCGAAATAATCACGAACACCATGCCGACCGCCAGAATGCCGGTGATCGCGGTCTGCCGCAGCAGGTTCGAGACGTTGCGCGGGCTGAGCCACGCGCCGTCGGTAGTCCAGGTGAAAAACAGGGCGATGACCAGAATGGCGCCCAGCATCACCAGCACCTGCAGATTGGGCAGCGAGAATTTTCCCGGCGACGGCGCGCCCGGCAGCGCGCCCTGACGACTTTCGGTTTTAAGCATAATGTTCACTCCGCAGGGCCGCTTCCATTACTTGCTCCTGAGTCAGGTTATTGTTTATCAGATCGGCTTTGATCCGCCCTTCGTGCATCACCAGAACGCGATCGCTCAGGCCCAGCACTTCAGGGAGTTCGGACGAGATAACGATCACGGCGATCCCCTGCTGCACCAGGCTGTTGATCAGCTGATAGATCTCCTGACGCGCGCCGACATCGATACCGCGCGTCGGCTCGTCGAGGATCAGAATCTGCGGGTTCAGCAGCAGACATTTGGCGATAATCGCCTTCTGCTGGTTGCCGCCGCTCAGTCGGCCGATGGGCAGCTCCGGCGACGAGGTTTTGACCCGCAGCCGCGCGATAGCGTCATTTATGACGTGCTGCTCGCGCGTCTCGTCCAGCGGCGCGAAGCGGCGGCTGAACTGATCCAGCGCCGCGAGGGTAATGTTTTTGCCGACGCCCATCAGCGGCACGATGCCATCTTTTTTGCGGTCCTCCGGCACCATGGCGATGCCCTGGGCTATCGCCTGCTGACAGTCGCGAATCTGCACTTTCTTATCGTTAATCCAGATATCACCCTGCCAGCGTCCCGGCCAGACGCCGAACAGGCACTGAACCGTTTCGGTGCGGCCGGCGCCGACCAGCCCGGCGATGCCGAGGATCTCGCCGCGCTTCAGGGTGAAGGAAACGTCGTTGACGCGGCGCACGTGCCGGTTAACCGGATGCCAGGCGGTAAGGTGTTCAACGCGCAGCACCGCGTCGCCGATGGCGTGCCGCTGATGCGGATAGAGCGCAGTCAGCTCGCGTCCCACCATCATGGTAATAATGTCATCCTCGCTGAGTCCGGCGGCGGGCCGGGTGGCGATGGGCTTGCCGTCGCGGATAACGCAGATGGTATCGGAGATCGCTTTCACCTCGTTTAGCTTGTGGGAGATGTAGATGCAGGCGATGCCGTGATCGCGCAGGTTGTTGATAATGCTCAGCAGCACCTCGGTTTCACGCTCGGTCAGCGACGAGGTGGGTTCATCGAGGATCAGCAGCCGCACCTGCTTATTCAGCGCGCGGGCGATCTCGACCAGCTGCTGCTGCCCCAGGCCCAGATCGCCGACCCGGGCGTCGGGCGAGACGTCGAGCCTGACCCGCGCCAGCAGCTGCTGGCAGCGCAGCGTCATGGTTTCATCGTCGACGATGCCGAAGCGGCCCAGCTCCGCGCCGAGAAAGATGTTCTCCATAACCGTCAGCTGCCGCACCAGCGCCAGCTCCTGATGGATAATCACAATGCCCCTGCGTTCGGTGTCGCGGATGGTCTGCGCCTGAATCGCGTCTCCGGCGAAATGGATCTCGCCCTCGAACTCGCCGTGCGGGTAGAGCCCGCACAGGATTTTCATCAGCGTGGATTTGCCCGAGCCGTTTTCGCCGCACAGCGACATCACTTCGCCGCTGTCCAGCCGCAGGCTGACGTTATCCAGCGCCTTCACCGCGCCGAAACGCTTGGTGATATTGTTCATTTCCAGCAGCATCGATCTCTCCTCTTCGCGGCCGCGCGCGCTCAGAGCTCGCTCTTTTTATGGAAACCGTCTTTCACCACGGTGCTGTCGATGTTCTCTTTATTGACCGGAATCGGCGTCAGCAGGCGCGA
Organism: Pantoea sp. X-Soil-MYKO-1289; assembly: GCF_059730625.1. Taxonomy (NCBI): domain Bacteria; kingdom Pseudomonadati; phylum Pseudomonadota; class Gammaproteobacteria; order Enterobacterales; family Erwiniaceae; genus Pantoea; species Pantoea sp. X-Soil-MYKO-1289. The sequence continues at coordinate 64,954 of NZ_AP036004.1, forward strand.
AGGCACCTCTTTCAGGCCGTTATTGAGCTTGCCGTTGCTGGCGGGCGTTTTATCGTTGCCGAGTTCGATGGCGATGTTGGCGGCTTCGGTGGCGAGCTGGGTAATGGGCTTATACACCGTCATGGTTTGCGTGCCGTTAATGATGCGCTTGATGGCGGCGAGATCGGCGTCCTGGCCGGAGATGGCGACTTTGCCCGCCAGCCCCTGCGCGCTGAGCGCCTGGATCGCGCCGCCCGCGGTGGCGTCGTTGGAGGCGACGACGGCGTCGATGTGGTTGCTGTTGGCGGTCAGGGCGTTTTCCATGATTTTCAGCGCGTTTTCCGGCAGCCAGGCGTCGACCCACTGGTCGCCGACGACTTTAATGCTGCCGTTGTCGATATAGGGTTTTAACACCTTCATCTGACCGGCGCGAAACAGATGCGCGTTATTATCCACCGGCGATCCGCCCATCAGAAAATAGTTTCCTTTCGGCACCTGCTTAACAATACTTTCCGCCTGAAGTTCGCCGACTTTTTCATTATCAAACGAAATATAAAAATCGATATCCGCGTTATTTATCATACGGTCATAGGCCAGCACTTTAATGCCTTCGCGTTTCGCTTCGGCGACGACGTTGCTTAATACCTGGCCGTTGTAGGGAATGATCACCAGCACGTCGACGCCGCGATTGATCATATTTTCTATTTGCGACATTTGCGTCTCTTCATTGCCGTTGGCCGACTGCACGAACACTTTCGCGCCCTGCGATTCCGCCTGCTTAACGAAGATGTCGCGATCTTTTTGCCAGCGCTCAAGGCGCAGGTCGTCAATCGCCATGCCGATCTTCACTTCTTTCGCTGCGCCGACGTGGCTGAAAAGCGCCAGCGCGGCGCAGGCGGCTAACAGCGTAAGTTTCATTTTCATGATGTTCATCCTGTCTGTAGGTTGAGGCTGTTGTCGTTATCGCATGAGTCCAGGCGGTTGAATTGTTGACCTGGCTTTCCGGCAACATCAATTACTGATTTTTATCCGGCGATTACGTTTTTTGGTTTATTTCTGTTTTTATGAGCGGGATCGAGATTTAACGTTTTTAAGAGCATCGGAGGGCGAACAGGCGCCGCGTTATTATTAATTTGCGAACGGGCGCACAAATATTAATTATCTCAAGCTGGGTGTGAAATATCGTAATTGAGCCAGCGGAAACGGGGCAAGCAATATAAAGGCTCACGGCCGACTGTCCGGATTTTCACGCTGAGGAGCGAAACATGCACGCTTATTTCGACCAGATCGAACGCGTTCGTTTTGAAGGGGTAAAGAGCACTAATCCACTGGCTTTCCGCCATTACAATCCTGACGAGGTGATCCTCGGCAAAACCATGGCCGAACACCTGCGTTTCGCCGCCTGCTACTGGCATACCTTCTGCTGGAACGGCGCGGATATGTTCGGCGTCGGCGCATTCGACCGCCCGTGGCAAAAGAGCGGCGACGCGCTGCAGCTGGCGAAGCTAAAGGCGGACGTGGCGTTTGAGTTTTTCCACAAGCTGAACGTGCCTTACTACTGCTTCCACGACGTTGACGTCGCGCCGGAAGGGGACTCGCTGCGCAGCTATCAGGAAAATTTCGCGGTGATGACCGACAAGCTGCTGGAAAAACAGCAGGAGAGCGGCGTAAAGCTGCTGTGGGGCACCGCCAACTGCTTTACCCATCCGCGCTACGGCGCCGGCGCGGCGACCAGCCCCGATCCGGAAATCTTCGCCTGGGCGGCGAGCCAGGTCTGCAGCGCCATGCAGGCGACGCAGACGCTGGGCGGCGAAAACTATGTGCTGTGGGGCGGCCGCGAGGGCTATGAAACCCTGCTGAATACCGATCTGCGTCAGGAGCGCGAGCAGATTGGCCGCTTTATGCAGATGGTCGTGGAGCATAAGCATAAAATCGGCTTCCAGGGCATGCTGCTGATCGAGCCGAAGCCTCAGGAGCCGACCAAACATCAGTATGATTATGATGTGGCGACGGTGTACGGCTTCCTGAAGCAGTTCGGGCTGGAGAAAGAGATCAAGGTGAACGTCGAGGCGAACCACGCCACGCTGGCGGGCCACTCGTTCCATCATGAGATCGCCACCGCTATCGCCTTAGGCATTTTCGGCTCGGTGGACGCCAATCGCGGCGACGTGCAGTGCGGCTGGGATACCGATCAGTTCCCGATCAGCGTCGAAGAGAACGCGCTGGTGCTCTACGAGATTATTAAAGCGGGCGGCTTCACCACCGGCGGTCTGAACTTTGACGCCAAAGTGCGTCGCCAGAGCACCGACAAATATGACCTTTTTTACGGCCATATCGGCGCGATGGATACCATGGCGCTGGCGCTCAAAGCGGCGGCGCGCATGGTGGAAGCGGGCGAGCTTGATAAGCGCGTGGCGCAGCGCTACAGCGGCTGGAATGGCGAGTTCGGCCAGCAGATCCTGAAAGGGGAGTTTTCCCTCGCCTCGCTGGCGGCGCATGCTCAGCAGCAGCAGTTCAATCCGCAGCATCACAGCGGGCGCCAGGAGCAGCTGGAAAACCTGGTGAACCACTATCTTTATGATTTCTGAGATAAGCGGGAGCAAGGCATGTATATCGGGATCGATTTAGGCACGTCCGGGGTTAAGGTGGCGCTGCTGAATGCGCAGGGCGAGGTGGCGGCGATCGGCAGCGCGCCGCTGCAGGTGTCGCGTCCGCACGCGCTCTGGAGCGAGCAGGATCCCGAAAGCTGGTGGCTGGCGACCGACCAGGCGATGCAGGCGCTGGCGCAGCAGCATGCGCTCACCGAGGTGAAGGCCATCGGCCTGAGCGGTCAGATGCACGGCGCGACGCTGCTGGACAGCGCGCATCGCGTGCTGCGCCCGGCCATTTTATGGAATGACGGGCGCAGCGGCGAGCAGTGCCGCGAGCTGGAGCAGTGCGTGCCCGCGTCGCGCCAGATCACCGGCAACCTGATGATGCCCGGCTTTACCGCGCCTAAACTGCTCTGGGTGCAACAGCATGAGCCGGAGATTTTTCAGCGGGTGGCGAAGGTGCTGCTGCCGAAAGACTACCTGCGCTGGCGCCTGAGCGGCGACTTCGCCAGCGACATGTCCGATGCGGCAGGCACGATGTGGCTCGACGTGGCGCGCCGCGACTGGAGCGACCTGATGCTCGACGCCTGCGGCCTGACGCGCGACCAGATGCCGCAGCTGTTCGAAGGCAATGCCGTTACCGGTTCGCTGAACGCCGAAATCGCGGCGCGCTGGGGCATGCCGGCGGTGCCGCTGGTGGCGGGCGGCGGCGACAACGCCGCGGGCGCGGTGGGCGTCGGCATGACCGAGCCGGGGCAGGGCATGCTGTCGCTCGGCACCTCCGGCGTCTATTTCGTGGTCAGCGACGGCTACCTCAGCAATCCGCAGCGCGCGGTGCACAGCTTCTGCCATGCGCTGCCGCAGCGCTGGCATCTGATGTCGGTTATTCTCAGCGCCGCGGCCTGTCTCGACTGGGCGGCGGCGCTGACCGGCTGCGCCGACGTGCCGCAGCTGCTGGCCGAAGCGGAACGGGCCAGTGAAAACGCGGCGCCGCTGTGGTTTCTGCCCTATCTCTCCGGCGAACGCACGCCGCACAATAACCCGCAGGCGACAGGCGTCTTTTTCGGCCTGACGCACCAGCACGGTCGGCCGGAGCTGGCGCGCGCGGTGCTGGAAGGCGTCGGCTACGCGCTGGCGCAGGGCATGGACGCGGTGCACGAGTGCGGCGTTGCGCCCTCCAGCATTATGCTGATCGGCGGCGGCGCGCGCAGCGCGCTGTGGCGGCAGATGCTGGCGGATATCAGCGGCCAGACGCTCGATTACTGTCAGGGCGGCGAGGTCGGTCCGGCGCTGGGCGCGGCGCGTCTGGCGCAGCTGGCGCTCGACCCGCAGACCACGCTGCCCGCGCTGACGCGGGTGCAGCGCCATCAGCCCGATGCGGCGCGCCATCAGCGCTATCAGCCGCTGCGCGACACCTTTGCCCGCCTCTACGCGCAGCTGGCGCCGCTGATGCGTTAAGCTTGTCCCGCACGGTCGCCATCTTGTCCCGATTTGGCCTTCTTCCTGCGCGTCAGGCCCGTCATGATGGGCCTGAATTCATTTCTCAGGAGGCCGAAAATGGCACAGGCAGCGCTGTTGATAATAGACGTTCAGCACTCTTTTTTGCACCGCGAGTTCTGGCAGGAAGCGGATGTCCCGGCGTTTCAGCGCCATATCAGCGCGCTGATCGAAGGCTGTCAGGCGAAAGAGATACCGGTGGTGGACGTGTTTCACGTCGCGCCGCAGGGCCCCTTCTCGCTGGCGTCCGGCTGGGTAAAGCGAATGGACTTTTTGCAGCACGAGGCGACGTTCAGCGTGCAGAAACACGTACATAACGCCCTGACCGAATCGGGACTGCTCTCCTGGCTACAGGAACGCGCAATCGACACCCTGATTATTAGCGGTATCCGCACCGAGCAGTGCTGCGAAACCACCGCGCGCGTGGCGTCCGATCTCGGTTTTAAGGTACTGTTTGTCTCTGAGGCGACGCTGACCTTCCCGATGACGCACAACGGCGTCACCCTCAGCAGCGCCGAACTGATCCACCGTACCGAAACCGTACTGGTTAACCGCTTTGCCGAGGTGGTGAGCGTGGAAGCGTGCCTGGCGCGCGTTTAATCACAAGGAGTAGCGCGATGCCGCAAACCGTCCTGTTTCTTACCTTGCCTGGCGTGATGGCGCTCGATCTGACCGGGCCAGCGGAGACGCTGCGGCTGGCGGGAGATCGCTTCGCGCTGCGCTATATCGGCCCGCAGGAATCGGTTGTAAGCTCCACGCAGATGACCATCGCCGGCATTGAGCCGCTGCCGGAAACCCTGCCGCTCGACTGCCTGCTGGTGGTGCCGGGCGTCTGCGACTCCGCCATCTGGTTCGCTACGCCGCAGGCAGACGCGGCGCGATGCTGGCTGCGGCGCCAGCAGCCGCTGCTGCGCGCGCGACAGCTCTCCTTGATCTGCGTCTGTTCCGGCGCGCTGCTGGCGGCGCAGGCCGGATTGCTCGACGGCGTGCAGTGCACCACCCATCACGAGGTGCTCTCAAGGCTGAAAGCCGCCGCGCCTGCCGCGCTGGTGAAGGAGAACCGCGTCTTCGTCGACGACGACAATATCTGGACCAGCGCAGGCATCACTGCCGGAATCGACCTCTCGCTGCACCTGATTAACCGGCTGTGCGGCGCGCAGACGGCGCTGGAGGTGGCGCGCGAAATGGTGGTGTGGTTCCGCCGCTCCGGCGACGATCCGCAGCTGTCGCCCTGGCTGCGCTACCGCAATCATCTGCATCCGGCGATCCACCGCGCGCAGGACGCGATGATCGCCCATCCGGAGCACAGCTGGTCGCTGGAGGATCTCGCCGCGCGCGTCCACGTCAGCGGCCGCCATCTGGCGCGTCTGTTTCGTCAGCATCTGGGCATCAGCGTGCGCGACTACCACGAGCAGCTGCGGCTGGGCATCGCGCGCCAGCGCCAGCAGCAGGGCGAAGGCGCGGAAAAAGCGGCGCTGGCGGCGGGATTCTCTTCGGCGCGCCAGCTGCGGCGCGCGCGCGATCGCTGGCGCGATCAGCTTACCCAGTGACGCCGGTCGAGGCGCTGCAGGCCCATCGCCAGCAGCAGGCTGCCCGCCAGCGTGACGCCGAACACCCAGGGCATATCGAGCAGCGGCCGCGACATATCGTCATAGTGTCGGGTACGCAGAAAGTGAATAAAGAGCGCGTGGAAGCCGTAGATCGGCAGCGAGTAGCGTGAAAGCGTGCCGAGCACCGGCAGCGTACGGGCGTTCAGGGCGTTCTTGAACAGCACCAGCAGGCTGATGGCGGCGATAAACACCAGCGGGCCGCAGTAGAGATACCAGCGGTCGTTAAAGGCGCCGTTAGCAATCAGCGCCTGTTTCGTGCCGAAGGTAATGCCGATAACGCAGGCGGCGAACAGCCCCGCCGCCAGCGGCGTCACGCCACGCTTTGCCGTCTCCATGGTGCCGATGGCGCGCCCCAGCAGGGCATAGAGCAGATAATAGATACTGTCGCCGCTGACGTAGAGATTCACCGGCAGCCAGTGAAACGGCCCCACCGCCTGATCCACCGTGTTCGGGTTCGCCAGCACCGCCAGCACCACGACCAGCAGCGCCACATAGCGCGCCTGCACCGCTTTCACCTGAATCAGCGGCGACAGCAGGTAGATGCCGATCAGCGCGAAGAAAAACCACAGATGATAAAACACCGGCTTCTGCAGCATCTTCAGCAGCGAGCGCCCTTCGCTGATCGGCGTCAGCCAGGTGATGTAGGCCAGCGCCACCGCGCTGTAAAACAGCAGGCAGAGCACCAGCCGCAGCAGATGGCGCGGCTGCGCGCTGCGCTCGCCGAAGAACAGGTAGCCGGAGATCATAAAAAAGAGCGGCACGCAGACGCGCGACGCGGAATTAAGCAGGTTGGCGATATCCCACCAGTGTCCGGTCACCGCCATTGGGCCGGTGATATACCAGGTGGTGGTATGGATAACGATCACCATCAAACAGGCGACCGCGCGTAAATTGTCGATCCAGCAAATCTTTTGCGACATCGGGTCCTCTTGCGCATCACGATTGTGCGAAGAAGGGTAGACAGTCGCGCTGCGCGCGACAACTTTTCGCGGCAGGATTCGGAGCCGTCTGGCACGCCCGCGCCCGGCAGGATTTCCGGCTGCACATCGCGCGGTCAAAGGGTATACTGGCGCACTCTTTTTTCATCTACCCGAATCGCGTGCGAAATCATCATGCAAAAGTTTGATACCAAAACCTTTCAGGGCCTGATCCTGACATTGCAGGATTACTGGGCGCGTCAGGGCTGCACCATCGTTCAGCCGCTGGACATGGAAGTGGGCGCTGGCACTTCACACCCTATGACCTGCCTGCGCGCACTCGGACCTGAGCCGATTGCCGCAGCCTACGTACAGCCGTCGCGCCGACCGACCGACGGCCGCTACGGCGAAAACCCGAACCGCTTACAGCACTACTACCAGTTCCAGGTGATCATCAAGCCGTCGCCGGACAACATTCAGGAGCTGTATCTCGGATCGCTGAAAGAGTTGGGCATCGATCCCACCGTGCATGATATCCGCTTCGTGGAAGATAACTGGGAAAACCCGACGCTCGGCGCGTGGGGCCTCGGCTGGGAAGTGTGGCTCAACGGCATGGAAGTGACGCAGTTCACCTACTTCCAGCAGGTGGGCGGCCTGGAGTGCAAGCCGGTAACCGGCGAGATCACCTACGGCCTTGAGCGTCTGGCGATGTATATCCAGGGCGTCGACAGCGTTTACGATCTGGTCTGGAGCGACGGCCCGCTGGGTAAAACCACCTATGGCGACGTCTTCCATCAGAATGAAGTCGAGCAGTCTACCTACAACTTCGAATACGCCGACGTCGACTTCCTCTTTACCTGCTTCGAGCAGTACGAGAAAGAGGCGCAGCAGCTGCTGGCGCTGGAAAAACCGCTGCCGCTGCCCGCCTACGAGCGCATTCTGAAAGCCGCGCACAGCTTTAACCTGCTGGACGCGCGCAAGGCGATCTCCGTGACCGAGCGCCAGCGCTATATTCTGCGCATCCGCACCCTGACCAAAGCCGTGGCTGAAGCCTACTACGCCTCCCGCGAGGCGCTGGGCTTCCCGATGTGCAATAACAACAAGTAAGAGGCAGCCATGACTGAAAAAACGTTTCTGGTGGAAATCGGCACCGAAGAGCTGCCGCCGAAAGCATTGCGCAGCCTGGCCGAAGCCTTTGCTGCGCAGGTTACCGCCGAGCTGGACAGCGCCGGTCTGGCGCACGGCGAAGTGCGCTGGTACGCCGCGCCGCGCCGTCTGGCGCTGAAAGTGGCGAGCCTGAGCGCCGCGCAGCCCGATCGCGAAGTCGAAAAACGCGGCCCGGCGGTCTCCGCCGCCTTTGACGCCGACGGCAAACCGACCAAAGCGGCGGAAGGCTGGGCGCGTGGCAACGGCATCACCGTCGATCAGGCCGAGCGCCTGAGCACCGACAAAGGCGAATGGCTGGTTTACCGCGCGCAGGTGAAAGGCGAATCCGCCCAGTCGCTGCTGCCTGGCATGATCGCCACCGCGCTCGGCAAGCTGCCGATCCCGAAACTGATGCGCTGGGGCGCGAGCGACGTGCAGTTTGTTCGTCCGGTGCACACCGTGACGCTGCTGCTGGGCGACGAGCTGATCCCGGCGACCATCCTCGGCATTGCGTCAGGACGCACGATCCGCGGCCACCGCTTTATGGGCGAGCCTGAATTCACCATCGACCATGCCGACCAGTATCCGGAGATTCTGGAAACGCGCGGCAAAGTTATCGCCGACTACGCCGTGCGCAAGGCGCAGATCAAAGCCGATGCCGAAGCGGCGGCGCGCCAGCTGGGCGGCAACGCCGACCTGAGCGACAGCCTGCTGGAAGAGGTCACCTCGCTGGTGGAGTGGCCGGTGGTGCTGACGGCGACCTTCGAAGAGAAATTCCTCAAGGTGCCGGCGGAAGCGCTGGTCTACACCATGAAGGGCGATCAGAAATATTTCCCGGTTTACGACGACGCGGGCAAGCTGCTGCCGAACTTTATCTTCGTCACCAATATCGCCTCAAGCGATCCGCAGCAGATTATCGCCGGTAACGAGAAGGTGGTGCGTCCGCGTCTGGCGGATGCTGAATTCTTCTTTAATACCGACCGCAAAAAACGACTGGAAGATTATCTGCCGCGCCTTGAAACCGTGCTGTTCCAGAAAGAGCTTGGCACGCTGCGCGACAAGACCGATCGCATTCAGGCGCTGGCGGGCTGGATCGCCGCGCAGACGGGTGCGGACGTGAATCACGCGACGCGCGCCGGCCTGCTCTCCAAGTGCGACCTGATGACCAATATGGTGTTTGAGTTTACCGACACCCAGGGCGTGATGGGCATGCACTACGCGCGTCACGACGGCGAAGCCGAAGATGTGGCGGTCGCGCTCAACGAGCAGTATCAGCCGCGCTACGCCGGCGACGATCTGCCGTCGAATCCGGTAGCCTGCGCGCTGGCGATCGCCGACAAGATGGATACCCTTGCGGGCATCTTCGGCATCGGTCAGCATCCGAAGGGCGACAAAGATCCGTTTGCGCTGCGTCGTGCCGCGCTGGGCGTGCTGCGCATCATCGTCGAGAAGAACCTGCCGCTCGATCTGCAGACCCTGACGGAAGAAGCGGTGCGCCTGTACGGCAGCAAGCTGAGCAACGGCAATGTAGTCGATGACGTTATCGACTTTATGCTCGGCCGCTTCCGCAGCTGGTATCAGGAAGAGGGCCATAGCGTCGATACGCTGCAGGCAGTGCTGGCGCGTCGTCCGACGCGTCCGGCTGATTTCGACGCGCGTATGAAGGCGGTATCGCATTTCCGCACGCTCGACGAAGCGGCGGCGCTGGCGGCGGCGAACAAGCGCGTCTCCAACATTCTGGCGAAATCGACCGAAACGCTGAATGACAGCGTGCAGGCGTCGCTGCTGAAAGAGAACGAAGAGATTCAGCTGGCGACCTTCGTGACCGCGCTCGGCGATAAACTGCAGCCTTACTTCGCTGAGGGCCGCTACCAGGATGCGCTGATCGAACTAGCGCAGCTGCGCGAGGCGGTCGATAACTTCTTCGACAAGGTGATGGTCAACGCCGACGACGCTGAAGTGCGCGTCAACCGCCTGACGCTGCTGGCGAAGCTGCGCGAGCTGTTCCTGCAGGTAGCGGATATTTCGCTGCTGCAGTAAGCCTGTCATCAGCCGTAAGCGAATAATGCCAGTAAAAGGCCGACATCACTGTCGGCCTTTTTTTATCGGAGAAGCGAGCGGCTGTTTGATTTGACCCGTAACGACGTCGTCATAACCTGCCTGTTTCGCCCAGCGCTAAGAGAGAGACCTTAAGCGCTGAGCGTTGCCATCGCTAAAACGCGCCGCCTGCCGTTACGCAGCCGGCGGCGCGGTGCGCGCAAAGCTCTCACGCTGAAACAGCTGTTCAGCCAGCTTCACCAGCGCCGGGCGATCCACGCACCAGTTCGGCACCACGTGACGAAAGTTGATATAGCCGATGGTGCAGCCCACGGCGATATCGGCAAGATTCAGCGTGCCGTTATTCAGCAAACGGCCTTCCGCCGCAATCGCTTCCAGCTTATCCAGGCCGCGCAAGATCTTCTCCCGATGACGCGTCAGCACGTCGGCGGACTGCTGCTCCGGCGCGCGCAGCTTCTCGCGCACGATGATACTGGCGCAGTCGCTGACGCCGTCCGCCAGCCGCTCGGTCTGCCGAATATGCAGCGCCAGCCAGGCGTCCTCCGGCAGCAGCGCGGGCGCGTCGCCGCGCAGTTCCAGGTACTGCGCGATAATCGAAGAGTCGAACCAGGCCTGTTGGCTATCGTCAATCAGCGTCGGCACTTTGCCCAGCGGATTGTGGAGCGCGACGTGGCTGTCGGGGCTGTAGGGCGCATCGTTAACAAATTCAAACAGGATGCCTTTTTCCAGCAGGATGACAGATATTTTCCGTACAAAAGGGCTGGTATAGCTGCCGATCAGTTTCATCGCACTTCTCCGCCGTTAAAGGGTTGAGTCAGCTCTCATCCGGGAAAAGAAAAGGGTTCAGGCTGCTGCGTGAGAAGCCTTCCTGCTCCATGCGCGCATCCAGCACCAGCGAGGCGAGATCGTCCGCCACAGGCTCTAGCGCCGGATCCTTTTCCTGATAGAGCATCTTCAGATAGGTGCCGCAGTCGCCGCAGCTCTCCGCTTTGACCGCCGCGTGTTCGCTGTCCAGCGACCAGTAGTGCAGATCGCGCGTCTGCTCGCAGTTGCTGCACTTGCTGCGCGCCACATACCATTCGCTTTCGCACAGGTTGCAGTGCAGATAGCGCAGGCCCTGCTGCGTGCCGAGATGCACCACGCTCGCGACCGGCATGCTGGCGCACACCGGGCAGAACTGGCGCTGCTCGCCATATTCGGCGCGCGCTTTGCCGGGGATCAGCGCCGCCATCTGCGCCCAGTAAACCGACAGCGCCGCCCAGATAAAGGGCGCTTTATCGCTGCTGACCAGCGCGAACTCGCCCGCCAGCAGCGCGCTGGCGAGGGTTTCCAGCTCGCCCGCGGCGGTTTTTTCCAGGTTTTCCAGCACCGCCAGCGCCTGGCCGGTCATCTCCGGCTTCAGCTCGGCGATCAGCGAGTGCAGCAGCTGCTGCCAGTGCGCGTCGCGCGGCAGGCTGTGAATATCGAGCGGCGGTTTGCCCTCGGCGGCGCTCTGCACCAGGCGATCGTAGAGATCGCGGTGCAGAGGATGGTCGTACAGAACGATCTCCTGCGCCTGCGCGATCTTGGCGGCGAAACGTAAATAGTCGCCCAGCGGATTTTTAGCCGCCAGCTCGCGCAGTCGCGTGGCGCGGCGGCTATAGAGGTTCTTCAGCCGTGGAAAAAGTAACGGCGGAATGGTATCCGCCGTGTTTTTTTCGCTCTTCTCCAGCTGGTCTTGCGGGATGATGCGAATACTCATCAGGGGCGTTTTTCCTGTTGTGTTGAGCGGTTACGCTGCTCGCGATACCAGCGAGGATGGTGCTTTTCCGCCCATGCGGGGCTTACCCAGCCTTCGACCATCGCCGTAATGGTGCCTTTAACCCACAGCGCCGCATAGACGTGCACCATAATCACCAGGATCAGGCCCACGGCGGCGAAAGAATGCACCAGCAGCGCCGCGCGGATCAGCGGAATGCTGAAGGCGCCGGCGAACCAGGGACGCCAGATCACCACGCCGCTGAGCAGAAGCAGCACTAAGCTGATGATAGCAGCCCAGAACACACACTTCTGGCCAAAATTATAGCGGCCAGTATCGCCGACCTCTTCATTGAGGGCAATTTTGTGGATATTGCGCGCCCACAGCAGGTCCTCTTTGTTCACCAGATTGTGATGCCAGTAGCGGAAAAACATCAGCATAAAGGCAGCGAACATGGTCACGCCGATAAAGGGATGCAGGATGCGCGCCAGCTGCGGCGTGCCCAGCACATTCATCAGCCAGTTGAACGAGGGGAACAGAAAGCCCAGTCCGCTCAACGCCAGCAGCACAAAACAGATCGCGACAATCCAGTGATTGATACGCTCCGCCGCGCGGTAGCGTATGATGCGCTCGCCTTTTTTCATTCTTCCTCCTCCTTATGCTGCTCCTCGTCGACCCGATTCGGGCCTACGCCGACATAGTGGAACACCGATGCGGCGAAGGTGGCGGCGAAGCCTATCGCCGCCAGCGGTTTCCAGACGCCTTTCCAGAACGTCACGGTCGGGCTGATGCCGGGGTTTTCCGGCAGTCCGTGGTAGAGCTGCGGCTTATTGGCGTGATGCAGCACATACATCACATGGGTGCCGCCGACGCCTGCCGGATCGTACAGGCCGGCGTTTTCAAAGCCGCGCGATTTAAGATCGGCGACGCGCTCCGCCGCCAGCTGCTGCATCTCCTCTTTGCTGCCGAAGTGGATCGCGCCGGTCGGACAGGTTTTGACGCAGGCCGGTTCCTGCCCGACACTGACTCGATCGACGCAGAGCGTGCACTTATAGGCGCGGTTGTCCTCCTGGCTGATGCGCGGCACGTTAAACGGGCATCCCGCAATGCAGTAGCCGCAGCCGATGCAGTGTTCAGACTGGAAATCGACGATGCCGTTGGCGTACTGCACGATAGCGCCCGCCGACGGGCAGGCTTTCAAACAGCCGGGATCGGCGCAGTGCATGCAGCCATCCTTGCGGATCAGCCATTCCAGTCGGCCATTCTCTTCAACCTCCGAGAAGCGCATCACCGTCCAGGCTTTGGCATCGAGATCGGTCGGGTTGTCGTAAACGCCGATATTGTGTCCAACCTCGGCGCGGATATCGTTCCACTCTGAGCAGGCGACCTGACAGCCTTTACAGCCGATACAGGTGGTGACGTCGATCAGCTTGGCGACTTGCTGCCGGTGATCGCGCACCTGCGGCGCTGGCGTGAGTGAGCTGGTCGCGGAGCGACGAATAATGTCCTGTGTGGGATAAGCCATGTTCGTTCTCCGTTACGCCTTTTCCACTTTCACTAAAAAACCTTTATATTCCGGCGTTTGCGAGTTAGCGTCGCCCACTGACGGCGTCAGCGTGTTGGCGAGGAAGCCTTTGCGCGTTGCGCCTTCGAAGCCCCAGTGGCAGGGAATGCCAACGGTATCGATCGGCTTGCCGTCGATGTGCAGGCGCTGCAGGCGCCGCGTCACCACCGCTTTGGCTTTGATATAGCCGCGGCGGGAAGAGACCTTAACGCTGTCGCCCGCCTTGATGCCTTTCTCCGCCGCCAGCTCCGCGCCGATCTCAACAAACTGCTCCGGCTGCGCGATGGCGTTCAGCAGAGCGTGTTTCGTCCAGTGGCGGAACAGCTCGGTAATGGAGTAGGTGGTGGCGACACAGGGATATTCAGCCGCCTCGCCCAGATGCGCAGCGTCGCGCGCAAAAATACGCGCCACTGGGCTATGGCTCTGCTGCGGATGCAGCGGATTGGCTTCCAGCGGGCTCTCCATCGGCTCGTAGTGCTCAGGGAAGGGACCATCGGCCATTTTGTCGAGCGCGAAGAGATGGCCCATACCGTCCGGCTGCATGATAAAGGGGCCCGCCTGCTGCTGCGGCGCCATCGTCAGCGGATAGTCCGGCACGTCGATGCCCTGCCAGCGCTGGCCGTCCCACTCGATCAGGCGACGATTCGGATCCCAGGCTTTACCCTGTTCGTCGGCGGAGGCGCGGTTATAGAGAATGCGGCGGTTTGCCGGCCAGGCCCAGGCCCAGCCCGACACTGCGCCCAGCCCGGAGGGATCGGCGTTGTCGCGACGCGCCATCTGGTTGCCCTGCGGCGTCCAGCTGCCCGTATAGATCCAGCAGCCGCAGGCGGTGCTGCCGTCGTTACGCAGTTCGGCGAAGGAGTTAAGCTGCTGGCCCTTTTTCAGCAGCAGCTTGCCGCTGGCGTCGTAAACGTCCTGCAGCGCGCGGCCGTTGCTCTCCTGCGCCACCTCTTCCGGCGACGGATCGGCAGGATTGCTGTAGTCCCAGCGCATCGCCATCAGCGGCTCTGGGGCGACGCCGCCTTCCTGACGGTAGAGTTCACGCAGGCGCAAAAAGAGATTGCCAAGAATTTTGCCGTCGTGCAGCGCCTCGCCAGGCGGCTCGGCCGCCGCCCAGTGCCACTGCAGCCAGCGCGACGAGTTGGCGACCGAGCCGTCCTCTTCGGCGAAGCAGGAAGAGGGCAGACGGAACACCTCCGTCGCGATCTGGGTTGGATCGACGTCGTTGAATTCGCCGTGAGGCTGCCAGAAGCTGGCGGTTTCGGTGCTGAGCGGATCGATCACCACCATATACTTCAGGCGCGAAAGCGCGCGACAGGCTTTGTTTTTATCGGGGAAGGCGGCGAGCAGGTTAAAGCCCTGAATAAGGGCGCCATTTATTTCGCCCTGCTCCATCATTTCCGCCTGCGCCATGCAGTCGTAGCTCTTGTCCCATTTGGGCAGCCAGTCATAACCCCACTGGTTGTCCGCCGTGGCGGCGTCGCCGTAGAAGCTCTTCATCAGGCTGATAAAGAACTTATCGGTGTTTTGCCAGTAGTTGACCTGGCCTGGCAGCGACGCGGCAGGCGTCGCTTTTTGCAAATAGTCCGCCAGCGTCGCCAGTTTTTCCGACGGCAGCGGCAGATAGCCCGGCAAACTTTGCGACAGCAGGCCGAGATCGGTATAGCCCTGAACGTTGGAGTGGCCGCGCAGCGCGTTGATGCCGCCGCCCGGCATGCCGATATTGCCCAGCAGCAGCTGGATCATCGCGGCGGTGCGGATAATCTGCGAGCCGTTGGTGTGGTGCGTCCAGCCCAGCGCGTAGAGGATGGTGGCGGTGCGGTCAGGTGCGCTGGTGGTCGCCAGCTGGCGGCAGATAGCGAGAAAGGTCTCATGGGGCGTGCCGCACAGGCGCGTCACCATTTCCGGGGTATAGCGGCTGGCGTGCGCTTTCAGCAGATTCAGTACGCAGCGCGGATGGGTGAGGCTGTCGTCGCGGCGCGCATGGCCCTTCTCATCCAGCTCATAGTGCCAGCTGGCGCGATCGTACTGGCGCGTCTCCGCGTCGTAGCCGCTGAACAGCCCCTCTTCGAAGCTATAGCCCTCGCTGACGATCAGCGCGGCGTTGGTGAAGGCGCGCACGTACTGCTGCTGGATCTGGTTGTGCTGCAGCAGATAGTTGATGATGCCCATCAGGAACACCACGTCGCTGCCCGCGCGCACCGGCGCATAGAGATCCGCCACCGACGCCGAGCGGTTGAAGCGCGGATCCACCACGATGACCTGCGCGTTGTTGCGCGTCTTCGCCTCAATCACCCACTTAAATCCGACAGGATGCGCTTCCGCCGGGTTGCCGCCCATGATCAGCACGACGTTGGCGTTTTTAATGTCGTTCCAGTTGTTGGTCATCGCGCCGCGGCCGAAGCTGGGCGCCAGCGCGGCGACCGTCGGGCCGTGACACAGCCGGGCCTGGTTCTCCAGCGCGACAATGCCGAGCGCGCGAGCGAATTTATGATCGAGCAGGCCGGTTTCATTACTGGCGGCCGACGAGCAGAACATGGTGGTGGTCGGCCAGCGGTTAACCGTGACGCCTGCCGGGTTGGTTTGCTGGAAGTGAGCGTCGCGATCCTGCTTCATCAGCCGGGCGATGCGTTCAAAAGCCTCCTGCCAGCTGATGCGCTGCCATCTGTCGCTGCCCGGCGCGCGATACTCCGGATATTTCAGCCGTTGATCGCTGTGAATATAGTCGAGCACGCCCGCGCCTTTCGGGCAGAGCGAGCCGCGGCTAACCGGATGATCGGGATCGCCTTCGATATGGTAGATAGCGGCGCTGGCATTTTTCGCGCCGTCGCCGAGGCTATAGATCAGCATGCCGCAGCCGACGGAACAGTAAGTGCAGTTATTACGCGTCTCTCTTGCGCGTAGAAGTTTATATTCTCTGACACTGGCGAGCGCGGATTCCGGGGCGAAGCCCAGCAGCGCGGCGCTGGTTCCCGCCATTCCGCCAGCGCAGATTTTGAAAAAACTCCGTCTGGTAATTTGCATTTATCTTTCTTCTTTATTGGCTCCATTGCGAAGCTATGCAAAATAACAAGCCTGACAGCGTTTTATTTGATAAAGGTCAATAAGTTAGTCTCTGGTAATGCTTTTTTTAAATTCTGTTTAAATTTGTTTAGAGAGCGACTGATAGCGCGCCGCGTTTTTCAGGCGGCGAGAAAAATATCATTCCCGTATAAAAATCGATGTTAAAGCGCAACGGAAAATCATTCTCATTTGTCTCGGCAGCGCGCCGCAGCGCCATCGGCTATCTTTGCGCCGCATAATTTGTATAGCGGTTTTTTTGCGCTGCCGGTGACAACAGGGCACACTTAACCGTGCGGCTGGCCGCCTTTGCGGCCGTGCAAAATTTAATTTCTTGTTAATAACAGGTCGTACTCCTTGAACGTTATCCCGCAAACTCCCGGCGAAAATTTAACAATTCAGCGCGGCGCCAGCGAAATGCCGGTGTGGCAGCGTGCCGATCTGACCGTGGCGCAGCCCGACTGGCTGGCGGACGAAGTGCCCGTCGCCCTGGTCTATAACGGCATCTCCCACGTGGTAATGATGACCACGCCGAAAGATCTGGAGGCGTTCGCCATCGGCTTTTCTCTGTCGGAAGGCATTATCGACGCGCCGGGCGATATTTTTGGTCTGGATGTGGTGCCGGGCTGCAACGGCATTGAGGTGCAGATCGAACTTTCCAGCCGACGTTTTATGGCGCTGAAAGAACAGCGTCGCGCGCTGGCGGGACGCACGGGCTGCGGCGTATGCGGCGTCGAGCAGCTGGATCAGATCGGCAAGCCGGTGCAGCCGCTGCCTTTTACCCAGACCTTCGATCTGGCGCAGCTGGATCGCGGCCTGAGCCAGCTGAAAAGCGTTCAACCGGTCGGCCAGCAAACCGGCTGCACCCATGCGGCGGCCTGGCTGCGTCCAGACGGCGAGCTGGCTGGCGGCTGCGAGGATGTGGGGCGCCACGTCGCGCTGGATAAGCTGCTCGGCTACCGCAGCCGCGCGGCGTGGGGCGACGGCGCGGTGCTGGTCTCCAGCCGCGCCAGCTATGAGATGGTGCAGAAATCCGCGATGTGCGGCGTCGAGATCCTGTTCGCCGTTTCGGCGGCGACGCGTCTGGCCGTCGAGGTGGCGGAGCGCTGCAACCTTACGCTTGTCGGCTTTTGCAAGCCGGGACGCGCCACGGTCTATACCCATCCGCAGCGCCTGCGTTAAGGGGGGTTAAGCGGCGGCGGGCTGTAAAAACAACAGTTTGTTTATAACCGATTTGTAAATTCCTTATATTTAATGCGGCATTGATTACCCTTTTACGGATCATGAATTTAACTATAATGGTTCGACTGCTTACGCGGCACGCCATCAGGCGGCGCCGCCCAAATATGAAATGGAGAGGAAGAACATGAGTTATTCACTGCCATCCCTGCCTTACGCATACGACGCACTGGAACCGCACTTCGACAAGCAGACGATGGAAATCCATCACACCAAACACCACCAGACCTACGTTAACAACGCTAACGCAGCGCTGGAAGGAACTGAATTCGCTGACCTGCCGGTCGACGAGCTGATCACCAAACTGGATCAGGTTCCGGCAGACAAAAAAACCGTGCTGCGCAACAACGCTGGCGGCCACGCTAACCACAGCCTGTTCTGGAAAGGCCTGAAAACCGGCACCACGCTGCAGGGCGACCTGAAAGCGGCTATCGAAAAAGATTTCGGCAGCGTTGAGAAATTCCAGGAAGAGTTTGAAAAAGCCGCCGCTACCCGCTTTGGTTCAGGCTGGGCGTGGCTGGTGAAAAAAGGCGACAAACTGGCCGTGGTCTCTACCGCAAACCAGGACAACCCGCTGATGGGCGAAGCGATCTCCGGCGCATCAGGCTACCCGATTCTGGGCCTGGACGTCTGGGAGCACGCCTACTACCTGAAGTATCAGAACAAACGTCCTGACTACATTAAGGCGTTCTGGAACGTGGTGAACTGGGACGAAGCGGCAGCGCGTTTCGCTTCTGCAAAATAAGTTTATCCGTTTAAAAAACCAAAACCGGTGAAGCGATTCGCCGGTTTTTTTTATGGCTGAAACAGCGGTAATTAAACCGCAGCTAAACATGCATGCAGTAGGCTTTTAACCTTTCAGGACATTAACCTTCCGTTGAATTTCACGCAGGTAGGCTAAATTACATTCCACCAGAGAATGTAACATTATGTCCATTATAACTACGTCTGCGCCGACCACCGAGTCGTCAGCTTCGCTGTTTTTTCAGTTAATCAGCGGAAAATATATCCCGAATAAACTGTGGTTGAGTAAACAATTCCGCCTGAAGTTCGCGCTGCGAACCGTGGCGTTTCCCGTGACGACGCTGCGCTATCTACATCAGCTATCGCACTTGCCCGATTTGCATCAGGTGATGAGCGTGCAGGGGCTGTTACCGGCGAAGCCGCATCGCCCCTATTTGCGCGCCGGGTTGAGCGTGGCGGCGCGCGCTCAGGCGATTCTCGATCATTATCAGCTGGTCGCCGCGTTGCAAAACGGCAGGCTGCGTCAGCTGCTGCAAAGCCCCGGCGATAATTTACTGGCGACGCTGAGTGGGAAAAACGGCGAGACGTTCGAGCTTTTTTCCTGCCCAGGGCGTTTCGACCGCGAAGGGGAAATTACGCTGGTGCTGCGCTATCAGAATGAAGCTATCGCCTCGCTCTCGTTTTCGCTGATCAAGGAAGCGGGGCTGCGCACCCTGCTGATCGGCGGCCTGCAGGGGCCGCGCAAACATGTCTCCAACGAGGTGATCCGCGAGGCGACGAAAGCGGCGCACGGGCTGTTTCCCAAACGCATTGTTATGGAGGTGGTCTGTATGCTGGCGCAGTGCTGCGCGGCGGAGAAGATTATCGCCGTCGGCGATACCACGCACGTGTTCCGCAGCCTGCGCTATCGTCACAGCAAAAGCGATTACTTCTTCGCCAGCTACAGCGAGTTCTGGACATCGCTGGGCGGCGAGGCGCGCAAAGACGGGCTTTATCAGCTGCCGCTCAGCCTGCCGCGTAAAGCGCTGGAGGAGATCGCCAGTAAGAAGCGCGCCGAGTATCGGCGGCGTTATGAACTGCTGGATGCGCTGGCGCAGCAGGTGTCAGCTGCCGTCGGCCAGCGCGGAGAGGATCAGGCGGCCGCCTGATCCCGCACTCAGAACGGCTTCTTCGCGAAGCCGGTCATGACCTTCAGGCCCATTTCGCGGCCCAGCGCGGTCATTGGATGCACCACCACCAGACCGCGCACGCTTTTCTTCAGCGTGCCCATATCGGCCTGTTCTTTTTTGGTGATCTCGCGGCTGAACGGCAGATCCATCAGCTTTTGCGCTTCTTTGCTCAGCTTGTCGTCGCGCTTGTCGCGCAGACGTTCAATCTCGGTAACCAGCTTCTCTTTTTCTTTCAGCAGCGCGCCCAGCTTTTCGGCGTCGCCCGCTTCCAGCAGCTGCGGCTCTTTACGATTCAGGGCGTCCAGCTGATCGCTCAGACGTTTAATCTCGGCTTTTTCTTGCTCTTTCATGGCGAAAACTCGTTGTGGAAAACAGGCAAAGGATACACGAAAAGCGGCGTAAATTCGCGCGCGGCGAGAGACCAGGGCGCCTGAACCTCAGGCGCCGGGACGTTTGAACGCCTGTTTCAGGCTGATACGCGAGATAAGTTCGGTGAGAGAGAGCACCATGGTCGAGCGCACCATTTGCAGATAGCGCTGTTGCTGCATGGCGCGCAGCTCGACGTCGTCAGGATGAAAGTCCGGTTTCGGCGGCCAGGCGGCCACGCAGTGCAGCTCGCCGAACGGGCCGAGGATCTCATCGTCGGTAAAACGGTAGTCGTTCCGATCGTGGTTCAGCTCTTCGCGCAGCGCCAGCAGCAGCTCGCAATCTTCATACTCATGGCGGCTGATCACCCCCAGGCCGTAGATCAGCTTAAGGCGCACCGGCAGCTCGCCGAGCGGGCCGTCGCCCAGCAGCAGCGGCTCGACCGCGTACTTCACCGCATAATCGTCCTTGCGAAACACCTGCAGCACCAGCAGATTGACTGCTTCGGCCAACAGCTCGACGGCGGCGATCAGGAAGCTTCTCACCGAGCGTCCGGCGTTCAGGCGCTCAAGCACCCGGTTTTCAAAAGCTTGCTTCTCTTCCATTGTCGCCTGCAGAATTCTGATTCCGTCAACGGGCGCCGCGTCGCCGCGCCCGTACCGCTTGTGCGTAACTGACACGCGCCGGTCAGGCCATCGCGTTATACGCGCTGACTGCCGCCGCCACCACTTCGCTGTCGGCATCCAGACCGGATATCTGCGCCAGCGTCGCCTGCGGGCCTTTCTCGTTAATCAGCGCTTCCAGCTCCTGCGCCTGCGGATCCTGCGCGCTGCGATAGTGCATCGCGGCGGCGATGCCCTGCACCAGATGCGCGTGCGGCAGCTGATACTCCAGCGTGCCCAGCGTCGGTTTGATCAGGCGATCGCCGGCGCTCAGCTTACGCAGCGGCTGACGGCCGACGCGCTCGACGTCATCTTTCAGGTAAGGATTCTCGAAGCGGCCGAGGATTTTTTCGATATAGGCGGCGTGCTTGTCGGCGTCGAAACCGTAGCGCTTGATCAATACCGCGCCGCTCTCTTCCATCGCCCCTTTGACCACCGCGCGGATTTTCTCATCCAGGATGGCGTCGCGGATGGTCTGATGCCCGGCGAGCTGACCGAGATAGGCGGTGATGGCGTGGCCGGTGTTGAGGGTAAACAGTTTGCGCTCGACGAAGGCCATCAGATTGTCGGTAAGCTCCATGCCCGCAATGGCAGGCAGCTCGCCTTTGAACTGGGTTTTATCGACAATCCACTCGCTAAAGGTCTCCACGGTGACTTCCAGCGGATCGTTGCTGCCCGCTTCCGATGGCGGCACGATGCGGTCCACGGCGGAGTCGACGAAGCCGACGTGCTGCTCGACCCAGGCGTGATGCTGCTCCGGCAGCGCTTTCAGCACGTGCTGTTTCAGCTGGCTGGTGCCGCGCACCATATTTTCGCAGGCGATGATGTTGAGCGGGCGATCGTTGCCCTGGTCATGGCGTTTCACCAGGCCCTTCGCCACGCTGCCCGCGATGCGCTCCAGGATCTGCGGGCCGACGGCGGTGGTCACCAGATCGACCTCCGCCACCAGCGCGATAATGTCGTCGCTGGTGCTGTTGACGGCGCTGACGCCCTTCACGATTTCCACTTTCGCCTGCTCGCCAACCACATGTACTGGATATTCATGACGCGCGTTCAGTGCATCCAGCACCACCTGGTTAACATCGGCGAACACCAGTTCAATGCCTGCATCCGCCAGCAGCTTGCCAATAAAGCCGCGACCGATATTACCTGCTCCAAAATGTAACGCTTTCATAATATTGACCCATATCAAATGACGATGGGGCGGGCACGCCCGCCCCGGAAATCGGGACGGGCTTACCCGCCCCAGGGAAATTCACGCAGGACGTTTAGGCGGTCGCCGGGCTGCCCGACAGCAGATCCAGCACTTCCTGCACGCTGGTGGTGTGCGCCAGCTTCTCAATCACGCTTTCATCGTCCAGCGCGTTGGTCAGGCTGGTGATCACCTGGATGTGCTCGTTGTTGCGCGCCGCGATGCCGATCACCAGGCGGGCCACGTCGTCCGCATCGTCGCCGAACAGCACGCCCTGCGGATACTGACAGAACACCACGCCGGTTTTCAATACGCGATCTTTCGCTTCCACCGTGCCGTGCGGCACGGCGATCGACTCGCCGAGATAGGTCGGGGTGAGTTTTTCACGCGCCAGCATCGCTTCTACATATTCCGGCTGCACGTAGCCGCCTTTCACCAGCTGCTCGCCGGCGAAGCGGATCGCCTGCTCTTTGTTGCTGGCGCTCAGGCCGAGGAAGACGTTGTCCGCGCCCAGCTTAAACAGATGCGGGTTGCTGGTGTCGTAGCTGTCCGCCAGCGCGGTCTGTACCACTTCGCGGTGCGCCTCGCTGCGGTTCGCCGCCACCAGACGATCGGTCAGGTTGCTATAGAGCGCGCTGTCGAGGAAGTTGTTCAGCGAAATATGCTGCGCCTGCGGCGCCTGGCGCATAGCGCGCTCGGTGAGGTCGCGGTGGGTAATCACCAGATCGACATCGCCTGGCAGCGAGTTAATCGCGCTGTTGGTGACGGACACATTGGTGAGTCCCGCATCCTGTACTTTCTTACGCAGCACGCCTGCGCCCATCGCGCTGGAACCCATGCCGGCGTCGCAGGCGACGATGATTTTACGCACGTGGCTGACGTCAACGCTGCTGGCGTCGGCGACGATCGGCGCGCCCGCGGCAGCCTGGCCCTTCGACTGCGCTTTCATGTCGTGCATGCGTTTGGTCGCCGCTTCGATATCGTCTTCCTCTTTGACTTTGCTGGTTTTCAGCAGGATAGAGGAGACCACGAAGGAGACGGCGAAGGCCGCGATAATCGCCGCGATATTGGCGAAGTAGGCGCCTTTCGGCGTCATCGCCAGCACCGCCAGGATAGAGCCCGGAGAGGCCGGAGAGACCAGACCGCCATTGAGCAGCGTCAGGGTGAAGACGCCGGTCATGCCGCCCAGAATTACCGCCAGCAGCAGACGCGGCGCCATCAGCACGTACGGGAAGTAGATTTCGTGAATGCCGCCCAGGAAGTGGATGATCGCCGCGCCGCCCGCAGACTGCTTAGCGCTGCCGCGGCCAAAGATCATATAAGCCACCAGCACGCCCATGCCCGGGCCCGGGTTCGCCTCGATCAGGAAGAAGATCGACTTGCCCGCTTCGCTTGCCTGCTGGATGCCCAGCGGCGAGAAGATGCCGTGGTTAATGGCGTTGTTGAGGAACAGGATTTTCGCCGGTTCAACGAAAATCGAGGTCAGCGGCAGCAGGTTGTTCTGCACCATCAGGTTGACGCCTGCGGCGAGGATATGCGACAGACCTTCCACCAGCGGACCGATCGCCAGAAACGCCAGCAGCGCCAGCAACATGCCGATAATGCCGGCAGAGAAGTTGTTGACCAGCATTTCAAAGCCGCTTTTGATTTTACCGTCAACGGCGCGGTCGAAAGATTTGATCGCCCAGCCGCCCAGCGGACCGGCAATCATCGAGCCAAGGAACATCGGCATATCGGCGCCGACGATGACGCCCATGGTGGTGATCGCGCCGACCACGCCGCCGCGATCGCCGCCAACCAGACGTCCGCCGGTGAAACCGATCAGCAGCGGCAGCAGGTAGGTGATCATCGGGCCGACCAGCTTCGCCAGCGTCTCGTTAGGAATCCATCCGGTCGGGATGAACAGCGCGGTGATGATACCCCAGGCGATAAACGCACCGATGTTAGGCATCACCATATTACTCAGAAAGCGACCAAAGCTTTGAACCTTGACCTTGACTGATGAGGACATAAAGCCACCCCTTATCGAGACGCGCTGCAATAAGAGAGCGCGTTTGTTTTTGTTAAGCCAGCACGGCGTCGAGCCGTCGCTATTACTGTATGCAGGCGGACTCTAGCACGCGAATATGACGCTGCGTAGCAGGCGGCTTAAGTGTGATACAGATCACCTAATCTGGGTGGGGGCAGGGGCTCTTTTAGTGAGTCAGATCACATAATACCGGTGTAAAAAAACCACAAAGGCTATTTTTTCGCCGCAAAACAGGCTCAACTGTGACTGATGTCACATTCAAATCTGTTCTGTTTGTTTCATATATGTGACTACGATCACAAAGTATTTTTGGTTGAAAATGCGCCAGATCACACTCCTGCCGGCAGGTTTCTCCGGCTGGCAATAATCTGAAAGAGAGCAACGGCGGAAAAGCCGAGACAAGCGGGGAAACTTGTCCCGGAGGAGAGATTACTGCAGGCCGTTCTGAACGGCGGTCTGCGCCTGATTTAACGCCTGCGCGTTGGCGGAGATAGTGCTCATCAGCGCGTTATATTGCGTGACCTGATCGGGGGTCGGGAACTGAACGGCGCTATTGTTGAAGCTGACGCGCGGCCCCTGCTGCTGCAGGAAGTCGCCCGCCTGCGCCGCGCCCTGGCTCAGCGCCTGCAGCTTCGGCAGCAGCGGCACCAGCTGATTAGCCGGCTGCGTGACCACTTTATCGTAAGCGGTGTCGTAGACCTTTTTCAGATCCTCTTCCTGCTTAAGCGAGGCTTTGCTGCTGTCCGCCTGCATTTTGGCGCTCTCCAGCTGCTGCGTGACAATCACCAGCGCGCCGTTCGCCTGGCGCAGCGCGTCGCGGCGCGTCAGATAGTCCTGCGGCACACGGATCGCCGACAGCTCATCGACCACTGGACGCATGCCCTGATCGATCGCCTTATTCACCTGCTGGGAAAAGCCGTAAAGGATGGCGTAGTCGCCCGCATATTTACCAAAATTCTGCTTCTGACTTTCGCTCAGGCTCGGCAGATGTTCGCCGCTGCGCATAACGGTGTTTTGCAGAAAGTCGATAAAGGCCTTGCGCTGATCGCCCTCTTTGTCGCCGCACGCGGTGAGGTTAAGCACCAGCAACGCGGCGCCGAGCAACATGCCGGTACGCATCCAGATGCGAGAAATTCCTGATGCCATAAGGGCAACTCCTGTAAATGAGAATGTAGATAACCGAGGAATGGTCCTAAAGAATAGAGCAAAGTAGCGCTCAGGCACAACGCCGGCAAGCGCGAAACGCGCAGCGGCAGAGAGGTATCCGGGCAGTCGCCTGCCCGGAAGGGGCGAAAGGATTAACCGGTATTGCGCATGCCCGCCGCGACGCCCGCGATGGTCACCATCAGCGCCTGCTCAACGCGCGGATCGGCCTCTTCGCCGCGCGCTTCCTGTTCGCGCGAACGCTGCAGCAGCTCCGCCTGCAGCACGTTGAGCGGATCGGTGTAGACGTTACGCAGCGCGATCGACTCGGCTATCCACGGCTGATCCGCCATCAGATGCGCGTCGTTGGCGATGGTCAGCACCGCTTTGATGTCGGCGTCAAGCTGGTCGCGCAGCTGTTTGCCCAGCGGCCACAGCGTGGTGTCCACCAGACGCTGATCGTAATATTCCGCCAACCACAGGTCGGCTTTGGCGAATACCATCTCCAGCATGCCGAGCCGCGTCGAGAAGAACGGCCAGTCGCGGCACATCGCTTCGAGCTGATCCTGATGGCCTTCGTCCATCGCCTTTTGCAGCGCCGCGCCCGCGCCGAGCCAGGCGGGCAGCATCAGACGGTTCTGCGTCCAGGCGAAAATCCAGGGAATGGCGCGCAGCGACTCGACGCCGCCGGTCGGGCGGCGCTTCGCCGGACGCGAGCCGAGCGGCAGCTTGCCCAGCTCCTGTTCCGGCGTGGCGGAACGGAAGTAGGGCACGAAGTCCGGGTTTTCACGCACGTAGCCGCGATACATGGCGCAGGAGTGCTTTGAGAGCTGATCCATAATGCTGTGCCACTCTTTTTTCGGCTCCGGCGGCGGCAGTAGGTTCGCTTCCAGAATCGCGCCGGTGTAGAGCGACAGGCTGGCGATGGTGACTTCTGGCAGACCATATTTAAAGCGGATCATTTCGCCCTGTTCGGTGACGCGCAGGCCGCCCTTCAGGCTGCCCGGCGGCTGAGAGAGCAGCGCCGCGTGCGCAGGCGCGCCGCCGCGGCCGATGCTGCCGCCGCGTCCGTGGAACAGCGTCAGGGCAATGCCGGCTTTCTCGCAGGTTTTGATCAGCGCGTCCTGCGCCTGATACTGCGCCCAGCTGGCGGCCATCACGCCGGCGTCTTTCGCCGAGTCGGAGTAGCCGATCATCACCATCTGTTTGCCCTGAATAAAACCGCGATACCAGTCGATATTCAGCAGCTGGCTCATGACGTCGTTGGCGTTGTTGAGGTCGTCGAGGGTTTCAAACAGCGGCGCCACCGGCATGGCGAAGGTGATGCCCGCCTCTTTCAGCAGCAGATGCACCGCCAGCACGTCGGAGGGCGTCTTCGCCATTGAGATAACGTAGGCCGCGATAGAGCCCTGCGGCGCTTCGGCGGCGACGCGGCAGGTTTCCAGCACTTCGCGCGTTTCGTCGCTCGGCTCCCAGTGGCGCGGCAGCAGCGGACGCTTGGAGTTGAGCTCGCGCACCAGGAAGGCCTGCTTGTCCGCTTCCGACCAGCTTTCATAGTCGCCGAGGCCGAGATAGCGGGTCACTTCGGCGATCGCTTCGGTATGGCGCGTGCTCTCCTGACGCAGATCGATGCGCACCAGCGGCACGCCAAAGCACTTCACGCGGCGCAGCGTATCCAGCAGCTGACCGTTGGCGATAATGCCCATGTCGCACTGCTGCAGCGACTGATAGATAGCGTAAAGCGGCGTCCAGAGCTGATCGTTGGAGACCAGCAAATCGGCGGGACGCGGCAGGCGCTCGCCCTTCAGGCGGCGCTCAAGGTAAGCCTGAGTATTCAGCAGCTGGCTGCGCATGCGCTTCAGGATGACGCGGTAAGGCTCAATCGCCTCCGGGTCGCCGCACAGCTCGCGCACCTCTTCGCTGCATTCAGACATCGAGAGTTCGGAAATCAGCACGCCGATATCGCGCAGAAAGAGGTCGGCGGCTTTCCAGCGGCTGAGCTGCATGGCGTGGCGCGTCACCGTGGCGGTCACGTTCGGGTTGCCGTCGCGGTCGCCGCCCATCCAGGAGGTAAATTTCACCGGCACGAAGTCTACCGGCAGCTTCACGCCGAACGCCTCTTCAACCTGTTCGTTCAGCTCGCGCAGAAAGGCGGGCACGCCTTCCCACAGGCTGTTCTCCACCACGGCGAAGCCCCATTTCGCCTCGTCGATCGGCGTCGGGCGATATTTGCGGATCTCGTCGGTGTGCCACGCCTGCGCCACCAGCTGACGCAGGCGACGCATAATCTGGTTGCGCTCGTAGTCGGAGATATCGCTGTGATCGAGCTGCTTCAGGCAGCTATTCACCTCGACCAGCTTGTGGATCAGCGTGCGGCGGGTGATCTCGGTCGGGTGCGCCGTCAGCACCAGCTCCAGCGACAGCGATTCGATGGCGGCGCGAATGGCGTTTTCGCTGACGTCGGGCTGCTGTTTAAGACGATCGAAGGTGGTTTTCAGCAGTTCGGGATGGTTTGCGCCGTCGCCGCTGCGTGAAATGGTCTGATACTGTTCGGCAACGTTGGTCAGGTTAAGGAACTGGCTAAAGGCGCGCGCGACGGGCAGCAGCTCGTCGTTCGACAGATTTTGCAGCGTGTTGAGCAGTTCCTTGCGATGAGCGTCATTTCCCGCGCGGGATGACTTTGAGAGTTTGCGGATGGTCTCCACCCGGTCGAGGATGTTCTCTCCTAGTGCATCCTTGATCGTATCCCCGAGCAGTTTGCCGAGCATACTGACATTACTTCGCATTGCGGAATATTGTTCGTTCATGTGACCCTGACACCCTTATCGTCTTTGTAAACTTCTACACCCACAGCCTGCGACCGCGCAGAAACTGCATGAGTAATCACCCACCGGGTATAACATCGTCTTTTATCTAGCCACGTAAACCCTGCGGCGTCAATGCGCATAAGCGCCCGGTAACATGCCGCTAACTGCCGGAAATTCAAAGATTTTAACTGGAGGGGAGCGGGATAAGTTATTCTTATCAACAAATCCCGCGCAGAGATCAGGAAATTTACTTTCTTAACAGTGAATTGCCCTGTTTATTGCGTATCAGTGGCAAAAGTGCTGCACAACCTGCGCGATCAGGGCGCGAGTCGGCTTAATAAATGCGGTATCGATAAATTCATCCGGCTGATGCGCCTGGTTGATCGATCCTGGCCCCAGCACCAGCGTCGGGCACAGCTCCTGAATAAACGGCGCTTCAGTGCAGTAGTTCACCACTTCAGTCGGCGTGCCGAGCAGTTTTTCCACCACGGCGACCAGTTCATGATTAGCCGGACATTCGTAGCCCGGGATCGGCGGATGCAGTTCGCCAACCGTAAGACGTCCCGGCCAGCGCGCGCTGACCGGCGCCAGCGACTCGTTCAGCAGCCCTTCCAGATCGCTTAATGTCAGGCCCGGCAGCGGGCGAATATCCATATGCAGCTCGCAGCAGGCGCAGATGCGGTTCGCCGCGTCGCCGCCGTGAATATGGCCGAAGTTCATGGTCGGATAGGGAATGGCGAAGCCGTCGTGGTGATAGCGCTCTTTCAGAGTATTGCGCAGCTGCATCAGGTGACCAATCGCGTCGTGCATCAGTTCGATAGCGTTGACGCCGCGCGCCGGATCGCTGGAGTGGCCCGACTGGCCCTGCACGCGAATCACGTGGGAGAGATGGCCTTTATGCGCGCGCACCGGCTTCAGCGAGGTCGGCTCGCCGATAATGGCGCAGTCTGGACGAATGCTCGCCGTTTCAGAGAAGTACTTCGCGCCCGCCATGGTGGTCTCTTCATCGGCGGTGGCGAGAATATAGAGCGGCTTGCTCAGTTTGCTGACGTCGACGTCGCGCAGCGTGTCGAGAATAAAGGCGAAGAAGCCTTTCATGTCGGCGGTGCCCAGGCCGTAGAGCTTGTTGTCATGCTCTGTCAGGGTAAAGGGATCGCGCGTCCAGCGCCCGTCGTCGAAGGGCACCGTGTCGGTGTGACCCGCCAGCAGCAGACCGCCGGCGCCGCTGCCGCTGCGCGCCAGCATATTGAATTTATGGCGCGTGCCGGGCACGGGCTGCACTTCGACGCTGAAGCCCAGATCGCGAAACCAGCCTGCCAGCAAATTGATTAAAGTTTCATTGCTCTGATCGAGCGCCGCATCGGTCGCGCTGATGGTCGGAGTCGCAATCAGCTGGCGGTAGAGTTCGATAAAAGGCGGTAATTTTGTCTTCACTGTTGACGGTCCTTGAGTTAGGATGTATCAATATTCATGCATTAATAGTGAATAAAAATACATTAACGCCGCTTGGCTGGGAAGCAGAAATCCTTCGCAAACGGCATCGTGGGCAACGGGGCAAAGCCGCGACCCGGAACGTGTGACTGTAAAAAGGGTTACAGCCTGATGTTGAATACGCTGATCGTTGGTGCCAGTGGTTACGCTGGCGTAGAGCTCGCCACCTTTATTCATCGCCATCCACATATGAACATAACCGCTTTGGCGGTTTCAGCGCAAAGCCCGGATGCAGGAAAGCCTCTGTCGGATCTGCATCCGCAGCTGAAAGGCGTGGTGGATCTGCCGCTGCAGCCGCTGAGCAGCGCGGCCGAGTGGGCGGATAAGGTGGACGTGGTGTTCCTGGCGACGGCGCACGAAGTCAGTCACGATCTGGCGCCGGAATTCCTGAAAGCCGGCTGCGTGGTGTTCGATCTCTCCGGCGCGTTCCGCGTTAACGACGGCGAATTTTATCAGCGCTATTATGGGTTTACCCATCAGCACGGCGACTGGCTCGATAAAGCGGTCTACGGCCTGGCGGAGTGGAACCACGCGCAGATCAAAGAGGCGCAGCTGGTGGCGGTGCCGGGTTGCTATCCCACCGCGGCGCAGCTGGCGCTGAAGCCGCTGATCGCAGGCGATCTGCTTAACGGCGACCAGTGGCCGGTGATCAACGCCACCAGCGGCGTGAGCGGCGCAGGACGGAAAGCGAGCGTCGCTACCAGCTTCTGCGAAGTGAGCCTGTCGGCGTATGGGCTCTTCAATCATCGCCATCATCCGGAGATCGTCGCGCACCTCGGCGCGCCGGTGATTTTTACGCCGCACCTCGGCAACTTCCCGCGCGGCATTCTGGCGACGATCACCTGCCGCCTGAAGCCGGGCGTCAGCCATGACGACGTGGCGGCGGCGTTCCATCGCGCCTACCACGACAAGTCGCTGGTGCGCGTCTATGAGCAGGGCGTGCCGGCGCTGAAGGCGGTTATCGGCCAGCCGTTCTGCGACATCGGCTTCGCGGTGCAGGGCGAGCATCTGATCGTCGTCGCGGCGGAAGATAACCTGCTGAAAGGCGCCGCGTCGCAGGCGGTGCAGTGTATGAATATTCGCTTCGGCTTCCCTGAAACGCAGTCGCTGATTTAACGGACAAGGACGCACATGACAACTCCATTAATTATCAAACTGGGCGGCGTGCTGCTCGACAGCGAAGAGGCGCTGGCGCGCCTGTTCGACGCGCTGCTGGCTTATCGCAGCGCCCATCAGCGTCCGCTGCTGATCGTTCACGGCGGCGGCTGCGTGGTCGACGAGCTGATGAAAAGGCTGTCGCTGCCGGTGAAGAAGAAGAACGGCCTGCGCGTGACGCCTGCCGATCAGATCGACATTATTACCGGCGCGCTGGCGGGAACCGCCAATAAAACCCTGCTCGCCTGGGCGAAAAAGCACGGCATCAAGGCGGTCGGGCTGAGCCTGGGCGACGCCGACCTGGTGAAAGTGGCGCAGTTCGATGAAGAGCTGGGACACGTTGGCCACGCCGAGCCGGGCGATCCGGCGCTGGTTAACACGCT
Organism: Pantoea sp. X-Soil-MYKO-1289; assembly: GCF_059730625.1. Taxonomy (NCBI): domain Bacteria; kingdom Pseudomonadati; phylum Pseudomonadota; class Gammaproteobacteria; order Enterobacterales; family Erwiniaceae; genus Pantoea; species Pantoea sp. X-Soil-MYKO-1289. The sequence continues at coordinate 95,494 of NZ_AP036004.1, forward strand.
GCTGGCCGCGGGCTATATGCCGATCGTCAGCTCTATCGGCATCACCGACGGCGGCGCGCTGATGAACGTTAACGCCGATCAGGCGGCGACCGCGCTGGCGGCGACGCTGGGCGCCGATCTGGTGCTGCTCTCCGACGTGAGCGGCATCCTCGACGGCAAAGGCCAGCGCATCGAAGAGATGACGACCGCCAAAGCCGCGCAGCTGATCGCGCAAGGCATCATTACCGATGGCATGATTGTAAAAGTGCACGCGGCGCTCGACGCGGCGCGCACGCTGGGCCGCCCGGTGGATATCGCCAGCTGGCGCCACGCGGAGCAACTGCCCGACCTGTTTAACGGCGTGTCGATCGGCACCCGGATCCTCGCTTAACGACTTAGATTTAGGATGACGACATGAGCACGCAAAATATCAAAAAAATCGTACTGGCCTATTCCGGCGGCCTGGATACCTCCGCCATCATTCCGTGGCTGAAAGAGAACTACGGCGGCTGCGAAGTCGTGGCGTTCGTGGCGGATATCGGCCAGGAGCGTAGCGATCTGGAAGGCATAGAGAAGAAAGCGCTGCAGTCCGGCGCCTCCGAGTGCCACGTGGTCGATTTGCGTGAAGAGTTTATCAGCGACTACGTTTACCCGGTGCTGCAGACCGGCGCGCTTTATGAGGGCACCTATCTGCTGGGCACCTCGATGGCGCGTCCGATTATCGCCAAAGCGCAGGTCGAACTGGCGCTGAAAGTCGGCGCGGATGCGCTGTGTCACGGCGCGACCGGTAAGGGCAACGATCAGGTGCGTTTCGAAACCACCTACACCGCGCTGGCGCCGCAGCTGAAAGTGGTGGCGCCGTGGCGCGAATGGAACCTGCGTTCGCGCGAAGCGCTGCTGGACTACCTGAAAGAGCGCAATATCCCGACCACCGCGTCGCTGGAAAAAATCTACAGCCGCGACGAGAACGCCTGGCACATCTCGACCGAAGGCGGGGTGCTGGAAAGCCCGGCTAACGCGCCGAACAAAGATTGCTGGGTGTGGACAGTGGATCCGCTGGAAGCGCCGGATCAGCCGGAAAACGTCACCGTTACCGTGGAAAAAGGCCGCGTTGTCGCCGTCAACGGCGAAAGGCTGAGCCCGTTCCAGTGTCTGGAAGCGCTTAACGCCATTGGCGCGAAGCACGGCGTAGGTCGTATCGACATCGTGGAAAACCGTCTGGTCGGCATCAAGTCGCGCGGCTGCTACGAAACCCCCGGCGGCACCATTATGGTGAACGCGCTGCGCGCGGTTGAGCAGCTGGTGCTGGATCGCGACAGCTTCAAATGGCGCGAGCAGCTGGGCCATGAGATGTCTTACGTGGTGTACGACGGCCGCTGGTTCGCGCCGCTGCGTAAGTCAATCCAGGCCGCCGCCGAGTCGCTGGCCGAAGAGGTCAACGGCGAAGTGGTGCTGCAGCTCTATAAAGGCCAGGCGACGGCGATCGAGAAGCGTTCCGCTAACAGCCTCTACTCGGAAGAGTTCGCCACCTTCGGCGAAGATGAGGTTTACGATCACCGTCACGCAGGCGGCTTTATCCGTCTGTTCTCGCTCTCTTCGCGCATTCGCGCCCTGAACGAGCAGAAGAAGTAATAGCCGGCGAGGCGCAGGCCTCGCCCAACCAGATTTCGCAGAGGCGGCTTCGGGCCGCCTCTGTTTTAAGAATTGAAGGAGTTTCACATGGCACTTTGGGGCGGACGTTTTACCCAGGCAGCAGACCAACGTTTCAAACAGTTCAACGATTCGCTGCGCTTCGACTATCGTCTGGCGGAGCAGGATATTGTCGGCTCCATCGCCTGGTCCAAAGCGCTGGTGACGGTCAACGTACTGAGCGCCGACGAGCAGCAGCAGCTGGAGCAGGCGCTGAATGCGCTGCTGGCCGAAGTACAGGCGGATCCGGAGCAGATTCTGCAAAGCGACGCCGAAGATATTCACAGCTGGGTTGAAGGCCAGCTGATCGAGAAAGTCGGCGCGCTGGGCAAAAAGCTGCATACCGGCCGCAGCCGCAACGATCAGGTCGCGACCGATCTTAAACTCTGGTGCAAAGCGCAGGTCGAGGCGCTGCTGGGCGCGACGCGCGAACTGCAGCAGGCGCTGACGGCGACCGCCGAAGCGAATCAGGATGCGGTGATGCCGGGCTATACCCATCTGCAGCGCGCGCAGCCGGTGACCTTCGCGCACTGGTGTCTGGCCTATGTGGAAATGCTGGCGCGCGATGAAAGCCGTCTGCAGGATACGCTGAAGCGTCTCGACGTTAGCCCGCTCGGCTGCGGCGCGCTGGCGGGCACCGCCTACGCCATCGATCGTGACCAGCTGGCCGGCTGGCTGGGCTTCGCCTCCGCCACGCGCAACAGCCTCGACACCGTGTCCGATCGCGACCACGTGCTGGAGCTGCTGGCTGACGCCTCTATCGGCATGGTGCATCTGTCGCGCTTTGCCGAAGACTTAATCTTTTTCAACACCGGCGAAGCGGGCTTCGTTGAGCTGTCCGACAAGGTGACGTCAGGCTCGTCATTGATGCCGCAAAAGAAAAACCCGGACGCGCTGGAGCTGATCCGCGGCAAGTGCGGCCGCGTGCAGGGCGCGCTGACCGGCATGATGATGACGCTGAAAGGGCTGCCGCTCGCTTATAACAAAGATATGCAGGAAGACAAAGAGGGGCTGTTCGACGCGCTCGATACCTGGCTCGACTGCCTGCATATGTCGGCGCTGGTGCTGGACGGCATCCAGGTGAAACGTCCGCGCTGCCAGGAAGCGGCGGAGCAGGGCTACGCCAACTCCACCGAGCTGGCCGACTATCTGGTGGCGAAGGGGGTGCCGTTCCGTGAAGCGCACCATATCGTCGGCGAAGCGGTGGTGGAAGCGATCGGGCAGGGCGTGGCGCTGGAAGCGCTGTCGCTGGCGCAGCTCAAGCAGTTTAGCGCGGCGATTGAAGAGGACGTTTACGCCATTCTGGCGCTGCAGTCCTGTCTGGAAAAACGTAATGCCAAAGGCGGGGTCGCGCCGCAGCAGGTCGCATTCGCCATCGCCGAGGCGAAAAAGCGTCTCGGCTGATCCTCAGGCAAAAAAAAGGCGGGCAGTAATTGCCCGCTAACCTCTAGCTTCGGAATTTCATTTTTATTTTAGGCACATCATCAGAGGGCCAGCGCTCCGGCTGACACAGTGATTCTTTCGGGCTGCCAGCAGGGTCTGCTCCAGATCGTCGCTGCCGCCGACCCGACTTACCTTCCTGAGTTGCAAACCTATTTTCTTTTTGAGAGCAAATCGCCTGAATTTGATGCGTGCATTATTCTGATCATTGCTTGATAGGGCTAATCGTTCATTGCTATCCTATCTATCGCCACGGGCTATCGTGGTCTGGAGGATAACAATGAACATTCGCGATCTTGAATACCTGGTTTCGCTTGCCGAGCATCGCCATTTCCGCCGGGCGGCGGACGCGTGCCACGTCAGCCAGCCGACGCTTAGCGGACAGATCCGCAAGCTGGAGGATGAGCTGGGCGTGATGCTGCTGGAGCGAACCAGCCGTAAAGTGTTGTTCACCCAGGCGGGCATGCTGCTGGTCGATCAGGCGCGCACCGTGCTGCGGGAAGTTAAAGTATTAAAAGAGATGGCGAGCCAGCAGGGCGAAGCCATGTCCGGCCCGCTGCATATCGGGCTGATCCCCACCACCGGCCCCTATCTGCTGCCGCAAATCATTCCGATGCTGCACAAGACCTTTCCCAAGCTAGAGATGTACCTGCACGAGGCGCAGACGCAGCAGCTGCTGGCCCAGCTCGACAGCGGCAAGCTCGACTGCGCGATTCTGGCGCTGGTGAAAGAGAGCGAAGCCTTTATCGAGGTGCCGCTGTTCGACGAGCCGATGAAGCTGGCGGTCTATCAGGATCACCCGTGGCGCGACCGCGATCGCGTGCCGATGTCCGATCTGGCGGGCGAAAAGCTGCTGATGCTGGAAGATGGCCACTGTCTGCGCGATCAGGCGATGGGTTTCTGCTTTGAAGCGGGCGCTGACGAAGATACGCATTTCCGCGCCACCAGCCTGGAGACGCTGCGCAATATGGTTGCGGCCGGAAGCGGCATCACGCTGCTGCCTGCGCTGGCGGTGCCGCAGGAGCGCGTGCGTGACGGCGTCTGCTATCTGCCGTGCTATAAACCTGTGCCGCAGCGCACCATCGCGCTGGTCTATCGTCCCGGTTCGCCTCTGCGCAGCCGCTATGAGCAGCTGGCAGAAGCGATTCGCACGCACATGCAGGGCTATCTCGACACCACGTTAAAACAGGCGGTTTAAGCCGTTCAGCGCGGCCACGCGATAGGCTTCGGCCATGGTGGGGTAGTTAAAGGTGGTATTCACGAAGTACTCGATGGTATTGCCACCGTTTTTCTGCTCCATAATCGCCTGGCCGATATGAATGATTTCCGCCGCGCGTTCGCCAAAGCAGTGAATGCCCAGGATCTCTTTGGTGTCGCGGTGGAACAGAATCTTCAGGCTGCCCACGTTCATGCCGACAATCTGCGCGCGCGCCAGATGTTTAAACTGCGCGCGACCCACCTCATAAGGCACCTTCATCGCCGTCAGCTGCTGTTCGGTTTTGCCCACCGAGCTGATTTCCGGAATGGTATAGATACCGGTCGGGATATCCTCCACCAGGTGCGCGCTGGCTTCCCCTTTGATAATCGCCTGCGCGGCGATGCGGCCCTGATCGTAGGCAGCTGACGCCAGGCTCGGATAGCCGATGACGTCGCCTACCGCATAGATGTGCGGCTGCGCGGTCTGATACATGCTGTTTACCTTCAGCAACCCGCGTCCGTCCGCCTCCAGCCCGACATTTTCCAGCGCCAGCGAATCGGTGTTGCCGGTTCGGCCGTTGGCGTAGAGCAGGCAGTCCGCTTTCACCTTTTTGCCCGACTTCAGGTGCATAATCACGCCGTCTTCAACGCCTTCGATTTTCTCGAACTCTTCGTTGTGGCGGATAACGACGCCGCTGTTCCAGAAGTGATAGGAGAGCGAATCGGACATCTCCTGATCGAGAAACGCCAGCAGACGGTCGCGGGTGTTGATCAGATCGACCTTGACGTTCAGGCCGCGGAAAATCGACGCATACTCGCAGCCGATGACGCCTGCGCCATAGATAATGACGTGGCCTGGCTCGTGGTGCAGGTTGAGGATGGAGTCGGAGTCGTAAATGCGCGGGTGGGTAAAATCGACATCCGCCGGATGGTAAGGGCGGGAACCGCAGGCGATAACGAATTTTTCCGCCGTCAGGCGCTCGCGCGTGCCGTCGTAATGCTCGACTTCGATGGTGTTGGCATCAATAAAGTGGGCGTTGCCCTGAAACAACTCGCAGCGGTTGCGCTCGTAAAAGCCCTGGCGCATTGCGGTCTGCTGGCTGATGACGTTCTCCGTGTGGTTCAGAATGTCGGCGAACGAGGAGCGCAGCAGGCGAGTGTGATCGCTGTAAAGCGGGTTTTGGTTGAATTCGATAATGCGACTGACTGCATGGCGAAGCGCTTTGGAGGGAATGGTGCCCCAGTGGGTACAACCGCCGCCGATGTTATGGTAGCGTTCGATCACTGCGATGCGCGCTCCCTGCTTCACCAGGCCCATGGCTGCACCTTCACCTCCAGGACCGGAGCCAATCACGATGGCATCGTAATCGTAAGACTTTTGCATACCAGTACGTCCTATTTTCTATACATTTTTACAACGAGATTCTAACATCTCGCCGCGCACATCTGAATTCTAACAGTGAAATTCCCCTCGGTTTGACAAAGCGTGAGGTTAACAGGCAGTCACAAACTTTGACCTGTGTACGCTGAAAAGTTTGTTATAGTGCCCCCTTAACTCGTCACAAGGCAGAGACAATGGGCGTCAGAGCGCAACAAAAAGAACGTACAAGACGTACGCTGATAGAGGCGGCATTTAGCCAGCTCAGCGCCGAGCGCAGCTTCGCCAGTTTGAGTTTGCGCGAGGTCGCCAGGGAGGCCGGTATCGCGCCCACCTCTTTTTATCGTCATTTTAAAGATGTTGATGAGCTGGGTCTGACCATGGTCGACGAGAGCGGCCTGATGCTGCGTCAGCTGATGCGTCAGGCGCGTCAGCGTATCGCCAAAGGCGGCAGTATCATCAAAACGTCGGTCTCTACCTTTATGGAGTTTATCGGCAACAATCCCAACGCCTTCCGGCTGCTGCTGCGTGAACGCTCTGGTACCTCCGCCGCGTTTCGCGCCGCCGTGGCGCGTGAAATCCAGCATTTCATCGCCGAGCTGGCGGACTACCTTGAAATCGAAAATCGCATGCCGCGCAGCTTTACCGAGGCGCAGGCGGAAGCGATGGTCACCATTGTTTTTAGCGCAGGCGCGGAAGCGCTGGATGTGGATATCGAGCAGCGTCGCAAGCTTGAAGATCGCCTGGTGCTGCAGCTGCGCATGATCGCCAAAGGCGCCTATTACTGGTATCGCCGCGAGCAGGAACGTCTGGCGGTTACCCTGGAAAAACCCGAAGAGTAAACGATAAGGATAATGCCATGACACAACCGTCTTCCCGCGATAAAGGCACGCTGCTGCTGGCTTTTATTACCGGTTTAGCGATTAACGGCTCATTTTCCGTGCTGTTCAGCGCTTTTGTACCTTTTTCTATCTTCCCGATTATCGCGCTGGGGCTTGCGGTCTGGAGCCTGCATCAGCGCTATCTGAACCGCAATATGCCGGATGGCATGCCGGGTTTGGCGGCGGCGTTTTTCCTGCTGGGTATTCTGGTCTATAGCGCGCTGGTGCGCGCCGAGTACCCCGATATCGGCTCCAACTTTATTCCGACCATTTTGATGGTGGCGCTGGTGTTCTGGATCGCCGTGAAGATAAAGCGTCGCAAGAACAACGACTGACAAATAAAAACGGGAACCTGAGGTTCCCGTTTTTGTTTCTGGCGCGGGACGCTTTGCTCTTCCGTCCACACCACCTGCGTTTTACGCTAATCTGCGATCGTTTATCCGTCTTTGCGCGTCAGCCAGACGCCGCACTCCATATGGTGCGTATAGGGGAACTGATCGAACAGCGCCAGACGGGAAACCTGATGCGTCTGCGCCAGCGTCTGCAGGTTGTCGCACAGCGTCTCAGGGTTGCAGGAGATATAAAGGATGCGCGGATAGGCCTGCACCATCTTCACCGTCTCGTCATCCAGCCCGCTGCGCGGCGGATCGACAAAAATGGTTTCGCACTCATAGCTCTTCAGGTCGATGCCCTGTAGGCGATTGAAGCTGCGCACGCCGTTCATCGCCTGAGTAAACTCTTCCGCCGCCATACGAATAATCTGCACGTTATCGATCTGGTTGGCCTCGATATTGAACTGCGCCGCCGCCACCGACGGCTTGGCGATTTCGGTCGCCAGCACGCGGCGGAAATTGCGCGCCAGCGCCAGCGAAAAGTTGCCGTTGCCGCAGTAGAGCTCCAGCAAGTCGCCGCGCGATCCGCTGGTGACGTCCAGCGCCCATTCCAGCATCTGAATGTTCATCGCCGCGTTGGGCTGCGTGAAGCTGTTCTCTACCTGACGGTAGATCATCTCGCGGCCCGCCACCGGCAGGCGCTCGTCGATAAAGTCGCGATCGAGGCAGATTTTGGTTTTCGTGGCGCGGCCAATCAGCTGTGCCTTATAACCCTTCGCACGCAGCGCGTCGCGCAGGGCGCTTGCCGCTTCCACCCAGTCCGCTTCCAGCTTGCGGTGGTAGAGCAGCGAGATAACAATCTCGTTGCTCATCGTCGAGAGATAGTCGATCTGAAACAGCTTATGGCGCAGCACGCGGTTATCGCGGATCGCCGCGATCATTTCCGGCATCACCGCATTAATCAGCTCGCTGGCGGCGGGAAAACGATCGACGCGAATACGCTCGCGCGTCGCCTGATCGAAAATGATGTGGTAGAGATCGTCGCCATCGTGCCAGAGACGAAACTCCGCGCGCATCCGGTAGTGGCTGACCGGCGAGCGAAACACCTCCGCTTCAGGCGCGGCGAACGGCGTCATCATCGTTTGTAAACGGCTGACTTTCTCGGCCAGTTGCGCGTCGTACTGTTCAGTCGGGAGATGTTCGGGTGTCATGTGCGATCCTGGTTAATAGCAAACTTGCCGGGCGATTGTAGGCATTCACCTGGCATTGTCCAGTCCTGCGCGCGCTGGGCAGTATGGCTGTCTGGACTTCCATTATCACTCCTGTAGACTGCCTGCGCCGGCCTCAGCCTGAGTTAATAGGGAATCCAGTGCGAATCTGGAGCTGACGCGCAGCGGTAAGGAATGTCGTGGCGATCGCCTTGCAGACACTGTCCATCTGGATGGGAAGTCTTCGCCACTTATGGTTCCCAGCCCGAAGACCTGCCGGCGTGACGTCGCAACTCGTACGGTCATCGCGTGCTATCGATCGTATACCTGCGGCATCCTGTTTCGTCTTTTGGATGCTCATAACAATGAAAAAACACTCCGCTTCGCTGTTTGCGTTTAGCGCAACGGCGCTTGCTCTTTGGGCGCAACCTGGTTTCGCTCAGGATAATGATGATACGCAAATTGTCACCGCCAACCGCTTCGCCCAGCCGGCCTCGTCGGTGCTGGCGCCCACCACCGTGGTGACGCGCGCCGAGATCGACCGCTGGCAGGCGAAGAGCCTGACCGATGTGATGCGCCGTCTGCCTGGCGTCGACGTGGCGCAGAACGGCGGGCTGGGGCAAAGCAGCTCGCTGTTTATTCGCGGCACCAATTCGAGCCACGTGCTGATCCTGATTGACGGTATCCGCCTTAACCAGGCGGGCATCTCTGGATCGTCCGACCTCAGCCAAATCCCGCTTTCGCTGGTGCAGCGTATCGAATATATCCGCGGCGCGCGCTCGGCGGTTTATGGATCGGACGCTATTGGCGGCGTGGTGAATATTATTACCGGCCGTGCGCAGCCCGGCACCACGCTGACCGCAGGCGTTGGTTCGAAAGGCTATCAGTCCTACGACGGTTCGACGCAGCAGATGCTGGGCGACGCTACCAAACTGACGCTGGCCGGCAACTACACTTATACCCGCGGCTTCGACGTCGGCGCGGGCTATCCTAACGACTACGGTCCGGCGCAGGGCGACAGAGACGGGTTTATGAGTAAGACCCTCTATGGCAACCTCGAGCACCAGTTCAGCGATGAGCTGAGCGGATTTGTGCGCGGCTACGGTTTCGACAACCGCACCGCCTATGATGGATCCTGGACCTACGACAAGGATTTTAACGTCATCGGGCTGGCGGATACGCGTCAGCTCTATAGTCAGACCTGGGATACCGGCCTGCGCTTCAACCGCGACATCTATTCGACGCAGCTGATCGCCAGCTACAGCCGCACCAAAGATATCAACTACGATCCGCGCAACGGCCGCTACGGCGCCGCTTCCACCTTTGACGATGTCACCCAGTACAACCTGCAGTGGGGCAACACCGTGCAGGTCGGCCAGGGCGCGATTAGCGGCGGCATCGACTGGCAGAAAGAGACCACCGAACCGGGCACCAACTACCTGGCGGAAGGATATGAGCAGCGCAACACCGGCCTCTATCTCACCGGACAGCAGCAGTTCGGCAGCGTGACGCTGGAAGGCGCGCTGCGCGGCGACGACAATAACCAGTTCGGCTGGCACAACACCTGGCAAACCGCCGCGTCCTGGGAGTTTATTTCAGGCTATCGTGCCTTCGCCTCGTACGGCACCGCGTTTAAGGCGCCGAACCTGTCGCAGATTTATAGTCCGGGCTATGGCAATCCCGACCTCGATCCCGAAAAGAGCAAGCAGTGGGAAGGGGGCTTCGAAGGGCTGACCGGGCCGGTTAACTGGCGCGTATCCGGTTACCGCAACGACATTGATAACCTGATTGACAGCGATCCGAATACCTATCGCTACTACAACATCAGCAAGGCGCGTATTAAAGGCGTCGAGGCGACGGCTTCATTTGATACCGGCCCGCTGGGTCATCAGATCTCCTATGACTACGTCGACGCGCGCGACGGCGAAACAGATCAACAGCTGGTGCGCCGCGCTAAGCAGCAGGTTAAGTATCAGCTCGACTGGACGATCTATAACCTCGACTGGTCGGTGACGTATCACTATCTCGGCGATCGCTTTGATAACGACTACAACAGCTATCCTGCCCGTCGCGTTAAACTGGGCGGCGTCAGTTTGTGGGATCTCGCGGCGTCGTATCCGGTCACATCTCAGCTGACGGTTCGTGGTAGAATTGCCAACCTGTTTGATAAAGATTACGAGACAGCGTATGGCTATCGAACTCCAGGAACGGAGTATTACCTCAGCGCCAGCTACAGCTTCTGATCTGCGCCCCACCGTGCTGGTGTTTGACTCCGGCGTGGGTGGGCTCTCTGTCTATGATGAGGTCCGGCAGCTGCTGCCGGATCTGCACTATCTTTACGCGTTCGACAACGCCGGTTTTCCCTATGGGGAGAAGAGCGAAGAGTATATTGTCGAGCGCGTTGTCGATATCGTCGGCGCAATTGCCAGCCGTCATCCGCTTTCGCTTTGCATCATCGCCTGTAATACCGCCAGCACCGTCTCCTTGCCGGCGCTGCGCGCGCGCTTCGGCTTCCCCGTCGTGGGCGTTGTGCCGGCGATTAAGCCCGCGGCGCGCCTGACGCGCAATGGCGTGGTGGGGCTGCTGGCGACGCGCGCGACGGTGCGTCGTCCTTATACGCACGATCTGGTGGCGCAGTTTGCCACCTCATGCCGGATTGCCATGCTGGGCTCGGCGGAGCTGGTGGAGCTGGCCGAACAGAAGCTGCATGGTGAGACTATCGCGCTGGAGGATGTGCGACGCACCGTTCAGCCCTGGCTGCGTATGGCCGAACCGCCTGATACGGTGGTGCTGGGCTGCACGCACTTTCCTTTACTGCGCGAAGAGCTGCAGCAGGTCTTGCCCGAAGGCACGCGTCTGATTGATTCAGGCGCGGCGATAGCGCGTCGCACCGTCTGGCTGCTGGAACATGAGTCGCCTGGCGCGTACTCTTCTCAGGCGAACTGCGCGTTTTGCACCGATCTCAACGGCGAAGCGCTGCAATTGTCGCCGGTTTTGCAGCGTTATGGCTTCCCGTCGCTGGAAAAAGTGTCGGTTTAGGGCAGTTTTGCTGAAAAAACCGGCACTCGAAAATTAATTTGAAATTAGCGCTTGTCAGCCCGGAAGAACTCCCTATAATGCGCCTCCACTGACACGGCAAAACGGCTTACGGAATGCGGTGTTAAGTAAGATTCGGCAAGGTTCGAATCGTCAGGAAAGCAAAAATAAATGCTTGACTGATAAAGCGGAAAGCGTAATATACGCAGCCCGCGCCGCTGAATAATCGCGGCATGCTCTTTAACAATTTATCAGACAATCTGTGTGGGCACTCGAGAGCAGATATCAAAAGCCTTCGGGCTTAAAAAATATCAAGCCTCACGAGTGGACACATAATGACATTCATTATGACGTTTTACAGATGAGCACCGCTTAACTGGTTTAAGCAAATCAAACTTAAATTGAAGAGTTTGATCATGGCTCAGATTGAACGCTGGCGGCAGGCCTAACACATGCAAGTCGAACGGCAGCACAGAAGAGCTTGCTCTTTGGGTGGCGAGTGGCGGACGGGTGAGTAATGTCTGGGAAACTGCCCGATGGAGGGGGATAACTACTGGAAACGGTAGCTAATACCGCATAACGTCGCGAGACCAAAGTGGGGGACCTTCGGGCCTCACACCATCGGATGTGCCCAGATGGGATTAGCTAGTAGGTGGGGTAACGGCTCACCTAGGCGACGATCCCTAGCTGGTCTGAGAGGATGACCAGCCACACTGGAACTGAGACACGGTCCAGACTCCTACGGGAGGCAGCAGTGGGGAATATTGCACAATGGGCGCAAGCCTGATGCAGCCATGCCGCGTGTATGAAGAAGGCCTTCGGGTTGTAAAGTACTTTCAGCGGGGAGGAAGGCGATGCGGTTAATAACCGCGTCGATTGACGTTACCCGCAGAAGAAGCACCGGCTAACTCCGTGCCAGCAGCCGCGGTAATACGGAGGGTGCAAGCGTTAATCGGAATTACTGGGCGTAAAGCGCACGCAGGCGGTCTGTCAAGTCGGATGTGAAATCCCCGGGCTTAACCTGGGAACTGCATTCGAAACTGGCAGGCTAGAGTCTTGTAGAGGGGGGTAGAATTCCAGGTGTAGCGGTGAAATGCGTAGAGATCTGGAGGAATACCGGTGGCGAAGGCGGCCCCCTGGACAAAGACTGACGCTCAGGTGCGAAAGCGTGGGGAGCAAACAGGATTAGATACCCTGGTAGTCCACGCCGTAAACGATGTCGACTTGGAGGCTGTTTCCTTGAGAAGTGGCTTCCGGAGCTAACGCGTTAAGTCGACCGCCTGGGGAGTACGGCCGCAAGGTTAAAACTCAAATGAATTGACGGGGGCCCGCACAAGCGGTGGAGCATGTGGTTTAATTCGATGCAACGCGAAGAACCTTACCTACTCTTGACATCCAGAGAACTTGCCAGAGATGGCTTGGTGCCTTCGGGAACTCTGAGACAGGTGCTGCATGGCTGTCGTCAGCTCGTGTTGTGAAATGTTGGGTTAAGTCCCGCAACGAGCGCAACCCTTATCCTTTGTTGCCAGCGATTCGGTCGGGAACTCAAAGGAGACTGCCGGTGATAAACCGGAGGAAGGTGGGGATGACGTCAAGTCATCATGGCCCTTACGAGTAGGGCTACACACGTGCTACAATGGCGCATACAAAGAGAAGCGACCTCGCGAGAGCAAGCGGACCTCATAAAGTGCGTCGTAGTCCGGATCGGAGTCTGCAACTCGACTCCGTGAAGTCGGAATCGCTAGTAATCGTGGATCAGAATGCCACGGTGAATACGTTCCCGGGCCTTGTACACACCGCCCGTCACACCATGGGAGTGGGTTGCAAAAGAAGTAGGTAGCTTAACCTTCGGGAGGGCGCTTACCACTTTGTGATTCATGACTGGGGTGAAGTCGTAACAAGGTAACCGTAGGGGAACCTGCGGTTGGATCACCTCCTTACCTGAAGATACTGCCTTTCGAAGTGCTCACACAGATTGTCTGATAGAAAGTAACGAGCAGAAAAACCTCTACAGGCTTGTAGCTCAGGTGGTTAGAGCGCACCCCTGATAAGGGTGAGGTCGGTGGTTCAAGTCCACTCAGGCCTACCAATTCGCACTCATGCTGCGTTATGTTTCCGTCTCGCATAGTTCACTATGCTTCGCGAAAACATGCCTTGCCTGAGCACGAATTCACGTTTCTCCTTAAGGGAAAGGTTGAGTGGTAGTAGACGGTCTCTGCAGTAACTGTATGGGGCTATAGCTCAGCTGGGAGAGCGCCTGCCTTGCACGCAGGAGGTCAGCGGTTCGATCCCGCTTAGCTCCACCATACTGTTTTCTGAAATACTTCAGAGCGTACCGGAAACGGTGGGCTGCGAAGTATTATGCTCTTTAACAATCCGGAACAAGCTGAAAATTGAAACGACGCGCGGCGTTATTCCCCCGTAACAGGGAGTAAAGGCGGCGCGTTCGAGTCTCTCAATTAATCACATCCGCGACGTCGCAAGACGCCTGTGGGTTGTGAGGTTAAGCGACTAAGCGTACACGGTGGATGCCCTGGCAGTCAGAGGCGATGAAGGACGTGCTAATCTGCGAAAAGCGCCGGCAAGGTGATATGAACCGCAACAGCCGGCGATGTCCGAATGGGGAAACCCAGTGTGTTTCGACACACTATCGCAACATGAATACATAGTGTTGCGAGGCGAACCGGGGGAACTGAAACATCTAAGTACCCCGAGGAAAAGAAATCAACCGAGATTCCCCCAGTAGCGGCGAGCGAACGGGGAGCAGCCCAGAGCCTGAATCAGCTTGTGTGTTAGTGGAAGCGTCTGGAAAGTCGCAGGGTACAGGGTGATACTCCCGTACACGAAAACACACATTCTGTGAGCTCGATGAGTAGGGCGGGACACGTGGTATCCTGTCTGAATATGGGGGGACCATCCTCCAAGGCTAAATACTCCTGACTGACCGATAGTGAACCAGTACCGTGAGGGAAAGGCGAAAAGAACCCCGGCGAGGGGAGTGAAACAGAACCTGAAACCGTGTACGTACAAGCAGTGGGAGCCTCTTTGTGGGGTGACTGCGTACCTTTTGTATAATGGGTCAGCGACTTATATTCTGTAGCAAGGTTAACCGTATAGGGGAGCCGCAGGGAAACCGAGTCTTAACTGGGCGTTAAGTTGCAGGGTATAGACCCGAAACCCGGTGATCTAGCCATGGGCAGGTTGAAGGTTGGGTAACACTAACTGGAGGACCGAACCGACTAATGTTGAAAAATTAGCGGATGACCTGTGGCTGGGGGTGAAAGGCCAATCAAACCGGGAGATAGCTGGTTCTCCCCGAAAGCTATTTAGGTAGCGCCTCGTGAACTCATCTCCGGGGGTAGAGCACTGTTTCGGCTAGGGGGCCATCCCGGCTTACCAACCCGATGCAAACTGCGAATACCGGAGAATGTTATCACGGGAGACACACGGCGGGTGCTAACGTCCGTCGTGAAGAGGGAAACAACCCAGACCGCCAGCTAAGGTCCCAAAGTCATGGTTAAGTGGGAAACGATGTGGGAAGGCCCAGACAGCCAGGATGTTGGCTTAGAAGCAGCCATCATTTAAAGAAAGCGTAATAGCTCACTGGTCGAGTCGGCCTGCGCGGAAGATGTAACGGGGCTAAACCATGCACCGAAGCTGCGGCAGCGACGCGCAAGCGTTGTTGGGTAGGGGAGCGTTCTGTAAGCCGTCGAAGGTGTGCTGTGAGGCATGCTGGAGGTATCAGAAGTGCGAATGCTGACATAAGTAACGATAAAGCGGGTGAAAAGCCCGCTCGCCGGAAGACCAAGGGTTCCTGTCCAACGTTAATCGGGGCAGGGTGAGTCGACCCCTAAGGCGAGGCCGAAAGGCGTAGTCGATGGGAAACAGGTTAATATTCCTGTACTTGGTGTTGCTGCGAAGGGGGGACGGAGAAGGCTATGTTGGCCGGGCGACGGTTGTCCCGGTTTAAGCGTGTAGGCTGAGCATCCAGGCAAATCCGGATGCTTAAGGCTGAGGCGTGACGACGAGGCACTACGGTGCTGAAGCAACAAATGCCCTGCTTCCAGGAAAAGCCTCTAAGCATCAGGCAACACGAAATCGTACCCCAAACCGACACAGGTGGTCAGGTAGAGAATACCAAGGCGCTTGAGAGAACTCGGGTGAAGGAACTAGGCAAAATGGTGCCGTAACTTCGGGAGAAGGCACGCTGGCGCGTAGGTGAGGGGACTTGCTCCCGGAGCCGAGGCCAGTCGAAGATACCAGCTGGCTGCAACTGTTTATTAAAAACACAGCACTGTGCAAACACGAAAGTGGACGTATACGGTGTGACGCCTGCCCGGTGCCGGAAGGTTAATTGATGGGGTTATCCGCAAGGAGAAGCTCTTGATCGAAGCCCCGGTAAACGGCGGCCGTAACTATAACGGTCCTAAGGTAGCGAAATTCCTTGTCGGGTAAGTTCCGACCTGCACGAATGGCGTAATGATGGCCAGGCTGTCTCCACCCGAGACTCAGTGAAATTGAAATCGCTGTGAAGATGCAGTGTACCCGCGGCAAGACGGAAAGACCCCGTGAACCTTTACTACAGCTTGACACTGAACACTGGTCCTTGATGTGTAGGATAGGTGGGAGGCTTTGAAGCGTGGACGCCAGTCTGCGTGGAGCCGTCCTTGAAATACCACCCTTTAATGGCTGGTGTTCTAACGTAGGCCCGTTACCCGGGCTGCGGACAGTGTCTGGTGGGTAGTTTGACTGGGGCGGTCTCCTCCCAAAGCGTAACGGAGGAGCACGAAGGTTGGCTAATCCTGGTCGGACATCAGGAGGTTAGTGCAATGGCATAAGCCAGCTTGACTGCGAGAGTGACGGCTCGAGCAGGTGCGAAAGCAGGTCATAGTGATCCGGTGGTTCTGAATGGAAGGGCCATCGCTCAACGGATAAAAGGTACTCCGGGGATAACAGGCTGATACCGCCCAAGAGTTCATATCGACGGCGGTGTTTGGCACCTCGATGTCGGCTCATCACATCCTGGGGCTGAAGTAGGTCCCAAGGGTACGGCTGTTCGCCGTTTAAAGTGGTACGCGAGCTGGGTTTAGAACGTCGTGAGACAGTTCGGTCCCTATCTGCCGTGGGCGCTGGAAAACTGAGGGGGGTTGCTCCTAGTACGAGAGGACCGGAGTGAACGCACCGCTGGTGTTCGGGTTGTCATGCCAATGGCACTGCCCGGTAGCTAAGTGCGGAAGAGATAAGTGCTGAAAGCATCTAAGCACGAAACTTGCCCCGAGATGAGTTTTCCCTGACCCCTTGAGGGTCCTGAAGGGACGTTGAAGACGACGACGTTGATAGGCCGGGTGTGTAAGCGCAGCGATGCGTTGAGCTAACCGGTACTAATGACCCGTGAGGCTTAACCTTACAACGCCAGAGGCGTTTTGTGAGACGCGAGATTTTCAGCTTGTACCGGATATATTCTGCGCGGCCCGTCGGGCGGCGCGGAAGACAGAATTTGCCTGGCGGCCTTAGCGCGGCGGTCCCACCTGACCCCATGCCGAACTCAGAAGTGAAACGCCGTAGCGCCGATGGTAGTGTGGGGCCTCCCCATGCGAGAGTAGGGAACTGCCAGGCATCCAAATTGGTATCCACCCGCGAGGGTGACACCGGTTATCAGCGAGACCCCGCTGGTAGCAGCAGTATTCGGTGGTGCGGTAGTTCAGTCGGTTAGAATACCGGCCTGTCACGCCGGGGGTCGCGGGTTCGAGTCCCGTCCGCACCGCCACCCTCTTTAGGGGCGTAGTTCAATTGGTAGAGCACCGGTCTCCAAAACCGGGTGTTGGGGGTTCGAGTCCCTCCGCCCCTGCCAGAAAAAAGAATCCTTTGCTTCGGCAAAGGATTTTTTTTTGCTTTTTATTCAGCAAAAGATCAAACAAAAGGCCGACAACGTCAGCCTCTTCGCCTTTTATGCCTGCAATGTCAGCGCGCCAGTACCGGAAACTTAAGCAGCTGTCGAATATGCGCCTGCTGATCGCTGTTCTGCAGCCACACCGCATATAAAGGACGCACTGCCACCGGCGTATCGGGGATCACCATAAGATCGCTGTACAGGCTATGCCAGTAGTCTGGCAAAAAGGCGCAGGCGCCCGTGGTATAAAGCAGCTCGCGCGTCACGTGCGCCGAGGTGGTGGTTAGCACAGGAACATCATCGCCGCCTGACAAATAGCTTTCATGCTGATGGAAGTCCGCGCCCCATTCCAGCTTGATATAGTCATACTTCTCACGCTTCTCTGTTTTACGCGCCCGAAACAGCGCCAGAGAGATATGGCCGATCTGCTGGCTGGTCAGCTCATCCATCTTCGGCGCTTCGGTAGTGACCAGCAGATCCAGCTGGCGCTCGTGTAGCTGCTTAACCAGAAGATGCCTCTGCGCCACGCGCGCTTCAAGATGCAGGCTCTCCCGATTCTCATAAAGGGTTTGCAGCCACGGCGTCAGGTAGGCCTCCCAGAGCGACGCGCTGGCCCCTATCGACAGCTCGTGGTGCTGCTGCGTATGCGAAACCTCTTTTTTCGCCATCATCCATGTGCTCATCAGGCTTTCCGCATAGGGCAGCAGGCGCTCTCCCGCCGACGTCAGCCGTATGTTATTGCGATGACGAGTAAAAAGGTTAACGCCCAGCTGATTTTCCAGCTGACGGATGCGAAAGCTGACGGCGGACTGTGTGAGGTAAAGTGCTTCCGCAGCCCGCCCAAAATGGCGAGTTCTGCTCACTTCCAGGAAAGTTTTCAGTAATTCCGTATCCACAGCTTTCTCCCAAAAAATGTTTGTCGTATAGATTTAAATGTTTTGTTTTACACTCTGTCAAGCCTATCTAATACTCCGCGCCATTAATAGCTCGGCCATAAGAGAATCAGGAGCGTGTAAGATGGCGGAAAGCTTCTCAACCACAAATCGTTTCTTTGATAACAAACATTATCCGCGCGGTTTCTCGCGGCATGGTGATTTCACCATTAAAGAAGCCCAATTGCTGGAACGTCATGGTTTCGCTTTTAATGAACTCGATTTAGCAAAGCGTGAGCCGACTACGGAAGAAGAGCGTCTTTTCTTAGAAGTATGTCGTGGTCTGCGTGAGCCGCAAACTGAAGCTGAGCGCGTATGGTCTAAATACACCTCTCGCATTAAGCGCCCTAAACGTTTTCATACGCTTTCAGGCGGCAAGCCGCAGATGGATACGGTTGAAGACTACAGCGACAGCGATGACTAAACAAAATGGGGCAATCAGCCCCATTTTTTATTCCAGGCTGCGGTGCAGGTGAATCATTAGCCGGTCGATGCTGCGATAAGCGACCGCCTCCTGCAGATGTCTCCGTAAAATCCTCTCTTCCCCTGTCAGATCGGCAATCGTCCGCGCCACCTTTAAAATGCGCTGCCATGCCCGCACGGATAATCCCAGCTGATTCAGCACCTCTTCGAGCCATTCCGCATCCTCTCTGGCGATATCGCACCACATCTTGATGTCGACGTTACTCATATGCGCATTGATCTTGCCTGCACGCGCCATTTGCAGCGCGCGCGCCTTTATTACTCGCTCACCGACGCTGGCTGAACTCTCGCCCGCCTCGGGCTGCCGGCTCAGCATCCCGCTCGGCAGCAGCGGCACCTCAATCGACAGGTCGAAGCGATCGAGAAAAGGCCCGGAGAGTTTGCTCAGATAACGCAGCACCTGCTGCGGCGAGCAGCGGTTGTGCTGCCCCTGATAGTGGCCTGTCGGGCTTGGGTTCATGGCGGCAATCAGCTGAAAGCGCGCCGGATAGGTCACTTTCGCGCGGGCGCGGGAAATAGCGATTTCGCCGGACTCGATAGGCTCCCGCAGCGCATCCAGCACGCGCCGGTCAAATTCCGGCAGCTCATCCAGAAACAGCACGCCGTTATGCGCCAGCGAAATCTCCCCGGGCCGGGGCAGCGATCCGCCGCCGATAAGCGCGTAAAGCGACGCGCTATGATGTGGCGAGCGAAAAGGGCGCTTGCGCCAGGCATTTCGCATCCTGACCTTATCTACCAGGCTGGCGATAGCGGCGCACTCCAGCGCTTCTGCGTCGCTGAGCGGCGGCATAATGCCGGGCAGACGCGTCGCCAGCATGGTCTTGCCCGTGCCGGGAGGGCCAATCAGCAGCAGGTTATGACCGCCCGCTGCGGTAATCTCCAGCGCCCGACGTCCCTGTTCCTGACCAATGATATCGCTCAGGTCTTCCGCCGGTTCTTCAGACCGATCCTGCAGAGAATGGGCGCGTGCAAGCTCGCCCTGATTTTGCAGCCAGGCGCAGACTTCCAGCAGATGGGCGGCGACCAGCGTATCGCCATGTTGAATCAGGCCAACATCCTGCTGATTTTCCTGAGAGAGGATCAGCTGCCGCCCGGCCCGCATCGCCGCCATCGCGGCCGGAATCGCGCCCTGAACGCCGCAGAGCGCGCCGTTAAGCGCAAGCTCGCCTACGAACTCATGCTGCGCCAGTTTCGCCTCAGGAAGCTGTTCAGACGCCACGAGAATCGCGAGAGCCATCGGCAGATCGTAACGCCCGCCCTCTTTAGGCAGGTCGGCGGGCGCCAGATTAATGGTGATGCGCTTTGCTGGAAAGCTGAAGCCGCTGTTAATAATGGCGCTGCGCACCCGTTCGCGCGCCTCTTTCACCGTGGTTTCGGGCAAACCGACGAGCGTCAGCGCGGGCAGGCCGCTGCTGATATGCGCTTCTATGGTGACCAGTGGCGCCTCTACGCCTAGCGCCGCTCGGGTAAGAACTCTGGACAATGTCATAACCGCTCCTTAACGCGGCGATTATGGCGAGACCGAAAGGCGACAGCGAGTCCAAAGAATGCATCTTTCGGCAGAGCCCGCAGTAAAGCCGCGGAAGAGTCACCTGAATGCATTTTTTCTGGAGCGGCTTAACAAATATCAGACTTAATTATTGCGTCACGGACGTGATGAATATTTGTCACACATAAAATAAGTCTTTAATTACAGTCTGATATCTATTTATCCCCGCAACGGCCATAAAAAAAAGCGATGGAAAAAGTTGTCATTGCACCTATAACTGTGATAACTCTGTAGGTATTACTTCGAACAAACGAAAAAACAGACAACAGATGAAAGCCCTTCTACAAGTGATTAGCCTAGTCGTGATTAGCGTGGTGGTGATTATTAACCCACCGTGCGGGGCTACGCCTGGAGAAAGAAAGGCTTAAAAATCAAGCCTGGAATTCGAAAAACCCCCGCACCGCAAGGTCCGGGGGTTTTTTTTCGACCAGCGCAAATATCAGCGAATTACCGAGGAGCAAACAATGAGCAGTAGCATAAAATTCTGTTGTTCCCCTAAGGATACAGGAGAATAACCATGACAGGTGCACAGTGGGTAGTTCAGGCTTTACGCGCGCAGGGTGTCGACACCGTATTTGGCTATCCTGGCGGCGCCATCATGCCAGTGTACGATGCGCTCTACGATGGCGGCGTGGAACACCTACTGTGTCGTCATGAACAAGGCGCAGTGGTCGCGGCGATCGGCTATGCGCGCGCGACCGGAAAAACCGGCGTCTGCATTGCGACCTCGGGCCCTGGCGCGACGAACTTAATCACCGGCCTGGCTGACGCGATGATGGATTCGGTGCCGGTAGTGGCGATCACCGGTCAGGTTTCGTCGGCGTTTATCGGTACCGACGCCTTTCAGGAGATCGACGTGCTGGGCCTGTCGCTGGCCTGCACCAAACACAGCTTTCTGGTTGAGTCGCTGGAGGAGCTGCCGTCCGTCATGGCGGAAGCTTTCGCTATCGCCCAGTCAGGCCGTCCTGGCCCGGTGCTGGTCGATATCCCTAAAGATATTCAAATCGCCAGCGGCGAGCTGACCCCGCATCTGCTGCCGGTCGAAGAGACGTTCGCCCATTCACCGCAGCATATCGAAGCGGCGCGCGCGCTGATGGCGCAGTCGCACAAGCCGATGCTCTATATCGGCGGCGGCGTCGGTATGGCGCAGGCGGTGCCTGCGCTGCGCGCCATGGCGCAGGAGACCGGCATTCCCATGGTCGCCACGCTGAAAGGTCTCGGCAGCGCCGATAGCGAAAGCGAGGTTTATCTCGGCATGCTGGGCATGCACGGTACTAAAGCGGCGAACCTGGCGGTTCAGTCCTGCGATTTGCTGATTGCCGTCGGCGCGCGCTTCGACGATCGCGTTACCGGCAAGCTCGACACCTTCGCGCCGCACGCCAGCGTCATTCACATCGATATCGACCCGGCCGAGCTGAATAAACTGCGCCGCGCGCACGTTTCGCTGCAGGGCGATATGAATCAGATCCTGCCCGCGCTGAGCATGCCGATGCAGATCGCCGGCTGGCGCGAAGAGGTGAAGGCGATGAAGGCGGAATTCAGCTGGCGCTACGATCATCCCGGCGAAGCGATCTACGCGCCGCTGCTGCTGAAACAGCTCTCCGATCGCAAACCCGCCAACGCCGTCGTCACCACCGACGTCGGCCAGCACCAGATGTGGACTGCGCAGCATATGGACTTCAACGCGCCGGAGAATTTCATCACCTCCAGCGGCCTGGGCACCATGGGCTTCGGCCTGCCCGCCGCAGTCGGCGCGCAGGTTGCCCGTCCTGACGACACCGTGATCTGCGTATCAGGCGACGGCTCGATCATGATGAATATCCAGGAGCTGGGCACCATCAAACGTAAAAAACTGCCGGTGAAAATCCTGCTGCTCGATAACCAGCGCCTCGGCATGGTGCGCCAGTGGCAGCAGCTCTTTTTCGACGGCCGCTACAGCGAAACCATTCTGACCGACAACCCCGATTTTCTGACGCTGGCCAGCGCCTTTGATATCCCAGGCCAGCGTATTAGCCGTAAAGACGAGGTCGACGCCGCCCTTGATGCTCTGCTGAACAGTGAAGGTTCCTACTTCCTGCATGTTGCGATTGATGAGCATGAAAACGTCTGGCCACTGGTGCCGCCTGGCGCCAGCAACGCAAACATGATGGAGAAAACCGTATGAACCAGCACCAATTGTCTATCGAAGCTCGCTTTCGCCCTGAAATATTGGAGCGCATTTTACGCGTCGTCCGCCATCGCGGTTTCCAGGTCTGCGCCATGAACATGGGCGCGGCGGCCAACAGCGAGAACATTAATATCGAAATGACCGTTGCCAGCCAGCGCTCAGTCGATTTACTGTCTTCGCAGTTAAGCAAATTAATGGATGTCGCTAATGTCGAAATCCAGCAACAAACATCACAACAAATCCACGCCTGGTCGTGAAAGGAAATAAGAATGAGCACGAAGAAAGCAGACTTTATTTGGTTCAATGGCGAGATGGTTAAGTGGGAAGACGCCAAGGTCAGCGTCATGTCTCACGCACTGCATTACGGTACTTCTGTGTTTGAAGGCGTGCGCTGCTACGACTCGCACAAAGGCCCGGTGGTGTTCCGTCACCGTGAACACATGCAGCGTCTGCACGACTCAGCGAAAATTTATCGTTTCCCGTTGAAATACAGCGTAGAAGAGCTGATGGAAGCGACGCGTAAAGTGCTGCGCGACAACAACCTGAAAAGCGCCTACATCCGTCCGCTGGCGTTTGTCGGCGATGTCGGCCTGGGCGTGAACCCGCCGGACGGCTATACCACTGACGTCATCATCGCCGCCTTCCCGTGGGGCGCATACCTGGGCGCCGAAGCGCTGGAAAACGGCATCAACGCCATGGTTTCTTCCTGGAATCGCGTGGCGCCGAACACCCTGCCGACCGCGGCGAAAGCGGGCGGCAACTATCTCTCCTCGCTGCTGGTGGGCAGCGAAGCGCGCCGTCACGGCTATCAGGAAGGCATCGCGCTGGACACCAACGGCTATATCTCTGAAGGCGCAGGCGAAAACCTGTTCGAAGTAAAAGACGGCATTCTGTTTACCCCGCCGTTTACCTCTTCCGCGCTGCCGGGCATTACCCGAGACGCCATCATCAAGCTGGCGCAGGATATGGGCATTGAAGTACGCGAGCAGGTGCTGTCGCGCGAATCGCTCTACCTGGCTGACGAGATCTTCATGTCCGGCACCGCCGCAGAAATCACCCCGGTACGCAGCGTTGACGGCATTCAGGTCGGCGAGGGCAAACGCGGCCCGGTAACCGAAAAAATCCAGAAAGCTTTCTTCGGCCTGTTCACTGGCGAAACCGAAGACAAATACGGCTGGCTGGATCAGGTTAACCCATAACAAGAGAGTCACGCGGGCGCAGCTGTGCCCGCGTCATTTACAGACTGGAGTAAACAGAGCATGCCTAAGTACCGTTCCGCCACCACCACGCATGGCCGCAACATGGCGGGTGCCCGTGCCCTGTGGCGCGCCACAGGAATGACCGACGCCGATTTCGGCAAGCCGATTATCGCCGTGGTCAACTCATTCACCCAATTTGTGCCGGGCCACGTTCACCTGCGCGATCTCGGCAAGCTGGTCGCCGAGCAGATCGAAGCGGCGGGCGGCGTGGCGAAAGAGTTCAACACCATTGCGGTGGATGACGGTATCGCCATGGGCCATGGCGGCATGCTCTATTCGCTGCCGTCGCGCGAGCTGATCGCCGACTCGGTGGAATATATGGTCAACGCGCACTGCGCCGACGCCATGGTCTGCATCTCCAACTGCGACAAAATCACGCCGGGAATGCTGATGGCGTCGCTGCGCCTTAATATTCCGGTGATCTTCGTTTCCGGCGGTCCGATGGAAGCGGGGAAAACCAAGCTCTCCGATAAGATCATCAAGCTTGACCTGGTCGACGCGATGATTCAGGGCGCCAACCCGAACGTAAGCGATGCCGACAGCGAGCAGATCGAACGCTCCGCCTGTCCGACCTGCGGCTCCTGTTCCGGCATGTTCACCGCCAACTCGATGAACTGCCTGACCGAAGCGCTGGGGCTGTCGCAGCCGGGCAACGGCTCGCTGCTGGCCACCCATGCCGACCGCAAAGAGCTGTTTATCAACGCGGGCAAGCGCATCGTAAGCCTGACCAAACGCTATTACGAGCAGGATGACGAGAACATGCTGCCGCGCAACATCGCCACTAAGGCAGCCTTTGAAAACGCCATGACGCTCGATATCGCCATGGGCGGCTCGACCAACACCGTGCTGCACCTGCTGGCCGCCGCGCAAGAGGGCGAAATCGACTTCAATATTTCCGACATCGACCGCCTGTCGCGCAAGGTGCCTCAGCTCTGTAAAGTGGCGCCGAGCACCCCGAAATACCATATGGAAGACGTGCACCGCGCAGGCGGCGTCATCGGCATTCTCGGCGAGCTGGACCGCGCCGGACTGATCGATACCAGCGCCCGCAACATCCTGCAGCAGACGATGCGCGAGACGCTGGATCAGTACGACATCATGCTGACCAAAGACCAGGCGGTGAAGGATATGTTCCGCGCTGGGCCAGCGGGCATCCGCACCACCCAGGCCTTTTCGCAGGATTGCCGCTGGGAGACGCTGGACGACGATCGCGCCGAGGGATGTATTCGCACCCGTGAGCACGCCTATTCGCAGGATGGCGGTCTGGCGGTGCTCTACGGCAACCTTGCCGAAGATGGCTGTATCGTCAAAACGGCTGGCGTAGACAAAGAGATCCTGACCTTTAAAGGCCCGGCGAAAGTCTACGAAAGCCAGGATGACGCGGTTGAAGCGATCCTCGGCGGCAAAGTGGTGGCGGGCGACGTAGTCGTTATCCGCTACGAAGGGCCGAAAGGCGGACCGGGCATGCAGGAAATGCTCTATCCGACCACCTATCTGAAATCGATGGGCCTCGGCAAAAGCTGCGCGCTGATCACCGACGGACGCTTCTCCGGCGGCACCTCCGGCCTGTCAATCGGCCACGCCTCGCCGGAAGCGGCCAGCGGCGGCACCATCGCGCTGGTTAAAGATGGCGACATCATCGAGATCGATATCCCGAACCGCGGCATCAAGCTGGCGGTGCCGGACAACGAACTGCACGCGCGTCGCGAAGAGGAAGAAGCGCGCGGCGACGCGGCCTACACGCCGCACGGCCGCGTGCGTCAGGTTTCGTTCGCGCTGCGCGCCTACGCATCCCTCGCCACCAGCGCCGATAAAGGCGCGGTGCGCGACAAGAGTAAGCTGGGAGGCTAACCGATGGCTGAGGCTCAACCGCTACCTGCGTCGCCCTGCGGCGCAGAATATCTGCGCGCCGTGCTGCGCTCGCCCGTGTATGAAGTCGCACAGGTGACGCCGCTGCAAAAAATGGAAAAAATTTCATCGCGTCTCGGCAACACCATTCTGGTGAAGCGCGAGGATCGGCAGCCGGTGCACAGCTTCAAGCTGCGCGGCGCCTATGCGATGATCGCCGGACTAGACGAAGAGCAGAAAGCGCGCGGCGTGGTGACGGCGTCGGCCGGCAACCACGCGCAGGGCGTGGCGCTCTCCGCCAGCCGGCTCGGCATCAAATCGCTGATTGTGATGCCGGTAACCACGGCGGACATCAAGGTGGATGCGGTGCGCGCATTTGGCGGTGAGGCTTATCTCCACGGCGCTAACTTCGACGAGGCGAAAGCCAAAGCGATCGAGCTGGCGGAGCAGCAGGGCTACACCTTCGTGCCGCCGTTTGACCATCCGGCGGTGATCGCCGGCCAGGGCACGCTGGCGATGGAGCTGCTGCAGCAGGACGCGCATCTCGATCGCGTCTTCGTGCCGGTCGGCGGCGGCGGTCTGGCGGCGGGCGTGGCGGTGCTGATCAAACAGCTGATGCCGCAAATCAAGGTGATCGCGGTGGAGTCAGAAGACTCCGCCTGCCTGAAGGCGGCGCTCGAGGCGGGCGAGCCGGTGGATCTGCCGCGCGTCGGGCTGTTTGCCGAAGGGGTGGCGGTAAAGCGCATCGGCAGCGAAACCTTTCGCCTGTGCCAGGAGTATCTCGACGACATCATCACCGTCGACAGCGACGCCATCTGCGCGGCGATGAAAGATCTGTTTGAAGACGTGCGCGCGGTGGCGGAGCCGTCAGGCGCGCTGGCGCTGGCAGGCATGAAGAAATATATCCAGCAGCACGACATCAAAGGCGAGCGGCTGGCGCATATTCTTTCGGGCGCTAACGTCAACTTCCACGGCCTGCGCTACGTCTCCGAGCGCTGCGAACTGGGCGAGCAGCGTGAAGCGCTGCTGGCGGTGACCATTCCGGAACAGCAGGGCAGCTTCCTGAAGTTCTGCCAGACGCTGGGCGGCCGGTCAGTGACCGAATTCAACTATCGCTACGCCGATGCCGACAACGCCTGCATTTTCGTCGGCGTGCGCCTGACGCGCGGGCTGGAGGAGCGCGGCGAGATTATCAGCCAGCTTACGCAGGGCGGCTATCAGGTAGTGGATCTCTCCGACGACGAGATGGCGAAGCTGCACGTGCGCTATATGGTGGGCGGACGTCCGTCGAAGCCGCTGCGCGAACGCCTGTTCAGCTTCGAATTCCCCGAGGCGCCAGGCGCGCTGCTGAAATTTCTGCAAACGCTCGGCACCCACTGGAATATTTCGCTGTTCCACTATCGCAGCCACGGCACCGATTACGGCCGCGTGCTGGCGGCTTTTGAAATCGGCGACAATGAACCGCGCTTTGAGTCACATCTCACCGAGCTGGGTTATGACTTCCATGACGAAGCCAATAACCCGGCGTTCCGCTTCTTCCTCGCCGGTCAGTAACTACAGCAGGTGCCAGAAGGCGTGAATCAGCGGCTCCCCGAGCCGCTTTTTTTGTACGCAGACGCCCAGCTCCAGCGGCGCCACCGACTCCACGTTCTCTAGCGTCAGCACGCGATTGCGCACCGGCTCCGGGCTGTTCTCCAGCACCACGTCCGGCAACAGCGCGATGCCGCAGCCGAGCGCCACCATCGATACAATCGCTTCATGGCCAGACACCGTGGCGTAAATCTGCGGATTCGGGATGCGACGACGACGAAACCAGAGATCGATGCCGCGCCGCGCCGGGCCCTGATCGGGCAGGATAAACGGAATCTGCGCCCAGTCGGGCGACGGCTGCGTCGCCTGGCTGCGCACCGGACAGGGCAGCGCCGGCGCGATCAGCACCAGCGGGATCAGCCCCAGCGGCGTAAAGTCGATGCTGGCGGGCAGCGACTCGGGCCGCCCGGCGATAGCCAGATCCGCCTCGCCTGACTGCACCATCTCAATGGCGTCGGCGGCGTCGCCGGTGGTCAGCTTGATCTCTACCTGCGGATGCTCGGCGCGGAAGCGATCCAGAATCGGCGGCAGATGGCTATAGGCGGCGGTCACCGAGCAGAACAGGCGCAGCTCGCCGCTCAGGGACGGGCCGTTAAGATCCATGACGTGGCGAAGCTGCTGATACTGCAGCAGCGTCTGCTGCGCGAACTGGCGCAGGCGTTCGCCCGCCTCGGTCAGGACAACGGTGCGGTTATCGCGCAGAAACAGCGCGTGCCCCACATCCTCCTCGAGGCGCTGGATCTGGCGCGAGAGCGTTGACGGGCTGACATGCATGGCGCGCGCGGTGCGGCCGAAGTGGCAGCTTTCAGCCAGATGCAGAAACAGCTTCAGATCTCGTAAATCCATACTCCATGACCTCTTAAATAGTGTTGCAAATTTTGCAATGTGACCTTGCTAATATATCAATTTAAGCAACGGATTTCCTGTCATATGATGGGGTCATTCGCGGCGCTGCTTTCCACGCCGTTACAGGACAAAAACAAACACAACATCTGACCGGAGTGCCCATGGCTAACTACTTCAACACACTGAATCTGCGCAACCAGTTAGCGCAGTTAGGCAAATGTCGCTTTATGGCGCGCGATGAATTCGCCGATGGCGCCAGCTTCCTGAAAGGGAAAAAAGTGGTCATCGTGGGCTGTGGCGCGCAGGGCCTTAACCAGGGCCTGAACATGCGTGATTCCGGTCTGGACGTCTCCTATGCGCTGCGCGCCGAAGCGATCGCCGAGAAGCGCGCCTCCTGGCGCAAGGCTACCGAAAACGGCTTCAAAGTCGGCACCTATGAAGAGCTGATCCCGCAGGCCGATCTGGTGGTTAACCTGACGCCGGACAAACAGCACTCTGCGGTCGTGCAGGCGGTACAGCCGCTGATGAAAGACGGCGCGGCGCTGGGCTACTCGCACGGCTTTAATATCGTTGAAGTGGGCGAAACCATTCGTAAAGACATCACCGTGGTGATGGTGGCGCCGAAATGTCCGGGTACCGAAGTGCGCGAAGAGTACAAGCGCGGTTTCGGCGTGCCGACCCTGATCGCGGTGCATCCGGAAAACGATCCGAAAGGCGAAGGCATGGCGATCGCCAAAGCCTGGGCCGCGGCCACCGGCGGCGACCGCGCAGGCGTGCTGGAATCCTCTTTCGTCGCGGAAGTGAAATCCGACCTGATGGGCGAGCAGACCATTCTGTGCGGCATGCTGCAGGCCGGTTCGCTGCTCTGCTTCGACAAGCTGGTGGCGGAAGGCCACGACGCGGCCTACACCGAAAAACTGATCCAGTTCGGCTGGGAAACCATCACCGAATCGCTGAAGTTCGGCGGTATCACGCTGATGATGGACCGCCTCTCCAACCCGGCGAAACTGCGCGCTTACGCGCTGTCAGAGCAGCTGAAAGAGATCATGGCGCCGCTGTTCCAGAAGCATATGGACGATATCATCTCCGGCGAATTCTCATCCGGCATGATGGCTGACTGGGCCAACGACGATAAAAACCTGCTGACCTGGCGCGAAGAGACCGGCAAAACCGCGTTTGAAACCGCGCCGCAGTTCGACGGCAAAATCGACGAGCAGGAGTATTACGATAAAGGCGTGCTGATGGTGGCGATGGTGAAAGCGGGCGTTGAGCTGGCGTTCGAAACCATGGTCGACGCGGGTATTATCGAAGAGTCCGCCTACTATGAATCGCTGCACGAGCTGCCGCTGATCGCCAATACCATCGCGCGTAAGCGTCTGTATGAAATGAACGTGGTGATCTCCGATACCGCCGAGTACGGCAACTATCTCTTCTCCTTCGCCGCGGTGCCGCTGCTGAAAGAGTTTATGACCACGCTGCAGCCGGGCGACCTGGGCAAAGCGATCGAAGGCACGCAGGTGGATAACGCGCAGCTGCGCGACGTCAACGAAGCGATCCGCCAGCATCCGATCGAAGCGGTTGGCCGTAAACTGCGCGGTTATATGACCGATATGAAGCGTATCGCCGTCGCCAGCTAACGCAGCCAGGCGTCACTCTTTTCAGCACTGAAAAACCCCGGCTTGCCGGGGTTTTTTTAGATATAGAGATCGACCTGGCGACCCGAGGCTTTTTTCATATCGGGACTATTTTTGACATCAGACTGAGTTTGCTGTTGTTTCTGCTGAATGACGATATTTGCTTTTCGGTGCTCTAACTGACTTTTTTGTGTCTGTAGCTGTCGAATCTGAGATTCAATTTTTTGTAGTTCCTGTTTATCAACGCCGCTCTCCTGGCCAGATTTTTTCTGAATGCGAAGGGACAGCAGTTTGTCGATGCTCTGGCTCACGTAGTTGATCTGGGAAACTATCGCCCCTTTGGTCAAGTCGTAAGAGAAACTGATTGAGCTTATGCTGTTCATAGTTATAACCGGCTTTTTTCAACTATCCTGTTGATAATTATCGGTACATGCGAAAATTGCTAAAGTTTCTGGCGCAAATGAAAACCGAATAGCGTCACTGCAGGCATGTTAAATGCCACCGCCTTCAGCCGTTTTAGCCGTGAACCAGCAGGGAAAAATAGCCGATCGCGCTTCAGTGGGCCGCGAGGTTCACATCAGGCATTGACGCCCTTCATGCCTTCCTCGGTGTAGCGCGCGCCCTGCACCTGAACGCGCTGGTGAAGGCCGTTCAGCAGCGCCACATCCTCCGCCTCCAGCATCACCTGCGCCGCCTGTGCGTTTTCCACCAGGTAGCCGATCTGTTTCGTACCGGGGATCGGCACCAGCTTAGGGTACTGCGCCAGCAGCCAGGCGAGCGCTATCTGGCCTGGCGTAGCGCGGTACTTCTCCGCCAGCGGCCGTACCGCGTTCAGCAGCGCGGCGTTATGATCGAGGTTCTCCTGCTGAAAGCGCCCGTTGTTTTTGCGGAAGTCGCCTTCGGCGAAGTCGCTGTTGCGGAGATATTTGCCGGTCAGAAAACCGCGGCCCAGCGGCGAGTAGGCGACAAGCCCGATATCCAGCGCCTTAACCGCCGGCAGGATCGCCTCCTCGACATCGCGCGTCCACAGCGAATATTCCGTCTGCAGGGCGGCGACGGGATGGACGGCGTGCGCGCGGCGCAGGGTCGCGGCAGAGACTTCGCACAGCCCGATATGGTTTATCTTTCCCTCTTGCACCAGGCGGCTCAGGCACGCCATGCTCTCTTCAATCGGCGTCGCCTGGCTGACGCGATGGAGATAGAAGAGATCGATGCGTTCGACGCCAAGCCGCTTAAGGGAGTCGTGGCAGCAGCGGGTAATATAGTCCGGCTGGTTGTTGATGGTGCGGCTGTAAGCCGCGTCGGCCGCGCGCTCGATGCCGCATTTGGTCGCGACTTTCATGTTGCCGCGCGTGGCGCTATCCAGCCCGGCGAGGAACTGCCCGATAAGCGTTTCATTATGGCCGCGGCCGTACTGATCCGCCGTATCGATAAAGGTCTGCCTCAGCTCGACGAGTTGGTGTAAAACACGCAGCGACTGCGCATCATCCGTCGTGCCGTAGAATTCGCTGAGGCCCATCGCGCCATAGCCGATGGCGCTGACCTCCAGGGTTTTTGCTAAGTAACGGGTTTTCATTCTGCCTCCTGTTGTCCTGGGCTGATTCTTTCACCGGGCGGGGCAGCAGGGAATTGCCGTTTTTGTGATGCTGAAAAGGTATTAAGGCGCGCCGTCGCTCAGCTTCTCCAGCGCCTGCAGGAGCGCGGGACGCGCGTCGTCACAGCGCGTGGCGGCGTACACGTCGATATGCAGCTGCTGCGCCTGGTCGTCGCGCAGCGGCCGGTAGCACAATCCTTCCTGATTAAAGGCGCACTTTGACTGCGGCAGCAGGGCGAAGCCTTTGCCGCGGGCGATATGCGCCAGCATCGTCAGCGAGTCGTCGGGCTCGTTGACCTTTTTCAGCGGCGTTTTCAGCGTTGCGAAAACCTGTTCGCACTTATCAAAGAAGGCGGGATTGGCGCGCCTGGCGAACCAGAACAGCGGCAGGTCGCTGACCGCGTCGAGCGCGACCTGCTGCTGCCGGCTGGCGGGATGCGTGGCCGGCAGCGCAATCAGCAGCGGCTCGCGGCAGATCCAGCGATAGCGGACGTTCTCTTGCGCGCCGACGCCTTTCTCGCCGGTCAGCACCAGATCGAGCCTGTTCTGCGCCAGACACTGCAGCAGTCGGGCGGAGGTCAGATCGGGCGAGTCGATCTCGTCGCCGGTATCCAGCTGCGCCAGCCGCGCGGCGACAGGCGGTATGCGCGTAAAGTCCAGCGTGCGGGTCAGCCCGATGCGCAGAGGATGCGGGCGGGAAAGAGAATCGGCGCTAAGGGCGTCAAGTTCGGCGAGAATTTTCTCCGCCCTGGCGACCAGCGCGCGCCCCTCCTCGGTCAGGCTCACCCCGTGCGTGCTGCGGCTAAAAAGCTGCTGGTGGAGCAGCGCTTCCAGGCTCTGGATATGACGCGTCAGGGGAGGCTGAGTCATGTTGAGGCGCTCGGCGGCCTGGCGGAAATTGAGCGCGTAGGCGACGGCGAGAAAGCATTGAAGTTGTTTAACGCTGGGAAGGTTACTGCTAATCAGGTGCGCTGCCGTCGCCATAGTTCTTGTCCTGCATACCGAAACAGCGGGAACTATAGCATGACAAAAAACCCGGCCTTAGCCGGGTTTCCTGATTTCTCTTACACCGCTTCGTACAGCGTCTGATGACGCGTCTCTTTACAGGCGATGAGCGCAATCAGCGTCAGCGCCGCCATAGACGCCAGATAGTAGCCTACCGCCTGCAAACCGTAGTGGGCATTCAGCCAGGTGGCGATATAGGGCGCAACCGAGGCGCCGAGAATCGACGACAGGTTGTAGGAGAAAGAGGCGCCGGTATAGCGCACTTCGGTTGGGAAAAGCTCCGGCAGCAGCGCGCCCATCGGGCCGAAGGTCAGCCCCATCACGCTCAGGCCGAGCAGCAGGAAGGCCATTACCAGCGCCTGCGAGCCGGAACCCAGCATCGCCGGGAACAGGAAGGCGAAAGCGATAATCATCAGCGTAATGGTGATCATGGTCTTACGGCGACCAAAGCGATCCGCCAGCAGTCCGGCGATCGGCACCATCACGCCGAAGCCGATCACCGCCATCATCAGCATCCACAGGAAGCTGTTGCGCGAGAAGCCGAGACCCGCCGGCGCCGGCGCGGTGCCGTAGCTCATCGAGTAGACGGTCATAATGTAAAACAGCGTGTAGGTCGCCAGCATGATAAAGGTGCCGAGAATGGTCGCCGTCAGATGCTTGCTCAGCAGCGCGGCGATCGGCACGCGCACCTGTTTTTTCTCTTTCTGCACCTTCGCGAATACCGGGCTTTCATGCAGCGACACGCGCACGTAAAGGCCGATAATCACCAGCACCGCCGAGAGAATAAAGGGCACGCGCCAGCCCCACTGCATAAACTGCTCGTCGGTCAGCAGCCAGGAGAGCAGCAGAAAGGTGCCGTTGGCGAAGAAGAAGCCGATCGGCGCGCCGAGCTGCGGAAAAGAGCCGTAGAGCGCGCGCTTTTTGGCCGGCGCGTTTTCCGTCGCCAGCAGCGCCGCGCCGCCCCATTCGCCGCCGAGGCCGAGCCCCTGGCCAAAACGCGCCAGCGCCAGCAGCAGCGGCGCCGCGACGCCAATCGACTGGTAGCCCGGCAGCAGGCCGATAATCACGGTAGAGACGCCCATCGTCAGCAGCGAAGCCACCAGCGTCGCCTTACGGCCCACGCGGTCGCCGAAGTGGCCGAAAAGGGCGGAGCCAATCGGGCGCGCCACGAAGGCGATAGCGAAGGTCGCCAGCGACTGCAGCGTCGCCACGGTATTGTCGCCCTGCGGGAAGAAAATATGAGGAAAGACAATCACCGCCGCCGTGGCGTAGATATAGAAATCGAAGAATTCGATGGCGGTGCCGACCAGCGAGGCCACCACGACCTTGCCGCGCGAATTCACCGGCGTTTCGTCTTGTGACTTTTTCAGGGGTTCTGTGATGGAGGCTTGCATAACTGTTTCTTAATTGTAAATAGAGACCAGGAATATTACGCACCTGGCATGCCGCATTCAACGCTGATAAACCGCGCCAGAACGGGCTTTTTCGGCGAAAAAGTGAATAATTTGTGTCGCAATGGAATGCGTGGATTAAGGCAGGGAGAAGCCCGCCTTTTGCAGCGGGAATCTCTATAAAACCGGGAAATAAAAGTGACCCTTCAGCTATTCATCCTGCTGGATGATTAAAAAATAGCCGAAGGGGGAAATTTTTCGCTGCCGTTAACGTTTTTTTACACCTGATGACGCGAGGCGCGGCGCGAATCGGGCATCTGCGGATCGTCTTTATACTTCGCGGTGGCGATCCAGGCGGCGCAGAACAGCGTCAAACGGGCGAAGAAGTAGAAGAACGCCATCAGGCCGAGCACTGAGCCGAAGGCCGCGCCGGAGGGCGAGGTGGCCAGCTTCGGCAGCGTCAGCGTCATCACGAACTTAATGATCTCAAAGCCGATAGCCGCCAGCAGCGTGCCGCGAAACAGCGCTTTTTTGCGCGGCTTATGGCGCGGCAGGATCCAGAAAATCCACAGGAACAGCAGATAGTTGGCCATAATCGAAATCGCCAGCGCTATGGCGGTCATCGCCGGGCGCAGCCACTCGATATCCGCCAGCCCCAGCGCGTTGACGATCGCCGCCTGCGCCGCGCCGGCGATAGAGGTCAGCGACAGCGTGATCACCAGCGCCAGCATCAGGCCGATCAGCGAAATCAGATCGCGCAGATACTTCTTCCAGAACTTCTCCTGATCGTCCGGCTTGCGTTCCCAGACGTCGCGCGACTGGGCGCGCACCGCTTCGCGCAGGTTGCCCATCCAGTTGATGCCGGAGTAGAGCGCCAGCAGCAAACCGGTGATGCCCACCGTGGCGCGCTGCTGGATGGCGGTATTCACCGTATTCTTCAGCGTGGTGGCGAGCGTAGGATCGCTGATGCTGTTGACGATCTTATTGATCAGCTCCGACAGCAGATCCTGATTTGACGCCAGCACGAACCCCACGGCGGCGAAAGAGACCATCAGGATCGGAATCAGCGACAAAAACGAAAAGTAGGTAATCGCCGCGCCGAACTGGCTGCCCAGACGATCGTTAAAGCGCTCCAGCGCGCGAATAAAGTGCGCTACCGCCGGAATCGCCTGAAACCAGGCGGCAAAGCGCGATACGCGACGAATCGAGCCATCGACGGTTTTATTGCCGGTCTGAATATCGATCAGCGGCTTAGGTTGCTCGGAAGTGGTCGGGTTTTCCTGTTTGTCCGTCATAGACAGTTATCATCCTGCTTTACTTGAAAAGGCAATTATAGCCGCTCAGGTGACATACTCCTGTAACACCTGACTCAGCCACTCCATAAACACGCGCACGCGCCGCGCCACATTGCGCCGATGAGGGTAGAGCAGAGAGATCGGCATCGGCTTCGCCGGGAAGGCGTGCAGCACTTCCACCAGCTGGCCGGACTCCAGCAGCGGATAGATGCCCATTGCCGGCACCTGAATAATGCCCAGTCCCGCCAGGCAGGCGGCGCGATAGGTTTCCGTGCTGTTGACCGTGACGACGCCGCCGGTCTGCACGTAGTGGCACTGCTTGCCGTCAAAATACTCAAAGCCGGGCGAAGGCTGACCGAGCTGCTGCGTGTAGTGCACCATGGCGTGCGACGACAGCTCCTCCAGCCGCGTCGGCATGCCGAAGCGGGAAAGGTAGCCGGGGCTGGCGCAGTTGATCAAGGTATAGGTGCCGATTTTTCGCGCAATCAGGCCGGAATCCTTAAGCTCGCCGACGCGGATAACGCAGTCGAAGCCTTCGCGGATCACGTCCACCATGCGGTCGCTGCTGCTAAGCTCGATCTCCACGCCGGGATAGTGCTGCAAAAACTCCGGCAGACGCGGCAGGATAAAGCCGGTCGCCATCGCCACCGACATATCGACGCGCAGTTTACCGCTCAGCGTGGCGGGATCGTGCTGAAACAGGCTGTCCATATCGTCGATCATCGACAGCAGATCCAGACAGCGATCGTAGTAGACCAGCCCATCCTGGGTAAGCTGCACGCGGCGCGTGGTGCGATGCAGCAGCCGCGTTCCCATCTGATTTTCCAGCGCCTGCAGCTGGCGCGACACGCTGCCTTTCGGCAGGCCTAAGCTCTCTGCCGCGCGGGTAAAACTGCCCATTTCCGCCACCCGCACAAATACCTGCATTGCGTGAATTTTGTCCATGTTGTTCACCGATTGTTGTTGTAAGTGAAACAGTGCTGCGTATTCCCAGGCATTTATAGATCAATTATTGGGGAATATCCTGATTTGGTGTTCAATTTTGCAACAGGATCGAAACATGAGTAATAAAATTGCAGTGATCACGGGCGCCAACCGCGGTTTAGGCAAAAATGCGGCGTTAAAACTGGCCGCAAAGGGCGTTGATATCCTTTTTACTTACCGCAGCCATGACGAAGAGGCGCAGGCGGTGGTAACAGCGGTTGAAGCGCTGGGCGGCCGCGCAGCCGCGCTGCGGCTGGATGTCGGCGACAGCAGCCAGTTCAGCGGCTTTGTCGCGCAGGTCAAACAGACGCTGGAAACAACATGGCAGCGCGAGCGCTTTGATTATTTAATCAACAACGCCGGACATGGTCACTATAAGCCATTTAGCGAGACCACAGAGGAAGAGTTCGACGCGCTGGTTAACGTTCACTTCAAAGGCCCCTATTTTCTGACGCAGAAACTGCTGCCGCTGATTAATGACGGCGGCCGCATTTTGAATATCTCCAGCGGCCTGACGCGCATGACCTATCCCGGCTCCGCCACTTACGCCTCGGTCAAAGGCGCGATGGAGGTGCTGACGCGGTATCAGGCGAAAGAGCTGGGGGAGCGCCGCATTCGCGTTAATATCCTGGCGCCAGGCGCCATCGAGACCGACTTCGGCGGCGGGCGCGTGCGCGACAACAAAGAGATCAACGACACCATCGCGGCGCTTACCGCGCTGGGGCGCGTCGGGCAGCCGGACGATATCGGCGACGCCATCTGCGCTATCCTCAGCGAGGAAACCGGCTGGATCACGGCGCAGCGCATCGAGGCGTCAGGCGGCCAGGCGCTATAAACCGCAGGCAGGCACTTCAGGCGTGAAATGCCTGCCTGCGCCGGGCGAGCAGAGACGCCCTGGACGTTGCGACAGGTTCATGTCACTTGCCCGGCAGCGTTATGGCTACAGCCTGATGGTGCCGTCAATGACCGTGACGGTTTTGCCGCCGATCCAGATTTGCTCGCCCTGATAGCGCACCGATACGCGCCCCTGGCGCTGGATCGCCGTGCCCTGACGGGTGCGGTAATCCCGCATCTGGCCCTGCGCGGCAAAGTAGCGCGCCAGGCAGGCGTTGGCGCTGCCGGTAATGGGATCTTCCGTCAGGCTGCCATTTTCCACCAGCAGGCCGCGCACTTCATACTGCTCGCTTTCGCCGTGCGGCAGCGGGCCGAACGGCATCACGCCGGCAGCGCCCGCGTGGGCGATCAGGCGCTGCAGATCGCTGACGGCGGGCTGAATCGCCAGCACCGCTTCGGCGCTTATCATCGGGATCAGCAGCCAGCGGATGCCCATATCGACCACGGCGGGCGTTTGCGTCGTGTCGAACAGCTCGCAGCCGAGCGCATTGCCCATCAGCGCGTCGGTGAACGGCGTGATGGCCGCATCCGGTGCGGCAAACGC
The DNA here is from genome assembly GCF_059730625.1 of Pantoea sp. X-Soil-MYKO-1289. Lineage (NCBI taxonomy): Bacteria > Pseudomonadati > Pseudomonadota > Gammaproteobacteria > Enterobacterales > Erwiniaceae > Pantoea > Pantoea sp. X-Soil-MYKO-1289. The sequence continues at coordinate 132,539 of NZ_AP036004.1, forward strand.
CAGCGAACCCTCGGCGTCGATGCTGATCGTCACGTTGCCGACGCCGCACTCCTGCACCATCCTGCCGGGATTTTTCGTCGGCCAGCCCGCTTCCAGCAGCGCATGCGCCGTGCCCAGCGTCGGATGCCCGGCAAACGGCAGCTCCCCTTCGACGGTAAAGATGCGCACGCGATAGTCCGCTTCGGGATGCTGCGGCGGCAGCACGAAAGTGGTTTCAGATAAATTCGTCCAGCGGGCGATGGTCTGGAGCTGCTCGTCACTCAGGCCCTGCGCATCCATAATCACCGCCAGCGGATTGCCGTTAAACGCGGACGAGGTAAAGACATCTACTTGCTTAAACGCGACGTTCATGATTACTCCTTTCTCAACAGGGCATTTCCACGCCCGACATTTGCGTTTATGGCCTGACAGGGTTATCAATATGTTAACAATTCCTGCAGGAGATCGTTATGCTGAAAATTCTTGGGCGCGACTCGTCAATCAACGTGCGTAAAGTGCTCTGGCTCTGCGACGAACTGGATCTCGACTTCGAACGCGAAGAGTGGGGCGCCGAGCCAGACTCGCTGCGCAAGCCGGAATTTCTCGCCCTTAACCCTAACGCCTTAATTCCGGTATTAATCGACGACGACTTCGTGCTGTGGGAGTCGAACGCCATCCTGCGCTATCTGGCCAACGCCTACGAAGGCGACTGGCTCTATCCGCAAAACCCGCGCGCCCGCGCGCCGGTCGATCAGTGGATGGACTGGCAGTCCACCGAACTCAACACCTCCTGGCGCTACGCTTTTATGTCGCTGGTGCGCAACTCGCCGGCGCATCAGGATCCGCGTCTGCTGGCGGCGGCCTGCAAAGGCTGGGCGCACACCATGGGCATCCTCAACCAGCAGCTGGAAAAAACCGGACGCTATGTCGCGGGCCGCAACTTCACCCTGGCGGACATCGGCGTCGGGCTGGCGGTTAACCGCTGGTATGAAACCCCGCTGGATCATCCCAGCCTGCCTGCGGTGCGTAACTACTACGAACGCCTGACCGAGCGTCATCCCTACACGGTCTGGGGCCGCAACGGCAAACCCTGATCGAGCCCGGGCGTCAGGCCCGCCAGCTCGCAGGCGATGGCGCCGGTGCGCTTCAGCGCCCAGCTGTAGCGCTCGTCGAAGGGGTAGCAGCAGGAGAGACGCAGCGCGTGATTGTAGCGTTCGCTCAGCGAATAGAGCGCGCCCGGCGTCACGCAGATCTGCTCTTGCAGCAGCCGATGGAACATCGCCACCGTATCCACCTGTTCCGGCAGTTCGACCCAAAAAACAAACCCGCCGCGCGGCAGCGTGGCGCGCGTCCCCTGCGGAAAATAGCGGGCGATCAGGCCGCGCGCCTCATCCATATTGGCGGCGTAGCGGCGGCGCAGCGTGCGCAGGTGGTGATCGTAGCCGCCGTTGGCGAGGAATTCCGCCAGCGTCTCCGACAGCAGCCGGGATTCCGTCATAGAGGAGACCGCCTTCAGGCGCGCAATCGTCTCATGGAAGCGACCGGCGGCGATCCAGCCGATGCGAAAGTCCGGCGCTACCGTCTTGGTAAAGCTGGTGCAGTAAATCACCCAGCCTTCTGAATCAAACGACTTAACGGTGGGCGAGAGCGGCCAGTCGAACTGCAGCTCGTCATAGAGACCGTCTTCCAGCAGCGGAACGTTGTAAGTGTTCACCAACTTTGCCAGGCGCTGCTTGTTCTGGCGCGACATGCAGCAGCCCAGCGGATTCTGCGCGCTCGGCATGGCGATCAGCGCCTGAATGCGCTTCTCCTGCAGCAGCATCTCCAGCGCGTCGAGCGAAAGGCCCTGCTGCGGGTCGGTCGGGATCTCCAGCGCCTTCAGCCCCAGCGACGCCAGCAGCGGAAAGAGAAAAAAGTAGGTCGGCGACTCCAGCCCGACGCAGTCTCCTGGCTGCGTCACCGCGCGCAGCGCCAGCTGCAGCGCCTCCATACAGCCGTGGGTCAGGGTGATCGCGTCGCTGGTCAGCGACATGCCCGCATGCAGCGCGCGGCGCGCAATCTCCTCCCGTAAGCGCTCACTACCAGGCGGAAGCGCATAGCGGCCAATTAAATCGGGATTGCGTCGCAGTAGCGAGGCGGTAATGCGCGCCAGGCGCGCCGACGGATAAAGCTCGCCGTCCTGCGGGCAGGCCAGCGAAATATTGACGTAATCGGGATGGTTCTGCGCCGCGAACACCTGATCGATGAGATCGAGCTTTTCGCTGCTCGGGTCTTTGATGCGGGCGCGATGCGGAACAGGCTGCGTCAGGGCGGGCAGCATGCTGCGCACATAGTAGCCTGACTGCGGACGCGCCTCGATAAGGCCGCGATCCTCCAGCAGCTGCCAGGCGTTCAGCACGGTATTGATGCTGACCTGATGGGTCTGCGCCACGCGGCGAATAGCAGGCAGGCGCTTGCCGGGCTTCAGCGTGCCCTGATGAATCGCCTCGGCAAAGCTCTCTGCAAGCTGGTAATAGAGCGGCTGATCGGCTGAAGGAGAAAGGGACACAAAAGCCTCCGCGAGTCATGGGTACAAAAGTTAAAATTGCAAACTGTAACCATGACAATAGTGATTTTGTGTCTCTGTTACCAATTCTTTTCGCGTCTTAGCATAGCGTTATGTTTATTTAACGAGAACGCCGCCATGCTCGATCCCTCTTTCTTCAGCTATGTCACCGTGATGTCTATTACTCCCGGCCCCAATAACCTGCTGCTGGCGACCTCCGGCGTCAATTTCGGCCTGCGGCGCACGCTGCCGATGATCTCCGGCATACTGCTGGGTTGTCTGCTGCAAAACGCGCTGGCGGTGCTGGCGCTGGAGTGGCTGCTGAGCTGGATGAGCGCCGTCCGGCTGCCGCTGACGCTGGCGGGCTGCGCCTATCTGCTCTGGCTGTCGTGGAAGCTGTGGCGGGCAGGCGCGCCGACCCAGCGGGAAAAGGCGCAGCCGATGAGCGTCGTCGGCGCCGTCGGTTTTCAGGCGGTCAATCCCAAAGCCTGGCTGATGGCGACCAACGTGGCGCTGCTGTGGAGCGCGCAGAGCGGGCTGCTGCCGGTGATGCTCGGCTTTGCGCTGGTTAACCTGCCCTGCATTTTAATCTGGGCGGCGCTGGGCGATCGGCTGGGCCTGCATCTGCAAACGCCGTGGAAGCGTCGTCTCTTCAACGGCGTTATGGCGCTGTCGCTGGTCGCCACGACGTTATGGATGCTGGCGGACGCCCTGCGCTAATCGGGCGCGCCGGCGCCGGTTTCCGACGGCCATTTCCAGCCGCGCACTTCCGGCACGTCCTCGCCATATTCACGCACGTAGCGATGGTGCTCGGCGATGCGCTCCTGCAAATCGTCCAGCAGTTCCGGATGGCGATCCGCCAGCCCTGGCACGCGCAGGATCGCCTCCTGCGCCAGATGATAGCGGTCCAGCTCGTTCAGCACCGTCATATCGAACGGCGTGGTGGTGGTGCCCTCTTCGTTAAAGCCGCGAACGTGGAAATTACGATGGTTGTTGCGCTGATAGGCGAGACGATGCACCAGCGCCGGATAGCCGTGGAAGGCGAAGATCACCGGCTTGTCGAGCGTGAACAGCGCGTCAAACTCCTCCTCGCTTTTGCCGTGCGGATGTTGCTCCTGCGTTTGCAACGCCATCAGGTCGACCACGTTTACCACGCGGATCCGCAGGTCGGGCAGATAGCCGCGCAGCAGATCCACCGCCGCCAGCGTCTCCAGCGTCGGCACGTCGCCGGCGCACGCCATCACCACGTCCGGCTCTTCGCCCTGCGGCGTGGTACCCGCCCAGCGCCATTCGCCCATGCCCGCCTCGCAGTGCGCGATGGCGCTCTCCATATCCAGCCACTGCGCTGAAGGCTGCTTGCCCGCCACAATGACGTTGATGCGGTCCCAGGTGCGCAGGCAGTGATCGCCGACCCACAGCAGCGTATTGGCGTCCGGCGGCAGATAGATGCGCACGATATCCGCTTTTTTATTGGCGACGTGATCCATAAAGCCGGGGTCCTGATGGCTGTAGCCGTTGTGATCCTGACGCCAGACGTGTGAAGAGAGCAGATAGTTCAGCGAAGAGACCGGCTTGCGCCAGCCGAGCTTGCGCGTCACCTTCAGCCACTTGGCGTGCTGGTTGAACATCGAATCGACAATATGGATAAAGGCTTCGTAGCAGTTGAACAGACCGTGACGGCCGGTCAGCAGATAACCTTCGAGCCAGCCCTGGCACTGATGCTCGCTGAGGATCTTCATCACGCGGCCGTCGCGCGCCAGCTGTTCGTCGTAGGGCTTCACCGGCTCCAGCCAGGTGCGGCTGGTGACGTCGAATACCGGCGTCAGGCGGTTCGAGGCGGTCTCATCAGGGCCGAACAGGCGGAAGTTGTGCTGGTTGCGCGCGAAGATCTCCGCCAGATAGCGGCCGAACTGTTCGGTGGCCTGCGCCAGCTGCGAGCCGGGTTCTTTGACGTCAAAGGCGAATTCGCGGATATCAGGAGTATTTAGCTCGCGGCGCAGCAGACCGCCGTTGGCGTAGGGCGACGCGCCCATGCGTTTATCGCCCTGCGGCGCCAGCGCGCGCAGCTCCGGCTTCAGTCGACCCTGTTCGTCGAACAGCTCCTCTGGCTGATAGCTGCGCAGCCACTGCTCCAGAATCTGGCGATGTCCCGCATCTTCGCGGCAGGCGGCTACCGGCACCTGATGGGCGCGCCAGAAATCCTCTACCTTTTTGCCGTCGACCTCCTGCGGGCCAGTCCAGCCTTTGGGGCTGCGCATAATAATCATCGGCCAGCGCGGAACGCCTTCCTGTTCACCGCCTGCGCGCGCCGCCTGCTGGTAAGCGGCGATTTGATCAAAGGCGTGCTCCAGCGTGTCCGCCATCTGCTGATGCATCTTCTCCGGCTCGTGCCCGCTGACGAACAGCGGCTCATAGCCGTAGCCGCGGAACAGCTGCTGCAGGTCGTCGTCGCTGGCGCGCCCCAGGATCGTAGGGTTAGCGATCTTGTAGCCGTTGAGATGCAGAATCGGCAACACGGCGCCGTCGCGCTGGGGATTGAGAAACTTGATGCCGTGCCAGCTTGACGCCAGCGGGCCGGTTTCCGCCTCGCCGTCGCCGATGACGCAGGGCACGATGAGATCCGGATTATCGAAGGCGGCGCCAAAGGCGTGCGACAGCGAATAGCCGAGTTCGCCGCCTTCGTTAATCGATCCCGGCGTTTCCGGCGCGGCATGGCTTGGAATACCGCCAGGAAACGAAAACTGTTTGAACAGGCGCTGCATGCCTTCGGCGTCCTGGCTGACGTGCGGGTAAATTTCGCTGTAGCTTCCCTCCAGCCAGGTATTGGCCACCATGCCGGGCCCGCCGTGGCCGGGGCCGCAGATATAGATCATATTCAGGTCGCGCTGGCGGATAATGCGGTTGAGATGCGCGTAGATAAAGTTGAGGCCGGGCGTGGTGCCCCAGTGTCCCAGCAGGCGCGGCTTGATATGTTCCGGCTGAAGCGGCTCGCGCAGCAGCGGGTTCGCCATCAGGTAAATCTGCCCGACGGAAAGGTAGTTGGCGGCGCGCCAGTAGCGATCCAGCAGGCGTAACTCACTGGCAGCGGTCGATTGTGACATCGGGCATTCTCCTGGTTAGCGAAAGGTGACGGGAAAAAAGCGTTTCATTAACCCTAATAGAGAATGCGCGACTCGACCAGGCGACAGGCTGGCAGGAATACCCTGTTCGCCTTTTTGCGCGCGGTTTACACCCACGCTCAGGTATCGCGGCTAAAAACAAAAAAGCCCCGCATAAGCGGGGCTTTTATCAGCAAAACCGGATTACTTGCCGACAACGTGCGCCGTTTCGCGCGCTTCGTCGTTCGCGGCGTTCGGCGTCACCGGCGGCGCGTAGGCGAGTTTTAGCACGCGGCTGGTATCCGCCAGCACTTTTTCCGTCAGCGTTACGTCGCCGTTAAGCTTGCGGCCCCAGGAGGGCACCACGGCGCGAATGCGGTTCTGCCATTCGGTCGACGCCATCTGCTCCGGCCAGGCTTTCGCCATCAGCTCCAGCATAATTGGCGCGGCGGTCGATGCGCCGGGCGAGGCGCCGAGCAGGGCGGAAATCGAGCCATCTTCCGAAGTGACCACTTCGGTGCCGAGCCGCAGCACGCCGCCCTCTTTGGCATCCTTCTTGATGATCTGCACGCGCTGGCCGGCGGTCACCAGACGCCAGTCGTCGGGATGCGCCTCCGGCACATAGGTGCGCAGCGCTTCCATGCGATCGGCGTCGCTCTGCAGCACCTGATCAACCAGATATTTCACCAGATCGAAATTTTTCAGCCCGACATTCATCATCGGCAGCAGGTTGCCGCTGTTCATCGAACCGAACATATCGAGCAGCGAACCCTGCTTAAGAAACTTGGTCGAGAAGGTGGCGAACGGGCCAAACAGCAGCACTCTTTTGCCGTCCAGCACGCGGGTGTCGACGTGCGGCACCGACATCGGCGGCGCGCCGACGGAGGCTTTGCCGTAGACCTTCGCCATATGCTGGCGCACCACGTCCGGGTTCTCGGTCACCAGGAAAGAGCCGCCCACCGGGAAACCGGCGTAGCCGCTCACTTCTGGAATGCCGCTCTTCTGCAGCAGAGGCAGCGCTGCGCCGCCCGCGCCGATAAAGACGTTTTTCGCCGTTAACATGCGGCTCTCGCCCGTGGCCAGCGAATGCAGCGTCACCTGCCAGCGCCCGTCGCTCAGGCGCTTCAGATCGCGCACTTCCTGGCGCAGACGCAGGCGGAAACCGGGATGCTTCTCCAGCGAGGCGATCAGCTGACGCGTCACTTCGCCGAAATTGACGTCAGTGCCCATCTCCGTCCAGGTCGCCGCGACTTTCTGACGGCGATCGCGTCCTTTCATCACCAGCGGGATCCACTCGGCAATCTGCTGCGGATCTTCGGAGTAGGCCATGCCGCGGAACAGCGTGCTTTTCTGCAGCGCCTGATAGCGCTTGCGCAGGAAAGCCACATTCTCTTCGCCCCAGACAAAACTCATGTGCGGCGTGCTGTTGATAAAGCGTTCAGGCGAGTGCAGACGTCCCTTCTGAACCTGCCAGGCCATGAACTGACGCGAAATCTGGAAGGATTCGTTGATTGCCAGCGCCTTGCTGATGTCGATGCTGCCATCCGCTTTTTGCGGCGTATAGTTCAGCTCCGCCAGCGCGGCATGGCCGGTCCCGGCGTTATTCCAGCCGTTAGAGGACTCTTCCGCCACGCTCTCAAGACGCTCGACCATTTCAATGGTCCAGTCCGGCTCCAGATCCTGTAGCCAGGCGCCCAGCGTCGCGCTCATGACGCCTGCGCCGATCAGCAGCACATCAACATCTTTACGCTCGGACATTTGCGGTTTTTCCATGCCAACGGCGCTCGTTGCGAGCGTAAGGTTTACAGCTGTTTTGCTCATGAGGCGACATCTCCTCTCTCTGTTGACCTGATGCTCAACAGGTTCGCAGGCGAAATAGCCGCGCTTCTTGGGAGCGCGTTGCGCTATTTCTCAAAGGTTAAGACACAGGTTCGTTTAAGCGGGATGCAGGTTAACTGCACGTTATGCTTTGTCTGTTGAATATAACATTCTCGCCTCTGAATTAAACATTTGTTTATTTTTTAAATGCAGAAATGATTCAGCATAAGAATTAATCATCTCAGGCTGGCGGGCATAAGGGATTTTTTACCGAAAACTCAGCGGGTTAACCGAATATGATGTTGCGTAAATGCACAAAAGCAGTGCATGGCATGGAGAGGGGCAGAAATCGCCTTATTTTATAAGAGTATGATTTTAAAGAATTATTCAAAAACAGGTCGATAAAGAATTTTTCACGACGCAGGGCTTTCCAGCCGATTCTGTAAAAGTAATGTTACATTTTTGTGATTCCTGTCGGCCCGCGCTGGGGCGATAGCCGCAGCGGCGGGCACAGGCTCACGAGCGAAACCAGCGGCGATAGATAAAACGGATCGCATAGAACTCCACCGCGCCCAGCAGTAGGAACCAGACGCAGAAGATCAGAGTGTAAAGCTGGTTGATATCCTGCAGGTGCAGTCGCTGGGTCAGGCTTCTGGCCATCGTCAGACCAAAATTGGGCGCCGGCAGCAGCAGCGCAGAGAGAAAGCCAAGCAGCAAGATGCCGCCGGGGATAATCAGGGATTCAAAAGGGTTTTTCATCAGCAGGTTCCGCATTAATCAGCGCCGCCATTTTCCGGCAATCTCCGCCAGTGTTCAATCCCCGCGGCGGCGGCGCGCCTGAACGGCGCGCTAAGCCTTGAGAAAAGGCTTAAGTACCATTAACTTAGCGGCAAAACATAGCGAACGATAAAAGTTATAGCCTTTGCTATACTTAAACCCATGATTTTCTTGTCTTTTTATCAGGCATGATGCGTGGTAGACTGCGCGCACTTTTACCAGACTGAACCTTTATTGCGGTAAAAAGCGGGCGTCTGAACGCTTTTTACCCTGACACTAGCCATTATGACTTTTATCGCAACTCTGATCCTTGCCTTCGGCATGTCGATGGACGCCTTTGCCGCTGCGCTGAGCAAAGGCGCGGCCCTGCATCGTCCCGGATTCAAAGAGGCGCTGCGCACCGGCCTGATTTTTGGCGCGATTGAAGCCCTGACGCCGCTGATCGGCTGGGCTGCCGGTCTCGCCGCCAGCCGCTATGTCATGGCCTGGGATCACTGGGTCGCCTTCTTCCTGCTGTCGTTTCTCGGCGGGCGCATGATGATGGAAGGTTTTCGCCAGACGGCAACGGCAGAGCCGTGTGAAGCGCCGCAGCGTCACGGCTTTATGGTGCTGGCGACCACGGCGGTCGCCACCAGCCTTGATGCGCTGGCCGTCGGCGTGGGCCTGGCCTTCCTGCAGGTTAATATTATCGCCACCGCGCTGACCATCGGCATGGCGACCACCATCATGGCGACGACCGGCGTGCTGGTGGGGCGTTTAGTCGGGCCGGTGCTGGGCAAATGGGCAGAAGTGCTTGGCGGCGTAGTGCTGATTTCGATTGGCTGCACCATTCTCATCCAGCATCTCAACCTCTTCTCCTGAGGCCGCTACCGGCGAATTAATGCTGTTTTTGTGATCTGGTTCAAAATTTATTGCCTGAAAAATGCACGGAAGCTATACTTTCGCTGCATTTCTTCAACAAATTTTGAATCAGGTAATCTATGAAACGCTTAGTGAAATATGTTTTCCGCGCTTACGTCGAAACCTTCAAATATGTCCCGCCAGGCGCGATGTACTGATCGTTTACGCTTTATACCGTCTCAGGCAATCACGGCAGCCAGCGTGCCGTGATGCCCTCGCGCCATAGCTTTTTCTTTCTCCCTCTCTGCCTCTTTTCCTCTGCAAAGCGTCGATTCGGTCGCTGTCATAAGCTCAGCTTTTAGCTATAGCCGCAGGTTATAGCCAGCAGCTAAACAAGCATTCGTCCCGCTTTCCCTGGCGTGAAATAGTGCGTTTCAGACCCTCAACCCTGTCTGAAAGAGAACGCATCATGCTTATCCCGCAACCCTATCTGCTATTTCTCGGCGACGTCACCGATCCGCTGGCTGCTAAAACCGCGCGCGGCATTCAGGTATGGCGGCCCGAACAGTGCGTTGGCGAAATTCGTTTGCCGGGCTGTACCGTTTCCCTGGGCCTTGAAGAGCTGGACATCGCTACGGCCAGGGCGCGCGGCGCGAAAACGCTGGTGCTCGGCACCGCCAACGCGGGCGGCTATCTGCCGCAGCACTGGCTGGAAAGCGTCATCGCCGCCATCAAAGCAGGCATGAACGTGGCGAGCGGCCTGCATCATCGTCTGGCAGACGAGCCGGAGCTGGTGGCGCTGGCGGAGACGCACGGCGTCGAGCTGTTCGATATCCGTCATATGCGGCCGAAACTCAATGTCGGCAGCGGCAAAAAGCGCAGCGGAAAACGGGTGTTGACCGTCGGAACCGACTGCTCGGTCGGCAAAATGTACACCTCGCTGGCGCTGGAAGCCGCGATGCGCGCGCAGGGCATGAAGGCGGACTTTCGCGCCACCGGCCAGACCGGCATTCTGGTGGCTGGCGAAGGTATCGCTATTGACGCCGTCATCGCCGATTTTATCGCCGGCGCTGCGGAGGCGTTATCGCCCGCCAACGACGACGATCACTGGGATATCGTCGAAGGACAAGGCTCGCTGTTTCATCCCTCCTACGCAGGCGTCAGCATGGGGTTAATCCACGGCGCGCAGCCGCACTGGCTGGTGATGTGCCATGAGATGGGGCGTCCTCATATGCGTCATTTGCCCCATCAGCCGATGGTGGGACTGGCGGACTGCGTGGAAGCCAATCTGCGCGCGGCGCAGGTCACCAGCGACAACCCCCAGCTGGCCGGTTTCGCGATAAATACCTCCAACTTCAGCGAAGAAGAAGCGCGCGACTATTGCACGCAGCTCAGCGAAACCTTCGGCGTACCGGCGACGGATCCGGTGCGTTTCGGCATTGATGCGATCGCTACGCTGCTGAAAGAGCGAGGCTGAAATGCGCCGCATGCTGACTGAACTCCTCACGCTGCCGCTGGCGCGCCCTTTCGCCATCGCGCGCGGCACCCGCACCGCCGTGGCGGTGATCCGCGTCACTCTGGAGCAGGACGGTTTTATCGGCCACGGCGAATGCACGCCGACGCCGCGCTACAACGAGTCCGTCGAGAGCGTCCACGCCCAGCTTAACGCCATGAAAGAGGCGATCGAGGCGGGCCTCAGCCGCCAGGCGCTGCAAACGGAACTCAACGCAGGGGCGGCGCGTAACGCGCTCGACTGCGCCCTGTGGCGGCTGGACGCCGCGCGGGCGAAAAAGACGCTGTGGCAGCAGGCCGCGCTGAGCGCGCCGCCCTCAGTCGTCACCGCTGAAACCCTGAGCCTCGACAGCGTAGAGAAGATGGCGGATGCGGCGGCGGACGCGGTATCACGCGGCGCGCTGCTCCTCAAGATCAAGCTCGACCGTGAAGCGATTGTGGAAAAAGTCGCCGCTATCCGCGCCGCCGCGCCTGACGCAACCTTGATCGTCGACGCCAACGAAGCCTGGAGCGGGCTGGATCTGCCGCCGCTGTTTGCCGCGCTGCGGCCTTATCGCATCGCGATGATCGAACAGCCGTTGCCGGCGGGCGCAGATGCCGTCTTACAGCATATCGACCATCCCATCCCGCTCTGCGCCGACGAAAGCTGCCACACGCGCAGCGATATCGTCGCGCTGCGCGATCGCTACGAGATGATCAACATCAAGCTCGACAAGTGCGGCGGCCTGACGGAAGCGCTGGCGATGGTCGACGAGGCGAAAAAGCAGGGCATGCGGCTGATGGTCGGCTGCATGCTCGGCTCCTCGCTGGCGATGGAAGCGGCGCTGCTGGTCACGCCGCAGGCGGAGCATGTCGATCTGGACGGCCCCATCTGGCTGGCGGCGGACAGTTCGCCTTTCCTTTCCTATTCACAAGGCCGCATCTGGCTGTAACGCATATGGAGCAACGATGACGGATACTTCTCGCCTGCCTGACGCCGCCAGCGTTGCCGGGTCAGACAGCGCGCCGGTGCTGGCGATAGAGCATCTCAGCGTCAGCTTTCGCGGACGCAGCGGCGCGCATCAGGCGCTGCACGACGTCTCTTTCGCCATCCAGCCGGGCGAAATCGTCGCGGTGGTCGGCGAGAGCGGTTCGGGCAAATCGGTGACCTCGCTGGCGGTCATGGGGCTGCTGTCCGCCTCGGCGCGCATCGACGGCGGCGCGATCCGCTTTCGCGACCGCACGGGCGAAACGCGCGATCTCAGCCAGCTTAGCGCTGAGCAGCGGCGCAGGCTGCGCGGACGCGAGATGGCGATGATTTTTCAGGAGCCGATGACCTCGCTCAACCCGGTGCTGCGCGTGGGCGACCAGCTTACTGAAGCGCTGCGCGACCATCAGCTCTGCTCCGGCGCCGACGCGCAGGCGCGCGCGCGGTCGCTGCTGCGTCAGGTGCGCATCGCCGACGTCGATCGGGTGATGAAAAACTTTCCGCACGCGCTCTCCGGCGGCATGCGCCAGCGCGTGATGATTGCGCAGGCGCTGGCGTGCGACCCGCAGTTACTGATTGCGGACGAACCGACCACCGCGCTCGACGTCACGGTGCAGGCGCGCATTCTGCATATATTGCGCGAGCTGCAGCGAGAAAAAGGGATGGCGGTGCTGTTTATCACGCATGACATGGGCGTCGTCGCCGAAGTGGCGGATCGGGTGGTGGTGATGTATCGCGGCAACGTCGTCGAGCAGGGGCCGGTAGAGGCGATTTTCGCCGCGCCGCGGCATGACTACACCCGCGCGCTGCTGGCGGCGGTGCCGAAACCCGGGGAGATGCGCGACCAGCGCTGGCCGCAGCGTTTTCCGCTGCTGCACGCCAGCACGCCAGCCGAGGAGGCGCACATCACCGCGCGTTATGAAGAGAAACCGCTGCTCGACGTGCGCGGGCTGACCGTGCGCTTTCCCGTGCGCAGCGGCATTTTCTCCGCGCTGACGCACCGCGTGCATGCGGTCGAGCAGATCGACTTCGCCCTCTGGCCGGGAGAAACCCTGGCGATCGTCGGTGAAAGCGGCTGCGGTAAATCGACCACCGGCCGCGCCCTGATGCGGCTGGTTGACGGCGACGCCGACAGCATTCTGTTTGCCGGCCGCGAAATCGCCAGCCTGAAAGAAGCGCAGTTTCAGCCGCTGCGGCGTGAAATCCAGATGGTGTTTCAGGATCCCTACGCCTCGCTCAATCCTCGCCTGACGGTGGGCTTTACCATTGCGGAGCCGCTGCTGCTGCACGGCCTGGTGCGCTCGCTCGACGAAGCGACGCCGCAGGTTGAAGCGCTGTTAAAGAGCGTCGGCCTGCTGCCGGAACACGCGCGCCGCTATCCTCATGAGTTCTCCGGCGGCCAGCGGCAGCGTATCGCCATTGCCCGCGCCATGGCGCTGAAACCCAAAATCATTATTGCCGACGAAGCGGTCTCCGCGCTCGACGTGTCGGTTCAGGCGCAGGTCATCAACCTGATGATGGATTTGCAGCGGCAGACCGGCGTCGCCTGGATTTTTATCTCCCATGACATGGCGGTAGTCGAACGCATCGCCAACCGCGTGGCGGTGATGTATCTCGGCCAGATTGTCGAAATCGGCCCGCGGCAGTCGCTGTTCAATCAGCCGCAGCACCCCTACACGCAGCGTCTGCTGGCCTCGGTGCCGGTAGTCGATCCGCGCAACCGCCCGACACGCTGTTTCGACGACGGGGAGATCCCGTCGCCTTTGCGCAGCGTAAAAGAGACGGTGAGTAAACATCGTTATCGCCAGGTCGCGCCCGATCACTGGGTGGCCGACGACCGTTGATTGTGCCTGTCTATTGCTACCAGGAGTTTTTATGAAGCCATTTTTCCGCCGTACCTCTCTCGCTTTTGGTGTAACACTCTGTCTCGCCAGCGTCGCGCAGGCGCAGGATCTGCGTATTTCAATGTACGCCGATATCACCGGACTCGATCCCCATGACACCTCCGATAACATCAGCTATTCGGTGCAGAGTGGCATCTTCGAGCGGCTGTTTCAGTTCGACGCCAAAATGACCCTGACGCCCTGGCTGGCGACGGGCTATACCAGCAACGACGACGCCACGCAGTTCACCCTTACCCTGCGCGACGGCGTGACCTTTCAGGACGGCACGCCGTTTAACGCCGAGGCGGTGAAGGCTAACCTCGATCGGCTCGCCGACCAGAAAAAAGGCCTGAAGCGCAATAGCCTTTACCGCATGATCAAAAGCGTCACCGTACTGGCGCCCAATAAAGTGCAAATCGACCTTAGCGAATCGTTCGGCGCCTTTATCAACACCCTGGCGCACCCGTCGGCGGTGATGTGGAGCCCGACGGTGCTGAAAGCCTTTCCCGACGAGGCGCAGCTGCGTCTGCATCCGGCCGGCACCGGGCCGTTTACCTTTGTGGAGTGGCAGCCTGGCAAGGGCGTGACGCTGACGAAATTCAACGGCTACTGGAACAAGGGCTGGCCGAAGGTGGATCGCGTGATCTTTTCGCCCAGCCCGGAAGACGCCACGCGCGTCGCGGCGCTGAAGTCGGGCCAGGTGGACGCGATCTATCCGCTGCCGTCCGATCTTGTCGGCGCGGTGCAGAGCGACAGCAAACTGGCGATCCAGCGCGATCCCAGCATCTATCTCTACTACATGGCGATCAATACTCAGCACAAGCCGCTGGCGGATACGCGCGTGCGTCAGGCGATCAACTACGCCATCAACCGCGAGCTGTGGCTGAAAGTGGGGTTTGCCGGTATGGGCACGCCCGCCACCTCGGCGATCCCTGCCGGGGTGCAGTTCTATCAAAAACAGCGCGCGCCGAACTATCGCTATGCCCCCGAAGAGGCGAAAGCCCTGCTCGCGGCGGCGGGCTACCCGAACGGCCTCGATCTCAAGCTCTGGTGTACCAATGCCACCGCCAGCGTTCGCGCCGCGCAGTTCCTTAAGGCGCAGCTGGCGACCGTCGGCATTCGCGTCACCGTGACGCCGATGGATTCCGGCACGCGCAACGCCAGACTGTGGGGCGTAAAGGATCCGAAACAGGCCGAGTACGATCTCTACTACGGCGGCTGGTCTACCTCGACCGGCGATGCCGACTGGGCGCTGCGTCCGCTGTTCGCCAGCGAATCCTGGGTGCCGACCTCATACAACGTCTCCTACTACAGCAATCCGGCGGTGGATAAGGCGATCGCCGGCGGTCTGGCGAGCGCCGAACCGACGAAGCGCGCGGCCGCCTACGCCGAGGCGCAGAGCCTGCTGTGGCAAGATGCGCCTGTCGCCTTTCTCGGCACGCCGGACAACCTGGTCGGCAAAACGGCGAAGCTGAGCGGCGTGTCGATGCTGCCGGACGGCAATCTGATCTTTAATCAGGCAGTCTTTAAATAACGCCGAACGGCACTGCAAAAAAGGAAGGTTATGTTCGCATACATCCTGCGTCGGCTGCTGGAGATGATTCCGGTATTGCTGGTGGTTTCGCTGCTGGTCTTCGGCTTTATCAAGCTGCTGCCCGGCGATCCGGCGCGTATCTACGCCGGACCTGACGCGCCGATTGAGGCGGTTGAGGCGGCGCGTCAGCATCTCGGCCTGAACGATCCGCTGCCGCAGCAGTACGTAAACTGGCTGGGCGGGATCCTGCGCGGCGATTTAGGCGTCACCTACCGCACCCAGCAGCCGGTGCTGGAGGTGATTCGCAAAGGCTTTATGCCGACGCTGTGGCTGGCGCTGGCGGGATTCGTCTGGTCAGTGGCGCTGGGACTGGCGCTGGGCGTCACGGCGGCGCTGCGGCGCGGCGGCTGGCTGGACTGGGCGCTGATGAGCGCCGCGGTCGGCGGCATTTCGATGCCGGCATTCTGGCTTGGCCTGCTGCTGATCCAGTTCGTCGCCATGCCGTTCGGCCTCTTCTCGGTCAGCGGCTTTAACCAGCCTGCCGATATCATCCTGCCCGCCATTACGCTTGGCTCCTCGGTTGCGGCGGTGATGGCGCGCTTTACCCGCTCGGCGTTTCTTGAGGTGGCGCAGGAAGATTATGTGCGCACCGCGCGCGCCAAAGGGCTGCGCGCCGCGCGCGTCACCTGGAAACATGTGATGCGCAACGCGCTGATTCCGGTGATCACTATGCTGGGCTTGCAGTTCGGATTTCTGCTTGGCGGTTCCATCGTGGTGGAAAGCGTCTTCAACTGGCCGGGACTGGGCTGGCTGCTGATTGAATCGATCAAGGCGCAGGACCAGCCGGTGATTCAGGCGCTGGTGATGCTGTTCGTATTTGAATTTATCGTTATCAATCTGCTGGTGGATCTGCTCTATGCGGTGGTCAATCCGGCAATTCGTCTCAGTCAGGGGGCCAGATGAGCCAGCAGACGCTAACCAGCGCCGACAGCGAAGCGATCCGTTCGCCGTGGCGCGACTTTCTGCACGCTTTTGCGCGCAATCCGCTGGCGCTGGCGTCGGGCGGTTTCGTGCTGTTGCTGGTGCTGATCGCGCTCTTCGCGCCCTGGCTGGCGCCCTGGAACCCTATGGAGCCGGACTGGACGGCGCTCTCAATGCCGCCGTCAGGCGCGCACTGGATGGGCACGGACGAACTCGGGCGCGACGTGCTGAGCCGGATTATCTACGGCGCGCGTATTTCGCTCTACGTCGGTATTGTCTCGGTGACGCTCGGCATGCTGGCGGGCATCGTGCTTGGCCTGCTGGCGGGCTACTATGGGCGCTGGGTCGATATGCTGATTATGCGCGGCGCTGACGTGCTCTTCGCCTTTCCCGGCATGCTGCTGGCGATTGCGGTGGTGGCGATACTGGGTCCCGGCCTCAACAACGTGATTATCGCGGTGGCGGTGTTCAGCGTGCCGGTTTTCGCGCGCATCGTCCGCGCCTCGACGCTGTCGCTGAAGCAGGCCGCTTATGTCGAAGCGGTGCGCTGCGCCGGCGCGCCGGACCGGGTGATCCTGCTGCGGCATATTCTTCCCGGCACGCTGCCGAACGTGATCGTCTATTTCACCATGCGCATCGGCACCAGCATCCTCACCGCCGCCGGCCTGAGCTTTATCGGCCTCGGCCCGGAGCCTGACGCGCCGGAGTGGGGCAATATCCTCGCCATGAGCCGCAGCATGATGATGGCGGGGCTGTGGCACGTCAGCGTGTTTCCCGGCCTGGCGATTTTTATGACGGTGCTGGCGTTCAACCTGTTAGGCGATGCGCTTCGCGATACGCTGGATCCTAAACTCAAGAGCTAAAGATGGACTTTCACCAACAACAATGCGCGCTGTTGCTGCAGCGCTGGCGCGCCACGCGCCGCCTTGGCCAGCCGCGCGGCGTCTGTGGGCCGACTAATCGCATCAGCGACGTGCCCGGCGTGCGCGTCGGGCACTACACGCTGGACTGCGGCGAGCGGCAAACCGGCGTGACGGCGGTGGTGCCGCCGGGAGAGAACCTTTTCGCCCAGCCGCTGCCGTGCGGCGCGGCGGTGTTTAACGGCTTCGCCAAGCCGGTCGGGCTGGTGCAGGTTGCCGAGCTGGGCGTGCTGCAGACGCCGATTCTGCTCAGCAATACGCTGGCGGTCGGCACGCTCTTCACTACCCTGGCGCGCGCGGCGATCCGCGCCAACCCGGAGCTGGGACGCGCGCTGCCCACGGTCAACCCGCTGGCGCTGGAGTGCAATGACGGCTGGCTCAACGATATTCAGGCGATGGCGGTGAGCGAGGCGATGGCGCAGGCCGCCCTCGACGCCGCCGACGCCGACTTCGCGCGCGGCAGCGTCGGCGCAGGACGCGGCATGAGCTGCTTCAGCCTGAAAGGCGGCATCGGCAGCGCCTCGCGCCGCATTGACGGCCTTAACGCCACGCTGGGCGTGCTGGTGCTGGCGAACTTCGGCGCGCTGGAGGCGCTGACGCTGGATGGCGTGCGCCTTGGCGAAGAGATCGCGCCGCTGCTGCCGTCGCTGACGCCGCAGCGCGACGCCGGCTCGATTATTATCATTATGGCGACCGACGCGCCGCTCGACGCGCGCCAGCTGACGCGTATAGCGAAGCGCGCCGGCGCCGGTCTGGGGCGGCTTGGCAGCTACTGGGGGCACGGCTCCGGCGACATCGCCGTCGCTTTCTCCACCCGGCCCGTGCCGCAACCGCCGCCGGACGCCGCGCTGGAGCCGATGCTGTCGGCAGCGGCCGACGCCACCGAACATGCGGTGCTGGACGCGCTGCTCAGCGCGCAGCCCGTTACCGGCTTTCGCGGCCACCATCGTCCGGCGCTCAGCGACGTGCTGGACCGCCTTGCAGGAGTCACACCGTGAAAATCTTTATCTCGGCCGATATCGAAGGCGTCGCGGGCGTCATGCGTCCTGAACAGTGCGCGCCCGGCCACGCCGAATGGCAGCTGGCGCGCGAGTTAATGGAGCAGGAGGTTAACGCCGCGATCGACGGCGCCTTTGCGGCAGGCGCGACCGACGTCGTCGTCGCCGACAGCCATGCGCAGATGACCAACCTGCGCGCCGCAAACATGGATGCGCGCGCACGCCTGGTGCAGGGCAAACCGCGCGCGCTCTCGATGGTAGAGGGACTGGAACAGCAGCGCTTCGATGGCCTGATGCTGATCGGCTATCACAGCGCGGCGGGCGAGCCTGGCGTACTGGCGCACACCATCAACGGCCGCGCCTTCTGGCGCATGTTGATCAACGATCGCGTGGTGGGCGAAAGCGATATTTACGCGGCGGCGGCGGCGGAGCAGGGCACGCCGCTGTGGCTGGTGAGCGGCGACGACTGCCTGCAGCAGTGGATCGCCGAACGCCACCCCGAGGCGGAATATGTCTGCGTAAAGCGCGCGATTTCCCACACCTGCGCCGAATCGCTGAGTCCGCAGGCGGCACGGGAGCGCATTCGCGAAGCGGCAGCGCGCGCGGTTTCGCGCGCCTCTGGCGCATGCGCCGCCTCTCTGAGCGCGCCCTATCGGCTGACGCTGCAGGCGAGCAGGCCGGTGCTGGCGGATCTTTTCTGCCTGATCCCTGGCGTCGCGCGCCTCGACGCGGTCACGGTCGGCTACAATGCGGATCGCATGGCGCCGCTGGTCAGCCTGCTCAGCGCCTTCTCTTATCTGGCGTCGACACAAAATTAAACCTTATGTCATCGGATGAGCGGAAGTTTGTACGATTTTCATCTCATCTTTTGCTAACCTGCGCGCGAATTTATCTATAACAACGAGGCAGTAATGCAGCTTTGCAGTTTTTATCTTCCAGACCAGGGCATTAAAAGTTTCGGCATCGTAAAGGAAAACGGCGTGGTGGATGTCGGCACGCGCATGGGCGCGCAGTGCCCGGATCTGAAAACCTTCCTGCAGCGCTCCTCGCTGGCGGATCTCGCCGCGTTTCGCGATCTGCCCGCCGACTATGCCTTCGCTGCGCTGCGCTTTCTGCCGGTGATTGACAATCCCGGTAAGGTTTTTTGCGTCGGCATGAACTACGCCGATAAGCGTAAAGAGTTCTCAGAAACCCAGAACGCGCCGACGCTGTTTATCCGCTTCGCGGACTCCCTGACCGGCCATGAGCAGCCGCTGATGAAGCCCGCCTCCACCAGCGAATTCGACTACGAAGGCGAGCTGGCGGTGATCATCGGCAAACCGGCGCATCGGGTGAAGGCCGACGAGGCGCTGAGCTACGTGGCAGGCTACAGCTGCTTTATGGATGCGACGGTGCGCGACATGCAGTTTACCTGGTTCACCGCCGGGAAAAACTGGCCGCAGACCGGCGGCTTCGGCCCCTGGATGACCACAGCCGAGGCGATTGGCGACCCGCAGACGCTGGGGATCAAAACCTTCCTTAACGGGCGCGAAGTGCAGAACGACACCACCGGCAGTATGGTGCATAGCGTCGCGAATATTATCGAGTATATCTCCGCGTTCAGTCCGCTTTCGCCGGGCGACGTCATTTTCACCGGTTCGCCGGGCGGCGTCGGTAAGAAGCGCACGCCGCCGCTGTTTATGTTCAGCGGCGACGTCGTGGAAGTGGAGATTGAGAAGATCGGCAGGCTGCGCAACGTTATCGCGTAAACTGCACCACCCGGCTGCGGTTAAGCAGCAGGCGCAGCCGGTTGCCGTCGCGCTTCAGCATAAAGCGCTTTTGCCAGGGGCCGTCCTGCGCGGTCGCCAGCGCGCGGTCGCCGCTCAGCGACTCCAGGCTGGCGACAATCGCCGCCGGGCCGATGCCCATGGTTAGCCTCTCGCCCTCAATCACCAGTTCGCTGCGCCACTGCGGCAGGAACCAGCGTCCCTGCATCGCCTCTAAGCTGGCGCCGTCGGGCTGTGCCGGCACGAAGCGGCGCGGCGCATGGCCGATCTCGCCGACGATGGCGGCGCCTTCATGACGCAGCCGCAGCGGAAAGGTGCTGGAGAGCGAACGCGCCTCGCCCTGCGCGCCGCCGCGCCACAGCGTTTCGCTCGCGCCGAGCCAGGTCGCCGCGTCGCCAGCGATCTCCAGCCACTCCGCCTCTTGTTCCCCGACATAGAGGCCGGGCGTGAGATCGTGCCCTTTCTCCGGCAGCGCGCGGTTAAGCAGCGCCGCCATCACGCGCAGCGCGCCTTCAGAAGTGGCGACATCTTCGCGGTTCGCCACCAGCGCCACGCCCGCCTGGCGTTCAGGATGCAGCAGAAAATAGCTTTTATAGCCCGCGTGCGAGCCGCCGTGGCCAAACAGCGTCTGGGTGCCGATCTGCGTGCTGGCCAGACCCAGCCCGTAGCCGCTGACGCGTCCGTCCGCCAGCAGGCGCGGCGCGCTGAGGCGCCGCAGCACGCCCGCGCCGGGGCCGCTGTCGCTCAACAGCGCCTGCAGCCAGCGGGTCAGATGGCGCAGGCTGCCGGCGACGCTGCCGGAGGCGGAGAGATGAAGGCCGGCGCTGGCGAGCTGCCAGCGGCTGCCGTCGAACCAGTAGCCCGGCGCCAGACCGGGCACCACGTCGAACCAGGTTTCCGGTGCGGTCAGGCTGATATCCAGCGGCTGGCAGATATACTGTTGCAGCAGCGCGTCGAAACGTACCCCTTTGGCTTTTAGCGCCTCCTCCACCAGCCGGTAGCCGGTATTGGTGTAAGAAATTTCGCTGCCGGGCGGGTAGTTTAGCTCGCCCTCCGCGGCGAGAAACGCCAGCAGATCGGCGTCGGTGGTGGCGTTGTAGACCGACAGGCCGATCAGCGACAGCGTTTCGCGCAGATCCGGCAGCCCGCTCGACATATCCAGCGCCTGTCCCACGGTGACCTGGCCGTTGGCGCCGCGCAGCTGCGGCAGGTGATCCGCCAGCTTATCGTCAGGCGACAGATAGCGGCGTCCCGGCCCGGTCGCCAGCGCCGCGAAAAGATGTTTGGTGATCGAGGCGAAGCGCACCACGCTGTCGAGGGTAAACGGCGTCTGCTGCGCTAAATCGGCCAGTCCGGCGCAGTGCGCCGAACGCACCTGACGCGCGTCAAACAGCACTATCGCGCCGCCCGGCGCGCCGGGCTGCCGCCAGCCCTGAACAAGCTCATCGGCGACCGCTGCCGCCCGTTGCCACTCCAGCGTCATGCCGGCTCCTCCAGTCCGATGCTCAAATCAAACAGCTGCGCGGTATGCGGATGATGAATTCGCCGCGCGCGCAGGTCGTCCGCGCTCAGCTGCTCTACCATTTCGCCATGCTGCATCACGCCGATACGCTGGCAAAGGTGGGTGACGACCGCCAGATTATGCGTCACCAGAATATAGGTAAGATTGCGCGCGCTGCGCAGATCGCTAAGCAAATTGAGGATTTCCGCCTGAACGGAAACGTCCAGCGCGGAGGTCGGCTCATCCAGCAGCAGCGCCTCCGGCTCGGCGATCAGCGCGCGGGCGATCGCCACGCGCTGGCGCTGACCGCCGGAAAGCTGATGCGGATAGCGGAAGCGCGCGGCGGCGGGCAGGCCGACATCGTTCAGCGCCTGGTTGATGCGCTGCTCGGCGCGATCGAGGCGATGCACCAGCAGCGGCTCGTGCAAAATACGGTCGATGGTCTGGCGCGGATGCAGCGAACCGTAGGGATCCTGAAAGACCATCTGCACCTGACGGAAAAAAGGACGGCCGCGTCGGGCGCTCAGCGCCATGCCGCCGAAGCGGATTTCGCCGCGCCAGTCGTTGTTCAGCCCCGCCAGCGCGCGCAACACCGTCGATTTGCCGGAGCCGCTTTCGCCCACCATGCCGAAACTCTCGCCGCTGCCGACCTGGAAAGTGACCGCTTTGACGGCGCGGTGCGCGCCGAAACTGACGTCCAGATTGTTGATTTCAAACATAGCTTTCTCCTAATCGCGCCAGGCGTCGTCGCGCTGCAGCGTCGGCAGGCGCGCGCGCGGGTGACGCAGCGACGGCAGGCAGGCCAGCAGTCCCTGCGTGTAGGGATGCTGCGCCTGATGCAGCTGTCGGGCGTCAAGCTGCTCGACGATACGTCCGGCGTACATCACCGCCACGCGGTCGCAGAAGTGCGACACCAGCGGCAGGTCGTGGCTGATAAGGATGAGCCCCATGCCGCGCGCGGAAACCAGGTCGTCGATCAGGCGCAGAATCTCCGCCTGCACCGTCGCGTCGAGCGCGCTGGTCGGCTCATCGGCGATCAGCAGTTCGGGATCGGGCGCCAGCATCATGGCGATCATCACGCGCTGTCCCATGCCGCCGGACACCTCATGCGGATAGCGCAGCGCCACGGCGGCGGCGTCGCGAATTTTCACCTGCTCCAGCAGGCCGATCGCCGCCTGCATCGCCGCTTTTCTGCTGCCGCCTTTGTGCTCGCGCCAGGCCTCGGCGATCTGCTGGCCGATAGTCATCACCGGGTTAAGCGAATATTTCGGATCCTGCAGAATAAAGCCGACGCGTTTGCCGCGGATCTGCCGCAGCGTTTTTTCGCTGGCGCCGCGCAGGTCGATGCCGTCAAAACGCAGCGTGTCGGCGCTTATCTCGGCGTTGCCCGGCAGCAGCTGCATCAGGCTGCGCGCGGTGAGCGATTTGCCCGAGCCGCTCTCGCCGACGATGGCGAATTTCTCTTTGCCGACGCTAAAGCTGACGCCGCGCACCGCCTCGAACCTTTCCGCGCGGCTGCGAAAGGCGATGCGTAGATTCTCAATTTCCACCAGCATTTAGCGCTCCCTGGGATCGAGGACGTCGCGCAGGCCGTCGCCGAGAAAGTTAAAGGCCAGCGAGGTGACAAAAATCGCGATGCACGGCATCAGCGGCACCCACCACTCGCTGAAGAGAAAGCGGCGCGCGGTGGCGATCATGGTGCCCCATTCCGGCGACGGCGGCTGCGCCCCCATGCCGAGGAAACCGAGGCTGGCGGCGGTGATAATGATGGAACTCATATCGAGCGTGACGCGCACGATCAGGCTCGGCACGCAGAGCGGCATAATGTGGCGCAGAATAATGCGCAGCGGCGACGCGCCGGTCAGACGGCTGGCGGCGATAAAGTCGCTGTGGCGAAACTGCAGCGTTTCCGCGCGCGCCAGCCGGGCATAAGGCGGCCAGGCGGTCAGGGCAATCGCCAGCA
Source organism: Pantoea sp. X-Soil-MYKO-1289 (assembly GCF_059730625.1). Taxonomy (NCBI): domain Bacteria; kingdom Pseudomonadati; phylum Pseudomonadota; class Gammaproteobacteria; order Enterobacterales; family Erwiniaceae; genus Pantoea; species Pantoea sp. X-Soil-MYKO-1289. The sequence goes on from NZ_AP036004.1 coordinate 155,621, forward strand.
CCGCGCTCTCGACGCCTGGCTTGAGCGCGGCGACGAAGGCCAGCGCCAGGATCAGGCGCGGGAAGGCGAGAAAGATATCGGTGACGCGCATCAGCGCCTTATCGACGATGCCGCCGAGATAACCGGCGAGACAGCCAATCAGCAGGCCGAGCGGGGCGGTCAGCGCCACCACGGCGATAACCATGCCAAGCGTGGTGCGGCCGCCGTAAATAATGCGCGTCCAGAGATCGCGTCCAAGCTCGTCCGTGCCTAGCCAGTGCGCGGCGGACGGCGCCGCCAGACGGTTTTCCAGATGCTGGGTGCCGGCATCATAAGGCGTCAGCAGCGGCGCGGCGACGGCCAGCAGCAGCATCAGCAGAATCACGGCCATACCGCCCATCGCCAGCGGATTGCCGCGCAGGTTGAGCCACAGGCGATAGCGTCGGCCCCAAACCGCCTGGCGGCGGTTGGTCGGCGAATCGGCCAGCAGCCAGTTACGTGAAATAAACATTATTTTATCCGTGGATCGCAGAGTCGATAGAGAAGGTCGGCGAGCTGGTTGAGCAGCACGTAAACCGTGCCGACCAGCAGCGTGGCGCCCACCACCGGATTCATGTCGGCGTTCATTAACGAGGTGGTGAGATACTGGCCGAGGCCCGGCCAGGCAAAGACATTTTCCGTCACCACCGCGCCCTCCAGCAGCCCGGCATAGGTCAGCGCCAGCACCGTAATCAGCTGAACCGCCACCGTCGGAAACGCGTGTCGCCAGATGACGCGGCGCGACGACAGCCCTTTGGCGCGCGCGGTAATCACGAACTCGCCGCTGAGCGCGTTGAGCATAAAGGTGCGGGTCATGCGCGTGATGTAGGCCATGCTGAAGTAGGCGAGAATGCAGACCGGCTGCGCCATGTGCGCCAGCGCGTCGCGGAAGGCGTCATACTCGCCCGCCAGCAGCGAATCGATGGTGAGAAATCCGGTAACCTGCGGGATCATATCCTGCCAGATGATGTCCTGCCGCCCTGGCCCCGGCGCAATCCCGAGCACGGCGTAGAACAGCAGCAGGCTGAGCAGCGCCAGCACGAATACCGGCAGCGAATGGCCCGCCAGGCAGATAACGCGAATGGTCTGATCGAGCCAGCTGCCCTGGCGCACCGCCGCCCAGACGCCGAGGGGAATGCCGATCAGCGCGGCAATGACGATCGCCGCCGTCGCCAGCTCCATGGTGGCCGGGAAAAAGCGGGCGATATCGCTGGTCACGCTGTTCGAGGTCAGCACGGAACGGCCAAGGTCGCCATGCAGCAGCTGGTTGAGATAGTGGCCGAACTGCACGTAGAGCGGCTCATCCAGCCCCATCTCCGCGCGCACGCGCTCCACCACCGACTGCGGCGCGTTGTCGCCCACCGCCGCCAGCACCGGATCGGTCGGCATTACCCGGCCGATAAAAAAGGTCAGCACCGTCAGGCCGAACAGCGTCAGCAGCAGGCTGCCCAGCGCGCTGACGCCGCGTTTTGCCGCGCCCGTCACGCTTTTTTCACCTGCTGATAGGGCCACTGCTCCAGCACCGTCATATGTACGTCAGAGAGGCTCTTCACGCAGGCGGTGGTCTGAATCTGCTGCATCATAAAAATGAACGGGCTCTTTTCCCGATGCAGCTGCTGAATTTTTTCATACTGCGCGAGACGCTGCGCCGGGTCGCTTTCGTGCAGCGCCTGCGCGGTGAGCTGGTTAAATTCGTCGTCTGACCAGCCGCAGCGCCATGCCAGGGTGCGGTTGCGCGCGCCGGTGGTGTTGTCGGTGTTGACGCAGAACGCTTCCGTATTGGAGTTCGGATCGAAGTAGTCCGCGCCCCACGAGGTGATCGCCAGCTGATGCTGACGCGCGCGCATCTTCGTCAGCACCTGACGGTTCTCCGAGGCGATCAGCGACACCTTGATGCCGATGGCGCCGAGCTGGGTCTGGATCGCCTGCGCGATATCGGGATAGGGCTGCATTGAATAGTGGTCAAGGGTGATCTCGAAACCCTCCGGGTAACCCGCTTCCGCCAGCAGCGCTTTCGCTTTATCGACATCGCGATGAAAAGGGGTGTCGTCGAGCGCGGCCGGAAAGCCGGAAGGTAAAAAGCTCTGATGCACGTTGTAGGTCAGCGACAGAATATTTTTCTGGATGCTGTCGTAGTCGATCGCCCACTTCAGCGCCTGCCACACCTGCGGCTTCTGCAGCAGCGGATGGGTGGTATTGCAGGACATCAGCATGATGGCGGAAAGCGGCTGCTTCACCAGCGTCACCTCGCTGCTGGACTGCAGCGGTTTCAACTGCTCGGTGGTGAGATCGTAGGCGACGTCTACATCGCCTTTTTGCAGCATCAGCGACTGCGCGGCGGGGTCGGCAATATGCTTGAGGATGACGCGCTTGATCGCGCTCTTGCCCGCGTACTGCGGGCTCAGCTCCAGAATCACCGTTTCGCTCGCTTTCCAGCTGCGCAGCGTAAAGGCGCCGGAGCCGGCGCTGTGCTGCTTCAGCCAGGCGTTGCCGAGGTCGCCGTTTTGCTGGTTGGCGAGGCAGGCTTTTTTCGACACGATGCTGCCGACCGTGGCGGAGAGGCAGTAGAGCAGGAAGGATTCTGAGGCGGGCGCCCCCAGCGCCATCTCCAGCGTATGGGCATCTTTCGCCGTCACCTTGCTGGCGACATTTTCTTTGGTAAAGCCGAACTGGTTAATGATAAAGGCGGGACTCTTATCCAGCTTGACGATGCGCTCGATGGAAAAGGCCGCGTCCTCTGCGGTCACCGGCGTGCCGTCGGCGAATTTGGCCGCCGGATCGAGATGAAAAGTAAATAGCGTGTTGTCGCCGTTCGCCTCCCAGCTTTGCGCCAGCATGCCGACAATCTTATCCGCCTGCTGCGGATCGGGCTGCACCAGCTTCTGGTAGAGGTTGCCGCAGATCTGACCGCCGGTAGCCTCAAAACTTTCATGTGGGTCGAGACTGGTCATATTGTCGAGCTGCATCGCCATGACCAGCATGCCGGCTGGCGCGGCGGCGAAGGCGGGGTTGAAACTCAGCGAGGATAAAACCGGCGCGGCGGCGCAGCCTGCGATAAAGCGTCTTCTGGTGACCATTTTTACTCCAGGTTATTGATTATTAAAAATAAAAAATAAAATAAAGCTGTTATTTGTCTTGACATGCATCCGGCTGCGGGAGATTAATAAACGCTCTTTACGCCGCATAAAACGCCTGCTCTGTTTTGGTGCGCCCGCGCCGCCTGCATGCCGCTTTTGTGCAATACCCACTGCAAACGGAAGCTAAAAAATGTCGGAAAATCATCATCAGACGTGGCCGGACGTTCCTGTATTCGACGGTCACAACGACGTGCTCTGTCGGCTGTGGCAGCACCATCGCCCTGACGCGGTCAACGCGTTTTTGCAGGGCACCCCGTCAGGCCAGCTCGATTTTCCGCGCCTGCGCCAGGGCAAGATGGCGGGCGGCCTGTTCGCCGCCTGGGCGCCGGGAGGCGCCTCTCTCGCCGCCGCGGACGATCAAGCTGTTGCAAGAAGCGCGCCACATCCTCTTTCTCACGAGGCCAGTGCGGCGGCGCGCGACGCCACCTTCGCCATGCTGGCGCTGCTGTTGCGCATCGAACAGGCCGCGCCGGCGCAGATTAAAATCTGCCGCAGCGTGCGTGATATTCGCGACGCGATGGCTCACGGCAGGCTGGCGATGGTGATGCATATTGAGGGCGCGGAAGCGCTGGACGTCGAGGGCGAGCTGCTCGACATTCTCTACGCCAGCGGGCTGCGCAGTCTGGGGCCGCTGTGGAGCCGCACTAACCAGTTCGGCGAAGGCGTTCCCTTTCGCTTTCCATCGTCGCCCGATATCGGCAACGGGCTGACCGACGCGGGCAAACAGCTGGTGCGCGACTGCAACCGGCGCCGCATTCTGGTCGATCTCTCCCATATGGATGAAAAAGGCTTCTGGCACACTGCCGCCATCAGCGACGCGCCGCTGGTGGCGAGCCACTCCAACGCCCACGCGCTCAGCGCCCAGTCGCGCAACCTTACCGATCGCCAGCTGGCGGCGATCGCCGAGACGCGCGGCTTTGTCGGGGTGAATTTCGCCGTGCCTTTTTTACGCGAAGACGGCAGGCGCGACGCGACCACCAGCCTGGAGGAAATTGTCCGCCACGTTGAGTATCTTCTCGACAAGGTTGGCGAAGATGGCGTTGGTTTCGGCTCCGATCTCGACGGCGCCACCATGCCGGACGACTTCCGCGACGTCGCTGGCTTCCCTCGGCTGGTGGCCGCGCTGGCGGCGCGCGGCTATAGCGCTGAGCTGCTGCATAAAATCTGCTATGGCAACTGGCTGCGCGTGCTGGAAGCGACCTGGGGCGAATAACCATGCGTCTGCGCCATATTGAAGTTTTTCAGGCGATCGTTCAGGCGGGCAGCATCAGCGGCGCGGCGCGGCTGCTCAACGTGTCGCAGCCTAACGTCAGCCGCGTGCTCAATCATGCCGAGCAGCAGCTGGGTTTTGCGCTGTTCGAACGGCGCGCGCAAGGGCTGGTGATCACCGCTGAGGGACGGCGACTGCTGCCTGAAATCGACGCGCTATACCATCGTCTTCAGGCGATTAACCAGCTGGCGGATCAGCTGCGGCGCGGCGAAGAGCAGAGGGTACGCGTCGGCGCGGCGCACGCTTTTGGTCAGATGGTGATGGCGCCCGCGCTGGTGCGCTATCGACACCAGGCGGCGGCGGTCAACGTCGAGCTTGTGACCGAGCATTTTTCCACGCTGTGCCGCAACATTCTTGACGACCAGCTCGATTTTGCGCTGGTGTTTGGTCAGCAGGTCGATGCGGATTTGCTGGCGGAGCCGCTTTTCCACTCCTCAATGGTGGCGCTGCTGCCTCCCCATCTCAGCCGCGAAGCGCCGGTGTCGCTGGAGTGGCTGTGCGCCAATAATCTGCTGCTGATGCAGGCGCAGGATCCGCTTGGCCGCGTACTGCACCGCGCCCTTTACGATAAGCGGCTCTATCCGGCCGTTTCCCTCTCGATTAAAACCTACTCCGTTATCGCCGATATGGTGCTGGCGGGCGGCGGCGTCGGCGTGGTCGACCTTTTTACCGCCTGTCGCTATGCCGATCAGCTGACGCTGCTGCCGGTCGCACAGCCGCTGCCGTTCGAGGTGATGCTTATCAGCCGTCGCGATCGACCGCAGTCGCAATCCACGCTGCACCTGAAGCAGGTTATCCGCCATCGCCTGTGGGAAATCGCGCAGCAGTGCGAGGCGCGGCTGGCGCGTCCCTGACAATAACTTTCTCCCGCCTCGCCTGCTGGTCACGATTTCGCCGCCTACACTGAAGTGACACAACTCTATTCAGGAGCGGGTAATGAGGCGTAAGGAACAACCGACGCGCTGGAAAAGCGGCGCGCTGCTGGCCGGTCTGGGGCTGGGCGCAGCGGCAACCTGGTGGGGCGTTCAGCAGTGGCGGCGGTTAAAACAGACGCCGCCCGTTTCGCCGCGCAGCCATCACGCCGGACTGGCCGGTTATTTTCAACAGGTTGGCGAGTGGCGCATGTTTACCCGCGTCACGCCCCATGACGCGCCCGGCCTGCCGCTGGTGCTGGTACACGAGCTGGTGATGTCGGGACGCTCGATGGAGGAGCTGGCGCTGGCGCTGAGCAACAACTATCGCGTGCTGGTGCCCGATCTGCCCGGTTTCGGCGCCAGCGTCTTGCCGGCATCGGCGCCTGTGCTGTCGGTTGAAGAGCAGGCCGACGCGCTGTGGCAATGGCTGCAGCATAACCAGCTGACGCGCGCTATCTGGATCGGCAGCGCCTCCGGCTGTCAGGTGCTCGCCGCGCTGGCCGTCAGGCATCCCGAAGCGGTGGCCGCGCTGGTTTTCCAGGGCCCGACGGTGGATCGTCACGCGCGCAGCCTGCTGCGTCAGGCGTGGCGCGGCTGGCGCAACAGCCGTCTCGAACGCCATCGCTCCTCCACGTCGCTGATGCACGTCGACCTCGCCAAAGCTGGCCTGTGGCGCGCGCTGAAAACCCATCGTCTGCTACTGCAGGATCGCATTGAACACCGTCTGCCCTATATCAACGCGCCGACGCTGCTGCTGCGCGGCTCGCGCGACACGGTGTCGCCCGCGCGCTGGGTCGACGAACTGGGCGCGCTGATGCCGCGCGGCGAGGTGCTGACGCTGCGCGGCGGCACCCATACGCTGCACTATGTCTATCCGTGGAGCTTCCGCCACGCCATCCGTCCCTTTCTGACGCGTATTCAGCAGGAGAACCAGGATGAGTAAACTGCCTAAAGGCATCGCCCGCTTCGACTCCGCCACCGCAATGCTGATGGCGCTGGCCCACACGCTGCATGATAAGCCGGTCGACGATGCCGAGGCGTCGCCGATGCGCGATCGCCTGCTGCCGTCGCTCGACCGTCTGCCGACCCGGCTGAGAGAGTGGGGCTACGCCGTCGGCGGCATGGCGGAAGGCCTCACCGAATCGCAGGCGGGCGATCTCGATATCGAAGGCATCGCCGAATGGATGGTGAGCGAATATCCGGAACGCGACTATCCCGCCGCCTTTATCGGCTCGTCGAACGGCGCGCTGACCCATCTGGCCGCGGCGGCGGGCGCGCCCTGGCTGCCGCAAACTTTTCTCTGTCCGGTGCGTTCGCCGCACAGCGATCCCGACGACGCGCAGGCGAGCTTTGAGCAGGGCAAAACGGTAGCGGCGGCGCTGCTGGCCGCGTGGCCGCGTCTGGCGGTGCATCAGATCCAGGATCCCAGCCAGGACCGGCTGATGCTCGACAAACTGCGCTACTTCCACCTGAAGCTGCGCGCGCTGCCGCTCGCCTTTAATGAGTTTCTGATGCGCAGCCTGCCAGGCAAAAGCACGCTGTTTATCAGCCACTGCACGCAGCAGTGGCCGGTAACGCGCACCAGCGATCGCTCTTTCTTTCAGTTCGGCGCGCTGGGCGGCGCAACGGAGAAGGAGTATCTGCAGGGCGGCGGACGCGTAGCGGAACTGCTGGCGCGCTACGGCAGCGATCGCGAACAGTGGCAGGCGCCCGCGCCCACCGATCGAGTGCCGGAAGCGGAGTGGGGACTGGACGAATACCTGAAATCGCCGCTGAAAAAGCTGGCGGCGGATCAGGGCTGGCAGCTGATGGAGATACGCTATCAGGATCCCGAGGCGCTGAGCTTCGTGGTGGCGGAGATCTACCGCGACTGGTATCTGGCGGCGGGCATCAACGCGACGCGCCTGACGGTGGGCAGCTATCTGCTGATGGATCCCTGGTGCGCTATGCGTCAGCACGCCATTCCATTCTGGCTGATGTCGGGCGCCGAACCTTCCGCCGCCTCGCTGACGCGCTTCCTCGACCGGCAGCCGCGCTATCGCGATATCGATATGCTGCTCTATTCAACCGGAACGGAGAGTATCGGGCTGGCGCCGCTTGAGCGCTGGCAGGGATTGCTCGATCGCGCGATGAATAAGGGGGCGTTCGTCGGCGTCGATACCGAGCGCTATCCGCATGATTTGGCCGCTTTCGCCCACTTCGACGCGGCGCTGCGGGCGCGGGCGCCGCTTTTCGCGCCGCCGCCGCCGCTGAGCGTGGAGAAGATCATTTCCGGCATCGAGCGCTACGGCGCGCGCCACGGCGTGACGCTGCATAAACTGAGCTAGCCGGGCGAACGCCCGGCTGCTTTACCGCTACACGCCGTCGGTAATCGGCTTACGCACCAGCACCAGATAGGCGAGGGCGCCCACCACGGCGATACCGGCGCAGATCATCAGCGCGAGGCTGAACGACTTCGTGGTATCCAGCACCCAGCCGGTGATGACCGGCGCGAACGAGGCGAAGACAAAGCTGGCGAAGTTCTGGATGCTGCCCACCGACGCGGTCATACGCGCCGTCACGTTGGCGTGGATCAGCCCCCAGCAGGAGGTGCCCGCGAAGTGGATGCAGAAGAGCGCCATGCCGATCAGCGTAACGGCGCTGGTGGTATCGGTGGCGCGCGTCACAAAGGCGGTAAAGGCCGCCGACAGCAGCATGCCGGAGATAATGCACACCTTGCGGGTCTTCACCGCGTCGAAGCCGCGGCGCACCAGCGCATCCACCGCGTAGCCGTTGAGCAGCATGCCCGCCGCGCCGAACAGGAACGGAATCGCCGCCAGCAGGCCGGTGCTCTTCAGATCCAGATGGTAGGTCGACTGCAGATAGCCCGGCAGCCAGGCGATATAGAGCCAGGCGGTATAGTTGATGCCGCTAAAGCCGATCATCATGCCCCACATGGTGCGCTGCTTAAACAGGCCGCGCCATTCGGCGAAGCTCAGCGGCTCTTTGCGTGACGCCACGCTGCCGGCCTGCAGATAGTGGATCTCTTCCGCGCTGAGCTTATTGTTGTCGCGGTCGCGATAAATCAGGTACCAGCCAATCGCCAGGAACATGCCGAGCACGCCGATGGTGATAAACATGCCGCGCCAGCCGAACGCCAGCATCATCGCGGCCAGCACCGGCGGCGCCACTGACAGGCCGATCATCGAGGCGGCGTTGAAGAAACCCATCGGCATGCCGCGATCTTTAATGTTGAACCAGTCGTTGATCACCTTTACGCCGCACGGGTTCATCGGCGCTTCGCCGATGCCGAGGCCGATGCGCACCAGAATAAACTGGGTGAAGTTATGCACCAGCCCGGCCGCCGCCTGAAACAGCGACCAGACGAACATGCCGAGGCCGAGCATAATGCGCGGGCCTTTACGGTCCAGCAGCGCGCCGCACGGCAGCTGCGCCAGGCCGTAGGCCAGCGAAAAGGCGGAGAGCAGCATGCCGATCTCGGTGGCGTTCAGCCCCAGCTCCTCGCGAATGGTCATGTTGGCGACCGAGAGCGAGCTGCGGTCGAGATAGTTAATAATGGCTGCGAACAACAGCAGCAGCATGGCGGTGATCTGAATCTTGCGAATGCGCGGCGAGCGCACGATATCGCTGCGCGCCGGCACATATTCCTGCTCTGGCGGCGTTCCGACGACCGGATTTTTAGCGTCGCGGGTTGAGGTATTTTCCATGGCATTCTCCCGTAGCGGGGTCGTTATCGTTATCAGATATCAAAGGACATAGCGGGTCAGCGGCCCGCCATGAGTTGCAGTCGAGACTAGAAGCAATGCAGCCGGGATGTTGCGAAGATGTTTCTGATTCGTGCGGGAGCTAATGCTTTGTGGTTTTTAATCGGTTTTTAATTGTACTGGCGAATGGATCGCGCCATCGACGAGCGGGACGTGGCCAGATGATTATGCAGCGCCAGCAGCGCATCCACATCCTGACGGCCGATCAGCGCGGAGAGCAGCGCCATATGCTCCTCCAGCGCCACGATGTTGCGCTGCTTGAGATCGCGCTCATCCCACTGATAGTGGGAATGAAAAATAACCGAAATAATCTCCAGCGAGTGGTTAAAGAAGGGATTGTTGGCGGCGGAGAGGATCAGCGAATGCAGCTCTTTATCCAGCGCGGCGAACTGGCGGTAGTCGCTGGCGATGGTATCGCGCAGGGCGCGGTGGCGATCCAGCAGGTCGCGCGCCTGAATCCAGCGCTCATCCTGCGGCGGCAGGTTGAGAAAGCGCGTCAGCGCGTGGGTCTCCAGCATCTCGCGCAGCTCGAACAGCTTGTCGGCATAGTCCAAGGTGAACTTCTTCATGCGCCAGCGACCGCGCTTGACCGGCTCCAGCAGATCGTAACGCATAAAGCGCAGCAGAAACTCGCGCACCACCACCGGACTGACCTTTACCCGCTGCGCCAGCTGTAGCTCAGTAAAAGCGTCGCCGGGCGAGAGCTGGCGCTGGTTGATCATCTCGAAAAACGCCTGTTCGAACTGGCTCGCCTGTTGCTCAATCGGCGAGGTCAGCTCGCTGAAACCATCCTCTTCCTGCGGCTGCCGCACGATCACATAGGTTCCGGCCACTTTTTCCAGCACGCCGCGCTGCGCCAGGTAGTGCAGCGTATGGCGCACCGTGGTGCGGCTGATATTGAACATCTCCGCCAGCGCGGCCTGGGCGGGCAGCGGCGAACGGATATGGCGCTGGGCGATCCCTTCCAGCATCTGGTTAATCACGTTCTGGCGCAGATTCAGATTTCGGCTCACGGGCGCTCTCCGGGTTTTTATTTATTAAAAACCATTCAAATCCCAAAAAAAACGCCGTGCCTCACAGATCGCGCGGGCAAAACAGCCGGTGTGTGATCAATTCGTCATAACTGCGGCAGGACAACAGGAGAATTCCCATGACGACAATGAAAAGCCTGGTCATCGCTGAACCAAAGAAAATGATCTGGGCCACGCGCGAGCGGCCTGTGCCTGCGGCGGGCGAGGCGCTGATTAAAATCATCGCCGCCGGCATTTGCGGCACCGATATCCACGCCTGGGCGGGCAATCAGCCGTTCTTCAGCTATCCGCGCGTGCTAGGGCATGAGCTGTGCGGCGAAGTGGTCGCGCTGGGCGAAGGCGCGACGGGCGTTGAGCCAGGCCAGCGCGTGGCGCTGATCCCCTATATCTCCTGTCTGCGCTGCGATGCCTGCCAGAGCGGCAAAACCAACTGCTGCGAACAGATTTCCGTGATCGGCGTGCATCAGGATGGCGGCTTTTGCGAATACCTCGCCGTGCCGGCCGGCAACCTGCTGCAGGTAGAAGAGGTGGCGCCGGAGGCCGCCGCGCTGATTGAGCCGTTCGCCATTAGCGCGCATGCGGTGCGCCGGGCAAGCGTCGGCGCGGACGAAGATGTGCTGGTGGTGGGCGCGGGACCGATCGGCCTGGGCGTGGCGGCGATCGCCGCGGCAGCGGGCGCTAACGTCGTGGTGGCGGACACCAGCGAGTTTCGCCGCGCGCACGTCGCGAAAGAGCTGGGCCTGGCGGCGATCGATCCGGCGCGCGACGATTTTTACGACGCGCTGCGCGCGCAGTTCAACGGCAGGCTGGCGCTAAAAGTGCTCGACGCCACCGGCAGCCCGGCGGCGATGAACAACGCCGTCAACCTGATGCGCCACGGCGGCACCGTGGTCTATGTCGGCCTGCACAAGGGCGATCTGGTGATCCCGGACAGCGAGTTCCACAAGAAAGAGACCACGCTGATGGGCAGCCGCAACGCGACGCGCGAAGACTTTGATCGCGTGCGCGATTTGATGGCGAGCGGCCAGCTGCGCGCCGCAATGATGCTCAACGCGCACTTCGCTTTCTCGACGCTGGCGGAAAGCTTCGAGCCGCAGGTGATCAACAACCGCGAGCTGATAAAGGGCGTTATTCACTTCGATCGCTAAGCGTGCGGAAGAAGTGGTCGCGCACCCGCGCGGCGTCCACGCCCAGCGCCACGCGCTGGGCAGGCAGATGGCGAAACGGATCCTCCCGCGACGCCAGCGCGCTCAGCTTGCGCACCGTTTGCCCGCGCGCGATGCCCTCGGTGATCACGCGCAGCGGGCCTTCGCTTAGCTGGAACGCCTCTGGCTGGCAGAGCCAGGCGATCGCCAGCGTGTCGTGCAGCGCCATGCCGTCGAACCCCTCTTTTTGCAGGCTATAGGCAAGATAGGGCCGCACGATGGCGCTCAGCACCGGCTGGTTAAGCTGCTCGACTTCCTGACCGCTGATTAGCACCTTGTGGGTCACGTCGAGCGGCAGCAGCACGATGTTAAGCGCCGAGCTGAGCACCTGATCGGCGGCGTGCGGATCTTTCCAGATATTGAACTCGGCGAAAGGCGTCACGTTGCCGCTGTGGCCGTCGGTGCCGAACGCGCCGCCCATGATCGCCAGCTCTTTAACCAGCGGAATAATGTCCGGCGCCTGGTTGATGGCGCTGGCGATGTTGGTCAGCGGGCCAATCGCCACCAGCGTAATCTCATGCGGCCGGGCGCGCACGCTGTCGATAATAAACTGCACCGCGCCCGGCGCCGCATCGCTATAAGGGTTGTCAAACGCGTCGCCTAAGCCGTCAGCGCCATGCAGCGTCGCCGGCTCGCTGGGCGGCAGCGCCAGCGGGCGCGAACAGCCGCGGTAGACCGGCGCGTCGATCTGCATCTTTTCGCAAAACAGGCGAGCGTTCTTTACCGCCTGTCCCACCGCCACGTTGCCGAACACCGTGGTGATGCCCAGCAGCCGCTGCGCGCGCGCCGCGTAAGCCAGCGCAAAGGCGTCGTCTACGCCGATATCGGTATCGAAAATCAAGGTGCGCATCACTTCTCCCTAAATCAGGACCCTACGAATGATTACATCACTATTCTCTGTGCATTCTGAATAAAAATTGACCAGGAAACGTGATGCCTTTAGACTAACAAAGCACACCAATTAGCCAGTAACTTGACCAACTAACAGAGGTTTTATGCACAAGTTGAACCTTTACGAGGCGAAAACGAATTTTTCTAAACTCATCGCTAATGTAGCGGCTACAGGTGAGGAATATATTATCGCCCGCAACGGTCAGCCTATGGCGAAACTTGTTCCTTTGACGCCAGCTGAGAAAACGCCGCGCATCGGATTTATGAAAGATAAGGGCGAAATCAGCGTGCCAGACAACTTCAATGAACTGCACGCCGACAAAATCGAAGAACTGTTTTATGGGAATAGCGAGTATGGCGCCAGGGAAGAATAAAGCGCCTGTTCTGTCAGCAGGCGGATATTTAATTGATACTCATGCACTTATCTGGATAGGCTGGCAGCCAGAAAAACTCGCTAAAGAGACCATTGCTATTCTCGCCGACCACAATAATCGACTTTATTATTCGCCCGCCTCAATTCAGGAAATCGCTATCAAGGTCGATTTAGGCAAACCCGATTTTGGCTTCGATCCAGCCAGCCTTACTGAAGGATTAAAAGAGGCGGGCTATATTGAACTTCCCATTACTTCACGTCATGCCTGCTCCATTCGCAACTTACCGGAAAAGATGCATAAAGATCCTTTTGACCGTTTGCTCGTCGCTCAGGCTCGAGAAGAAAAACTGGCCTTAATAACCAATGATGAAAAGATTATTCAGTACTGCTCAGACTATATAAAAATTATCAAATGCTGTTGAAAATATAATCTTTTTTATTAAGAAAATTCGCCGCGGCAAAGCCTTCAGAACCTGCTTTTTCGCCGTCTGCTGCTCGTCTGACCCGCTTGTCTCTCCCTGTGCCTCATCGTATTATCAACGCCTTAAGGTGATGGCGTTCCACCTTCCCCAACCGCCTGCTGGCGATCCCAGCGGCTGATGACGCCTGACATCAACCCGAATCCTCTCGCAGGCGTTGCTGGTGTGTCAGGCTAGTGCTCTCTCCGCCACCTCCCTGCGCGATCGCTGACTACAGGAGTTAATCATGTTGAAGTCGCTGTTCGCCGTGATGCTGGGCGGCGCTGCAGGCTGTACGCTGCGCTGGCTTATCTCGCTGCGCTTTAACGCGCTCTTTCCCAGCCTGCCGCCGGGCACGCTGCTGGTGAACCTGGCTGGCGGCTTTATTATCGGCGCCGCGCTGGCCTGGTTTGTCAAAAACCCCCAGCTCGACCCCGCCTGGAAGCTGCTGATCGTTACCGGCCTGTGCGGCGGTCTGACGACGTTCTCCACTTTCTCGGCAGAAATCCTCATGTTGCTACAATCAGGTAAGTATTTGTGGGCGATGACGAGCGTGCTGACGCACGTCGCCGGATCGCTGCTGATGACCTTTGCCGGCTTCGCGCTGGTGAATTTCCTCGGCTAAGGCAAATACCGGCCGCAGAGGCATTCCGTCTCTGTGACAACCGATTATTCCGGACGATTAAGGAGGACGTTCATGAATCAGCCTGCATTCCTTAACCTGGTGCTGTTAAGCGGTAACACCGAAGAGAAACTTCAGGCGGCGCGCGAGGCCGGCTTCGATCAGGTCGAAATCTGGCGTGAAGATGTCGACGCTTCCCAACAGGGCGCGGCGCATCTGGCGCAGATGGGGCCGGGCTTTACCAACCTGCAGGTGCTGCGCGATTTTACCGGCGCGCCCGGCGAGCTGCGTCGGCAAAAGCGGGACGAGCTGCGCCAGTTTATCGAGATGGCGCAGGCGCTGGGCTGCGACACCCTTCAGGCGCCCGCCACCACGCGCGAAGACTGCATTGCCGGGCAGATCGACGAAGATCTGCGCTGGCTGGCTTCCGAGGCCGCGCGCTTCAACATGCGCATCATGTATGAACCGATGGCATGGTGCAGCGTCGACAATACGCTGCCGAAAGCCTGGGAGCGGCTGCAGCGTCTCGATCAGCCCAATATCGGTCTGGTGGTCGATCTCTTTCATATTTGCGCGCTGGGCGGCGACGCCTCGCATCTCGACGGCATCCCCGCCGAGCGGATTTATGAAGTGCAGCTGTGCGATATGGCGGTTCAGCCTTCACCGCAGGATAAAGAGGGGATCATGGCGCTGGCGAAACATCGTCGCCAGCTACCTGGCGCGGGCATTATCGATATCGACAGCTTTGTCGATAAGCTGAAAAGCGCGCACTATCAGGGGCCGGTGGGCATTGAAGTGTTCAACGACGACCTGAAGCGCCTGCCGCCGCATGAGGCGGCGCGACAGGCGTATGCCGCGCTACGGCGCTTCTGGCCCTAGTCCTGCAGACACTGCGCGATAAACGCGGCGGCGCGCATCGCGCCCTGCGCGGAAATGGTGTGCTCCGTCCTGGGTTCAAGCTGAAGCTCAAGGGGCACGCCGGCGGCTTTCAGGCGCTGCGCGGCTGACTCGCTCTCGCGCCACGGGATCACCGCGTCGGCGTGGCCGTGGATCAGCAGCGCGGGGGTCTGAACCGCAGGCGACAGCGGCTCGTCAAACGCCAGCCGGCCGGAGAAGGCCACCACGCCCGCCAGCGGAAAGCGCCCTGACGCCAGCGCGTCGAGCGCCATGATCGATCCCTGCGAAAAGCCGACCAGCACCACCTTGTCCCACTGGTCGCGCAGCGCGTGGCGCGCGAGAATCGTCTTCAGCGTCGCGTCGAAGGTTTCGCGCGCGGCGCGCACCCGCGCCGGACGGTTCTCCGGCGTCACGCCGTCGAGGCTAAACCACTCAAAGCCTGCGCCATGGGGAAAAGAGAAGGGCGCATCGGGCGCGGCGAAGATAACATCCGGCAACAGCGGCGCCCAGTGACGGCCCAGCGCCGCTAAATCCTCGCCGTTGCTGCCGACGCCATGCAGAAAAATCACTAACGCTTTCGCCATCCGTTTCTCCTTAAAAACCATACTCGCTCATATCCGGGCCTGCCGGCACGATGCCGTTGGGATTGAGCGCCTTGATGGAATAGTAGCCCTGTTTGATGTGCTCGATATTTACCGTCTCGCGCACGCCGAAAATCGACAGCATGCTCTTCAGATAGCGGTTGAGCAACGGATAGTCGCGCAGCCGACGCTGATTGCATTTGAACAGGCCGTAATAGGCGACGTCGAAGCGGATAAGCGTCACGAAAAGGCGAATATCCGTCTCGGTGACGCGCTCGCCGAACAGAAAGGTGCGGCCGTCCGCCAGTCGCGTTTCCAGCTCGCCGAGCTGCTCAAATACCTCGCTGTAGGCCTGTTGATAGCTGAGCTGGGTGGTGGCAAAACCGGCGCGGTAAACGCCGTTGTTCAGGCGCGGATAGATCGCCGCATTGAGCGTTTCAATCTCGTCGCGCAGCGCGTCGGGAAAGAGATCGACACGGTTATCGGCAAGATCGCCGAAACCGCTGTTAAGCATGCGCACAATATCCGCCGACTCGTTGTTGACGATGGTTTGCGTCTTTTTGTCCCACAGCACCGGCACGGTGGCGCGTCCGGTAAAATCGGCATCGGCGCGGGTGTAGATCTCGTGCAGATAGCGCGCGCCGTTGAGCGTATCGCGATCGGCGCCGGGAAAGTCGCCGAAGCGCCAGCCCTGTTCGCCAAGCTGCGGCTCAACCACCGAAACGCTAATAACCGACTTCAGCCCTTTCAGCTTGCGGGCGATCAGCGCGCGCGAAGCCCAGGGACAAATCAGCGCCACATAGAGGTGATAGCGATCCGGCTCGGCGGCAAAGGCGGTGCTGCCGTCGCTGCTGATCCAGTGGCGAAAACTCGACGTCTGGCGAACGAATCCGCCCTGTTTATCCGTGGCCTGAACCGGATGCCACTCCGCACTCCATTTACCTCTGACTAACATAACGCTGCTCCTCATGCTGATATAAGCAGCAGCTTATTACTCTTCCTGACGGCTGATAATCGGGTCAAAACGACAATCATTCTTTCCATTCTGGAAGGGATCGACCGGGCGGGAAACGATCAAAGTGATCCGCCAGAAAATCGACCAGCAGCCGCGTGCGCTGCGGCAGATGGCGCGCGGCGGGATAGAGCGCGAACAGGCCGAGAGGCGGCACGTCGTAGCGCGCCAGCACCGGCACGATATCGCCGCGCTGCAGCGCGGGCGCGGCGATAAAATCCGGCAGCCGGGCGATACCCAGCCCGGCGAGCGCCGCCTGCAGGCAGGCTTCGGTATTGGCAAAGCGCAGACGGCCGCGCACCGGCACGGTCACCGTCTCGCCCGTCTCGCTGACGAACGGCCAGTTCCAGGGATCGCGGAAGTTAGTGTCGGTAATGCACTGATGCTCGCTGATGGCGCGCCAGTGCTGCGGCGTGCCGTACTGCTGCAAATAGCGCGGCGAAGCGGCCAGCCGCACCGCTATTTCCCCCAGGCGGCGCGCAATCAGGCTGCTGTCGCTCAGGTTGCCGATGCGTACGGCGATATCAAAGCCTTCGTCCACGATACTGACCGGGCGATCGGAAAAGCTGACGTCCAGCTCGATCAGCGGATAGCGTCTGGCAAAGGCGGCCAGCACGCGCGAGAGCACCGCGCTGCCGAAGGTCACGGGCGCGCTGATTTTCAGCCGGCCGCTCGGGGTGCCGGCGCTTTCGCGTACGCTGACGTCGAGCGCGTCAAAGGCGTCAAGCAGCGTTTTGACCTGTTCGTAGTAACTGCGGCCGACGTCGGTGGGCGACAGCGCGCGCGTGCTGCGCTTAACCAGCTGCACGCCGAGCTGTCGCTCCAGCTTCGACACCAGCTTTGACGCCTGACCGCTGCTGACGCCGAGCCGCGCGGCGGCGGCGGCAAAGCTGCCCAGCTCCAGTACGGCGACGAACATTCGGTCGCAATCAAGCCGATCCATAGGGCGTTCCTGCAGATGAAAACGCCAATGTACAGGCTTTTAGCCGTCGGTTGAACGCGTGACGCTCTCCCATTCAGCCAGGCTGCTCTCAAGGCGGCGCAGCTTATCGCGCACCAGCTGCAGCGCGTCGCTGCCCAGCAGCAGGTGCGCCGGCGGCGCGGGATGGTCCAGCAATCCGAGGATCGCCAGCGCCGCTTTATGGGGATCGCCGTTCTGTCGGCCGCTTTTGGCGAGGCGCGCTTCACGCACCGGATCGAAGAGCGCGTCATAATCACTGATGACGCGCGGGCTGCGCACCATGGAACGGCCCGCCCAGTCGGTGCGAAACGAGCCTGGCGCCACGGCGGTCACGGCGATATTAAAACCGGCCAGCTCCTGACTCAGAGTTTCCGAAAAGGCTTCCAGCGCAAATTTGCTGGCGCAGTAGTCGCTGATGCCGGGCAGCGTAATAAAGCCGCCCATCGAGGTGATATTGATAATCTGCCCGCGTCGCCGCGCGCGGAAACGCGGCACCAGCGCCTTCATCATCGCGACCGCTCCCCAGACGTTGACGTCAAACTGGTGGCGCATCTCCGCCAGCGTCGCCTCTTCGAAAATACCCTCATGGCCGTAGCCCGCATTGTTGACGAGCGCGTCGAGCGGGCCGTGCGTCTCTTCAAACGCCGCCACTAGCGGGGCGATGCGTTCTACGTCGGTGAGATCGAGTATCGCGCCGTGGGCGCGCGTCGGATCCAGCGCCGTAAAGGCGTCCAGCGCCTGCTGGCTGCGCACGGTGCCGAAAACGCGGTGGCCCGCCGCCAAGGCCGCCTGCGCCAGCGCCTGACCAAAGCCGCTGCTGACGCCGGTGATCATGATCTGTTTCATCTGCTTTCCTCTCTGTGGGTGAGGCTTTAGCCTGCGCCCGTTGCCCGTAAAAGAGGATGCCCGTTCCTCTGTCATCCTTGCCTGTAACGCTGAATTTCAGGCGCGCCAGCGGTAAATCGCGCCGCAAACGTGCATAATCCTCTGATGAACGCTGACTCTCTTCGCCTGATCGCCGCGCTTGCGCCGCAGGAAGGCTACAACCTGACGCCGCTGCCCGACGTGCGGCTGCTGCGATCCAACCGTCCGCTGAGCCGCACGCCGGTGCTCTACGATCCCGGCATCGTGATCGTGCTGCAGGGCCGCAAGCGCGGCTATTTCGGCGATCGCGTCTATTGCTACGACGCGCAGCACTATCTGGCGGTCTCGGTGCCGGTGCCTTTTATCATGGAGACCGACGCCAGCGCCGAGGCGCCGCTGCTGGCGATCTATATGCATCTCGATCTGCCGGTAGCGGCGGAGCTGCTGCTGCAGATGGAGCAGGCGGGCGCGACGGTCACGCACCAGCCGGCCGGGATGGTTTCCACGCCGCTTGACGAGGCGATGCAGCGTTCGGTGACGCGGCTGCTGCACGCGCTGGGCGATCCGCTGCAGGCCGCGCTGCTTGGCCCGGCGCTGGTGCGGGAAATCTACTTTCACGTGCTGAGCGGCGAGCAGGGAGGCGAACTGCGCGCCGCGCTGACGCAGCAGGGCGCCTTCGGCAAAATCGCCCAGGCGCTGCGTCATATTCATCAGCACTATGCTCAGACGCTGGATATCGCCCAGCTCGCCCGCCGCGCCGGCATGAGCCATGCGACCTTTCACGCCCATTTTCGCGCCGTCACCCAGACGTCGCCGATGCAGTACGTGAAGTCGATCCGCCTGCATCAGGCGCGGCTGCTGATGGTGCGCCAGCAGATGACCGCCGCCGCGGCCAGCCTGGCGGTGGGGTATGAAAGTCCTTCGCAGTTCAGCCGCGAATTCCGCCGGCTGTTCGGCCTGTCGCCGGGCGAAGAGGCCAGGCGGCTGCGTGATAGCTTAGCGCTGCCGCCCGCTCAGCCAGGCGCGCGCTTCGTCGCTTCACATTAGGTGCCGTCGCCCTTTCGCTGTGCGGCAAAACCTGCTTGACTAGCTTTTCGCCCGTTTTGGTCTGGAGTTCTGCATGTCTCTGCTTCACCTTGCTTCGCTGGCGGATGTCGACGCCGCTGAATGGGACGCGCTGCTGCCCGACGATCAGCCCTTTTTACGCCACGCCTTTCTGCTGGCGCTGGAAGAGAGCGGCAGCGTACGCGCCGAAAGCGGCTGGCAGCCGGATCATCTGCTGTGGCGGGAAGCGGGCGCGCTGCGCGCGGCGCTGCCCGGCTACCGCAAGCGCAACTCATGGGGCGAATATGTCTTCGATCACGCCTGGGCGGACGCCTGCCAGCGCGCGGGCATTCGCTACTACCCAAAATGGCTGGGCGCCATTCCCTTCAGCCCGGTGACCGGCGCGCGCCTGCTGGGAGACGCGCAGGCCGCCGCGCAGCTGCTCGCCGCGCTGCCGGAGACGCTGCATCGCCAGGGGCTGAGCAGCGCCCATATCAACTTTACCGACGCGCGCGACGACGCGCTGCTGCGCCAGCAGCCGGAGTGGCTGATGCGGCTCGGCTGCCAGTATCACTGGCATAATCGCGGCTATCGCGATTTTCAGGACTTTCTCGACACGCTGATGTCGCGCAAGCGCAAACAGCTGCGCAAAGAGCGCGAGCTGGTGGCGCAGAGCGGCTTTGCATTTAACTGGTATCGCGGCGGCGAGCTGCGCGAGGATCAGTGGGATTTCGTCTATACCTGCTACGCCAACACCTATGCGGTGCGCGGCCAGCGCCCCTATCTGACGCGCGATTTCTTCAGCCTGCTGGCGGCGCGTATGCCGCACAGCATTCGCGTGGCGATCGCGCATCTGCAACAGCAGCCGGCGGCGATGGCGTTCTGTCTGGTGGATGGCGAGACGCTATATGGCCGCTACTGGGGCTGCCTGGCGGAGTTTGATCGCCTGCATTTCGAAACCTGCTTCTATCAGGGCATGGACTACGCCATCGCCACCGGCCTGAAGCGTTTCGACGCCGGCGCGCAGGGCGAACATAAGCTGGTGCGCGGCTTTGAGCCGCAGCTCACTACTTCCTGGCACTATCTGACGCATCCCGGCCTGCGCGACGCGGTGGCCGATTTTCTGCAGGAAGAGCGGGAAGGCGTGCGCGCCTGGGCCGATGAGGCGCGCGACGCCCTGCCGTATCGACGCGGCGATTAGTGGTCGCCGACGAATCCGCTGGTCTGATGGCGCCACAGCCGGGCATAGAGGCCGTTATGCGCCAGCAGCTCGCTGTGGTTGCCCATCTCGACGATATGTCCCTTATCCAGCACGATCAGGCGATCCATTTTGGCGATAGTCGACAAACGGTGCGCGATGGCGATAACCGTTTTGCCCTCCATTAGCGCGCCCAGGCTCTCCTGAATCGCCGCTTCCACCTCGGAGTCGAGCGCCGAGGTCGCCTCATCCATGATAAGAATCGGCGCATCCTTCAGCAGCACGCGGGCGATGGCGATGCGCTGACGCTGGCCGCCGGAGAGTTTCACGCCGCGTTCGCCGACGTGGGCGTCCAGCCCGGTACGCCCTTCGGCGTCGGAAAGGCGCGGAATAAACTCGTCGGCGCGCGCGCGACGAATCGCCGCCTGCAGCTCCTCTTCGGTGGCGTCGGGACGACCGTAGAGCAGGTTCTCGCGAATGGAGCGGTGCAGCAGCGAGGTATCCTGGGTAATCATGCCGATCTGGCCGCGCAGGCTCGCCTGCGTCACCTCGGCGATATTCTGATCGTCAATGGTGATGCGGCCGCCGTTCAGGTCATAGAGGCGCAGCAGCAGATTCACCAGCGTCGACTTACCCGCGCCGGAAGGGCCGATCAGAGCAATTTTCTCGCCGGGTTTGATGTTGAGGTTAAGGCGGTTAATCACCTGATGACCGCCGCCGTAATCAAAGCGGATATCCTCATAGCGGATCTGGCCGCGCGTCACCTTCAGCGCTTTCGCCTGCGGCGCATCCTGCACGCTGAGCGGCTGGGCGATAGTGTTGATGCCGTCCTGCACCGTGCCGATATTCTCGAAAATGCCGTTCACCACCCACATAATCCAGCCGGACATATTGACCAGGCGCACCACCAGACCGGTCGCCAGCGCGATGGCGCCGACGCTGATCAGCGACTGGCTCCACAGCCAGAGCGCCAGGCCGGAGGTCGAGACGATCAGCAGGCCGTTAAGCGAAGAGAGCGTCACGTCCATGCTGGTGACCATGCGGCTCAACCGCTGGTTTTTTTCGGTCTGCTCCTGCAGCGCTTCACGCGCGTAGCGCTTTTCCAGATCGTGATGCGCAAACAGTTTGATCGTCGAGATATTGGTGTAGCCGTCGACGATGGTGCCCATCAGCTTCGAGCGCGCCTGCGACGCCACCACGGAGCGCGCCTTGACGCGCGGCACGAAAAAGCGCAGCGAGGCGATATAGGCGACGATCCAGATCACCAGCGGGATCATCAGCCGCCAGTCGGCCTCGGCAAACAGCACCAGCGAGGTGATGGCGTAGATCAGCACGTGCCAGATGGCGTCGACCAGCTGCACCGCAGAGTCGCGCAGCGCGTTGCCGGTCTGGGTGATGCGCTGCGCGATGCGTCCGGCGAAGTCGCTGTGAAAGAAGTTCAGGCTCTGGCGCAGCACATAGTTATGCTGCTGCCACTGGATCATGCTGGTCATGCCGGGATTGATGCTCTGATGCACCAGCATGTCGTGCAGCGCGATAAACACCGGGCGCAGGATCAGCGCGACAAACGCCATCCACAGCAGAATAGGCCAGTGATCGGCAAACAGCGTGGCGGGCGTCGCGCCGTTGACCAGGTCGATAATGCGGCTGAGGTAGCTAAACAGCGCCACCTCAATCAGCGCCGATCCCAGTCCCACCACCAGCAGCGCCGCGAAGCTCGGCCATACCTGACGCAGGTAGTAAAAATAGAAGGGCCCGATACGGCCCGGCGGCGAATCGGATGGAGCATCCTGGAAAATATTGATAAAACGTTCGAAACGGCGATACAACATAACCACTCTCTTTACGCCTGGGGAGAGTAAACAGCTTAGTGCAACTTAAAAGGGATTACCGATATGGAATTGACCATCCGCGGTCGTGAACCCAGCGATGCCGCTGGCTATCAGCGTCTTTACAGCCAGCCTGAGGTCTATGGCTGGACCACGCAGCTGCCATTTCCCAGCGTGGCGACATGGCAGAAAAAATTCGAACGTATGGATAGCGAAGGCTACATCGGGTTTGTCGCGGAGCTGGACGGACAGATGGTTGGCGAACTGACGCTGTTCATTGAAAACCGGCCGCGCACCCGACACGGCCTGAGCTTCGGCATCGGCGTCGATCCCGCCTTCAGCGGACGCGGCATCGGCGAACGTTTAATCCGCACCGGCCTGGATTACGCCTTTAACTGGCTGGGCGCGACGCGCGTAGAGCTGGAAGTGTTTCACGACAACGCGCGCGCGCGGCGGCTCTATGAGCGCCTCGGCTTCGAGCAGGAGGGGGTGCGCCGCAAGGCCTGCCTGCGCGACGGCGACTATCACGACATTATTCTGATGGCGATGCTGCGCGAAAGTTATTCACAGTAGCGGCGCGATGCTGGCGACGGGGAAGACGAATTTCACTTTCCCGTGCTCTGTTTTGAGCGGAATAAACCGCATTGCTTCCTGATAAAAACCGGCGGCCTGATCATCTTTGGCCTCTACCATAACGGCGTAAATGCCGACAGCATTCGCCGCAGAGTAAGCGACGCGTAGCGCATCCAGCACCAGCTGGGCGCCAAATCCTGTTCCGGCGATGCGTTGATCGACGGCCAGGCGGCCAATAATAATGCAGGCCGCTGCGTTTCATAGCGCAGCGCGCCATGATTTCCTGGAGCTGGCGCACATTCCCCATGCGCCAGACGACGTTTTTGCCGCTTATGTGCGGCGCCGCAAGCTGCGTTGTGAAGGCTGCCAAAATCAGGGCCAGATAGCGCGCATGATTTCACCACTCGCCCAATGACCAACCCTTCGCCTGCTACCTATATTTCCTCCACAGGGCGTTCAACGCGGTATGCCTGATCGTTTTTTCCGGGGCGGAATGCCCTCTTTTTAAGGAATTTACCTTATGACAAAAGCGCACGCTGCCGCGCGGCCCACCCGCGTACGTATCTGGATCCTCTGCCTGATCCTGTTTCTTTCGGTGGTGGCCTATGCTGACCGCTCGATCCTGTCGATCTCCGGGTCGGCGATAAAAGATGAGTTTGGCCTCTCGGCGATCCAGCTCGGCCTGATCCTCTCCGCGTTTAGCTGGGCCTATGTGATCGGCCAGATCCCCGGCGGCCTGTTGCTTGACCGCTTCGGGGCGAAAAAAGTTTATGGCATCACGCTGGCGCTCTGGTCGCTGTCCACTATTGCGATGGGCTTCGTCGGCGAGCTGGCGGGCGGCATGACCGCCGCGCTGGTGCTGATGTTTACGCTGCGTTTTGCGCTGGGGCTGATAGAAGCGCCCGCCTTCCCGGCGAACGCGCGCGTGGTGATTATGTGGTTTCCCGGCGCGGAACGCGGCCGCGCCTCTGCGCTGTTTAGCACGGCGCAGTACTTTGCCGTGGCTATTTTCTCGCCGCTTTCCGGCTGGCTGGTGTCGCGCTTCGGCTGGGAGTGGCCCTTCTTCGTACTGGGC
This sequence comes from Pantoea sp. X-Soil-MYKO-1289, assembly GCF_059730625.1. Lineage (NCBI taxonomy): Bacteria > Pseudomonadati > Pseudomonadota > Gammaproteobacteria > Enterobacterales > Erwiniaceae > Pantoea > Pantoea sp. X-Soil-MYKO-1289. The sequence goes on from NZ_AP036004.1 coordinate 179,338, forward strand.
GGCATCGGCGTGCTGGCGGTGTTTGTCTGGGCGGCCTATATGCGCGAGCCGCGCAAGCATCCCGGCGTCTCCGAAAGCGAACTCAACTATATCGTCGAGGGCGGGGCGCTGGTGGATATCGATGCGCCCCATACCCTGAAAGCGCGGCCTGCGCTGAACAAAAAGATGTTCAAAACCCTGCTCACCAGCCGCATGCTCTGGTGCGCCTATCTCGGCCAGTACTGCACCATCGCGCTCAGCTACTTCTTTATTACCTGGTTTCCTATCTATCTGGTACAGGCGCGCGGCATGAATATTATGGACGCCGGTTTCGCCACTATCGCGCCCGCGCTGTTCGGCTTTCTCGGCGGCATCAGCGGCGGCTATATCTCCGATATGCTGATCAAACGCGGCTGGAGCCTCTCCTGGGCGCGCAAAACGCCGTATATCATCGGCATGTTAATGGCGGCGTCGCTGGTGATGGCGGCGGTGATCCCGAGCAACCTCGGCATTATCGCCATTATGTCTTTCGCCTTCTTCGGCAAGGGCGTCGCAGCGGGCGCAGGCACCTGGACGGTGATTAGCGATACCGCGCCGAAAGAGGCGGTCGGCCTTGCAGGCGGCATCTTCAACGGCGTCAGCAATATCGCCGGCTTCGTCACCCCGCTGCTGTTCGGCGTGATTGTCGGGCTGACCGGCAGCTACAGCATCGGGCTGGGATTTGTCGGCGCGCACTGCGTGGTCGCCGCGCTGCTGTTCCTGTTCGTGATGGGGCCGATCGCGCGCGTCGGCGAAACGCAGACGCCGGAAGCGGCGCGCGAGGCGCAAAAAGCGGCGCACGGCATCAAGGCGATATAAGATTCCCACCAGGTCGGCGCGCTGCGCCGACCACCGACCACTGCATTCCCACTGAAGAAAATTTGCTCACTTGCCGATACCTCTCTACCAGAAGCGATCTTTAGGAGAGATATCGTGATTAAACAAATCACCGTCGACGAGCTGCGGCCAGGGATGTTTATCCATAAGCTCGAAGTCTGGTGGATTAAAGATAAGCGCATCTGCAATCAGATGCTGGTCACCGATCCGCGGCAGATCGCGATGCTGCGCAATGAAGGGATCCAGCGGCTCTGGATCGATCTGAATCGATCGGTGCAGGCGCCCGCCGCGCCGTCGGCGCATAAAAAACCTGTCGCCCGCACGCCCTTTTTTCAGGAGCTGGACCAGGCGCAGCAGATTTTTCAGCAGGGCAAAACCCAGGTGATGGCGATGTTCAACGAGGCGCGCCTCGGTCATCGTCTGAACCTGGCGGGCACGCTGGATCTGGTGGACGAGATCGCCGGCTCTATCCGGCGCGAACCGACCGCGCTGCTGAGCGTGGCGCGCCTTAAAAACCATGACGATTACACCTGGCTGCACTCTATGGCGGTTTGCGGGCTAATGATTACGCTGGCGCAGCAGCTCGGGCTGGATGACAAACAGGTGCGGCGCGTCGGCATGGGCGGGCTGCTGCATGACGTCGGCAAGGCGGCGGTGCCGCTGGCGATCCTCAACAAGCCCGGCAAGCTCAGCGACGAAGAGTTCGAGGTGATGCGCCAGCATCCGGTGGTGGGCGCGCAGATGCTGATGGAGGCGGATGCCGACGCCGATCTGCTGGATATCGCCCTGCATCATCACGAAAAGGTTGACGGCAGCGGCTATCCGCACCGGCTGAAAGGCGACGAAATTTCGCTTTACGCGCGTATGGCGACCGTGTGCGACGTTTATGACGCCCTGACCTCGACGCGCGTCTACCGCAAGGGCTGGACGCCCGCCGAAGCGATGCACAATATGCTGAACTGGCGCGGCCATTTCGACCAGCAGATCCTGCACGCCTTTGTGCGCGCCATCGGCATCTACCCGGTCGGTTCGCTGGTGCGGCTGGCGTCAGGGCGCGTCGCGCTGGTGGTAAAGGCGGGCGAGCAGTCGCTGCTGAAACCGGTGGTGCACGCCTTCTGGTCGCTGCATGCGCAGCGCGAAGTGAAGCCGGAGCGTATCGATCTCGGCGACAGCTTCTGCACCGACAGCATTATCGGCGCAGAAGAGAGCCCGCTGTGGAAAGACGCCGATCTCAATCGCGTCTGGGCGCTGGCGAGTTAAAAATCGACGCTGGCGCGCAGCACGATCTCGCGCGGCTCGCCCACCGCGACGCGCAGGTTATTGCCGCTCGACGGATAATAAGTTTTATCAAACAGGTTGTTGACGTTGACCTGCCACTTCAGGCGGTAGCCGTTCAGCGGCGTTTGCCAGGCGACAAAAGCGTCCGCCACCGTGTAGTCATCCAGATAAAAGCTGTTGGCCGCATCGCCGGGACGGCGGCCGACGTAGCGCGCGCCGACGCCGGCGCGCAGATCGTCCGCCGCCAGCAGGCCGGTGGATCCGAAGTCGTTGGTCAGGAACAGCGCGGCGGTATGGCGCGCGGTATTGCTCATGCCGTTGCCGTTATTGGCCGGATCGGCGGTGACGCGCGCGTCGGTCCAGGCGTAGCTGCCCACCAGGCTGAGCGCGTCGGTCAGCTTGCCCGCCAGATCCAGCTCAACGCCCTGCGAACGCACCTTCCCGGCGGTGCGCGTTACGCTCTCGCCATCCACCAGCTCATCCACCATCACGTTGCGCTTCTGAATATCGAACAGCGCCAGCGTGCCGGTCACGCCGTTGGGCAGGTCGATCTTGCCGCCGACTTCCCAGGCTTTGCCCAGCTCCGGCGGCAGCGCGCCGATCTCGGTGGCGATAGAGGAGTTGGGCTTAAAAGATTCGGTGTAGCTGGCGTAGAGGCTCGACCAGCCGTTGAGGTTATAAACCACGCCGGCGCGCGGCACCAGCCGGCTGTCGGAACTGCGGGTGCGGGCCACGAACGGACGGCCTTTGCCCGCCATCACGTCGAAGCTGTCGTAGCGCAGGCCGCCCAGCAGCAGCCAGTTCGGCGTCAGGCGGATCGCATCCTGCAAAAAGAGGCCGCGGCTATCGATATTCTCGCGCTGATCGCTGTCGGCGGCGCTCACCGTAGAGCTGGATGACATCTCGTCATACACCGGATGCCAGATATTGAAGCGGCTGTTTTTCTTGCCGCGCAGCATATCGCCGCGGAAGGTGCGGTCAGCTTCGTAGTCGAATCCCGCCAGCAGCTGATGATTGACGCGGCCCCAGTCGACGTCGCCGTTGAGCGTCAGCTGCACCAGCTGCGAGCGGCTCTGCGCGTCGCCGGTGGCGTCGGCCTGGCGCGTCAGCACGCCGGTATCGGCGTTGAAAGCGGTGGCGCGCGCCTGATGGTCGCTGTAGGTGTTGCGCGTAAAGCTGTAGTTGAGATGCGCCGTCCAGCTGTCGTTAAGAATCCGATCGGCAGCCAGCGTCAGGGTATCCTGATCGCCGCGCGTGGCGTTGAAAGGTTCGTCGAAGCGCTCTTCGCGCGGCGTATTCACCGGCTTGCCGGTTTTTGGGTTGATCACCGTGCCGCGATCGAACGGCACCAGATACTCCATATGCTCCCAGGCGACGCGCAGGGTGGTGCTCTCGCCAAACCACATCAGCGACGGCGCGACCACCGTCTGGCGCGTGCGGCCGAAATTACGCCAGTAATCGGTTTCGTCGTGATCGACGATCAGCCGTCCGGCAAAGCCGCTGGTGCCGAGCGGGCCGGTCACGTCGAGCTGCCCGCCGCCGCCGCCGAAGCTGCTGTAGCGGCCTTCCAGATGCGCCTGCGGCGTCAGCAGCGGCTTCTTGCTGATGATGTTGACCAGTCCGCCCGGCTCGTTCATGCCGTAGAGCATGGAAGAGGGGCCTTTTAGCACCTCGACGCGCTCGCTGGTGGGGGTGAAGTTGCGCGCCTGAATCGAACGCACGCCGTCGCGCAGAATAGAGCCGTCGCGGTTATCGCCGAAGCCGCGCTTGATCAGCGCATCCTGCGTGCCGCCCAGCGTATTGGCCTGGGTAATGCCGCTGACGAATTTTACCGCGTCGTCGAGATCCTGCGCATCGCTGTCCTGCAGCACCTGCTGCTGCACCACGGTAACGTTCTGCGGCGTGTCGATAATCTTCGCCGGCGCGCGCGTGGCGGTCACGCTGCTGTGCGGCTGGTAGCCATCTTCCTGCGACGCTGCGTCCTGCGTGACCAGCAGCGTGGTTTCCTGCGCCTGCAGGCTGCCGGAGAGCAGCGCGCCGCCCAGCAGAAGAGAAGAGAGGGGTTTCATTGCGGTAACTGGCTCCAGAAGGTCCCTGATAAATTCAGCGGCAGAAAGCGCTGATAAAGTTGTTCCAGCGTGCGGTGCGGATCGAGGTCGGCGAACAGCTGCGGGTAGAGCGCTTTGGCGAAGAGCTCTACCGCGACCACGTGCCACGGGCTGAGATAAAAGTTGTGCCACAGGCCGTACGCGCGGCGGTTTTTCACCGCCTCGAGCTGGCTGAGAACCGGCTGCGCGGCGAGCAGCCTTTGCAGGCTGGCGGCCGCCCGATCGGCGTCGATTTCCGGGCCGAGCTGCAGCCTGCTGTCGCTGTACGCATCCGCCATCCCGGTCGCGATATAGACCTGCGGCGGCTGGGCCAGCGCCTGTTCGGGATTGATCTCGCCGAACACCCCTTTTACCGCGCCGGCGGCGATATTGTCGCCGCCGGCAAAGGCGAGCAGCTGGCCGAGATTGCCGTTGACCGCCGTGGTGCAGCAGGTGTCGCGGCGGCCCAGATGCAGATGGAGCATCACGCGGGTTTTTGCGCCCTGATAGCTCGCCAGCCGGGCGCGCACCCTATCCATATGCTGCTGATAAAAATCGATAAACGCCTGCGCGCGCTGCGGCTGGTCGAACACCTCGCCGAGAATTTTCAGGCTGGGCACCGTGTTGTTGAGCAGATCGACGCGCAGGTCGACATAAATCACCGGAATATTGACCTGCTGCATTAGCTGGCGGAAATGCGCCTCTTGCGCGCCGCTTTTCGCCAGGCGCGGCAGGATAATCAGATCGGGCTTCAGCCTGAGCACCTGTTCGGGGTTAAGGTCGCGTAGCGCGCCGGCGCCGAGCTGCGGCACCGCCTCGATCGCCGGGAACGCGGTGGTGAACTGGCGCCAGCTTTGCGGATCGTACTTCGCCATATCCGCCGGCCAGCCTGCGATGCGCGCCGCCGGGTTGCCGGGCACGATCAGCGCCAGGGTATAGAGCATGCGGCTTTCGCCCAAAATGATGCGCTGGGGACGATCGGGCAGGGTCACGCGCTGGCCGGTGATATCGACAATCGATTTGGCGAAGCAGGCGCCGCTGCACAGCAGCAGCAGCAGAGAAAAAAGAAAACGCATCACAATTATTTCGCAAGGAAATCGAAATGATAATGAATATCAATCGTCTTCACAATGGCGACAGAGTCGTTGCGCCTCGCCGCCGGGTTTTATAACTAAAAAAGGCGGCAGGGCGCACTCATCAGGCTGTTTTTCAGCCATTTTTATAACTTTTTTACGCCGGCCCTCCGCAATTTAACCGCTTCTTTATACCGATGCGCGCAGGCTAACGCGAAACCCTGATCCCTCTGGAGGTCGCTGTGAGCGTGGGCGTAATAACCGGCATCGTGCTGGTGTTTTTGTTACTGGGCTACCTGATCTATGCCCTGCTGAATGCGGAGGCGTTTTGATGGCCGCCAACGCGTTTTTACTGATTGCGGTATTTCTTGCGGCATTAATGGCGCTGGCGCAGCCGCTGGGACGCGGACTCGCGGCGCTGATCGCCGATAAGCCGCTGCTGCCGGGCGTCGAGCGTCCGCTCTGGCGTCTGCTCGGCGCGGAGGCGCCGACCATGCGCTGGCCGCACTACCTGCTGGCGATCCTGCTGTTCAACCTGCTCGGCCTGCTGCTGCTGACGGCGATCCTGCTGCTGCAGGATCGGCTGCCGCTCAACCCGCAGCAGCTGCCCGCGCTGAGCTGGCATCTGGCGCTCAATACCGCCATCAGCTTCGTTACCAATACCAACTGGCAGTCCTACAGCGGCGAGAGCACCCTGAGCTACTTCAGCCAGATGGTCGGCCTGACGGTGCAGAACTTTGTGTCGGCGGCGACCGGCATCGCGGTGGCGTTCGCGCTTATCCGCGGTTTCGCCAGCCGCGCCGCCGATTCGCTCGGCAACGCGTGGCGCGATCTGACGCGCATCACGCTCTACGTGCTGCTGCCGATCAGCCTGCTGATGGCGCTGCTGTTCGTCAGCCAGGGCAGCATCCAGAACTTCCTGCCCTACCACGCCGTCACCACGCTGGAAGGGGCGCAGCAGACGCTGGCGATGGGGCCGGTGGCGTCGCAGGAGGCGATCAAGATGCTGGGCACCAACGGCGGCGGCTTCTTTAACGTCAACTCGGCGCATCCGTTCGAAAACCCCAACGCGCTGACCAACTTCGTGCAGATGCTGGCGATATTCCTCATTCCGGCGGCGCTCTGCTTCGCCTTCGGCTATGCGGTGCGCGACCGTCGCCAGGGCCATATGCTGCTGTGGGCGATGTCGCTGATGTTCGTGGTGGCGGTGGTGGCGGTGATGTGGGCGGAAACGCGCGGCAACCCGCACCTGCTGGCGCTCGGCGCCGACAGCGCCCTCAATATGGAGGGCAAAGAGACGCGCTTCGGCATTCTTAACTCCAGCCTGTTTGCGGTGATCACCACCGCCGCGTCGTGCGGCGCGGTGAATGCGATGCACGACTCCTTCACCGCGCTGGGCGGCATGGTGCCGATGTGGCTGATGCAGCTGGGCGAGGTGGTGTTCGGCGGCGTCGGCGCGGGCCTGTACGGCATGCTGCTTTTCGTGGTGCTGGCGGTGTTTATCGCGGGCCTGATGATCGGCCGCACCCCGGAGTATCTGGGTAAAAAGGTCGACGTGCGCGAAATGAAGATGACCGCGCTGGCGATTCTGGTGACGCCGACGCTGGTGCTGCTCGGCACCGCGCTGGCGATGATGACCGACGCGGGCCGCGCTGGCATGGCCAATCCCGGCATTCACGGCTTCAGCGAAGTGCTCTACGCCGTCTCGTCCGCCGCCAATAACAACGGCAGCGCCTTTGCGGGGCTGAGCGCCAACACGCCGTTCTGGAACCTGCTGCTGGCGTTCTGCATGCTGGTCGGCCGCTTCGGCATCATCATTCCGGTGATGGCGCTGGCGGGCAGTATGGCGGTGAAAAAGGCGCAGCCGGTGGGCAACGGCACGCTGCCGACGCACGGCCCGCTGTTTATCGCGCTGCTGATCGGCGCGGTGCTGCTGGTGGGCGCGCTGACCTTTATTCCCGCTCTGGCGCTGGGCCCCGTCGCCGAGCATCTGCAACTTCTTCAGGGTACGCACTCATGAGTCGTCAACAACAGGCGCTGAACGGCGCGCTGATGCGCGTCGCGCTGGTCGACGCGCTGAAAAAGCTGGATCCGCGCGTGCAGTTCCGCAATCCGGTGATGTTCGTGGTCTGGCTCGGCAGCCTACTCACTACGCTGCTGGCGCTGGGCATGGCGGGCGGCTGGCTCGACGGCCGCGCCAGCTTTACCGGCGCCATCGCGCTCTGGCTCTGGTTCACCGTGCTGTTCGCCAACTTCGCCGAAGCGCTGGCGGAAGGGCGCAGCAAGGCGCAGGCGAGCAGCCTGAAAGGGGTCAAGAAAACCAGCTTTGCGAAAAAGCTGGCTGAGCCGCGCCATGGCGGCCAGTGGCAGCAGGTCTCTGCCGACAGCCTGCGCAAAGGGGATATCGTGCTGGCGGAGGCGGGCGATATTATTCCCTGCGACGGCGAAGTGCTGGAGGGCGGCGCCTCGGTGGACGAGAGCGCCATCACCGGCGAATCCGCGCCGGTGATCCGCGAGTCGGGCGGCGACTTCGCCTCGGTAACCGGCGGCACGCGCATGCTTTCCGACTGGCTGGTGATCCAGTGCAGCGTCAATCCGGGAGAGACCTTTCTCGATCGCATGATCGCCATGGTGGAAGGGGCGAAGCGGCGGAAAACCCCTAACGAGATCGCGCTGACCATTCTGCTGGTGTCGCTGACCATCGTGTTTCTGCTGGCGACCGTCACCCTGTGGCCCTTCTCGGCGTGGGGCGGCGCGCCGGTCAGCGTCACGGTGCTGGTGGCGCTGCTGGTCTGTTTGATCCCGACCACCATCGGCGGTCTGCTCTCCGCCATCGGCGTGGCGGGCATGAGCCGCATGCTGGGCGCCAACGTGATCGCCACCAGCGGGCGCGCGGTCGAGGCGGCGGGCGACGTCGACGTGCTGATGCTGGACAAGACCGGCACCATTACGCTCGGCAACCGCCAGGCGACGCAGTTTCTGCCCGCGCCGGGCGTTAGCGAAGAGCAGCTGGCCGACGCGGCGCAGCTCGCCTCGCTGGCGGATGAGACGCCCGAGGGGCGCAGCATCGTGGTGCTGGCGAAACAGCGCTTCAACCTGCGCGAGCGCGACCTTAACAGCCTGGGCGCGAGCTTTATTCCCTTCTCGGCGCAGACGCGCATGAGCGGCGTCAACGTGCAGAACCGGCTGATCCGCAAAGGCGCGGTGGACGCGGTGAAACGCCATATCGAAGCCAACAGCGGCCGCTTCCCGGCGGAGGTCAACGCGCTGGTGGAAGAGGTGGCGCGCGCCGGCGGCACGCCGCTGGTGGTGTCGGAAGGGGCGAAGGTGCTGGGCGTGGTGGCGCTAAAAGATATCGTGAAAGGCGGCATCAAAGAACGCTTCGCCGAGCTGCGCAAGATGGGTATCAAAACCGTCATGATCACCGGCGACAACCCGCTGACCGCCGCGGCGATCGCGGCGGAAGCGGGCGTCGACGACTTTCTTTCGGAAGCGACGCCGGAAGCCAAGCTGGCGCTGATCCGCCAGTATCAGGCGGAGGGGCGGCTGGTGGCGATGACCGGCGACGGCACCAACGACGCCCCGGCGCTGGCGCAGGCTGACGTGGCGGTGGCGATGAACTCCGGCACCCAGGCGGCGAAAGAGGCGGGCAACATGGTGGATCTCGACTCCAACCCCACCAAGCTGCTGGAGGTGGTGCATATCGGCAAGCAGATGCTGATGACGCGCGGCTCGCTTACTACCTTCAGCATCGCCAACGATGTCGCTAAATATTTCGCCATTATCCCGGCGGCCTTCGCGGCGACCTACCCGCAGCTCAACCTGCTGAACGTGATGCATCTGCATTCGCCGGCGTCGGCGATCCTTTCGGCGGTGATTTTTAACGCGCTGGTGATCGTCTTCCTGATCCCGCTGGCGCTGAAGGGCGTGAGCTACCGGCCGCTGAGCGCCGCGGCGCTGTTGCGCCGCAACCTGCTGATCTACGGCCTGGGCGGGCTGCTGGTGCCCTTTATCGGCATTAAAGCCATCGATCTGCTGCTGGTGCTGCTGGGTCTGGCATAAGGAGAAAAAAATGAGTCAGTTACGTCCGGCAATGTTAGTTTTACTGCTGCTCACCCTGGTCACCGGCGTGGGGTATCCTTTACTCACGACTGGCCTGGCCCAGTGGCTGTTTCCGGCGCAGGCCAACGGCTCGCTGATCGAAGCGCGCGGTTCGGCGCTGATCGGCCAGAACTTTACCCGGCCCGGCTATTTCTGGGGGCGGCCGTCGGCGACCGGCGACGCGCCCTATAATCCGCTGGCGTCGAGCGGCAGCAATCTGGCGGCAAGCAATCCGGCGCTGGACAAGGCGGTGGCGGAACGCGTCGCCGCGCTGCGCGCCGCCAATCCGCTCTCGCCGCAGGCGGTGCCGGTCGATCTGGTGACCGCCTCGGCCAGCGGGCTGGATCCGGCGATTTCGCCCGCCGCCGCACACTGGCAGGCGCCGCGCGTCGCCACGGCGCGTCAGCTGCCGCTGAAAACGGTGGAGGATTTAATCGATGCCAACACGGAGCGGCCGCTGCTCGCCTTTAGCGGCGATCCCACCGTCAACGTGCTGCGGCTTAATCTGGCGCTGGACGCGCTGACTCAACCCTGAAGGACGCAATGAACGACGAACGCGAACGCCCCGATCCCGACGCGCTGCTGTTGCAGCAGGCCGACAGCCATCGTGGCAAGCTGAAAATCTACTTCGGCGCCTGCGCGGGCGTAGGTAAAACCTACGCCATGCTGCAGGAGGCGCAGCGGCTGCGCGCGCAGGGGCTCGACGTGCTGATCGGCGTGGTAGAGACGCACGGTCGGGAAGAGACCGCCAGCCTGCTGCATGGGCTGGCGGTGCTGCCGCGGCGCGCCACCGGCCGCTCGCGTCATGCCGAGTTCGACCTTGACGCGGCGCTGGCGCGCCATCCGGCGGTGATCCTGATGGACGAGCTGGCGCACACCAACGTGCAGGGATCGCGCCATCCCAAGCGCTGGCAGGATATCGACGAGCTGCTGGACGCGGGCATTGACGTGATCACCACCGTCAACGTGCAGCACCTTGAAAGCCTTAACGACGTGGTGGGCGGCGTCACCGGCATTCGCGTGCGCGAAACCGTTCCCGACCCCTTTTTCGACAGCGCCGATGAGGTGGTGCTGGTGGATCTGCCGCCGGACGATCTGCGCCAGCGCCTGAAAGAGGGTAAGGTCTACGTCGGCGATCGCGCGGAGCGCGCCATCGAAAACTTCTTTCGCAAGGGCAACCTGTTCGCCCTGCGCGAGCTGGCGCTGCGGCGCACCGCCGACCGCGTGGACGATCAGATGCGCGCCTGGCGCGACCAGCAGGGCCGCGACCGCGTCTGGCACACGCGCGACGCCATTCTGCTCTGCATCGGCGACGACTCCGGCAGCGAAAAGCTGGTGCGCACCGCCGCGCGGCTGGCGGCGCGGCTCGGCAGCGAGTGGCACGCGGTCTACGTGGAGACGCCGCGCCTTAACCGGCTGCCGGAAGCACGGCGGCGCGCCGTTCTGAAAACCCTGCAGCTGGCGCAGGAGCTGGGCGCAGAAACCGCCACGCTCTCCGATCCCGACGAGGCGCAGGCGGTGCTGCGCTACGCCCGCGAACATAACCTTGGCAAGATCGTGACCGGCCGTCGCCCGCTGCGGCGCTGGCATCGCGACAGCTTCGCCACGCGCCTCGGCAAGCTGGGGCCAGATCTCGATCTGCTGGTGGTGGCGCTCGACGAGCCTGCCGCCGAGGCCTCGACGGTAGCGGATGCGCGCACCGGCGGCGACCGCTGGCGCCTGCCGCTGCGCGGCGTGCTGATGGCGCTGCTGCTCTGCATTGTGGTCACCGCCGCCGGACGCTGGCTGCTGGCCGGCTTCGATACCGCCAACGGCGTGATGATCTACCTGCTGGCGGTGGTGATTATCGCGCTGCGCTACGGGCGCTGGCCGTCGGTGATCGCCACGGTAATGAATATTCTCGCCTTCGACCTCTTTTTCGTCGCGCCGACCGGCACGGTGGCGGTCTCCGACTTGCAGTATCTGGTGACCTTCGCGGTGATGCTGGCGGTGGGGGTGATTGTCGGCAACCTGACCGCCGGCGTGCGCTATCAGGCGCGCGTGGCGCGCTACCGCGAGCAGCGCGCGCGTCACCTCTACGAGATGGCGAAGTCGCTGGGCAGCGCGCTGACGCCTGAAGATATCGCCGCCACTACTCAGCGCGTTATCGACGTCACGCTGCAGGCGCGCAGCCTGCTGCTGCTGCCGGACGAGCAGGGCGAGCTGGTGGCGACGGGCGCGGCGACGCCGGGCAGCGAGCCAGATCGCGCCATCGCCAAATGGAGCTACAGCAAGGGCCAGCCCGCAGGCGCGGGCACCGATACGCTACCCGCCGTGCCCTACCAGATACTGCCGCTAAAGAGCGGCGCGCACTGCCGCGGGCTGCTGGTAGTAGAGCCGCAGAACCTGCGCCAGCTGATGATCCCGGAGCAGCAGCGGCTGGTGGAGACCTTTACCGTGCTGATCGCCAACGCGCTGGAGCGGATGGCGCTGTCGCAGAGCGAAGCGGCGTCGCGGCTGTCAGCGGAGCGCGAACAGCTGCGCAACGCGCTGCTCTCCGCGCTGTCGCACGATCTGCGCACGCCGCTCACCGTGCTGTTCGGCCAGGCGGAGATGCTGATGCTGGACCTGGCCAGCGAAGAGTCGAAATATGTGACGCAGGCGAACCAGATCCGCGAGCAGACGCTGAGCACCATCCGGCTGGTGAGCAACATGCTCGATATGGCGCGCATCCAGTCGGGCGGTCTGAACCTGCGCGAAGAGTGGCTGGCGCTGGACGAGGTGATCGGCGGCGCGCTCAGCAGCATGGCGCCGTCGCTGAAAGGGCACGGCGTCACGCTCGACCTGCCGTCGGATCTGGTGCTGATCAAAGGCGACAGCGCGCTGCTGGAGCGGGTGCTGACCAACCTGATCGAGAACAGCCTGAAATATGCCGGCAACAGCGCGCCGCGCGGCATTCGCGCCTGGCGCGACGGCGAGCGGCTGGAGATGGCGGTATGGGACAACGGGCCGGGCATCGCCGACAAAGACCTGACGCGTATCTTCGACAAGTTCGCGCGCGGCGATAAAGAGTCGTCGGTGCCGGGCGTCGGGCTGGGGCTGGCGATCTGCAAAACCATCGTCGAGAGCCACGGCGGCCGCATCTGGGCTGAAAACCGTATTGAAGGCGGCGTGGCTTTTCGCCTCTCTTTGCCGCTGCCGCCCGCACCGCAAATTTCTGAAGAGGCGCTGAAATAACTTCACTCAGGATGGGTTATACTGCCTTACCTGTCTGATTACCTGTGGGAAATTATGGAACGTTTTACCGAAAACCTGATGTATGCGTCGCGCTGGTTGCTGGCTCCGGTTTACATTGGACTTTCGCTGGGTTTGCTGGCGCTGACGATTAAGTTTTTCGAAGAAATTTTTCACCTGCTGCCCAATATTCTCAGCATTGCGGAAAACGATCTGATCCTGCTGCTGCTGTCGCTGGTCGATATGACGCTGGTGGGCGGCCTGCTGGTGATGGTGATGCTCTCAGGCTATGAGAACTTCGTCTCTAAGCTCGATATCGACGAACATAAAGAGAAGCTGAGCTGGCTCGGCAAGATGGATTCCAGCTCGCTGAAAAACAAAGTCGCGGCCTCGATCGTCGCCATCTCCTCTATCCATCTGCTGCGCGTGTTTATGGAAGCGCGCAACGTGCCCAACGACAAGCTGATGTGGTATGTGATTATCCATCTGACCTTTGTGCTGTCCGCTTTTGTGATGGGCCTGCTGGACAATATGTCGAAAAACGAGAAAAAGTCCGCGTAACGACTAACAGGCGGCTGCGCCTGTTAGCGCTTAAACGTCCCGGCTGGCCGCGTGCCGGTCAGCTGCGGCATCACTTCCCGCACCATCTCGAAAAACTTCTGCAGGCGCGCCGGATAGTAGCTCGCCCAGGGATAGGTGAGCCAGACCGGCAAAGGCGGCGCCTGCCACTGCGGCGTCAGCTGCACCAGTTCGCCGCGCGCTAAATCTTCCTGCACCACCCATGACGACATAATCGCCGCGCCCATTCCCATTAATGCCGCTTTGCGCACCGCGTAGAGGCTGTCGCTGCTCAGGCGCGGCGCAATCGCCATATTGACCGGCTGGCCGTCGTCAATCCGCTGCAGCGCAATCTCGTTACGATAAAAGCTGGTCAGCGCCAGCCAGGGCAGCGTCGCCAGCTGCTCCACGGCGTCGACCGGCGCGTGCCGCGCCAGCAGATCCGGCGAGGCCACCACGATGCGCGGCACTTCCGCCAGCAAAATCGCCACGATAGCGGGATCGCTCAGCGCGCCGACCTGAATCGCGCAGTCGACATTCTCGGCGATAAAGTCGGGCGTGCGATCGTTGAGCATCCACTCGACGTCAAGGCGCGGGTAGCGCATCAGGTATTCCACCAGCGGCGCGACCAGCTGATCCTGGCCGAAGGCGTGCGGCGCGCGCACCCGCAGCGTGCCGATGGGTTCGTCGTTGGCGTGGGTCAGCTCATCCTCCAGCGCGTGCCAGGTTGCCAGCAGCTGGCGCGCATGGGCGTAGCAGCGCTCGCCGTCGTCGGTCAGCTTGAGCGCGTGGGTGGTGCGCATGATCAGCTTCAGCCCAAGGCGCTGCTCCAGCGCCTGCAGCCGACGGCTGATGGTGGGCTGAGTGGTGTTGAGCTGCGCGGCCGCGGCCGACAGGCTGCCGCTCTCCACGATGCGGATAAAGGTCTGCATCAGTTCAATACGATCGGGACTGGATAAGTTGTTCATACGTTCCACGCATAACCGTTTTTCCTTTTATCAGTCTACCGCGTATGGCGGCAATCCGCTTTACTAAGCGCCATACCCCTGTGGAGATGATGATAATGTCAGCGATTAACAGCATTGCGGCCAGTCCGGCCGAAAGATTGCCCGGTCCCCTGGTCTTTACCCTTGCCGCAGGCGCAGGGTTGAGCGTGGCCTCGATTTACTACAGCCAGCCGATGCTGGATATCATCGGCAAGCAGTTCAACGTCGGCGTCGGCGCGGTCGGCATGGTGCCGATGCTGACGCAGATGGGCTATGCGCTGGGCATCCTGCTGCTGGCGCCGCTGGGCGACCGTCACGATCGCCGCGCCATTATCCTGATTAAAGGGCTGCTGCTGGTAGCGGCGCTGTTGCTGTGCGGCTTCTCCGGCGGCCTGAACGCGCTGCTGATCGCCAGCTTCGCCACCGGCCTGACGGCGACGGTGGCGCAGGATATCGTGCCGGCCTCCGCCGCGCTGGCGCCCGAGCGCAGCCGCGGCAAGACGGTCGGCACGGTGATGACCGGCCTGCTGGTAGGCATTCTGCTGTCGCGGGTGGTGAGCGGCGTCGTGGCGGAGTATTTCGGCTGGCGCGCCATGTACTGGCTGGCGGCGGCGCTGGTGCTTTTCATCAGCCTGGCGCTGTGGCGCGCGCTGCCGCGCTTTACGCCCGGCACCTCGGTAAGCTATCCGCGGCTGCTGCTGTCGCTGGCGCATCTCTGGCGGCATCATCAGACGCTGCGTCGCGCGGCGCTGGCGCAGGGCCTGTTGTCGGTCGGTTTTAGCGCCTTCTGGTCGACGCTGGCGCTGATGCTTAGCGATCGCTTCCACCTCGACAGCGCGGTCGCAGGCGCCTTCGGCCTGGCGGGCGCGGCGGGCGCGATGGCCGCGCCGCTGGCGGGCAGCATCGCCGACCGTATCGGCCCGGCGCGCGTCACCATCGTCGGCGCCGGACTGGTCACCGTCTCCTTCGCGCTGATGTTCCTGCTGCCTGCGCTACCGATCCCGGCCCAGCTGGCGCTGATCGTGCTCAGCACCATCGGCTTCGACTTAGGCGTGCAGGCCACGCTGGTGGCGCACCAGACGCTGGTTTACAGCCTGGCGCCGGAAGCGCGCAGCCGCCTTAACGCGCTGCTGTTTACCGTGGTGTTTATCGGCATGGCGACCGGCGCCGCGCTGGGCAGTCTGGCGCTGGCGCGCTGGGGCTGGAACGGCGTCGTGACGCTCGCCACGCTGGCCGGCGCCGCCAGTTTCGCGCTTCGCCTGGCGAGCCGGCACCTGAAGAACTGATCCCGCTTTCGCGCTCTTGTGCCAGGATTAAACATAATCTTTAGGGAAAACGGAGCGTTATGAACTTTCTTGCCTGGATGGCGGCCACCGGCTGCCTTCTGTTATTAATGTCGCTGGCGTCGGGATGGATCCATCGCGGGCCGGTGACGTCGTTTGGGCTTTACCTGTTAGCCGGGATCCTCTGCGGGCCCTGGGTATTCGACGTCGTGCAGATCGATATTCTGAAACATTCGGAAGCCGCCGCGCATATCACTGAAATCACCATGGCGGCATCGCTGTTTATCACCGGGCTGAAGCTGCGCCTGCCGCTGCGCGCGCACAGCTGGCGCCTCGGCATGCGGCTCGCCTTTCCGGCAATGCTGCTGACGGTCGGCGGCATGACGCTGCTGGCGCACTGGCTGGTGGGCTTCGACTGGCCGCTGGCGCTGGCGTTCGGCGCTATCGTCGCGCCGACCGATCCGGTGCTGGCGAGCCTGATTTCCGTTAACGACGCGCGCGACGACGACGCGCTGCGCGTGGCGCTCTCCAGCGAGGCGGGCATGAACGACGGATCGGCGCTGCCGCTGCTGGTACTGGCGCTGCTGCTGTTTAACGGCGAAAGCCTCAGCTGGAGCAGCGTTGGACACTGGACGGCGGTTGAGGTGATTTGGGGCATCGGCGGCGGACTCGGGCTGGGCTTCGGGTTTGGTCGTCTGGTCGGCCTGCTGGCGACGCGGCTGCGCAGCGCGCACGGCGACGTGGCGCCTAACGACTTTCTCGCGCTGGCGCTGATTGCGCTGAGCTATGCGGCGGCCGAGGCGATCGGCGCATCCGGCTTTCTGGCCACCTTCGCCGCTGGCGTCGGGCTGCGTCGCGCCGAACTGCGCGTGTTTAAAGCCTACCCGCCGGAAGAGCTGAGCGACGAGCAGCGGGTGTTGCCCGCTGAAGCGCTGGTCAATCCTAATAATCGTCTGGAGCATGCGGGCGAAAGCGGCGGGATGATAAAATCGGTCGGGCTGGTAGTCAGCGACGCGCTCTCGTTTGGTGATACCATTGAGCGGTTGCTGGCGGCGGCGATGATGGTGGTGCTGGGCGTGACGCTTGCCCACCACTGGAACCTCGACGGCATCCTGTTGGGGCTGGCGTTATTTATTGTGGTGCGGCCGCTGGCGGTATGGCTGACGACGCTGCGCTGCGGCATTCCGCCGGTGCGCCGTCTGCTGATCGGCTGGCTGGGCATTCGCGGCATCGGCAGTATTAACTACATCGCCTTCGCCTGGGTACACGGCATGGCGGGACAACAGGCCGAAACAATGGTTGATATGGCGCTGACACTGGTGGTGTGCAGCATCGTCATTCATGGCGTGACGGTCACGCCGCTGCTGAACTGGCGCTCGGCGCGCCTTTCCGCCCGGCAGAACGAAGAGTAGACCGTCACCAGGTTAAAACAGGAGTGGATATGAAAAAGTCGTTATTGATTTTACTGGGGATGCTGGCGTCGTCCGCCGCGCTGGCCGCTGACGATGAGAGCAACATCCCGCAGGAGAACGTCTATGCCAGCAAGCTGTGCCATATCGTCAGCGGGGAGACCCAGGTCGGCACGGCGGATGCCTACGTGCAGAAAATGAAGAGCTATACGGCGATGAGCAAATCCTCCAGCGCGATGAATCAGCCGGAGTTTGATGAAGATATTGCTAACGAGGTGGCCAACGCCTGGCTGCAGCTGGGCGAAGACGAGCGCGGCAAACTCCGCGCCGACGAGCAGCTGTGCGAGCAAACGGTGATGACGCAGTTTCAGCAGGAAGATTAAGCCGCTTATCTGCTCCGCACAAACGCGCCTCAGGGCGCGTTTTTTTGTGGCATTTTGTGCCGAATTGCGTACATAATCGCCAGTAATTGATATGCGTCACATAATAACAGCGCCGCCGCAGACAGGCGCGTCTGAATCAGCTACTGGCATTGACTCAACGGGCATCATGATCACGCGTCGACACTTTCTTTTGGGTTCCGGAGCCCTCCTTCTTTCCATGACCGCAGGCAAACTCTTTGCCCGCGATGAGGTCATTCCGCTGTGGCCGGATGAACCGCCGGGCGGCGGCGGGCCGTCCGGGCCGCTGCGCGTCAACAAGCACGGCTCCTGGTCCAATATTGTCAGCCCGGCCATCCAGCGCTTTAAACCGGAAAACCCCAACGGCGAAGCGGTGCTGATCGCGGCGGGCGGCGGCTATAAGTTTATCGGCATGGGCCGCGAGGCCTGGCCGGTGGCGCGCTGGCTCAACAGCAACGGCTATACCGCCTATGTGCTGAGCTATCGCCTGCCGGAAGAGAAGTGGCAGGCGGGCCATCTCGCGCCACTGCAGGATGCGCAGCGCGCCATTCGCCTGGTGCGATCGCTGGAGCGCAAAGTGCACGTGCTGGGCTTCTCCGCCGGCGGGCATCTGCTCGGCATGGCGGCGGCGCGTCCAGATTTTCGCTCCTATGAACCGCAGGATGAGCTGGATCAGGTGGTGCCGAAGGTCGACAGCGTCGGTTTGATCTATCCGGTGATTACCCTGGAAGCGCCCTATACCCATACCACCACGCACCGCATTCTGGTGGGCAACGGCGCGACGCCGGCAGAAGAGGCGAGCTGGTCGGTGCAGAATTACGTGACGCGCCGCTATCCGCCCACCTTTCTGGCGCAGGCGGAGGATGACCCTGTCTCCAATCCTTACAACACTGAACTGATGCGCGATACCTGCCGACGCAACCGCGTGCCGGTGGAGCTGATCGAGATCAGCCGCGGCGGCCACGGCTTTGGCCTTGGCAAAGCGGGCACGCCTGCCGCTCTGTGGGATCAAGCCTACGCGCGCTGGCTCGACCGCCTCAGCTGATCAGGTCAATATCCGGCGGCTGTCGGGCTGCAGCGACGGCGGCAGCGGGAAGTCGTCGTTCATCTCCCGCAGGCTGCGCTCGATAGTGACGCAAATGGCGTTCAGCGGCAGGTCGTTCGCCTCGACGCCGAAGGGATCCTCCAGCTCTTCCGACACCGACTCCAGCGCCAGAAAGGTGTAGGAGATAAACATCGAGACCAGCGGCGTCATGCCGTGCAGATCGCTGACCAGCGCAAAGGGCAACAGCGTGCAAAACAGCGACACGGTGCGATGCAGGATCAGCGAGTAGGCAAAGGGGATCGGCGTGGAGGCGATGCGTTCGCAGCCGCCCAGCACCAGCGACAGCCGGTTGAGATTTTCATCCATGCTCTGCCAGAGAATATCGGACAGGTTTCCCTGCTGGCGCTGCTCGCCCAGCCATTTGCCCAGGCAGAGCAGCGCGCGGCTGGCGGGCATCGGGCTGTGCAATACCTCCTCGCGCCAGCGTAGCGGCAGCAGGCGCGTCAAATCGTCGCGCGGGTCGCTGTCGCGCAGCTGATGCTTCATGCTGAAGCTGAATGCCATTTGCAGCGCCGCGAACTCATGCGCCTTTTCCGCCTCCAGCGGCACGCTCTTGATCTGACGCAGCAGCGAACGGTGGGTGATAAGCATGCTTCCCCACAGCGTGCGCGCTTCGGTAAAACGCGCGTAGCTGGCGTTGTTGCGGAAGCCGAGGAAGATCGCCAGCGCCACGCCGAGCAGGCTAAAGGGCGCGGTGGTCAGATGCACGCCCAGCGATTCGTACCACTGAAAGCAGACGATGGCGATAATCGACATCAGCAGGTTTAACGACAGGCGGAAGCCGATTTTCGGCAACACCGAACCGTGCCAGCCCAGCAGCCGACGGAACCAGTGTTGGTAAGGACGAACAATCATAGTGAATGCGATGTAGAAGTTATTTTTGTGTGTAAAGCCTACGCCGACCGCTGAGTGAATGCGAATTTTCGCGTGCTTTTTGCGGTTTTTATCTTTAAAAGACTATAACTATCAATCATCTAAAATAAATTTTAATAAGTTGTAAAATTCTTTCCGTTATCTCTTAACAGGCAGGCTGCGTACAGTTCATCTCAACGGAAACACAACATTCAACCCCGCTGAGAGGAACAACATTATGTCTAAATTCGACCTGCTGGACCCGCAAAACTCAACGCTGATTTTCATCGACCACCAGCCGCAGATGTCTTTCGGCGTGGCAAACATCGATCGCCAGCAGCTTAAAAATAATACTGTCGCCCTGGCCAAGGCCGGAAAAATCTTTAACGTGCCGGTGATTTATACCTCGGTCGAAACCGAAAGCTTTAGCGGCTATATCTGGCCGGAACTGCTCGCAGTCCATCCCGAGTCGAAGCCGATTGAGCGTACCTCGATGAACTCCTGGGAAGACGCGAAATTCGTTGAGGCGGTAGAGAAAACCGGGCGCAAGAAGCTGATTATCTCTGCACTCTGGACGGAGGTTTGTCTGACGTTCCCGGCGCTGATGGCCATGAAAGAGGGTTACGAAGTCTATGTGGTGACGGACACCTCCGGCGGCACCAGCGTCGACGCCCATGAGCGCTCGGTGCAGCGTATGGTGCAGGCCGGCGCCATCCCGGTGACCTGGCAGCAGGTGCTGCTTGAGTACCAGCGCGACTGGTCACGCAAAGAGACCTATGACGCGGTGATGGATCTGGTGCGCGAACACAGCGGCGCATACGGCATGGGCGTTGATTACGCCTACACCATGGTGCATAAAGCGCCGGCGCGTCTGGCCTGAGCGCGACAGAGTAAATAATCCGTGGGAGAGGGCCATTTACTGGATTTCTCCCTTTATTATCTGTGAGTTACCGGTCTCGCTAATGACTCTTTTTTATCGCTGTGGCAGGCTTTGCGCAGGTTTTTTCAGAGCCAGCAAAGATGAAGAAAAAGAGCACGCCGACTCCGCACGACGCCGTCTTCCGCCAGCTTCTCAGCCAGCCGGACGTGGCGCGCGACTTTATGGAAATCCACCTTCCGCCTCAGCTCCTTGCGCTCTGTGACCTCAGCACGCTCAGGCTGGCCTCCGGCTCTTTCGTGGAGGATGATTTGCGCCCTTACTTCAGCGATGTGCTCTACAGCATGAAAACCCGCAGCGGCGACGACGGCTATGTGCAGATGCTGATTGAGCATCAGTCGACGCCGGACAAACAGATGGCGTTTCGGCTGCTGCGCTACGCGGTGGCGGCAATGAAGCGCCACCTCGACGCCGGACATAAGAGGCTGCCGCTGGTGATACCGGTGCTGTTTTACGCCGGTCAGCGCAGCCCTTATCCCTGGTCAACCTGCTGGCTGGATGGGTTCGCCGACCCGGAGCTGGCCGCCGTTTCTCTACGGCAAGGCTTTTCCGCTGGTCGACGTTACCGTCATTCCCGACGATGAGATCGTGCAGCATCGTCGTATGGCGGCGCTGACGCTGCTGCAAAAACATATTCGCCAGCGCGATTTAGCAGAGGTAATGGACCTGCTGGTGGCTGCTTTGCAGGCGGACAAATCTTCATCACAAACACGCTCGCTGGTAAACTATATTATTCAGGCAGGCGAAACCACAGACGCCGACGCCTTTTTTTGCGAACTGGCACAGCGAATGCCGCAACAGGAGGTCCCACTGATGACAATTGCAGAACAGCTCAGGCAGCAAGGCCGTATCGAGGGCGAGCTTAAGGGCAAGCTTGAGGGAAAACTCGACGTCGCGCGCAACCTGCTGAAAATGCAGCTGCCGCGCGAGACGATCTTGCAGGCCACCGGGCTAACAGAAGATGAGCTAAACCGCATTCAGCCCGTCTGATGAACATTTTTAGGGCCAGCATCCGCTGGCCCTGCCAGATCAGCGCATCGTCACAAACTCTTCTGCCGCCGTCGGGTGGATCGCCACGGTATTGTCGAAATCTTTCTTCGTCGCGCCCATCTTCAGCGCCACCGCAAAGCCTTGCAGCATCTCGTCCATGCCGGAACCGATACCGTGAATGCCGACGATCTTCTCCTCTGCGCCGACGCAGACCAGCTTCATGCGGCACGGCTGGCGGTGCTGCGTGACGGCGGTATACATGGCGGTAAACGAAGATTTATAGACCTTCACCTGATCGTCGCCATATTGCTCGCGCGCCTGCGGTTCGGTCAGGCCAACGGTGCCGATTGGCGGATGGCTGAACACCACCGTCGGCACGTTGCTGTAATCCAGATGCTCGTCCGGTTTGTTGTTGAACAGGCGCTCTGAGAGACGGCGACCCGCCGCGACCGCGACCGGCGTCAGCTCGACCGCGCCGGTGTTGTCGCCGACCGCATAGATGCCGTCGACGTTGGTGTTCTGATACTTATCGACCTTGATATAGCCTTTTTCATTCAGCGCCACGCCGGTCACCGCCAGGTTCAGGTTATCGGTCGCCGGTTCGCGGCCGATGGCCCATACCAGGCAGTCGACGGTCTGCTCGCGCCCGTCTTCCAGCTGCAGCGTCAGGCTGCCGTCGGCGTTCTTCACCACCGCTTTCGGCACGGCGTGGGTATGCAGCGTCGGGCCTTCGGCGTTCATCACTTCCACCAGCGTATCGGTGATCAGCGGATCGAAGCTGCGCAGCGGCGCATGCTTGCGCACGAACAGATGCGTTTCGGAACCCAGCGCGTTCACCACGCCCGCCAGCTCAACGGCGATATAGCCGGCGCCGATGACCGCGGTGCGCTTCGGCAGCGCCTCTAGTTCGAAGAAGCCGTCAGAGTCGATGCCGTATTCCGCGCCCGGTACGTCGGGATGGCTCGGACGGCCGCCGGTAGCGATCAGAATGTGGTCAGCGGTAATGCGCTCGCCGTTCACTTCCACGGTATGGGCGTCGACGAAGCGGGCGAAGCCCTTGATGACGTCAACGTTGTTTTTGCCCAGCACGTTATCGTACGAGGTGTGAATGCGATCGATGTAGGCGCTGCGGTTTTTCACCAGCGTCTTCCAGCTAAAATGGTTAACCGTGGTATCGAAGCCGTAATCCGGACCGTAGAGATGAATAGCCTCGGCGATCTGCGCCGCGTGCCACATCACTTTCTTCGGAACACAGCCCACATTCACGCAGGTGCCGCCCAGCTCTTTGGCTTCAATCAGGGCGCATTTCTGGCCATACATGGCGGCACGGTTAATCGAGGCGATGCCGCCGCTGCCGCCGCCAATGGCGAGATAGTCATAATGTCGTGTCATGGTGTGTCCATCCGGTTGCAAGAGTTTGGTCAGGATTGTAACGCTGAGAGGCGAGACGGCGCAAAGATTGCGCCTATGATTGTAATAGGGTTGAATTCTCTCCTCACTGACAGGGAAGCATAGCATGCAGCTTACATTTCTCGGCACCGGCGGCGGCGCGCCCAGCCTGCAACGCAACGTTACCTCCATTGCTTTTACGTATTCGCCGCGCGGCGACACCTGGCTCTTCGACTGCGGCGAAGGGACGCAGCTCCAGTACATGCGTTCGCCGCTCAGGCCGGGACGCATGAACAAAATCTTTATTACTCATCTGCACGGCGATCATATTTTCGGCCTGCCCGGTTTGCTCACCAGTCGCTCCATGGGCGGCATTACCGAGCCGCTGACCATCTACGGGCCTGAAGGTATCCGGCGCTTTGTCGAAACCGCGCTGTCGCTCAGCGGCTCCTATACTGACTATCCGCTGGAAATCGTTGAGATTGAAGCGGGGCCAGTGCTCGACGACGGCGAGTTCCGCGTCAGCGCCTGGCCGCTGGTGCATCCGCTGACCTGCTTCGGCTATCGAATCGAGCAGTACGATAAACCGGGCTTTCTCGACGCCGCGCGTTTGAAAGAAGAGGGCGTGCCGCGCGGCCCCTGGTATCAGCAGCTAAAAGCGGGAGAGAGGGTGACGCTGGAGGATGGGCGGGTGATTAACGGCGCGGACTATCTCGGCCCGGCGACCCGAGGCAAAACCCTGGCGATTTTTGGCGATACCGCGCCGACGCCGATGGCGCTGCAGCTGGCGGCCGATGTCGATCTGATGGTGCATGAAGCGACGCTGGAGGCGGCGTTGCAGGAGAAAGCCAACGGGCGCGGCCACTCTACGACGCTGCAGGCGGCGCAGGTGGCGAAAGAGGCGGGCGCGAAGCGCCTGATCGCCACGCACTTCAGCTCGCGCTATCTGCCGCGCGACATGCAGCGTTTGCTGGACGAGTGCCGCTCGGTATTTCCCGACACCGAGCTGGCACAGGATCTGGCGGTATTTACGCTATAGCTTATTCCGCGACGAGCTGCGTCACGGTGGCGTGACCGGTTCCGGCAGGCACCAGCTTCTGGTGCAGCCAGGGCAACAGCTCGTTCATCTGCTGCGCCAGCTTCCACGGCGGATTGACGACGATCATGCCGGACGCGGTCATGCCGCGCTGATCGCTGTCCGGGCGCACCGCCAGCTCGATCTGCAGAATATTGCGGATGCCGGTCGCTTCGAGATCGCGCAGCATATGCTTGATCTGCTGACGCAGCACGACCGGATACCAGAGCGCGAAAACGCCGGTGGCAAAGCGCTTGTGGCCCTCATGAATCGCCTTCACTACCGCCTGATAATCGCTTTTCAGCTCATAAGGCGGATCGATCAGGATCAGGCCGCGACGGGTCGGCGGCGGCAGTTTCGCCTTCAGCTGCTGATAGCCGTCGGCGCGCTCTACGCGGGCGCGGCTGTCTTTCAGGAACTCGCCGCGCAGCAGCGGGTAGTCGCTGGAGTGCAGCTCGGTAAGCTGCAGCTTATCCTCTGCGCGCAGCAGATAGCGCGCGATCAGCGGCGAGCCGGGATAATAGCGCAGCGTGCCGTTGGGGTTCAGATCGCGAATCGCGTTGAAATAGGGCTTCAGCAGCTCCGGCGCGTCCGGCTGCTGCCAGATGCGTGCGATGCCTTCCAGATATTCGCCGGTCCGCTCGGCATGCTCGCCGCTCAGCAGATAACGGCCTGCGCCGGCATGGCTGTCGAGGTAGAGGAACGGCTTTTCTTTCTCTTTCAGCGCGCTGATGATCAGGCTCTGTACGGTGTGTTTCAGCACGTCGGCGTGGTTGCCGGCGTGAAAACTGTGGCGATAGCTCAGCATAACAGTGGAGATTCCGCGGTTGGCGTAAAAAGGCGTACTGCAAGTTAGCGGGATTATACCTGCTGAAGGCGAAAAATGCTGGCCGATTCTCCGTCGCCCGCTCGCCCGACGCGTTTCTTCGCCGCTCAGGCTGGCCGCCATTGATTTTCGCTACACTTAACCGCATGTTAGTAAGATTGCGTTGCGCGCCTCGCGCGCCCCATACATTGAACAAGGACTGCGCTATGACCAATCCATTACTCCAGCCTTTTACGCTGCCGCCTTTCTCCGCCATTCAGCCTGAGCATGTGGTGCCTGCCGTGACCGAGGCGCTGAACGAATGTCGCGCGGCGGTGGAAAAGGTGGTGGCGCAGGGCGCGCCCTACACCTGGGACAACCTGGTGCAGCCGCTGGCTGAAGTCGACGATCGTCTCGGCCGCATCTTTTCGCCGGTCAGCCATCTCAACTCGGTGAAAAACAGCCCGGAGCTGCGTCAGGCCTACGAGCAGACGCTGCCGCTGCTGTCCGAATACAGCACCTGGGTCGGCCAGCATGAAGGGCTTTACCAGGCCTATCGCGATCTGAAAGAGGGCGAGAGCTTCGCCGCGCTCGACGTGGCGCAGCAGAAAGCGGTCGATAACGCGCTGCGCGATTTCGAGCTTTCCGGCATCGGCCTCGATAAAGAGAAGCAGCAGCGCTACGGCGAAATCGCCGCGCGTCTCTCCGAGCTGGGATCGGCCTACAGCAACAACGTGCTGGACGCGACCATGGGCTGGAGCAAACTGATCACCGACGAAAGCGAACTCTCCGGCATGCCGGAAAGCGCGCTGGCGGCGGCGAAAGCGCAGGCTGAAGCCAAAGAGCTGGAAGGCTGGCTGCTGACGCTGGATATTCCAAGCTACCTGCCGGTGATGACCTACTGCGACAACGCCGCGCTGCGCGAAGAGATGTATCGCGCCTATTCGACGCGCGCCTCCGATCAGGGACCGAACGCCGGTAAATGGGACAACGGCCCGATCATGGCGGAAGAGCTGGCGCTGCGTCACGAGCTGGCGCAGCTGCTGGGCTTTGACTCCTACGCCGACAAATCGCTGGCGACCAAAATGGCGGAAAACCCGGCGCAGGTGCTCGACTTCCTGAACGATCTGGCGAAACGCGCCCGTCCGCAGGCGGAAAAAGAGCTGGCCCAGCTGCGCGCCTTCGCTGAAAAAGAGTACGGCGTCAGCGAGCTGAATCCGTGGGATCTCACCTACTACGGCGAAAAACAGAAGCAGCATCTCTACACCATCAGCGACGAACAGCTGCGCCCTTACTTCCCGGAAGCGCGCGCCGTCAACGGCCTGTTTGAGGTGGTTAAGCGCATCTACGGCATCACCGCCAAAGAGCGCACCGACGTCGATGTTTATCATCCTGACGTGCGTTTCTTCGATCTGTTCGATGAGAGCGGCGAGCTGCGCGGCAGCTTCTATCTCGACCTCTACGCGCGCGAGCACAAGCGCGGCGGCGCCTGGATGGATGACTGCGTCGGCCAGATGCGCAAAGCCGACGGCACGCTGCAAAAGCCGGTCGCCTATCTCACCTGCAACTTCAACCGTCCGGTGAACGGCAAGCCCGCGCTGTTTACTCACGACGAAGTCACCACGCTGTTCCACGAATTTGGTCACGGCCTGCACCATATGCTGACGCGCATCGAAACCCCAGGGGTTTCCGGCATCAGCGGCGTGCCGTGGGATGCCGTCGAGCTGCCGAGCCAGTTTATGGAGAACTGGTGCTGGGAGCCGGAGGCGCTGGCCTTTATCTCCGGCCACTATGAAACCGGCGAACCGCTGCCGAAGGAGCTGCTCGACAAGATGCTGGCGGCGAAGAACTACCAGGCGGCGCTGTTTATCCTGCGTCAGCTGGAATTCGGCCTGTTCGATTTCCGTCTGCACGCCGAGTTCGACCCGGCGAAAGGCGCGCAGATCCTTGAAACCCTGCGCGAAGTGAAAAAGCTGGTGGCCGTGGTGCCGAGCCCGGAATGGGGCCGTTTCCCGCACGCCTTTAGCCATATTTTCGCCGGCGGCTATGCGGCGGGCTACTACAGCTATCTGTGGGCGGACGTGCTGGCGGCAGACGCCTATTCGCGCTTCGAGGAAGAGGGCATCTTCAACCGCCAGACTGGCCAGTCGTTCCTCGACAACATCCTGACGCGCGGCGGTTCGGAAGAGCCGATGGAGCTGTTCAAACGCTTCCGCGGCCGCGAGCCGCAGCTGGATGCGATGCTGGATCATTACGGCATCAAGGGATAACGGCTGCAGTGAAAATCTGTTTGATTGATGAATCGGGCGCCGGAGACGGCGCCTTGTCGCATCTGGCGCAGCGCTGGCAGCTGGAGCATGACGAAGGCTGCGTGCTGGCGCTGGTGCAGACGCCGACGCACCTTGAACTGCGCAAGCGCGACGAGCCGAAGCTGGGCGGCATTTTCGTCGACTTCGTCTCCGGCGCGATGGCGCACCGTCGCCGTTTCGGCGGCGGACGCGGCGAGGCGGTGGCGAAAGCGGTTGGCGTGAAGAGTGGTTATCTGCCGGACGTGGTAGACGCAACCGCCGGTTTAGGGCGCGACGCCTTCGTGCTGGCGGCAATCGGCTGCCGCGTGCGCATGCTGGAGCGTCATCCGGTGGTGGCGGCGCTGCTGGACGACGGGCTGCAGCGCGGCTATCAGGATGCGGAAATCGGCGGCTGGCTGCGCGAGCGGCTGACGCTTATCCATGCGCCCAGCGCGCAGGCGCTCGGCGATATTACGCCTGCGCCTGACGTGGTCTATCTCGATCCGATGTATCCCCATCGGCAGAAGAGCGCCATGGTGAAAAAAGAGATGCGGGTGTTTCAGTCGCTGGTCGGCGCCGACGAGGATGCCGACGCGCTGCTGGAGCCGGCGCGCCGTCTGGCAAAAAAGCGCATCGTGGTGAAGCGTCCCGACTATGCGCCGCCGCTGGCGGGGGTCGCGACGCAGTCGGCGGTGGTGACCAAAAGCCATCGCTTCGATATTTATCCGCCGCTCAATCCTTAAAAGATAAAAAAGCCGGTCAGCACCGGCTTTTTAGCATGGCTACGCTGTGCCGCTTATTCGTCGTCCGCGTCGCGCAGCGGAACGATCAGCATATCGATATGCACGGTGTTGATCAGCTGGCGCGCCGACGACATCAGCTTGCTCCAGAAATCCTGATGGTGGCCGCACACCACTAAATCCACGTCATATTTTTTAATCGCGTCGACCAGCACCTGGCCAAGATCGCCGCTGCCGCTCAGGGTCTCGCTGATAGGGTAACCTGCCGCATCGGACAGCCCGCGCAGCGCGGTATGCGTCTCTTCCGAGATACGCTTCTGCATATCGCCCAGATTGACGTCAATCAGGCCGGTATAGAGATCGGAATAGTTCACATCGACGTGAATCAGCGAAATTTTGGCGTCATAGGGACGCGCCAGCGAGACGGCTTTATCCACCAGCAGCTGGCTTTCGGGAGAAAGGTCTACCGCAATCAGGATATGTTTATAAGCCATGATATAACTCCTTTCACAAGATTCAGGATGGCGACCTGTCTTCCTCTCGCGTCATTGCCTGCGCAATCCTTTACGCGAACGGGCGATATTTGTCACCAGTTGCTCTGGCGGTGTTCCCGACAGATAGTTGTTATGCCTTTAGTATAGCGGCGACGGTTAACAAATGCTGCGGTACAGGCTTCGGTTGTGAATAAGATCAAGGCTTAGCGCCTTTTTCGCTCGCGGCGAACGAAAATCATCGCTGGAAAAGAGTTAAAATCTTCTCCTACACTACAAATTAACGGTGGTACTTCTCAGGTGCCGACCGCCTAAGCTTGCTAAAAAACAGAGATCTCTTCAGGTCATTCAGTGGTCGGCTTTTCCCGTGGAGCATGAAGCGCAGCCGCGCTCCAGCCTGTCTCCGCGGCTCCAGCTGGGAGGGAAATATGATCAGCACTATCGCGCTTTTCTGGGCTCTTTGTGTGGTGTGTATTGTGAATATGGCGCGCTACTTTTCTTCTTTGCGCGCGCTGCTGGCGGTGCTGCGAGGCTGCGATCCCTTACTCTATCAGTATGTCGACGGGGCCGGCTTTTTTACCTCGCATGGTCAGCCGAGCAAACAGGTGCGGCTGGTGCGCTATATCTGGGCGAAACGTTATCTCGATCATCATGACGAGGAGTTTATTCGTCGCTGCGAGCGGGTGCGCGGTCAGTTCATTTTAACCAGCGCCTTGTGCGGGTTAGTGATCCTCAGCCTGATTTGTCTGGCGATCTGGCACTAGAAATAAAAAGGGCGACCTGCGTCGCCCTTTATTTTTGCGTGGCTTACACCAGCTTCAGCGCCAGCCAGTAGAGGCTGCCCGACAGCACAATACAGACCGGCAGCGTAAACACCCACGCCATGGCGATATTCTTGATGGTGCGGCTTTGCAGACCGCCGCCGTCCACCAGCATGGTGCCCGCCACCGATGACGACAGGATATGGGTGGTCGAAACCGGCATGCCCGTATAGCTGGCGATGCCGATGGAAACCGCCGCGGTGACCTGCGCCGACATGCCCTGCGCGTAGGTCATGCCTTTTTTACCAATCTTCTCGCCGATGGTGGTCGCGACGCGACGCCAGCCGATCATGGTGCCGATGCCGAGCGCCAGCGCGACCGCCATAATGATCCACACCGGCGCATACTCGATGGTGCCCAGCAGATCGGTTTTCAGCTTGCCGAGGAAGCGTTTATCGTCGGCGCTGGTTTCCGGCAGCTTGGCCGCCTTATCGGCGGTATCGGCGATGCACAGCAGCAGGCGACGCATCTGGCTGCGCTGCTCGACGCTAAGCTGGTCGTAGCTTTGCAGGTTGGTGTTCAGCAGGCTCTGCGCGCGCTGTACCGCCTGCAGCGCACGGGCGCTGTCGCAGTGGAACTCTTTCGGGCCGGACGGCGTCTCTTCCGGCGTCGGCAGCGCAGGCGGCGCCATCTGAATGATGTGCGTCAGCGCCTCGCTGTGCTGCTGATAATACTGTTCGAGGTGATTGACCGCGTCGCGCGTGCGCGTGATGTCGTAGCCGCTGGCGTTCATATTGACCACGAAACCTGCCGGCGCGACGCCGATCAGCACCAGCATAATCAGTCCGATGCCTTTCTGGCCATCATTGGCGCCGTGCGAGTAGCTGACGCCGATTGCTGAGACGATCAGGGCGATACGCGTCCAGAACGGCGGCTTTTTCTTGCCGTCGATTTTTTCGCGGTCAGCGGGCGTCATATGGATGCGCGCGCGCTTTTTAGTGCTGCTCCAGTAGCGACGCAGCAGGAAAATCAAACTGCCTGCGACGATCAGACCGACAATCGGCGACAGAATCAGCGACAGGAAGATATTGATGACTTTCGGGATATTAAGCGCGTCGATCACCGAGGTGCCGGTCATCAGCGCGTTGGTCAGGCCGATGCCGATAATGGCGCCAATCAGCGTGTGCGAACTGGAGGCCGGCAGACCGAGATACCAGGTGCCGAGGTTCCAGATAATCGCCGCCAGCAGCATGGAAAAGACCATCGCCAGCCCGTGCGCGGAACCAACATTTAATAACAGATCGGTAGGAAGCATATGCACGATAGCGTAAGCGACGCTTAAGCCACCAAGCAGAACGCCAAGGAAGTTAAATACGCCCGCCATCACCACAGCAAGCTGCGCGCGCATCGCGCGGGTATAGATCACCGTGGCAACTGCGTTGGCCGTGTCGTGAAAGCCGTTGATTGCTTCATAAAACAATACAAACAGCAGGGCAAGAACCAATAACAGGCCGGTACTGAGGTCAAGACCAGCGAACAAATGTAGCATACACATTACGCCATTTTGAGGACATGAGCGCGGCGCATTATCTGCGACAACGCAGGGTATGGGAAAGCAAAATATAGCCTTGTTTTGACTTAAGAATGTCTAAAGTTGACTGGATTCTCCTAAAAGTGCCATAAAATGAACCGTTTACATTATGACATAATTACGACAAATTTTTGACGCTGGCGTCACGCAGAGCAGACCTCTACAATCAGCGCCTCTTAAAACAGGCGGGGCGAAGGCAGTGGAAAAGTTTGACGTTATTATTATCGGCGCCGGCGCGGCGGGACTGTTTTGCGCGGCGCAGGCCGGGCAGCGAGGCCGACGCGTGCTGTTGCTGGATAACGGCAAAAAGCCTGGGCGTAAGATCCTGATGTCAGGCGGCGGGCGCTGCAACTTCACCAATATGTACACCGATCCGGCCGCCTATCTGTCGCACAATCCGCACTTCTGCAAATCCGCGCTGGCGCGCTACACCCAGTGGGATTTTATCGATCTGGTTAATCGCCACAAGATCGCCTACCACGAAAAGACGCTGGGGCAGCTCTTCTGCGACGACTCGGCGGCGCAGATTGTCGATATGCTGATGGCGGAGTGCGAAAAGGGCCAGGTGACGCTGCGTCTGCGCAGCGAGGTGCTGAGCGTGACGCGCGATGCGTCGAGCTATACGCTGCAGCTCAACGGCGCGGCGGTGCAGGCGGAAAAGCTGGTGATCGCCAGCGGCGGACTCTCTATGCCGGGCCTGGGCGCCACGCCGTTCGGTTATAAGATTGCCGAGCAGTTCGGTCTGAAGGTCTATTCGACCCGCGCCGCGCTGGTGCCCTTTACCCTGCATAAGCCGCTGCTGGAGCGGCTACAGACGCTCTCCGGCGTCGCGATCGACACCACCATCGAGGCGCAGGACGGCACGCTGTTCAAAGAGGCGATGCTCTTCACCCACCGCGGGCTGTCCGGTCCAGCGGTGCTGCAAATCTCCAGCTACTGGCAGCCGGGCGAGCAGGTTACCATCAACCTGTCGCCTGCCACCTCGATTGAAGAATTCATCCACGCGCAGCGCGAGGCGCATCCGAACCTGAGCCTGAAAAATAGCCTGGCGAAGCTGCTGCCGAAACGTCTGGTAGAGGTGTTGCAGGAGCTGGGGCAGGTGCCGGACGTCACGCTGAAGCAGCTGAACGGCAAGCAGCAGGCGGAACTGGCGCAGACGCTGCACCAGTGGCGCGTGCAGCCTAACGGCACGGAAGGCTATCGCACCGCCGAGGTGACGCTGGGCGGCGTCGATACCAGGCTGCTCTCGTCGAAAACGATGGAAGCCCGCGACGTGCCGGGACTCTATTTTATCGGCGAGGTGGTGGACGTGACCGGCTGGCTGGGCGGCTATAACTTCCAGTGGGCGTGGAGTTCAGCCTGGGCTTGCGCGCAGGCGCTGTAACCCGCGTCGGGCGTCGATATCGGGCTGCGTTGCGGCCTGATCGACGCCTTTTTTAAAGCCTGTTTTGCCCCGCATTAACGCCGCTTCACCCGCTTTCTCTCCCTCTGCCGCTTCGCTAATTCTCTGACCTGAAACACTTTTAGACTAATCCGCCTGGCGCGTTTGCCGCCCCGATTTCATACTTCTGATTTACCACAGAGGAGATCCGCCCCCAATGCTCACCTTTATGCGTTCCCTGTTTTCCAGCCCCGAGAGCTTTATCAGAGGCATGTCACGTCAGGATCTGAATGAATCCATCGCCGACGGCGAGCGCATCATTATCGATGAAGACGGCAACGCTTCGGTAAACGTGCTGAGTGAGGAAGTGCATGAGGATTTCGCCCGCCACGTCGAAACGCTAAAAGGAGTTTAAGATGGGTACGGCGATATTTATGGTGCTGATGGTCTGCGGCTACTGGTACACCAGCCGCGATCTCTCCAGCCGGTTTAAAATCCGTCGCAGCTTCGGCTGGGATGTCTATTTTCTGGTGGCGCTCTACGGCTGCATTTTTGTCCTGCAGGGCATGCTGGCGACCGCCATTATCTGGCTGCTGCTGTTGATAATTTCCAGCGTCGCCAACGCGCTGCAGGTGGTGCCCGGCGAACATCTGCGCTGGCAGATGGAGTTTATGAACTGGAGTTTCCTTGGCATCCAGGCGCCGGTTGTTGTGATGCTCGCCTTCGCGGTGCTGTTCTGCATGTACCGCTCAAACTGGTCGGCGAGCGCGCGCCTTAACAGCAGCGGACGCCAGGATCTCTATCAGCAGCTCTCTAAATCCAACGGCGTCGAGCAACTGCTTTATCAGTGCATGCAAGAGGGCGAACTGGCGTGGATTACCCTCAAGTCGCGCCGTATCTATATCGGGATGGTGCATGCCGCTACCTTTGAATATGAAAACACCGCCAACATCGTGATTATTCCTATGCTTAGCGGCTACCGCGACAGTAAAACGCTGAGCATGTCGATTGAACATAACTACAGCCGCTGGTACGCCGAGCACGGCATCACGCTCACGTCCGAGCCGAAAAACGCTATGGCGTTCCGTAAGGTGCTGATGGTGGATCAGATTGAGAGCCTGTCGCTATTTGACCCGGCCAGCGCCAGTTCGCTGGCGATGACGCACCATGACGGCGTGCCGATGGAGATCGAGGGTTCCTTTACGCCACATTCTCCGCCGTAAACGGCCAAAGAGCGACGTTGCCCTCTCGCCAGTTATCGGGCGGGCAGCCGCTCTGCAGGCCGGCGGCTACTCCTTTAGCTGTTTAAATCACTTCATCAGAGAGGAACATATGGCAGGCAAAGCATTAGTTATCGGCGCCTCGCGCGGCATCGGTCTGGCGGTGGTCAAGGCGCTGGCGGCAAAGGGCTGGCAGGTCACGGCCACCTGGCGCAGCAGCGCGCCGGAGGCGGACGCCCAGTGGCACGCGCTGGATATGACCCATCAGGACGAGGTGCGTCAGCTGGCGGAGCGGCTCAAAGACGAGACCTTCGATGCGATCCTGATTAACGCCGGCATTTCCGGCCCGTCGCATCAGAACCTGCTGCAGAGCAGCGACGAAGAGCTGGCGCAGCTGTTTTTGACCAACGCCATCGCGCCGGTGCGCAGCGCGGAAGCGCTGCTGCCGCTGCTGGCGAAGCAAAACGGCGTCATCGGCTTCACCACTTCGATTCTCGGCAGCCTGAACGAGAACGATACGGCGGCGATGCCGATCTACTCCGCCAGCAAGTCGGCGCTCAATATGCTGAGCCGCGCGCTGCTGCCGCAGATTAATCAGCATAACGCGACGCTGCTGTCGCTGCATCCAGGCTGGGTGAAAACCGATATGGGCGGTGACTCCGCGCCGGTCACGGTCGAGCAGAGCGGCGAAGGTCTGGTGCAGCAGCTGGAGGCTTATCGCGGACGCGGCGGCCATCACTACGTGGACTACGCCGGACAGCTTTTGCAGTGGTAAAACAGGGCGCGTCAGCGCCTTTTTTGCATCTGCATCGGCGAAACACTACACTCGCGGCATAGTTTGACAAGGAGTTAGTATGTCTCAGTCCCTTCAGCGTAAGCCGCTGCCGCTGCCTGGCGGCCATAACAAAGTCCTGTTGCATTCCTGCTGCGCGCCCTGTTCGGGCGAGGTTATGGAGGCGATGCTGGCGTCCGGCATCGATTACACCATTTTCTTCTACAACCCCAATATCCATCCGCTGAAAGAATACGAGCTGCGCAAAGAGGAGAATATCCGCTTCGCAGAGCAGTTCGGCGTGCCCTTTGTCGACGCGGACTACGATCGCGACAACTGGTTTGAGCGTGCAAAAGGCATGGAGTGGGAGCCGGAGCGCGGCGAGCGCTGCACCATGTGCTTCGACATGCGTTTCGAGCGCACCGCGCTTTATGCCCATGAACATGGCTTTCCGGTGATCACCAGTTCGCTGGGCATTTCGCGCTGGAAGAATATGCAGCAGATCAACGACTGCGGCGCGCGCGCCGCAAATCGCTATCCCGATATGATCTACTGGGATTTCAACTGGCGTAAAGGCGGCGGATCGGCGCGCATGATTGAAATCAGCAAGCGCGAGCGTTTTTATCAGCAGGAGTATTGCGGCTGTATCTATTCGCTGCGCGACAGCAATCGTCATCGCGTGGCCAGCGGGCGTGAACGCATTAAGATCGGCGTGCAATATTATACGCCGGACGAAGAGTAGAGAAATAAAGGGCGCGAGAGTCGCCCTTTATTTCCAGCGGCAATGGCAGAATTTAGCGCAGGCCATTGCAGGCCTCAGCAGCGTCGATATTGCGAATATCCAGACGTGAAGCGGTAAAGCGTTTATGGGTGTTGACGGCGGGCTGCGCCTGTTGGCAAAGCTCGCACGGATTGATATTGCCTTCCAGCTGCGCCTGGGTTTCGGGATCTAACTGACGTTTGCGACAGACGTAAGGCGTACATCCCATCACCTGTTTAAAAGAGCGCGTAAACGACTGCTGGCTCTCGAAATGGTACTTCATCGCCAGCGTAATAATCGGCGTATTGCTGCTTTTCAGGGTATGCACGCAGGCCGCCAGCTTTCGCTTGCGAATATAGCGCGCCAGCGTCTCGTTGCGGCAGCGGGCGAATAGCTTCTGCAGATACCATTTGGAATAACCTGATTTCTCTGCAATATCATCAATGCTGAGCCGCTGATCGAGATGGTTGTTAATCCACTCGGTAACGCTATCAATCACTTCTTCATTATATTTTTTCTCACGCATAATCCACCTCATTAAACAATTGCGCATAGTGTAGGGATTTTAATCTTTCGCTATGCCCGGCTTGGGTAAAGAAGTATCAGAAAATGCATGTTTATTTTTTTGCAAGAGGAGCGAAATATGGATTTTTTACCAAAAAAAGCTGGGTGTTGGTTTTTGGTTGTGAAAAATAAATAAAAGCAATAAATAAACGTAACTTATTTTCTTCGCGCCACGGAGAATATTTAGAATTTTTGTAATATTAATTGCGGAAATTGATCGGCGCAGGTGTCTGTCGCGCTGCTGGCTGACAGGCAAAATGATACAGGGCCCGCTACGCTTCATTTACTAAAAAACCTTTACATGACACAGCGCAACAATACGAGCGTCCTGCGCGCGTGTCACACTGCCGCTCTTTTGCTCATATGGAGATTTTCGCATGCGTCCGACCTCTGGCCTGAAAAAACCGCTCCTTGCCTTATTCGCCTCGATAACCCTGTTTAGCGCTGCGCCCGCTGTATCCGCCGCGACCTATGGCGAGCAGCTGGAGGGCTTTCACTATCCTTTCCCGCTGCAGCGTTTTGATTTTTCCTCGCAGCAGCAGTCGCTCAGCATGGGCTATATGGATGTAAAACCAGCAGGCAACGCTAATGGCCAGACCGTGGTGCTGCTGCACGGCAAGAATTTCTGCGGCGCGACCTGGGAAGAGAGCATACGCGCCCTGAGCCAGGCGGGCTATCGCGTCGTCGCGCCGGATCAGATCGGTTTTTGCAGCGCCAGTAAACCCGATAATTATCAGTACAGCTTCCAGCAGCTGGCGGACAATACGCATCAGCTGCTGGCGCATCTCGGTATAAAGAAAGCGGTGATTGTCGGCCACTCTACCGGCGGCATGCTCGCCACGCGCTATGCGCTGATGTATCCCGCCGAGACGCAGCAGCTGGTGCTGGTGAACCCGATTGGCCTGGAGGACTGGAAAGCCAAAGGCGCGCCCTGGCGCAGCGTCGATCAGTGGTATCAGCGCGAGCTGAAGCTCGACGCGGCAGGCATCAAAAAGTATGAGCAGCACACCTACTACAGCGGGCAGTGGAAGCCGGAGTATGACAAATGGGTCGATATGCTGGCGGGCCTGAACGCCGGTCCCGGACATAAAAAGGTGGCGTGGAACTCGGCGCTGATCTACGACATGATTTTTACCCAGCCGGTATTTTATGAGTTCGGCGATCTGAAGGTGCCGACCACGCTGATGATCGGCACCGCCGATACCACCGCGATCGGCAGCGATATCGCCTCGCCAGAGGTGAAAGCGAAACTGGGCCATTATGAGGTGCTGGGCAAAGAGGCGGCGAAGCGCATTCCCGGCGCGCGCCTGCTTGAGTTCCCAGGCATGGGGCATGCGCCGCAGATGGAGTCGCCGGCCAGATTCAATCAGACGCTGATCGAGGCGTTAGCGCAGCGCTAACGGGGCAGGGGCCAAAAGCTATCCTGCCGCCGCTGCGGCGGCAGGATGCTGCGGCGATCAGAGGATTTTCTGTTCTGCCAGATCGAGGGCGAAGTAGCTGAAAATCAGGTCAGCGCCGGCGCGTTTAATCGCACCCAGGCTTTCCAGCACGACGTTACGCTCGTCAATCGCGCCGGCCTGAGCGGCAAATTTGATCATCGCGTATTCGCCGCTCACCTGATACGCCGCCAGCGGCAGCTCGGTGCGGTCACGGATTTCGCGCAGCACGTCGAGGTAGGCGCCGGCCGGTTTCACCATCAGCGAATCCGCGCCTTCTGCCGCGTCGATCAGCGACTCGCGAATCGCTTCGCGGCGGTTCATCGGATTCATTTGATAGGTTTTGCGATCGCCTTTCAGGGCGGTGCCGGCCGCTTCGCGGAACGGGCCGTAGAAGGACGAGGCGAACTTGGTGGAGTAGGACATGATGGCGGTCTGGGTAAAGCCCGCCGCGTCCAGCGCCTGGCGGATCGCCTTGACCTGGCCATCCATCGCCGCCGACGGCGCGATAAAGTCCGCGCCCGCCGCCGCCGCGACTACCGCCTGTTTGCCGAGATTGATCAGGGTCGCGTCATTGTCGACGCCGTGATCGCACAGCACGCCGCAGTGGCCGTGGCTGGTGTATTCGCAGAAGCAGGTGTCGGACATGACGATCATTTCCGGCACCGTCTCTTTACAGATGCGCGACATGCGCGCCACGAGGCCGTTTTCATTCCAGGCGTCGCTGCCGGTGGCGTCGGTGTGGTGCGAAATGCCGAAGGTCATCACCGAGCGGATGCCCGCTTTGGCGATGCGCTCGATTTCATAGGCGAGACGCTTTTCCGGAATGCGCATCACGCCCGGCATTGCTTCAATCGCTTTGTAGTCGTCAACGCCTTCCTCAACGAAAATCGGCAGCGCCAGATCGTTCAGGCTGAGGGAGGTTTCCTGGAAGAGTTCACGCATCGCCGGGCTGGAACGCAGCCTTCTTGGACGCTGGATCAGAGAAAAGTCAGACATATTCATTCTTACGCAGGTGAAAAAAGTAGCGTTAGTCTACTCCTTTTAACGCGCGAGTATGAAGATTGTGTGCGGCGTAAAAAAAAGCCCGCCGAGCGGCGGGCTTTAAACGGATTACTCGTTGATGTCGGGATGCTGCTGCACCAGATTCTTACGCTTCGCCTCAAGACGGGCGATCTCCTCGTCGATATCTTCGATCTTCTGTTCGATGTTGTCGTGATGCTCCTGCAGGATTTCACGCGCCTCGTCGAGGTCGGATGCGGCAGGCGTCGCGCCGCGCAGCGGTTTGTTCGCCGTCTCTTTCATATAGATGCCGGTAATCAAACCGATCACCGCCACCACCATCAGGTAGTAGGCTGGCATATAGAGGTTGTTGGTGGTTTCCACCAGCCAGGCGGCGAGGGTCGGGGTCAGACCGGCAATCAGCACTGAGATGTTAAAGGCGCTCGCCAGCGCGCTGTAGCGGATATGCGTCGGGAACATCGCCGGCAGCGACGACGCCATCACGCCGGTAAAGGCGTTGAGGATCACCGCCATCAGCAGCAGACCGGCGAAAATCAGCCCCAGCACGCCGCTGTTGATCAGCATAAAGGCCGGAATGGCGAAGATCAGCAGGGCGATACTGCCAATGATCACGAACGGACGACGGCCGAAGCGGTCGCTGAGCATCCCCATCACCGGCTGCACAAACAGCATGCCGAGCATAATAGCGATGATGATCAGCACGCCGTGATCTTCCGAGTAGTGCAGGTTATGCGACAGATAGCTCGGCATGTAGGTCAGCAGCATGTAGTAGGTGACGTTGGTGGCGATCACCAGACCGATACAGGCAAGCAGGCTTTTCCAGTGCTTAGTGGCGATCTCTTTAAACGACACTTTCGGGCCGTCGCGCAGACCTTCGCGGTCGCCCTGCTCCAGCTTCTCAACGTGCTGCTGGAAGGCAGGCGTCTCTTCCAGCGCGTGGCGCAGGTAAA
Organism: Pantoea sp. X-Soil-MYKO-1289; assembly: GCF_059730625.1. NCBI lineage: Bacteria > Pseudomonadati > Pseudomonadota > Gammaproteobacteria > Enterobacterales > Erwiniaceae > Pantoea > Pantoea sp. X-Soil-MYKO-1289. The sequence continues at coordinate 217,712 of NZ_AP036004.1, forward strand.
GACCGATAATGCCGAGCGGCAGCGCGAGGAAGAACGGCAGGCGCCAGCCCCATTCCATAAATTTCGCTTCGCCGATAATCGCCGAGATCAGCACCACGATGCCCGCGCCGAGCACGAAGCCGGCGATAGAGCCGAAGTCGAGCCAGCTGCCCATAAAGCCGCGCTTGCGGTCGGGCGAGTATTCGGCGACGAAGATCGAGGCGCCGGTATACTCGCCGCCCACCGAGAAGCCCTGCGCCATCTTGGCGAGCAGCAGCAGGATCGGCGCCCAGATGCCAATCGAGGCGTAGGAGGGGATCAGGCCGATACAGAAGGTACTGATCGACATAATCACAATGGTGATAGAGAGAATCTTCTGACGACCATACTTATCGCCCAGCATGCCGAAGAAGAGGCCGCCCAGCGGGCGAATCAGGAAGGGAACAGAGAAGGTACCGAGCGCGGCGATCATCTGCACGCCTGGCGACGCGTCAGGGAAAAAGACCTTACCCAGCGCATAGGCGACGAAGCCGTACACGCCGAAATCGAACCACTCCATCGCGTTGCCCAGCGACGCCGCCGTAATGGCTTTGCGTAGACGGGTGTCATCGATAATCGTGACGTCATCCAGCCCAATAGGTTTGACACGCTTCCTACGTAATTTCATAGAGTTACCCTGTAATAGCACATGAAAGTCCTCAAGGTCGCGAACCGGTTGAACGATGCAGTCCGCGGCATTGAGAAAATTTAAGCATAGCCGTTCGGCAGAATTTTCCACTGGCTACTGTGCGCAATAATTAGTGTTGAAATTATTGCAACAAGTGGCAGAGTATACCGTTTTTCATTGATATTTGTCATGTTTGGTCTGATAGCGGCCTTTTTTGCCGACGATAGCAGATTGAAACGCCGTCTGAAAAGAGGTTAAAAAGCGGCTTCACGCCGCTGATTTTTGCAAAATTTTGCGGCGCGTAGCGCAAAGAGAAGAGAAGGCGGCGCTAAAGCAGCGATCGCAGCGGCTGGTGCTGCAGCCAGGCGGCAATATCCTCGACCGCCTGGGTGAAATAGCGCCGGTAGTTGCTGTCGGCGACATAGCCGAGATGGGGCGTCGCCAGCACGTTCGGCAGCTGCCGCAGCGGATGATCGGCAGGCAGCGGTTCGACGTCGAACACGTCCAGCGCGGCGCCCGCCAGCTGGCCCGCGCGTAGCGCGGCGATCATCGCCTGCTGATCCACCAGGCCCGCGCGCGCGGTATTCACCAGCAGCGCGCCTGGCTTCATCTGCGCCAGCGCGGCGGCGTCGAGCAGATGACGCGTGCGCGCGCTTAACACCAGATGCAGCGACACGATATCGCTCGCCGCCAGCAGCGCCGAAAGCGACGGCATCAGCGTCGCGCCGCACGCCGCGGCGCGTTCGGCGGTCAGGTTCTGGCTCCAGGCACACACCCGCATGCCGAACGCCTGCGCGACTTTCGCCATGCCGCCGCCGATCTTGCCCAGGCCAATCAGACCCAGGGTTTTGCCTTCCAGTCCGATGCCGAGATGCTGCTGCCACGGGCCGCCGCTGCGCAGCGCCTGATTCTCCGGCACGATATGACGCGCCAGCGCCAGCAGCAAACCCCAGGTCAGCTCCAGCGGCGGCGCGCTGCTGCTCTCGGTGCCGCATACCGCGATGCCGCGCGCGCGGCAGGCATCCAGATCGATAGCGGCATTGCGCATGCCTGAGGTCACGATAAGCTTCAGCCGCGGCAAGCGCGCCAGTCGGGCTGCGGTGAGCGGCGTGCGCTCGCGCATCACCACGATAATATCGCTGTCGGCCAGCGCGGCGATCAGCGCGTCGTCGTCGTCGACAGGCTGATGCAGCGCTCGGGTTTGCACGGCGGGCCGCAGGGACGCCCAGTCGGCCAGCGACAGGGCGACGTTCTGGTAGTCGTCAAGAAGGGTGCAGTTGAGCATCGTCAGCGTCCTCTGTGTGCATCGGCTGATGCGCATGCTCTGCGAGCCAGGCGATGAACGCGCGGTTATCCAGGGGGAAAGCATAATAGTAGCCCTGAATAAAGGTCACGCCGCGCTGGCGCAGGTAGAGATACTGCATTTCGGTCTCCACCCCTTCGCCCAGCACCTCCAGCTTCAGCTTGTGGCTGAGGGCGATAATCGCATCCAGCACCGGCGTTTCGCCCGATAGCGACTCGATGGCGTTGATAAAGCCGCGATCGATTTTCAGGTAGTCCAGCGAGAAGGTTTGCAGATAGCTGAGCGAGCAGTGTCCGGTGCCGAAATCATCAATCGCCACCTTCATCCCGTCGGCGCGCAGGCGATCGAGTTTTCTCGCCACATCTTCGCCATCTTTAATCAGGCTGCGTTCGGTGAGTTCCAGAGTGATTTGCAGCGACGTCTGCTTAATTTTATCGGCGAAGCTGAGCATATCCTCCACGAAGGCTGGATGTTGCAGATGCTCGGCGGCGACGTTGATGCCGATATGAAAACCAGGCTCGACCTGCCACTGCTGAACATCTTCGGCGATCAGGTCGAGCAGATGACGCGTCAGCGGCACAATCATGCCTTCCGCTTCGGCGGCGGTGATAAAGATATCGGGCCGAACCGCATCGCCGTTCGGCAGCGTCCAGCGCAGCAATGCTTCGGCGCCGGAACAGGTCTGCGTGTGGTTGTTATAAACCGGCTGGTAGTAGACCGAAAAGCGGCGCGCATTGATGGCGCGGCGGATCTCATCGCGCCAGGAGATACGACGCTGCAGCCAGTTGGCGGTCAGCACCATCAGCAGAATTGAGAAAATGGCCGTCATCGGCAGGAAAATAAAGGTCACCTGACGCCAGGCGTGCATGATCTCCGTGCCCGGCGTCTCGATGGTCACGCTGATGGGATAGCGGCGCGATTGCGCCTGATAAATCTGGACGCTAAACAGGCTGGCGTGGGGCGGCGTCGACTGGCCGACGGAAATCGGCGCGCCATCGTTGAAGCGTATGCTGAGCCGATAGCCGCGCGTTTCACCGATAGCGCTCATAAAGTCCATCAGATACTGGCCGTCGATAATCGCCCAGAAGCCCTCGTCATCTGCCAGCTGCCGCACGAAAATCACTGCCGGACGCTGCGGGACGCCAGCCGTGCCGGCAAGCGAGAGGCTCCACCAGGCTTTGCCGGTTACGGGCGGCGCGCGTAGCATCATGTCGCTTAACGAGCCGGGGTTCATGCCGTAGGCCGAGGAGCAGGTGATTTTCACGCCCTCTAGCTTGCCGATGGCGCGGAAATAGGCGTTGAGGTTGCCTGCGCGCTGTAGTTCGTCTTCGAACTGGTTGCAGGGCTGATAGTGAAAACGGCGTAGCCAGGTGATCATATCCCAGGCGCTGTCGCTCATTTTTTCCGCCTGCAAGAGCAGCGTGCTGGCGGCGCTGATCTGCTGCTGCTGAACGGTGTGCCGCGCGTCGATAGCCGTAAACAGGATGCCGAGCAGTAAGGGCAGCATCCCGGACAAAATAATAATTATTCTTGCGTAGTCGCGTTTTTGTTTTAACGGCGGCACCGCGAATTCCTCTGAATGTTAAAGCGTCTGTGAGGAGGTGCGAATGTAATCCGCGCAGCATAGCACGCCCTCAGGCCGTGCAGGGTAGCGTTTTGCTCAGGCTGACAAGTGATGCAGATCAAGTATCGACCGCACTTTGCATTTATTAGCGTTGTTTTGCCGTTTTTGGCATTTCCCTGCGGCGAAAACAGTGTGTAACAGTGACGCCACACTGAACAGCGTAATAAGAGGCGTCTATGAGTACCGCAACCCTGGCATCTTCTTCTCTTCAACAGCGTATTTCCGATGCGGAATGGCAGGCGCGCGTCAGGCTGGCGCAGGCCTATCATCTGGCGGCGAAGCTGCGCTGGACCGACCATATCTACACCCACTTTTCGCTGCGCGTGCCGGGCGATCGGCCGCACTTCCTGATTAATGCATACGGCCAGACTTTTGACGAGATCCAGCCGGAAACCCTGGTGAAGATCGACATCGACGGCAATATCATCGACGATCCTACCGGGCTCGGGATCAACCCGGCGGGCTTCGTGATCCACAGCGCTATTCATCGCGCCCGGCCAGATGCGCATGCGGTGCTGCATACCCACACGGCGGCGGGCATCGGCGTGTCGGCGCAAAAGGGCGGGCTGCTGATGATTTCGCAGCACAGCACGCGTTTTCACCAACGCGTCGGCTATCACGACTACGAAGGGATCGCGCTCGATCTCGACGAGCAGCAGCGCATCGTCAAGGATCTCGGCAGCCTCAACGCGCTGATCCTGCGCAATCACGGTCTGCTGACCGCCGGTGGCAGCATCGAAGAGGCCTTTTATAACCTCTATTATCTCGAACGCGCCTGCCAGGCGCAGCTGGCCGCGCAGTCGGGCGGCGCGGAGCTGATTATTCTGCCGGACGCGGTGTCGGAAAAAGCGGCGCAGGCGTTTGATGCCAGCATTCGCAACAAAAAGTATCAGCTGCACTGGGACGCCTATATTCGCCAGCTCAACCGCAACGCCCTGTAAGGAGCTGCCATGAACAAACTTAAAGCATTCGCGGCGGCGCTGCTGCTGAGCGCCAGCGCGATGGCGCAGGCGGCGCCCGATCTCAGCGAGGTTACGCTGGTGCTGGGCGACCAGGCGCGCAATCTGCGTTCGCTGATGGAGGCCTCCGGCGTGCTGAAGGATGCGCCATGGCGCTATCGCTGGGCTAACTTTCAGGGCGCGGCGCCGTTGTTCGAAGCGCAGCGCGCCGGCGCGGTCGATACCTCTTACGCGGGCGATCTGCCGGTGCTGATGGCGGCGTCCGGCGGCGTGCCGCTGAAAATCATCGCCACCAACGTCGGCGACGCCGGGTCGAACGGACTGATCGTGCCGGCCGATTCGCCGGTGCGCAGCGTAAAGGATCTGGCGGGCAAGGAGGTGGTGATCTCCTCGGCGCGCGGCAGCATCTCGCAGCATCTGCTCTATGAGGCGCTGGGGGAAGCGAAGGTGCCGCGCGACAGCGTGCCGGTGCGCTTTGTGCTGCCGACCGACGCCAGCGCCGCTTTTAATTCCGGGCAGATTGGCGCCTGGGCGACCTTCGATCCCTATCTCGGCATCGCCGAGCAGCACGGCGCGCGGCTGCTGCGCGACGGCAAAGGGCTGACCACCGCGCTGTCGTTCGTGACCGCCACCCAGCAGTCGCTGGACGATCCCGGCAAGCGCGCGGCTATCGCCGATTTCGCTCAGCGGCTGGCGAAAGCGCGCGCCTGGGCGCTGGCCCATAAAGAGGAGTACAACCAGGTGTATGCGCAGCTGACGCGCCTGCCGCCGGCCGACGCGGAGAAGATCACCGCACGCATCTCTCACGGCATTCGCGCCGTCACGCCTGAAGATATTGAAAAGGTGCAGAAGGTGTCGGATCTCTTCAGCGAGCTGAAGATTCTGCCGAATAAAGTGGATGTGGCGGCGATTACCGACCGGAGCCTGTTTACGCAGTAACAGGGCAAAAGGCTGCGCTATATCGCCCATGCCCTGTTTTGCTCTGTCTCAATCGTTAAACAGCGTCTGGCGCAGCGCCAGCTCGACGCCGCGCAGCTCCGCCAGCCCTTTCAGGCGACCTATCGCCGAATAGCCTGGATTGGTGCGCTTGTGCAGGTCGTCGAGCATCTGATGGCCGTGGTCGGGACGCATCGGGATCGCATGCTTCTCGCCCGCGCGACGACGGCGCTGCTCCTCCGCCAGAATCACCCTGATCACGCCGACCATATCGACATCGCCCGCCAGATGCGCCGCCTCATGAAAGCTGTTGGGGTTGGCTTCGCGCTGCGTGGCGCGCAGATGGATAAAGTTGATGCGATCCGCGAACCGCGCCGCCATCTGCGTCAGGTTATTGTCGGCGCGCACGCCGTAAGAGCCGGTGCAGAAGCAGAAGCCGTTATGCAGGCTGTCTACCGTCTCTTTTAGCCACTGCATATCCTCTTCCGTGGAGATAATGCGCGGCAGGCCGAGGATCGGGCGCGGCGGATCGTCCGGATGCACCGCCAGCTTGATGCCGACCTCTTCGGCGACCGGCACGATGGCGCGCAGGAAGAACGCCATATGTTCGCGCAGCTTCGCTTTGTCGATGCCGTCGTACTGCGCCAGCTGCGCGCGGAACTGATCCAGCGTATAACCCTCTTCCGCGCCCGGCAGGCCGGCGATAATATTGCGCGTCAGCAGCGCCTTATCCTCGTCGCTCATGGCGGCGAAACAGCGTGCGGCCGTCTCTTGCTCCGCCGCTGAATAATCCTGCTGCGCGCCGGGGCGCTGCAAAATATGCAGCTCGAAGGCGGCGAAGGCGTCAGCGTCGAAGCGCAGCGCTTTGGCGCCGTCCGGCAGCGTCCAGGCGAGATCGGTGCGCGTCCAGTCGAGCACCGGCATAAAGTTGTAGCATACCGTCTCGACGCCGCAGGCCGCCAGATTGCGTATCGACTGCTGATAGTTGGCGATATAGCGCTGATAGTCGCCGCGCTGCGTTTTGATCGCCTCGTGCACTGGAATGCTTTCTACTACCGACCAGACCAGATTCTTTTCCGCCAGCAGCGCCTGACGCGCTTTAATTTCCTCTACCGGCCAGACGTCGCCGTTGGGAATATGGTGCAACGCGGTGACAATGCCGGTCGCGCCCGCCTGGCGCGCATCGTCTAACGAAACCGGATCGTTGGGGCCATACCAGCGCCATGTATGTTCCATTTTTACTCCTTAGCCGCAAATTTGGCCCAGTGGTCAGGCCGCTGGGCCAAGAGTATGCTAGCCTGACGGGAAAGGCCGTGATCGCGATCGCAGCGCAGTGAATTGCGTCTGTCGGAAAGGGCGTGCGGCCTGTGCTACGCTGCACCGCTGCTGACAGGAGAAAAAACATGGCGCTGCCTGTGCTAAAAACGGAACGTCTTTATCGCCAGATCGCTAACGCGATCGTGGAAAGCATTCAACGCGGCGAATTCGCCCCAGGCGCGGCGCTGCCGCCGGAGCGCGAGCTGGCGAAGCAGCTTGGGGTCAGCCGCTCCTCGGTGCGCGAGGCGCTGATTGCGCTGGAGATGACCGGCTGGGTGGATATTCGCACCGGCAACGGCGTTTTCGCGATGCAGCCGCTGCCGACCGCCAGCACGCCCGCGGCGGAGGCGGATTACAGCCTTGAAGATCTGTTGCAGGCGCGTCTCGCATTCGAGGGCATGCTGGCGGAGATGGCGGCGCGCAACGGCAGCCCGATGCAGCGCGAACAGCTGCGCGCGCTGGCCGATACGCTGCTGCGCTACCGCGCCAACGACGCGGAATTTCTTGAGCAGGACAAAAACTTTCATCTGCTGATTGGCGAAATGAGCGGTAATGAGGTGCTGCGCGAGATGATGGAATTTCTCTGGAACAAGCGCGACAGCGCGCGCTTCCGGCGGCTGGAGCGCCATTTTGCCGACAACGCCTTTACCGATGAGATGAACCGCGACCATCAGCAGATCGCCGCGGCTATCTACGCAGGCGACGCCGCCGCCGCGCGCGCCGCGATGGAGAGCCATCTGGCGCAGGTGAAGCGGCGGCTGCTGGGCTAGATTTTATGCCGTTTGGGGCGACCGGCGCCGAGCATAATCGCCAGTCGGCTGCCGCCCGGCGTGGTCTCCATCAGGATCTTAGTGATGCTGGTCAGCGGCACCGAGAGCAGCATGCCGACCGGGCCGAGCAGCCAGCCCCAGAAAATCAGCGACAGAAACACCACCAGCGTCGAGAGCCCCAGGCCGCGCCCCATCACGCGCGGCTCCAGCATATTGCCGAACACCATATGAATCGCGGTGAACAGCGCCGCCACCAGCATCGCGTCGTAGGGGCTGTTGAGCAGCAGCGCCTGCAGCACCGGCGGAACGCCGGCGATAATCGGGCCGATATTGGGAATGTAGTTAAGAATAAACGCCACCACGCCCCACAGCAGCGCGAATTTGATATCGAGCAGAAACAGGCAGCCCCATACCGACACGCCGGTAATCAGGCTGATCAGCGTCTTCAGCGCCAGATAGTGCGTCACGCCTTTCAGCGCCCGGTGCAGCCCGGCAATGCGGATCTGCGGGTTGGTCAGGGCATTACGCATCTTATAGGGCAGGTGATGCACTTCGAACAGCATAAAGACCACGGTCAGGATCAGCAGCACGAAATTGCTCATCATGCCGGAGAACTGCGTCAGCGCGACGGTGGCGAACGACATCAGCATATTGGGATCGAAGCGCTGCACCAGCGTATTGGTGGAAACGTGAATGCCGATACCTGACGCCAGGTGCTGCACCACGCTCATCTTCTGTTCCAGAGTGGCGCGCAGCTGCGGGTAGATATCGGAGAATTCGCTCACCGAACTGGCCAGCACCGCCACCAGCAGCAAAATCACGATAAATATCACCGTAATCACCACCGTGATCGCCAGCCCGCGCCGCCAGCCGCGCCGCATCAGGAAGGTAACGATAGGATTGAGCACGATGGCGAAAAAGGCGGCCAGTAAGAAGGGCACCATAATATCGGAGGCGGCGCGGATCCCGGCGAGAATAATCACCAGCATCGCCAGCTTAGTCAGAATATTTTGCCCAATTTTTTCCTGCTGTAGTTCGCTCATTCCCTCTCCTGAAAAGCCAGACCGCAGAGAATAGTGTAGCTGAACGGTAATTAAACGCCTGATTCTTCTATGAAAGCGCAGCGATAATCAGACTCTTTCACCCTGGTCAGGATGCCGTTGCCGATCGCTTATCTGGCGGTGGCAGGCCCGCCGATGTTGAGGATCTCCGCGCAGGCGCGGCGACGCGCAGCTGAAAACTCAGGAGCGCCAGCAACGACCCATGACTAAAACTGCCTTCCGGAGGCGGCGGCGGCTCGAAATATTCCGCTTATGGTGGCAAGCTGTAGAGTAAATTCAGTCAACCACGAGCGCACTTTGTCATGCCAGATCAACCTGCAGCGGAACCGGCTCATAAGGGTATCGGTTTAACCCTGCTGATTATCTCTATCGTGATCTACAACTTCGCCAGCTACCTCACCATCGGCCTGCAGCTGGCGGTGCTGCCGGGCCTGGTGCATGACCAGCTCGGCTACAGCGCCTTCTGGGCGGGCGTCGTGATCAGCCTGCAATATGTGGCGACGCTGCTGAGCCGTCCTCATGCCGGACGCTACGCCGATATTTGGGGACCGAAGCGCATCGTGGTGCTGGGGCTGGCGGGCGTGCTGCTCAGCGGTCTCTGCTATCTGCTGGCGACCTGGCTTGCCGCCTCGCCTGTCGCCAGCCTGGCGCTGCTCTGCACGGGACGCGTGATTCTTGGCGTCGGCCAGAGTTTTACCGGTACCGGCACCTCGCTATGGGGCGTGGCGCGCGTCGGCTCGCTGCATATCGGCCGCGTCATCTCATGGAACGGCATCTGCACCTATGGCGCGATGGCGCTGGGCGCGCCGCTTGGCGTGATTATCTATCGGCAGGGCGGGCTGCTGCTGCTCTCGGTGATTATTATCGCCATCTGCGCGCTGGCGATAGCGCTGGCGCTGCCGCGTCCGGCGGTAAAGGGCAGTCGCGCGCGGCCGCTGCCGTTTCGCGACGTGCTCGGCAAAATTTACGGCTTCGGTCTGATTCTGGCGATGGGATCGGCGGGGTTCGGCGTCATCGCCACTTTTATTACACTCTTCTATCAGGCGAAAGGCTGGGACGGCGCCGCCTTCGCGCTGACGCTGTTTAGCGCCGCCTTTGTCGGCGCGCGGCTGCTCTTTCCCAACGCCATTAACCGCTTCGGCGGGCTGCGCGTCGCGGCTGCCTGTCTGGCGGTAGAGGCGGTTGGTTTGTTTCTGGTGGCGGGCGCGTTCGAGCCCTGGATGGCGAAAACCGGCGCGCTGCTGACCGGCGCCGGCTTTTCGCTGGTCTTCCCGGCGCTAGGCGTGGTGGCGGTGAAAGCGGTGCCGCAGGCGAATCAGGGCAGCGCGCTGGCGACCTACACCGCCTTTATGGATTTAGCGTTGGGGATCACCGGGCCGATCGCGGGCTTTATTATGAGCTTTGCGGGCGTGCCGCTGGTCTATCTGCTGACGGCGCTGCTGGTCTGTCTGGGGCTGTTCTGCACGCTGCGGCTGGCGCGTCGGCTGCCGACGGCGTCGGAAGAGGCGCAGGAAGGGTAAAAAAGCGGCCTCCGACCGAGGCCAAAAAAGTGTCGCAAGACACAGATAAGGGTAGGGCGACGCGGCGGACGAAAAGCCCGCCGCGCGATAGTCAGGCCTGCAGCAGCGCGATGCTGTGGCGGATCTGGCGCTCAATCTCAGCGGGGCTCCAGCCGTTAAGCTCGGACGAGAAGGGCTCGAAGGCGTAGACGCCTTTATAGCCGAGCATCTCCAGCCGCTTCACCTGCGCCACGCTGTTCAGCACGTCGCGGTCGCTCAGCATAATGCGCTCTTCATCGGTGAGTTCGGCGGTGGCGCGCCGATCTTCCACGCCGGAAAGGTGCACCAGGCCAATCATCTCGACGTCGATCTCCGCCGGAAACTCCTGCTCGGCATGCTCATACAGATGGTGGTGAAAGGTGTCGATCACCAGCTTAAATGGCGCCTGCGCGTCGCGGATCAGCTGCTGCGCCTGCACCGCCGAGCGCAGCGAGCTGACCGGGAAGCCTAGCGGCTCGACCAGCCCCTGTACGCCATGCTGCGCAAAGCGCGGCGCCAGCGTGCGGAGCGCTGCCAGCGTTTCCTCCGGCGTAATCTCGACGCCTTCGTTCAGCGGGCACATCACCAGCGCTCTGGCGCCGATCGCCTGCGCGTCGCGCAGCAGCGCGTCAGCGTTGGCCAGCAGCGCCTCATCTACGCGGTTAAAGGGGTAGAGCGCGTTGATGGTCACTACGTCGATATTGTATTTCGCTATCAGGTCGCGCGTCTGCTCATGGGTCAGATCGTCACACACCTTTCCGCTCGGCATGTCGTTACGCAGTTCCACCTTGTTCAGGCCCAGGCGCTGAACCAGCTGGAAAAAGGCTTCTAATGAAAGGGTCGGCGCAATTTTACGGTTAATACAGAAACGGGTCGGATCGATGGCCATGCTGCGGCTCCTGTAGCGATGCAAGAGATAAGGGAATAAGCTGAGGGAGAAGAGAACATTTATTTCATAAATAGTGAATTATGAAATGTAAAGGTTGAGATCTGCCTCTCATTAATTTCATTTTGCGTCTTCGCCGCGCTGCTTTATCCCTTCTGATAAACAGTAAATCGCGCTTAATTCGCCTGGCAACATGCACTCTGCGCCCTTACCGCGCGCGGTTTTTTACGCCAGCGGGAAAAATGCGATCCATGCCGCTAAAAGGGAATTTTTCAAAAACTTTTATTTGAAAAATTTATTTCACTGTAATAGCTTCATAGCATGCTTTCGGTTTTGCCTGGTCAGACAGCATGGCGTCACGCTGAGGCTCTGCAGGGAACTCACACATCTTAAGAGGCTATGAAATGAACATCACAGGAAACTTCATTGGCGGTCAGATTACCTACAGCGCCAGCAACGAAACCATCCCTGTCTATGACCCGGCGACCGGAAAAGTGGCGCGCGAGCTTACCCAGAGCACCGGCGCGGAAGTCGCCGAAGCGATTAAAGTCGCCCATGAGGCCTTTCCCGCCTGGTCGAAAACCTCGCCGCTGCGCCGCGCCCGCGTGCTGTTTAACTTCAAGGCGCTGATGGAGCAGCATCGCGACGAACTGGCTGAACTGATTGTGTCCGAACACGGCAAGGTATGGTCGGACGCGCAGGGCGAGCTGACGCGCGGGCTGGAAGTCGTGGAGTTCGCCTGCGGCATTCCGCATCTGATCAAAGGCGAATATTCCGCCAACGTCGGCACCGGCGTCGACAGCTACTCGCTGATGCAGCCGGTCGGCGTAGTAGCGGGCATTACGCCGTTTAACTTCCCGGCGATGGTGCCGCTGTGGATGTTCCCCATTGCGCTGGCCTGCGGCAACACTTTCGTGCTTAAGCCACCGGCGCTCGATCCCTCGGCGGCGGTGCGTATGGCCGAACTGCTGAAAGAGGCGGGTCTGCCGGACGGCGTGTTCAACGTGGTCCACTCCTCTAACGAAGACGCCGAACAGCTTTATAAAGATCCGCGCATCGCGGCGGTAAGCTTCGTCGGCTCGTCCGGCGTCGCCGAACATATCTACAAAACCGCGAGCGCCCACGGCAAACGCGTGCAGGCGTTCGGCGCGGCGAAAAACCACGCCATCGTCATGCCGGACGCCGATCTCGATGCGACGGTAAACGCCATTATGGGCGGCGCGTTCGGCTCGGCCGGCGAGCGCTGCATGGCGCTGCCGGTGGTGGTCGCGGTCGGCGACGACACCGCCGACAAACTGATTGCGCGCCTGACGCCGCTGATTAACGCGCTGCGCGTCGGGCCTGGCATTAAGCAGGGGGCGGAAGAGAATGAGATGGGGCCGGTCGTCTCCGCCGCGCACCAGAAAAAGGTGCTGGGCTATATTGATAAGGGCGAGCAAGAGGGCGCGAAGCTGGTGGTCGATGGCCGCAACTTCCAGGTAGCGGGCCATGCGGAAGGTTACTACGTTGGCGGCACGCTGTTCGACAACGTGACGCCGGAGATGACCATCTGGCGCGAAGAGATTTTCGGGCCGGTGCTGAGCATTATGCGCGCGCCGGACTACGCCAGCGCGCTGCAGCTGGTTAACAGCCATGAGTTCGGCAACGGCAGCGCCATTTTCACCAGCAACGGCAATATCGCGCGCGAGTTCGTGCAGGATGTGGAAGCGGGCATGGTCGGCGTCAACGTACCGGTGCCGGTGCCGATGGCGTTCCACAGCTTCGGCGGCTGGAAGCGTTCGGTGTTCGGCGCGCTCAACGTGCACGGGCCGGATGGCGTGCGCTTCTATACCCGCATGAAAACCGCCACCGCGCGCTGGCCGAGCGGCCAGCAGACGGTCTCGGAATTCAGCATGCCGACCCTGAGCTAAACCCATAACGCCATCATTACCGCTACAGGCCTGCGGCGACGCGCCTGTAGCGGCTTGTTTGCAGATTAAAACAGGAGAGTGGGATGTCTTTTCTTGCAAAAGCGCAGCAGCCGGACGCCAGCGGCCGCATCCAGCACGTCACCCCGGAAAGCGCGGGATGGCGCTATGTCGGTTTTGATGCCTATCTGTTGAAAAAAGGCGACAGGCTGCGGCTGAGCAGCGGTGACAATGAGCTTTGCCTGGTGCTGGTCGCAGGGCTCGCCTCGGTGAAAACGCGCCACGCTGAATTTCCCGGCATCGGCAAGCGCATGTCGCCCTTCGAGCGCGTGCCGCCCTATTCGGTGTATGTGCCACATCACGACGAGGTGGAGATCGTCGCCGACAGCGATCTGGAGCTGGCGGTCTGCAACGCTCCTGGCCAGGGCAACCTGCCGGCGCGCCTGATCGCGCCAGCGGATGTCGGCGTCGAGCAGCGCGGCAAGGGGCGCAATCAGCGTCTGGTGCACAATATTCTGCCGGACAACCAACCGGCCGACAGCCTGCTGGTGGTCGAGGTCTATACCAACGAGGGCGATACCAGCTCTTATCCGAGCCATAAGCACGACGAAGAAAACAGCGAAAACGAAACCTACCTGGAAGAGACCTACTATCACCGTTTCGATCCGGAGCAGGGCTTCGCCATGCAGCGCGTCTACACCGACGATCGCTCGCTCGATGAGTGTATGGCGCCCTACAACCGCGACGTGGTGACCGTGCCGCGCGGCTACCATCCGGTGGCGACCATTGCCGGCTACAACAACTACTATCTGAACGTGATGGCCGGCCCGGTGCGGCTGTGGAAATTCACCTGGGAGAAAGATCACGCCTGGGTAAACAGCGATAGCTATCCGCGCGGCTAGCGGAGGCTGCATTCAGAAATAAAAAAGGGCAACTCTGGAGTTGCCCTTTTTAATGCTACAAACTGGATTTACGCGCTGGCGTTATTCAACGCCAGCGACACCGCCAGCGTCTGCGCCAGGCAGAGCGAGGCGACCTGCGAACGGAACCCGTCCACCTGCGCTTCGCGCACCACAAAACAGACGTCGCTAAAGGCCGCCAGCGGGCTGACCTGGCTGTCGGTAATGGCGATTTGATGCGCGCCGCGCTTCGCGCCCATCTCCACCAGCTCTACCGCTTCGCGCGCGTAGGGAGAGTAGCTGATGGCGATAACCACATCCTTCGGGTTCACCAGGCTGAGCTGCTCGGTGAACATGCCGCCCAGGCCATCGATCAGGAAAGCGCGACGTTCAAGATGACGCAGCGCGTAAACCAGATAGGAGGCGACGCTAAACGAGCGGCGCAGGCCGATGACATAGATATTCTCCGCCTCGTTCAGCAGCTGCACCGCTTTGTTGAGCTGGTCAGGATTGACCTGCATCGCCAGCTGCTGCAAGGCCTGGCTGTTGACCATAGTGAAGACGTTCAGGATCTCGGCCGGGCTTTCCGGCGAAGTAGCGGCGTCGTCGGTGGCGGTCTGGCGGAACAGACGCGCGCGCTCGGTATAGTTGACCGTCTCTTCCATCAGGTGCTGACGAAAAACCTGTTTCATTTCGTTGAAGCCGCTAAAGCCGAACGCGTTGGCGAAGCGAATCAGCGTCGACGGCGGCACGTCAGCCTGCGCGGCGATAGAGGCCACGGTGTCAAAGGCGATGCTGTTGCTGTTGTCGAGAATATAACGAGCCACCTGTTTCAGGCGCTTGCTCAGCGTTTCGTAGCGGCGACGAATATCATCCTGTAACAGAGAGAGTTGGGTTGGGTTATTGGTCATTACTTCGGCCCGTCAAAAAAGAAATATGGCTGGATAATGAGCGCTATAGTACCAGATGGATGGAAAATTTCATTTGTTTGCGCCCACAGCGGGGTTTATTTCATCGCTTTATGAATTACCTCACATAATGCAGGGAATGTGGCGGGAATAGCGGTGAAAAGCAGAGGAAAAAGCGGAACGGACCATTCTGCGCGGCAGTGAAGCGCGCAGGATGGTCCGGCGACCGAGATTACAGTCCGGCGTGTTCGCGAATATATTTGCGCGCCTTCACCGCATATTCAAACGGATTGGCCAGCGCCGGATCCTGCTCGGCTTCTACCACCATCCAGCCCTTATAGCCGTAATCATCCAGCATCTTAAACACCGGCTTAAAGTCGATAACGCCGTCGCCCGGCACGGTGAAGGTGCCTTTCTTCACGCCGTCGAGGAAGCAGAGGTGGTTATCCCGTACTTCGGCGACGATCTCGTCGCGAACATCTTTCAGGTGAACGTGAAAAATACGCGGCAGGTATTTCTGCAGCACGTCGAGCATCGCCTGCTGCGAGCCTTCGGAGTAGTAGATATGCCCGGTATCGTAGAGCAGCCCGACATTGTCATTGGTCAACGCCATAAAGCGGTCGATCTCTTCCACGGTCTGAATGCCGGTGCCCATATGATGGTGGAGCGTCACGCGCATCCCTTTCGCCGCGGCGATCTCCGCCAGTTCGTTATAGCCTTCGGCCGTCAGGCGCCACTCTTCGTCAGTAAAGATCGGCTTTTGCTCCAGCACCGGCAGCGTGGTGCCCTGGATGCTTTTGCTCTGCTCGGAACAGCCGATAACGCGCGCGCCCATGGCGTGCAGAAAATTCATATGGTTGACGAATTCGTCGATGGTTTTCGCTTTCTCGCCGCTGGCGAAAAAGGTGCTGAACCAGGCGTTGCAAATTTCGATGCCGCGAATGTCGAGCATCGGCTTCAGGACCGCCGGATCGCGCGGATATTTGCTGCCGACTTCGCTGCCGGTAAAGCCCGCCAGCGCCATCTCGCTCACCGTCTGCTGAAAGGTGTTCTCTTTGCCCAGCTCCGGCATATCATCGTTGGTCCAGCCGATCGGCGCGATGGCCAGTTTTACATTCTCTTTGTTCATCTGTTTAGTCCTGACGGGTCAGGGCGGCCGCAGCCGCCCGCAGGGAAAGGGAAAGGCTTATTTTTTGTCGTAGAAGGCGGGACGCGGCGGCATTTCCACCGGCTCGATGGCGCCGCTCTGCTGCGCTTTCAGGCAGGCGTCGGCGGCCACCGAGGCGGCGAAGCCGTCCCAGGCGGACGGGCCGGTTAGTTCGCCCGCCTTCACGTCGTTGATAAAGGCCTGCAACTCAACGTCATACGCCTCGATAAAACGATCTTTCCAGTCGGTCAGGATGGTGGTGGAGAGTTTGGCTTCGCTGCGCAGCTGCACCGAGGCGGGCTCCGGCAGCTTCGCGATGCCGGTTTCGCCGACGACCTCGCACTGGATGTCGTAGCCGTAGGCGCAGTTAACGAAGATCTCCACGTCGATGCGCACCCCTTTTTGCGTTTCGAACAGCACGATTTGCGGATCTTTCAGGCGCGCGTGCGATTTCGACGTTACGCGCGGGAAGACCACCTGCACGCTTTTATAGTCGTCGTTGGTCAGCCAGCGCAGCACGTCCAGCTCGTGGATCAGGGTATTGGTGATCGCCATGTCGGTGGTGTAGCTCTCTGGCACCGACGGGTTGCGGTGCGCGCAGTGCAGCATCAGCGGCTCGCCGATGCCGCCGTCGGCGATCGCTTTCTTCAGCGCGCGGTAGCCCGCGTCATATGGACGCATAAAGCCGACCTGCACCAGACGCTTGCCGTGCTGGATCTCCGCATCCACCACGCGACGGCAGCCTTCCGCGCTCAGCGCCAGCGGCTTTTCGCAGAACACCGGCTTGCCGGCGGCGATGGCCGCCAGCGTGAACTCTTCATGCGTCGGGTCCCAGGAGGTCACCAGAATCGCGTCGACTTCCGGCGACCGGATAACCTGATGGCCGTCGGCGTAGACCTCCGCTTCGATATTCAGACGCTGCAGCGCGGCGCGCGCGCCGTCGACGTTGATATCCGATACCGCCACCACTTTTGCCCCCTGCAGGACATTATTGCAGCGACGAATATGTTCCTGGCCGATTGCGCCGGCACCGATAACGCCAAGTTTCAAAGTCATAATTACACCTGTAGGGTTCATAGCGAGGAATAAAGGGCCGGATGTTCCGACCGGAATATTAGTATTTGCGCGCCTGGTCGAGGTGGGCGTTAAGCTTCTCCGCCACCGCCTGCGTGCGCTCGGAGGTGGAGGCCTGCGCCACGCCGACGTGCCACCAGCTGAAATATTTGTGCACCATGGTTTTCGGCAGCACCTTGATGTCGATAAGCGTGGAAACGCTCTGCTTCTGCGCATCTTCCAGCGCCTCCGCTAGCTGCTCCAGCGTCGTCACGCGATAAGTTTTGCAGCCGTAGCCCGCCGCGATGGCGGCGAAGTCCACCGGCACGAAGCCGCCGTCCAGCTTGCCGCCTTCCGGATTGCGGAAACGGAACTCGGTGCTGAAGCTGTCCATGCCGTGCTCCATCTGCAGATTGTTGATGCAGCCGTTGGTCATATTGTCGAACAGCACCACGTTGATCTTGGCGCGCTCCTGAATCGAGGTGACCAGCTCGGAGTGCAGCATCATAAAAGAGCCGTCGCCCAGCAGCGCGTAGACCTCGCGGTGCGGCTGCGCCAGCTTCGCGCCCAGCGCGGCGTTGACCTCATAGCCCATACAGGAGTAGCCGTACTCAACGTGGTACGAGTTGTAGTCGCGGGTGCGCCAGACGCGCTGCAGATCGCCCGGCAGACTGCCCGCTGCCGCGACAATCACTGCATCCTTTGGGAGCTGCTCGTTTAGCGTGCCGAGCACGCGGCTCTGGGTGAGCACTGACTGCGTCAGGCGATTGAATTCGGCGAACACCGCGTCGCGATCGAGATGGTCGGCAATTTCCGGGATAAAGCCGTCGCCGCTGTATTCCACCTGATAGACGCGCTGCGTCTCTTTCAGCAGTTTGCTCTGCGCCTGCGCGATCTGATCGCCCCAGTCGTTGCGGTAGTTTTTATCCGCCAGCCCCGCCTCCAGCGCGACAAGCGCCTCGCGCGCGTCCGCCAGCAGCTGCACGCCGTCGAGCTTGTAGCTGTCGAAGTTGCTGACGTTGACGTTAAGGAAGCTGACCTCGGGATGCTGGAAGATCCATTTTGATGCGGTGGTGAAGTCGGTGTAGCGCGTGCCGACGCCAATCACCAGGTCCGCCTCTTTCGCCAGCAGGTTGGCGGCCAGACAGCCGGTTTCGCCCACGCCGCCAACGTTGAGCGGATGGTCAGAGACGATTGTGCCTTTGCCCGCCTGGGTTTCGGCGAAGGGGATCTGATAGCGCTCGGCGAACTGGCGCAGCGCCTCGCCCGCTTCGGAATACTTCACGCCGCCGCCCAGCACGATCATCGGCTTGCGCTTGCGGCCGATCAGCGTCAGCGCGTCGCCGAGCTGCGCGGCGGTCGGCAGGCGGCGATCGAGACGGTGTACGCGTTTCTGGAAGAAGTAGTCCGGGAAATCCCAGGCTTCGCTCTGCACGTCCTGCGGCAGCGCGAGGGTCACCGCGCCGGTTTCGGCGGGATCGGTTAGCACGCGCAGCGCGTTGATGCAGGCGGTCATCAGCTGCTCAGGACGGCTGACGCGATCCCAGTATTTGCTGACGGCGCGGAAGGCGTCGTTAGTGCTGATGCTGAGATCGTGGCTCTGCTCAATCTGTTGCAGCACCGGATCGGGCTGACGCGTCGCGAAGACGTCGCCCGGCAGCAGCAGTAAAGGAATGCGGTTGGCGGTGGCGGTGGCCGCCGCGGTGATCATATTGGCGGCGCCCGGCCCGACCGACGAACTGCAGGCGATGATCTGACGGCGCAGAGACTGTTTAGCAAAGCCCATCGCGGCGTGCGCCATGCCCTGTTCATTGCGGCCCTGATAAACAATCAGATCGCCGCTATCCTGCTCCAGCGCCTGTCCCAGCCCCAGCACGTTGCCGTGACCAAAGATAGCGAAGAGGCCTTTTACGAACTTCGTTTCCACGCCGTCAACATTAATGTATTGATTATCAAGAAACTTAACCAGCGCCTGCGCGGTGGTCATTCTGATCGTGGCCATATGCTTTTCCTTTACATGCTGCAACCTGGTAGCAGGTCAGCGACGTGGCGTGCCGCAGAAGCGACCGCAGGTAACTGAAACGTGAAGCGATTATAAACAAATATATTTTTCATAAAATACGATTACAGAAGAAACATTTCATTTTGCGATTGAGATCAAATTTAACCGCGAAACGCGCTCTTCAGCGTAAAGGGGAGCAGGCTAAGTGAAACAACAAGCGAGAAAAGAGGCAGATCTGAATAATTTCATTCTCTTTCAGCGGCTTCTGTGCGGATCGGCGCAGCTGGCGCGGTACGCCGCCTGGCCTTGAAACAGGGCGAAACAGCGTAAACATGGCGCGCATAATAGGCAGGCGATGCAGAGTTTTACCTGGTTCACAAAATCGCGACGGACGTTTCATTTCATATTGTGTTTGGAATATTTATTCCTCATACTCGCCTTATCGTCAGTCTGGCAAAGGCCAAAACCAGACGCACGCCGGGATGTCGGCTCTCTTGCCCGCGTGTCTGCTTATCACAGAAGGAAAACACAGGTATGAGTACACAACAGAAGCGGCTTGATGTGATTTGTATTGGGCGCATCGCCGTCGACCTTTACGGTCAGCAAATTGGCGCGCGGCTGGAGGATATGAGCACCTTTGCCAAATATCTCGGCGGCTCCTCCGGCAACGTCGCTTACGGCACCGCGATTCAGGGGCTGAAGTCGGCGATGCTGGCGCGCGTGGGTGATGAGCACAACGGCCGCTTTCTGCGCGAAGAGCTGGAACGCGTAGGGTGTAATACCGACGGACTGATTACCGATAAGCAGCGCCTGACCGGGCTGGTGATCCTCGGCATCAAAGATGAAGAGAGCTTTCCGCTGATTTTCTACCGCGATAACTGCGCGGATATGGGGCTGGTGCCGGACGATATCGACGAAGATTTTATCAATGCGTCGCGCGCGGTGGCGGTGACCGGCACCCATCTGTCGCATCCGCAGACGCGCGCCGCGGTGCTGAAAGCGCTCGACATCGCGAAGCGCAACGGCCTGCGCACCGCGCTCGATATTGATTATCGCCCGGTGTTGTGGGGGCTGACCTCGCTCGGCGACGGCGAAACGCGTTTTATCGAGTCGCAGCAGGTGACGCGCCAGCTGCAGGAAGTGCTGCACTATTTCGACCTGATCGTCGGCACGGAAGAGGAGTTCCATATCGCGGGCGGCAGCACCGATACGCTGGCGGCGCTAAAAAGCGTGCGCCAGGCGACGCAGGCGACGCTGGTGTGCAAGCGCGGTCCGCTGGGCTGCGTGGTGTTCGAGGGCGATATCCCTGACAGCTGGGAGCAGACGCGCCTGCACAGCGGCGTGCGGGTCGAGGTCCTTAACGTGCTGGGCGCGGGCGACGCTTTTATGTCCGGCCTGCTGCGCGGCTGGCTTAACGACGAGGGCTGGGAGCAGGCGTGCCGTTACGCCAATGCCTGCGGCGCGCTGGTGGTCTCGCGTCACGGCTGCGCGCCGGCGATGCCGACCAAAGCGGAGCTGGATGATTTCCTCAGCCGCGACCGCGAGGTGAAACGCCCCGATCTCGACGCGCGCCTTAACCATCTGCATCGCGTCACCACGCGCAAACAGCGCTGGCCGGAGCTGAACGTCTTCGCCTTCGACCATCGCAAACAGCTGGCCGATATGGCGCGCGAAGCGGGCGTCGACGAGAGCAGGATCCCGGCGCTGAAGGTGCTGTTGCTGAAGGCCGCTGAAGAGGCGGCGCGCGAGGCGGGGCTGGAGAGCAAGAGCGGCATTCTGGCCGATACCACTTACGGCCAGAAGGCGCTGAACGCCATTACCGGCAAAGGCTGGTGGATTGGCCGTCCCATCGAGCTGCCCGGCTCGCGGCCGCTGCGGCTGGAGCACGGCAATATCGGCTCGCAGCTGATCGACTGGCCCGCCGAGCACGTGGTGAAATGTCTGGTGTTCTACCATCCAGACGACAGCGCCGAGATGCGCAAAGAGCAGGACGATCTGGTGCTCGACGTCTGGAAAGGCTGCAACAAGAGCGGGCATGAACTGCTGCTCGAGGTGATTCTGCCAGAGAGCAATCCCGATCGTGACGAGGCCCACTATCTCACCATTCTCAGCCACTTTTATCAGCTGGGCATTCAGCCCGACTGGTGGAAGCTGCCGCCGCTGTCGGCGGAGAGCTGGCAGGCGATCGGCGGCCTGATCGAACAGCAGGATCCCCACTGCCGCGGCATTTTGCTGCTGGGACTCGACGCGCCGGAAGAGAAGCTGAAAGCGGGGTTCGCCGCGGCGGCGCAGGCGCCCTGGGTGAAAGGTTTTGCCGTCGGGCGCACGATTTTCGGCCAGCCGTCGCGCCAGTGGCTGCAGGGCGAGCTGGATGACGCGGCGCTGGTGGAGAAGGTGAAGGGTAACTATCTGCGGCTGATCGGCTACTGGCGCGACGCGCGCGGTTAAAGATAAAAAAACGGCGGGAATATCCCGCCGTTTTTGTTTGGGGCATAGTGCTAGCGCGGGCGGCATGGCGCGATCGCAAAGTCGCTCAAGGCTTCCCTGCTCGCTCGGCCCGCGCCTTCCCTGGCGCGGGACGCTTTGCTCTTCGCGCCATGCCGCCCACGCTTAAACTTCTCAGCCGTCTGTTAAAACCGCCTTATTTCAGCGTGATGCTCTGAACGATGCTGTCCGCGTCGCTCTGCGCCTGCTGCTGGTTGTCGCCCGGCAGCGTAATCTGCAGCGTCAGCAGTTTGCCGTCGACCTTCGCCAGAATCACCGAGGACCATGAGGTCTGGTTATTGGCGGAGACCACGCTGTCCAGACGCTGCGCAGGCTGATCTTTCAGGGTAATGGCTTTATCGGACACCACCTGCAGCTGCGGGTCGCGGTTGCGCTGCTGCTGTTCCAGACGCTGCGCCAGCACGTCCAGCCCTTCGCTGGTGGCCTCGCCGGCGATGACGATAACGGCGCGCGCGCCGGTTTCATCGGCGTACACGTGCATATTGGTGGTCTGGTTGCCCAGCTTGCCGCTCTTGTCCGACATGCCTGCCGGCAGCGAGAAGCTCAGCTTGCCGTCCATCAGCGTAACGTTCTGCGCCGACTGGCTGGCGCTGGTGCCGTTGCTGCCGGTCGCGTCATCTTTCTTCTGATCGCAGGCCGCCAGGCCCAGCACCAGTAAGCCAATACCCGCATATTTCACTAAGTTTCGCATCTGAATCCCTTTATTTGATTCCAGTAAGGCGTTCATACAACTCGAATCAGGCGGCAAAAGCAACCGCCCGATTGTCAGAAGATCTTAGCGGGTCATTGCGAAAGGCTCTATCGCCGGTTAGCCGAAATTTATCTGCGGGCGCTGCGAGCGCTCCGCCAGACGTTTCAGCATCGCATTGAGCAGCACGCCATAGGCGGGCAGGAAGAAGACCAGGCAAATCAGGACCTTAAAGCTGTAGTCCACCAGCGCGATCTCGACCCAGTGCGCGGCCATAAACGGGTCCGTGCTCTTATAGAAGGCGATAAAGAAGAAGGCGAGCGTATCGCTGATATTGCCGAGGAACATGGCGCAGCCCGGCGCGATCCACCACTGCGGCAGCTGGCGCAGGCGGTTAAAGACGTGAACGTCGAGGATCTGCCCGAGCGCGTAGGCCATAAAGCTGGCGCAGGCGATGCGTGCGACAAACAGGTTAACGTTTTGCAGCGCCGCCAGGCCCTGCCACTGGCCCTGATAAAACAGGCTGGAGACCAGATAGGAGACAAACAGCGCCGGGATCATCACCGCGAGGATAATGCGGCGTGCCAGCGGCGCGCCGAAAATGCGCACGGTCAGGTCGGTCGCCAGAAAAATAAACGGAAAGCTGAATGCGCCCCAGGTGGTATTGAAGCCGAAAATGGAGACCGGCAGCTGCACCAGATAGTTACTGGAGATAATCACCAGCAGATGAAACAGAGAGAGCCAGATCAGCGCATGCTGACGCTGACGCAGAGAAAATGCGATCATAGTGGACCTTTTTCATATTGGGGTGAGGGAACCCATTGCCGCGCAAAGCTGAGCCCGCGCGACGGTGTCGATGTTAAAAACCGCGGCATCTTACCGCGTTGTGCTATTTACGCAATGGTTAATTTTAACGCAATCGTTCTCGTCTTGCGTCTGCGGGGCGCCGCGTTAAAATGAGCGCCCCCTGTTTAGAACCGAGTGATTTATGAGCGACAACTTCTCCCATGCCGACCATCAGCTGGATGCCCTGGGCCTGCGCTGCCCGGAGCCGGTAATGATGGTGCGTAAAACGGTCCGCACCATGCAGGATGGGGAAACGCTGCTGATTATCGCCGACGATCCGGCCACCACGCGCGATATTCCCGGCTTCTGCCGCTTTATGGAACATCGCCTGCTGGCGCAGCAGACCGACACCCTGCCTTATCATTATCTGATCCAGAAGGGCCTCGGCGCCTGATCGTCGAGGCGGCTACCTGCGACGCGCGCGCAGCAGCCGCAGCGCGTTAGCGGTCACCAGCGCCGTCGCCCCGGAGTCGGCGAGCACCGCCAGCCACAGGCCGGTCAGGCCCAGCAGCGTGGTGACCAGAAACAGCGCCTTCAGCCCCAGCGCAATGGCGATATTTTGCCGCAGCGTGGCGCGCGTGCGTCGCGCCAGCGCCACCAGCAGCGGCAGCAGCGGCAACGCATCGCGCGTCAGCGCGGCGTCGGCGGTCTCCAGCGCGATATCGCTGCCGCTTCCCATGGCGATGCCGATAGTGGCCGCCTTCATCGCGGGCGCGTCGTTGATGCCGTCGCCGACCATCGCCAGCGGGCGCTGCTGGCCCAGCGCGCGAAGGGCGTCGACCTTGTCGCCAGGCAGCAGACCGGCGCGAAAGTCGATGCCGAGTTCGCCGGCGATCGCCGCCGCCGCCCGCGGGTTGTCGCCGGTGAGCATCAGGCTCTCAATGCCCATTCTTTTCAGCTCCTCCAGGGCGTCGCGCGCGTCGGCGCGCAGGTTGTCGCGCAGCGCCAGCGCGCCCAGCGGTTCGCCGTCGCGCAGGATCGCCACCAGCGTTTGCCCCTGTTCTTCCTGCTGCAGGATCTGCGCGCGCTGCGCGGCGCTCAACGTGTCGACGCGGCCGGGCGACAGCAGCTCGATCTGCGCGCCTTCGACCTGCGCGGCGATGCCGCTGCCCGCCAGCGTCATCTGCTGACTGGCGGAGGGCAGGGCCAGCTGCCGCTCGCTGGCGGCCGCGACGATCGCGGCGGCCAGCGGATGCGTCGAGCCCTGTTCCACCGCCGCCGCCAGCGCCAGCAGCTCATCCTGCGAGGCTGAGGCGAAGCAGAGCACGGCGGTAACCTGCGGTTTGCCCTGCGTCAGGGTGCCGGTTTTGTCGAAGGCGACGGCGCGTATCTGGCTGAGGCGCTCCAGCGCCGCGCCGCCTTTAATCAGCGCGCCCTGGCGCGCGGCGGCGGCGAGGCCGGAGGTGATGGCGGCGGGCGTGGCGATCACCAGCGCGCAGGGGCAGCCGATCAGCAGCAGCGTCAGCCCTTTATAGATCCACGGCAGCCAGCCGCCGAAGCCGAGCAGCGGCGGCGCCACCATCACCAGCGCGGCCAGCAGCATAATCAGCGGCGTATAGAGGCGGCTGAAGCGATCGATAAAACGCTCGACCGGCGCGCGATGGCTTTCCGCCTCTTCAATCAGGGTGAGAATACGGTCGATAGCGCTGGCGCCGGGTTCAGAGGTCACTTCGAGCCGAATCAGCCGATCGACGCTGGTGGCGCCCGCCAGCAGCGCATCCCCTTTTTCACGCGTCACCGGCAGCGATTCGCCGGTCAGCGCGCTTTCATCCAGGCTCGCCTCGTCGCTCAGCAGGCGACCATCTACCGGCAGGCGTCCGCCCGCCGCCACTTCGATAACGTCGCCGGGGCGCAGCGCCGCCAGCGCCACGGTCTCCCGCCTGCCGCCATTAAGCCGCGTGGCGTTTTCCGGGCGTAGCGCCATCAGCTGCGTCACGCCGCTGCGCGCGCGGGCGGCGGCAAAAGCTTCCAGCCGTTCGCCCAGCAAAAACAGCAGCAGCACCATCGCCGCTTCGGCGTGGGCGCCGATCAGCAGCGCGCCGGCGGCCGCGACGCTCATCAGCATTTCGATAGTAAAGGGCGAGCCGCTGCGCGCGCGTTGCCAGGCGCCGCGCGCCACAGGCCACAGGCCGATCAGCGTCGTGAGGATAAACAGCCCGTCGCCCCAGCGCGGCATAAACTGGCTCAGTATCACGCTGGCGAGCAGCAAAGCGGCAAGCAGCAGCAGGGCGCGGTTTTCGCGCCAGCGGGAAGCGGGGCGGGGCGTTGGGGCGTCGTCGATCAGCGAGAAGCCGGCGCGCGTGACCGCCTGTTCAACCGCGGCGGAGACATCGGCGCTGGCCTCGACCAGCAGCTTTTCGCTGGCGAAGACGACGCGGGTGCGTAATACCTCGGGCAGCTGGCTGACGGCGGTTTCAACGGTGCGGGCGCAGCTCGGACAGTCCATGCCGCTGACGCGCCAGCTAAAGCGCCAGCCGCCGTGCCTGTCGCTCTCTTCGTCGCTGCCGCCGGAATGCTCCTCGCCGCCTGGGCTGCTGTCCGCCTCGCAGCAACCGCCGCCGCAGGCTGGCTGAACAGGCGAAGCGGCGCGGATATTGAGCCGCGCGGACGCGGCCCCAGGCAGGGCGCAGAGCGGTTTAGCGGCGGAATGGGGATGGCGAGAGCGGCCGCAGCCGCAGGCGTGTTCGTGATGATATTGCTGCATAAAACCTCCAGTAACGGACGGGCGATCCCGCCCGCTACTGCATCCTACACTCTGGAGTCGACTCCAGAGTCAAGGCTGGTTTTACATCAGAAGAGCCACAGCGAACGGACAATCATAAAGTGCCCGGCAAAGTAGCAGGCGGCGACGATGGCGCTGTCGGCGCGAAAACGGCGGCGATAGTGGCTGACGAACCAGACGATATTCGCCAGCAGCAGCAGGCTCGCGCCCACCACCAGCGTGAAGCTGTCGTCGGTAGGACGGAAAACATACTGCTCGGCGGCCAGCCAGGTCATCACCAGCGTCATGCCGATCAGCGTGCAAATCGGCCAGCGCAGCGTCTCCAGGCGATTCCAGATGGTCGCGATGGTGATGGCGCCGATAATCAGCAGCGTCAGCGGAATCGGCCAGTAAAAAGTCATCGTCATACTGGCGGCGAAGCAGATGGTGTACAGCAGGTGAGAGAGGAAGAAGGCGCCCAGCGCGTAGAGCATCTGCTGACGCGGCAGCAGCAGCAGCGCGTCGCCGACCAGCGTCGCGAGCAGCCCGGCGATAATCAAGTAATCGGTAGGTTTCAGCACCGGCGCCTGCCAGGCCCAGCCCACCATCAGCAACAGCGTAATAGGTTTGAATAGCCAGCGCTGCCACTGCGGGCCGCGATAGGATGCGTCAACATAGAGCCAACCGGAGAAAAGTACGGCAAGAAATGACCAAAGCATTGCTGCTCCCTTAAGGACAACCTGTCCATCAGATGGTGAAAATTCCCAATAAGTCGATCTCAGTTTAGGTTACGGCCTCGCAATGTGACAATCGGGCAACTCTGGTTGTATGCTTCTCCCGCATTGCTTTTCAGAGCTTAACGAGACGAGAAAAAACCATGAGCAAACCACCGCTACTCTTTTTTATCGTACTGGCCGTTATCGCCGTGCTGGCGACCCGCCAGTTTATCAAGCAGCGGCGCGAGACGGCGGTGAACGACGCCTCGCCGGTGCGCACGCTGATGGTGAAGGTCAAGACCAAACGGGAGTATCCGTCGCCCAACCGGCGTTCGCGCCAGCGCGAAGTCATCGCGGGGGAAGAGATGCGCTACGAAGCCTGGTTCCATCCTCTGAACGGCGCCAGCGATATTAAAGCGATTGTGGGCGAGCGTGACTACAACCAGATGGATACCGGCGCGAAGGGCGAGCTGAAGATGCAGGGGTCGCGTTTCGTCAGCTTTACCCCGGCGCCTTAAAAAGCGGGCTGTTCAGCCCGCTACGTTTACTTCTTCTTCGGAAAATTGGCCTTCTGCCACGCCAGCAGTTCAAACACGCCGAACAGAAAGATTTTGCACTGCGTCCAGCGATCGATCGGCGGCGCGTCCTTCGGCTGGGTGGCGCGCAGCAGCGTCAGCTGCAGCCCGTGCATCAGGATCATAAAGAATAGCGCGACGTGGATAAAATAGCGCAGCGGTTTAGGGTAGGGATCGACCAGGTTAAAAAGTAAAAAAGCCCAGACGCACAGCATTAACAGGCGGCCTAAATTAAGCAACATCGGATGTCTCTTGTTGTCGGTGATATAAACGATACGCCACTTGTCCGGCGATCTTCTCGCGATGCAGCGCCCAGCTAGCGGGCACCGGCGGCGCGCCGTGCTCGACTTCGCTCTCTACATAAATCATCGCCTCGTCCGCCAGCCAGCCATTCTGCTCCAGCAGCTGCAGCGTTTGCTCCAGCAACCCTTTGCGGAACGGCGGGTCGACGAACACCACGTCGTACGGCTCGCCGGAAGCGGCCAGCCAGTTGAGGGTATTGACGTTGATTACCTGCGCGTCGCTGGCGCGCAGGGTGTGTAAATTCTTCTCCAGCTGCTGCGCCACCGGACGTTCCAGCTCCAGCAGCGTCACCGAACCGGCGAAGCGCGACAGCGCCTCCAGGCCGAGCGCGCCGCTGCCGGCGAAACAGTCAAGGCAGCGCGCCTGCTGTAGCACCGGCGCCAGCCAGTTAAACAAGGTTTCACGCACGCGATCGGTGGTCGGGCGCAGACCGGCGCTGTCGGGCACCGGCAGTTTGCGTCCGCGCCACTGACCGCCGATGATGCGGATTTGTCCGGCACCGCCTGTGCCACGAGGGGTTTTACTCATCTTGCTCACAACTCGTCATAATTTGTTGCGTAGTTTAACGGGCGAACGGGTGAGAAGAAACGGTAAAAAAGGGTGCTGTGGTGCGCTGGCTGGAAAGTGTTAGACTAGTGAGTTGCTGAAGTCATACATAATTCTGCCGTTTTTCGCCCTTTCGGCGGTAAAAACCAGAGCTAATTTTTATCCCCTGGGAACAGCGAGCGACCGGGATTAAGCCATCGAGGAGTGTCGTCACACAATGGCAAAAGAGAAAAAACGTGGCTTTTTTTCCTGGCTGGGATTTGGCAAAGAAGAAGAGACACAACAGCCTGCTGAAGCGCCTGAACAGCAGCCAGATGAGGCCAGGCTAGCGCAGGCGGAAACCGAAGCGGCGCATACCGTCGAGCTGACCGAGCAGGTCGCCGAGGCGCAGCGCGAAGCGCCTGCGCCTGCCGCGGAAGAGCATGTCGCGGCGGAAGAGCATATTGCCGCAGAAGAGCACGTCGCCGCGGAGCCGGAAGCGATCGTCCAGAAAGCGCAGGACGCGGAAATTATCGCGCCGCTGGAGGAGATTGTTCCGGAAGAAGAGCCGGAGCTGGCGCCGACGCCTGTCGCAGACGAAATATTGCCGGAAACGCTGCCGGAAGAAGAGCAGCCGCTGGATGACGAAGAGCTGGCCGCGCTGGCGCTGGCGGAAGCGCCGCAGGACGAGGCGGCGGCAGAGATCGCCGCAGAAGCGGAAGCGATCGCCGTTGAGAGCGACGCGCAGAGTACGGTCAGCGATTTGCCGCTCGCCGCCGCGCCCGTTATTTCCCAGGAGCAGGAGCGTCCCACCAAAGAGGGATTCTTCGCGCGCCTGAAGCGCAGCCTGGTCAAAACGCGCCAGAACCTCGGCTCCGGCTTTATCAGCCTGTTCCGCGGTAAAAAAATCGACGACGAGCTGTTCGAAGAGCTGGAAGAGCAGCTGCTGATCGCCGACGTCGGCGTCGAGACCACGCGCCGCATTATTACTAACCTGACGCAGCAGGCGAACCGCAAACAGCTGCGCGACGCGGAAGCGCTCTACGGCCTGCTGAAAGCGGAAATGTCGGGCATTCTGGCGAAAGTGGACGCGCCGCTCGACGTCAGCGGCAAAGGGCCGTTCGTGATCCTGATGGTCGGCGTCAACGGCGTCGGCAAAACCACCACCATCGGCAAGCTGGCGCGCCAGTATCAGGCGCAGGGCAAATCGGTGATGCTGGCGGCGGGCGATACCTTCCGTGCGGCGGCCGTGGAGCAGCTGCAGGTGTGGGGCGAACGCAACAATATTCCGGTGGTGGCGCAGCATACCGGCGCAGATTCCGCCTCGGTGATTTTCGACGCCATTCAGGCGGCGAAAGCGCGCGGCGTCGACGTGCTGATCGCCGATACGGCTGGCCGTCTGCAGAACAAATCGCACCTGATGGAAGAGCTGAAGAAAATCACCCGCGTGATGAAAAAACTGGACGAAGAGGCGCCGCACGAAGTGATGCTCACCCTCGACGCCAGCACCGGCCAGAACGCCATCAGCCAGGCGAAGCTTTTCCATGAAGCGGTCGGCCTGACCGGCATTACCCTGACCAAGCTGGACGGTACGGCAAAAGGCGGCGTGATCTTCTCGGTGGCCGATCAGTTCGGCATCCCGATTCGCTATATCGGCGTCGGGGAAGGCATAGAAGATTTACGGCCCTTCAAGGCCGAGGATTTTATTGAGGCACTGTTTGCCCGAGAGGACTAATTGGGATGATTCGCTTTGAAGAGGTCAGTAAGGCATATCTCGGCGGGCGTCAGGCGCTGCAGGGCGTAGATTTTCATCTGCGTCCGGGCGAAATGGCGTTCCTGACCGGCCATTCCGGCGCCGGTAAGAGTACCCTGCTGAAGCTGATTTGTGGCATTGAGCGTCCGAGCGCGGGCCATATCTGGTTCAGCGGTCACGATATTTCACGGCTGCGCCACAGCGAGGTGCCGTTCCTGCGTCGCCAGATTGGCATGATCTTTCAGGATCACCACCTGCTGATGGATCGCTCGGTCTACGACAACGTGGCGATCCCGCTGATCATCTCCGGCGCCAGCGGCGAAGATATTCGCCGCCGCGTGTCGGCGGCGCTGGATAAAGTCGGTCTGCTCGATAAAGCGAAAAGCTTTCCGATTCAGCTCTCCGGCGGCGAACAGCAGCGCGTCGGCATTGCGCGCGCCGTGGTGAACAAGCCCGCCGTGCTGCTGGCGGACGAACCGACCGGCAACCTGGACGACGCGCTGTCGGAAGATATCCTGCGTCTGTTCGAAGAGTTCAACCGCGTGGGCGTCACCGTACTGATGGCGACGCACGACAGCGGGCTGATCGCGCGGCGACGCTATCGCGTCATGACGCTCAATCAGGGACGCCTGCATGGAGGCCACGATGGTCAATAAACGCAACAAGCGCCCCGCTGCGCCAAAAGCGAAAGCGCCGTCTAAAAGCAAAGCGCTGAAGGGCGGCTGGCAGGAACAGTGGCGCTATGCGTGGCGCGGCACCCTGTCGGATATGTATCGCCAGCCGCTGGCGACGCTGCTGACGGTGATGGTGATCGCCATCTCGCTGACGCTGCCCAGCGTCTGCTACATGGTGTGGAAAAACGTCAGCCAGGCCGCGACGCAGTGGTATCCCGCGCCGCAGCTGACGGTTTATCTGTCGAAAACGCTCGACGATACCGCCGCGGAAAATGTGGTGGCGCAGCTCAAGCAGGTCGACGGCGTGGATAACGTCAACTACCTGACGCGAGAAGAGGCGCTGAACGAGTTCCGCAACTGGTCGGGCTTTGGCGGCGCGATGGATATGCTGGAGCAGAATCCGCTGCCGGCGGTGGCGATCATCACGCCGAAGCTTAACTTCCAGAATTCCGACACCATGCAGAACCTGCGCGACAGCGTGGCGAAAGTGCAGGGCGTCGACGAAGTGCGCATGGACGACAGCTGGTTCGCCCGCCTGGCGGCGCTGACCGGGCTGGTAGGCCAGGTCGCGTCGATGATTGGCATTCTGATGATTGTCGCGGTGTTCCTGGTGATCGGCAACAGCGTGCGGCTCAGCATCTTCGCGCGGCGCGACACCATCAACGTGCAGAAGCTAATCGGCGCCACCGACGGCTTTATTCTGCGGCCGTTCCTCTACGGCGGCGCGCTGCTCGGCTTAAGCGGCGCGGTGCTGTCGCTGATCCTCTCTGAGGTGCTGGTGCTGCGTCTGCAGTCGGTGGTGGCGCAGGTGGCGCAGGTCTTCGGCACCACGTTCTCGCTGGAAGGCTTCTCGTGGGATGAGGGGTTGCTGCTGCTGCTGATCGCCGCGATCATCGGCTGGATCGCCGCCTGGCTGGCGACGGTACAACATTTACGTCGTTTTACGCCCCAGTAACCGCCTGCAACGTTTTTTTGGTATAATGTTCCTCTGCTGCCGACGATCCGGACGCAGAGGAATCTTCCTCTCTTCCCGCCTCGTCATCTGTGTGTAAAATATTCACTGCTATAATTGAACTTGTGGATAACTTGGCTACTCTAAGTAGCACAGATTGCTTTCGGGTTTTCCCCGGCGTTGACTTAAGGTAACGTCTGCTCAAAAGGGAAGACGCAGCAACTTAATAACCATGTGAGGGTTTGAATGACCAAAGAAATGCAAACTTTAGCTATTGCTCCTCTTGGCAACCTGGAATCTTACGTCCGGGCCGCCAACGTCTGGCCGATGCTGTCGGCAGAAGAGGAAAAAGCGCTGGCTGAACGGCTGCATTACCAGGGCGATCTGGATGCGGCTAAGACGCTGATCCTGTCTCACCTGCGCTTTGTAGTTCATATCGCTCGTAATTACTCCGGTTACGGCCTGCCTCAGGCGGACCTGATTCAGGAAGGGAACATCGGCCTGATGAAGGCGGTGCGTCGCTTTAATCCTGAAGTGGGCGTGCGTCTGGTCTCATTTGCCGTGCACTGGATTAAAGCCGAGATTCACGAATACGTGCTGCGTAACTGGCGTATCGTGAAGGTCGCTACCACGAAAGCGCAGCGCAAGCTGTTCTTTAACCTGCGTAAAACCAAGCAGCGTCTGGGCTGGTTCAATCAGGACGAAGTCGAGATGGTGGCGCGTGAACTGGGCGTAAGCAGCAAAGACGTGCGTGAAATGGAATCGCGTATGGCTGCGCAGGATATGACCTTCGATATGTCCGCCGACGATGAGAGCGGCGAAGGCAAAGCGATGGCGCCGGTGCTTTATCTGCAGGATAAAACCTCCGACTTCGCTGACGGCATCGAAGAGGATAACTGGGAATCGCACGCGGCGGACAAGCTGAGCGACGCGATGCAGGGCCTCGACGAGCGCAGCCAGCACATTATCCGCGCCCGCTGGCTGGACGAAGACAACAAAACCACGCTGCAGGAGCTGGCGGATCGCTACGGCGTGTCGGCCGAACGCGTACGGCAGCTGGAAAAGAACGCCATGAAAAAACTGCGCATGGCGATCGAAGCATAACGGAACCGCAAAAACGGGCGACGCGAAGTCGCCCTTTTTTTTGCCCGCTATTTAACCCAGCCATCCGCCTGTGCGCGAAAACCGCAGGCCTGCATAAACGCGGCGCGCTCGCCCTGATCCGCGCTGCCGTCGTCCGCCACCCACCAGCTTGAGATCGAGCCGTTCTGCGCGATGGTCTCTTCCACCAGATAACGCCCTACGCCGCGACGTCGCGTCACCTCGCGCACGTCCAGCTGTGAGATGTTTCCCTGCGTTCCCGCTATCGTCAGCTTTAACGCCCCCAGCAGCCGCGCATTGAAACGCGCGGCGTAAAGCCGGGCATTTTCATTCAGGCTGGCTTCCAGCGCCTCGATATCCTTATCCGGCCAGATTTTCGCAAGGTCGATGCGGTCCTGCGCGCTCAGCGTGGTCAGGCGCAGAATAGTGAGTTTCATAACAAACACCTGTACTAGTCGAAAGGGCATAGTGTAGCGAATTTAGACAGTCAGAGCGCCGTCACTTTTTTAAGTTGAAAACAGGTCAAAAGATGGCCTGGATGCCAGGATAGAGGAGAGAAAGAACAATTAGAGGCGCAAAAGCCAGCATAACGCGCTGGAGAAATGGCGGTATTGCCTGCATAACAACCAGATGATTATGCTGTTTCAGCTGGCTATTTCCCAATGTGTCAGTTGATTTACAGAAGAAACTTCCTGTTTAATAACCTGAAAAATAAAGCCTTATTACCAAAAAATACCGGAAAAGCACGCTAAATCATTCATAAACATCATTTTTCGGCTTTATCCGGTAGCAACAGCAAACCACAAATCACAGACACAACAAGATGGGGAAGTCCGCATGAAAATGAGTAAAGGCCGCGCATTACTGGCGGGTTGCGTTGCGCTGGCGATGAGCCACGCCGCCCTGGCTGCCGACATCAAAATCGCTATCGTCGGCGCCGTAACCGGCCCGGTCGCGCAGTATGGCGATATGCAGTTCACCGGCGCCGCGCAGGCGATTAAGGATATCAACGCCAAAGGCGGCGTAAACGGCAACAAGCTGGTGGGCGTAGAGTATGACGACGCCTGCGACCCGAAACAGGCCGTGGCGGTGGCGAACAAGGTCGTCAACGACGGCATCAAGTACGTTATCGGCCATCTTTGCTCCTCTTCTACCCAGCCTGCGTCAGACATCTATAACGACGAAGGCGTGCTGATGATTACCCCGGCGGCCACCGCGCCGGAGCTGACCGCGCGCGGTTACGAAACCATTATGCGCACCACCGGCCTGGACTCCGACCAGGGCCCGACCGCTGCAAGCTATATCCTCGATCAGATCAAGCCTAAACGTATCGCCGTGGTGCATGACAAGCAGCAGTACGGCCAGGGCCTGGCGGAGTCGGTGCAGAAAACCCTGAAGGCCAAAGGCGGCAACGTGGTGCTGTTTGAAGGCATCACCGCGGGCGATAAAGACTTCTCCACGCTGATCGCGCGCCTGAAGAAAGAGAACGTCGACTTCGTTTACTACGGCGGCTACTACCCGGAAATGGGCCAGATCCTGCGCCAGGCGAAAGCGGCTGGCCTGAACGCCGGCTTTATGGGGCCGGAAGGGGTGGGCAACGCCTCGCTCTCTAATATCGCAGGCGACGCCTCGGAAGGCATCTATGTGACGCTGCCGAAGCGCTACGACCAGCTGCCGGAGAACAAGGCGATCGTCGACGCCATTAAGACCAACAGCGCGCAGAACCGCAAAGATCCGACCGGTCCGTTCGTCTGGACCACCTATGCGGCGATCCAGTCGCTGGCGGCCGGCATTGAGCGCAGCAAGAGCGACGAGCCGGAAGAGATTGCGAAAAACCTGAAGGGCGGCGAGCCGGTACCGACAGTGATGGGCAACCTGAGCTGGGACCAGAAAGGCGATCTGAAAGGCTTCGAGTTCGGCGTATTTAAATGGCACAAAGACGGTTCCTCTACCGCAGTTAAGTAATCGTCCCATCGGCAGACCAATCCCTTGCCGCGTCGGCAGGGGATTTTCCCGTTCTTATGCAGGTCTTCACTATGTCCGAGCAGTTTCTTTATTTTATTCAGCAGATGCTTAACGGGGTTACCCTCGGCAGCACCTACGCGCTGATCGCCATCGGTTACACCATGGTTTACGGCATTATCGGCATGATCAACTTCGCCCACGGCGAGGTCTATATGATCGGCAGCTATGTCTCCTTTATCGTGATCGCCGCCCTGATGATGATGGGCATCGACACCGGCTGGCTGATGATCGCCGCCGGCTTCGTGATGGCGATCCTGATCTCCAGCGCCTACGGCTGGAGTATCGAGCGCGTCGCCTATAAGCCGGTGCGATCCTCGAAGCGCCTGATCGCGCTGATCTCCGCCATCGGCATGTCGATCTTCCTGCAAAACTACGTCAGCCTGACGCAGGGCTCGCGCGACCTCGCGCTGCCGAGCCTGATCACCGGCCAGTGGACGCTGGGCCAGAGCAACGGCTTCGCCGCTACCGTCTCCACCATGCAGATCGTGATCTGGCTGGTGACCTTCCTGGCGATGCTGGCGCTGACGCTGTTTATCCGCTATTCGCGTATGGGCCGCGCCTGCCGCGCCTGCGCCGAAGATCTGAAAATGGCGAGCCTGCTCGGCATTAACACCGACCGCGTGATTTCGCTGACCTTTGTGATCGGCGCGGCGATGGCGGCGGTGGCGGGCGTGCTGCTCGGCCAGTTCTACGGCTCGATTAACCCCTTTATCGGCTTTATGGCCGGTATGAAGGCCTTTACCGCCGCGGTGCTGGGCGGCATCGGCAGCATTCCAGGCGCGATGATCGGCGGCCTGGTGCTCGGCATCGCCGAAGCGCTGACCTCGGCCTATCTCAGCACCGAATATAAAGACGTGGTCTCTTTTGCGCTGCTGATCGTGGTGCTGCTGGTGATGCCTACCGGTATTCTGGGCCGCCCGGAGGTCGAGAAAGTATGAAATCCTCCTTTATTAATGCGCTGCTCTCCTCCGTGATGCTGCTGGTGCTGGCCAGCTTCTTTATGGGCATGCGCCTTGGCCTCGACGGTACGCGGCTGGTGGTGGAGAGCGCGGGAGACGTGCGCTGGAACTGGATTTTCGTCGGCTGCGGCGTGGTCTTTCTCTTTCAGCTGCTGCGTCCGTTCTGGCAGCGCGGCCTGAAAAAGATCTCCGGGCCGGCGCTGGTGCTGCCCGGCATTGACGGCTCCACGCCGAAGCAGAAGCTGTTTATGCTGGCGCTGATCGTCGTGGCGGTGGCCTGGCCCTTTTTCGTTTCGCGCGGCGCGGTGGATATCGCGACGCTGACCCTGATCTACGTGATGCTCGGCCTGGGCCTTAACGTGGTGGTCGGCCTCTCGGGTCTGCTGGTGCTCGGCTACGGCGGCTTCTATGCTATCGGCGCCTACACCTTCGCGCTGCTGAATCACTACTTCGGCCTCGGCTTCTGGGAGTGTCTGCCGCTGGCGGGCATCGTCTCGGCGCTGTTCGGGCTGCTGCTCGGCTTTCCGGTGCTGCGTCTGCGCGGCGACTATCTGGCGATCGTCACGCTCGGCTTCGGCGAGATCGTGCGTATTCTGCTGCTGAACAATACCTCTATAACCGGCGGCCCCAACGGTATCGCGCAGATCCCGAAACCCTCGCTGTTCGGTCTGGAGTTCGGTCGTAAAGTCTCCGAAGGCGGCTGGAGCACCTTCCATGAATTTTTCGGCCTGAAATATGACCCCAGCGACCGCGTGATTTTCCTCTATCTGGTGGCGCTGCTGCTGGTGGCGCTGACGCTGTTCGTGATTAACCGCCTGCTGCGCATGCCGCTGGGCCGCGCGTGGGAAGCGCTGCGCGAAGATGAGATCGCCTGTCGCTCGCTCGGCCTGAGCCCGACGCGCATCAAGCTGACCGCTTTTACCATTAGCGCCGCGTTCGCCGGCTTCGCGGGAACGCTGTTCGCCGCGCGCCAGGGCTTTGTCAGTCCGGAGTCCTTTACCTTCGTCGAATCCGCCTTCGTGCTGGCGATTGTGGTGCTGGGCGGCATGGGTTCGCAGTTCGCGGTGATCCTCGCCGCTATCCTGCTGGTGGTGTCGCGCGAGCTGATGCGCGACCTGAACGAATACAGCATGCTGGTGCTGGGCGGCCTGATGGTGCTGATGATGATCTGGCGTCCGCAGGGGCTGCTGCCGATGAAGCGTCCGCACCTGAAACTGAAGCAGAAACAAGGAGAGCAGGCATGAGTCAGCCTTTATTAGCCGTTGAAGGCCTGATGATGCGCTTCGGCGGCCTGCTGGCGGTCAATAACGTGGCGCTGGAGCTGCGCCCGCAGGAGATCGTTTCGCTGATCGGTCCCAACGGCGCGGGAAAGACCACCGTATTCAACTGCCTGACCGGCTTCTACAAGCCGACCGGCGGCACCATCAAGCTGCGCGATCAGCATCTGGAAGGCCTGCCGGGCCAGCAGATCGCCCGCATGGGCGTGGTGCGCACCTTTCAGCACGTTCGTCTGTTCCGTGAGATGACGGTAATTGAGAACCTGCTGGTGGCGCAGCATCAGCATCTGAAAAGCGGCCTCTTTTCAGGCCTGTTCAAAACCCCGGCGTTTCGTCGCGGCGAGAGCGAGGCGCTGGATCGCGCCGCCACCTGGCTGGAGCGCATCGGACTGCTCGATCTCGCCAACCGCCAGGCGGGGAATCTCGCCTACGGTCAGCAGCGCCGCCTGGAGATCGCGCGCTGCATGGTGACGCGCCCGGAGATCCTGATGCTGGACGAACCGGCGGCCGGACTCAACCCGAAAGAGACGCACGAGC
Source organism: Pantoea sp. X-Soil-MYKO-1289 (assembly GCF_059730625.1). NCBI lineage: Bacteria > Pseudomonadati > Pseudomonadota > Gammaproteobacteria > Enterobacterales > Erwiniaceae > Pantoea > Pantoea sp. X-Soil-MYKO-1289. The sequence continues at coordinate 254,805 of NZ_AP036004.1, forward strand.
TGGATGAGCTGATCGCCGAACTGCGCGGCGAGCACAAGGTCTCCGTTCTGCTGATTGAGCACGATATGAAGCTGGTGATGGGCATTTCCGACCGTATCTACGTGGTGAACCAGGGTACGCCGCTGGCTAACGGCACGCCGGAAGAGGTGCGTAACAATCCGGACGTGATCCGAGCCTATTTAGGAGAGGCGTAACATGGCAAACCCAATGTTATCCGTTAACAACGTCAGCGCGCACTACGGTAAGATCCAGGCGCTGCACAACGTCAGCCTGCATATCAGTCAGGGCGAAATCGTCACGCTGATCGGCGCCAACGGCGCGGGAAAAACCACGCTGCTCGGCACGCTGTGCGGCGAACCGCGCGCCACCCAGGGCAGCATTACCTTCGACGGCAAAACCATTACCGACTGGCAAACCGCGCGCATCATGCGCGAGGCGATCGCCATCGTGCCGGAGGGACGCCGGGTGTTTTCGCGCATGACGGTAGAAGAGAATCTGGCGATGGGCGGCTTTTTCGCCAGCCGTCAGGAGTATCAGACGCGCATCGCGCGCGTCTATGATCTCTTTCCGCGTCTGGCGGAGCGTAAAATCCAGCGCGCAGGCACCATGTCCGGCGGCGAGCAGCAGATGCTGGCGATCGGCCGCGCGCTGATGAGCCAGCCGCGTCTGCTGCTGCTGGACGAGCCTTCGCTGGGGCTGGCGCCGATAATTATCCAGCAGATCTTCGACACCATCGAGCAGCTGCGCAAAGAGGGGATGACCATCTTCCTGGTGGAGCAGAATGCGAATCAGGCGCTGAAGCTGGCGGATCGCGGCTATGTGCTGGAGAACGGGCACGTGGTGCTGGAGGATACGGGCGAGGCTCTGCTCTCCAACGAAGCCGTCCGCAGCGCTTACTTAGGCGCCTAGGCCTGGTTTACTTGCCATTTCGACGCCGGGCAGTGCTCGCCATCCTCACGTACTACGTGTACGCTCCGGTGGCTGTGCGCTGGCCGTCGTCGAACTGGCTGCGACACCGACGGCCCTTTGGCATTGAATAAGGCCTGGCTGCGCCGCCGACGGCCTTGCATCGGTGCGATAAAACATTTTAGGTAACTCCTTCATCTGGCCGTCATGCGGCTGTCATCTCGCTGTTATTAATCCGTCATTTTCCCGTGTCATGTTACTTCGCGAACAAAAAATGCGTGATATCGCGCGTAGCTACCTGCACAGGAAAATTCTATGTCCGTGTTTAAGACACAAAGCAGACTGATGAGTGTGGTTCTGGGCCTGGCCATCAGCGGCAACGCGCTGGCCGCCACTGAAATTCCTTTCTGGCACTCGATGGAGGGGGAGTTAGGCAAAGAGGTCGACTCTCTGGCGCAGCGTTTCAACCAGGCGCACCCCGACTATAAAATCGTGCCGACCTACAAAGGCAACTACGAGCAGAGCCTCGCGGCAGGCATCGCAGCGGTGCGTACCGGCAAAGCGCCGGTCCTTTTGCAGGTCTATGAAGTCGGCACCGCCACCATGATGGCTTCGAAAGCGATCGTGCCGGTGCATCAGGTCTTCCAGGACGCGGGCATTCCCTTCGATGAAAAACAGTTCGTGCCGACCGTGGCGGGCTACTACAGCGACGCCAGCGGCCATCTGATTTCTCAGCCGTTCAACAGCTCTACGCCGGTGCTCTACTACAACAAAGACGCCTTTAAAAAAGCGGGCCTGAACCCGGATCAGCCGCCGAAAACCTGGCAGGAGCTGGCGAAGGATGCCGACGCGCTGCGTAAAGCGGGCCTGAGCTGCGGCTACGCCAGCGGCTGGCAGGGCTGGATCCAGATCGAAAACTTCAGCGCCTGGCACGCCTTGCCGGTCGCCAGCAAAAACAACGGCTTCGACGGCACCGACGCGGTGCTGGAGTTCAACCAGCCGGTGCAGGTGCGCCATATCCAGATGCTGGAGGAGATGAACAAGAAAGGCGACTTCACCTACTTCGGCCGGAAAGATGAATCCACCGCCAAGTTCTATAACGGCGACTGCGGCATCACCACCGCCTCTTCGGGTTCGCTGGCGGATATCAAACACTACGCCAAATTCAACTTCGGCGTCGGCATGATGCCCTATGACGAAAACGTGCCGAACGCGCCGCAGAACGCCATTATCGGCGGCGCCAGCCTGTGGGTGATGAAAGGCAAAGACGCCAACACCTATAAGGGCGCCGCGGAGTTTATGCAGTTCCTCGCGCAGCCGGAAATCGCCGCCGAATGGCATCAGAAAACCGGCTACCTGCCGATCACCACCGCCGCTTACGAGCTGAGCAAGCAGCAGGGCTTCTATGACAAGAACCCTGGCGCGGATATCGCCACGCGTCAGATGCTGAACAAAGATCCGCTGCCGTTCACCAAGGGCATGCGTCTGGGCAATATGCCGCAGATCCGCACCATCGTCGACGAAGAGCTGGAAGGCGTCTGGACCGGCAAGCAGTCGCCGCAGGCCGCGCTGGATAGCGCGGTGAAACGCGGCAACGAACTGCTGCGCCGCTTTGAACAGCAGGTGAAATAATCTTAAAGGGCCGGCGCGTGCCGGCCCTGTTCTCTTTCTCAGACAGAGTACGCTATGTCTTCATCTCGTCCGGTGTTTCGCACCAGTCTGTTGCCCTATCTGCTGGTGCTGCCGCAGCTGCTGATTACCGCCATCTTTTTCCTCTGGCCCGCGGGCGAAGCCCTGTGGTATTCGCTGCAAAACCTCGATCCCTTCGGCATCTCCAGCACCTTTGTCGGGCTGGACAATTTCAGGCGCCTGTTTCAGGACAGCTACTATCTCGACGCCTTCTGGACCACCATCGTCTTCAGCACGCTGGTCACGGTGTGCGGCATGGTGCTGTCGCTGCTGTTAGCGGCGCTGGTGGATTACGTTATCCGGCTGCGCAAGCTCTATCAGACGCTGCTACTGCTGCCCTACGCGGTGGCGCCGGTGGTCGCGGCGGTGATGTGGATGTTTCTGTTCAATCCCGGCCTCGGCCTGATTAGCCACTTTCTCAACCAGCTTGGCTATAGCTGGAACTATGCTCAGAACAGCGGTCAGGCGATGTTCCTGATTGTCGTCGCCTCGATCTGGCAGCAGATGAGCTACAACTTCCTGTTCTTTTTCGCCGCGCTGCAGTCGATTCCGAAATCGCTGGTGGAGGCCGCGGCGATCGACGGCGCCGGGCCGGTGCGTCGCTTCTTCAACCTGTCGCTGCCGCTGATTACGCCGGTGAGCTTTTTCCTGCTGGTGGTGAACCTGATCTACGCCTTCTTCGACACCTTCCCGGTGATCGACGCCGCGACCGGCGGCGGGCCGGTGCAGGCCACCACCACGCTGATCTACAAAATCTATCGCGAAGGTTTTACCGGGCTGGATCTCTCTTCATCGGCGGCGCAGTCGGTGGTGCTGATGCTGCTGGTGATCGGTCTGACCGTTATACAGTTCCGCTTTGTTGAGCGTAAGGTGCAGTACCAATGATTGAAAACCGTCGCGGGCTGGATATCTTCAGCCACACGCTGCTGGTGCTGGGCGTGCTCACTATTCTTTTTCCGCTCTACGTCGCCTTCGTCGCCGCCACGCTGGACAACGAGGCGGTCTATCAGGTGCCGATGACCCTCATCCCCGGCACTCACCTGTGGGAGAACATCTCGCGCATCTGGACCCAGGGGGTTAACGGCAGCGGCCCGGCGTTCAGCCTGATGCTGCTGAACAGTCTGATTATGGCGTTCGGCATTACCGTCGGCAAAATCACGGTGTCGATGCTCTCCGCCTTTGCGCTGGTCTGGTTTCGCTTTCCGCTGCGCACGCTCTTTTTCTGGCTGATCTTTATCACGCTGATGCTGCCGGTCGAGGTGCGTATTTTCCCTACCGTGCAGGTGATCGCCGATCTCAATATGCTCGACAGCTACAGCGGCCTGACGCTGCCGCTGATGGCGTCAGCCACGGCGACCTTTCTGTTCCGCCAGTTCTTTATGTCGCTGCCGGACGAGCTGATCGAGGCGGCGCGCATCGACGGCGCCAGCGCGCTGCGCTTCTTTTGGGACATCGTGCTGCCGCTGTCGAAAACCAACCTCGCGGCGCTGTTCGTGATCACCTTTATCTACGGCTGGAATCAGTATCTCTGGCCGCTGCTGATCGTCAATGACGCCTCGCTCAGCACCGCGGTGGCGGGGATCAAAAGCATGATCTCCACCAGCGGATCGCCGACGCAGTGGAACGAAGTGATGGCGGCAATGTTATTAACCCTGATCCCACCGGTGGTGGTGGTGCTGGTCATGCAGCGCGCGTTCGTGCGTGGCCTGGTCGAGAGCGAGAAATAAGCATGGCAGGCGTAACCCTTCAGGCGGTAACCAAGTCCTACGACGGCAAGAATCAAATCATTCAGCCGCTGAATGTCACCGTCAACGACGGCGAATTTATGGTGATGGTCGGTCCCTCCGGCTGCGGCAAATCGACGCTGCTGCGCATGGTGGCCGGGCTGGAGCGCGTCACCTCCGGCGATATCTATATCGATGACAGATGCGTCACCCAGCTGGAGCCGAAAGATCGCGGCATCGCCATGGTGTTCCAGAACTACGCGCTCTACCCGCATATGACGGTCGAGGAGAATATGGCCTACGGGCTGAAGATCCGCGGCATGCGCAAAGAGCATATCCGCCTGCGCGTGCTGGAGGCGGCGCGCAGCCTGGAGCTGGATCAGCTGCTGAGCCGCCGTCCGCGCGAGCTTTCCGGCGGGCAGCGCCAGCGCGTGGCGATGGGCCGCGCTATCGTGCGCGAGCCCTCGGTGTTCCTGTTCGACGAGCCGCTCTCCAACCTGGACGCGCGGCTGCGCGTGCAGATGCGGCTGGAGCTGCAGCAGCTGCATCGCCGCCTGCAAACCACCAGCCTTTACGTGACGCACGATCAGGTCGAAGCGATGACGCTGGCGCAGCGCGTGATGGTATTGAACAAGGGCTTTGTCGAGCAGATCGGCACGCCGGTAGAGATCTACGAGCGTCCGGCCAGCCAGTTCGTCGCCTCCTTTATCGGCGCGCCGGCGATGAACCTGATTGACGGCCAGATCGGCAGCGACGGGACGCGCTTCAATATCGACAACTCCTGGTCCCTGACGCTCGGCGACATCAAGGCGAAGTGGGCGAGTCGCGCCGTGACGCTCGGCATCCGTCCGGAGCATGTGCGCATCAGCCCGCGCGAGCGCGAGGGCATTCCGCTGCGCATAGAGACGCTGGAGCTGCTCGGCGCGGACAACCTGGCGCACGGGCGCATCGGCGAGACGCCGCTGGTGGTGCGTCTGCCGCACAGCGAACGCCCGCAGGCGGGCAGCACGCTGTGGCTGCATCTGCCGTCGGATGCGTTACACTATTTCGATTCAACTACCGGAAAGCGTCTGGAATGAGCACATACAGCTGGCCCTATCCCCCTATCGTCGCCCATCGCGGCGGCGGCAAACTGGCCCCGGAAAATACCCTGGCGGCGATCGACGTCGGCGCGGAGTGGGGCCATACCATGATCGAGTTCGACGCGAAGCTGTCGCAGGATAAGCAGATTTTTCTGCTGCACGACGACACGCTGGATCGCACCAGCAACGGCTGGGGCGTAGCGGGAGAGCTGCCGTGGGAAAAACTGGCGCAGCTCGATGCGGGCGGCTGGTTCGGCAAGGCGTTCGACGGCGAACCGCTGGCGCTGCTTCCCGACGTGGCGGCGCGCTGTCGCCAGTACGGCATGATGGCGAATATCGAAATCAAACCCACTACCGGCAGCGAGGCGGAAACCGGCCGCGCCATCGCCCATGCGGCGAAGAGGTTGTGGCAGGGTATGACTGCGCCGCTGCTGTCGTCGTTCTCTTACGTGGCGCTAGAGTCGGCGATGCAGGCGGAGCCGGATCTGCCGCGCGGCCTGCTGCTTGATGAATGGGATGAGGCGTGGCAAAGCAAAACCGCCGCGCTGGCGTGCGTTTCAATTCACCTTAACCACAGGCTGCTCGACGCCGGGCGCGTCGCGGCGCTGAAGGCTGCCGGCCTGCATATTCTGGTCTACACGGTGAACGACCCGGAGCGGGCGCGCACGCTGCTGAAATGGGGCGTCGACGCCATCTGCACCGATCGCATCGACATCATTGGCCCCGACTTCCGTTAATTACGGTTTTGCTGCTGTCCCGGCTGCGTGTTGATGACGCGCTGCTGGGCGCTGCTGCGCTGTTCCTGCATTTTGCGCTGTATCTGCTGCGTCTGCTGCTGCTGATCCTGCTGCAGTTTGCTCTGCTGCTGCTGCTGCTGGATTTGCATCTGCGTCTGCATACGCTGCTGGCTTGGATTGTAGCCCGGCTGATTAGGTTGATTAGTGTTGTTCAGCATATTAGCCATGCCGCTAAGGGGCAGCAGCGCGGCAAAGACGATTAACCATTTTTTCATGTGACTTCCTCCGTCAGCGCGGCCTCACCGGCGTGTGATGCGCCGTGGCCGCAGCTATAAGTTTAGCAATCTCACAAACTTCTCCCCCAGGAACGCACCGAATTTGACTTAGATGTTATTTTTTTGCTGTATTTGTAAACACTTGCCTGCGTGATAACAAATGTAAACAACTGAAAAGGGTAGAGGGATGATGATGCGAGGAAATATACGCCAGCTTGGCTGGGCTGTGATGATGAGTTTAACGGTAGTCAGCGTCGCTGATGCCGCCGCGCCTGCCAGCGCGCCGCCCGTCTCTTATGGCGTCGAGGATGATACCTTTCATCCCGTTCGCGCGCAGAACGGCATGGTTGCTTCGGTGGATGCGCTGGCGACGCAGGTGGGCGTGGATATTCTGCGCCAGGGCGGTAATGCGGTGGACGCCGCTGTCGCCGTCGGCTTTGCGCTGGCGGTGACGCATCCGCAGGCGGGCAACCTGGGCGGCGGCGGCTTTATGCTGCTGCGCACCGCATCCGGCCGCGCCACCTCTATCGACTTCCGCGAAATGGCGCCGGGCCGCGCCTCGCGCGATATGTTCCTCGACAAACAGGGCAACGCCGACAGCAAGCTGTCGCTGACTTCGCATCTCGCCTCGGGCACGCCCGGCAGCGTGGCGGGCTTTGCGCTGGCGGCGCAAAAATATGGCACGCTGCCGCTCAGCACGCTGCTGGCGCCGGCGATTAAACTGGCGCGCGAAGGCTATGTGGTCAACGACGCGCTGGCGGACGATCTGAAAACCTACGGTAAGGAAGTGCTGCTGGCGCATCCCAACAGCAAGGCGATTTTCTTTAAGCCTGACGGCACGCCGTGGCAGAAGGGCGATCGTCTGGTGCAGAAGAATCTCGCTCACAGCCTGCAACTCATTGCGCAGCAGGGGCCGGACGCCTTCTATAAAGGCGAAATCGCCGATGAGATCGCCAGCGAGATGGCGCAGCATGGCGGCCTGATCGGCAAAGCGGATCTGGCGGCCTACCGCGCCGTTGAGCGTAAGCCGATCAGCGGCACCTATCGCGGCTATGAGATCTTCTCTATGCCGCCGCCCTCATCGGGCGGGATCCATATCGTGCAGATCCTCAATATCCTGGAAAACTTCGATCTGGCGAAAATGGGCTTTGGCAGCGCCGACGCGATGCAGGTGGTCGCCGAAGCGGAGAAATACGCCTATGCCGACCGCTCGGAGTATCTTGGCGATCCCGATTTCGTCAAAGTGCCGTGGCAGGCGCTCACCAGCAAAGCCTACGCGAAGTCGATCGCGCAGCAGATTGATGTGGCGAAAGCGCGTCCGTCGAGCGAGATTAAGCCCGGCAAGCTGGAACCTTATGAAAGCAACCAGACCACGCATTTTTCGGTTGTAGATAAGCAGGGCACGGCGGTCGCGGTGACCTATACCCTGAACACCAATTTCGGCAGCGGCATCGTTGCGGGCAACAGCGGCATCCTGCTGAACAACGAGATGGACGACTTCTCCGCCAAGCCGGGCACGCCGAACGTCTACGGACTGGTCGGCGGCGAAGCGAATGCGGTACAGCCCGCCAAGCGTCCGCTCTCCTCGATGTCGCCGACCATCGTGGCGAAAGGGGGCAAAACCTGGCTGGTGACCGGCAGCCCCGGCGGCAGCCGCATTATCACTACCGTGCTGCAAATGGTGGTGAACAGCGTCGATTTCGGGATGAACGTCGCAGAGGCGACCAATGCGCCGCGCTTCCACCATCAGTGGCTGCCGGATCAGCTGCGCGTTGAGAAGGGGTTTAGCCCGGATACGCTGCGTTTGCTGGAGAATAAAGGGCAGCATGTGAAGGTGTTGCCGGCGATGGGCAGCACGCAGAGCATTATGATTGGGCCGGACGGCACGCTGTATGGCGCGTCCGATCCGCGCACGCCAGGGGATTTGAGCGCGGGATATTAAGAGTTCGGGGCCAGGCTGGCCCCGTTTGCTATTTCAGCCGCGCCATATAGTGCGTGTCGATCATCTCGCCATGCCGCATAGCAAAAGCCTTCGCCGTGCCTTCAACTTCAAAGCCGAAATGGCGGTAGAGGGCAATGGCGGCGGGATTGTCGGCGAATACCGTTAGCTCCATGCGCGTCACCTGCAGCCAGTTGTCGCAAAGATCGACCGCCGCGCCAAGCAGCGCTTTGCCGACGCCGCGGTTGCGATACGCTTCATCGACGCCCATGCCCAGCGTGGCGCAGTGGCGACGGCGCGCAGGCGCGAGAATCTCCAGCGTCAGCTGGCCAACCACTTTTTCTTCGATGCAAGCGACCAGCGAATGTCCCGTCGGAGAGAGGTTGCTTAGCCGCTGCTGCCATTTTTGCAGCGAAGGCAGCGGTAGCTGTAGCGTATTCGCCATAGTGTCCGGCTGGCTGTAAATATGCATTAAGGCGGCGGCATCTTCAGGCGTAACGTGTCGCACCACAATCTCGCTCATCATCCTTCTCCTTGCGTTGACGGGAAAACCCTTTCAAACATCAAGGAAATCTTATTAATAATCAACAGAAAAGATCACAAAAGGCTTTACAGACGCGAATGATAATGATTATTATTGCGATGCGTTCTCGGGGCGTCCTCAGACAAACCGGAAAGCACGACATTGCTCACATTGCTTCCAGTATTACTTAGCCAGCTCGGGTGCTGGCTTTTTTTTGCCCGCCGCATTATTCAGCCCTGCTCATCATCCGCAAAGCGCTTGTTCACCTTTTTTGAACAGAGGCGTGAAGTTTTTCAGCTATCAATAGGTTCGCCTCAGGTTCAGACTGTTCTAAAACATTGAGGAGAACTGAACATGATTTACTTACGCAAAGCAGAAGAACGCGGCTACGCTAATCACGGCTGGCTGGAAAGCTGGCACACCTTCTCTTTCGCCAGCTATCACGACGCGAATTTTATGGGCTTTTCAGCGCTGCGCGTCATTAACGAAGATATCGTCGCCGCCGGGCAGGGCTTCGGCACGCACCCGCACAAAGATATGGAGATCCTGACCTATGTGCTCTCCGGCACCGTCGAGCATCAGGACAGCATGGGCAACAAAGAGCAGATCCCGGCGGGCGAATTTCAGATCATGAGCGCGGGCACCGGCGTGCGTCACTCTGAGTACAACGCCAGCAGCAGCGACCCGCTGCACCTGTATCAGATCTGGATTATTCCAGAGCGTACCGGCATCGAACCGCGTTACGCCCAGCGCCGCTTCCCGGACGTAAAAGGACGTCAGTTTGTGCTGACGCCGGACGCCCGTGAAGGATCGCTGAAGGTCTATCAGGATATGACGCTGTCGCGCTGGGTTTTCAGCGCAGGCGAAAAAGATGAGGTCGCTATCGAAACCGGCCGCCGCGTCTGGGTGCAGGTGGTTAAAGGCGAGATCCGCGTCAACGGCGAAACCGCCCGCACCAGCGACGCGTTTGCCGTCTGGGATGAGGCGAGCGTCACTCTGGAAGCCAGCAGCGACGCCGAAGTGCTGCTGTTCGATCTGCCGCCGGTTTAAGCGGTGACGGGGCGCGCACCGTCGCGCCCCGGTTTACAATTCTCCCGCCGAATAGTGATAGACTCATCGTAATTGTGACCCTGGGCGCATACGATGAAGAAAAAAAGACCGGTATTACAGGATGTTGCCGATCGTGTCGGCGTAACGAAAATGACCGTCAGCCGCTACCTGCGCAATCCTGAGCAGGTTTCCGCGCCGCTACGCGACAAGATTGCCGTCGCGCTTGATGAGCTGGGCTATATCCCCAACCGCGCGCCGGATATGCTCTCCAACGCCACCAGCCGCGCCATCGGCGTGCTGCTGCCCTCGCTGACCAACCAGGTGTTCGCCGACGTGCTGCGCGGCATCGAAGCGGTAACCGACGAGGCGGGCTATCAGACGCTGGTCGCCCACTTCGGCTACAGCCCGCAAAAAGAGGAGCTGCAGCTGCGTTCGCTGCTGGGCTGGAACATCGACGGCGTTATTCTCACCGAGCGCACCCATACTCCCGCCACGCTGCGCATGCTGGAAGTGGCGGGCATTCCGGTGATTGAGATGATGGACAGCGTTTCGCCGTGCCTCGACATGGCGGTGGGCTTCGACAACGTCGAGGCGGCGCGCCAGATGACGCACGCTATCCTGCGCAAAGGGCATCGCCATACGGTTTATCTGGGCGCGCGTCTTGATGAGCGCACCCTGCAGAAGCAGCAGGGCTACGAAAAAGCGATGCGCGAAGCGGGGCTGGAGCCGCGCAGTGTGATGATGGAAGAGGCCTCCTCTTTCAGCGCGGGCGGCATGCTGCTGTGCGAGGCGCAGCGTCGCTATCCGCAAACCGACAGTCTGTTCTGCACCAACGACGACCTGGCGGTCGGCGCGATGTTCGAATGCCAGCGTCAGGGATTAAAAGTCCCGTCGCAAATGGCGATTGCCGGCTTTCACGGCCATGATATTAGTCAGGTTGTGACGCCGCAGCTGGCGACCGTCCTGACGCCGCGCGAACGCATGGGACGCGAAGCGGCCGCCATGCTGCTGGCGCGTATCAGCGGCGATTTCAGCGTCTCCGCGCCGCTGGATATCGGCTTTGACATCAGCGAAGGCGGCAGCATCTGAATCTGGCATTTTTATGAGTCAGTTCACACTTTCGTGCTTTTCCGGCTAAACAGGGTTGCCAGCCTGGAGTGGGCTTAACACAATGGCAACCAGCATTGTTATCGGTAACATTGGCGAATTTACCTGCCGGAGCAGAAAAATGACTACTCAATCTTCGTCGCATCACGTCTTTATTCTGATGGGCGTTTCAGGCAGCGGAAAGTCCGTTGTCGCTAACCAGGTCTCCCACCAGCTCAATACCGCGTTTCTTGACGGCGATTTTCTTCATCCGCGCGCCAATATTTTAAAAATGGCCGACGGCCATCCGCTGGACGATAACGATCGTCAGCCATGGTTACAGGCGCTCAACGACGCCGCGTTCGCCATGCAGCGCACCCAGGCGATCTCTATCATCGTCTGTTCCGCGCTGAAAAAGCGCTACCGCGACATTCTGCGTCAGGGCAACGACAACCTGCGCTTTATCTACCTTAAGGGCGACTTCGACACCATCGAGTCTCGTCTGAAGGCGCGCAAAGGTCACTTCTTTAAACCGCAGATGCTGGTGACGCAGTTCGCCACGCTGGAAGAGCCGGGCGCAGACGAGCCGGACGTGCTGACGGTCGATATCAATCATTCAGTGGACGAAGTTGTTGCGGCTACGGTTGCGGCTATCGGGAAAGCCATCAACAAGGGTTAGTCATGAGTACCGCAACGCTGGTGTTAACCGCAGCAGGCTCTGTCCTGCTGCTGCTTTTTTTGGTGATGAAAGCGCGGATGCACGCTTTTGTCGCGCTGATGCTGGTATCGATTGGCGCAGGCCTCTGCTCCGGCATGCCGCTGGACAAGATCGCCGATACCATGCAGAAAGGCATGGGCGGCACGCTGGGCTTCCTGGCTATCGTCGTCGCGCTGGGCGCGATGTTCGGCAAAATCCTGCATGAGACGGGCGCGGTGGATCAGATCGCCATCCGCATGCTGAAAACCTTCGGCGAAAGCCGCGCCCACTACGCCATGGGCATCGCCGGCCTGATCTGCGCGCTGCCGCTCTTCTTTGAGGTGGCGGTGGTGCTGTTGATCAGCATCGCCTTCGCCGTGGCGCGCCGCACCCACGATAACCTGGTGAAGCTGGTGATCCCGCTGTTCGCCGGCGTGGCGGCGTCGGCGGCCTTTCTGCTGCCGGGCCCGGCGCCGATGCTGCTCGCCTCGCAGATGCACGCCGACTTCGGCTGGATGATCCTGCTCGGCCTGTGCGCCGCCATTCCCGGCATGTTGATCGCCGGTCCGCTGTTCGGTTCGCTGATTGCGCGTCACGTGACCTTTAGCGCGCCGCCGGAAGATCATCAGCCGGACGTCGACGCGGCGAAGCTGCCGTCGTTCGGCTTCAGCCTGGCGCTGATCCTGTTTCCGCTGATGCTGGTGGGGCTGAAAACCATCGGCGCGCGCTTTACCGAGCAGGGCTCTTCGCTGTATGAGTGGCTGGAGTTTATCGGCCATCCCTTTACGGCGATCCTCATCGCCTGCCTGGTGGCGATTTACGGCCTGGCCTACCGACAGGGCATGGATAAAGAGAAGGTGATGCAGGTGTGCGGCAGCGCGCTGCAGCCGGCGGGCATTATTCTGCTGGTCATCGGCGCGGGCGGCGTGTTCAAGCAGGTGCTGGTCGATTCCGGCGTCGGCCCGGTGCTGGGCCATGCGCTGACCGGCGCGGGGCTGCCCGTCGCGCTGGCCTGCTTTATCCTTTCCGGCGCGGTGCGCGTGATTCAGGGGTCGGCCACGGTCGCCTGCCTTACCACGGTCGGGCTGGTGATGCCGGTTATCGAGCCGCTGCACTACAGCGGCGCGCAGCTGGCGGCGCTCTCTATCTGCATCGGCGGCGGCTCCATCATCATCAGCCACGTTAACGATGCGGGCTTCTGGCTGTTCGGCCGCTTTACCGGCGCCACCGAAGGGGAAACCCTGAAGACCTGGACGCTGATGGAGACCATCCTCGGCACCGTCGGCGCCATTGTCGGCATGATCGCCTTTCAGCTGCTGTCGTAAATCAAAGCCGTCACGCCTGCGTGACGGCTTCTCGCTTAAGCCTCGAAAAACTCAACTTTGCCGCCGGACAGATGGTACATGCTGCCGACGATTTTGATTTTTTTCTGCTCTTCCAGCTGCTTCAGCACCGGGCTGTTGTTACGGATGCTTTCGATGGTCAGCTCGACGTTTTTGCGCGCCACCGCGTCGACGAAATCGTAGTTGCTGCCGCTACGCTCGCCGCTGTAGACGGTTTGCTCGATGGCCGGCTTAATCTCCTCCAGCAGGCCGGTCAGGTTGCCCAGCTCTGCGTTATCGATCGCGCCGCGCACCGCGCCGCAGCGCGTATGGCCCATTACCAGCACCACCTTCGCGCCGGCAACGGCGCAGGCGAACTCCATGCTGCCCAGCATATCGCGGTTGCTGATATTGCCGGCGACGCGCGCGTTGAAGGTTTCGCCGATACCGGCGTCCAGCACAATCTCAGCGGGCGCGCGCGAGTCGATGCAGCTCAGGATCACCGCCGCCGGGTACTGACCGGCAATGCTGTTGCGCTTCTGCGCCAGGTAATCATGTTTAACCGGGCGGTTTTCGCGAAAGCGCAGGTTGCCCTGCTTAAAGTGGGCGATGACCGCGTCCGGCGTCATGGCGTCGCGCTCCTCTTTGCTCAGCGAGGCGGCGAAAGAGAGGGTCGGCAGGCCCAGCGCGCCGACGCCGGTTACGGAGATCGCAGAAAGCGCGAGCGTTTTTTTCAGAATGGATCGACGGCCGGGCTGGGTAGGTTGAGCGGTTTTCATAGTGCGGTCCTGGTATGAAATTAATGGTTAACCGGCGCGATAATACGCAGCGAAACATTAATCAACTCAAAACCATACTAAGATAAAGGCTATTGGCGTCCAGAGGTTACAGCTTGAGGTAGACGCGAATGCCGTCCAGGAACATCTGCGTCGCCAGCATAATCAAAATCAGCCCCATCAGGCGCTCCAGCGCGTTGACGCCCTTGTCGCCCAGCAGCCGTAAAAACAGCCCCGACAGCAGCAGAATCGTCACTGTGACGCCCCAGGCGATCAGCAGCGCGCCGACCAGATGCCCCATCTGATTAGGATACTGATGCGATAGCAGCATCAGCGTGGCGAGCAGCGACGGGCCGGCGACCAGCGGGATCGCCAGCGGCACCAGAAAGGGCTCTTCGCCCGCGGGCAGGCCGCTGCTGCTGCTCTCGTCCGACGGGAAAATCATGCGGATGGCGATAAGAAACAGGATCACGCCGCCGGAAATCGAGACGGTTTCGGTGCGCAGATTAAGGAACGTCAGAATGCGTTCGCCCGCGAACAGAAACAGCAGCATCAGCACCAGCGCGATCAGCAGCTCGCGGATCAGCACCGCGCGCCGCCGCTTCGGCTCCAGATGCTTGAGCACCGACATAAAAATCGGCAGGTTGCCCAGCGGATCCATAATCAGCAGCAGTAAGATGGTCGCAGAAATCATTTCAGTCATTTTTTTGGTTATTCCTTTCATCCCGACGCGGGGTTATTAGCCGCGCTGCTGAAAAAGTTGGCGCAATCGAATTAATTCACTTGCCAGAAAAGCTGCATTTTGTAGAGTTGTTGGTCACAGGTAAATCCATTTATGACGCAGAGCGGAGTGAAACCCATTCCGTTCTTCCCTTCGGTAAGCAGGTCGGCCCTTATCGCTGACTGAGACGGACAGAAAATGAAGAATGTAGGTTTTATTGGTTGGCGCGGTATGGTCGGCTCCGTGCTGATGTCGCGCATGAGCGAAGAGCGTGATTTTGACGTGATCAATCCGGTCTTCTTCTCCACTTCGCAACTGGGACAGGCTGCGCCGACGTTTGGCGGCAAGTCCACCGGTGCGCTGCAGGATGCGTTTGATATCGAGGCGCTCAAGGCGCTGGATATCATTATCACCTGTCAGGGCGGCGATTATACCAGTGAAGTCTACCCGAAGCTGCGCGCCAGCGGCTGGCAGGGCTACTGGATTGACGCGGCCTCGACGCTGCGCATGAAAGACGACGCCATCATTATTCTCGATCCGGTCAACCATCAGGTGATTCGTCAGGGCCTCGACAAAGGCATCAACACCTTCGTCGGCGGCAACTGCACCGTCAGCCTGATGCTGATGTCGCTGGGCGGCCTGTTCGCCCAGGATCTGGTGGAGTGGGCCTCTGTCGCCACCTATCAGGCGGCGTCTGGCGGCGGCGCGCGCCATATGCGCGAACTGCTGACCCAGATGGGCATGCTGCATAACCACGTCGCCACCTCGCTGCAGGATCCGGCGTCGGCCATTCTCGACATTGAGCGCAGCGTCACCGAGCTGACCCGCTCCGGCACGCTGCCGACCGATAACTTCGGCGTGCCGCTGGCCGGCAGCCTGATCCCGTGGATCGACAAGCAGCTCGACAACGGCCAGAGCCGCGAAGAGTGGAAGGGCCAGGCGGAAACCAACAAGATCCTCGGCACGCAAAAAACCATTCCGGTCGACGGCCTCTGCGTGCGCGTCGGCGCGCTGCGCTGCCATAGCCAGGCCTTTACGCTGAAGCTGAAAAAAGATGTGCCGCTGGCAGAGATCGAACAGCTGCTGGCGTCGCATAACGAGTGGGTGAAAGTGGTGCCTAACGACCGCGAGCTGACCATGCGCGAGCTGACGCCGGCGGCGGTGACCGGCACCCTGACCACGCCGGTCGGCCGCCTGCGCAAGCTCAATATGGGCCCGGAATATCTCTCCGCCTTTACCGTCGGCGATCAGCTGCTGTGGGGCGCGGCCGAGCCGCTGCGCCGCATGCTGCGTCTGCTGGTCGACTAAAACAAAATACTAAGCGAGGCCGGGATGTTCCCGGCCTTTTGCCTGATTATTCTGAAATAAGTCAAACCGCTTAGCGTCTGTAAGTGATCGGCTTCCCTTTTTTACGTCCCCGCTAACAATTTTTCGCTTTCCGGGCTGGCAACCTGCAAGCCCAAGCTATGATTTAACAATGATGTGCCGGTTGTTGACTGTTTTGCATTTCGCACTGAATAGTTGTTGTACACGGCAAAGTTATTTTCCCACGGAGCGGTTTCCTTTCTCTGCCGTTGTACGCATGGCTCAATGAAGAGCAGCGCACCTGATGCGTGGCATAAGCCGCGCTCATTTCGGCTGCCATATAATCACAGGAAGAAAGTCATGTCAGAGCTTCCCGATCGCCTGGCGATCAATGCCCTGTTTGCGGGTAATTACTCCGATCCCTTCGCTTTGCTGGGGATGCACCAGACAGCCAACGGGCTGGAAGTCAGGGCGCTGCTGCCCGACGCTTCGGAAGTATGGGTAATAGAAACCAACACCGGGCGCAAAGTCGCCCAGCTAAAATGCCTCGATTCGCGCGGCTTTTTCAGCGCGGTGGTGCCGCGCCGTAAGAATATGTTTCGCTACCAGCTGGCGGTGAACTGGCACGGTCAGCAGAATCTGATCGACGACGCCTATCGCTTCGGGCCGCTGCTGCAGGAGATGGACGCCTGGCTGCTGGCGGAAGGCACCCATTTGCGCCCCTACGAAACCCTGGGCGCGCACGGCGCGGTGATTGACGACGTGCATGGCACGCGCTTTAGCGTCTGGGCGCCTAACGCGCAGCGCGTCTCGGTGGTGGGCGATTTCAACTTCTGGGACGGCCGCCGCCATCCGATGCGCTTCCGCCGCGAAATGGGCATCTGGGAGCTGTTTGTGCCCGGCGCGTACAACGGTCAGCTCTACAAATTCGAAATCGTCGATAACAGCGGCCAGCTGCGTATTAAAGCGGACCCTTATGCCTTCGAGGCGCAGATGCGCCCGCAAACCGCCTCGATGATCTGCGGCCTGCCGCCAAAGGTCGAGATGGCCGAAGAGCGTAAGGCGCGCAACGCATTCGATGCGCCGATCTCCATCTACGAGGTGCACCTCGGCTCGTGGCGTCGCCACACCGAGAACAACTTCTGGCTTAGCTACAAAGAGCTGGCGGAGCAGCTGGTGCCCTATGTTAAAGAGATGGGCTTCACCCATATCGAGCTGCTGCCGATTAACGAACATCCCTTCGACGGCAGCTGGGGCTATCAGCCGCTCGGCATGTATGCGCCGACGCGCCGCTTCGGCACGCGCGACGAATTTCTCTATTTCATCAACGCCGCGCACGAAGCGGGCCTGAACGTGCTGCTCGACTGGGTGCCGGGCCACTTCCCCAGCGACGATTTCGGCCTGGCGAAGTTCGACGGCACCGAGCTTTACGAGCACAGCGATCCGCGCGAAGGCTATCATCAGGACTGGAACACCCTGATCTACAACTTTGGCCGCCGCGAAGTGAGCAACTATCTGGCGGGCAACGCGCTCTACTGGCTGGAGCGCTACGGTATCGACGGTTTGCGCGTCGATGCCGTGGCCTCGATGATCTACCGCGACTACAGCCGCGCCGAAGGCGAATGGGTGCCGAACCACTACGGCGGCCGCGAAAACCTCGAGGCGATCGCCTTTCTGCGCTACACCAACCGCACGCTGGGGCGCGCCGCGCCAGGCACCGTCACCATCGCCGAAGAGTCCACCGACTTCGACGGCGTGTCGCGTCCGCCGGAATCGGGCGGCCTCGGCTTCTGGTACAAATGGAACCTGGGCTGGATGCACGACACCCTCGACTACATGAAGCTCGACCCGGTCTACCGCAGCCACCATCACGACCTGATGAGCTTCGGCATGATGTACAACTACACCGAAAACTTCGTGCTGCCGCTCTCGCACGACGAAGTGGTGCACGGCAAGAAGTCGCTGCTGGACCGCATGCCGGGCGATCCCTGGCAGAAGTTCGCCAACCTGCGCGCCTACTATGGCTGGATGTGGGCCTTCCCCGGCAAGAAACTGATGTTTATGGGCGGCGAGTTCGCGCAGGGCAAAGAGTGGAACCACGACGTCAGCCTGGACTGGCATCTGCTGGAGGGCGCCGATAACTGGCACCACGGCATACAGCGGCTGGTGCGCGATCTCAACCACACCTATCGCCACTACGCGCCGATGCACCAGCTCGATTTCGACCCGGCCGGCTTTGAGTGGCTGGTGGTCGACGATCGCGAAAACTCGGTCTTCGTCTTTGTGCGCCGCGACCGCGACGGCAACGAAATTATCGTCGCCAGCAACTTTACGCCGGTGCCGCGCCACAACTATCGCTTCGGCGTTAATCAGGCGGGGAACTGGCGCGAAGTGATCAACACCGATCAGCACAGCTATCACGGCAGCGATACGCGCAACCCGGTGGTGCATACCGATGAGATCGCCAGCCACAACCGGCCGCAGTCGCTGTCGCTGACGCTGCCGCCGCTGGCGACAATCTGGCTGGTGAAGGAGGCGGAATGACGCTGCTTCCGGGACGTGCTGAGCCGCCAGGCGCCAGTTACGACGGCAAGGGCGTTAACTTTACGCTCTTCTCCCGGCATGCTGCGCGCGTCGAGCTTTGCCTGTTCGATCAGGGCAAAGAGAGACGCTTCGATCTTCCGGCGCGAACCGGTGATATCTGGCACGGCTACGCGGCCGCGCTAAAACCGGGGCAGCGCTACGGCTTCCGCGTTCATGGCCCCTGGGCGCCAGAGCGCGGGCACCGTTTTAATCCTGCCAAGCTGCTGGTCGATCCCTGCGCTCGCGCGGTTGAGGGCGACGTAACCGACGACCCGCGTCTCTACGGCGGCATTGAGCGGCCTGACGAGCAGGACAGCGCCGCCGTGGCGCCTAAATCGCTGGTGGTGGCGGAGGACTTCGACTGGGAAGGCGACGTTGCCCCGCGTACGCCCTGGGGCAACACGGTGATTTACGAGGCGCACGTCCGCGGCTTAACACAGCGGCATCCGGAAATTCCGGAATCGCTGCGCGGGACTTACGCTGCGCTCGGCCATCCTGTTATGGTGAATTACCTGCGCCATCTCGGCGTCACCGCGCTGGAGCTGCTGCCGGTGGCCCATTTCGCCAGCGAGCCGCGCCTGCAGCGCCTTGGATTAAGCAACTACTGGGGCTACAACCCGTTTGCGCTCTGGGCCGTCGATCCGCGCTACGCCTCGCAGGAGAGCGCGTCGCCTCTGCAGGAGTTTCAGCAGGCGGTGAAAAATCTGCACGCGGCGGGCATCGAAGTGCTGCTGGACGTGGTGTTCAACCACACCGCCGAGCTGGAGGAGATCGGCCCGACGCTGTCGCAGCGCGGCGTCGATAACGCCAGCTACTACTGGCTGAGCCCGCAGGGCGACTATGAAAACTGGACCGGCTGCGGCAATACCCTGAATCTCAGCGATCCTGAGGTGATGAACTGGGCGCTGGAGGCGCTGCGCTACTGGGTGCGCGTCTGCCACGTCGACGGCTTTCGCTTCGATCTGGCGCCGGTGCTGGGACGCACGCCCGATTTCTCAGCGCACGCGCCGCTGTTCGAGGCGATCAGAGCCTGCCCGCTGCTCTCGCAGGTCAAGCTGATCGCCGAACCCTGGGATATCGGGCCAGGCGGCTATCAGGTCGGCAATTTTCCGCCGCTGTTCGCCGAGTGGAACGACCATTTCCGCGACGATATGCGGCGCTTCTGGCTGCACCGCGACGTCAGTAACGGGGCGTTCGCGCGCCGCTTCGCCGCCTCCAGCGATCTGTTCCAGCGCGACGGCCGACTGCCGCACGCCGCGGTTAACCTGGTCACCGCGCATGACGGCTTTACGCTGCGCGACGTGGTGAGCTTTAACCATAAGCATAACCAGGCCAACGGCGAGGATAACCGCGACGGCAGCAACGGCAATTTTAGCTATAACCACGGCGTAGAGGGGCTGCGCGCCAGCTTCGACGTGATTGAGCGCCGTCGCCTGAGCACGCATGCGCTGCTGACGTCGCTGCTGCTGGCGCAGGGCACGCCGATGCTGCTCGCCGGCGACGAGCGCGGCCACAGCCAGCACGGCAACAACAACGCCTACTGTCAGGACAATATCCTGACCTGGCTCGACTGGCAGGAAGAAGAGAGCAGTCTGGTAGATTTTACCGCCGCCCTGATCCGTTTGCGTCAGCAGATCCCGGCGTTAACCGCCGATCGCTGGTGGCAAGAGGGCGACGGCAATGTGCAGTGGTTCAATGCCAGCGGCAGACCACTGCAGCGAGAGGAGTGGGAGCAGAAGGCGCACAGAATGCAGATCCTGCTCTCCGGCCGCTGGTTAATAACAATAAACGCCACGGATTCGGTGAGTGACATCGCCTTACCAGACGGAGAATGGCGTGCCGTTCCTCCTTTCGCCGGGGATGACAACCCCATTTTGTCGACTGTCTGGCATGGTCCCGCACACGGCGTGTGCGTGTTCCAAAAGCAATCATAAGGAGTCAGACATGGTTAAGTTAGACAGAACCGATCACCTGATGCTGGCCCGCCAGCTCCCTACACAGACGGTTGCGCTGATCCTCGCCGGGGGAAGGGGTACGCGCCTGAAAGACCTGACCGCCAAACGCGCCAAGCCAGCGGTGCATTTCGGCGGCAAGTTTCGCATCATCGACTTTGCGCTTTCCAACTGCATTAACTCCGGTATCCGCCGCATCGGCGTGATAACGCAGTACCAGTCGCACACGCTAACGCAGCACGTTCAGCGCGGCTGGTCTATCTTCAACGAAGAGATGAACGAGTTTGTGGATTTGCTGCCGGCGCAGCAGCGCACCTTAACTGAACACTGGTATCGCGGCACCGCAGACGCCGTGACCCAGAACCTCGACATTATTCGCCGCTATCAGGCGCAGTACATCGTGATTCTGGCCGGGGATCATATTTATAAAATGGACTATTCGCGCATGCTGCTCGACCACGTCGACGCCAACGCGAAGTGCACCATCGCCTGCCTGCCCGTGCCGCTGCACGAAGCGACCGCCTTTGGCGTGATGGCGGTGGATGAAAACAATAAAGTGATCGACTTTGTAGAGAAGCCGCCGCAGCCGCCCGCCATGCCCGGCGACGATACGCAGGCGCTGGCCAGTATGGGGATCTACGTGTTTAACGCCGATTATCTCTATCAGCTACTGGAGGAAGATCTACAGGAGCCTAATTCTAACCACGACTTCGGCAAAGATATTCTGCCGAAAGTGGTCGCGAGCGGCGAAGGATACGCCCATTCGTTTACGCTCTCCTGCGTGCAGCAGGATGAAAGTTCGCCGCCCTACTGGCGCGACGTAGGGACGCTGGAAGCTTACTGGCGCGCTAACCTCGATCTGGCGTCGGTGACGCCGGAGCTGGATATGTATGACCATACCTGGCCGATCCGAACGCATATGGAGCCGTTGCCGCCCGCCAAGTTCGTGCAGGACCGCTCGGGCAGCCATGGCATGACGATGAATTCGCTGATCTCCGGCGGCACCATCATCTCCGGCTCGGTCGTGGTGAACTCAGTACTGTTTCCACGCGTGCGCATTAACTCGTTTTGCAATATCGATTCTGCCGTACTGCTGCCGGACGTGGTGGTGGGACGCTCCTGTCGCCTGCGTCGCTGCGTGATCGATCGCGCCTGCGTGCTGCCCGAAGGCATGGTGATAGGAGAGAATCCTGATGAGGATAGTCGTCGGTTTTACCGTTCAGAAGAGGGTATCGTTCTGGTCACACGCGCCATGCTTGCCAGGCTGGCCAGCGCGTAGCCGCCAACGATAAAAAGCACCATATAATCGACGCGAGGATCGCGCCCGATCACTTATTAAGAGGCCGAGGATGCAGGTTTTACATGTCTGTTCAGAACTTTTTCCGCTGCTAAAAACCGGCGGGTTGGCTGATGTTGTTGGGGCATTGCCGCAGGCGCAGATTGCGGATGGTACGGATACGCGGGTGCTGCTGCCCGCTTTTCCCGATCTGCTTAAAGGGATCCCTGAAACGGAGGTGGTGGCCGAGTTGCAGACTTTCGCCGGTCCAACGCGGCTGCTGTTTGGCCATTTTAACGGCGTCGGCATCTATCTGATCGACGTGCCGACGCTCTACGATCGACCCGGCAGCCCGTATCACGATACGTCGCAGTTCGCCTATGTGGATAACTATTTGCGCTTCGCGCTGCTTGGCTGGATGGGGTGCGAAATCGCCAGCGGGCTGGATACTTACTGGCGGCCCGATATCGTTCATGCGCACGACTGGCATGCGGGTCTGACCTGCGCCTATCTGGAGGCGCGCGGACGTCCGGCAAAGTCGGTGTTTACCGTCCACAACCTGGCCTATCAGGGGCTGTTCGACGCGCGTCATCTGGAAGAGATCCAGCTGCCGAGAGCTTTCTTCGACATGCACGGGCTGGAGTTCTACGGACAGATCTCCTATCTGAAGGCGGGCCTCTTCTTCGCCGATCACATCACCGCCGTCAGCCCGACCTATGCGCATGAAATCACGCGCCCGGAGTTCGGCTACGGCATGGAATCGCTGCTGGAGCAGCGGCTGCGCGAAGGGCGTCTGAGCGGCATCCTTAACGGCGTCGATCCCGGCATCTGGGATCCGGCGCACGACCTGCTGCTGAGCGCGCGCTACAACCGCGACACGCTGGAGGCGAAGGCCGAGAACAAACGGCAGCTGCAAATCGCCATGGGGCTGAAGGTCGACGACAGCGTGCCGGTGTTCGCGGTGATCAGCCGTCTGACGCGGCAAAAAGGGCTGGACCTGGTGCTGGAGGCGCTGCCTGGCCTGCTGGCGCAGGGCGGACAGCTGGTGCTGCTCGGACAGGGCGACGCGGAGCTACAGCAGGGCTTTCTCGCCGCGGCGGCGGAGCATCCCGGCAGCGTCGGCGTGCAGATCGGCTATCACGAAGCCTTCTCGCACCGCATTGTCGGCGGCGCGGACGTCATCATGGTGCCGAGCCGCTTTGAACCCTGCGGCCTGACGCAGCTCTACGGCCTGAAATATGGCACGCTGCCGCTGGTGCGGCGCACGGGCGGCCTGGCCGATACGGTTAACGACAGTTCGCTGGAGAACCTGGCTGACGGCATCGCCAGCGGATTCAGCTTTGAAGACAGCAACGCCTGGTCGCTGCTGCGGGCGATTCGACGTGCTTTTGTATTGTGGTCGCGGCCTTCTCTCTGGCGTTACGTTCAGCGACAGGCGATGGGGATGGATTTCAGTTGGCAAGTGGCCGCGCAGGCCTACCGCGATCTTTACCAACGTTTGCTGTAACGAGAGACTGGGATAACTGATATGAATGCTCCTTTCACCTATACGTCGCCGACACTCACGGTCGAAGCGCTGAAACACTCGATTGCCTATAAGCTGATGTTCACCATAGGCAAGGATCCCTCCGTGGCGAACCAGCATGACTGGCTCAACGCCTCGCTACTGGCGGTGCGCGACCGCATGGTGGAGCGCTGGCTGCGCTCCAGCCGCGCGCAGCTGTCGCAGGATGTCCGTCAGGTCTACTACCTGTCGATGGAGTTTCTGCTGGGCCGAACGTTAGGCAACGCATTGATGGCGATGGGCATTTATGACGATCTCAATCAGGCGCTGGACGAGATGGGATTAAATCTGGCCGACCTGATGGAAGAAGAGAACGATCCCGGCCTCGGCAATGGCGGCCTCGGGCGCCTGGCCGCCTGTTTTCTCGATTCGCTCGCCACGCTGGGTCTGCCGGGACGCGGGTACGGCATCCGCTACGATTACGGCATGTTCCGGCAGAATATTATCGACGGCGAGCAGAAAGAGTCGCCCGATTACTGGCTGGAGTACGGCAATCCCTGGGAGTTCCAGCGCTACAACACGCGCTACAAAGTGCGCTTTGGCGGCCGTATCCAGCACGAAGGAGCGAAGGTGCGCTGGCTGGAAACCGAAGAGATCGTCGCGATGGCGTACGATCAAATCATCCCTGGCTTCGACACCGACGCCACCAATACGCTGCGCCTGTGGGGCGCGCAGGCGAGCAACGAGATCAACCTCGGTAAGTTCAACCAGGGCGATTACTTTGCCGCGGTAGAAGATAAAAACCATTCGGAAAACGTCTCACGCGTGCTCTATCCCGACGACTCCACCTATTCGGGACGCGAGCTGCGTCTGCGTCAGGAGTATTTTCTGGTTTCCGCCACGGTGCAGGATATTCTCAACCGCCACTGGCAGATGCACAAAACCTGGTCCAACCTTGCGGACAAAATCGCCATCCACCTGAACGATACCCATCCAGTGCTGGCGATCCCGGAGCTGATGCGTCTGTTAATCGACGAGCATAAATTCACCTGGGACGATGCGTTCGAAGTGACCTGCCAGGTCTTCTCTTACACCAACCATACGCTGATGAGCGAGGCGCTGGAAACCTGGCCGGTAGAGATGATCGGCAAGATCCTGCCGCGCCATCTCGGCATTATTTTCGAAATTAACGACTACTTCCTGAAGACCATTCAGGAGTATTACCCGGAAGACTGGGATCTGCTGTCGCGCATCTCGATCATCGATGAGAACAACGGCCGCCGCATTCGCATGGCGTGGCTGGCGGTAGTGGTGAGCCACAAAGTCAATGGCGTCTCTGAACTGCACTCCAACCTGATGGTGCAGTCGCTGTTCGCCGATTTCGCGCGTCTCTTTCCGGGCCGTTTCTGCAACAAGACCAACGGCGTGACGCCGCGTCGCTGGCTGGCGCTGGCGAACCCGGCGCTGTCGGAGCTGCTGGACGAAGAGATTGGCCGCACCTGGCGCACCGATCTTAGCCAGCTTGCCGAGCTTAACCAGCAGATCGACTATCCGGCGTTTATCGAGAAGGTGGCCGACGCCAAGTTCGATAACAAGCGTCGCCTGGCGGACTGGGTGGCGAAGAACATGGATGTGGTGCTGGATCCCCACGCCCTGTTCGACGTGCAGATCAAGCGTATCCATGAATATAAACGTCAGCTGCTGAACGTGCTGCACGTGATTACCCGCTATAACCGTATTAAAGCCGATCCGGGCGCCGACTGGGTGCCGCGCGTCAATATCTTCGCCGGCAAGGCGGCCTCGGCCTACTATACCGCTAAGCACATTATTCACCTGATCAACGACGTGGCGAGCGTGATCAACAACGATCCGCAGGTGAAGAACAAGCTGAAGGTGGTGTTTATCCCGAACTACAGCGTCAGCCTGGCGCAGATCATTATTCCGGCGGCGGATCTTTCCGAACAGATTTCCACAGCGGGCACCGAGGCGTCGGGCACCAGCAATATGAAGTTCGCGCTCAACGGCGCGCTGACCATCGGCACGCTGGACGGCGCCAACGTCGAGATGCTGGAGCACGTCGGCGAGGAGAATATCTTTATTTTCGGCAACACCACGCCGCAGGTGGAAGCCCTGCGCAGCAGCGGCTACAACCCGCGTAAATATTACGAAGAGGATGCCGAGCTGCATCAGGTGCTGACGCAGATCGCCTCCGGCGTTTTCAGTCCTCAGGAGCCAGGCCGCTACCGCAATCTGTTCGATTCGCTGGTGAACTTCGGCGACCACTATCAGCTGCTGGCGGATTACCGCAGCTATGTGGATACCCAGGATAAGGTGGATGAGCTTTACCGCAAGCCGGAAGAGTGGCAGCGCCGCGCGGCGCTGAATATCGCTAATATGGGGTACTTCTCTTCTGACCGGACCATCCAGGAGTATGCGGATGAGATTTGGCATATTAAGCCAGTGAGGCTCTGAGCGGGTTCCCGCCCGCTGGCGGGGTTGCCTGCTGCGCAAGCGGGCTTAGGTTCGCTGCGCGAACCGGCTCTGAGCGGGTTCCGCCCGCCAGGCGGCAGGGAGTTTCAGCCGCTCCGCTGCTGGCGTGCGTGTTAAGGGGCTCGCCAGCCCCTTAACAATCCCGGCTTCCGGCAGCCTCCACGCCGCGCTGCGCGCGGTCCCTTCGTTGCTTACGTCGGCCGACGGACCGCGCGGATTCGACATCCTGTCTCATGCCGCGCTCTCGCCGACGTCCTGTCGGCTCGTCCTGGCCGCCGTGCGCGCCTCAGCGTGTCAGATGCCTCGACCACACCCCCGCCTGCAACTCCTCAGCTTTTCGTTAACGGCTGTGCGGTCTGAAAGCAGTGTTCATGCTTACAGCAATAATGGTCGTCATGAAACAGATGAGACTTGCAGCGGGGGTTGTGGGGGCCATCGTAGCCGCTGAGCGGAGGAAGGATTTCAGGACGAGCGGCAGGGATGCCGCGAAGAGGCTGGCATGAGCCAGGGATGGCGAATCCAGCCGGTCCGTCAGAAATCCTGAGGGAGCGAAGGGACCCGCGCAGCGGGCGGGTGAGCTGGCCCGGGGCGCGGGTGCAGGGCCGGCGCCTACCGGCCCTGCTCGGTCGCCCGCAGCGGGCGAAATGAAACTGCCTCGCTGTTGGGCGAACGAAACCAGCACCTCAGCCCGCCTGCGCAGCAGGCAAAAAAAACGGGGCCGAAGCCCCGTTGATCTTATTTAGCTCGCCAGCGACAGGCTGGGCTTCTGGCTGTGCGTCGCCAGCCACTCCGCCACGCGCGCCTGCTGCGCTTCGTTCAGCCACATCCCTTGCTTGGTGCGTCGCCAGATAGCGTCATCCAGCTCGCGCACCCACTCGTTCTGCACCAGATAGCGCAGCTCGGCTTCATAAAAGTCGTGACCGAAATTCTCGCCCAGATCCTCAAGGCGCGTCGCGCCGTCGAGCAGCGTCTCGGTGCTGCTGCCGTAGGTGCGGGCGAAGTGACGCGCCATACCTTCGGTAATAAACGGATAACGACGACGCAGGCTGGCGGCGTAATCTTCACGCGTACCGGCGATATCGCCGCCCGGCAGCACGCAGTTTTTCGTCCATGCCGGACCGGCATTGGGGAAATACTTCGTCAGCTTCTCCAGCGCATGCTCCGCCAGCTTGCGGTAGGTGGTCAGCTTGCCGCCGAATACCGACAGCAGCGGCGCCTGGCCGTTGTCGTCGCGCACGTCCAGCGTATAGTCGCGGGTAATCGCCTGCGGTGAATCGGACTCGTCATCGCACAGCGGACGCACGCCGGAGTAGCTCCAGACCACATCGTCACGCACCAGCTGCTTTTTAAAATGGCTGTTGTAAATTTTAAGCAGATAGTCGATCTCGCTGTCGTCGATTTTGACGTTCTTCGGATCGCCTTTGTACTCGACGTCGGTGGTGCCGATAATCGAGAAGTCATCCATCCAGGGAATAACGAACACGATACGGTTGTCTTCGTTCTGCAGGATGTATGACTGCTTCTCGTTATGCACGCGCGGCACCACGATATGGCTGCCTTTAATCAGGCGGATGCCATACGGGGATTTCAGCTTCAGGCCGTCGTCAAACAGCTGTTTTACCCACGGGCCCGCCGCGTTCACCAGCGCTTTGGCGCGCCAGGTATAGGTTTTGCCGCTGTCGACATCTTCCGCTTCCACCATCCACAGGCCGCTTTCGCGCCAGGCGCGCGTCACGCGAGTGCGGGTGCGGACGTCGCCGCCACGCTTCACCACTTCCTGCGCGTTCAATACCACCAGACGGGCATCGTCTACCCAACAGTCAGAATATTCGAATCCGCGCGTGATTTCCGGCTTGAGGGCCGAATCCGCGCCAAAACGCAGGCTTTTACTGCCCGGCAGACTGGTGCGCTTGCCCAGGTGATCGTATAAAAACAGACCGGCGCGAATCATCCATGCCGGGCGCAGATGCGGACGGTGCGGCAGACGGAAGCGCATCGGGAAAGCGATATGCGGCGCCATTTTCAGCAGCACTTCGCGCTCGGCCAGCGCTTCGCTGACCAGGCGGAATTCATAGTGTTCGAGGTAGCGCAGGCCGCCGTGAATCAGCTTTGAACTGGCGGAAGAGGTCGCGCAAGCCAGGTCCCGCGCCTCCAGCATCAGCACTGACAGGCCGCGTCCTGCAGCGTCTGCTGCAATGCCGGCACCGTTGATGCCGCCGCCGATCACGATCAGGTCTTTGGTTTCCACGTCATCTCCTCCGATGTTCGGAATAGTTCATTAATGTTCGTTTTCGAGCATAATCATAATCGCAAACCAACATTGATGCCAGTGTTTAACGCTGCAAAAACATTTTTGCGTGATATAGCTAACATTCTTGTTGAGAAATAAATACAAGCCCGGACGCTTTGTCAGGTTATTGGGGCTGCTTATCGGGTTACACTAGGCGGTAATTGTGTCGTCTTAACGAGAGAATCATGGAAACCTTCGAATGCATTAACGTTCAGCAGGCCAGCGAGCATCTGGCGCAAGGCGCGCAGCTGGTCGATATTCGCGATCCGCAGAGCTTCGCGCTCGGCCATGCGGAAAATGCGCTGCACCTGAGCAACGGCAACCTTAACGCCTTTCTGGCCAGCGCCAGCCGTGAACTGCCGGTGCTGGTGATGT
Source organism: Pantoea sp. X-Soil-MYKO-1289 (assembly GCF_059730625.1). NCBI lineage: Bacteria > Pseudomonadati > Pseudomonadota > Gammaproteobacteria > Enterobacterales > Erwiniaceae > Pantoea > Pantoea sp. X-Soil-MYKO-1289. The sequence continues at coordinate 283,107 of NZ_AP036004.1, forward strand.
GCTACCACGGCAACAGCAGCAAAGGCGCCGCGCAATATCTGCTGAGTCAGGGCTTCAGCGCCGCCTACAGCATCGACGGCGGCTTCGACGCCTGGCGCGCCGCGTTTCCGACTCAGGTTGTCGCCGGCGGCGAGTGAGCCGCGCCCGATGAACAAGGAGAGTGATTAATGGTGCGCATTACCCAGTTTAATAACCCGCGCATGGCGCAGGCGTTCGTCGACTATATGGCGACGCGCGGCGTCGTGCTGCGCATCGAACAGGATGGCCATTACGTTATTCTGCTCGATGACGAGAGTCGCCTTGAAATGGTCGAAAACGAACTTCAGCAGTTCGTGCGCCAGCCGGACCATCCTCGCTATCAGGCCGCCAGCTGGCATACCGGCGACACCAAAAGCGGCCTGCGCTACGAGCGTAGCAATCTGTGGGGCAATATTCGCGATCGCGCCGGTCCGCTCACCATGACCGTGCTTTTTGCCTGTGTCGCGGTGTTTATCCTGATGCAGATTTTTGGCGATCAGACGGTGCTGCTGTGGCTGAGCTGGCCGGACGGCCCGGGCCAGTATCTCCAGGTATGGCGCTGGTTCAGCCACGCGCTGCTGCACTTTTCGCTGCTGCATATCCTGTTTAACCTGATGTGGTGGTGGTATCTCGGCGGCGCGGTGGAGAAGCGGCTCGGCAGCGGCAAGCTGTTTGTGATTATGCTGATCTCGGCGCTGCTCAGCGGTTTCGTACAGGCGAAATTTAGCGGCATCTGGTTCGGCGGTTTGTCGGGCGTGGTCTATGCGCTGATGGGCTACTGCTGGCTGCGCGGCGAGCGCGACCCTGAAAGCGGCGTCTATCTGGAACGCGGACTAATTGGTTTTGCTATCGTGTGGCTGGTCATCGGCTGGTATGGCGCGTTCGGGCTCGCTATCGCCAACGGCGCTCACGTCGCCGGTCTGCTGGTCGGGCTGGCGATGGCGTTTGTCGATACCCGTGCAGTGCGGCGCCGTTAGCGCCGGATAAGAAAAGAAAACAGGAGAGTAATGTGAAGCAGACGCAACGTCATGACGCCATTATCGATCTGGTCCGGCGTCAGGGATATGTCAGTACCGAAGAGCTGGTAGAACATTTTGAGGTAAGCCCGCAAACCATTCGCCGCGATCTCAACGACCTCGCCGATCAGAATAAAATTCAGCGTCATCACGGCGGCGCGGCGCTGCCTTCCAGCTCTGAAAATACCGCCTGGCAGGAACGTAAGATGATGTGGTCGGCGGAGAAAGCGCGCATCGCCGAACGCGTCGCCAGCGAAATTCCAGACGGCGCGACCTTATTTATCGATATCGGCACCACGCCGGAAGCGGTGGCCTATGCGCTGCTGAATCATAAAAATCTGCGCGTGGTGACCAACAATATCAACGTGGCCACGCTGCTGATGTGCAAGCCCGATTTTCGGCTGATTATCGCAGGCGGCGAGGTGCGCACGCGCGACGGCGGCATTATGGGCGAAGCGACGCTCGACTTTATCTCTCAGTTCCGCCTCGATTACGGCATTCTCGGCATCAGCGGCATCGATATGGACGGGTCGCTGCTGGAGTTCGACTATCACGAGGTGCGCACCAAGCGCGCCATTATCGAAAACTCACGCTGCGTGATGCTGGTGGTCGACCATTCGAAGTTCGGCCGCAACGCGATGGTGAATCTCGGCAATATGGGCCTGATCGACCAGCTCTATACTGACAAGCAGCCGCCCGCCAGCATTATGAAGGTGATCGAGCAGCATGAGGTGCAGCTCGAACTCTGCTGATTAAGTCTCTTTCGCCTCTGCGCTGTCGCGAGCGGTATCGCCTTAACCTGGGCTATATCGCTCGCTGATTTCAAAACCCGCCTTTTTCTTTGTTTCCTGTCGATTTTTTCCCCGCTGCCGTCTTTACTTAATGCTCAGTTTGCCTGTGCGCAGACGTTCATCACACCGCAACTCAACGGCTTTGGATTAAGACGCTAAGGGGAGAGCATGAAAGAGAGCGCACTGGATCGCGCGGCAGTCGCCGCCGGAATTTCCCTCACCTACACCAACGCCAAAGGCGAGCCGGAAGCGATCGGCGACGACACCAAAAGGGCGCTGCTCGCGGTTATGGGCGACGCTCGGCAAGAGAAGGGCGCGCCGCTGCCGCCGGTGCAGGTTTTTAGCGGCGGCGCGGCGCGGCAGCTCAATCCGCAAGGGCGCGGCCGCTATCAGTGGCGGCTGCGCAGCGAAAAAGGCCGCGAGTTTAGCGGCGAACTTGAGGCAGGCGAGCCATTTATGCTGCCGTCGCCGCTCGGACACGGCTATCACCAGCTGACGCTGAGCAAGGGCAAAAAAGCGTGGCAGACGCGCATTATCCTGACGCCGCGCCGCTGCTGGCTACCGGCGCCGCTGCGCAACGGCGAGAAGCGCTGGGGGGCGCTGGTGCAGCTCTATACCGTGCGCTCCACCGATAACTGGGGCATCGGCGATTTCGGCGATCTGCAGCAGTTTCTGGAACAGGTGGCGCAGCAGGGCGGCGACTTCGTCGGGCTCAATCCGCTGCACGCGCTCTATCCCGCGACGCCCGATTTCGCCAGCCCTTACAGTCCCTCATCGCGCCGCTGGCTGAACATTATCTATATCAGCGTGGCGCAGCTGGAGGATTTCCAGCAGAGCGCGGCGGCGCAAAAGTGGTGGAAAGCGGCGAAAACCCAGCGCGCGCTGGCGAAGGCGCGCGAGAGCGAATTTGTCGATTACGCCGCGGTGATGGCGCTGAAGCTCGCCGCGCTGCGTCACGCCTGGGCGCAGTTCAGCCTGCGCGCGGAAGATGACGCGCAGCGGCAGGCGTTCGCCGCGTTTGTGCGCGACGGCGGCGACAGCCTGCGCTATCAGGCGGCCTACGACGGCCTGCAGGCGGAGCGGAGCGCCGAAGATGCGGACGCCTGGGGTTGGCCAGCCTGGCCGGAAGGCTGGCGCAACAGCCAGTCGCCTGAGGTGCAGCGCTGGTGCGAAAGCCACGAAGAGGAGATCGCCTTCTGGCAGTGGCTGCAGTGGCTGGCGCAAAACCAGTTCGCTCAGTGCTGGGCGCGCAGTCAGGCGCTGAAGATGACGGTGGGGCTCTATCGCGATCTGGCGGTAGGCGTGGCGGAAGGCAGCGCGGAGACCTGGCACGATCCTGAGCTTTATCGCCTTGAGGCGTCGGTCGGCGCGCCGCCGGATCGCCTCGGACCGCTGGGACAGAACTGGGGCCTGCCGCCGATGGATCCGCACGTGATGCGCGCGCGCGGCTATCAGCCTTTTATCGACATGCTGCGCGCCAATATGCGCGACTGCGGCGCGCTGCGCATCGATCACGTGATGGCGCTGCTGCGGCTATGGTGGGTGCCGAAAGGAGAGACCGCCGATAAAGGCGCCTACGTCAGCTATCCGGTGCATGACCTGCTGGGCATTCTGGCGCTGGAGAGCCAGCGGCATCGCTGCATGGTGATCGGCGAAGATCTCGGCACGGTGCCGCCGGAAATCGTCGGTCTGCTGCGCGCCAGCGGCGTTTTCTCATGGAAGGTGATGTGGTTCGAGCAGCAGCGCGACGGCAGCTATCGCCTGCCCGGCGACTATCCGCGTCAGTCGATCGCCAGCGCCAGCACGCACGATCTGCCGACGCTGACCGGCTTCTGGGACGCGGGCGATTTCGCGCTGGGAGAAAAGCTCAAGCTCTATCCCAGCAAGGAGGTGCTGCAATCGCTGCATGAACAGCGCGCAAAACAGAAGCAGGCGCTGCTGGATGCGCTGCATCAGGCGGGCGTGATGCCGGCGCGCAGCGCGCGTCAGGCGGACAAGCTGGCGATGACGCCCGCGCTTAATCTGGCGATGCATAAGTTTCTCGCCGCGACCGGCAGCGCGCTGCTGGGGCTGCAGCCAGAAGACTGGACAGGAATGACCACGCCGGTAAACGTGCCCGGCACCGTCGATCAATATCCCAACTGGCGACGCAAGCTGGCGCAGCCGCTGGAGGCGATCTTTACGGATAAAGCGGTGACAAAGCTATTGAAGGCGGTAAGTCAGACGCGCAAAGGGGAGTAGCGAACGGCGCGCGACAGTCAGCGACTGTCGCGCGGAGGCGATTAGTAGTAGGAGTGCTCGCCGCGCTGGTGCTCGGTGAGATCGCGCACGCCTTTCAGATCGGGGAAAGCGGCCAGCAGCTCTTTCTCGATGCCGTCTTTCAGGGTGACGTCGATCATCGAGCAGCCGTTACAGCCGCCGCCGAACTGCAGAATGGCGAAACCGTCGTCGGTAATCTCCATCAGCGACACGCGACCGCCGTGACCGGCCAGCTGCGGGTTGATCTGCGCCTGCAGCAGATACTCGACGCGTTCCGTCAGCGGCGCGTCGTCAGAGACTTTGCGCATTTTGGCGTTCGGCGCTTTCAGCGTCAGCTGCGAACCGAGATTGTCGGTGACGAAGTCGATTTCGGCGTCTTCGAGGTAAGGCGCGCTCAGTTCGTCAACGTAGGCTGAAAGCTTCTCGAACTTCAGCTCCGTGTCGGTCGCTTCTACCGCGTCTGGCGGACAGTAAGAGACGCCGCACTCGGCGGTTGGCGTACCCGGGTTAATGACGAATACGCGGATCTGGGTGCCATCTTCCTGTTTTGACAGCAGTTTAGAGAAGTGCTCCTGGGCAGAGTCTGTAATTCGGATCATGGCAATTGCTCAATAGTTGACTAATTTAGTTGGTTATAATACGCCCATCACCGACGCTCTACAAGGTACGGCACAGGCACCAGATTTGTACGCTGGCCGCGCCGTGCGCCAGCAAAATGCGGCTGATCTCTCCCACGGTATGACCCGTTGTCACCACATCGTCTAGTAGCGCGATATGGCGCCCGCGCACGGCGATTTCAAGGCGGAAGGCGCCGCGCACGTTGCCGCGACGCTGCGAGGCGCGCAGTCGGTGCTGCAGCGCGCCGCGTCGCCTGCGGCGGACGCCGTCGCGGAATTCGCAGCCCAGCCAGCGCGCCAGCGGCTGCGCCAGCAGCGCCGCCTGATTGTAGCCGCGTCGGCAGGCGCGGCTTTTATGCAGCGGCACGCACAGCAGCAAATCCGGGCGCGTCAGCCCGCGCGTGCGGTGAGCGTTTAGCCAGCTTAGCAAAAGCAGCCGCGCCAGCATCACCCTGAGTGCGGTTACGCGGCAAAACTTCAGCTGATGCACCCAGCGGCGCAGCGGCGGTTGATAGTCGCCGACGCAGACCAGCGCCTGCCACGCGGGCGGCGAACGCAGACAGCGGCCGCAGGCGACACGAGACGATCCGGCCGGCAGGCCGCAGCGCGGACAGAGGATCGGCGGCGGCGGCAGGGCGCGCAGGCAGACGCTGCATAAGCCGTGCGCCGCGACGCGCAGCGGCAGCTGGCATAGCCAACAGAGGGCGGGCATTGGTAGCATAGCGGCCTCCTTAACCTTTTTACGGGATAGTAACTGATGACCTCGCTTTACTGGCGCACCTGCGGAGAAGGGAATGTGGATCTTGTGCTGCTGCACGGATGGGGCCTGAACGCCGAGGTGTGGCAAAGCATCGTGCCGCGACTCAGCCCCCATTTTCGCCTGCACCTGGTCGATCTGCCGGGCTATGGCCGCAGTCAGGCGTTCGGCGCGCTTTCGCTGGCGGAGATGGCGCAGCGGCTGCTGCCGCATCTGCCGCCGCGCGCGCTGCTGCTGGGCTGGTCGCTGGGCGGGCTGGTGGCGACCGAACTGGCGCTGCGCGCGCCGCAGCAGATCGCGGGAGCGATCAGCGTCGCCTCTTCGCCCTGTTTTACCGCTGGCGAAGAGTGGCCAGGCATCAAGCCGGAGACCCTGGCGACCTTTCGCGCGCAGCTTAACAGCGATTTCCAGCGCACCTTCGAGCGCTTCCTGGCGCTGCAGACGCTGGGCACCGACAGCGCGCGGCAGGACGCGCGCCGCTTAAAAGAGGTGGTGCTGGCGCAGCCGATGCCGCCGGTGGCGGTGCTGGATAGTGGGCTGGCGATCCTGCGCGAGGTGGATCTGCGCAGTCGGCTGTCTCACCTCGAGATGCCGTTTCTGCGTCTCTATGGCGCGCTGGACGGTCTGGTGCCGCGTCGTATCGCCTCATTGCTCGACGCCGCGCTGCCCGCGTCGCCTTCCATCGTGATGGAAAAAGCCGCGCACGCGCCCTTTATTTCGCATCCAGAGGCCTTCTGTCAGCATATTCTTGATTTCAGACAGGAGTTTTACCGTTAAACCGGACGCGAAGCTGGCAATTTTCTCATCAGCGACAATACTTTTCGGGTAGGCATGGCCGCTTAATGATGTGAATTATCCAGGGAGAGGATGATGCCGTTCCATCTCGCCTGACGCATCCGGCGTCTGCTTACATCTCACATAACGGAAATGAATGAGGGGTACTGTAATGAAGGTGATGAAATGGGTTGTAGCTTCTATGGTAATGGGCGCAGTGTCGTTTTCGGCGGTTGCGGCCAAGGAAGTGACCAAAGAAGAAGTGAAAAAGATGAATCTTCAGAAGATCGGTACGGTGAACACCACGGCGGAAACCACCTCGCCAATGGACGCCAAACGCGAACTTTCTAAACAGGCTGATGAAAAAGGAGGCAAATACTTCCTGGTGATCGCGGGCCGTGAACACGGCAAATTCAGCGCCACCGCGGAAGTCTATAAGTAATCAGCTACGCAGCCAGACAAATTGCCAGGCATCCAGCGTAAGCGGCTGGGTGCCATCAATTTTCTTATCCGTAATCACATCCTGAAAAAGTCGCGCCTCCGGCAGTTTCGCCTCCACCCTTTTTGCGCTCAGATTAAACACGCACAGCAGACCGCTATCCTCCTGCTGCGGATCGTGACGCCTCAGCACCAGTAGCGCGTTGTCGCTGTCGTAGAGCCTCATTGGGTTATCGGGATGAAAAGCGGGCTGGCGCGTGCGCAGCTGGATGAGCCGACTGAGGCGGGTATAGATGGCGTGGCGCAGGCTATCGCCGTCCGCCAGCGCCGCTTCAATCATCTTCAGGTCGAACTTCTGGCGGTTGATGGCGCGGTTGTGGCCCGCGGCTTTAACCCCTTCGTAGTCGTTGCGCGAGCCGAGAATGCTCTGAATATAGATAGCGGGCACGCCGGGGAAGGCCAGCAGAATCGCGTGCGCCAGCAGAAAGCGACGCAGGCGCGTCTCGTCGTCGTCGTTCTGGTGATTGAGGGCGTCAAGATAGGTGACGTTGATCTCATAGGGGCTAGTGGTGCCGTCGGGATTGTTTTTATAGGAGACCAGCGCCCCTTCCAGCGCCAGGTCGCGCACCAGCGCCACAATCTCCACCTCGGAGAGAATGCCGCGCGCCGGATTAAGCCCGATGCCGTCGTGCGACGCGAGAAAGTTAAAGAAGGTGGTGCCGCCTTTGCCGTGCTCCAGCGCGCCCGCCCACTGGCGCAGCGCGCGTCCGGAGCCGGAATGGATGGCGTGCAGCACCAGCGGCGGCAGGGAAAACTGATAGACCATCTGCGCTTCGTCATGCCCGTCGCCGAAGTAGCTGACGTTGTCTTTATGCGGCACGTTGGTTTCCGTGATGATCACCGTGCCGGGCGCGACCAGGTCGGCAATGGCGCGGAACAGCTTCACCAGCAAATGGGTTTTTTCCAGATGGATGCAGCGCGTGCCGGGCGTTTTCCACATATAGCCGACGGCGTCGAGGCGCACATAGTCCGCCCCTTTTTGCAGGTAGTCGAGCAGCACCTCCACCATGCGGATCAGCACCTCGGGATTGCCGAAGTTAAGATCGATCTGATCGGCGCTGAAGGTGGTCCAGATAAAGCGCATTTCGCCGTTCGCCATCTCGAACGGCGTCAGCAGCGGCGAGGTGCGCGGCCGCGTCACGCCGCTGAGATCGGTGGCGGGCGGCATGCTGATAAAGAAGTCGTCCCAGCCGGGATCGAGCGCCAGATAGTGTTTAAACCAGGCGCTGTGCGCCGACATATGGTTGCAGACAAAGTCGAACATCAGGCGCGTTTCCTGATGCAGCCTGGCGACATCCGCCCAGTCGCCGCACAGCGGGTTGACCTGATGGTAATCGATGACGGAAAAGCCGTCGTCGGAGGAGTAGGGGAAAAAGGGCAGCAGATGCACCAGCGGAAAAGTGGACTGCAGATGCTGCTGGTAAAAGCGGGAGAAGCTTTGCAGCGTCGGCACCTCCGCTTCGCGGAACTGATCGGCGTAGGTGATCAGCACCACGTCCTGTTCGTCCCAGTGCGCCTTGCGCGGCAGCTTAGTCGCGTCGCGCGCGGCGGCGATATGGCTCAGCAGACGCTCGCGCGCCGCCTGAGGAAAGGTATCGGCATAGATTTTATCGAGCAGCGCTGTGATCGTTTCCATCGCGAATTGGGTGCCACGTCCCGGGTTGTTTTTTATGCAGGCGTGTTTTCAGCGTAGCGTTAAGAGAGGGATTTTCAACTTTACAGAGGAGGTTACGCGCGCCCGACCCAGAATAAGTCGGGCGCGCGCAGGATTTAGCGTTTTTTGCCGAACGCCGCCGCCAGCGCATCGCCCATCGCGCTGTTGCCTGCGGGCTGGCTGTTCTGGCGCGCGCGCGGCTTCGCGCCGCCGGCCGGACGCGCACCGTCGCGCGGGGCGCCGCGGGCGCTGCTGCGCGCGTTGCTGTCGCCCGGCTGCTCATCCAGACGCATGGTGAGCGCGATACGCTTGCGCGGCAGATCGACCTCCAGCACTTTCACCTTCACGATATCGCCCGCTTTCACCACCTGATGCGGATCCTCGACGAACTTGTCCGACAGCGAGGAGATATGCACCAGGCCATCCTGATGCACGCCGATATCGACAAAGGCGCCGAAGTTGGTGACGTTGGTCACCGCGCCTTCCAGCACCATGCCCGGCAGCAGATCGTTAAGGGTTTCGACCCCTTCGGCGAACTGCGCGGTTTTAAACTCAGGGCGCGGGTCGCGGCCCGGTTTTTCCAGCTCTTTGATAATGTCGGTGACGGTCGGCAGGCCGAAGCGATCGTCGGTGAAGTCGACCGCCTTAACGTTGCGCAGGCTGCTGGGGTTGCCCATCAGATCCTGTAGCGCCTGCTCGGTCGCCGCCAGGATACGCTCCACCACCGGGTAGGCTTCCGGGTGTACCGTCGAGGCGTCGAGCGGGTTGTCGCCGTGGTTGATGCGCAGGAAGCCCGCGCACTGTTCAAAGGCTTTGGGGCCAAGACGGCTCACCTTGAGCAGCTGCTGGCGATTCTGGAAGCGGCCGTTTTCGTCGCGCCAGCTGACGATATTCTGCGCCATCATGCGCGTCAGACCGGCGACGCGCGTCAGCAGCGGCACCGAGGCGGTGTTGAGATCGACGCCGACGGCGTTCACGCAGTCTTCCACCACCGCGTCCAGCTTCTTCGCCAGCTGGCTCTGACTGACGTCGTGCTGATACTGGCCGACGCCGATCGATTTCGGATCGATTTTCACCAGCTCCGCCAGCGGATCCTGCAGGCGTCGCGCAATAGAGACCGCGCCGCGCAGCGAGACGTCGAGGTTCGGAAACTCCAGCGCCGCCAGCTCCGAGGCGGAATAGACCGAGGCGCCCGCTTCGCTGACGATCACTTTCTGTGCGGTCACGTGCGGATACTGTTTCTGCACCTCGAGGAAGAAGCGCTCTGTCTCGCGCGAGGCGGTGCCGTTACCGATCGCCACCAGCTCGACCTGATGTTTCGCGCAGAGCGCGGCGACCACGGTAGCGGCTTTAGCCGCCTGGCCGGTATGCGGATAAATAGTATCGGTCGCGACCAGCTTGCCGGTGGCGTCCACCACCGCGACCTTCACGCCGGTACGCAGGCCAGGATCGAGGCCCATCGTGGCGCGCATGCCCGCCGGCGCCGCCATCAGCAGATCGTGCAGGTTGCGGGCGAATACGTTGATCGCTTCGTCTTCGGCGCGCTCGCGCACCGTGCCCATCAGCTCCGTCTCCAGATGCAGCATCACCTTGATACGCCAGGTCCAGCTCACCACCGCTTTACGCCAGGCGTCGGCCGGCGCGCCGTTGAGGCGCAGGTTGAGATGCTCGGCGATCAGCGTTTCGCCATAGCTTTCGCGCGGCGGCTCGTCGAACTGGGGATCGGCGTTGAGGGAGAGCTGCAGCACGCCCTCGTTACGGCCGCGCAGCATCGCCAGCGCGCGGTGCGACGGCACGCTGTGCAGCGCTTCGTGATGATCGAAGTAGTCGCGGAATTTAGCCCCTTCCTGCTCTTTGCCTTCCACCACGCGCGACACCAGATGCGCGTTTTTCCACAGGTAATCGCGCACCTTCGCCAGCAGCGCGGCGTCTTCGGCGAAGCGCTCCATCAGGATATAGCGCGCGCCGTCTAGCGCGGCGCGCACGTCGGCGACGCCTTTATCGGCATCGACATACTGCGCGGCCAGCTGTTCGGGATCCTGCGACGCGTCCTGCCACAGGCTCTCGGCCAGCGGCTGCAGGCCGGCTTCAATGGCGATCTGGCCGCGGGTGCGGCGCTTGACTTTATAGGGCAGGTAGAGGTCTTCGAGTTCGGTTTTGTTCAGCGTGGCGTTGATGGCGCTGGCGAGTTCGTCGGTGAGTTTGCCCTGATCGTTAATGGACTTCAGAATCGACTGGCGGCGATCTTCCAGTTCGCGCAGGTAGCCGAGACGCGTCTCCAGCTGGCGCAGTTGGGTGTCGTCCAGACCGCCGGTCACCTCTTTACGATAGCGTGCGATAAACGGCACGGTGTTCCCTTCGTCCAGCAGACGCACGGCGGCTTCAACTTGCTCCGCACGCGCCTGCAGCTCACTGGCAATAATGTGGCTGAGATCTTTCATCATCGATTCTGTCTTGCTTACAGGGTTAAAAAACAGGGGACAGTTATACGGACTGAAAAGTGAAATTGCCAGCGATGGGGCCGGCTTTCAGCGATATTCTGAATCAGGCGTCCGGATAGGAAATCTCGTTGACGTACCAGAGCGCAGGCCCCAGCGGCGTCTCTACCGTCACGGCGTCGCCCGGCTCTTTTTTCAGCAGCGCGCGCGCCATCGGCGAGTCGATAGAGATGTAGTCTTTGCGGCCGAAAATCTCGTCGTAGCCGACGATGCGAAAGCGTTTGACCTCGCCCTCGTCATTCTCTACCTCTACCCAGGCGCCGAAGAAGACTTTGCCGTCCTGCTGCGGCGAATAGTCCACGATGCGCAGCGACTCAAGGCTTTTTGTCAGATAACGTACGCGCCGATCGATTTCGCGCAGGCGTTTTTTGTTGTACTGGTAGTCGGCGTTTTCGCTGCGATCGCCGAGGCTGGCGGCCCAGGTCACTTTTTTCGTCACTTCGGGACGCTCTTCGCGCCAGAGATAGTCAAGCTCGGCCTTTAGCTTGTCAAAGCCTTCACGGGTGATCAGTCGGGTTTTCATGCGTAGCGACTCGGAAGCGGAAAAGCAGGCAGTGTAAAGCAAAGCAGGCGCGGCAAAAAAGAGTCGGGGAACAGGTTTTCAACAGTGAAAACCCTTTGTGTCGTTCCCCGGTGGCGAAAGGGGCAGGTACAAAAAGAGAAAACGGCTTAAAGCGTTATTTTCCCGCCACGGTTGAGGTGGTGGTTGAAGAGGAGGTGCCTTTGTCGCCGCCGCCAGCGGTCGCCAGCGCCACGCCGAGCAGCGCAGCCACGGCGCCGACGCCGATAGCGTTAGAGTTGCCCTGCGCGGTGGTTGACGCCTGCGCGCCGGCGGCTTCGCCGGTTGCGGTCGCCGCGAAAGCCGGATTCAGAACGAGGGTGGCCAGCGCACCCAGCACTAACAACGTTTTTTTCATTATTGCTTTCCCTGTAGTGAAGCGAGTGAAAGCAGTGTGGTGCAATTCACATAAGGCGGAAAGATAGCTTTACTGATTGATTTACAGGACTTTATTTTTGAATGGTCTGAATCTCTGCAACAATGGCGCAAATCCGAGAGAAGCCTGCGGCACGGCGCGCCAGGGCTGATATTTTATGCTGTTGGCCAGCTGAGTTGACGGGAATCGCGGCCGCTCCGTCAGGCGACGAATGGCGCTAAAGTCAAATTGCGCGTTAACTGGTTGATCTGCAAGTTTGATTAATCCAGGGCGCGATTTTGCGGCCGTCGATAGCGAGAAAAAGCGCCTGACTTTCAGATTTGCCGTAAGCGGAATAAAAGACGCTTAAGGATGTGATTTTGCACTAAAGGCTGCGATAAAATTAAAGATAAGCTCCTGTTTAATATGCTTTGTAACAATTTCGGCTAGAATATAAACCATTAATGACTGTCACAGACAGACAACTTTTTTTAACAATATCGGCTCAGGCAATGGCGCCTTTGGGAGTAGAAAATGCAAGAGAACTACAAAATTCTGGTCGTTGATGACGATATGCGTTTGCGTGCGCTGCTGGAACGCTATCTCACCGAACAGGGCTTTCAGGTGCGCAGCGTCGCCAACGCCGAGCAGATGGATCGTCTGCTGACCCGTGAATCCTTTCATCTGATGGTGCTGGATCTGATGCTGCCGGGCGAAGATGGCCTGTCGATTTGCCGTCGTCTGCGCAGCCAGAGCAATCCGATGCCGATCATTATGGTGACGGCGAAAGGCGAAGAGGTCGACCGTATCGTCGGGCTGGAGATCGGCGCCGACGACTATATTCCGAAGCCGTTCAACCCGCGCGAGCTGCTGGCGCGCATTCGCGCCGTGCTGCGCCGTCAGGCCAACGAGCTGCCGGGCGCTCCTTCGCAGGAAGAGGCGGTGATCGCATTCGGCAAGTTCAAGCTGAATCTCGGCACGCGCGAAATGTTCCGCGAAGATGAGCCGATGCCGCTCACCAGCGGCGAGTTTGCGGTGCTGAAGGCGCTGGTCAGCCACCCGCGCGAACCGCTGTCGCGCGACAAGCTGATGAACCTGGCGCGCGGACGCGAATACAGCGCGATGGAACGCTCTATCGACGTGCAGATCTCGCGCCTGCGCCGCATGGTGGAAGAAGATCCGGCGCATCCGCGCTATATCCAGACGGTCTGGGGCCTGGGCTACGTATTCGTTCCGGACGGTTCTAAAGCATGAGGCGACTGCGCTTCTCGCCTCGCAGCTCATTTGCCCGCACCCTGCTGTTGATCGTGACCCTGCTGTTCGTCAGCCTGGTGACGACCTATCTGGTGGTGCTCAACTTCGCCATTCTTCCCAGCCTGCAGCAGTTCAACAAGGTGCTGGCGTATGAAGTGCGCATGTTGATGACCGACCGGCTGCAGCTGGAAGACGGCACGCAGCTGGAAGTGCCGCCCGCGTTTCGCCGCGAGATCTACCGCGAGCTGGGGATTTCGCTGTATACCAACGCGGCAGCCGAAGAGAGCGGGTTGCGCTGGGCGCAGCACTATGAATTCCTGAGCGAGCAGATGGGCCAGCAGCTTGGCGGGCCGACCGACGTGCGCGTCGAGGTCAATAAAAACTCGCCGGTGGTCTGGCTGAAAACCTGGCTGTCGCCTGACATCTGGGTGCGCGTGCCGCTGACTGAAATCCATCAGGGCGACTTCTCGCCGCTGTTCCGCTATACGCTGGCGATTATGCTGCTGGCGATTGGCGGCGCCTGGCTGTTTATCCGTATTCAGAACCGGCCGCTGGTGGATCTGGAGCACGCGGCGCTGCAGGTCGGCAAGGGCATTATTCCGCCGCCGCTGCGCGAGTACGGCGCCTCGGAGGTGCGTTCGGTGACGCGCGCCTTTAACCAGATGGCCTCCGGCGTTAAGCAGCTGGCGGACGACCGCACGCTGCTGATGGCGGGCGTCAGCCACGACCTGCGCACGCCGCTGACGCGCATTCGTCTCGCTACCGAGATGATGGGCGAGGAGGATGGCTATCTCGCCGAGTCGATCAATAAAGATATCGAAGAGTGCAACGCCATTATCGAGCAGTTCATCGACTATCTGCGCACCGGCCAGGAGATCCAGACCGAGCGCGCCGATCTCAACAGCGTACTGGGCGAAGTGGTGGCGGCCGAAAGCGGCTACGAGCGCGAGATTGAGAACGCCGTGATGCCGGAAGAGCTGATGCTGGATATCAACCCGCTGTCGATCAAGCGCGCGGTGGCGAACCTGGTGGTGAACGCGGCGCGCTACGGCAACGGCTGGATCAAGGTGAGCAGCGGTCGCGAACTGCACCGCGCGTGGTTTCAGGTCGAGGATGACGGCCCGGGCATCAAGCCGGAACAGCTGACGCACCTGCTACAGCCCTTTGTCCGCGGCGACAGCGCGCGCAGCACCAGCGGCACCGGCCTTGGGCTGGCGATTGTGCAGCGCATTATCGATGCGCATCAGGGATCGCTGGAAATTGGCGAGAGCGAGCGCGGCGGGTTGCGCATTCGCGCCTGGCTGCCGCTAACGGAGCAGAGCGCGCCGGGCAGCATCAGCGCGGCGCAAAGCTAAAACAGGCGCGGCGATCGCCGCGCCTGAAGGCTTACAGTACCGGACCTGCTTTAACCAGCGCGGCGCCCGCCGCGTTGTCGGTATACTTCTCGAAGTTAGTGATGAAGCGCTGCGCCAGATCGCGCGCCGCTTCCAGCCACTTCTCCTCGCTTTCCCAGCTGCTGCGCGGATCGAGCGTGGCGGCGTCGAGCTGGCCCAGCGCTTTCGGCACCTGCAGGTTGAACACCGGCAGCGTCTCGGTTTCGGCATCGTCCAGTTCGCCCGCCAGAATCGCGTTGATAATGGCGCGCGTATCCTTCAGCGAAATGCGTTTGCCGCTGCCGTTCCAGCCGGTATTGACCAGGTACGCCTGCGCGCCCGCGGCCTGCATGCGCTTCACCAGCACCTCGGCGTACTGCGTCGGATGCAGCGTCAGGAAGGCGGCGCCGAAGCAGGCGGAGAAGGTCGGCGTCGGCGCGGTGACGCCGCGCTCGGTGCCGGCCAGCTTGGCGGTAAAGCCGGAGAGGAAGTGATACTGCGTCTGCTCAGGCGTCAGGCGCGACACCGGCGGCAGCACGCCGAAGGCGTCGGCGGTCAGGAAAATCACTTTCTTCGCGTGGCCCGCTTTCGACACCGGACGCACGATATTGTCGATATGATCGATCGGGTAGGAGACGCGGGTGTTCTCGGTCTTGCTGTCGTCGTCATAATCGACGCTGCCGTCTTCGCGCACCACGACGTTCTCCAGCAGCGCATTGCGGCGGATAGCGCGATAGATTTCCGGCTCGGCCTGCTCAGAGAGTTTGATGGTCTTGGCGTAGCAGCCGCCTTCGAAGTTGAAAACGCCGTCGTCGTCCCAGCCGTGCTCGTCGTCGCCAATCAGCTGGCGTTCCGGATCGGTGGAAAGCGTGGTTTTGCCGGTGCCGGACAGGCCGAAGAACACCGCCACATCGCCCGCTTTGCCGACGTTGGCCGAGCAGTGCATCGAGGCGATGCCGCGCAGCGGCAGCAGGTAGTTCATCACCGCGAACAGCCCTTTTTTCATCTCGCCGCCGTACCAGGTGCCGCCGATCAGCTGCATCCCTTCGGTCAGGTTGAACGCCACGAAGTTTTCCGAGTGCAGCCCCTGCGCCTGCCAGTTGGGGTTGGTGCATTTCGCCCCGTTCAGCACCACAAAGTCAGGTTTAAAGGCGGCCAGCTCGCTTTCGCTCGGCTGAATAAACATGTTTTTGACGAAATGCGCCTGCCAGGCCACTTCGGTGACGAAGCGCACGCTGAGGCGTGAATCGGCGTTGGCGCCGCAGAATGCGTCGACCACAAACAGACGCTTGCCGGAAAGCTGTTCGGTCACGCAGGCTTTCAGCTGCTGCCAGGTCTCCTGCGACAGCGGCTGGTTGTCGTTTTTGCCTGTTCCTTGATCGTTCCACCACAGCGTGTCGCGGGTGGTGTCGTCGCGGACGATATATTTATCCTTGGGCGAGCGGCCGGTAAAAATGCCGGTATCGACCGCCACTGCGCCGCTTTGCGTCAGGGTGCCGCGCGCATAACCTTCCAGCTCGGGACGGAGTTCTTCGGTAAACAGCGTATCGAAATCGGGGTTGTGGACCACTTCGGTGGTGCCCTCGATGCCCAAAGCGGCAAGATCTTGCGAGGTCAGGCCGGTAACGCGCATGTGACTGCTCCTTAAATCGTTTTGGTACTGCACAGGCGAATAGTTATAGGTGCCGCGCAAGCCGTCCGCGTGCTGCTGGGCGGATGCACGATCGCGCGCAGTGTACTCTTCTGAGCCTGTGGGAAAAGCGTTGTCCGTCAGAAATGCGAACCAGGGCGCGTTAAGCAGTAAAAAGAGCCGCTTTTGAAACTAAAGTTAGCGGGGGCGGGTTATTTTACTTTGTAAATTAAGGGGATATCGCAGGAGAGAAAAGGGCGGCGAGGCCGCCCGAAGATAAATCAGTGGATGCTGTCGCTGTTTTCGCCTTCCGCGCCGCCTTTGCGGATCGCCGCAATGTCGACCGCGTCGTAGACGTAGTGCGTGCCGCAGTAGTCGCAGTGCATATCGACCTGGCCATCCTCTTCGATGATCTCGTCGACTTCGTGCTGAGGCAGGGTTTTCAGCACTTCGCCGCAGCGTTCGCGCGAGCAGGTGCACTTAAAGCTTACCGGCTGCGGATCGAATACCGTCGCCTCTTCCTGATGATAGAGGCGCCACAGGACGTCGGTCGCTGGCAGATCGATCAGCTCTTCGCTCTTCACGGTTTCGGTCAGCGTCGCCAGGTGGTTGAAGTCTTCGGTCTGGGTATCCTGCGCCGGCAGCACCTGCAGCAGAATGCCTGCGGCGCCTTTTTCATTGGTGCGAATAAACAGGCGGGTCGGCAGCTGTTCGGAGCGCATAAAATAGTCTTCCAGGCAGGCGGCCAGCGTTTCGCCTTCCAGGCCTACCACGCCCTGATAGCGCTCGCCTTTCTCCGGCGAAATGGTGATCGCCAGATAGCCGGTGCCGACCATGCTTTTCAGGGTGGCGTCCGCTGGAATCTCGCCCTTCACGCGCGCTACGCCGCGCAGCTCCTGGCGGTTATTGCCGTTGATGACCGCCAGCGAGAGCGGGCCGTCGCCCTGCAGCTGCACCGTGATATCGCCGTCGAATTTCAGCGTGGCGGTCAGCAGGCTGGTCGCGACCAGCAGCTCGCCGAGCAGCGTCTGCACCGGGGCCGGATAGTCATGGTTTTTGATGATTTCCTGCCAGGTGTGGCTGACATTCACCAGCTCGCCGCGTACGGCCACATTCTCAAACAGGTAACGAAGCAGTTGATCTTGTACAGACATAAATTTTCTCTCGTTGGGGCTAGGCCTGGTCGTCGCCCGTTAATTTAAATTTCATCAAATCGCGGCGCTCTTTTTTATCGGGGCGGCGATCGGGATGCGGCATGGTGAGCGCGTTCATTTTACGCGCCAGCGCCACCTTTTCCCGTTTTTCAATGCTGGCGGCGGTTTCGCTGTAGAGCTGCTGCGCCACGTCGGCCGGACCGCGCTTATCGCTCAGCGCGGTGACGATCACGGTGCGCTCGTCGTTGCCCTGGCGCAGCGTCAGCTCCGCCTCCAGCTCGACCAGCTTGCTCGGTTTGCTGCGCTGGCCGTTGTAGTGCACTTTGCCGCCTTCAATCATGTCGCGCGCCAGCGAGCGCGTTTTATAGAAGCGCGCCGCCCAGAGCCATTTGTCGAGGCGCACGCCTTCGCTGCTTTTCTCTTTCATTGCTGCTCCCGTTTACGCCAGCGCGCTGCACAGGGTGCGATAGTCGCGGACCGCCGCGTGACGCTGGAAGACCTGATCGGGACGCCCGGAGTCAGGGTTGCTGACGCCTAAACACCAGCCGATGCCCCAGCTTTTCGCCGCGTCGAGAATGGTCTCGTTGTCATCAATAAACAGCGTTCGCGGACGATCAAATCCGGTATGCTGCTCCACCGCCTGCCACAAGCGCGGGTCCTCTTTCGGATACCCAAAGGTATGGGTGGAAAGTAATAAATCAAGGTGCGGCGCAAGGCCGGTCTGCGCCAGTTTGATATCCAGGTTATAAGGATGGGCGTTGGTCAGCAGAATGGTGCGTTTTCCCGCCCGACGCAGCGCCTGCAAAAAGGGCACCGTATCTTCGCGCATCGCCGGCAGGCTACGCTTCGCATAGGTCATGGCGCGAATATCCAGCGCCAGCTCCGTCGCCCAGTAGTCCAGACAATACCAGTTTAGCGTATGCGCCACCGCCTGGTACTTTCCGGCGATCAGCGCCTCCGCCTCCGCCAGTGTAATGCCGCGCGTTTCGCTCAGCGTTAGCGGCACATGCTCCAGCCAAAAATGGCGGTCGAACGCCAGGTCCAGCAGCGTGCCGTCCATATCCAGCAGCACGGTATCGATTTGCGCCCAGTTCAGCGTCATCAGGCAGGTTCTCCGATAAAAAGCGGGCGACAGGGTAGC
Source organism: Pantoea sp. X-Soil-MYKO-1289 (assembly GCF_059730625.1). Taxonomy (NCBI): domain Bacteria; kingdom Pseudomonadati; phylum Pseudomonadota; class Gammaproteobacteria; order Enterobacterales; family Erwiniaceae; genus Pantoea; species Pantoea sp. X-Soil-MYKO-1289. The sequence continues at coordinate 301,455 of NZ_AP036004.1, forward strand.
ACAGAAAGAGGCGGGAGAGGGCAGGGCGCCGGCGGAACGGGCCGGGCGTCAGAACATCGAGCGCACGCTCTGCATGGTGCTGAGATTATGGTTGAAGCACTTGTCGTAGTACTGCTGGATATTCGCCATGCGCTGACGGTTGCGATGGATGCGGCGCAGCGCCAGCAGCGCGTTGACAATCGCGCAGGCCAGCAGAACCGCCAGCAGCAGCGTGGTGCCGAGGTAGCGCCACATCGCCATCGCGTCCGGCTCATTGTGCAGCGCGATATGGCGCGTGCCGTTGGCGTCCACCGACAGGCTGGTGATAATGCCGCTGGCGCTGAACGGCGTGTGCAGCAGCATGCCGGAGAGGCGCTGCAGCTCGCGCCACTGCGACGGCGCATCGAGATCGAACAGCGAGACCGTCGGCTGCGGCTGATTCACCAGCTGGCGGCCTTCGTCGCTGACGATAAGAAATCCGCCAGGCGGCGGGCTGTTAAGGTTTTCGGCGGCGCGGCGCGTCTCGCGGAAGAAGAAGCTGGAGGTGGCGGTATTGACCAGGTTTTCCAGCGCTTCGGCGCTGACCGGTCGCAGCAGCACGTTCATGCCGTTCAGCTGCCCGGAGTCGGCGCGGCGCACCAGCGTATCCCAGTCTTTGGCGTTGCCGAGATTCACCAGCGCGTTCTTCAGCCGCACGCAGTCCTGCTGCTGGCTACAGAGATCCTGCGTTTTCAGCACCAGGTCGGCGAAATCGTCCAGCAGGATCATGCCCGATTTCTGAATCGCCGAGGCGAGCTGCGGGTTGAGCTTGGGATCGGTATTGGTTTCCGGATGCAGCTGGCGCGTGGTCGCCTCCAGCAGCGCCGAGGCTTTATCGATGATATCGGACTGCGGCTGGGGCAGCGGCGAGGCGTTGTTCCAGTAGACGGCCGAACAGTCGAACGGCATATAGGCGTAGCTGCGGTTGCTCTGATAGTTATCGGGAACGGAGCACATGCCGGTGCCGTTAACTTTTAAAATATCGCCGACGTGCAGCGACTGCGCCGCCAGCTTGTCTACCTCGTTCACTTCCAGGCTCTCGGTGCCCTTGATCCAGGCCAGGCTGAGCTTGATCGGCATACTGAGCGGGATCCAGCTAATCAGCAGCGCCATCACCAGCAGCGAGCCGCAGGCCAGCACGACGTTTTTGCGCCAGCGCTGGATAGGGAAGTTGCGCACTTCGTCCTGCAGCGATAAGAAACGGCCCTGGCGAACGACCTGACGGTTCAGGTAGATCTCGACATCGGTGGTCTGGCCGAGATCGTGCGCCACATAGGGCAGCCAGTGTGGCGGGTAGGCGAGATCGATAATGCCCAGCGTGATATTGCTCTGCTCCTGATTAGACTCGCCGAACAGCCCCCAGCGCTTGGGCGCGCCGCGCAGGCAGTGTATGTCGCGCATGCGCTTCTGCGCGGGAATGTGAAACAGCGACCAGACGCTGGCGCCGATCATGGCGCAGCCCAGCAGCGCCAGCCAGCCCATCAGCGCGGCGGGCACCAGCAGGCTGATGAAAAAGAGCAGAAAGGCGAAGGTGATGGTCACCGCCTCGCGCGTGCCGTCCGGCCGCGTCAGCTGGTACTCTTCCAGCGTCTCTTTGCGCACCTGAAGCAGCTCGACGTTTTCGCTCTCTTCCTTGCGTATCGAGGCGTTGGTCGAGCCGGGACGCACCAGCGCCGGCAGCGACGGCTGATCGGTGCCGTAGTTGACCAGCGAATGGCCGTTAAGCGAGATCACCAGCGGAATCGTCTGGGTGCGGATCAGCTCAACGTAGTTCTCATCGGTTATATACTGTTCCCAGTGCGGCGGCAGATGCACTTCCACTTCGTCAAGGTAGTAGCGCCACTTGTGGGCATCGTCGGTCGACAGGCCATAGCGGGTAATGGCGCGCGTGACGGGGTAGACGTTGTTGCTCTGCGCGGTGAGCGTCAGATTGTCGAAAAGGGGATGTTTTTCACCGGGTACGGCGGGACGCGACTGCTTCGCAAGCGAGGCGACGTATTTTTCCACCGCGCGACGTTCGTCGTCGGTGAGTTTGCGGCAGGGCGGGCTGATAAAGGGCAGCGGTTTCGCCAATGGCGGACGATGCCGCATAGCGTACCAAAAGCCGATACCCGCCAGACCTGAGCAGACCAGCACTATGACCAATACAATAAGGATTGTGCTCATGCGTTGTTCAATGCAGCCAAAATCCTGCCTTCACTTTGGACTAATGCTCCCAGATAGAACTGTTATTTAAGACAATTTTGGCGGGAATAAACTATTCTGACAAGCTAAATGCCAGAGGAAATAACGCGCAAAATCATTAAATTAGAAGTTAATGCAGCATGCCTTGTCCGAATGTTAACCGGCAGAATCTGAATTAAACATCGGTCTTTTCTGAATTTTAACGTGCGACGTTGACTTATTGCAAAAGCGTTAACTGGCGCAGTCGCATTTGAGACCGCCCGACTGGGCGCGGCGTCTGGGGCCGAGGCTAAACTCGCTGTCGCACAAACGCCTGTGGTCAGGTAAGCTAATTTTTTTACCGCACCGCGCGGCGTTGAACGTCTGAGGCTGATATGAAGAACCCGTTAAAGAAACCCGACATCCTCAAAGTGGAAACCGTGGCGCGCTCGCGGCTGTTCACCGTTGAATCAGTCGATCTCGCTTTTAGCAACGGCGCGCGCCGCGTTTACGAGCGCATGAAGCCCTCCGAGCGCGAAGCGGTGATGATTGTCCCGATTATCGATAACCAGGTCGTACTGATTCAGGAGTATGCGGTTGGGCTGGAGAGCTATGAGCTGGGCTTCCCTAAGGGATTGATCGATCCCGGCGAGACCGTCTTCGAGGCGGCGAACCGCGAACTGAAAGAAGAGGTCGGCTTCGGTGCGGAGAAGCTGGAGTTTCTCAGCAAGCTGACCATGGCGCCTTCCTACTTCTCCAGCAAGATGAATATTGTGGTGGCGGAAGGGCTTTATCCTGAACGGCTGGAAGGCGACGAGCCGGAGCCGCTCATCGAGCATCGCTGGCCGCTGGAGGATCTGCTGGCGCTGCTGCAGGAGCCCGATTTTCGCGAGGCGCGCAACGTCAGCGCGCTCTTCCTGGTGCGCGAGTGGCTGGTGCAGCAGGGGCGACTGAGTTACTAACTTATTGCGTCGAATAAAAAGGCCGACATCGCTGTCGGCCTTTTTATTTTGCAATGTGCCAGCGCGGGTGGGATGGCCCGATCGCAAAGACGCAAAAAACGGCATCCCTGCCAGCTCGGCCCGCGCCATCCATAGCGCGGGACGCTTTGCTCTTCGGTCCATCCCACCCGCTTGTAGGCGTCCTCTGCTGTTTGTAAGAACAGCCCTGGATTGGATGTCAGCAGGGCTTAAAACAGCTCGTGGCTCTCGCCGTTATCCATAATGGTGGTGCCGACGTCATGCACCGAGTATTCCGTCGGCTGCGTGCCGTTAATGAAATACTCCTGGCGCGTATTGCCGCCGCCGTTGGCCAGCTTGCCGGTGCTGCGGTCGATAGTCACCGTGACGATGCCGTCCGGCGGCGTCAGCGGCTGCTCCGGCACGCCGTCCAGCGCGCTCTTCATATAGACATCCCACGCCGGCTGCGCGCTCTTCGCGCCGCCTTCATAACCGGAAATCTGGTCTGGAATCGCGCCCGACAGCGTGCTGCGGCCTAACGCGCGGCGCGCGTCGTCAAAGCCGATCCACACCGAGGTCACTACGCCAGGACCGTAACCAGAGAACCAGGCGTCCTTCGAACTGTTGGTGGTGCCGGTTTTACCGCCGATATCGTTGCGCTTCAGATCGCGCGACGCGCGCCAGCCGGTGCCCATCCAGCCGGGTTCGCCAAAGATATTGGAGTTGAGCGCGCTTTTGATCAGGAACGACAGCGGCGTGTTGATCACATGCGGTGCATACTGCTGACCGTCCGGCTGCGGCTGAGCGGGAACCTGCTCCAGCGCCGGCTGCGGCGCCGGCTGGTTCTGGTTCTGATCGGAGGTCGCGACGTTTTCTACGCTCTCCTCGTTCAGCGCCAGCGCCTTGCGAGTTTCGCCATAGATCACCGGTAGATTGCACTGCGGGCAGGCGATGCGCGGTTTCGCTTCGAAAATAACGCCGCCTTGCTCATTCTCGATCTTGCTGATGAAGTACGGGTCGACCAGGAAGCCGCCGTTCGCCATCACCGAGTAGCCGCGCGCCACCTGCATCGGCGTAAACGACGCTGCGCCGAGCGCCAGCGATTCGGTATGCACAATATTCTGCGCCGGGAAGCCGAAGCGCTGCAGATATTCCGCCGCGTAATCGACGCCCATGGCACGCATGGCGCGCACCATCACCACGTTTTTCGACTGACCTAATCCCTGACGCAGACGAATCGGACCGTCATAGGTAGGCGGCGAGTTTTTCGGCCGCCAGTCGGCGCCCGCGCCCGCATCCCAGCGCGAAATCGGCACGTCGTTCAGGATAGAGGCCAGCGTCAGACCGCGATCCATCGCCGCGGTGTAGAGGAACGGCTTAATGTTGGAGCCGACCTGACGCAACGCCTGGGTGGCGCGGTTGAACATGCTCTGATTAAAGTCGAAGCCGCCGACCAGCGCGCGCACCGCGCCGGTTTGCGGATCGAGCGACACCAGCGCGGAGTTGACGTCCGGCACCTGCGCCAGCCACCAGTCGTTATTGACCTTACGCACCCAAATCTGCTGACCCGTCTGCACCACCTGCGTCACGCTTCTCGGCGTTGGGCCCTGCACGGTATCCGACTTGAAGGCGCGCGCCCAGCGCACGCCGGCGAGGCCCAGCGAGACGCTGGTGCCATCTTTCAGCATCGCGGTCGCCTCGTCGCTGCTGGCCTGCGTGACAACGGCGGGCAGCAAGGGGCCGTAAACCGGCAGCGGCTTCAGCGCTTTCAGGATCTGCTCCTGGCTCCAGGCGGGTTCGCCCACTTTCCACAGCACGCTGGTCGGCCCGCGGTAGCCGTGACGCATATCGTAGGCCAGCACGTTATTGCGCACCGCCTCCTGCGCCGCCTGCTGGAGACGACGCGTCACGGTGGTATAGACCTTGTAGCCGTCGTTATAGGCACCGTCGCCGTAGCGCTTCACCATCTCCTGACGCGCCATTTCGCTCAGATAGGGCGACGAGAAGGCGATTTCCGGGCCGTGATAGCTCGCTTCCAGCGGCGCGCTGCGCGCTTCATCGTACTGCTGTTGGGTGATGTAGCCCTGATCCAGCATGCGCGACAGCACCACATTGCGACGCGCCAGCGCGCGGCTATGGGAGTAGAGCGGGTTAAAGGTAGAAGGCGCTTTCGGCAGACCGGCGATCATCGCCATTTCGCTCAGCGAAAGCTGGTCTACCGGCTTGCCGAAGTACACCTGCGCGGCGGCGCCGACGCCATAGGCGCGATAGCCGAGATAGATCTTGTTGAGATAGAGCTCAAGGATCTCATCTTTATTCAGCAGCTGCTCAATGCGAATGGCGAGGAACGCCTCCTTGATTTTACGCATCAGCGTGCGCTCAGGGCTCAGGAAGAAGTTACGCGCCAGCTGCTGCGTAATGGTGCTCGCGCCCTGGGAAGCATGGCCGGACATCAGCGCGATGCTGGCGGCGCGGAAAATGCCCACCGGATCGACGCCGTGATGCTCGTAGAAGCGGCTGTCTTCCGTGGCGATAAAGGCTTTGATCAGCTCTGGCGGCATCTGCTGCAGCGTCAGCGGAATACGGCGCTTCTCGCCGTACTGGGCGATCAGTTCGCCATCCGCGCTGTACACCTGCATGGGCGTCTGCAGGCGCACATCTTTCAGCGTGTTAACGTCGGGCAGCTGCGGCTCTATATATTTGTACAAACCATAAATCGAGCCAGCTCCCAGCAAGATGCAACACACTGCAAGGATTAATAAATACTTTACGAACTTCACCTGGAGTTTCCCATCTGTTGTCGTTTGAGCAGTTTATAAACAACCGCGCGGTAGTATAAAGGCAAGCCAGACGCTTTGATATGTCCTTTTACCCCTGTAGATAAGGAGATCGCGCGCATGGCTTTTCAGACATGGCAAGTCGGACTGGATATTCAGAATACGCAGCTCTGCGCTCTCGCTATACAGCGCCGGCGCGGCGGCTGGCAGCTGTGCCGCTGGTGGCAGCAAGGGCTGCCGCAAGATACGTTAAGAAACGGCGTGCTGCAATCTTCGCCTGAATTACAGGCGGCGCTGCGCATGCTGCGACAGCAGCTGCCGCAGCGCTATTCGCTGCGCGTCGGACTGCCCGCGCAGCTGGTGCTGCAGCGACCGCTGGCGCTGCCGAGCCAGCATCTGCAGGAGCCTGCGCTGGGACGTTACGTGACGGCGGCGGCGCAGCGGCTCTTTCCGGTCGAGCCGGAAGCGCTGACGCTCGACTACCGCGCCAGCGAAGCGGACCGCCAGCTTTACGTGACCGCCGCCCGGCAGGAGGTGATCGCCCAGTGGCTGACGCCGCTGCGGCAAAGCGCGCTGCTGCCGGCGGTATTTGAGCTTACGACCCATGCGCTGGCGCTCACGGCGCGCGCCGCTGGCCTGAATGACGACGCCGCGCTGCTGATCGGTCACGACGCGCAGTGGCTCTGGTACAGCCGCGCCAGCGAGAGCGTGGTCGGCAGCGCCAGCATAGAGACCGCGCCCGAAGAGGTGAGGCAGCGCTGTTTCCCGCAGGCCAGCGCGCTGTTCGGCTGCGCGCCGTCGCCCGAGCGGTTGCCCGACGCCTTCTTCTCTTTTTCGCCGTTCAGCCTGTTCGCCTGTCGCCAGCCGCCGCTGCCCCAGCAGGAAGCGGCGTTTTGCATCGCCGCCGGACTGGCGCTGCGCCCGGAGGATAGCTGATGATCGCGGTGAATATGCTGCCGTGGCGGCACGCGCGTCTGCGCCGCCAGCGGCGCGCCGTGCTGGGGCTGACGACGCTGCTGCTGCTGGCGCTGACGCTGACGACGGCCTCAGCGCTTTGGCGTCTCGACTGCGTCAGCCAGCATCTGCTCCGCGCCCAGAGCGAGGCGCGCGAGACGCTGACGGCGATCGCTCAGCGGATTAGCCAGCGGCGCGAACTGCAGCAGCAGCTGACGGCGCAGCAGGCAACGTGGCGGCGCGCGCGGCGTCACGCCGACGACCTGATGCGCTGGCACCGATTCTGGCAGGCGCTGCCGGCGCTTTTGCCGCAGCGGGTCTGGCTGGAGCGGGTAGAGAAGATGCCGACGCAGCTGCGTATCGAGGGACGCGCGCAGGAGGTGCGGGCGATTGGCGAACTGCGGCGCCGTCTCGGCGAGGCGGCGCTCTTTGCCATGGTGCGGCAGGGCAACGTCGAGCGTCAGCCAGATGGCGGCTATCGCTTTGCGCTACGCGCGCGTCTTGAGGAGATCGCCGATGAATAGCGCGCTGGAATACTGGCTGCATCTGCCGCTGCGCCGACAGCTCGGCATAGTAGCGGCATGCTTCGCCGCGGCGACGCTGGCGCTCTGGCTGCTATTTTTGCGGCCGCAACAGTTGGCGCAACAGGCGCTGCGCGCCGATATCGCCCGGCTTGAGCAGGCGTACCAGAAGCAGCTGGCGCAGCTCAATGCGCTGCCTGACGAGGCGTTGCTGCGCGCGCAGCTGGCCGATAGCGCGCGCCACTCTGAGGCGTCGTCCCGCGCCGCGCCGCTCGACGCCGTTCTGGCGGCGCGCGGCAGTCAGCTGCAGGCGTGGCAGCCCGAAACAGAGCCGCGCGCCCTAACGCTGCTGCTGGCGTGGGAGCAGTTTCTGCCGCTGTTCGCCGAACTGGCGCGCACCACGGCTCCCTTTCCGGCGCGCTTTCTGCTGGAGGCGCGACAGGGAAAGGTGCAGGCGAAGCTCTGGCTGGAGAGCGACGATGCGCGCTAAATGGCTGCCTCTCTGGCTGGCGGCGACCACGCTTTATGCCGCGCCGCGCGATCCGTTTCAGCCGCCGCCGGAGAGCCGGTGCGAGCCGCCAGCCGCGCTAACCGGCTGGCGGCTGCAGGGCGTGCTGGGACGTGCGCCGCGCCTGCGCGCCTGGCTGACGTCGCCGCAGGGAGGCGTCGTTAAAATCGCGGCAGCGGATCGCCTTCCGCTGCCGGGCTGGCGACTGAGCGCTATAGCGCCTCGCAGCCTGACGCTCACCGCAGGCAGCGGCTGCGCGCCGCAATTCGTCACACTCTCTCTCAAAGGAAGCGCTCATGCTCAGGATGACACTTTTACTGCTGACCAGCCTTTGGCTCGCGCCCGTCCAGGCCACTGACGATCTCAGCAACGGTGAACACGGCCAGCGGCTCAGCCTTAACTTCGACGACGCGCCGGTCGAGCGCATTCTGCAGGCGCTGGCGGACTATCAGCACGTGAACCTGTTAATCGCGCCAGGCGTAGAGGGCAGGCTGTCGCTGCGTCTCGACGACGTGCCCTGGCGGCAGGCGCTGTCGCTGGTGACGCGGCTGGCGGAGCTGACCGTCGTGGAAGAGGAGAACGTGCTGCTGGTTTACCCCGACAGCTGGCGCCAGCTAAAAGAGCAGCAGGCGCAGGCGGTCAGCGCACAGCAGGCGCCGCTCGCGCTGCGCGCCGTTACGCTGCGCTACGCCAGCGCGACGGAGGTCTACCGCAGCTTTCAGGGCGAGCGGCAGGCGCTGATGACGCCGCGCGGCAGCGTAACCCTCGACGCGCGCGCTAACGCGCTGCTGCTGCGCGATACGCCGGCGGCGCTCAGCGATGCCGAGCGCTGGCTGCGGGCGCTTGATGTGCCGCTCGAACAGGTAGAGCTGGCGGCGCATATCGTCACCATCAGCGAGGAGAGGCTGCGGGAGCTGGGCGTGAGCTGGAACCTGCCGGCTGGCGCTGAGGCGGTGACCGACGCGCTGCGCAATCCCCGGCTGGCGATCCCGCTGGCGGCGAGTTCGCCGGGGATCACCGCAGGCGTGACGCTGGCGCGGGTCGGCGGTCGGCTGCTCGACATGGAACTCAGCGCGCTGGAGCAGGAAAACCAGGTCGAGATTATCGCCAGCCCGCGCCTGTTCACCTCGCATCAGCAGAAGGCGATGATTAAACAGGGCAGCGAGATACCCTACGAGGTGTCGGCGGGCAACAGCGGCGCGACCACTATCGAATTTAAAGAGGCGGTGCTGGGCATGGAGGTCACGCCCAACGTGCTGGGCAATGGGCGCATCCAGCTGAAAATTCACCTCAGCCAGAACGTGCCGGGCCGCGCGGTGCAGAGCGGCGACGGCAGCGTCCTCTCCATTGATAAGCAGGAGATTGAAACCCAGGTCACGCTGAAAGATGGCGAAACGCTGGCGCTGGGCGGCATTTTTCAGCAGCAGCGCAGTCAGGGCGAAAGTCGCGTGCCGGTGCTGGGCCATATTCCGCTGCTGGGATCGCTGTTTCGCCATCAGACCGCGGAAAATAAAAAACGCGAGCTGGTCATCTTTATTACGCCGCGATTGGTCAGGGAAGCAGCGCTTTCCGCCGGATAAACCGGAAAATGCGCTCCCCAGTGCCAACTGCGTTGACGCAGGACAGGAATTAGCTTACAAGGTTTAGCGATTTTTAGAACGCTGTAACCGTCCCGACGGCGCGTATCCGTCAGGGTCAGATATCTCATCTGTAGGCGGCGCGTAAAAAGCGCAGCGCTAATGCGCATCGTTTCGCATATCGCACACCGGCCCCGCAAGGGGAATGCCGGAGGGCGATTTATTCGGTTGCCAAACGCCCTTGAGTGTTGAGATAATTTTTCGTCTGACTCTTGCTAACGCTCATGAGGTCTCAGTTCCTGTCCCGCCAGCGATATCGCTGAACGCGGGGTATCATCAACGAATTCTTAGTAATACCGACAAAATGGCAGAGAAACGCAATATCTTTCTGGTTGGGCCGATGGGTGCCGGCAAAAGCACTATTGGTCGTCAGTTAGCTCAGCAACTCAATATGGAATTTTTCGATTCCGATCAGGAAATTGAGCGACGTACCGGAGCGGATGTGGGCTGGGTATTTGACGTCGAGGGCGAAGCTGGATTTCGTGACCGCGAAGAAAAAATCATTAACGAGCTGACCGAAAAGCAGGGCATTGTCCTGGCGACCGGCGGCGGTTCCGTCAAATCTCGGGAAACACGCAATCGTCTCTCCGCCCGTGGTGTCGTGGTGTATCTTGAAACCACCATTGAGAAACAGCTGGCACGCACGCAACGCGATAAAAAGCGTCCGCTGCTGCAGGTTGATTCGCCGCCGCGTGAAGTGCTTGAAGCGCTGGCGGGTGAGCGCAACCCGCTCTATGAAGAGATCGCGGATGTCACCATTCGTACTGACGATCAAAGTGCGAAAGTGGTGGCCAACCAGATTATCCACATGTTGGAAAAAAACTGATCTAATGCCGAAAGGCTCAGTAACAGGTATCGAGCATCATGGAGAAGATCACCGTCTCACTGGGAGAGCGTAGCTATCCCATCACCATTGCCGCCGGACTGTTCAAGGATCCGGCTTCTTTTTGGCCGCTGAAAGCGGGCGATAATGCAATGCTGGTCACCAACCAGACGCTGGAGCCGCTCTATCTTGATAAGCTCTCGGCGCTGCTGACGGCCGCAGGCGTCAAAGTGGACCAGGTGATTCTACCCGACGGCGAGCAGTACAAAACGCTGGCCGTGATGGATGACGTCTTTACCGCGTTGCTACAAAAGCCGCACGGCCGCGACACCACGCTTATTGCGCTGGGCGGCGGGGTGATCGGCGATCTTACCGGCTTTGCGGCCGCCAGCTATCAGCGCGGCGTGCGCTTTATTCAGGTGCCCACCACGCTGCTGTCGCAGGTCGATTCTTCGGTTGGCGGCAAAACGGCCGTAAACCATCCGTTAGGCAAAAACATGATCGGCGCCTTCTACCAGCCCGCCTCGGTGGTGATTGATACCGACTGTCTGCGCACGCTGCCGCCGCGCGAGCTCGCTTCAGGCCTGGCGGAAGTGATCAAATACGGCATTATTCTGGACGGCGAGTTCTTTAGCTGGCTGGAGCAAAATCTCGATGCGCTGCTGGCGCTGGATGAACAGGCGACCGCCTGGTGCATTCGCCGCTGCTGCGAGCTTAAAGCGGACGTAGTCGCGGCCGATGAGCATGAACACGGCCAGCGTGCGCTGCTGAATCTGGGCCACACCTTCGGCCACGCTATCGAGGCGCATATGGGCTACGGCAACTGGCTGCACGGCGAAGCTGTCGCGGCGGGTATGGTCATGGCGGCGCGCACGGCGCAGCGTCTGGGCCAGTTCAGCGAGGCCGACACGCAGCGGATTATCGCGCTGCTGCAGCGCGCGGGTCTGCCCGTGCACGGCCCGGAAAGCATGAAGGCGGAAGCGTATCTGCCGCATATGCTGCGCGACAAAAAGGTGCTGGCGGGCGAGCTGCGGCTGGTGCTGCCGCTGGCGTTAGGCCGCTCCGAAGTGCGCGGCGGCGTGCCGCATGATATGGTGCTGGCTGCGATTAACGACTGTCAGAAACCCTGAATATAAGCAGTTAAGTGGTGACGCGGCGCGCGGGGTGCGCATGGCCGAATGCCGCTTTACGGAGGAGGCAAAATGGATGAGTTTAAACCGGAAGACGAGTTAAAACCTGACGCCAGCGACCGCCGTCCCTCGCGCCCGCGTAAGACGGCTTCCGCCCCTAAAGTGCCGGTTTCGCGCCAGCATATGATGATGGGCATCGGCATTCTGGTGCTGCTGCTGTTGGTGCTCGGCATTGGCTCGGCGCTGAAAGGCCCGGACGAGAGCAAACCGGCGTCAGGCAACGGCGCGGCTAACGCGCCGGCATCTGGCGGCAGCGGTGGCGAAAAGAGCATCGATCTTTCCGGCTCGACGCCGATGAGCGGCGGCCAGACGACGCCGGCGGAAGGCGCGGCCGCGAATAGCGCGCCGGCCGAAGGTACGACATCGCGCGACGTCTCCATGCCGCCGGTCTCCTCTACGCCGACCCAGGCGGCGCCGGTAGAAGCGCCAGCCAGCCAGCAGCGCGTTACCCTGCCCGGCGATCTCAACAGCGCGCTGAGCAATCAGCAGCAGCAGGTCGATAGCGCCGCACAGGGCGGCAGTTCACTGCCGACCGCGCCGGCAACCGTCAGCGGCAGCGCTGGCAACGGCAGCATAAGCGCGCCTGCGGCGACGCGTCCGACCTCGCAGCGTCCCGCTGCGCAGACGCATGCGTCACGCGAACCGGCGCATAAATCTTCGACCGCCAGCCGACCGGCGGCCAGCGAAAGCCGCACCCATACCACGCCGGCGCGTCCTGCTCTTAACGGCGCGACAGGCGGCAGCAGCACGGCAGCCAGCAGCGCGATCGGCAACGGCGCGGCCGCGAAATCGGTGCCAGGCGGCAACTACACGCTGCAGCTGAGCGGCGCTTCGCGCGCAGAGAGCCTGAACGCCTGGGCGAAAAAACAGAATCTCAGCGGCTATCATGTCTATAAAACCACCCGCAACGGCCAGCCGTGGTACGTGCTGGTGAGCGGCTCTTACGCTACTTCGGCGGATGCCCGACGCGCCGTCGCCTCGCTGCCCGCGGAAGTGCGTGCGCAGAATCCCTGGGTGAAGCCCGTAAGTCAGGTTAAGAAAGAAGCCAGCCAGTAAACTATGTGGGGCCGGTTAAGCCGGCCCCGTTGATAAGCGCCGTTCTGCTGTCGGTCCGCCACAGCTCCACAATAAGATGTATAACCACGACAGCATGAAGAAAAATCGCGCTTTCCTGAAATGGGCAGGAGGCAAATATCCCCTGATGGAGGATATCCGTCGCCATCTGCCGCAAGGCGACTGCCTGATTGAGCCTTTTGTCGGCGCGGGTTCGGTGTTTCTCAACACCGACTATGAGCGCTACCATCTGGCGGATATCAACAGCGACCTGATCAATCTCTACAATATCGTTAAGCAGCGCAGCGCGGCATTTATCGAGGACGCGCGTCGCCTGTTCTCGCCTGAAGGCAATACGTCGGAGTGCTACTACCAGCGCCGCATCGCCTTTAACGCCAGCCGCGACGCCTACGAGCGCGCGCTGCTGTTTCTCTATCTTAACCGTCACGGGTATAACGGCTTGTGCCGCTACAATCTGCGCGGCGAGTTCAACGTGCCCTTCGGCCGCTACCGCAAGCCCTACTTTCCGGAAGCGGAACTGCTGTGGTTCGCCGAGCGCGCGCAAAAGGCGACCTTTGTCTGCGAATCGTACGATGTTACCCTGACCAACGCGCAGGCGGGCTCAGTGGTCTATTGCGATCCGCCCTACGCGCCGCTGTCGGCGACGGCCAATTTTACGGCCTACCACACCAACAGCTTTAGCATGCGCGAGCAGCAGCATCTGGCGGAGCTGGCGTCGCGGCTGGCGCTCGAGAGCCGCATACCGGTTCTGATCTCAAATCACGATACCGCTCTGACGCGTCTCTGGTATCAGGATGCAGTATTACATGTGGTGAAAGCGCGGCGTTCTATCAGCCGAAGCATAACGGGTCGCACACAGGTCGACGAACTGCTGGCACTTTACTGCTAGTCTGTTTCGTCCGCGACCAGGCATTACGTCAGCCGCAAGGCTGGCGCACAACATTGGGAGAATCGGATGAAACAATATTTGCTGGCCCCTTCAATCCTGTCGGCGGACTTTGCCCGCCTGGGTGAAGATACCGCAAAAGCGTTAGCCGCCGGCGGCGACGTGGTGCATTTCGACGTGATGGACAATCACTACGTTCCCAATCTGACGATGGGGCCGATGGTGCTGAAAGCGCTGCGCGACTACGGCATTACCGCGCCGATTGACGTGCATCTGATGGTTAAACCGGTCGATGCGCTGATCCCGGACTTCGCCAAAGCAGGCGCCAGCTATATCACTTTTCATCCCGAAGCGAGCGAGCACGTCGACCGTACGCTGCAGCTGATCAAAGAACACGGCTGCAAAGCGGGCCTGGTGTTTAACCCGGCGACGCCGCTGAGCTATCTCGACTATGTAATGGATAAGCTCGACGTGATCCTGATCATGTCGGTCAATCCGGGCTTCGGCGGCCAGTCCTTTATTCCCGGCACGCTGGATAAGCTGCGCGAAGCGCGCAGGCGCATCGATCACGGCGGCTACAACATTCGTCTGGAAGTGGACGGCGGCGTCAAAATCGACAACATCGCGCAGATCGCCGCCGCCGGCGCCGATATGTTCGTCGCCGGTTCGGCGATTTTCGGCCATCCCGACTACAAGAAAGTGATTGATGAGATGCGTCACGAACTGGAGAAAGTTAATGGCTCATTTCACTGATATTCGCGCGCTGGCGTTCGACCTCGACGGCACGCTGGTGCACAGCGCGCCCGGCCTGTCGCAGGCGATCGACCTGGCGCTGGCTGATTTGCAGCTGCCGCCGGCGGGCGTGGAGCGCGCCTCGACCTGGATCGGCAACGGCGCGGACGTGATGATGTCGCGCGCGCTGACCTGGGCGCTGGGCCGGGAGCCGCAGCCCGACGAGCAGCGCGACGCGCGCGCCCTGTTCGACAAACACTACGCCGCGACGGTAGACGCGGGCAGCACGCTGTTTCCGCAGGTGAAAGAGACGCTGCTGGCGCTGCATGCCAAAGGGCTGCCGCTGGCGATCGTCACCAATAAGCCGACGCCGTTCGTCGCGCCGCTGCTGGCCTCCCTCGGCATCGCCGAGGCGTTTACGCTGATCATTGGCGGCGATGACGTTATCGTAAAAAAACCGCATCCGGCCGCGATTTTTCTGGTGCTTGGCCGCTTCGGCGTGCTGCCGAATCAGCTGCTGTTCGTCGGCGATTCTCGCAACGATATTCAGGCGGCGCAGGCCGCTGGCGTGCCGAACGTCGCCATGACCTATGGCTACAACTACGGCGAGCCGATCGCCGACAGCAAGCCTGACCTGACCCTCGACTCTTTTGATGAACTTTTGCCCCTTCTCGGGCTGCACTAATCAGGACACAAGTATGAAACCCATTGTTTTCAGCGGCGCACAGCCGTCCGGCGAACTTACCATTGGCAACTATATGGGTGCGCTGCGTCAGTGGGTGCAGATGCAGGACGATTTCCACTGCATTTACTGCATCGTCGATCTGCACGCTATCACCGTTCGTCAGGATCCGGCGGCGCTGCGCAAGGCGACGCTGGATACGCTGGCGCTCTATCTCGCCTGCGGAATCGATCCCAGCAAGAGCACCATCTTCGTGCAGTCGCACGTGCCGGAACACGCTCAGCTGAGCTGGGTGCTGAACTGCTACGCCTATTTCGGCGAGCTGAGCCGCATGACGCAGTTCAAGGACAAGTCGGCGCGCTACGAAGAGAACATCAACGCGGGTCTGTTCGATTATCCGGTGCTGATGGCGGCGGATATTCTGCTCTACCAGACCAATCAGGTGCCGGTAGGCGAAGATCAGAAGCAGCACCTTGAGCTGAGCCGCGATATCGCGCAGCGCTTCAACGCTATCTACGGCGATATTTTCCGCGTGCCTGAACCCTTTATTCCGAAATCGGGCGCGCGCGTGATGTCGCTGCTGGAGCCGACGCGCAAGATGTCCAAATCGGACGATAACCGCAATAACGTCATCGGCCTGCTGGAAGATCCGAAGTCGGTGGTGAAGAAGATCAAACGCGCCGTGACCGACTCCGAAGAGCCGCCGGTAGTGCGTTACGACATCAAAGAGAAAGCGGGCGTCTCGAACCTGCTGGACATTCTTTCCGGCGTTACCGGCAAAACCATCGCCGAGCTGGAAGCGGAGTTCGAAGGCAAGATGTATGGCCACCTGAAAGGCGCGGTGGCGGATGCGGTATCGGGCATGCTTACCGAGCTGCAGGAGCGTTATAACCGCTACCGCAACGACGAAGCTTTCCTGGAGCAGGTGATGCGCGACGGCGCGCAGAAAGCGCGTGAGCGCGCGCAGGAAACGCTGAAGAAGGTGTACGAAGCGATCGGCTTTGTCGCCGCGCCCTGAAACGGGAGCTTAAGTGACTGTTATGAACGGCGGGTTTGTACCCGCCGTTTTTATTTCTGCATAGCGCAAGCTGCTTAAAACCAGCGCAGGCGATCGCGCAGCGACACCACGCTGCCGATAATTATCAGCGACGGGCTCTCTACCTGCTGCGCCAGCTCGCTGAGCCGATCCAGCGTGCCGGTCACCACGCGCTGCCGCGTGCTGGTGCCGTTCTCAATCAGCGCCGCCGGCATATCCCCGCGCATGCCGTGACGCATCAGCTGCTGCTGAATATGCGGCGCCTGCGACAGCCCCATATAGAACACTAACGTCTGCTGCTCGGCAGCCAGTTTCTCCCACTCCAGCGCATTTTTCTGCTGCAGATGGCCGGTCACCAGCCGCACGCTCTGGGCATGATCGCGGTGCGTCAGCGGAATGCCGCTGTAGGCCGAGCAGCCCGACGCCGCCGTGACGCCCGGCACCACGCTGAACGGAATCTGCTGCGCTGCCAGCGCCTCCAGCTCCTCGCCGCCGCGGCCGAAAATAAAGGGATCGCCGCCTTTTAGCCGCACGACGCGCCTACCGCGCTGCGCCTGCTCCAGCAGCAGCTGATTGATCTGCTCCTGCGGCACGCAGTGATGTCCGGCGCGCTTGCCGACGAAAATGCGCTCCGCGTCGCGGCGCACCAGATTCAGGATCTCCTCGGAGACCAGCCGGTCGTAGACAATCACGTCCGCCTGCTGGATCTGCTGCAGTCCTTTCAGTGTCAGCAGTCCGGCGTCGCCCGGTCCAGCACCGACCAGCGTCACCTCGCCCTGAGCAGGCAGCGCGTCGCAGAATAGCGCGTCGACCAGCTGCGCCGCGCGCGCGCCGTCGCCGTTGGCCAGCGTCTGCGCCAGCCGATCGCTGGTGAAAAAGCGCTCCCAGAAAAAGCGTCGCTGCGCCATTGAGGCGAAACGCTGTTTAACGCGCGTGCGCAGCGTGCCCGCTAGCGACGCCAGCTGGCCGAGATGCTGCGGCAGCATCGCCTCGATTTTTTCGCGCAGCAGGCGGGCAAGCACCGGCGCGCGGCCGCCGGAAGAGACCGCAACCATCAGCGGCGAACGATCGATAATCGACGGCATAATGGCGCTGGCCTGCTCCGGCGCGTCCACCAGATTACAGAAGATACGGCGCGCTTCGGCGGCCTGCGCCACCTGCTGATTCACCGCGTCGTCATCGGTGGCGGCGACCACCAGCCAGCACTCATCCAGCCAGGCGTCGTTGAACGCGCCCGGAATCAGCGCCAGCTCGCCGCGATCGGCCCACTGCTGGAACGCCGGGGAAAAGTGCCGCGCGCCGACGTGCAGATCGGCGCCGGCGGCCAGCAGCAGCCGCGCTTTGCGCTCGGCGACGTCGCCGCCGCCCACCAGCAAACAGCGCTTGCCCTGCAGGCGACAAAAAAGGGGAAAGTAGTCCATAGCGCATCCTGAAAGCGAGAAGAGAGGGCAGGCCGCCGACGCGCGGGGCGTCGGCGGCGTAGCATAGCATCAGGGCGAGGAGGAGATCAGGCGCAAACCTCGACCTTGCCCGCGTTGACGCGAACGGGATAAGCGGCGACAGAGCGCGACGCATCCTCCATACAGCAGCCGTCGCTGAGGCGAAAACGCTGTTTCTTTAGCGGACTGGCCACCCAGAGGCAGCCTTCATGCTCGGCGATAATGCCGCGCGACAGCACGCTGGCCTGGGCGAAGGGATCGATATTGCTGATGGCGAACAGCTCGCCATCGTCGCGCGGCCGGAAAATGGCGATCTGCTGGTTATTTACCAGCGCGCATACGCCGGTAGCGGGCAGGATTTGCTGCAGATCGCAGACGGGCGTCCACTGGCTCATACTTCGCTCTCCTCGATCAGGGTGACGGCGATGCGCTCTTCCGGCCGCGCCGGACGATGCTGACTGCGTTCGGCCACCATCTGCACGTTGGGGTCGCGCAGCGGCGCGTTGATGAAGTGGGCGAAGCGCGCCTGCTGCGCGGGATCGCCCACCGCCTCTTTCCACTCGCAGCGCACGCGGGCGCGCAGCTCGCCTAGCTCCGCCTCCAGCTTGCTGTTGATGCCCAGCTTGTCGTCGACAATCACGCTGCGCAGGTAGTCGATGCCGCCTTCCAGACTCTCCAGCCACAGCGAGGTGCGCTGCAGCCGATCGCCGGTGCGGATATAGAACATCATAAAGCGGTCAAGGTAGGCGATCAGCGTATCGCTATCGAGGTCGGCCGCCAGCAGATCGGCGTGGCGCGGCTTCATGCCGCCGTTGCCGCAGACGTAGAGGTTCCAGCCTTTTTCCGTGGCGATAATGCCGACGTCTTTGCCCTGCGCCTCGGCGCATTCGCGCGTGCAGCCCGAGACGCCGAACTTCATTTTGTGCGGCGTGCGGATGCCTTTGTAGCGATTCTCCAGCGCGATGCCGAAGCCGAGGCTGTCGCCGACGCCGTAGCGGCACCAGGCGCTGCCGACGCAGGTTTTCGCCATGCGCAGCGCTTTGGCGTAGGCCTGGCCGGTTTCAAAGCCCGCGGCGATAAGCTGTGACCAGATAGCGGGCAGATCGTCTTTCTGCGCGCCGAACAGGCCGATGCGCTGCGAGCCGGTGATTTTGGTGTAGAGGCTGTAGCGTTCGGCAATCTCGCCAATCACCTTCAGACCCTGCGGCGTGATTTCGCCGCCGGGCGAGCGCGGGATCACGGAGTAGGTGCCGTCTTTCTGGATATTGCCGAGGAAGAGATCGTTGCTGTCCTGCAGCGGCGTATGCTGCGGCGCCAGCACAAAGTCGTTCCAGCACGACGCCAGCAGCGACGCCACCGTAGGTTTGCAGACTTCGCAGCCGTAGCCGGTGCCATATTTCGCCAGCAGCGCGTCGAAGGTTTTAATCTCCTCGACGCGGATCAGGTGATAAAGCTCCTGGCGCGAGTAGGGGAAGTGAGCGCAGAGATGATTATTGACCTCGATGCCCTGACGGCTCAGCTCGGCGTTCAGCACCTGCGTCACCAGCGGAATGCAGCCGCCGCAGCCGGTGCCGGCGCGGGTCTCGCTCTTCAGCGCGGCGACGGTATGGCAGCCGCCCTGAATCGCTTTGATGATGTCGCCTTTGCTGACGTCGAAGCAGGAGCAGATCTGCGCGCTATCCGGCAGCGAATCGACCCCCATTACCGGTTTTTCGCCGCTGCCGGCGGGCAGGATCAGCCCTTCTGGATTTTCGGGCAGCGGAATGGCGTTGAGCACCAGCTGCAGAAGATTGCCGTAGTCGCTGGTATCGCCTACCAGCACCGCGCCGAGCAGGGTTTTGCCATCTTCGCTGACGATCAGGCGTTTGTAGACCGAACGGCTCTCATCCAGCCAGACGTAGCTGCGCGCGCCCGGCGTACGGCCGCGCGCGTCGCCGATGCCGCCGACGTCCACGCCGAGCAGCTTGAGTTTGGCGCTCATGTCGGCGCCCTGGAAAACGCTGTCGCGGCCGGTTAAGGCGTCGCTCGCCACCTGCGCCATTTTATAGCCGGGCGCCACCAGGCCGAAGACGCGGCCCTGCCAGGCGGCGCACTCGCCGATGGCGTAGATCGCCGGATCGCTGGTGCGGCAGCGGTCGTCGACGGCGATGCCGCCACGCTGACCGAGCGCCAGACCGCACTGCTTCGCCAGCTTGTCCTGCGGACGAATGCCGGTAGAGAAGACGATAAAATCGACGTCGAGCGCGCTGCCGTCGGCGAACTCCAGCGTTTTGCCGCCCGCGGCGTGATGCACGATCTGACGGGTATTTTTGCTGGTGTGCACCTGCACGCCCATCTCTTCGATTTTACGACGCAGCTGCTCGCCGCCCTGGACGTCGAGCTGCTCCGCCATCAGCACCGGCGCGAACTCAATCACGTGGGTTTCCACGCCCAGGTTTTTCAGCGCGCCAGCGGCTTCCAGGCCGAGCAGGCCGCCGCCGATTACCGCGCCGCGTTTGCTGCGGCGCGCGCAGGCTTCAATGGCGTTGAGGTCTTCGATGGTGCGATAGACAAAGCAGTCGGCCCCTTCCGCGCCGTTGATCGGCGGGATCCAGGGGTAAGAGCCAGTGGCGAAAATCAGCGTGTCGTAGCTCACCGCGCGGCCGGTATTGGAGTGGATCAGCTTCTCTTCGCGGTTGATGGTGATGGCGCGCTCGCCCAGCAGCAGATTGACCTGATGTTTTTCATAGTAGCCTTCGCGAACCAGAGAGAGTTCTTCGGCAGTATGGTGAGAGAAATAAGCGGAAAGGTGGACGCGGTCATAGGCGACGCGGGGTTCTTCGCAGAAGACGGTTAACGCGAACTGGCCGGGTTCGGCTTTGTCGATCAGCTCCTCAATAAAGCGATGCCCAACCATGCCGTTACCGATAACGACGACATTGTGCTTGCTCATGCTTGCCTCAAAATTGCGGGAATTGAGGCTACAATAGCGCGCCGTTTTTAGCTCATATTGATATACATCAAGCGCCTTTCTGTATACCTATTATGAGGTATATCGCTGTTTTTGAAGTGTTTTTTGTAAGTTATTCGATTTACTGAAAAAAAGAGCTGGATCACATTTCAGGGCGGGGAAAAGAAGAGGGCGGCCTGCGCCGCCCTGCTTCATCAGTGCATCACGTGGCCGTGCTGGCGGTGCCGGGTGACAAAGCCCAGCAGCACGCACATCACGAACACCACGGCGTAGAGACCATTCGCCGTCAGCAGCGCGGCATGGACGCCGCCTTGCTTCACGATCGGGCTGGTCACCACGAAGGTCAGCATGGTGCCGACCGTGCCGCAGGTGAGAATAAAGTTCACCAGCTTCGGCGAGGAGACTTTGGTCTGCAGCGAGCCAAGCGTAATGATGGTGGTGTAGATGGCGCTGGAGCTGAAGCCCAGAATCATGATCACCCAGCGCAGCATGCTGGCGTCTGTGGTGCTGACGAACCAGTACATCAGCAGCGTCGCCAGGCCGGCCAGCACCATCAGGATGCGTTGCAGATCGAAGAAGCGCAGCAGGAAGCTAAAGGCCCACATGCCGACCATATAGGCGGTCCAGAAGTTGCCGACCAGCTGGCCCGCGCTGGCGATATCCATGCCCATGGTTTTGGTGGCGTACTCCGGCACCCAGGAGATAAAGCCGAGCTGGCCGAGGATGTAGCAGAGCGCGGCCACGGCGAGAAACAGCACGCCGACGCCCCATTTCTCTTTCTCCACCGTCGGGCTGTTTTCCGGCTTGCGCAGCACCGGGAACTCGACGCACAGCGTCAGAACGAAAATGGCGACGTAGATAATGCCGATGCAGACATAGACCCAGTACCACGGCAGCGCGCGCGCCAGCAGGATGCCAGCCAGCACGGGAAACAGCGTGCCGGCCATGCTGAAGAAGGAGTCGGTGAACAGCAGGCGCGAACCGCGCTGACGGCCTTCATAGAGATGGGTGATCAGGAAGGTGCCGATCGACATGGTGATGCCGCTGACCACGCCCAGCACAAACATACAGAGCGAGAAAACGGAGAGATCGCGGCTGGTCATCAGGCCCAGCACCGCCAGCACCATCAGAATAAAGCCGAAAATCAGCTGGCGCTTCAGCGGCACGATAACCATCAGCCAGGCGTTCAGGAACACCGAGACCAGAATGCCGGCGTTCAGGAAGGTAAAGGTATTTCCCATGCTCTCAATCGGCAGCTGGAAATCCTTCGCGATGTCGCCCATGACCATGCCGGTGACGATCACCAGCGCGCCGGTCAGCGCGTACGAGAAAAAGCTTATCCAGGTAAGCCCGATACGATTACGATTTGTCATGTTTTGAACCTGTGGAAAACAGAGAGGGCGGCGTAAAACTGTCAGAAAGTGTAAACGGAACTGTGATCTTAATAAATAAAGACTGAAAATCAGTTTTCATATTTCATTCATAATGTGATTTATGTCACGAAAACGTTTGCGCGGGCGATTCTGCTGGCTTGAGCAACCCGTGCGTAAATAACGGTAAAACGCTGGCTCTTGTATTTTATGCTCTTTACAATCAGTGTCGTTAAAAGCTGCTCTCCAAGGTAAGGACTCATTCATGCTTAAACGTACTCTTACAGCGGCCGTCGCCCTGTTTGCGCTCTCCTCCGTTTCCGCCTCGGCGCTGGCTGCCAAAGGCGATACGCACGTCCTGTTCACCACGTCCGCCGGTAATATCGAACTCGAACTGAATAATCAAAAAGCGCCGGTTTCGGTGAAAAACTTTGTTGACTACGTTAACAGCGGTTTTTACAACAACACGATTTTTCATCGCGTGATCCCGGGCTTTATGGTGCAGGGCGGCGGCTTTACCGC
Source organism: Pantoea sp. X-Soil-MYKO-1289 (assembly GCF_059730625.1). NCBI lineage: Bacteria > Pseudomonadati > Pseudomonadota > Gammaproteobacteria > Enterobacterales > Erwiniaceae > Pantoea > Pantoea sp. X-Soil-MYKO-1289. Next base: position 323,696 of record NZ_AP036004.1, read on the forward strand.
TGACATGCAGCAGAAACAGACCAACGCGCCGATCAAGAACGAAGCGGACAACGGTCTGCGCAACCTGCGCGGCACCATCTCTATGGCGCGCACCGCCGATAAAGACAGCGCCACCAGCCAGTTCTTTCTCAACGTCGCCGATAACGCCTTCCTTGACCACGGCCAGCGCGACTTCGGCTATGCGGTTTTTGGTAAAATTGTGAAAGGAATGGACGTGGCCGATAAAATCGCCCAGGTCCCGACTAAAGATGTCGGCCCTTATCAAAATGTGCCGGTAAAACCGGTAGTTATCCTTTCCGCCAAAGTCCTGCCCTGAGCTATAGCGCCGCCATCCTCTGGCGGCCTCGCCTTGTCCGTCTCCGGCAAAGGGAAAATTTGCTCCTATACTCAGCTTCGAGAGTGTGGACAACCCTGAGCAGGAGGCGGCATGGCAAACAAACTCACCGAGAAACAGAAAAATACGCTCTGGCAGCAGCGACGCGTCGTCAGCTATCAGGCCAGCTGTCGGCTGGACGGCTTAACCCTGGCGGAGCCTGCCAGCGCTTACGAACAGGCTGACGCGGCCGAAGCGCGACTCGATTCGCTGAGGAGGCAGTATGGCGCCGAATAGCAGCGTGGCCCGCGATCCCTATCTGTGGCAGAACGACAACGTGCTGAAAAACCGTCTGGATATCCACGACGCCGCTCAACTGCGCAAGGCGGAGCTGGCGTTCAGCGCCGCGCGCCTCGCCACCCTGGAGCTGGGGCCGGCCACCATCGGCCTGCCTTTCCTGCGCCATATTCATCGCACGCTGTTTCAGGATGTCTACGGCTGGGCGGGCGAGCTGCGCACCATTGATATCTGGCGCGACGACACGCCGTTTTGCCACTTCGAATACATCGAAAAAGAGGGCAATACGCTGATGGACGCGCTGGAAGAGGAAGAGGGACTGCGCAATCTGGAAGAGGCGGATTTCGCGGCGCGCATCGCGCACTACTACTGCGAAATCGCGATGCTGCATCCCTTCCGCGCAGGCAACGGTCGCGCCCAGCGCATCTTCTTCGAGCAGCTGGCGCTGCACGCCGGCTATTTTCTTGACTGGCAGAAGGTCGAGCCAGCGCAGTGGCGCGAGGCCAGTCAGGCGGGCGCGGACGGCGATCTGGCGCCGCTGGAGGCGGTTTTTGCCCGCGTCGTGAGTCGCGCCAGCCTGTAAAACGCGTAGAATAGCGGCGGTTTTCTCAGTCAGGACGGACTATGCTGCTGCTAATCGACAACTATGACTCCTTTACCTGGAATCTTTATCAGTACTTCTGCGAGCTTGGCGCGCAGGTACGCGTAGTACGCAACGACGCCATCACGCTGGAAGAGATGGCGGCGCTGCCGCTATCGCATCTGGTGATTTCGCCAGGGCCCTGTACGCCCGACGAGTCAGGCATTTCGATGGCGGCGATCCGCCACTTCGCCGGGCGCATTCCGGTGCTCGGCGTCTGCCTGGGTCACCAGGCGATCGCTCAGGCTTACGGCGCAAAAATCGTGCGCGCCCGCCAGGCGATGCACGGCAAAACCTCCGCTATCGCCCACAACCAGCGCGGCGTGTTCCGCAACCTCAACCATCCTCTGACCGTTACGCGCTACCACTCCCTGATCGTGGCGTGGGACTCACTGCCCGACGCGTTCGAGATCACCGCCTGGAGCCTGAAAGAGGGCGAGCCGGATGAGATCATGGGCTTTCGTCATCGGGAAATGGCGCTGGAAGGAGTGCAGTTTCATCCGGAAAGCATTCTGAGCGAGCAGGGACACCAGCTACTGCGTAATTTTCTTGAATCCTGAAGTTATGTTTGCCTTCGGTTGATTTATTATGCATATTTTATGACTATTATTTCACTGTGGCTCAATAAATAATCAAAGGTGGTCGTCGATGGCAGCGGAGAAAATTGCGGTAACGCGGGAAACGTTCGATAACGTCATTTTGCCTGTTTATGCACCCGCGCAGTTCGTGCCGGTCAAAGGCAAGGGCAGCCGCGTCTGGGATCAGCAGGGCAAAGAGTATATCGACTTTTCCGGCGGCATCGCCGTTACGGCGCTGGGCCACTGTCATCCGGCGCTGGTCGAGGCGTTGAAAACTCAGGGCGAAACCCTGTGGCATCTGAGCAACGTCTTTACCAACGAGCCGGCGCTGCGCCTTGCCAGCAAGCTTATCGCCGCCACCTTCGCCGATCGCGTCTTCTTCGCCAACTCCGGCGCGGAAGCGAACGAGGCCGCTTTCAAGCTGGCGCGCTACTACGCCTGTCAGCGCCACAGCCCGTTCAAAAGCAAAATCATCGCCTTCCACAACGCGTTTCACGGCCGCACGCTGTTTACCGTTTCCGTCGGCGGCCAGCCGAAATATTCCGACGGCTTCGGGCCGAAACCTGCGGATATCGTGCACGTTCCCTTTAACGATCTCGAGGCGGTAAAAGCGGTTATCGACGACCATACCTGCGCCATCGTGGTCGAACCGATTCAGGGCGAGGGCGGCGTAATGCCCGCGACGCCAGAGTTTATGCAGGGGCTGCGCGCGCTGTGCGATAAGCATCAGGCGCTGCTGGTGCTGGACGAGGTGCAGAGCGGCATGGGACGCAGCGGTAAGCTGTTCGCCTATGAGCACTACGGCGTGACGCCGGATATCCTTACCACCGCCAAAGCGCTGGGCGGCGGCTTCCCGGTCAGCGCCATGCTGACAACCGAGGATATCGCCTCAACCATGTCGCCGGGCGTGCACGGCACCACCTATGGCGGCAATCCGCTCGCCTGCGCGGTCGCGGAAGCGGCGCTGGACGCGATCAATACGCCGGAGGTGCTGGAGGGCGTTCAGGCGCGTCGCGAGCAGTTCGTCGCGGCGCTGAAGGCGATCGACGCGAAGCGGGATCTCTTCTCTGATATCCGCGGCAAAGGGCTGCTGATCGGCGCGGCGCTGAAGCCGCAGCACGCCGGTAAGGCGCGCGACATCCTTAACGCCGCAGCGGCGGAAGGGCTAATGGTGCTGGTGGCGGGCACCGACGTGATCCGGTTTGCGCCGTCGCTGGTGATTGAGCCCACCGATATTGAAGAGGGCATGGCGCGTTTCGCCCGGGCGGTAGAACGCGCGCTGACCGCCTGACTATCCTTTCCGCAAATGTCTGATTAGCCAGCGGCCATGGTGCGGCCGCTGGCTCCACGCCAGCGACGAGATGGTATGCATCACGTTAAGATGCTCCAGAATGCGCTTCACATGCTGCTCGAGAATCGTCGTCGGCCCTTCATCCAGGTTTTCTATGCCCGCCATCACGTTAGTTTGCGATCCCGGTCCGTCATACTCCAGCCGCTGCTGGCAGCGCTGCAGCGCCACTTCGCACGACTGCAGATAGCGCTGCGCCAGGTCCGGCGTCAGCATGGTGTGCTCGCGGGCGAGGATGGTCATGGCGTTGATATGCTCGACGATAAACTGGCTGTGCGTCACCCACAGGCGCATATCTTTCAGGTACTGGGCGTTGAAGCCCGGCTCCTGCATCGCCTGATTGAGCGAGTTGAAGAGCGCGTTGTGCGCCTGATTGACCTGCATGCGCTGCCAGGCCAGCTTCTTCGCCTCCTGCTCCGGCCCCAGCAGCAGCCGCAGCGCATCCTGATAGGTTTCCAGCGCGTCGTGGGCGTTTTGACGCAGCAGCCCGCTCTGCCACTGCGGCCACAGCCACAGCATGCCGCCGAAGGCGATCAGGCAGCCCATCAGCGTGTCCATCAGACGCGGCAGTAAAAACTGCGCGCCGTTCAGCGACAGCAGCTGCAGCGAGTAGACCGCCGTCACGGTAAAGCCAATCATCGACCAGCCGTAATATTTACGCGTCACCAGATAGCTCACCAGCGTCACCACCAGCATAAACAGCAGCACCAGCGATTCCGGCACCGCGAAGCGCAGCGAGGCGGCGGCGATCACCAGGCCGGCGAAGGTGCCCAGCGCCCGGTGCTGGATGCGCACCCGCGTGGCGCTGTAACCGTTCTGGCTGACGAACATAATGGTCATCAGGATCCAGTAGGGCTTGGGAATATCGAACAGCATCGCCAGCGCGCTGCCGAACATCAGCATCACGGCGAAGCGTGCCGCGGTGCGCAGCGCGGCGGACTTCAGCGACAGATAGCTGCGCAGCGCCGGCAGCAGCGGCAGGCGGCGCTGGCGATCGGTCATCAGGTCGCGCTGGTAGAGCGGTTTTTGCGTGCGCAGCACGCGCGCGATGCGGCTGAAGTGGTAGTAGCAGAAGTGGCCCACCGGATTATCGGGATGCTGACGGGCGATTTTCTCCAGCGCGCCGAGCGGCTTCTCCATATCGAAACGACTCGGCAACTGATGGTAGAGAATGGCGTCGGCCAGCGCGCGCAGCCGCGCCGAGATAATTTTGGCGTTCCAGCGGATCACCGCTTCGGCGTGGCTGCGCTCTACCAGCTTCTGCACCTCTTCCGGCTGATGCAGGCTGACGGAGATATGCTCCTGCAGGTCGAGCGCCACCTGAAACGCGCGCGTCAGCCGTTTGTGGCTGTTGTCGCGGCTGGCGGAGAGCATATGCATCTGCTGATAGCAGGTGTTGATCAGATCGACCGCTTTCTGCTGGCGCGCCAGCAGCGGCGGCAGCGCTTTTTCCGGGTCGGTAAGCTGGGTCAGCAGGGTATATTTCGCGTCGCAGTAGTCCGCCAGCTCGCGGTAGATCAGGCTCAGGGTTTCGCGCATCGGCTGCTCTTTCCACAGCCAGAACCAGAACCAGTTGAAGAGTCCGTACCAGAGCGTGCCGCCGATATAGAGCAGCGGCGGCACATAGATCGGCAATCGGCCGATCAGGCTCAGGGTAAAGATGGCCGCCACCAGCGTGCCGGAGAGCAGGCGGCCGTGCAGCGGGCTGATTTCGCCGGTGACGCCCAGCAGCAGCGGCAGAGCAAAGAGCACGGCAGGCAGCGGCACCCCTTTCAGGGTTAAGAGCTGGATCAGGAAGCTGCCGAGCGCGAACAGCGAGCCGCCGACGATGAGACGTTTGAAGAAGCGCTTATGGGGCGTATCCAGACCCGCGACGTTGCAGCAGGCGGGAACCAGAGAGAAAAGCAGGCCTTTTTGCAGATCGCCGAACAGCCAGCCGAGCGCCACCGGAATGCAGAGCACCAGCGTCTGCCGCAGGGCATAGTTAACTTCGGGGTGATAGATGATTCGGCGCCACATCACTTCACTAAAAACAGTAACGGCGTGACGGTGACATCACGCCGTGAGTGAGAGGAAATCAGCGGGTGCCGTAAACGACAATGGTTTTGCCGTGTGCGGAAATCAGATTCTGGTCTTCCAACATTTTCAAAATGCGGCCCACGGTTTCACGCGAGCAACCAACGATTTGGCCAATTTCCTGACGAGTAATTTTGATTTGCATGCCGTCGGGATGCGTCATGGCGTCTGGCTGCTTCGCCAGGTTAAGCAGGGTTTGTGCAATACGTCCGGTCACGTCGAGGAAAGCTAAATTGCCCACTTTTTCCGATGTAACCTGCAGACGGCGCGCCATCTGCGAAGAGAGACGCATTAAAATATCCGGATTCACCTGGATAAGCTGACGGAATTTCTTGTAGGAAATTTCCGCTACTTCGCACGCGGTTTTCGCACGTACCCAGGCGCTGCGCTCCTGACCTTCTTCAAACAGGCCAAGCTCGCCGATAAAATCACCCTGATTCAGGTAAGAGAGGATCATCTCTTTGCCCTCTTCATCTTTGATCAGCACCGCAACGGAACCTTTCACGATGTAGTAGAGGGTTTCAGCCTTCTCACCCTGATGAATCAGCGTACTTTTGGATGGATATTTGTGAATATGGCAATGGGACAGGAACCATTCGAGTGTAGGGTCTGTTTGCGGTTTGCCGAGAACCATTCGCTATTATCCTCTGTTGTAATCGTGCCCAAAACGCGGGGAGATGAGTCCCTGCCAGGCGATGAAAGCTTCAAGCGTTTCCCCTAAAGGAGATTATTCGGGCCTTATTTTGCGCCAGGCGCTTGAGATGTCCCGTCTTCGTCCCTATCAGAACGAACTATTTTCAGCACTGTTTGTAGCACAGCTTTTGCCGACTGTCTTCTGTTGTCTCGCTTCAGCAAAGGGGGGATTACTCTGGATTGCTGTTTGCCAGGTGAACGCGTACTCTGGCGGCAAACGGGCTATTCTCGAGGTAGAAACATGCAGGCAAGAGTGAAGTGGGTCGAAGGATTAACCTTTCTCGGCGAGTCGGCGTCGGGACATCAGATCCTGATGGACGGCAACTCCGGCGATAAAGCGCCTAGTCCGATGGAGATGGTGCTGATGGCCGCGGGCGGCTGTAGCGCCATCGACGTGGTCTCTATTTTGCAAAAAGGCCGCAACGATGTGGTGGACTGCGAGGTGAAGCTGACCTCGGAGCGTCGCGAAGAGGCGCCGCGCCTGTTTACCCATATTAATCTGCATTTCGTGGTCACCGGCAAGGCGCTGAGCGATAAAGCGGTCGCGCGCGCGGTGGATCTCTCGGCGGAGAAGTACTGTTCGGTGGCGTTAATGCTGGGCAAAGGCGTAGAGATGACCCATAGCTATGAAGTGGTCGCGCTGTAAAAAAGCGCACTGTACGTAAGGAGCGGGTAGCAAGGCCCGAAGAGCAAAGCGTCCCGCGCCATGGACAAAAACGCCGGGAGCGTTTTTGAACAACGCAACGCGTTGGCCCGTTTACGGGCGCCCCATCAAGGATGAGGGGCGTATACGCGCGGGCCGAGCTGGCAGGGATGCCGTTTTTTGCGTCTTTGCGATCGGGCCTTGCTACCCGCGACCGCGCCAGACCTGGTCAGGCGATCTGTTTGCCTTCCATCAGCCGCTGCACCAGCGGCGCCATAATCAGCTCCATCGCCAGCCCCATCTTGCCGCCCGGCACCACCAGCGTATTGATGTGCGAAATAAATGAGCCCTGCAGCATCGCCAGCAGATAGGGGAAGTCGATATTCTCCAGCCCGCGAAAATGGATCACCACAAAGCTCTCGTCCAGCGACGGAATTTCGCGCGCGGCGAACGGGTTCGAGGTATCGACGGTCGGCACGCGCTGGAAGTTAATGTGGGTGCGCGAGAACTGCGGCGTGATGAAGTTGATGTAATCCTCCATCGAGCGCACCACCGAGTCCATCACCGCCTCGCGCGAGTGGCCGCGCTCGCCGGTGTCGCGCACCAGCTTCTGGATCCACTCCAGGTTGACGATCGGCACCACGCCCACCAGCAGATCGACCTTCTCCGCCACGTTATGCTGCTGCGTGACGACGCCGCCGTGCAGCCCTTCGTAAAACAGCACGTCGGTATTTTCCGGCAGCGGCTGCCACGGCGTAAAGGTGCCGGGCACCTGGTTCCAGGGCACCGCTTCGTCGTAGGTGTGCAGATATTTGCGCGACTGGCCTTTGCCCGCATTGCCGTAGTCGATAAAAGTCTGCTCCAGCAGGCCGAAATCGTTGGCTTCCGGGCCGAAATAGCTGATGTGACGCCCTAAATCGCGCGCCTTGCGGATCGCCATATCCATTTCCGGCCGCGTATAGCGGTGGAAGCTGTCGCCCTCCAGCTCGGCGGCGTGCAGATTGAGCTGCTGGAAAATTTTACGAAACGCCAGGCTGGTGGTGGTGGTGCCGGCGCCGCTGGAGCCGGTTACCGCAATAATCGGGTGTCGTGCTGACATGAAAAAGCTCCCTTTAAAGTCGGGCGATGAGCATTGTTAACACGAAAAGCGCCTCGACGCATCAGCCGCGGAATTCGCTGCGCGGCATGATATTGATGGTTTCATGCAGTTCCGACCAGACCAGCACCACGTCGCCGCGCTCCAGCTGGCGGCGCACGTCGGCCACCTTTTGCGCCAGGCTGCGCTCCTGCTCGCCATAGTCGGTGCCTTCGCGCAGCACAAAGGCTTCGATCAGGTTGGTAAGGGTGTCGGGATCGAGCTGTTGCCAGGGAATAATCATGATGAGAGCCACTGTGTAAGCCACTGCGGCACACGCTGCTCGAGCCACATCTGCGGTTGACGCAGCGTGCCGCCGACAAAGCCAACGTGTCCGCCATGCGGCGTGAGTTGATAGGTGGTACTGGCTGAGAGCCGATCCAGCTGCGGGATCACCTCGTCAGTCATAAAAGGATCGTCTTTCGCGTGAATGATCAGCAAGGGCTTGCGCACATTTTTCAGCAGCGGCATGGCGCTGGCGCGACGGTAATAGTCGCCCGCGTCAAGAAAGCCGTGGGCGCGGGCGGTAATGGCGTCGTCGAAGTCGCGCAGGCGACGCAGCGCTCTGAGCTGCGGCAGATCCACCGGCAGCGTTCCCGGCCAGGCGAGGAGTTTGCGCTCGGCGTTCTTTTTCAGCTGGTCGAGCAGATAGCGCTGATAAAAGCGCGAAAATCCCTGTTCCAGCTTCAGGCTACACGGCTCCAGCAGCAGCGGCGCGGAGACGATCACCCCGGCGTCGAGCGGCGCGGCGTCGCCCAGCCTGCCGAGCAGGCAGCCCAGCATATTGCCGCCGAGCGAGACGCCTACCGCAGCGGTCGGCGCATCGCCCCAGCGCGTTTTCAGCCAGCGCAGAAAAAAGGCGGCGTCTTCGGTTTCGCCGGAGTGATAGATGCGATGCAGGCGGTTCGGCTCGCCGCCGCAGCCGCGAAAGTGCATCACCACGCCGAGCCAGCCGTGACGCTGGCAGGCGTGCATCAGCCCGTGAGCGTAAGGACTGTGGAAGTTGCCCTCCAGACCGTGAAACAGCACCACGCGCGGCTTATGGCTCGCCTGCTGCGGATCTTCGCTCCAGGCGAGATCGACGAAGTCGCCGTCCGGCAGGTCGAGGCGCTGCCAGTGCGGACGCAGCAGCAGGCGACGGCGCACCAGACGCGGCAGCACCGTCTGCAGATGCGGATTGCGCAGGGCGCGCGGCGGCATAAAGCTCGCCGCTGCCTCAGGAGTAAAATTCATATCGCCAGCACTTGTCTGATCCATATCACACTGTTAGCTTCGTTAGGCTTGTTGCGAATCTGGGGGTAAGGAGCGCCCGTTCATGGAACTGAGCCTGTTTTTCTCAATGTTAGGTTTTCTCTGGGTCGCTGCTATCACGCCAGGCCCTAATAATATGTTACTCACCGCGTCCGGCGCCAATTTCGGCTTCTGGCGCACGGTGCCGCTGATGATCGGCATTATGATCGGCATGCAGCTGATGTTGCTGATGGTGGCGTTCGGCGTCGGCAGCCTGATCCTGCTCTATCCCGCGCTGCACCTTATCCTGAAGATCGCCGGCAGCCTTTATCTGCTCTGGCTGGCGTGGAAAATCGCCACCGCCGCCTATGAAGAGCTGGAAACCGGCGACGCGCCGCCGAAACCGATGCCGTTCTGGCAGGGGGGCCTGCTGCAGCTGATCAATCCGAAAGCCTGGCTGATGGCGCTGGGCGCGATCGCCAGCTTTAGCCTTGCCGGCTCCGCCTATCTGCACTCGGTGACGGCCATCAGCTTCGGCATGTTTCTGGTTAACCTGGTGGCGGGCGTTATCTGGATCGGTTTCGGCGCGCTGATCGGCCGCATTCTGCGCAGCCGCCGCGCCTGGACCATTTTTAACCTGGCGATGGGGCTGCTGACCGCCGCCTGCGTGCTACTGATCTGGCGCTGAGCTAGCTGGAGGCGCGCTCGACGCGCCTCCACGGCAGCACTTCGCGCACCACGGGCGACGTCGGACGGCGAATGCGCTGTAGCAAGAGCTGCACGCTGCGCGCGCCCAGTTGATACATCGGCTGCTCGACGGTGGTCAGCGGCGGGTTGAGGCTGCTGGTAAAGGGGATGCCGTCAAAGCCGACGACGGCGAGATCCTCCGGCACGCGCAAACCCGCCTCCCGCGCGGCGTGCACCACGCCTACCGCCAGCACGTCCGATACCGCCAGCACCGCGTCAGGCGGTTCGGGCTGCTGCAAAAGCTGGCGCAGCGCCTGGCTGCCCGCCTCGCATGAAATCTCCCTGGTATAAGCCACGCCGCGCCACGGCAGCGCCAGCTGATCCAGCCCTGCGCGATAGCCCGCCTCCCGCTGGTGTGAATAGAGGTAGCGCATATCGCTGTTCACCAGCCCGATACGGCGGCGGCCTTTGCCCGCCAGATAGCGCACCGTCTGCTGCGCCGCATCGCGGTTATCGATAGCCACGGAAGAAGCCGGTATAGCGGGATCGTACTCTGCGCACTGCACCCAGGGCGCGTCGCCGATAAGGGCGGCGATATCCTGCAGCGCAGACGCCGCATCCATGGTGATAACGCCATCCACCACTTTGCCGGTCAGCAGGCCGAGATAGGCGGATTCGCGCCGCAGCTGCGAGGCGGAGTTGCAGAGCAGAATATGGTAGCCCTGCGCCTCTGCTTCCGCTTCGATACCCTGCACCACGCGCGAGCAGAAGGGATTGGTAATATCGGAGATCAGCACCAGCAGCATATGGCTCTGGGCGGTGCGCAGCTGGCGCGCCAGCAGATTGGGCTGATAGTCGCTGGCGGAGATCGCCGCCAGCACCCGATCGCGCGTATCCGCTTTCACCCCTGGATGATCGTTAAGCACGCGGGATACCGTTGCTTTTGATACGCCCGCCAGCAGCGCGACCTTCTCGATGGACATGTTGCCGCAACCCTTTTTTCGTCGGTTTACCGTAGAGCCTTATCAATAGCACAGCGGCAATGTGAGCGCCTGCCATTTTGTCTCAATAATGGCGTATCTATTGCCAGATTTCGCATCAGCTTTGCCGATCATGATCTAAGAACATCTGTTTATTAAGAATAATTTTTAATTCCTTTATGAAATCATCGTCGCTGGCGACACTGCGCCCATCATCAAATCCTGGCGGAGTGCGACATCATGGCAGTAAAGAGACCCTTAACCCTTCTGGCCGCGGCGCTTTCGCTGCTGGTTTTTCAGGCGCAGGCCGTCAATGTGACGGTGGCGTACCAGACCTCCGCCGAACCGGCCAAAGTCGCGCAGGCGGACAACACGTTCGCCAAAGAGAGCGGCGCGACCGTCGACTGGCGTAAGTTCGACAGCGGAGCGGGCGTGCTGCGCGCGCTGGCGTCGGGCGACGTGCAGATCGGCAATATCGGCTCCAGCCCGCTGGCGGTGGCCGCCACCCAGCAGCTGCCGATCGAAGCCTTTTTACTGGCGTCCCAGCTCGGCAACTCTGAGGCGCTGGTAGTGAAGAAAAGCATCAGCGGCCCGAAAGATCTGATTGGCAAGCGCATCGCCGTGCCCTTTATTTCCACCACCCACTACAGCCTGCTGGCGGCGCTGAAGCACTGGGGCATCAAGCCGACCGAAGTGCAGCTGGTGAACCTGCAGCCGCCCGCGATTATCGCCGCCTGGCAGCGCGGCGATATCGACGGCGCCTACGTCTGGGCGCCCGCCGTCAACCAGCTCGAGAAAGATGGCAAGGTGCTGACCGACTCTTCCCAGGTTGGGCAGTGGGGATCGCCGACGCTCGACGTCTGGGTAGTGCGCAAAGATTTCGCGAAGGCGCATCCTGAGGTGGTGACCGCCTTCGCCCGCAGCGCCCTTGAGGCGCAGAAACCCTATATCGACAATCCGGATGGATGGCTGAAGCAGCCGGATAACCTGAGCAAGCTGTCGCGCCTGAGCGGCGTGCCGGAGGCGCAGGTGCCGGATCTGGTGAAGGGCAATACCTATCTCACGGCGCAGCAGCAGGTAGAGCAGCTGGGCAAGCCGGTGAATAAAGCGATTGTCGATACGGCGCATTTCCTGAAAGAGCAGGGCAAAGTGCCGCAGGCGAATGCCGACTACAGCGACTTCGTCACCACCCGCTTTGTCGAGCCGCTGGCGAAACAGTAAGGAGAACCCCATGCTGCGCATCGCTCATCTCAACGCGCGTTATGACGGACGACCCGCGCTGCAGGATATCAACCTGCAGCTGGATAAAGGCGAACTGCTGGTGGCGCTCGGACCGTCGGGCTGCGGCAAAACCACGCTGCTGAACCTGATCGCCGGCTTTTTGCCGGTCGAGTCCGGCAGCATCACGCTGGAAGGGAAAACCATCAGCGGGCCGGGCGCGGAGCGCGGCGTGGTGTTTCAGCATGAAGGGCTGCTGCCGTGGCGCAACGTGCTGGACAATGTGTCGTTCGGTTTGCAGCTTGCGGGAATGGCGCGCGGCGAGCGCAACGCCATCGCGCGGCGGCTGATTAAGAAGGTGGGGCTGGAAGGCGCGGAGAACCGCCCCATCTGGCAGCTCTCCGGCGGTCAGCGCCAGCGCGTCGGCATTGCCCGCGCGCTGGCAGCAGATCCGCAGCTGCTGCTGCTCGACGAGCCTTTCGGCGCGCTGGACGCCTTTACCCGCGAGCAGATGCAAACGCTACTGCTGACGCTGTGGCGCGACAGCGGCAAGCAAATTTTTCTTATCACACACGATATCGAAGAGGCGGTGTTTCTCGCCAGCGAGCTGCTGCTGCTTTCGCCGGGGCCGGGCCGCATCGTAGAGCGCCTGAAGCTTAACTTCGGCCAGCGCTTCGCCGCCGGCGAACCCTGCCGCGCCATTAAATCCGATCCTGACTTTATTGCGCAGCGCGAATATGTGCTGAGCCGGGTGTTCGAGCAGCGGGAGGCCTTTGCATGAGCGCGGTGATTAACGACAAAACCACGGCGGCGCGTCGACGTTTGCGCTGGCCCTTTTCCCGCTCGTTCAGCCTGAGCCTGCTGAGCCTGGCGCTGCTGCTGCTGATCTGGTGGAGCGTCACGGCGCTGGGGCTGATTAGCCCGCTGTTTCTGCCGGCGCCGCAGCAGGTGCTGAGCAAGCTGCTGCTGATCGCCAGCCCGCAGGGCTTTATGGACGCTACGCTGTGGCAGCATCTCGCCGCCAGCCTGACGCGCATGCTGGTCGCCCTGTTCGCCGCGGCGGCCATCGGCATTCCGGTCGGCATCGCGATGGGGCTGAGCCCGGCGGTGCGCGGCCTGCTCGACCCGCTGATTGAACTCTATCGTCCCGTGCCGCCGCTCGCCTATCTGCCGCTGATGGTAATTTGGTTCGGTATCGGCGAGACCTCCAAAATCCTGTTGATCTATCTGGCGATTTTCGCGCCGGTCACGCTCTCGACCCTGGCGGGCGTGCGCAATACGCAGCAGGTGCGCATCCGCGCCGCGCAGTCGCTGGGCGCCAGCCGCTGGCAGCTGCTGCGCTGGGTGATCCTGCCCGGCGCGCTGCCGGAGATCCTGACCGGCCTGCGCATCGGCCTCGGCGTCGGCTGGTCGACGCTGGTGGCGGCGGAACTAATCGCCGCGACGCGCGGGCTCGGCTTTATGGTGCAGTCCGCCGGCGAATTTCTGGCAACCGACGTGGTGCTGGCGGGCATCGCCGTCATCGCGCTGATCGCCTTTACCTTAGAACTCGGGCTGCGCGCCCTGCAGCGTCGGCTGACGCCCTGGAACGGAGAACAATCATGAACGAAAAGCTGAACATCACCGCGCTCGGCCCTTACATTGGCGCGCAGGTGGCGAATCTCGATTTAACCCGGCCGCTCAGCGACGCCCAGTTTGAACAGCTCTATCACGCGCTGCTGCGCCATCAGGTGCTGTTTCTGCGCGACCAGCTGATTACGCCGCATCAGCAGCGCGCGCTGGCGGCGCGCTTCGGCGATCTGCATATTCACCCGGTTTATCCGCATGCCGAGGGCGTGGAGGAGATCATCGTGCTGGATACGCATCAGGATAATCCGCCGGATAACGACAACTGGCACACCGACGTGACCTTTATCAACACGCCGCCGGCGGTGGCGATTCTGGCGTCAAAGCTGCTGCCCGAGTCAGGCGGCGACACCCTGTGGGCGAGCGGCATCGCAGCATATGAAACCCTTTCCGCCCCGATTAAGACGTTGCTGGAGGGGCTGCACGCCGAGCACGACTTCAGGAAGTCGTTCCAGGAGTATAAATATCGTCGAACCGAGGAGGAGCATCAACGCTGGCAGGAGGCGGTGGCGAAGCATCCGCCGGTGCAGCATCCGGTGATCCGCACCCATCCGGTGAGCGGGCGCAAGGCGCTATTCGTTAACGAAGGATTTACCACGCGGATTGTCGAGCTGAGCGAGAAAGAGAGTCACGCCGTGCTGGAGCTGCTCTATGCGCATGCGACTAAGCCGGAGTTTCAGGTGCGCTGGCGCTGGCAGCCGAATGACGTGGCGATCTGGGATAACCGCGTGACGCAGCACTATGCGAATGCGGATTATTATCCGGCAAGGCGGGTGATGCATCGGGCGACGGTGCTGGGGGATCGGCCTTTTTAAAAGGTCCGTACTGCTTACATTAAAACGTCCGTACCGGGCTGCGACCGCGTTGCTGCGCCACGCCATAATGCTCACATACGTCAGTATGCTCCGCTTATGGCGTGCTTATATTAAAACGTCCGTACCGGGCTGCGACGGCGTTGCTGCGCCGCGCCATAATGCTCACATACGTCAGTATGCTCCGCTTATGGCGCGGCTGGCGCCTTGTCTCGCTCCGGTACGATCGTTTTAAGTCCGCGAAAAGCGAAAAGCGAAAAGCGAAAAGCGAAAAGCGAAAAGCGAAAAGCGAAAGTCAGGAGGCGAGCATCGCCTCCAGCTGCTCCTGAGCATCCAGCCACGCCATCTCGGCCTCTTCCAGCGCCGCTTTGCTCTCTGCCTGACGCTGCAGCGCCGCGGTCAGATCCGCTTTGCGGGATGGATCGTAAATGTCGCCGTCGGCCAGCTGGTTTTCCGCTTCGGTGAGCTGGCTCTGACATTTCGCCATCTGCTTCTCCAGCTTCTCGATCGCTTTGCGCAGCGGCTGCGTCTGCGTGCGCAGCTCAGCCTCTCGACGCTTTTGATCTTTGCGCGCCTGCGCGCTGTTGCCGTTGCCCTGCTTCGGCGCGGCGTCCGCCTGCGCCTGCTGCTTCTGCAGGTCGCTCAGCCACTGCTGGTAATCCTCCAGATCGCCCGGGAAGACATCGACCTTGCCGTCATGCACCAGATAGAGATCGTCGGTGGTGGCGCGCAGCAGATGACGATCGTGCGAGACCACCACCAGCGCGCCTTCGAAATCGATCAGCGCTTCGGTCAGCGCCTGGCGCATGTCGAGATCGAGGTGGTTGGTCGGTTCGTCGAGCAGCAGCAGGTTAGGGCGCTGCCAGACGATCAGCGCCAGCACCAGCCGCGCCTTTTCGCCGCCGGAGAAGCGCGCCGTGACTTCGCTGACCTTGTCGCCCTGGAAGCCGAAGCCGCCGAGATAGTCGCGCAGCTGCTGCTCCAGTACCTTCGGCGCGATACGCGCCAGATGCTGCAGCGGTGACTCGTCGCTGCGCAAATACTCCAGCTGATGCTGCGCGAAGTAGCCCAGCTTAATGCCTTTCGCCAGCCCGACTTCGCCGTCGAGCGGAGTTAGTTCGCCTGCCAGCAGCTTAATCAGCGTCGATTTGCCCGCGCCGTTGCGGCCCAGCAGGCCGATGCGCGAGCCCGGCACCAGATTGAGCTTGATGGCGTCGAGAATAATGCGCTCGCCGTAGCCTGCGGTGACTTTCTCCATCTTCAGCAGCGGGTTGGGCAAACTTTCCGGCGCGCGGAAGCTGAAGCTGAAGGGGTTGTCGACGTGCGCCGGCGCGATCATCTCCATGCGTTCCAGCATCTTGATGCGGCTCTGCGCCTGCTTCGCCTTCGAGGCCTTGGCGCGAAAGCGGTCGATATAGCTTTGCAGGTGCGCCACTTTCTCCTGCTGGCTTTCAAACAGCGCCTGCTGCTGCGCCAGCTTAGCGACACGCTGGCGTTCGAACGAACTGTAGTTGCCGGTGTACTCGTAGAGGCTTTCCTGCTCGATATGGATGATCTTATCCACCACCGGATCGAGGAAGTCGCGGTCGTGCGAGATCAGGATCAGCGTGCCTTCGTAGCTTTTCAGCCAGCGCTCCAGCCAGATCACCGCGTCGAGATCGAGGTGGTTGGTGGGTTCGTCAAGCAGCAGCAGATCTGAACGGCAGACCAGCGCCTGTGCAAGGTTAAGGCGCATACGCCAGCCGCCGGAGAAGTCGCTCACCGGACGGTTCAGCTGCTCCTGGCTAAAACCGAGGCCATGCAGCAGGCTTGAGGCGCGGGCGTGAATGCTCCACGCCTGAATCGCGTCCAGCTTGCCGTGCAGCAGCGCGATGGCGTTGCCGTCGTTGCGCTGATTGGCGTCCGCCAGCTGCGCCTCAAGCTCGCGATATTCGCGATCGCCGTCGATAACGTATTCCAGCGCCGGTTTGCTCAGCGCCGGGGTCTCCTGGTTAACCCAGGCCAGCGCCCAGTTGCCGGGAAAGGTCACGCCGCCGGCGTCGCTGGCGATCTCGCCTTTTAACAGCGACAGCAGGGTCGATTTGCCGCAGCCGTTTTTGCCCACCAGACCGACTTTCTGACCGGGATTGATGGTGGCGGAAGCGTTATCGAGCAGCACGCGGACGCCGCGGCGGATTTGCAGAGAAGAAAAGACAATCATAAGCGCCGTATCGTCAGAATATGTTAATTTACCCACCACATAATTAGAGGGTGTCGCGTCGTGCATGGTAGCGGAAAAGCGCCGCTATGACGACGCTTTGGAAGAGGATAACTATGTCGCAGCCAGCAAAAGTTTTGCTGCTTTACGCCCATCCGGAAACGCAGGAGTCGATAGCAAATCGGGTCCTGCTGCAGTCGGCGCAGAAACAGGAGAACGTCACCGTACACGATCTGTACGCCCACTATCCTGATTTTTTTATCGATATTCACTATGAACAGCAGCTGCTGCGCGAACATCAGGTGATCGTTTTTCAGCATCCGCTCTATACCTATAGCTGTCCCGCGCTGCTGAAAGAGTGGCTGGATCGCGTGCTGTCGCGCGGCTTCGCCAACGGCGTCGACGGCAACGCGCTGGAAGGCAAATACTGGCGCAGCGTGATCACCACCGGCGAGCCGGAGGCGGCCTATCAGCAGAACGGCCTTAACCGCTATTCCATGTCGGACATTATGCGCCCGTTCGAACTCACCGCGCAGATGTGCCGCATGCACTGGATGACGCCGATGATCCTTTACTGGGCGCGGCGACAGCCGAAAGAGGTGATGGGCCACTTTGCCCGCGCCTATGGCGAATGGCTTGCCGCGCCGCTGCCCAACGGAGGTCTCTGATGGAAGGACAAACGCTGCTGACCGCAGGGGTGATCTATCTGGTGGCGGCGGTGCTGATTGTGCCCATCGCCGCGCGTCTCGGCATTGGCGCGGTGCTGGGCTATCTGGTGGCCGGTATCGCTATCGGCCCCTGGGGACTGGGCTTTATCAGCGACGTCGATGAGATCCTGCACTTCTCGGAGCTGGGCGTGGTGTTCCTGATGTTTATCATCGGGCTGGAGCTGAATCCGTCGAAGCTCTGGGCGCTGCGACGTTCGATTTTTGGCGTCGGCGCCGCGCAGGTGCTGATCTCCGCCGGCATCCTCGGCGCGCTGCTGTGGCTGAGCGACTTTAGCTGGCAGGCCGCGGTGATTGGCGGCATCGGCCTCGCAATGTCCTCGACCGCGATGGCGCTGCAGCTGATGCGCGACAAAGGCATGAACCGCAGCGAGGCGGGGCAGCTCGGCTTTTCGGTGCTCTTGTTCCAGGATCTGGCGGTGATCCCGGCGCTGGCGCTGGTGCCGCTGCTGGCGGGCAGCGACAGCGGCAATATCGACTGGATGAAGATCGGCATGAAGGTGCTGGCGTTCGCCGGCATGCTGGTGGGCGGACGCTACCTGCTGCGGCCGATTTTCCGCTTTATCGCCGCCTCCGGCGTGCGCGAGGTCTTTACCGCCGCCGCGCTGCTGCTGGTGCTGGGCTCGGCGCTGTTTATGGACGCCCTCGGACTGTCGATGGCGCTGGGCACCTTTATCGCCGGTATCCTGCTGGCAGAGAGCGAGTACCGCCACGAACTGGAAGTCGCCATCGATCCCTTTAAGGGGCTGCTGCTCGGGCTGTTCTTTATCTCTGTCGGCATGGCGCTCAACCTCGGCGTGCTCTATACCCATATTCTGGAGATCCTGCTCGGCGTGCTGATTCTGGTCACGGTGAAAACGCTGGTGCTCTATGTGCTGGCGCGGGTCTATGGCCTGCGCAGCTCCGAGCGTCAGCAGTTCGCCGGCGTGCTGAGCCAGGGCGGCGAATTCGCCTTTGTACTCTTTTCCGCCGCCTCCTCGGCGCGCCTGTTCGCTGGCGATCAGCTGCCGCTGCTGCTGGTGACGGTCACGCTGTCGATGATGACCACGCCGCTGCTGATGCAGGCGATCGATAAGCTGCTGGCGCGGCGCTTTAATGAAGTGGACGAAGATGGCGAAAAGCCGTTCGTGGAGGATGACCAGCCGCAGGTAATCGTGGTGGGCTTCGGCCGAATGGGGCAGGTGGTGGGCCGTCTGCTGATGGCCAATAATAAAAGGATCACGGTGCTGGAGCGCGATATCAGCGCGGTCAGCCTGATGCGCAAGTACGGCTACAAAGTTTACTATGGCGATGCCACCGAGCTGGAGCTGCTGCGCGCCGCCGGCGCGGCCAGCGCGCAGTCGATCGTCATCACCTGCAACGAGCCGGAAGATACCATGGCGATCGTGCATCTCTGTCAGCAGCACTTTCCGCAGCTGGAGATTGTGGCGCGCGCGCGCGGGCGCGTCGAGGCGCACGAGCTGCTGCTGGCGGGCGTCACGCAGTTCTCGCGTGAAACCTTCTCCAGCGCGCTGGAGCTGGGACGCAAGGCGCTGATTTCGGTCGGCATGCATCCGCATCAGGCGCAGCGCGCGCAGCTGCACTTCCGCCGTCTCGATATGCGCATGCTGCGCGAGCTGATGCCGAATCACACGGACAACGCCCAGATCTCCCGCGTGCGCGAGGCGCGGCGCGAGCTGGAGGATATTTTCCAGCGCGAGATGCAGCATGAGAGACGACAGATCGACGACTGGGACGAAGATCAGTAACAGCAAACAGGTTAACTACTATGCGTAAAAGATTTATTGCCGGTGCGGTTTGCCCGCACTGTCAGGAAAAAGACACGCTGGCGATGTGGCGAGAAAACAACGTTGACGTCGTGGAGTGCGTGAAGTGCGGACACCAGATGCGCGAGGCGGACAAGCAGGTTCGCGATCAGGTTCGCAGCCAGGAGCAAGTGATCGGTATTTTCCATCCCGAGTAGCGAAATGGCGCAGCTTTTTTTACGCTTAAACTTACAGCGGGATTGAATTCCGATACAATCGGCGCCACTAACGCTGAGGTTAATCGCATCGCGCAAGAGGCGATCTCAGCCCCGAACCTTTCTGGTTGGTGTTATTGCACGCAAGAATAGACCAATGAGACGGGATCTTAGTTCTCAACGGTTAGGAGATATCATGAAAGTAGCAAAAGACCTGGTGGTGAGCCTGGCCTATCAGGTACGTACAGAAGATGGTGTGTTGGTTGACGAGTCGCCGGTAAGTGCGCCGTTAGACTATCTGCACGGTCATGGTTCCCTGATTTCTGGTCTGGAAAAAGCGCTGGAAAATCACGATGTCGGCGACAAGTTTGACGTGCATATTCCGGCTAACGATGCATATGGCCAGTACGACGACAACCTGGTGCAGCGCGTTCCTAAAGACGTCTTTATGGGCGTTGACGAACTGCAGGTTGGCATGCGCTTCCTGGCGGAAACCGATCAGGGTCCGGTTCCGGTTGAAATCACCGAAGTGGAAGACGAGCACGTCGTGGTTGACGGCAACCACATGCTGGCGGGTCAGAACCTGAACTTCAACGTGGAAGTTGTCGCAATCCGCGAAGCGACCCCGGAAGAGCTGGCGCACGGCCACGTTCACGGCGAGCACGGTCACGACCATGACCACGATCATGACCATGGTCACGATCACGGCAACGGCGGCTGCGGCAGCCACGGCGGTTGCGGCTGCAACCACTAAGCCACCCAGATTTCAAAGGCCACCTTCGAGGTGGCTTTTTTTTTGCCTTTGCGATCGAAGAATGCGCGAGCAAGCGGCGAGGCAAGGCGCCAGGAAGCGGGAGAGCGGAGTATACCGCGGTATGTGAGCATCTCCGGCTGACGCAGCAACGCGGCATCGCTGCTGCGCAGCCATTCTGGACAGATCAATAATGCGGAGGCGGCGTCTCTTCCGACTGCGACGCCACCATCGACGGCGCGGCCGCTTTCAGCTTATCCAGCAGCAGGCGCTGCTGCTCGCGCATTTTCGCCATTTCCAGCTCATGCTGCACCACCGTCTGATTAAGCTGATCGATGGTCAGCTCCTGAAAGGCCAGCTTGCTTTCCAGCGCTTCAAGCCGTTGTTCCCACTCTGATTGTTGCATGACCTCTCCTTATAGTACGACGCTGCGAATCTCGCATCAGGCGCTGATTCTACGGCTTCCCCGGTAAGAATCACCCGATTTCTTTGCCGCTCCGCCTGTATAGGGTTGAATAACGCCTTTTGCAGCATCATCTCTGATGAAACTTCCTGATGCAAAAAAGGTCGGAGGAGAACCGGGTAATTACGCTGCGGGAGTGTTCGCCGCTGCCGCGTACAGTTATAGTGTGGAGCTTTAGTCCGCAATAATTCCCGAGGTGAGACGCTTCGGTTTTGGAGAAAGGATGAAATCACTGTTTAAAGTCACAATGTTAGCCACCACCATGGCCATCGCGCTGAACGCGCCGCTGGCAATGGCAGCCGAAGCGACCGCAGCGCCTGCTGCGAGCGATGCGGCACCGCAGGCGCCAAAAAATGCGGCCTTCAAAAATGAAGACCAGCAATCAGCCTATGCTCTGGGCGCCTCGCTGGGTCGCTACATGGACAACTCCCTGAAGGAACAGGAGAAACTGGGCATCAAGCTGGACAAAGATCAGCTGATCGCTGGCGTTCAGGATGCGTTTGGCGGCAAGAGCAAACTCTCCGATCAAGAGATCGAGCAGACTCTGCAGGCCTTTGAAGGCCGCGTGAAAGGCGCCGCGCAGGCGAAGATGGAAAAAGACGCGAAAGAGAACGCTGATAAAGGCACCGCTTTCGCCGACAAGTTCGCCAAAGAGAGCGGCGTGAAGAAAACCGAATCTGGCCTGCTGTATAAAGTAGAGAAAGAAGGCAGCGGCGACGCGCCGAAAGACAGCGATACCGTTGTCGTGAACTACAAAGGCACCCTGATCGACGGCACCGAGTTCGATAACTCCTATACGCGCGGCGAGCCGCTCTCCTTCCGTCTCGACGGCGTGATCCCGGGCTGGACCGAAGGTCTGAAGCACGTGAAAAAAGGCGGCAAAATCAAGCTGGTGATCCCGCCGCAGCTCGCCTACGGCAAAAACGGCGTGCCGGGCATTCCGGCCAACTCAACGCTGGTGTTCGATGTTGAACTGCTCGACATCAAGCCGGCACCAAAAGCAGATGAGAAAGCGCAGGCGCCAGCCGCCGACGCGAAGAAAGCTCAATAATCTGTCTGCCGCCGCCTTCGGGCGGCGGTTTCATTTCCAGCCTGCGACAAAGCTCTGGCATAAGCGTGCGACATTTGCCAGACTATCCTCTGCATAACTTTCCCAATAAAAAGAGTCTGCCCGCTGCGCTGAGACAGGCTCCAGCCATTTAGGGTAATGTCTTCGATGTCAAATCCATTCAATCCCGGCGAACTGAGCGACTTCGATTTACTGGAGCAGCGTCCCTTCGAGCAGACGGACTACGATATCCTCCGATCCTATGAGGCGGTGGTCGACGGCCTGGCGATGCTGATTGGTTCGCACTGCGAAATCGTGCTGCATTCGCTGGAAGATCTGAAGCGTTCGGCGGTGCGCATCGCCAACGGCGAGCATACCGGCCGTAAAGTGGGCTCGCCGATTACCGATCTGGCGCTGCGCATGCTGCACGATATGCACGGCGCGGACAGCAACGTTTCTCGCGCCTATTTCACCCGCGCCAAAAGCGGCGTGCTGATGAAATCGGTCACTATCGCGATACGCAACCGGCAGCAGCGCGTCATTGGGCTGTTGTGCATCAACATGAACCTCGATGTGCCGTTCTCGCAGATTATGTCGACCTTTATGCCGCCGGAGATGCATCAGGTCGATTCAAACGTGAACTTCGCCAGCTCGGTGGAAGATCTGGTGACGCAAACGCTGGAGTTCACCATCGAAGAGGTGAGCGCCGATCGCAATGTCTCTAATAACGCCAAGAATCGCCAGATCGTGCTGAACCTCTATGAGAAGGGCATCTTCGATATCAAAGACGCTATCAATCAGGTCGCGGATCGCCTCAATATCTCTAAGCACACCGTCTATCTCTATATTCGCCAGTTCAAGAACGGCGATTTTCAGGGGCAGGAGCGCTGATGCGCTACACCCTGCTGGTGACCGGTCCGGCCTACGGCACGCAGCAGGCGAGCAGCGCCTTGCTGTTCGCCCGCGCGCTGCTGGCCGCTGGTCATCAGCTGCAGAGCGTCTTTTTCTATCGCGAGGGCGTGCTGAACGCCAATGAGCTTACCGCGCCGGCCAGCGACGAGGCGGATATCGTGCGCGCCTGGCTGGAGCTGCATCAGAAGCAGGGCGTGGCGCTGAATATCTGCGTGGCCGCCGCGCTGCGCCGCGGCGTTACCGACGCCCAGGAGGCGGAGCGGCTGCAGCTGGCGGGCAGCAATCTGCAGTCGGGATTTGAACTCAGCGGCCTGGGCGCGCTGGCGGAAGCCGCGCTCGGCTGCGATCGACTGGTGCAGTTTTAATGAATCGCGTCGCGTTTGTGTTTACCCGCGCGCCGCACGGCAGCAGCGCTGGCCGCGAGGGGCTCGACGCCGCGCTGGCCACCGGCGCGCTGAGCGAGTCGATAGGGCTGTTCTTTATCGGCGACGGCGTTCTGCAACTCATGCCTGACCAGCAGCCGGAGAAGATCCTCGCGCGCAATCACGCCGCCACGTTTGGCGTGCTGGCGCTGTATGATATCGAGCAGTGCTATATCAGCCGCGAAGCGCTGTGCGAACGCGGCCTGGCGGAAGAGGGCGCGCGCGTCATGGATGTCGGTATTCTGGATGCGGCGGCGCTGCGGCAGCAGCTGGCGACCTACGATCGCATCATCACCTTTTAAGAGCGCGCTATGCTGCACACCCTGATGCATTCACCTTATTACAGCGACCTCGACACGCTGCTGCTCTTGCTGACGGCGGAAGACGATTTACTGCTGCTGCAGGACGGCGTGCTGGGCGCGCTGGAAGGCAGCAGCGCGTTGAGCCGCTTGCTGACGTCGCCCGCCACGCTGTGGGTGCTGACGGAAGACGTGATCGCGCGCGGCCTTGCTGGTCAAATTTCAGCCAAAATAAGGCCGGTAGACTATACTGGTTTCGTCGCGCTCACTGAAAAACATCGGCAGCAAATGACCTGGTAATGCGTAAAGCCTGGTTATTTCTTGACACCCTATGGGCTCAGCCCTAAAATTCTGCGTCCTCGTAGTTATACGGGGCGATTTATTACGTGTTTACGAAGCAAAAGCAAATCCAGGAGCTATTTAATGGCAACAGTTAACCAGCTGGTTCGCAAACCACGCGTACGCAAAGTTGCAAAGAGCAACGTGCCTGCGCTGGAAGCTTGCCCGCAAAAACGTGGTGTTTGTACCCGTGTGTACACCACCACTCCGAAAAAACCGAACTCCGCACTGCGTAAAGTTTGCCGTGTTCGTCTGACTAACGGTTTTGAAGTTACCTCCTATATCGGCGGTGAAGGTCATAACCTGCAGGAACACTCCGTGATCCTGATCCGTGGCGGTCGTGTTAAAGACCTGCCAGGTGTGCGTTACCACACCGTTCGTGGCGCGCTGGACTGCTCAGGTGTTAAAGACCGTAAGCAGGCTCGCTCCAAGTACGGCGTGAAGAAGCCAAAGGCTTAATGGTTCTCCGTTAAGTAAGGCCAAACGTTTTAACTTAAATGTCAAACTAAACTCGTAGAGTTTTGGACAATCCTGAATTAACAACGGAGTATTTCCATGCCACGTCGTCGCGTCATTGGTCAGCGTAAAATCCTGCCGGATCCTAAGTTCGGATCAGAGCTGCTGGCCAAATTTGTAAATATCCTGATGGTAGATGGTAAAAAATCTACTGCTGAATCAATCGTTTATACCGCGCTTGAGACCCTGGCTCAGCGTTCTGGTAAAAACGAGCTGGAAGCCTTTGAAGTAGCCCTCGAAAACGTACGTCCGACTGTCGAAGTTAAGTCACGTCGCGTTGGTGGTTCTACCTATCAGGTACCAGTTGAAGTCCGTCCGGTTCGTCGTAATGCCCTGGCAATGCGTTGGATCGTAGAAGCTGCTCGTAAACGCGGTGATAAATCTATGGCTCTCCGCCTGGCGAACGAACTTTCTGACGCTGCAGAAAACAAAGGTACTGCAGTTAAGAAACGTGAAGACGTTCACCGCATGGCAGAAGCCAACAAGGCGTTCGCTCACTACCGCTGGTAATCGCCACGTAGTTGTTGTTAAACCAGCGGGCGTGCAAAATGCTAACCCGCTGGGTTCGACTAATTTTGAACGTCCGAGAATCAGAGGAATCAAATGGCTCGTACAACACCCATTGCGCGCTACCGTAACATTGGTATCAGCGCACACATCGACGCCGGTAAAACCACGACGACCGAGCGCATCCTGTTCTACACCGGTGTTAACCACAAAATCGGTGAAGTACACGATGGCGCAGCGACCATGGACTGGATGGCGCAGGAGCAGGAGCGTGGTATTACCATCACGTCTGCAGCGACCACCGCATTCTGGTCCGGTATGGCTAAGCAGTTTGAGCCGCACCGTATCAACATCATCGACACCCCTGGACACGTTGACTTCACCATCGAAGTAGAACGTTCAATGCGTGTGCTCGATGGCGCAGTAATGGTTTACTGTGCTGTAGGTGGCGTGCAGCCGCAGTCTGAGACCGTATGGCGTCAGGCAAACAAATATAAAGTTCCGCGTATCGCGTTCGTTAACAAAATGGACCGTATGGGCGCGAACTTCCTGAAAGTTGTTGGTCAGATTGAATCCCGTCTGGGCGCGACTCCGGTTCCGCTGCAGCTGGCTATCGGCGCTGAAGAGAACTTCACCGGCGTCGTTGACCTGATCAAAATGAAAGCCATCAACTGGAACGATGCCGACCAGGGCGTTACCTTCGTTTACGAAGATATCCCGGCCGACATGCAGGAACTGGCTGAAGAGTGGCGCGGCAAGCTGATCGAAGCGGCAGCAGAAGCTTCTGAAGAGCTGATGGAGAAATTCTTCAGCGGCGAAGAGCTGAGCGAAGAAGAGATCAAAACCGCTCTGCGTCAGCGCGTACTGCGCAACGAAATCATCCTGGTTACCTGTGGTTCTGCGTTCAAGAACAAAGGTGTTCAGGCAATGCTGGATGCCGTGGTTGAATACCTGCCGGCACCGACTGACGTTCCTGCGATCAACGGTATGCTGGACGACGGTAAAGACACGCCTGCTGAGCGTCACGCTGACGACAGCGAGCCGTTCTCTGCGCTGGCGTTCAAAATCGCCAACGACCCGTTCGTGGGCAACCTGACCTTCTTCCGCGTTTACTCTGGCGTGGTTAACTCAGGTGACACCGTACTGAACTCTGTGAAATCCGCACGTGAGCGTTTCGGCCGTATCGTACAGATGCACGCCAACAAACGTGAAGAGATCAGCGAAGTTCGCGCGGGCGACATCGCGGCTGCGATCGGTCTGAAAGACGTGATCACCGGTGACACCCTGTGTGACCCGAGCAACCCGATTATCCTGGAACGCATGGAGTTCCCGGAGCCGGTAATCTCTATCGCCGTTGAGCCGAAAACCAAAGCTGACCAGGAAAAAATGGGTCTGGCTCTGGGCCGTCTGGCTAAAGAAGACCCGTCATTCCGCGTATGGACTGACGAAGAGTCTAACCAGACCATCATCGCCGGTATGGGTGAGCTGCACCTCGACATCATCGTTGACCGCATGAAGCGTGAATTCAACGTTGAAGCGAACGTGGGCAAACCGCAGGTTGCTTACCGCGAAGCGATTCGCTCTAAAGTTACCGACATCGAAGGTAAACACGCCAAGCAGTCTGGTGGTCGCGGTCAGTATGGTCATGTTGTTATCGACATGTACCCGCTGGAGCCGGGTTCAAACCCGAAAGGCTACGAATTTGTCAACGATATCAAAGGTGGTGTGATTCCTGGCGAATACATCCCTGCGGTTGACAAAGGCATCCAGGAACAGCTGAAATCTGGCCCGCTGGCAGGTTATCCGGTTGTTGATCTGGGCGTGCGTCTGCACTTCGGTTCTTACCATGACGTGGACTCCTCAGAGCTGGCGTTTAAACTGGCCGCTTCTATCGCCTTTAAAGATGGCTTTAAGAAAGCGCAGCCGGTACTGCTTGAGCCGATCATGAAGGTTGAAGTAGAGACTCCGGAAGAGAACACCGGTGACGTCATCGGTGACCTTAGCCGTCGTCGTGGTATGCTGAAAGGGCAGGAATCTAACGCTACCGGCGTTCAGATTCACGCTGAAGTTCCGCTGTCTGAAATGTTCGGATACGCGACGCAGTTGCGTTCTCTGACTAAAGGCCGTGCTTCTTACTCCATGGAGTTCCTGAAGTACGATGATGCGCCGAACAACGTCGCTCAGGCCGTTATTGAAGCTCGTAGCAAATAAGGCTACGGTTTAAAAATTGTGAACAGATGCCTTCATCAATGATGAAGGCATAACAGTAAGGATTATCGCCATGGCGAAAGAGCAATTTCAACGTAACAAACTGCACGTAAACGTGGGCACCATCGGTCACGTTGACCACGGTAAAACCACCCTGACTGCAGCAATCACCACCGTTCTGGCTAAAACCTACGGCGGCCAGGCTCGCGCATTCGACCAGATCGATAACGCGCCGGAAGAGAAAGCACGTGGTATCACCATCAACACCTCTCACGTTGAGTATGAAACCCCGTCTCGCCACTACGCGCACGTTGACTGCCCGGGCCACGCCGACTATGTGAAAAACATGATCACCGGTGCTGCGCAGATGGACGGCGCTATCCTGGTTGTTGCTGCGACTGACGGCCCGATGCCGCAGACCCGTGAGCACATCCTGCTGGGTCGTCAGGTTGGCGTTCCGTACATCATCGTGTTCCTGAACAAGTGCGACATGGTTGATGACGAAGAGCTGCTGGAACTGGTTGAGATGGAAGTCCGTGACCTGCTGTCACAGTACGACTTCCCGGGCGACGACACTCCGATCGTTCGCGGTTCTGCGCTGAAAGCACTGGAAGGCGACGCTGAGTGGGAAGCGAAGATCGTTGAGCTGGCTGGCCACCTGGATACCTACATCCCGGATCCGGTTCGCGCAATCGACCTGCCGTTCCTGCTGCCGATCGAAGACGTATTCTCAATCTCTGGCCGTGGTACCGTTGTTACCGGTCGTGTTGAGCGCGGCATCGTGAAAGTTGGCGACGAAGTTGAAATCGTGGGCATCAAAGACACCGCGAAATCAACCTGTACTGGCGTTGAAATGTTCCGCAAACTGCTGGATCAGGGTCAGGCTGGTGAGAACGTCGGCGTTCTGCTGCGTGGTATCAAGCGTGAAGAGATCGAGCGTGGCCAGGTACTGGCTAAGCCGGGCTCAATCAAGCCGCACACCACTTTCGTGTCAGAAGTTTACGTTCTGTCCAAAGAAGAAGGCGGTCGTCACACTCCGTTCTTCAAAGGCTACCGTCCGCAGTTCTACTTCCGTACAACTGACGTGACTGGCAACATCGAACTGCCGGAAGGCGTTGAGATGGTAATGCCGGGCGACAACATCAAAATGACCGTTACTCTGATCCATCCGATCGCGATGGACCAGGGTCTGCGCTTCGCAATCCGCGAAGGCGGCCGTACCGTTGGCGCGGGCGTTGTTGCTGAAGTTATCGCTTAATTGCGTTAGCCAGGTGGCCTTCGGGCCACCAGAGCAGAAAAGAGCACTTCGGTGCTCTTTTTTTATGTCTGAAGCCTGCTCAGGCCAGCTTATCCACACTAATCTTGGGTTTGAAATAAAAACGATTCTCATTTAATCTTTGATCATAAAACGATCGAGGTGAGCAGTAAATGTACGTTTGTTTGTGTAACGCCGTCAGTGACAAAACCCTTCGTGAGGCGGTTCGCCGCTATCAGCCTAAATCTATCCAGCAGCTGCGCCAGCTTGTCCCCGTCGGAAAGCAGTGCGGCAAGTGCATCCGCGTCGCGCGAGAAATCATGGAAGACGAGCTGCAAAATGTGCCGCTCTATAAAGAGATCGCCTAATCCTCCCTGGGCGCATGCCTTAATACCCACAAATTCTGTCGCGTTTTTTTGACTTCTTTTTATCCGCATCTACGCTCTAATTTAACTGGAAGCGGAGGAAGCAAAATGAAGGGCGACATTAAAATCATAAGCCATCTCAATAAATTGCTGGGAAATGAACTGGTTGCCATCAACCAGTACTTTCTTCATGCGCGGATGTTTAAAAACTGGGGTCTGATGCGCCTCAACGACACGGAGTACCATGAATCCATCGACGAGATGAAGCACGCTGATAAATATATCGAGCGCATTCTGTTTCTGGAGGGGATTCCCAATCTGCAGGATTTAGGGCGGCTGCGGATTGGCGAAGATGTAGAGGAGATGCTGCGCTCGGATCTCCAGCTAGAGCTGGAAGGAGCGAAAGACCTGCGTGAAGCAATTGCTTACGCCGACAAGGTGCATGACTACGTCAGCCGCGACATGATGATCGAAATTCTCGCGGATGAAGAGCACCATATCGACTGGATTGAAACCGAACTCGATCTCATCAACAAGCTGGGCATCCAGAACTACCTGCAGGCGCAAATCCGGGAAAGAGACGAAGAGTAGACTAGCTGTGAAACACACCCAGTAGAGCCCGTTTTCGCTGGCAGATAGCGAAAACGGGCTTGTCTCTTTTACCTTATCCGGATGCCCACTCCCGCCTTTACTCCGCTTCGCCACCTGCCGCCGCGATAATACCGCCATAAAATAAGGTTAAAAACAGAACACGGGTTGCTTCCTGAGCAGATTTACGTATAATGCGCGGGCTTGCCAATATTAGCAGGCGCGATTCGAGCAGAATCGCAGGCGGCAGCATGTTAGGTCGCCTGACAATACTCCCAATTGTGGAGTTATATGCTGAACGATTACACTCTCCCATCAATCGTAATGGGTGCGAGTAGTAATTTTTTTCGTCTATAAAAAGTTTGGAGCTCTGGTCTCATGCAGAACCAAAGAATCCGTATCCGTCTTAAAGCGTTTGATCATCGTCTGATCGATCAATCAACCGCGGAAATCGTTGAGACCGCCAAGCGCACTGGTGCGCAGGTTCGTGGTCCGATCCCGCTGCCGACTCGCAAAGAGCGCTTCACCGTTCTGATCTCTCCGCACGTTAACAAAGATGCGCGCGATCAGTACGAAATCCGCACTCACAAGCGTCTGGTAGACATCGTTGAGCCAACTGAAAAAACCGTTGATGCTCTGATGCGTCTGGATCTGGCTGCCGGTGTAGACGTGCAGATCAGCCTGGGTTAATCAGGTCATCGAGCGATTGAGAGGTTGATACAATGATTGGTTTAGTCGGTAAAAAAGTGGGCATGACCCGCGTCTTCACTGAAGACGGCGTTTCAATCCCAGTAACCGTAATCGAAGTTGAAGCAAACCGCGTTACTCAGGTCAAAGGCCTGGAGAACGATGGTTACCAGGCAATCCAGGTTACCACCGGTGCGAAAAAAGCGAACCGTGTGACCAAACCTGAAGCTGGTCATTTTGCTAAAGCTGGCGTTGAAGCCGGCCGTGGCCTGTGGGAATTCCGCACCGCTGAAGGTGAAGAGTACTCAGTTGGTCAGAGCATCAGTGTTGAAATTTTCGCTGACGTTAAAAAAGTAGACGTAACCGGTACCTCTAAAGGTAAAGGTTTCGCAGGTACCGTTAAGCGCTGGAACTTCCGTACCCAGGACGCTACCCACGGTAACTCCCTTTCTCACCGCGTTCCGGGTTCTATCGGTCAGAACCAGACTCCGGGCAAAGTGTTCAAAGGCAAGAAAATGGCAGGTCAGCTGGGTAATGAGCGCGTAACCGTTCAGAGCCTGGATGTGGTACGTGTTGACGCTGAGCGCAACCTGCTGCTGGTGAAAGGTGCTGTCCCGGGTGCGACCGGCAGCGACCTGATCGTTAAACCAGCTGTGAAGGCGTAAGGGGATAGCAATGGAATTAGTACTGAAAGACGCGCAGAGCGCGCTGACTGTTTCCGAAACTACCTTCGGTCGTGATTTCAACGAAGCGCTGGTTCACCAGGTTGTTGTTGCTTACGCTGCAGGCGCCCGTCAGGGTACCCGCGCGCAGAAAACGCGTGCTGAAGTAACTGGTTCGGGCAAAAAGCCCTGGCGCCAGAAAGGCACCGGCCGTGCGCGTTCAGGTTCTGTAAAGAGCCCGATCTGGCGTTCAGGTGGCGTGACCTTCGCTGCGCGTCCGCAGGACCACAGTCAAAAAGTTAACAAAAAGATGTACCGCGGCGCGCTGAAAAGCATCCTGTCCGAACTGGTACGTCAAGATCGTCTGATCGTTGTCGAGACGTTCTCTGTAGAAGCGCCGAAAACCAAGCTGCTGGTACAGAAACTGAAAGACATGGCGCTGGAAGACGTGCTGATCATCACCGGTGAACTGGATGAGAATCTGTTCCTGGCTGCCCGCAACCTGTACAAGGTTGACGTGCGCGATGCAGCGGGTATCGACCCAGTTAGCCTGATCGCCTTCGACAAAGTCGTTATGACTGCTGATGCAGTTAAGCAAGTTGAGGAGATGCTGGCATGATCCGTGAAGAACGTCTGCTGAAAGTACTGCGCGCGCCGCACGTATCTGAAAAAGCGTCTGCTGCGATGGAAAAAACCAACACCATCGTTCTCAAAGTTGCTAAAGACGCGACCAAAGCAGAGATCGTTGCTGCTGTTGAAAAACTGTTCGAAGTAGAAGTTAAAGACGTGAACACCCTGGTTGTTAAAGGGAAAACTAAGCGTCACGGACAGCGTATCGGTCGTCGCAGCGACTGGAAAAAAGCTTACGTCACCCTGAAGGAAGGCCAGAACCTGGACTTCGTCGGCGGCGCTGAGTAAGTCGGAGGAGAAAGACAATGGCAGTTGTTAAATGTAAACCGACATCTCCGGGTCGTCGCCACGTCGTTAAAGTGGTAAACCCTGAGCTGCACAAGGGCAAACCTTTTGCCCCGCTGATCGAAAAGAACAGCAAATCCGGTGGTCGTAACAACAATGGTCGTATCACTACCCGTCATATCGGTGGTGGTCACAAGCAGGCTTACCGTATTGTTGACTTTAAACGCAACAAAGACGGTATCCCGGCAGTTGTTGAGCGTCTTGAGTACGATCCGAACCGTTCTGCGAACATCGCACTGGTTCTGTACAAAGACGGCGAGCGCCGTTATATCCTGGCCCCTAAAGGCCTGAAAGCCGGCGACCAGATTCAGTCTGGCGTTGATGCTGCGATCAAAGCAGGCAACACCCTGCCGATGCGTAACATCCCGGTGGGTTCTACCGTGCACAACGTAGAAATGAAGCCGGGCAAAGGCGGTCAGATCGCTCGCTCTGCTGGCGCTTACGTGCAGATCGTTGCGCGTGAAGGCTCCTACGTTACCCTGCGTCTGCGTTCAGGCGAAATGCGTAAAATCGAAGCTGATTGCCGCGCAACCCTGGGCGAAGTCGGCAACGCTGAGCATATGCTGCGCGTTCTGGGTAAAGCTGGTGCAACTCGCTGGCGTGGTGTTCGTCCGACCGTTCGCGGTACCGCGATGAACCCAGTCGATCACCCGCACGGTGGTGGTGAAGGTCGTAACTTTGGTAAGCACCCGGTAACTCCGTGGGGCGTTCAGACCAAAGGTAAGAAGACCCGTAGCAACAAGCGTACTGATAAATTTATCGTACGTCGCCGTAGCAAATAATTTTAGAGGATAAGCCATGCCACGTTCTCTCAAGAAAGGTCCTTTTATTGACCTGCACTTGCTGAAGAAGGTAGAGAAAGCGGTGGAAAGCGGAGACAAGAAGCCCCTGCGCACCTGGTCCCGTCGTTCAACGATCTTCCCTAACATGATCGGTTTGACCATCGCTGTCCATAATGGTCGTCAGCACGTTCCTGTCTTTGTTTCCGACGAAATGGTCGGCCACAAGCTGGGTGAATTTGCACCGACACGTACTTATCGCGGCCACGCTGCTGATAAGAAAGCCAAGAAGAAATAAGTAGGAGGAAGAGATGGAAACTATTGCTCAACATCGCCATGCTCGTTCTTCTGCTCAGAAGGTTCGCCTTGTTGCTGACCTGATTCGCGGTAAGAAAGTGTCGCAGGCTCTGGATATTCTGACCTACACCAACAAGAAAGCGGCTGTACTGGTTAAGAAGGTCCTGGAATCTGCCATTGCTAACGCCGAACACAACGATGGCGCTGATATCGACGATCTGAAAGTCGCGAAAATTTTCGTAGACGAAGGCCCGAGCATGAAGCGCATTATGCCGCGTGCTAAAGGTCGTGCAGATCGCATCCTGAAGCGCACCAGCCACATTACTGTGGTTGTGTCCGATCGCTGAGACTCTGGAGACTAGCAATGGGTCAGAAAGTACATCCTAATGGTATTCGCCTGGGTATTGTAAAACCATGGAACTCTACCTGGTTTGCGAACACCAAAGAATTCGCTGACAACCTGGACAGCGATTTTAAAGTTCGTCAGTTCCTGACTAAAGAACTGGCAAAAGCGTCTGTATCCCGCATCGTTATCGAGCGTCCGGCTAAGAGCATCCGTGTGACCATTCACACCGCTCGCCCGGGTATCGTTATCGGTAAAAAGGGTGAAGACGTAGAGAAACTGCGCACGGTCGTCGCGAACATCGCTGGCGTACCTGCACAGATCAATATCGCCGAAGTCCGTAAACCGGAACTGGACGCGAAACTGGTTGCTGACAGCATCACTTCACAGCTGGAGCGTCGCGTGATGTTCCGTCGTGCGATGAAGCGCGCTGTTCAGAACGCCATGCGTCTGGGCGCTAAAGGTATCAAAGTTGAAGTTAGCGGCCGTCTGGGTGGCGCTGAGATCGCACGTACCGAATGGTACCGTGAAGGTCGCGTACCGCTGCACACTCTGCGTGCTGACATTGACTACAACACCTCTGAAGCGCACACCACTTATGGTGTAATCGGCGTTAAGGTATGGATCTTCAAAGGCGAGATCCTGGGTGGTATGGCTGCTGTTGAACAACCGGAACCGGCTGCTCAACCTAAAAAGCAGCAGCGTAAAGGCCGTAAGTAAGGAGAGTCGCTGATGTTACAACCAAAGCGTACAAAATTCCGTAAAGTGCACAAAGGCCGCAACCGCGGTCTGGCGCAGGGTACGGATGTTAGCTTCGGTACTTTCGGTCTGAAAGCTGTTGGCCGTGGTCGTCTGACTGCTCGTCAGATCGAAGCAGCACGTCGTGCTATGACCCGTGCAGTTAAGCGTCAAGGTAAGATCTGGATCCGTGTATTCCCGGACAAACCGATCACCGAGAAGCCGCTGGAAGTGCGTATGGGTAAAGGTAAGGGTAACGTGGAGTATTGGGTTGCCCTGATTCAGCCTGGTAAAGTCCTGTATGAAATGGACGGCGTACCAGAAGAGCTGGCCCGTGAAGCCTTCAAGCTGGCAGCAGCAAAACTGCCTATCAAAACCACCTTTGTTACTAAGACGGTGATGTAATGAAAGCAACAGAGCTGCGTGAAAAAAGCGTTGAAGAGCTGAACACTGAGCTGCTTAATCTGCTGCGTGAGCAATTTAACCTGCGCATGCAGGCAGCATCTGGCCAACTGCAGCAGACCCATCTGCTGAAACAGGTTCGCCGTGATGTTGCACGCGTTAAGACTTTACTGACTGAGAAGGCGGGTGCGTAATGACCGATAAAATCCGTACTCTGCAAGGTCGTGTTGTTAGTGACAAAATGCAGAAATCTGCAGTTGTCGCTATCGAGCGTTTCGTGAAACACCCGATCTACGGTAAATTCATTAAGCGTACGACTAAGCTGCACATCCATGACGAGAACAACGAATGCGGTATTGGTGACGTGGTTGAAATCCGCGAAACCCGTCCGCTGTCCAAGACCAAATCCTGGACTCTGGTTCGCGTCATCGAGAAAGCCGTTCTGTAACAGGAACTGCTTTTTCTGAAGAAACCCTCTGCTTCGGCAGAGGGTTTTTTTTTGCCCTTAATCTGCCTACGCTATCGACACTGGTCAAAATATCATCTGCTGACTTGTTCATAATAATCGAGCTTGTATGGCGGCAACGATGCCGCGTATTGGTTCAACATGGACAGGATGAATAGTGTGAAAAAGGAAACACCGGACCGCCTGCGTCGGTTTTTACTCACCGTGCCGCTGCTGGCAGCCATCCCTTCTGTTAGCGTGGCGAAAAAAGAGACGATACTATCGACCCTTCACTCACCGCAGCAAAAGGGCAATGGGATGCAACGGACTCTGTTATTAAAAAATGCTGAGAGGGTCGTCTGTATGGATGATGCGCGACGCGAAATTCGCAACAGCAGCATCTACATAAAAGGCGATAAAATTGAGGCGGTCGGCTCCGCAGACGAGCTGCCGCAAAGCGCAGACGAGATTATCGACCTGCGCGGGCACATCGTGGTGCCGGGCCTGATCAATACGCATCATCATATGTATCAAAGCCTCACCCGCGTCGTGCCGTCGGTGCAAAACGGCGAGTTGTTCAACTGGCTAACGCATCTCTATCCCATCTGGCAGAAGCTGACGCCGGAAATGATACATGTCTCAACGCAGACGGCGATGGCTGAACTGATGCTCTCCGGCTGCACCACTACCAGCGATCACCTGTACGTCTATCCCAACGGCTGCCGGCTCGACGACAGTATCGCGGCCGCAGCGGAAATGGGCATGCGCTTTCATGCCAGCCGCGGCAGCATGAGCGTCGGTCAGAAGCAGGGCGGCCTGCCGCCGGATAGCCTGGTAGAGAAAGAGGCCGCTATCCTGGAAGATACGCAACGCGTTATCGAGCGCTATCACGACAGCCGTCGCGGCGCCATGCTACGCATCGTCGTCGCGCCCTGTTCTCCGTTCTCGGTCAGCCGCGAGCTAATGAAAGAATCCGCGTCGCTGGCTCGCCGCTACAACGTCTCAATGCATACCCACCTGGCGGAGAACGACAGCGATATCCGCTACAGCCGCGAGAAGTTCAATATGACGCCGGCGCAGTATGTCGAGGATCTCGGCTGGGTAGGGCACGACGTCTGGCATGCGCACTGCGTGAAGCTTGACGATCACGGCATCGCGCTGTTTGCGCGCACCGGCACCGGCGTGGCGCACTGTCCCTGCTCCAATATGCGTCTCGCCTCCGGCATCGCGCCGATCCGGCATATGTGCGACGCGGGCGTTAACGTCGGGCTAGGGGTCGACGGCTCCGCCTCTAACGACAGTTCCGACATGATCGGCGAAGCGCGTCAGGCGATGTTGCTGCAGCGGGTCGGCTTTGGCCCTGACGCAATGAGCGCGCGTCAGGCGCTGGAGCTGGCGACGCGGGGCGGGGCGAAGGTGCTGAACCGCGATGACATAGGCGTCATTGCGCCCGGTATGCAGGCGGACCTGGCGGTCTTCGACCTGAACCGGCTCGGGCTGGCCGGGGCAGGGCACGATCCGGTCGCGGCGCTGGTCTTCTGTAATCCGGGTCAGGTGGCCTATAGCGTTATCAATGGGAAAGTAGTGGTGCGCAAGGGCGAATTGACGGTTATCGACCTGCCGAACGTGCTTCATCGCCATAACCAGCTGGCCGCGCAGCTGATGGCCTAAAGGCGCTAAACAGGGAGACAAGGGCGAGTGTCGAAAAATAAGGCAGATTACATTTGCTACTGCTGAGACTATTCCCTAGAATACGCCCTCCCTGTTATCAGGGAAAATAAGCGGCTCCATTGCTGAGCCGTTCATTTTTTCTACCCATCTGTGAGAACCGGTGTTATAATGCCGCGCCCTCAAATATGGGGCTTTCTAACGACCTGAATTTTGGGTCCCGAAGTAGTAGTTGACATTAGCGGAGCACTAAAATGATCCAAGAACAGACTATGCTGAACGTCGCCGACAACTCCGGTGCACGTCGCGTAATGTGTATCAAGGTTCTGGGTGGCTCGCACCGTCGCTACGCAGGCGTCGGCGATATCATCAAAGTTACCATCAAGGAAGCAATTCCGCGTGGTAAGGTGAAAAAAGGTGATGTCCTGAAGGCGGTAGTGGTGCGCACCAGGAAGGGTGTTCGTCGCCCGGACGGTTCTGTCATTCGCTTCGATGGTAACGCATGCGTTATTTTGAACAATAACAGCGAGCAGCCAATCGGAACACGTATTTTTGGGCCGGTAACTCGTGAACTTCGTACTGAAAAGTTCATGAAAATTATCTCTCTGGCACCAGAAGTACTCTAAGGAGCGAACAATGGCAGCGAAAATCCGTCGTAACGACGAAGTTATCGTGCTGACCGGCAAAGATAAAGGTAAGCGCGGTAAAGTTAAGAATGTCCTGTCTTCTGGCAAGGTCATCGTTGAAGGCATCAACCTGGTTAAGAAACACCAGAAGCCGGTTCCGGCTCTGAACCAACCAGGTGGCATCGTTGAAAAAGAAGCCGCTATTCAGGTTTCCAACGTTGCGCTTTTCAATGCGGCAACCGGCAAGGCTGACCGTGTAGGCTTTAGATTCGAAGACGGCAAAAAAGTCCGTTTCTTCAAGTCTAACAGCGAAACTATCAAGTAATTTGGAGTAGTACGATGGCGAAACTGCATGATTACTACAAAGACGAAGTAGTCCAGAAACTCATGACAGAGTTTGGCTACACTTCTGTCATGCAAGTCCCTCGGGTCGAGAAGATCACCCTGAACATGGGTGTTGGTGAAGCGATCGCTGACAAGAAACTGCTGGAAAACGCAGCAGCTGACCTGGCAGCAATCTCCGGTCAAAAACCGCTGGTCACCAAAGCACGCAAATCAGTTGCAGGCTTCAAAATCCGTCAGGGCTATCCGATCGGCTGTAAAGTAACTCTGCGCGGCGAGCGCATGTGGGAGTTCTTTGAGCGTCTGATCACCATTGCTGTACCGCGTATCCGCGACTTCCGTGGTTTGTCCGCGAAGTCTTTCGACGGTCGTGGCAACTACAGCATGGGCGTTCGTGAGCAGATCATCTTCCCAGAAATCGACTACGACAAAGTCGATCGCGTTCGTGGTTTGGATATCACCATTACCACTACTGCGAAATCTGATGATGAAGGCCGTGCTCTGCTGACTGCCTTTGACTTCCCGTTCCGCAAGTAAGGTAGGGTTACTTAATGGCTAAGCAATCAATGAAAGCACGCGAAGTTAAGCGTGTGAAATTAGCAGACAAATTCTTCGCAAAACGCGCTGAACTGAAAGCGATCATTTCTGATGTGAACGCAACCGACGAAGATCGTTGGAACGCTGTTCTCAAGCTGCAGACTCTGCCGCGTGATTCCAGCCCGTCTCGTCAGCGTAACCGCTGCCGTCAAACAGGTCGTCCGCACGGTTTCCTGCGGAAGTTCGGGTTGAGCCGTATCAAGGTCCGTGAAGCCGCTATGCGCGGTGAAATCCCGGGTCTGAAAAAGGCTAGCTGGTAATTGTCACCAATTGAATCACGGGAGTAAAGACAGATGAGCATGCAAGATCCGATCGCGGATATGCTGACCCGTATCCGTAACGGTCAGGCCGCGAACAAAGCTGCGGTCACCATGCCTTCCTCCAAGCTGAAAGTGGCAATTGCCAACGTGCTGAAGGAAGAAGGTTATATTGAAGATTTCAAAATCGAAGGCGACATCAAGCCGGAACTGGAACTGACTCTTAAGTATTTCCAGGGTAAAGCTGTTGTAGAAAGCATTCAGCGTGTCAGCCGCCCAGGTCTGCGCATCTATAAGAAAAAAGATGAGCTGCCGAAAGTTATGGCGGGATTAGGTATTGCTGTTATTTCTACCTCTAAAGGTGTCATGACTGATCGTGCAGCACGCCAGGCTGGTCTTGGCGGCGAAATTATCTGCTACGTAGCGTAATCGGAGGAAACTATGTCTCGTGTTGCTAAAGCACCTGTCGTTGTTCCTGCCGGCGTAGAGGTAAAACTCGACGGTCAGGTAATTTCGATTAAAGGTAAAAACGGCGAGCTGACTCGTACTATCAATAATGCCGTAGAAGTTAAGCATGCTGACAATGCACTGACCTTCGCTCCGCGCGACGGTTTTGCAAACGGCTGGGCGCAGGCGGGTACCGCTCGTGCGCTGCTGAACGGCATGGTTATCGGTGTTACCGAAGGCTTCACTAAGAAGCTGCAGCTGGTTGGTGTTGGTTATCGTGCTGCCGTCAAAGGCAACGTGGTTAACCTGTCACTGGGTTTTTCTCACCCGGTTGATCATCAGCTGCCCGCGGGTATCTCTGCAGAATGTCCGACTCAGACTGAAATCGTGCTGAAAGGCGCTGATAAACAACTGATCGGCCAGGTTGCAGCTGACTTGCGCGCCTACCGTCGTCCTGAGCCTTACAAAGGCAAGGGTGTCCGTTACGCCGACGAAGTCGTGCGTATCAAAGAGGCTAAGAAGAAGTAAGGTAACACTATGGATAAGAAATCTGCTCGTATCCGTCGTGCGACCCGTGCACGTCGCAAGCTCAAAGAGCTGGGTGCTACTCGCCTGGTGGTACATCGTACCCCGCGTCACATTTACGCACAGGTGATCGCCCCGAACGGTTCCGAAGTTCTGGTTGCTGCTTCTACTGTAGAAAAAGCTATCTCTGAACAACTGAAGTACACCGGCAACAAAGATGCAGCTGCCGCAGTAGG
The DNA here is from genome assembly GCF_059730625.1 of Pantoea sp. X-Soil-MYKO-1289. Classification (NCBI taxonomy): domain Bacteria; kingdom Pseudomonadati; phylum Pseudomonadota; class Gammaproteobacteria; order Enterobacterales; family Erwiniaceae; genus Pantoea; species Pantoea sp. X-Soil-MYKO-1289. The sequence goes on from NZ_AP036004.1 coordinate 362,553, forward strand.
TAAAGCTATTGCAGAGCGCGCTATCGAAAAAGGCATCAAAGATGTTTCTTTCGACCGTTCCGGTTTCCAATATCATGGTCGTGTCCAGGCACTGGCAGATGCTGCTCGTGAAGCTGGCCTTCAGTTCTAAGGTAGAGGTCTAGGATGTCACACATCGAGAAACAAGCTGGCGAACTGCAGGAAAAACTGATCGCGGTAAACCGTGTTTCTAAAACTGTGAAAGGTGGTCGTATCTTTTCCTTCACCGCACTGACTGTAGTGGGTGATGGTAACGGCCGCGTTGGTTTTGGTTACGGTAAAGCGCGCGAAGTTCCGGCAGCGATCCAGAAAGCGATGGAAAAAGCCCGTCGCAACATGATTAATGTCGCGCTGAACAACGGCACCCTGCAGCACCCGGTTAAAGGTGCGCACACGGGTTCCCGCGTGTTCATGCAGCCGGCTTCTGAAGGTACCGGTATCATCGCCGGCGGTGCAATGCGCGCCGTTCTGGAAGTCGCTGGAGTTCATAACGTTCTGGCTAAAGCCTATGGTTCCACCAACCCGATCAACGTGGTTCGTGCAACTATCGACGGCCTGGAAAATATGAATTCTCCAGAAATGGTCGCTGCCAAGCGTGGTAAATCCGTTGAAGAAATTCTGGGGTAATCACGATGGCTAAGACTATTAAAATCACTCAAACCCGTAGCTCAATCGGCCGCCTGCCTAAGCACAAAGCCACTCTGGTTGGTCTGGGTCTGCGTCGTATTGGCCACACCGTTGAGCGTGAAGACACGCCGGCAGTACGCGGTATGGTCAACGCGATCTCTTACATGCTGAAAGTAGAGGAGTAACAGATGCGTTTAAATACTCTGTCTCCGGCCGAAGGCTCTAAGCACGCGTCTAAGCGTCTGGGTCGTGGTATCGGTTCTGGCCTCGGCAAAACCGGTGGTCGTGGTCACAAAGGTCAGAACTCTCGTTCTGGCGGTGGCGTACGTCGCGGTTTCGAGGGTGGTCAGATGCCTCTGTACCGTCGTCTGCCGAAATTCGGCTTCACCTCGCGCAAATCATTCGTGACTGCAGAAGTGCGTCTGTCTGATCTGGCGAAAGTGGAAGGCGGTATCGTTGACCTGAGCACGCTGAAAGCAGCCAACATTATCGGTGTTCAGATCGAATTCGCGAAAGTGATTCTGTCTGGTGAAGTTTCTGCACCGGTAACGGTTCGCGGTCTGCGTGTCACCAAAGGTGCTCGTGCTGCAATCGAAGCTGCTGGCGGTAAAATCGAGGAATAAGTAGCAGATGGCTAAACAACCGGGATTAGATTTTCAAAGTGCCAAAGGTGGATTTGGTGAACTGAAACGCAGACTGCTGTTTGTAATCGGTGCACTGATTGTCTTCCGAATTGGCTCTTTCATTCCGATCCCTGGTATTGATGCCGCTGTACTTGCCAAACTGCTTGAGCAACAGCGTGGCACCATCATTGAAATGTTCAACATGTTCTCTGGTGGTGCTCTCAGCCGTGCTTCAATCTTCGCGCTGGGTATTATGCCGTATATTTCGGCCTCTATTATTATCCAGCTGCTGACGGTGGTTCATCCAGCGTTAGCGGAGATTAAGAAGGAAGGGGAGGCTGGCCGTCGTAAGATTAGCCAGTACACCCGCTACGGTACGTTGGTATTGGCGATATTTCAGTCAATCGGTATTGCTACCGGTTTACCGAATATGCCTGGAATGCAGGGCCTGGTATTAAATCCAGGCTTTGCCTTCTACTTTACCGCTGTTGTGAGTCTGGTCACCGGGACTATGTTCCTGATGTGGCTGGGCGAACAGATTACTGAACGAGGTATCGGCAACGGTATTTCGATCATTATCTTCGCGGGTATTGTTGCGGGACTTCCGCCGGCCATTGGCCATACCATCGAGCAAGCGCGGCAAGGCGACCTGCACTTCCTCCTGTTGCTGTTGGTTGCAGTTCTCGTATTTGCAGTGACCTTCTTCGTTGTTTTCGTTGAGCGTGGCCAGCGCCGCATTGTGGTGAACTATGCGAAACGTCAGCAAGGTCGTCGTGTATACGCTGCACAGAGCACACATTTACCGTTGAAAGTGAACATGGCGGGTGTTATTCCGGCCATCTTTGCTTCCAGCATTATTCTGTTCCCCGCGACGATAGCATCCTGGTTCGGGGGCGGTACCGGTTGGAACTGGCTGACAACAATTTCGCTGTATTTGCAGCCAGGACAGCCGCTATATGTGCTACTCTATGCGACTGCAATCATCTTCTTCTGCTTTTTCTACACGGCGTTGGTTTTCAACCCGCGCGAAACGGCAGATAACCTGAAGAAGTCTGGTGCATTCGTACCGGGAATTCGTCCGGGAGAGCAAACGGCGAAGTATATCGATAAAGTAATGACGCGTTTGACCTTAATCGGCGCACTGTACATTACTTTTATTTGCCTGATCCCGGAGTTCATGCGTGATGCGATGAAAGTTCCCTTCTACTTTGGCGGTACATCACTGCTCATCGTAGTGGTCGTCATCATGGACTTTATGGCTCAAGTGCAAACTCTGATGATGTCTAGTCAGTACGAGTCTGCATTGAAGAAAGCAAACCTGAAGGGCTACGGCCGTTAATTCAGGCGCTTGAGAAGTTACGGAGAGTAAAAATGAAAGTTCGTGCTTCCGTCAAGAAATTATGTCGTAACTGCAAAATCATCCGTCGCGACGGTGTCGTACGTGTGATTTGCAGCGCCGAGCCTAAGCATAAACAGCGCCAGGGCTGATTTTTTCACATATTTTTCTTGCAAAGTCGGGTTGAGCTGGCTAGATTAGCCAGCCAATCTTTTGTATGTCAATGCGTTTCCATTTGAGTATCCTGAAAACGGGCTTTTCAGCATGGGGCGCATTTATTTAATTATAGGAGTGCATAGTGGCCCGTATAGCAGGCATTAACATTCCTGATCATAAACACACCGTTATCGCATTAACTTCGATTTTCGGTATCGGCAAGACCCGTTCTAAAGCCATTTGCGCTGCAACGGGTATCGCTGAAGATGTTAAGATCAGTGAGCTGTCTGAAGAACAAATTGATCAGCTGCGTGATGCGGTTGGTAAATTCGTTGTTGAAGGTGATCTGCGCCGTGAAATCACCCTGAGCATCAAGCGTCTGATGGACCTTGGTTGCTACCGTGGTTTGCGCCATCGTCGTGGTCTGCCAGTACGCGGTCAGCGTACTAAGACCAATGCACGTACCCGTAAGGGTCCGCGCAAACCGATCAAGAAATAATCGGGGTGAGTAAATAATGGCAAAGGCACCAGTTCGTGCACGTAAGCGTGTAAGAAAGCAAGTCTCAGATGGCGTGGCTCATGTCCATGCTTCTTTTAACAACACCATCGTTACCATTACTGATCGTCAGGGTAACGCGCTGGGTTGGGCAACCGCCGGTGGTTCCGGTTTCCGCGGTTCACGTAAATCTACTCCGTTTGCTGCTCAGGTCGCTGCAGAGCGCTGTGCAGAAGCCGTGAAAGATTACGGTATTAAGAACCTGGAAGTTATGGTTAAGGGTCCGGGTCCGGGTCGCGAATCAACGATTCGTGCTCTGAACGCCGCAGGTTTCCGCATCACTAATATTACTGATGTGACTCCGATCCCTCACAACGGTTGTCGTCCGCCGAAAAAACGTCGCGTATAACGCCGCGTTTTTAGGATAGTTGGAGAAAGAAAATGGCAAGATATTTGGGTCCTAAGCTCAAGCTGAGCCGTCGTGAGGGCACAGACCTTTTCCTGAAGTCTGGCGTTCGCGCGATTGATTCCAAGTGTAAAATTGAACAAGCCCCTGGTCAGCATGGTGCGCGTAAACCGCGTCTGTCTGATTACGGCGGTCAGTTGCGTGAAAAGCAAAAAGTTCGTCGTATCTACGGCGTTCTGGAACGTCAGTTCCGCAACTACTATAAAGAAGCAGCACGTCTGAAAGGCAACACCGGTGAAAACCTGTTAGCTCTGCTGGAAGGTCGTCTGGATAACGTAGTTTACCGTATGGGCTTCGGCGCCACTCGTGCAGAAGCACGTCAGCTGGTCAGCCATAAGTCTGTAATGGTTAACGGCCGCGTTGTTAACATCGCTTCTTATCAGGTATCTCCGAATGATGTCGTAAGCATCCGCGAGAAAGCCAAAAAGCAATCTCGCGTGAAGGCCGCTCTGGAGCTGGCTGAGCAGCGTGAAAAGCCAACCTGGCTGGAAGTTGATGCGACTAAGATGGAAGGTGTGTTCAAGCGTATTCCTGAGCGTACCGATCTGTCTGCGGACATTAACGAACACCTGATCGTCGAGCTTTACTCCAAGTAAAGCTTAGTACCAAAGAGAGGACACAATGCAGGGTTCTGTGACAGAGTTTCTAAAACCGCGCCTGGTAGATATCGAGCAAGTGAGTTCGACGCACGCCAAGGTGACCCTTGAGCCTTTAGAGCGTGGCTTTGGCCATACTCTTGGTAACGCACTGCGCCGTATTCTGCTTTCTTCCATGCCGGGTTGCGCGGTGACCGAGGTTGAAATTGATGGTGTACTGCATGAGTACAGCACCAAAGAGGGCGTACAGGAAGATATCCTGGAAATCCTGCTCAACCTGAAAGGGCTGGCGGTAAGAGTTCAGGGTAAAGATGAAGTCATTCTGACCCTGAATAAATCTGGCATTGGCCCTGTGACTGCAGCCGACATTACCCATGACGGTGATGTCGAAATCGTCAAGCCGCAGCACGTGATCTGTCACCTGACCGATGAGAACGCCGCTATCAGCATGCGTATCAAAGTTCAGCGTGGTCGTGGTTATGTGCCGGCTTCTGCCCGAATTCATTCGGAAGAAGATGAGCGCCCAATCGGCCGCCTGTTGGTCGACGCTTGCTACAGCCCTGTAGACCGTATCGCCTACAATGTTGAAGCAGCGCGTGTAGAACAGCGCACCGACCTGGACAAGCTGGTCATCGAAATGGAAACCAACGGCACAATCGATCCTGAAGAGGCGATTCGTCGTGCGGCGACCATCCTGGCAGAACAACTGGAAGCTTTCGTTGATTTACGTGATGTACGTCAGCCGGAAGTGAAAGAAGAGAAACCAGAATTCGATCCGATCCTGCTGCGCCCTGTTGACGATCTGGAATTGACTGTCCGCTCTGCTAACTGCCTTAAGGCAGAAGCTATCCACTACATCGGTGATCTGGTACAGCGTACCGAGGTTGAGCTGCTCAAAACGCCTAACCTGGGTAAAAAATCTCTTACCGAGATTAAAGATGTGCTCGCCTCACGTGGTCTTTCTCTGGGCATGCGCCTCGAGAACTGGCCGCCGGCAAGCATTGCTGATGAATAACCGGATCACAGGTTAAGGTTTCACTGAGAAGGATAAGGTCATGCGCCATCGTAAGAGTGGTCGTCAACTGAACCGCAACAGCAGCCATCGTCAGGCTATGTTCCGCAACATGGCCGGTTCTCTGGTTCGTCATGAGATCATCAAAACGACTCTGCCGAAAGCCAAAGAGCTGCGCCGCGTAGTTGAGCCGCTGATTACTCTTGCCAAGACCGACAGCGTAGCTAATCGTCGTCTGGCATTCGCCCGCACTCGTGATAACGAGATCGTGGCAAAACTGTTTAACGAGCTGGGCCCGCGTTTCGCGAGCCGTGCCGGTGGTTACACTCGCATTCTGAAGTGTGGCTTCCGTGCTGGTGACAACGCTCCGATGGCATACATCGAGCTGGTTGATCGTCCAGAAGCTCAAGCAGAAGCTGCCGCAGAGTAATCTGCAGCATCGTAAAAAACCCGCTTCGGCGGGTTTTTTATTGCCTGAAATTTACCCTGTCCGTTAAGCTCACTATTCTGGCTAACTCAGGAGGCGTTCATGTGGTTAATCGACCAGCTGGCTGAACAGCATATTCGCGCGGCGCAGGAAAAGGGCGAGCTCAGCAATCTCCCGGGCGAAGGCGCGCCGCTTGAGCTCGATGACGACAGCAACGTCCCGGCCGAATTACGTAGCGGCTACCGACTGTTAAAAAACGCCGGCTTTCTGCCGCCGGAGCTGGAGATGCGGCGCGAAGCGCTGGAGATCAGCGATCTGCTACGCAATCTCGATCCGGACGATCAGCGCTATCGCGAGCAGAGCAAACGCCTGCTGGTGCTGGAGCTTCAGCTGCGCCAGGCGGGGATGAGCACCGCGTTTTTGCAGGGCGCCTATGGCGAAGCGATCCGCGATCGTCTGTTGAAGGAGGAGTAGTGTACCGTATCGGACAACTGGCAAAGCTGGCCAACGTCACCGTCGACACCATCCGTTTCTATGAGAAACAGCAGATGATGGGGCATGAAATCCGCACTGAAGGCGGTTTTCGCCTCTACAGCGACAGCGACCTGCAGCGGCTGAAGTTTATTCGCGTTGGCCGGCAGATGGGCTTTGGGCTGGATGCGATTCGCGATCTGCTGTCGATCCGCGTCGATCCCGCGCACCATACCTGCGAGGAATCGAAGGCGATAGTTCAGGCGCGCCTGCAGGAGGTGAATGCCTTGATCGGCGAACTGCAAAATGTGCAGCGTTCGCTGCAGCGCTTATCCGACGCCTGCTGCGGCGCCGCGCACAGCAGCGACTGCTGTTCGATACTGGAAGCACTTGAGAAAGGAACGGATCCGAGACCGGAACACGCGCACCGGCGGGATTGAATTTAGCGCAAAAGAGCCTATATTTAGGCGGTCGAAATGAGGAGACCATGATGAGTAAATATCAGCACACCAAAGGCGAGATTCGCGACAACGCAATCCAGGCCCTGTTACACGACCCGCTGTTCCGCCAGCGCATCGAACAGAAGCACAAAGGCAAAGGCAGCTATCGGCGAAAAGAGAAACATGCGAAAGGTGGCGGTTGGGAGGCCAGTGATAAGAAAAGCGCTTATCACTGGCCTTCTGCTTTATGGGCATAAAAAAGCCGCCTTGCGGGCGGCTCTGCGTTAGATTTTGCCGTTCTGCTGCTTCAGCAAATCTCGAATTTCGCTCAGCAGCACCTCTTCGTTAGACGGTTTTGCCACTGGTTTTTCGACTTCTTTTTTCTTGTGCAGTTTATTCATCAGCTTGATGGCGATGAAGATTGCGAACGCCACAATAATGAAGTCGAATACAGACTGAATAAATACGCCATATTCCATCACGACAGGCGGCGTAGCGCCCTCTGCAGGTTTCAGCACCCATTTGAACTGTTTAAAGTCGACTCCGCCGATCAGCAGTCCCAGCGGCGGCATAATGATGTTTGCTACCAGTGAAGAGACGATTTTGCCAAAGGCGGCGCCGATAATCACACCGACGGCGAGATCGACCACATTGCCGCGCATTGCAAAATCACGAAACTCTTTGAAAAAACTCATACTTATCTCCTTTCCCTTGCCAGTGGCTAAAGTCTAACAAACCTTACGGCAATTGCCATCTAAGCGGCGGCATTTGTTAGCCCTGGCTGGGTAGTCGCGCTTAAAGGAAGAACGGACTTGGCTGGAACAAACGCTCAACGTCCGGCACGAACTTTTTGTCGGTCAGGAACATAATGACGTGGTCGCCTTGCTCGATACGTAGGTTATCTTTGGCGATAAGCACATCCTCGCCGCGCACCACCGCGCCGATAAGCGTACCCGGCGGCAGTTTAATGTCGTTGATCATCCGGCCGACCACGCGCGAGGTGGTTTCGTCGCCGTGGGCGATCGCTTCGATCGCTTCAGCGATGCCGCGTCGTAAAGAGGAGACGCCTACGATATCCGCCTTGCGCACGTGGCCCAGCAGCGCGGAGATGGTCGCCTGCTGCGGCGAGATGGCGATATCGATCACGCTGCCCTGTACCAGATCGACATAGGCGCGACGCTGGATCAGCACCATCACCTTTTTTGCGCCCATCTTTTTCGCCAGCATCGCCGACATAATATTCGCTTCATCGTCGTTGGTGACCGCAATAAAAAGATCGACCTGATCGACATGCTCTTCCGCCAGCAGCTCCTGATCCGACGCGTCGCCGTAGAAGACGATGGTGTCCTGCAGCTGCTCAGCCAGTTCGGCGGCACGGCGCGGATTACGTTCGATCAGCTTCACGCTGTAATTTTTTTCCAGCCGCTGCGCAAGACCGAAACCAATATTGCCGCCGCCCACCAGCATAATGCGCTTATAGGGCCTTTCCAGACGCTGCATCTCGCTCATCACCGCGCGGATATTCTGGCTGGCGGCGATAAAAAAGACCTCGTCGCCCGCTTCAACAATTGTTGAGCCTTGCGGGCGGATAGGGCGGTCCTGGCGGAAAATGGCGGCGACGCGCGTATCAATATGCGGCATATGTTCGCGCAGAATAGAGAGCGGATTGCCCACCAGCGGCCCGCCGTAATAGGCTTTTACTACCGCAAGACTGACGAGGCCCTCAGCGAAATTCACCACCTGCAGCGCGCCGGGATACTGGATCAGCCGATAGATATTTTCGATCACCAGCTGTTCGGGCGAAATAAGATGATCAATCGGCACCGCTTCGGGAATAAACAGCTTCTCAGCGTCGCGCAGATAATCCGCCGCGCGAATACGGGCGATACGGTTGGGTGTATTAAACAATGAATAGGCGATCTGACACGCCACCATATTGGTTTCATCGGAGCTGGTGACCGCGACTAACATATCGGCATCTTCCGCGCCTGCTTCGCGCAAAATACGCGGATGCGACCCGTGGCCCTGAACGACGCGCAAATCGAATTTATCCTGCAGCTGACGTAAGCGGTCAGGATCGGTATCAACCACCGTTATGTCATTGTTCTCGCCCACCAGGTTTTCCGCCAGCGTGCCGCCAACCTGGCCGGCGCCAAGAATGATAATTTTCATTGCGTCTCGTGCTCTTTAGTTAGTGCGCTTTTATCAGCTTAGCGTAGAAAAATCCGTCTCCGCCGTCAGTGGTCGGAAAGACCTGCAGCCCGCTGATTTTGCCCTCTGGCAAGGCTTCGGCGCGTGCGTCGGCGTGGCGCGACAGAAAGGCGGTGATTTGCGCTTCGTTCTCGTCCGGCAGCACAGAGCAGGTCGCATACAGCAGGGTGCCGCCTGGTTTCAGATGCGGCCAGATGGCGTCGAGAATGTCGCGCTGCAGCGAAGCCAGCTCGGCGATATCCCGATCGCGACGCAGCCATTTAATATCGGGATGACGGCGGATAACGCCGGTGGCGGAGCAGGGCGCGTCCAGCAAAATACGATCGAACTGCCGCTCGCCGCACCACGCTGCCGGGGTACGTCCGTCGCCCTGTTTGACCTCTGCCTGCATATTAAGGCGCTGCAGGTTCTCTTTAACGCGCGTCAGGCGTTGCGCGTCGACATCAACCGCCATGACCTGCGCATTAGGGGCTATTTCCAGGATATGCGTGGTTTTGCCGCCCGGCGCGGCGCAAAGATCGAGGATCTGCTCGCCATCTTCAGGCGCCAGCAGCAGGGCGCAGCGCTGGGCGGAAAGATCCTGAACCGTAACCCAGCCGTCTGCGAAGCCTGGCAACTGGCCAACCGGCGCGGGGGCTTCAAGCCGCAGCGCGTCAGGCGCCGTCTCGTCGGCAACGGCCGTTTTTCCGCTTTCGGTCAGCAGCGCCAGCCAGCTATCGCGGCTGTGGTGCTGGCGATTAACGCGCAGCCACATCGGCGGACGCTGGTTATTGGCGTCCACTATCTGCTGCCAGTTTTCCGGCCAGGCTTTTTGCAGCCGCTGCAGCAGCCAGCCGGGATGCAGATAGCGCTGCGGCGCACGGTCAACTTCGGCGATCAGCTCTGCCTGCTGACGCTGGAACTGACGCAGCACGCCGTTAATCAGGCCTTTAAGGTTGGCGCGCTTTAGCACTTCAGCGCCGGCGACGGTTTCCGCCAGCGCAGCGTGAGCAGGCACACGGGTATAGAGCAGCTGATAGATGCCGATCATGATGAGATAGTGCAGAACGCGCTGTTTGCCGCTGAGCGGACGCGCCATCAGTTTGCCGATGAGCGCTTCGAGCTGCGGCAGCGTGCGCAGTACGCCGAAGCAGAGCTCCTGCAACAGCGCGCCATCTTTATCGCCTACTTTTTTCTGCGCGGCAGGCAGCACCGCGCTGAGCGATTCGCCCTTATCGATAACACGCTCAATAAGTTGAGCGGCAAGGCTTCGCAGATTGGTTGATTTAGTCATTCGCGTTACGTCATTAAACAAAAAGCCCGGACAGTGCCGGGCTGGAGTCAGGCTAAGACGCGGCCTGACGTGAACCACTCGCGACGCGAGTTCAGCAGATCCTGCGCCGACATGGCTTTTTTGCCTGCCGGTTGCAGCAGCTGAAGATTTAATACTCCTTCAGCTGTCGCGACCTGAATGCCGTGCTTGTCGGCTGCGAGAATTTCGCCTGGCTGTTTCGCGACGTGCGGCAGCACGCTGGCCTGCCACACCTTCACCGGCTGGTCGTCAATCAGGAAATAGCTGACCGGCCAGGGATTAAAGGCGCGGATACAGCGCTCAAGCTGAGCGGCGGAGAGCTGCCAGTCAAGGCGGGCCTCCTCTTTGCTGAGCTTCTCGGCGTAGTTCGCCTGCACGTCATCCTGCTTCTCCGGCTGCGCGCGACCGTCCGCCAGCTGCGAAAGCGTCTCCAGCAGACCCTGCGGGCCGAGCTGCGCCAGCTTGTCATACAGCGTGGCGCTGGTGTCCTGCGCGGTAATCGGGCAGTTCAGCTTATGCAGCATATCGCCCGTATCCAGGCCGACATCCATCTGCATGATGGTTACGCCGGTTTCGCTGTCGCCAGCCCAGAGCGCGCGCTGAATGGGCGCCGCGCCGCGCCAGCGCGGCAGCAGCGAACCATGCACGTTGATGCAGCCGAGACGCGGCATCGTCAGCACCGCCTGCGGCAGAATAAGTCCGTAGGCGACCACCACCATCACATCCGCCGCTAAATCGGCGACCAGCTGCTGATTCTCGACGGGGCGCAGGGACTTCGGCTGAAACACCGGGATGTCGCGAGATTGCGCCAGCGTTTTCACCGGGCTGGGCGTCAGTTTATTGCCGCGGCCGGCGGGACGATCGGGTTGGGTAAAGACGCCGACGACCTGATGCTCAGAAGCGAGCAGCGCGTCAAGATGACGCGCTGCAAAATCAGGTGTGCCGGCGAAGATAATTTTCAGCGGAGCAGACACGGTTATCTCTTCTTTCAACGTCAGGAAGGACGCGCGTTCTGGCGCGCCAGTTTTTCCAGCTTTTGCTTAATGCGCTGACGCTTGAGCGGCGACAGATAATCAATAAACAGTTTGCCGTCGAGGTGATCGATCTCATGCTGAATGCAGATGGCGAGCAGGCCGTCGGTTTCCAGTTCGAAACTCTTGCCCTCGCGATCCAGCGCGCGCACTTTTACGCGCTCGGCGCGCGGAACGAAAGCGCGCTGCTCGGGAATGGAGAGGCAGCCCTCTTCAATACCGGTTTCACCGCTTTTATCCAGCAGCTCCGGGTTGATCAGAACCAAACGTTCGTCGCGATTTTCCGACACGTCGATAACGATGATGCGCTGGTGGATATCCACTTGCGTCGCCGCCAGGCCAATACCCTCTTCGGCGTACATAGTTTCAAACATATCGTCGACGATGCGCTGAACTTCAGCGTTAACTTCTTTCACTGGCGCCGCGATTTTGCGGAGACGATCGTCAGGGAAATGTAATACCTGCAAAACTGACATAAATATCCAGATCTGTATGCGATTAAAAAAAGATTATTGCTTCATATTGTAGACTTTTCGAGACCTGATTGACAGCATTCACCCGCAGGAAGCGGCGCGTAAAGCAGGGAGCGAATATGGGAAATATCGAGCGCTATTTGCGGCTTTCAGCCGTAGCCGGGCTGACCGGAAAACGCTGGCTGGACATTGCCAGCGCGCTTAACGAAACAGACGACGCGGCGCAGGTGTTGATATCGGCCGGTCTGAACCAGCAGCAACGTCATCAGTTTACTCATCTTTCATCGCGTCAGATCGCAGCGACCGAGGCGTGGCTCGCGGCAAGCGACGATAACCATCTGATAACGGCCTTAGACGACCGCTATCCCGCCGCTTTACGCGAGATCTATCGTTTCCCGCCGCTGCTCTATATAAAAGGCGAGCCCGCTTTACTCTCTTCCATGCAGCTGGCGGTGGTGGGCAGCCGTAACTGTTCGCACTACGGCCGGCAGTGGGGCGAATGGTTTACCCGGGAGCTGGCGCTGAGCGACCTCACCATTACCAGCGGGCTGGCGCGCGGCATAGACGGCATCGCGCATCGTGCGGCGCTGGAGGCGCAGGGAAAAACCGTGGCGGTGCTGGGCAGCGGATTGCAGCATCTCTATCCTAAAAATCACGGCGCGCTGGCGGAGGAGATTGTGGACAAAGGCGGCGCGCTGGTTTCTGAGTTCTCTCTCTCAACGCCGCCGCATGCGCTTAATTTTCCGCGCCGCAACCGCGTGATTAGCGGACTGAGCCGCGGCGTGCTGGTCGTAGAGGCGGCCCTTAAAAGCGGTTCGCTGGTGACCGCGCGCTATGCGCTGGAGCAAAATCGCAATGTCTACGCCTTGCCTGGCGCGCTGGGCAATCCCGGCAGCGAAGGGACACACTGGCTGATTCAGCAGGGCGCGTTGCTGGTGGCTCATCCTACCGACATCGTCGACGATCTTCGCGCTGCGCTTAACTGGCTGCCTTTTACACAGCCGGAAGGAATATATTCTGAGGACAGCGGCGATGCAGCATTGCCATTTGCTGAGGTGTTGGCTAACGTAGGTGATGAGGTTACACCTGTTGACGTCGTCGCTGAACGTGCCGGCCAACCTGTGCCAGTGATTGCAGCCCAACTGCTGGAGCTGGAGTTAGCAGGATGGATCGCAGCTGTACCCGGCGGCTATGTCCGATTGAGGAGGGCATGCCATGTTCGACGTACTAATGTACTTGTTTGAGACATATATCCACAACGAAGCAGAAATGCAGGTTGATCAGGATACATTGACTGATGACTTAACCGATGCCGGTTTTCATCGTGAAGATATCTACAATGCGTTGAACTGGTTAGAAAAGCTCGCAGATTATCAGGAAGGCCTGGTCGACCCGATTCTGTTAGCCAACGATCCGCTTTCAATGCGCATCTACACGGAAGAAGAAGGCCAGCGTTTAGATGCCGAATGTCGTGGTTTCCTGCTGTTCCTTGAGCAAATTCAGGTGCTCAATATGGAAACGCGTGAAATGGTCATCGAACGAGTCATGGCGCTCGATACGCTCGAGTTCGATCTGGAAGATCTCAAATGGGTGGTGTTGATGGTGTTATTCAATCTTCCGGGATGCGAAAACGCCTATCAGCAAATGGAAGAACTGTTATTCGACGTCAATGAAGGCATGCTGCATTAATTATTGGTTATGCAGCCATCGTTATGAGCAAATCAGCACTCTTCACCGTGCGTAAACAGGATCCCTGCCCCGCCTGCGGGGCAGATCTCGTTATTCGCAGCGGTAAACACGGCGCCTTTTTAGGCTGCACAAACTATCCAGCTTGCGACTATATTCGGCCGCTAAAAGGTCAGGCTGACGGTCACATCGTCAAGGTGCTCGAAGGGCATGCCTGTCCGCAGTGCGGCGCGGATAAAGCGTTGCGTCAGGGGCGCTACGGCATGTTCATCGGCTGTAGCCACTATCCAGAATGCGACTATAGCGAAGCGATAGACAAACCCGATGAAACCCTTATTGCCTGCCCGCAATGCCTGGAGGGTAAACTGGTGCAGCGTCGTTCGCGTTACGGCAAGACCTTCCACTCTTGTAACCGCTATCCGGCCTGCCAGTTCGCCGTCAATGCAACGCCAGTCGCAGGCATCTGCCCGCACTGTGCTTTTCCGCTGCTGGTAGAGAAGAAAACCGCGCAGGGCGTTAAACGCTTTTGCGCCAGTAAAAGTTGCGGCAAGGCCGCCGCATCAGAGAATTAAGATAACATCATGCAAAACCAAACTTTTTCCGGTTCGCTGGAAGATTGCCTCGAGCAACTGCGCCAGCAGGCCGTTATTGCGTATCCAACCGAAGCCGTATTTGGTCTGGGCTGCGACCCGGACAGCGAAAGCGCCGTAGCGGCGCTGCTGACATTAAAACAGCGTCCCGTTGAGAAGGGATTGATCCTCATCGCCGCCGATTATGCGCAGCTGGAACCCTATATCTCCGACCGCGAACTCACCGTCGAGCAGCGTGAACGCATGTTCGCTCACTGGCCGGGCCCGGTGACCTTTGTCGTACCTGCTACGCCGCAAACGCCGCGCTGGCTGACAGGACGTTTTGATTCACTGGCCATTCGCGTCAGCGATCATCCCGATGTCCAGGCGCTGTGCCGCGCCTTCGGCAAGCCGCTGGTATCGACCAGCGCCAACCTGTCGGGCGAAGCGCCTTGCCGCACGGTCGAGGCGGTCAGGACGCAATTCGGCGCGGCCTTTCCTGTGCTGGCGGGCGAAACCGGCGGTCGGCAGAATCCGTCGGAGATTCGCGATGTGTTAACCGGCAACCTTATTCGTCAGGGCTAATTCATGGATCAGTTTGCGGTATTCGGCAATCCCATCAGCCACAGTAAATCGCCTTTGATCCACCAGGCGTTTGCCGAGCAGACGGGCATTGCGCATCGTTATGGCCGGGTTTGCGCGCCGCTCGAGGCGTTCCCTGACGCTATCGCTGCGTTTTTCGCGCAGGGCGGACGCGGCGCCAACGTGACGCTGCCTTTTAAGCAGCAGGCGTGCGAGTTTGCCGACGAGCTGAGCGAGCGAGCGGCGCTCTCCGGCGCCGTCAATACCCTGAAAAAGTGCAGCGACGGCCGCATCCTGGGCGACAATACCGACGGTATCGGTCTGCTGAGCGATCTTGAACGTCTGGCGCTGATCCGCCCGGGCGATCGCATTTTGCTGGTGGGAGCAGGCGGCGCGGCACGCGGCGTCATCCTGCCGCTGCTTTCCGCCGGCTGCGCGGTGACGATCGTCAACCGAACCCAGGCGCGCGCGGAGGAGCTGGCGCAGCTTTTCCGTCAGAGCGGCGAGATCGATGCCTGCCGTTTTGATCAGCTGACCGGGCGGGCTTTCGATCTTGTTATCAACGCCACCTCCAGCGGCGTCAGCGGCGAGGTTCCGCCGCTGCCTGTTTCCCTGATCGATGGGCAGGTACGCTGCTACGACATGTTTTATCAGGCTGGCGCGACGCCTTTTTTACGCTGGTGCGAACAGCAGGGGGCACAGCAGCGCGCGGATGGTCTGGGGATGCTGGTGGGGCAGGCAGCGCACGCGTTTCAGCTATGGCACGGCGTCATGCCTGAGATCGCGCCCGTTATCGCACAGCTTAAACAGGCGATGCAGCCATGAATCAGGCGATTCAGTTTCCCGAGCGCGAAGAGTGGAACGCGGATAAACAAGCCGTCTGCTTTCCGGCGCTGGTGAACGGCATGATGCTGACCTGCGCCATCTCGGCCGACGCCCTCGAGCAGCGTTTCGGCCAGGGAGAGGCGATGGCCCTGTTTTCCGCGCATCGCTGGGATATAGAAGACGAAGCGGAAGCGGCCATCGCTAATGACGCGTTCGACGATCAGGAGTGGGTCTGGCTCGCCTCGGCGAGATAGTCATCCTTCCAGCGAACGTAATTGTTGGCGGAGTAAAGCAAGCCTGCAATCTCCTGTTCGCTCAGCGGACGCACCTGCCGGACCGGGCTGCCGAGATAGAGGTAGCCGCTTTCCAGACGCTTGCCTGGCGGAACCAGGCTGCCCGCGCCTATCATGACGTCATCTTCAATAATGGCGCCGTCCAGCACGATTGATCCCATTCCTACCAGTACGCGATCGCCGATAGTGCAAGCGTGCAGCATCGCTTTATGTCCGACGGTAACGTCAGCACCGATGGTCAGAGGGAATCCTTCCGGGTTGCTGGCGGATTTATGGGTCACGTGCAGCACGCTGCCGTCCTGTATATTCGTGCGCGCGCCGATGCGTACCTGATTCACGTCGCCGCGTATCGCGACCAGCGGCCAGATGCTGACATCGTCGCCCAGCGCGACGTCGCCAATCACTACGCTAGAGGCGTCAATCATGACGCGCTGCCCACACTGCGGATAACTCTCTTTATAACGTCGTAGAGCTGACATCTGCGTTCTCCTTATAGATTCGGCTACAGACTGGAACGGATCGCGAAGCCAGACAAGCGCAAAAGGCCTGCGATCGTTGAAGATCTCTGCAATAAGATTGTTTTATCGCCATACGGAAAAAAAGATCGAAAAAAGGGTTGTGCAATTAAATCGGATCCCTATAATGCGCCTCCACTGACACGGCACAACGGCTTACGGAATGCGGTGTTCAGGAGATTCGGTTCGCTGAGTCGCCGGATAAAATCCCTGAAAAAAGGGGTTGACTCCGAAGGAGAGTCGCGTAATATACGCCACCTCGCAGCAGCAGGCTGAGCCGCTGACTGCACCGCTCTTTAACAATTTATCAGACAATCTGTGTGGGCACTCGGGAGCAGATATCAAAAGCCTCCGGGCTTAAAAAATATCAAGCCTCACGAGTGGACACATAATGACATTCATTATGACGTTTTACAGATGAGCACCGCTTAACTGGTTTAAGCAAATCAAACTTAAATTGAAGAGTTTGATCATGGCTCAGATTGAACGCTGGCGGCAGGCCTAACACATGCAAGTCGAACGGCAGCACAGAAGAGCTTGCTCTTTGGGTGGCGAGTGGCGGACGGGTGAGTAATGTCTGGGAAACTGCCCGATGGAGGGGGATAACTACTGGAAACGGTAGCTAATACCGCATAACGTCGCAAGACCAAAGTGGGGGACCTTCGGGCCTCACACCATCGGATGTGCCCAGATGGGATTAGCTAGTAGGTGGGGTAACGGCTCACCTAGGCGACGATCCCTAGCTGGTCTGAGAGGATGACCAGCCACACTGGAACTGAGACACGGTCCAGACTCCTACGGGAGGCAGCAGTGGGGAATATTGCACAATGGGCGCAAGCCTGATGCAGCCATGCCGCGTGTATGAAGAAGGCCTTCGGGTTGTAAAGTACTTTCAGCGGGGAGGAAGGCGATGTGGTTAATAACCGCGTCGATTGACGTTACCCGCAGAAGAAGCACCGGCTAACTCCGTGCCAGCAGCCGCGGTAATACGGAGGGTGCAAGCGTTAATCGGAATTACTGGGCGTAAAGCGCACGCAGGCGGTCTGTCAAGTCGGATGTGAAATCCCCGGGCTTAACCTGGGAACTGCATTCGAAACTGGCAGGCTAGAGTCTTGTAGAGGGGGGTAGAATTCCAGGTGTAGCGGTGAAATGCGTAGAGATCTGGAGGAATACCGGTGGCGAAGGCGGCCCCCTGGACAAAGACTGACGCTCAGGTGCGAAAGCGTGGGGAGCAAACAGGATTAGATACCCTGGTAGTCCACGCCGTAAACGATGTCGACTTGGAGGCTGTTCCCCTGAGGAGTGGCTTCCGGAGCTAACGCGTTAAGTCGACCGCCTGGGGAGTACGGCCGCAAGGTTAAAACTCAAATGAATTGACGGGGGCCCGCACAAGCGGTGGAGCATGTGGTTTAATTCGATGCAACGCGAAGAACCTTACCTACTCTTGACATCCACGGAATTTGGCAGAGATGCCTTAGTGCCTTCGGGAACCGTGAGACAGGTGCTGCATGGCTGTCGTCAGCTCGTGTTGTGAAATGTTGGGTTAAGTCCCGCAACGAGCGCAACCCTTATCCTTTGTTGCCAGCGATTCGGTCGGGAACTCAAAGGAGACTGCCGGTGATAAACCGGAGGAAGGTGGGGATGACGTCAAGTCATCATGGCCCTTACGAGTAGGGCTACACACGTGCTACAATGGCGCATACAAAGAGAAGCGACCTCGCGAGAGCAAGCGGACCTCATAAAGTGCGTCGTAGTCCGGATCGGAGTCTGCAACTCGACTCCGTGAAGTCGGAATCGCTAGTAATCGTGGATCAGAATGCCACGGTGAATACGTTCCCGGGCCTTGTACACACCGCCCGTCACACCATGGGAGTGGGTTGCAAAAGAAGTAGGTAGCTTAACCTTCGGGAGGGCGCTTACCACTTTGTGATTCATGACTGGGGTGAAGTCGTAACAAGGTAACCGTAGGGGAACCTGCGGTTGGATCACCTCCTTACCTGAAGATACTGCCTTTCGAAGTGCTCACACAGATTGTCTGATAGAAAAGTAAAGAAGCAAGACGGCTGCGAAGTCGTGACGCATTTTTTGTGTCCCCTTCGTCTAGCGGTTAGGACTCCGCCCTTTCACGGCGGCAACAGGGGTTCGAATCCCCTAGGGGACGCCACTTGCTTGGTGACAGGTGAAAGGTGTCTCCACGAAATATCTCAAAGCCGGCGGCAACGTCAGGTTTGAGATATTGCTCTTTAACAATCCGGAACAAGCTGAAAATTGAAACGACGCGCGGCGTTATTCCCCCGTAACAGGGAATAAAGGCAGCGCGTTCGAGTCTCTCAATAATCACATCCGCGACGTCGCAAGACGCCTGTGGGTTGTGAGGTTAAGCGACTAAGCGTACACGGTGGATGCCCTGGCAGTCAGAGGCGATGAAGGACGTGCTAATCTGCGAAAAGCGCCGGCAAGGTGATATGAACCGCAACAGCCGGCGATGTCCGAATGGGGAAACCCAGTGTGTTTCGACACACTATCGCAACATGAATACATAGTGTTGCGAGGCGAACCGGGGGAACTGAAACATCTAAGTACCCCGAGGAAAAGAAATCAACCGAGATTCCCCCAGTAGCGGCGAGCGAACGGGGAGCAGCCCAGAGCCTGAATCAGCTTGTGTGTTAGTGGAAGCGTCTGGAAAGTCGCAGGGTACAGGGTGATACTCCCGTACACGAAAACACACATTCTGTGAGCTCGATGAGTAGGGCGGGACACGTGGTATCCTGTCTGAATATGGGGGGACCATCCTCCAAGGCTAAATACTCCTGACTGACCGATAGTGAACCAGTACCGTGAGGGAAAGGCGAAAAGAACCCCGGCGAGGGGAGTGAAACAGAACCTGAAACCGTGTACGTACAAGCAGTGGGAGCCTCTTTATGGGGTGACTGCGTACCTTTTGTATAATGGGTCAGCGACTTATATTCTGTAGCAAGGTTAACCGTATAGGGGAGCCGCAGGGAAACCGAGTCTTAACTGGGCGTTAAGTTGCAGGGTATAGACCCGAAACCCGGTGATCTAGCCATGGGCAGGTTGAAGGTTGGGTAACACTAACTGGAGGACCGAACCGACTAATGTTGAAAAATTAGCGGATGACCTGTGGCTGGGGGTGAAAGGCCAATCAAACCGGGAGATAGCTGGTTCTCCCCGAAAGCTATTTAGGTAGCGCCTCGTGAACTCATCTCCGGGGGTAGAGCACTGTTTCGGCTAGGGGGCCATCCCGGCTTACCAACCCGATGCAAACTGCGAATACCGGAGAATGTTATCACGGGAGACACACGGCGGGTGCTAACGTCCGTCGTGAAGAGGGAAACAACCCAGACCGCCAGCTAAGGTCCCAAAGTCATGGTTAAGTGGGAAACGATGTGGGAAGGCCCAGACAGCCAGGATGTTGGCTTAGAAGCAGCCATCATTTAAAGAAAGCGTAATAGCTCACTGGTCGAGTCGGCCTGCGCGGAAGATGTAACGGGGCTAAACCATGCACCGAAGCTGCGGCAGCGACGCGCAAGCGTTGTTGGGTAGGGGAGCGTTCTGTAAGCCGTCGAAGGTGTGCTGTGAGGCATGCTGGAGGTATCAGAAGTGCGAATGCTGACATAAGTAACGATAAAGCGGGTGAAAAGCCCGCTCGCCGGAAGACCAAGGGTTCCTGTCCAACGTTAATCGGGGCAGGGTGAGTCGACCCCTAAGGCGAGGCCGAAAGGCGTAGTCGATGGGAAACAGGTTAATATTCCTGTACTTGGTGTTGCTGCGAAGGGGGGACGGAGAAGGCTATGTTGGCCGGGCGACGGTTGTCCCGGTTTAAGCGTGTAGGCTGAGCATCCAGGCAAATCCGGATGCTTAAGGCTGAGGCGTGACGACGAGGCACTACGGTGCTGAAGCAACAAATGCCCTGCTTCCAGGAAAAGCCTCTAAGCATCAGGCAACACGAAATCGTACCCCAAACCGACACAGGTGGTCAGGTAGAGAATACCAAGGCGCTTGAGAGAACTCGGGTGAAGGAACTAGGCAAAATGGTGCCGTAACTTCGGGAGAAGGCACGCTGGCGCGTAGGTGAGGGGACTTGCTCCCGGAGCCGAGGCCAGTCGAAGATACCAGCTGGCTGCAACTGTTTATTAAAAACACAGCACTGTGCAAACACGAAAGTGGACGTATACGGTGTGACGCCTGCCCGGTGCCGGAAGGTTAATTGATGGGGTTATCCGCAAGGAGAAGCTCTTGATCGAAGCCCCGGTAAACGGCGGCCGTAACTATAACGGTCCTAAGGTAGCGAAATTCCTTGTCGGGTAAGTTCCGACCTGCACGAATGGCGTAATGATGGCCAGGCTGTCTCCACCCGAGACTCAGTGAAATTGAAATCGCTGTGAAGATGCAGTGTACCCGCGGCAAGACGGAAAGACCCCGTGAACCTTTACTACAGCTTGACACTGAACACTGGTCCTTGATGTGTAGGATAGGTGGGAGGCTTTGAAGCGTGGACGCCAGTCTGCGTGGAGCCGTCCTTGAAATACCACCCTTTAATGGCTGGTGTTCTAACGTAGGCCCGTTACCCGGGCTGCGGACAGTGTCTGGTGGGTAGTTTGACTGGGGCGGTCTCCTCCCAAAGCGTAACGGAGGAGCACGAAGGTTGGCTAATCCTGGTCGGACATCAGGAGGTTAGTGCAATGGCATAAGCCAGCTTGACTGCGAGAGTGACGGCTCGAGCAGGTGCGAAAGCAGGTCATAGTGATCCGGTGGTTCTGAATGGAAGGGCCATCGCTCAACGGATAAAAGGTACTCCGGGGATAACAGGCTGATACCGCCCAAGAGTTCATATCGACGGCGGTGTTTGGCACCTCGATGTCGGCTCATCACATCCTGGGGCTGAAGTAGGTCCCAAGGGTACGGCTGTTCGCCGTTTAAAGTGGTACGCGAGCTGGGTTTAGAACGTCGTGAGACAGTTCGGTCCCTATCTGCCGTGGGCGCTGGAAAACTGAGGGGGGTTGCTCCTAGTACGAGAGGACCGGAGTGAACGCACCGCTGGTGTTCGGGTTGTCATGCCAATGGCACTGCCCGGTAGCTAAGTGCGGAAGAGATAAGTGCTGAAAGCATCTAAGCACGAAACTTGCCCCGAGATGAGTTTTCCCTGAGCACTTGATGCTCCTGAAGGGACGTTGAAGACGACGACGTTGATAGGCCGGGTGTGTAAGCGCAGCGATGCGTTGAGCTAACCGGTACTAATGACCCGTGAGGCTTAACCTTACAACGCCAGAGGCGTTTTGTGAGACGCGAGATTTTCAGCTTGTACCGGATAATTCTGCGCGGCCTGCGGGCGGCGCGGAAGACAGAATTTGCCTGGCGGCCTTAGCGCGGCGGTCCCACCTGACCCCATGCCGAACTCAGAAGTGAAACGCCGTAGCGCCGATGGTAGTGTGGGGTCTCCCCATGCGAGAGTAGGGAACTGCCAGGCATCCAAATACAGTGTGCTGATATGGCTCAGTTGGTAGAGCGCACCCTTGGTAAGGGTGAGGTCCCCAGTTCGACTCTGGGTATCAGCACCAGTTACGTAAGAGTTCGGCGAATAAAGAATTTGCCTGGCGGCTTTAGCGCGGCGGTCCCACCTGACCCCATGCCGAACTCAGAAGTGAAACGCCGTAGCGCCGATGGTAGTGTGGGGTCTCCCCATGCGAGAGTAGGGAACTGCCAGGCATCAAACAAGAAAAAGCCCTTTGCATAAGCAAAGGGCTTTTTTCTTTTCTGCGGTTTACCTTTTCTGCCCATAAAAAACCCCGGAACCGGTCCGGGGTGTTGATGCTGTGCTCGGCGTTAATGGATAACCTGCGATAAAAACGCGCGTGTACGTTCAGACGTCGGATTCGAAAAGAAGGTTTCCGGCGGCGCCATCTCTACGATCTCGCCGCGATCCATAAAGATCACGCGATCGGCCACGGTACGGGCAAAACCCATCTCATGGGTAACGCACAGCATTGTCATACCGTCTTCCGCCAGCCCAATCATAGTATCCAGCACCTCTTTAACCATCTCGGGATCCAGCGCAGAGGTCGGCTCATCGAACAGCATAATTTTCGGTTTCATGCAGAGCGAACGCGCAATCGCCACGCGCTGCTGCTGTCCGCCGGAGAGTTGCCCCGGAAACTTATGCGCATGCTCTGCAATGCGTACGCGCTCCAGGTAGTGCATCGCCAGCGCCTCTGCCTCTTTTTTCGCGGTCTTGCGCACCCAGATGGGCGCCAGCGTGCAGTTCTGCAGCACCGTCAGGTGCGGAAAAAGATTGAAGTGCTGAAATACCATACCTACTTCGGTGCGCACGCGTTCGATGTTGCGTACATCATCATTCAGATGGATGCCGTCGACCACGATGCGTCCCTGCTGATGCTCTTCCAGATGGTTGATGCAGCGGATCGTCGTAGACTTGCCGGAACCGGAAGGGCCGCACAGCACGATACGCTCGCGCGGCTTCACCTGCAGGTTAATATCTTTCAGGACATGAAACTGCCCGTACCATTTATTCACGTTCTCGAGCGAAATCATCAAAGCTGAATCGTGATGCAAATGTTGTGTCATGGAAAACCTCAATGCGATTTACGCCCGGTGTGAAAGCGCTTCTCCAGATGTTGGCTATAGCGCGACATGCTAAAACAGAAAATCCAGTAAACCAGCGCGGCAAAGACATAGCCTTCGGTCGACATCCCCAGCCATGCGGGATCGACGGTAGCCTGCTGCACGCTGCTGAACAGATCGAAAAGACCGATAATGATCACCAGACTGGTATCTTTGAACAGCGCGATAATGGTGTTCACCAGGCCGGGGATGGTGAGCTTCAGCGCCTGTGGTAAAATCACCAGCAGCTGCGTTTTCCAGTAGCCGAGCGCCAGCGACTCCGCCGCTTCATACTGACCTTTCGGCAGCGCCTGCAAACCGCCGCGCACCACTTCGGCAACGTAAGCCGACTGGAACAAAATCACCCCGACCAGCGCACGCACCAGCTTATCGATGCTGGTGCCTTCCGACATAAACAGCGGCAGCATCACCGACGACATAAACAGCACGGTAATCAACGGCACGCCGCGCCAGAATTCGATAAAAATGATCGAGAGCGTACGCACGACCGGCATACGCGAGCGACGTCCCAGCGCCAGCAGAATGCCCAGCGGCAGCGCGCCGGCGATGCCGACCGCGGCGATAATCAGCGTTAACGTCAGTCCTCCCCACTGGCGCGTCTCGACGTGCTCCAGGCCAAACAGGCCGCCATACATCAGCAGCCAGACGACGAGGGGATAGATCACCGCCCAGCAGGCGATATAACGGCCGCGATGCGGCAGAGATTTCACAAACATCGGCACAATCGAGGCGACGCCCAGCACCAGCGCCAGGTTAATACGCCAGCGCAGCTCGTGCGGATAGAGCCCATACATAAACTGGCCGAAGCGCGCATGAATAAACACCCAGCATGCGCCCTCTTTGGTGCAGTCGGCGCGCGTCTCGCCAATCCAGTTCGCCTGGAATATCAGCCACTCCAGCGCGGGCGGGATCACCTCCCACATCAGCCAGAGGCAAAACAGCGTCAGCAGCGTATTAAACCAGCTGGAGAAGAGATTTTTTCGCGCCCAGACCCAGGCGCGGCTCAGCGGCGTGGCGGCGGCCGGCGAGGCTTCGTGTGTGGTAACAGACATCGTCATCCCGTTCTCTTAGCGCTCAACCAGCGCAATTTTGCGGTTATAGATATTCATCAACAGTGAAATCACCAGGCTGATCACCAGATAGACGCCCATGGTGATAGCGATAGTTTCGATCGCCTGGCCGGTCTGATTCAGCACCGTACCGGCAAACAGCGACACCATATCGGGGTAGCCGATCGCGGCCGCCAGCGAGGAGTTTTTCACGATGTTGAGGTACTGGCTGGTAAGCGGCGGAATAATGACGCGCATCGCCTGCGGAATAATGACCTGACGCAGCGTCACCGGATTGGGCAAGCCCAGCGAGCGCGCGGCTTCATGCTGGCCGTGCGGCACGGACTGAATGCCGGCGCGGATTACCTCGGCGATAAACGACGACGTGTAGACAGAGAGCGCCAGAGTCAGCGCCGCCAGCTCCGGGATCATTACGAAGCCGCCGCGGAAGTTAAAGCCGCGCAGCGTCGGCACGTCCCAGTGCGTGGCGGCGCCGAAGCCCAGATGCGCCACCACAGGGAACAGCACAAACATGGCGAGAGCGACGGGCCAGGTGCGACGCAGCTGGCCGGTCTTGAGCTGATATTTGCGATGATAGCGGAACAGCGCATAGCTGCCCACGGCGGCCAGTGCCAGCGCAACGATAAAGGGCCCGGAGCCTGGCGCATACTGCGGCCAGGGCACATAGAGTCCGCGGTTGCTGACGAAGGCGAGATCGAATGCGCTTAACGCCTGTCGCGGGCCGGGAAGATTACGCAGCACCGCGAAGTACCAGAAGAAGATCTGCAGCAGCGGCGGAATATTACGGAAGGTCTCGATATAGATTGTCGAGAGCTTGCGCAGCAGCCAGTTATCCGACAGGCGCGCCAGGCCGATGAAAAATCCCAGCAGCGACGCGAAAACGATGCAGAGCGCAGAAACCAGCAGGGTATTGGTCAGGCCCACCAGAAACACGCGCGCGTAGGTGTCGCCTTCGGTGTACTCGATGAGATGCTGGACGATACCGAAACCGGCGCTGCGATCAAGAAAGCCGAATCCGGACGTAATGCCGCGGCTGGCAAGGTTGATAATCGTATTGTGGATCAGATAACCCACCACGATAACCACCGCAACAATGGCGATAATCTGGTAAAGCCAGGCGCGAACCGCGGGATTACCGAATGAAATGTCCCTTTTCACGCTTGGGCGTTGTGACATGTTGAAACCTCAGAGACAAAGCGCAGGCAGGACGCCGCGCAACGCGGCGTCCCGTTAACATGTGTGATTAGCGGACCGGCGGGGCGTACTGAATGCCGCCCTGATTCCACAGCGCGTTCTGGCCGCGCGCAATCTTCAGCGCGCTGTCTTTACCCACGTTGCGGTCAAACACTTCCTGATAGTTGCCGACTTGCTTGATGATGTTATAGGCCCATTTGTTGTCGAGCTTCAGGTCTTTGCCGAAGTCGCCTTCCGCGCCCAGCAGGTGCGCCATATCCGGCGTGGTCGGCTTGGCGGTCATCTGATCTACGTTCTTCGAGTTGATGCCCATCTCTTCGGCGTTCAGCATGGCGTAGAGCGACCACTTCACGATGGTAAACCAGTCATCGTCGCCGCGACGCACTACCGGGCCCAGCGGCTCTTTCGAGATCACTTCCGGCAGTACGATAAACTCGTCCGGCTTGCCGAGCTTGATACGCAGCGCGTAGAGCTGCGACTGATCGGACGCCAGGGTATCGCAGCGACCGCTGTCGAGCGCCTTGGCGGATTCGTCAGAGCGATCGAAGGTCACCGGGGTGTACTGCATTTTGTTGGCTTTGAAGAAGTCCGCTACGTTAAGTTCGGTGTCGGTGCCCGCCTGAATACAGACCGTGGCGCCGTCCAGCTCTTTCGCGCTTTTCAGGCCTGCTTTCTGGTGAGTCAAAAAGCCGATGCCGTCATAGTAGTTCACGCCAGCGAACAGGAAGCCCATGCCGCCGTCGCGCGAAGAAGTCCAGGTGGTGTTGCGCGACAGAATATCCACTTCGCCTGACTGCAGCGCGGTGAAACGCTCTTTCGCGGTCAGCGGGGTATATTTTACCTTGCTGGCGTCGCCGAAAACGGCGGCGGCTGCCGCGCGGCAGACGTCAACGTCGATGCCGGAGAATTTGCCGCTGGCGTCAGCATAGGAGAAGCCCGGCAGACCATCGCTGATACCGCACTGCACAAAACCTTTCTTCTTAATTGCATCCAGCGTGGTGCCAGCGTGCGCCTGCTGAGTAACCGCGAGGAGCGCAGCGGCGGCGACCAACGTAGAGAGCATCATCTTTTTCATAAAGCATCCTGTGTGGCGTAATTATTTTGTTATGTTTGATGCGCGCTCTGCAGCGCGCTATTACCTGTCTGTGGCGGTCAGCCACGCATAGCACTGCAAAGCCAGTGCCAGGTTTGCAGAAACGTGAGTGGGCTGGAAAGATCTCTTATTAATCTGAAGTATCTGGAAAGCAGCGTTACTATCGCGCACCAAAAGGAAGCAAAGCGAGTCGTCCCGATCACAATTAGTGCAAATAGTTTCACTATATGGAAGCAATGTGAGCCACAGCTCAGGAAAGGATGTATGCGAAAGATGAGTTACGCTTTTCGGCAATGGCGATCACTGAGCGGCCGTCAGCGCAGGCGCTGCGGGGAAACGAGCGAGGAAAAAGGGGAGGCGCGTCAGAGAGGAACGGGAATCAATGCGCAGGTCATTTTCACTGGCGCGATTGCAACTAAGGTTACCATTTGCGAGCGAGTTGTTTCATCGCTTTCAGCTTTATGGCGAAAGGCTGAGCCAATAAAAACGCCAGCACTCAGGCTGGCGTCATTTACCGCATCAACTAAAAATCAGTTCATGCCGTATTTTTTCAGTTTCTTACGCAGAGTACCACGGTTGATACCCATCATCAGCGCAGCACGGGTCTGGTTGCCACGGGTATACTGCATCACCATGTCCAACAGGGGCTGCTCGACTTCAGCCAGTACCAGCTCATAGAGGTCATTAACATCCTGACCGTTCAGTTGAGCAAAATAGTTCTTCAGTGCCTGTTTAACCGAATCACGCAGAGGCTTTTGCGTCACCTGATCCTGTGAGTTAACGGTAGAAACGGTCAGTACGTCAGAATTTACGCGTTGTTCGAACATAGTTCTTTCAGCTCTTTATTTCGTTTACGCAAGATTTTCGAAGTATGCCTCCAACGCCTCCAGCTGTTCGCTGGCATCCTCTATGGCGTTGAATGTGCGCCGAAACTGGTCATTAGGGGCATGCTCCTGCAAATACCAGGAGACGTGCTTTCGCGATATACGGTATCCCTTGCCTGGACCATAAAAGTCGTGCAGCTCACGTATATGCGCAACGAGCATACGCTTCACCTCTGCCAGCGGCAGCGGCGCAAGCAGCTCCCCAGTGTCCAGATAATGCTGGATTTCCCGGAAGATCCACGGTCTTCCCTGAGCCGCGCGGCCTATCATCAGGGCATCGGCCCCCGTATAGTCAAGCACGGCTCTGGCTTTATGCGGGTCAGTTATGTCGCCATTCGCGATAACGGGAATGGTGACACTCTGCTTAACTGTCCGAATGCTGTCGTATTCAGCTTCCCCGTTGAACAGGCAGGCACGAGTGCGTCCATGTATCGTCAGGGCCTGAATGCCACAGCGTTCAGCCAATTGGGCAATCTCTACACAGTTACGGTTTTCCGTATCCCAGCCGGTGCGAATCTTCAGCGTAACGGGCACATCCACTGCGTTAACCACGGCGGTGAGGATAGATTTCACCAGCTCGGGATACTGCAGCAGCGCTGAGCCTGCCATCTTACGATTCACTTTTTTGGCCGGGCAACCCATGTTGATATCGATAATCTGCGCGCCAGACGCCACGTTAATACGCGCGGCCGCCGCCATATCATCGGGATCGCAACCTGCTATCTGCACGGCGCGAACGCCGGGCTCGTCACTGTGCACCATACGCAAACGGGATTTGTCACTGGCCCAGACTTCAGGGTTAGATGACAGCATCTCGGAGACCGCCATACCGGCGCCGTTCTCAAAACAGAGCGTGCGGAACGGCCTGTCGGTAATCCCGGCCATCGGCGCAGCAATGAGTCGATTACGTAGCTGGTGGTGTCCAATGCGCATGAAGAAGAAGTGACCGTAACTGTTCGCAAGGCGGCGTATATTACGCATTTTTTACCGAAGATGAAAGGCCAAACTTTGAACAATTCGCCGTAATCAGCGGTATAAAGATGGTTAAACAGCAGTCAATTTTTTAATTGCCATTTATATTCAATGACTTAAAAAAATACGCTGAAATTGTGAACAAAAATTTTTCTCAAAACATGGCGTAAATCACAACATAAAAAGCGCCACATCAGGGAATTAACCAGAGATATGACGCCCAGGCGCTGCTTTATTGCGCAATCTGATTGCGACCGGAGCGCAATTAACGCGTCCGGCTGCCGCTGTTTTTATTCAGGCAGAGAGCAGAGCGGTAAAACCGGTCGGCGATCGGATTAGCGACGCACGCCGGTAATGCGGCACCACTCCTCTTTTTCCGCCACCGGATCGAGCGCGAAGCGTTCGGCATAGGCCTCGCAAACGCTCTCCGCCTGGCTTGCCAGCACGCCGGAAAGACCCAGATGGCCGCCCGCTTTCGGCAGCACGCCAATCAGCGGTGCCAGCTCGCGCAGTGGACCGGCGAGAATATTGGCGACCACGACGTCGGCCTGCAGGTTCTCAGGCTGTTGATGCGGCAGGTAGAGCGACAGGCGATCGGCGACGCCGTTGCGCTCCGCATTATCGCGACTGGCCTGGATCGCCTGCGGATCGATATCGATGCCGATCGCCTGCGCCGCGCCCAGCTTCAGCGCGGCAATCGCCAGAATGCCGGAGCCGCAGCCGAAATCGATCACCGTTTTGCCCGCCAGATCCAGGCCATCCAGCCAGGTGAGGCAGAGCGACGTGGTCGGGTGAGTGCCGGTGCCGAACGCCAGGCCCGGATCGAGCATGACGTTAACGGCGTCAGGATCCGGCACGTCGCGCCAGCTTGGACAGATCCAGAGGCGCTCGCCGAAGCGCATCGGATGAAAGTTATCCATCCACTCGCGCTCCCAGTCTTTATCTTCGATCTGTTCGATCTTATGGCGAAAGCCGGATCCCAGCAGCGGATGCTGGCTCAGCTCTGCGACTACCTCCTCCATCTCTGTTTCCGCATCGAACAGGCCGATCACGTCGGTATCGCCCCACAGGCGCGTTTCGCCCGGCAGCGGCTCGTAAACGGGATTATCGTGCGTGTCCTGAAAGGTCACGGAGACCGCGCCGCTCTCCATCAGCGCATCGCTGAGGGGTTCGGCGTGCTCGCCGGTGCTGTTAATTTTGATTTGAATCCATGGCATAGCGTTTCTCTTTATTCCAGCGCGGCATCAGGCGCGCGGCCAAACAGATTACCGACCAGAAAAGCCAGCAGGCTTATGGTCAATGACGGAACGATAGGGTGAAAGCCACCCCATTGAATATTGAGGCTGGCAAGCAGCGTATAGCTGCCGGCCCCCGCCAGCATGCCGGAGATGGCGCCGGCGGCGTTGGCGCGCGACCAGTAAAGGCCAAGCACCAGCGGCCAGAGGAAAACGGCTTCCAGACCGCCGAAGGCCAGCAGATTGAGCCAGATAATCATATCCGGCGGATTCCACGCCGCCAGCAGCAGCAGCGCGCCCAGCAAGAAGGTGATGGTGCCGGATAGCAGGCGCAGCCGCGCTTCGTTTTCACTCTGCTGCGGCGCGATGCGCAGATAGAGATCTTTGATCAGGGTAGCGGAGGATTGCAGCAGCTGCGCGTTGATGGTCGACATGATCGCCGCCATCGGCGCGGCGAGAAACACGCCAGCGGCCATCGGCGGCAGCACGGTGATCATCAGCGTCGGAATAACGCGATCGGGAATAGTGAGATCTGGCAGGATCACCCGGCCGAGCGCGCCGGCGAGGTGCATGCCGAGCATCAGCACTACAACCACGATGGTGCCGAGAATAATGCCGCGATGCATCGCTTTGCTGTCTTTATACGAGATGCAGCGCACGGCGGTATGCGGCAGGCCGATAACGCCGAAACAGACCAGCACGGCGAAAGAGCTGAGAAACGTCGGGTTGATAACGTTATCGACCCCTTCCGGCGACACCAGCTGCGGATCGATAGCGCGCAGTTTAGTCACCGCCGTGTCGAGCCCGCCCGCCTGATGAATCACGGCGAACAGCAGCAGAAAGGTGCCCACCAGCATCACCAGGCCCTGCATGGCGTCGTTGAGCACGCTGGCGCGGAAGCCGCCGAAGGCGGTGTAGAGCGCGATTGTGCCGCCGAAAATCAGCAGGCCGGTATCGTAAGGAATGCCCGCAGCGGTTTCCAGCAGGCGCGCGCCGCCGATAAACTGCACCGTCATTGCGCCGATAAAGGCCACCAGCAAGCTAATGCTCGCCAGCCAGATCAGCAGCGTGCTGCGGTAGCGGGCATAAAGCATATCGTTCAGCGTCACCGCATTATAGCGGCGCGCCAGAATAGCGAACTTCTTCCCTAACACGCCGAGCGACAGCCAGACCGCCGGCACCTGAATCATCGCCAGCAGCACCCAGCCGAGTCCATATTTATAGGCTGCGCCGGGGCCGCCGATAAAGGAACTGGCGCTGATATAGGTGGTGGTAACGGTCATCGCCAGCACAAAACCGCCCATGGAGCGGCTGCCGAGAAAATATTCCGTGAGAAAACTGCCCTGGCGCTGTTTGCGCATGGCAAACACCGACAGCGCGGCGATCAGCACCAGGTAAGCCAGCAGCGGAAGAATGATTTCACTTTCCATCGTTATCCTCTAACGGCATATCGCGGAACACCAGACGTATCATCAGCCAGCACAGCACGATAAACAGCAGCGGGGCAAACACGCAGGAGAGTTCAAACCAGCGCGGCAGACCGGTCACGCCAGCCTCATCGCCGCCCAGCCAGGCAGAGACGCCCCAGACGGCCAGATAGGCGAGCGTCAGGTAGAGCGCCCAGCGCGCCTCTTTATTCGCTTGCAGAAAACGCCAGTCCATTATGCAACCTCTACGGCGACAAAAATGAAAAAGGCCGGTATCACCGGCCTGGTCTTGTTGACAAGGTGCCAACCTGGGCGCTGTCAGCAGTCTGAATCACTCCTGCATCGCCCTTGCTGTTGCGCTTACTTATCGTACAGTCCGAGTTTCTTTTCCAGATAGTGGATGTTGGTGCCACCCTGCTGGAAGTATTCATCAGACATAATGCGCATTTGCAGCTCGATATTGGTTTTAATGCCGTCGATGATCAGCTCAGCCAGCGCGTTTTTCATGCGGGCGATCGCCACGTCGCGGGTTTCGCCGTAGCAGATCAATTTGCCGATCATGGAATCATAGTACGGCGGCACGCTGTAGCCGGCGTAAATATGCGATTCCCAACGCACGCCAAAACCGCCCGGCGCGTGGAAACGGGTGATTTTGCCCGGGCTCGGCAGGAAGGTATTGGGATCTTCCGCGTTGATACGGCACTCGACCGCATGGCCGCGAATGATCACATCTTCCTGCTTGATAGAGAGCGGCTGACCGGCAGCGATGCGCAGCTGCTCTTTGATCAGATCCACGCCGGTGATCATCTCGGTAACCGGATGCTCGACCTGAATACGGGTGTTCATCTCGATAAAGTAGAACTCGCCGTTTTCATACAGGAACTCGAAGGTGCCTGCGCCGCGGTAGCCAATTTCGATACAGGCGTTTGAGCAGCGCTCGCCGATATAGCGGCGCAGTTCCGGCGTAATGCCCGGCGCTGGCGCTTCTTCGACCACTTTCTGGTGGCGACGCTGCATAGAGCAGTCGCGCTCGGCCAGATAGATCGCGTTGCCCTGGCCGTCGGCCAGTACCTGAATCTCGATATGACGCGGGTTCTCGAGATACTTCTCCATGTAGACCATGTCGTTGTTGAAAGCCGCTTTGGCTTCCGCTTTCGTCATGTTGATGGACTGCTCGAGCTCTTTATCGCTGCGCACGACGCGCATGCCGCGACCGCCGCCGCCGCCGGACGCTTTGATGATGACCGGATAACCGATACGCTTAGCGATAGCGCGGTTTTTCTCCATGTCGTCGCCCAGCGAGCCGTCGGAACCGGGTACGGTCGGCACGCCCGCTTTTTTCATCGCGTTGATGGCGGAAACTTTGTCGCCCATCAGGCGGATGGTGTCCGCTTTCGGGCCGATAAAGATAAAGCCGGAACGCTCAACCTGCTCGGCGAAATCGGCGTTCTCAGAGAGGAAGCCGTAGCCGGGGTGGATGGCGACCGCGCCGGTAATCTCGGCGGCGGAGATCAGCGCCGGGATGTTAAGATAGCTTTTAACCGACTGCGCCGGGCCGATGCAGACGGTTTCGTCCGCCAGCAGCACGTGTTTCAGATCGCGATCTGCGGTGGAGTGCACCGCCACGGTCTTGATGCCCAGCTCTTTACAGGCGCGGAGAATACGCAGTGCGATTTCACCGCGGTTAGCAATGACAATTTTATCCAGCATGGTTCGCCTCGTTATTCGATGACGACCAGCGGCTCGTCAAATTCAACCGGCTGGCCGCTTTCGACCAGAATGGCTTTCACGACGCCAGATTTATCGGCTTCGATCTGGTTCATCATCTTCATCGCTTCAACGATGCAGAGCGTGTCGCCGGCGTTAACTTTCTGTCCGATTTCAATAAAGGCTTTCGCGTCCGGGCTCGGCGTGCGATAGAAGGTGCCGACCATCGGCGAACGCACGATATGGCCGCTGATTTCAGCAGGCTTGGCGGACTCTGCGACCGGCGCTGCGATCGGCGCGACGGCGGAGGCTAACGCAGGCTGCGGAGCTGGCGCGGCGTAAGCCTGCTGCATAACGGGATAACCCACATTGGCAGGTGCACGGCTGATACGAACGGACTCTTCGCCCTCAGAAATTTCCAGCTCAGCGATGCCGGATTCTTCAACCAGTTCGATCAGTTTTTTAATTTTACGAATATCCATGAGTGTGGTTCCGTACTCTGTTTAATTGGAGTGAGACAGGCGTTTTACTGCCGTTTGTAAAGCCCATGAGTAGCCGTCGGCGCCTAAACCGCAAATAACGCCGGCGGATACGTCGGAAAGATAGGAGTGATGGCGGAAAGGTTCACGCGCGTGCACGTTAGAGAGGTGCACCTCGATAAAGGGAATGCTTACCGCCAGAAGGGCATCGCGCAATGCTACGCTGGTGTGCGTAAATGCAGCGGGATTAATAATAATGTAATCCACATTGCCTCTGGCCTCATGAATGCGATCGATCAGCTGATATTCCGCATTGGACTGCAAATGGCTCAGTTCCACGTCGAGCTGGTCAGCCTGCGCGGCTAACTCGCTGACGATCTGCTGCAGCGTAGCGCGCCCATACTTTTCCGGCTCGCGCGTGCCCAGCAAATTAAGGTTGGGACCGTTCAAAAGCAGAATGTGAAATTTATGCGCCATCGTGCTGCCATCTCCCGCAATCATTGAGGCATCGCGTAAAATACCTTGCTATCTTCCGTTTGTCACCCGCCGCACCCAAAAAGGCGACGCCGCGCGCAACAAAGCCGGGCATTATATCCGTTTCGGGACAATTCGCAGCAAAATACTGGTCTTATCTGCGAAGTTGATCCAGCGTGGCCCGGAGGCCACACCTTTTATCAGAAATAACGGGGAGAAGACAACTCAGCGCGGCAACCACTGACGAAACTTTTTGTAACGCCACGCTAACAACACCAGCGCGCCTAGCGCGTAAAGCAGCGGCTGAGGCGAGAGCACCTTCACCGACCAGAGATAGTGAACCGGCGCGAGGATCGCCGCCAGATAGATAAAGTTATGCAGCGTTTGCCAGCGGCGGCCGAGTTTGCGCTGGGCGCGCTGGAACGAGGTAGCCGCGAGCGCCAGCAGGATCAGCCAGGTCAGGATGCCCAGCGTAAGGTAGGGGCGCGTAATCAGCTCGCGGCCCAGCAGCCCCAGGTTGTCGACGCCTAACTCCAGCAGGTAGTAACTCAGCAAATGAAGAGAGGCCCAGACGAAGGTCCAGACGCCGAGCAGGCGACGGGTGCGGATCAGCAGCGGCTGTTTCGCATAGCGCGCCAGCGGCGACACCAGCAGCGTGCCCAGCAGCAGCTTCAGCGCCATTCTGCCGGTGAAGTGCTGAATATCCTTCGCCGGGTCGGCGCTCAGCCAGCCCTGGCTCGCCGCCATAAAGAGATAGACCAGCGGCAAAAACGCCGCCAGATGCAGGATCGCCTTGAGCCAGACGATCTGTTTCAGCGTCAGGCGCACTCAGTAGTTCTCCCGCAAGTCGAGGCCGCGATAAAGAGAGGCCACCTCGTCGGCGTAGCCGTTAAACAGCAGCGTCGGCTGACGCTTCACGCTGAGCGTGCCGCCGGGGCCGATAAAGCGTTCGGTCGCCTGCGACCAGCGCGGATGATCGACGTGCGGATTTACATTGGCGTAAAATCCATACTCATTTGACGCGATCTGATTCCAGGTCGTCGGCGGGCGATCGCGCGTCAGGGTGATCTTGACGATCGACTTAATGCCTTTAAAACCGTATTTCCACGGCACGGTCAGGCGAATCGGCGCGCCGTTCTGCGGCGGCAGCGCTTTGCCGTACACGCCGGTGCTGAGCAGGGTCAGCGGGTGCATCGCCTCGTCAAGGCGCAATCCTTCCACGTAGGGGTAGTCCAGCCCGCCGCCGATAAAGCGATCTTTCTGCCCCGGCATCTGATCGGGCGCATAGAGCGTCTGAAACGCGACGAAACGCGCGTTGCTGTTGGGCTCCGCCAGCTTCAGCAGCTTATTGAGCTCGAAACCGACCCAGGGCACCACCATCGACCAGGCCTCGACGCAGCGCATGCGGTAGATTCGCTGCTCCATCGCGAACTTTTTGAAAATATCATCCATGTTCAGCGTGATCGGCTTCGCCACTTCGCCGTCAATGGTCAACTGCCAGGGATCGGTTTTCAGCGTGCCGGCATTGGCGGCGGGGTCAGCCTTATCAAGACCAAATTCATAGAAGTTGTTATAGCCGGCGACCTTATCTTCCGGCGTCAGCGTCAGGCTGGCCTGATACTTTTCCGGCTTGCTGAAGGTCAGCGGGCGTCCGGCCGGCGCGGCGGGACGATCGTTGCCTTTGAACCAGCTCAGCACGTCCGCCTGCGCGACGCCGGGCATGCCGAGCGCCGCGGCGCTCAGGCCAAGGGTTTTCAGCACCTGGCGGCGCCGCATATTAAAGATGCTTTCCGGCGTAACGTCGGCTTCAGTCAGATATTTTGTGGGTTTCATCGCTCACCTCCCGGCTCGAATATGCCTTTCAGCATGATGACTATTGCCGATCGCCGCGACTTTCGCCGCTAAAATATGAAATTTCCTGCACGACGCGCCGATGAGAATGCGCCGAAAAGCTGAACGACCCGGACTAACCGTTGTCTGGTACGGATATACTTGCTCATCTTACGCAGCGGCGCTGCCGCAGAGCGGGATTTATGCTATTTTGCTCGCGCTTGCGTCAGGCGCGGCGCAGGGCGGGCGTAAATGGGTCAATACCGCAGCGAACAGGCACAGGGATGCGATTAACCACGAAACTATCTGCGTTTATTACATTTTTAAGCTTACTGGCGATGTTTTTGATGCTGGTGGGCTGCGCTTTTAGCGTTTACTGGCTAACCCATCAGCGCGTCGAAGGGCGCGTGCAGACGCTGGCGACCGAAGTGGATCAAGCGCTGCTGAAGCAGCCGCCCGACGCGCTGCGCGACTGGTTGCAGCACACCATGACGGTGATAAACACCGAGCGGATCGAGCTGCGCAACGGCGACGGCATCCTGTTCCGGCTCAGCCGGCATGAAAATCCGATGCTGGAAGATGAAACCAACCGCTATATCCAGTTCGACGTGCCGCTGCTTCATCAGCCGGGCGTAACGATGCGCGTCGTGGTGCTCGATCCCGCCAAAACCTGGTTCCAGTCTTTTACCGGCGTCTATACCCTGGCGGCGATCCTCTTTGTGGTGCTGGTGATGAGCCTGCTGCTTTTTATGATGCACTGCTGGCTCAACCGCCAGTGGCGCGGCATGGAGCGGCTGGAAAAACGCGCCGAAGCGATCCTGGCGGGCGAGCGCACGCAGCTGCGCAAAGGCGACGTCGACGAGTGGCCGCCGCGCGCCAGCAGCGCTATTGATTTACTGCTGAACGATCTGCAGGAGGCGGGCGAGCAGCGCCTGCGCATCGATACGCTGATCCGCGTCTTCGCCGCGCAGGACAGCCGCACCGGCCTCAACAACCGGCTCTTTTTTGACAATCAGCTGGCGACGCTGCTGGAAGACCAGGAGGATGTCGGCACGCACGGCGTCGTGATGATGGTGCGCCTGCCCGATCTCGATATGCTCCATGAGACGCTGGGAACGACGCTGGTGGATGAGTATCTCTTCGATCTGGTCAATATGCTCTCAACCTTCGTCTTGCGCTATCCCGGCGCGCTGCTGGCTCGCTACTTTCGCAGCGACTTTGCGGTGCTGCTGCCCCATCGCAGCCTGAAAGAGGCCAACAGCATCGCGGATCAGCTCATAAACGCCGTCGATTCGCTGCCGCCGATGCGCATGGTGAACCGCGACGATCTGATCCATATCGGCATCAGCGCCTGGCACAGCGGGCAGAGCGTGTCGCAGGTAATGGACAACGTCGAGATGGCGACGCGGCGGGCGACGCTGCTGGGCGGCAACAACTGGTCCAACGGCGAGGGCAATCCCCTCGATGCCGGACGCGGCAGCGTGCGCTGGCGAACCCTGCTGGAAAATACCCTCAGCCGCGGCGGGCCGCGTCTCTATCAGAAACCGGCGGTGCTGCTGGATGGCAGCGTGCATCACCGCGAGCTGCTGATGCGTATTTTCGACGGCGATAAAGAGGTGGTTGCGGCAGAGTTTATGCCGCTGGTGCTACAGTTCGGCATGGCGGACGGCTGGGATCGCCAGCTGATTACGCGCATCGCCGCCCTGTCTGACGTCTGGCCTGACGAAACCCTGGCGCTGCCGATCAATATCGACTCGCTGCTGCAGCGTCCCTTCGTCAACTGGCTACAGAACATGCTGCTGCAGTGCACCAAAGCGCAAAGAAAACGATTTTTATTTGAACTTGCCGAGGCAGACGTCTGTCAACACATCAACCGTTTAGCGCCGGTGTTCCGTGCGCTGCAGGCGTTTGGCTGTCGTATCGCTGTCGATCAGGCAGGGTTAACCGTGGTGAGTAGCGCCTATATCAGGCAATTCCCCATCGATTTAATCAAGCTCGATCCCGGTCTGGTGCGCAATATCGATCGGCGTACTGAAAATCAGCTGTTTGTGCAGAGCCTGCTGGAAGTGTGCAAATCCGCCCAGACGCAGGTATTCGCGACAGGGGTACGGACGCACGCGGAATGGCAGACATTAATTGGCCTGGGCGTGTCGGGTGGGCAGGGCGATCTCTTCGCGCCTTCGCAGCCTGTAAACAGTAATGTGAAAAAGTATTCACAACGCTATCATATTTAGCCATTTCCAGGGGCAGCGGCCCAAAGCGGGATCTGGACGCAGGAAGAGGCGGCGGCATCGTCAACATCCTGTGGCGGAAATGTTAGATTTTATGTCGAACGAGCGCGTCGCAACGGGGGCGCGAAGCCAGTAAAACGGGTAAATACCGCCGTTTTGTACCGGTCAGTTCTCGTTGTGCATCGCATAAAGTCAAATTGGTCTATTTTTTCACCGAAGCAGAACGTTTTTGCGCCTTGTGGCGGCTTCGCGTGGTTGGTAAAGTAAGCGGATTTTATTTTCCGCCCCCAGCTTGCAGGATTATCCTTTAGATATGTTTAAAAAATTTCGTGGCATGTTTTCCAATGACTTGTCCATTGACCTGGGTACCGCGAATACCCTGATTTATGTAAAAGGACAGGGCATCGTGCTGAACGAGCCTTCCGTGGTTGCCATCCGTCAGGACCGTGCCGGTTCCCCAAAGAGCGTGGCGGCCGTTGGCCATGATGCAAAGCAGATGCTCGGCCGTACGCCAGGTAATATTGCAGCGATTCGCCCGATGAAAGATGGCGTGATCGCAGACTTTTTCGTTACTGAAAAAATGCTGCAGCACTTTATTAAACAGGTGCACAGCAACAGCTTTATGCGTCCTAGCCCGCGCGTGCTGGTGTGCGTGCCGGTTGGCGCGACCCAGGTAGAGCGTCGCGCTATCCGTGAATCCGCGCAGGGCGCGGGCGCGCGTGAAGTCTTCCTGATCGAAGAGCCGATGGCGGCGGCGATCGGCGCGGGCCTGCCGGTTTCAGAAGCGACCGGCTCTATGGTAGTCGATATCGGCGGCGGCACCACCGAAGTGGCGGTTATCTCTCTGAACGGCGTGGTGTACTCCTCCTCTGTCCGTATCGGCGGCGATCGCTTCGATGAAGCGATCATTAATTATGTGCGTCGCAACTACGGCTCGCTGATCGGCGAAGCGACGGCAGAGCGTATTAAGCATGAGATCGGCTCCGCCTATCCGGGCGACGAAGTGCGCGAAATCGAAGTCCGCGGTCGTAACCTGGCGGAAGGTGTGCCGCGCGGCTTTACGCTGAACTCTAATGAAATTCTCGAAGCGCTGCAGGAGCCGTTAACCGGCATCGTGAGCGCGGTAATGGTTGCGCTGGAGCAGTGTCCGCCGGAACTGGCGTCGGATATCTCCGAACGCGGCATGGTGCTGACCGGCGGTGGCGCGCTGCTGCGCAACCTGGATCGCCTGCTGATGGAAGAGACCGGCATTCCGGTGGTCGTCGCAGAAGATCCGCTGACCTGCGTAGCGCGCGGTGGCGGTAAAGCGCTGGAAATGATCGACATGCATGGCGGCGATTTGTTCAGCGAGGAATAATCGCCTCAATCGGCTGAGACCTGGATCGAAATGCGCAGGGAGTCGCGTGTAAGCTGACGCCGCGCGCGTCGGCGTCAGGCGTCCAGCCCAGGGAAGTACGGCGATGGCCGTACTTCCTTACCTGTTGTCGAGGAACACGCAGAATATATGAAGCCGATTTTTAGCAGGGGGCCTTCCCTGCAGTTGCGCCTGTTTTTGGCGGTGATAGTAGCCATCGCGATTATCGTCGCCGATAGCCGCCTGGGTTCGTTTACCCAAATCCGCAACTATCTGGACACATCGGTCAGTCCGTTTTATTTCCTGGCCAACGGCCCGCGTCAGATTCTTGACGGCATTTCCGGTTCGCTGGCGTCGCGCCAGCAGCTTGAGCTGGAGAATAAAGCCCTGCGCCGCGAGCTTTTCCTGAAAAACAGCGACCTGCTGATGCTGGGGCAATATAAGCAGGAAAACGCACGCCTGCGCGAACTGCTCGGTTCGCCGCTGCGTCAGGACGAGCACAAGATGGTGACGCAGGTGATCTCCACCGGCACCGATCCTTACACCGATCAGGTGGTGATCGACAAAGGCAGCGTCAATGGCGTCTATGAAGGCCAGCCGGTCATCAGCGACAAAGGCGTCGTCGGTCAGGTTATCGCCGTCGGCCAGGTGACCAGCCGCGTTCTGCTGATTTGCGACGCGTCGCATGCGCTGCCGATTCAGGTATTGCGCAACGATATTCGCGTCATCGCGGCAGGCAACGGCTGCACCGAAGATCTGCAGCTGGAGCACCTGCCAGGCAACACCGATATTCGCGTCGGCGATATGCTGGTGACCTCTGGCCTGGGCGGGCGTTTCCCGGAAGGGTATCCGGTCGCGGTGGTCTCTTCCGTCAAGGTTGATACGCAGCGCGCCTATACCGTGATTCAGGCGCGTCCGACCGCCGGTCTGCAGCGCCTGCGCTATCTGCTGCTGCTGTGGGGCGCGGATAAAAACGGCGACATGCCGTTGGCGCCGGATGAAGTGCACCGCGTCGCCAACGAACGCCTGATGCAGATGATGCCGCAGGTGTTGCCGCCAGCGGGCGAGATGGGGCCGCCTGCGCCGTCCGCGCAGATGGGGCCGCCGGCGCCAGCCAGCAGCGGCGGGACGCAAAGCGCGCCTGCTAACGCGCGCGGAGGCCAGCCTTGAGTCGTTACCGCAGCCAGGGTCGTTGGGTTATCTGGCTGTCCTTTCTTGTCGCCCTCGTGCTGCAGATCATGCCATGGCCGGAACAGCTCTATATGTTCCGGCCTTCATGGATCCTGCTTATCCTGGTTTACTGGGTGCTGGCGCTGCCGCACCGCGTCAACGTCGGCACCGGCTTCGTGCTGGGCGGAGTGATGGATCTGATTGCCGGATCTACCCTTGGCGTGCGCGCGCTGGCGCTCAGCATCATCGCCTATCTGGTCGCCTTTAAATTCCAGCTTTTCCGCAACTTAGCGTTGTGGCAGCAGGCGTTAATGGTTATGGTGCTGTCGCTGGCGGTAGATGTCATTGTCTTCTGGGCGGAATTTTTGGTGATCAACGTATCGTTCAGACCGGAAATTTTCTGGAGCAGCGTTATCGACGGGATTCTCTGGCCCTGGCTATTCTTATTAATGAGAAAGATTCGTCGTCAGTTCGCTGTTCAGTAAGGAAATTTATGCTATCCCTCTATCTGGCTTCCGGTTCACCGCGTCGACGTGAGCTGCTGACGCAGCTTGGCCTGTCGTTTGAACGTCTCCATACCGATGTTGAAGAGCGACGCCGCCCTGATGAAGCGGCGGAAAGCTACGTGCGTCGCCTGGCGCATGATAAAGCGCGCGCCGGCGTCGCCGTGGCGGAACAGGACCTGCCGGTGCTGGGCGCGGATACTATCGTGGTGCTCAACGGCGACGTGCTGGAAAAACCACGCGACGCCGCCGACGCCGCCAGCATGCTGGCGCGGCTCTCCGGCCAGACGCATCAGGTAATGACCGCCGTTGCGCTGGCGGATCGCGAGCGCGCGCTCGACTGCTTAGTGACGACGGACGTGACCTTTCGCCTGCTGAGCGCGGCGGAGATCGCCGACTATATCGCGACCGGCGAGCCGATGGACAAAGCCGGCGCCTACGGAATTCAGGGCACAGGTGGAAACTTTGTCCGTAAAATTAATGGAAGCTATCACGCGGTTGTCGGATTGCCGTTGGTTGAGACAGGCGAGTTATTCAGCCATTTTCAGTCACTGCGTGCCGTAAGGGGATAACATGACGGCTGAATTACTGGTCAACGTCACGCCTTCCGAGACGCGCGTTGCCTATATCGACGGCGGCATTCTGCAGGAAATACATATCGAGCGCGAAGCGCGGCGCGGCATCGTCGGCAATATCTACAAAGGACGCGTCAGTCGCGTGCTGCCCGGCATGCAGGCGGCCTTTGTCGACATCGGTCTGGATAAAGCCGCCTTTTTGCACGCCTCCGATATCATGCCGCACACCGAGTGCGTCGCCGGCGATGAGAAGAAAAACTTTATCGTGCGCGATATCGCCGAGCTGGTGCGGCAGGGACAGGATTTAATGGTGCAGGTGGTGAAAGATCCGCTCGGCACCAAAGGCGCGCGCCTCACCACCGACATCACGCTGCCGTCGCGCTATCTGGTCTTTATGCCAGGCGCCTCGCACGTCGGCGTCTCGCAGCGTATCGAAAGCGAACGCGAGCGCGAACGCCTGAAGGCGGTAGTGGCGGACTACTGCGACGACCTCGGCGGCTTTATTATCCGCACCGCGGCCGAAGGCATCGGCGAAGAGGAGCTGGCGCAGGACGCCGCTTTTCTGAAACGCCTCTGGAGCAAAGTCACCGAGCGGAAAAAACGCAATCAGACCCGCTGCCTGCTCTATGGCGAGCTGGCGCTGGCGCAGCGCATTCTGCGCGATTTCGCCGGCGCGGCGCTGGATCGCATCCGCGTCGATTCGCGTCTCACCTGCGAACTGCTGGTGGAGTTCACGCGTGAATACATTCCGGAAATGGCCGACAAGCTGGAGCTTTACGCCGGCAAGCAGCCGATTTTCGATCTTTTCGACGTCGAGAACGAAATTCAGCGCTCGCTGGATCGTAAGGTCGAGCTGAAGTCAGGCGGCTATCTGATCATCGATCAGACCGAGGCGATGACCACCATCGATATCAATACCGGCGCCTTTGTCGGCCACCGCAATCTCGACGAGACCATTTTCAACACCAACGTCGAGG
The DNA here is from genome assembly GCF_059730625.1 of Pantoea sp. X-Soil-MYKO-1289. NCBI lineage: Bacteria > Pseudomonadati > Pseudomonadota > Gammaproteobacteria > Enterobacterales > Erwiniaceae > Pantoea > Pantoea sp. X-Soil-MYKO-1289. The sequence goes on from NZ_AP036004.1 coordinate 404,532, forward strand.
CGACGCAGGCGATCGCGCGCCAGCTGCGGCTGCGCAACCTCGGCGGCATCATCATCATCGACTTTATCGATATGAGCAACGACGAGCATCGCCGTCGCGTGCTGCATTCGCTGGAGGCGGCGCTGAGCAAGGATCGGGTAAAAACCGGCATCCACGGCTTCTCGGCGCTCGGCCTGGTAGAGATGACGCGCAAGCGCACGCGTGAAAGCATCGAGCATGTGCTGTGCGAGGATTGTCCGGTCTGCAAAGGGCGCGGCACGCTGAAGACGGTGGAAACGGTCTGCTACGAAATCATGCGTGAAATCGTCCGCGTTCATCACGCCTACGACTCCGATCGTTTTCTGGTTTATGTCTCTCCGGCCGTCGGCGAAGCGCTGAAAAGCGATGAGTCGCACGCGCTGGCGGAGGTGGAGATTTTCGTCGGTAAACAGGTCAAGGTGCATATCGAACCGCTCTATACCCAGGAGCAGTTCGACGTCGTTATGATGTAAGCCCTCGCTTCCGGCGAATCCCTCGTCGACGGGCTAAAAAAGCGGCCTTGCTTAGGTTAAAATGCGCATTCATACCGCTGATTGTCTGGCGACGGTTGAGTATGAGAGATAACCATCCGTCCAGTGCGGAAGACAAGGAGAGGTGTGTGAGGCAGCTGCCGAGGATTATGTTACTGCTGGTTGCGACCGCTATTGTGATCGTGGCGCTGCTGGTCAGCGGGCTGCGTCTGGCAATGCCGCATCTCGACAGCTACCGCAGCGAAATTCTGTCGACGGTGTCGCGCGCCAGCGGCGTCGGGGTGACCGCCGACGCGCTGAGCGGCCGCTGGGAAACCTTCGGTCCGACGCTGCAGATCCGCGATCTGCGCGTCGATATGCAGGAGAACGGCAAGCTCGACATCGCGCGCGTCACGCTGGCGCTGGATGTCTGGCAGTCGCTGCTTCACTGGCGCTGGCAGTTTCGCGATCTCACCTTCTGGCAGCTGCGCCTCGACAGCAACCGTCCGCTTTTCTCCAGCGATAAAGAGAAGAACAGCTTCCGACCCGGCCGCATCAACGAACTTTTCCTGCGTCAGTTCGACCACTTCGACCTGCGCGACAGCTCAATCTTTTTCCGCACCCCTTCCGGCCAGCGCGCCGAGCTGGCGATCCCGAAACTCACCTGGCTGAACGAAAAGAACCGCCATCGCGCGGAGGGCGAGGTGAGCCTCTCCAGCTTTACCGGCCAGCACGGCGTAGTGCAGGTGCGGCTCGACTTAAACGATAGCGAAGGCTTACTCAACGACGGCCGCATCTGGATGCAGGCGGACGACGTCGACGTGCGGCCGTGGCTGGGGCGCTGGATGCGCGACAATACGCGGCTCGACAGCGCCCGTTTCAGCCTGGCTGCCTGGGTCAGCCTGCACGAAGGCGAGCTTTACGCAGGCGACCTGCTGCTGCGCAAGGGCGGCGCCAACTGGCAGAGCGAAGAGGGCGCGCATCACCTGCAGGTCGACGGCCTGACCGCGCATCTCTCGCGCTATCAAAACGGCTGGATGGTCAACGTGCCGCAGACGCGTCTCAGCACCGACGGCGAGGCATGGCCGGCAGGGCACTTCGCGCTGCTGTGGCGTCCGCAGGATAAACAGCTGCTCGGCCCTGAACATCAGGGCGAAGTGCGGGTCAGGGCGACGCAGCTGGTGCTGAACCGCATCGCGCCGCTGGTGCCGCTCTTCGCGCCGCTGTCGCCGTCGCTGTTCGAAAACTGGCGCGCGCTGCAGCCGCAGGGCACCATCGAAGGGCTGGCGCTGGATATTCCGCTGGAGCAGCCAGATCAGACGCGGATGCAGGTCAAATGGCGCGACTTCCGCTGGCAGCCCTGGCAGCTGCTGCCGGGCGTCAGCAACCTGAACGGCGAGGCGCGCGGCAGTCTGAGCAACGGGCAGGTCAAGGTCGCCATGGGCCGCACCGATGTGGCCTATAGCGCCATGTTCAACGCGCCGCTGGAGATCCACCAGCTGCACGGCTCGATGAGCTGGCTGCGCGACGCGAACGGATTAACGCTCGACGGCCGCGATCTCGATGTGCAGGCGCGATCGCTCTGGGCGCGCGGCGATTTCCGCTATCAGCAAAATCTCGGGCGCGATCCGCGCCTCGACATTCTCGCCGGCATCCGCGTTACCGATGCGGGCGACGCGTGGCGCTACTTTCCGCAGCCGCTGATGGGCAAGGCGCTCACGCGTTATCTGAGCGGCGCCATTAAAGGTGGCCAGGTCGATAACGCCACGCTGCTCTTCGCCGGCAATCCGAAGCTGTTCCCCTTCCGTCATAACGACGGCATGTTTCAGGTCTGGGTGCCGCTGCGTCAAGGAACCTACGCGTTTCAGCCCAACTGGCCTGACGTGACGCAGCTCGATATCGATCTCGACTTTATCAACGACGGGCTGTGGATGCGGGCGCCGCATTTCAGGCTGGGCGACGTCGACGTCAGCCATTTCAGCGCGGCCATCCCGGACTATCTGAAAGAGAAGCTGCTAATTGACGGCGATATCAGCGGCAACGGCGATCAGATCGCGCGCTATTTCCAGGATACGCCGCTGAAAAAGTCGCTGGGCGCGGCGCTTGAGCAGCTGGAGATCAAGGGGAAAACCCAGGGGCACCTGAAGCTTGATATTCCGCTCGACGGCGAGCTGGTCCACGCCAGCGGCAACGTCGATCTCAACAATAACGCTTTGCACATCAAACCGCTCGACACCACCCTGGAAAACCTCACCGGCCGTTTCCGCTTTAATAACGGCAATCTGGACAGCGACACGCTGCGCGCGAACTGGTTCGGTCAGCCGGTCAACGTCAGCTTCAGCACCAAAGAGAATCCGCAGGACTTCGGCGTTAATATCCAGCTCGACGGCGACTGGCAGCCGGCGAAGCTGTCGCAGGTGCCCGCGCAGATCGCCAGCCAGCTTAGCGGCCATCTGCCGTGGCAGGGCAAGGTGAACATTAGGCTGCCGCATCAGGGCGGAGCGCGCTATGACGTCGAGTTGAAAGGCGATGCGAAAGAAGTAAGCAGTCGCTTACCGGCGCCGCTCAACAAGGCCGGCGGCGAAGCGATGCCGATTGCGGTCAACGCCAGCGGCGATCTGAAACAGTTCGAACTCAGCGGCAGCGTAGCGAATCGCCATCGCTTCAACAGCCGCTGGCTGCTTGAGCCGCAGCTGCGCGTCGAGCGCGGCGTCTGGCTGAACGATGCGCGCAGCAAACCCGCCTTGCCGGATCGCGCGGGCATGGTATTGAATCTGCCTGCGCTGGACGGGGAAGCCTGGGCCGGACTGATGATGGCGGGCGGCGCCGCTCAGGGCGGGGGCGCGAGCGAATTGGGCGACGTGGCCCTGCCAGGCGACGTCACCTTGCGCACGCCGGCGGTCACCCTGGCCGGGCAGCAGTGGCATGATATCGACGCGACGCTGGAGCAAGGCGCTAAGGGCAGCAGCAACGTCAGCATCACCGGGCGCGAAATTCGCGGCCAGCTGGCGATGGCGCAAAACGCCGCGTGGCGCGTCGCCCTCGACTACCTCTATTACAATCCCGAATGGCAAAGCGGCGGCGACAGCGGCGCGGCGCGCCAGCAGCAGCAGGCGAGTAAAATCGACTTCAGCCGCTGGCCCGCGCTGCAGCTGAGCTGCGCCGAATGCTGGCTGCGGGGTCAGAAGTTCGGGCGCATTCAGGCGCAGGTGATGCCGAAAGGTGATACGTTAGCACTTACTAACGGTCTGGTGGATACCGGCAGCTCGCGCCTCAGGGTCTCCGGCGAATGGGTCAACAGCCCCGACACGCCGCGCACCTCGCTAAAGGGCTCGCTGAGCGGCAGCAATATCAACAACGCCACCAACTGGTTTGGCGTCAACACGCCGCTGCGCGACGCCTCGTTCAAGGTCGATTACGATCTGCACTGGCGCTCGGCGCCGTGGCAGCCTTCGGAAGAGACGCTGAGCGGCACGCTGAAAACCCACTTCGGCAAAGGGCAGATCGCCGACGTCAATACCGGCGCGGCGGGACAGCTGCTGCGCCTGATGAGCTTCGACGCGCTGCTGCGCAAGCTGCGTTTCGATTTTAGCGATACATTTAATAACGACGGCTTCTACTTCGACTCGATCAACGGCACCGCATGGATTGAAAATGGCGTAATGCGCACCGATAACCTGCTGGTGGACGGGCTGGAAGCGGATATCGCTATGCAGGGCAAGGTCGATTTAGTGAAGCGCAATATCGATATGGAAGCGGTGGTCGCGCCCGAGATCTCCGCCTCGGTCGGCGTAGCGACCGCCTTTGTAATCAACCCGGTCGTGGGGGCGGCGGTCTTCGCAGCGAGTAAGGTGCTGGGCCCGCTGTGGAATAAAATCTCGCTGCTGCGCTATCACATCGACGGCCCGCTGGATAAGCCGCAAATCAACGAAGTGCTGCGCAAACCGCGCGAAGAAGAGAAGAAGTGAATTTGACGCCGTCAGGGAATTGCCGCAGGCTAGTAAAATCTGACGTTATTAGCGCAGGGCCACCGGGCTCTGACGCGCAATACGTGTCACACCCTCATTATCCGAGCATAAAACGAGCGAGATACGATGACTCTGAACCTGGTAAGTGAGCAGTTGCTAACTGCTAACAATATTAATCAGCAGGACCTGTTTTCCCTGTTAGGGCAGCTTTCAGAACGTCGTCTGGATTATGCCGACCTCTATTTTCAGTCCAGCTTCCATGAATCCTGGGTGCTGGAAGACAAGATTATCAAAGACGGCTCCTGGCATATCGACCAGGGCGTCGGCGTGCGCGCCGTCAGCGGCGAAAAAACCGGCTTCGCCTATGCGGACCAGATTACCCTGAACGCGTTGCGCCAGTCGGCGGAAGCGGCGCGCAGCATCGTGCGCGAGCAGGGCGACGGCAAGGCGCATACCCTTTCTAACGTTATGCATCGCGCGCTCTATCAGCCGCTTAACCCGCTCGACAGCCTGACGCGCGAAGATAAAATCGCCCTGCTGCAGCGCGTGGACAAAGTGGCGCGCGCCGCTGACGCGCGCGTGCAGGAGGTCAACGCCAGCCTGAGCGGCGTTTACGAGCAGGTGCTGGTGGCGGCGACCGACGGCACGCTGGCAACGGACGTGCGTCCGCTGGTGCGCCTCTCCGTCAGCGTGCTGGTAGAGGATAACGGCAAACGCGAACGCGGCGCCAGCGGCGGCGGCGCGCGCGTCGGCTACGAATTCTTCCTCGCCGATGAAAACGGCGACGTGCGCGCCGACGCCTGGGCGAAAGAGGCGGTGCGCATGGCGCTGGTCAATCTTTCCGCCGTCGCCGCGCCGGCGGGCACCTTGCCTGTGGTGCTGGGCGCGGGTTGGCCGGGCGTGCTGCTACACGAGGCGGTAGGCCATGGCCTGGAAGGCGACTTCAACCGCCGCGAAACCTCGGTGTTCAGCGGCAAAATGGGCCAGCTGGTGGCGTCCGAACTCTGCACCGTAGTGGACGACGGCACCATCGAAGGGCTGCGCGGTTCGCTGGCGGTGGATGACGAAGGTGTTCCGGGCCAGTACAACGTGCTGATCGAAAACGGCGTGCTGAAGGGCTATATGCAGGACAAGCTCAACGCGCGTCTGATGGGCGTCGCGCCGACCGGCAACGGCCGCCGCGAGTCCTATGCCCATCTGCCGATGCCGCGGATGACCAACACCTATATGCTGGCGGGCAAATCGACGCCGCAGGAGATTATCGAAAGCGTCGAATATGGCATCTACGCGCCTAACTTCGGCGGCGGCCAGGTCGATATCACCTCCGGTAAATTCGTCTTCTCGACCTCAGAGGCCTATCTGATTGAGAACGGCAAGGTGACGAAGCCGGTCAAAGGCGCCACGCTGATTGGTTCCGGCATTGAGGCGATGCAGCAAATCTCGATGGTCGGCAACGATCTGGCGCTAGATAAAGGCGTCGGCGTGTGCGGCAAAGAGGGGCAGAGCGTGCCGGTCGGCGTCGGTCAGCCGACGCTGAAGCTGGATAAACTCACCGTCGGCGGCACCGCCTGATCCTCCGCCCTCGCTGACAGCGCGCGGGTCTGGCAAGGATGCCGGACCTGGCGCTTTCGATCGCTGGACAGGGCGCAGGCCGTTAGCTGGCGCGATGCTGCTGATACTGCTCCGCCACCTGCTGGAAATACTCCGTCAGATAGTCAATGCACACCTGCACCTTCAGCGGCAGCTTATCCTTTTCGGTATAAAGCGCATAAACCGGACGCGGATCGGACTGATACTGCGGGAAAAGAATATCGATCTCCCCTGCGTTAATCTCCTCAATGACCCACATCATCGGCACATAGGCGATGCCGTTGCCAGCCTTGAGCCAGCGGATCAGCGTCAGCGAATCGTTGGTGACGAAACGGCCCTGCGGCGAGAGGCGTGAAACCAGCCCTTCCGGCGCGATCAGCTCGAAATTGTTATCGGGACGCACGCTGTACTCAAGCCAGGCGAAGTTATCGACGTCGGCCGGCTTCTCCGGCGCGCCGTGCTGCTGCAGATAGCTTTTCGCCGCGCATACCACCATCGGCATCGCGCCAAGGCGGCGAGAAAACAGGCTGGAGTCCTTTAGCGCGCCGACGCGGATCACCAAATCGAGCCCGTCGGCGATCAGATCCGGCGCCGGAATGCCCGCCACCAGATTCACGCTCAGACCGGGATACTCGCGCAGCATATTGCTGGTCATTTCGGCGAGGACGTTTTGCGCCATGGTAGAGGAGCTGCCGATGCGCAGCGTGCCGACCGGCGTATTGTTGAACGCGTAGAGCTGCTCGTGCACCTGCGTGGCTTCAGCCAGCATGCGGCGACAGCCCTGATAATAGATTTTGCCCGCCTCGGTCAGACCGATGCTGCGCGTGCTGCGGTTCAGCAGCTTGACCTGTAGCTCATCTTCCAGTTTCGCCACAATCTGACTGATAGACGAAACGCTGAGGTGAAGCTGGCGTGCGGCGGCGGTAAAAGAACCTAATTCAACCACTTTGGCGAAAATTGACATGCCTTTCAGTCGTTCCATTGTTTACTCTGGTTAAAAAGTGATTTAGCTCACATTCTGTAGAAAACGTATAGTCAGGCGCGTTACTATATGTGCGCCCGGGTATTCCCCGGTGATTCGCTTTTGCCCGGGAAGGGTTAAGCCGACCTGCTGCAAAACGTCTGTTGCCGCCCGATGATACGCTATTATTTACTCAGCAGTGGTTCGGATGCTGTCATCCGCCACCCAGCCGTTGCGGCTTGCAGCCGGGCAGGCTAAGGATTATCCCGGTCAGGTCGTACTAAGGATCCCTGATGAGTGTGCTTCCGGTTTTTGTCGTATTTGGGCTCTCTTTCCCGCCCATTTTCATTGAATTAATCGTCTCGCTAATGCTGTTCTGGCTGGTGAAACGACTGCTGACGCCAAGCGGTATCTACGATCTCGTGTGGCATCCGGCGCTTTTTAACACGGCGCTCTACTGCTGTGTGTTTTACCTGGTATCCCGTCTATTCGTCTGAGGTTTAAGTGAAATCGCTAATAAGAAAAATCGCGCGCTACGCGATTACTATCCTGCTGGTTATCATCGCTATTGTTATCATCTTTCGCGCCTGGGTGTTTTACACCGAGTCGCCGTGGACGCGCGACGCCAAATTTGCGGCGGATGTCGTGGCGATTTCGCCGGACGTGACGGGTTTGATTACCGACGTGCCTGTGCATGACAACCAGCTGGTGAAAAAGGGCGATACCCTGTTTGTCGTGGATCGCCCGCGCTATCAAAAAGCGCTGGATCAGGCGCAGGCCGACGTCGAATACTATCAGGCGCTGGTCAGCGAAAAACGTCGTGAGGCGGCGCGCCGCAACAAGCTGGGCACCTCGGCGATGTCGCGCGAAGCGATCGACCAGGCGAACAACGATCTGCAGACCACGGAACATCAGCTGGCGAAATCGATCGCCACACGCGACCTGGCGAAGATCGATCTGGATCGCACCGCCATCACCGCGCCGTCCGACGGCTGGGTAACCAACCTCAACGTCTATGAAGGCGAGTTCATCACCCGCGGCTCCGTCGCGGTAGCGCTGGTGCAGCAGCACTCGTTCTACGTGCTGGCCTATCTGGAAGAGACCAAGCTGCACGGCGTCGAGCCGGGCTATCGCGCCGAAGTGACGCCGCTCGGCAGCAACGTCGTGCTGCGCGGCACCGTCGACAGCGTCGCCGCTGGCGTGACCAACAGCAGCAGCTCAGTCGACAGCAAAGGCATGGCGACCGTGGACTCCAACCTCGAGTGGGTACGCCTGGCGCAGCGCGTCCCGGTGCGCATTCGTCTCGATCAGCAGCCCGGCAATCGCTTCCCGGCGGGCACCACCGCGACCGTGGTGATCACCGGCCAGAGCGATCGCGCCGATACGCAGGTGTCGCCGATGTCGCGTCTCTTCAATCGCCTGCGTGAGTTTGGTTAAGCGGGGCCGATATGATCGAGTTCCTGCGTTTCCCGATCAAGCTGACCTTCGCGCTGGTGGCGGCGCTGATGATCGGCTTTCATCTTAACCTTGAAACGCCTCGCTGGGCGGTGATGACCGCCGGCATCGTCGCGGGCGGCACCGCGTTCGTCGCCGGCGGCGATCCCTACTCCGGCGCGCTGCGCTATCGCGGCGTGCTGCGTATTATCGGCACCTTTATCGGCTGTATCGCCGCGCTCACCATTATGATCGCTACGGTGCGCGCGCCGGTGGTGATGCTGCTGCTCTGCTGCATCTGGGCAGGCGTCTGCGTCTGGCTTTCGTCGCTGATCAAAGTTGAAAACTCCTATGCGCTGGGGCTGGCGGGCTATACCGCGCTGATTATCGTGGTGACCGCCGACGCCAACAATGGCCTGACGCTGGTGCCGCAGTTTGCGGTTGAACGTTGCAGCGAGATTGTGCTCGGCATTCTCTGCGCCATTCTGGCGGATATGCTCTTCTCGCCGCGATCGATTAAAAAGGTCATCGACAGCGAAGTCGACGCGCTGCTGGTGGCGCATTATCGCCTGCTGCAGCTCTGCGTGGCGCATGAAGACAAAGAGGAGGTCGATAAGGCGTGGAGCGCGCTGGTGCGCCGCACCTCGGCGCTGGGCACCATGCGCGGCCAGCTGATGATGGAGTCATCGCGCTGGCAAAACGCCAACCGTCGGCTGCAAATGCTCAACACGCTGTCGCTGACCATGATTACCCAGGCGGCGGAAACCTTCCTCATTCAGAATTCGCGCCCGGAATATATTCCGTCGCAGTATCGTCTGCTGATAGAGAAGAAAGTCGAAAGCGTTGCCGACGTGCATCGGCGCATGAAAGTGATGCGGCGGGTGATTGGCGCCAGCGAAGAGGGTAAGGCGCCCGTGACGCTGGCGAGCTGGGTCGGCGCGGCGACGGAATATTTGCTGCTGCTGAAAGGGATTAAAAGCAACAGCCGCATCACGACGCTGGAAGAAAGCATTCTCGAGCGCGAAATCGTTATCCAGGCGCGCTCTGCTGAAACCCATCACGCGATGATTAACGGCATCCGCACCTTTGTCGCGACTGCCCTCGGCTCGCTGTTCTGGCTCTATACCGGCTGGACCTCCGGCAGCGGCTGTATGGTGATGCTGGCGGTGATCACCGCGCTGGCGATGCGCGTGCCGAATCCGCTGATGATGGCGAAGGATTTCTTCTACGGTATGATTTTTGCGGTGCCGCTGAGTTCGTTTTACTTTATGTACCTGCTGCCCAGCACCCAGCAGAGCGTGCTGCTGCTCTGCATCGCTATCGGGCTGCTCGGCTTCATTAGCGGCATCCTGATACAGCGTCGTCAGCTAGGCACGCTCGGTGCGCTGGCCGGTACCATCAACGTGCTGGTTCTGGATAATCCCATGACCTTCCACCTGAGCGTGTTCATCGACAACGTGCTGGGGCAGATGATCGGCGCTTTCGTCGCGCTGATGGTTATCCTGCTTATTCGCGACAAATCGAAAGCGCGCACCGGACGTAAACTGCTGAACCGCTTTATGTATGCCGCCGTGTCGGCGCTGACCACCAACCAGGCGCGCCGCCGCGAAAACCATCTTCCCGCGCTCTATCAACAGCTGTTTATGCTGCTGAACCTGTTTCCCGGCGATATCGACAAGTATCGCATCGCGCTGACGCTGATCATCGGCCATCAGCGGCTGCGCACTGCGGACGTGCCGGTCAACGCCGACCTGTCGGCCTTCCATCGCCAGCTGCGCGCCACGGCGGATCGGGTGATTTCAGCGCGCAGCGATGAGAAACGGCGTCACTACTTTGAGCAGCTGCTGGCGGAGTTCGAGGTCTATCAGCAGAAGCTGGTGCAGTATGAAGCGCCGCTCAGCGTAACCGAGCCGGTGAAACGCCTTGCCGATATGCTCAGCAAATACCAGAACACCCTCCTCCAGATCTGAATCTGGCCGCTGCCTGGCGCAGCGGCCGCTCCTTCCCTAAAACGCCCGCTTTTGCCATCTATACTTTTCTGACAGGAAAAGAAACTGACAGGAGCGACCCTATGACGACCCCACTGCACGACTGCGAATTTTTTCAGACCGGCTATCTGGCCGATGGCGAATGGCATCGCGCCGCCGCCACCTTTGATGTATTGAACCCCGCTACCGGCGAAGTGCTGGCCGCCGTGGCGAAGGCGGGCAAGGCCGAAACCGAACAGGCGATCGCCGCCGCCGAACGCGCTTTCCCCGCCTGGCGCGCGCAGACCGCCAAAGCGCGTGCCGAAATTCTCTATCGCTGGTACCAGCTGATGATCGACAACAAAGCCTGGCTGGCGCAGCTGATGACCGCCGAACAGGGCAAGCCTTTGAAAGAGGCGGAAGGCGAGGTGGAATACGCCGCCAGCTTTATTCAGTGGTTCGCCGAGCAGGCGAAGCGCGCCAACGGCGAAATCATTCCGCCCGCCAAACCTGGCTCGCGTATTCTTGCCACGCGCGAGCCGATTGGCGTCGTGGCCGCGATCACGCCGTGGAACTTTCCCATGGCGATGCTGACGCGCAAGCTCGGACCCGCGCTGGCGGCAGGCTGCACCGGCATTATCAAGCCGGCGAACAATACGCCGCTGAGCGCTTTCGCGCTGCTGGCGCTGGCGAAAAAAGCGGGCGTGCCGGATGGCGTGCTCAACGCGGTGGCCGGCGATACCCACGCCATCAGCGATGCGATTATGGCCAGCAAGGCGGTGCGTAAAATTTCCTTCACCGGCTCGACCGCGGTCGGTAAAACGCTGGTGCGCAACGCCGCCGACACCATGAAAAAAGTGTCGATGGAGCTGGGGGGCAACGCGCCCTATATCGTTTTTGAGGATGCGGATATCGACGCGGCGGTTAAAGGCGCCATCGCCAACAAATTCCGCAATGCCGGTCAGGTCTGCGTCAGCGTCAACCGCTTCTATATCCACGACGCCGTATACGACCGTTTTGTTAACCAGCTGGCAGAGGAAGTGAAAAAGCTCAAGGTCGGCAACGGCGTAGAAGAGGGCGTGGTCGTGGGGCCGCTGATTGAGGCTTCCGCCGTAGATAAAGTGGAAGAGCACGTTAAGGACGCCAAAGCAAAAGGCGGACGGATCGTCACCGGCGGCGAGCGTCATGCGCTGGGCGGCAACTTCTGGCAGCCGACGGTGATCGCCGACGCGCACGAAGAGATGACGCTGGCGAAGGAAGAGACCTTCGGTCCGGTCGCGGCCTGTTTCCGCTTTAGCGACGAGCAGGAGGTTATTCGTCGCGCTAACGATACCGAGTTCGGTCTTGCAGCCTACTTTTATACGCAGAATCTGCAGCGCGTCTTTCGCGTCTCAGCCGCACTGGAAAGCGGCATGATCGGCATCAACGAATGCGCGGTGTCGACCGAGCTGGCGCCGTTCGGCGGCGTAAAAGAGTCGGGGCTGGGGCGCGAAGGTTCGGTGCTTGGCCTGGAGGAGTACCTGGAGGTCAAGGCGCTGCATATCGGCGGCCTGAGCGAAAGCTAACGCGCGGGCGGCCTCGCGCCGCCCGGTGAGGAAGGACAGGAGCCTTCATTATGAAAACCGAGCGTTTCGACTTTGACGAGATCGTCGACCAGTCGCATTTTTTCCGCCAGTTCAGCGAGCGCTTCGCCCTGAACATTTATCGTATTGGCGACCTGGATGCGTTATGGGACGTACTCACCGGCGAAGAGCTGCCGATGCCGCTGGAAATTGAATTTATCAATCTGGGAAAGGGGCAGAAACGACGCTATGGCGCGCTGATCCTGTTATTTGATGAGGCGGAAGAGGAGCTGGAAGGCCAGCTCCGCTTTAATATTACCTGACGCAGCAAAAAGGGCCCCGACAAGCGGGGCCAAAGGGTTCGTCAGCAGTTGTTGACGAGGAATTACTTATAGAGTTCAGCAGTGAAGTGGTAGCTGTCGCCGGTGCGCGCCTCGATGACTTTATAAGCGCTGGCGCCTTGCTCATCGGCTTTCTGCGAAAGCTGCGCGCGATAGTCCATCGGCGAGCCTGCTGTACCACTGATTGTCACTGTCCCCGCAGGCTGCATATTCTGCGCCTGATCGCCGGTAATCAGCTGCGCTGCCTGAGCGCCGAATGCGATTACGGAAAGCAGGCTAACGGTTGCGATGGTTGTTTTGATTTTCATTGTTCGTCTCCTCATTACAATCAACAACCTGCGGTTGGCATCATGATGCGGGTCGTCGATATAGCAGGCGTCGCGCAGGCGCCCGATCGGTTAATTATTTATAAAGCTCAGCCGTGACGTGATAGGTGTCGTCCTGGTTGTTCTCGATGATGCGGTAGTGGCCTGCGCCCTGCGCGTCGGCCTTCTGAGAAAGCGCCTGACGGATATTGGTCTGATCGCCGTCATGACCGCTGATGCTAATAGTCTGGTTCAGCGGCTGCAGCGTTTCGGCCTGTTGATTCGATACCAGACTGGCTGCGCTGGCGCCAAACGACAGCGCGGCGGTCAGAGTGGCTAAAGCGATAAGTGATTTGGTTTTCATGGTCTACTCTCCTGAATTCATCGATAAGGCCACCCGATGCGCAATGCGCGCTTCAATAAGGTCGCCCGTCCAACGACGTCTGGCTAACGCGCTTATTTATACAGCTCGGCGGTAGCGTGGTAGTTGCCGTTGTTATAAGCCTCGATTACGCGGTAGGCGCTGGCGCCTTTCTGTTCTGCCTTCGCATTCAGCTCTTCTTTAATCTGCATTGGAGAACCGGCTACGCCGCTTACGCTTACTGAGCCGATAGACTGCAGATTTTGCGCCTGCTGTGCGTTAATTGATTCTGCTGCAAAAGCGCCGAATGACAGTGCAGATAGAATGCTCAGGGTTGCGATAGTAGTTTTAACGTTCATATATATTTCCTCGTCGTCTGTTTTTGTCTTTTTGTTTGATGTGATTCGCATCACGAAAAGAAGTATAGAACTAATAACGTGTGAAATTAATATCTGCCTAATAATGTTTTGTTGTGATTCTTTATCCTTATGACTCTTTTTTATTCTTTAACGTTATAAAAAGTGGTTGAAAAACAGGCGATCACTCGTAAATGCTTTCCAAAACATGTGGTTAAGTGACTTTAACTTTTTGTGCGAAAGGATGTGGTGAATGTGGCTGGTTATTGATTTGGATCTGGGTGTTCTCGCTAATCATGTAGTGTAAAGCAGCGTAAAATAGCGCGAAAGGTTAAGCAGGCAGAAAGGTATGACCATAGCCGTTCGCGGCGTCAGCGGGAAATAGAATAAGTTAACGGACTGAACAGGCAGGAAATGAAAAGGCTGACAGGAGAGGTAGGGCGACCGGCAGCGCGACTGCCGGTCAACGACGCGGTTTACAGCTCTTGTTCAAAGACGGTGAGAAGCGCGCTATGCAGTTTTTTGACGGTGAAGGCACGCGCGGGCGTAATAAATATCGTATCGTCGCCGGCGATAGTGCCGAGAATGCCTTCCGCTTTGCCCAGCGAGTCTAGCAGACGGGCGATCAGCTGCGCTGCGCCAGGGCTGGTGCGAATCACGATCAGCGCATCGTTATAGTCGATATCCAGCACCAGATTTTTTAACGGGCTGGTGGTGGTCGGCACGCCCAGCTCCGCCGGCAGACAGTAAACCATCTCCATTTTGGCGTTACGCGTGCGCACCGCGCCGAATTTCGTCAGCATACGAGACACCTTCGACTGATTGATATTGTCGAAGCCTTCCTCCTGCAGCGCCTGTACAATCTCGCCTTGAGAGCTGAATTTCTCTTGTTTTAACAAGGCTTTAAACGCTTTAATCAATTCGTCTTGCTTAGATGGGTTTCGCATAAGCTACCAGTAAAGAAAAATGCCGAACGCCCGCCGACGGCAGATACATTATTATGCATATGAATGAATTTTTATGCAATTAGTCGATAAAAAAGGCAGGCGCCGCGAGTTGCGGGCGGCAATGATAACAAAATTTTTTGCGCAGACCAAAAGGACGATAGAGCAGGAAAAGCGAAGGTTGCAGAATTGTTATACAATTGAGGTGTCATATGGATAGCTATCACGGCCGTGCTCTATCTGCCATCGACATCGTTGTCGGTCATTCAGGCGCGTTGTGCTGACAAAGTAGCAACCCAAAAGATTAAGTGCTGCTGCACGCATAATGAACAGTGGGTTTGTCATCGTCTGAGAAGTTGATTCAGGTCTGGACACAGATGGAAATTCGGCTCTACTCTGCCCCACCTTAATAAGGAGTACAGAATGAAAGTTGCCGTTCTTGGCGCTGCTGGCGGAATCGGTCAGGCGCTCGCCCTTCTGTTAAAAACCCAGCTTCCTGCGGGTTCCGAACTCACGCTCTATGATATTGCGCCGGTGACGCCCGGCGTGGCGGTGGATCTCAGCCATATTCCTACCGCGGTAAAAATTCAGGGCTTTAGCGGCGAAGACGCGACGCCTGCGCTGCACGGTGCGGACGTTATCCTGATCTCGGCGGGCGTCGCGCGTAAGCCGGGCATGGATCGCGCCGATCTGTTTAACGTTAACGCAGGCATCGTGCGCAATCTGATCGAGCAGGTGGCGCAAACCGCGCCTAAAGCGCTTATTGGCATTATTACCAATCCGGTTAATACCACGGTGGCGATCGCCGCCGACGTGCTGAAAAAGCACGGCGTTTATGACAAAAATCGCCTGTTTGGCGTGACTATGCTGGATATTATCCGCGCCAATACCTTCGTCGCCGAGCTGAAAGGCAAACAGCCGAATGAGGTCGAAGTGCCGGTTATTGGCGGCCACTCCGGCGTGACTATCCTGCCGCTGCTGTCGCAGGTGCAAGGCGTGAGCTTTAGCGACGACGAGGTCGCCAGCCTGACGAAACGTATTCAGAATGCGGGGACGGAAGTGGTCGAAGCTAAAGCGGGCGGCGGATCCGCGACGCTGTCGATGGGGCAGGCCGCGGCGCGCTTCGGCCTGTCGCTGGTGCGCGCCCTGCAGGGCGAGGCGAACGTGGTGGAGTGCGCTTATGTCGAGGGCGACGGCGAGTATGCCCGCTTCTTCTCGCAGCCGCTGCTGCTGGGCAAGAACGGCATCGTCGAGCGGCGAGCTATCGGCGCGCTGAGCGATTTTGAACAGCAGGCGTTAAACGGCATGCTGGAGACGCTGAAAAAAGATATCGCGCAGGGCGAGGAGTTTGTGAAGCAGTAAGCGCTGCGTTCAGACTCTTTTCACCGCTGACGAAGCCCGACTTAACGGGCCTCGTCAGCGTGTGAACCGCTTTCCACTTCCCTTCGTTGCGCCCCTTTACCCGTTCACCGCCGCGCTACAGACCGCCAGACTTAAAGGTGCGCGCTGCCGGCGTGCCGTTGCTGGCGGGCGTCTTCTTGCCCAGCGTCTCCATACGCACCTGGAAAGGCGGGAAGGGCATTTCGATGCCGTGCTCGGCAAAGCCTTTCAGGATCAGCTGATGCAGCTCGTGGCGCAGCGGCATGCGGTGTCCCATCTCCGCCGCGTGAATGCGCAGCTCAAACAGCTGAATCCCCTGCTGCAGATCGACCAGGAAGACATCCGGCGCCGGCACGTCCAGCACATAGCTGCAACGCTCGCACGCCTGTCTCAGCACCGTCGTCACCTCTTCGCTGTTCACATGCGCGGGCGCAGGAATAGTCAGCACCACGCGCGTTACCGAGTCGGAAAGCGACCAGTTGACGAACTGCTCGGTAATAAAGGCCTTGTTCGGTACGATAATCTCTTTGCGGTCCCAGTCGATAATGGTGGTGGCGCGCGTGTTGATGCGCGTAATGCTGCCGGTCAGATCGCGGATGGTTACGGTATCGCCGATGCGGATCGGCTTTTCGAACAGGATAATCAGGCCGGAAATAAAGTTGGCGAAAATCTCCTGCAAACCAAAACCGAGTCCCACACCGAGCGCGGCGACCAGCCACTGCAGCTTCGACCACTCGATGCCGATCATTGAGAAGCCAATCAGGCCGCCGACCAGCATCAGCACATACTTGGTCAGCGTGGTAATGGCGTAACCGGTGCCGGGCGTCAGATTAAGGTGCTGCAGCAGCGCCAGCTCCAGCAGCGCGGGCATATTGCGCACCAGCTGGGTGGTGATGATCAGCACCAGAATCGCAATCAGCACCGAGCCCAGCGTAATAGGCTGAATGCTCTCTACGCCCTGCACCGTAGTGCTGACGTCCCACAGTCGAATATTCTCGAGAAAGCCGAAGGCGGAATGAATCTCCGACCAGAGCACGATCACCGACACCAGCGCAATCAGAGTCAGGATCGAGCGCACCAGCCGCAGCGACTGCGCGCTGATGGCGTCGAGGTCGATAATCGGCTCGTCTACATCGACCTCGCCGTTTTGCGCGGCGGACTCTTTCTCATCTTCGTGACGCGCGCGGTTGGCCAGCATATCGGCACGGCGCTGACGCGCGCGGTCAAAGGCGATGCGCCGCCGCTGGATCAGCATCCAGCGGCGGATAATGTGGTAGATCACCAGCAGCAGGAACCAGATGGCGACCGAGGTCTCCAGTCGCGCCAGCAGCGCCTGCGCGGTCGCCAGATAGCCGATCATCGAGGCGAGGGCGGCCGCCAGCGGAATGGCGATCATCAGGTTCCACAGCACGCGGTTCACCAGATTCTCGCCGTTGCCCTCTTTGTCCAGATAGAGTGGAATGCCGGCGCGCTTCAGGCTCACGGTAACGATCGACAGCGCGCCGCAGATCAGAATAAAGCAGAGCCGGCCAAGCGAGGCGGAAAACTGGCGATCCTCCATATTGGCGAAGGCGATCAGCAGCATAATCAGCGGCACAATCAAGCCGATGGTAAGCGAGTAGTAGCGGGTCGCGCGAGCCACGCGGGTTTGCGGCCAGCGAAAATGCACCACAAATAAACCGTTCGGCCGGGCGAAGGCGGCGCTGATCATAAAGGCCCACAGCAGCGGCAGCGTCGCCGTAATGCCGTCGCCGAACGCCACCGCGATAGGGTAGGGCCAGGCGTGCTGTAACCCATAGCCGAGCGCCGCCCAGAGCACCGGCAGCGGCAGCGCCACCAGAATCGACCAGAAAACGGTGCGCACCGTCAGACGAAAGCGATCCTGCGTTACTTTGCCCACCTTGCTCGCCGAGCGCGCCAGGAAGGCATTGAAATGGCGGCGCGTTCTGAGGCTGAAGCCGACCAGCAGCACCGCGCCGATCAAGGGCAGCACGGTCTCGCGGCTGGTAACCATCATCGCCAGCGCTTTGCCTAACTGGCCCAGGGTATCGAGCGACAGCAGGCGCGACAGATCCCGCGCCACTTCCACCGGATAGTTCAGGCCGATCGGGCTGATGTCCGCCGTCCAGAACAGATAGCGGTGGGTGGCGTCTTTCACGTCGGTCAGCGCATCCTGCAGCTGGGTATTGGCGACTTTGAGCTTGGTAATCTCGAGGATCAGCGTATCGCAGCCGGAGATCAGCGAATTCAGCAGCTCGCGCTGGGTTTTCAGCTGCGCCTCCAGAATACGGCGCTGTTCGGCGCTGAAGGGCTTTCCGTCGGGCTGATGCGCTTTACGCAGCGTCTCCTGCTGCTGCTGCAGATCCTCGTAGCGCAGGCGCTGCACGCGCAGCTGCGCCATTTCGTTGTCGATCTGCTGCGACTTAGGCATATCAGGCAGTCGCGCCACCTGCGCGCGCAGCGCTTCGCCCAGCAGATTGGAGGCGCCGAGCCACTGTGACTGCTCGCGCAGGGTGCTCAGCGCCTGACGCACCTGGATAATCTGATTGGTCGCCAGCCGCTGCTGAGAGGCCACCAGATCCATGCGCTGCGCCTGCTGGTTCAGTGCGGCGGAGAGGTCGCGGTTAACGCGAAACTGATCGCTGATAACGGGCGGCAGGTCGCCGCTGTTTTCCGCCAGCTGTTCGGTGCGCGCCAGCGCCAGCTCCGCCTCGCGCTGACGCTGTTCGTTCAGCTGATTGCGCAGCGTCTGCAGATAGTTATCGAGCTGCGCCGCTTTGCGCTGATGCAGATCGGCGCGCATGCGCGCCAGCTCCTGACGATTGTTAGCGGAGAGCTGCGCCAGCTCCAGCTCGTCCACGCGCGCTTTATTGACCGCGTTTTCCGCCTGGCGCGCCCATATCTGCGCCTGGCTCTGCGGCGAGGCGGCGGCCGATCCGCTCTGTAAGCGGCGATCGCTCTCAGTCATCGCCCGACGCGCGTCGGTTTGCTGCTGCGGAAGCTGCGACAGCGAGTCGCTGATCTCACGGGCGCGGTCCTGCTCCTGCTGCGCCTGGCGGCCCTCTTCCAGCAGCTGGCTGCTGACCTGCAGGATCTCCTGATCGAGCTGCGCGCTGCTCATGCTGCTGGTGCTGCGCACGCTTTTGCTGCTGTCGTCTAGCGAGGTGATTTGCTGGCGCAGTTCGCGCGCGAGGCGGGGGAAGTCGTCGATGACCTGCTGATACTGCTTTGCGCGCTCCAGCGACGCATCGCGTTCGGAAAGATAGTTGAGGGCAGCCTCAAGAGATTGCACCTGCTCCGCCTGCGCGGGAGAGCTTTTTGCCGCTTTCGCCTCGTCCAGCGCCTGTTTAAGTTGGCTGGCGTCCGGCACGGTGGCCGCCAGCGCTGAAGTGCTGAGCCAGAGGCTCAGCAGCAGGATGAGAAACGATCGCACAGCAAAAACACTCTCAGCGGTTAGTCGGCGATAACGTCGACGGGATCGGTCTGCGGCAGCGCGATAGCCAGCGGCTGGCCGAGGCGCGTCTTGCTCTCGGCTTCCAGGCTCTCAGCCAGCTTCACGCGTCCCGGCGCGAACAGATTAATCACGGTGGAACCGAGCTTAAAGCGGCCCATCTCCTGGCCTTTCAGCAGCACAACGGCGCCTTCGCTATCCGCAGCCGGATAGTGCCAGCGTTTGATCACCCCTTCGCGTGGCGGCGTAATGGTGCCGGCCCAGCTGGTTTCGATGCTGCCGACGATAGTGGCGCCCACGAGGATCTGCACCATCGGACCGATATCGGTATCGAAATAGCAGATAACGCGTTCGTTGCGCGCGAACAAATTCGGGATATTGCGCGCCGTCAGCGGGTTCACCGAGTAGAGATCGCCCGGCACGTAGATCATCTCGCGCAGGATGCCGTTACACGGCATATGCACGCGATGGTAGTCGCGCGGCGCAAGGTAAGTAGTGACGAAATGGCCGTCGCGGAACTGCGCCGCCATCGCTTCCTGACCCGCCAGCAGCGCGTCGAGCGTATAGTGATGGCCTTTCGCCTGGAAAATCTGGTCGCCTTCGATGCGGCCCAGCTGGCTGATGGCGCCGTCGGCGGGCAGCACGATCAGGTTCGCGTCGGGATCGACCGGACGCGCGTCATCTTTCAACGGGCGAACAAAGAAGTCGTTAAAGGTGCGATAGCTGGCGGTATCGGACTTCCGCGCTTCCGACATATCCACTTTGTAGAACCAGACGAAGATATCAATCACCAGTTTGGTCAACCAGCCGCCGCGACGGCTGGCACCCCAACCGGCAAGTTCTGTTAACCATTTTTTCGGCAGTACATGATTCAGGCCGAGTTTTACACGATCAAACACCTTAGCCTCCTGGCTTTGTTTCGCGTCAATCAAAAAGGGGGCGAATCATATCAGCGCCCCGGTCAGATGGCGAATTTCCCCGTGATCCCGTCCGTTACAGAGGCGATGCCGGGTCAATGCCGCGCTAAGCAGCGAGCATCACTCGCTGGAGGAGAAATTCTTGCGCGTTTTCACCTGCGCCATGCTCTCCAGAATACGGTGATAGTTGTCGAAGCGTGAAACGTCTATCTGGCCCGCCTCGACGGCGGCGCGAATAGCGCAGCCGGGATCGCTGCCGTGCTTACAGTCACGGAACTTACAACTGCCGAGAAATTCACGAAATTCGACAAATCCGCGGGTAATTTGTTCCGGCTCAAGATGCCATAAGCCGAACTCGCGCACTCCCGGCGAATCGATCACGTCGCCGCCGTGAGGAAAGTGATACAGGCGCGACGCGGTGGTAGTGTGCTGGCCCAGCCCGGAGACGTCAGAAACATCGTTAGTCACGATGGCGGTTTCCACCGCCGCGTCCAGGCCGAGCAGGGCGTTCAGCAGGCTCGACTTGCCGACGCCGGACTGTCCGGCGAAAATGCTGATGCGATCGGTCAGGGCCGCTTCGAGATCCGCCAGGCCCGCTTTGGCATGGCTGGAGACCATCAGCACGCGATAGCCGATACGGCGATAGATATCCATCTGCTGGTCGACGAAGGCGCGCGCCGCGTCATCCAGCAGGTCGGTCTTGTTCAGCACCAGCAGCGGCTCAATGCCCAGGGTTTCGCTCGCCACCAGATAGCGGTCGATAATATTAAGCGACAGCTCAGGCAAAATCGCCGAAACGATAATGATCTGGTCGATATTGGCGGCGATCGGCTTTAGCCCGTCGTAGTAGTCGGGGCGCGTCAGCACGCTGCTGCGCTCATGCACCGCTTCGACAATGCCTTTGCCGCCGCCGAGCGCCGGGCGCCAGACGACGCGATCGCCGGTTACCAGCGAACGGATAGTGCGGCGCAGGTTGCAGCGATGCACCTCGCCCGCGCGGTCTTCGACGTCTGCGTGCATGCCGAAACGGCTGATCACAACGCCTTCCGCCGCTTCACCGAACAGATTGTCGTCAGCTTCCGGCGCATCGCGCTGGTTCAGACGACGCTGATGGTTAGCGCTGACGCGACGTTGTTGACCTTTCGACAGTTTATTTTTGCTCACGCATCCTCTCAGGCTTTCGTCAGACTTCGCCCGGTTGGGCAAAACGTCTATGATACACCTTATTCACTCTTGATGACGACTACGGCTACGGCGGGAAAAAGCATGGCGACAGGAAATGAAAATAATCTGATTTGGATCGATCTGGAGATGACCGGACTGGATCCGGAGCGCGACCGTATTATCGAGATTGCCACGCTGGTGACCGACGCGAATCTCAATATTCTGGCGGAAGGGCCGGTAATGGCGGTGCACCAGTCCGACGCGCAGCTGGCGCTGATGGACGAGTGGAACGTGCGCACCCATACCGCGAGCGGGCTGGTGGAGCGCGTTAAGGCCAGCGAGTTTGACGATCGCCGCGCCGAACTGGCGACGATTGAATTCCTTAAGCAGTGGGTGCCTGCTAACAGCTCGCCGATTTGCGGCAACAGCATTGGTCAGGATCGCCGCTTTCTTTTCAAATACATGCCGGAGCTGGAAGCCTATTTCCACTATCGCTATCTCGACGTCAGCACCTTAAAAGAGCTGGCGCGTCGCTGGAAGCCGGAAATTCTGCCAGGCTTCAAAAAGGCGGGCACGCATCAGGCGCTGGATGATATTCGCGAATCGGTCGCCGAGCTGGCATACTACCGCGAGCACTTTTTGCAGCTTTAGTTCTGAAAGGTGCGCAGGAAAACAGCAGGTTGCTGCTTTAATCGGCAAACGAATCGAAAGCGCAAAATTTTGCTTTTAGACTCTTGCAGCAGCAATAAATTCTCGTATAATGCGCACCCCGTACCGATGAAGAATTTATACAACGGTACAAGGCGCGGGAATAGCTCAGTTGGTAGAGCACGACCTTGCCAAGGTCGGGGTCGCGAGTTCGAGTCTCGTTTCCCGCTCCAAAATTTGATTAGCAGTACCTTTCCTAAGCGGGAATAGCTCAGTTGGTAGAGCACGACCTTGCCAAGGTCGGGGTCGCGAGTTCGAGTCTCGTTTCCCGCTCCAAAATTTGTTTAGCAGTACCTTTCCAGTGCGGGAATAGCTCAGTTGGTAGAGCACGACCTTGCCAAGGTCGGGGTCGCGAGTTCGAGTCTCGTTTCCCGCTCCAAATTTTACATCACTAAAAATCATACGCTTAGTTGAGCCGTTGACGATCGCCGCGTAACGCTGCGCTTATCAGGTTATCCACAGCGCGCCAGCCGTGTTTCACCGCAGCTCAGGGCGATCTGTAAAACTATTTTAAACAGAGTTATCCACAAGTTTCTCTCTTACTCCGCACGCTATCCACATTCTTATTTGCACACACTCTTTGCGTAACTGATTGAATTTCCGGGTAGTGAAGATATTTCATTTTGTTAAAGTCTTCTCTGGCGCGCTCTGTGGCAGTTGAATGACAACAGCTTTTTATTTTTATGCACAGCTTGTGGAAAAGTAGCTGGCGGTCGCCGCTGGTTAATCATGCATCACGCGGCAAACCCTTCTCAATGGCGCGCACCAGCCGTTTCTGCTGCGCGGGCTGGACGTCAATCGCCAGCGCCTGCCTTTTTTCCTGCTGCTGAAGCAGCGCCCATTCGATATGTTCGTCAAGCAGCGGGTTTTCGCCCAGCCGCTTCTCCAGCACGCCCGCGATTTCAGCGCGCCAGGGCGCGTTGCCCAGCGCCACCGCGATATTGCGCAGCCAGCGCAGATGGCCGATGCGGCGTATCGCCGAGCCTTCCGTCACGCGTAGAAAGGTTTTCTCGTCCCACTGGAACAGCGTCATTAGCTCCGGCGCATGCAGCGCGGCGCGCGGCGAGAAGTCCGTTTCGTCGCTGAGTTGTCCATAGCGGTTCCAGGGACAGATCAGCTGACAGTCGTCGCAGCCGTAAATGCGGTTGCCCATCAGCGGACGCAGCGCTTCCGGAATGGCGCCCTCAAGCTCGATGGTGAGGTAGGAGATGCAGCGGCGCGCATCCACCACATAGGGTTCGACGATGGCGTTGGTCGGGCATATGGTCATACAGGCGACGCAGCGGCCGCACTGCTCTTCCTGCGGCGCATCGATCGGCAGCGGCAGATCGATCAGCAGTTCGCCGAGGAAAAACCATGAGCCCGCCTCGCGGTTCAGGATCAGCGAGTGTTTGCCGGTCCAGCCAAGACCCGCTTTGGCCGCCAGCGGGCGTTCCAGCAGCGGCGCAGAGTCGACAAAGGGGCGGAAATTGAGCTCGCCGCACTTTTCCTGAATCATTTCTCCGAGCTTTTTCAGGCGATTGCGCAATACTTTGTGGTAATCGCGTCCCAGAGCGTAGCGGCTGACATAGCCGAGCTGCGGGTTTTTCAGCGTACTGGCAAAGGCGGCTTTAGCCGGAAGGTAGTTCATGCGTACGCTGATAACGCGCAGCGTGCCGGGCAGCAGTTCATGCGGACGCGCGCGCATCATGCCGTGGCGCGCCATCCACTCCATTTCGCCGTGATACTGTTTGTCCAGCCACGCCTGCAGCCGCGGCTCTTCCGCGCTGAGATCGGTGTCGGTGATGCCGACCTGCTGAAAGCCGAGATCCTTGCCCCACTGTTTAATCTGTTGAGCAAGCTGATGAAGATCGAGAGGGTATGACATGAGTAACCAGGAATCGAAAGCGAACGGCCGCAGTTTACCATATTCCGTCTGGCCTGCGCAGGCTCTGCGCCAGCTGGAGCGCGACGGCGCCGACGCGCTGGGCATTACGCTTTACGAGCTGATGCAGCGCGCCGGGCAGGCGGCGTTCGAGCTGGCGCGCGCGCAGTGGCCGCAGGCGCGCAGCTGGCTGATTCTCTGCGGGCATGGCAATAACGGCGGCGACGGCTATGTCACGGCGCGGCTGGCGCAGGCGGCGGGCTATGCGGTCACGCTGCTGGCGTGCGACAGCGATAAGCCGCTGCCCGACGAGGCGCAGCGCGCGCGCGAGGCCTGGCTGGAAGCGGGCGGCGAGATCCACGCCGCTGACGCCGCCTGGCCGGAGCAGGTCGATCTTATTGTCGACGCGCTGCTGGGTACCGGCATCAACCGCGCGCCCGCCGAACCTTATCTCAGCTTAATTAAGCTGGCGAACGCCCATGCCGCGCCGGTGCTGGCGATCGATATGCCGTCAGGGTTGTCGGCGGCGACCGGCTGCGCGCCGGGCGAAGCGATCGCCGCGACGCAGACGCTGAGCGTTATCGCGCTGAAGCCTGGCCAGATCACCGGCAAAGCGCGCGATCTTATCGGCGAGCTGCGCTACGCCGATCTTGGCCTGGGCGCTTTTCTCGCCGGTGAAAACGCGCCGATGGCGCGCTACGACGCCAGCTCGCTTTCACGCTGGCTGAAGCCGCGCAAGCCTACCTCGCACAAAGGCAACCACGGCCGCCTGCTGGTGGTGGGCGGCGACACCGGCACCGCCGGCGCGATTCGCATGACCGCAGAAGCGGCGCTGCGCGCCGGATCGGGTCTGGTGCGCGTCCTGACGCATCGCGATAATATTGCGCCGATCCTGACGGCACGTCCGGAGATCATGGTGGACGAGCTAACGGATGACGCGCTGCAAAGCGGACTGGCGTGGGCGGACGTGATCGCCATCGGCCCGGGTCTGGGGCAGCGCGAATGGGGACAGAATGCGCTGAAAGCGGTTGCCGCCAGTGAAAAGCCGATGCTTTGGGACGCTGATGCGCTTAACCTGCTGGCAATCAATGCGGAGAAACGTCAGAATCGCATCATTACGCCGCACCCAGGCGAAGCGGCGCGACTGCTGGGCATTAAGACCAGCGAAGTCGAGAGCGATCGCCTGCTCGCCGCGCAGAAACTCGCGGCGCGCTACGGCGGCGTCGCGGTGTTGAAAGGCGCCGGCACCCTTATCGCCAGCGAGCAGGGCGACATGGCCTTCGCCGACGTCGGCAACGCCGGCATGGCCTCAGGCGGCATGGGCGACGTATTAAGTGGTATTATCGCCTCGATGATGGGGCAGCAGCTGGCGCTGTTCGACGCGGCCTGCGCAGGCTGTGTGGCGCATGGCGCGGCGGCGGACGCAGTGGCGGCGCGGCGCGGAACGCGCGGCATGTTGGCAACAGATTTATTCGAGCTGCTTTGGCAGTTTGTTAATCCAGAGATGACCCAATAATAAAGCATGAAGACCTGTGTTATTTCCTTGCCCGACGAGGCGGCGACCCTCGATCTGGGCGCTAAGCTGGCCCGCGCCTGTACCGGCGCGGCGGTAATCTATCTCTATGGCGATCTGGGCGCGGGTAAAACGACCTTCAGCCGTGGATTTTTGCAGGCGCTTGGCCATCAGGGCAACGTCAAAAGCCCGACCTACACGCTGGTAGAGCCCTACCAGCTCGACGCGCGCGCGCTCTATCACTTCGATCTCTATCGCCTGGCCGATCCGGAAGAGCTGGAGTTTATGGGGATCCGCGACTATTTCACCGGCGAGGCTATCTGTCTGGTGGAGTGGCCGCAGCAGGGCGCGGGCGTCCTGCCGCCGCCCGATCTGGCGCTCACGCTAAGCTACGTCGGCGCCGCGCGCGAGGCGCGCCTTGAGGCGCACTCCGCGCTGGGCGAACTTCTGACCGAGCAGGTGGCGCAGGCATGATCGCACGGATGAAAAGCGCGCTGCTGCTGATACTCTGTCTGGCGACAGCGCCCGCGCTGGCGGCCAGCCTCTCCGATATCAAAGTCGAAAACGGCGACAGCAAGGCCACGGTAACCCTGAGCTTCGCCGGCCAGCCGGTGTACGGCTTTTTTCCGCTGCGCAATCCGGATCGCGTGGTGCTGGATATTCGTCAGAGCGGCGTGATTCAGGGGCTGCCGCTTAACTTCAGCGGCGAAAATATCGTCAGGCGCATTCGCACCAGCACGCCAAAGGATAAGCAGAGCATTCGGCTGGTGTTCGAACTGACGCAGGCGGGCAAAACGCGCGCGGTGACCCAGCGCAACGGCAGCAGCTACAACGTGGTGTTCACTATTCAGGGCAAGCAGCCCGTCAGCCGCGCCGCGCCAGTTTCGACCGCGGCCACGACGCCGTCGGGCCGGGCGGCGCCGAGCCGACCCGCCGCGAACCCGTTCAACGCCAACCAGGTGACGGCGGTCAGCAATACCAACACCACCACGCGCCCAGGCAATGCGCAGCCCACCAGCAACGACACGGTGATTGTGGCGATCGACGCCGGCCACGGCGGCCAGGATCCCGGCGCTACCGGCCAGCGCGGCCTGCATGAAAAGAACGTCACCATCGCCATCGCGCGCAAGCTGAAGGTGCTGCTGAACAACGATCCGATGTTTAAAGGCGTGCTGACGCGCGACGGCGACTACTTTATTTCGGTGATGGGCCGTTCCGAAGTGGCGCGTAAAGAGAACGCCAACCTGTTGGTTTCCATTCACGCCGACTCGGCGCCGAGCCACAGCGCCACCGGCGCGTCGGTATGGGTGCTGTCGAACCGTCGCGCCAACAGCGAAATGGCGAACTGGCTGGAGCAGCGCGAGAAACAGTCTGAGCTGCTGGGCGGGGCAGGCGATCTGCTGGCCAACAGCCAGGCCGATCCCTACCTGAGCCAGGCGGTGCTGGATCTGCAGTTCGGCCATTCGCAGCGCGTCGGTTATGACGTGGCGATGAAAGTGTTGCAGCAGCTGCGCGGCGTTTCGCCGCTGCATAAGCGTTTGCCGGAGCACGCCAGCCTCGGCGTGCTGCGTTCGCCGGATATCCCCTCGCTGTTGGTGGAAACCGGCTTCATCAGTAATGCCTCGGAGGAGCGACTGCTCGGCAGTAGCGCTTACCAGGATAAAATTGCGATGGCTATCTACAAAGGCCTGCGCAATTATTTCCTGGCGCACCCGCTACAATCGCTCCCAAAGGAGGAAAACCGTCCGATCGGCTCATCGCCGACGGTGAGCGTCGCCAGTAATCCGGCGACCGGCACCACGCAGTATACCGGCGCGGTGCAGCGTCATACCGTCACCCGCGGCGAAACGCTTTCCGGCATCGCCGCGAAATATGGCGTCAGCATGGGGACGCTGCGCGAGATGAACCGGCTGAAGCGCGATGTGGTCTGGGTCGGACAGCGCCTGAAGGTGCCGGCCAGCAATACGGTGGCGGCGCGCGGCCCGGCGCGTCATAAAGTGGTGCGGGGCGACTCGCTGACGGCTATCGCCGCGCATTACGGCGTCAGTCCGCAGGCGATCATCCAGGCGAACAATATGAAGTCCTCGAACGTGATGTTGGGGCAAACCCTGAAAATACCCGCCTCCTGACGGCCAGCCCGGCCAGGCGCCGGGCCAGGCTCTAAAAGGATAATCACCATGCCCATTCAAATTTTACCGCCGCAGCTGGCTAACCAGATTGCGGCGGGCGAAGTCGTCGAGCGTCCAGCATCGGTGGTCAAAGAGCTGGTGGAAAACAGCCTTGACGCCGGCGCGACGCGCATCGACATCGATATTGAAAAAGGCGGCGCGAAACTGATCCGTATTCGCGATAACGGCTGCGGCATCAGCAAAGAGGAGCTGGCGATGGCGCTGGCGCGCCACGCTACCAGCAAAATCGCCTCGCTCGACGATCTGGAGGCGATTATGAGCCTGGGCTTTCGCGGCGAAGCGCTGGCCAGCATCAGTTCAGTTTCGCGCCTGACCCTGACTTCGCGCACCGAAGCGCAGAGCGAGGCCTGGCAGGCGTACGCCGAGGGCCGCGAGATGGCGGTCACGGTTAAGCCCGCGGCGCATCCGTGCGGCACCACGCTGGAGGTGCTCGATCTCTTCTACAACACGCCCGCGCGTCGTAAATTTATGCGCACCGAGAAAACCGAGTTCGGCCATATCGACGAGGTGATTCGCCGCATCGCGCTGGCGCGTTTTGACGTCTCTATCTCGCTCAGCCATAACGGCAAGCTGATGCGCCAGTATCGCGCGGTCACTGATGAGGCGCAGCGCGAACGGCGGCTGGGAGCGATTTGCGGCACGACCTTTATGCAGCATGCGCTGCGCATCGACTGGCGCCATGACGATCTGCTGCTGCGCGGCTGGGTCGCCGATCCGGCCGGGTCGCGCCAGCTGACCGATATTCAGTATTGCTACGTCAACGGCCGCATGATGCGCGACAAACTGATCAATCATGCGATACGGCAGGCGTTTCAGACGCAGCTGCAGGCCGACCAGCAGCCAGCCTATGTGCTCTACCTGGAGATCGATCCGCATCAGGTGGATGTCAACGTCCATCCCGCCAAGCATGAAGTGCGCTTCCATCAGTCACGGCTGGTGCACGACTTTATCTTTCAGGGCGTGATGAGCGTGCTGCAGGAGAGCAGCGCGCCGACCCTGCCGTCGATTCAGGCGGAAGAGCCGGCGCCGCGCTGGCAGCCGGAGAATCGCCAGGCGGCGGGCGGCAACCACTTTTCTCAGCCCGCCGCGCCGCGCCGCAGCGAAGGCGGCGCGGCGGCGCCAGCATCACCGCCAGCCGCGCAGCCGGGCTGGCAGAATAAAGAGAATGCCTACAGCAAGCGCGAAGGTGCGGTCTATCAGCAGCTGCTGAAAACGCCGGCCGCAGGTCAGCGCGCGCCGGCCGAACCGGCCGCGCCGCGCGCGCAGCCGGTCGAGGCGCCGCTTTCTTCGCATGCGCAAAGCTTCGGCCGCGTGCTAACGGTGGTGCGAGAGCGCTATGCGCTGCTGGAGCAGGAGCAGGCGCTGCTGCTGCTATCGCTGCCGGTGGCCGCGCGCTGGGTGCGGCATGCGCAGCTGCAGCCGGGCGAGACGGGGCTGAAGTCACAGCCGCTGCTCATCCCGGTGCGCATGAAAATCGCGCGGCCGGAGCGCCAGATCGCCGCCGAGAGGCAGAGCCTGCTGAATGAGATGGGCATCGATCTGCAGCCGGAAGGGGACCACGTAACCCTGCGCGCGGTGCCTTTACCCTTGCGCACGCAAAATTTACAAATCTTGATTCCAGAGCTGTTAGGCTATCTCGCCCAGCAGCCGGAGAGCGGCGCCCCTCAGCTGGCTCAATGGCTGGCGCGACGTTGCGATACCGACGCGCCCCACTGGAATCACTCGCAGGCGATTACGCTGCTGGCGGAGCTGGAACGACTCTGCCCGCAACTGCTGAAATCGCCGCCTTCTGGCCTGATTCAGGCCCTGGATATTGAGAGCGCGCTTGCCGCATTAACCCATGAGTGAACAAAACCCGGCTGGCCGACCAAAGGCTATTTTTTTGATGGGGCCGACCGCCTCGGGCAAAACCGCGCTGGCGATAGCGCTAAGAAAGCAGCTGCCGGTGGAACTTATCAGCGTCGACTCTGCCTTAATCTATCGCGGGATGGATATCGGCACGGCCAAACCTTCGGCGCAAGAGCTGGCGCAGGCGCCGCATCGCCTGCTGGACATCCGCGATCCCTCGGAAGCCTATTCCGCCGCCGACTTCCGCCGCGATGCGCTGGCGGCGATGGCGGAGATCGTTCAGAGCGGCCGTATTCCGCTGCTGGTCGGTGGAACCATGCTCTATTTTAAGGCGTTACTGGAAGGATTGTCGCCGCTCCCCTCGGCCGATCCTGAGATACGTCAGCGCATTGAACAAATGGCGCGCGAAAAAGGGTGGGAGGCGCTGCATCGTCAGCTGTGCGACATCGACCCGGTAGCCGGGAGTCGTATTCATCCGAATGATCCACAGAGACTTTCGCGAGCACTGGAAGTTTTTTTTATTTCGGGTAAAACTTTAACGGAACTGACTAAAACATCCGGCGAAGCGTTACCCTACGATGTGTATCAGTTCGCCATCGCCCCTGCGACCCGTGAACTGCTGCATCAGCGCATCGAACTACGCTTTCAGCAGATGCTGGCGTCAGGATTTGAAGCGGAGGCTCGGGCCCTGTTTGCACGAGGTGATTTGCATACGGATATGCCTTCCATTCGCTGTGTCGGTTATCGTCAGATGTGGTCGTACCTGGCTGGCGAGATCGATTACGACGAGATGGTTTATCGGGGAATTTGCGCAACCCGGCAGCTCGCTAAACGCCAGATGACCTGGTTACGCGGCTGGGAAAATGTACGCTGGCTTGACAGCGACAGCCCAGAATCGGCGCGTGACGAGGTGCTTCAGGTTCTTAGTGCGAAGCATGGGTGATTGTGTACAATTGGCTGGTTATCGTGCGCAAATTTTTACGCAGTTTTTTCAGAACTTCGGTTCTACAAGTAATAAACAACAAGCATATAAGGAAAAGATAGAATGGCTAAGGGGCAATCATTACAAGACCCGTTTTTGAACGCACTGCGTCGTGAACGTGTTCCGGTTTCGATTTATTTGGTCAACGGTATCAAGCTGCAGGGACAAATTGAGTCTTTCGATCAATTCGTGATTTTGTTGAAGAACACGGTAAGCCAGATGGTTTACAAGCACGCCATTTCTACCGTGGTTCCATCGCGCCCGGTTTCTCATCATAGCAACAACACCGGTGGCGGCAGCAACAACTACCATCACGGCGGTAGCAACGCTTCTGCGCCGTCGCAGCCACAACAAGACGGCGACAACGCGGAATAACGCGCTACCCGTACAAGCCAGGGCGGGAGAACGCAGACCGTTTTCCGTCCTGGTCTTCTATTTTCTAAGCGAGGTTATAGCTTGTTTGACCGTTATGAAGCCGGTGAGCAGGCCGTACTGGTACACATCTGGTTCTCCCAAGACAAAGAGATGGAAGATCTCCAGGAGTTCGAAACCCTGGTCTCTTCTGCGGGCGTAGAAGCGCTGCAGGTCATTACCGGCAGTCGTAAAGCGCCACATCCCAAATATTTTGTCGGTGAAGGAAAGGCAGCTGAAATTGCCGATGCGGTAAAATCAAGTGGAGCATCGGTCGTATTATTCGATCATGCCTTAACCCCTGCGCAGGAACGCAACCTGGAACGCCTGTGCGAATGTCGCGTCATAGACCGTACCGGTCTGATCCTGGATATCTTCGCCCAACGCGCCCGAACGCATGAAGGTAAGCTGCAGGTCGAACTGGCCCAGCTGCGCCATCTTGCGACCCGACTGGTACGCGGCTGGACGCACCTTGAACGTCAGAAAGGCGGCATCGGCTTACGCGGCCCGGGTGAAACCCAGCTGGAAACCGACCGTCGTTTGCTGCGCAATCGAATCAGTCAGATTTTGTCCCGCCTTGAACGCGTAGAAAAACAGCGCGATCAGGGACGTCAGGCGCGCGCCAAAGCGGACGTGCCGACCGTGTCGCTGGTCGGCTATACCAACGCCGGCAAATCCACCCTGTTCAACGCCGTCACCTCCGCGAATGTCTATGCGGCGGATCAGCTGTTCGCGACGCTCGATCCCACGCTGCGCCGTCTGAACGTGGCGGACGTCGGCGACGTAGTGCTGGCGGATACCGTCGGCTTTATTCGTCATCTGCCTCACGATCTGGTGGCCGCGTTTAAAGCGACGCTGCAGGAAACGCGACAGGCGACGCTGCTGCTGCATGTGATCGACGCCGCCGACGTGCGCGTCAGTGAGAATATCGAAGCGGTCGATGCGGTGCTGGAGGAGATTGACGCGCATGAAATTCCCACGCTGCTGGTGATGAATAAAATCGATATGCTGGACGGCTTCGTTCCGCGCATCGATCGCAATGAAGAGAATCAGCCGATCCGCGTCTGGCTTTCCGCGCAGAGCGGCGAAGGCCTGCCGCTGCTATGGCAGGCGCTTTCCGAGCGTCTGGCGGGCGAAATCGCGCAGTTCGAACTGCGCCTGCCGCCGGAGGCGGGGCGCCTGCGCAGCCGCTTCTATCAGCTGCAGGCCATTGAAGATGAATGGAATGAAGAAGAAGGCGGCATCGGTCTACGCGTGCGTCTGCCGATGGTTGACTGGCGACGCCTGTGCAAACAGGAACCGGCGCTGCTTGATTACATAGTTTGACACGTTGCCCAAACGTCCTTACGCAATAGCTGGTATGGTGTAGCAGGCGGCTGCCGCTTTTCTGGGATCTTTTTCTTTAGCTCTTTAGGGCGAACGAAGGCAGCCAACACCGCTACAGCCGCGATAAGCAGGGTTTACCCAAAACTTTCAGGCTGTAGCAAGCTAGTCACAGCTACAGCCTGAAAGCTGCAGGGTAAACAGCGCACTTACAATAAATGGAGTAGAACATGGCGTGGAATCAGCCCGGTAATAACGGACAGGACCGCGACCCGTGGGGAAGCAGCAATAATAAAGGCGGCAACTCTGGGGGAAACAAAGGCGGTCGTGAACAGGGACCGCCGGATCTGGATGATATCTTCCGTAAGCTGAGCAAAAAGCTCGGCGGACTGGGCGGTGGCAAACAGAGTGACAATGGCCAGCGCAGCGGCGGCAGCGGTGGCAAACTGGTCGGGATCGTCGCTGTCGCGGCGGTTGTAATCTGGGCCGCCAGTGGATTCTACACCATTAAAGAAGCGGAGCGCGGCGTCGTCACGCGCTTCGGCAAGTTCAGTCATCTGGTGGAGCCAGGCCTGAACTGGAAACCTACCTTTATCGATCAGGTGCGCGCGGTAAACGTTGAAGCAGTGCGCGAGCTTGCTGCCTCCGGCGTGATGCTGACCTCGGATGAAAACGTGGTGCGCGTCGAGATGAACGTGCAGTATCGCGTGACCGATCCTGAACGCTACCTGTTCGCCGTCACCAGCGCGGACGATAGCCTGCGCCAGGCGACCGACAGCGCGCTGCGCGGCGTCATCGGCCGATCTACCATGGACCGCATCCTGACTGAAGGCCGTACCGTGGTGCGTAGCGATACGCAGCGCGAAATCGACGAAACCATTCGCCCTTACAACATGGGCATCACGCTGCTTGACGTCAACTTCCAGGCGGCGCGTCCGCCGGAAGAGGTGAAGGCCGCGTTCGACGACGCCATCGCCGCGCGTGAAAACCGCGAGCAGTACGTGCGCGAGGCGGAAGCCTATGCGAACGAAGTGCAGCCGCGCGCAAATGGTCAGGCGCAGCGTATCCTCGAAGAGGCGCGCGCTTATAAAGAACGTACCGTGCTGGAAGCGCAGGGTGAAGTGGCGCGTTTCGCCAAGCTGCTGCCTGAGTACAAGGCGGCGCCGGACATCACTAAAGAGCGTCTCTACATCGAAACCATGGAACGCGTGCTGAGCCATACCCGCAAAGTGCTGGTTAACGATCGCGGCAATAACCTGATGGTGCTGCCGCTCGACCAGCTGATGCGCGGCGCAACCGGCGCGGCGCAGAGCGGCCATAAAGGCGCGAGTCTGAGCACGCTGCCCGCTTCGCCTGGCAGCACTGCCAGCCGCAGCGACACGTCAGCCTACAATCCAGACAGCATCATGGATCAGCGTCGGGCCAATGCTCTGCGCAACGATACCCAGCGCGAAGGGAGAGAGTAATCGATGCGTAAGCCCATAATTGTAGTCATTATTGTTGTTCTGGTGGCGCTCTACGCTTCACTGTTCGTGGTGCAGGAAGGCGAACGCGGCATCGTGCTGCGCTTCGGCAAAGTGCTGCGCGACGATGAAAACAAACCGCAGGTGTTCGCGCCGGGTCTGCATATGAAAGTCCCCTTTATCGAGACGGTAAAAACGCTGGATGCGCGTATTCAGACCATGGACAACCAGGCGGATCGCTTCGTTACCAAAGAGAAGAAAGACCTGATTGTCGACTCTTACATCAAATGGCGCATCAGCGATTTTAGCCGCTACTACCTGGCGACGGGCGGCGGTGACGTTTCACAGGCGGAAGTGCTGCTGAAGCGTAAATTCAGCGACCGTCTGCGTTCTGAGATGGGCCGTCTTGATGTGAAAGATATCGTGACGGACTCTCGCGGCCGTCTGACCACCGACGTACGCGACGCGCTGAATACCGGCAGCGCCGGCAGCGACGACGAAGTGCAGACGCCAGCGGCGGATGACGCCATTGCCAGCGCGGCGGCGCGCGTCGAGCGCGAAACCAACAGCAAAGAGCCGGCGATTAACCCGAACAGCATGGCGGCGCTGGGTATTCAGGTCGTCGACGTGCGCATCAAGCAGATTAATCTGCCGACCGAGGTCTCGGACGCGATTTACAATCGTATGCGCGCCGAGCGTGAAGCCGTCGCGCGCAGCCAGCGCTCTCAGGGTCAGGAAGAGGCGGAAAAACTGCGTGCGCAGGCGGACTATCAGGTCACGCGCACGCTGGCGGAAGCGCAGCGTACCGCGCTGATTACGCGCGGCGACGGCGATGCCGAAGCAGCGAAGCTCTTTGCCGACGCATTCAGCCAGGATCCGGACTTTTACGCCTTTATCCGCAGCCTGCGCGCCTATGAAAATAGCTTCAGCGACAATCAGGACGTGATGGTGCTCAGCCCGGACAGCGATTTCTTCCGCTATATGAAAGCACCCTCTAACGCGACGCGATAAGAACTGCTATAACCTACGGGCCGACAATGATGTCGGCCTTTTTTTTGGGAATGGTAAATGAATAAAACCATATGGATGGCGCTGGCGCTGGTACTGGTGCTGGAAGGACTGGGGCCGATGTTTCTGCCGCGCATCTGGCGTCGTATGATCCTGAGCATGGCGCAGCTGCCGGATCGCCTGCTGCACCGTTTCGGCGGCGGACTGGTAGTGGCGGGCGTGGTCATTTACTACATGATCGCCGCGCACGGCGGCAGCTGATTTCTCTGCTGGCAGGGCTAAATTGTGCCTCCCGCTCGCCTATTCCCCAGGATGTTGTAGTGCGCAAAACTCAGGCGAAAAATGCGCGCAAACGTATGCTAAAAGTGCTGAAAGCCGCAAGATCAGATGGTAGAATCCATTTTTAAGCAATCGGTGATTTTGAAAATGGGTAAGAACGTCGTCGTACTGGGCACCCAATGGGGTGACGAAGGCAAAGGTAAAATTGTAGATCTGCTGACTGAACGCGCTAATTACGTGGTGCGTTACCAGGGTGGCCACAATGCAGGCCATACGCTTGTCATCAACGGTGAAAAAACCGTCCTCCATTTAATTCCATCTGGCATCCTGCGCGAAAACGTCACCAGCATCATTGGTAACGGCGTGGTGCTGTCGCCTGAAGCTCTGATGAAAGAGATGAAAGGCCTGGAAGAGCGTGGCGTACCGGTACGCGAACGTCTGCTGATTTCTGAAGCCTGCCCGCTGATCCTGCAATACCATGTCGCGATGGATCTGGCGCGCGAAAAAGCGCGCGGCGCCAAAGCTATCGGCACCACCGGTCGCGGCATCGGCCCGGCCTATGAAGATAAAGTGGCGCGCCGCGGTCTGCGCGTCGGCGATCTCTTCAACAAAGAGACCTTCGCCGTTAAGCTGAAAGAGATTGTCGATTACTACAACTTCCAGCTGGTGAACTACTACAAAGAAGACGCGGTTGACTACGACAAAGTGCTGAGCGACGTGCTGGCGGTAGCCGACGTCCTGACCAGCATGGTGGTTGACGTCTCCGATCTGCTGGATACGGCGCAGAAGCGCGGCGATCTGATCATGTTCGAAGGCGCGCAGGGCACGCTGCTGGATATCGACCACGGCACCTATCCCTATGTGACCTCCTCCAACACCACCGCTGGC
The DNA here is from genome assembly GCF_059730625.1 of Pantoea sp. X-Soil-MYKO-1289. Lineage (NCBI taxonomy): Bacteria > Pseudomonadati > Pseudomonadota > Gammaproteobacteria > Enterobacterales > Erwiniaceae > Pantoea > Pantoea sp. X-Soil-MYKO-1289. The sequence continues at coordinate 440,197 of NZ_AP036004.1, forward strand.
GGCGTGGCGACCGGCTCAGGCATCGGTCCGCGCTGCGTCGACTATGTGCTGGGCATCGTGAAAGCTTACTCGACGCGCGTCGGCGCGGGCCCGTTCCCGACCGAACTGTTCGACGACATCGGCGAGTTCCTGTGCGCTAAAGGCAACGAGTTCGGCGCCACCACCGGCCGTCGTCGTCGCACCGGCTGGCTGGATGCGGTCGCCGTGCGCCGCGCGGTGCAGATCAACTCGCTGTCGGGTTTCTGCATGACCAAGCTGGACGTGCTGGACGGTCTGAAAGAAGTGAAAATCTGCGTAGGCTATCGCCTGCCGGACGGTCGCGAAGTGACCACTACGCCGCTGGCGGCAGAGAACTGGGAAGGCATCGAGCCGATCTATGAAACCCTGCCAGGCTGGAGCGAAACCACCTTTGGCGTGAAAACGCTGGAAGGTCTGCCGCAGGCCGCGCGCGACTATATCAAGCGCGTGGAAGAAGTAACGGGCGTACCGGTTGATATTATCTCTACCGGCCCGGACCGCAGCGAAACCATGATTCTGCGCGATCCGTTCGACGCATAATCCTGCAAAGGCCGGCGCAGCGCCGGCCTCTGTTTCCCGCTTAGCAAGCCGCTAACTCTCCCTTCGCTTTGCCGCATCGCCGTTCGGCTGAAAAAAACACACTCTGGATTCGACTCTGGTTTATCATCTACAGTAGCCGCAAGTCGGTTTACTATTAAAATCAACCGCAACGCGGACGAAATGAATAAACACGCCATGGGTGATCTACCGAGGTAATTGTGCAGCTGACAAGTTTTACCGATTATGGTCTGCGGGCCTTGATTTATATGGCAAGTTTGCCGCAAGGCAGAATGACGAATATTACTGAAGTCACCGAGACCTACGGCGTGTCGCGCAACCATATGGTGAAAATCATCAATCAACTCAGCCGGGCGGGCTTTATCGCCGCGACGCGCGGCAAAAACGGCGGCATCCGTCTTGGGATGGATCCGCATAATATCGTCATCGGCGATGTAGTGCGCAAAATGGAGCCGCTACAGTTAGTAGACTGCGCAACTTGCGCCATCACGCCAGCCTGCCGCTTAAAAAAAGCGCTAAACGATGCGGTACAGCTGTTCCTGCGGGAACTGGACAGCTATACGCTGGCAGACTTAGTCGAGGGGAACGAACCCTTATACCAAATTTTATTGTCCGAACCGCCGGTGGCAATGAATCTGAAATGACATCGGAGGAACCGCTATGTCAAACGATCCTTTTCAGCAACGAGAAGCTGAAAAATATGAAAACCCTATTCCGAGCCGTGAATTTATTCTGGCTCATCTGGAAAAACGCGAAAAGCCGGCCAGCCGCGACGAGCTGGCGCAAGAGCTGAATCTTACCGACGAAGAGCACCTTGAAGCGCTGCGTCGTCGTCTGCGCGCCATGGAGCGCGACGGTCAGCTGGTCTTCACCCGCCGCCAGTGCTATGCGCTGCCGGAACGTCTCGATCTGCTGCGCGGCAAGGTCATCGGCCACCGCGACGGCTACGGCTTCCTGCGCGTGGAAGGTCAGAAAGATGACCTCTACCTCTCCGCCGAGCAGATGAAAATGTGCATGCACGGCGACGTTATCCTGGCGCAGCCGCTGGGCGCCGATCGCAAAGGCCGCCGCGAGGCGCGCGTGGTGCGCGTGCTGGAGCCGCGCAACAATCAGATCGTCGGCCGCTACTTCACCGATGCGGGCGCCGGTTTCGTGGTGCCGGACGACAGCCGTCTGAGCTTCGACATCCTGATCCCGCCGGAAGAGACGCTACAGGCGCGTATGGGATCGGTGGTGGTGGTCGAGCTGGTGCAGCGCCCGACGCGCCGCACCAAAGCCATCGGTAAAGTCGCCGAGATCCTCGGCGACGACATGGGCACCAGCCTGGCGGTCGATATGGCCCTGCGCACCCATGAAATCCCGCACAGCTGGCCGCCGGAAGTTGAAAAACAGGTGAGCAAGCTCAGCGAAGAGGTGCCTGAAGCGGCCAAAAAAGGGCGCGTCGATCTGCGCCAGCTGCCGCTGGTCACCATCGACGGCGAAGACGCGCGCGACTTCGACGATGCGGTCTACTGCGAGAAAAAACGCGGCGGCGGCTGGCGCCTCTGGGTCGCCATTGCCGACGTCAGCTACTATGTGCGTCCCGGCACGCCGCTGGACGACGAAGCGCTGCAGCGCGGCACCTCGGTCTACTTCCCGTCGCAGGTGGTGCCGATGCTGCCGGAAGTGCTCTCCAACGGGCTCTGCTCGCTGAATCCCCAGGTCGATCGTCTCTGCATGGTGTGCGAGATGACCATCTCCTCGGCAGGCAAGCTGACCGGCTTCAAACACTATGAAGCGGTAATGAACTCCCATGCGCGTCTGACCTACAACAAAGTGTGGAATATCCTGCAGGGCAACCCGGAGCTGCGCGAACAGTACGCGCCGCTGGTGAAGCCGCTGGAAGAGCTGCACAACATGTATAAGGTGCTGGAACAGGCGCGCGAAGCGCGCGGCGGCATCTCGTTCGAGACCGAAGAAGCGAAGTTTATCTTCAATGCGGAGCGCCGTATCGAGCGCGTAGAGCGCACCGTGCGCAACGACGCGCACAAGCTGATCGAAGAGTGCATGATCCTCGCCAACATCGCCTCGGCGCGCTTTGTCGAGAAGCATCAGGAGCCGGCGCTGTTCCGCGATCACGATCGCCCCAGCGACGACAGCATCACCAGCTTCCGCACCGTGCTCAACGAGCTGGGCCTGTCGCTGCCGGGCGGCGCGAAGCCGGAGCCGATCGACTACGCCGAGCTGCTGACGCAGATCGCCGATCGTCCGGACGCGGAAATGCTGCAAACCATGCTGCTGCGCTCGATGAAACAGGCGGTCTACGATCCGGAAAACCGCGGACACTTCGGCCTGGCGCTGCAGTCTTACGCGCACTTTACCTCGCCGATCCGCCGCTATCCCGACCTGCTGCTGCACCGCGCCATTAAATATCTGCTGGCGCAGGCGGAAGGCGAAGTGAAAGGCAACGCCACGGCGACCGGCGGCTATCATTACGATCTGCCGCAGATGCTGCAGCTCGGCCAGCACTGTTCCATGACCGAGCGCCGCGCCGACGAGGCAACGCGCGACGTCGCCGACTGGCTGAAATGCGACTTTATGCAGGATCAGGTCGGCAATACCTTTAACGGCGTGATCTCCAGCGTCACCGGCTTCGGCTTCTTTGTGCGCCTCAACGATCTCTTTATCGACGGCCTGGTGCACGTCTCCACGCTGGACAACGACTACTACCGTTTCGATGCGGTGGGCCAGCGTCTGATCGGCGAATCGGGCGGACGCACCTATCGTCTGGGCGATGCGGTTGAAGTGCGGGTAGAGGCGGTGCATCTGGATGAGCGCAAGATCGACTTCGCGCTGATCTCCAGCCAGCGTCAGCCACGCGGCGAGGGCAAAACCGCACGCGAAAAAGCGAAGCGCGAAGGCAAACCGCCGTCGAAGCGTCGTCGTCAGGTCGGCAAGAAAGGCAACTTCGAGCCGAACGAAGCGTTCCGCGACGCGAAGCCGGCATCTGATAAGCCGAAGAAAGAGAAAAAAAGCAAAACCCCGTCGGAAAAAACCCGTAAAATCGCCGCCGCCACTAAGGCGAAGCGCGCCGCGAAAAAGCAGGCCTGATTCCGCCTGATGCGTTAACGGACGCTTTCTGCCGCGCAGAGAGCGTCCGCTGAAGTCCATTCAATTCCTAACTGAGCAGATCGATGAGCGAAATTATTTTTGGTATCCATGCCGTGCAGGCGCTGCTGGAGCGCGATCCCCAGCGCTTCCAGGAAGTCTTTATCCTCAAGGGCCGCGACGATCGTCGCCTGCAGCCGTTGGTGGCGGCGCTGGAAGCTCAGGGTATCGTTATCCAGCTGGCGAACCGCCAGTGGCTGGACGGTCAGGTAGAAGGCGGCGTGCATCAGGGTATCGTGGCGCGCATCAAGCCAGGCCGTCAGTATCAGGAGGGCGACCTGCCGGATCTGCTGCAAAGTCTGGAAAAACCGCTGCTGCTGGTGCTGGACGGCGTGACCGACCCGCATAACCTCGGCGCCTGCCTGCGCAGCGCCGACGCCGCAGGCGTACATGCGGTGATTGTGCCGAAAGACCGCTCCGCCTCGCTGAACGCCACGGCGAAAAAAGTCGCCAGCGGCGCGGCGGAGAACGTGCCGCTGATCCGCGTCACCAACCTGGCGCGCACGCTGCGTCTGCTGCAGGAGTACAACATCTGGGTGGTCGGCACGGCTGGCGAAGCGGACCATACGCTCTATCAGAGCAAAATGACCGGGCCGATGGCGCTGGTGATGGGCGCGGAAGGCGAAGGCATGCGCCGCCTGACGCGCGAGCACTGCGACGAGCTGATCAGCATTCCGATGGCGGGCAGCGTCTCATCGCTTAACGTCTCTGTGGCCACCGGCGTCTGCCTGTTCGAAGCGGTACGCCAGCGCGGGGCGTGATCGCCGCCGCAAAACCCCTCAGTGCCAGGCATAACTGCGCGTCGCTCTCCCATACTTAGTGGGATACGCATCGCGAGGAGTGGTTATGACCTGGACAACCCACACCGTTTTCAATCAGCCGCAGCCCCTTAGCAACAGCAACCTCTTTCTTTCCGATACGCCGCTGCGCGAAGCGCTCGCGCGCGAAGGCGCCGAGTGGGATCGCGAATGGCTGGCCTCGGTCGGCGCGCAGCTTGGCGGGGCCGAGTCGCTGGAGTTAGGAAGGCTGGCCAACGCCGCGCCGCCGGAGCTGCTGCGCTACGACGCGCGCGGCGTACGTATCGACGAGGTCCGTTTTCATCCCGCGTGGCACCTGTTGATGCAGGGCGTCTGCGCCAGCCGACTGCATAATCTCAGCTGGCAGCCCGACGTGCTCGATCGCGCCATGGTGGCGCGCGCCGCGCGCTTTATCCTCCACGCTCAGGTCGAAGCCGGCACGCTCTGTCCGGCGACCATGACGCACGCCGCCGTGCCGCTGCTGCAGCGCTGGCTGCCTGACGCTTTCAGCGGCTGGCGCGACCCGTTGCTCAGCGATCGCTACGACACCCACGCGCTGCCTGGCGATCAGAAGCGCGGCCTGCTGATCGGCATGGGCATGACGGAAAAGCAGGGCGGCAGCGACGTTACGACCAACACCACGCGCGCGGAGCCGCTGGCGGATCGCGCGCCCGGCTCGATCTGGCGCATTACCGGCCATAAATGGTTCTTCTCCGTGCCGCAGAGCGACGCGCATCTGATCCTCGCGCAAAGCGGCAGCGGCTTAAGCTGCTTCTTCCTGCCGCGTCTGCTGCCGGACGGCACGCGCAACGCCATTCGCCTTGAGCGGCTTAAAGATAAGCTGGGCAACCGCGCCAACGCCAGCAGCGAAGCGGAGTTTCAGGAGGCCACCGGCTGGCTGGTGGGAGAAGAGGGCGACGGCGTGCGGCTAATCCTCAAAATGGGCGGCATGACCCGATTCGACTGCGCGCTCGGCAGCCACGGCCAGATGCGGCGCGCTTTCTCTGTCGCGCTGTACCATGCGCACCAGCGCCAGGTGATGGGTAAAAACCTGGTGGATCAGCCGCTGATGCGTCAGGTTTTAGCGGCGCAGGCGCTACAGCTTGAGGGACAGACGGCGCTGCTGATGCGGCTGGCGCGCGCCTGGTCGCAGCCGGCGCAGCCGCTGGAAGGCGCCTTCGCCCGGCTCTTCACCCCGGCGGCGAAATACGCCGTCTGCAAGGCGGGCATGCCCTTTGTCGCCGAAGCGATGGAGGTGCTGGGCGGCGTGGGCTACTGCGAGGAGAGCGAACTGCCGCGCCTCTATCGCGACATGCCGGTCAACAGCATCTGGGAAGGATCGGGCAACGTGATGTGTCTCGACGTGCTGCGCGTGCTGCGGAAACAGCCCGGCGCGGCGGAGATGCTGCACCAGGAGTTTGAGGCGGTCAGAGGCGTGAATCGCCTGTTTGACGCCGCGTGGCGACAGCTAAAGCTGCGCCTGAGTCGACTGCAGGAGAGTCAGGGGCGGGAAATCGCCCAGCGCCTGTTTCTGCTGGCGACCGGCGCGCAGCTGCTGAAATATGCCGAGCCGCCGCTGGCGGACGCCTGGTGCCGGCAGTGGCTCGACGCGCGCGGCGTCCGCCCGCTGGAAAGTCAGGTGGCGGAGCGCTTACTGCTGCGCGCCAGCGGCGGGTGACGCGCCGTAAAGGATCGCCGTGGCGTACCAGTATCCCGGCGTCACCGTTTCGTCCACCATGATGACCTGGTAGTAGACCGCGCCGCGCTGATTGGCTTCCGCCGCCAGCGCGCGCTGCGCGTCATCCGGCGAGCCGCGAACCTGGGTGCTAACGCTGCCGAGCCTCGGCAGCCCGCCGCTCTGCGCGCGCGTGATCTCCTGCGCCTGATGGGTGGGCGCAGGCGGCGGCTGCGGCGTGGTTTTCAGCGCCGAACAGCCGCTCAACAGCAGCGCCATTGTCAGTAAGTAAGCGTAACGCATAAGGTTTACTCCAGAGGGACGGTGCAGTAAGTGTAAGCCACCGTCCCAAAGCGGGTCAGGATTTCAGGTGAAATACGCTGACCAGCTGCGTCAGATGATGGCCTTTGTGACTCAGGTTCTGCGCCGACGCGTCCGCCTGCGCCATCAGCTCGCTGTTCTCATGGGTCGCCTGGCTGATCTGGTTCATCGCCTGATTCACCTGACCGATGCCCGCCGCCTGCTGCTGCGCCGCGACGTTGATTTCGCTCATCAGCGCCTGCACCTGCTCGATGTGCGACACGATATGGGTCATGGCGTCATGCGTCTGCTGCGACAGCTGATGGCCTTCCGAGACGTTGCTAATCGACGTGGCGATCAGGCCGTCGATCTCTTTCGCCGCCTGGGCGCTGCGCTGCGCCAGCGCGCGCACTTCCGCCGCGACCACCGCGAAGCCGCGACCGTGTTCGCCGGCGCGCGCCGCTTCTACCGCCGCGTTAAGCGCCAGAATATTGGTCTGGAATGCGATCGATTCGATCACGTGGGTAATATCGGCAATGCTCTGGGAAGAGATCTGAATCGCCGACATGGTGTTAACCGATCGGCTCACCGTCTGGCTACCGTGAGTGACCAGGCTGCTCGCTTCCGCCACCAGCGTCATCGCCTGGCGCAGGTTATCGGCGGTATGCTCGACCGTGGCGCCGAACTGCTCCATGCTCGCCGAGGTCTCTTCAACGCTGCTCGCCTGGCGGCCAATCTGCTCGCTGATATTGAGGCTGCTGGCGGCGATGGTGTCGGTGCCGTCGCTGATCTCCTGCGCGGCGACGCGCACCTGACCAACAATCTTCTCCAGCCCGTCGCCGATGCCGTTGATAGCGTTAATCAGCTGGCCGACTTCGTCATGGCGGCGCGTCTCCAGATGGACGCGCAGGTTACCCGCCGCATACTCTTCGGCCAGGTGGATGACCTGCTGCAGCGGACGCGTAATGGCGCGGCGGCTGTAAAACACAAAGCCCAGCGCAAAAATCAGCACCAGCGCCAGGCCGGTCAGCATAAACAGGTTGCGGCTGTGGGTAATCGGCGCCAGCAGCGTGTCGCGGCTCACCTCGCCCACGACTATCCAGTCCCAGCCTGGCAGCTGCTGCCACGCCAGCATTTTACTTTCGCCGTCCAGCTCCGCTTCCTGCACGCCCTGCGGCTGGCTCAGCAGCGCCTGCTGCACGCTGGCGTCCCAGCCCGGCAGCTTGCCTTCATTCTGCGCGGCAAAAAGATATTGTCCCTGCGCCGCGCCCGGCGCGCCGTTCAGCACGTAAAAGTGGCCGCTGTCGCCCAGCTTGCGCGCCAGCACCTTATCGCGCATCAGCGCGTACTGCTTATCAATCTGCACGCCGACGAACAGAATGCCGACCACCGCGCCGCTTTCATCTTTAACCGGCTGATACTGCGTGATGTAGCGGTGGCCGAACAGCGTCGCCAGTCCGCGATAAATCTCGCCGCGGCTGACGCTTTTCCACGCCGCGCTGGCGCGATCGAGGCGGGTGCCGATGGCGCGGCTGCCGTCCTCTTTTTTCAGCGAGGTAGAGATGCGGTAGTAGTCGTCGCCGTCGCGCACGAAGATGGTGGAGACGGCGGTGGTGCGCTGCAAAAAGTCATCGACCGCGACCTGATCGAGGTTCAGGGTTTTCAGACCGGCGCGCAGGGTCGGGGTCGAAAACTCTCCGACCTGAATACGCGAACTGTCGTCGCGGCTAAAGCGCTGCGGCAAAAAGCTGGCGAACAGCTGGGTATAGTTGTTGACCTCTTCGGTGAGGGTAGCATTGAACATCGACGCCATTTCGCTGATGCCCTGCACCTGATTGTGCATATCATCCGTGGCGAGGCTTTCCAGCTGGCGGGCTGCGTTGTGGCTTTGAGTCAGTGTCAGGACGAACAGCAGCAGCGCGACGCTGAGAGACGTCAGTACAGACAGCTTGACTCCAAGACTCATGGGGCTGAGAGAGAGACGCTTCATAAAATACCTTTGGATCGGTTTAGGGGAAATACGATTAACGGCATCGGCAGCAAAAGGTTTACGCCTTAAATCGAACGGCGGATGTGTGAAGTCGTTCGCAGATTAAGCGCGGGGCACGTAAACTCAGCGGAGTCGACATCCACAGCGGAGCGAGCATGATTGAACTGAACACGGAACGGCTGGCGGGCATTCAGGTGCTGCACGCCGCGCCTGCGGGCCAGCGCGAAGCGGCGCTGCCGACGGTGCTGCTTTACCATGGCTTCACCTCCTCTAAAGAGGTCTACGCCTATCTGGCGGTAGCGCTGGCGCAGGCGGGATTTCGCGCCGTAATGCCCGACGCCGATCTGCACGGGGCGCGCGACAACGGCAACGACGCGGTGCGGCTTTCTCGTTTTTGGCAGATTCTGCAGCGCAATATCGACGAGATGCCGCAGCTGGAGAACGCGCTGCGCGCCGCGGGTCTGGTCGACGGCGACCGCTTCGCCGTGGCGGGCGCGTCGCTGGGCGGCATGACCGCGCTGGGGGCGATGGCGCGCTATCCGCAGATCCGCAGCGTCGCCTGCCTGATGGGATCGGCTTACTTTATGCGGCTCAGCCACGCGCTATTTCCGCCGGTAAGCGTCAGCTCCCCTGAGGATCGGGCGCAGTTCGATCGGCTGATGGCGCCGCTGGCGGCCTACGATCCCAGCGAAAAGCTGGACGCGCTGGCGAACCGGCCGCTGCTGCTGTGGCACGGCGAAGCGGACGACGTGGTGCCTTTCGCGGAGACCGCGCGGCTGGTGGAGGCGCTGCAGGGGAGCGGGCAGGCGGACAAGATGACCTTCTTCGCGGAAAAAGGCATCAGCCACAAAATCACCCCTTTCGCGCTGCGCGCGCTGGTGGATTTCTTTAAGCGGAATTTATGACGCAGCCGGGCTGGCGGCGCGCCGTCAGCCCGTTGCCCTGCAGAGATCACAACTGATTCGATAATCGCTGCGCCGCGCTGGTTGTTGCGCTGGCGTGCGTATTGCCCGGCGCGTCCAGTCGATTGACGTAGACATAGCCTGAGGCCGCTTTGCTGCTGTTACTTCTTATCTGCTGCGCACAGTCAGTCTGGCTGGCAAGGGCGGGTGGAGACAGGAAGAGACCCAGTAAAGTGGCGATGACGAACGTTTTCATGCCCGACTCCTCACTGATGGGAACACACTCTGCGACGCTGCTGATTAAAAAAGCGTCGTCATGGTTAATTTTAGCGCGCCGCGCCGCCAATGCCAGACGGCGGCGTTGAACGCCTTCATCAGGAAAATTGATAAAGGGCCGCGCAACCCGCTGAATCTCATGCCTTAGCACGGAAAGCCGCTTTAATTGCCATTTAATGAAATGTGCGCTTGAGTTTAGCGTCCTGCGTCAGTATGATTACGCGTCAATTTTTCAGCTGCATTCAGGGGCGCGTTACATTCAGCGAATGTTTCACGACCTATAACGTTCCTTGCTTCCGTGGGCCGCAGCTGACCCTGACAGGAGGCTGAATAATCCGTAAGGAGCAATTTCGATGCGTCATTACGAAATCGTATTTATGGTCCATCCTGACCAGAGCGAACAGGTTCCGGGCATGATCGAGCGTTACACTGGTGCTATCACTGGTGCAGAAGGCACGATTCACCGTCTGGAAGACTGGGGCCGCCGTCAGCTGGCTTACCCGATCAACAAACTGCACAAAGCTCACTACGTTCTGCTGAACGTAGAAGCGCCGCAGGAAGTGATCGACGAGCTGGAAACGAACTTCCGCTTCAACGACGCCGTTATCCGCAGCATGGTTATGCGCGTTAAGCACGCGGTAACCGAAGCATCTCCGATGGTTAAAGCGAAAGACGAGCGCCGTGAGCGTCGTGAAGATTTTGCTAACGAAACCTCTGACGAGTCAGATGCTGGGGATTCTGAAGAGTAATCATCCGTGACGGCCAATCGACTGCGCCTGTCTGGCACCGTGTGCAAGACGCCGGTTCGAAAAGTGAGCCCGTCAGGAATTCCTCACTGTCAGTTCGTGCTTGAGCACCGCTCAGTGCAGGAAGAAGCCGGTTTCCACCGGCAAGCCTGGTGCAGAATGCCCGTGATTATCAGCGGCGCGCTTCATCAGGAGATTACTCAACATATAACGGTCGGCACGCCGCTCATTCTCGAAGGCTTCATTAGCTGCCATCAGGCGCGAAATGGACAGAGTAAAATGGTGCTGCATGCCGAGCAGATTGAATTGATAGATTCTGGAGACTAGCCAAATGGCACGTTATTTCCGTCGTCGCAAGTTCTGCCGTTTCACCGCGGAAGGCGTTCAAGAGATCGATTATAAAGATATCGCAACGCTGAAAAACTACATCACTGAAAGCGGCAAGATCGTACCGAGCCGTATCACCGGTACTCGCGCAAAATACCAGCGTCAGCTGGCTCGTGCTATCAAGCGCGCGCGTTACCTGTCTCTGCTGCCGTACACTGATCGTCATCAGTAATCGGCAACTGTCCATTAACGACTTTAAGAGGATAAGGTAATGCAAGTTATTCTGCTTGATAAAGTAGCAAACCTGGGCAGCCTGGGTGACCAGGTCAACGTTAAAGCGGGCTACGCGCGCAACTTCCTGGTACCGCAGGGCAAAGCTGTCCCGGCTACCAAGAAAAACGTTGAATATTTCGAAGCTCGCCGCGCTGAACTGGAAGCCAAACTGGCTGACGTTCTGGCTGCTGCCAACGCACGCGCTGAGAAAATCAATGCACTGGGTTCAGTGACCATCGCCTCTAAATCAGGCGACGAAGGTAAACTGTTCGGTTCTATCGGTACTCGCGACATCGCTGACGCTGTAACTGCGGCTGGCGTTGAAGTGGCTAAGAGCGAAGTTCGTCTGCCGAACGGCGTTCTGCGCACCACCGGTGAGCATGAAGTTGACTTCCAGGTTCACAGCGAAGTTTTCGCTAAACTGGTTGTGAATGTAGTTGCTGAGTAATTTTACTCGGTAATGCGAAAAAGCCGGCCTTGCGCCGGCTTTTTTGTTTTTGCCGCACGGCTACTGCGCGCGAATAAAGCTGCCGTCCGGCTGACGCGTAAAGAGCACCGGCCCGCTGGCGCCGTCCACGGTCAGTCCCGTCACCACGCCCTGCGCATTTTGTCGAATCTTCACCTGCTGTCCGCTCTGCAGCGCACTCAGCGGCTGATCGCTGCCCTCGACGCGCGCCATGGCGAATACGTCGCCCACCGGCAGATTATTGTCGCGAAACAGCTGCGCCAGCGTCTGGCCTGAGGCGATGGTATAGCTGCGCCACTCACCCTGAGAATCCGCTTTCGGCGGCTGCGCATTTTGCTGCGGCGCTTTCTGGTCGTAGATCTCCGCCTGCATTGGCACCTCTTTTTCGCCGCCAGCCGTCTGCGGACGCTCGACAGGGTACTGCGGCGAGCTGGAGGGCCACAAAAACGCCAGCAGCATCACCAGCAGGGCGATAACGATGCCGCGCCGGTGCGCGGGCGGCAGCGGGGACATCCAGCGGATAGTATCCGTATAGTGCCAGACCGTGCTGAGCCAGGCGGGCAAGCGGGAAGGCGCCTCTGAAGCCATTCGTGAATCCTCCTCATCGCCAGCGGCGCGCGACGGTTTAGCAGGCCGCCAGGCGAAGCGTTGGCGCAATGTGCGCAAAGTGCGTGGCGCGCGTGTCCTGCGGCGTTGTGGGGCGATTTGACCCATGTATCTTCTCTTCTTTCAGTACGCTGCCGAGGTTGCCCTCGTCCAGAGTTATAGTATGGGCAATACGGGCGCGACGTGCCTGTCAGCCTCAAGAAATATGACCTGCGTATTGTTTCTGTTTCACCGCCAAAAGTCACCTGCGCGGCGCGGGATTTTACGCCAGCGGCCCGCGCTGCTATGCTGCCGGTTCAAATTAGCGAAAGAGACAGGTATTAAGATGACGACCCCTTCATTCGACAGCGTCGAATCACAAGCAAGTTACGGAATTGGTTTACAGGTTGGCCAGCAGTTGCTCGAGTCCGGTCTGCAGGGACTTCAGCCGGAAGCGCTGCTCGCGGGCCTGCGCGACGCGCTGGAAGGGAATTCGCCGGCCGTGCCGGTCGACGTCGTGCATCGCGCGCTGCGTGAAGTGCATGAGCGCGCGGAAGGCGTACGTCGCGAGCGCGTAGAGGCGATGGCTGCGGAAGGCCAGACTTTCCTGGCGGAAAACGCGCAGCGCGAAGGCGTTAACAGCACCGAGTCGGGCCTGCAGTTCAGCGTGATCAAGCAGGGCGACGGTCCGATCCCGTCACGTCAGGATCGCGTGCGCGTGCACTATACCGGTAAGCTGATCGACGGCACGGTATTCGACAGCTCGGTGGCGCGCGGCGAACCGGCGGAATTCCCGGTGACCGGCGTGATTGCAGGCTGGATTGAAGCCCTGACCCTGATGCCGGTCGGCTCGAAATGGGAGCTGACCATCCCGCACAATCTCGCCTACGGCGAGCGCGGCGCAGGCGCATCGATTCCGCCGTTCAGCACCCTGATCTTTGAAGTTGAGCTGCTGGAAATCCTGTAATCTCGATCGGCGGCTTAGCTGACTCTCTACAGGTTTGTAAAAACGAAAAGTGAAGCGCCAGCAATGGCGCTTATTTATTCTTTTTATCCGATGCGCAATAGCCAGAATGCCCGTCAGCCACGGCTAAAAAGAACCGATCCCTTTTTCTACTCGATAAAGGTCAGATGCTGCGCATCGACTTTAGTGTTGAAATCATCACGATCGATCTCACCGGTAATGCGTACCTTTTTGCCCACGAGCTGGCCATAGTCATCATCTACGTAAACACGTATCCGTCCCGTCTCATCAGAGAGCCAGTATTCATCCTCATCACCTGTTTTTTCCGTAATGCGCCCTTCCAGAACAATGCGGGCGGCATCGCTTTTTGCTTTCGCTTTAGCGACCGTAGAAACATCTACGCTGCGAGCATGCGCGGCCGACCCTATGCAGAGCAGCGAAAGCGCGATAATCAGCATTAGTTTTTTCATACTACCCCCTGAGATAATTAATCTGTTTCCACCTTTTATTCAAAACTGTCGTTTCACATTTTCTCCTTATCTCATATTAATTTCCCTCTTTGCCTTTTTGCAGGGTGTTGTCACCGGCTAAAAACATATTTTTATTATATTGCCGACGACTATTTTCAATGATTCTTTTGACTTTTTTCAGGATGAAACGCTCTACGGGCTCTTCTGGGGAAAGAGTGTAGGTCCTGGTGATGATATCAAGCCGGAAGTCCGGGTGGTATTCAGTGTTATATTTAACGTAGGTTTTTATAACCAGCAGCCCTTCATGAGATAAGGTGACATCATCAATGGTTCCTTTCATGTTATAAGGCACTTTATATTCTGCGAATTTATCAATAATGCTCTTTTTCAATGCTTCAGAGATAACCAGATCATAGTCATAAGGATTAATACCCTTTAACGCCAGCAGTTTCTGTATGGTCACTCTCAGCTGGACGGTTTTTCGTTACCAGGGAGATGTCCAGCATTTTACTTTCGGTATAGATTACACCGAGATTAACATGCTGTGCAGGGGTCGCGATGACCTGTCCCTTCTGACGGCTTCCGGCTGGCTGGAAAATAATGCCCTGTTCAATCAGCGCGGCATAGATAAGCGAAAAGCCGATGATGACCGCTGCGCCCAGAAGGGCATACAGGATGGTTTTCTTCATTTACTCTCCATGTTATTAAGTGATATTGCAGGCCTCGATAGCGACAGAGGCAACAGATAATCCCGCCTGCTGAAAATATTAAAGACAGGCTTTTATCAGAAAAGGAGTTTCACGTGCTAAAAAGGACGAAAAAAAGCATTATCATACCGGCATCATTGTTTATTATTATCATATTCCTGTTGAATGTCTGTTACACCATCAACGAAGGTGAAAGGGGCGTGCTATTACGCTATGGAAAAATAGTCAGGGTTGCCGAACCTGGTCTGGGATTTAAAATTCCCTGGGTTGAGGCGGTTCAAAAAATCCCTCTGCAAAAAAACAGTATGCTTTTTAAAGATATTCAGGCTTACAGCCAGGATCAGCAACCAGCGACAATGTCTGTCTCAGTCAACTTCCATGTGCCCATATCCGCGGTCAAAAATCTGTATATCTCCTATTTGACGCTTCATAACTTAAAAAATCGCTTAATAGCCAGAAAGGTGCCTGCGCAGGTCGAAATTATTTTTGGTCAATATAATGCGATTAACGCTATTCAAAATCGTGAAAGACTGATTCAGGATGTGTTAAACGCGCTGCGTACCTCGATTATCGGACCCGTGATGATTGATAGCGTGCAGATTGAAGGCATCAACTTCTCTGCAGATTATGAAAGTTCGATTGAAGAGCGAATGAAAGCAGAGGTGGCGATCGCAACGAACAGACAGAATCTGGAAACCACCAAAATTGAAGCGCAGATTGTCATCACTCAGGCGCAGGCTAAGGCGGAGAGTCTGCTTGTGTCTGCTAAGGCGGATGCAGAATCAATCAGGCTAAAAGGCGCTGCGGAAGCTGACGTTATCCGACTGCGGGGAGCTGCGCTGCAAAAATACCCTGAGCTTATTCGACTGACCACAGCGGAGCAGTGGAATGGCAAACTACCTGAAACGATGATCCCAGGAGGGAGCGTGCCTTTTATCTCTACGCGGTAAGGCTAACAGGCAGGCCAGCCATTCAATCGCCTGCCTGTCAGGCTTCAGGCCGTCAGCCAGCAAAAAAGCTGAGGCGCGCCGCCTGAAAATATCGGCGCGCCGACAGCGGCTATTTTTTCTGTAAGTCGACTTTCCACAGCGCAAAGCCGATCTCATCGCTGCCCTGCGGCTGCATCGGATAGCGCGCATGGCTGCGAATAAAGGCGGTCGCCTTCTCGCCGGGCGCGGTTTCAAAGCGAATATCGAGCGGAATGCTGCTCTCAATCGGCGCCAGCCGCCAGTTATTGTCCGCCTGCGGACGCACTTCGCCCTGTTTTTTGCTCTCGGCGCTGATATAGGCCGCGACTACCGCGCGGTTCTCATCGGGCGAGGCGAAGGCGATAAAGCGATCGCCGGTGCCGGCGAACTTGCCGCCGTAGGCGCGATAGTTATTGGTGGCGACCAGGAAGGTGGCGTGCGGATCGACCGGCTTGCCCTGCCAGCTCAGATTTTTAATGCGCGACGCATCTGGATGGATCAGCTGACATTCGCCGTCGTAGCGGGCCGGTTGGGTGACGTCGATCTGGTAGTTAACGCCGTCGATCACGTCGAAATTGTAGGTGCGGAAATCCCAGTTGATCAGCGACTGAGGATCGCGGCGCTGCGGATCGATCTGGTTGAACTGGCCTGCGGCGCACTCCAGCCACTCTTTCACCTGCGCGCCGCTGACTTTCATCACCACCAGCGTGTTGGGATAGAGATAGAGATCGGCGGCGTTGCGGAAGGTGAGTTCGCCTTTCTCCACTTCAGTATAGCTGGCCGGATCGTTCTTGCGCCCGCCCGCCTTAAAGGGCGCGGCGGCTGAGAGCACCGGCAAATGGCCCAGATCGGGGTCGCCCTGAATAAAATGCTCTACGTAGGCGCGCTGCGCGTTATTGACGATCTGCACGGTCGGATCGTCCTGCACCAGCGAAAGATAGCTGTACATCACGTCCGCCGACTTGCCGATCGGCTTCGCCACAAACTCGCGCGTGGCGCGGTGATCGTCCGCCAGCACCTTCACCAGCGCCGGATCCTCAGCCGCCAGCGACTTTTTCTGCGCCGCATCGTAAATCGGCCGCGCTGCCGCTTTGCGATCGCTGACCTGCCAGCGGCCAGCGTCATTGGTCAGTACCAGATCCACCACGCCGAGATGATCGCCCCACATGCCGGGCATTACCGCCGCAACGCCGTTCAGCGTGCCTTTCTCGATATCGGCTCCTTTGATGGCGGCGAACTCCTTGCCGGGAAAGACGGCGTGCGCATGGCCAAAAAGAATCGCGTCGATGCCTTCAACCTGGCTGAGGTAGTAAACCGAGTTCTCCGCCATGGCATGGTAAGGCTCGCTGCTGAGGCCGGAATGGGGGATAGCCACCACCAGATCCGCACCCTGAGCGCGCATCTGCGGCACATAACGACGCGCGGTTTCGGTGATGTCTTCGACGCGCACTTTGCCCTGCAGGTTAGCTTTGTCCCACACCATAATCTGCGGCGGCGCGAAGCCGATAAAACCGATCTTCAGCTGCTGCGGCTTACCGTCGCGATCCGTCACCTCAACCGTCTTGATCAGCCAGGGGGTAAACATCGGCCGGTTGGTCTGGAGATCGATGATATTGGCGTTCACGTAGGGAAAACGCGCGCCCGCCAGCGCCTTGCGCAGGTAGGGCAGGCCGTAGTTGAACTCATGATTGCCGAGGTTGCCGACGCTGTAGTCCAGCGTATTCATCGCCTTGTAGACCGGATGGATCTCGCCCTGCTGCAGGCCTTTCGCCGCCATATAGTCGCCGAGCGGGCTGCCCTGAATAATATCGCCGTTGTCCACCAGCACGCTGTTCTTCACCTCCTGACGCGCGGCATGGATCAGCGACGCGGTGCGCACCAGCCCGAACTTTTCGGTCGGGGTATCTTTGTAGTAGTCGAAATCCATCATGTTGCTGTGCAGATCGGTGGTTTCCAGCAGACGTAGATCAACGGTGGCGGCGTGCAAACTCAGTGAGAGACTCAGCGCCAGAAAGGTCATAGTCGGTTTAAACATGCGTGCTCCTGCTGCAAAAAGTTAAGTCTCTCAAATTAATGTAAAAGAATGATGATGTGTCAGAGGATTACGTGATGGGTTTAACGTTTTGCGCGTTGAAAAAGCTGAAAAGCGTGCGGCATGGCGGCGGGCCTCAATCTATGGTATTGATATTGTTAAAATATTGAGACTTTAGCGCCTGGAAGGCCGGGCGGAAGCGCAGTAGCTGCTAAAATTTAACCAAAGTAGCGCACGATCGCCTCGTGCGGCTGCCACCGAAAAGGAGGTGAAAAATGTTAGAGCAAATTTGCCAGCTGGCGCGCGAAGCGGGCAGCGCGATCATGCTGATTTATGAAAAGGAAACGCCGGTAGACGTTTCCCGCAAATCCGACGACTCCCCGGTGACCGCTGCGGATATTGCCGCGCACGATATTATTCTGCAGGGGCTTAAACAGTTAACGCCGGAAGTGCCGGTGCTGTCGGAGGAAGATCCCCCTTCATGGAGCGAGCGCCAGCAGTGGCAGCGCTACTGGCTGGTCGACCCGCTCGACGGCACCAAAGAGTTTATCAAGCGTAACGGCGAGTTTACCGTCAATATCGCGCTGATCGATCAAGGCAAGCCGGTGCTAGGCGTGGTCTACGCGCCTGCGCTCGGCGTGCTTTACGCGGCTGCAGAAGGCAAAGCCTGGAAAGAAGAGGGCGGCAACAAGACGCAGATCCACGTGCAGGAGGCGCGGCCGCCGCTGGTGGTGGTGAGCCGTTCTCACGCCGACGAGGAGCTGAAAGAGTATCTCAAGCAGCTGGGCGAACATCAGACCGTCGCCATCGGCTCCTCGCTGAAGTTCTGCCTGGTGGCGGAGGGCAAGGCGCAGCTCTATCCGCGCTTTGGGCCGACCAACATCTGGGATACCGGCGCGGGGCACGCCGTCGCCGTGGCGGCCGGCGCGCACGTTCACGACTGGACAGGCAAAACTCTGGATTACGCGCCGCGTGAATCCTTCCTTAATCCGGGATTCCGCGTCTCGCTGTTCTGATCAAGAAGGGAGGCCAGCGCCTCCCTTTTTTCAGGATTTAAGCAGCGTCCGAACCAGGCTAATCACCTGCATCACTTCCTCCTGCGTCAGCGCGCCGTCTTTCACGAAGCGCACGCGGCCGCTCTTATCCAGCACCACAATCGCCGAGCCGGCGTCCGCCAGCTGCCATGCGTGCTTTACGTTGCCTTTGCTGTCGACGATAAACTGCGACCAGGGATACTGCTTTTTATTGCTCTCAATACTGCTGCGCACAAACATCCCGGTGCCGGGAATGGCGTCGTCGGTATTAACGATGGTGGTGGTCTGGTAGCGATCGTGCGGGAAGGCCGCGGCTTTAATCGCCTCAATCACGGCGGCGTTCTTCTCTTTCGCGGAGGATCGCCCGGCGATGTGCTGAATCACGCGCACCTTGCCAGCGAGCTGCGCGCTGTTCCAGCGCTGGTAGCGGAAATCATCCTGTTGATAGAGCAGCTCTCCTTTATCCTCGACGCCAACCGCGGGCACGCGCTGGTCTTGTTTCAGGCTGTGAGCGAAAACGGCGCCGGGCAAGAGAACCAGCGCTAACAGAGTGCAGGCGAGTCGCATTATCAGTCTCCTCGGTGATCGGACCAGTTGGTCATTTTTCTGCAATAGTAAGCGGGGATGATGCGCCTGTCTTGTTAAGGTGTCAGGTTTGCTATGTATGCCACAATCTCTTAACAAGTTTGGATTTATACTGTGTTGGTAAAGCGACATAACAGACTATTCTGTAATGATGTGTCAATTCAGTAAAAAAGTTCAGTTTTCGGAACATTACCCCAGTGGAGTGTTCTATAGTTTACCGGCACTTTGCGCTTCATGGGCTCGTACCGAACTTGGCAACGGCGAAGCGTATTTATAAATGTACAGGAGTTAGACAGCATGAAGATCTTCCAACGCTATAATCCATTGCAAATAGCGAAATACGTAAAAACGCTGTTCAAAGGACGGATGTATATCAAGGACGTTGGCGCGTTCGAATTCGACAAAGGAAAAGTGTTGATTCCGCGCGTAAAGGACATTCAGCATCTGAGCGTGATGTCCGAAATTAACCGTCAGGTGCTGCGCCTTCAGGCGGAGTTCAACTGATAAAAAAGGGCGCCGACGGCGCCCTCTGATTTTCTACTCTTCAGCTTCCGTGGCTTTCGCCACATTCAGCACCGGCGGACGATCGTCAATCCGCGTCACCAGCAGCTGATCGATACGATAACTGTCGATATCCACCACTTCGAACTTAAACCCGGCGAACTTGACGAAATCGGTACGTTTCGGGATCTTGCGCAGCATATACATCATAAAGCCGCCGATGGTTTCGTAGTTGCCCGACTGCGGGAATTCGTCGATATGCAGCACGCGCATCACGTCGTCGATCGGCGTGCCGCCCTCTACCAGCCAGGAGTTCTCGTCGCGCGCCACGATCTGCTCTTCCAGCCCCTGGCCCACCAGATCGCCCATCAGCGTGGTCATGACGTCGTTGAGGGTGATAATGCCCACCACCAGCGCGTATTCGTTCATGATCACCGCGAAGTCTTCGCCGGCGGTCTTGAAGCTTTCCAGCGCTTCGGAGAGGGTCAGGGTATCCGGCACGATCAGCGCGGCACGGATCTGCACGCCGCTGTTAAGCGCCATACTCTGATTGCCCAGCACGCGCAGCAGCAGCTCTTTGGAGTCGACATAGCCGACGATATGGTCGATATCGCCGTCGCACACCAGGAACTTCGAGTGCGGATGCTCGGCGATTTTGGTCTTCAGCGTGGTTTCATCTTCACGCAGATCGAACCAGACCACGTTTTCGCGCGAGGTCATCGACGAGGGCACGGTGCGCGACTCCAGCTCGAACACGTTTTCGATCAGCTCGTGCTCCTGCTTACGCAGCACGCCTGCCAGCGCGCCCGCTTCCACCACCGCGTAGATATCGTCGGAGGTGATATCGTCTTTACGCACCATCGGCAGCTTAAAGACGCGGAAAAAGACGTTCGCCAGGCCGTTGAAGAGCCAGACCAGCGGACTAAACACCAGCAGACAGAAACGCATCGGGTTGATGATGCGCAGCGCCA
Source organism: Pantoea sp. X-Soil-MYKO-1289 (assembly GCF_059730625.1). Lineage (NCBI taxonomy): Bacteria > Pseudomonadati > Pseudomonadota > Gammaproteobacteria > Enterobacterales > Erwiniaceae > Pantoea > Pantoea sp. X-Soil-MYKO-1289. Next base: position 460,489 of record NZ_AP036004.1, read on the forward strand.
CCACTTCCGGCGCGATCATGCCGACGCGCTTCGGCGTCAGATCGGCGAACAGAATAAAGAAGCTGGTGACGATGATGAAGGAGCAGATAAAGCTGAGCTGGTCGGCGAGCGCCGGCTCCATAAAGCGGCTAAAAAGGCTGCTGAAGGCGGGCGAAAAGGCCGCATCGCCGACGATACCGCCGAGGATAGCCACCGCGTTCAGGCCGATTTGCACCACGGTAAAGAAGGTGCCAGGCGTTTCCTGCATCTTCAGCACGCGCTGCGCGTTGATATTGCCTTCGTCGGCCAGCAGTTTGAGTTTGATCTTGCGGGCGGCCGCCAGCGAGATTTCCGAGAGAGAGAAAAAGGCGCTGATCACGATCAGCAACAATATGACAAGCAAGCTATCTAACATAGGGTTTCCAAAGGGTTATCCACTTGTCATTTTTGGCCTGGGCAGCGCGCCTGAAAGGCGTACCGATCGTACTCACCTCATCGTCTGGGCTGTCCGTGCCAAAAATGTCTGCGCCTTATCGACGATGCGAAGCAGCGCCGGGGCAGAAATAGAGCAGGCGAAGCCTGCGCCGCTGATTATAGCAGCAGCGCCCTCAACGCCGCCAGAGTTCGCAGCAATGCCGTTGAGCTCAGATTAATCCGAGTGGCGCGCGCATCTGTTGCGCAGCGGTTGTATCGCTCCGGCCATTTGCCGACAATAGTGGGCTATTTGGCTTTGTTACCGTTTTTTCGCAGCCGCAGGCCGCTTTCTACGGCTATGATGATGACAGCGCCGCTGCGATGTTCTTATCCAGGGATATATTACGCCCCGCGGAATAGGGGTCGGCATGATTAACAGGAGTACGCGTGCCACGAATTCACGTCTGTTTTATGACCTGCCTGCTGGCCGCCGCGCCGGTCGCTGAGGCAGCGAAAGTGCGCCTTGAAGTGCAAGGCTTAACCGGGGACCTTAACAAGAACGTGCGTGCTCGTCTCTCGACCATCGGCGCCGACGAGGTGTCGAACGATGGCCGTTTTCGCGCGCGCGTTTCAGAGGCGATCCAGCAGGGACTCAAAGCGCTCGGCTACTACGAGCCCGATATTGACTTCGAGGCGCGTCCCGCGCCGCCGCAGGGCGGACGGCCGGTGCTTATCGCCCACGTCAAACCCGGCGAGCCGGTTAAAATCGCCGGCAGCACCATCGTGCTTGAAGGCGACGCGCTGCGCGATCCCGACTATCAGGCCTGGGTGAAAGAGGGCACGCCGAAAAAAGGGCGGCAGCTCAATCACGGCGAGTATGACAAATTTAAAAGCGGCTTCTCGAACCTCGCGTTGCGCAACGGCTATTTCGACGGCGACTTTAAAAAGAGCCAGCTCGGCGTCTCTGTCGAGCGGCGCGAAGCCTTCTGGGATATCGACTACGACAGCGGCCAGCGCTACCGCTTCGGCGACGTCAGCTTCTCCGGCTCGCAAATCCGCGAGGAGTATCTGGAAAACCTGGTGCCGTTTAAAAAAGGCGACTACTACAGCTCGCGCGAGCTCGCCGAGCTGAACCGGCGCCTGTCGGCCACCGGCTGGTTTAATTCGGTGGTGGTCGCGCCGGAGTTCGCGCAGGGGCGGAAAACCAAAGTGCTGCCGCTCAACGCCGCCGTGACGCCGCGCACCGAAAACACTATCGAAACCGGCGTCGGCTACTCCACTGACGTCGGGCCGCGCCTGAAGGCGACGTGGAAAAAGCCCTGGGTTAACGACAGCGGCCATAGCCTGGCGGCCAGCGCCTATCTCTCCGCGCCGGAACAGCAGCTCGACCTGAGCTACAAAGTGCCGCTGCTGAAAAGCCCGCTAGAGCAGTATTACATCTTCTCCGGCGGCCTGAAGCGCACCGATCTGAACGACACCAAGGCCGACACCACCACGCTCGGCGTGTCGCGCTACTGGGAGAACAGCACCGGCTGGCAGAAAGCGGTCAACCTCAAGTGGAGCCTCGATCACTTTACCCAGGGCAGCGTCACCAACACCACGATGCTGCTCTATCCGGGCGTCAGCCTGAACCGCACGCGCTCGCGCGGCGGCCTGATGCCGACGTGGGGCGATTCGCAGCGCTACTCTATCGACGTCTCCGACACCACATGGGGATCGGACGTCGACTTCCTGATCATGCAGGCGCAGAACGTCTGGATCCGCACGCTGGCGGATAAGCACCGCTTTGTGGCGCGCGGCAACCTCGGCTGGATCGAAACCAACAACTTCGAAAAAGTGCCGCCGGATCTGCGCTTCTTCGCGGGCGGCGACCGCAGCATTCGCGGCTACAAATATAAGGATATTTCCCCGCGCGACGACGACGGCAAGCTGACCGGCGCCTCGAAGCTCGCCACTGGCTCGCTGGAATACCAGTACAACGTCACCGGGAAATGGTGGGGCGCGGCGTTTATCGACTCGGGCGAAGCGGTCAACGACATCAAACAGAGCAATTTTAAAACCGGCGCGGGCTTCGGCGTGCGCTGGGCGTCGCCGGTCGGGCCGATCAAACTGGATATCGCCCGGCCGATTGGCGACAGCGAGGAGCATGGTTTGCAATTTTATATCGGACTGGGGCCTGAACTATGAAGCTGTGGAAAAAGGTCCTGATCGGCGTACTGATTTTTCTGGTAGTGCTGCTGGGCGGCGTGGCGTTTTTAATCGGCACCACGCCTGGCTTGCATCTGGTGCTGAACGGCGCGGCGCGCTGGGTGCCGGGCTTATCGATCAAGCAGGTCGACGGCGGCTGGCGCAACCTGACGATCAGCGGGCTGCGCTATGAGATGCCCGGCGTCAACGTCGATGCCGGCACGTTTCATCTGGCGGTGGATCTTAACTGCCTGCTGCACTCCTCGGTGTGCGTCAACGATATCGCGCTGAAGGATGTCAGCGTGGTGGTCGACAGCAAAAAGATGACGCCAGCGCAGGAGGCGCCGCCGGAAGAGGAGAGCGGCGGCGGCGATCTCAGCACCCCTTATCCGATTACGCTGCGTCATCTCGGCCTGCATAACATCAATGTGAAGATCGACGACACCGCTATCTCGCTGCTCGACTTCACTACCGGTCTGCAGTGGCAGGATCGCGCGCTGACGCTTAATCCGACCCATATCCAGAGTTTGCTGGTGGCGCTGCCGAAAGCGGCGCAGGTCGCCAACGAAGAGGTGGTGCAGCCGAAGGTGCAGCAGCCGCAGCCGGATGAGAAGCCGCTGGGCGAAACGCTGCAGGCGATGTTCGCCAAACCGCTGCTGCCTGAGCTGCCCGACTTCCGTCTGCCGCTCGATATTGACGTGCAGGAGATCCTCGGCGAACAGCTGCGCCTTACCGGCGATACCGACATTGCGGTGAATCGCCTGCTGCTGAAGGCGAAAACCGCCGACCGTCGGCTGCAGCTGCAGACGCTGGACGTCGATTCGAACCTCGGCCAGCTTAACGGCAGCGGCGAAGCGACGCTGGCGGACAACTGGCCGGTGAATTTCACGCTTAACGGCACGGCGAACGTCGATCCGCTGAAAGGAGAGAAGATCAAGCTGGATCTCGGCGGCGCCATGCGCGACGAGCTGAAGCTGGGCCTGAATCTCTCTGGTCCGGTACGCGCCCAGCTCGACGCCGCCACGCAGCTGGCGGTGGCGGGGCTGCCGCTGTCGCTGCGTCTCACCAGCCCGCAGCTGCGCTGGCCGCTGACCGGCGCGGTGCAGTACCAGGCGGATAATCTCGACTACCAGTTCAAAGGCAAAGCCACTGACTATATGATGTCGCTGCGCACGGCGGTGAAGGGCGACAGCGTGCCGCCCGCCACCGTGGCGCTGGACGGCAAAGGCAACGTCGAGCAGTTCAACCTCGACAAACTGCGCATCGGCGCGCTGCAGGGCAACATCGACCTGACGGCGCTGGTGGACTGGAGCAAAGCCATCAGCTGGCGCAGCGAGCTGACGCTCTCCGGCATCGACACCGCGCGCCAGTATCCTGACTGGCCGGCGAAGCTGGATGGCAAAATCGCCACGCGCGGCAGCCTCTACGGCGGCAGCTGGCAGATGAGCGTGCCGCAGCTGCAGCTGAAGGGCAACGTCAAACAGAATGCGGTCAGCGCCGAAGGCTCCCTGAAAGGCAACAGCTATAACCAGTGGGATATCCCGGGCGTGAAAATCGTGCTGGGTCGCAACAACCTGGACGTGAAAGGCTCGCTGGGCGACGCGCTCAATCTGGACGCCACCATCGACGCGCCCCATCTCGATAACGCGCTGCCGGGGCTGGGCGGCGTCGCCAAAGGCACCATCAAGGCGCGCGGCACGCTGCAGGCGCCGCAGCTGCTGGCCGATCTCAACGCTACCGGCCTGCGCTGGCAGCAGCTGCAGATCCGTCGCGTCACGCTGGACGGCGACGTGCGCTCCAGCGATCAGGTCGCCGGCAAGCTACAGCTACGCGTCGAGCAGCTGAAGCAGGACGCGCTGACTATCAGCCTGCTGACGCTCAACGCTGACGGCAATGAAAAAGCGCACCAGTTGAAACTTAACGTGCAGGGCGAGCCGGTCTCCGGCCAGCTGGCGCTCAACGGCAGCTTCGATCGCCAGCAGCAGCGCTGGCAGGGCACGCTTAACAATACGCGCTTTGACACGCCGGTAGGCGAATGGCGTCTGACGCGCGCGATGGCCATCGACTACCTTAACGCGAAGCAGACCGCCACCATCGGGCCGCACTGCTGGCAGAACCCCAACGCGCAGCTCTGCGTGCCGGAGCCGGTCGAAGCTGGCCCGAGCGGCCACGCGCATATCCAGCTTAACCGCTTCGACCTCGCGATGATTAAACCCTTCCTGCCGGATGAAACCCAGCTGGCAGGCGTCTTTAGCGGCGACGCGCGCGTGAACTGGACGGCGGACGGCGCGCTGCCGACCGGCACCGTCTCGCTGAAAGGCAACGGCGTTAAGGTGCGGCAGGATGTGCAGGGCAACACGCTGCCCATCGATTTCAGCGCGCTCAACCTCAACGCGGCGCTGCGCAACGGCCGCGCCGATCTCGACTGGCTGATCCGCATCGCCAACAATGGCCAGCTCGACGGCAACGTGCAGATCGGCGATCCGCAGAACCGCCGTACGCTGGGCGGCAACGTCAACATCCGCAATATCTCGCTGGCGATGCTCAATCCGGCGCTGATGCAGGGCGAGAAGATCAAAGGCAACCTTAACAGCGCGCTGCGCCTCGGCGGCAGCGTGAAGCAGCCGCAGATCTTCGGCCAGCTTGGCCTGCAGGGCGTCGACGTCGACGGCAACTTTATGCCGGTCGATCTCACCGCCGCGAACCTGAATATGGTGTTCAACGGCATGAGCTCGACGCTCAACGGTCTGGTGCAGACCGCGCAGGGCAATATCAACCTCAACGGCAACGCGGACTGGAGCCAGCTCGACAACTGGCGCGCCCGCATCGCCGCGCAGGGCAGCCGCGTGCGCGTGACCGTGCCGCCGATGGTGCGCATGGACGTCTCGCCGGATCTGGTTTTCGAGGCGACGCCGGCGGCCTTTAGCCTGGATGGCAGCGTCGATATTCCCTGGGCGCGCATCACCGTGCAGGAGGTGCCGGAGAGCGCCACCGGCGTCTCCTCGGACGAGGTGCTGCTGGATAAAAACCTGCAGCCGATTCAGCCGAAAACCGCCGCCATCCCGATCAACAGCAATCTGGTGATCCACGTCGGCAACGACGTGCGGCTGTCGGCCTTTGGCCTGAAGGCGAAGCTCAACGGCGACCTGAAAGTGGTGCAGGACAGAACCGGGCTGGGCCTCAACGGCCAGATTAATATCCCGTCCGGCCGCTTCCACGCTTACGGTCAGGATCTTATCGTGCGCAAAGGCGAGCTACAGTTCGCCGGCCCGCCGGATCAGCCCTATATCAACCTCGAGGCGATTCGTAACCCCGAAGCCACAGAGGACGACGTAACGGCCGGCCTGCGCGTGACCGGGCTGGCGGATGAGCCGAAGGTCGAGGTCTTCTCCGACCCGGCGATGTCGCAGCAGGAAGCGCTTTCCTACCTGCTGCGCGGCCAGGGACTGGGCTCGGACGGCGACGGCAACGCATTAACCTCCGCCTTAATTGGTCTGGGGGTTGCGCAAAGTGGTCAGGTTGTGGGTAAAATCGGCGAGACGTTCGGCGTCAGCAATCTTGCCCTTGATACCACCGGCGTTGGCGACAGCCAGCAGGTGCAGGTCAGCGGCTATGTGCTGCCGGGTCTACAAGTAAAATATGGTGTCGGCATATTTGATTCACTGGCGACGTTAACCTTGCGTTATCGCCTGATGCCCAAACTCTATTTGGAAGCCGTGTCTGGTGTGGACCAGGCTCTTGATTTGCTCTATCAGTTTGAGTTTTAGCAATGCGAATAATTGTCTACGGCAGTTTACGGCGCAAACAGGGAAACAGTCACTGGATGACGAATGCGCAATGGCTGGGGGATATGCAGATTGAGGGCTACGAGCTCTACAGTCTCGGCCATTATCCGGGCGTGATCCCGGGCGAAGGAACCGTCTATTGTGAAGTTTACCGCATCGATGCCACGACGCTGGGCGAGCTGGATGCATTGCGCACTAAGGCTGGCGAATACAAACGCCAGCTGATGCAAACGCCTTACGGCAGCGCATGGCTTTACGTCTATCAGCGCCCGGTTAAGGGACGTCAGCGCATCGCCAGCGGCGACTGGCTACGGCGCGACGACCCTCCGTCAGACGCATAAACGAAAACACCGTCCAGAGGGCGGTGTTTTTTTATCTGCGGCCTTAAAGAGCGGGTGATATGTGCCGAAGAGCAAAGCGTCCCGCGTCAGGGACAAAAACGCCGGGAGCGTTTTTGAACAACGCCGCGCGTTGGCCCGGCGACGGGCGCACCTCAAGGATGAGGTGCGTAATTGCGCGGGTCGAGCTGGCATGGATGCCGCTTTTTGCGTCTTTGCGATCGGCCCATATCACCCGATCACTCACCCGGCGCACAAACAAAAACACCGTCCAGAGGACAATGCCGATTGTTTAAGGAGTGATTTACCGATCCGGTGGCAGGTGTCAAATCAGCGTCTTGCTGATCTATAATCTGGTGCGGTATCAGATGATAAAAATGGCGTTCAGCCTGAAGGGGATTCGAGTTATGGTCAGGATGCGTAATAAAATCATCGCGCTGATGTAAATGGTAAATAACAGCGGCTTTAATAAGTTAGCGCGTGATATTAAATGGAGCCATGCTAAATAGAAGTTAAGTTTGAAAGTATAGAATCATTTTATTATTTTATCTGTCTCGTAAATTAATGGCGCCTCATCCAGCAACTCATCAGTTAATATATTTTTATTTGGCCTGGCAATCTAACGCACTAAATAACCTCATATGCGTACTCTTTTTGCTCTATTAATCAGAAGGGAGTGGGTGCTATGATGGCATAATCCACTTAAATGTTAAAATCGCTTTCTTCTTTACATGACTTATATTAAAGCCATCCGCTTACTTAACAATTGATTCGGGAATGTACCTGTACACCTACACTTCAACTAAAACGAAGCAATTCTTAAGAAACGGGTATGTGTTTCATCTATCAGAGTCTAATTAATGCTACCAAAAACTCATCTTGTTAACTCATCCCAGGGGACGTTTTTAACTTTCGGCAAAGATGCTATTTCAAAAGAGCTTTTCATTCATGGTCAGTGGGAATCCTGGTTAACTTCAATAACAAATGAATTTGTCAAAGATTTTAATTCACCCATCGTTTTTGATCTGGGAGCAAACCTTGGTGCATATACCGTTCCCGTAGCATCATCTATTATGAAAAAAAATGGACACGTCTTCGCATTTGAGCCGCAAAAGACGGTGTACTATCAATTGTGCGGTAATATTTTCCTTAACCGTCTGGATAATGTTACCGCGTATAATTACGCTGTGGGTCAGGATAACTGTTTTATAGAAATTGCGATACCGGACTATCATAAAACGAATAATATTGGCGCCTTTTCAATTAATGAAGATTTTCGTAGAGAGTTGGGTACGCAGGCATGGATGAGCAATAAAAAAGATGTGGTAGAACTAATAAAACTGGATGATATCATTCTCGATCATAAAGCTCGCTTTCTTAAAATAGACGTTGAAGGATTAGAGATTGATGTGCTGAGAGGTGCAGTAGGTTTTCTTGAACATAATAATTTCCCTCCCTTTTCTTTTGAAGCCTGGGGTAGTCAGCAGTGGTTTGCGGAAAAAAAACGTGAACTATTAAACTTTATTTTACAATTAGGTTACCAGATTGAGCCTATTCAAATGGATGATTTTATCGCTCATCATCCTCGCAATGAAGCCAAAGTCGAATTTGTGCGGGGACAAGGTGGCTTTCTGAAAAAAGTAATCCGAGTCGGGTAACTCCGCCTCAGTATAATGATCGGTTGTTTGACCCTTATTGTTTATTACTTTTACTTTTCGACTGAAACAGATATGACTTAAACCATTATGGTTAAAGCTAATTAATTTTTTAATAATTCGTCAAACCCCAGGGAGCGATATCAGTCTGACGAATAAAGGTAAGGGTTTTTGGGAAATTACATTTCTGTTATTGAAAATAAAACCATAATTTTTTATCAGTAAATAACGTTGCGCATTGTTATTTTAGCCTCAGGGGATTTGTTCATGAGTGAGTTTTTACGTGTCAAGGGAATGCATCAATTTTATCGGGACGTTTTTACTCGGGATATTTATCTACCTGAAGCGGTTGTTATGCCAGAACATGTTGTGTCAGAAATACTCAGTGGAAATGTGAGTATCTCTGGCGAGCAGCCTGAAACTATGATAGATGCGATTGATACCGGACTTGATGTGATAAATGACAATGCACTTAAAAAAATACTTTGTGCCATCGCCGTTGCTAATCAAGCTCTTGATAACAACAATAAAGGCTATCAACGTCAATTTCCTGCAAGGCTGAGAGAGAAAGTTATTGAGTACCTGGAAGTCGCCCTAAAAACCAATAATGTTAACTATCTTGTTGCTGCTATTCAAATATTGTTTCGTATCAATGAAATTGATTTGGCATTTTATTTAATCCAGGACAACTTTTCAGCGGTTGAAAATTACGATCAAGTGCTCAAAATTGTTCTACTCATCAGTTTGATGGAGAGGGACTTTTTAGTGGCTCTGGATGTAATTAAGCCATTAGTTTCTAAAGGGTTGCATCTTCTGGCTGATATGACAACAAGGCTGATGATAACGTGTGGAATTTACCAGTGTGGTGGTATGCCTAAAAGCTTTATCGATTTTCAACCACTCAGAGAGGGCGACTATGACCTTGATTACACCCACTACAAGTGGTTATTTGAAAAAACATCAGCCACCAAAACCACCGTACTTATAGCCTGCGATAAGAATTATTACTTTGAACACGCTGTGCCGTTGATATATTCTATTTATGAAACGAATCGCGATGAATTAGATGTACACCTGCATCTCTATAATAGTGATGATGACGTTTGTGAAAATGTTTCGGCGCTCCGTCAACGGATGCCTGAGTTACATATATCTGCGAGTCTGGAAAATGTTGTCATTGATGGCGGGGTATCTGTTAGTTATGCCTGTCGCCGTTTTGTTTTTCTCAGTTATGCACTAAGGGTTTTTAATACGCCGATCCTTTCCCTTGATGCAGATGTGCTGATTCGTAAGCGGTGGACACTGCCGGAATCGCCAGTTTCCAGTCTGATATTAATGAAGAGTAATTCCTCACCATTCTGGGAGGATGTTCTGGGAGGATTATTATATGCAGAAACCCAGTGATGTAGCGCAAAAATATTTGGACAAGGTAGCACATTTTATTGATGTGAACCTTAAAGCTAAAAATTACGTCTGGTTTCTGGATCAGGTGGCACTTTCTGCGAGTTTAGATACGCTGACGGAGCTGGAGCAGGGAGCTGTTTACCGTCCGGAGAGAAACTCAATAATCGATCTGAACCATAAAAATGAAGTTTTCTGTTGGGTCATAACAACAAATAAAAATGCAAAGGGTCCCTATCAGCAATACAAATTATTACTCACTGAAAAATATCAGCGCCGTTACTTTGGCAAGTGACGAGCGATCTGGCTGGGGCAGGGCCACGCTCTTTGAGGATTACACCTTTCGCTAACAGTTAATGGCATCGAACCGCAGACTGTCGAGGCTATCATTGATGGGTTTCTGCTGCCAGTCATGCTAACCAGCCATTACAGCCAGGCAGATAAAAAGATGGCGTTCAACGCACATCAAATGAACTCATCAACAATCTCAAGCGGCTCTCTGGCTCATGCTGGTCGCTAAGATGACCAACATTTTTTTAGCAGGATATTTTCGGGTGGTTATCTGTCGCTCCTGCGGGTAATTCCGCCCTCTGCGAGCCGGCAATATCAGCCATCTTGCCTTTCCTTCGAGCGTTCTCAGTTCCGCGGGGATCGTCCCCTGGGAAACCTACGGCAAGGTCATTAGAAGCCGCGATATCTCACTGATTGCGCCCCTCAGGCTCAGCTGATAAAGCAATCCCCTTTAAGATACGTCGCCATCACTACCTCATCAGGAATGAGGTCGGAGAGAGAACGGGCGCGTGCGGGAATAGTGGCATGAACGATGGCCGGGCCTGGTAACGTTCCATTTAAAAAGGGCTCCATGAAAAACATGGAACCCTTTTTATACCCGCTATCGGAACGCTATGAGTACCGAGGACGGTGTTTTTTATCGGGCGGCGGCAGATTATTTCTGCTTTGCGCGCTCGAAAGAGGAGATGATTTCAGCTTTCGCCGCTTCGGCGTTGTCCCAGCCTTCAACCTTCACCCATTTGCCTTTTTCCAGCGCTTTATACTGCTCGAAGAAGTGGGTGATCTGCGCGCGCAGCAGTTCCGGCAGGTCGTTCACATCTTTAATGTGATCGTACTCTTTGGTCAGCTTGGTGTGCGGCACGGCAACCAGTTTGGCATCTTCGCCAGACTCGTCAGTCATTTTCAGCACGCCAACCGGACGGCAGCGGATCACGGAGCCCGGCTGCAGCGGATACGGGGTCGGAACCAGCACGTCAACCGGATCGCCATCCAGCGACAGGGTGTGGTTGATATAACCGTAGTTGCACGGATAGAACATCGCCGTAGACATAAAACGGTCTACGAACAGGGTGCCGGAATCTTTGTCGACTTCGTATTTGATCGGATCGGCGTTGGCCGGGATCTCAATGACAACGTAGATATCTTCTGGCAGTTCTTTACCGGCAGGCACCTGGTTCAAACTCATCGGGCATTCCTTCAATAGTCACATGTTGAGTGTCGGCTATTATAGCCAACTGCCTGGGAAAGTATGCCCCAATTTTGACCTTTCGGAATGCTCCTCGTCCTACTTCGCGACGACGAACAGCGAGACGATCCCCGCAGCAATAAGTGGTCCGACCGGCACGCCGCGAAAGAAGGCGACGCCAATCACCGTGCCGATTAACAGGCCGCCGACTACCGACGGCTGCGCGCTCATAAAGCTAACGCCGCGCCCGCCCAGCCAGGCGACGAAAATACCGACCAGAATTGCCACGATCGACTGCCAGCTGGCGAAAGATTTCAGCAGCGACGAGGCGGGAAGCGAACCGCTGGCGAGCGGCGCCATAACGGCGACCGTCAGGATAATAATGCCGAGCTGAATGCCCTGTTTCTCGACGTAGGGAAAGAACTGCGACAGCGGGGTGAGCTTGATCGCCAGCAGGATCAGAATCGAGATGGTGACCGCGCTGTTGTGAACGAAATAGCTGAGGACCGCGAGGCCGATAAGAATAAGGGTAGAGGCGTACGCAGCCATGATTTCTCCCTGAAAATAGACGGATGCGCCAGCCGAAGCCGACGCGTGAATAAAAGCACCGTCTCCATTTATCAACAATCGCCGCCGTCGGCGCAACTGCCTTTATTCATCGCGCGCAGCAACAGCGCCTGATTACGCACCAGATCGACGCGCTGTGCCGCCAGCGAAATCTGCGCCAGCGTGCCCTGCTTGCTGTTGAAATAGGCCGCGCTCGCCGACTGCCAGCTATCGCGATACGCCAGCCACTGGCGCTGCGCTACACGCATCTTATTTTTAGGCTCGCTGGCGAGGCTTTTCATTAACTGGCTATATTGCGTGTTCATCTCGCTATCCCAGGCCTGGCTGGCGCGATCGTAGCACGACACCATCGCCACGGTGGTGGATGCGCCGTTGAGACACTGCTCCAGCGCATGATCGATCGGGTTCTGCTGCGCCAGCGCAGAGGTGCAGAACAGCAGGCCGGCGGCGGCCATACCTTTTTTCATGCTGTGAATCCTTATTAAGAAAGGTTAAGCGTGGGTGATCATCAGGGAAATGACCATCAACGTCGGTAAAGTTCCCCTGGGCAACTGCCGATAACTTGTACGTTTTAGAGCTACTGGATTTTCTGCCTTTATATAAGCAAACGGAAAACAACATCATGAAAAAGCTCTCACTACGCACAGGATTATTAGCTTTACTCGCCTTTATGACTCTGCTGCTGCTGGCGGTCAGCGTCATGGGTATCATTGCCATTAACAAAGGAAACCGATCGCTGGATGTGATCAACCGCATCCAGGGTATCGAACTTAACGCGCTCTATCAAAGCAACGGCGATCTGATGCGCGCGCGCGCCACCGCCGCGCTGGCGGTGCGCAAAATCGAGATTGGCCTGCTGGACGAGGGCGCCGCCCTGGCGAAGCAGGCGCAGGCTGACGTGCAGGATTCGCAGCGAAATATGAAGGCTTTTATCGCGGCGGGAACGGTAACGGCGCACGGCAAAAAGCTGGCTGACGACATCATATCGAGCTACAACGCCTACCTGGCGCAGGGCATCAAACCCATCATGGATGCGCTGGAAAAACAGTACACCGACGAATATTACAGCGTGCTGGAGGGCAATCTCGCTAAGCTCGCCCTGAACTACAGCAACGCGGTGGCGGCGTTCGGTAGCTATGCCGATCAGGTGACCGACGCGCAGCTGGCGCAGGCGGCCTGGAACGAGACGCTGATGAAGGCGCTTATCGGTGCGGCGGTGGCGCTGACGCTGCTGCTGTTCGTGCTGGCCTGGGTGCTGATGCGCCGTCTGCTGCTGCTGCCGCTTAACCGCGCCATTATCCATCTGGAGCAGGTCGCGGCAGGCGATCTGTCGCAGACGCTGCCGCCTGCGGGCGACAACGAGCTGGGCCGCCTTAACCGCGCGCTAGGGGAGATGCAGCAGGCGCTGCGCGCTCAGGTGAGCCAGGTGCTCCATGCCAGCCTGCAGATCGATGTCGGCAGCCGCGAGCTGGCGGCGGGCAATGTGCATCTTTCCCAGCGCACCGAAGAGTCGGCGGCGTCGCTGGAGCAGACCGCCGCCAGCATGGAGCAGCTGACCGCCACGGTGCGCCTGAATGCCGCCAACGCGCAGCAGGCGAACAAGCTGGCGAGCAGCGTCTCCGACACCGCCGATCGCGGCGCAGAGGTGGTCAGCTACGTGATGGAGAAGATGCAGGAGATTACCGCCAGCGCGAACCGCATCGGCGATATTCTCGGCGTGATCGACGGCATCGCCTTTCAGACCAATATCCTCGCGCTGAACGCCTCGGTGGAAGCGGCGCGCGCAGGCGAGCAGGGACGCGGCTTCGCCGTCGTGGCTAACGAAGTGCGCACGCTGGCGCAGCGCAGCGCCAACGCGGCGAAAGAGATCCGCGGGCTGATCTCGGAGTCGCAGACGCGGGTGAAAGAGGGCAGCGATATGGCGACGCGCGCCGGCGAGACCATGGATGAGATCTCCAGCGAGGTGATGCGCGTCACGACGCTGATGAAGGAGATTTCTATGGCGTCCGATGAGCAGAGCCGCGGTATCGAGCAGGTGAATCAGGCGGTGACGCAGATGGACGAGGCGGCGCAGCAGAACGCGGCGCTGGTTGAGCAGGCTACGGCGGCGACCCAGTCGCTGGAGGCGCAGTCGCAGCATCTGCAATCCACGGTATCGCTGTTCCGGCTGGAAACGGCGTAAAAGAAAAGGGCGCGAGATACGCGCCCTTGTCGTCTGTGCGTTGATGCTGCTACGCCAGTAAGATAGCCCGATGTTTACTGCGCGGCGTCCGGGTATTCGCGCAGGAAGCGCTCAACGTCGTCGACCATTGCATCGTTGCCGCAGAAAAACGGGCAGCGCTGATGCAGGGTTTCTGGCTGGATGTCGAGGATACGGTTCGCACCGTCGCTCGCCTTGCCGCCAGCCTGCTCGGCGAGAAATGCCATCGGGTTGCACTCATAGAGCAGGCGCAGCTTGCCGTTCGGGTGGCTGGCGGTGCTCGGATAGAGATAGATGCCGCCTTTCAGCAGGTTGCGGTGGAAATCCGCTACCAGCGAGCCGATGTAGCGCGAGGTGTAAGGACGATGTGAGGCATGATCCTCTTCCTGGCAGAACTTCAGGTATTTCTTCACGCCCTGCGGGAAACGAATATAGTTGCCTTCGTTAATCGAGTAGGTGTAGCCCGTCGGCGGATAGGTCATGCGCTCGTGGCTCAGGCAGAAGACGCCGAGCGACGGATCGTAGGTAAAGGCGTGAACGCCGCAGCCGGTGGTGTAGACCATCATGGTCGAGGAGCCATACACGACGTAGCCCGCCGCGACCTGCTTGTGGCCCGGCTGCATAAAGTCCGCTTCGGTGACTGGCGTGCCAGGCGCGCTAACGCGATGGTAGATAGAGAAGATGGTGCCGACGGAGACGTTAACGTCGATATTGGAAGAGCCGTCCAGCGGATCCATCAACACCACGTATTTGCCGTGTTCTACTCCTTCGAAGATTACAAACTCGTCCTCTTCTTCCGAGGCGATCCCCGCCACGATGCCGCGCGCTTTCAGCGCCGCTTTCAGCTTCTCGTTCGCGAAGAGATCGAGCTTCATCTGCTGCTCGCCCTGGACGTTTTCAACGCCGCTTGCGCCGAGAATATCTACCAGGCCGGCTTTGTTGATGTCGCGATGGATGATTTTCGCGCCCAGCTTAATAGCGGAAATTAGCGCCGTCAGTTCACCTGTTGCGTGAGGAAAGTCGTGCTGTTTCTCGACGATAAATTCGCCTAACGTTTTCATAACACATTCCCTGAATCTTCGATGGAGTGGCAGCCTGCCTGGCAAACCGCCAACGTTTGCGTACGCAGTTTAGCCGAATGAACTTCAAAAACCATAGTCCTAATCCGTTTCTTAAGTCCGCGAGGGGGGTTACACTGTGCGCCGAACTTTTGAGTAATGGATCTCGTTATGCGTATTCATATCCTTGGGATTTGCGGCACGTTTATGGGCGGTCTGGCGATGCTGGCACGTTCCCTTGGCCATCAGGTGACCGGTTCGGACGCCAACGTTTACCCGCCGATGAGCACGCTGCTCGAGCAGCAAGGCATTGAATTAACAGAGGGTTACGACGCCTCTCAGCTCGACCCCGCGCCGGACCTCGTTATCATCGGCAACGCCATGACGCGCGGCAACCCCTGCGTGGAAGCGGTGCTGGAGCGCAACATTCCCTATCTTTCCGGCCCGCAGTGGCTGCATGACTTCGTGCTGCGCGATCGCTGGGTAGTGGCGGTAGCAGGAACTCATGGCAAAACAACCACTTCTGGTATGGTAGCCTGGATACTGGAGTCGTGCGGACTGGAGCCGGGCTTTATCATCGGCGGCGTGCCGGGCAACTTCGACGTCTCGGCAAAATTAGGAAAAAGTCCATTCTTCGTCATCGAGGCGGATGAGTATGACTGCGCCTTCTTCGACAAGCGTTCCAAATTCGTTCACTACTGCCCGCGCACGCTGATCCTCAATAACCTTGAGTTCGATCATGCGGATATCTTCGACGACCTGCGCGCCATCCAGAAGCAGTTCCACCATCTGGTGCGCATCGTGCCGGGCCAGGGCAAAATCCTGCTGCCAGAGCACGATCACAACATCCGCCAGGTGATGACGATGGGCTGCTGGAGCGAGCAGGAGAGCGTCGGCGAGGGCGGCCGCTGGCAGGCGAAGAAGCTGGTGCAGGACGCCTCGCGCTGGGAAGTGCTGCTCGACGGCGAAAAGGTCGGCGAGGTGAACTGGTCGCTGGTGGGCGAGCACAACATGCATAACGGCCTGATGGCGATCGCCGCGGCGCGTCACGTCGGCGTCAAACCGGAAGACGCGGCGCAGTCGCTCGACAGCTTTATCAACGCGCGCCGCCGCCTGGAGCTGCGCGGCGATGTCAACGGCATTAAGGTCTATGACGATTTCGCCCATCACCCGACGGCGATTCTGGCGACCTTATCGGCGCTGCGCAGCAAAGTCGGCGGCCGGGCGCGTATTCTGGCGGTGCTGGAACCGCGCTCTAACACCATGAAAATGGGCGTGAGCAAAAACGATCTGGCGCCTTCGCTGGCGCGCGCGGATGAGGTATTTCTGTTCCAGCCGCACCATATTCCCTGGCAGGTCTCCGACGTGGCCGAAGCCTGCATGCCGCCGGCGCACTGGAGCGCCGATATCGATACGCTGGTTGAGATGGTGGCGAAAGCCGCTCAGCCGGGCGATTCGATTCTCGTTATGAGCAACGGCGGATTTGGCGGCATTCATCAAAAGCTGCTGGATCGACTCGCTTAACGCATCGGGCGCTTTTTCAGGGCGCCTTTTTATTTTTCCGCCCGCGCCAGCCTGTTTTTTTATTTTTTTTCCGACGGTCGCGTTAATATTTGAAACCGATCTCTCTACTCTCTCCGCTATTGCCATCTTTATTCTTTTTCTGTCAAAAACAGAAAGGATTGCCGCTGCGATAATTTTTAGCATCGGCTCTGCTGCCATATAAGAAATAACAGTTTTCCCGTTAATTATATAAGTAACAGGTGTTCATGATGCAATCATGCTTATTTTGGTATGCGGGTTAATTATAGGTTAATGGGTATTGTGAGCAGGCTTATTTATTAAGGTTGTCTCACGCTTTTAAATAAGGATGTTATTATGGGAAAGAGTAAACTATTACGCGCCACTCTGGGCATGGCGCTGCTGCTTGGCTCTGCGGCGGCGCTGGCGACCGCGACGGTAGATTATCGCCATGAATACCGGCTGCGCGACCGTACGCACTACGACAAACTGGGGCTCAGCACCACGTTGCCCAATGATATGTTTATCGGCATTGAAACCAAATATAAGACCGGCGGCGCCGATCCTAAAGATAAGTTTTATAACGATACGGTGCTAAACGTGGTCGAAGTGACCTTTCTGAAATCGTATTACTGGGGGAACTGGACGATTTCGCCCTTTATTCAGCCGGAGTTTAATTCCGCGCGCACCGAATGGAAATTTGGCGTTGCGCCCTGGTATAAAATCAACGACCGCTGGTTTATCGGCGGACTCTATCGCCTTGAGCTGACCGATTATGCGCATGAAGATAAATGCCGCACCGGCGGTATCGATTATTGCGATACCGATCGCCATCGCACCGCTAACCGCTTCGACCTCTATTTGCGTAATAAAAGCGATCGGCTGACCACGACCTATAAGCTGGTCTATAAGCATGCGGACGCGAAGCTTTTCGCCAATAAGCACGATGACTATGAGCAGGAGCTGCAGTTTGACTACGCGCTCGGCAACGATCGCGCCTGGGTGCCGTATGTGACCTTCGGCGATATCGGCCGCGCGTCGACCTCCAGCGAGCGCCAGCTGCGTCTGCGCGCCGGCATTCTCTACAACTACCGTTAACCGCTGTTCTGGCGGGCAGCTTTGCCCGCCTCGGCGTGGCTTAGCTTTCCGCCAGCTCGCGCAGATACTGGAAAATCTGACGTGACGATTTAGGCGCTTTGTTGCCCGCTTTCTCTTTCTGCGCGTTGCGGATCATGCTGCGCAGCTGCTGACGATCGGCGTGCGGATAGAGGGTAATCACTTCGTTCATCGCCTCGTCGCCCTGTTCGATCAGGCGATCGCGCAGCGCTTCCAGCTTGTGGAACAGCGCAACCTGCTGGTTGTGGCGGTTCTTCAGCTTGTCCAGCGCCTGACGGATTGGATCGACGTCGCGCGAGCGCAGCATTTTACCGATCAGCTGCAGCTGGCGGCGACGGCCCTCTTTCTTGATGCGCTGCGCCAGTTCGACGGCGGCCAGCAGCTCTTCATCCAGCGGGATCTTCTCCAGGGCGTTCTTGCCCAGATCGACCAGTTCGGCACCCAGGCGTTTCAGCTCTTCAGCGTCGCGTTTAATTTCGCTTTTACTGACCCAGATAATCTCCTCATCTTCTTCTTCCTGATTATCCGGCACATCGTCGAGCCACTCATCGGGCTGTTTGGTCATTTTCTGGGCTCCCCTAAAAAAAGAGGCTAATCCTATCAGTTTATCGGGTGACTGCGAAATTGTTCTCTGACTCTGATAGACTCAAAACTTTCATACTTAAGATTAGACGGCAGGCCGATGAACGTATCTACTCAGGTTGCAGAACAGCGAAAAGTGTTGGAACAGGCAGTGGCGCAGGCGCTCGATCTGGCGAAGGCCAGCACCGACGGCGCGGAAGTGGCAGTGACCAAAACCACCGGAATCGGCGTCAGCACCCGTTACGGCGAAGTGGAGAACGTCGAGTTCAACAGCGACGGCGCGCTCGGCATCACCGTTTATCATCAGAACCGCAAGGGCAGCGCTTCATCGACCGACCTCAGCCCGGAGGCGATCAAACGCACCGTGCAGGCGGCGATCGATATCGCGCGCTACACCTCAACGGATCCTTATGCTGGCCCGGCGGATGCCGATCTGCTGGCGTTTGACGCGCCGGATCTCGATCTCTACCATCCCTGGGAGATCGACGCCGATCGCGCCATCGAGCTCGCCGCGCAGGCGGAGCAGGCGGCGCTGAAAGCGGATCCGCGCATCACCAATACCGAAGGCGGCAGCTTCAACAGCCACGTCGGCATTAAAGTCTTCGGCAACAGCCACGGCATGTTGCAGAGCTACTGCTCCAGCCGCCATTCGCTCTCCAGTTCCGTTATCGCCGAACAGGATGGCGATATGGAGCGCGACTACGCCTACACCATCGGTCGTGCCTTCGAGGATCTGCAAAGTCCCGACTGGGTGGGCGCAGAGTGCGCGCGTCGCGTGCTGTCGCGGCTGGCGCCGCGCAAGCTCTCTACCATGAAAGCGCCGGTGATTTTCGCGCCGGAAGTCGCCACCGGCCTCTTCGGCCATCTGGTCGGCGCCATCAGCGGCGGCAGCGTCTACCGTAAGTCGACCTTTCTGCTTGACGCGCTCGGCCAGCAGATCCTGCCGGAATGGCTCACTATTCAGGAGCAGCCGCATCTGCTGAAAGGCCTGGCGTCAACGCCGTTCGACAGCGAAGGCGTACGCACACAGGCGCGCGACATCGTTAAGGATGGCGTGCTGCAAACCTGGCTAATGACCAACTATTCGGCGCGCAAGCTGGGCCTGAAAAGCACCGGCCACGCGGGCGGCATCCATAACTGGCGCATCGCCGGGCAGGGCAGCAGTTTCGACGATCTGCTGAAGCAGATGGGGCGCGGTCTGGTGGTCACGGAACTGATGGGCCAGGGCGTCAGCGCCATTACCGGCGACTATTCGCGCGGCGCGGCCGGCTACTGGGTAGAGAACGGCGAGATTCAGTATCCTGTGAGCGAGATCACTATTGCAGGAAATCTCAAGGATATGTGGCGCAATATCGTCACGGTCGGTAACGACATCGAAACCCGCAGCAACATACAATGTGGTTCGGTGCTGCTGCCGGAGATGAAAATCGCCGGACAATAATAGAACTCGCTTCCTGAAAGCAGCCGCTCTGGCTGCTTTTTTTTTACCCACAATAAAAAGGATATACCGATGCGTAAGCGTGTGATTGCGATGTTGTCTCTCTCTTTGTTGTCTGGAAGCGCCAGCCTGTACGCGGCGGATTTAGAAAATGATATGGATACGCTGAAAGACGGGCTGAATACCGTGATGAAAACAAGCGACGCGCAGGAGATGCATAAAGCGCTGGGCGAGATGCGCCAGGCGGCGCAGGACGCGAAAAAATCGACGCCGGATAAGCTCGAAGGGCAGCCGGCCAACAGCGCGCCGATTAAGGACTATCACGCCGGGCTGGATTCGCTGATTGCGCAGATCGACGTGGTCGACAAGCTGGCGCAGGCCAACAACGTCGACGGCGCCAAAGCCGAAGCGAAAAAGCTGGCGGAGATCCGCAACGCCAATCATAAAAAGTTCCGCTGACTCTCGGGCCGGTCCGCGCGACCGGCTTTATTCCGTCATTGGCTTTTCTTATCTCCTCTTTTTTCACCGTCGCGCCGCGCGCCGCTGCCTGCACACTTCTCTTTTGACGCCCCTTTTTAACGTTTAAAGCGCGCATAACGCGGCTTGCATCACACAATCCGTGCGTCCTGCGATCTGGCGCACAGCCTGCCCTGCGATTTCCACTTCCATGCGGAAAAAGTGCGTCTGCACTTCCACTTCGTCACGCCGTAATTTATTCGCAACGCGAATTTTCGTGAACAGGAGTAGCAAGGTGAGCAGTAACGGAGCTTCGGTACGGCAGGCAACGCCGGAAGAGATTCAGGCCCTGGCCGACAAGGTGATGGCGCAAATCGCGGCGATCTACGCCCAACACGATATCGCGCCCAACGCGGTGCAGCAGCAGATGCTGGCGTCGCACGTACGCGCCATGGCGCTGCGCTCGCTAACCGGCGAACCCCTTCCCGAGGTGGAAGCGGAGCTGTTTGAAGATATTTCGCCAGAGACCATGCAGCTGGCGCAGCAGGTGGTCGATCTGTTCGGCAATCTGCCGCGCGAAGAGGCCTGGCTTCTCTCCGTCCATATAGAAGTGGCTCGATCTAACTGACTGTATAAAGAGGAAATCATCATGGTAACCGTAGTGATTGGCGATCGTTTAGGTAAAGGACAGAAAGTAGCGGCGGGCGTGGAAAAGGCGGGCGGCCGCGCCGTCGTGGTGCCGGGCGTTGCGGCGGATATGAAGCTGGGCGACGTGATGAAGGCGGAAAACGCCGATTTCGGCATCTCTTTTTGCGGCAGCGGCGGCGCAGGCGCCATTACCGCGCAGAACAAATATGGCTACAAGGCGCGCCACGGCATGCGTTCTGTTGACGAAGGCGTCACCGCCATCAACGAAGGCGCCAACGTGCTCGGCTTCGGCTTTATGGACAAAGAAGAGCTAGGCGAGCGGCTGGTGCAGGCCTGGAACAAGAAGCACGGCAGCTGATGATGAAAGAACAATACGTTACTCAGGTGACGGTGCAGGGCAAAGGCGACAGTAAAGAGAAAGCTTTTGCCGATGCTCTGAGTCGCGTGCAGAACCAGGTTCTGCGCGCGACGCAAAAGATTCTGCTGCGCATCGAACCTCTGGATGTTCGGGTGCTGCGCGCGCAGGAGAGCGTCAAAACGGAGAAGTTTTTGTTCTTCTTTCTGGCGCGCCAGCGGCGGAACTACAGCGTTGAGCTGGAGATCTCCGTCAGCGTCACCGTGATTGATACCGGGCAGGTGACATTCACGGCGGCACCGTAAAAACAGACGACAACAAAGGTAAAAAAACATGTTTTTAATTATTTTGTTTAAGTCGTTGATCATTGGGGGACTGGTAGGTGTGGGCGTTGGCGCCGGCGCGGCGCGCATGTTCCACGCGCCGACGTCGCAGGGGATGGGCGCGTTCCGTACGCTGGGCGAGCTTAACTCCTGCGAAGGCGATCCCGCTTCGCACTTCTCCTTTGGTCTCGGCTTTTTCTTCAATGCCTGGGCATCATCCGTCGCGGCAGGCTCCTTCACGCAGGACGTCGACCACCGCATCATTCCTAACTGGGGCGCGGCCGCGCTGATGGTGAAAAACCGTAACCTGGCCGAAACCCTGCACGACCCGAAAAAGATGGCCATCGCCTGCGGCATTATCGGCATGATCGTCGTCGCCTTTCTGAACTCCACCGCCTCGGCGGTGCCGGCCGCGCTGCAGGTGACCGCGGTGAAAGTGCTGGTACCGGCGGCAAACCTGCTGGTTAATACCGTCATGCCGGTGATCTTCTGGCTGGCGGCTATCGACGCCGGGAAAAAATCGGGCTTCTGGGCGACGATTTTCGGCGGCCTGGCGCAGCTGATCATGGGCAACGCCGTGCCTGGCCTGGTGCTCGGCATCCTGATCGGCAAAGGCGTTGAAGAGAGCGGCTGGAACAAGGTCACCAAAGTGATGATGGTGGCGATCGTGCTGCTGTTCGTGCTGAGCGGCTTCTTCCGCGGCTTCGATATGAAACTGCTGCAGTCGTTCCAGTTGGGCATTCCCGGCTGGCTCGACGCGATCCACAACTCTCTGAGCGGCAAGTAAGGCTAACGACATGACTGAAAATAAAGGCTTCTGGTACGCCGACTGGTCTTTCCCGATCTTCGTCGGCCTGCTCTCGGCGGGCGTGTTCGCCGGTACGCACATGTATTACCTCTACGGCATCGGCGCGTTTAACGAAGTGGCGTTTGTTTCTATGCTGCGTGCCGGCATGGAAACCGGCGTCTACGGCGCGGTGGCGGCCTTCGGCGCGAGTTTTCTCTTCGCCCGCATCATCGAAGGCTCGCTGGTGGGTATCCTCGATATCGGCGGCGCCATCCAGACCGGCGTCGGCCTGGGCGTGCCGGCGCTGCTGCTGGGCGCGGGCATCGTCTTTCCGGTGGCTAACTTCGCCGCCTCGCTGGCAACCGGTCTGGTGATTGGCCTGGCAATCGGCTACATCATCATTCTGGCGCGCAAATTCACCATCAACCAGAGCGACTCGACCTACGGCGCGGACGTGATGATGGGCGCGGGCAACGCCTCCGGCCGCTTTTTAGGGCCGCTGATCATCCTCTCCGCGATGGCGGCCTCGATCCCTATCGGTCTGGGCTCGCTGCTCGGCGCGCTGCTCTTCTACCTCTGGAATAAGCCGATCACCGGCGGCGCGATCCTCGGCGCCATGATCCTCGGCGCGATTTTCCCGGTCGCTATCTGAAGCTGGCGGCGGCTCGCCAGCGGGCCGCCGCGTTAAGGAGTTGCTATGTTCGATCTGATTCTTCGCCGCGCACGGCTGACGGATGAGCGGCTGGTGGATATTGCGCTGCAGGACGGCAAAATCGCCGCCATCGCCGACCGCCTGCCGGGCGAGGCGAAAAGCGAACGCGATCTGGCCGGACGCTGCTACGTCAGCGCAGGCTGGATCGATTCTCACGTCCACTGCTACCCCAAATCGCCCATCTATCACGACGAGGCGGACGCTATCGGCGTCGCCACGGGCGTCACGACGGTGATCGACGCGGGCAGCACCGGCGCCGATCATATCGATGACTTTTATGCCATTACCCGCGCCGCCACCACCCAGGTCTACGCGCTGATCAATATCGCGCGCACCGGCATCGTGACCCAAAACGAGCTGGCGGATATGCGGCAGATCGACGGCGACGCGGTGCAGCAAGCCGTAGAACGGCTGCCCGACTTTATCGTCGGCCTGAAGGCGCGCATGAGCAGCAGCGTAGTCGGCGAGAACGGCATTCAACCGCTGATCAAGGCCAAAGCGATCCAGCAGCGGGTCGGCGGTCTGCCGCTGATGGTGCATATCGGCAATAACCCGCCGGATCTGGCGGAGATCGCCGAGCGCCTCACCGCCGGCGACATCATTACCCACTGCTTTAACGGCAAGCCCAACCGCGTGCTGACGCCGCAGGGCGAACTGAAGGCGTCGGTGCGCAACGCCATCGCGCGCGGCGTCAGGATGGACGTCGGCCACGGCAGCGCCAGCTTCAGCTTCGAGGTGGCGCGCGTCGCCATCGCGCAGGGCATTCTGCCCGACACCATCAGCTCGGATATTTACTGCCGCAACCGCCTCAACGGCCCGGTGCATAACCTGGCGCACGTCATGTCGAAGTTTTTCAGCGTCGGCATGACGCTGCAACAGGTGATCGACTGCGTCACCTGGAAGGCGGCGGACGGGCTGCGCCTGGCGCGCAAAGGGCGTCTGGAGGTCGGCTTTGACGCCGATCTCACTCTTTTCAGCGTTACCGAAGCGCCCCGCCTGTTTGTCGATTCCGAAGGCGAACAGCTCACCGGGGAGAAACATCTTACGCCGCTGGCCGCCGTGGTGGCGGGCGAGTGGTTCCTGACAGAAGAAGGGAAAGCCAATGTCTTCGATCTATGAAAAATATGGCCTGAAGCCGGTTATCAACGCCTCCGGCCGCATGACGATCCTCGGCGTCTCTACGCCGTCGCCGGACGTGGTCGACACCGTGCAGCTCGGCCTCAGCCACTATTTTGAAATGAAAGATCTGGTCAACAAGACCGGCGCTTACATCGCGCAGCTGCTGAATGTGGAAAACGCGGTGGTGGTCTCCTGCGCCTCGGCGGGCATCGCGCAGTGCGTCGCGGCGGTGATCGTCAAAGAGAACGACTGGCTGCTGGATAATCTGCACGCCGCGCCGCTTGAGGTGCCGCACGATATCGTGGTGCCGAAAGGCCATAACGTTAACTACGGCGCGCCGGTCGGCAGCATGGTGGCGCTGGGCGGCGGTCGTCTGGTCGAGGCGGGATACAGCAACGAGTGTTCGCCCGAGCAGCTGGCGGCGGCGATCACGCCGCAAACCGCCGCGATCCTCTACGTGAAATCGCACCACTGCGTGCAGAAAAGCCATCTGAGCGTCGAGCAGGCGGCGGTAGTGGCGCGCAAACACGGCGTACCGCTCATCGTCGACGCCGCCGCTGAAGAGGATCTGCAGTGCTACTACCAGTACGGCGCCGATCTGGTGATCTACAGCGGCGCGAAGGCGATTGAGGGGCCGACCAGCGGGCTGGTGATCGGCAGACAGCAGTACGTCGAGTGGGTGAAGCGCCAGAGCAACGGC
Source organism: Pantoea sp. X-Soil-MYKO-1289 (assembly GCF_059730625.1). NCBI lineage: Bacteria > Pseudomonadati > Pseudomonadota > Gammaproteobacteria > Enterobacterales > Erwiniaceae > Pantoea > Pantoea sp. X-Soil-MYKO-1289. The sequence continues at coordinate 485,307 of NZ_AP036004.1, forward strand.
ATCGGCCGGGCGATGAAAGTAGGCAAAGAGGGCATTCTCGGCCTGACGCAGGCGATTGAAAATTATCTGCGGCTGGAAAAAACCAGCGGCGCGCAGATGGTGGAGAAAATGACGCCCTTTATCGACAACCTCAATCAGCTGCGCGGCGTGAGCGCCCGCGTCGTGTGGGACGCGGCAGGACGCGATATCGCCCGCGCCGAGATCAAATTCGACGAGGCGGCCATCGGCCAGCGCACCGGCGACATCGTGCAGGCGCTGAAAAATGGCGCGACCGCCATCTATTTTCGCGGCTACAAAGCCAATGAAGGCATTATCGAGGCGGATGTGCGCAGCGTCAGCGCTGAACAGCTGCACACCATCTTTACCTCGATTCAAACGCTGTTGAACGGAGGAAAAACCGCATGAAGCTGACCCCGAATTTCTATCAGGATCGTCTCTGTCTTAACGTGCTGGCAGGCTCGAAAGCCAACGCGCGCGCCATCTGGGAGGCAGCGGAAGGGCATGTGCTGGTGGGCGTGCTGTCGAAAAACTACAGCAGCAACGAGGCGGCTATCGCCGATATGCGCGAGTACGCCGCGCTGATCGACAACGCGCTCTCGGTCGGGCTCGGCGCGGGCGACCCGAATCAGTCAAAAATGGTGAGCGAGATTTCCGCGGTGCTGCAGCCGCAGCACGTTAACCAGGTCTTTACCGGCGTCGCCACCAGCCGCGCGCTGCTGGGCCAGTCGCAAACCGTGGTCAACGGCCTGATTTCGCCGACCGGCACGCCGGGCCTGGTGAAGATCTCCACCGGCCCGCTCAGCTCGCAGGGCAGCGACGCGCGGGTGCCGATTGACAGCGCCATCGCGCTGCTGAAGGATATGGGCGGCAGCTCGGTGAAATATTTCCCGATGGGCGGGCTAAAGGCGGTCGACGAGTACCGCGCCGTCGCCCAGGCGTGCGCGGCGTATGACTTCTGGCTCGAGCCGACCGGCGGCATCGATCTCGATAACGTCGAAGCGATCCTGACGATCGCGCTGGAGGCGGGCGTCAGTAAAATTATCCCGCACGTCTACAGCTCCATTATCGATCCCGTCAGCGGCGATACGCGCGTGGAAGATGTGCGCCAGCTGCTGGCCATTTGCAAAAAACTGCTGCCGTAGCGACAGTCACGCCGGCGCGCTTCACAGGGCGCCGGCGCTTGCCTGGAGGTCACGCGCCGTTCGCTTTAAGCTGCTATTTTTCGATATGATGCCGCTGAATGCATGCCAGCGCCGTAACAGGTAGACCGCCTTGAGATTTCCAAATCAACGCCTTGCGCAACTGTTTGACGCCCTGCAAAACGAAACGCTGCCTCAGGATGAGCTGGCGCGGCGCTTCGCCGTTTCAACGCGCACCGTGCGTGCCGACATTAGCGCGCTTAACGCGCTGCTGGAGGAGTACGGCGCGCAGTTCGTGCTCAGCCGCGGCGCGGGCTATCAGCTAAAAATCGACGACGCGCAGCGCTTCCAGCATCTGGATCGCCAAAACCGCTCGCCGCTGCGCGTGCCGCGCACCTCCGCCGAACGGGTGCGCTATATGCTGACGCGCTTTCTGACCGCCGCCTGGTCGCTTAAGCTGGAAGATCTGGCCGATGAGTGGTTCGTCAGCCGCGCCACGCTGCAAAACGACATGACCGAGGTGCGCGAGTGGCTGGCGCGCTATCACCTGCACATCGAGAGCAAACCCCATTACGGCATGAAGCTGTTCGGCAGCGAAGTGGCGATCCGCACCTGTTTAACCGATCTGCTGTGGCAGATCGACCAGGAGCAGGCCGACAGCCCGCTGATCACTATCGAAGCGCTGCACAGCAATATTCTGGAGACGCTGCGTCCGCTGCTGCAGCAGTGTCTGACGCGCCATAACGTTCGCCTCAGCGACGAGGGCGAGCGCTATCTGCGCCTCTACTGTGCCGTCGCGGTGCGGCGCATCAGCGAAGGCTATCCGCTGAGCGATCCCGGCGCGGAGGATGTCGGGCTGGACGTGCGCGAGGCGGCGCGCGAGCTGATTAATTTGCTGCGGCCGCTGGTGGGCAAGCCGGTATCGCCAGCGGAAGAGGGCTGGCTGCGCGTCAATATCGCGGCGCGCCAGATGCAGGAGGTGGCGCCGAGCGCCATCAACGCCGATGACGCCGACGCGCTGGTGGACTATCTGCTGAGCTATATCAATACCCACTACAACTACAATCTGCAGGGCGATGAACAGCTGCGCGCCGATCTGCTGACGCACATTAAAACCATGATCACCCGCGTGCGTTATCAGATCCATATTCCCAACCCGCTGCTGGATAATATTAAACAGCACTATCCGATGGCCTATGACGTGACGCTGGCGGCGGTCTCCAGCTGGGGCAAATACACGCCTTACGTGATCAGCGAGAATGAGATCGGCTTTCTGGTGCTGCATATCGGCGTCGGGCTGGAGCGTCATTACGACGTCGGCTACCAGCGCCATCCGCAGGTGCTGCTGGTGTGCGACAGCGGTAACTCCACGCTGCGGATGATTGAGGCGATGCTGCTGCGCAAATATCCGCAGCTACAGGTCGCCGGTCGGCTGTCGCAGCGCGAATATGAGGCGCGCGCGCGCATCGATGAAGATTTCGTTATCTCTACCACGCGGCTGAGCGAGAAGGATAAGCCGGTGGTGGTGATGTCGCCGTTTCCCACCGGCTTCCAGCTGGAGCAGATCGGCAAGCTGGTGCTGGTGGACCGCACGCGGCCCTATATGCTGGAGAAGTTTTTCGACGCGCAGCACTTCCTGATCGTCGATAAGCCGATGACGCAGTCGCAGCTGTTCCGCCAGCTGTGCGATCGGCTGGAGGCGGAAGGATTTGTCGACGCGAGCTTCTATCCCTCGGTAGAGGAGCGCGAGGCGATCGTCAGCACCATGCTGGGCGAAGGGATCGCGCTGCCGCACTCGCTCGGCCTGCTGGCGAAAAAAACCGTGGTCTATACCGTGCTGGCGCCGCAGGGCATCGCGTGGGGCGACGACACCGCCTCGGTCATCTTTCTGCTGGCGATCAGTAAAAGCGAATATGAAGAGGCGATGGCGATATACGATCTCTTCGTGACCTTTCTGCGCGAAAGGGCGATGCCCCGGCTGCGCGACAGCAAAGACTTCGCCGCATTCAAGGCGGTGGCGATTGAGTGTCTGGGACGGTTGTGACAGCAGGCTCCAGCCCGCAAGGCAGGCTGGAGCCGAAGGCGGCGTTTAGCTTTTCTTCGCCAGCAGGCGCGGGATTTCGCGCAGGCACCAGGCTTTGGCTTCGCCCATGCTGTCGCGGCGCCACGCCATAATAATATCCACTTCGCGGGTATATTCCGGGCTGACGACGCGCAGCCGACCTTCCGCAATATCTTTCTCCACCAGCGAATAGGGCATGGTGGCGACGCCGAGCCCCGCCAGCAGCGCGCGGCGCTTGTCGTCCATGCTGCTGACCGTCAGACGCTGCTGTTTGTCCAGCAGCTGCACCGTCAGCACCGGGCGCTCGCGCGCCGTATCGGCCACCGCGATGCCGCGATACTTCACGCGCGTCACCTCAGACTGAGGTTCCGGCTCGTTGTGAATCGGATGGTCGGCGCTGGCCACATAGACGCTCATCATGGTGTAGAGCTTGCGCGTATTGATTTCGGTCGAGGCGCGGAAGTGCATATCGGGCGCGATAACGATATCGGCGCGGCCCTGCTCCAGCCGCTCCCACGCGCCCGCCAGCACTTCGGTGATCAGCGAAATCTGGGTATTGGCCTTTTCCGACAGCTTCTCCACCAGCGGGAAGAGGGCGTCGGTCGGCACCAGCGCTTCGGTGACGATGGTCAGATGGGTTTCCCAGCCGCGCGCCAGCGCTTCGGCGTCGGTGGTGAGTTTGTCTGCCGCTTCCAGCAGCACGCGTCCGCGCTCCAGCAGCATACGCCCGACATTGGTGAATTTCGTCCGGTGGCCGGAGCGGTCGAACAGCACCACGTCCAGCTCCTCTTCCAGCTTTTGCATGGTATAGCTGAGCGCCGAAGGAACGCGCCCCAGCTCATCCGCCGCTGCCGCAAAACTGCCGCGGCGATCGATCGCATCCATTACGCGCAACGCTTCAAGGGTTAAGGCACGCTCTTTAGCCATCCGAACTCTCTTTCAGGAAATTTGAATATGCACGGCAGATTAACTGGCTAACAATACGGCGTCCAGCCTTTTACCATAATGGGTATCAAGTCTGCGGTCGTTCTCTGCCGCAGCGAGCTGGAGGTAAATCATGATAACGACGCGTAGTGCGTCCGCGTGCGGTCAGGCCGATTTCGGCTGGTTGCAGGCACGCTACAGTTTCTCTTTTGGTCACTATTTCGATCCCAAATTAATGGGCTACGCCTCGCTACGCGTGCTGAATCAGGAAGTGCTGGCGCCAGGGGCCGCCTTTCAGCCGCGCACCTATCCGCAGGTGGACGTGCTGAATATCGTGCTGCAGGGCGAGGCGGAGTACCGCGACAGCGAAGGTAATCATATTGTCGCGCGCGAGGGCGAAGCGCTGCTGCTCGCCACGCAGCCGGGCGTCAGCTACAGCGAAATCAACCTGCGAAAGGATCAGCCGCTGACGCGGATGCAGCTCTGGCTCGCCGCCTGTCCCGAGCGGGAAAACCCGACGCTGCAGAAGATCGCGCTGCCGGAGCATGGCAATCTGCAGCTGATCGCCTCGCCGGACGGCGCGGGCAATAGCCTGCAGCTGCGTCAGCAGGTATGGGTGCATCAGCTGCGGCTGGCGCCGGGCGAAGAGCAGTCGCTGACGCTGCACGGGCCGCGCGCCTATCTGCAGTCGATTCACGGCTCGCTGGAGGCGGTCACGCGCGAGGAGCGTTCGGAGAAGCTCGGCTGCGGCGACGGGGCGTTTTTGCAGGAGGAGCAGCAGATCAGGCTGCGGGCGAAAACCGCGACCTGGGCGCTGGTGATCGATATACCGGTATAAAAAAAGGGCGGCTAAGGCCGCCCTGTTCGTCTGTTGCCGCTGTGCCTGTACGGATGAGCGGCCTGATGCACGCTTACTTCAGCATGGTGAACGCGGTGGTGACGTGCTTCACGCCGCTAACCCGGCTGGCGATATCCGCCGCCGCCTTCGCCTCTTCCGCCGTCACCAGACCTAACAGGAACACTTCGCCGTTCTCGGTGGTTACTTTCACGTTCGAGGATTTCACCTGATCGCTGCCCAGCAGCTGCGAGCGGATTTTCGTGGTGATCCAGGTGTCTGACGAGGAGGTGCCGAGGCTCACTTTCTGGCCGATGCGGATCTCGTTGTAGACTTCGGTCGCGCCGTCGACGCCCATGGCGATCTGTTTCGCGCGGCTGGCGATATCCTGCGACGGCGCCTGGCCGGTCAGCAGCACTTTGCCCTGATAGGCGGTGGCGATAATGCGCGCGTCGGTTTTGATCTGCTGATCTTTCGCCAGCGCGTTGCTGACGCGCAGCTCCAGCGTGCCGTCATCCACCTGGGTGCCGACGGTGCGCGGATCGGTGGCGGTTTTGGTGGCGACGGCCGCGCCGCCGGCGACGACGGCGACGCAGCCCTGCAACAGCATGGCGGTTAACAGGATAGCGACAGCATTCAATGCTTTCATGTTTGCTCCTTCAGTCATTCCTGGTGTGGAAACAGGGTGTTATCAATCAGGTCGCACAGACAGTTCAGCGTCAGCATATGCATCTCATGGATGCGGGCGCTGCGGTGCGACGGAATGCGAATTTCCACGTCGTGCGGGCCGAGCAGGCCCGCCAGCTCGCCGCCGTCATAGCCGGTGAGCGCAACAATGGTCATATCACGGGTAACCGCGGCTTCCACCGCCTTAACGATATCTCGCGTGTTGCCGCGGGTAGAGATCGCCAGCAGGACGTCGCCGGCCTGACCCAGCGCGCGCACCTGCTTGGCGTAGATTTCATCGTGCTGACGATCGTTGCCGATCGCCGTCAGCATCACGTTGTCCGCGCTGAGCGCCAGCGCAGGCAGACTGGGCCGCTCGGTCTCGAAACGGTTGATCATGCTGGCGGCGAAATGCTGCGCGTTGGCGGCTGATGCGCCGTTGCCGCAGCTGAGGATTTTATTGCCGTTAAGCAGGGACTGCACCAGCGTCATCGCGGCGCGGGAAATGGCGTCCGGCAGCGCTTCTGCGGCGGCAATCTGGGTTTGAATACTTTCAGTAAAACACGCTTTAATTCTGTCCTGCACACGACCACCTGGTTCTATACGTCTGCATTAAAGGCATTGGGCAGCCACTCCAGCGCCGTACCGGTAATGGCGATGATGTCGAAACGGCAATCCACCGTCTCAAAACTGCCGCCGCGCTGGTTGAGCCAGAGTGCGGCGGCGCGCAACAGCTTTTGCCGCTTAAGGCGAGTGACGCTGGCCAGCGCCCCGCCGTAGCGCGCATCGCGCCGGTAGCGCACCTCCACGAAGACCCAGCATGCGCCGTCGCGCATGATGAGATCCAGCTCGCCGCCGCGATAAGTCACGTTGCTGGCGACCCAGCGCAGTCCGGCACGTTCTAAATAGCGCCGGGCGCGCTGTTCCTGTTCGGCGCCGAAGCGCCGGGTGTTCAGGAGGCGGGAACGATCTCGCCCTGACGATACTGGCTCCATGACAACGTCCTGTTGATCACGCAATCCTGATTCGCGCTCAGCTTGCCGGTATTGCCGTCGATAGTGAAGCCCGGCGTCTGGCGCACCTGGTTAAAGCTGTTTGCCAGCGTCCAGGCGTCGATGCCCATCGCATAGAGGCGAACCAGCGAGTAGTCGTTATTGAACGACTGCGCCGCGCGCTGCATCAGCGCCGGATTATGGCCCGAGAGCAGCGGAATATCGCTGAACTGCAGTCCTTCCATCTCCAGACGGAAGTCGGGGCCTGCGCCCGCCTGGTAACTGCGCGAGCTGGCGTAGAGCGAGGTCGAGCTGCGGCTGCCGGTACGCATGGCGATCATCGGCTTAATCAGCTGCAGCTCATCCTGCGTCGACACGATATAGACTGAATCGACGTTGCCGCCGCTCGCCGCCGCCGGTTCGCTCTGCTGCTGCGGCGACGGGATCGTCAGCCCGGCGATGGTTACGCCCTGGGGTTCGGCGGCGGCCGGCTGAACGTTGACCGGCGTACCGCTCAGCGTAATGCCCGCGCCGCTGTTGATGCCCTGTTTCAGCTCTGCGGTCGAGCCGAAGCGCTGCTGCAGCGGCGCCGTGCCGCCCAGCTTCAGCCACTCCTGAGCAAACGCGTTGACCACGCGATCGCCGAAGCTGCTGCGCGGCACCAGCAGCAGCGGCTGGCGCTTGCCCTGGTTCCACATATGGTGCGCGGCATCGCGCGCTTCGTCTTCAGGAGAAAGCGCAAAATAGCAAATATTCGGATGGTTCTGGATCTGCTCCGGCGCGTTGAGCGCCAGTACGTTGAGCGGCGTCTGGCTGTTGGCGACCGTTTCGACGTTGTTTTTCAGCAGCGGGCCGACCACCAGCGTCGCGCCATCCTGCTGCGCCTGCTGCATCACCTGCTGAATCGGCTGGCTGCTGGTGTCGTACACCTTGATCTGCGCGCTGCTGGAGGGCGCGCTGGCTTCAGGCTGAGTCTGGGCGGCAGCGGGCTGCGATGCCGCAGCCGGCGTAATAGCGGCCGCCGCCGGACTGACCACGGCGTTGGCTTCGCTGGTCGGCGCAGGCTGTGCGCTTTCCGCAGCGGCCGGCTGGGTCGCTGGCTGTGCGGTTGGCTGCGGCGCAGCGTTCAGGGCGCCGTTTTTCGCATCGTTGAAGCCTTTTTGAATGGCGCTGGCGAAGACCTGCGCCTGACCGTTCAGCGGCAGCAGCAGCGCGATGGTGCTGGTAGAGGCTTTGGTGAAGTTCTGCGCCTGGCTCAGCGGCGTCGGCAGGGTTTTAGCCGCCGGGTTTTGCGGATAGCGCGTCTGCCAGTCTTTCAGGGCGGATTTCAGCATCTCGCCATCCTGGGCGTTGGCGCGCCAGACGTTAAGCAGATCCAGCCAGCCCTGCAGCGTGTTTTCATCGGCGTTGATCACCAGGCTGCTCGCCTCTTGCGGCGTCATCTGCGTCAGCACCTGCCAGGTGGCGTCGATGTTTTTCTGACGATCGTCGCCGCTCAGCAGCGGCTCCTGCGCAATATAGGCGCGCAGCAGCGCCAGCGAAGGTTTGCCCTGCGCGGCGGCGATTTGCAGGCCGTAATAGCGCGCCTGCTGCTCTTTCGACAGGTCGTCGACCTTGACCTGGTTCAGCAGCTGCGTCGCGCCCGGCACGTTCTGCTGGCTGAACAGGAACTGCGATTTAAGCAGCAGCAGCTCCTGCTGTTGGGTGTCGCTGAGCTGGCTCGGCAGCTGGTTGAGCTGCTGGCCGGCTTGAGGATACTTTCCTTCTTTCATCAGGGCACGGATGGCAAGTAATTGCCAGTCTGTCCTGCTATCATCGCTGCTTTGCTGCACTTGCTGCAGATAGTAATCAGACCCGCCGGTAATGGGCCCCTGAATATTTACGTTTGAGGTTTGCGGCCCCTGACCGCTACAGGCGGCTAAAATCAGCCCAGCAAGAAGGACAGGCACAAAGCGTCCTGCTTTATGACGAACGACTTTTGAAGGAAGCATACTGTATCCAGTGATGTTTTTTTCAAGATGCTCAATATTAAATCGGCAATTCGGATGAAACAATGAAACAACTCGATCGGGCAGAGATTTCTGCCAGCACGCTCTACATCGTTCCAACCCCGATTGGTAATTTGGGTGATATCACCCAGCGGGCGCTGACGGTGCTTTCGGGCGTCGATCTGGTCGCAGCGGAAGATACACGTCATACCGGACTGTTGCTACAACATTTCGCCATCGCTGCGCGGCTCTTCGCACTTCACGACCACAACGAACAGCAGAAGGCCGAACTGCTGCTGGCGAAGCTGCAGCAAGGGCAGAGCATCGCGCTGGTCTCCGATGCCGGGACCCCGCTGATCAACGATCCGGGCTACCATCTGGTGCGCCGCTGCCGCGAGGCGGGCATCCGCGTCGTGCCGCTGCCCGGCGCCTGCGCCGCCGTCACAGCATTAAGCGCCGCCGGGTTACCGTCCGATCGTTTCTGTTACGAAGGGTTTCTGCCCGCCAAAACCAAGGCGCGTTGCGACGCGCTGCGCGCGCTGGCGCAGGAGCCGCGCACCCTTATTTTCTACGAGTCCACCCACCGTCTGCTCGACAGCCTGGAAGATATGGTGAAGGAGCTGGGCGCCGATCGCTATGTGGTGCTGGCGCGCGAGCTGACCAAAACCTGGGAATCGATTCACGGCGCGCCGGTGGGCGAGCTGCTCGCCTGGATCAAAGAGGATGAGAATCGTCGCAAAGGCGAGATGGTGCTGGTGGTCGAAGGGCATAAGGCGGATGAAGAGGCGCTGCCCGCCGAGGCGCTGCGCACGCTGGCGCTGCTGCAGAAAGAGCTGCCGCTGAAAAAGGCCGCGGCGCTGACGGCGGAAATCCACGGCGTGAAGAAAAATGCGCTCTATCGCTTTGCGCTCGATCAGCAAGAGGCGTGACAAATGGGGCCGAATGCCCTAATATCTCGCGCCGAAGCTGACCAGACAGTCGCCGCTTTGTCGTCGTCCCTCTTGTAGGGAGACGGGCAGAGGGGAGGAAAGTCCGGGCTCCATAGGGCAGGGTGCCAGGTAACGCCTGGGGGGCGCAAGCCTACGACCAGTGCAACAGAGAGCAAACCGCCGATGGCCCATTTATGGGATCAGGTAAGGGTGAAAGGGTGCGGTAAGAGCGCACCGCGCGTCTGGCAACAGTTCGCGGCACGGTAAACTCCACCCGGAGCAAGGCCAAATAGGGGTTCGCATGGTACGGCCCGTACTGAACCCGGGTAGGCTGCTTGAGCCAGTGAGCGATTGCTGGCCTAGATGAATGACTGTCCACGACAGAACCCGGCTTATCGGTCAGTTTCGACTTTTCAGGTGAAAACCCCGCGCAAGCGGGGTTTTTGCTTTCTGAAGGAGAGCGGAATGACTCTTCACTCTATTTTCTATGAAAGAATACGCCTCATGGTTTAGTTTCAACCTCTCTGAAAACACTCCGCAAAAACGACATCTTCTGTGTTTATTTTTCCTGTCTAAATGCCACTTTTTACTGGTCCTTAGAAACTTATGGCCCTCTCTGTAGCCAGGTAATGACTTCTCGACCGGGTTCTTTACCAAATGCTACCAAAACAAATTTCCCTTAAGTCTAATCATTGTTGTTAATGTGGTTATTGCTTGTAAAATGACCGGACTGACGGTTTTTTATAACAAGTAGAGGGACTTATGAAACAGTACGCGAATGGAATCACGTCAACGCTTATCAATGCCCTAAAAAATCCATTTCCTGCTGAATGCTGGGCTAATGCAGACGCTGAAGAGCTTCAGGCTCTGAACGCCTGTGTTGAAGAAATGAAAGAGCGCTCATTGCTACGGATCTGGCGTTTCGCTACCGCTGGAGCAGTAACTCGAGCCGGAGGGAGAATTTTGGCGTTTCTCTGTCAGTGGGATAACAGCCCCGCAATGCCAGTCGATTTCCTTACTCCAGTTTCACGGTAAGAGAACAGACGATGGCTACGGGATACTGGATTGTGAAAGGTGACAAAACAAGCTGCGGTGGAACGGTTCTTGAAGGCACAAGAAAAAAAACTTTTGCCGGTAATTACGCAGCCCTGAACGGTCATAAGGTTTCATGCGGCAAGCATCCTGGCGTTTTTCATGTCGCGGGTGGGCATCCAGGAGATATCGTAGAGACTGTGCATGTCGCGAGCACGCTGTACAGTCGTTCAACCTGCCCTTGCAGGGCTCGTTTTATCCCTTCCCAGACCTGGGCATGGCATGGTCCATATCAGGATCCCCCTGTAAAAGCTGCCCCGATTGCTACGAAAGCTGCCCCCGACCCCGTTCAGGAGCCTGAACAGTATGCCCAGGGAGTTAAAAAAGAGAGGCAGGAACAAACAAAATCACAAAACTCAAAACGCAAGCCCGTCGACGCTGGATTTTGTGTTCTTCCTTATGGAGCGGAAACGAGAGCCTATGAACCCTGGTTATTCGAAAGCGAACCGCCAGTAGGAACACGCGAACTCTACCGCTTACTGAACGGCGCAGGCCAGGAGTATAAGGCTGGTTCAATTCTGCTTTTGGTCGATCCTGATAAGCAGGAGAGCGAACAGATTGAGCATATGCAGGCCGCAAAACAACGTATTGATGCAGCGTTAGCACCACTCTCACACCAGCAAGCCAACTTTCTTTATAAGCACAAAGATACCATTGAGATGTTCGCTGCCGCTGCCAGCACTGCCAATGATGTGGCTGGATATTCAGGTAAAGTGACTGAGGCCGCTAAAGGATATTTTCAAAAGGTTGAAAATATCCTCATTGAGATCGAGAAAACCTATAAAAACCAGTACATCACTAACGGAACACTCATTGGCGAACAGTTTTTCGTTGAGCGCCGTCGCCTGTTCGGTCAGCTTGATAGCGTGCTGAAGATGTTCATGAAGCATCGTTTTATGTTCAATGAGTACACAGACCTGAAAAGCGCCCTTGGCCTGTCAAGCCGTTCAATCACCCACCGCTGGAATGAAACAGGTGTCAGCGATATTGAAGGTTACGCCACTCATATTGAAAAGCTGGCGAAATACGTTAAGTGGATGGAAACAGCCGGGAAGATTGGCATTGGCCTGTCTGCTTTTGATACCGCAGCAAAGATTACCGAAGCCTGTTCCGTTGGCAGGGATTGCGCCAAAACCTCGTTTACCTCCATTGGGGAGTTTTCAGGTAGCCTGGTAGGTGGAATGGCCGCAAGTAGGCTCATTGGTGCTGGCGCTGCAAATACCGTCTGTGCAGTTGTTTTGGGAGCTGCGACTTTTGAAGCCATGGGGGCAGGTGCGTTACTTTGTACTATTGGTGTAAGCGGTGGTATAGCATACGGAAGTGACAAGGCTCTAAGCTGGGCAGGAGGAAAAACGGGTCAGTCTATCGGGAAAGGGCTTGGCCTTTATGAGGTAAGCGATGAAGACTAATTTAGAAATGATTTCGGTAATAGCTATTCTTACCGGGACACTACTCATAATTATCAGCAGTACTGTATCTCTGCTTAACCGAAAACGATTTAATGAAATCTGCAAACTATATAAAGCAAAATACGGCAGCCTGCCAGATGCTGTGTTGTTGTTTGAGAATGTCAATTCGCTTTATGTCAAAGGAGCATATGGAATAAAAGTACAATTTATATACATGCCACTATTGTGGAATAGTAGTTCACCTCTCACCAAAAATGATGATAAGGACTTCATTAGAGGACTACCGAAACGGCTGATTAGGCCATTTTACGTCGAAATATACTTCGGTGCTGCCAGCATACTGTTTTTTGTTATTGGTGGATTGTTAATGTTGGCGATTGAGCACGGTTGGGTGTAAAAGGCACTTCAGTTGACGGGATTTACTCTGTTACACAAAGTTAGATACAGTCTGCGATACCAGACAGCCCAGCGCTGCAACCATAGAGGCCGCAGGTGCCGGAGCATTACTCTGTACGCTCGGCGTAAATGGCGCTATTGCATATGGGAGCGATAAAGCCACATCTGCGTTCAGTGGTTTCGTTGGTGAATCGCTATATGAGGTTACAAGCAATGACCATTAATGATCTATTTAGCGCCAAGGCAACAGTAATTATTGGGGCACTTGCTTTCGGCTTTGGTATAGCCAGTATCATAGCTTCAGTTCTCAACAGGGATAGATTTAAAGAGATCTGCATCCTGTACAAAGAAAAATACGGTAATCTGCCCGCTGCCGTGTTGCTGTTCGAGAACGTCAATACGCTTTATGTCAAAGTGGCATACAGCACAAAAGTGAGTTTTATTTACATGCCGCTGTTGTGGAATAAAAGCTCAATCCTGACCAAAAACGATGACAAGGACTTTATTCGTGGGCTACCCAAACGGCTTATTGGTCCGTTCTACGTAGAGATATACCTGGCGGTTGTCAGTCTGTTATTTATTGTTATTGGTGTGTTACAAATGTTGGCAATTAGGCAGGGCTGGGTTTGAAAGTTGCGTCCCTTGCCTGTTCGGTCAACTCGATAGCGTGCTGAAGATGTTCATGAAGCATCGTTTCATGTTCAATGAGTACACAAACCTGAAAGGCGCCCTTGGCCTGTCAAGCCGTTCAATCACTCATCGCTGGAATGAAACAGGCGTTAGCGATATTGAAGGTTACGTCACTCATCTCGAAAAGTTGGCGAAATACGTGAAGTGGATGGAAAGAGCCGAGAAGATTGGCATTGGCCTGTTTGCTTTCAACACCGCAGCAAAGATTACCGAAGCCTGTTCCGTTGGTAGGGATTGCGCCAAAACCTCGTTTACCACTATTGGGGACTTCTCGGGGAGTCTCGCTGGAGGAGCTTTGGCTGGTCGAATCTTACAGGGTGGTGTAGCAGATTCTATTTGTGCAGTAATTCTGGGGGCTGCAACTATAGAGGCAGGAGGTGCTGGAGCATTAATTTGTACTCTCGGTGTTAGTGGCGGCATAGCATATGGAAGTGATAAAGCTCTAAGCGATTCCTTTAGAGCTGCCGGTGAATTCATCGAAGGAAAATTAGGGGTTTACGAGGTGACCGACAATGACTAATTTAAAAATGACTTCTGTAATACTTATTCTTACCGGGCTTTTATTCTTGATCTTAAGCCTCATTCAATCTGCTTTAAATAGAAAACGGTTCAAAGAAGTTTGCATATTGTACAAAGAGAAATTTGGAAGTCTTCCCGATGCTGTATTGTTGTTTGAGAATGTCAACTCACTTTACTACCAAGGTGCATACGGCATAAAAACACAGTTTATATTTATACCATTACTCTGGAATCGAAGTTCAATATTGACTAAATATGATGATAAGGACTTTATTCGTGGGTTGCCAAAAAGGATTACCAGACCGTTTTATATAGAAATATTTCTCGGTCTTGCTAGTGTGCTTTTTTTCATTACTGGCGGATTATTAATGTTTGCGATTAAACACGGTTGGGTGTGAAAGACACTTCAATTGGCGAGATTTATTCTGTTATATAAAGTGAGATGCTGTCTGTGACACCAGACAACTCCAGCGCCGCCGAAACCCGACGTATAGTTGAACGAACCCGGCTTATCGGTCAGTTTCGACTTTTCAGGTGAAAACCCCGCGCAAGCGGAGTTTTTGCTTTCTGGGTATCGCTGATATCAAATCTTATGCCGCCTTCGGCGCTTCTGTTCTCCCCATGCTAAACTGCGCCCCGGCAACGAAAGGAGCAGCCCGTGGCGAAATACCAGCAACTGACGGATGAAATTCAGCAGCAGATCGAGGCGGGCATCTGGTCGCCGGGCATGAAGCTGCCGTCGCTGCGTCAGCAGGTGGCGCAGCACGGGCTGAGCCTGATGACGGTGATGCACGCCTACGAAGTGCTGGAGAGCCAGGGCTGGATCGTCTCGCGGCCGCAGTCCGGCTACTATGTCGCGCCGCGCGCGCTGCAAACCGCGCCGGCGCAGGTGGCGCTTAGCGAGCAGGTCGATATCAACAACTTTGTCTTCGACGTGCTGCAGGCGATCCGCGACCCGGCGATTGTGCCGTTTGGCTCTGCTTTTCCCGATCCCGAACTCTTCCCGCAGCGCCAGCTGATGCGCTCTCTCTCCAACGTCTCCCACCAGCTGACGCCGCTCGACGCGCTCAACAACCTTCCGCCCGGCAACGCGGCGCTGCGACAGATGCTGGCGCAGCGCTACGCGCGGCAGGGCATCACGCTGTCGCCGGATGAAATCGTTATCACCAACGGCGCGCTGGAGGCGCTCAACCTCAGCCTGCAGGCGCTGACCGAACCCGGCGACTACGTGGTAATTGAGCAGCCGACCTTCTATGGCGCGCTGCAGGCGATTGAGCGGCTCAAGCTTAAAGCGCTCGCGGTGCCGAGCGACGCGCAGCACGGCATCGATATGCAGCAGCTGGAAGAGACGCTGCAGCGCTGGCCGGTAAAAGCGTGCTGGCTGATGACCACGCTGCAAAACCCGCTCGGCGTCACGCTCTCGCCGGCGCGCAAAGCGCAGCTGGTGGCGCTGCTGGCGCGCTATCAGGTGCC
Organism: Pantoea sp. X-Soil-MYKO-1289; assembly: GCF_059730625.1. Classification (NCBI taxonomy): domain Bacteria; kingdom Pseudomonadati; phylum Pseudomonadota; class Gammaproteobacteria; order Enterobacterales; family Erwiniaceae; genus Pantoea; species Pantoea sp. X-Soil-MYKO-1289. Next base: position 500,421 of record NZ_AP036004.1, read on the forward strand.
GCTGATCGAAGATGACGTTTACGCCGAACTCTGGACGGGCGCTGAGGCGCCGCATCCGGCTAAATACTGGGATCGCGGCGGCGACGTGCTGCACTGCGGCTCTTTTTCCAAATGTCTGGTGGCGGGGTTTCGCGTCGGCTGGGTCGCGGCAGGGCAGCACGCGCAGCGCATCCAGCGGCTGCAGCTGATGAGCACGCTCTCCACCAGCGCGCCGATGCAGCTGGCGCTGGCGGACTTCCTCGCCACGCGCCGCTACGATACCCATTTGAAAAAACTGCGGCAGACGCTGGCGCGGCGCAAGGAGTGGGTGCGCCAGGCGCTCCGCCGGGCGCTGCCGGCGGACGCCAGCGTAAGCGATTCGCCGGGCGGCTTCTTTTTATGGGTGACGCTGCCGCGCGGCTATGACACCACGCAGCTCTATCAGCAGGCGTTGCAGCAGAGGATTAGCATTGCGCCGGGGCGGCTGTTTTCAGCGGGCGAAGAGTTTACCCACTGTTTTCGCTTTAACGCCGCCTGGCCGTGGGATACGCGCGCCGAGGCGGCGGTTGAGACGCTGGGCAGGCTGATTGCCGACCAGCGGAGCGGTTAAACCTGCGCCGCCTGCTGGTGTCCCCAGGTTAGATAATAGACGTCATAGAAATCCACTTCGCCTTTCTGCTGCAGCAGGCGATGAATGCCGCTTTTCACCTCTTCCGGCGCGTCCGGCAGATTCAGGATCTTTTTCACGCCGCTTTCAGAGACCGGCTGCACGTAATACCACTCGCCGTTGTAGCAGACGCGCAGATCCAGCGCGTCGATATCCTCGAAGCGATATTTCGGGTTGATATCCAGCAGCATCAAAAAGCTCATCACCAGCACGAACAGCGTGGCGAACCAGAAGGCGGGCCAGCCCAGCATCTCGGTGGAAAAGATCAGCGCCACGCACAGGCCGTAGCAGAGATACATCAGCGCCCAGAGGCCGGGATGAGTTTTCAGAAAAGAGAAGCTGAAACGCGGCCGGTTATCGCGGCGCTCTTCGCGATTAAGCGTCGCGATTTCGTCGATTAAGATTTGTTTAATGGCGTCCATTGTTCACCTCACCGTCACTTTTCTGCTCAGTAGAACAGATAACAGTTAGCCGGGGCAGACACAGAAACGCGCCGAATTTTTATAACAGTTGAGGCGCGCCGTCCCGGTAAGAACGGCGCGCGCGTTTAGCCGCGCCCGTGCGGCTCGTCCCAGTCAAACGCCGGTCCCAGCGAAATCACGCCGTTCGGGTTGATGGTTTTATGGCTCACGTAATAGTGATGGCGGATATGCGGCAGATTCACCGTCTCGGCGATGCCCGGCATCTGGTAGATATCGCGCAGGAAGCCGCTCAAGTTGAGATAGTCGCCGATGCGGTGGCGATCGCACTTAAAATGCGTAACGTAGACCGGATCGAAACGCACCAGCGTAGTCCAGAGACGCAGATCCGCCTCGGTGAGCTGGTCGCCGGTCAGATAGCGGTGCTGCCCCAGAATCTGCTCCAGGCGCGACAGCGAATGGAACAGCGCGGTCACCGACTCGTCATAGGCCGCCTGCGAGGTAGCGAAGCCCGACTTATAGACCCCGTTGTTGACCGTGTCGTAAATCCAGCCGTTCAGCTCGTCGATCTTCTCGCGCAGGGCGGGCGGATAGTAGTCCCCGGCGCGCGCGCCGACGGCGTCGAAGGCGCTGTTGAACATGCGGATGATATCCGCCGATTCGTTGCTGACGATGGTGTTTTGCTGTTTGTCCCACAGCACCGGCACGGTCACGCGTCCGGTGTAGTGCGGATCGGCATGCAGATAGAGCTGATAGAGAAATTCGTTCTGATAAAGCTTGTCGCCGGTGGCGTCGGGAAAATCGTCGTCGAAGGTCCAGCCGTTCTCCAGCATCAGCGGATGCACCACGGAGACGTCAATCATCGACTCCAGCCCTTTAAGCTGACGCATCAGCAGCGTGCGGTGCGCCCAGGGACAGGCGAGAGAAACATACAGATGATAGCGATCGCGCTCAGCCTTAAAGCCTGCGTCGCCCGTGGGACCGGCGCTGCCGTCCGCGGTCACCCAGTTGCGCCAGACCGCTTCAGTGCGCTTAAAGCGTCCGCCGGTTGATTTGGTGTCGTACCAGGTGTCGTGCCAGACACCGTCAATCAGTTGGCCCATATCGCCTCCAATGCAAACAGGGCGAGGAGTATCCTCGCCCTGCTAAGTATATGTGGCATTACGCCAGATGTGTGCTTAACGCAGCGCCGCAGCGGGCGCAGATTTCTTACGCAGCAGACGGTCGATGCTGTACGCGCCCGGACCGACCAGGCCCAGCACCAGGAAACCGCCCGCGATAGAGAGGTTCTTCATAAACATCAGCTGGTTGACGCCTTCCGCGAAGTTGCTGTGGAACAGGAACGCCGTCAGGATGGTGAAGCCGGCGGTAAACAGCGCGGTGAAGCGGGTCAGGAAGCCGAACAGAATCGCCAGGCCGCCGCCGAACTCCAGCAGGATCACCAGCGGCAGCATAAAGCCGGGTACGCCCATCGCTTCCATATACTGCTGCGTTCCCGCATAGCCGGTGATTTTGCCCCAGCCGGCCGTGATAAACAGGATTGGCATTAAAATGCGCGCCAGCAGCAGACCAGTATCTTCGAATTTTTTCATCATTAACTCCAGGCTAGATTGTCGGCAGGGCAGTCGCGCCTGCGTTGGATAATTCCCGGCAAAAAGCGGCGTTGCCGTTTGCTGAGCTGATAGCTGGAGATAATAGTCGCGCAGGGGAAAGGTTGTAAGCGAGATATTCTGTAGGTGATATTCAGGAAATCTGATGAAGCGAAGCCGGCGATTTCGCACCGGCTGAATGCAGAGGGGATTAGCGCTGCGGCAGAGCCGATTTCAGCATACGCCAGGTGCTCCAGACGCCGAATCCACGCTTGAGCAGGCGCATAAATTTATTTGGGCTGCGCACCGACCAGATTGCCAGTGCGCTGCTGCCGATGGCCAGATAGCGCCGCATGCTGAGGAACGTCAGCCAGCCGCGATCGTACTGCGCCGTGCTTAGCAGGAAGTCGCGGCGGCTCGCGCTCAGGTCAAGCCGCTGCTGCTGTATTTCGCCGATTAGTTCATGAATACGCGCTTCACGTTCCAGTTTGCTGCGGCTCATAGGCGGTCATCCTCCAGCAGCTTGCGATCGGTCTCCAGCTCTTTGCGGGTGTGGTGCAGCAGCGTGGACTGACGCGATTTGCGCAGGCTCCACAGGCCGAAAATAATCGCCAGAAGAAAGAGTACGCCGGTAGTGATGCCGATCGCCATCAGGCGATACTGCGCATCGACGGCCCAGATAATCAACACCATCAGGCTCATCAGCCCGAATGCGGTAAACAGCATGGTCAGGCCAACCATCAGCAGCAGCTGAATCAGGTTGGCCTTTTCCGCTTCCAGCTCGACCACCGCCAGCCGTACGCGGGTCTCGACCATGCTGACCAGCGTAGTGACGATGCGCTGACCAATGTTGATGACCCCTTTGCCGGGGCCGTGGCTCTGCTGTGAATCCGCCATAATTAACGCCGTGAAATCAGGATGCCGATCGCCACGCCGATTGCCGCGCCGATGCCAACGCCATGCCAGGGATTTTCACGCACGTAGCCGTCTGCTTTCTGCGCGGCTTCACGCGTGGTCTGCGCCAGATATTCGCCAGAATCGCCCAGCTTCTCGCGCGAGCTGTCGAGCGCGACGCGCGCTTTCTGACGCAGCTTATCCAGTTCGCCTTTGGACTTATCCGTTGTGCTGCTCAGCACCTCTTCCAGAGTGTCCGCCAGATTTTTTAACTCAGCACGCAAATGTTCAGATGAAGTCTCTTTTGACATGTAATGTTCCTTTTAGCTTCAGTGGTTGAGTCCGGGTTAATAAGGCTCCGCCTGTAACTTTTTCAGCTCCTGGCGTGCTTCTTCCAGTTTACGTTCGCGTTTGGCGATTTTTTCCTTATCGTCGCCGTCCTGACGCTCCTCTTTCAGCTCGCGCTCGCGCTCAGCGACTTTCTCTCGCTGCGCCTTGATGCGCGCCTGGTGAGACGCTTTCAGTTTATTGTCGCTGCAGTTGGCGCGCACTTCGGTCAGAGCGCGCTCCAGTCCGTTGACGCGACGCTGATTGTTATGCTGTTTCGCCATCGCAATTTCATGCTGAATATCCTGCTCTTTCTGCTGACAGAGCGATTCCGCCGCCATCAGCGAACCTGAGAGAGAAAACAGCGCGAGGCCAAGAAGTAGTTGATGTTTCATCAGGCTTATTACCTTCCTTTGTTGTTGACCTGCCGCGAGCGGACAGGATCATCTCCTGGCGTGTCAGATAGCTGAGCCATCCACTAAGCATAGACAGCGCCTGCAAAAAGTTCAAAAAAGACGGGGGGATACGGATTATTCTGTTGCCGCCCTGCCAGCGCAGGACGGCAATCGCGAGTCAGGAGATATTTAGCGTTGTCGAGGCGGCGGAAGCGGAGTCGGGATGTCTGGCGACCACAAAGCCGTCCGGCAGCAGGCGGCGCAGCACTTTTTGCGCGGCGAGGCTCTGCTCTTCGTTCTCGAAATGAATAATCAGCGCATCGCCCGACGGGGTAATGCTTTTAATGCGGATGCCCTGCGCCGTCAGCTGCTGATAGAGGTAAAACCCGTCCGGCAGCGGGCCGCCGGCATGGGATACGCGGATCTGCACCACGCTTTCGTGCCGCAGCAGCGTCGGCGTCAGGCAGATCGCCAGCAGCAGCAGCACGGCGATAGTCAGCCAGGGCAGCATGCGACGAGGGATGGGGCCGTGAATTTTCATGACTCGCCCTTGCCGTTCTGATTCGCCTGGCGTTTGCGCCACAGCACCACCAGCGATCCCACCAGGCCTATCACCAGCAGCACCAGCGGCAGCAGCATCAGGCAGAACATCAGCTCATCTTCATAGCGGCGGAAAATCGGCGTCTTGCCCAGCGCAAAGCCGAACACGGTCAGAATCAGCACCCAGAGCAGCGCGCTGACCCAGTTAAAAAACTGGAAGCGGGCGTTATTCAGCCCGGATAAACCGGCAATGGTCGGCAGCAGGGTACGCACGAAGGCGATAAAGCGGCCAATCAGCAGGGCCGACAGGCCGTGGCGATGAAACAGGCTGTGCGCGCGGGCGTGATACTGCGCGGGAAGATGAGAGAGCCATTTCTGCACCGTCGGCGTGTTGCCGAGCCAGCGGCCCTGAATATAGCTGACCCAGCAGCCGAGGCTGGCGCCGGTGGTGAGCACCAGTACGGTAAGCGGAAAGCTCATGGTGCCTTTGGCGATCAGCACGCCTACCAGAATCAGCAGGCTGTCGCCGGGCAGAAAGGCGGCGGGCAGCAGGCCATTCTCCAGAAACAGGATCAAGAAGAGCACGCCGTAAATGGCCCAGACCAGCGTCGGATCGGAGAGGGTTTCGTAGTCCTGTTGCCACAACGCCTGCAGCAACGCTTGCAAAATATCCATCAATCATTCCTGAACATCATTGTTTAACGCGTCTTAAAAGACATAAGCGCAGACCGGCGGTTGATTATCTGTTTTAGGAGCGCAGTCTGTGCAGGATTTTCCGGATCCTTCCAGAATAGATTGTTAAATCAGCGAATTTTTAAACCCTGTCGCAAAAGGTAAGAAAAGGTCGATAACTGTAACAAAAATCACAGGTTTGAGACAGGGGAATGTGCCCGCCGCACAGGAGTTTTACCTGTTGACGCGGTCCGTCAAAAGGAGCTTTACACGACCTGACACTATTGCAGACTAACTGACTTTCCTGCGTGAAAACGCAGCAGAATCAAGGTTAATTGCTCGCGCCGTCCGGCAGGATAACGGGATTTTCAGCAAACATATAACGATCCACGTTAAATTCGAAGTCGTCGGCGGTCGCGTTAAACAGCATCTGCTTAGTATTTTCCAGATGTTGCCACATCGCCAGTTTGCAGGCGGCGGGATCTTTGCGCATCAGCGCTTTGAGGATTTGATCGTGGTCGTCGCACCAGCTGAGGATGCTGCGCTGGTCGATATGCTCGTGGAGTTTGAGCCAGTAGGGGTTATGCAGGCGATGCAGCCACATTTTTTCGACGATGGCCGCCAGCGCGCTGTTTTGGGTGGATTGCGCAATCCGCACGTGAAACTGCATGTCCCACTGGGAGTCGCGGAAGTGATCTTCCTGGCGCGCCTTTTCCTGGATCGCCATCAGTTCGATAATGTCCTGACGCGTCACCTGCGTCGCGGCGAACTCGGCGACGTTGCTCTCAATCAGCTGGCGCGCCTGCAGCAGTTCAAACGGGCCAAAGCTGGCGAATTCGAGCTGGCTGGAGGTCATCACGCGATTCTGCTGCTGACTGGCGATAACGTGAATGCCGGAACCTTTGCGCACCTCAACGTAGCCTTCCACCTCCAGCATAATGATCGCCTCGCGCACCACGGTGCGGCTGACGTTCATCTCTTCCGCGATCAGGCGTTCGGCAGGCAGCTTGTCTCCTACCGGATAAATGCCTGTTTCAATACGGCTTTTCAGATCGCTGGCGAGCTGTTGATAAAGTCGACGAGGTTCGGTCGGTTCCATAGCGCATTCCCGTGTCGCAAATAAAGTTGTTATACCACTTTGCGGCCGTTAAATAAAAGGTCCCGCGCAAGGATTACGCGGGACGCTTTGCTCTGCGGTCAGCGCTGCTAGCCGCGTACCGGCGCGGCCTGAGGCGGCGTTACCTCTTTTTCCAGCTCCGAGACGGGCTTATTGCGCAGCACCGTCCAGATCACCACCGCGCCCAGCAGATCGAATACCGCCAGCGCGGCGAACAGCGGGCTGAAGCCCAGCGTATCGGCCAGCGCGCCGACTACCAGCGCGAACATGGTGCTGGCTGTCCAGGCCGCCATGCCGGTCAGACCGTTGGCGGTCGCGACTTCGTTACGGCCAAACACGTCGGAAGAGAGGGTGATCAGCGCGCCGGAGAGCGCCTGATGGGCGAAGCCGCCGACGCAGAGCAGGCCGATAGCGACGTAAGGACTGGTGAAAAGACCGATGGTGCCGGGGCCAATCATCAGCACCGCGCCCATCGTCACGACCAGCTTGCGCGATACGATCAGGTTGACGCCGAACCAGCGCTGAAACAGCGGCGGCAGATAACCGCCGAGAATGCAGCCAAGATCGGCGAACAGCATCGGCATCCAGGCGAACAGCGCGATCTCCTTCAGGTTGAAGCCATAGACCTTAAACATAAACAGCGGAATCCAGGCGTTAAAGGTGCCCCAGGCTGGCTCCGCCAGAAAGCGCGGCAGCGCGATGCCCCAGAACTGGCGATTGCGCAGGATCTGACGCGCCGACATTTTTTTGGTGTTGCCGGTCTGATGCTGCGCTTCCTGACCGGAAATAATGTACTGACGCTCTTCGTCGCTGAGTTTGGTCTGCTGTTTCGGATGTTTATAGAAGACCAGCCAGCAGATCGCCCAGAGCAGGCTCAGCACGCCGGTAATGATAAACGCCATCTGCCAGCTGTGCGCCACGATCGCCCATACCACCAGCGGCGGCGCCAGCATGGCGCCGATAGAGGAGCCGACGTTGAAGTAGCCCACGGCGACGGAACGCTCTTTAGCCGGGAACCACTCGCTGCTCGCCTTCAGGCCCGCCGGGATCATCGCCGCTTCCGCCGCGCCCACCGCGCCGCGCGCCAGCGCAAATCCGCCCCAGCTGCCGGCCATCGCCGTCGCGGCGCAGAAGATCGCCCACAGCACCGCGAATACGGCATAGCCGACTTTGGTGCCGAGCAGGTCGAGCACATAGCCGGCGACCGGCTGCATAACGGTATAACAGGCGGAATAGGCCGCCACGATGTAGGAGTACTGTTGGGTGGTGATATGCAAATCGGTTTGGAGCGTCGGCGCGGCGACGGCGATGGTATTACGGGTGAGATAACCCAGCACGGTGCCGAGCGTCACCAGCCCGATCATATACCAGCGTAGCCCTTTAATCTTACGCATCATTTACCTCTTCCAGTGTTCTGTCTGCGGTCTTGCCGCTGTTGTTATCTGGAGCGGGACAACCGTGAGCCGACCTAACCCCCACGCCCGCAGGCCGCGCAAAAGCGACCCTGTGTTTACCTTGCCATTACGGAGCGAGAGCGTAACTTGTTATACAACTTTAAAAGTTGAGAGCCATCACAAAAGCCCCTTTTGCAATGTGGGATACTTTAAACCTGCGTAATGACAGCCATTTAGCACGCTGCGGAGAGCAAAAACGTCCATGAGCCCAGGGAATTGCTGCTGTTTATGTGAGCGAGATCTCAAAGAATTATGTAGCTGGCTAAAATTGGTATGATAACTTTGAGCGCATTAAGGCTCTATCCAAGAGGAAGCACGTATGTCGCGTTTTATGACCGAGGATTTTTTGCTGGATACCGAATTTGCCCGTCGTCTTTATCATGACTACGCAAAGGATCAGCCGATTTTCGACTATCACTGCCATCTTCCCCCGCAGCAGATTGCCGAAAATTACCGCTTTGCCAACCTCTATGACATCTGGCTGAAAGGCGATCACTACAAGTGGCGCGCCATGCGCGCTAACGGCGTGCCGGAAGCCTTCTGCACCGGCGACGCCAGCGACCGCGAAAAATTCGACGCCTGGGCGCGCACCGTGCCGCACACCATCGGCAATCCGCTCTACCACTGGACGCACCTTGAGCTGCGTCGTCCTTTCGGCATTACCGACACCTTGCTCTCTGAAAAAACCGCCGACAGCATCTGGGAGCGCTGCAACGCGCTGCTGGCGCAGGATGAGTTTACCGCGCGCGGCATCATGCAGCAGATGAACGTGAAGATGGTCGGCACTACCGACGATCCGCTGGATGATTTGCAGCACCACCGCGCGCTGGCGCAGGACGGCAGCTTCGACGTTAAGGTGCTGCCGAGCTGGCGTCCGGATAAAGCCTTTAATATCGAAGCGGACGGCTTCTTGGGCTGGATTGAGAAGCTGGAGTCGCTGACCGACGTCAGCGTGCGCCGTTTCGACGATCTGCGCAGCGCGCTCAGCAAGCGTCTCGACTACTTCGCTGAACACGGCTGCAAAGTGTCGGACCACGCGCTCGACGTGGTGCTCTACGCCGAGGCGGACGACGCGACGCTGGACGCTATTCTGGCGGGCCGCCGCGCCGGCAAGACGCCGGACGCGCAGGCGATTGCGCAGTTCAAAACCGCCGTGCTGGTGTGGCTGGGCGGCGAATATGCGCGTCGCGGCTGGGTGCAGCAGTACCATATCGGCGCGCTGCGCAACACCAACCGCCGCCAGTTCGAACTGCTGGGGCCGGACGTCGGCTTCGACTCGATTAACGATCAGCCGCTGGCGGAACCGCTGGCGAAGCTGCTGGGCGCGCAAAATCTGCATAACGCGCTGCCGAAAACCATCCTCTACTGCCTGAACCCGCGCGACAACGAAGTGCTGGCGACCATGGCGGGCAACTTCCAGGGCGAAGGCGAGGCGGGCAAAATGCAGTTCGGCTCCGCCTGGTGGTTCAACGATCAGCTCGACGGCATGCAGCGCCAGATGACGCAGCTGGCGCAGATTGGTCTGCTCAGCCGCTTTGTCGGCATGCTGACCGACAGCCGCAGCTTCCTCTCCTATACGCGCCACGAATATTTCCGCCGTCTGCTGTGCCAGATGATCGGCCGCTGGGTCGAGAACGGCGAAGCGCCGGGCGATGAGGCGCTGCTGGGCCAGATGGTGCAAAACATCTGCTTCAATAACGCGCGCGACTACTTCGGCATCGAGCTGGGAGCCTGATTATGCAGCGGCTAAACCGTCACGATTTTCCCGGCGCGACCTACAGCGAGCGCGTCATCCAGTTCGGCGAAGGCAACTTTCTGCGCGCCTTTATCGACTGGCAGCTCGACTGGCTGAACCAGCATCAGGGCACCGACGCGGGCGTGGTGGTGGTGCGGCCGCGCAACCGGGCCGTCAGCGACAGCCTGAATCAGCAGGACGGGCTCTATACCACGCTGATCCGCGGGCTTAACGAGCAGGGCGAACGCGTCAGCGAAACGCGCCTGATCCGCAGCCTGAACCGCGAGATCCAGCCTTACGTTCAGCACGAGGATTTTCTGGCGCTGGCGCGCGCGCCGCAGATGCGCTTTGTCTTCTCCAACACCACCGAAGCGGGCATCGCTTTTGTCGAAGCGGATCGTCTGACGGATGCGCCCGCATCCAGCTTTCCCGGCAAGCTGACGCAGCTGCTGTGGGCGCGCTTTGAGCGCTTTAGCGGCGCTGAAGATAAAGGCTGGCTGATCGTTCCCTGCGAGCTAATCGACCATAACGGCGACGCGCTGCGCGAGCTGGTGCTGCGCTATGCGCGCCACTGGCAGCTGCCGGAAAGCTTCGCCGCCTGGGTGACGCAGCACTGCGTGTTCTACAACACGCTGGTGGACCGTATCGTGACCGGCTTCCCGCAGGAGAGCGAGGCGCTCGCCGCTCAGCTCGGCTATGAAGATCGTTTTCTGGTGGCGGGCGAGGTCTACTACCAGTTCATTCTGCAGGGGCCGCGCGCGCTGTTCGACGAGCTGAAGCTCGATGCGCTGGCGCCGCAGGTGCGGCTGGTGGATGACATCGCGCCGTGGAAGGCGCAGAAAGTAGCTATCCTCAACGGCGCCCACACCGCGATGGTGCCGGTGGCGTTTCAGGCCGGTCTGGAGAGCGTCGGCGAGGCGATGGCGGATCCGGCCATTGCAGGCTTCGTCGATCGCCTGCTGCGCGAGGAGATCATTCCTACGCTCGATCTGCCGCGCAACGAGCTGCACGCCTTCGCCGACGCGGTCGAGCGACGTTTCCGCAACCCTTTTATCCGCCACGCGCTGCTCTCTATCGCGCTCAACGGCATGACCAAGTTCCGCACTCGCCTGCTGACGCCGCTGCTGGCGTCGCACGCGCAGAGCGGCGTCTGGCCGCCGCGTCTGACCTTTGCGCTGGCGGCGCTGATCGCCTTCTATCGCGGCGCATCGGCGGAAAAAAGCTGGCCGCTGCAGGATGACGCGCACTGGCTGGCGCGCTTTGAAAAAAACTGGCAGGCCCTTAATAACGACCAGATCTCCCCGGAACAGCTGGTGCGCGAGGTATTAAGCGACGCGCAGCACTGGGGCGAAGATTTGACCCGGCAGCCTCAGCTGGCGGCCGAGGTCAGCCGACACCTGCAAAATATCATCGCCCACGGCATGCGTGAGGCGTTGAGCACACTGGGATAAAGCTATGCAAGACGCGATTAAGATTCACTCTCAGGATAACGTCGCCGTGGCGCTGCGCGACTTAGAGGCGGGGCAGACCATCGATCTGCAGCAGATATCGGTGCAGCTACAGCAGGCGGTGACGCGCGGCCATAAGTTCGCGCTGCGGCCCATTGCCGAGGGCGAGCTGGTGATCAAGTATGGGCTGCCGATCGCCCATGCCACGCAGGCGATCGCCGCAGGCGAGGTGATCCACTCCAGCAACGCGCGCACCAACCTGAGCGATCTGGACGAGTACGACTACCGCCCAGAGTTTGTTGAGGTGCCGCCGCAGCCGGGCGATCGCGAGGTGCAGATCTATCGCCGCGCTAACGGCGACGTCGGGATCCGCAACGAGCTGTGGATCCTGCCGACCGTGGGCTGCGTCAACGGCATCGCGCGTCAGATCCTGCAGCGCTTTTTGAAAGAGACTGACAACGCGGCGGGCACCGACGGCGCGTTTCTGTTTAGCCATACCTTCGGCTGTTCGCAGCTGGGCCAGGATCATGAGAATACCCGCACCATGCTGCAAAATATGGTGCGTCATCCCAACGCCGGCGCAGTGCTGGTGATCGGGCTCGGCTGCGAAAACAATCAGGTTGATGCCTTTCGCGAGACGCTGGGCCTGCCGGAGAGCGATCGCATCCAGTATATGGTGTGCCAGCAGCACGACGATGAAGTAGAGGCTGGGCTGGAGCATCTGCGCGCCCTGTATGAGGCGATGCGCCACGACAAGCGCCAGCCGGGCAAGCTGAGCGAGCTGAAGTTCGGCCTGGAGTGCGGCGGCTCGGACGGCTTCTCCGGCATTACCGCCAACCCGCTGCTGGGGCGTTTCTCCGATCAGATGATCGCCAACGGCGGCACCACGGTGCTGACCGAAGTGCCGGAGATGTTCGGCGCGGAGCGTATTCTGATGAGCCGCTGTCGCGATGAGTCGACCTTTGATAAGACGGTGGCGATGATCAACGACTTTAAGCGCTATTTTATCGACCATCAGCAGCCGATTTATGAGAACCCGTCGCCGGGCAATAAAGCAGGCGGCATTACCACGCTGGAGGAGAAGTCGCTGGGCTGCACCCAGAAGGCGGGCTCCAGCCAGGTGGTGGACGTGCTGAAGTATGGCGAGCGGCTGAAGACGCCGGGGCTGAATCTGCTGAGCGCGCCGGGCAACGACGCGGTCGCCACCAGCGCGCTGGCGGGCGCGGGCTGTCATATGGTGCTGTTCAGCACCGGACGCGGCACGCCCTACGGCGGCTTCGTGCCGACGGTGAAGCTGGCGACCAACTCGCCGCTGGCGGAGAAGAAGCCGCACTGGATTGACTTTAACGCCGGTCGTCTGCTGGAGGGAATGAGCATGGATGCGCTGCTGGAGGATTTCGTCGACACCATCGTGGCGATTGCCAGCGGTGAGCTGACCAACAACGAGAAGAACGATTTTCGCGAGCTGGCGATTTTTAAAAGCGGCGTGACGTTATAGATCGCCATTGCTGTCTTTTCGCTGGGCACTGTCGCGGGTGGCATGGATCGATCGCAAAGTCGCTTTACGCATCCCTGCTCGCTCGGCCCGCGCCATCCATGGCGCGGGACGCTTTGCTCTTCGTTCCATGCCACCCGCTTTTTGAGCTTTTGCGCCGTCTGAAGCAGCTACATCAACGTCAGCGCATAGACTGGCGACCTGTATGGTCGCCATTTTGTTATCAAGCCCGGCTGGTTTCGCGCTCGGCTTCCGCCTGACACACCGCCGCGGTAAACAGAATATCGGTCGAGGAGTTTAGCGCCGTTTCGGCGGAATCCTGCAGCACGCCGATAATGAAGCCGACCGCGACCACCTGCATCGCCAGATCGTTGGGAATGCCGAACATATTGCAGGCGACCGGGATCAGCAGCAGCGAACCGCCCGCCACGCCGGATGCGCCGCAGGCGCACAGCGAGGCCACCAGGCTAAGCAAAATGGCCGTAGGGACATCAACATCAATGCCCAGCGTATGCACCGCCGCCAGCGTCAGCACGGTAATCGTGATGGACGCGCCCGCCATACTGATGGTGGCGCCCAGCGGAATCGACACCGAATAGGTATCCTCATCCAGATTCAGGCGTTTCGCCAGCGCCATATTCACCGGAATATTGGCCGCCGAGCTGCGGGTAAAGAAGGCGGTCACGCCGCTCTCGCGCAAGCAGGTAAACACCAGCGGATAGGGATTGCGACGGATCTTGCTATAAACCAGCAGCGGATTCACCACCAGCGCCATCAGCAGCATACAGCCCAGCAGCAGCGCCAGCAGATGGGCGTATTGCCACAGCGCGCCGAAACCGGTTGATGCCAGAATTGAGGCGACAAGGCCGAAGATGCCGATTGGCGCGCAGCGAATAACGCAGCGTACCAGCTGCGTCACGGCATGTGAGGCGTCGTTAAGCAGATCGCGCGTGCTCTGTGAGCTATGGCGGAACGCCAGGCCCAGACCAATCGCCCATACCAGAATGCCGATATAGTTGGCCTGCATCAGCGCGGTGATGGGGTTCGCTACCATGCTCATCAGCAGGCCGCGCAGCACCTCGGTAATACCTGACGGCGGCGTGATTTCGGTGGTGCCTACGGCCAGCGTCAGCGTCTGAGGCGCCAGATGGCTAAACACCACCGCCACCACCGCAGCGAAAAAGGTGCTCAACAGATAGAGCACGATGATCGGTTTGATATTGCTCTTCTGCCCCTGCTGGTGATTAGCGATCGAAGCGATCACCAGCACCAGTACCAGCAGCGGCGCCACGGCTTTCAGCGCGCTGACGAAAAGCTCGCCCAGCAGGCCGACGGCCAGTGCGGTATCCTTCGAGACCCAGGCCAGCGCCACGCCGGCCACCAGTCCTACCATAATTTGTTTCACCAGACTTCCTGCGAACAGGGCGCCCAGACGAGCGGAAAGTGAGTTCTGCATAATTGTTCTTTAGGTTGTAGCGGGATGTGGCCTCAGAGGGCGTCGATTAACGCGCCTGAAGCGGTTTGCCCGGCGGAGTATAAGGAAAAGAGCGGGCGAAGAAAGAGATAATTCTGCCGGTGCGAGGCGGATCGGATTTCTAATATGCTGTATGAAGAAGGTGTGACAGAGGGATGAAATGTCGCATCCGGAGCTGGCAAAATAAAACAGGGGCATTACCTGCCCCTGTAGCGGATTATTGCGCGATCTTTTTCTGGTCGTTTTTGCGATTCACCCAGGCGTTGATCAACAGGGTCGAGCCGAGGATCGCGCCGACGACGCCCAGCGAGATCGCCACCGGAATATGGTAGAACTCGACGATCAGCATCTTAATGCCGATAAAGACCAGCACGATCGCCAGGCCATATTTAAGCATCGAGAAACGCTCGGCGACGTTGGCCAGCAGAAAGTACATCGCGCGCAGGCCGAGAATAGCGAACAGGTTAGAGGTCAGCACGATAAAGGGATCGGTGGTCACAGCGAAGATCGCCGGAATACTGTCGACCGCAAAAATCACGTCGCTCAGCTCAACCATAATCAGCACCAGCAGCAGCGGCGTCGCAAACAGCACGCCGTTCCTGCGGGTGAAAAACTTTTCGCCCTCTAGCTCGTCGGTCATGCGCAGATGCTTGCGCAGCCAGCGTACTACCGGCTTGTCGCCCACCGCGTTCTCATCATCCTCTCTGGAGAAGGCCATCTTCAGGCCGGTCAGCAGCAGGAAAGCGCCGAACAGATAGAGGATCCAGCTAAACTGCGTCACCAGCCAGCTGCCCGCGAAGATCATAATAGTGCGCAGCACGATAGCGCCCAGCACGCCGTAAATCAGCACGCGGCGCTGCAGCGCGGCGGGAATAGAGAAGTAGCTGAAGAGCATCAGCCAGACGAAGACGTTATCGACCGCCAGCGCCTTTTCCAGCACATAACCGGTCAAAAATGCCAGGGTTTGCGTGGTGGCGACTTCGCGCCCGGCGCTCCCCTCGAGATACCACCAGAAGGCGGCGCTGAACAGCAGCGACACCGACACCCAAATCAGCGACCAGACGGCCGCCTGTTTAAAACTCATGGTCTGCGCGCCGCGTCGTCCCTGCAAAAAGAGATCGATCGCCAGCATAATCAGCACCACCACCGCAAAGCTGCCCCAGAGAAGAGGCGTTCCTACTGTCTGCATAGCGTTTCCTGCCCTGAAATAAAAAACGGCTGAAGTCAGAAGACGTCAGCCGCTTTACAGGGTTGTAAGCAAACCTCGCCTTCCGGCAAGGTCTCACTTACAACGCAGAATCAGATTCCGGGTTGCCTGCCGACCGGATGCTTACGCATCGTAATGACGATCGTGCAGCTTACAAGTTACTCCCCTTTGCTGTCCGTTAAGATAGGCGCTGGCCATGAAAGAGGCAAGAGCGGGCCATTCATATTTAGACATATTTACACAACCTGCTCGTCGGCAGGGAAAATCACGCCGGTCTGGCGGCGAATTTCGGTCAGCAGCGCGGCGGTGATGCGCGACGTTTCCAGCCCTGGATGGGCGACATGACGCTGCCGCACCAGCTGCGCAAAGGTCTGGGCCTCATAAAGCATGGTATTGATATGCTGCGGCTGGCTAAGATCCTGCGCCTGGGCGGCGCTATGGCGCGGCACCAGGCTGACCGACTGCATCTCCGACAGCTTTTCGATCAGCAGCGAGCCCGCTTCGCCCTGAATTTCGCTGGCGATGCGCGAGTCGCTGACCTTGGAGTGCAGCAGCGTGACGTCGAAATCGCCGTAGTCGAGCAGCACGCTGCCGTGGCCGTCGACCCCGCTGGCCAGCAGCGTCGCGCGTGCGCTTACCGCCTGCGGCGCGCCCCACAACGCCACCGCCGTCGCCAGGCAGTAGTAGCCGATATCCATTATCGAGCCGTTCGACCAGCGCGGATTAAAGGTGTTGGGATTCTCGCCGTCGAGGTAGCGCTGATAGCGCGACGAATACTGGCAGTAGCTGAACAGCGCCTTGCGCAGCGGCCCGATGGCGGGCAGCGCCTGCTGCAGCTGCGCGAAATTAGGCAGGCTGGCGGTTTTAAACGCCTCGAACAGCACCACCTGATGCTGGCGCGCGCAGGCGATCATCCGCTCCGCCTCGCGCAGGTTGGAGGCGAGCGGCTTTTCGCAGATAACGTGCTTGCCGTGCGACATAAACAGCATCGCCTGCTCGCAGTGCAGGGCGTTAGGGCTCGCCAGATAAACCGCGTCGATAAGATCGCTGGCGGCCAGCGCCTCCAGCGAGGTAAAGAGATGCGAACAGGGATAGTCTGCGGCGAAGGTTTCCGCCTGCTGCTGCGAACGCGAATAGATGGCGTTCAGACGCAGATGGCCAGTTTCATGCGCGGCATCGATAAACTGGCGCGTTATCCAGTTGGTTCCCACAATAGCAAAACGGATCACGTCGGCTCTCCTGCGGCAAATAGCGGCAGAGTAGCACGCCGTGCATTGGGCGCAAGCGTTGGAAACAAAGGGAATTTGATCCTGCGATCCGCCTTCCAATATAGTGATGATGCAACGGCGACTGGCTGAAAAAGGTGGAGAAGGCGCTTGAAAGGAAGTAAACACGCACTTAACTGGACCACGCTGCTGGTGGCGATCCCGGTCGGACTGGCGGCGTCGCTGGTGACGCTGGCGTTTCGCGGCGTTATCGAGCTGATCAACCGTTTGCTGTTCAACAGCGACAGTGAGATTACCGTGGCGATGCACGTCTGGCCATGGATCTTCTGGCCGCTGCTGGTGGGCGCGGGCGGCGTGCTGGCGGGCTTTTTCCTGCGCTACGCGGTGAGCATTGAACAGCAGCAAACGGTAAAGACCGACTATCTGGAAGTGATTAACGCGCGGCTCGACGCGGTGCCGACCCGCACCTCGCTGTTTCGCGCGCTCTCCTCTATCGCCAGTATCGGCTCGGGCGCCTCTATCGGTAAAGAGGGGCCGATGGTGCAGCTCTCCGCGCTGTGCGGCAGCGTGCTGGGCCGCTGGATCCCCGCCTCGCTCAACCTCAAAAACAGCGACGTGGTGGCGATGGCCGCCGCCGCCGGGCTGTCATCGGTCTACCATGCGCCGCTGGCGTCGGCGATTTTCGTGGCTGAAATCGCCTTCGGCATTTCGGCGCTGCAGCGCCTGATCCCGCTGGTGATCGCCTCGTCGGTCGCCGTGATGACCATGTGGTCGCTGGGCTTCCGCAATGCGCTCTATCCGCTGGCGGACGTCAGCTTTCAGATGGACGTAAGCAGCCTGCTGCTAACGGTGGTCATTGGCCTGGCCGCCGGGCTGGCGGGCTGGCTGCTGATTAAGCTTATCGCGCGCAGCAAAGCGCTGTTCGGCCATATCCGTTCGCTGCCGCTGCGGCTGGGCGCCGGCGGGCTGGCGGTGGGGCTGCTGGCGCTGATCTCCACCGATATCCTGGGCAACGGCTACGAAGTGATCGTCAAAATCATGGCGGGCGACTATCTGCTGCCGGGCCTGCTGCTGCTGCTGCTGCTGAAGACGCTGGCGACCACGCTGTCGGTCGGCTCCAACGCGGTGGGCGGTCTTTTTACGCCGTCGCTGCTGATTGGCGCGCTGCTGGGCGTGGCGCTGGCGACGCTGGGCGCGGCGCTGCATCTGCCGCTCGGCAACGTGCTGCTCTATGCGGCCATCGGCATGGCGGCGGTGCTGGCCGCCGTCAGCCAGGCGCCGCTGATGGCGATCCTGATGGTGCTGGAGATGACCCTCAACAGCTCGCTGCTTTTTCCGGTGATGATCGCCGCCGTGCTGGCGTCGATGGTGGTCTATCGCCTGCAGTCCGCCAGCACCTATCCGGTGGTCGGCAATCACTTTAACCGCTCGGAGGCGAAATATGACTTCGACAACATGCGCGTGGCGCAACTGATAATTCCGGGGGCGGCGCTGCAGCCGCAGGAGTCGGTGGGGCAGGCGCTGGCGGTCAGCTCGCTGAAGCGCGAGCGCTACGTCTACGTAATTAACGCGGCGGGCGCTTTTCTCGGCGTGGTCTCGATCCATGATATCGCGCGCAAAGTGCTGGCGCAGGAGATCACGCTCGATTCGCCGGTCTCTACGGTCATGGACGACAACTTTCCCTTCGTCTACCAGAACCAGAGCATGCGCGAAGGCTGGGAGGCGTTCGCGCGCGTGACGCTGGAGCGCCTGCCGGTGCTGAATAATCCGCAGGAGAAGCGTTTTCTCGGCGCGCTGACCAAAACCAGCCTGATCCAGAAAGCGCAGGAGTTCCTTTAGGCCGCGTTGCCGCGCATCGCCTGATCCGTCATCCAGAGGCGAGCGTCGAACTCCAGCTGATGGTAGTCCGGCTCCATATGGCAGCAGAGCTGATAGAACGCCTTGTCGTGATCTTTCTCTTTCAGGTGCGCCAGCTCGTGCACCACGATCATGCGCAGGAAAGGCTCGGGAGCGAGGCGGAAAAAGGTCGAGACGCGGATCTCCGCTTTGGCTTTGAGGTTGCCGCCCTGAACGCGCGAAACGGCCGTATGCAGGCCCAGCGCGTGTTTCATCACCTTGATTTTATTATCCCAGATCACTTTGCTTATCGGCGGCGCGTTGCGCATAAAGCGATTTTTCAGCGCCTGGGTATAGTCATATAACGCTTTATCGCTAACGATATTGTGGCTGTCGGGATAGCGCTGCTGCAAAAAAGCGCCAAGCTTTTCATGTTTGATCAGCGTCTGAACCTGCTGAAGGATGTTCTCAGGATAACCCTGCAGATAGATGAGTGAGGACATTAGGGATTCCCGGCGAAAGACAGTATACTGCGCCCCCTTTTTAGGGCGTAAAACAGCCAGATTGTACCAGCCGGAGAATTCATGAGCCAACTTGAACTAGCGGATCGCACCCTGATCCTGCATCGTTTTCCGCAAATGCGTGAAGAGAGTCCGCTTCAGGCGTGGGATGCGGCGGATGAATATTTGCTGCAGCAGACGCTGCCGGAAGGCCCGATCCTGGTGTTCAACGACAGCTTCGGCGCGCTCACCTGCGCGCTCAACCCGCGTCCGGTCTGGCACGTCAGCGACTCCTGGCTCAGCCAGCAGGCGACGCGGCAAAACCTGCGCCTCAATGAACTTGACGACGGCGAAGTGCGCTTTCTCAGCAGCCTCGACCCGCTGCCCGCCGCGCCGGCCGCGGTGCTGATCAAGGTGCCGAAAACCCTGGCGCTGCTGGAGCAGCAGCTGCGCGCCCTGCGCGAGGTGGTGACCGCAGATACGGTGATCCTGGCGGCGGCGCGCGCTAAAGAGATCCATAACTCCACGCTGCAGCTGTTCGAGAAGATCCTCGGCGACACGCGCACTTCGCTGGCGTGGAAAAAAGCGCGTCTGATCTACACCCAGTTCAGCGCGCCGACGCTGGCGCCGCAGGCGGCAACCACCGTCTGGCCGCTGGACGAGACGCCCTGGCAGATCCACAACCATGCCAACGTCTTCTCGCGCACCTCGCTGGATATCGGCGCGCGCCTCTTTATGCATCATCTGCCGGAAAATATCGAAGGCGAGATCGTCGATCTCGGCTGCGGCAACGGGGTGATCGGCCTGATGGCGCTGGAGAGCAATCCGCAGGCGGAAGTGCATTTTCTTGACGAGTCTTACATGGCGGTGGCGTCGAGCCAGCTCAACGTCGAGGTGAACCGCCCGCAGGATGTGACGCGCTGCGTCTTTCGCGTCAACAACGTGCTGAGCGGCTATCCCTCAGACCGTCTGCACGCCGTGCTCTGCAACCCGCCGTTCCATCAGCAGCACGCCGTCACCGATCACCTGGCGTGGCAGATGTTCCGCGACGCTAAACGCTGTCTGCAGTACGGCGGCGAGCTGCGCATCGTCGGCAACCGCCATCTCGACTATCACCATAAGCTGAAAAAACTGTTCGGCAACTGCACGCTGGTGGCCTCGAACCAGAAGTTCGTGGTGCTGCGCGCGGTGAAGATGCGCTGATCAGATTGCCAGCGCCAGCTGCACCGCCTGGGCGATCGCCCGGCGGGCATCCAGCTCCAGCGCCACGTCGGCGCCGCCGATAAGGTGAACGCTTTTGCCGTGGGCGCGCAGCGCCGCCTCCAGCTCGCGCTGCGGCTCCTGACCGGCGCAGATAATCACGTTATCCACGACGACTTTCTCCACTGCGCCGTCGCGGCGCAGCAGTAGCCCCTCATCGTCGATCGCCAGATACTCGACGCCGCCCCACATGCGCACGCCGCGCGCCTGCAGCGTGGCGCGATGGATCCAGCCAGTGGTTTTGCCCAGGCCCGCGCCCGGTTTGCCCAGTTTGCGCTGCAGCAGCCAGATGGCGCGCGCGGCAGGCTGCGGCTCGGCGTGCGTCAGGCCGCCGCGCTGCGCCAGCGTCAGGTCGATGCCCCATTCGCGGCAGAAGCTTTCGCGGGTCTGCGCCTCCGCCGGCTGAGAAAGGTACATGGCGGTATCGAAGCCGATGCCGCCCGCGCCGATAATGGCGACGCGGCGGCCTACCGGTTTTTTGTCGCGCAGCACCTCAAGGTAGCTGAGCACGCGCGGATGATCGATGCCGGGGATCGCCGGCGTGCGCGGCTGAATGCCGGTTGCCAGCACCACCTCGTCCGCCTCGGCCAGATCCGCCGCCGTCACCCGACGGCCGGTTTGCACCTCGACGCCGGCCGCGGCAAGCTGGTGGGTGAAGTAGCGCAGGGTTTCGCTAAACTCCGCTTTGCCGGGGATCTGGCGCGCGATGTTGAACTGGCCGCCGATGGCGTCGTCGGCGTCGTAGAGCCTTATCCGATGGCCGCGCTGCGCCGCCTGCAGGGCGAAGGCCATGCCTGCCGGACCGGCGCCCACTACCGCGATAGCCTTCGGCGCGACGCAGGGCGTTACCGGCATCAGGGTTTCGTGGCAGGCGCGCGGATTCACCAGACAGGAGGTGATCTTGCCGACAAAGATCTGGTCGAGGCAGGCCTGGTTGCAGGCGATGCAGGTATTGATGCTCTCCGCCGCGCCGCGCGCCGATTTGCTGACGAAGGCGGCGTCGGCGAGAAACGGGCGCGCCAGCGACACCATATCCGCGCAGCCGCTCTGCAACAGCTGTTCCGCTACCTGTGGATGGTTGATGCGGTTGGTGGCGATCACCGGGGCCGAAACATGCTGGCGCAGCCGCCGCGCCGCCGAGGCGAAGGCCGCGCGCGGCACCGAGGTGGCGATGGTGGGAACGCGCGCTTCGTGCCAGCCGATGCCGGTATTGAACAGGGTGACGCCGCTTTTCTCCAGCGCGGTCGCCAGCGTGAGCGTCTCTTCCAGCGAGCTGCCGTCCTCCACCAGATCGAGCATCGACAGGCGGAAAATCACAATAAAGTCGCGGCCCACGGCGTCGCGCACCGCGCGGGTGACGGCCAGCGCGAACGCCTGGCGGCGCGTCGCGTCGCCGCCCCAGCGGTCGCTACGCTGGTTGGTGCGCGGCGCTAAAAACTGATTAATCAGGTAGCCTTCCGAGCCCATGATCTCTACGCCATCATAGCCCGCGCGCTGCGCCAGCCGCGCGCAGCGTGCGAAGTCGTCGATGGTTTGCAGGATCGCCTGCTCACTCATCTCCTGCGGCAGATAAGGGTTAATCGGCGCCTGGATCGCCGAGGGCGCCACCAGATCCTGCTGGTAGCTGTAGCGGCCGGTATGCAGGATCTGCAGGGCGATTTTGCCGCCTTCCGCATGTACCGCGTCGGTAATCTGGCGATGCCAGCCGCACTGTTCCGGCGAGACCAGCGTCGCGCCATGCTTCATCGCCACGCCCTGCGCGTTGGGCGCGACGCCGCCGGTGACGATCAGCGCGACGCCTTCGCGCGCGCGCTCGCCATAAAATGCGGCAAGGCGCTGGGCGCCGTCGCCATGCTCTTCCAGTCCGGTATGCATCGAGCCCATCAGGAAGCGATTGCGCAGCTGCGTAAACCCCAGGTCGAGCGGGGCGAACAGGGCAGGGTAGGCATGACTCTTCACGGCGGCATCACTCAGGTTAAGTGGTCGGATGAGTGTAATGTAGCTGCCGTGATGTTAAAAAAAAGTGAAAGTTTGCCGCGCTGTGAGGCGCATCAAAAAAGCGAGCCTTAGCCGCCCCGACGGCGTATCCATGAGAAGCGCGACTGATAGCCGCTGTTGAAGTGGGTATTGCGGCGATAGCTGGAGCCGGTTTCCGCCATGCAGTAGGTGCAAAAGCTGACGTTTTCGATGTTCGCCGCCGGCACGCCCGCCTCTGTCAGCCTTAGCGTCGCCAGCTGCGGCAGATCGAACCAGACGCCGTTGCGGGTCGCCTTCGCCTGCGGCCTGACGGCGAGCGGATTGTGCGGCTGCTCGCGCTGCCAGCAGGGCGGCTGCGATCCAGAAAGCGTGGGCGCGACGGCGCTCAGCATCTCCTCGCCCAGCTCATAGCAGCAGGGCGCGATGGCTGGCCCGATGGCGACATAAAGGCCGTCCGGCGAGCTGCCTGTTTCGCACAGCCTGTCGACGGCGCGCTCCAGCACGCCCGCCAGCGTGCCTTTTAGCCCGGCATGCACCGCCGCCACGCGCCGCTGCTGCGTATCGGCGATCAGCACCGGCAGGCAGTCGGCGGTGTAGACCGCGACCGGCCGGGCGCCCAGTCCGATAATCCCGTCGGACTCGCAGCTTTTCGGCGGCACGTTGGCTTCGTCATCCACCACCGTGGCGCTGTGGCGCTGATGGCCGTAAGCGACATCGTCGGGCGGCGCTTCGCCTGCCGGCTGGAAGGCATAGTCAACCCACTCCAGCGCATCAAGCAGGGTAGAGCGTACGCGGATTCCCATATGAATCTCCTCTGAGGCGTTTGGCTGCATTCAGCTTAGGTTAACTGCTACATTTTGAAAGCGTTACCTCTTCCCACTTTCGGCTTAAGGATAACAGGATGAAAATGACCGCAACGCTGCTGACCAGCGGCCTGATGGCGCTGATGCTGTCGGGCTGCGCCTCGCAGACAACGCAACATGCGCAGCAACAGCTCGGCCAGCAGTCGGTGCTGGCCCTGAACTGGTTCCAGCAGTCCGGCGAGTATCAGGCGCTGACGTGGCAGGCCTTCAACGGCGCGCGGCTGGCGTTCGACGCCGCGCCGTCGCTCACCGGCAAGCCCAAGGCGGTGATCGTCGATCTCGATGAAACCATGATCGACAACAGCGCCTACAGCGCCTGGCAGGCGAAAAACGGCCAGCCGTTCAGCGCGCAAAGCTGGTCGACGTGGACCCAGGCGAAGCAGGCGCTGGCGGTGCCCGGCGCGGTCGATTTCGCCCGCTACGTCACTTCGCACGGCGGCACGCTGTTTTACGTGTCGAACCGCGACCAGAAAGATTTCGACGCCACCGTCGCTAATCTGACGCAGCTCGGCTTCCCGCAGGTGACGCCGCAGACCGTGCGCCTCAGCACCGGCAGTTCTAACAAGCAGGCGCGTTTCGACGCCATCAAAGCGGCGGGCTACAACGTGGTGCTCTACGTCGGCGATAACCTCAACGATTTCGGCGCGGCGACCTGGCACCAGGGCAACGCGCAGCGTCGCGCCTTTGTCAGCCAGAACCACGCGCTGTTCGGCACCCAGTTTATTGTGTTGCCTAATCCGCTCTATGGCGACTGGGAGAGCGGCATGGCGGAAAACTATAACAAGCTGACGCCGCAGCAGCAGCTCTCAACGCGCGATGCGCAGCTAAAAGCGTGGAACGGTAAATAATTCGTCAAGCGAAAGAGCCTGCGCCAGCAGGCTCTTGTTTTTATCCGTCGATATTTACGTTTGCAGGTAACTATTTTGCTGCAAACTAATTTGATTATCTCTTACTTTCAAAACCAGCTTTATTAAGTTTATTACACTGCCTTTTTTGCCAGCAGCCAGTGTTAATCGCTATTGGTTAAAAAATTAATTCGGATTTTTCTGTAATAAAGTACCGCTGGTAACTGAGCATGTGTAAAAATGTCGCCAGCTGGAATGTCATTATTTGTCAGCAGGAAAAGCTTTTAAATAATAAGGTTATTTCAATCAATTGATATTGATGAAATTTAATGGTTTCTTCCGCGTCGCTTAAATCAGGCATACTTAAATAGCTTTACCTGAAATTTACCTCTGTTGAATTATTCCTTACAAAAAGCGGGCCGCCCTGGCCTGGAAAAAAATTACGGATGCGTAATCAATCATAAACGTCTATAAACAATTTCTGTGATCAACTGCGTTATTTCTTAAACCGACACCGGTTAACGGTGAGCCGGTTCACCGCCTTGTTCGCCTGAATATTCGATCCCCGGTTGTTGAGAGAGACGATTGTGACGACACTGAAACCTTTATTAGCGAAAAATCGCAGCTGGGCGCTCCAGCGCCGCGAGCGTAATCCTGACTATTTTGAAAAATACCTCCATCAACAAAAACCGCATTCACTCTGGATTGGCTGTTCAGACAGCCGCGTACCGGCCGAAGTCCTGACCGGCTCGCATCCCGGCGAACTCTTCGTTCATCGCAATATCGCCAACATGGTGGTCGACGGCGACGACAACCTGATGAGCGTGCTGCAGTACGCCATCATCTATCTCGGCGTAAAACGCATCGTGCTGTGCGGCCACTACGGCTGCGGCGGCGTTCAGGCGGCGATTGACCTGCCGCAGAGCCCGCTGGCGCAGGAAGAGTCGGCGCTGGCGCGCCGTATCGCCGCGCTGCGTCAGGCATTAGGGGATGGACTGCCCGACGCGCCGCAGATCGCCGCGGAGGCGCTGAACCGGCTGGTGGAGGTTAACGTGCTGGCGCAGTTCGCCCGTCTCGCCGCCGCCGCCCCGGTGCGCGACGCGTGGCGCGCGGGCCAGACATTAGATCTGTTCGGCTGCGTTTACGATCTGCAGTCGGGCCACCTTAAAGAGTTAATCCAGCAATCAGCAGAGGAATCTTCGCCATGAATGTGAATACGCTTCGTCAGGATATTCCTGCCGGCCTGGTGGTTTTTCTGGTGGCGCTGCCGCTCTGTCTGGGCATTGCGCAGGCGAGCGGACTGCCGCCGTTCGCCGGCCTGCTGACCGGGGTGATCGGCGGGCTGCTGGTCACCGCGCTTAGCCCGTCGCGCTTTGCCGTCAGCGGCCCGGCGGCGGGCCTGGTGACCATCGTCGTCGCCTCTATCGAGACGCTCGGCAGCTTCAGCGCTTTTCTTACCGCGCTGGTGCTGGCTGGCCTGATGCAGTGCGGCCTCGGCCTGCTGCGCGCCGGCCGTTTTATCTCGCTGGTGCCAGGCAGCGTCATTAAAGGCATGCTGGCGGCTATCGGCATTTTGCTGATTATCCAGCAGATCCCGGTGGCGTTCGGGATCGAGGGTGATGCCGGTCTGGCCGGATTCGCCAGCGGCGCCGCGACCTTTTCCGCGCCCGCGATGCTGGTCGCCGGCGGCAGTCTGGCGATCCTCTGGCTCTGGACCACGCCGCTGGTGAAAAAGGCGGGCGTGCTGGGCTGGATACCCGGTCCGCTGGTGGCGGTGCTGTTCGGCTGCGCCGCCACGGTATTCGGCGGAGAGTGGATGCCGGAGATGGCGGCCCAGCTGTCGCGCATCGCGCTGCCGGAGTTCGACAGCCTCTCCGCGCTGGCGGCGCAGCTGGAGAGCCCGGCCTGGAACGCGTGGCAAAATCCGTCGGTCTGGGTGGTGGCGGTGACGCTGGCGCTGGTCGCCAGCCTGGAGACGCTGCTGAGCCAGGAGGCGCTGAAGAAGCTGCGCCCGCAGAATCCGCCGCCGTCGCCCAACCGCGAGATGTTCGCGCAGGGGATCGGCAACCTCAGCGCCGGCCTGCTGGGCGCCATGCCGATTACCGCGGTGATCGTGCGCAGTTCGGTGAACGTCAGCACTGGCGCGCAGACTAAGCTCTCTATTCTGATCCACGGCGTGCTGCTGCTGATCTGCGGGCTCTGGTTCAGCGATATGCTGAACGCCATTCCGCTGGCCAGCCTGGCGGCGGTGCTGCTCTATACCGGCTATAAGCTGGCGACGCCGCGCCTGTTTATGGAGCAGTTCCGCATGGGCGCGCAGCAGTACGTGCCGTTCCTCGCCACCATCGGCGGCATTATCCTGTTCGGCATGCTGGCAGGTATCGGCATCGGTCTGGCGACGCAGATGCTGTACAGCCTCTACAAGAGCCACCGCAACGCGCTGCAGCTGACGCGCTATGACGATCACTATGTGCTGCGCTTTCAGCAGAATCTGACCTTTCTGCACAACCCGAAGCTGCAGGGGCTGCTGGCGGAGATCCCGGAGAACAGCGTGGTGATTGTGGATCACGATAACGCCGAGTATCTGGATCCCGACGTGAAAGCGGTGCTGAAGGATTTCGGCGACAACGCCGATAAGCGCGGCATTCGCCTCAGCCAGTGGCCGGTGGCGGTGAAGTAAAAGAGGGATTCGCCTGCTAGTCAGGTGATTACGCGGGTGACATGGCCTGATCGCAAAGACGCAAAAGACGGCATCCCTGCCAGCTCGGCCCGCGCAATTACGCACCTCATCCTTGAGGTGCGCCCGTAGCCGGGCCAACGCGCTGCGTTGTTCAAAAACGCTCCCGGCGTTTTTGTCCTTGTCGCGGGACGCTTTGCTCTTCAGGCCATGTCACCCGCTAGTTTGACTTAGTTGCTGTCTGAAAAATCGGATATCTCGGATAGCCGATTTTTTTATTTAAGGCATAATTGGCGCGCCGTAAGCCAGGCGGCGCAGCCCAGATTGCGAGTAGCGTCGATCTCTGCCGTTTATTCACTGAATTGCCCGGGCGGCAAGTGCGGTTTAATGGCGTACGGCGAAAGTCCGGGAAGGGCAGGGAGCGGAGAATTTACAGGCTACAGGGTTCAAACCTATGCGCGTTAAGCTGTTTGCAGAGCACAACACGACAACGAATCTCCTCTCGCTGTTTCTTATCACCCTGCTGTTTTGCTTTTTGGGCAGCCATCTGCGCGTGCCTGCGGAGCTTTCTCTCTTCTGGCCGGTAAACGCCATCGTCGCCGCCGTCATCGTCCGGCATCCCTGGCTGCACCGCATTCGCTACTATCTTGCCAGCTTCGCCGCCATGGTGGCGAACGACACGCTCTTTTCCGGCTGGGCGTGGCCCGCCGTGACGCTTAACGTCGCCAACCTGCTGTTTATCATTATCTCCGTTTCGATGCTGGTGAAGCACTACCTGCGCGACTCCGATCGCAGACAGATCAGCAACGCGCTGCGCATCTTTCCCGCCTGCCTGCTGGCCGCCTTCGCCTGCGCCACCTGGGGCGGGCTGGCGCAGGATTTAAGCTTCGACACCCGCTTCGCCACCGCCTGGGGCGACTGGTTCAGCGAACAGTTCTCTACCGGCCTGATGCTGCTGCCCTTCCTGCTGACCCGCAACTGGCGCGGCCTGTCGTTCGCCGCGCTGCTTTCGCCGGGCAAATGGCTGCCGCTGCTGAGCGTGCTGCTGTCGCTGGCGGTCGGGGCGATGATGGGCGGCGCCGGCAGCCTGACCTTTCCGGTTCCGGCGCTGATCTGGTGCGCCATCGTCTTGCCGATCCCGGTCACCAGCCTGGTGATCCTGCTGACCGGCATCAGCGAAATTGTGCTGGTATCGCACGGCGTGATGAACATTCAGGGCAACGATAACCTGCTGCATTTAAGCCATCTCACCTCGGCGCGTCTCGGCGTCGCCACCGTCGCCATCAGCCCGCTGATCGTCGCCGTCAGCATGGATGCGGTGCGTCAGCTTAATCAGCGGCTCGCGCTGCGCGCCAACTACGATTTTCTTACCCAGCTGCTGTCGCGCTCCGGGCTCTATGAAAGCCTGAAAGAGGAGCCGTTCTCGGCGCAGCGCAACGTCGGGGTCATCCTGCTGGATGTCGACTATTTCAAAGCCATCAACGACAACTTTGGCCATGATGCCGGCGACGGCGTACTGGAGGAGATTGCGCTGCGCATGCAGCAAGTGGTGGGCAAGCAGGGGCGCATCTGCCGTTTCGGCGGGGAGGAGTTCGCCATCGTGCTGTTCGACGCGCGTCCCGAGCGGCTCTACCAGCTGGCGGAGACGGTGCGGCAGGCGATCGGCAAAGAGAAGTTCTGGCTGCAGGGCAACACCGTCACCGTCACCGTCAGCCTGGGGCTGGCGCAGGGCAAGGCGGGCGAAGAGCGCGACTGGCACAGCCTGGTTAACCAGCTGATCTCCGCCGCGGATAAAAACCTCTATCTCTCCAAGCGCAACGGGCGCAACCAGACCACGCCCGCTTTCAAAACCCTTGCGCTGGCCACCAGCGACGTGGCGTAACGCGCCGCTTCGCGACTA
This sequence comes from Pantoea sp. X-Soil-MYKO-1289, assembly GCF_059730625.1. Classification (NCBI taxonomy): domain Bacteria; kingdom Pseudomonadati; phylum Pseudomonadota; class Gammaproteobacteria; order Enterobacterales; family Erwiniaceae; genus Pantoea; species Pantoea sp. X-Soil-MYKO-1289. The sequence continues at coordinate 528,917 of NZ_AP036004.1, forward strand.
AACGCTGCTTTTCAGCTGGCTGGTTTGCTGATGGCGCTCCAGCGCCAGCTCGATCAGGCGGGTGATCAGATCGCGATAGCTGAGTCCCGCTGCCTGCCACAGCTTGGGATACATGCTGATGTTGGTGAAGCCGGGCAGGGTATTCACCTCGTTGACGATAATCTCGCCCGCTTCCGTCAGGAAAACGTCGACGCGCGCCATTCCGCTGCACTCCAGCGCCTGAAACGCCTTAATCGCTACGGCGCGGATCGCTTCGCTGCGCGCGGCGTCGATGGCGGCTGGCACCTGCGTCTGCGCGCCGGTTTCGCTGATATATTTGGTCTCGTAGGAGTAGAAGGCGTCGTGCACCACCACTTCGCCGCACGGACTCGCCTGCGGATCGTCGTTGCCCAGCACCGCGCACTCGATCTCGCGGCCTTTGATGCCGGTTTCAATCAGCACCTTGCGATCGAAGGTAAAGGCGAGATCCAGCGCGCGGTCGAAGTCGTCGACGCTGTCGACTTTGCTGACGCCCACTGAAGAGCCCTGATTGGCCGGTTTGATAAACAGCGGCAGTCCGAGCTGCGCGACAATCTCCGCCGCCTGAATACGCGACCGCTGCGCCTGCGTAACGCTAATCCAGGGCGCGACCTGCAGCCCGGCGTCGCGCAGCAGGCGTTTGGTGAAGTCTTTGTCCATGCTGACCGCCGAGCCGAGCACGCCAGAGCCGACAAAAGGCAGCGACGCCATGCGCAGCAAGCCCTGCAGCGATCCATCTTCGCCGAGCGTGCCGTGCACGATAGGGAAAATCACATCGATCTGCGACAGCGCATGACCGCTCTGACGAGCGATCACCTGCTGCTGCGACGCGCCCGGCACCAGCGCCACGCTTTCGCCGGCGCGGTTAAGGGCGATCAGCGACGGATCCTGCGCGTTGATCAGAAAGTTCGAGGCGTCGTTCAGATGCCACTGACCCTGTTTATCAATGCCTAACAGCACCGGCTCGAAACGCGTTTTATCGATCGCATCAAGGATATTTTTAGCCGACTGTAACGATACTTCGTGCTCGGCCGATTTGCCGCCGAACACAATGCCTACCCGCAGTTTTGTCATTAGAGCTTGCCTGAAAAGATGTTGCGAAACCCACAAGATAACACGCGGATTTCGCGCTGTAACGGCGTGGCGCAGCGCAGCGTCGGCTTAATTTAGCGTAGCGGAGAGCAGGGCGCGGCACTGGGCGGCGTCGGCGCTGGCCTGCGCCTTTTGCCCGGCGCTCAGCGTCTGCCAGGCGTCCGCCACGTGCTGGCCGAGGCGCGGCTGGAAGCGGATTTTTTGCAGCGCATAGTCGGAGTTGCCGCCTTCGATCACCGTGCGCATATCCGCCACAAAGCGGCGGCTGTCGTCATGGTGAATCGCGCAGAATACTGAGATGTAGTAGGCCTCATCCTCTTTGCTGTAGTGCGGCGTCAGCCAGTACCAGCCGGCGGCTACGCAGAGGAGAAGAAGGGGAATAAGAATGTTAAGTCTGAATCGCATGTATCGGTTCGGTTCGCCTGGGCGAAGCGCGGCTCCTTTAAATTAACGTCATCACCACGATGCCGGTGGCGGAAATGTCGTTCAGCGCGCACTCAAATTCCGCGTCGCCGCCGCTAATTCTGACCCGGCCGCCAGGCAGTCGCGCGAGGTTGCGCAGGCTGGCCATGCCTTCAATATCCAGCAGCCATTTGCCGTCCACCACCGCCTTAAAGCTGCGGTTAACGATGTACTGCTGCTCGCCTTCAATCACCGCCAGCAGATTGCTGTGGGGCGCCACCTTATCCAGGAACAGCTTGCTCTCCAGAGTCACAAAATCGACAGGCGCGAGTTCACCATTTGTTAACTTAACCCGCTCAATATCGGTCAGGCTTTTCATCGGGTGACTTTCGCTGCCTTTTTCCGCCTTCTGCGCCTGCACCGCGCTGGGCGGATTGCCCTGGCCATAGAGGATCCAGTTTAGTTCGGCATCGGTATCGATAAGGCACTGCACCACCAGATCAGCCGGGAAAGCGTCTCTTTTATAACGCATTGCCAGGTTGCTCGAAGAGAGCCCGACATGCTCGGCATACTGCGACTTTTGTTTAAACCCATAGGCCTGAATCAGCCTGTCGAGGATAGCCCCGCCGCTCCCGTTAAAATTAGTGACTAACATTTTTGAGCTTCCTCTTGTGTTACTAACATATTTGAATTAGCATCACTGCGTTGTGAATGTTATCGCATATAACTGACATTACGTTAACTGGAGATGATGCCCTATGAGGCCTGATATTACAAATGCCATAGCTGCGCTCCTTTTATTACGAATCGGCGTAAAACGTCCCGTTTCAGCGCTTTTTATCCAGGCAGAGCGCCTCTCGTCTGGGTTTTGCGCCAGGCCCGGCGCATTGGCTACAGCGACGCGCGGCGTGCCAGGCGCGCCAGCGCGCGTCACGAAAACGCCTGGCTCTTTTTCTGTTAACTTTCAGCCAGAGTGATTCACTTATGATGAATAGCCACTCTGAACCTGCGGCGGCCATGAGCTTCGATGAGTTTCGCAGAAGCTGGCGGCGAATGCGGAGCGACAGCCGTAATCCGGCGCTGGTCGCCTTCAACCGGCAGAGCGAGGAATTTAAGTTCTGCGTGCTGACGCTGGCGAACCGGGAAAAACCGGGGAGCTTCCGGCTACAGGAGGTCGGCGACGCCTTTGAATCCTTCGATGAGCCCCGCCGCGCGCTGATTATTGCCGCCATGAACAAACTGGTGCGCTGGGGCAGGCTGCTGCCGCGTCCCTTTTCCGACGCCGACCAGTATCTGTCTGAGTAACTGACCTTAACCGCAAATCGATGACGTCAACCCGTCGGGCTTCCCTTTGTCTGAATTCAGGAGAGAAAAGATGAAATACCCTAATCCTCACGCCGACAGCGATGCGCTGAACGTTCTGCTAACCGCCGCGCGCTACGACGAACGCAGAGGCCGCGCGCAGGCGGTCGCTGACCGTCTGGCCGCGATGGCGACGCATATCGGCCGCCAGGGGCTGAGCGGCATCGAGGCCGCCGAGCTGCTCCGCTATGAGGCGCAGCGCTACCGCGATGAATCGCAGGAGCTGCGCTAATGGTCGACAGCATGGACATTGAGCAGCAGCGTCAGGCGGAGCAGCTGGCGCTCGATATCGCCGCCGTGACGCAGCGGGCGAAAGGCGTCAGCGCCTTCTTCTGCGAGGAGTGCGACAGCGCGATCCCTGAGGCGCGTCGACGCGCCATCAGCGGCGTTTCGCGCTGCGTCGCCTGTCAGGAGATCGCCGAGCTGCGCGGCCGCCACTATCAGGGCGGCCGGTAATGCAGCGCCTCTTTTGGCCGTGGAACGCGCCGCGTCAGGCTATCGCCTCGCCTTATCCTACTCACGCCGCGATGCAGCAGCGCAGTCGCGAGCTGGCGGCGCTGTCGCAGGCGTGGCGATCGCTGGAGCAACAGCCGTCGCTGGTGCAGCGCGCCATCAGGCTGCGTCACGATCGGCTGGCGCGCGAACGCGGCTCTGCCCGCGCCGCGACCTGGCTGACGACCACCTTCGTCGATCGCCTGCTGCCGCGCGTGGAGCGGGTCAACGCGCAGTATCGGCTCGGCGCGATGCGTCGCGGCGTGGCCGCGCGGCTGAGCGGCCACGCCGCACAGGAACAAGGCGCGGCAGCGGCGGCTGGCGCGCTGTGGGAGCTGATGCGCCGCTTTAACCAGCTGCCCGATATGGCGCGCGCCGATGTCGATCGGCTGGCGGGCGATATCGCCAGCTTTATCTTCGCCGAGCTGGTGCAGCTGCACGCGCAGAATCGCAGCGAATCGGACTGGCGCTACAGCCACGACCTCTATCTGACCGCCGCGACGATTACCCGCGAGTTTGGCCAGACGCCGCCGCTGTGGCAGAAGGTCACTACGCGCTTCTTCGCGCCGGAAGAGGCGACGCCGGCGATTATGCGTATGCAGGGAGAGACGTGGTGGAAAGGGCGGCTGCGCCGCATCGCCGCCGAATGGCGCGAACATCTGCAGATTGCGCTGGCGCAGGTCAGCAAAACGCATTCGCCCTACGCCAGCCGCGTGACCATTGCCGAATGGCGCGAGCAGAAGCGCCGCACCCGCGACTTTTTGCAGAGCATGGAGCTGGAGGACGAAGAGGGCAACCGCATCAGCCTGATCGACAAGCATGACGGCAGCGTCGCCAATCCGGCCATCCGCCGCTGCGAGCTGATGACGCGCATTCGCGGCTTTGAAACCATCTGCCATGAGATGGGCTACGTCGGCGAGTTTTGCACGCTGACCGCGCCGGCGCGCTATCACGCCACGCTCGGCAGCGGCCAGCTCAACCCCAAATGGCGCGGCGCCAGCCCGGCTGAGACGCAGCGCTACCTCTGTCAGCTCTGGCAAAAAGTACGCGCCAGGCTGCACCGCGAGCAGATCCGCCTGTTCGGCATTCGCGTCGCCGAACCCCACCATGACGGCACGCCGCACTGGCACCTGCTGCTGTTTATGCGCCCCCAGCAGGCCGCGCAGGTGCGCCAGATCCTGACGGAGTACGCCTGCCAGCAGGAGAGCGAAGAGCTGACCAGCGAACAGGCGCGCAAGGCGCGCTTTCACACCACCGCCATCGATCCGCAAAAGGGCAGCGCCACCGGCTACATCGCGAAATATATCGCCAAAAACATCGACGGCTACGCGCTCGACGGCGAGCGGGACAGCGAGAGCGGCGCGCCGCTGCGCGACTGCGCCGCCGCGGTTTCCGCCTGGGCGGGACGCTGGCATATCCGTCAGTTTCAGTTTGTCGGCGGGGCGCCGGTCACCGTCTGGCGCGAGCTGCGCCGTCTCACCGAGGGCAAGGGGCTGAGCGACGAGCTGGCCGAAGCGCGCGCGGCGGCGGACAGCGGCGACTGGGCCGCCTACATCAACGCCCAGGGCGGCCCCTTTGTGCGGCGCGATGAGCTGGCGGTGCGCGTCTGGTACCAGCAGGCCGAAGAGTGCAACAGCTGGGGCGAAGAGATTACGCGCATCAAAGGCGTCTACCTCAGTGCCACGGGCAAGCAGAAACCGCTGCTGACCCGGCTGGTTAACTGGAAGCTGGTGCCGAAGCGTAATGCGGAGGCTGAAAAGGTCGAGCAGGACGCATCAGCTTGGAGTTCTGTCATTAACTGTACGCGGATATCGCGCCGGCCAGGCGTATTAGCGCGGTTAAATCATTGGCCTGAAGCGGCGGTAAAAAAGAGGGCGAAACCGGCTGGCGATGGCGCTTTATACAGTCAAAATACGCCGCCCTGACGCGCTTTTTCCGCCTTTTTTACTAATTTGGCTTAGGGGTTGTCACGCCAAAAAAGTCTCTATATCAATAGCCTAAAGGCAGGTCGTTCCGATCTTAATTTTCTTTATATCAGATTGCATGCTGTGCTACTGTATAGATATACAGTTATAAGATGGGGGAGGGAAAGTGGATACTGATTTACAAGAACAGGTAATGCTTGAGCGCGTCGAGCTCATTGCACGTCTGACCACTGAAGGAGTTTGCAGGGAACGCGACCGGGAAGTGGCCCTCGCTTTGATCGCCGAGATTGCCGGCGACATGATGATAAAAAACAAGGAATTTGCCGTTTCGTTCTCCGCGATACCCACTAATAAATAACAATGCAGGTATCGCGATGAGAGGCGATGGCTCGACGCATAATCAGCGGCAGATCTCCCACCTTTCCCTTTGACGCTCGCGCTGTCTGACGACGGCTGAACGGAAGCAATAACGGCACCCTCGGGTGCCGTTTTTTTTTGCGCCGCGATCGGGCTGTTTGCCCATATTCCAGCGGGCGGGCCGGCGTTGAGCCGTCGCCCCGCAGCGAGGAGACTGGCTATGCCGGACGACGCGCACGCGCCGCCGCACTTAACGGCCCGAACCCGGGTCTGCAGACACCACCTCCAGCGGGGAACAACAACAGTGACGCACCATTTTAGCGTGCCCGTCCGCGGGTCCGATCGGGAGCTATCGCCATGAATATCTACGCGCTCCAGGGCGATACGGTCGATGAGATCTGCTATCGCTACTACGGCCGCACGCAGCAGGCGGTCGAGCAGGTTTACGCCGCCAATCCTGGCCTCGCCGAGCGCGGCGCCGTCCTGCCGCACGGCTGTGCGCTGACGCTGCCCGATCTGCCCGACGCGGCCACCGGCGAAACCGTCAATCTGTGGGACTGAAGATGGAGAAAACCAGCTCGCTGATTAACTACCTGGTCAGCCTGTTTCTGATGTGGCTGGGCCGCCACACCATTCAGGATATCGCGTTTCTGGTCGGCTCCGGCGTGGCGGTCATTACCCTGATCGTCAACGTAGCGACCTTTTTCATCAACTGGCACTACCGCCGCAAAACCTATGAGCTTCAGCGCCGGCGCGCAGGGAGGCTGTCGTGAGCCAGACCGCGAAGCGCTGCGCCGTGGTCGCCGTGCTGGCGATCGCCGCGCTGCTGCCGCAGTTCGAGACCCTGAAAATCTCCTCCGGCGGTTTGCAACTGCTGGCCGACGCGGAGGGCTGCCGCACCTCGCCCTATCAGTGCAGCGCCGGCGTCTGGACCAACGGCATCGGCCATACCGCAGGCGTGACGCCGCAGAGCGCTGTCAGCGAGCGCCAGGCGGCGGTCAATCTGGTCGATGACCTGATCCGCGTCGAACGCCAGCTCTCTCTCTGCGTGCCGGTGGCGATGCCGCAGCCGGTCTGGGACGCGCTGGCGAGCTTCGCCTTCAACGTCGGCGCCGGCGCCGCCTGCCGCTCGACCCTGGCCAGCTATCTCAATCAGCAGCGCTGGCGCGCGGCGTGCGACCAGCTGTCGCGCTGGATCTACGTTAACGGCGTGAAAAGCGCCGGACTGGCGCAGCGGCGCGAGCGGGAGCGCGCCTGGTGCCTGCGAGGCGTCCCATGACGCGCCTCTGTCTTGCGCTGCTGGCGGCGCTGCTGCTGGCGCTCGCCTTCACCGGCTGGCGCGGCGCGCAGCTCGGCGCGCAATTACGCGAGGCGCAGCGCGCCAGCGCCGCGCTCTCCGCCGATCTCGCCAGCCGCGATCGGACCATCGCCCGCCTCAATCGCGAGGCGCAGGCGAACAGCAAACGCGAGGCGGCGCTGCGTCAGCAGCAGAGTCAGGCCAGCCGCCTCGCCCTTAACCGAGAAGTGCAAATAGCGAGGGAAACCGATGCAAACCAGGCGTTACGCGAGTGGTCTGCTGCCGCTTTGCCTGACGATCTTATCCGGCTGCACAGCCGTCCCGCCTTCGACAACGCCCGCGATTATCTGGGCTGGCTGTCCGCGCGTGAACAGCTGTCCAGTGCCGGGCAACAGCCTGCGAACGCAGGGCGATCTGGCGGCAGATAACCGTCAGCTAGAGGCTGCGCTCGCGTCTTGCGGGCTGCAGATTGAAACCATTAAAGCGTGTCAGGAGCAACAGGATGCAGAAACCTCAACAGCTACGCGCGGCGCTGAGCCGCAGCGTGCCGCTGCTACAGCAAAACCCGGAGCGGCTGTCCATGACGATCGCCGCCGGAACGGTGGTGGCGACCAGCGCGCCGTCGCTCTCTTTTGAGTATCGCTACCGGCTGGAGTTAACCCTCGCCGACGTTGAGCAGGATATCGAGGCCGTGATCGTGCCGCTGCTCGCCTGGCTGCGGGATAACCAGCCGGAGATGATGGGCAACGCCGAGAAACGACGCAGCGATTTTACCTTCGCCGTTGACGCCGCTGGCGCGCTCAGCATCGGCCTGCAGCTGACCGAGCGCGTGCTGGTCACGCAGCAGGAGAGCGCGCTGCAGGTCACCTTTCCCGGCGAGCCGACGCCGCCCGCTAACGACAACGCGCCGCTGCAGCTCTGGGTGCACGGCGCGCTGGTCAGCGAGTGGCAGCGCTAAAGCTGTTCTGTCATCTCTCAGCGGTCGGCGTCGCGTTGCTGGCCGCATGCACCGGAGGTAACACTAGCGACATGAACGAACATATCAGCGAAATCCTGCGCCTGCTGCGCAACCTTATCCGCATCGGCACCGTCTCGGCGGTGGATCCGCAGAGCGGGCGCTGCCGCGTACGCAGCGGCGACAATGAAACCGGCTGGCTGCCGTGGCTCAGCGCCCGCGCCGGACGCTCGCGCGCCTGGAGCGCGCCGTCGATCGGCGAGCAGGTGCTGCTGCTGAGCCTGGGCGGCGAGCTGAATACCGGCTTTATCCTGCCGGGCATCTTCTCCGACAGCCATCCTGCGCCTTCCGCCTCGGCTGACGCGCTGCACTGGGCGTTTCCCGACGGCGCGGTTATCGAGTATGAGCCGCAGAACGGCGCGCTCAGGGCGAGCGGCATTCAGACCGCGCGCCTCCAGGCGGCGACCAGCATCCTGCTCGATGCGCCGCTGGTGGAGTGCAGCGCAAAGCTGAAGACCGCCACGCTGGAGGTGACCGGCGGCGGCACGCTGCAGGGCAACGTGACCCACAGCGGCGGCAGCCTGCGCTCTAACGGCATCGTGGTGGACGCCCATCAGCATGGCGGCGTGAAGTCGGGCGGCGATCTTTCTGGAGGACCGCAGTAATGGCCGAAAGATATATCGGTATGAGCCGCGACAGCGGCGCGGCGCTGGCGGAGCTGGAGCATATCCGCCAGTCGGTGCGCGATATTTTGACCACGCCGCTCGGCTCCCGAGTCATGCGTCGCCGCTACGGCTCGCTGCTGTCGGCGCTGATCGACCAGCCGCAAAACCCGGCGCTGCGCCTGCAAATTATGTCCGCCTGCTATATGGCGCTGTTGCAGTGGGAGCCGCGCATTCAGCTGAGCGCTATCAGCTATGAGGCGTCGTATGACGGCGGCATGACGGTAGAGCTTACCGGCAGCCGCAGCGATACGGCGCAAGCCTTTTCCCTGACTATTCCCGTGAGCTGAACCTATGGCAACCATTGACCTGAGCCAGCTGCCTGCGCCCGACGTGGTGGAGGCGCTGGATTATGAAACCCTGCTGGCCGAGCGCAAGGCGACGCTGATTTCCCTCTATCCGGCCGAGCAGCAGGCGGCGATAACCCGCACGCTGGCGCTGGAGTCGGAGCCGCTGGTGAAGCTGCTGCAGGAGAACGCCTATCGCGAGCTGATCCTGCGCCAGCGCATCAACGAGGCGGCGAAAGCCAATATGGTCGCCTGGGCGACCGGCGCCGATCTCGATCAGCTGGGCGCCAACAACGGCGTGACCCGGCTGACGCTGAGAGCGGCGGACGACAGTACGCTGCCGCCGACCGCGGCGGTGATGGAGAGCGACGATAACTTCCGCATGCGCATCGCCGCCGCGTTCGAAGGGCTGAGCGTGGCGGGGCCGAGCGGCGCCTACGAGTATCACGCCAAAAGCGCCGATGGACGCATAGCGGACGTTTCCGCCACCAGTCCGGCGCCGGCGGAGGTGGTGATCACCGTGCTAAGCCGCGAAGGCGACGGCACCGCGCCAGCCGATCTGCTGGCCATCGTGGCCAACGCGCTTAACGATGAGGATGTGCGTCCGGTCGCCGATCGCGTCAGCGTGCAGACGGCCGCTATTGTCGACTACCGCGTCGACGCGACGCTGTTTCTCTATCCCGGCCCGGAAGCGGAGCCGATCCGCGCCGCCGCCGAAGCGAAGCTGCTCGCCTTTATCAACGCCCAGTCGCGTTTGGGGCGCGATATCCGCCAGTCGGCGCTCTACGCCGCGCTGCATGTGGAAGGCGTGCAGCGCGTCGAGCTGGCGCAGCCGACGGCCGACGTGGTGCTGGATAAGACCCAGGCTGCGTACTGCAGCGGCTACAGCATCAGGGTAGGAGGTTCCGATGAGTGATCGGCTGCTGCCGAGCGGCTCCTCAACCCTTGAAGTCGCCGCCGCGCAGGCCTGCGCCGATATCGAGGCGATGCCGGTACCGCTGCGCCAGCTATGGAACGCGCAGACCTGCCCGGTGGCGCTGCTGCCTTATCTCGCCTGGGCCTGGTCAGTCGACCGCTGGGACGCCGGGTGGAATGAGGCGACCAAACGCAACGTCGTGGCCGCTTCGGAGTACGTGCACCGGCATAAAGGCACCATCGGCTCGCTGCGGCGCATCGTCGAGCCGCTCGGCTATCTGATCCGCATTACCGAGTGGTGGAAAACCGGCGACGCGCCGGGCACGTTTCGCCTCGACGTCGGTGTGCTCGATACTGGCATTACCGAGGAGATGTACAACGAGCTGGAGCGGCTGATCGCCGATGCCAAGCCGTGCAGTCGGCATCTGATCGGCCTTTCGATCAATCTCGATTCAAGCGGGACGCTGCCGGTAGCGGCCGCCAGCTACAGCGGCGACGAGCTAACGGTTTATCCCTATACCCCTGAAATCATCACCGTGAACGGGCCAGGCTACACCGGCTCAGCGGTACATTTAATTGACCTGACGGAAGTGCGCACATGACAACGAAATATTATGCCCTGCTGACCAATCAGGGCGCGGCCAAACTGGCGAACGCCACGGCGCTCGGCACTAAGCTGCAGATCACCGAAATGGCGGTAGGCGACGGCGGCGGCGCGCTGCCGACGCCGGATGCCTCGCAGACGAAGCTTATCGGCGAGAAACGGCGCGCGGCGCTGAATTCATTAAGCGTCGACGCGGCTAACAGCAGCCAGATTATCGCCGAGCAGATTATCCCCGAGAACGAAGGCGGCTTCTGGATCCGCGAAATCGGCCTGTTTGACGCCGACGGCGTGATGATCGCCGTCGCCAACTGCGCCGAGACCTATAAGCCGCAGCTGCAGGAGGGCAGCGGCCGCACGCAGACGGTGCGCATGATTATCATCGTTAACAGCGCCGCGTCAGTGACGCTGAAGATCGACCCGTCGGTGGTGCTTGCGACGCGCCAGTATGTGGATGACGGGGTGATTGAGGCGAAAGCTTATGCGGATAAGGGCATCGCTGATCACGTCGCGGCGGCGAACCCGCATAAGCAGTATCTGCAGATTGCGAACGCGCTGAGTGAAATTAAAGATGCTGCGCTGGTATCGAAATTGCTGCAAAACCTTAATCTTATAGATTCTGATGGATATGGGGGACGATTAATTGGCGTTCGTATTATTACTTCTTCTCAAGTTTATATTGCGAGTACAGATACGAAAGCAGTGATTGTTGAGGCTGTAGGCGGTGGCGGTGGTGGTGGTGGAACATTCACAACCACTGTGGAAGGTGAAAAAGCTCTTTCAGCCGGCGGCGGTGCCGGAGGTTATGGAAAATCTCGATACATGACCGGATTTAATAATGTGAATGTCACTATTGGCGTTGGTGGAATTGGAGGCCTACCTGATAAAAATACACCTGGTGGAAATGGCGGGGATACCTCATTTGGTTCGCTAATGGTTTGCAGGGGAGGAGCGGGCGGCACTTTTTGTACACCTTGGCCATATCCTATTCATACCTCAGGTGCGCCATCTGGTAGCGTTAGTGGGGCTAATTTGTATGCTTATGTGCCTAACCATGGCGCACCCGGCTACTATGCCAGGAATGGCTGGCTTTCTGGTGCAGGGGCAAGTTCACCGTTTGGCTTTGGTGGAATGCAGGTCGGAGGAACGTCCTCTGGAGTTAATGCTTCCGGTTATGGCTCTGGAGGTAGCGGAGCGTCAACGGCCAATCTTATAGCTGGTCAGAAAGGTGGTGCGGGTAGTCAGGGTTTGGTAATTGTATGGGAATATGCTTAATGGCTGAACAATATGCAGTTATCGACAGCGACGGAAAAATTCAAAACGTCGTTTTATGGGATGGGAAGAGTAATTGGTTACCTCAGGAAGGACTAAAGGTTATTGCATGTAATAAAGATGAATGCATGATTGGCGGAACTTATATTAACGGGACTTTTTTACTGCCTGATTCTGAACCTTATACTTCGGATGAGTTGCTCGAACAGAATGTGCGCAAAAAAAATAAACTTCTGGATGATGCTGCGACCAGAATAGCTATTTTGCAGGATGCCGTATCACTTGAAATGGCAACGGAAGATGAGCACGCTTCACTTATTGAGCTGCAAAGGTATCGAGTACTTCTCAATCGAATAGATGTATCATCTACAGCAGATATTAACTGGCCAGTTATGCCTGCTTCATAATAAAAATCCCCGCCTTGCGGGGATTTTTTTATTGCTCCATGTTTACCTGTCCCTCAGCAAACCGCAACCGCATGATTTCTCTCACCTGACCTGACAATCTGAACGCACCCTCAACACGGAGTGCATCAGATGTCTGATTATCATCACGGTGTACGCGTTGTCGAAATCAACGACGGCACGCGCACCATTTCTACCGTATCCACCGCCGTAGTCGGCCTGGTCTGCACCGCAGACGACGCAGACGCCACGGCTTTTCCCCTCAACACCCCGGTGCTGCTGACCAACGTGCAGGCCGCTATCGCCAAAGCCGGCAGCAAAGGCACGCTGGCGGCGTCGCTGCAGGCGATTGCCGACCAGTCGAAACCGGTTACCGTAGTGGTTCGCGTCGCCGAAGGCGAAACCGAAGCGGAAACCACCTCGAACATCATCGGCACCACTGATGAAAACGGCCAGTACACCGGCATGAAGGCGCTGCTCACCGCGCAGACGCAGCTGGACGTTAAGCCGCGCATCCTCGGCGTGCCGGGCCTGGACTCGCAGGAAGTGGCGACCGCGCTGGCGAGCATCGCGCAGCAGCTGCGCGCCTTCGCCTATGTCTCAGCCTGGAACTGCAAAACCATCAGCGATGCGATGAACTACCGCAAAAACTTCAGCCAGCGCGAGCTGATGGTGATCTGGCCCGACTTTGTCGCCTGGAACACTACCACCAGTGCGGCTGAAACCGCGTTTGCCACAGCGCGTGCGCTGGGCCTGCGCGCCAAAATCGACAACGACACCGGCTGGCATAAAACCCTGTCGAACGTCGGCGTCAACGGCGTGACCGGCATCTCCTCATCGGTCTTCTGGGATCTGCAACAGAGCGGCACCGACGCCGACCTGCTGAATGAAGCCTGCGTCACCACGCTGATCCGCAAAGATGGCTTCCGCTTCTGGGGCAACCGCACCTGCAGCGACGATCCGCTCTTTGTCTTTGAAAACTACACCCGCACCGCGCAGGTGCTGGCCGACACCATGGCTGAAGCGCATATGTGGGCCAATGACAAACCGCTGACGCCGGTGCTGGTGCGCGAAATCGTGGCGGGCATCAACGCCAAATTCCGCGAGCTGGTCAACGCCGGCTACCTGCTGGGCGCGTCTGCCTGGTACGACGAAAGCGCGAACGACGCCGCTACCCTGAAGGCGGGCAAACTCTTTATCGACTACGACTACACGCCGGTGCCGCCGCTGGAAGATCTGACGCTGCGCCAGCGTATCACCGACACCTATCTGGCGAACTTCGCCGCATCCGTTAACAGCTGAGGAGCCGGATAAATGGCACTACCCCGCAAACTGAAAGGGCTGAACCTTTTCAATGATTCAAACAGCTATCAGGGCGTTGTCTCTTCCGTCACCCTGCCGAAACTCTCGCGCAAGCTGGATGCCTATCGCGGCGGCGGCATGAACGGCGCGGCCTTTATCGACAACGGTCTGGACGACGACGCGCTCGATATGGAGTGGACTATCGCCGGTATGGATGACCTGGTGCTGACGCAGTGGGGCGGTTCCGCCGTACCGCTGCGCTTCACCGGCTCCTACCAGCGTGACGACACCGGCGAGGAGATCGCGGTGGAGATTGAGGTGCGCGGCCGCCATCAGGCGTTCGACTTCGGCGAAGCCAAACAGGGCGAAGATACCGAAACCAAAATCACCACCAAAAACACCTACTTCAAACTCACCTGGAACGGTAAAGAGCTGATTGAGATCGATACCGTCAACATGGTCGAGAAGGTGAACGGCGACGACCGCCTTGCCCAGCGCCGTAAAAATCTCGGCCTGGCATAACCCTGACGCCAGCGCCCGGCGCTGGCTTTTTCATCGGTATGAGAGAGAAACATGGAACAAAAAGAGAATATCGTTGAGCTGGAAACCCCGCTGAAACGCGGCGACGCCACGATCGCGCAGGTTGAGCTGATTAGGCCGAGCGCCGGCTCGCTGCGCGGCGTGCGCCTTGCCGATCTCGCATCAAGCGACGTCGATGCGCTGCTGACGGTACTGCCGCGCATCACGCTGCCTGCGCTGACCAAAGCAGAGTGCAACAGCCTCGACCCGGTGGATCTCATCGCGCTGGGCGGCAAGGTGATTGGTTTTTTGCAAGCGAAGTCGGCAGCGTCGACTGGCCTGGCGGACTGACGGTCAACGATCTGATGGCTGATATCGCCGCCATTTTTCACTGGCCCCTTTCTGAAATGAACGACCTGCCGCTGGCCGACCTGCTCGACTGGCGGCATAAAGCCCTGATCCGCAGCGGAGCAAATACGGATGAGTGAAGACCTCAAACTGCAGGCGCTGCTGAAGGCGGTTAATCAGGCGCTGCGCCCGCTACAGAGCCTCCAGAACCAAACGCAAAACGTCGCCAGTTCGATTGCCGATACGCAACAGAGCCTGGCGGCGCTACAGGCGCAGTCGGCGAAAATCGACGGCTTTCGCGCCGCCAGCCGCCAGCTGAGCGACACCCAGCAGCAGCTTAAACAGGCGAAGGCGGAAACAGCGGCGCTGGCGCTGGCGATGCGCGCCAGCGGTCAACCTGCGGAGCAGCAGAGCCGCGCGCTGGAGAAGGCGCGTCAGCATACCGCCGCGCTGCAAAGTCAGGCGCAGAGCCTGCGTCTGGCCGTGCAGCAGCAGCGCGCGAGCCTGAACGACGCGGGCATCTCCACGCGCAGCCTGAGCAGCGAGCAGCTGCGGCTGAAAGCGGCCGCGGCGCAGGCCAGCCAACACCTTAGCGGGCAGCAGCAGCAGCTACAGCGGCTGAACCAGCAGCAGGAGCGGCAAAACCAGACGGCGGAGCGCTACCGCAAAGGGCAGGCGCTGGCGGGCCAGATTCGCAGCGCCAGTGCGGCAGGCATCGGCCTGGCGAAAACGGGCTTCACCGCTAGCGCCGCGCTGCTGCGTCCCGGCTACGAGCTGGCGCGCGTCGATGCCGCCCTGCAGGCCAAAACCGGCCTGCAGAAAGGATCGCCGCAGGCCGTCGCGCTGGATAAACAGGCGCGCAGCCTCAGCGTGCAGACCGGCGTTCCGGCGCAGGCGGTGGCGCAGACCCAGCTCGATATCGCCCAGGCGGGCGGCTCGATCGATGATATCGCCTCCGCGACGCCGGTGGCGCTGAACATGGCGCAGGTCAACAGCCACTCGGCGGCGGATAACGCCGGTCTGCTGATGGACGCGAAAAGCGCGTTCGGCCTCAACAGCGGCGACATCGCCCACCTTGGCGATGTGCTTAACGCCACCCTCGACCAGACCGGCATGAAGTTTGAGGATCTGAGCAGCGCGCTGAGCAGCGTCGCGCCGGTGGCGAAAAGCGCCGGCGTCGGCGTTGAGCAGACCTCCGCTATGCTGGGGCTGCTGGCGCAACATCACATGACCGGCGCGGCGGCGGGCGAAGAGGTTGGGGCGATCCTGACGCGGCTGCAGACGCGCGACGGCGAGGGCGCAATCGCCGCGCTTGGCGTGTCCACCCGCGACGAAAACGGCGACGCACGGCAGATCCTGCCGCTGCTGAAAGATATTCAGGCCGCGTTCGCCAGTAAGGGAATGGACGCGGCGCAGCAGGCGGACGCGCTGAAGAGCATCGTCGGCGCGAAGGCAGCCTCGTCAGCCTCGCTGCTGACGCGAGGCGCCGCCAGCGGCGAGCTGGAGACGCTCACCGCCTCGGTACAGCGATCCGACGGCGGGACGGCGCGCATGGCGCAGGCGCAACAGGATAGCCTCGGCGGGGATCTGCAAAAGCTGGACGCCTCGAAGGCGGCTATCGGCGTCGACCTCTTCGCGCCGCTCGACGGCCCGCTGCGCACGCTGACGCAGGAGGCGACGCAGTTCCTGCAGACCATCGACCAGTGGCTGCAGGATAACCCGACGCTGGCGAGCGGCATCGCAACGGCGGCGGCGGTGGCGCTGACTTTTGTCGGCGCGCTGGGCGCTATCGGCATGGCGGTCTGGCCGGTGGTCAGCGGCGTCGGCGCCATTATGGCCGGGGTCGAGATCCTCGGTGGCCTGTTCACTGTAGTCGGCGGCGCGATCGTCACCGCCATCGGTGCCATCACGCTGCCGGTAGTCGCTATCGTTGCGGCCATCGTCGGCGGCGCGCTGCTGATCCGTCAGTACTGGGAGCCCATCAGCGCCTTTATCAGCGGCGTCGCACAGGGATTCTCTGCGGCGATGGGGCCGATCGGCGACGCCTTTGCGCCGCTGCAGCCGGTGTTCGCCTGGGTGACGGACAAAATTAAGTCGGTGTGGAACAGCTTTACCCAGCTGCTGGAGCCGGTGAAAGCGACGCAGGAGCAGCTGGCCGCCGCCGGCGATATGGGAAAAAGCTTCGGCAATATGCTAGCCGAGGCGCTAAAGATCCCCGGCCACGCGCTGGACCAGCTCACCAGCGGCATCGACTGGGTGCTGAACAAGCTCGGCATCGCCAGCAGTAAAAGCAAAGCGCTGAAGGCGGATCTGCCGCCAGACGCGGCGCCCGTCGAGAACGCTGCCGCCAGCGGGC
This sequence comes from Pantoea sp. X-Soil-MYKO-1289, assembly GCF_059730625.1. Classification (NCBI taxonomy): domain Bacteria; kingdom Pseudomonadati; phylum Pseudomonadota; class Gammaproteobacteria; order Enterobacterales; family Erwiniaceae; genus Pantoea; species Pantoea sp. X-Soil-MYKO-1289. Next base: position 545,543 of record NZ_AP036004.1, read on the forward strand.
TGCAAAGTAACCTGCTGACCAGCGGCCCGAGCTACCGGCCGGTAGTCGCGCCCGCCGCAGGCAGCATGACGCAGCAGAACGCCTACACCAGCAATATCACGGTGAATGCGCCAGCCGGCATGGATGCGCATGAGATTGGACGAGTTGTGCAGCAGCATTTAGATCAACAGCAGTTCGAGCAGCAAAACCGGCAGCGCAGCGCCATGACAGGAGGATTTTATCCATGATGATGATCTACGGCATGCTGCCCTTTATGCGGCAGACGCTGCCCTATAACCAGCTGATACACAGCAGCGGCTGGAACTGGACCAGCAACAGCCGCGTCGGCAGGCGCGCCGCAGCGCAGTTTACCGGCAAAGGCAGCGACAAGATTACCCTGAGCGGCGAGCTGCGCCCGGAGCTGACCGGCGGCCCGGTTAAGGCGCAGGCGTTTCAGCTGCTGGCTGACGAAGGACGCGCCTGGCCGCTGATCGGCGGCGACGGCACCATCTACGGCATGTATGTCATCGAGAGCTTTAAGACCACGCACAGCGACTTCTACGCCGACGGCAGCGCGCGCGTGATTGCCTTTACCCTCGACCTGCTGCGCGTCGACGAGTCGCTGGTCTCGATGTTCGGCGACCTGAAAGCGCAGGGCAGCGCGCTGTGGGCGAAGGCGGAAGCGGCGGCAGGCAATTTCTCTTCAGGCATTGCGGCGGGAGGTTTCTCACTGTGAGCGAACTCGGCGCGATGGCGATTAAGGCGGGCAGCCGGCCGGCGCCCGATTTTATGCTGTGGATCGGCAGCAAAGATGTGACGCCCAATCTGCGCGATCGGCTGATCTCGCTGACGCTTACCGATAATCGCGGCTTCGAAGCGGATACGCTGAACCTTGCTCTGGACGACAGCGACGGCCTGCTGCAGCTGCCGCAGCGCGGCACAGTCGTGTCGCTGTTCCTGGGCTGGGTTGGCCAGCTGCACAACAAGGGCGACTTTACGGTCGATCAGGTGAGCCACGGCGGCGCGCCCGATGTGCTGACCATTGTGGCGCGCAGCGTCGATTTTCGCGGGGAGCTGGGCAAGGCGCGTGACTTCTCTTACCACGACGCCACGCTGGGCAGCATCGTGACACAGATTGCCCAGCGCTGCGGGCTGATTTTGCAGATGGCGGAAGGGTTCGCCGGGATCAAGATCGATCATATCGATCAGACCCACGAAACCGATCCCAGCTTCGTTACCCGCCTGGCGCAACGCTATGGCGCGGTTGCGGTTATCAAAGCGGGGCGGCTGCTTTTTTTGCGGCCCGGCAGCGGCCAGTTAGCCAGCGGCGGCGCGATACCTACGGTGACGCTGACGCGCCAGGATGGCGATAAACACAATTTTACTGTTGCCGATCGCACCACTTATAGCGGCGTGCAGGCGCGATGGCTCTCAACAAAAGAGGCGAAAACGCATGTGGTGCAGATGCAGCGCAAGGCAAAGGCCACGAACGCCAGCGCGGTCGCCCATCCTGATGCGCAAAGCGCGCCGCAGTTAACGGGTAAGCAGGAAGGGGATTATCTTTCCGGCGCGAAAGAGAGCCTGCTGGTGCTGCCGGACGTTTTTAGCAGCGAAGAGGCGGCGATGCAGGCGGCGCAGGCGAAGTGGAACGAGGTACAGCGCGGCGCGGCTCACTTTACCTTTCAGCTGGCGAGCGGGCGTGCGGATCTCTATCCAGAAACCCCGGTCAGGGTCAGCGGCTTTAAAGCGGTGATAGATGCCAGCGCCTGGGTGATCAGCAAGGTGACGCACAATCTGACCGTTAACAACGGTTTTACCACCACGCTGGAGCTGGAGAACGACATCACGGATGTGGAATATGAGAGAATTAACTAACTAATAGTTAATTAATTTGCTTTTTGTGAGTTGTTTGCGCAATAATGACCGCGTCAACTACTGAGGAACTCACAAATGATGCATTGTCCGCTGTGTCAGAGCGCTGCTCACACGCGCAGTAGCCGTTACATCTCTAACGAGACCAAAGAACGCTATAACCAGTGCCAGAACATCAACTGCAGCTGCACCTTTAAGACGCACGAGAGCGTAACCGGCATGATTGTGACGCCGGGTAAAATCGAAAAGGTGGCGATAGCGAAGAAGCAGCCTGAGGTTCGCGCCTGAGTATTTAGGCGTTTGAGCGTTTGAAAAGCAAAGCCCGCGTAAGCGGGTTTTTTTATGGCGGCAGCGCCGCCTCTTGGAGTTCTGGCGATAAGTGTATGGGGTTGGGGCGGGGCTTGGGACTGCACCAGGTACGAACACTTGCGGTACTACAGCCCGAGAAAATAAATGAAGGTTTCATCGTAAAACTGAAAAATGTGTATCTGTTATATCTTGAACAAAGCATTTAGTCTTTTTAGATTAAAATGGCACTTAGTTAAATTTAAATTAATTTCAATTAAAATAATTTCTAAATGAAATTAAGAAAATGTGTACTCTTAAAAAGAGTAGTGTTATAAAAAAAGAAATTTCTACATCTAAAAACTAAGTGTGTTAAAACTTTTACTGAGATGAGGAAGGAAATAATGGCTTCTAAAAGAATTGTAGTTTTTAATCATAAGGGCGGGGTAAGTAAAACTACGTCAGTTTATAATTTGGGCTGGATGCTCGCAAGTAAAGGTTATAAGGTCTTAGTTGTGGATGGTGATCCACAATGTAATCTTTCAAGTTTAATCCTTGGAGAAAAGTTTGAAGAATATTATGAATCAGATGAGACTAGAAACCAAAATATTAAAGACGGTGTCGAACCAGCATTCAAAGGTAGGCCGAAACCTATTGAGGCTGTTCATTGTATTTCACCTTCGCGCGCGAAAAATTTATTTTTGCTAGCTGGGCATGCTGATCTTTCCGCTTACGATGCATCGTTGACACTTGCTCAAACGGCAGGGAGTGCGATTACTACACTACAAAACCTTCCTGGGGCATTTAATGAGTTAATGCGTCTAACGGAGGAGAAATATGATATAAATTTTACAATTATTGATCTTAACCCTAGTTTAAGTGCCATTAATCAAAATTTATTCCTGTCATCTAATGCATTTATAATGCCTACAAACCCTGACCCCTTTTCTATTATGGCTTTGCATACATTAAAAGATACCCTGCCAAGATGGTTAGAGTGGAAACGGGCAAATATAGATATATATAAAGAAAGTGCCTATCAATTAACTGATACCAATCCTAAATTTATAGGGGCGTTGATACAGCGGTTTAATATCCGGAAAGGAAGAGCAGCGAAACCTTATCGAGATAATATTGCTGAGATTAAAAATAAAATAACTGAGGATTTGATACCATCCCTTACACGGGTTGGCATGACTTTAACTGCTACCGAATATTCTCAACATTTAATTGACGATGGCTATTGCCTCGCTGAAATTCCTGATTTTCAAGGTTTACTTCCTAAGTCATATGATGCGGAAGTCCCAGTTTATGCCTTGGAAGATCATGAAATTCATGAAACTGGGCCAGTTTTCGATCAAATGTCAAAGAAGCGTAACCTTTTTGGCCAACAATTCAGTACCATCACGGATGATATCGTGAGGTTGATACAATATGCATAATGCTTATGCAAGTTTCATTAAGAACTTAGGTGAGGCAAAGGCTTTGACTGGCCTTCATGAATTCCTTTCTGGAAGAATTGGTGGGCCTATGTCATTTGATGACTTGCTTAGGGCACAGTATGTGTATAGCGTTAGCGCCTTCGATAAATTTATGCATGATATTATTTTGATTGGCATGGTGGATACCTTCCTTGGCAAAAGAGTCCCTACAGATAAATATCTTAATGAAACATTTTCAATATCCATATTAAATCAGCTAACATCCCAAACATTGACTCCTCCTCACTTAATATTTAAAGACACAGTATTTTTAAAACTAAAAACACTATCATTTCAAGACCCCAGCAAAATTGCTGACGGCCTTGCATATATATGGAATGAAAGCCATAAGTGGGTGAAAATATCTCAAGCCATGGGGATGACAGACCGAGCATTAAAGATTCAAATGCGGCTTATTGCTGATAGAAGAAATGCAATTGTCCATGAATCTGACATTGATCCAGTTAGCTTATCAAAAATTGATATAGACCCAGTTTTAGCTAAAGATGTTACAGCTTTCTTGGAAAAATGCGGAACGGCAATTTTTAATTTCGTGAAATGATTTCTTTGGTTATTGGGGGGTAGCCTCTTCCTAATTCAAAACCATTCTAGTTTTTATCATTTCGTATGCTTTTCTTTGTATGAAAACTTTAGGTTTCAATCTATGTTATGTAAATTTTAAGGAAACAGCCTGCCATCTTAAAGTGGGGGCAGGCCGTGGATTTAACTATGCAACATTTAAAATAAATTTTTATTCGCGATCTCTCAAACGACAATAATCTATTTCAATTGTATCAATGGCATATGGGGCATCGTTAAAACTAGCCACTTCTATACGTACTCTTTTCAGAGGAGTGTCACAGGATGGACATCTACTGTCATCCGAAACACTTCCATTAGCATTTATCCCCTGAATCTTAGAGTTGCAGCTAGGGCAGTGCTCGGTATTGATTTCATCATAATATGCCATTTTAGCCTCATATAGTAATGAGTGTCCTAGCCTTCTGAGACTCATTTTGACACTCAGAATGATTAAACAAATAAGCCACCCATGTAAGGTGGCTTAAATTCATGATTTTGATGCTAAAATTTGGTGGCCCCTGCTGGGTTTGAACCAGCGACCAAGCGATTATGAGTCGCCTGCTCTAACCACTGAGCTAAGGGGCCAGCGGAGCGGGGATTATAATGTATCTGTTTAGAGCGATCCAGCACTCATCCGCTGGATGCTGAAAAATTCTCCAGTGTATGAGTGCTTGATTAAGCTACAAATTTCCAGAATACGCGGCCCGTTTTTATTCCATTATGCAAACATCCTGCACAAGCAAACCCGCTATCGCCCGCAACCGCGCCGATAAACCTTCGCCTTAGTCCCGATAGCGCGACGCCGACTGGCTCAGCGAAAGATAGGGCAGCATCGCGCCGCGCGCACGATCATACTCCTGCCACAGCGCAATCTCTTCCAGCGCAGGAATAGTCACCGCTTCGCCCGCCTCCAGACCCGCCAGCGCGGCATCCACCATCTCTTCCACTTCCATAATCATACCGGCAGGCAGCTCATCAATCGACTTGCCGGAGCGATCGAAGATCTCCGTACGCGTAGCCCCTGGCAGCACGGCCTGCACCTGCACGCCGCTGTTCTCCAGCTCGCGCTGCATCGAGCGGGTCAGCGTCAGCACAAAAGATTTGCTGCCGTTATAGGCGCCGTTGAACATCTCATGCGTCAGCGAGAGCACCGAGGCGACATTGATAATCACGCCGCGTCCGCGCGCGCGAAACGCATTGGCCGCCGCGTGCGCCAGGCGGGTAGGGGCGATGATGTTGAGCGTCAGCATGGTCTGAATGCGATCGATATCGGCATCGATAAACTCGCCGTCGACGCTCATGCCAGCGTTATTCGCCAGCAGCGTAATCGCCGTGTTGTCCCGCAGCTCCTGCTCGACGCGCTGCAAATCATGCGCATCGGTCAGATCGGCGCGCAGAATACGCGCTTCAATCTGATGCTGCTGTTGCAGCGTCTGCGCCAGCGTCTCCAGCCGCGCCTGGTCGCGCGCCACCAGAATCAGATCGTAGCCGCGCGCCGCGAGGCGTCGTGCGTAGGTAGCGCCGATACCGCTGGATGCGCCGGTGATTAAAGCAAAGCCTTGCGATGATGCTGACATGGTAAACCTCTGTTGTATGATGGTTGTCATATTTGTAGTTAATATGACGATCGTCATATGCACCGTCAAGCTGGAATATGATGGTCGTAATAATTACTATGAACAGTAGAACCTATCAGCGGGAAAAGAGTGATGGATAAACAGAGCCATAAGGCGCGCACGCGTCAGCGCATTCTGGATGAGGCGGCGCGGGTAATGCGCGAATGCGGCACGGAAAGCATCGGCGTAGCGGCGCTGATGAAGCGCGTCGGTCTGACGCACGGCGGCTTCTATGCGCACTTCGACTCGCGCGAGGCGCTGGTGCAGGCGGTTATCGCCGAAATGTTCACCGACTCGACGCAGCGGATGGCGCCGCTGTGGCAGGGCGCGGATCCGGCCGCGCGGCTGAGCGCGCTGATCGACTACTACCTGTCGGAGACGCATCGCGACTGTCGCGCCGAGGGCTGCCCGCTGCCCGCGCTGGTCAGCGAGGTCGGCCATCTGCCGGAAGAGGCGAAATCTGTCTTTACCCAGGGCGTAACGTCGATGCTGCAGCGGTTAGGCGAGCTGCTTGCCGAGCTGGGACAGCGCGACGCCGAGGTGCTCGCCAGCAGCCTGCTGGCTGAGATGGTCGGCGCGCTGGCGCTGGCGCGCGCCTGTAGCGATAAAGCGCTCTCTGCGGCCATGCTGGCGCGCAGCCGCGAGGCGCTGAAGCGCCGCACCGGACTGGAGCAGGCGGCATGAGCGAGCACAACATCAGCGACATCATCGCGCCTGGGCTGGAAGTGCTGTTCTGCGGCATTAATCCTGGCCACTCCACGGCGCACACCGGCTATCACTTCGCCCATCCCGGCAACCGCTTCTGGAAGGTGCTCTATTTGGCTGGCTTTACCCGGCAGCAGCTCCGGCCCGAAGAGGAGCAGCGGCTGCTGGAGACCGGCTGCGGCATCACCATGCTGGTAGAGCGTCCCACCGTGCAGGCGAACCAGCTGGCCGCTGAGGAGCTGCGCGACGGCGGCGCGCGCCTGACTGACAAGGTGCTCAACTACCAGCCGCGCGTGCTGGCGATCCTCGGCAAAGACGCCTTCAAGCGCGCCTTCAATCAGCGCAAGGTGGAGTGGGGCTTACAGGGCATTTTTATGGGCAAAACCCAGGTCTGGGTGCTGCCTAATCCCAGCGGGCTGAATCGCGCCTCGCTCGACGAGATCGTCGAGGCATACCGGCAGCTCTATGATGCGCTGCAGCAGGGCGTGAAATAGCAGGCGGCGAAAAAAGGGCAATAAAAAACCCCGGCGAGCCGGGGTTTTTTTAACGCTAGCGGATTAGTCGTCGAGGAAGCTGCGCAGCACTTCCGAACGGCTCGGGTGGCGCAGCTTACGCAGCGCTTTCGCTTCAATCTGACGAATACGCTCACGCGTAACGTCGAACTGTTTGCCCACCTCTTCCAGCGTATGGTCGGTGTTCATATCGATGCCGAAACGCATGCGCAGCACTTTGGCTTCGCGCGCGGTCAGGCCCGCCAGCACGTCATGGGTGGCTGAACGCAGGCTCTCGGAGGTCGCAGAGTCGAGCGGCAGCTCCAGCGTGGTGTCTTCGATAAAGTCGCCCAGATGCGAATCTTCGTCGTCGCCAATCGGCGTCTCCATGGAGATAGGCTCTTTAGCGATTTTCAGCACCTTGCGGATCTTGTCTTCCGGCATCAGCATACGCTCGGCCAGCTCTTCCGGCGTCGGCTCGCGGCCCATCTCCTGCAGCATCTGGCGCGAGATACGGTTGAGCTTGTTGATGGTCTCAATCATATGCACCGGAATACGGATGGTACGCGCCTGGTCGGCGATAGAGCGGGTGATCGCCTGACGGATCCACCATGTCGCATAGGTCGAGAACTTGTAACCACGACGGTATTCGAACTTATCAACCGCTTTCATCAGGCCGATGTTGCCTTCCTGAATCAGATCGAGGAACTGCAGACCGCGGTTGGTATATTTTTTCGCGATTGAAATCACCAGACGCAGGTTCGCTTCCACCATCTCTTTCTTCGCACGACGCGCTTTCGCTTCGCCGATAGACATTCGACGGTTGATATCTTTTACCTGCTCGATGGTCAGGCCGGTCTCTTCTTCGATCTGATGCAGTTTCTGCAGGCAGCGCATCACATCTTCTTCCACTTCTTTCAGCTTTTCTGACCAGGGTTTATTCATGGCCAGCGCGGCTTTGAACCAGCTCTCGCTAGTCTCATTGCCGGTAAACAGCGTGATGAAGTTTTTCTTCGGCATTTTGCACAGTTCAACGCACAGCTTCATGATGATGCGCTCTTGCGTACGCACGCGCTCCATCATCTCGCGCATGTTGTTCACCAGGTAGTCGAACTGCTTCGGCACCAAGCGGAACTGCTTAAAGACGTCAGAAAGGTTCTGAATCTCTTTTACTGCGTCAGCATGGCTGCGACCTTTGCTCTTGATAACAAGGCGGGTCGTTTCATACTGCGTGCGCAGCTCGACGAATTTCTCGCGCGCCAGTTCCGGATCGATTGAGTTATCGTCGTCCGAGCTGTCGTCTTCGCTCTCTTCGTCTTCATCTTCGTCGTCGTCGCGGTCTTCCTGAGACAGCTCAGAGCCGACGTGGGTGGCGGTAGGCGCCAGATCTTCTTCAGCGTTTGGATCCACGAAGCCGGTGATCAGGTCGGAGAGGCGAGATTCGCCCGCTTCGACTTTGTCGTACTGCTCCAGCAGATAGGTAATGGCTTCCGGATATTCCGCAACGGAACACTGTACCTGGTTGATACCGTCTTCGATACGCTTGGCGATGTCGATTTCGCCTTCGCGCGTCAGCAGCTCAACGGTACCCATTTCGCGCATATACATGCGCACCGGGTCGGTGGTGCGGCCAATTTCAGATTCTACGCTGGATAACACCTGAGCGGCGGCTTCCGCGGCATCTTCGTCAGTATCGGCGCTGTTTTCGTTCAGCATCAGATCGTCGGCGTCAGGGGCTTCTTCCACCACCTGAATGCCCATATCGTTAATCATCTGGATGATGTCTTCGATCTGATCGGAGTCGACGATATCTTCCGGCAGATGGTCATTGACCTCAGCATAGGTCAGATAGCCTTGCTCCTTACCACGGGTGACAAGCAGCTTAAGCTGTGACTGCGGGTTTTGCTCCATAAGACGGTATCCACACTTCTGTTAATTAGATTGGTGTCGGTCGGCAGCGAGCCAACTATAACAGTGAAGGCGTTGTGTTATTGCCGCTGCCTTCGTCGCGGCCAGGGCATTTGCCCCTCATATATCGGCACTTAAGCCGCTTTGAATATTTTTCGGGCCTGGCTTATTCGCCATTTTCATCCCCGGCAGTGCTCGCACTCCTCACGTACTTCAGTACGCTCCGGGTGCTGCGCGCTGGCGGTGATGAAACTGACTTCACCGCCGACGGCCCTGCTACCTTGCGCTCTGAACGGTAGGCTTTCTCGCCTTGCCCGCTAAGAGTCTGTGCTGGACTATCTGACTTTCTCGCCTGGGCCCTGCCAGCGCGCTCTGCACTGGCGGGCTTCGTCGCCCCAGTCGTGCTAACAGCGCGCGCTGCGTAATGCGTCACGTCTCCGGCTTGGCTTATCGCGTCACTTAGCCTCGGCTTGCGGCGCGTCGCCCCAGAAACGAATGGGCCAGAGATGCGCCTTTAGCTACGCGCAACATTCTGACCCAGTAAAATTCTACTTTTTCGCCAGCGCCTGGCTTAACGTCCAGAATTCACGGCGCTCTTCTGCGCTTAAACCCTGGGTGCGATCGCGAGCGATCAGCTCTTCCAGACGCTGTTCAAGCGCGGCGTCGTAAATACTCGCCAGCGAATCATGAAACACCGCTTCAACTTCCTCATCCACTATCATGTGGTTCCACGTGGCTAAGGTTTCAAGCGTCTGACTAAAATTTGTTCCGCGATATAACTCTAGTAGCTGTCCGGTAGTCAATCCAGGATTCTCGGTGCAACGGCTGACTAATTCAGCAAACAGCGGTAGGCCGGCCATCTTTACCTGCGCCAGACCTTCAAGCGTCGGCACCAGCGTCGCAAGATGCGGGTTTTGCACCAGCAGCGCCACCAGCACGCGCATCGTGGTGCGCTTGAGCGGCGGCGCTGTCGGCGCCGCGCCGCTGGGCGCCAGCTTCGGCATCAGCTTCTCTAACTGATTATCGTCAAGAATGCCGAGTTTATTACCCAGTTCCTGACGCATATAGATGCGCAGCGTCTCGCCGGGGATCTGGCTAATCAGCGGCAGCGCCAGCGTGCTCAGGCGCGCTTTGCCGTCGCGCGTGCTCAGATCGACCTGCGGCAGCAGCGAGTCGAACAGGAAAGAGGAGAGCGGCATCGCCTGCTCCATACGCGCTTCAAACGCCTCTTTACCCTCTTTACGCACCAGCGTGTCCGGATCTTCGCCGTCTGGCAAAAACATAAAGCGTAGCTGACGTCCGTCATTCATGTAAGGCAATGCGGTTTCCAGCGCGCGCCAGGCGGCTTCCCGACCCGCGCGATCGCCGTCGTAACAGCAGATCACGGTATCGGTGCTGCGGAACAGCAGCTGGATATGCTCCGCCGTCGTGGAGGTGCCCAGCGACGCCACGGCATAATCAATGCCGAACTGCGCCAGCGCCACCACGTCCATATAGCCTTCCACCACTAACAGGCGCGCAGGCTGCGGATGATTCTTTTGCGCTTCATACAGGCCGTAAAGCTGACGGCCCTTATGGAAAATCGGCGTTTCCGGCGAGTTCAGGTACTTGGGCGTATCGTTGCCCAGCACGCGGCCGCCGAAACCAATTACGCGTCCGCGCTTGTCGCGGATTGGAAACATGACGCGCTCGCGAAAGCGGTCATAGGTGCGGCCCTTATCGTTGGAAACCAGCATGCCGGCTTCCATCAGCGACTCGCGATCGTCTTTATTGCCGCCGAAGCGCTTTAAAACGTTATCCCAGCCCGGCGGCGCGAAGCCGATAGCGAAATGCTCAATGACCTCGGCGCTTAAGCCGCGGTTGCTGAGATAGTCGCGCGCCGCGCGCGCATTGGACTGCGTCAGGCTCTGCTGATAAAACCCGTTAAGGTTTTCCATCAGCTGATAAAGGCTCTGGCGCTGATGGCGCTCCATCTGACTCGGGCCGCTGCCCGCTTCGTAGGGCACTTCCAGACCATGCTGCGTCGCCAGCTCTTCAATACTTTCGACAAATTCCAGTCGATCGTAATTCATCAAAAAGTCGATGGCGTTGCCGTGCGCGCCGCAGCCGAAACAGTGATAAAACTGCTTCTCGCCGTTTACGGTGAAAGAGGGGGTTTTCTCATTGTGGAAGGGACAACACGCGTGGAAGTTCTTACCCTGCTTTTTCAGCTTAACGCGGGCATCGATAAGATCCACGATATCCGTGCGGGCAAGCAGATCATTGATAAAAACGCGCGGGATTCTTCCAGCCATAAGCCCCAGTTTTTCAGCTCATAAACGGCAACAAGCCGCGCTTCCTTTCGGAAAGCACGGCCTCTTACTTGACTCTGTCTGCGTTTAACACGCGGTGGAGGCGAACCTCCGGAAGAACTTAGTACAGACGAGTGCGGCGTGCGTTTTCGCGAGCCAGTTTCTTGGCGTGACGCTTAACTGCAGACGCTTTAGCGCGCTTACGTTCTGTGGTCGGTTTTTCATAGAACTCACGACGACGAACTTCAGCCAGAACGCCTGCTTTCTCGCAGGAACGCTTGAAGCGACGCAGTGCTACGTCGAATGGCTCGTTTTCACGTACTTTAATTACCGGCATGTAACTCTCACCTCGATAAAATTCGGTTTTTGCTGCTGACTGCGGCGCCAGCACATTTCAAAATGGTGCAGCATTTTACTCCAACGCGAGTCGGTTTGTAAAGCACCATGGACAATTAAGAACCAACAGGAGCGTTTGCCGATGCGGCTGCCGGTTTTTTTCAAGGGTGCGGAGTATAGCGCACTCTTTGCGCGCCACGAAATCACTTTTTGCAGCGAAAGCGTCGACGAACGCAGGCGTGGCTATGCTACACTGCGCGCCGCAAGTAAGGGGTAAGCGCTATGCGAATTCTGGGTATTGAAACATCCTGCGATGAAACCGGCATCGCAATCTATGATGACGAAGCGGGCCTGCTCGCCAATCAGCTTTACAGCCAGGTGAAACTGCACGCCGATTACGGCGGCGTGGTGCCGGAACTGGCGTCGCGCGATCACGTGCGCAAAACCGTGCCGCTGATACAGGCGGCGCTGAAACAGGCGAACCTGCAGCCGCAGCAGATCGACGCCGTCGCCTACACGGCGGGGCCTGGGCTGGTCGGCGCGCTGCTGGTCGGCGCCACCATCGGCCGCTCGCTCGCCTTCGCGTGGAAAGTGCCTGCGGTTCCGGTACACCACATGGAAGGGCATCTGCTGGCGCCGATGCTGGAAGAGAATCCGCCGCAGTTCCCGTTTGTGGCGCTGCTGGTGTCGGGCGGCCATACCCAGCTGATTAGCGTAACCGGCATTGGGGAATATGCGCTGCTGGGCGAGTCTATCGACGACGCCGCAGGGGAAGCCTTCGACAAAACCGCCAAGCTGCTGGGGCTCGACTATCCTGGCGGCCCGATGCTGTCGAAAATGGCGCAGCAGGGCGTGGCGGGACGTTTCACCTTCCCGCGTCCGATGACCGATCGTCCGGGGCTCGACTTTAGCTTTTCCGGCCTGAAGACCTTTGCCGCCAATACCATTCGCGAGAATGCGGACGACGCGCAAACGCGCGCCGATATCGCCCGCGCCTTCGAGGATGCGGTGGTCGATACCCTGATGATCAAGTGCAAGCGCGCGCTGGAGCAAACCGGCTTCAAGCGGCTGGTGATCGCGGGCGGCGTCAGCGCCAACCGCACGCTGCGTGAGCGGATGGCGCAGATGATGCAGGCGCGCGGCGGAGAAGTCTTCTATGCCCGTCCTGAGTTCTGCACCGACAACGGCGCGATGATCGCCTATGCGGGCATGGTGCGTCTGAAGGGCGGCACGCGCGGCGGGCTGGGCGTCAGCGTACGGCCTCGCTGGCCGCTGGCGGAACTGCCGGCTATCTAACGGTAAAAAGCCGGCATCGCCGGCTTTATTTCTTCTCTTCTTCTTCGCGCGCTTTCTTGCGCTTCCAGATTTTACTCTCCTGCCCGCGCCACAGCCGCTGAATATTGTCGTGATGACGCAGCAAAATCAGGCATGACAGCATCGACACCGGAAAGGTGAACTGCGGCTTAAACCACCAGACGTAAAAAGGCGCGATCAGCGCGCTGACGATGGCGCCCAGCGATGAGTAGCCGCTCAGCAGCACCGTCAGCAGCCAGGTGCCGGTCATCAGCCCGGTTAAATCCCAGCCGATCGGCGCGATAGCGCCCAGCGCGGTGGCGACGCCTTTGCCGCCGCGAAAGCGAAAAAAGAGCGGATAGATATGGCCGAGACAGGCCGCGATAGCGGTAAGGCCAAGATAAAGCGGCGCGAGATGCAGCAGATAGGCCAGCCAGACCGGCACCATGCCTTTGAGAATATCGAAAATCAAAACGCAGGCCGCAGCGGCTTTGCCGCCGATGCGCAACACGTTGGTCGCGCCAGGATTGCCTGAACCCTGAGTACGCGGATCGGGCAGTCCGGCGATTTTGCAGACCAGAATGGCGCTCGAAATCGAACCGCAAAGATACGCGAAAAAAATCATACCAGGCGCGATAGCACTCATATTACCGTACCGTTTCCTTTAGGGTCGTTTTGTCTTCGTGAACCGTGGATAATACGCATTATATGCCGGAAGTGGTATCCGGCTTAGCCAAAAACAGAGACTGTCATCATGGATATCGTTTTTATCGAGCAACTCACGGTGTACACCACCATTGGCGTTTACGACTGGGAACAGGGCATTCAGCAGAAGCTGGTGCTCGATGTCGAAATGGCGTGGGACAATCGGCTGGCGGCGCGCAGCGACGATGTAAACGACTGTCTGAGCTACGCCGACGTCTCTGAGGCGATCCTCGCGCACCTGAGCGGCACGCGCTTCGCGCTGGTGGAGCGGGTAGCGGAGGAAATCGCGGACCTGCTGATGACCCGGTTCAACACGCCAGGCGTGCGTATTAAAGTCGCCAAACCGGGCGCGGTGGCGCAGGCAAACCAGGTGGGCGTGCGCATCGAGCGCGGGACTATTCCTAAATGAATACGTTGTGATTGCCATCACAATGAAACCAAACCAAATTATTGTCTGTCATAACGGGCGCCGTTGCGTTGTGAAACGCGCAGGTCGCCGAAAGCCTTAAGGTTTCCCTCAGGCAGGCGATGGCAAAATTTCAGGCGGAAGCATACTCGCGACCGCCTTTTTAATGGGTTTGAAACGGATATAAGGAAAATGTGATGGCAGATATTCATCAGCTTTGGGTGGCTGCAATCCTGGGCATCGTGGAGGGGCTGACGGAGTTTCTGCCGGTCTCCTCCACGGGGCACATGATTATTGTCGGCCACCTGCTGGGTTTCGAGGGCGACAAAGCGGAAACCTTCGAAGTGGTGATCCAGCTCGGGTCCATTCTTGCCGTTGTGGTGATGTTCTGGCGTCGTCTCTTTGGCTTAATCGGCATTCACTTCGGCCAGGTGAAGCATGAAGGGGTAGGGCGCGGCCATCTGACGCTGATCCATATCCTGCTGGGCATGATCCCGGCTGTGGTCATTGGGCTGCTGCTGCATGACCAGATCAAAACGCTGTTTAACCCGATCAACGTCATGTACGCGCTGGTGGTCGGCGGCGTATTGCTGCTGGTGGCGGAATACCTGAAGCCGAAACAGCCGAAAGCGGTGGGCATCGACGATATCACCTATCGCCAGGCCTTTATGATCGGCTGCTTCCAGTGCCTCGCGCTCTGGCCGGGCTTCTCTCGCTCCGGCGCCACCATCTCCGGCGGCATGCTGATGGGCGTCAGCCGCTATGCGGCCTCGGAGTTCTCTTTTATCCTCGCCGTGCCGATGATGATGGGCGCCACCGGCCTCGATCTCTATAAAAGCATCGGTTTCCTGACGATGAACGATCTGCCGATGTTCGCCGTCGGCTTCGTGACCGCCTTCGTCGTGGCGCTGATTGCGATCAAGGCCTTCCTTGAGCTGATCAAGCGTATCTCGTTCGTCTCGTTCGCCATCTACCGCTTTATCGTCGCGGCAGCGGTCTACGCCATCTTTATGTAACGCCTGCGCGGCCAGCAATCAGGCTGGCCGCATCTCTGCAATGCCCTGCGCCACGGCGGCGATACGACGCCGCGTCAGCTCTTCTCGCACTTCCGCCCCTTTGAAACCCGCCTCGATAACCGCTTTGGTCGGCACCGACTGCGCCAGCGTGAACGCCTGACGCAGGTAGTCGCCCTGCGGATAGGGCATGCTCTCAAGGCCCGCGCGGCCGCGCGCGTCCGCCTCGCTGGTGAGCGCGATTTGCTCAACCCGATGCGGCTTGCGCCAGGCGTCGATACGGTCGAACAATGCCACTAAGGCGTCCGCCGACTGGCGTTCGATGGTATGCACCACGTCATGGAATTCCGTGACGATCAGCGCCAGATCGCGAATGGCGTTGGGCACGCGCAGGCGCTGGCAGAGCGCCTCCACCAGCGGCACGCCCGCGGCGCCGTGGCCGTGATGGCTCGGCCACTTCTCCGGCGGCGTCAGCGCCTTACCGACGTCGTGGAACAGCGTGGCGAAACGCACATCGATTTCGTCCGACAGCGACGCCGCCATCGTCAGCGTCATCAGGGTATGCACGCCGGTATCGATCTCCGGATGCCACTTCGCCGGCGCGGGAATGCCGAACAGCCTGTCGAGCTCGGGAAACAGCACCTCAAGCGCGCCGCAGTCGCGCAGCGTCTGGAAATAGACCTGCGGATTGCGCGAGGTCAGCGCCTTCTCCGTCTCTTTCCAGACGCGTTCGGCGGTAAGATGGCTCAGCTCGCCGCTGGCCGCCATCTGGCGCATCAGCGCCTGGGTCTCGTCGGCGATGCGAAAGTTAAGGTGGGCGAAGCGCGCCGCGAAGCGCGCCACGCGCAGCACGCGCAGCGGATCCTCGTTAAAGGCGTCGGAAACGTGGCGCAGCAGGCGCGCCTGCAGATCGCGCTCGCCGTGAAAGGGATCGATCAGCTCGCCGTTTTCCCGCTGCGCGATGGCGTTGATGGTCAGATCGCGGCGTTGCAAATCCTGCTCCAGCGTCACGTCGGGCGCGGACCAGGTGACGAAGCCGGTGTAGCCGTTGCCGCTTTTCCGTTCGGTGCGCGCCAGCGCGTATTCTTCACGGCTTTGCGGGTGCAAAAAGACCGGAAAATCGCGGCCGACCTGCTGAAAGCCCTGCGCCAGCATCGCCTCCGGCGTCGCGCCGACCACCACCCAGTCCCGGTCTTTAACCGGCAGTTTTAACAGCGCATCGCGAACGGCGCCGCCTACTAAATACGTCTTCACTCAACAACTCCAGAGATAATAAAAAGGCGCGCCGGACGGCACATCCGCCGCTAAACATTCAGCGCGCTTGTTGCTCTATTGTTGCACACAATGGCCAGATTGCAGGCATGACGAAAAGGGCATCAAAGGATGCCCCAGGCGCAAGGAAAGCAAAACGCGGGAAAAAAGCTTAGTTCATCCAGCGATCTTTTTTCTTACGGCGCGGCACCATATGCGGCAGCACCAGACCCAGCAGCAGGCCCACGCCCAGCACGCCGCCGCCATACATAAACCACTGCATGATGATGGTGCGCTGCTTGTCATCCAGCTGAACGTTGGCGGCGCTGACTTTTTTCTGCGCCACGATCAGCTCGTTTTTCAGCTTCTGGTTCTCTTCTTTCAGCCCGTTGATGACGCTGTCGCTATTGGCGACCTTGTTCTGCATCTCGGCGGTGCGCTGGTTCCAGCTGTTGTCGATATTGCCCAGCTTCGCGGTCAGATCTTTGACCTGCTGCTCCAGCTGCGGCACGCGGGTGCGCAGGCTCGGTTCGGCGCTGAGCTGCGACAGCGGGATCCAGACGGTACGGCCTTCCGAATCGCGGATCTGGCCGTAGTTGGTATCGTTGTTGGTCTGCACCAGCTGCACTTCTTCGCCCGCGTTCAGCTTGCCGAGCAGGCGATACTGATCGCCCGGTCCGCTGCGAACCCAGGTGGATAATTCGTCGGAGATGTAGCGTTTTTCATCTGCATGGGCTGGTGCGAGCGTGCTGATAGCCAGCAAGGTAAGGCCTGCGATTACAATTTTTTTCATTCGATGTCGTTTTAGCTTGAGGTCTGTAAATTTACCGGCACAGTCTGGAACCGCCTCGCATAAATCTGAATGAGAACTATCCTGGTCTCATTTCCCTGCGAAAAGGGTAGCGAAAGCGCAAAGAAAGCCGAGACAGCCCGCCTTCTGTGCATTACTCTTCGCCAGATAATCCTCGTAAGTGCCAGCAGCGTATTAAATAAAAAATTATGACCATCGAAATCGAACTAAAGTTCATTGCCACGCCTGACGTCGCCAGCAAGCTGGCGCAGACTCTCGCCGCTTATCCGCACCAGCACCAGGCCGCGCGGGCGCTAAGCAACATCTATTTTGAGACAGATGACAACCAGCTGCGCCGCTGGGATATGGGCCTGCGTATTCGCGGCGTTGACGGTCACCATGAGATGACGCTGAAGAGCGCCGGGAAAACGCTCGGCGGCCTGCATCAGCGCGCGGAATATAACATCGACCTGCCCGAGGCGAAGCTCGATATCGCGCGGCTGCCCGCCGAGGTCTGGCCGCAGGGCACCGACGTCGCCGCGCTGCAGCAGCGCCTGCAGCCGCTCTTTAGCACCCATTTCCAGCGCGAAACCTGGCTGGTTCAGGTAGGCGAAAGCGAAGTGGAAGTGGCGTTCGATCGCGGCGCGGTCGCCACAGAGACGCTGAGCGAAGATCTGTTTGAAGTTGAGCTGGAGCTGAAAAGCGGCCAGCGCGGCGACATGATGGCCTTCGCCCGCGAGCTGGTCGCCATCGGCGGCCTGCGCCTGGGTAGCCTGAGCAAAGCGGCGCGCGGCTATCAGCTGGCGCAGGGCAACCCGCCGCGACCGCTGCGTCCCTTCCCGCTGCTGAAGGCCGCGCCGAAAGCGACGGTGGAAGAGGGGATGGTGACCGCGATGTCGAGCGCGCTGAGCCACTGGCAATACCATGAAGAGGTCTGGCTGCGCGGCAACGCCGAGGCGCAGCGCAGCGTCGTCGAGGCGCTGGAAGCGCTGCGTCAGGCTTTCTCTCTGTTTGGCGCGCTGGTGCCGCGCAAGGCGAGCAGCGAGCTGCGTCAGAAGCTCACGACGCTGGAAGAGATCCTCGCCGAGCCGGTGAAAGATGCGCAGGCGCTGAGCTTCTCGTCGCTCTCCGTAGAGACCCAGTTAGCGCTTACTCACTGGCTGGTGAAGTCGCAGTGGCGGCGCTGGATCGATGCAAAAAACCAGGCGAAGCTCGACGGCTCCTTCAAGCGTTTCAGCGACATCATGCTGAGCCGCATCGCAGCCGATCTTAAAGAGACCTTCAGCGACGTGCAGCAGCTGAACGAATATCGCGACAAGGCGACGCGCCTGTCGCGTCAGCTGCTGGCGGTGCATCTGCTGGCAGGCGCCTACCCGGCGGAAGCCGTTTCCGTCTGGCTGGCGCCATGGCAGCAGCTGCAGCAGTCTATCGCGCAAAACCAGGAGCACTGGCTGAGATCGCTGGCGAACCAGGCGATCCGTCAGCCAGCTTTCTGGCTGAACAGCAGCGCGCCACGATGATCTGACCCATCAGGGAGAGAAGACGTTGTTAGAGTTACCCGCTGAATTACAGGCGCAGGCGGCCAGCGCGGCCGAGCGCCTTGGCGTCGCCGCCGACGCCTTAACCGACGGGCAGCGCGCCGCGCTGGCGTTCAGTGATTTCATCGCCGAGAACCTGCAACGTCACCCGGAATGGTGGCTGGCGATCCAGCAGCAGGCGCCGCAGCCGGAGGAGTGGCAGCACTATGCGCGCTGGCTGGATGACGATCTCGCCGCGGTGGACAGCGAGGCGGCGCTGATGCGCGCGCTGCGGCTGTTTCGCCGCCGCATGCTGGTGCGGGTCGCCTGGATGCAGTGTCTGGGCGAGGCCAGCACCGAACAGAGCCTGCGGCAGCTTAGCGTGCTGGCTGAGGTGCTGATCGGCCGCGCGCGCGACTGGGTCTACCAGGCGTGCTGCCAGGATTTCGGCACGCCCTGCAACAGCGCGGGCGAGCCGCAGCCGATGCTGATCCTCGGCATGGGCAAGCTGGGCGGCGGCGAACTCAACTTCTCTTCCGATATCGATCTTATCTTCGCCTGGCCGGAAAACGGCGCGACGCGCGGCGGACGACGCGAGCTGGATAACGCGCAGTTCTTTACGCGCATGGGGCAGCGGCTGATCAAGGTGCTGGATCAGCCCACCATGGACGGCTTCGTCTACCGCGTCGATATGCGGCTGCGCCCTTTCGGCGACAGCGGCCCGCTGGTGCTGAGCTTCGCCGCGCTGGAAGATTACTATCAGGAGCAGGGCCGCGACTGGGAGCGCTATGCGATGGTCAAGGCGCGCCTGATGGGCGACGATCAGGATCGCTGGAGCCAGGAGCTGCAGCAGATGCTGCGCCCCTTTATCTATCGCCGCTATATCGACTTCAGCGTGATCCAGTCGCTGCGCAATATGAAGAGCATGATCACCCGCGAAGTGCGGCGGCGCGGGCTGACCAACAATATCAAGCTGGGCGCGGGCGGCATTCGCGAAACCGAATTTATCGTGCAGGTATTTCAGCTGATACGCGGCGGACGTGAGCGCTCGCTACAGCTGCGTTCACTGCTGCCGACGCTTGCCGCCATCGGCGAGCTGGGACTGCTGGCGCCGGAGCAGGTCGCGACGCTGCGCGAGGCTTACCTCTTCCTGCGTCGTCTGGAGAATCTGCTGCAAAGCCTTAATGACGAGCAGACCCAGACGCTGCCGGGCGATGCGCGCGACCGCGCGCGGCTCGCCTGGGCGATGAACGCCGAGAGCTGGCCCGTGCTGACGGCGCAGCTTGAGACGCATATGGCAGCGGTGCGCGCCATTTTCGACGAGCTTATCGGCGAAGATATTCCCGAAATCAGCGATCAGCCGGAGCTGCTGGAATTCAGCGGCATGTGGCAGGATTCGCTCGACGATGCCGAGCTGGCGCCCCTGGTGCCGCAGCTCGACGATGAACAGCGCCGGGCGCTGCATCGCGCGCTGGACGATTTTCGCCAGGACATCAGCCGCCGTACCATCGGGCCGCGCGGACGGCTGGCGATCGACCAGCTGATGCCGCGGCTGCTGAGCGAAGTCTGTCCGCGCGACGACGCCGCAGTCACCTTCAGCCGCCTTGTTCCGCTATTGCTGGGTGTACTGACGCGCAGCACCTATCTGGAGCTGCTTACCGAATATCACGGCGCCCTGCGGCACCTGATCCGCCTGTGCGCGGCGTCGCCGATGATCGCCAGCCAGCTGGCGCGCTATCCGCTGCTGCTGGATGAGCTGCTCGATCCCGCCACGCTCTATCAGCCGACCGCCACCGACGCCTATCGCGACGAGCTGCGCCAGTATCTGATGCGCATCCCGGTCGATGATGAAGAGCAGCAGCTGGAGGCGGTGCGCCAGTTCAAGCAGGCGCAGCTGCTGCGCATTGCGGCGGCGGATATTGCGGGTACGCTGCCGGTTATGAAAGTGAGCGATCACTTAACATGGCTGGCGGAAGCCATCATCGAATCGGTGGTGCAGCAGGCGTGGCAGATGATGGTGCAGCGCTATGGCCGGCCGCAGCATCTGAAAAACGAGCGCGAGCGCGGCTTCGCGGTGCTGGGCTACGGCAAGCTGGGCGGCTGGGAGCTGGGCTACAGCTCCGATCTCGATCTGGTGTTTCTGCATGACTGCCCGGCAGAGACGGTCACCGACGGCGAGCGCAGCATCGATGGCCGTCAGTTCTATCTGCGGCTGGCGCAGCGCATTATGCATCTCTTCAGCACGCGCACCGCCTCGGGGATCCTCTACGAGGTGGACGCAAGGCTGCGGCCTTCCGGCGCCGCAGGCATGCTGGTCAGCACCTTTGACGCCTTTGACGAGTACCAGCGCCACGAGGCCTGGACCTGGGAGCATCAGGCGCTGGTGCGCGCTCGCGTGGTATTTGGCGATGAGGCGCTCGCGGGGCGCTTTAACGCTATCCGCCGCGCCATTCTCTGCCTGCCGCGCGCGCCGGAGGCGCTGCAAAAAGAGGTGCGCGAGATGCGTGAAAAAATGCGCGCGCACCTCAGCAACCGACACAAAGGACGCTGGGAGATCAAAACCGATGAGGGCGGCATTACCGACATTGAATTCATCGCGCAATATTTTGTCTTAGCCTGGGCCGCCGGGCAGCCGGAGCTGACGCGCTGGTCCGATAACGTGCGCATTTTCGAACTGGCGGCGCGCTACGGCAAAATGCCGGAGGCGGAAGCGCAGGCGCTGACGCACGCCTACGTGACGCTGCGCGACGCGCTGCATCATCTGGCGCTGCAGGAGCTGCCCGGCCATGTCGAGCCGGACGCCTTCGCCGCCGAGCGGCAAACCGTGATGGCGAGCTGGCAGCGCTGGCTGGCGTCGCCTTTAACCCCGTAAGCGCCTGTTGATAGCGCAGATCGCATCTGTGCTATCATCCGCGCACTATTTTTACTGCAGTCTGGAGTGTCTGGAATGAAAGTTACTTTGCCCGCGTTCGACCGTGCTTCGGTGCTGGTCGTAGGCGATGTGATGTTGGATCGCTACTGGTATGGCCCAACCAGCCGTATCTCTCCTGAAGCGCCGGTGCCGGTGGTAAAAGTGGACGCTATCGAAGAGCGTCCCGGCGGCGCGGCAAACGTGGCGATGAACATTGCAGCGCTGGGCGCCGCCTCGCAGCTGATCGGCTTAACCGGCGAAGATGACGCGGCGCGCGTGCTGAGCGAAACGCTGAAAAACGTCAACGTTCGCTGTGACTTCGTGGCGGTCAAAACTCATCCCACCATTACCAAACTGCGCGTGCTGTCGCGCAACCAGCAGCTGCTGCGCCTCGATTTCGAAGAGGGGTTCGAGCAGGTCGATCCAGAGCCGATCCATCAGCGGCTGCGTCAGTCGCTGGCGGCCGCCGGCGCGCTGGTGCTCTCCGACTATGCGAAAGGGGCGCTCGCCAGCGTGCAGACCATGATTCGCCTGGCGCGTGAGGCTAACGTGCCGGTGCTGATCGATCCCAAAGGCACTGACTTCGAGCGCTATCGCGGCGCCACGCTGCTGACGCCGAACCTGTCGGAGTTCGAAGCGGTGGTCGGCAAATGTAAAAACGAAGAGGAGATCGTCAGCCGCGGCATGCAGCTGGTGGCGGATTATGAACTCTCCGCGCTGCTGGTGACGCGCTCTGAAAACGGCATGACGCTGCTGCAGCCTGGTAAAGCGCCGCTGCATCTGCCGACGCAGGCGCAGGAAGTCTTCGACGTGACCGGCGCGGGCGATACCGTGATCGGCGTGCTGGCGGCGACCCTGGCGGCAGGCGATTCCCTCGAAGATGCCTGCTTTATGGCGAACGCGGCGGCGGGCGTGGTGGTCGGCAAGCTGGGCACTTCGACCGTCAGTCCAGTCGAGCTGGAAAACGCTATTCATGCGCGTCCGGAAGAGGGCTTCGGCATCATGAACGAAGCGCAGCTCAAAATCGCGGTCGAGCAGGCGCGCAAGCGCGGCGAGAAAGTGGTGATGACCAACGGCGTGTTCGACATTCTGCACGCGGGCCACGTCTCTTACCTGGCTAATGCGCGCAAGCTGGGCGATCGCCTGATTGTGGCGGTCAACAGCGATGCTTCGACGAAGCGCCTGAAAGGCAGCAGCCGTCCGGTTAATCCGCTGGTGAATCGCATGATTGTGCTCGGCGCGCTGGAAGCGGTGGACTGGGTCGTGGCGTTTGAAGAAGATACGCCGCAGCGTCTGATCGCCAGCGTGTTGCCGGATCTGCTGGTAAAAGGCGGCGATTACAAGCCGGAAGATATCGCGGGCAGCAAAGAGGTATGGGCCAACGGCGGCGATGTGCGCGTGCTGAATTTCGAGGACGGCATCTCTACCACCAACATTATTAAAACCATTCGCGGCGAGTAGTGATGCGGGCGGGCGCATCGCGCCCGCCGTAAAGCTTACTGCGGGGTGTCGATCTTGCCTGCCGGATCGGGCGTAACGACCGCCGGAGCGGGCGCGGAAGGCTGATGGCTTTCCAGCTGCGCCAGGCGCTGCTCCAGCGCGGCCAGCTTTTCACGCGTGCGCAGCAGCACCTGCGTCTGCACATCGAACTCTTCACGATTGACCAAATCCATACGCGTCAGCTGCGCCTGCAGAACCTGGCGAATTTTCTTTTCGACATCGTCGCCAAATTCACGAATCCCTTTTGGCATCGCCTCGTGCACCTGACGCGCAAGTTGTTCAATTTTTTTCGTGTCGATCATGATGATTTCCTGGTTTCGTGTTGCTGGGAACAGCAGGGGGTGGATCCTGATAATGGATAAGTGTAATGCCTGAAACGAAAAGGTTAAACCCGAAATCGACATGGCAGGAAATGCAAAAGGTACGCGGTGATGAATAATGCGCCAGGCGGCAGACAGGGTCCGATCGCAAAGACGCAAAACCCGGCATCCTTGCCCGCTCGGCTCGCGTAAATACGCACCTCATCCTTGAGGTGCGCCCGTCGCCGGGCCAACGCGCTGCGTTGTTCAAAAACGCTCCCTGCGTTTTTGTCCCTGACGCGAGACGCTTTGCTCTTCGGACCCTGTCTGCCGCTGTTGAGCCTCATCTACAGCCTGAAATGCAAAAGCATTTGCGGTTTTGTTGATTGCCCGACCTGTTGAATGGCGCTATAGTGATTTTGCTTATTCTCAGGGCGGGGCGAAATTCCCCACCGGCGGTAAATCAGCGTTAGCTGAAAGCCCGCGAGCGCTTCCCGGCAACGGGAAGGTCAGCAGATCCGGTGTAATTCCGGGGCCGACGGTTAAAGTCCGGATGGGAGAGGGTAACGACATCTGCCGGGCTACGCCCGCTTCGCGTTATTGCCATGTCTTGATGACATCACTCCTAAGCTCGCCCTGATTCTGGTAACTCATATATTTTATAAGGTTTTATTACCATGAATCAGACGCTTCTTTCTGAATTTGGCACGCCGGAACAGCGTGTAGAACGTGCAGTCGCTGCGCTCCGTGAGGGACGTGGCGTGATGGTGCTTGACGACGAAGACCGTGAAAACGAAGGCGATATGATCTTCGCTGCGGAAACCATGACCGTCGAGCAGATGGCGCTCACCATTCGCCACGGCAGCGGCATTGTCTGCCTTTGCCTGACCGAAGAGCGCCGTCAGCAGCTTGAGCTGCCGATGATGGTGGAGACCAACACCAGCGCCTACGGTACCGGCTTTACCGTGACCATTGAGGCCGCTGAAGGGGTCACTACCGGCGTATCCGCGCAGGATCGCATCACGACCATTCGCGCGGCGATCGCCGATAACGCGAAGCCGAGCGATCTTAATCGTCCCGGCCACGTCTTCCCGCTGCGCGCGCGCGACGGCGGCGTGCTGACGCGCGGCGGCCATACCGAAGCGACCATCGATCTGGTGACGCTGGCGGGCTTTAAGCCAGCGGGCGTGCTGTGCGAACTGACCAATGACGATGGCACCATGGCGCACGCGCCGGAAGCGATCACCTTTGCCAAAGCGAACAATATGCCGGTCGTCACCATTGAAGACCTGGTGGCGTATCGCCGCGCGCATGAGACGCGTCAGGCCAGCTAAGCTGCGCTGCTGACCAACGAAAAACGGGCCGCTTAGCGGCCCGTTTTGTTTTTAGCTGGCGCTTAGCCCAGCTCGCTTACCTGCAGCAGCGCCAGGCTCGCGCCCATCACCGTCATGCCGCACAGTACGCCGTAACTCGGGTTGTTATGGGGATCGATTTCGCGCGCCAGCGGCATCAGCTCGTCCACCGACAGCGCCACCATAATGCCGGCGACGGCCGCCATCACCGCGGCGATCGCCACCGGCGACATCATCGGGCCGAACAGCGCAAACGCCAGCAGTCCGCCGAGGATCTCCGCCATGCCGGAGACGCAGGCCCAGAACAGCGCTTTGCTTCTCGAGCCGGTCGCGGCATACATCGGGCCGGCGACCGCCAGACCTTCGGGAATATTGTGGATCGCCACCGCCAGCGCGATGCCCAGCCCCAGCTCCATATCGCTGCTGGCGGTGACATAGGTGGCGACGCCTTCAGGAAAATTATGCAGGCTGATGCCCAGCGTCAGCAGGATTGCCGTGCGGCGCAGCTTCGCCGGATGGCGCTGCGCCGTCATCAGATCTTGCGGATGCTGATGCGGCAGCAGGCGATCCAGCGCGAAATAGCCGATCAGGCCCAGCATAAACATGCCGTAGCCGAGTATTGGCGAGATCCCCTCGGTACGCAGCGCGGTCGGCAGCATCTCCATCAGCGAAATCAGCAGCATAATGCCGGCGGCGAAGCCGAGCGCGAACGCCAGCATGCGGTTCGAGGGCTTTTGACCCAGCACGCCGACCAGTGCGC
This sequence comes from Pantoea sp. X-Soil-MYKO-1289, assembly GCF_059730625.1. NCBI lineage: Bacteria > Pseudomonadati > Pseudomonadota > Gammaproteobacteria > Enterobacterales > Erwiniaceae > Pantoea > Pantoea sp. X-Soil-MYKO-1289. The sequence goes on from NZ_AP036004.1 coordinate 570,886, forward strand.
CGATAAACGTAGCGCCGCCAGCCAGAACGGTAAGCAGCAAAGGAACCGACATCGCATTCTCCTTAATGATAATCATTCGCATAAAATTAGCGATAACCCTACGGAAGGTCGAGTTATTTTTGGTAAAGAAGTGTCGGCCAAAAGTTGTTCAAATCCACTGATGTTCTTCATCATGCTTATGCGCGTTTCCGGCGTCGCTAAAGGGCGTATCGTTGTCTGATTGAGAATTTCCGAGGATGAATCATGCAACCTACTATGCCCGCGCTGTTTTTAGGTCACGGCAGCCCGATGAACGTGCTGGAAGAGAACCGCTACACCAGGGCCTGGCGTCAGGCAGGTGAGACGCTGCCGCGCCCGCGCGCCATTATCGCTGTATCGGCGCACTGGTACACGCGCGGTACGGCGGTGACGGCGATGGAAGATCCGCGCACCATTCACGACTTCGGCGGCTTCCCGCAGGCGCTGTTCGACACACGCTATCCGGCGCCGGGCTCGCCCGCGCTGGCGCAGGAGATCGCCGATGCGCTTGCGCCGACGCCGGTGCGCTTCGACCAGGAGTGGGGGTTCGATCACGGCTCCTGGGGCGTGCTGATCAAGATGTATCCGGACGCCGATATTCCGGTGGTGCAGCTGAGCGTCGATGCGACGCAGCCGGCCGCCTGGCATTTTGAGCAGGGCAAAAAGCTGGCGGCGCTGCGCGACAGCGGCGTGATGATCGTTGCCAGCGGCAACGTGGTGCACAACCTGCGCAAAGTGCGCTGGGACGAGACGGCGGAAGCCTGGCCATGGGCGCAGCGCTTCGATCGGTTCGTACGGGATAACCTGGACTATCAGGGCGACATCGAGGCGCATCCGCTGGTGAATTTTATGCAGCATCCGGACGCGGCGCTGTCGAACCCGACGCCGGAGCACTATCTGCCGCTGCTTTATGTGCTGGGCGCGCGTCAGGCTGGCGAGCCGGTGAGCGTGCCGGTAGAGGGCCTTGAGATGGGCGCTATTAGCATGCTGTCGGTGCAGGTAGGCTAAGCGAAGGCGGGCCGAGGCGGCCCGCTCTGTTTATTCGACAAACGCGTGCGGGTAGAAGCGCGAAAGATCCTGAGTGATCAGGTCGCGATCCTCGCGCAGGCCGATGCCGGCCGGCTGATCGTCTATCAGCCAGCTGCCGATCAGCGTGTAGCTGTCGCCGAACTTCGGCAGCGGACAGAATTGCTGCACGATCATGCCCTCTTCGCCGTAAGGCCCGTCGACGCGCGCAATCTCCTGACCGTTTTCCACGATGCGAATATTGGCGCCTTCGCGCGAGAAGAGCGGCTTCACCACATATTTATCCATGTGCGGCACGTTGTCTTCGGCGAAATAAGCGGGCAGCAGGTTAGGGTGATTGGGGAACATCTGCCACAGCATCGGCAGCAGCGCCTTGTTGGAGACGATGCTTTTCCAGGCCGGCTCCAGCCAGCGCACGCCCGCATCCGCCAGCTTGGTGGAGAAGATCTCGCGCAGCATAAACTCCCACGGATAGAGCTTGAACAGGTTGCTGATCACCTGATCCTGCACGTCGGTGAACTGGCCCTTGTCGCCGAGGCCGATCTCGTCGATATAGAGGAATTCGCTCGGTAAACCCGCTTCGGTGGCGCAGTCCTGCAGATACTGCACCGTGCCGCGATCCTCTTCGGTATCGCGGCAGCAGGCGAAGTGCAGCCACTGAAAGCCGTGCTGCTGATGCAGCGCGGCGAAACGCTCGATCAGCTTCTCCTGCAGGCTGTTGAACTGATCGCTGCCCGGCGGCAGCTGGCCGGCGTTGAGCTGATCTTCCAGCCAGATCCACTGAAAGAAGGCCGCTTCGTAAAGCGAGGTCGGCGTGTCCGCATTGTTTTCCAGCAGCTTAGCGTCGCCCTGACCGTCCCAGGCGAGATCGAGGCGCGAGTAGAGCGACGGCTGGCGCTGCTTCCAGGAGTCGCGCACGAAATCCCAGGTGTGCTTCGGAATGCGGAATTTTTCCAGCAGCTGCTCGCTGGCCACCACTTTTTCCACCACCTGCAGACACATCTGGTGCAGCTCCGCCGTGGTCGCTTCCAGCTTATCTATCTGCGCCAGCGTGAACTGGTAGTAGGCATCTTCGCACCAGTACGGCTCGCCGTGCATGGTGTGAAAACGAAAGCCATATTCCGTGGCTTTTTCGCGCCAGTCGGGACGCTCGTTGATTGCAATGCGTTGCATAACGGCTTCAGCCTCCCAGCGAACGGCTGGAGGTGCCGGTAGCGCTGCTGCGCGCCATGCTGTTCTGCTTCGCGACCGTTTCGCCGAAGCCGCCGCGCGTAATGGTCGAGGTGGTGGCCGGTTTCGGCGCCAGCGCGGTTTTCGGCACGTTCATGGTGCGGCCGGAGGTGGCGGCGCCGTAATTTTTGCCTGACGCGTCAACAAACTGGCCGTTCGCCGGGCTGTTCGGGGTGCGCGGCGAGAAGAGCGGCTGCTGCGCGAAGCCCGCGCCGCCGCCCATCAGGCGTCCCATCATGTAGCCCGCCATTAGCGGCATCCAGAAGCTGCCGCTCTGCTGCGCTTCGGCGTTCTGCGTGGTGCCGACGCCAGCCTGCGCCGGCGCCTGCTGGCACTGATTCTCGCCAAATTCCGCCACGCAGTCTTCGCGCGAGGCGTATTTCGGCGCGGTGCGCTCCGCTTCTTTCAGCGCGTTGTTGTAGGCGGTGGTGCACTGCGCGCTCTGGCCTGGATTGGCCTTGCTGCAGTCATCCGCGTTCTGATACATCGAGACCGTTTCATCGCTCTGTTCGCAGCCCGCCAGGGTAAACACCGCGGCGATGGCCAATGCGACCGGCGTTAAATGGCGTGCCTGCCAGCTTTTACGGAAAGCGGCATGGCGAATATTTTTTGTCCGTTTCATCGTTGTCGTCCTGTGCCCAAAGGTGATGCTCAGGATAGGGGATCGCTGGTGGAAAATGAAGCTGAGGGCCTGATGAGGAAAGGATCTTTACGTTGTTATACGTTTAACGGCGAGACGGGCCGCAAAGCGGCCATTATGGCCAGCGACTGAAATTCGAAACGGGTGTGATGTGGACCGAAGAGCAAAGCGTCACGCGCCAGGGAGGGCGCGTGTCGAGCTGGCAGGGATGCCGATTTTGCGACTTTGCGGTCGGTCCATGTCACGCACGTTGGCACTGTCAAGACGGGCCGCAAAGCGGCCCGTTGAGGATTAATTGCGGAACGGATTGCCGCTGCTGCGCTGGGCGGCAGGGCGCGCTGTCGGAGCCGCCGGCTCCGCCGACGGGCCGTTGTCAACGCGAGCGGTCTGCTGCGGATTCTCCGGCGCGACGCTTTCTGGCGAGGTGGAAATCTCTTTGCCGAGCTGGCTGTTCAGCTGCTGCAGATCCTGCTCGTTCAGCGTACCCAGCGCATATTTGATATTGAGCTGGTTGATCAGATAGCTGTAGCGCGCGTCAGAGAGCTGCTGCTTGGCGTTGTAGAGCGTCGTGGTCGCATCCAGCACGTCGACGATGGTGCGCGTGCCGACCTGATAGCCCGCTTCCATAGCATCCAGCGAGCTTTGCGCAGAGACCACCGCCTGCTTATAGGCGTCGATGCTGCTGACAGAGGCGTTGACGTTGTTATAAGAGGAACGCACGGTCTGCACGGCAGAGCGATGCGCGCTCTCCAGCTGCTCGCTGGCGCTGACGTAGTTGTACTGCGCCTGCTTCACCTGCGAGGTGACCGCGCCGCCGCTGTAGAGCGGCAGCGAGAAGCTCAGACCCACCTGGTTGGTGCCGGTGATGGAGTCGGTGCTGCCCGCGCTCTGGTTGGCACGGCTGCCGCCATATTTGCTGTTCGACAGGCCAGTGGACGCGGTCAAATCCAGCGTCGGCATATGGCCGGTTTCCGCATAGCGGATCTGCTCGCGCGCCAGATCCTGGTTCAGACGCGCCGACAGCAGGTTCAGGTTACGGCTCTCCGCCTGCTTCAGCAGCGCGCTGACCGCATCTGGTTTAGTGGTTTTGAAGCGATCGATATTCAGCGACGCCAGCGCAAGGTAGTCGTTGCCGGTAATCTGACGCAGCGACTCGACCATATTGTCGAGGTTGTTGCGCGCGGTCACTTCGTTCGCCAGCACGCTGTCATACTGCGCGCGGGCGTTCTGTACGTCGGTAATCGCCACCAGGCCAACGTTGAAACGCTGCGTGGTCTGATCCAGTTCGCGATAGATCGACTGTTTTTGCGCTTCGATGTATGAAAGGGTATCGATCGCCTTTAATACGTTGAAATAAGCGGTAGCGGTATTCAGGATCAAATCCTGCTGCGCGACCTGATAGGTGACGTCCTGAATGCCGGCAGTTTTTTCCTGCAGCGTCAGGCTGCGCCATTTCGACATATCGAAAATGGTCTGGGTTAATTGCAGCGATCCGCTGGTCGTGTTGGAATGAAGGCCGCTGCTGTCGCGATAACCATTGCTATAGGTGTAATCCGCGCCTAAACCTAACTGAGGCAACAAAGGACTGCGCGCTTCATTAATCTTTTCAAAGGCGGCGTCGCGGGTCGCTGCGGAGCTGCGTAAATCCGGGTTGCTAAGACGCGCTTGTTGATAGACCTGCAGCAGGTCCTCTGCCTGACTGGCAAGGCTGAAACCGGCCAGGCTCAGCCCAATAAGAAGTGGGAGCAGTTTTTTCATTTGCATTCCTTTTGTTGCAGCAAATTACAGGGGTAGCGCTGCCGGATAAGCCAAAAAATAATCGCAGATTCTAGCAGAGTGCGACTGTGAGATAAGTTGGCTGAACGTGCCTTCTCCCCCTAATTTACGTAAATAATTCAGAAAGAACCACTCGGATGGAGACCTATGGTTGGCTTTTTGCCGCTCCGTCCCAATCTGCATAAGGAGCCAGACGATGAGCGGCAAAAAAAAATCTCCAGTGACTTTTACAAAAAACGATGTAGAAATTATTGCACGCGAAACCGCCTGGAAAGGTTTTTTTTCCATTGTGCGTTACCGGTTTCGCCACCGCCGCTTTAACGGCGAAATGAGCAACGAGGTGGTGCGCGAAGTTTTCGAGCGTGGACACGCCGCGGTGCTGCTACCCTATGATCCCTTACGCGACGAAGTGGTGCTGATCGAGCAGATCCGCATTCCCGCCTTTGACGTCAGCGAAACGCCCTGGCTGCTGGAGATGGTGGCGGGCATTATCGAGCCCAACGAAAGCGCCGAAGATGTGGTGCGACGCGAGGCTGTAGAAGAAGCGGGCCTGACCGTCGGTCGGGTTAAACCCGTGTTAGACTACCTCGCCAGCCCTGGCGGCACCAGCGAACGCTTGTCGATCCTGGTGGGAGAAGTGGATGCCAGCCTGGCAAAAGGATGCCACGGCCTGGAGGAAGAGAATGAGGATATTCTTGTGCATGTGGTAAGCCGCGAACAGGCTTACCGCTGGGTGGAAGAGGGGATTATCGACAACGCGGCGTCTGTCATCGCCCTGCAATGGCTGGCGTTGCACCATGAAAAACTACGAGAAGAGTGGAAGCTAAAATGAAACAGCGCTATATCCCTGATTTCCCCGAAATGATGCGGCTTTGCGAAACCAATTTCGCCCAGCTGCGTCGTTTGCTGCCGCGCAGCGACGAGGCCGGCGCGTCGGTGATCTATCAGGTAAAAGGCGCCCGCTATCAGTTGACCATAGAAGAGTCCACGCGCTACACCACGCTGGTGGAGATCCGTCAGGTGGCGCCGACCGTCAGCTACTGGAGTCTGCCGTCCATGTCGGTGCGGCTCTATCATGACGCGCTGGTCGCCGAAGTGTGTTCAACACAGCAGATCTATCGCTTTAAAGCGCGCTATGATTATCCTAATAAAAAACTGCATCAGCGCGACGAGAAACATCAGATCAACCAGTTTCTGGCAGACTGGTTGCGTTACTGCCTGGCACAGGGCGCGATGGCGGCGCCGGTCTGCTGATCGCACAGATAATGCATTATTCGGCGTGGAGACGAAGGAAACGCTTTGGATAGCCTGCTAACACTTCCTGCGGCGAATGGGGCCGGGATCAGGATTTTGCAAATCACGGACACCCACCTTTTCGCTGGAAAAAATGAATCGCTGCTGGGCGTGAATACCTGGGCGAGTTATGACGCGGTGCTGGACGCCATTGCGGCGCAGCAGCGCGAGTACGATCTGATTATCGCCACCGGCGATCTCGCTCAGGATCACTCTGTCGAAGCCTATCAGCACTTCGCTGAGGGCATCGTGCGCCTGCCGAAACCCTGCGTCTGGCTGCCGGGCAATCACGATTTCCAGCCGGCGATGGTCGACACGCTGGCCGAAGCGAAGATCGACGCTCACAAGCACGTGCTGCTTGGCGACCACTGGCAGCTGGTGATGCTCGACAGCCAGGTGTTCGGCGTGCCGCACGGCATGCTGAGCGACTATCAGCTGGAGTGGCTCGATAAAACGCTGGCGCTCTATCCGCAGCGCCATACGCTGGTGGTGCTGCATCATCATCCGCTGGCCAGCGGCTGCACCTGGCTCGATCAGCACAGCCTGCGCAATTCCCATCAGCTCGACGCGGTGCTGCAACACTATCCTTTGGCGCGCACCCTGGTGTGCGGCCATATTCATCAGGAGCTGGATATTGACTGGCGCGGCCGTCGCGTGCTGGCGACGCCCTCGACCTGCGTGCAGTTCAAACCGCACTGCACCAGCTTCACCATCGACACCGTCGCCCCCGGCTGGCGCTGGTTTACCCTCTATCCGGACGGATCTTTCGCGACCGAAGTGGAACGGCTGCAAACCGACGCGTTTAGGCCGGACCTGGACTCGGACGGGTACTGACGCATGGCGGCGCTGCTCTATCTGCACGGTTTCAACAGCTCGCCGCGCTCCGCCAAGGCGACGCAGCTGCAGCAGTGGATGGCGGCGACGCATCCGCATATCGAGGTGATCGTGCCGCAGCTGCCCGCTTTTCCCGCCGACGCCGCCGCGCTGCTGGAAGAGAAAGTGATGGCCCTGAGCGGCCAGCCGCTCGGCTTAATCGGCTCTTCGCTGGGCGGCTATCTCGCCACCTGGCTCTCCCAGTGTTTTATGCTGCCCGCCGTGGTGGTCAATCCGGCGGTGCGTCCTTTCGAGCTGCTGGCGGATTACCTTGGGGTGAACCAGAATCCCTACACGGGCCAGCAATATGTGTTAGAGTCTCGCCACATTTACGATCTGAAAGTCATGCAGATTGACCCGCTGGAAGCGCCCGATTTGATCTGGCTACTGCAACAAACCGGCGACGAAGTGCTCGACTACCGCCAGGCGCTCGACTACTACAGCGCGTGCCGACAAACGGTAGAGCAGGGCGGCAATCATGCGTTTATCGGATTCGAGCGCTTTTTCCCGCAGATTCTGGACTTTCTGGGTCTGAATCACGAATAACTCGCGGAAATTGCACATAATTTCACGCTTCTGATTAGAAACTTATCATGAGTCAATCAAGCTATAACGCGGATGCTATTGAGGTTCTGACCGGCCTTGAGCCGGTTCGCCGTCGTCCCGGCATGTACACCGATACGACGCGTCCTAACCATCTGGGCCAGGAAGTCATTGATAACAGCGTCGATGAGGCGCTGGCGGGCCATGCCAAACGAGTCGAAGTGATTCTGCACGCCGATCAGTCGCTGGAGGTCATCGACGACGGGCGCGGCATGCCGGTCGATATTCACCCGGAAGAGGGCGTGCCTGCGGTCGAGCTTATCCTCTGTCGTCTGCATGCGGGCGGCAAGTTCTCCAGCAAAAACTATCAGTTCTCAGGCGGCCTGCACGGCGTCGGTATCTCCGTGGTCAACGCCCTGTCGAAGCGCGTCGAGGTCACGGTGCGCCGCAACGGCGAGGTCTACGACATCGCGTTCGAGAACGGCGAGAAGGTGCAGGAGCTGACCAAAACCGGCACGGTGGCGAAGCGCAACACCGGCACCAGCGTGCACTTCTGGCCTGACGAAAGCTTCTTCGACAGCCCGCGCTTCTCGGTTTCTCGCCTGACCCATCTGCTGAAGGCCAAAGCGGTGCTCTGTCCTGGCGTGGAGATCGTCTTTAAAGACAAGGTCAACAATACCGAACAGCGCTGGTGCTACGAAGATGGCCTGACCGACTACCTGTGCGAAGCGGTCAACGGCCTGCCGACGCTGCCTGAAAAACCGTTCGTCGGCAGCTTCTCCGGCGAGACGGAGGCGGTGGACTGGGCACTGCTGTGGCTGCCGGAAGGCGGCGAGCTGCTGACCGAAAGCTACGTCAACCTGATCCCGACCATGCAGGGCGGCACGCACGTCAACGGCCTGCGTCAGGGGCTGCTCGACGCGATGCGCGAGTTCTGCGAATACCGCAATATCCTGCCGCGCGGCGTGAAGCTGTCGGCGGAAGATATCTGGGATCGCTGCGCTTACGTACTGTCGGTGAAGATGCAGGATCCGCAGTTCGCCGGGCAGACCAAAGAGCGTCTGTCGTCGCGCCAGTGCGCCGCTTTCGTCTCGGCGGTGGTGAAAGACGCCTTCAGCCTGTGGCTCAATCAGAATGTGCAGGCGGCGGAGCAGCTGGCCGAGCTGGCGATCTCCAGCGCGCAGCGCCGTATGCGCGCGGCGAAAAAAGTGGTGCGCAAAAAGCTCACCAGCGGACCGGCGCTGCCGGGCAAGCTGGCGGACTGCACCGCGCAGGATCTCAATAAAACCGAGCTTTTCCTCGTGGAAGGGGATTCCGCAGGCGGATCCGCCAAGCAGGCGCGCGATCGCGAATATCAGGCGATCATGCCGCTCAAAGGCAAGATCCTCAACACCTGGGAAGTCTCTTCCGACGAAGTGCTGGCGTCGCAGGAGGTGCATGACATCTCCGTGGCGATCGGCATCGATCCCGACAGCGAAGATCTCAGCCAGCTGCGCTACGGCAAGATCTGCATCCTCGCCGATGCGGACTCGGACGGCCTGCATATCGCCACGCTGCTGTGCGCGCTGTTTGTGAAGCACTTCCGCTCGCTGGTAAAAGGCGGCCACGTCTACGTCGCGATGCCGCCGCTCTACCGTATCGATCTCGGCAAAGAGGTCTATTACGCCCTCGACGAAGATGAAAAAGAGGGCGTGCTGGAGCAGCTTAAGCGCAAAAAAGGCAAGCCCAACGTGCAGCGCTTTAAAGGGCTGGGCGAGATGAACCCGCTGCAGCTGCGCGAAACCACCCTCGACCCTAATACGCGCCGCCTGGTGCAGCTTACGGTGGACGAGAGCGACATCGAACAGACGCTGCGCGTGATGGATATGCTGCTGGCCAAAAAGCGTTCGGAAGATCGTCGCAACTGGCTGCAGGAAAAAGGCGATATGGCCGATATCGAAGTGTAATCATCGCGCTGCGGCATGGCGCGCGATTCGGGGCTGCGGCCTGAATCACGCGTCCGCCGCGCACCCGGAGTAGACGATGAAAGTCACGCTGGAAGAGCTGCGCGTGCTGGTGGCGGTGGCGGACTGCGGTTCCATCACCTCGGCGGCGGAGCTGCTCGACCAAACCAGTTCAGGCGTGAGCCGCGCCCTGAGCCGCCTCGAGGCCAAACTCAACAGCACCTTGCTGCACCGCACCACGCGGCGGCTGGCCCTGACCGAAGAGGGCCAGCTTTTCCTGACCCACGCGCGCCAGATTTTGCTCTCCGTCGAACAGGCGGAAGAGCAGATCGCCCGACGCCGGGAGACGCCCTCTGGCCGCCTGCGCATCAACGCCGCCGCGCCTTTTATGCAGCACGTCATCGTGCCGCTGATCGGCGCGTTCCGGCAGCGCTACCCGCTGATCCAGCTGGAGCTTAATACCGACGATATCGTCATCGATCTGCTGGAGCAGCAGACCGATATCGCTATTCGCATCGGCGAGCTGCGGGATTCCACCATGCGCGCCCGCATGCTCGGCAGCAGCCGGGTTCGGCTGCTGGCCAGCCCCGCCTACCTGCAGCAATATGGCGAACCGCAGAGCGTCGAGGCGCTGGCGCAGCATCAGCTGATCGGCTTCAGCCAGCTGGAGATGCATAACGTCTGGCCCGTCTGGCAGCGTGAAGGCGAGCTGCTGCGCATTCAGCCGACTATTGCCGCCTCCAGCGGCGAAATCATTCGCCAGCTCGCGCTGGCGGGCCAGGGCATTGCGCGCATATCCGACTTCGTCAGCCATCAGGATCTCGCCGCCGGCCGGCTACAAGAGGTGCTGGTGCAGCAGACGCACGACGTCAGGCTGCCCGTGCATGCCGTTTACTACCGCAACGCGGAGCTGGCGTCGCGCATTACCTGCTTTCTCGATTTCCTGCATCAGGAGATCGCCTCGCAGGCGCTGTTCTGACAAAAAAAAGCCGCGCGTCCTGAGGCGCGCGGCGCGTGACAGCCTGCGACGTCAGGCGGTCGGTTCCAGCACCAGAATCTTCACGTCCAGCACGTCGTCTTTAATCTTCTCGCGATGCGCTTCCATATGCGGCATCTGCTGATGCTGCTCCAGGTGACGCAGCGACGCCCACTGCTCCAGCATAAAAATGGAGTCGGGCGAATTCTGCTTCCACGGCACCTGCGCCTGATGATCGACCAGCGCGTCGTACTGGTGGCAGCCCTCTTCGGCCAGCACCGACGGGATAAGCGACTTGATCGCCTCCAGCACTTTATTGCGATGTCCTGGTTTAATACAAATTTCAGCCACTACCGTTAGCATCTACGTCTCCTTGTTTGCGGGTCCGCTTTCAGTTAAGCAAAGATCTCGCTGAGATGTGTCCGATAACGTGCGATATCGCGCGGCACGTCCGGCATCTTGATGACGTCGTTGCAGATAAAGGTCGGCAGCGCTTCCATTCCCAGGAACTGGTTGGCTTTATGGAAGTGCAGATAGAGACCGTCGACGCCGACGCCTTCAAAGAACTGATCGGGATCGGTAAAGGCGTCCAGCGGCGCGTTCCAGGTCAGCGACAGCATATATTTTTTGCCCTGCAGCAGGCCGCCCGAGCCATACTTTTTGCTGGCGTCGGCGCGCGAGCGGCCGTCGCTGGCGTAGAGCGAGCCGTGGCCTTCGGTAAAGACTTCGTCGATATAGCGCTTCACCGTCCAGGGCTCGCCCATCCACCAGCCGGGCATCTGGTAAATCACCACGTCGCTGTCGAGATACTTCTGCACTTCGTCCGCGATAACATAGTCGCTGTCGGCCAGGGTGACATTAACCTGGTGGCCTAAATCGCGCAGCTGGCTGGCCGCCACCTCGGTCAGGGTATGGTTCAGCTCGCCTTTGGAGTGGGCGAAGGTTTTACCGCCGTCGATAATCAGAATGTTCATTCGCTAATCTCATGTGTGTTGCAATAGAGGGCTACTCTACGCCCTTAGCCGCGGCGGAAAAATGGGATTCAGATCACAAGACTTTTGCGCTGGAAGCAATAATCCAGCGGCTTATGACACACTCCGACAACACTCATCACGGTAAACAGAAGAACAATAATGCGCATATACCTTATTAGCGCGCTGCTGCTGGCCAGCGGCGTCGCGCAGGCGGACTCCCGTCTGGATCAGATCCTCGCCAGTAAAACCCTGAAGGTCTGCACCACCGGCGACTACAAGCCCTACACCTATCTGCGCCCGGACGGCCAGTACGAGGGGCTGGATATCAGCATGGCGCAGTCGCTGGCCGCCACTCTGGATGCGAAGATCAGCTGGGTGCCGACCAGCTGGAAAACCCTGTCGCAGGATTTTAAAGAGAAGCAGTGCGATATCGCGCTGGGCGGCGTTTCGGTAACGCTGAAGCGCCAGCAGATCGCCTGGTTCGCTCAGCCGCTCGGCGTCGACGGCAAGATCCCGCTGGTGCGCTGCGCCGACAAGGCGAAATACAGCACGGTCGAGCAGCTTAACGCGCCGGCAGTGCGGGTGATCGAACCGGCGGGCGGCACCAACGAAGCCTTTGTCCACAGCCATCTGCCGCAGGCGACCCTGACCCTGTTCCACGATAACGTCACGATTTTTCAGCAGCTGGTGGACGGAAAGGCCGACGTGATGATCACCGACGCCTCCGAAGCGCTCTATCAGCAGCAGCGCTACCCCCAGCTCTGCGCCATTAATCCGCAGGCGCCGCTGCAGTACGGCGAAAAAGCCTACATGATCCCGCGCGACGATATGAGCTGGAAAGCCTATATCGATCAGTGGCTGCACCTCGCCACCGCCACCGGCGAATATGCGCGTATCGCGGCGCAGTGGATGGGCGCGGCGCGCTGATCGTCGCGGCCGGCAATCCTGGGCCGCACTGCGCTTCCCCTGTGACTAATTCTGGCGATTGAGGTACTATCCTCGCCAAATAACCGCCGGGTGTTTCGCCATTGCGGGACACGAAGTGAGGATAAAAATTCAATGAGTGAATTGACGCAGGATGGTGCAGAGCGTCTTGCCCTGCACACATTTACCGAAAACGCGTACCTGAACTACTCGATGTACGTCATCATGGACCGCGCCTTGCCCTATATCGGCGACGGTCTGAAGCCGGTACAGCGCCGTATCGTGTACGCCATGTCGGAGCTGGGCCTGAGCGCCAGCGCCAAATTCAAGAAATCCGCGCGTACCGTGGGCGACGTGCTGGGTAAATACCATCCGCACGGCGACAGCGCCTGCTACGAAGCGATGGTGCTGATGGCGCAGCCGTTCTCCTATCGCTATCCGCTGGTCGATGGCCAGGGCAACTGGGGCGCGCCTGACGATCCGAAATCCTTCGCGGCGATGCGCTACACCGAATCCCGCCTCTCCAAATATGCGGAAGTGCTGCTCGGCGAGCTGGGCCAGGGCACGGTGGACTTCGTGCCGAACTTCGACGGCACGATGCAGGAGCCGAAAATGCTGCCCGCGCGGCTGCCGAACATTCTGCTGAACGGCACCACCGGCATCGCCGTCGGCATGGCGACCGACATTCCGCCGCACAACCTGCGCGAAGTGGCGCAGGCGGCGATCGCCCTGATTGATAAGCCGAACACCAGCCTCGACGCGCTGCTGGATATCGTACAGGGCCCCGATTATCCCACCGAGGCGGAGATCATCACGCCGCGCGACGAGATCCGTAAAATTTACCAGACCGGCCGCGGCTCTGTTCGCCAGCGCGCGGTGTGGAAAAAAGAGGATGGCGAGGTGGTGATCACCGCGCTGCCGCACCAGGTTTCCGGCGCGCGCGTGCTGGAGCAGATCGCCGCGCAGATGCGCAATAAAAAACTGCCGATGGTGGAAGATCTGCGCGACGAGTCGGATCATGAAAACCCGACGCGTCTGGTGATCGTGCCGCGTTCGAACCGCGTGGATCTCGATCAGGTGATGCATCACCTGTTCGCCACCACCGATCTCGAAAAGAGCTACCGCGTTAACCTTAATATGATCGGCCTCGACAACCGCCCGTCGGTGAAAAACCTGCTGGAGATCCTGTCGGAATGGCTGGTGTTCCGCCGCGACACCGTTAAGCGTCGTCTTAACCATCGCCTTGAGCGCGTGCTGCGTCGTCTGCACATCCTTGAGGGCCTGCTGGTCGCCTTCCTCAATATCGACGAGGTGATCCATATCATCCGCAGCGAGGATGAGCCCAAGCCGGTGCTGATGTCGCGCTTCGGCATCAGCGAAACCCAGGCGGAAGCGATCCTCGAGCTGAAGCTGCGCCACCTGGCGAAGCTGGAAGAGATGAAGATCCGCGGCGAGCAGAGCGAGCTGGAAAAAGAGCGCGATCAGATTCAGGCGATCCTCGCCTCTGAGCGCAAGATGAATACCCTGCTGAAGAAAGAGCTGCAGGCGGACGCCGCTGCCTACGGCGACGATCGCCGTTCGCCGCTTCACGAGCGCGAAGAGGCCAAAGCGCTGAGCGAAAACGAACTGGTGCCGTCCGAGCCGGTCACTATCGTCCTGTCGCAGATGGGCTGGGTGCGCAGCGCCAAAGGCCACGATATCGATCCGTCAGGGCTAAGCTACAAAGCGGGCGACAGCTATCTGGCGGCGGCGCGCGGCAAGAGCAACCAGCCGGTCGCCTTTATCGACTCCACCGGACGCAGCTATACGCTCGATCCCACCTCGCTGCCGTCGGCGCGCGGACAGGGCGAGCCGCTGACCGGCAAGCTGACGCCGCCGCCGGGCGCGGTGGTCGAGCAGGTGCTGATGGAGGCGGACGAGCAGAAGCTGCTGATGGCCTCCGACGCCGGCTACGGCTTTATCTGCACCTTCGCCGATCTGGTGTCGCGCAACCGCGCCGGCAAAGCGCTGCTGACGCTGCCGGAGAACGCGCGCGTCATGACGCCGATGGCGGTGCATCATGAAGATGACATGCTGCTGGCGATTACGCAGGCGGGACGAATGCTGATGTTCCCGGTCGGCGAGCTGCCGCAGATGTCGAAAGGCAAAGGCAACAAAATTATCTCTATCCCGGCGGCAGAGGCCGCGGCGGGCAACGATAAGCTGGCGTGGCTGCTGATCCTGCCGCCAGGCAGCGCGGTCACGCTCTACGTCGGCAAGCGCAAGCTGGTGCTGCGCAGCGAAGAGCTGCAGAAGTTCCGCGCCGATCGCGGACGTCGCGGCACGCTGCTGCCGCGCGGCCTGCAGCGTATCGATAAGGTAGAGCTGGATGCCCCAGCGCGTGCCGTCAGCGAAGACGGCGAAGCCTGAGCAACGCGGCGGAGCCTTCTCTCCGCCGCGCCATAATGAGGGATATATGTTACTAGTACTGCGCACCATCTTTGTGGTGATTTACTCGATTCTGGTCTGTGTTTTCGGCTGCATCTGGTGTCTGTTTTCGCCGCGCAATCCGCGCCACGTCGCCACCTTCGGCCATCTCTTCGGCCGTCTTTCCGGCGTGTTCGGCATAAAGGTCGAGCTGCGTAAACCGCCTGAGGCGGCCCACTACGGCAACGCTATCTATATCGCCAACCACCAGAACAACTACGACATGATCACGGCGGCGAAGATTGTTCAGCCGACGACCGTCACGGTGGGCAAAAAGAGCCTGCTGTGGGTGCCGTTCTTCGGTCTGCTCTACTGGCTGACCGGCAACCTGCTGATCGACCGCGACAACCGCTCAAAGGCGCACAGCACCATCAGCCAGCTGGTCGATCAGTTTAAAAAGAAGCGCATCTCGTTCTGGATGTTCCCGGAAGGCACGCGCAGCCGCGGCCGCGGTCTGCTACCTTTTAAAACCGGCGCGTTCCATGCGGCCGTCGCGGCAGGCGTGCCCATTATTCCTATCGTGGTCTCCAACACGCACGGCAAGATCAACCTCAACCGCCTGAAAAACGGCCTGGTGATCGTCGAGATGCTGCCGCCGGTCGACACCAGCGGCTACACTACGCAGTCGGTGCGCAAGCTCGCTACCCATTGTCGTGAGCTGATGATGGAGAAACTGGAAGCGCTCAACGCCGAAGTCGAAGCGCGCGAAAAAAGCGGTAAACTCTGACCGGCCAGCTTCTCGCCGGCACCCGCACGGATGCACGCGGCGCGCTCTGCCCGCCGCGACGCAACACAGCAATAAAGCAAAAATAACAATGGCTGGCGCGCAAGCGCCACGCGTAAAGGGTTTGACGTTCTATGTCTTTCAGCAGACGACAGTTTATCCAGCTTTCTGCTGGCGCTGCGCTTAGCGCAGGTCTCTTACCTTCCGCGGCGCGCGCCGCCTCCGCGCCCGGCGGCGATACGCCGCTGCCGGTGCCGCCGCTTATCGAATCGCGTCGCGGTCAGCCACTCTTTCTGACGCTGATGCGCAGCCACTGGTCCTTTCTCGGCGACAATAACAAAGTGCCGGTATGGGGCGTAAACGGGCTCTATCTCGGTCCGACGGTGCGTGTCTACAGCGGCGACGACGTTAAGCTCATCTACAGCAACCGCCTTAACGAGCCGGTGGCGATGACCGTCAGCGGCCTGCAGGTGCCGGGCGCGCTGATGGGCGGCGCGCCGCGCATGATGTCCGCCGGCGCTGACTGGGCGCCCGTGCTGCCGATCCGCCAGAACGCCGCGACCTGCTGGTACCACGCCAGCACGCCGAACCACATGGCGCCGCATATCTACAACGGGCTGGCGGGCATGTGGCTTATCGAGGATGAGGTGAGCAAACAGCTGCCGCTGCCGCGCCACTACGGCGTCGACGACTTCCCGCTGATCATTCAGGACAAGCGCCTCGATAACTTCGGCACGCCCGCCTACGATCCGCCGCGCGACGGCGGCTTTCTCGGCGACGTGCTGCTGGTCAACGGCGTGCAGAATCCCTTTGTCGAAGTGTCGCGCGGCTGGGTGCGCCTGCGCCTGCTCAACGCCTCGAACGCGCGCCGCTACCAGCTGTCGCTGAGCGATAACCGTCCCTTTACCGTTATCGCCAGCGATCAGGGCTTTCTGCCTGCGCCGGTGGCGGTGCAGCAGCTCTCGCTGGCGCCGGGCGAGCGCCGCGAAGTGCTGATCGATATGTCGCAGGGCGACGAGGTGTCGATTACCGCCGGCACGGCGGCGGGCATTATGGACCGCCTGCGCGGCCTGTTCGAACCCTCATCGATCCTCACCAACACGCTGGTGCTGACGCTGCGTCCGACCGGTCTGCTGCCGCTGGTGACCGATAATTTGCCGATGCGCCTGCTGGCGGATCAGATCCTCGACGGCATGGCGACGCGCACGCGCGAATTCCGCATCGGCGAGGATATGCCGGGCATCAACGGCGCGCAGTGGGATCTGAACCGCATCGATACCACCGTGCAGCAGGGCACCTTCGAGCGCTGGATCCTGCGCGCCGATCGGCCGCAGGCGATGCATATTCAGGGAGCGATGTTCCTGATCAAGAGCGTCAACGGCGCGCAGCCGATGGGCGAAGATCGCGGCTGGAAAGATACCGTCTGGGTGGATGGCGAGGTCGAGCTGCTGGTGAGCTTTCCGCAAAGCTCGTCCGATCATTTCCCCTTTGTCTACTACAGCCAGACGCTGGAGCTGGCCGATCTCGGCACGGCGGGGCAGCTGCTGGTGCAGCCGACGACGTAAGGGGTCCGGCGAAAAGGGCGCGCTGCCCGCAAGGAGAGCGCGCTTAGCCAGAATTAATTGAAGGTTTCCGGGTCCGGCCCCAGACGGTTGCCGCGATCCAGCTTCGCGATTTCGCTCAGCTCGGTCTTCTCCAGGCGGAAATCGAACACCGCGAAGTTCTCCGCGATACGCTCAGGGGTCACCGATTTCGGGATCACCACCAGCCCGCTGTCGAGATGCCAGCGAATCACGATCTGCGCCGGGGTTTTGCCGTACTTCTTCGCCAGTTGGCGAATAATCTCCTGATCGAACACCCCTTCGCCGCCCTGCGCCAGCGGGCTCCAGGATTCGGTCTGGATCTGATGCATGGCATTCCACGCGTGCAGCGTGCGCTGCTGCAGCATCGGATGCAGCTCGATCTGATTGACCACAGGCGAGACGCCGGTTTCATCCAGCAGGCGCTTCAGGTGCGCTTCGTGGAAGTTACAGACGCCGATGCTTTTGGTCAGCCCCTGCTGCTGCAGCTTGATCATCTCTTTCCACGCGTCGACGTAATGATCTTTCTCCGGGCACGGCCAGTGCATCAGGTAGAGATCGACCTGCTCCAGCTGCAGTTTCTTCAGGCTGGTTTCCATCGCCTGCTGCACATTCTGCTGATCCTCGTTCCACAGCTTGGTGGTGACGAAAATCTCTTCGCGCGGCACGTCGGTATCCTGTAACGCCTGGCCGATCGCCTCTTCGTTTTTATAGGCGGCGGCGGTGTCGATCGAGCGATAGCCGACCTCCAGCGCCTTAAGCACGGCGCGATGGGCATCTTCGTTGCTCGCCTGCCATACGCCAAGCCCCAGCTGCGGCATCATATTGCCGTCGTGCAGTTTGATAATCGGTTGATCTGCCATAGGTGCTCCTTTCTGTTGCAGTGAACCTGTGAGGCTTAAGTCTAGTCAACAAACCTGCCACCGTTTCATTGTGGGCGGCAATTCCGTTTCCCGCCCTGCCTGATCCTGCGGAAGTCTTGCCTGTTTCTCCATTTCAGTGGCGAATTTCGCAGCAGCCTGGCAGACTGGTTTCTTTACCCTGCGAGAGATATGCATGGCGCACGAAGCTTTGTGTCAGCACCTGGCGAACCAGGTCGTGACCTTAATGACCCATGGACGCAACCGCCTTTGTCCGGTGGAGAACGTCAACCTGATCTACCTTAATCAATATCAGCCGCGTACGCCGATGATGTACCTGCCCGGTATCGTGATTCTGTTTCAGGGCAGCAAAACCGGCTATCTCGGCAGCACCGTTTTTACCTATGACGCCACGAAATATCTGATGCTCACCGTGCCGCTGCCGGTCGAGTGCGAAACCTGGGCGTCGCCGGAAGAGCCGGTCGCCGGCATGTTTCTGACGGTCGACACCGCCAGCCTGCAGGATCTGCTGATCGAAATCGGCGACGACGAAGATTTCCAGCCGCAGCCGCAGACTTCCGGCATTCACTCCGCCTGGCTGACCGAGCCGATGCTGTGCGCGGCGGAGCGCCTGCTGGACGTAATGGAGCATCCGCGCGACGCGCGCGTGCTTGGGCCGCAGATCGTGCGGGAGATTATCTACTACGTGCTGACCGGGCCGACGGGCGGCGCGCTGCTGTCGCTGGTGAGCCGCCAGACCCAGTTCAGCCAGATCGCCCGCGCGCTGCGCCGCATTGAAAATCACTATGCGGACAACCTCAGCGTTGACGCGCTGGCGGCGGAGGTGAACATGAGCGTCTCGGCGTTTCATCACAACTTCAAGGCGGTGACGCAAACCTCGCCGCTGCAGTACCTGAAGCGCTACCGTCTGCATCAGGCGCGGCTGCTGATGCTGCATGACGGGCTGAAGGCGAGCGCGGCGGCAGTGCGGGTGGGCTACGAAAGCCCATCGCAGTTTTCACGGGAGTTTAAGCGCTATTTCGGCGTGACGCCGGGAGAGGAGATTAGCCGCGTGCGTCAGACCGTGGCGGAACCGCAGGCCTGACGCCGCGCGATCAGGCTTGTTTCTGGCGACGTTTTTTCCAGATCACCACGATGCTGCCCGCGAGGCCGACAAACAGCAGCACCATCGGCAGCACCATCAGGATCGCCATCACCTGATCTTCATGGCGTTTGATAAAGGGCACCTGACTGATGCCGTAGCCAAACGCCACGACAATCGCCACCCACAGCAGCCCGCTCAGCCAGTTAAACAGCTGGAAACGGCCGTTCTGCAGGCCAGAAATGCCCGCCATGGTGGGCAGAATGGTGCGCACGAACGCCAGGAAGCGGCCAACCAGCAGCGCCATCAGGCCGTGACGGTTAAACAGCTGCCACGCGCGCTGATGATATTGCGCCGGGAGGTGCATCAGCCAGCTTTTCACCAGGCGCGTGTTGCCGAGCCAGCGTCCCTGAAGGTAGCTCAGCCAGCAGCCGAGGCTGGCGGCGGTGGTGAGGATCACCATAGTGGGGAAAAAATCCATCACCCCTTTGGCCACCATCGCGCCCGCCAGCAGCAGCAGGCTGTCGCCCGGCAAAAAAGAGGCGGGAAGCAGGCCGTTCTCCAGAAACAGCGTCAGAAACATCACGCCGTAAACTACCCAAACCACATTTGGATCGGCCAGCGCGGCGAAGTCCTGATGCCAGAGCGCATGAACAATCTCGTGTAAAACACTCATCTGCTATCCCATCGAGTTACAAGGAATCTATTTTAGCGGCAATCCGGCAGAGAGATTTGATCTGCGGCCGGTCGCCATGGCGTGGTTGAGGTTCTGTTTAAGTTACTACTGCGTCAGGCGTGCAAAGCCTGCCGTTAAATCGTCAATCAGGTCGTCGACATGCTCCAGGCCAATATGCAGGCGCACCAGCGTGCCGTCAAAGTCGACGCCGCCCGCCGGCCTGATCGCCGCCAGCTCTTCCGGCTGGTTCGCCAGAATCAGCGACTCGTAGCCGCCCCACGAGTAGGCCATGCTGAAATGGTGGAAGCGATCGAGGTAATGCGCCAGTTTTTCGCCGTCCAGTTTTTCATGCAGCACGAAAGAGAACAGGCCGCTGCTGCCGCTGAAGTCGCGTTTCCAGAAGGCGTGACCTTTGCTCTGCGCCAGCGCCGGATGGTTGACGCGCGCCACTTCCGGCCGCGTCGCCAGCCACTCCGCCACCTTTAACGCGCTCTCTTCATGCTGGCGCAGGCGCGTGGCAAGCGTGCGCAGGCCGCGGCTCGCCATATAGGCGCTGTCGGCGTCCACCGTCTGGCCCATCAGATAGGAGTTCTCACGCAGCTGCTCCCAGCAGCGCGCGTTGGCCACCGCGGTGCCGATCATCGCGTCGCTGTGGCCGATCAGGTACTTGGTGCCCGCCTGAATCGAGATATCGACGCCGTGCGCCAGCGCGTTGAAGAAAAAGCCCGCCGCCCAGGTGTTATCCATCATGATCACCGCGTCCGGCGCCTTTGCGCGCACCGCCGCGACGATCGCCGGGATGTCCTGCACCTCCATAGTGATAGAGGCGGGAGACTCGAGAAACACCACGCGGGTTTCCGGGCGCACCAGCGCGCCGATTTCGCTGCCGATGGTGTGGTCGTAAAAGGTGGTGGCGACGCCGAGCTTGCTGAGAATTTTGGTGCAGAAGTCCTGCGTCGGCTCATAGACCGCGCCGCACATCAGCACATGATCGCCCGCGTCAACGAACGAGAGAATGGCGTTGGCGACCGCTGCCGCGCCGCACGGATAGAGCACGCAGCCCGCGCCGCCCTCCAGCTCGGTCATCGCATCCTGCAGCGAGAAGTGGGTCAGGGTGCCGCGGCGGCCATAGAAGAGTTCACCGGCGGCGCGTCCCGCCGTGGCGCGCTTTTTATCGGCGACGCTATCGAACACCAGCGACGAGGCGCGCTGGATAACGCTGTTGACCGCGCCCTGGGTGTAACGTTTGCTGCGCCCGGCGCTGACTAAGGTGGTATCGATTTTTTTGGTCGTCATTCGTGTCTGCCCTGCGGCCTGCTACAAAGCCTTCACGTTACCACGAATTGCCGGTCAGGGTTGATCCCAAATCCTGATATTCAGAACCAGCCCGAGGGCGGACAGGCGGCGCGGCGCGCCGCCTTTTAACCGCTTACATCACCCCCATCAACCGCGGCAGCCAGAGCGAAATCGCCGGGACGTAAGTAATCAGCATCAGCACCAAAAACAGAATGCCGTAAAAAGGCAGCATCGCGCCGACCACCTGCTCGATTTTCTGTTTGCTCACCGCGCTGGCGACAAACAGCACCGTGCCGACCGGCGGGGTAATCAGCCCGATGCCGAGATTGGTCATCATGATCATGCCGAAGTGCACCGGATCGATGCCGAGCGTGGTCGCCACCGGCAGCAGCACCGGCGTGAGGATCAGGATAATCGGCGCCATATCCATCAGCGTGCCGATCACCAGCAGCAAGACGTTAATGCACATCAGGATGACGTACTTGTTGTCCGACAGGCTGGTAAAGGCGTCGGTGATAAGGGTCGGCAGCTGCATAAAGGTCATGACCGCGCCGAAGCCCGCCGCGAAGGCGATCAGCACCATCACGATAGTCACCGTTTTTATGGTGCGGAACAGCAGGATATGCAGCTGGCTCCACTTAAAGTCGCGGTAGATAAACATGGTAACGAAGAAGGCCCACAGGCAGGCGATCGCCGCCGACTCCGACGCGGTAAAGATGCCGGAGAGAATGCCGCCCAGAATGATCACGATGGTAAAGAGACCCCAGAAGGCGTCGAAAAAGATCTTTACCGCCTGGCGAAACGGAATGCGCTCGCCTTTGGGATAGCCGCGCTTGCGCGCGAAGGCGAGGCACATCACCATCAGGCAGAAACCCAGCAGCAGGCCGGGAAAGATACCGGCGACGAACAGCGAGGAGATGGTCACCACGCCGCCGGTCGCCAGCGAGTAGATCACCGAGTTATGGCTGGGCGGCGTCAGCACCGCCTGCACCGATCCGCTGGCGGTGACCGCCGCCGCGAAGTCGCGCGGATAGCCTTTCTGCTCCATCTGCGGGATCATCACCGAGCCAATCGAAGCGGTATCCGCCACCGACGAGCCGGAAATGGCGCCGAAAAAGGTCGAGGCGACAATATTCACCAGCGACAAACCGCCGCGAATAAAGCCGACAAAGATATAGGCGAAGTTCACCAGCCGCCGCGCGATGCCGCCTTCCGCCATAATCGCCCCCGCCAGGATAAAGAAGGGGATGGTAAGCAGCGAGAACTTATTGACGCCGTTCGTAATTTGAATAACCACCGCTTCCAGCGGCAGATCGATCCACCATGCGCCGATAAAGGCGCTGAGGCCCACGGCGAAGGCGACGGGAAACCCCAACAGCAGCAGCACAACCAGGCTGCCGATCAACATCAATGCGTCCATGGTCGCTCCTTAATGGGTGCCGCCTAAAACCACCACTGGCCGCTGGCTTTGATCGCCGTTCAGCAGCCGCTCGATAACAAACAACAGGGTAAACAGCGCGCCGATGGGGATCGGCAAATACATCTCGCCGTAGGTCACCGAGGGCAGCGAGGCGAGCGGCTGGATCCACATCGCTACGCACAGGCTGTAGCTCGCCTGAAAGATGATCAAACAGGTCACCACCATCAGCAGATCGCACAGGCGCAGCATCAGCCGCTGCGCGGCGGGCGACAGGCGATCGGTCACCATCGAGACGCAGATATGGGTGCCGGCGCGAAACCCGACCGGCGCGCCGATAAAGGTAAAAATAATCATGCAGACGATGGCGACCGGCTCGGGCCAGGCCAGCGCGCCGTTGAGCACATAGCGAGCGAAAATGCCGATGGGGATCACCGTCACCATAATCAACAGCGCGACGGCGGCGATGCCCATGCACAGCAGATAGAGCCCATCCATCAGACGAGAGTATCGGTTCATATGCGTTACCTGAATAACGCCGCGCGGAAGGCGCGGCGGCGGAAGGTTATTTAACGTCGGCGATTTGCGTCATCAGATCCTGATATTTGCCGCCAAACTGATCGCGCACCGGCTGCGTCGCTTTCATGAAATAGTCTCTGTCGGTCTCCTGAAAGGTCACGCCGCCCGCTTTCATCTTCTCGATCGACTGCTGGGTGTAGGTCGCCCACAGCTGGCGTTCTTCATCCTGCGCCTCTTTGCCGAGCTTTTTCAGCAGCGCCTGATCGTCCGGCGACAGACGCGCCCACGAGGTTTTTGAAAAGAGGATCATCTCCGGCTGGATAAAGTGGCCGGTCAGGGTGTAGTACTTCGCGACCGGCAGATAGTTGTGGGCGACGAAGGTCGGCGGGTTGTTTTCCGTGCCGTCCACCACGCCGGTCTGCATGGCGCTGAAGACTTCGCTGACGCCCATCGCCACCGGGTTTGCGCCCATCGCTTTCAGCGTCGCCAGCGAGATGGCGCTGTTCTGCACGCGGATTTTCATCCCTTTAAGATCGTCCGGCTTGCTGAGCGGCTTTTTGGTGATCATGTTGCGTTCGCCCGCGTCGGTCCAGCCGAGAAAGACCATGCGCGCGTTGGCGTCGGCGTCGAATTTGTCGACAATTTGCTTGCCGACCTCACCGTCCAGCACCTTGTGCATATGATCGACATCGCGAAAGATATAGGGCAGCGTCAGCACGCTGGTTTCCGGCGCGATGGTGGTGACCGGCGCCAGCGAAACGCGGATCATGTCGATGGCGCCGAGCTGCACCTGCTGCAGCGTCTGATCTTCGTCGCCCAGCACGCCGCCTGCGTAGACTTTCATCTCCAGCCGCCCGTTAGTGGCCTGCTTCAGCTTGTCGCCCATATGCTGCAGCGCCACGACGGTGGGGTAGCCAGCGGGCTGGACCTCCGCCACCTTTAATACCTTCGCCGACGCCGGAGCCGCGCTCAGGCCAAGCGCAGCAGAGACGGAAACGGCAAGCATCCATTTATTCACTCTCATTATTTTATTCTCCAGGCAGGTAGAGGAGGGCACAGGTCATAGGCGGCAGAGGAAGTGGCCCGCGTGCTGCCAGAATAAGCAAATCGTGCTGGCTGAAAATGCGGCAATGCTGATTGAATGAACAAGCTCACATTTTGAAACGATGTTTTAATAAATTTATACGGGAAATCACATTTCTGAAATAGTGCTCAAAAGTGTCATAAAAGGTCGGCAACAGGCCAGTGGGAGCGGCGTACTGTTTGTAAATAGTAATGAGAACTACTATCAATTCGCCGGTTTTTTGCTATTATTCGCGCTTATCCATTATTCCTGCATATGAAGTTGGAGACGCAGCGTGGTAGCCAGTGACTTGATGCAAACGGATCTCTCTGTTTGGGGCATGTATCAACATGCCGATATCGTGGTAAAAGTGGTAATGATCGGCCTGCTGCTGGCGTCGGTCGTGACCTGGGCGATTTTTTTCGGAAAGTTTGCCGAGCTTAGCGCGGCGAAACGTCGACTGAAAAGCGAGCAGCAGGCGCTGGGCGAAGCCCGCAGCCTGGGCGATGCCGCCCGCGCCGCCGCGCAGTTCAAGAGCCACAGCCACAGCGCGGCGTTGCTGAATGACGCGCAAAACGAGATTGCGCTTTCGGCGGGCGTCGACGATACCGACGGCATTAAAGAGCGCACCAGCTTTCGCCTTGAGCGCCGCGTCGCCGCCTTTAGCCGCCACGCCGGTCGCGGCAACGGCTTCCTCGCCACCATCGGCTCCGTCGCGCCGTTTATCGGCCTGTTCGGGACGGTCTGGGGCATCATGAATAGCTTTATCGGCATCGCGCAGACGCAGACCACTAATCTGGCGGTTGTCGCGCCCGGCATCGCCGAAGCGCTGCTGGCCACCGCTATCGGCCTGGTGGCGGCGATCCCCGCGGTGGTGATCTACAACGTTTTCGCGCGCATGATCGCGGGCTATAAAGCGTCGCTGGGCGACGTGGCCGCGCAGATCCTGCTACTGCAGAGCCGCGATATCGATCTGGGCAACATTCACGCGAAAAGCGCTGAAGCGCGCCCGACCGCTCAGAAATTACGCGTAGGTTAAGTTTATGGCGATGCGATTAAACGACGATCTGGAAACCGACGGCGAGATGCATGAAATCAACGTCACGCCGTTTATCGACGTTATGTTGGTTTTGCTGATCATCTTTATGGTGGCCGCGCCGCTAGCGACCGTGGATGTTCGCGTTAATCTGCCCGCCTCGACCAGCGCGCCGCAGCCGCGGCCGGAGAAGCCGGTTTATTTGTCGATTAAAGCGGATAAGCAGTTTTACATCGGCAATGAACAGGTGACGCCGGAGACGCTGGTGGCGGTGCTGAACAGCCAGACCGAAGGCAACAAAGAGACCACTATCTTCTTCCAGGCTGATAAGTCGGTTGATTATGAGACCCTGATGAGCGCGATGGATAAGCTGCGCGGCGCAGGTTATCTCAAGATCGGCCTGATGGGGATGGAAACCGCCGCGAAGTAAATTTGCGCGAGTGGAAAAGGGCAGCCTGAGGGCTGCCTTTTTTGTCTGTGGCGAAAGGCTGTCTATGGATTCTGAGCGGGCGCGGGTGAGCGGGCCCGATCGCAAAGTCGCTTTATGCATCTTTGCTCTTTCAGACCGTACTATACCCCTGCTTCGAATGATTTTTATACTGGGGGAAAGCCAACTTAAGTTGTCCATGCTCCACCAGTTGCTTTAGATGCTGCTGACGCAGCGCATTGGGGTTACGATTCAAAATCTCCCCTAACGCAGATACTGAAATAAAATGCCCCTCACACACTGCCAGGATAGCCGTATTCATCAATCCCTTGTTCTTTAATCGCATTTTTTGACGCGGACCTGCCGCTAGCGCGAATAGACCTTCCCGGAACGATTGAGTTAGGTTATCGATGGAGTCGATATAAGGTAAGTCGATGAAACGATTTAATATACGTCCATATTCATCCCTTACAATACCGTGATGCTCCTCTTCCAGATCGGATGCTGGGTTATCGGGCGTAATATTATTTTGTGTTAAACCTGCCTCACTATATGTGGAGCTTTGCCCGTTATATGTGGAGCTCTCGCGGTAATATGTGGAGCTGCTTAACACATTAACGACTCCCTGAGAAAAAACTTCGTCCGGTGTCATTACCGATACGCCGGGCAGCGTGTAATGTTTATTCTTTTGCTCTCCACCCGCCGCAAGAAATCCTTTACTCTCTAGCCGGGGCAACGTCAGAGTAACCTCTCGTGGATGTTTAGTCGTCAGTTGACAGGCGCGTTCATGATTCACCCAGCCTTCAATAGCTGCTGTTGCAATAATGACCTGTTCAAAGTCATCGAGCAGATCGAAACCGCTCACCAAATTGCTGGTGTAATGTATCAAGAATGTCCTGAGGAATAAGGCTGGCGGTTGAAAGCTCCAGTAAGGTCTGTGCCGGGACTGACTTTTCCCATAGCTTTGGTATTCTCCAGTTAGCCGACTTCCAGCCACTGAAAATTTTGGGCATGCCTGAACCGGCTCTCTCGCCCAGGCCAATGAGCAGAAACATTTGATGCAGAAGGCGATTGCGACAGTCGCTTGTGCCCCCTGCAACCACTTCTTCCAGGGGCAGGCGCATAAGACCAGGGTTACGAAAACCAAACATATCGGGTCGTTTAACAATCAGAACAGAAACCCGATCCGAATAATCAGCGTGTACGAGGGTATTAACTAGCGCTTCGCGTAATGCGATATGGACAGGCGTATCGCTTTTACGCTGACCTTCTTCAAGTGTAAAGGGGACTTTAAGATCGGCAACCAGTCGCTGATAAACTTTACGATAAAAATCAAAGAGATTACCTGACCAGGTGCCATCAGGAGTGATTCTGTCGATCCAGCGCAATTCCGTTTTGGCCTCTGGGCGTTCCTGATAGTCCACCATATAGTTTGGTAAGGCAGCGGTGATGGCTTCCCACTTGCCAAACATCAATATTCCTGCAAGTGTAATGCCCTGTTTTCCCGTTTCACGGTCTTTTCGCCAGCCACCAACCATCTTAAGTAACTCGAAAGGCTCGCAGGCAAGATAGGGGTGTTGTGGATTATTTGACGAAAGAAGGTTGCGGTAAATCTTCAGACTGTCGAGCTCAATATCTTCATCGAAACTATAATGTTCAGAGAGGACTTCATTGTCGCGGCTGTCATGAATCTGCTCTGCAAGCATGCGCTTAACCATTATATCATCACAGATATGATCTCCTTCATGCAGCCGCTGGTAGGTATTACCAAAAGGTGTTTTTTTTAGATGGACAGGTTTTTGTTTCCGCATAGCGGGCGAGATGTGTATAGCCAGCACATCCCTGCCGTGCAAGCTTATCAGCTGCACGTCTTTTTCGGATTGAATAACATTGGCACTGACGCGATCCCTGTCGTTCAGTTGATTAAATAAATCCGTTTTAATCTTTTGCGGGTCCGTTACGCCAACGAGCGTGAATTCGCCATTCTGTTCTTTAACACCCAGAATAACCAGCCACCTCTTCCATTAGCCATTGCAGAGTAAGTTGGCCAAAAATCTTTTGGTAACTCGCCTTTGCCATCTTTGCCACCCGCTAACTTAAATTCAACCTGCTCGGATTCAACAAGAGTCTGCAGGTCAATAATATCCTGTATTTGCAGAAACATACTTATCTCCCTGCCCAAAAAACAGACTAATTTACCATACTTTCATCACGCGCTCTTTATCGCCGCCTATACAAGGCAGCGAGACAGGTTCGAGATAAGAATTGTTACCCGTTTCAGGCTGTAAAAATCTCAGGTAAATGCAAAACTGATTTACCTCCAGCAACTCACCCGCTTGTAACATGGTGAGCCGTTTTAAGAACAGGTTGGCAGTGCAGCAACATTTAACGGTGAATCCTGCTGCATAGTTGTCGAGTTAATTGTTTGTTACCCTTGGTTTCATAATTGTAAAGTGAAATGGTGAGGTTAATCACGTTATTCGCGCCTCGCTCAGGCTAAAACGGAGAAAAAACGCAGGAAGCCACTATGAGTCACACTCCGTCTTTACAAAAGCCTCAGGGCAGCGCCCGAACTATCTTCAACGTTACCAGCGGTAACTTCCTTGAAATGTATGACTTTATGGTGTTTGGCTACTACGCCACCGCCATTGCGAAAACCTTCTTTCCCGGCGACGACCCATTCGCCTCGCTAATGTTGACCCTGATGACCTTCGGCGCCGGATTCCTGATGCGGCCGTTAGGGGCGATCGTGCTTGGCGCCTATATCGACCATCATGGCCGCCGCAAGGGGCTGCTGTTGACGTTAGGGCTGATGGCGATCGGCACGCTCACCATCGCGCTGGTGCCGGGCTACGCCACGCTGGGCGCCGCCGCGCCGATTCTCATCCTGCTTGGCCGCCTGCTGCAGGGCTTCTCCGCCGGCGTCGAGCTGGGCGGCGTCTCGGTCTATCTGGCCGAGGTGGCGCCAAAAGGGCGCAAAGGCTTTTTCGTTAGCTGGCAGTCGGGCAGTCAGCAGATTGCGGTCATCTTCGCCGCGCTGCTCGGCCTGCTGCTCAACCATCTGCTGGCGAAAGAGGCGGTGACGGAGTGGGGCTGGCGTATTCCCTTCGTTGTCGGCTGTATGATCGTGCCCTTTCTGTTCTGGGTGCGCCGCATGCTGGAAGAGACCGAAGCCTTCAGCCAGCGCAAACAGCATCCAACTATGCGGCAGATTATGCGTTCGCTGGCGAGCAGCTGGGCGCTGGTGCTGGCGGGTATGCTGATGGTGGTCACCACCACCGTGATGTTCTATATGATCACCGCCTTTACGCCGACCTTCGGCAAAACCGTGCTGATGATGAGCGATAAAGAGAGCTTTCTGGTGACGCTGTGCGTCGGCGTCTCCAACCTGATCTGGCTGCCGCTGATGGGCGCGCTGTCGGATCGTATCGGCCGCCGTCCGCTGTTGATTACCTTTACGCTGCTGATGATTGTCAGCACCTGGCCGGTGCTGCACTGGCTGGTGGGCGCGCCGACCTTCGCCCATCTGATGGAAGCGGAGCTGTGGCTCTCTTTCCTCTACGCCAGCTATAACGGCGCGATGGTGGTCTATCTGGCGGAAATCATGCCTGCCGAAGTGCGCGCCTCCGGCTTTTCGCTCGCCTACAGCCTGGCGACCGCCTTGTTCGGCGGCTTTACGCCCGCCATCTCCAGCTACCTGATCCACGCCACCGGCGATAAGGCGATGCCCGGCGTCTGGCTGACCTTCGCCGCGGTCTGCGGCCTGATCGGCACGCTGCTGATTGGCCGCATGGTCAGGCAGTACCGTGCGCGTCACAGCGGCGCGACCGCCGGCGCCTCAATTTAAAACGACAGGTCCACCACCACGCTGTCCGTGTAGTTCCCCGCGGGCGGCGTGTTTTGCGTGGTGAGGATGCGCGCGGTATAGCTGTAGCCGCGCGTCAGTCCGTCCGTGCTCACGCTGGTGGAGCTGGCGCTGCTGTAGCGCTCGGTGCCGCTCGGCCCCCAGCGGTTGCTGCTGGTTCCCTTGTAAATCTCATAGCTCAACCGGTTCGTGCCGCTCGCCATCTGACGCTGCGTGCCGCTGAGGTAGTTACCGTTGCTTAACCCTACCGTATAGGTGCTGCCTTTGCTGCACACCACGTTAATCGTCTGCGACACGGCAGAGAAGCTGCCCACCAGCGGCGCGCTGCCGAAGCTGATATTGGGCGCGGTGATGGTGGTGCAGTCGTTGGTGACAACCATGGTGACGCTGATGGGAATAACGCCGCTGCCGGTCTGCGGCGACAGGCAAACGTTGCCGACGCCGACGCTGGTGCAAATGTTATAGGTCACCGCCAGGTTGAGCGTGGTGGTATAGGTGCCGGCGGCCACCGTCTGGCCCGGCACGCTGCGCAGATAGACCGGAATGGCGAAGTTGAGGCTGCCTAACAGGCCGGCGAGATTGACCAGCACCGACTGGCTGAAGACGTAGGCGGCGGCGCCGATGGTCAGCTCGGTGGCGCAGGCGCTGTCGATGCAGAGCTGCACCGGAATATTATCGGTGCCGGTGTCGCCGCTGCGCTTGAGCGTGCCGCGCGTGCCGTTGACGTTGGTGGCGCCGGTCAGCTGAAAGGTGATCTGGTTATTGCCCAGCAGCGACAGCGAGGAGCCGGACCCGCAGTTGACGTTGGCAGTGGTCGAGGTCGCCTGCGCCGTGCTGTTGACCACAAAGGTCGTCACCGAACCGAAGCTGGCGGTAGAGGCGGGCAGGGCGCAGGCGGCGCGCGACAGCGTCGGGAAAAGCGCCAGCAGCGCCAGCAGCAGCAGGATTTTTTTCATGGCATGATCCCTGAGGTAGAGTTATCGGCACTGGGCACCGGCGCGCCTGCCGGGCGCGGCGGCAGCGCACAGGTGATGGGGCCATAGGTTTTCAGCGCCTGCGGCTGGCCGCTGGCGATGGTCAGCTCGGCGTTGCAGGTGCGGCCGTCCGGCGTGGCGACGCGCATCGGGTTGCGGGCGCGCAGGTTCTCCAGCCAGGCGATGCCGTCCCAGCCGACATACTCGGTCGCCTGACCTTCGCGCAGCACCTGGCTGGAGACCGGCAGCGGCTGGCCGTCGGCATCCTGCAGGATCACGCTGGCGGCGCGCAGCTTCTCCACCGGAAAGTGCAGCAGATAGCCGCTCTGGCGTTTCACCGCGAAGCGCTGCTCGACGCTGGGCGTCGTCATATCGGCAGGCAGATCGAGCGTATCGATATCGTACTTCGCCGGGTAGTAGCTGCTAATCGAGGGCACCAGCAGATAGCCGTTGCGATCGGTGCGCCCCATCGACTGGTTTTCATAGCGCACGTTGACGTCGGGATAGCTGGTTTTCACCACCACGAAGGCGTCGTTGATGGCGTTGGCGGCGAAGGTCTGGTTGTCCATCAGCACCAGCGAACCGGCGAGATCCGCCCACTGGGTGTTGTAGTCATCGTCGCCATAGAAGCCCGCCGAGGTGTCGATTTTGTTATTGCGCCAGCGCAGGCTTCCCTGGCGGTAGTCGCCGCTGTTGCCGCCCTGATTAGCCCAGGAGGCGTCCCAGGCGAAGCCGCCGTCGCTCGGCATCGCACGCGACAGATAGAGCCGCTGATTATTTTCTCCCTGCTGGTCGCGCTCCATGCTCACCGAGGCGCTGCCGTGCTCGCCGAACGGGATCACCAGCGAAATCGCGCCGCTCCATGCGCCCTGCTCCTGATCGCGGCTGGCGGAAACGTAGAGGCTGGAGTTGCCCCACAGGGTTTTGCTCCAGGAGAGGTTGAGCAGCCGCGTGTGCTGGCCGTCGCCGCCGCTGATATCGATATAGGCGGCGCCGAGGCTGCCGTACTGGCTCAGCGACAGGCTGGCGTTGTACTGGGCGCTGCGGCGCGCCAGGCTATAGGTGGTATTGCTGGTGTCGCTGTTGCCGGTGCGGCTGCTGAGCAGCGCGAGGTTACCGAAGTCGCGGCTGCGCAGAATATGCTGCGTGCCGATGCTGAACCAGCTGTTGTTGTACTGGTAGCCCCAGCTGTACTGCGTGCCGCCCGCGCCGCTCATCTGGCTCTGCGCAAGCGCGCCGTTCAGCACGCCGAGGCTGCCGACGCGAAACATCGCGCCCGCGCCGCCCATCGCCAGGCTGTCGCTGCCTTCGGCGTGGGTTTCCAGCGTCAGCCAGTCGGTGGCGCCGTAGCGCAGCGAGCCGCTCGCCGCCGCCGCGCCGTAATCGAAATTTTTAATGCCGTAGTTGTCGCGAAACGCCCCGGCGGAGAAGGAATAGTCGCTCAGGCCCGCTTTCAGCAGCGTGCTGGAGACGTAGAAGGGCAGCGTCGTCGTGACCTGACGCCCCACCGCGTCGGTGGTGGTGATCACTGCATCGCCCGCGCCGTTGACGAAAGGCACGTTGGTCAGCGACCAGGGACCCGGCTGCACGTTCGCCTGGCTGGATCGGTAGCCGTTGATAAAGAGATCGACGGTGGAGGGCACCGCCGCCTGGCCGGAAAAGGCGGGCAGCGGATAGGTCACCAGATCGGGCCGTACGCTAAAATCGCGGCCGACCTGTATCCCGCCGAGACGCACGCTGTTGCTCCAGCTCAGCGCGTCGGTGGTGAGATCGCCGACGCGCCAGCTGACCGCGTTGTTCTCATCCTCGTTGCTCCACCAGGTGTCGTAGCGGATATAGCCGTCATCCTGCGCGGGGGCGCGGCCCTCGATCTGCTGCTGCCAGACGCCGTTGCTGGAAAACTGGCCAGCGGAACCGAAGACGCGCAGCTCGTTCCAGGCGGAAAGTCGCGTGCCCGCGTTGGTGGTGCGCGTGGCGTAGAGGTCGTAATTGAACAGCGCGCCGGTTGTGGCGCGGCCAGGGTAGCGCGGCCCGTTTTGCGCTTCGCCGATCACCTGGCCGGGAAGCCAGGCGGGCGGCACCGTCAGCAGCAGCCGCTGCCGACGATCGTCGTAATCCGCTTTGACGTCGGGCCACTGGCTGACGTCGACCTGCTGCGGGTCGGGCAATTTCTCCTGGGGAATGCCGACGCGCCGCAAATCGCCGGCGCCCACCAGCAGGCGGCCGTCGCGCCGCTCTACCGGCACGATAGCGCCGCTTTCGCGCTGGTTGACCACCAGCTCCAGCATATAGCGCTGACGATCGCCGCCGCTCTCCTGCGACGGCGGCGGCGGCAGCGACGAGAAGGTCTCCGCCAGCGCGGCGGCGGGCGTCAGACAGGCGCAGACGCTGGCCACCGCCAGCGCGCAGGGGTGAAGTGCGCGCGGCATTTAGCGGCCGGGCGCGCTGCGCCACGCGCCGGCGTTGGTGTCTGCCGTCATCTGGCCGCTAAGGGCAGTTTTCAGCGGCCAGCGGTTTTCGCTGCGCGCCAGCACGTAGCCGAACAGGCCGTCGCCCAGCTTGCGTCCGCCGACGGTGACGTTGCTGAGGCGCGCATGGCCGCTGCCGCGATTGGCGATCAGCAGCCAGGATCGGCCGCCTTCGCTCACCTGCCGCCAGCTGAGATCCGGCTTCGCCTCGTCGCGCGTCAGCCCGTCGCCGTAGACGAACAGCGGCACCGAGTAGCGCATCTGAAAATTCAGGCCCGCCTGGTTTTCGCCCGGCGTGCGCGGCGTCGGGATCTCATCAAGCACCACGCGGTACGCCATCTCCTGTCCCGCGCCGGGCGGCGTCTGCTTAATCAGGCGCACCAGCTGTTTTTTCCCCGGCTCGATGCGCACCAGCGGCGGGCTGGCGACGATGCTCTGCTGCGTGGCGTACTGCTCTTTGCCGCCAACCTGCTGCCAGCTGAAGATGCGCACCTGCATCAGCGTGGTGACGCTGCCGCGATTTTCCAGCCACAGCTCGCTCGCTTTCTCCTCCGGGTTGATGGCGGGATCGATTGGCCAGATCATCAGCGAGTTTGCCGCCTGGGCGCTGGCCGCCAGCAGGGAAACAAAGAACAACAGGGCGCGCATCATCAACTTTCTCCTTTTAGCATGCGGCTACCAGCTCAGCGTCACGGTCAGCGTGTCGGTGTAGACGCCGGCGCGCGTCGGGCCGGGCAGCTGCAGCAGGCCGTAAATCGGCAGCGTAATGTTATTGGCATTGCTGTAGCTCAGCGCGACGGCGCTGTTCACCGGGATCGCGGTGGTGTGGCTGGCATTGGTGTAGAGGGTGTAGGGCACAGTATTGGTATTGCTGGTGTGCTTCAGGTTGCGCGTCGTGGTGTAGTTGCTGCCGCCGCTGATGCTCATGCTCAGCGTCGTGCCCGGCGTGCAGGCGAGCGTAATAGCGGCGCTCTGCACAAAACTGGCGCTGACGCTGTTGCTGGCAACGCCCGACTGCGAGCCGAAATCAAGCGTGCCGAAGACGCCGGTATTGGTACCGGAGACGACGCAGCCCGCCACGATGGAAGCTGAGACTTGAAACGTGCTGGTGGGCAGGCTCCAGGCGCTAAGACTTCCTGTCAGCAGGGGCAGCGCGCAGATCAGCCTGCGCAAAGCGCGCGGCGCAGCCACCCGGATGCTCCTGACCGCGCGATCAGTAATTCACGGCGACGTTAATGGTATCGGTATAGGTGCCTGCCGGGATCAGCGGGTTAAAGCCGCCGCCAACCACGCGACCGTAGATGGCGTAGTTGGTGCCCAGCGTCGGATCGGTGGTGCCGCTGGGCGCGATATTGGTGTTGTTGGCGATAGCGGTGGTAAAGGCCGCGTCGCTGTAGAGGGTGTAGGCGATGCCCTGCGTGTTGTTGGAGCCGAGGATCAGGTAGCGCGGCTGGCCGGAAACGGTGCCGTAAATGGTGGCGGGCGCCGCGTTGCTGCTGGTGACCTGCACGTTGAAAGTCTGGCCGGTGGTGCAGCGCACGTAAATGCCGTTGCCGGACGCGCCGACCAGCGTGGCGTTAAGGGTATCAAAGGTCGCCGCGCTGCTGCCGAAGTTCAGGGTACCGAAGTTAACGCCGGTCGTGGCGGACTGGCCGTTCACCAGGCAGCCGGTGGTCAGCGTCAGGGTGGCGTTGATGGTCCCTGTGGTGGTGGCGGCAAACGTCACAGCAGGGAGTGTCGAGGTCAGGCCCGCAGCGGCAAACAGAAAAAGCTTGAATTTCATAATTAATCCTTACCGATTATTTAGAGTCAGTGCTTTTTTGCCCGGTGATTAATTATTAAATCAAACAAAGTCCAGTGACTGCGCTCCCGGTAAAGCCGGAAATGGCGCCTCATCCTGAGGATAATCTTAGTTTTGAGCTAAGGGTTTTTTATAAATTTTACTTAATATAGAACAGCGCGCAAGCGCCGATGAAGCGATAGCGGAATTTTTCCTTAATCAATTGGCGTTTCAGGTCGATAAGCCTGTAATACCAATACCTTGTGTAAAATAAAAAAAAGCAAAGCGCGGGGTATTTTGCCCTCTACCGCCGCCTCGTTAACAGTGATATGTTCATACATTAATCAGGCCCAGTTACCCTTTTAGTTACTATGCCAGGAAAAGTCTTAATCATGTCCCGCCAGCATCGGGATAGCGCTAAACGGCCCTGAAAATAATAAACTGCACGGCTGACCACTTTTTTATCCGTCTGTTTTTTTTGGAATCTTTGTTGATTACAACACAGCGCCTGCTCACAGGCAGGCTGTGGGGAGTTGCACATGCTGTTGGTCACCTGGGATAGCGTCCTGGTCGGCGTTTCGCTGATTGTCGCTTTTATCGCCGCGTTTACCGCGCTGGATACGGCAGGGCGCGTCGCGGTGTCGCACGGCTGGATGGCGCGTTTATGGCTGCTGGCCGGCGGCATGGCGATGGGCATCGGCATCTGGGCGATGCACTTTATCGGCATGCTGGCGATGATGATGCCGATGCGCTACGACATGAGCCTGACGGCGCTGTCGCTGCTGGCGGCCTGCGTCGCCTGTATGCTGGCGTTTGCCCAGACCCAGCACGGGCGTTTTAGCCGCCGACGCTGGCTGGCGGGCAGCGCTATGCTCGGCAGCGGCATCGTGACGATGCACTATATCGGCATGTTTGCGCTGCGGGTCTCGCCCGCCCCGCACTGGCGCTTTTCGCTGGTGGCGCTCTCCGTCGCCATCGCTTACCTCGCCTCCGCCGCCGCGCTCTGGCTGGCGTTCTGTCTGCGCCAGGGCGAAAAATATCTGCTGACGATGCGCGCGCTCGGCGCGCTGGTGATGGGCGTCGCCATCGCCGGCATGCACTACACCGGCATGGCGGCGGCGCAGTTCGATCGCCACAGCATGCCGCTGGCGCAGGGCGTCAGCGGCCAGGGGCTGGCGGTGTGGGTCGCGCTCGGCACCCTCTCTATTCTCGGCTTTACGCTGCTCGCCTCAATGCTGGACGCCCAGCTGCGCGCCGCGCGTCTGGCGCAGCGCCTTAATCAGGCGAATCAGGAGCTGCATCAGCTGGCGATGCACGACAACCTCACCGCGCTGCCCAATCGCGTGATGCTGGAGCAGCAGCTGGACGTCGCGCTCAGCCAGGCGACGCGCGATACGCCGGGCTTTACCCTGATGTATATGGATCTCGACGGCTTCAAGGCGGTCAACGACACATGGGGTCACTACGTGGGCGATCGCCTGCTGATAGCGGTCGCCGATCGCCTGCGCCGCCAGCTCAGCGACGACAACATATTGCTGGCGCGCCTCGGCGGCGATGAGTTTGTGCTGCTGGCGCAGGGCAACGACAACCGGCAGGCGGCGGCGCTGGCGCAGCGGCTGGTCAATACCATAGACGCGCCGTTCGAGCTGGATCGCTACCTGCTGCGCGTCTCGCTCAGCGTCGGCGTCGCCCTCTATCCGCAGCACGGTCGCAGCAAGCAGGAGCTGATGTTCAACGCCGATTCGGCGATGTACCACATCAAGCACAGCGGGCGTAACGGCTACTGCCTGTTCGAGCCGGCGATGAGCGCCAGCGCGCAGCATCAGCTGGCGCTGGCCAACGACCTGTGGCAGGCGCTGGAGCGCCAGGAGATGCAGCTGTTCTACCAGCCGAAGTTCCGCTCCAGCAGCAGCGAACTGATCGGTTTTGAAGCGCTGCTGCGCTGGCAGCACCCGACGCGCGGCCTGCTGATGCCCGATATTTTTCTGCCGCGCGCCGAGAAGACCGGGCAGATCGTCGCGCTGGGCAACTGGGTGATCAACGAAGCCTGCCGCCAGCTCACGCAGTGGCGCAGCGACGGGCATCCGAGCTGGACGGTCTCCGTTAATCTTTCAGCGCTGCAGTTTCACCAGCGCGATCTGCTGGAGACGGTGCGCCAGGCGCTGCTGCGCCATCAGCTGCCGGGCAGCTCGCTGACGCTGGAGATCACGGAGAGCATCGCGATGCGCGATCCGCAGTTCAGCCAGCAGCGCATCAGCGAGCTGCAAAAAATCGAGGTCAGGGTGGCGATCGATAATTTCGGCATCGGCTACGCTAACCTGCTGCACCTGAAACACCTCGAGGCCAGCGAGCTGAAGATCGACCGCAGCTTTATCAACAGCCTGCGCGCCGACAGCCAGGACGCCACCGTGGTGAGCGCGATGCTGGCGCTGGCGCAGACGCTTAACCTGCATATGGTGGCGGAAGGGGTCGAAACCGAAGAGCAGCAGAGGCTGCTGACCCGGCTGGGCTTCGACGCTTTGCAGGGTTATCTGCTGGGCAAGCCGACGCCGGCCGATCGCATCGCCGACTTCGCCACCGTCTGACGATAGATTTTAACGCTCACAGGCATCGGAAGCTTTCATCGTGGCAGGCTAATTACCCTTTGCCTTTTGCCGATAACCTGAGCAGATAATTCATCCTTGTGACTTTTTCATTACAAAACCATAGCTGCGATTTTGCGCTTTAACGGGACTTCACTATGTTAGTGACCTCATACGATTCGTTTACCGTCGTCGTTTCCATTCTCGTTGCGATGCTGGCGTCTTTTACCGCGCTGGATATGGCGGGCCGCGTCGCCACCTCGACAGGAAAAGTCGCGCTGATCTGGCTGTTCGGCGGCGGCTTCGCCATGGGCGTCGGCATCTGGGCGATGCACTTTATCGGCATGCTGTCGATGACCATGGAGATGGTGATGAGCTACGACGCATCGCTCACCGGCGTCTCGATGGCGATTGCGGTTATCGCCTCGATCTTCGCGCTCTGGCTGGTCTGTCAGGGCGAGCTGCCGCTGAGAAAACTGCTGGGCGGCGCGCTGGTGCTGGGCAGCGGCGTGGTGGCGATGCACTACACCGGCATGAAGGCGCTGATGTTCTCCCCCGGCATCAGCTGGAACTGGGGCTGGATTGCGCTCTCGGTAGTGATTGCGCTGGTGGCGTCCTGCGCGGCGCTGTGGCTGGCGTTCAACCTGCGCGACGGCACCACCGGCCGCACGACGCTGCTGCGCGTCGGCGCCTCGGTGGTAATGGGGTGCGCCATCGCAGGCATGCACTACACCGGCATGGCGGCGGCCAGCTTCCCGGCGCACAGCCACGTCGGCACGATGGGGGTCAACAGCAACTGGCTGGCGATTCTGGTAACGGTCGTCACGCTGGCGATCCTCGGCATTACGCTGCTGGTGTCGATGCTCGACGCGCGCATGCAGGCGCGCACCGCCATTCTGGCGCGCTCGCTGGCGGAGGCGAACCGCGAACTGGCGCAGCTGGCGCTGCACGACAACCTGACGCGCCTGCCGAACCGCATTCTGCTGGAGGATCGTCTGGAGCAGGCGATCAATAAAGCCAATCGCGAACGCACCCAGTTTGCGCTGATGTTTATGGATCTTGACGGCTTCAAGGCGGTCAATGACGCCTTCGGTCATCACGTCGGCGACAACCTGCTGATCGCCGTCACCGAGCGCATGAGCGATCAGATGAAGGGCTACTACACCCTGGCGCGCATGGGCGGCGATGAGTTTGTGCTGCTGATTGATATTAACGATCCCAACGACGCCGCGACGGTGGCGGATACGCTGGTGAAGGCCATCGAGCGTCCGTTTGAGATCTCCCGCTACGAGCTGATGGTGTCGCTGAGCATCGGCATCGCCGTCTATCCGGGCGACGGCAACGACGAGCGCGAGCTGATGTTCAACGCCGACGCCGCCATGTACCACACCAAAAACAACGGCCGCAACGGGCACAACTTCTTCCAGCCCTCGATGAATACCCTGGCGCAGACCCAGCTGCAGCTTAACAACGACCTGTGGCACGCCCAGGAAAATCAGGAGCTGCGTCTGTTTTACCAGCCGAAATATTGCGCGCCGCGCGGCCCGATTATCGGCTTTGAAGCGCTGCTGCGCTGGCAGCATCCGACGCGCGGCCTGCTGACGCCCGATATCTTCCTGCCGCTGGCGGAGAAGACCGGCATGATCGTCAATATCGGCTGCTGGGTGATCAACGAGGCCTGCCGGCAGCTGCACGAGTGGCGTCAGCAGGGGCACACCCACTGGTCGGTCGCCGTCAACCTGTCGGCGCTGCAGTTTGAGCAGAGCAATCTGGTGGAGACGGTGACCGAGGCACTGGCGGCGCACGCCATCCCGCCTGAACTGCTGACGCTGGAAGTGACGGAAACCACCGCGATGCGCGATCCGGACGAGAGCGTGCGCATCCTGACCGAGCTGACGCGGCTGGGCGTGAAGGCGTCGATAGATGACTTCGGCACCGGCTATTCGAGCCTGCTCTATCTCAAGCGCCTGCCGGCCAGCGAACTCAAGATCGATCGGGCGTTCGTTAACGAACTGCAGCACCAGACCGAAGACGCCACTATCGTTTCCGCCATCGTCGCGCTGGCGCAGTCGCTGGATCTCAAAGTGGTGGCGGAAGGGGTAGAGACGGCGGAACAGCAGGCTTTTTTAACCGGCTTAGGCTGCAATACCCTACAGGGATATCTGCTGGGCAAGCCCGTTCCGCCGGAAAAGGTCGAGGAGCTGCCCGATTTCGCGCCGGAGCCGGGGCAGAAAAAAGGCGTGCTGCCGTCGCCTGCGCTCTGCACGGCGCTGCCGGGGTAAGCCGACCGCACAAAGTAGCAGAATTGTTGCTTTGTTATTTGTGTTTGGTTAGCAAAATCATGCTTTTATGGCGGATCTGCTGGCGGGCGCACATTGCAACAGCCATCAGGTTTGCCACAATTAGCGGAAAGCTACCCGGAGAACCTGTATGACTGCCTCTTCTTCCAGTCTGATGTTGCTGATGTCCTTCGCGGCGGGCACCTTTGCCGCCGGCTCGTCGAATAATCCGCAGCATCTGATGCTCGCCGGCCCGTCGGGCGGCGTGCCAAACAATCCTCTGCCGCTTATTATCTGGCCGCGCGTGGCGCTGGATGAGGCGCAGGAGGAGGAGCCCGACCTCGCCGGCTGGTTCGAGCAGACTTTTGCGCGCAACGGCTGGCCGCCCTCATGGCGTTACGACATTTTTCCCTATACCCACTACCATCCCAATACGCATGAGCTGCTGGGCGTGGCGCAGGGCTGGGCGGAAGTGCTGTTCGGCGGCGACACCGGCCGTATGGTGACGCTGCGCGCGGGCGACGCGGTGCTGATCCCGGCGGGCGTCGGCCATAAGCAGGTCTATGCCAGCGAGGACTTTATGGTGGTCGGCGCCTACCCGGAGGGCTTTGCGCCGGAGACCAACCGCGATGAGCCGGCCAGACTGCGCGCGGCCGAGCAGCAGGTGAAGCAGGTGCCGCTGCCCACGCGCGATCCCTTTACCGGCAAAGCGGGCGCGCTGACCGACATCTGGACGCCGATCGCCGATCATTTCTGACCTGCGCCGCGTCATAAATTTGCAAACATCTCACCTTATTTTTGGCGTCATCATCGTCGAAAATAGGGCGCGTTATGTTCTCTGTCGATCAGGTTGTCGAACGCTTCTGGCCGCAGGCTCAGCCCGCTGGCTGGCAGCGTCGGATGCTGCGCTGGGCGCTGCATGAAGAGGAG
This sequence comes from Pantoea sp. X-Soil-MYKO-1289, assembly GCF_059730625.1. Lineage (NCBI taxonomy): Bacteria > Pseudomonadati > Pseudomonadota > Gammaproteobacteria > Enterobacterales > Erwiniaceae > Pantoea > Pantoea sp. X-Soil-MYKO-1289. The sequence continues at coordinate 611,146 of NZ_AP036004.1, forward strand.
TTTCAGCGCTTCGCCGCGCGCTATCCGCATCTGAAAGGGCTGGATATGGTCGAGCAGATGCTGGAGCACCTCGACGTGCGCTGTGAGCTGAGCGAGCGCGATCTGGAGCAGATCCCGCCGCGTGGGCCGGTGGTGATCGTCGCCAACCATCCGCTGGGGGCGCTCGATGGCCTGGCGCTGCTGGCGGCGGTGGCGCAGGCGCGGCGCGATGTGAAAATCGTCGCCAACCGCATGCTGATGATGCTGGAGCCGCTCAGCACGCTGATGCTGCCGGTGGACAACATGGGCAACCGCACCAGCCGCGAACAGCTTCAGCGTATGCAGCAGCACCTTAGCAACGACGGAGTGCTGATTATTTTCCCGGCGGGCGAAGTCTCGCGCCTCGGCAGCCGCGGCGTTCGCGACGGCCGCTGGCATCACGCCTTTCTGCGGCTGGCGGCGCGCGCCCGTGCGCCGCTGGTGCCGGTTTTCGTCGAGGGACGCAACAGCGGCCTGTTCTACGCGGCGGCTAAAATCGCCCAGCCGCTGGCGCTGCTGATGCTGGTGCGCGAGATGTTCCGCCAGCGCGGCTCGCGCATCAAGCTGCATATCGGCGCGCAGATCCCCTTTGCCCACTGGCATGACGGCCATACGCCGGGCAGAGCGCTGGCGAAGCGGCTGCGTAAACACCTTTATCGCATCGGCCAGCAGCGTCCCGGCCTGTTCCAGACTGAAAAAGCGATCGCCCGCGCCGAGGATCGCGGCGAGCTGAAGCGCGCGCTGCGCGAGAGCGAGCACCTCGGCACCACCGGCGACGGCAAGCAGATCTACCTGTGGCGGCGCAACGGCGCCACCTGGGTGCCGCTGCTGCGCGAGCTGGGAAGGCTGCGGGAGATCGCCTTTCGCGCGGTGGGCGAGGGCAGCGGCCGCCGCCGCGATCTGGATAATTACGACGACGACTACTATCACCTGATCCTGTGGGACGACGCGCAGCTGGAGATCGTCGGCGCCTACCGCTTTATTCCCGGCGACGAGCAGCTCGCCAGGCGTGGGCTGGAGGGCTTTTACAGCCACAGCCTGTTCCACTACGACGAGCGCATGATGCCGATTTTGCAGCAGAGCATCGAGCTGGGGCGCAGCTTTATTCAGCCCGCCTACTGGGGCAAGCGCGGGCTCGACTATCTCTGGCTCGGCATCGGCGCGTATCTGGCGCGCTATCCGCAGACGCGCTACCTGTTCGGCCCGGTCTCTATCTCCGGCGGTATGCCGCTGGCGGCGCGCGATCTGCTGGTGGCCTTCTACCGCCTCTATTTTCCCACCGCGCTGCCGCTGGCGACGTCGCGCCAGCCTTATCCCGCTTCGCTGCCGGACGTGCTGGCGCAGTTCAGCGGCGGCGACTATCAGGCGGATCTGCGCAGGCTTAAGCAGCTGCTGAGCAACCTTGGCTGCGCCATCCCGCCGCTTTATAAGCAATATTCCGAGCTGTGCGAGCCTGGCGGCGTGCAGTTTATCGATTTCGGCAGCGATCCCGACTTCAATCACTGCATCGACGGGCTGGTGCTGGTGGATCTTACGCGGCTAAAAGCGTCGCGCTACGACCGCTATATCGCGGTGCATCAGGAAACGACGCAGAAGGCGTCAGGCTAAAGCACGCGCCGCAGGCCGGCGCCTGTAGCGCTGCCCGACGCGGTTAAGCCCAGCGTTTAGTGCCGGGCTTTGCGTGCATTTTGATTTTGTTCTGCTTATCCTTCACCGCCAAATTCCCCGCATTAACATAAGCGCATTTACAGTTGAACATTTTCTCGCCACTGCCGATAACTCACCTACTAACTTTCGTGTTCCGCTCATTTGTACTTGTCAAAGCAGGTGGTTTCAGATGTAGTCGGGTCGTCATTAAGACCATTCTTAAATTTTTGGGGCAATTACAGGCAGCGCAGCAACAGGCTAATAACAATGGATAAAAATGCTGATGTTATGTATCGGTTACTGGTACAAAGCGTGATCGACTACGCCATTTATATGCTGAAACCAGATGGCACGGTCGCTAACTGGAACGCTGGCGCGCAGCGGGCAAAAGGCTACACGCCAGATGAGATCGTAGGTAAGCATTTCTCGCTGTTTTACAGCGAAAGCGATCGTATAAACGGCTTACCGCAGCGCGGTCTGGATACCGCCGCGCGCACCGGCAGCTTTGAAACCGAAGGCTGGCGCTACCGCAAAGATGGCAGCGCCTTCTGGGCCCACGTGGTTATCGATGCCATCCGCGATCCGCACGGCGAACTGGTCGGCTTCGCCAAAATTACGCGCGACTGCACCGAGCAGCAGGCGCAGCAGCGCAAAGAGCGCGAGCAGGAAGCGCGCTTCCGCCTGCTGGTGGAAGGCGTCACCGACTACGCCATCTATATGCTGGATCACGACGGGCTGGTGGTGAACTGGAACGCCGGCGCGCAGCGCGCCAAAGGCTATGTGGCGGAAGAGATCGTCGGCCAGCACTTCTCCCGCTTCTACAGCGCCCAGGATCGTCAGGCGCATATCCCGGAAAAAAACCTGCAAACCGCGTTTCGCACCGGCCGTTTCGAAGATCAGGGCTGGCGCTACCGCAAAGACGGCAGCGTCTTCTGGGCGCACGTCATCATTGACGCGGTGCGCGACGACGGCGGCCAGCTGATCGGCTACGCCAAGATTACGCGCGACTGCACCGAACAGCAGACGATGCTGCGCGCGCAGCGCGAGCAGGAGGAGCGCTTCCGCCTGCTGGTGGAAGGCGTGACCGACTACGCCATCTATATGCTGGATCTGCAGGGCTGCGTGGTGAACTGGAACGCCGGGGCGCAGCGCGCCAAAGGCTACCTTGCCGAGGAGATCGTCGGGGAGCATTTCTCGGTATTCTACAGCGCGCAGGAGCGTTTGCTGGGCGCGCCGGACGCCAACCTGGCGATTGCGCTGGCGAACGGCCGCTTCGAAGATGAAGGCTGGCGCTACCGCAAAGACGGCAGCGCCTTCTGGGCGCACGTGGTGATTGACGCTATCCATAACGACGAAGGACGACTGATCGGCTTCGCCAAAATCACGCGCGACGTCACCGAACGCCGCGAGCAGGAGCAGAAGCTGCTGCGCGCCAAAGATCTGGCCGAAGCGCAGAGCGTGAAAATGTCGGCGCTGTCGAAATTCCTCGACAATATCATCGCCAATATTCCCTCCTGCGTGGTGGTAGAGGACGCTATTACGCGCGAAATCCTGCTGGTTAACGACCGGTCGGAAAAGCTGTTCGGCGTCTCGAAAGCGCTGCTGATCAATAGAAAACCGCACGAATGCATGTCGGCTGAACTCAGCGACTACTTCAACAGTCTGGCGGATATCGCGCTGCGCAGCGAAGGCATTCACCAGCGCGAACAGCAGCTGCTCACCGCCAGCGGCGAACGCATTCTGCATACTCGCGCCACCATCATTCGCGGACAGGACGCGCGCCAGAACTACATTATGCTGCTCGTCGAGGATGTCACCGATCAGCGCGCCGCCGACGCGCGCATTCACCATATGGCGCATCACGACAACCTCACCAGCCTGCCGAACCGTATTCTGTTCCGTCAGCGGCTGAGCGAAGCGCTGCGCGGCGACAGCCAGAGCGGCCGACAGACCGCCACGCTCTGCCTCGATCTCGACAACTTCAAAAACGTTAACGACGCGCTCGGCCACCAGATCGGCGACGAACTGCTGCGCGCGGTGGCTAAACGCCTGCGCGCCGCGCTGCGCGATCGCGACACGCTGGCGCGCATCGGCGGCGACGAGTTCGCCATCGTGCTGCCCGCTATCGGCAGCGCGGAAGAGGCGGCGCTGGTCGCCCAGCGGCTGATTGAAGCGATACGGCCGCCGGTCAATATTGAAGGCCATAACCTGAGCGTCGGCCTCAGCGTCGGCATCGTCCTGAGCGCGACCATCACCAACACGCCGGAGCAGATGCTGCGCTGCGCCGATATGGCGCTCTATGAGGCCAAGCGCAACGGACGCAACCGCTACGAGCACTTTACGCTGGAGATGGACGACGTGGCGCGCAGCCGCCGCGTGATCGAGAACGATCTGCGCGAGGCGATCGGCAGCCAGCAGCTTAAGCTCTACTACCAGCCGATTACCGACGGCGAAGCGGTGCAGTCGATTATCGGCTACGAGGCGCTGATGCGCTGGCACCATCCGGTGAAAGGGCTGATTATGCCGAACGACTTTATTCCCATCGCGGAGGAGAGCGGGCTGATCCATATGCTGGGCGCCTATGCGCTGTTCGAAGCCTGCCGCGAGGCGAACACCTGGGACGGCAAGCAGTCGGTGTCGGTCAACCTGTCGCCGCTGCAGTTTAAAAACAGCTCGCTGGTCTCGGTGGTGGAGGCCGCGCTGCGCGACTCCGGCCTGGAGCCGAGCCGGCTGGAGGTGGAGATCACCGAGTCGGTGCTGCTCGACGACTCGCTCGGCAATATCCGCACGCTGGAGAGCCTGAAGAAACTCGGGGTGCAAATCGCGCTGGACGACTTCGGCACCGGCTACTCGTCGCTGAGCTATCTGCGATCTTTTCCGTTCGACAAAATCAAAATCGACAAATCTTTTATCAGCGATATGGGCGACAGCCGCGAGGCGCTGGCGATTATCCGCGCCATAACCGGCATGAGCCGCAGCCTGGATATTCAGATCACCGCCGAAGGCGTGGAGAGCAGCGAACAGTTCGCGAAGCTGCGCGAAGAGGGCTGCACCCTGTTCCAGGGCTACTACTTCGGCCGTCCGCAGCCGTCGGAGCTGCGGCTGAAGGCGCTCTCCGACCCGACCTAATCGTAGAGGCCGTGCTGCTGCACCGGCGCGTGGCTGAGGTTGTCGCGGATGCGGCGCACCGACTCGCGCACCACCAGTTTGCCGTGCAGCAGCAGGGTGCCGGGCAGCGTCTGCGCGTTCAGGCGCATGCTCTGCACCATGCGCACCGCCTCCGCGCCCAGCTCGTCGCGCGGCACCTGCACGGAAGTAAGCGGAATGTCGTGAATGGCGGCGAGATTGAAGCCGTCCATGCTCATCACCGAAACATCCTGCGGCACGCGCAGCCCGGCCTGCTGCAGCGCCTCCACCGCGCCGGCGGCGATATAGTCGCCGCTGGCCAGAATCGCGGTAGGGCGTTGGGCGTGCGGGCAGTGCTTCAGATAATCGCGCAGTCTCTCCGCCGCTTCGATCCGGCTGAAGCTGGTAAGCGTCAACAGATGCTGGCGGCTGTCGAAGCGCAGATTCATGGCGTGCCAGGCGTCGCGCACGCCCTGCAGACGCTGCTCCATGGTGTAGCGGCGCAGGCAGTGCAGCGACAAAATCTGGCGGTGCCCCTGCTCAAACAGATAGCGGGCGGCGCTTTCGCCGATCAGCTGATGATGCGGCGAGACCGAAGAGAGCCGCATGCGGCGATCCATCGCATTGATCAACACGCAGGGCTTATCGATTTCGGCCGCGAGCTGGTGGATATGATCGTCGTCGATCCCTACCAGCAGCGCGGCGTCGGTTTGCTGCATCTTCTCCAGAAACAGCGCCGTGTCGCTCTCATTCTCCTCCAGCGCGCAGTAGCGTAAACGCACCTCATGCGGGGCGATCGCCTGGGCGATGCCCTGAATCACCTTGTAGTAAAAGATATCGCTGCGCACGTCGAACGCGCGGGGCGGCGCGAACACCATCAAATTATTCAGCAGCAGGCGGCCGCTGTGCAGGTTATCCAGCACGCCTTGCTGCTGCGCCACCGCCAGCACTTTATCGCGCGTGCTGGCGCGAGTATTGGCTTTGCCGGCCAGCACCCGCGACACGGTGCTGATCGAGACGCCGCTCAGCGCCGCAATTTCGCTGATTTTTAGCCTTTGTTTCATTTTGTGATCGTCCTCAAATCTGCTGATGAAAAAATTTTCATTGCGTGCTGAATCGCGTCAGATAAGGCAGAGAAGCCGCTTTAAACGCGCCAAAAAGTTTGCCATGAAAAGGTTTGCAAAAAAGAGGCTATACCGACGTTTCGCGCTTTTTTAAGGTGCCAGACAGGTTCACGCAGTACGCCGGAGGGCGGTGTGAAGGATCAAACCGGCCGTTAAAAGCCTGCACAGGAGCTGACAAATGAGCCTTGAATCAACGACTAAGCCAATCGGCGCCGCGCGAACAATACGCGCCGTTAAAAATCTCCGCTGGTGGATGCTGGGACTGTTTCTACTGGGCGTGACGGTAAACTACGTGACGCGCAATTCGCTCGGCATTCTGGCGCCGGAGCTGAAAACCAGCCTCAATATGAGCACCGAACACTACTCCTGGGTGGTGGCGGCGTTTCAGCTTGCCTATACCCTGTTTCAGCCGCTCTGCGGCTGGCTGATCGACGTGATCGGCCTGAAGATGGGCTTCCTGATCTGCGCGCTGGTCTGGTCGGTGACCTGTCTGCTGCACGCCGGCGCGGGAAGCTGGCTGCATCTGGCGCTGCTGCGCTTTGTGATGGGGGCGTCGGAGGCGGCGGCGACGCCCGCCAACGCCAAGGCGATCGGCGACTGGTTCCCGAAAAAAGAGCGTCCGGTCGCCGCAGGCTGGGCAGGCGTCGGCTTTTCGGTTGGCGCGATGCTGGCGCCGCCGATTATCTATGTGGCGCATATCACCTTCGGCTGGCAGGGCGCATTTCTGCTTACCGGCGGCCTGGGGCTGCTGTGGGTCGGCCTCTGGTGGTGGGGCTATCAGTCGCCGGAAAAGCATGCCCGGCTTTCTGACGAAGAGCGCGCCTGGATTACGCAGGACAACGAAGCCGTGGGTGAAAAGCTGCCGTTCTTTCAGGCGCTGAAAACCATCGGTAAAGAGAAGAAATTCTACGGCATTGCCATTCCGGCATTTCTCGCCGAGCCCGCCTGGGCGGTGCTGAGCTTCTGGGTGCCGCTCTATCTGGCTAACGAGCGCGGCATGGATCTTAAGCAGATCGTGATGTTCGCCTGGCTGCCGTTTCTCGCCGCCGATCTCGGCAGCGTCGCCAGCGGCTACCTGACCAAAATCTATGTGAAGTGGTTCGGCCTGACGCGCGTCAACTCTATCGTCGCCAGCTCGATCACCGGCGCGGTGCTGATGATCTCGCTGGCGCTGATGACTCTCGTTAAAGATCCTTATCTGGCGATCGCCCTGATCTCGATCGGCGGCTTCGGCCATCAGGTGATCTCCTGCATGCTCAGCGCGCTGGTGGTGGAGCGCTTCGATCGTCGCCAGATGGCAACGGTTAACGGCATGCGCGGATCCTGCGCCTGGATCGCCAGCTTTATCTTCTCTCTGATTATCGGCGTTACCGCCGACACCGTTGGTTTTAATCCGCTGTTCGTCGCCATGGGCTTTTTCGACCTGGTGGGCGCGATTTTCCTGGTGATGTTTATCGCCGAACGTCGTCAGCGCAGCGCGGAACAATAAGGACACCGTTATGAAAACCCTGAAGAACTGGACGCTGAGTCAGCACGCCGATCATTTTGTCGAGCTGAAGGTGGACAACCGCCATCTGCTGCGCCTCTATGTGCTGGAGTCAGGTCTGATGCGCGTGCTGCTGAAGCGCGACGGCGAGCTGGCCCTGAACCGAACCTGGAGCATCGCGCCAGAGGACGACGTGCCCTGGGAGGGGCGCGATCGCGAATCCCTCGACGGCTTCGGGCTGCCGGGCTTTCAGCTGGAGCACGAGGCGAACCAGCTGCGCATCAGCACCGACCGGCTGCGCGTGACGGTGCACCATCCGCTCTGCCTGAGCTGGGAGCATTATCATCAGGGGCAGTGGCAGCCGCTGGCGGCCGATCGCCACACCGGCGCCTATTTGCTGAACGCGCACGGCGACGGCGTGGAGCACTATCAGCGTCGTCAGCCGCAGGATCGCGTCTACGGCCTCGGCGAGAAGAGCGGCGATCTGAACCGCAGCGGCCGCCGCTTCGAGATGCGCAACCTCGATGCGATGGGCTATAACGCCGCCAGCACCGATCCGCTCTATAAGCATATTCCCTTTACCCTGACGCAGCGCGACGGCGTCAGCTTCGGCCTGTTCTACGACAACCTGAGCAGCAGCTGGCTCGATCTCGGCAACGAGCTGGACAACTACCATCTGCCCTATCGCCGCTACCGCGCCGAAGCGGGCGATCTCGACTATTACCTGATGCTGGGGCCAAAGCTGCTGGATGTCACTCAGGCCTTCGTGCGCCTGACCGGCCGGACTATTTTTCAGCCGAAGTGGAGCCTGGGCTACAGCGGCTCGACCATGCACTACACCGACGCCCCCGACGCGCAGCAGCAGCTGCAGGGCTTTATCCGCCTCTGCCGCGAGCATGAGATCCCCTGCGACTCGTTTCAACTCTCGTCGGGCTACACCTCGATCAACAACAAGCGCTATGTCTTTAACTGGAATTACGACAAGGTGCCGAATCCCAACGGCATGAGCGAGGCGTTCCACGCGGCGGGCATGAAGCTGGCGGCCAATATCAAACCCTGCCTGCTGCAGGATCATCCGCGCTATCAGGAAGTGGCGTCGCAGGGGCTATTTATTCGCGACTCGGAGCAGGATCGCCCCGAGCGTTCGGTGTTCTGGGACGATGAAGGATCGCACCTCGACTTTACGCATCCGCAGGCAGTGCGCTGGTGGCAGGAGAACGTCACCGCGCAGCTGCTGGAGAAGGGCATCGACGCCACCTGGAATGACAACAACGAATATGAGGTGTGGGACGGCGAAGCGCGCTGCCACGGTTTCGGGCAGAGCATCGCCATTAAACACATTCGCCCGGTGATGCCGCTGCTGATGATGCGCGCCTCGCTGGAGGCGCAGCAGCGCTTCGCGCCGGAGAAGCGGCCCTATCTGATCTCCCGCTCCGGCTGCGCCGGGATGCAGCGCTACGTGCAGACGTGGAGCGGAGATAACCGCACCAGCTGGCAGACGCTGCGCTACAACATCCGCATGGGACTGGGCATGAGCCTTTCGGGCTTGTTTAACGTCGGTCACGACGTCGGCGGCTTCTCCGGCGACAAGCCGGACGCCGAGCTGTTTGTGCGCTGGGTGCAGAACGGCGTGATGCATCCGCGCTTCACCATCCACTCCTGGAACGACGATCACACCGTGAATGAACCCTGGATGTATCCAGAGGTGACGCCGCTGATCCGCGAGGCGATCCGTCTGCGCTACCGCCTGATGCCCTATCTCTACACGCTGCTGTGGCAGGCGAGCGCGAAGGATGAGCCGATGCTGCGTCCCACTTTTCTCGATCACGAAGAGGATGACGAGACGTACCGGGAAAACGACGACTTTCTGCTGGGGCGCGATCTGCTGGTGGCCAGCGTGGTGGAGGAGGGCAGCCGCGCGCGCGAGGTCTATCTGCCGCGCAACGCCTACGGCTGGTATGACTGGCACAGCGGCCAGTGGCTGGCGGGCGGTCAGACCGTGACGCTCGACGCGCCGCTCGATCGCTTGCCGCTGCTGGCGCGCGCCGGTTCCGCCATTCCGCTGGGACGCTGCGAAAGCACCACCGATGCGCGGCTCGACCGCGTGCGCGAACTGCAGCTGTGGCCTGCGCCGGGCGAAGCGCGCAGCGAGGGCGAGTTTTTCGACGACGACGGCGAGAGCCACGGCTGGCGGCAGGGCAATGCGCTCTGGGTGCGCTGGGCGCTGCGCAGCAGCAGCGATCGGCTTGAGCTGACGCTGGAGAAGCGCGGCGACTATCAGCCGGCGTGGCGTGAGATTGAGGTGTTGCTGCCCGCCGGCGAGCGGCGCGAGCTGTGGATCAACGGCGAGAAGGGCGGGCGGTTTAGCTTGTAATCTGTAACGGCGGTGGGGCGATCATGGCAGACCGCACTGCACCTGAAGCGCGGGCAGGATGGCCCGAAGAGCAAAGCGTCCCGCGCCATGGACGGCGCGGGCCGAGCGAGCATGGATGCCTTGAGCGACTTTGCGATCGGGCCATCCTGCCCGCGCAGGCGCCTCAGCCATTAGCGCCGTGGCTTTCCGCATTCATACGCGCCAGATCTTTATCGATCAGGAACAGGCCTTCGCCTTTGTTGCCCACCAGCGCCAGCTTATCCAGTACGGTTTTAAACAGCTTCTCTTCTTCGTGCTGCTCAGCCACGTACCACTGCAGGAAATTAAAGGTGGAGTAGTCGAGAGAGGTAATGGCCGCATGCGCCAGCTCGTTGATTTTACGCGTGATCAGCTTCTCGTGCTCCAGCGCCTGCTCCAGCAGCTCCGGCAGCGAGTTATAGGCGACCGGCGGCGCGGCGATAGAGCCCAGCACCGGCATCGCGCCGGTATCGCTCAGATAGTCGAACAGGCGCTGCATATGCTCCATCTCTTCGCGGGAGTGCTCTTTCAGAAACGCCGCTGCGCCTTCCAGACCTTTATCGCTGCACCACGCGCTCATCTGCAAATAGAGATTCGCGGAGAAAAATTCGAGGTTAAGTTGATCGTTAAGACGCGCGGTCATTTCAGCAGTCAGCATGAGCAATTCCTTTATAGAAGCAGAATAAGTAAACAGGTGAGAAGTGGTGAATTATGCACCATGAGGCGTAGCGAAAGATAGTTTTTTACTTAAAAATTACAATTTATCTAATTGATTTAAATAGAATTATTCAGCTATTTGAATGCGAGCGATTATCATTCCTTGACCAGTTAGGCTTCGCACTACGTCGGTGCGCCACCGTTGCGCATTGATGGTGCAGGGCGGCTTATTTTCTGTGGCGATGCAACAAGCGCGCGATATTCGCCGCGCCACCCTGCCGCTGACAAATATAAAACGATGCAGATTTAATCGATTATTTATTTAACAGCGAAAGAGAGGAAAACTTTATTTTCAAAAGAGACGTTATGCGGCGGCTGGCATAAATCCTGCAACCGTCAGAGTTCCATATATCGCAACTGATAAACTATGCGCAGGGAATAACCATGTCTGAAGAAAAAATAACGCTGACAGGCGAACGGGTTTCAGCCAGCAAAGGAAGTTATCTGGCGCTGATTGTGGCTATCCTCTTTTTTTCAGGATTGCTCTACCAGGTCGACGGCTTCCACTGGCTGGGCGCCTTTGACTTCACCACGCTGGGCGGCAGCTTCGGCACCATGAAGGATCCCGCCAGCAACACCTTTCTCGGCGCGGGCGGACTGAGCGCCAAAGCGGGCTTTCTCTTCGCGCTCTCGCTGACGCCGACCGTCATGCTGGCGTTGGGCGTGCTGGAAATCTTTACCCACTACGGCGCGATGCGCGCGGCGCACAGGCTGCTGACGCCGCTGCTGCAGCCGCTGATGGGGCTGCCGGGGCGCTGCGGGCTGGCGCTGATCACCGATCTGCAGAGCACCGATGCGGGCGCCGCGCTGACCAAAGAGATGTATGACCGCGGTCAGGTAACGAAAAAAGATATTGTGGTGATGAGCGCCTGGCAATATTCCGGCGCGGGATTGATCAATAACTATTTTGCTATCGGGTCGGCGCTGTTCGCCTCGATGACGCTGCCGATTATTATTCCGCTCGCCTTAATGTTCGTTCTTAAATTTGTCGGTGCGGCGCTGACGCGTTGTGTGTTAAACAGTGTTTATAGAAAGGATTTCAGCGATGGAAAATAACGGCGCGGTAAAAAGCAGTCACAACCCTTTTGATATTTTTGTCGCCGGCGCGCGCAAAGGTTTCCATATTGCCATCCATAACCTGATGCCGAACGTAGTGATGGCCTATGTGCTGGCAGAAGTGCTTAATTTACTCGGCATTATGCCGTTCCTCGGCCAGCTGTTCGCGCCGGTGATGGGGCTGTTCGGCCTGCCGGGCGAAGCGATTACCGTTCTGCTGACCGCCTGGCTCTCCTCTTCAGCCGGAACCGGCGTAGCGGTAAGCCTGCTGACGAAAGGGGTGCTGACCGGCGCGGACATCACCATTCTCGCGCCCGCCATTTTCCTGATGGGATCGCAGCTGCAGTACATGGGCCGCCTGCTGGGCGTGGCCGACGTGCCGAAAAAATACTGGCCGCTGCTGATGCTGGTAAGCGTCATCAATGCGGCGATCGCGATGTTCGTTATGCGTCTTTTTGTTTAGGAGAGAAGCGGTGTCAAAGGTCTTAGAGCACTATCACTATCTGCATGAAATTCCAGAACTGGGCTTTCAGGAGTTTAAAACCTCCGCCTATATTGCCGATCAGCTTGAGAAAGCCGGGCTGAAGGTGACGCGCAATATCAATCAGACCACCGGCATCGTGGCGGAGATCGACAGCGGCGTGCCGGGTCCGGTGCTGGCGCTGCGCGCCGACATGGATGCGCTCGGCCATATCATCGACGGCGTCGCCTGCGCGCGCCATACCTGCGGCCATGACGGCCACTCTTCCGTGGTGCTGACCGCCGCGCAAGAGCTGCTGGCGGAAGGCGCGGTGAAAAAAGGGCGGCTGAAAATTCTCTTTCAGCCAGCCGAAGAGCTGGGCGCCGGCGCGCTGGCGATGGTAGAGGGCGGCGCGCTGGATGATGTGGAGATGATCTTCGGTTTCCATTTGCGGCCGCTGGAGGAGTGCGTGGTAGGCCAGGCGACGCCCGCGGTGCTCTACTCCGCCTGCTCGACGCTGGAGGCCACCATCAAAGGCGCGCCCGCGCACGCCGCGCGTCCGCATCTCGGCGTCAACGCGCTGGACGCGGCGGTGCAGGCGGTCAATGCGGTCAACGCGATTCATCTCTCGCCGGGCCTTAACTGGAGCGTGAAAGCGACCCGCTTTCTCTGCGATGCTGGCGTCACCAACTCAGTGCCCGACGAGGCGCGCGTGGTCTGGGATCTGCGTTCGCAGGAGAACGCGCCGATGGAGGTGCTGAAGGAGAAGGTCACGCAGGCGATCCAGCACAGCGTCGCGGCGCTGGGCGCATCGGCGCAGGTGGTGGTGCTGAAAGAGATGCCGGCGGCGGAGATCCATGATGAAGCGACGGCGGTGATCCGCGCGGCGATTACCGAGGTGCTGGGCGCTGAGGGATTGCTGGAGGCGAAAACCACGCCGGGCAGCGAGGATTTCTTTTTCTATCCGGTCAAGCGCCCGCAGGTCAAGGCGGGCTTCTGGGGGCTGGGCACCAACCTGACGCCGGGCCTGCACCATCCCGACATGCGCTTCGATCTCAACGCGCTGGAGATTGGGGTGAATATCTTTAAATCCTGCGTAAAAAGGGTGCTGGGATAAGCAAAAAACGCCCGCAGGCGGCGGGCGCTGTGATTATGCGCGCGGCACCCATGGCCCCTGCAGCCCTGGCTGCGGGAAGCCGTTGGTAAGGATGCGCAGCTCTGCATCACGCGGCGTATTATCGCCTTGCCCCTGGATGCTGACGATATCTTGCGGACAGGCGGAAAAGGCCACATAGCAGTCCATCTCGGCGCGCAGAATCACGTAATCGCCCGGCTGCGTTACCACGGGCAGGGTTTTCAGCGTGACGCCGTCCGGCTGAACCTGGATATTCATAAAAATGTTAAAGGAGGCCAGGTTGCCGTGCGGCAGCGTGACGCCCAGTTCCGCCATGGATTCAAACAGATTGTCGTGACAGTTGCGGTGAGGTTCGGTGCAGCCCAGCAGTTCATAGCGGCGCGCATCGCAGGCCGCCATAAAAGTGTCATGTACGCCCGGCGAGGTGTCCGCCACCAGCGTCAAAATCGGATGGCGCTGGCTGGTGATAAAGCTGTCGCCGACGCGAGGGTTGAGGCGCTGATTCCAGACGCGCGTCGCCTCCATCGACATATATTCTCCGATATCCGCTGCGTTATAAGCCCAACAATCCACCACCTGCGTACCGTGCAGATTGATCACCTGCACCGCCTCGCCCTGTTTGAGAAAAATGGCTTTGCCATGACGCGCGGGAATGCGCTGTGCGTCGCGCTGCTGAAATTCAGCCAACATAATTCGCTCCTGGTTAGTGTTGCATGCCGCGACGATAGCGCGTCATGCGGAATTCAAGACGGCGCGCCAGCCAGTCAATCAGGCTGTTGAGCGCCCAGTAACAGATCGCCACCGTGAGGTAGATCTCCAGCGGCGCATAGGTCGCGGAGATCGCCTGTTTCGCCGCATACATAAACTCCTGCACCGATACCACCGACAGCAGCGCCGAATCCTTGATCAGGCCGATAAGCAGCCCAGCCAGCGGCGACAGCATTTGCGGCAGGGTCTGCGGCAGCACCACGTCGCGCAGCTGCTCGGTGCGGCTCAGCCCCAGCACGCGGCTGGCTTCCCACTGCCCCTTCGGCAGCGCCTCAATCGCGCTGCGCGCCACCTGAGCGATATAGGGGGCGTAGTAGAGCGTCAGCGCCAGCACGCCTACCTGGGGCGAACTGAAGGTGACGTCATACTCCGGCAGCACAAAATAGAGCAGATAGATCACCACCAGCAGCGGCAGCGCCAGCGTCAGGCCGCTATAAAGCGCCAGCAGCCTGCGCAGCATAAGGGGCGCGCGCATCAGACCGGCCGCCATGATGCCGCCCCACAGCAGCGAGCAGAGGGCGGCGAGGGTGCAGAGCTGCAGCGTGGCCGCCAGCCCCTCGCCCAGCGACGGAAGCGCCGCGTAAATTGCCTGCCAGTCCATCAGGTCGATCTCCTGTGCGCTTCCAGCCAGCGCGCGGCGCCGATCAGCGGCAAGGCGATAAGCAGATAGCCCGCCGAAACCAGCAGCAGCACCTGGGTGGCTTCATAGGTACGGGCGATCACAATCTGTCCGGCATAGGTCAGCTCGGTCAGCGCCACCACCGACGCCAGCGGCGTGGTTTTCAGCAAAATAGTAAACTCGTTGACCAGCATCGGCAGGCTGGCGCGCATCACCTGCGGGTTAATCACGTACCACCAGGTGAGCCAGCGGTTAAGCCCCAGCGTTCGCGCCGCCTCACGCTGGCCGCGCGTCACCAGACTCTGGTTAACGCGCAGGATCTCCGCGACATAGGCGCCGCTGTTCAGGCCGATCGCCAGCACCGCCGCCAGCATCGGCTGGCCGCCTAAGCCGAGGCGCGGCAGGGTAAAAAAGACCACGAACAGCTGCACGATGGCGGGGGTGCCGCGCATCAGGCTGACGTAGAGGCGGCCTGATGCGCGCCACAGCCAGAAACGCCGCAGCTGGAGGAAACAGCCAAGCTGGCCGAGCGCCAGGCTAAGTATCGCCGCCTGTAGAGTCAGGAGCAGCGTCATCAGCAGGCCGCGCCCCAGTTCGGGCAGGGCGCTCAGCACCTGTTCATCCAGCCCCATCGCGCGCTACTCCTCGTTAAAATCCGACAGGTTTTCCGCCACCGACAGGCGCAGCGGCGCAGGCTTATCGTTGCCTTCAATGCCGGTATTGCAGGCGGAAACGATAAACTGCGTATCCACGGTGACGCGGCAGATAACGCTATCGCCGGCGCGCGTCTGGTTCGGCTCCGGCAGGATCTCGCCCGCGCGCGTTAGCCTGACGTGCATAAAGAGATTGATGGGATCGGGCAGCTTCGGCGCCGCTATATTGAGACGCGCCAGCTCGCGGCGCACCGCTTCGACGCAGCCTTCGCCCTGATAGCCGCGCGCCGCCAGAAACGCGCGCGTTGAGGCAGGCAGCAGCAGATCGTGGCGCTTCACGCTATCTTTGCCCAGTACCATCATCGGGCGACGGCGGTTATTCACCAGCCGCATGCCGGAGCCGAGCAGGTAGCTGTTGCTGAAGACGCGCGTATGGTGCGCCGAAAGCCATACCGCCGGATCGGCGAGGCTAAAGCCGAACAGCGACGCCACCGCGCCATCTTCCAGCGCGCTGATGCGCAGCAGCTGGCCGCGCAGCGCCCGGATCGAACCGACTTCGCCCGCCGCGACGGTGAGCGGCGCAGCCAGGCGGCGCACCTGCTCTTCAGTATCGTTTTCACGCATTAACAGCATGGGGCACCTCCGCGGCATAGCGGTCGTGTATAACGATGTCGATCGGCGTCACCTGCAGGCCGTTGCCGGGAATAATGTCCTGCGGACAGGAGGAGACGGCGCAAATCAAATCGCATAGCGCTTCGAAAACAATATGGTCGCCCGCCTTGCTGTGCGGATCGGTGACCTCCATGCGGCCGTCGGCGGTGACGGGGCCGTTCTGAAACAGGTTGAAAGGTTCCGGCAGCGTAAAGTAGGTGATGCCGTGCGCTTTCATGCCCTCCAGCAGGTTATCGACGCAGTTGCGATGGCCTTCGACGCCAAAATCGACGCTGAATCGGGTGCGATCGCACGCTGGAACATTGGCGTCGTGGATGCCGATGGTATCGGCGACGATGCGCAGCATCGGACGGTTTTCGCTCGACCAGAGCGCATCGCCCGGCTTAAAGAAGAGCGAACGCAAGTGCTGACGCGTATGCACCGGCGAGAGTTTTTCGTCAGGGTTATCAGCGTTGACCGCCACAAAATCAGCGGCCTGCTGGCCTTCGCTGTCGATAACGGTAATAAACTGGCCCTGGCGAACGCGAAAGGTGCGGCCATGGCCAGCCGGCACCGTCAGGCAGGTGTGACACATGTTCTACTCCTGGGGAATAAAGTTGCTGGCGGGTACGGTAAAGGTGGTGCCGAGATACTGTTTCTGCAGCGCGCCCAGCGCGCCGTTTTTCTGCATCGCCAGAATATGGTCACCGATCGCTTTGTTCAGGCTGAGGTCCTCTTTACGCGTCGCCCAGGCCATCCACTGCGAGGGGCCGGCTTCGCCTGCCTGCGCCACTTTGCCGGGATATTTCTTCACAATCGGCGCGAGCACCGCGATGTCGTCAAAGACAAAATCGGCGCGTTTGGTCATCAGGGTGCTGACGGTTTGATCCAGCGTGTCGACGCTGATAATGGTGATGGGCGCTTTGCCTGCTTTTTTCAGCGTTTCATTGAAGCTTTTCAGCAGCTGCTCCGGCACGCTGGTGCTTTTGACCGCGCCGCGCAGGCCGGAGAGTTTTTCCGGCGTGAGAGGGGCGCCGCTGAACTTCTGCGCATCGCTCTGACGCACCAGCACCCCGTTAACCGTTTTGCTGTAGGGCACGGTGAACAACACTTTTTTGGCGCGCTCGGCGGTGACGTTTAGCGAGGAGCCTTCGGCATTGAAGGAGCCTGAAATCAGGCCGGGTAAAATACCGCTGAAAGCGGTCTTCTGAAACTCCAGTTTCACGCCAAGCTGCTGAGCGAAAGATTGCATGATGGCGACGCTGTAGCCGGTGATCTCGCCCTTATCATCGGTAAATTCATAGGGCGGAAAAGTAGGATCGATGCCGACGGTGATCTTGCCGCTACTTTTGATATCGGCAAGCGTGTCGGCGTGCGCGGCGTTGAAGAGGCCTGCGCTAAGCAGCGCGGCAAACAGCAGTGCGTTTTTTCTCATTATGGTGCTTCCCCGGTGTTGGTGAAATGTCATCAACAGCTGAGCAGTTTCTGTGCCACTTATGTGGCGGAAGCGCGTCCGGCGCAGGCGGGGAAGCCAATTTCCCGCTTAAAATCAAAAAGAAACAGTTGTTTCTTTTTATCAATTTTATTTTTCTTTGGTTTCTTTGATGGGGAAGCCAGCATAGCGGCCGCAGACAGGGCCGCACTGTTTTAGGGCGAGAAAGGTCGGGCAGTGCGCCAGCGTGGCGCGCTATTCCAGTTCGTCGAGCTGTTGATGCAGCGCTTCAATGGCGGCGAGGCGATCGCTGCTCGCTTTACCCATGCTGCGCGCCACCAGCGAACAAAGCAGGTTGCAGACGCCGGAAAGCGCGACCGTGCTGTCAAAAATCAGGCTGCCGTCCGTGTGGCAGCGCAGCGTCCAGCATGCATGGCGCGCCGGTTTGCCCGCCAGCGCGTCGGAAAGATAGAGCACAGGCACGTTTGACGCGTTGAGGGCGGCCATCGCCGCTTCCAGCGCAGGCATACGGCGGCGCAGCCCAACGCATATGGCTACATCCTGCGGGCCAAGCACTGCAAGGTGCTCCGCCAGCGAATCGCCGGCGCGCGGCAGCAGAGAGACGTCGGGATGCACATGCACCAGATCGCGATAGATCAAGGCGGCAATGGTCTGGCTGTGGCGCCAGCCCATCACCACCACGCGACGCGCCTGCGCAATCGCCTCGACGCACGCCTGCAGCGCGTCGCCTTCCAGCGAACGGAAGGTGTTGACCAGATTGGCGATCTCTTTTTCCAGATGGCTCTGCATCAGGCTGGCAAGCGGTGAGGCGCTGGGGGCGGAGTACAGATAGAGCGGCGAGCCGCTGTTCTGCATGTCACGCGCCTGGCGCCGCGCCGCATCGTAGCTCTCATAGCCAAGATGGCGGAAAAATCGCGTGGCGGTCGCTTTAGACACCCCGGCGCTCTGCGCGAGTTCCGTCGCAGTGTTCATCGCCAGCTGACCCGGCGCGGCAAGCAGCACTTCCGCCAGCCGTTGTTCATGAAGAGAAAGTTGATCCCAGCATTGTCGGATACGGCCTTCTAACGTGGCCGGTTTAGCGCTCATGGCGATTCCCTGAAAGCGAAAACCCTCATCCTGCACAGAGCGTGCCGGGTTGTCATCTTTTTTGACCTGCGGGAATTTTGCCTTGCCCTGTTCGCCGCCGCGCGCAAAATATTGTATGCTATGCCGCCTTAACGAAGACCAGGTAACCGGAATCGCCGCCAATGTAGAACGCGCATCAACCACCGCCTTCTGACGCCGTTGCGTCACCCTGGCTCCGTTTACCTGCCGGATTTCCGGCCATCATGATTACTCTGCAGCGTCCTCCTGTGTGACGTTGCCTCGATGAGAAGAACACACTCATGTCTAATTTCATGCAAGAGGTGGCGCGCCGCCGCACCTTTGCGATCATTTCGCACCCCGATGCCGGTAAAACCACCATCACTGAAAAAGTGCTGCTGTTCGGACAGGCTATCCAGACCGCCGGTACGGTAAAAGGTCGCGGCTCGAGCCAGCACGCCAAATCGGACTGGATGGAGATGGAGAAGCAGCGCGGCATCTCTATTACTACTTCCGTTATGCAGTTCCCCTACCGCGAGAGCCTGGTCAACCTGCTCGACACGCCGGGGCACGAAGACTTCTCGGAAGATACCTACCGTACCCTGACGGCGGTGGACTGCTGCCTGATGGTGATCGACGCGGCCAAAGGGGTCGAGGATCGTACCCGTAAGCTGATGGAAGTCACCCGTCTGCGCGACACGCCGATCCTGACCTTTATGAACAAGCTCGACCGCGACATCCGCGATCCGATGGAGCTGCTGGACGAAGTGGAGAGCGAGCTGAAAATCGCCTGCGCGCCCATTACCTGGCCTATCGGCTGCGGCAAGCTGTTCAAAGGCGTTTACCACCTCTATAACGACGAAACCTATCTCTACCAGACGGGCAAGGGCCACACCATTCAGGAAGTGCGCATCGTTAAAGGGCTGGATAACCCTGAGCTGGACAGCGCGGTCGGCGAAGAGCTGGCGGCGCAGCTGCGCGAAGAGCTGGAGCTGGTTAAAGGCGCGTCGCACGAATTCGATCGCGAGCTGTTCCTGAGCGGCGAGATCACGCCGGTCTTTTTCGGCACCGCGCTGGGTAACTTCGGCGTCGATCATATGCTCGACGGTCTCGTCTCCTGGGCGCCCGCGCCGATGCCGCGCGCGACCGACGTGCGTACCGTGACCGCGCAGGAAGAGAAGTTCACCGGCTTCGTGTTCAAGATCCAGGCGAACATGGACCCGAAACACCGCGACCGCGTCGCCTTTATGCGCGTGGTGTCCGGTAAATATGAAAAGGGCATGAAGCTGCGTCAGGTGCGCACCGGCAAAGATGTGGTGATCTCCGACGCGCTGACCTTTATGGCGGGCGACCGCTCGCACGTGGAAGAGGCCTGGCCGGGCGACATCATCGGTCTGCACAACCACGGCACCATTCAGATCGGCGACACCTTTACCCAGGGCGAGAACATGAAGTTCACCGGCATTCCGAACTTCGCCCCAGAGCTGTTCCGTCGCATCCGCCTGCGCGATCCGCTCAAGCAGAAACAGCTGCTGAAAGGGCTGGTGCAGCTGTCGGAAGAGGGCGCGGTGCAGGTGTTCCGTCCGGTGCACAACAACGATCTGATCGTGGGCGCGGTGGGCGTGCTGCAGTTCGACGTCGTCGTGGCGCGTCTGAAAAGCGAATACAACGTCGAAGCGATCTACGAAGCGATCAACGTTTCGACGGCGCGCTGGGTCGAGTGCAGCGATGCGAAGAAATTCGAAGAGTTCCAGCGTAAAAATGAGGTGAACCTCGCGCTGGACGGCGGCGATAATCTGACCTACATCGCACCGACCATGGTTAACCTGAATATTACGCAAGAGCGCTATCCTGACGTGATTTTCCGTAAAACCCGCGAGCATTAATCCGCACTGCAACAGGGCTGACCAGCTTTGGCTGGCCCTGTTCTTCCCCTCCAGACTCCTCCTAAAAACTCTGTTTTTTCGCTTAACTGGCGTGCTATCAACCAGTTATTCAAGCAAAACGCCAAACACCGACTATGATTATTCTGTCGGACGGGAAAAGAGAAATTGCTTCTCGCTTACGTCCAGCGATGCAGCAGCGCCGTTTGCTGCTGTTGCGCCCACGGTTGTGGGTGAGCTCACTGACAGAAGGAAGATATCGATGAATAAGACTAAGATTGCCCAAACGCTGATGGCGGTAATGGTTGGTTCCGCCCTGTTAAGCGGCAGCGCCCTGGCTGACGACTCGCTGACGCAAAAAGCGCAGCAAAGCGCGGACAACGCCGGTGCGAAAATCAATAGTTCTATGAAAAAAGTCGATGGATTTATGGATGACAGCGCCGTCACTGCAAAAGCCAAAGCGGCTCTGGTAGATGACGAAGCAATAAAAAGTACGGATATCTCCGTGAAAACCCACGATGGCGTCGTGACCCTGAGCGGTTTTGTCACCTCGCAGGATCAGGCTGAAAAAGCCGTCGCCGTGGTGAAAAACGTAGAAGGCGTTAAATCCGTCAGCGACAAACTGCACGTTAAAGACAGCAAATCACAAAGTATGAAGGGATATGCCGGGGATGCGGCAACGACTAGCGAAATTAAAGCTAAACTGTTAGCCGACGACATTGTCCCGTCACGTAACGTCAAGGTAGAAACCACTGACGGCGTGGTCCAGCTTTCAGGAACCGTCGCCACTAAAGCGCAGTCGGACCGCGCTGAAAGTATCGCGAAAGCCATTGAAGGCGTTAAAAGCGTTAAGAATGACCTGACTGTGAAGTCTTAACGTCGTGAGCGCGGCGTCCGCGTGGCGCCGCGCTGACAAAACAAAACCCAAACTGGGAAGAAACGAGCAGTTCGATTTCACTATGGTAAGGAGAGGCTTATGTTTCGTTGGGGTATTATTTTTCTGGTAATTGCACTGATCGCGGCGGCGTTAGGATTTGGCGGCCTCGCCGGTACGGCAGCATGGGCGGCTAAAGTTGTCTTCGTTGTTGGTATTATCCTGTTCCTCGTGAGCCTGTTTACCGGCCGCAAACGACCCTGACCGGTTGTGTCATTCTGATTTTCGCAACGAGCATGCATAAAGCGGAGACCAGCCAGCCGCCGCGCCGCGTAAAGGAAAACGCACCAGGCGCGGCGGCCGCCGCCAGATTTTCCGGCGGCAGGTCAGGAGTAAAACATGGCTGGTTCTCCGGGATGCTGTCGACCTCAAGCGGATAAACGCAACGGCAAACCTCAGAACCCTTTCTGAGGAACAGAAGTGGGTATCCGGATCCCTGTAACGCTGGGCGCGATTGAGCCCTTAGCCCTTTCCCCGTTTAAAGCGCGAAAAATCGCCCTGGTATGCGAAGGCGGCGGTCAGCGCGGCATTTTCACCGCAGGCGTGCTGGATGAGTTTCAGCGGGCCAAATTCAACCCCTTCGACCTGTTTATCGGCACCTCGGCCGGCGCGCAGAATCTCTCAGCCTTTGTCTGCGGACAGCAGGGCTATGCGCGGCGCGTTATTACCCGCTACACCACCAGCAAACTCTTTTTCGATCCGCTGCGTTTCGTGCGCGGCGGCAACTTAATCGATCTCGACTGGCTGATCGACGTCACCCAACGCGAACTGCCGCTGGCGCTGGACAGCGCTAAACTGCTGTTCGACGGCGGGCGCGAGTTCTATATGTGCGCCTGCCGCAGCGACGACTACTCGCCCGGCTACTTTGCGCCGACCAGCGCCAACTGGCACGATCTGATTAAGGCGTCGAGCGCTATCCCCGGCTTTTACCGTCTTGGCGTCGATCTGGAGGGCATCAGCTATCTCGACGGCGGCATCAGCGACGCCATTCCGGTGCGCGAAGCAGCGCGGCGCGGCGCCGACACCATCGTGGTGATCCGCACCGTGCCGTCGCAGATGTTCTATACGCCAAAATGGATGAAGCGTATGGAGCGCTGGCTCAACGCCAGCGCGCTGCAGCCGATGATCAATATCCTGCATCACCATGAAGCGAGCTACCGCGAGATCCAGCAGTTTATCGAGCAGCCGCCCGACGACCTGCGTATCATCGAAATCTACCCGCCGCATGTGCTGGCGAGCATGGCGCTGGGCAGCCGCGTCGCCTCGCTGAATCAGGATTATCACCTGGGACGGCGCTGCGGCCGCTACTTCCTGGCGACGCTGGGGCAGTGGCTCAGCGACGCCGAGCCGTTTGTGCGCTATACCACCGTGACGCCGCCCGCGCCGGTCGCCAACGCGCCCGACAATCGGCCGATTATGACGCCGCCGGTCGCGGGCAACGACGCAGACTACGATGAAGGTTCGCTGGCATGAGATTTACCGATACCCACTGCCATTTCGATTTCCCGCCCTTTGTCGGCGATGAGCCTGCCAGCATCGCGCGCGCCGCCGAAGCGGGCGTGGAGCGCATTATCGTGCCGGCCGTGGAGGCCAGCCGCTTTGCGCGCATTGTTGCGCTGGCGGCGCAGCATCACGCTCTCTACGCCGCGCTCGGCCTGCATCCCATCGCCATCGAACGCCATGAGGACGCCCATCTCGAGCAGCTGGAAAGCTGGCTGCGGCAGCAACCGGCGAAGCTGACGGCGATAGGGGAGATCGGCCTCGACCTCTATATGGAGAATCCGCAGTTTGCGCGCCAGGAGTTTTTGCTCGACGCGCAGCTGCGGCTGGCGAAGCAGTATGATTTGCCGGTGATCCTGCATTCGCGCCGCACCCACGACAAGCTGGCGCTGCATTTGCGCCGCCACGATCTGCCGCGGCGCGGCGTGGTGCACGGCTTCGCCGGCAGCCTGCAGCAGGCGCAGGCGTTTATCAAGCTCGGCTACGCCATCGGCGTCGGCGGCACCATCACCTACGCGCGCGCCAGCAAAACCCGCAACACCCTGGCGCAGCTGCCGCTTGACGCGCTGCTGCTGGAGACCGACGCGCCCGATATGCCGCTGCACGGTTTTCAGGGCGAGCCGAACCGGCCGGAGCGGGCGCGTCTGGTGTGGCAAACCCTGTGCGAACTGCGCCCGGAACCGCCGCAGGTTATCGCCGAGGCGCTGTGGCGCAATACGCGCGAGCTATTCAAGCTGCCCGACTAACCTCTCCTCATGTGATAATAGTAACATCGCGCTTCTCTGCGTTATAATGACGCTATTGCTAACAGTTCCTGACGGCGGTGTGATGAAATCCACATTATCTGCCGCTTGATATTGTTAGAATTATCACATTATACCGGCGCTTCCGCGTCTGTTTGTTATCTGGAGAACAACATGACTGACATTACCGCCGCCGCGCAGCGCGCGCTGCAGCTGATGGATCTGACGACCCTGAACGAAGACGATACCGATGAGAAGGTGATCGCGCTCTGCCGCCAGGCTAAATCGCCGGCGGGCAACACCGCCGCAATCTGTATTTATCCGCGCTTTATTCCAGTGGCGCGCAAAGCGCTGCGCGAGCAGGGCACGCCTGATATCCGCATCGCCACCGTCACTAACTTCCCGCACGGCAACGACGATATCGATATCGCGCTGGCGGAAACCCGCGCCGCCATCGCCTACGGCGCAGACGAAGTCGACGTGGTGTTCCCTTACCGCGCGCTGATCGCCGGCAACGCCCAGATCGGTTTCGATCTGGTGAAAGCCTGCAAAGAGGCGTGCGCGCAGGCTGACGTGCTGCTGAAGGTCATCATCGAAAGCGGCGAGCTGAAAGAAGAGGCGCTGATCCGTCAGGCTTCGGAGATCGCCATCGACGCAGGCGCAGACTTTATCAAGACCTCTACCGGCAAGGTGCCGGTCAACGCCACGCCGGAAGTGGCGCAGATCATGATGAGCGTGATCCGCGACAAAGGCGTGAAAGAGAAGGTGGGCTTTAAGCCGGCGGGCGGCGTGCGCACGGCGGATGACGCGGCCATCTACCTTAAGCTGGCGGACGATATCCTTGGCGAAGGCTGGGCCGACGCGCGCCACTTCCGCTTCGGCGCGTCCAGCCTGTTAGCCAGCCTGCTGAACGCGCTGGGCCATCAGACCGCCACCAGCAAAACCGGCTACTGATGACGTGACGGCGGCCGCTGGCCGCCATTCTCATCTCAACCCTGATCATGGGGGCGATTGTGTTTCTGCCGCAAGAAATTATCCGTAAAAAACGCGATGGCCAGACGCTGAGTGAAGAAGAAATTCGCTTCTTCATCAACGGCGTGCGCGATAACAGCGTTTCCGAAGGTCAGATCGCCGCGCTGGCGATGACCATCTTTTTTCACGATATGTCGCTGCCGGAGCGCGTGGCGCTCACCATGGCGATGCGCGACTCCGGCACCGTGCTGAACTGGCAGGCGCTGAATCTCAACGGGCCGGTGGTCGATAAGCACTCCACCGGCGGCGTCGGCGATGTCACCTCGCTGATGCTGGGGCCGATGGTGGCCGCCTGCGGCGGCTATGTGCCGATGATCTCCGGGCGCGGCCTCGGCCATACCGGCGGCACGCTGGACAAGCTGGAGGCGATCCCTGGCTTCGATATTTTCCCGGACGACGATCGCTTCCGCCAGATCATCAAACAGGTCGGCGTGGCGATTATCGGCCAGACCAGCTCGCTGGCGCCGGCGGATAAGCGCTTTTACGCCACGCGCGATATCACCGCTACGGTGGATTCTATCCCGCTGATCACCGCCTCGATTCTGGCGAAAAAGCTGGCGGAAGGGCTGGACGCGCTGGTGATGGACGTCAAAGTCGGCTCCGGCGCCTTTATGCCGACCTTCGAGGCGTCGCTCGATTTGGCGCAGGCGATCGTCGGCGTAGCCAACGGCGCGGGCTGCACCACCACCGCGCTGCTTACCGATATGAACCAGGTGCTCGCCTCCAGCGCGGGCAACGCGCTGGAAGTGCGTGAAGCGGTACGCTTCCTGACCGGCGCGGAGCGCAACCCGCGCCTGCTGGAGGTGACGCTGGCGCTGTGCAGCGAAATGCTCATCTCCGGCAAGCTGGCGGCCAGCGAAGAAGAGGCGCGCGGCAAGCTGCAGCAGGTGCTGGATAACGGCCAGGCGGCCGAAGTATTCGCGCGTATGGTCGCCGCGCAGGGCGGCCCCGCCGATTTTGTCGAACGTCACGAGGCTTATTTGCCGCAGCCGACGCTCAGCAAGCCGGTCTACGCCGATCGTCCCGGCATCGTCAGCAGCATGGATACGCGCGCGCTGGGGATGGCGGTGGTGGCGATGGGCGGCGGACGCCAGCGCGCCAGCGACGCTATCGACTACAGCGTCGGCCTGAGCGAGACGATCGCGCTGGGCGAGCGCGCCGACGGGCAACGTCCGCTGGCTATGGTGCACGCCAGCAGCGAGGCGAGCTGGCAGCAGGCCGCCGCCGCGGTTCGTGCCGCGGTTACGCTGAGCGACAGCGCGCCCGAGGCGCTGCCCGTGGTCTACCGTCGCGTGCGCGCCGGCGACTGCCAGGCATAAAACCCCTGACAGCGGCCGAACGAGCAGAGCGTTTCTCTTTGCGGCTGGCCGCTGTCGTTCACGACGCCGTGGCAAAAAAGCCGCGAAAATGCGGCTTTATGCTGCCGCTGCGCACTCATTCGGGTATACTGATCTGATCGCTTTTTTTTGACTTGTCACGCGCGCAGGCGCAGGAGACTTGCATGAAACGTGCTTTTATTATGGTGCTCGATTCCTTTGGAATCGGCTCAAGCAAAGACGCCGACAAATTTGGCGACGCAGGATCGGACACGCTCGGCCATATCGCCGAAGCCTGCTTTAACGGCAAAGCGGATCAGGGGCGCAAAGGCCCGCTGCATCTGCCGAACCTGACCGCGCTGGGGCTGGGTAAAGCCGCTGAACTTTCTACCGGCCGCTTCCCGCTGGGCCTCGATCCCAATGCGGAAATCACCGGCGCTTACGCCTACGCCAGCGAAATCTCATCCGGCAAAGACACGCCGTCCGGCCACTGGGAAATCGCCGGCGTGCCGGTGCTGTTCGACTGGGGCTACTTCAGCGACAAAGAGAACAGCTTCCCGCAGGAATTGCTCGACAAGCTGGTTGAGCGCGCGGATCTGCCGGGCTATCTCGGCAACTGCCACTCCTCCGGCACGGTGATCCTCGACCAGCTGGGCGAAGAGCATATGAAAACCGGCAAGCCGATTTTCTACACCTCGGCGGACTCGGTGTTCCAGATCGCCTGTCATGAAGAGACTTTCGGCCTCGACCGCCTTTATGAGCTGTGCGAAATCGCCCGTGAAGAGCTGACCGAAGGCGGCTACAACATCGGCCGCGTGATCGCGCGTCCGTTTGTCGGCGACAAAGCGGGTCATTTCGAGCGTACCGGCAACCGTCACGATCTGGCGGTGGAGCCGCCTTCGCCGACCATGCTGAAAAAGCTGGTGGACGAAAAGGGCGGGGAAGTGATTTCGGTGGGGAAAATCGCCGACATCTACGCCCAGCAGGGCATTACGCAGAAGGTGAAAGCGACCGGCCTTGACGCGCTATTCGACGCCACCATCGAGCAGATGAAGAAGGCGCCCGACCAGTCGATCGTTTTTACCAACTTCGTCGATTTCGACTCGACCTGGGGACACCGCCGCGACGTCGCCGGCTACGCGGGCGGGCTGGAGCTGTTCGACCGGCGTTTGCCGGAGCTGATGGCGCTGGTGAAAGAAGATGACATTCTGATCCTCACCGCCGATCACGGCTGCGATCCGACCTGGCAGGGCACCGAGCACACGCGCGAGCATATTCCGATTCTGATCTACGGCCCGAAAGTGAAACCCGGCTCGCTGGGCTATCGTGAAACCTTCGCCGACATCGGCCAGACGATTGCGCACTATTTTGGCCTGTCCGATATGGACTACGGCAAGAGCATGCTGTAAACAGAGCCGCTGAATTTAAAAAGGACAAACAACAATGGCAACTCCTCACATTAATGCAGAAATGGGCGACTTCGCCGACGTGGTACTGATGCCGGGCGATCCGCTGCGCGCGAAGCACATTGCGGAAACCTTTCTGGAAAATCCGGTTGAAGTCAACAACGTGCGCGGCATGCTGGGCTACACCGGCACCTATAAAGGCCGCAAAATCTCCGTGATGGGTCACGGCATGGGTATCCCGTCCTGCTCCATCTACACCAAAGAGCTGATCACCGACTTTGGCGTGAAGAAGATCATCCGCGTCGGCTCCTGCGGCGCGGTACGCGCCGACGTGAAGCTGCGCGATATCGTTATCGGCATGGGCGCCTGCACCGACTCTAAAGTCAACCGCATGCGCTTCAAGGATCACGATTTCGCGGCGATTGCCGACTTCGATATGGTGCGCAACGCGGTTGACGCGGCGAAAGCGCTGGGCGTGGACGCGCGCGTCGGCAACATCTTCTCTGCCGATCTCTTCTATACCCCGGATCCGCAGATGTTCGACGTGATGGAGAAGTACGGCATCCTCGGCGTGGAGATGGAAGCGGCGGGCATCTACGGCGTGGCGGCGGAATTCGGCGCGAAAGCGCTGACCATCTGCACCGTGTCCGACCATATCCGCACCCATGAGCAGACGACCTCTGCCGAGCGTCAGACCACCTTCAACGATATGATTAAGATCGCGCTGGAGTCGGTGCTGCTGGGCGACTAAGCCTGCGCTTGCCTGTTCCCCGCTTCGCGCTTTGCCGCGTGAAGCGGGGAGTTTCGGGCAATTTTCGTAACATTCTCACTAAATGACACACTTTTCCCGACTCCTGTGCATCTTCTTGCTGGCGCTCACCTGTTAGCTCCCTATCATTAGCGCGACAACAAAAAATAACCTGTCCGCCAATGCCGCCTAATGAATTTCCGTAATTTCGAAGCTGAAGAAAAGCTCTTCGCGCGCCGCGCGCTGGTCGCCTTTGCGCTGGTCGTTATCTGTTTCACTATTCTCGGCGTCAATCTCTACCGTTTGCAGGTGCGCGATCACGGCTACTATCAGACGCGATCGAACCAGAACGACATCAAAATGATCCCCATCGCGCCGACGCGCGGGCTAATCTTCGATCGCAACGGCATTCCGCTGGTGCATAACGTTACCTGGTACGACATCACGCTGACGCCGTACAAAATCGACGATATGCAGGCGACGCTGAAGGCGCTGACGCCGATCGTCGATCTGACGCCCGACGAGATCGACGCCTTTACCCGCACGCTGAAGCAGAGCAGCCGCTACAAGCCGGTGGTGCTGAAAGAGGAGCTGACCGACGAGGAGGTGGCGCGCTTCGCGGTAAACCAGTATCGCTTCACCGGCGTCAGCGTCGAGACCTATCAGGATCGCGAATATCCCTACGGCGCCGATCTGGCGCACGTCGTCGGCTACGTCTCGAAAATCAACGATAACGACTATAAGCGTCTCAACGCGGCGGGCATCGCCGAGAATTACGCCGCCGACCACAATATCGGCAAGCAGGGCATTGAGGGTTATTACGAGTCGCTGCTGCACGGCAAGCCTGGCTATCAGGAAGTTGAGGTGGATAACCACGGCCGCATCGTGCGCGTGCTGAAAGAGGTGCCGCCGGTAGCGGGTAAAAATATTACGCTGACCATCGATCTGCATCTGCAGCAGTACGTAGAGAGCCTGCTGGCCGGGCAGCGCGCGGCGGTGCTGGTGGAGGATCCCCACGATGGCTCGGTGCTGGCGATGGTCTCCAGCCCGAGCTACGATCCCAATCCCTTCGTTAAGGGCATCAGCTATCAGGCCTATAAAACCCTGCTGCAGGACAAAAATCTGCCGCTGATTAACCGCGTTACCCAGGGACTCTATCCGCCTGCATCGACGGTAAAACCCTATATGGCGATGTCGGCGCTGCTGTCCGGCGTCATCACGCCGCAGACCAGTTTCTACGGCGCGCCGACCTGGACGCTGCCGGGCACCGATCGCCGCTATCGCGACTGGAAAAAAAGCGGCCACGGCATGCTGGACGTCACCAAAGCGATTGAGGAGTCCGCCGACACCTTCTTCTATCAGGTGGCGTTTATGATGGGCATCGACCGTATCCACAGCATGCTTAGCCAGTTCGGCTACGGCAAATCCACCGGCATCGATCTTAACGAAGAGTACAGCGGCCTGCTGCCGAGCCGCGAATGGAAGCTCAAAGTGCATAAAAAAGGGTGGTATCAGGGCGATACGGTCTCGGTTGGCATCGGGCAGGGCTACTGGATCGCCACGCCGATTCAGATGGTGAAGGCGATGGTGGCGCTGATCAACAACGGTAAAGTTATAGCGCCGCATCTGCTGGCGAAAGCCGAGCGCGGCAAAATCGTGGAGCCTTATCAGCCGACGCAGCCGCAGCCGCAGATCGGCGATGCCCGCTCGCCTTACTGGGCGCTGGTGCGCCGCGCGATGTTCGGCATGGCCAACGCGCCGAACGGCACTGGCTATAAATATTTCCACACCGCGCCTTACGGCATTGCGGCGAAGAGCGGCACCTCGCAGGTGTTTAGCCTGAAGCAGAACCAGACCTATAACGCGAAGATGATCCCGGTGCGCCTGCGCGACCACATCTTCTATACCGCGTTCGCGCCGTTTAACAACCCGAAGGTGGCGGTGGCGCTGATACTGGAGAACGGCGGCAATGAGGGCGTGACCGCCGCGCCGGTAATGCGGCAGATCCTCGACCATATCTTCCTGCCGCCGCCAACGACGGCGCCGGTCGAGATGGCGCAGCAGCCGTAAAAGCGGCTATAGCAGGGCAGTTGCTGCGAAAAAGCCGGCGCAGGGCCGGCTTTACGCGCTACTCCAGGCTTAAGGTCTGAGTAACGTGGCTGATGGCGCGCACCACCTCCGTGGAGCTGTCGCGCAGTTCGCCGATCACGCCGCCCGCCTGCTGGGCCAGCACCACACCGTGATCGGCGCGCTTCATGTTGGAAGCGATGCCTTTCAGCGCCTTAGACGCCAGTAGATGATTCTGCTGCACCCGATTTTCAATCTCGGTAGTGGCCTGGTTGATATTGGCCGCCAGCGTGCGCACCTCGTTCGCCACCACCGCGAAGCTGCGGCCGTGGGCGCCCGCGCGCGCCGCCTCTACCGCCGCGTTAAGCGCGATCAGGTTGGTCTGATCGGCGATGCGGCGAATGCTGGCGACAATCGCGCCGATGCGGTCAGAGGAGTCGCTGAGGTCGGCGATATCGTCGGAGATGCCGTGCAGCTCGCACGCCAGCGCATTGATGGTCTGCACGCTCTCTTCAATCACGCCGGCGCCGTGTCGGGTGCTCTCGCGGGTCTGTAGCGCGGTCTGATAAGCCTGCTGCGCCGCGTCGCGCTCCTGCTGGTTTTTCTCTACCTGCGCCGTGACGTCAGTGGCGAACTTCACCACCTTATAGAGCTTGCCTTCATCATCAAACACCGGGTTATAGGTGGCGCGCAGCCAGATGGTGCGGCCCTGTTTATTTACCCGCTGGAACTGACCGGAGATAAACTCGCCGCGGTTGAGCTTTTCCCAGAACGCTTTGTATTCAGCGCTCTGACGCAGCGCTTCGGAACAGAAGCGGCTGTGCGGCAGGCCGATCACCTCGTCGGCGCGGTAGCCCATGGTTTTGAGGAAGTTGGCGTTCGCCTTGAGCACTTCGCCTTTAAGGTTAAAGGCGATAACGGCCATCGACCGCTCAATGGCGGTGGTCATGGCGCGCTGCTCCTGGGCGTCGACGATACGGGCGGTGATATCGGTCGCCAGCTTGACGATTTTCACCACGCGCCCGCTGCGATCCTGCACCGGCACGTAGTTAGCCTCCAGCCAGAGCGGTCGGCTGTGTTTCGCCAGGCGCAGGAACTTGTCGCTG
The DNA here is from genome assembly GCF_059730625.1 of Pantoea sp. X-Soil-MYKO-1289. NCBI lineage: Bacteria > Pseudomonadati > Pseudomonadota > Gammaproteobacteria > Enterobacterales > Erwiniaceae > Pantoea > Pantoea sp. X-Soil-MYKO-1289. The sequence goes on from NZ_AP036004.1 coordinate 642,269, forward strand.
AAGCTTTCGCCGCGCTTCAGGCGCAGCCAGAAGTCGCGGTAGTGCGACGACTGCACGAAATCGGCGGTGCAAAACAGGCTGTGATGCTGGCCGACGATTTCGCTCAGCGCATAGCCCATGCGGTCGAGAAACAGCGGGTTAGCGCCCAGGATAATCCCTTCTGGCGTGAACTCGATCATGGCGATAGCGTCGTTCAGCGAGCTAAGCGTGGCCGAGGAGTGCGTTTTATTTTGCCACGCAAGGCGTGACAGAAGACCTGATGAAATAGTAGAAAACATGGTGCACCTTATTATGGGTATGTAGTGTCGCTATCGTTATCGGCCAGTGCGGCGAAAAAGTAAGCGGGGTGCGGCGCGAATGCGGTTTTTTTTACCAGGTGGTCTGCTGGTTGCTATAAAACGCAGCAGTCAGCAGGCAATTTAGTGAAAAGCGTTTGACGCTGTGAGGGCATTAAGGTTTAATGCGCCCCGTTGCCCGAATAGCTCAGTCGGTAGAGCAGGGGATTGAAAATCCCCGTGTCCCTGGTTCGATTCCGGGTTCGGGCACCACGAATTAAAGAACCCAGCCTTATGGCTGGGTTTTTGCTTTTGTGCGGAAGCCGTTTGTTAAGCTATGACTACGAGAAGATGTTTGCAGAGGCCTGATGCTATGTTATCGAGCAAATCCCGAGGCTGAGGTATTACCAAATCAATCAGGCATAACGAATACGCTTCCCTTGTCATCTCGTTCCAGCAGCGACCAGCAGGCAGGGTACTTTTTGCCGTGTCTGTCCTCAAACTCCGGCAGTATCTGACCTTCTTTAGTCTGAAGATACTGCGTGGTGCCGTTAACGATGGTCGCCCAGCGCCCGGCAAAGGGCGCCGGGTCGCCGTTCCAGCGGGTAATGCGCACCATTTTTTCTTGCAGAAGCAGCTGTTCCCGCTTCGGCCAGTTATAAAGCTCTTCGGGTTTGCCCTCAGGAAAGAACCCTTCATGCGGTACATCAATATATTCACCTTCGATACGCCGGATAAGCGTCCAGCCGGTTTTAGCCCATTTAGACTCATCCCAACTATAATCCCTTTCTCCCGTATTAAGGTCTATCCAGTCGCAGCGGTTTATTCCCTGTAAGGCTGATACTGGTTCATCATAGTTGGCTGCAATAAAACGAGCAGGGGCGAAATTAATATCAGGTAAATAAATTCCACTTAGGCTTGGTGTTTCATTAACTTCGATGCGTACTGAAGTATCAATTTCATAGCGAGGGATTTTTGAGGGAAGCTCGTTTTTATATTTCAAGGTAAAATCATTATAAGTTAAGGTGCCTTCCCGCCAAGTTGCATCTAGAGTAAAAGATAGCTTTTTTTCCATTTCCGTTGCGATACTATTAAGCTTAGCTATTCTCTCACTCTCCTTTTGTGTCATCCATCCATCCCAGCAATCTGTAATGCCTTTATTAATATTGCTCATAGCGTGACCGATATTATATGCCCAAATGTCATCATGAGTGCGCAAGATAAAGGCTTTCATATAACGCTCTTTTACCGGACGTATATTCGGTAATACACGGTTTCCCCACACTATATTAGCCTGTTGCCAGAGCGGAAGCTTACGGTTGTTCTGAGGCATTTCCCGCAGGTAACGGGCAAAAGCGGCTTCATGAGCGTCAATGTAGGCAATAATCGCATCACGGGTGGCAGCAAAGTGTTTAGGGGAGATAAATTTCTCCAGCAGGTAGCATTCCTGAGGGTGTAATATGCCCATTACTTTTATACTCTGGTTCGTACAACATTGCGTTTGCAGCACATCCCGAAATAGCTTCACGACAGGTTAATCAGGCATAACGAATACGCTTCCCTTGTCATCTCGTTCCAGCAGCGACCAGCAGGCAGGGTACTTTTTGCCGTGTCTGTCCTCAAACTCCGGCAGTATCTGACCTTCTTTAGTCTGAAGATACTGCGTGGTGCCGTTAACGATGGTCGCCCAGCGCCCGGCAAAGGGCGCCGGGTCGCCGTTCCAGCGGGTAATGCGCACCATTTTTTCTTGCAGAAGCAGCTGTTCCCGCTTCGGCCAGTTATAAAGCTCTTCGGGTTTGCCCTCAGGAAAGAACCCTTCATGCGGCACATCAATGTATTCACCTTCGATACGCCGGATAAGCGTCCAGCCGGTTTTAGCCCATTCGGATTCTTTCCAGCTGTAGCTGAGTTTACCCTCACTATTAACATAATCACTTCGCAGCACTCCCTGCCAGGCTTCAGGCGGTTCACCAAAATCAGCTGGAATAAACCGTGCGGGTGCAAATTCGATGTCTGGTAAATAGAGACCTGTCTGCGCAGGGTTTTCCCCAAGCTCTATACGAACCGATGGAGCAAGTTCATAGCGGGGGATTTTGTGTGGTATATCATTAAGGGTATACACACCACTTCCAGAATAAGTTAAGTCACCTTCGTCCCATGTAGCGTCCAGAGTTGTGGATAAACGTAGATCTAACCTAAATGCTATAGTCTCTAGTTCAGATATATTTTCAAGTTCCTCCGTCGTCATCCAGCCATTCCAACATTCTGTAATGCCCTTATTAATATTGCTCATGGCGTGACCAATATTAAATGCCCGGATATCATCATGTGTACGCAGGATAAAGGCTTTGATATATCGCTCTTTTATCGGGCGTATATTCGGTAACACACGATTCCCCCATACAATATCAGGCTGCTGCCAGAGCGGAAGCTTACGGTTGTTCTTAGGCATTTCTCGCAGGTAACGGGCAAAAGCGGCTTCATGAGCATCAATGTAGGCAAGAATCGCATCACGGGTGGCAGCAAAGTGTTCAGGAGAGATGAATTTCTCCAGCAGGTAACATTCCTGAGGGTGTAATACGCCCATTATTTTTTATCCTTTGTTTCGTACCAGTTATGAATGTTTTCAAGTTTTGGTAATCCTAGGTATGGGTAAACTGGATCGTCAGAGGCATCACCATATCCCCAGTCTGTTTTCTGCCGTGCTCCGGTGTACTCTTTTTTTAGTTGTGAAGGGTCAAGTACTATCTGCACGGCTCCACCTTCAAGTGAGTACTCTGGGGCCATCTCATTAATTTGCGTGCTTGCCCGGCCTTCCCATACTTTTAATGGTTGACCAGGCGGAACGGTATAGGTAACAAACTCGCCGTTTTCATTCCACTTTTTCCATACAGCAAAACGCCGTCGCCAGTGACTTTTACTGGTTAATTTCTTAAACTCATCTTCTTGCATCCAGCAAATATTATTATCACTTGATGAAGGATCAACTACGCGATAAATAATTGTGCCTGGTTTTAGTTCAGTAGCTTTCATGGATTTATCGAACGTTTTGAACTTACTTTTCAACGACAAGTTTTGACTAGTTTCACTAATGTCAGGCCAATTTTTAGCAATGGCATCCTGATGTTTAAATTTACTTAGCGCTGGATATGCTTTTTTTCTTGCACCAACATCCACCCAATCCGGCTTCTCCCGCTTAAAATAAGCCAGCTCTTCACTGGCCCGGGCACCGCCATATAGATGAGCGTTGCTACCGACGTGAGCACGGAACGCCGTGTCACCTTCGATTCTCAAACGGTTCGCCAGATGCTCAAGAATATCGTTCAGTGGTTTAAGGGCTTTTGCCAGCATGGTATTCGCCTTACTGCGTGCCGAAATCAGCGTTTCCCATAGTGCCGCGACCGGGCGCTGTAGTGATACCGGTCCCCAGTCTGTCACGGTATCAAACAAGCTTCGGGTGACCTTCATCAGTTTGTCCATCAACTCCAGCAGTTGCGACGTGCTGAGCATCTTTTTCAACTCATCGACTTTGCCCGCCAGATAATGGTACGGGTTATAAATTCTTAACGTCCGCAGTGTGCCCTGTACCGCAGGCATATCCAGAAAACGGTTAAGCTGCGTGATACTCCCTTCCAGCAGGCGACTGTAATTTCCGGCCTTGCTCAGTTGGTTAAAGTGAATCTTACGCACCGAAAGGAACATGACTTTGGCACTGCCTTTGGCCAGCGATCCCAGCGTGGGGAAGCAACCGACAAGCGTCAGGCTAAGGCAAACCCAGGGCCAGACTTCATTATCTTTCTCTTTTATTTTCTTACAGTTAGCGATAAGGTCACGAACGTCGCAGATCTGATCCACCAGAGGGATCATGGAGATCACCGTTCCGGTAACAATTTGTCCGGTCGTCTGCTGCTCGTTAAAATCGCCCTGAAGCGTCTCCCATAGCCACTCTCCGGACGCTCTGGCTTTGTCTGCCAGTTCGTCATACCAGCTTTGTGGTGGTGGCTGGTAAAATGCCAGTGCGTGCTGAAGTTCCTGATCTATCATTCTGCTACGTCCCTGTGATGATTTTTTGCCAGCAGTGAATCCCATGGATCCCACGGCTCCTCCGGCTGCGGCGATGGCAACTGGTAGGTAACGGTCGCAGCCTCAAACGGGACGTTTTTATGCAAGGCATAGCCGTTTTCATCCAGTATGCCTGCCAGTTCGCTGCCGCCTTCAAAATGAAGGGTGTAAGGGGCCAGCGGTATAACATCACTACCGTCAAAGAAATTGAGTGCGAGATCGTATTTCCCGTCGCCTGGCAGGTAGGGCATTTTCACCACTGTCGATGCGGGTCTGGTCAGATGCGTCCGCTTTACCTTGCGGGTACAGGTCGACTCCGTGCCGTACTCGATTTTCCCCTCTTCGATTGTCAGGTAGCTGCCGCCGCCGATTAAGGTCACCTTTTTCTTGCCTGCAAACAGCATGTCGCTGGCGGAAATCAGGCTCAGCTTCTGCTCTGCCGACAGATGCATGTCTCCGTTCTGGGCCTGAATCTGCACCGGGCCTTCGCCGGCCACAACGCTGACTTTTCCTGTCCGGGCGAACAGGCCGGCTTGCTCCCCGGCCAGAATGCTGGTGTTGCCCGTCGAGCCGCTGCTGACGTCGCCTCCGGCGTTTATCCCCACGTTGCCGGCGGCCGTCATCTGCATGTGCTCCCCGCTGGTAAACGCCACGCCGGCCGGGCCGTGGAAGTGGAGCACCCCGTTCAGAGGCTTCAGGCGCTTCTCAAACATCGCTGTCTGGCTGGCGATATCCGCCTCCAGCGCCTGCGCCTGCTCTGCGGCGGCGGCAAGGGCCTGAATCTGCCGCCGGCAGATGTCGATTTCCCGCAGCGCCGTCTCCATATCCAGCACCTCACCCGCAGCTTTTTGCTGTCCGTCAGCGGTGATAAACAGCCCCTTCGCCACGCGGATAACGCCGTACTCGTCGGTGCGCAGCTCAAAGCCCGTTCCTCGCGCTTTCTCCTGCCCGTCCACGATATGTCCCTGACTGAGCTGCGTCGCCCCAGAAGGCGTGGTCAGGGCGATATGCTCTTCGCCCCGCCTGTCCTCCATGCGCAGCGCGTTCCCGGCCGCCGTTCGCAGGATGTTCTGGCTGCGGTTGTCGCGGGTCACAACGTCCTGGTGTTCTGAATCATGAAACGCATGGGCGATGTACGGGCGGTCAATATCCCCGCCCTCGTACGCAATGCCCACTTCGGTGCCGTCGGTCAGCGGCATATGCCAGCCGTACTCTTCCCCGGCGTACGGTTTCGCCAGGCGGACCCATGGGGTGTTAAACCCCGGTTCGGCGTCCTCGCGGCTGAAATCCAGCTTCACCCGGTAGCGGCCCGCGCTGTCGAGGTGGGCGCAGGCGTCGCCTTTCTCCCGGCTCCCGATGCGGGCCGGAAGCGTGCCGAAAATCTGCGGGCGGGGAATGTCGGGCGGACGAAAGCAGAACCGCTCGCTGCAGGGCATGCCCCAGACCGAGACGTGCAGGCGGGTATCGCGGGAGGCCCGAAAGGAGGCGAAGGTGATGAGGACCCCGTCCCGCAGGGCGCGGAGCGGGCAGCCCGGCGTCTCCAGCACCTGTCCGGGCGTCAGGCCGGAGGCGTTGCTGAACAGGTGCAGGCGGGCGGAGGCATTCAGCTCACGCTCATGGTGGAGGCGGGCAAAGAAAGCCCCGCTTTCCGTTTCAGGCTCGCGGTCGTCACCCGCCTCCCGGAACGGGCCGCCGTAGCGGTAATGCTCCCCGGTGGTGACGGCTTCGCTGCGCACCGCAACCGCAGAGTCCATCGGCTCTGCGGCCCGGCAGTAGCGGTAGTCCCGGGTCCGTACCCGCCCGGTGACGGTATTATGCCAGGTTCGCAGGCCCCAGACGGACTCTTCCGCCCCGTCATGCAGCCCGGCGGGCTCCCGGTACGCCTGTACAACCCCATACTGATAGCCCGTCTGGCCGTCGGCGAAGGTCACCGTATCCAGCCCGGTCACGTCGCTGGCGCCGCAGCGATACCAGATACCCGTCTCAGCCAGCAGCCGCTGAATAAACTGCAGGTCGGTCTCCCGCCACTGGGTTATCAGTTCCCGCTGCGGGTAACGCCGCTCCAGCCGGAAAGCCAGGTCAGCCCCGTCAAAGCCGTGCGTCCGCAGAATATGCTCCACCAGCTCCGGTACGGAGAGGTGCTGATACACGGCGCAGCGGCGGGTCAGGTTCAGCAGGGCGAGGCGCGAGGCCAGCGTGACGGCAAAGTGCCGCTGGTCCGCGCTGGTTCCGAGCCATTCGAGGCCGGTGATAACGCCGTGAACGGTCTTGCCGCTGCGCATGAACAGACTGGCGTATTTCATCAGCACATCGCTGGCGGCGACTTCCTGGACGGTGGTGAACTCAATGCGCCAGCAAAAGGGAGCGCTGAGGGCTTCGGTGCCGCGAAAGCGCAGCACGTCCGGGGTTACCGGACTGGCGCTGATGACAAGCGTATAGGGGGAGATCGGATCCATCCGCGTAATCCCTGAGGTAGTCAGTGAACCGAAATTGTGTGTTAATTAACCAGGTGGTTCAAGAGGGATTGCGGCGCGCCTCGCTCACGGATAGTCCAGAATAGGAATGTACTGGGATAAAAACTAATCCCTTTTAACGGGCCTGCCCGGTAGCACCGCCGTCATCGCCAGCGCCAGCGCGGCAAACCCCAGCAGCGCCGTGCCCGCGCCCAGACCCGCATAAACTGCGCCGAACAGCGCCGATCCTGCCACCTGACCGGCCGCCAGCATAAAGAACGCCACGCCGACGCCTGACGCCGGCGCAGCTGGCGTGGCGGCTGCGCCATACACCAGCAGCACGCCGGAAAGCGTCACGTAGCCCGCGCCGCCCAGCGCCACGGCGGGAAACAGCCACCACGAAAAGCCCTCCAGACTCGCCAGCAGCAGCAGCGGTAGCGCCATACAGAGCAGCGACAGCCGATAGATCTGCCCCAGGCTGAGCGATCGCCGCGCCGCGCCGGTCAGCGCGCCCGCAATGCCGGCGCCGCCGCCAATCAGCCACAGCAGGCTGCTGGCGCGCGCATCGAGATGCAGATGATTACGCAGAATATCGGGGCCGAAGCTCCACCAGGCCGCGCTGGCGGATCCGCTGATAAAGGCCACCATCGCCAGTCGGAGCAGCGATCGCTGCCGCATCAGATCGCGCCAGCCCGCGCGATCGTTCTGTTCGGCGCGCCGATGCGCAGGCAGATAGCGCCGCGCCGGCAGCAAACAGAGCAACGCCAGCAGCGCAAAGGCGACGCAGGCGGCGCGCCAGCCGCCAGGCAACAGCAGCAGCACCGGCACGGAAAGCATAATGCCCGCGCTGGTGCCGGCGTTGATGGCGGTATTGGCGGAATCCTGCTGCGCAGGCGGCAGCGCCTCGCCCACCGCGCTGGCGATGGCGGGCGAGGCGACCCCCGCGCTCAGTCCGGCGATAAACAGGCCGGCGGCGAGCATCAGCGGGGAAAAGGCGCAGGCGAGCAGCAGCAGTCCGCCTGCGGCGCAGAGCGCGGCCAGACAGGCAGCGGCCCTGGCGCCGAAGCGCGCCACCAGCCAGGGCGCGGCGGCGGTGGAAAGACAGTAGGAGATATAGCTGCAGGCGGTAACGATGCCGGCGAGATGGACGCTGAACGGGATCTCTTTCATCACAGCCGGCATCATCAGGCCCCATGCGAAACGCGCCATGCCGTAGGTAACGGCTATCAGCGAAAAGCCGGTTACGCCCAGCGCAATAGCGGATCTCATGGCTGCTCCTCGCGCGGCAGCATCAGCCGCGCGGCGGCGTCGCCCGCATGCTTCGCCGCGTCCGCGCCGATCATCAGCGCCGAAATCACCGCGCCCTCAAACAGCATCCACACCGCGTTCGCCAGGCGCTCGTCCGCCACGCAGTCGCCGATATAGCGGCGCAGCGCGTAGCGATAGTCGAGCGCGTGCGCCGCCAGCATCGCGTCTTTCTCCGCATACTCGCCCCAGGCCTTGATAAAAAAGCAGCCCTGCGCGCCATACTGCTCCGTCCATTCCCCAAGCGTCTCAAATAGCCGCCGCAGCGCCTGCGGATGCCGCGCTGGCAGCAGGTCGCCGAAAAAACGCGCCCGGCGCGCCGCCATCACGCTGATAGTCAGCGCCTCGCGCGAGGGGAAGTGGTGATAGAGCGTGCGCGTCGAGACGCCCGCTTCCCGGCAAATCTGGTCGGTACTGGTGGCATGAAAGCCGTTGTTGTAGAACAGCCTTTCGGCCGCCTGCAATATATCGTCGCGTTTGTTCATCTCTTAAAAGTAAACCGATCGTTTTACTTTTGCGTAATTTTTTTGCTTTTTTTTGATAAGTGAACATATATTATGTGTACTTACTAAGTGGTTTTCATTTTGCTATATGGAGATATCAAATGTTGACGTCAAGCTTTACGTTGCCAGTGAATGCAACACCGGAAAAAATCTGGCCCTACTACGCAGATATGTCATTACGCAGCGTCTGGGAAGAGGATTTAGAAGCGATCAGCCTTGAGGGGGAGTTTGCTACCCATACCAAAGGCGTAATGAAGTTAAAAGGCATGCCGCCGCTGACGTTTACACTCACTCATGTGGAGGAAAATCGCGTTTTCTGGGACGAAACGATAGTCGCTGGGTTGGGAACCATCTGCTTTGGCCATGAAATCATTGTCGTAAATAATCAAACCTGTATCAGACAAACCGTGACCTTTCGCAGTGAGAAAGGCAAGATTGAGCAAAATGATATCGAATTCTACAAAAAGCTCATTAGCGATACGCCTGACGCCCTGTTCCTGATCAAGAGAGCCGTTGAGAAGTGACCTTTCCCTCACAATTTGCATCAAACGCCGACGCATCCGTCGGCCTGATTTTTATGAAAGTTTACAACAGCTGGCATAGCGAGGTTAAAGCTGCGCTCGAACCGGTTAATCTGACCCATCCACAGTTTGTCGTGCTGACGGTGCTGGGTTATTTGAACAAAAACGAGCCTTCACAGCATATCAGCCAGAAGAGGATAGCGACCTTTTCAGATATCGATGCCATGACCGTTTCTCAGATTGTTGCTTTGCTTGAAAAGAAAGGCCTCCTGAACAGGAGGCCTCATCCACTGGATTCGCGAGCCAGGTCATTATCAGTGACGGAAGCGGGCTGGAACACGCTAACAGCAGCCATACCTTTGGTGGAGGCGGTTGACCATAAGTTTTTTGGCGCACTGGGTGAAGGCCAGAACGCGCTGATGACGTTGCTAAAAACGTTACTTGAGAAAAACCGCTAAGTCAGACAGCGCAGATAACGCGCCCCGGATTGCATTACGATCTCTTTCGCCTGCTGCGCGACATCCTGCCCCTCAAACGCGCCGTAAAGCCGCGAAAACGCCAGCGCGTCGCAGCGGCGCAGCATCTCGCTTACCGTCGCGGCGGAGAGCGGCAGCATATTGGGATAGCTCCACATAAAGGAGACCGCATCTTTGCCTGGCGCGACCTGAATGATATCGCCCGCCAGCATCACGCCGCCGTTGGCTTTCCAGTGCAGCACGCAGCCGCCAGCGAAATGGCCGCCGAGGCGCACGATATCAACCTCGCTGTTAAGCGGCAGCGTCTCGCCCTGCCAGAAATAGATGGCGTCGCTGTCGCGCATCACCCATTGACGATCGTCGGCATGCAGATAGATCGGCGCGTTAAATTCCGCCGCCCACGCCTGCATGGTGGTGTAGTAGTGCGGATGCGAGATAGCGATAGCTGAAAGCCCGCCGATCGCATGGATCAGCTCGGCGGTGGCGGGATCCAGGTTGGCGATGCAGTCCCAGAGAATATTTCCGCCGCCGCTGCGCAGCAGCAGCGCGCGCTGGCCAATGGCGAAGTTCGGCACGGTTTTAATGCCGAGCAGGCCCGGCTCAAGCTGCTGCCATTTGTTCTGATGGCTGCGGGTCAGCGCGGCAAAATCAGTCCACTGCTGTCCAGCGGCGGGCACCCACTGTCGTTCGTCCTCGCAAATTTTACAGCGCTGCGGCAAAAGCTCAGCGTAGGCGGTGCCGCAGGTGGCGCAGAGTTGCATGATTATCGTCTCCAGAATAAAGGTTACTCTGACTATAGCCGTTGAGCGCGCAGGCGAAGGATCGCCCTGCAAGAGAAGGATTTTGCGCCCGCTGCCGCTGACTATGCGGAAAGCGTGATTTAAACCGGATAAAATCTTGCGGTTAAGCCGATAAAGCGCGGCTGATCACGTTTCCAGCGCCTCTCTTTACAGAAATATCCGCGCAGGCAAAATACATCTTATTTCTCAACGTCCGCGTGCCATGTCTGACGAAGCGCTGCGCCAGCAGATACAGATTTTGAAAAAGCATAATGCGCGACTCAAGCGTATAGCGCACGACGCCCGCAGCAAGCTCGACGCGGCGCTGGACGGCACCGGCCTTTGCCTGTGGCAGCTCGATATTCCCTCGGGCAAGCTGGTGATCTTTAACCGGCGCTGGGGCGCGATGCTGGGCTATCAGCCGAAAGAGAGCAGGGCGCTTTTCTCCGAATGGCAAGAGAGCCTGCATCCCGACGATGCTGCCGAGGTGCTGAAAGCGTTTTACGACCATATCGAAGGCAAGGCGCCTTACTATGAGGCGCTGCACCGGATGATCGCCAAAAACGGCGGCGTCACCTGGGTGCTGGATCGCGGCCGCATCAGCGAATGGGATGAGCAGGGCAGACCGCTGAAGGTCACTGGCACCCATATCGATATGACCAAAGAGAAGCAGTACGAATCGCAGCTGGCGATGCTGGCGAATCACGATCCCCTGACGCAGCTCGCCAACCGTCACGCCTTACGCAACGCCTTTAGCCAGATGCGCAAAGAGAACGCGCTCTGCGTCGCCTTTATCGATCTCGATGATTTCAAGCATGTGAACGACACCTTCGGCCATCGCAGCGGCGACCGCCTGCTGATCCAGCTCAGCCAGCGCCTGAGCGCGGTGTGCCCTGAGCCGGTACTGGCGGGGCGGCTGGGCGGCGACGAGTTTGTGCTGCTAATGCCGTACGGTCAGGACGATCCGCGGGTAGAGCAGGTAAGCCGCGCCTGTCTGCAGGCGGCGCTGACCCCGTTTGAGCTGGAGAACGGCACGGCGACGATCGGCGCCTCGATCGGCATCGTGCAGGCGCAGCCGCAGGAAGGATTCAGCGCGGCGATGAGCCGCGCCGACGAGGCGATGTATCGCATCAAGCGCAACGGGAAAAACGGCGTCGGGCTGGGCTGATCCGCCAGACTCCGCCGCTATCCTCGCGGCAGCAGCCAGTTTTTCAACCAGCGCGTCAGCAGCGGCATCCACAGCCAGACCACCATCGCGACCACGGTCGCATCCCCCAGAAAATGTCCCCACAGCGTGCCGCGGCTGGCGGGCAGCAGCGCGGCCCAGAGCGGCGGGATCAGCAGGGTCGAGGGGAAAATCACCCCTAACGTCAGCAGATACTGTTTCCACTTCGCCGGACGCGGCGTCGCCTTGCTGGCGGGCGTAAACCAGAAGGCGGCGCCGGGGCGCACGTCGATATGCTCCGGGCCGGAGAGCAGCTGCGGCAGCTCGGCGATCAGCCTTTTGCGCGCCTCGGACTGGGTCCAGTTGAACAAATTATCGAGACTGTCGAAGCGGATCAGCACGGTGTAGACGCTTTCGCCGTGCACCGGACGCAGTACGTTCACACCCAGATGACCGGGAAACTGCGCCGCCTGCGGCATGATCTGTTCCAGCCACTGCTCGTAAGCCTGTTGCTTCTCCGCCTGAACGCTATGGGTGATCACCAGCGTGACGTGGCTGGCCTGATGCGAATTGTTCATATCGCCTCCCGGCGCGTTGAAAGTGATTTACAGCAGTGGCGCTGTTGGATACAAAAATATGAGATGAGAATCTTTATTGTTAGCGGAATGATTTTGGGTTGTTGTTCAACAAATTTTGGGGAGAACTGAGGAATGCGATTAAACCTCGAGGCGCTGCTGATTCTTGATGCGCTCGACCGTCACGGCACCTTCGCGGCTGCGGCGGCGCGGCTGTTTAAAACCGCGTCGGCGCTAAGCTATACGGTGCAGAAGATGGAAAGCGACATGAAGATCACGCTGCTCGATCGCTCGGGTCACCGCGCCACCTTCACCCCAACCGGACGGCTGATGCTGGAAAAAGGACGCGCGCTGCTGCGCGCCGTCAATGAACTGGAGCAGCAGGCGCGCTACGTCGAGAGCGGCTGGGAGAGCAACCTGACCATTAGCGTCGACGCCTCGGTGCCGTTTTCCCTGCTGTCGCCGCTGATTGACGAATTCTATCAGCAGCATCCCCATACGCAGCTGCAGTTTCGTCAGGACGTGCTGGCGGGCTGCTGGGAGGCGCTGAGCTACGGCGAGGCGGATCTGGTGTTCGGCGCGGTACAGGAGCCGGCGACGCGCAAAGATATCGGCTGCCTGGCGCTGGGCTGGCTCGACTATGTTTTTGCCGTCGCCCCGTCCCATCCGCTGGCGCAGATGCCGGAGCCGCTGCTGCGCGAGCAGATCCGCCAGTATCGCGCGGTCACGGTACACGACTCCTCGCGCCACGGCGCCGGCCTGGATCTGCGCGTGCTGGACGAGCAGAAAACCCTGAGCGTGCACGACTTTCATGCCAAGCTGCAGGCGCAGCTGGCGGGCCTGGGATGCGGCTATCTGCCGCGCTATCTCGCCGCGCCGCATCTGGCGGACGGCACGCTGGTGGCGCGCCAGCTCGACAGCGAAACGCGGCGCGATATGGCTTACATGGCATGGAATGAGAGCGCCAGCGGCAATGCATCGCGCTGGTGGCGCGAAAGGCTGCAAACCCTGGAGGGACTGCGCGACATCTACGCCGCGCCCTGAGCGAAAGCGCGCGGCCGCCGCGCCGCGCGCCTGAGGCTAGAGCGAGATAAAGTGGTGCGCTTTCGGCGCGCCTTCGTCCTGATGAAACGCCAGCACCGCCGCCTGCAGCGCCGCGTCCGCTTTGGATACGCGCTGATGCTGACGCAGATGCTCCTGCCAGGACTCCACTAAAAACCACTCCTGAATCAACGCCGCGTCTTCGGTGTGCGACATGACGCCCCAGGCGTAAGCGCCATCGCGACGACGCGCCAGCGCCAGCTTATTGATGGCCGCCAGGAAGGCGGGGCGATCCTCTTCCGCCACGCGGTAGTGGATCTGCACCATCACCGGGCCGCGACGCGCATCAATGCTTTGCGCCACCGCCGGTTCCTGCCAGTGCAGCGCGGGCTGCAAATCCGCCTCGCCCTGCGGCAGCGTTTTGCGACGCAGCAGCAGCGCGCTCAGCATCAGCGCCGCCGCCGCGACCACCAGCGTCGCCACCACGCCCGCCTGCTGCGCCACCAGCCCCCACAGCAGGCTGCCGCCCGCCAGCGCGCCGTTAAACACCATCAGATAGACCGCCAGCCCGCGGCCGCGCACCCAGTCCGGCAGCACCGCCTGGGCAACGCCGTTCAGCGTGGTCAGCGCCACGATCCAGCCGCTGCCCAGCAGCAGCATCAGCATCAGCGCCAGCCACTGCGGCGGCGTCAGCGCTAAGCCGAGCATCACCAGGCCGTTGATGGCGGCGGCGAGCAGCAGCAGCGCATCGGCGCTCATGCTGGCGCGCAGATGCGGCAGCAATAGCGCGCCGGCAATCGCGCCGATGCCCACCGCGCCGAGCATCATGCCGTAAAAACCCGCCGTGCCCTGCAGCAGCTGGCGCGCCACCAGCGGCAGCAGCGCCCAGAGCGCGCTGGCGAAGATAAAGAACATCGCGGCGCGAAACAGCACGCGGTGCAGCTCGCGGCTCGCTTTGACGTAGCGCAGTCCGGCGCGAAAGGCGCCGAAGAAGTGCTCGTTCAGCGCATCCTGCGCTTTCGCCGGTCGCTTCCAGCACAGCAGGGCGGCGATAACGATAAAGTAGCTGGCGACATCCGCGCCGTAGGCCGCCATCGCGCCGAGGCTCGCCAGCAGCAGGCCGCCGGTGGCCGGACCGATGGCGCGCGCGATATTAATGCCGAGCGAGTTAAGCGCGACCGCGTTTTTCACCTCCTGACGCGGCACCAGTTCCGGCACGATCGCCTGCCAGGCCGGCCCGAACAGCGCCGCGCCGATGCCGCCGACGAAGGTCAGCCCAATCAGCCATTCCGCCGTCAGCCAGTGATTGTGGGAGAGGATCAGCAGCGCGCCGCTGACGCTGGCCATCAGAATCTGAATGGCAATCAGCAGGCGGCGACGGTCGAAAATATCGGACAGCACGCCCGCCGGCAGCGCCAGCAAAAACACCGGCAGCGTGGCGGCGGTCTGCATCAGCGCCACCGCGGCGGGGTTATCCGACAGGCCGGTAATCAGCCAGGAGCTGGCGACGTCGCGGATAAAACTGCCGGTATTGCCCAGCACCGAAGCGCTCCATATCAGGGCGAACATGGCGTAGCGAAAAGGGGAGAACGCGCCGCCCGCAGGCGTGGGGGTAATGGTCTGGCTCATCTTCAGTCTCCGTTCGCGCCGGTTAGCGCGGCGTTATTACGTGGCGATAGCTGGAACATTACGGGCGCTCTGCCAGGCTTGATAGCGGAATATCCGCGGCAACTTGCCCAGGATTTTTTCACAACCTCGGCCGCTAAAATTCTTTAACGACTTATTAAAATTTCTGCTTTAGGTTTTGCGGTACGTCCAGGTTAGCTTGATTAGCGAGACACAACCTCACTGATAACGGAGACGCGATATGAGCACCTTCACGACGAAAGATGGCGTAAGCATTTACTTCAAAGATTACGGCAAAGGGCGGCCGGTTCTGTTCAGCCACGGCTGGCCGCTGGATGCTGATATGTGGGAGAGCCAGCTGGTTCACCTGGCCGAAAACGGCTACCGTGCGATTGCTTTCGACCGTCGTGGTTTTGGTCGTTCCGATCAGCCGTGGGAAGGTTACGACTACGATACCTTTGCCGAGGATATTCACGGCCTGATTGAACATCTGGGGCTGAGCGACGTGACGCTGGTGGGCTTCTCTATGGGCGGCGGCGACGTGACGCGCTATATCGGACGCTACGGCACAGAAAAAGTGAAAAGTCTGGTGCTGCTCGGCGCGGTCACGCCGATCTTCGGCCAAACCGCCGATCACCCGGAAGGGCCGGAAAAAGCGGTGTTCGACGGCATTATCGCCGGGCTGCGCAAAGATCGCGCGCAGTTTATCAAAGAGTTCGCCACGCCGTTCTACGGCATCAACGCCGGGCAGACCGTCTCCGACGGCGTGCTGACGCAGACGTTGAATATCGCGCTGCTGGCGTCGCTGAAAGGCACTATTGACTGCGTTACCGCCTTCTCCCAAACCGATTTCCGCGGCGACGTGGCGAAAGTAGACGTGCCGACGCTGATCATTCACGGCAGCAACGACCAAATCGTGCCGTTTGAAGCGACCGGCAAGCTGGCGCACGAGCTGATCGCCGGATCGGAACTCAAGGTTTACGACAACGGCCCGCACGGTTTCGCCGCAACGCATCAGGATCGGCTTAATCAGGATCTGCTGGCGTTTTTACAGCAGCATTAATCCCCCTTTCTGTAGACCTGACGCTAAACGCCCGTAAGGGCGTTTTTTATTTACGCTTCGCTTAACGCGTGTGCGGCAAATAACGTTCAGAAAACCGCAGCGTCAATAAGCTTAAGGTCAGGTTATTTATTGATCGTTTTTAATTCTATAGCGCATGGAATAGCCTTTTATACCGCTTCGCTTTATTACTGTTTACGCCTCGCTTATTCAGTAAAGAATTATCCTATTTTTTCTGCATAAATGATCATTTTATGATCAGTCGCTTCGCTTAAATACGCTTCCCGTTTTCTTTTTCACGCTTCGCTTAAATAACGCTATTCCTCCAGACAGAAGGTTAAATAGAGTTGTTTTGCGCCTTTATAAGGCTGAATAACAGGAAGGAATCGAGTTTTTTTACAGGCTGATAACGGGAAAACATGATTTCATCAAGAAATAGTTGGCACATTGATTTGTTTGTTATTGCCGACAACTTTTTGTTATTCCCTGGCAACCAATACTTGATCCATTATTTTTAAAAGCTACATTTAACCCTGCGCCATCGACGCTGATGAAGCGTAGGCTGTGATATTTTTATTATTAATCCTTAAGAGGAACACAGTATGTCTCAATATCGTGGTGGAGCCGGGAACTTTGCGGTGGATCGTGAGCGAGCAGCAGAAGCAGGTAGAAAAGGCGGCCAGAAGAGCGGCGGCAATTTCAAAAATAACCCTGAGCGCGCAATCGAAGCCGGACGTAAAGGAGGTAAGATTAGCCGCCGTAGCTGAAATATCAGTAAGTTAGATGTATTGTCTGTCAACGTCTGACCGCGGGTGAGTCATCTTTTTTTCTTTTAGTTCTCCTTGCGAAACACAACCGACAAGAGCATGTTCCTGCCTTTCTCTGAAAATCAGGATCGCCATAATTAAGCCGGACGCGGTCTTTTCCCTGTCCGGTTTTTTTTATTTTTTTGTAAAGGTGGCGTGCCGTGAAAGTCAACTTTTACATTTACATGGCGCAGCGCGACTGAGACTGATTATTGATAACCGCTTTAATTTATACAATGATCTAAAACTTGTACAATTATGTGCGAGGAAATGGCATTTAAGTTTTGCCCCAGGAAAAAAAGTAAATTTACCTAACTCCTTGCTGTAAATGGAAAAATGCATTTTGCATGCCACTTTTGCTTAATAGCGGGTGAATTTTTTATGAAATTGCGCCGGGACAGATAACGCTTTTTTATCGCGATTTGATGAAAGACCCCGGGCGGGTGGAAACCATCCTCTTTACCTTAAAAAAAGGAATAACCGCAGCTGATAGCGGGCCTGCCTGTACAGAGAAGAGTGGTGGGCTCTTTGATTGCGCTGCGCCAGCGAGGCGTGCGCATCAACATCGTTCTGATTACAGCAGGTTAGCGCAAGGCAACGGAGTGGGCGCCAGCACCTTAAATATCGCTGGCGCGCAGTGAAAACAAATCTGGATAAGAAGCAAAGAAACAGAGTTAATAATATTTCTGTCGAAAGCCAGATATATCAGCTCTATTATTGAAAGTATGTACTTACTATTGCTTGCGAGCAACCTGCGAAACAGGCTGGCTCGGCTGAGCCAGCGAAGAGATCAGGGCGCTGCAGGCTGCCAGACGGTCGGTGCCTGCGCGTCGATGCGCGTCGGCAGCAGCTTCGCATCGTAGAAGGCGTCGGCGATGATCTGCTGCTCCCCCAGATCGCTTTTCTTCACCGGCTCAACCTGGTAGCTGCGCTGGGCATTCGCTTTCTCAATCGTCGCCGCAGGCAGTTTGCCCCACAGCGGCGAAAGCTGCGCCGCCGCGTCGGCCGGATGCGCTTTCAGCCAGGCCGCTTCCTGCTTCAGCGCCTGATAGACGCTGTTCAGCACCTGCGGATGCGAGCTGGCATAGGGGGTGGAAGCCAGATAGTAGCGCTGATAATTCGCCAGCCCGCTGCCGCTGGCGAGCACGCGCGCATGCTGTTCTACCTGCGCGCTGGTGACGTAGGGCTCCCAGGTGACCCAGGCGGCGACGCTGCCGTTCTCCAGCGCCGCGCGTCCGTCAGCGGGCGTCAGCCAGGCGGGCGAAACGTCGCTGAAGCTCAGCCCGGCTTTTTTCAGGGCGGCTATCAGCAGATAGTGGCTGCCCGCAGCTTTGGTCACGGCAATCTTTTTCCCTTTTAGATCCTGTAGCGTTTTTATCGGCGAATCGGCAGGCACCAGAATCGCCTGCGCCGCCGGCGACGGGGTCTCGCGCGCATAGTAGGTGAGGTTAGCGCCCGCCGCCTGGGCAAACAGCGGCACGGTGTCGGCGACGTCGGCCGAAAGATCGATATTGTTAAGGTTGAGCGCCTCCAGCAATGGCAGTCCGCTGGAGAATTCATGCCAGCTTACCTTCACGCCCTGCGCCGCCAGGGTTTTGTCGAGATCGCCGCGCTGCTTGATCAGCGTCAGCAGGGTAGAGGATTTCTGATAGCCGATGCGAAGGCTTTCATCAGCGTGCGTAGAGAACGAGAAAAGGGCGGTGAGCAACAGCGCACCGCCCAGTAACGGACTAAAGGGTTTCATGGGCGTTCCTGTCAGAGGGTTATCATCAGGCTGATGATAAAAGCGCGTCAGGGACGCGCTAAACGCCTTTTTCGCATAAGCTTTGCGCCAGCGCGGGAATGCGCTAGTCGGCCATCAGATGGCCATACATCGCCATCAGGCGACGCGTGACGCCATTGGTCCAGCCGAAGCCGTCCTGCAGCGGATATTCGCCGCCGCCGCCGGGACGGGCGCGGTCGCCGCTAATGTCATATTTCTCTACCAGCTTATGGTGCAGCTGATAGAAATTGTTCACCGTGGTAAGCCAGTTGACTGCGATTTCCGTCGCCAGCGTCTCTTCGCCGTACTGGTTGAGTCCGACAATCGCCATCCACTGTAGCGGCGCCCAGCCGTTGGGTTTGTCCCACTGCTCGCCGCTTTCGACCATGGAAGCGACCAGACCGCCGCTGGTAAGCAGCAGCTGACGCAGCGCGATAGCCTGCAGGTGCGCCTGCTTCGGCGTTGCCAGGCCGACAAACAGCGGCACCACGGCAGCGGCGGTAAAGGCGCCGAAGCGCTCGCGACGCCAGTCGTAGTCGCGATAGACGCCCGCCGTGCTGTCCCACAGGTAGCGGTTGATGGCGCGTTTACGCGCTTCCGCCTTCTTCTGCCACGCCAGCGCGGTAAGCTCTTCGCCTTTCACATGGGAGAGCGTGGCGATCATCAGCTCCAGCTTGTAGAGAAAGGCGTTCAGATCGATCGGGATGAACTGCGTGGTGCGAATGCTGGCCAGACGTTTGGGATCGCGCAGCCAGCGGGAAGAGTAGTCCCAGCCGGATGCCGCGCCCGCGCGCAGGTCGCGATAGACTTCGCTCGCCGGTCGGCTGGAGTGGCGCGCCGTTTCGACATCCTCAATCCAGGATTCATCGCGCGGCGTGTCGCGGTCGTCCCAGTAGCGGTTCAGCAGCGAGCCGTCAGCCATGCGCACCACGTGGCGATACGCCTGACGCGGCATCAGCGAGCCGGCGCCGTCCATCCAGAACTGATACTCTTTCATCAGCTGGTCGAGATAACGTTTCGCGCCGCGCACGCCATCTTCCTCAAACAGCTCGACCATTAGCGCAAACACCGGCGGCTGCGAGCGGCTCAGGTAATAGGTGCGGTTGCCGTTGGGAATATGGCCGTAATTGTCGATCAGCCACGCGAAATTGTCCGCCATATGGCGCAGCAAATCGTCGCGTCCGCTCTCCGCCAGGCCGAGCATGGTGAAGTAGGAGTCCCAGTAGTAGGTCTCGCCGAAGCGGCCGCCGGGCACCACATAGGGTTTCGGCAGCGGCAGCAGAGACGAATGCGGCAGATGCTGCTGCGGCATTTTAGTCAACACCGGCCACAGCGCATCAATATGCTCATTCAGCGTTTTATCTGGATTCGAAACATAAAAACTTTCGTTTATCGCCGGTAAATAAAAATGGTCCGCCACAAAGCGCGCCAGATCGAAATCGCGGCTGCGTTTCTGACGACGATAACGCATTAAAACGTCCAGCGGATCGTATTTAGGCGAGCAGTCCGGAAAGGTTTTGCTGTCTTCGAAGATGCGCGACATCTGCACATGCTCGAACAGTTCCATGTAGCGATCGGCAGGCGTGAGCGCGTCCGGCGCCGGTAAGCCTTCAATCAGCTCCGGTTCCGGCTCGGAATCCTGCATACGATCAAGCTTGAGCTCGTGGGGATCGTATTGATACTCAACTTCCGCCCCTTTGCGAACCTCATCGAATGCGTTGAGTTGCTGGCGATAAGTATTAATAGCGGCCTCCTGGAGTCTGAGGGTTCATAAAAGAAAAATTATAGACTTATCGCGGGGGCGGACAACAATGCAGAATATCTATGAACGTAATAAAAATTGTCTATCAATGGGTTATTTAGCGGAATTGCTCTGGTTATCAAGCAAATAACGCGCTGCGCTTAAAACATCTATTTAGGAGTAATCTTTCAGTAACAGAAATAAATCGCGGAGAGTTGAAAAAAAGGGGCAAAAATTGACAAAAACCGACGTTGCCGCTGCGCTGTGAATTGAGCAATTTGTGGCATTTTTACGCAGTTAACGGCGGCGCCCTCTAGCGAGGACGCCGGGATAAGCGGGAAATTACCCGCCGCACGCAAGCAATGAGCCTGTGCGGCGTCGCTTCTCACGCTTCAAAAGCGATGCAGCGTTACTCGCTGACGCGATAACGCTCCAGCCAGTGCGCGTACGGCGCAGGCAGCACCCATGACGGCTGCGGTTTATCGAGCGCCAGCGCCGCCTGATAGGGCCAGTGGGGATTCTTCAGGTGCGCGCGGCCGACCATCACCAGATCAAGCTGGCCTTTCTCAACGGTAGCGTTGGCGATGTGCGGCGCGTCGATGCCCCATGCAGAGGCGACGGCGATATCCGCCTCGCGGCGAATGCGCTCGGCAATCGGCGCCAGGAAAGCGGGCGTGCCCCACGGAATATTGGTATCCGGCGTGGAGAAGCCGACGCTGACGCTCAGCAGATCCAGACCGTTGGCGCGCCAGTAGCGCGTCAGATCGATCGCTTCCGCCAGCGTCTCTTCGTCGCGGCCGTCATACTCCAGCACGCCGAAGCGCGCGGTGAGCGGCAGGTTTTCCGGCCAGACTTCGCGCACCGCGTCAAAGGTTTCGCGCAGGAAGCGGCTGCGGCCTGCGGCGTCGCCGCCGTACTCATCGGTGCGCTGGTTGGCGTGTACGGAGAAAAAGCTCTGCGCCAGATAGCCGTGCGCGAAGTGCAGCTCCAGCCACTGATAGCCTGCGTCGCGCGCGCGGATGGCCGCCTGCACGAAGTCGTTGCGCACGCGCGCGATATCGTCCAGCGTCATGGCGCGCGGCACCTGCGGCAGGTTGTTGCCGAAGGCGACGGCGGAAGGTGAAATGGTCTCCCAGCCGCGTGCGTCGTCAGCCGCGATATGGTCGTCGCCTTCCCAGGGTTTGTTGGCGCTCGCTTTACGACCGGCGTGGCCGATCTGAATGCCAGGCACGGCGCCCGCCGCTTTGATCGCCTGCGCGACCTGCGCCAGCCCTTCGGCCTGCTCGTCATTCCATAAGCCCAGACAGCCGGGAGTGATGCGGCCTTCCGGCGAAACGGCGGTCGCTTCGACAATCACCAGGCTCGCGCCGCCGCGCGCCAGCGCCGCGTAGTGTACGCGATGCCAGTCATTGATCAGACCCTGCTCGGCGCTGTACTGGCACATAGGCGGCACCGCGATGCGGTTGCGCAGCCTAACCTCTTTCAGACGGAATTCAGAAAACAGAGACATAGCACCCTCTTGGTCATATGGTATTTCAGCCGCTGGTTTCCCGTCAGGACGCGCCGCCACAGGCGGCAGAGAGGGGAATATCAGGGCCGATTCGCCGTGCAATGTACCCTGAGACTTCTCCTGCGGCCTACGCTCCCTGTGCTGCGTCAGAGGCGCGACGCGGGCGGCCTCGATGGTCAAGCCCGCGGCGCGCGCCTGTTTTCGCCTTATTTCGCCAGCGTCGCCTTAATGACCTCCTGATAAGGCGTGGTGGCACGGCCGATCAGGGTGCTCAGGCTGCGCGAGTCGTCGAACAGGCCGCCCTGCGACGCGCCCTTGTCTGAATCCGCCAGCATCTCCGCCAGGCCGTCCGGCAGTCCGGCGCCTTTCAGCGCGGCGGCGAATTCGGCGGGCGCAAGGTTAACGTACTCAACCTGCGCGCCGGACTGGCGCGCAATCTCTGCGGTGAATTCCGCCAGCGTATAGCTGTCGTCGCCCGCCAGCTCATAAATTTTGCCCGCCTGGTCGTCGCGGCTGATTACCTCTGCTGCCGCTTCGGCGTAATCCTGGCGCGCCGCCGAGGCGATGCGTCCTTCGCCAGCCGACCCGATAAAGGCGTGATGCGTCAGCGCCGGAGCAATGCTGGCCGCGTAGTTTTCGGTGTACCAGCCGTTGCGCAGCAGCGCGAACGGGATGCCGGACGCCTGCAGCAGCGCTTCAGTGGCGCGATGTTCGACGCCGAGGCCCAGCGGCGAGCTGTCGGCGTGCAGCAGGCTGGTGTAGACGATGAATTTTACGCTGGCCGATTTCGCCGCGTTAATCACCGCTTTATGCTGCGCTTCGCGCTGACCCACTTCGCTGCCGGAGATCAGCAGCAGCTTGTCCACGCCGGAAAAGGCAGACATCAGGGTATCCGGCTGGCTGTAGTCCGCCTTACGCACCGTTACGCCTTTCGCCGCCAGATCGGCCGCTTTTTCCGGCGAGCGCACGGCGGCGACGATCTGCTCCGCCGGCACTTTTTTCAGCAGGGCTTCAATAACCAGACGGCCTAGCTGGCCGGTTGCGCCTGTCACTGCAATCATTTTTTCTCTCCTTTGCGTTTGTCGTTGTCGAAAGCAAGAGTAGGATATAAGCTAACTTTTCGTAAGTACTTACAGCTTTGTTAGTTTAGAGAAATTTAATTAAATGTCTGAAAAGATTAGTGAAAAATTTAGCCGCGGTGAACTGCTCAACGTCAACTGCCCCTCGCGCGACCTGCTTAAGCGCGTGACCAGCCGCTGGAGCGTGCTGATTTTTCTCGCGCTGCGTAACGACACGCTGCGCTTTAGCGAACTGCGCCGCGCGGTCGGCGGCGTCAGCGAGCGCATGCTGGCGCAGACGCTGCGCCATATGGAAGAAGACGGATTCGTCGAGCGCATCGCCTATAACGTCGTGCCGCCGCATGTGGAATATCGCCTGACGCCGCTTGGCCGTGAACTTGAAGGGCAGGTGGTTGGCCTGGCGGACTGGCTGGAACTCAACCTGGAGCGGATTCTGGCGCAGCGGGAAAAAGCGTGACGGCGTGCGCGCGCGACGGCAGGCGACGGTGCGCGCAATATTCATCCTGAATAAAAAATGGCGCTGATGCATTTATTCCCGCTGCGCAATCGTCGATTGTTATTAACAACTTTATTTCATGCCTGCGCGGCCAGCTAATTAAGCGTGCTGAAAACAGTGATAATAGATGGAAGCAGGAAATCGCGTTTTTTAAACGTAACGCCGTAAAATGAATTCTTAACGGCCTAAATGCTTAATTTACTTTCATTAAGCGCCGCGCCGAACCGCAAAATTGACCGCTTTTCAGCTGTGGGTATAGATAAAATAATATGCCAAAACAGCGTGTTGCCTCTCAAAAAAAGCGCTGCGCCGTCTCCTTTCCTCTTCGCCGTAATCACGCAACAATAAATAACAAAGATGTCACATTGACGCCTGTGAATTAACCTAAAGCATGGCGTTAAAATAGGTAATTGCGGACAAAAACAATGACCAAAATCAAAAAACGCTGTTATAGTTTTTGCATCCCAGACTGTTTCTGTTTGTCAGGCGCGAGTTCTTATAAATTCGCGTCAGCAATTGGCTTAAGCGCAGCGTAAATATTAACGCTGTGCTTTAGTTGTTAATTATAAGTAAATATATGGTGTTATATGTGGCAACGAGGTAAGCAATGTTCGGATTAGACGCCTTTCACCTGGCCAGGATACAGTTCGCGTTTACTGTCTCCTTTCACATCCTTTTTCCCGCCATTACCATCGGTCTCGCCAGCTTCCTGGCCGTGCTCGAAGGGATGTGGCTGAAGAGCCGTAACGAAACCTATCGCGATCTCTATCACTTCTGGTCCAAAGTCTTTGCCGTTAACTTTGGTATGGGCGTGGTCTCGGGTCTGGTGATGGCCTATCAGTTCGGCACCAACTGGAGCGGCTTCTCGCAGTTCGCGGGCAGTATTACCGGTCCGTTGCTCACTTATGAAGTCCTGACCGCTTTCTTCCTTGAAGCGGGCTTCCTCGGCGTGATGCTGTTCGGCTGGAACCGCGTCGGTCCGGGTCTGCACTTTTTCGCGACCTGTATGGTGGCGCTCGGCACCCTGATCTCCACCTTCTGGATCCTCGCCTCCAACAGCTGGATGCATACGCCGCAGGGCTATCTGATCCAGAACGGCATTGTGGTGCCGGAGGACTGGCTGAAAATCATCTTCAACCCCTCATTCCCCTATCGCCTGTTCCATATGTCGGTGGCGGCATTCCTTGCCAGCGCCTTCTTTGTCGGCGCGTCCGGCGCATGGCATCTGCTGCGCGGCAACGACAATCCGGCCATCCGTAAGATGTTCTCGATGGCGCTGTGGATGGCGCTGATCGTCGCGCCGATTCAGGCGATGATCGGCGATGCGCACGGTCTGAATACCCTTGAGCATCAGCCGGCGAAGATCGCCGCGATTGAAGGCCACTGGGAAAACCCGCCGGGCGAAGCGACGCCGCTGATCCTGTTCGGTATTCCGGATATGGATGAAGAGCGCACCAAATATGCGGTGGAAATTCCCTATCTCGGCAGTTTGATTCTGACCCACAGCCTCGATAAGCAGGTGCCGGCGCTGAAGACCTTCCCGAAAGAAGATCGCCCTAACTCGCTGATCATCTTCTGGTCGTTCCGCGTGATGGTGGCGATGGGGCTGCTAATGATTACGCTTGGCGTGGTGAGCCTGTGGCTGCGCTATAAAGGCCGTCTCTATCAGTCGCGTCCGTTCCTGTGGTTTGCTTTGCTGATGGGGCCGTCTGGCTTGATCGCGCTGCTGGCGGGCTGGTTCACCACGGAAATCGGCCGTCAGCCGTGGGTGGTGTACGGCGTGCAGCGCACAATCGACGCGGTTTCCGGTCATGGCGATCTGCATATGAGCATCAGCCTGCTGGCCTTTATCCTGGTTTACTCCGCGGTGTTTGGCGTGGGTTACGTCTATATGGTGCGCCTGATCAAGAAAGGCCCGCTTACCGGCGAAGGCAAGGATGTGCGTCACGGCGGTCCAGGCCACGGCAAGACGCCGGCTCGTCCGCTCTCTGCGGCCCATGAAAGTCTGAACGATCCGCAGGAGGGAAAATAACATGATCGACTTTTCCATTATCTGGTTCGCGATTATTGTTTTCGCCACCCTGATGTATATCGTCATGGACGGTTTCGATCTCGGTATCGGGCTGCTGTTTCCCTTTAATAAGGACGCGGTCGAGCGCGACATGATGGTGAATACCGTCGCGCCGGTCTGGGACGGCAACGAGACCTGGCTGGTGCTGGGCGGCGCGGGCCTGTATGGCGCCTTCCCGCTGGCCTATTCGGTGATTGCCGATGCGCTCTCTATTCCGCTGACGGCGATGCTGATCGGCCTGATCTTCCGCGGCGTCGCCTTCGAGTTCCGCTTTAAGGCGACCGAGACGCACCGCGCATTCTGGGACAAGTCGTTCGTTGCCGGTTCTGTGCTTGCGACCTTTAGCCAGGGCGTGGCGGTCGGCGCGATGCTCGACGGCATTCAGGTGACGGGCCGTCATTTCAGCGGCTCGGCGATGGACTGGCTGGCGCCGTTCCCGCTGTTCTGCGGCGTGGGTCTGGTTATCGCCTATGCGCTGCTGGGCTGTACCTGGCTGATTATGAAAACCGAGAACGAGCTGCATCGTAAGATGTCTGCGCTGGCGACGCCGCTGGTGATCGCGCTGCTGGTGGTGGTTGGCATTATCAGTCTCTGGACGCCGTTCAGCCATGACGCCATCGCGCAGCGCTGGTTTACCCGTCCAAACCTTTACTGGTTCCTGCCGGTTCCGGTGCTGGTGCTGCTCTGCTCGTGGGGCATTGTGCGCGCCATTAAGCGCGAGGCGCACTATTCGCCGTTCCTGCTGACGCTGGCGCTGATTTTCCTCGGCTTCTCTGGCCTGGGCATCAGCGTGTGGCCGAATATTATTCCGCCTTCGGTGACTATCTGGCAGGCGGCGTCGCCGGCGATCAGCCAGGCCTTTATGCTGGTGGGCAGTTTGTTGATTATTCCGATGATCCTGGGCTACACCTTCTGGAGCTACTACGTGTTCCGCGGGAAAGTCAAAGCAGACGAAGGATACCATTGATATGCGAACCGAGGTCGGCAGCGTGAAAAACCACAAGGAACCCAAAGCCCCGTTGTGGAAACGCATTCTGTGGCTGGTGGTGATCTATGGAGCAAGCGTGCTGGCGCTCGGCGTCGTGGCCACGCTGTTCCGGCTGATGATGACAGCAGCAGGGATGCGCAGCCACTAGTGGTTTCTGGTTGATAATGTGAAGGCTGGCTCTGCCAGCCTTTTTTATGCTGGTGTTGGAGCGGATGCGGATGGCATGGCCCTACGAGCATCCGGGGTTTTAGCCTTGTAAAAACCGCACAGAGATTGAAACGCGGATGGCATGGCCCGAAGAGCATCCGGGTTTTAGCCTTGTACAAACCGCACAGATATTGAAACGCGGATGGCATGGCCCGAAGAGCAAAGCGTCCCGCGACAGGGATGTCGCGGGCCGAGCGAGCAGGGATGCGTAAAGCGACTTTGCGATCGGGCCATGCCATCCGCGTCTGCACCAGCACCGAACCGAACCGAACCGAACCGAACCGAACCGAACCGAACCGCACCATCACAATCATCCATAATAAAAAGGCCAGCCTTGCCAGCCTGTTCTGTCTGGTTATCAGACTAAGCATTAAATGCCTTTTCCCCGCGCTTTGCTTACGCTTCCTTTACCCTTCCTTACATGCGTAAGACGTTTTTGTTATGATTATGTGACTAATCTCGCAATACTTTCTACGATCCGCACCGAAATGCTCAGCCTGAACGTTAAAAAACAGTACATCAGCGATCTGGTGGACTGGATTGAGGCGAATCTGACCGACGATCTCAATATCGATCTGATTACCCTGAAATCCGGCTACTCCAAATGGCACATGCAGCGCATGTTCAAAGAGATGACCGGCCAGACGCTGGCGGCCTACACGCGCAAGCGTCGCCTGACCATGTCCGCTATGGCGCTGCGCCTGACCCGCATGCCGCTGATCGACATCGCGGTGCGTTTTGGCTTCGATAACCAGCAGAACTTCACCCGCGTCTTCAAAAGTCACTTCTCGCTTACGCCGGGCGCCTTCCGCCGCGTGCCTGACCTGCAGCTGCAAAGCTTTCACGGGCCTATCTCCGTATATGGCGAAATGCTGCAGGCGCAGCTGGTGGAGCGCGATGAGCTGCAGCTGCGCGGCGAACTGATCGAATGGGAGTGCAAATTCGGCGACTACGTGCGCGACCATGCGCAAACTGTCGCGCAGCAGGCGCGCCACTTCGTGCAGCGGGCCGCGCCCCACGTCGAGCGCGGCTGGCTCGGCTTTCAGTACGGCCCGGGCAGCTCGGCGGCGGAGCAGCAGCATATCAGCCTGTTCCAGGCGCTGGAGAGTCAGCACGCCGACATCCTGGGATCGCACATCGTCAACTGGACCTCGGCGCGCGGCCTCTACGCCACCATTCCCTGGCAGGGCGCGCCCGAACAGCTGACGCGCTTTATCGCCGATCTCTACTACGTGCATCTGCCCGCGCTGGGCGTCGCGCGCCGTCAGGGCAAAGATCTGCTGCGGCTCGATATGAAAGCCTCGACGCCGGATACGCTGGTAGGGCTCTTCTCAATACCGGTCGCCCAAAGCTGAAACCGGCTTTTCGTGCGGTGAAATGTGATAAACCGCACGATTTTATAAAATAGATCGGTTTTCTGGCGTAAAATTCCTGCCTTAAACCGACAGCCATGCGGATATCGTGCATTTGGCCTGTCGGACTGGATATTCATCTGCCTTTCAGGTTCTTTCCGAACCAGACAGTTAAAACGACGACAATCATGAAACTTTCTACGCTGTTCCTTGTTACGGCGCTTACTGCGTTGCCGCTATTCGCCAGCGCCCAGATGGCTGAACCCTTTACGCCGCCTGCCGGCCTGCACCCGCATGCTCAGCCGGCCCAGCACGAAATCCTGGGCGACAATGCGCTGCCGCAGCAGTCGCAAAAACAGTTCAGCTCAGACGCGTTAAACGACAACGTCTGATCGCCACGCGCGCCCAGCCAGCGCGCGCCTTTGCTTAATCCCTTCTTTCACCACTGCGCAGGCGTTTGCCCGCGCAGGTTTTCGGCTGCGCGAAAACAGCACAAACGATCCTTGCGTGTAAGATATATCATGAGTAATCTGAGCGTCTCAAATGAGAATCATTTCTAAAATATCTCACCTATTGACGTTTGCAGCCGAAGGCGCTGACCAGCTGCGCAACAGGAGAACTTATGCATTCCGACAACCGAGCCTCCCGCAGCCGCGCGCCGCAGCGCGTGCGCAATGAACTGCGTTTCCGTCGCATCAGCGTCGCCAGCAAAACGCTCATCGCCGGTGAATTCTGGCGCGTGGTATTTCACGGCAGCGATCTGGCGGGCTTCGCTTCACCCGGCTTTGACGACCATATCAAACTCTTTTTCCCGCAGGAGAGCGGCGCGGAATTGCCGCTGCCGCAGATGACCGACGAAGGCGTGGTCTGGGCGGATGGCGCGCGTCCGCCGGCGCGCGACTACACGCCGCTCGCCTTCGACGGCGAATCATCGCTGACCATCGATTTCTATATTCACGAGGGCGGCGTCGCCAGCGGCTGGGCACAGCAGGCGCAAGAGGGCGATCGGTTAATCATCGGCGGCCCGCGCGGCTCGCTGGTGGTGCCAACCGACTACGCGTTTCAGCTCTACGTCTGCGACGAAACCAGCCTGCCGGCCTTTAAGCGCCGCATAGCGGCTGCCGAGGCGCAGGATCTGCACCTGTTCGCCTGCGTGGATGAGGCGACCGGCCGCGACTACCTGCCGGATCTGACTGGCGTGAATGTGCGCTGGCTCGGCAGCGGCGCCGCGCAGTCGGGTAAACTTGAGGCGCTCATCGCCGAGCTGGATAACATCAGACTGCCGCCGGAGGATTACTTTGTCTGGCTGACCGGCGAAGGGGCGTTTGCGAAAGCGCTCGGCGACTACTTTGTCGAGCGTCGCGGCCTGGATGCCGCCTTTGTGCGCGCCGTCGCTTACTGGCACGCCAAATAGGCTGCCGCCGCCGCCCGTGTTGAATTTTGCCAGGCGGCGGACTACTATCATCCTCCCGTAAAAAACTCCCTTCAGGCAGGCAATGAAACAGGACCCGGCTTTCTCGTGTCACCAGGATTCCGCTGCGCGCGGTGAATGCGGCGGTCGTCGCAAACGTCGTGAGAAGATGCTGGATGCCAGCGATATCCGCCTGTTAATGCTGCACTTTCTCGCGCAAAACGATGCGCACGGCTATGAGCTGATCAAGTCGATCGAAGAGCTTTCCAAAGGGGAATATTCTCCCAGCCCCGGCATTATTTACCCCAACCTGACGCTGCTGGAAGAGATGGACGCTATCCGCGTGGTTGACGCGCAGGCGTCGCGCAAGGCCTATACGTTGAATGCGGCAGGACGCGCGCGGCTGGCTGAACAGCAGCCGCATATCGCGCATCTTATCGAGCGTCTCTCGTCGCTGGCGGTGCTGGTGAACAACCGCAGCCTTCCCGACGTCGATCGGGCGATTCACCGCATACGCACCACGCTCAACAGCCGCCTGTCGCAGCAGGATCTCTCGGCGGACACGCTGGAAAAGGTGGTCGACGCGCTGAATGCGGCGGCGGATAAGATCGCCGCCAGCTAACGCCGCTGCCTCAGGGTTTCTTCTTATCGACATGACCCAGCGAACGCTCCGGGAAGCAGAGATCGCGCACGCGCTGCTTCAGCGCCGCCGCATCGGGAAAACCGCCGTCGCGCTTACGCTCCCAGAGCGTCTCGTTATCAATGGTAATAACGAAAATGCCGCCGGTGCCCGGCTTAAGCGTCACCGCCGCCAGGTCGTCCGCGAAAGTTTGCAGCAGCTCCTGCGCCATCCAGGCGGAGCGCAGCAGCCAGTTACACTGCGTGCAGTAGTGAATGGTGACGGACGGTTTCTCAGTCATAGGGATTTCCGTAGCGAAAAAGAGAAGGGCGCACGGCGCAGCTTGGCAATTCGTGCGGTGTAAGATACATCTTACTCTAAAGCCAGTTGATAATGATTACCACTTACATTACATTTCTGGCGAAATTATTCCTATAAAAATGACGTCTCCCTTTACGGTTTTATGTGCGAAACCGGAATTTAGCTACTGACAGCAAATAAGTGAGCAAATACTAACAATCACAAGGTATTTGCGCTTATGTCTTTAATGTTTCAGGGATTGACCCAACAGCGTCTGTGTAAAATCGCGCTGCTCGCCTCATCTGTTCACGCCGCCTGCGGCTACGCCGCCAGCGATTCGCCTCTGGTTGACTCGACCAGCGGCGATGCGGTGATGACCGTTACCGCGCCGAAGCCCAAAGCGGGCAATAAAACCACCCTGACCGTAGCGGATCTGCAAAAGCGCGGCGCGAACGACTTTGGCTCCATCATGCGCTATGAGCCGCTGATCGCCGCCACCGGCTCGGCGGGCGGCTCTTCTTCGGGCAAAAGCGGCTTCGACCGCGCAGGCTACAGCGGCTATAACATTCGCGGACTGGAGAGCAATCGCGTCGGGCTCGACGTTGACGGCATTCCGCTGCCGGACGCCACCGGCCGTCCCTACGTCAGCCGCGTCGGCAACAACACCTTCGGCATCGGCCGCGGCGACTACATCGATCCCTATATGTTCGGCAGCATCGAGATTGAGAAGGGCGCGACCGCGGTCGATCAGCCCAACGCCTCGATTGGCGGCAACGTCTCGTTTCATAACAAAAGCGCCGACGACTACCTGAGCGGCAGCAAAACCACGTACTTCGGCTATCAGAGCAACTACAACTCCGCCGACCGCAGCTGGCACAACGGCATCACGGCCGCGGCGGGCGACGAGGAACTGCGCGGCCTGTTCGTCTACAGCCGCCGCGACGGCCAGGAGACGCAAAACAACAGCGGCGTGAAAGAGGCTTATCCGGCCAACTGGCACTCCGACGCCTTTATGACCTCTGGCATCTGGCAGCCGAACGATCGGCACAAGCTGAGCGCCACCTTCGACTACTACCATAAAACCAACCACACCCACTATGACGGCTGGGACACCTCCGGCAATACCATTTGGGGCACCTCGCAGCAGCAAAGCGACACGCGCCGCTTCGGCGTCAGCCTGGCGGACGAGTGGACGCCCTACAACGATCTGCTCGATACGCTGACCACGCGCCTCTACTGGCAGAAAACCGAATCGCACGACAATACCTGGATGCCGAGCAGCGCCAGCGCGTATGAACGGGTCTATTCGGATTACAACACCGCTAGCCTGGGCTTCGACACGCGCGCCAGCAAAATCGCCGGCCGCCACGAGCTGAGCGCCGGCGTCAACACGCACATTGAGGACACCGAGCGTCCGTTCCGCCAGTCGCCCACGCCGAGCCAGTACAGCGTGATCATGCAGCCGCAGGCCGACAGCCGCAGCTACACTGTCGCCGGCTTTGTGCAGGATAAGATCAACTTCGACCTCGACAGCCACGGCTTCGCGGTGATCCCCGGCGTGCGCGTGATGTACCAGAACACCAAACCGCGCAACCTTGCCGATCTCACCGCTGGCAGCAGCGTGCTGACCGAAGAGCAGCTGGAAACGCTCTACGGCGCTGGCAACAGCGACACCGAGGTGCTGCCGTCGCTCACCTTCCAGTACGATCTGACCCCTGCGCTTATCACTTATCTGCAGTACAAGCGCGGCGTGCAATTCCCGACCGCCAGCCAGCTTTACGGCTCCTGGAACCTTGGTTCCAGCTACGCAGGGCGCGCCCAGTACGCGCTGGTCGGCAATGCGGATCTCGACACCGAAACCAGCAATAACTTCGAATGGGGCCTGAAAGGCCAGGCGGTGGAAGGCGTGACGGTCAACGCCTCGCTGTTCTACAACCAGTACAAAAACTTTATCGCCTACACGCGCTACACCCGCGCCGGCAACCCCGATAAGTTCGTCAACGTGCCGGGCAACATCTATACCACTTATCAGGCGGAGAACCGCGACAAGGCCTATATCTACGGCGCTGAGCTGGCGACCCGCATCAACTTCGGCAGCTGGTTCCAGGCGGTCGACGGACTGAGCGCCAGCTTTGCGCTGGGCTATAACGAAGGGAAGTCGAAGTCGAGCTATTCAGGCGACAAATATGTCGATCTCGACAGCGTCGCGCCGCTGAAGGCGATTGTCGGCCTGGCGTGGGACGACGTGCAGCGCGGCTATGGCGCGGCCGTAACCGCGACCTTCGTGAAAGGCAAGCGCGCCACCGAGACCAACCGCGAAAGCTACAGCAACAGCGGCGCGGCGATTACCGATGCCACCAGCGAGTATATGCGCGTGCCGGGTTATGGCATGGTGGATGCAACGGCCTACTGGCAGGTGGCGAAAAACGTCCGGCTGAGCGGCGGCGTCTATAACCTGACCGATCGCAAATACTGGGACTACACCAGCAGCCGCGAGCTGACCAGCGACACGGCGCAGGATCGCAACGACGTGGCGCTGGCGGTGATGCCGGGCCGCACCTGGCAGCTGGGCGTCAACGTCGATTTCTAATCACTGGAACGCCCTGCGCAGGCGCAGGGCGCATCTCTTAGGGGAGCAAGGCGCAATGAATTCACTGTGGCAGCACTATCAGACGCTGAAAAGCCGTCATCCGAAAAAATATGCCCGCGAGCTGGCTGCGCTGATGGGCATCAGCGAAGCGGAGCTGTGCGCAGCGCGCGTCGGCCAGGAGGCGCAGCCGCTGAAGCCGCAGTTCCGCGAGCTGCTGTCGGCGCTGGAGACGGTGGGCGAAACAAAAAGCATCACTCGTAATGGCTATGCGGTGCATGAGCATCTTGGCCATTACCAGAACCTGACGCTGGGCGATCACGCCGGGCTGGTGCTGAATCCGCGCGCGCTCGACCTGCGCTTCTTCCTCAGCCAGTGGCGCAGCGCTTTCTTTCTGCGCGAGCAGAGCGCGCGCGGCGAGCGGCAGAGCATTCAGATCTTCGATCGTCACGGCGACGCGGTGCTGAAAATCTACGCCACCGACCGCACTGATATGGCGGCCTGGCAGGCGCTGATCGCGCGCTTTGTCGACGACGCGCCCGCCGCGCTGCATGTAGAGCCTGTGGAAACCGCACGGTTCGCCGGGCATATCGACGCCGCCGCCATCGACAGCGAATGGCGCGCCATGACCGACGTGCATCAGTTTTTCGCTCTGTTGAAGCGTCATAACGTTTCGCGACCGCAGGCGTTTCGCGCGGCGGGCAGCGATCTGGCGTGGCGCGTGGATAACGACGCGCTGGCGCGGCTGCTGACGCTGGCGCAGCGGGACGGCAACGAAATCATGATTTTCGTCGGCAACCGCGGCTGCACCCAGATCTTCACCGGCGCGGTGGAAAAAGTGGCGCCGATGGAGAACTGGCTCAACATTTTCAACCCGCGCTTCACGCTGCACCTGATGGCGGATCGCATCCACGAAAGCTGGGTAACGCGCAAACCGACCGGCGACGGCTTCGTCACCAGCCTGGAGCTGTTCGCGGCCGACGGCACGCAGATCACCCAGCTCTACGGCCAGCGCAGCGAAGGCACGCCGGAGCAGGCGCGGTGGCGCGAGCAGGTGACCTCGCTGAGCGCGGTGGGAGAAGCCGTATGAAAGGGGTGATCGCTGGGCTAACGCTGCTGCTGGCGCTGCCGTCGCTGGCGGCGGAGCGCGTGATCGCCATCGGCGGCGACGTCACGCAAATTGTCTATGCGCTGGGCGCGCAGCAGGCGCTGGTGGCGCGCGACAGCACCAGCCAGCATCCGGCGCTGGCGAAGCGGCTGCCGGATATCGGCTACATGCGTCAGCTTAACGCTGAAGGCATCCTGGCGCTGAAGCCGACGCTGGTGCTGAGCAGCGAGCTGGCGAAACCGTCGCTGGCGCTGCAGCAGGTCGCTCAGGCTGGCGTTAAGGTGGTGGAGATAAGCGGCGAGAGCAGCCTGGCGGCGATCCCCAAAAAGATCGCCGCCATCGGCAAGGCGCTGCACCGCGACGAAGAGGCGCAGGCGCTGGCGCAGCAGGTTAACCGCACGCTGGCGGCGCTGCCGAAGCGGCCGCTGCCGGTGAAGGTGCTGTTTATCATGTCGCACAGCGGCATGAAGTCGCTGGCGGCGGGCAGCGATACCGCCGCCGACGGCGCTATCCGCAGCGCGGGCCTGATCAACGCCATGGCGGCAGTGCCGCACTATCAGCCGCTGTCGCAGGAGGGCGTCATCGCCGCCGCGCCGGATCTGGTGGTGATCGGCGACGACGGGCTGAAAACCCTCGGCGACGAAGAGAAGGTGTGGCAACTGCCGGGCCTGGCGCTGACCCCGGCTGGCCAGCATAAGAACCTGCTGGTGATCGACGAGATGGCGCTGCTCGGTTTCGGCCTCGATACGCCGGGCGCCATCGTTAAGCTGCGCAAAGCGGCGGAAGCGGCCCGGCATGAGTAATGCCGCCGCGCCGCGCTGGCTGGCGCTGATGCTGATGAGCATGCTGACGGCGATGGCGCTGGCGGCGAATCTCGGCGCGATGCCGCTGTCGCTGCGCGCGCTGTGGCGGGCGCCGCTCAGCGATATGGTGTGGCAGATCTGGCTGCATATCCGCCTGCCGCGCGTGCTGCTGGCGGTGCTGATCGGCATGGCGCTGGCGGTGTCCGGCGCGGTGATGCAGGGGCTGTTTCGCAACCCGCTCGCCGATCCCGGCCTGCTCGGCATCAGCAGCGGCGCAGGGCTGGCGGTGGCGACCGCCATTCTTCTGCCGCTGACGCTGCCGCCGCTGCTGGCGCTCTGGCTGCCGACCCTGGCGGCCTTTCTCGGCAGCCTGGCGGTGATGGCGCTGATCTTCAGCCTCAGCCAGCAGGCGCAGGGCAGTCTGGCGCGTCTGCTGCTGGTGGGCATCGCCATCAACGCGCTGTGCGGCGCGGCGGTGGGCGTGCTCTCCTGGCTCAGCAACGACCAGCAGCTGCGCCAGCTTTCGCTGTGGGGCATGGGCAGCCTGAGCCAGGCGCAGTGGCCGGTGCTGGCGGTCTGCGCCGCCTTTATCCTGCCCGCGCTGCTGCTGACGCAGCGACGCGCGCGCCATCTTAACCTGCTGCAGCTGGGCGAAGAGGATGCGCACTATATGGGCCTCGACGTCAGGCGCACCCAGCGGCAGCTGCTGGCGCTGAGCGCGCTGCTGGTGGGCGCGGCGGTCTCGGTCAGCGGTATTATCGGCTTTGTCGGCCTGGTGGTGCCGCACGTGATGCGCTTCTGTCTCGGCAGCGATCACCGCTGGATGCTGCCCGGTTCGGCGCTGGCGGGCGCGATCCTGCTGCTGCTGGCGGATACGCTGGCGCGCACTCTCGTCGTCCCCGCCGAGATGCCGGTAGGGCTGTTGACCAGCCTGCTGGGCGGCCCCTGGTTTCTCTGGCAGATCCTGCGCCAGCAGCGAGGAGTGGAATAATGGAGCGGTTAGAGGCGCGCAGCCTGCGCTATGCGCGCGGCGGACGGGTGCTGATCGACGCGCTGGATCTGTCGCTGGCGTCGGGCGAGCTGGTGGCGCTGATTGGCCCGAACGGCGCAGGCAAATCGACGCTGCTGCGGATGCTGACCGGCTTTCTGACGCCCGATGAGGGAGAATGTCGGCTGGGCGATCGTCCCTTAGCGGCCTGGCCGCGCGCGCGGCTGGCGCAGCGCCGCGCGGTGATGCGCCAGCAGAATCCGGTCGCCTTCGCGCTGCCCGCCGCCGACGTGGTGGCGATGGGCCGCGCGCCCTGGCCTGCCGCAGGCGCGGCGGCCATCGTTGAGGAGGTGATGGCGCTGACCGGCTGCAGCGCGCTGGCCGGGCGCGACTATCGGCAGCTTTCCGGCGGCGAACAGCAGCGCGTGCAGCTGGCGCGCGTGCTGGCGCAGCTCTGGCGCGACGGGGCGCCGCGCGGCTGGCTGTTTCTCGACGAGCCGACCTCGGCGCTCGATCTCTACTGGCAGCAGAAGACGCTGCGGCTGCTGCACCAGCTGTCGCGCCAGGGCGATTTCGGCGTTTGCGCCGTGCTGCACGATCTCAACCTGGCCGCGCTCT
This sequence comes from Pantoea sp. X-Soil-MYKO-1289, assembly GCF_059730625.1. Classification (NCBI taxonomy): domain Bacteria; kingdom Pseudomonadati; phylum Pseudomonadota; class Gammaproteobacteria; order Enterobacterales; family Erwiniaceae; genus Pantoea; species Pantoea sp. X-Soil-MYKO-1289. The sequence goes on from NZ_AP036004.1 coordinate 678,556, forward strand.
GGGCGGATCGCATCCTGCTGCTGCATCAGGGCAGGCTGGTGGCGCAGGGCTCGCCGCAGGCGGTGATGACCGAGGCGACGCTGACGCGCTGGTATCGGGCGGACCTGCGCGTCTCCGCTCATCACGAAAGCGGCAGGCCGACGATCCAGCTGCGCGCGTAACGCCGTTTGGCTTACTATTCATGGTGTTAGCGCTTAGCGGCGCGCCGATTTTCGACCATACTTTCTACTCTGAATCACTGAACAGGGAAGCAAGATATGAACGATGCACTAGATCAGGCCGCCGAGCAGCTTGGCGAGCGGCTTCTCTCCTCTGAGTGGCGGTTAGCGACCGCCGAGTCCTGTACCGCCGGCTTGATCAGTATGACGCTGGCGAAAGTGGAAAACAGCGGCAACTTCTATACCAGCGGCTTCGTCACCTACAGCGATAATGCGAAAAGCCAGCTGCTCGGGGTGCGGCCGGAGACGCTGGAAGCGCATACCGCGGTCAGCGAACAGACGGCGCGCGAGATGGCGATTGGCGCGCGCGAACGCTCCGGCGAGCCGGTCAGCCTGTCGATTACCGGCTATGCCGGGCCGGACGGCGGCGAAGACGGCACGCCGCCTGGCACTATCTGGTTTGGTTGGGCCTTGCCCGACGGCAGCGTGGCGGCGGAGATGCGACGCTTCGAGGGCGAGCCGAAATCGGTGATGGAGCAGGGCGTGCAGTTCGCGCTGGCGCGTCTTGCGGTGCTGCTGCGCGACGTCGCCCTGCATCAGAACGCTTAGCGGCAGTCGACGATCAGGCGGCCGCGCACCTTGCCGTCCAGCAGATCCTGCGCGCCCTGTTTCGCTTCGCTGAGCGGGATCAGCGTCGTAAGCCGGGTCAGCGTGTCGCCGTTCAGCAGTTCGCCGAGGCGCTGCCACGCCTGCTGGCGCAGCGGTTTCGGACACATCACGCTGTCGACGCCGGTCAGGGTCACGCCGCGCAGGATAAAGGGCGCGACGCTGGCGGGCAGATCCAGCCCCTGCGCCATACCGCAGGCGGCGACCACGCCGTCGCGCTGGGTAGCGGCCAGCACGTTGCTCAGCGTATGGCTGCCGACGCTGTCGATCGCCGCCGCCCAGCGCTCTTTCGCCAGCGGCTTGCCGGGCTGCGACAGCTCGCTACGGTCGATGACCGAATGCGCGCCGAGCGTATCGATCAGATAGCCTTTGTCGCTGGCGCGTCCGCTGGCGGCGATCACCTCAAAGCCCAGGCGCGCCAGCAGGCTGACGCTGAAGCTGCCGACGCCGCCGCTCGCGCCGGTAACCAGCACCGGGCCGCGATCCGGCGTTACGCCCTGTTTCTCCAGCGCCATCACGCACAGCATCGCGGTAAAGCCCGCGGTGCCGATCGCCATGGTCTGTAGCGGGCTCAGCGTGGCGGGCACTTCAACCAGCCAGTCGCCAGAGACGCTCGCCTTCTGCGCCAGGCCGCCCCACTGTTTCTCGCCGACGCCCCAGCCGGTCAGCAGCGCCACATCGTCCAGCCGCCACTCTGGATGGCGGCTGGCGGTGACGCGGCCGACGAAATCGATGCCCGGCACCATCGGGAACTGACGCACGATCGGGCCTTTATTGCAGATGGCGAGCGCGTCTTTGTAGTTCAGCGTGGAGTAGGCGACGTCGACGGTAACGTCATGGTCGGGCAGCTGGGATTCGTTGAGATCTTTCAGGTTGGTGCGGTAGCCTTGCTCATCATTTTCAATGACTAATGCTTTAAACATGCAGCCTCCGGCAATCAGGAAATGTGCCGGCCAGTCTACTCCTCCTCGGCGGCAAGGGGTAGCGCGCGCGCAGGCGCTGCCGGAAAGCGCTGATAAATGCATAACCTTTCATAAAGCAAAGATAATTAAGCATTTATTTAAGGTGTCTCTTTTTTAAAGCTTTGTTTATCATAGGGTTGTTGTTTTTGCTGTTGCGAGGTTATTAATCCGCGTGGGTTGTTCCCGCGCTAAAAAAATGACATGATTGCGCCTCTTTTCACCTGTCCGTCGAGGATGCCGCTATGGCCGGAACAATGCGCAGCCGCACCTGTCTTCGCTCGCTTTGCCCTGTGCGCGAGGCGCTCCTCTCTGCTCGCCGCTTTCAGCCGTTCCCGCGCCCCATGCGGTGAGGCCAGCTAAACGTTCGCTGTTGGGCATGCGTAAAGACAGACGCGATCTGGCTTTACTGATGTCTATCGGGTGCGGCTTTACCTTTTGCTCCGTCTCCGCTTCCGCCTGACGTTATTCGCCGGGGAATCTTCCCTATTGCCGTGCCTCTGGCACCCACTCATCCTTCACCGTTGGGGATTTGTGTTATGACACCACTGAAAATTGCCGCCAGCGTTGCTGTGGCTCCCAGCCTTACCCTCAATACCGGGCGTGACGTAGTGACGCTGGATAACACCGACTTTACCGACGTGGCGGCAGTGGTCGTCTCGCTGGCCGATACGCGCAGCGGCGTGCTGGCGCTGTTGCGCCATACCGGCTTCAATCTGCCGGTATTTGTCGCCAACGCCTGGGAAGAGGAGGTGCTGCATCTGCCGGGCGTGACCGGCGAGCTGAACGGCTCCGCGCAAGAGTGGGCGGCGCTGGAAGCGGCCGCGGCGGAGTATGAGGCCAACCTGCTGCCGCCGTTTTTCGATACCCTGACGCGCTATGTCGATATGCAGAACAGCACCTTCGCCTGTCCGGGACATCAGGGCGGAGCGTTTTTCCGTAAGCATCCGGCGGGACGGCAGTTTTACGATTTTTACGGCGAGAACGTTTTTCGCTCCGATATGTGCAACGCCGACGTCAAGCTCGGCGATCTGCTGATCCACGAAGGCTCGGCCAAAGATGCGCAGAAGTTCGCGGCAAAGGTGTTTAACGCGGATAAAACCTATTTCGTGCTGAACGGCACCTCCAGCGCCAATAAAGTGGTGACCAATGCGCTGCTGACGCGCGGCGATCTGGTGCTGTTCGACCGCAATAACCATAAGTCGAACCATCACGGCGCGCTGATCCAGGCGGGCGCGACGCCGGTCTATCTGGAGGCGGCGCGTAATCCTTTCGGGTTTATCGGCGGCATCGACGCGCACTGTTTCGACGAGGCATGGCTGCGCGAGCGGATTAAAGAGGTGGCGCCGCAGCGCGCCGGAGAAGCGCGTCCGTTCCGGCTGGCGATTATTCAGCTCGGCACCTACGACGGCACGGTTTATAACGCGCGTCAGGTAGTGGATCGCATCGGGCATCTCTGCGACTACATTCTGTTCGACTCCGCCTGGCTCGGCTATGAGCAGTTTATTCCGGTAATGGCAGGCACCTCGCCGCTGACGCTGGAACTCACCGCGCAAGACCCGGGCATCTTTGTCACCCAGTCGGTGCATAAGCAGCTGGCTGGTTTTTCGCAGACGTCGCAGATCCATAAAAAAGATAACCATATTCGTGGTCAGAAGCGCTTTTGCCCGCACAAGCGGCTGAACAACGCCTTTATGCTGCACGCTTCTACCAGCCCTTTTTATCCGCTGTTCGCCGCGCTGGACGTTAACGCCAAAATGCATCAGGGCGAAGCGGGCCGCCAGCTGTGGCAGTCGTGCGTGACGCTCGGCATCGAGGCGCGCAAGGCGATCCTCGATCGCTGTGAGATGATTTTGCCGTTTGTACCGGAGCAGGTTAACGGCATGCGCTGGCAGGATGCGCCCACGGAGATTATCGCGCGCGACAGCCGCTACTTCAGCTTCGAGCCGGAGGCAAAATGGCACGGCTTCGCCGGTTATGCCCAGCATCAGTATCTGGTCGATCCCTGCAAGCTGCTGCTGACGACGCCGGGCATCGACGCGGCGAGCGGCGAATACGCCGACTTCGGCATTCCCGCGACGATTCTGGCGAACTACCTGCGCGAAAACGGCATCGTGCCGGAGAAGTGCGACCTTAACTCTATTCTGTTTCTGCTGACGCCGGCAGAGAGCGCGGAGAAGATGGCGCATCTGGTGGCGATGCTGGCGCAGTTCGAACAGCACGTCAGAGAGGATGCGCCGCTGGCGGAGGTGCTGCCGACGATTTATCGCAAAAATCAGGCGCGCTATAAGGGCTATACCCTGCGTCAGCTCTGCCAGGAGATGCACGACCTCTACGTCAGCTTCGACGTGAAGGATCTGCAGAAGGCGATGTTCCGCCAGCAGAGTTTCCCGGCGGTGAAGGTGAACCCGCAGGACGCGCATCAGGCTTATATTCGCGGCGACGTCGAGCTGGTGCCGATCGCGCAGGCCGAAGGGCGCATCGCCGCTGAAGGCGCGCTGCCTTATCCGCCAGGCGTGCTCTGCGTGGTGCCGGGCGAGGTGTGGGGCGGCGCGGTGCAGCGCTATTTTCTGGCGCTGGAAGAGGGCGTCAACCAGCTGCCGGGCTTCTCGCCGGAGCTGCAGGGGGTTTATACCGAGGATGACGGGCAGGGGCGTCTGCAGCTGGTGGCGAATATGATGGTGGAGGGGCGCCTGGCCGGGCGGTAGCGGCGGCGGCGGCCGTCCCGCCTGACGGGAGGTTTGCCTGCTGCGCAGGCGGCTCTGAGCAGGTTTCGTTCGCCCGGCAGCGAGGCAGTTTCATTTCGCCCGCTGCGGGCGACCGAGCAGGGCCGCCAGGCGCCGGCCCTGCACCCGCGCCTCGGGCCAGCTCAGCCGCCCGCTGCGCGGGTCCCTTCGCTTCGTCAGGATTTCTGACGGACCGCGCAGGACAGGCCATCCATGGCCTGGCCCGCGCTTTCGGCGACGTCCTGTCGCCTCATCCTGAAATCCTTCCTCCGCTCAGCGGCTGCGATGGCCCCTACAACCCCCGCTGCAAATCTCGTAAGTTTCATGACGACCTTCGTCGCTGAAAGCATGAGTCATGCGCTCAGACGACGCTGTCGTTAATGAAAAATAAGGAATCACAGGCGGGGCAGTGTCAGAGGCATCCGACACGCTGAGGCGCGCACGGCGGCCAGGACGAGCCGACAGGACGTCGGCGAGAGCGCGGCATGAGACAGGATGTCGAATCCGCGCGGTCCGTGCGGCCGACGTAAGCAACGAAGGGACCGCGCGGAGCGCGGCGTGGAGGCTGCCGGAAGCCGGGATTGTTAAGGGGCTGGCGAGCCCCTTAACACGCACGCCAGCAGCGGCGCTGCTGAAACTCCCTGCCGCCTGGCGGGCGGAACCCGCTCAGAGCCACCTGCGCAGCAGGCCAACCCGCCTGGCGGGCGGAACCCTCTCAGAGCCTGTTCGCGCAGCGAACCTGAGTCGTCAGCGGGCGGAACCCGCTCAGAGCCTGTTCGCGCAGCGAACCTGAGCCGTCAGCGGGCGGAACCCGCTCAGAGCCACCTGGCGCAGCAGCCACCCCGTCAATAACGTCGATAGCTGCGCTGCGCCGTGCTCACCTTATACAAATAGCGCCGCGACTCCGCCGACGGATGCTGCGTCGTCAGCGTGTTATAAACCTCGCTCGGCGACATATTATTAATGGCGTTAAAGGCGCGATCCTTATCGCTGGAGAAGACGCGCAGCACGCTGCCCGCGCCGCCGTTGTAGGCGGTGATCACCGCATAGCGACGCGACACCGGATCCTGAATCCCGCCCAGATAGCTCTTCTGCAACAGCGAAAGATAGGCGGTGCCCGCGTCGATGTTGTTCTCGGGATCGAGCAGATAGCTGCGGCTCGGCTTGCCCCACTTGCCCTTCATGCGGAACACGTCGACGCCTGCGGTATGCTGCACCACCTGCATCAGCCCCAGCGCGTCGGAATGGCTGACAGCATAGGGGTTGAAGCTCGACTCGGTCTGCATAATCGCCAGAATCAGCGACGCGTCGACGCCATACTGCTCGGCGGCCTTACGCACCATCGGCAGATATTTGTGCGCACGCTTGTCGAGATGGTTAGGCACCATCGGAATGGTGACCGAGTAGATGACATGCAGGCCGGAAACGCGACGCTGCAGTTTATTTTGCAGCAGGTAATCGGCGAAGTTGCCCGCGCGGCCCTGCCAGCGAATCGGCTGGCCGGTGTTGTCCAGCACCTGGCCGTAGAGCAGCGGCTCTTTGCTGATGACGATATCGTTGGCGTCGGAATAGAGATCGACATTGCCTGGATCGTCGCCGATCAGCAGCGTGGTCACGATCGCCTGGCGCAGGCTGGCCATCGGATCGGTACCGGAAATGGTTTCGATAGTGATGTTGCCGCTTTCGAAGTTGATATGGCTGCGGGTGTAATAGTTGTCGCTGTATTTGACGTAATCTTTCGGTCCGGCGATCAGGACTTCATTGATACCCCAAATGTTCTCGATGTTATGCGCAAACTGGCCCATTAATATATCGAAGCCGTTGGTGTCCTTTACCCACTCTTCGTGATACTGCGAAGACTTCTTTCCTGAACAGGAGACCAAAAGGGGCGCGATCACCAGCAGTGCGAGTAATTTCTTATTCATTGTAAATACGTGCCTGACCCGGAAAAGAGAGGGGCCTCAACGCTGAGGCCCTAAAATTTATGCTTCTGGCGGCGTATAGCCTTCGATGTGGACCTCTTTGCCTTCAAACAGGAAATTCACCATCTCCTTCTCCAGCACCTTGCGGTCTTCCGGATTCATCATGTTGAGCTTTTTCTCGTTGATCAACATGGTCTGTTTGGCCATCCACTTCTGCCAGGCTTCTTTCGAGATCTCATTGTAGATGCGCTTGCCGATTTCGCCCGGGTAAAGCTGGAAATCCTGCCCTTCGGCGTCGCGCTGTAGAAACGTACAAAAAATCGTGCGGCTCATTACTCTTCCTCTCTAATCTCATGCCGGTGCAGGGCCAGCTGTTGCGGGTGGCGCAGCTCGTGCAGAAGCCGCTCTACCGGCGCCGCAAGCCCCACTGACGGCGGCTGGGCTAAGTTATACCAGAGACCGCCGGGTTCATCCATCGCCGCCCCGACAGATGACCACGATAGCCACATTGGCACGATATCCAGATGGAAATGGCTGAAGGTATGACGAAACGCGGTGAGCTGCTGCGGCTTCGCAGCGATGCCGCGCGCCTGCAGCCAGTCGTGCAGCGCGTCCTCTGTAGTGAACTGCGGGAAGCAGAACAGACCGCCCCATAATCCCACCGGCGGACGCTGCTCCAGCCAGACATCGTCGCCATCCTGCAGCAGCAAAAACCAGCCGCTGCGCTCCGGCAGGATCTGCTTCGGCTTTTTGCCGGGATAGCTCGCCTGGCTGTTATTGGCGTAGGCGATACAGCCGTTGTTAAGCGGACAGATGTCGCATTTGGGCTTTGAACGGGTGCAGACCAGCGCGCCGAGATCCATCATCGCCTGATTAAACTGGCTGACGCCCTCCGCCGGCGTAACGGTTTCGCTGATTTCCCACAGCCGCTTCTCGACATCCTTTTTACCCGGCCAGCCGCCGACCGCATAGCAGCGGGCCAGCACGCGCTTTACGTTGCCGTCGAGAATAGGGAAGTGCTGGCCGAGCGACAGCGACAGCACTGCGCCTGCGGTGGAGCGTCCGACGCCAGGCAGCGCCGCAACCTCGTCGAAGTTGCGCGGGAACTCGCCCTGATGCTGGTCGGCGATCTGCTTCGCCGCCTTATGCAGGTTGCGCGCGCGGGCGTAGTAGCCGAGCCCGGTCCAGAGGTGCAGCACCTCGTCGAGCGGCGCGGCGGCCAGATCGGTGACGGTGGGAAAGCGCGCCATAAAGCGTTCGAAATAGGGAATAACGGTGGCGACCTGGGTCTGCTGCAGCATCACTTCAGAGAGCCACACCTTATAAGGCGTTTTCTCCTGCTGCCACGGCAGGGTCTTGCGGCCAAAGCGCTGATACCAGTCCAGCACCTGTTGCGCGAACTGCGGCGCTTGCATCATAAGAAGGAAATTTTCCGTGATTACTCTACACTCAGGCAGGCATTCCAGCACAGGCGCGGCCCCGGTGTAAACCTGAAGATCGCAAGGGCTTGCTTCTGCTAATTAACTTTGCATAATGCGCCTTTCCCCAAACAGGCTACTCAGCAGGCTACAACATGATTAATGACGTCATCACTCCGGAATTTGATGAGAACGGGCGGCCGCTGCGCCGTATACGCAGTTTTGTGCGCCGCCAGGGGCGTCTGACCAAAGGGCAGCAGCTGGCGCTCGATCAATACTGGCCGGAGATGGGCGTTGAGTTTCAACCCGAGCCGCTGGATCTGACGCGCCTGTTTGGCCGCGACGCGCCGGTGGTGCTGGAGATCGGCTTTGGCATGGGCGCGTCGCTGGTGACCATGGCGCAGAATAATCCGCAGCAGAACTTCCTCGGCATTGAAGTGCACGCGCCGGGCGTGGGCGCCTGTCTCGCCTCCGCGAAAGAGGCGAACGTCGAGAATCTGCGCGTGATGTGCCACGACGCGGTGGAAGTGCTGGAGAAGATGATCCCGGATAATTCGCTGCGCATGGTGCAGCTTTTCTTCCCCGATCCCTGGCATAAAGCGCGCCACAATAAGCGCCGCATCGTGCAGACGCCTTTCGCCGAACTGGTGATGCGCAAGCTGAAGCTGGGCGGGGTGTTTCATATGGCGACCGACTGGGAAGCCTACGCCGAACATATGCTGGAAGTGATGAACGGCATCGACGGCTATAAAAATCAGTCGGAAACCCAGGATTACGTGCCGCGTCCGGAGACGCGTCCACTGACCAAATTTGAGCAGCGCGGGCAGCGACTGGGCCACGGCGTTTGGGACTTAATGTTTGAGAGGATTAAATAATGGCCACACATCGCAGCCGCCGTTTACGTAAAAAACTGCATATCGACGAATTCCAGGAGCTGGGTTTTTCGGTCGCCTGGCGCTTCGCCGACGGCACCACGGAACAGCAAATTGATAAAACCGTCGACGATTTTATCAACGAAGTGATCGCGCCGAACGGCCTGGCCTATGACGGCAGCGGCTATCTGGTGTGGGAAGGATTGATTTGCCTGCAGAAGACCGGCAAGTGCACCGACGAGCACCGCGAGCTGGTGCGCAAGTGGCTGGAAAATCGTCAGCTGAGCGATGTGCAGGTTACCGAACTTTTCGACGTCTGGTGGGACTAATATTTTTATCCGGCGTTGAGTCCGCTTCAGGCTGGCTTACTTGCGCTACCGACGCCGGGCAGTGCTCGCCTTCCTCACGTACTGCAGTACGCTCCGGAGGCTGTGCGCTGGCCGTCGCCAGTATCGCTGCGCCGCCGACGCCTGACCCTTCAACAGCGGAAAGGCGATTACACGGAATAAGTTTCGTTGGGAGAGATTATGGTTCGTAAAACGCTTATCGCCGCGCTGCTGCTGGCAGCGACGCAGGCGCAGGCTGCCTGGGAGTGCAGCGTTAAACCGCAGGATGACGTGGTGATTAAGCCGCAAAGCGTGCAGGTGGTCGGCGCAAACGGCAACCTGGAGATCTCCCCGCAGGGCGATGTGCAGCTTAACGGCCAGAAGGTGGCGGTGAACAACGCGCAGCGTCAGCAGGCTATCGACTACCAAAATGCGCTGCGTCGCGATCTGCCGTGGATCGATACCGGCGCCTCGTCGCGCCTGGAGAAGGGCCGCATCGCGCTGGATAAGGTGATTGTCGAGAAGCTCGGCGCCGACAGCAACGTGCGTAACCGCCTTACCACGCTCAACGGTCAGCTGAAGCAGCAGATGAACCGTATTATCGAGCATCGCGACGACGGCCTGACCTTCCATCATCAGGCGATCGACCAGGTGCGCGCCGACGGCGAACGTCTGGTGCAGAGCACCATGGGCGGCGTGCTGCAGGACAGCCTGAACGAGATGGGCAGCAAGCAGGCGAGCGGCAGCAATCCGCTACAGGCGATCATGGGCAACCTGGGCGGGCTACAGCAGTCGATTCAGGCGGAGTGGAGCAATCAGGAGCAGGATTTCAAAAACTTCGGACAGGAAGTCTGTAACCGCGTGATTAGCCTTGAAGATCAGCGCAAAAAGCTGGTCGGCAGCGTGAAGTCGTAAAGAAGGGGGCGCGCTTGTCGATGTCAGGCGCGCCTTGCGGGGTTACTCGTTGCCCCACTGGTTAAGAAACTCAGCGATCTCGTCAATACGCTGCGCGTCGATGCCCGCTTCCACCGCCATCTCCTGCTGCGCTTCTTCGCTGATTTCCTCGTTGTTCATCAGGCGCGTAATCAGCAGCTGGAAATAGCGCGCCAGCGAATCGCGTTCCGAGTCGCTAACCGGCTTGTCGCTCTCCGTCGCATACTCATCCGCAACGTCGTAGTATCTGATTGGTATTTCATCGTTCATAAAGCGTCTCCAGGGTCATAAACTTTCGGGACTGTCTGCCAATCTCAGACTTTGAGCATTTTCGCCGTGGCATCGACGTCAATCTCATCTTCCGAGAAGATCAGCGTCGTTCCCTGGAAAGTGGTGATCGCCAGCTTTCTCACCGTGCGCATTTCGCCAGGCTTAGCGTCGGTTTTCGGCCGGATGTTATTCAGCAGCGAACCCACAGAGAGCACGGTATTCTCTTTATCGATGCGGCTATCCGCCGGCACCTCTTCGCTGAAGACCACGAAAGATTTGATCGCGGTGAGCTTGATGCGCTCGCCAGCGATAAAGATATATTTGCTCTCCGGGAGCACCTTTACAGCATAGGCTGACAGCCCCTTGCTGTTGGTGGTGGGTTCGAAGGTCACTGCCGCATTCTTTTTGATCAGCTCAGGGTTGGCGACCTTGATCACATGAAAATAGCGGTTGTCGCCGTTCTCATCTTTGATAAATCCAAAACCTTTGTCCTGAAACCAGGTTGTGATCGTTCCGTTCATCGCCATTACCGCCTGTTTAATCGTTAATCTACTCAGTTTTTGCAGCGCGCAGTGTAAAGCACAATGGCAGTGCCGACTACGGCTTTGGGTAAGTGTGGATGATAAATTTAACGGGTGCGAGAGGAGAGCGGGTCGCTCAAGGGGAAACAGATATGAAAAAACCCGCACGAGGCGGGTTTTTTTCATTATCAGCGGCAGCTTAGCCGCTCAGGCTTACGCCTTCATCGCTGTTGTAAGCGTCGCTGATAACAGGCGCGACTTACAGCGCGGTGACGTTGCCGGCAGCAGGGCCTTTAGCACCATTTTCGATGGTGAAAGAGACTTTCTGGCCTTCGTCGAGGGTTTTGTAGCTGTCGCTCTGGATTGCAGAGAAGTGTACGAATACATCTTTGCTGCCGTCGTCCGGAGTGATGAAGCCGAAACCTTTGTCAGAGTTGAACCATTTTACTAAACCAGTCATTTTGTTAGACATAGATATTTCCTTAATTTATGAGCCACTTAAAGCGGCGAAGATGGCCTGAGAATTACTTATGGGCGCTTAGGAGGAGCTCACGAAGAAGGGTATCTTTGGATAACACTTGAACTGAGGACTGCTTTACTAAAACTGCTTTCATAAGGTCTGTATTCCAAACCGAGAAGGCTATTAAGCCACAGCGCATAAGGTCTGGCAACATTTATATTAATTTATTTTAACCACTTATACACCTGGACGGCTGCATGGATAGAAGCTTCGGCTCACTTACCCGCCAATACAGCCGTCTCGCTGAGATGGTAGCCAGTTCACAACTCTGGGCTTAGCCAGCCGCTGGCCGCCTGCGCGCATGATAGTCTTGCCTGATGCCGCGCACTTGCTCCTCTATATAACAGGTTGTATGAAACGCAGATTGCCTTTTCAGGTAAAACTTTTCCTCTCGCTGGTGCTGTTTTCCTGCCTGCTGCTGACGCTGCAGGGCGCGATCCTGTTTCATTTTATCGACCGGCAGCTGCATCACGATCTGGGACAGCGCGCGCGCGTGCAGGCGAGCGAAATTGCGCTGATGCCCGGCCTGGCGGAGAAGGTGGCGAGCCGCGACATCGCGGCCATTGCCCGTTTGATCCAGCCGCTGCGCGAGCAAAGCGACGCCAGCTATATCGTGATCGGCGACGCGCGCGAACAGCATCTCTATCACTCTGAATCGCCTGAGCGCCTTAACTTGCCGCTGATTGGCGGCGATAATGCCGAGGTGCTGCAGGGGAAAACCATTATTTCCGTGCGTAAGGGCGGCATCGGCGTGTCGCTGCGCAGCAAAGCCCCCATCTTTGATGACCGCCATCAGGTGATCGGCATCGTCTCGGTCGGTTATCTCACCTCCTATATCGCCAATATCAACGTCAGCCTGCTGTGGCAGGCGAGCCTGTACGGCCTGGCGCTGCTGATTTTGCTATTTATTTTTTCATGGGCCTTTAGCCGCAACCTCAAGAAGCAGATGTTCTGGCTGGAGCCGAAAGATATCGCGCTGCTGGTGCTGCAGCAAAAAGCGCTGCTCGAGGCGATGTATGAAGGGGTGTTCGCCGTTAACGCCGAAAAGCAGCTGATTTTAATCAATCGCGCCGCCAGGGAGCTGCTGGAGATCGATCGCAGCGAGAGCGAACTGCTGGGCAAGCCGCTGTATGAGGTGATGCAGATCCATCCCGCTTTTCTCAGCCAGGACGGCGAACAAGAGAGCGGACGCCAGCACGATCAGATCACCGTCCTGAATCAGCGTCAGGTGATCGTCAACCGGGTTGCTATCGATCTTGAACCCGGCGTGCCGGGCGGCTGGGTCTGCAGCTTCCGCGATAAAAACGACATCAATACCCTGAGCAGCCAGCTGAGCCAGGTAAAGCGCTATGCGGATAATTTGCGCATTATGCGCCATGAACAGCTCAACTGGACCGCCACGCTGGTGGGGCTGCTGCAGATGCAGCGCTACGACGATGCGATGCGCTATATTCAGGCGCAGTCCGCCGGCGCGCAGCAGGTGCTCGATTTCGTCTCGGCGCGTTTTACCTCGCCGGCGCTGTGCGGACTGCTGCTGGGGAAATATGTCAGCGCGCGGGAAAAAGGCGTCGAGCTAAAGTTCGATCCCGCCTGCCAGCTGATGCGCATCCCCGCGACCATTAGCGAAACCGCGCTGATGTCGGTGGTGGGCAACGTGCTGGATAACGCCGTAGACGCGACGCTCAATGTGAAAAAACCCGCTCCGCCGGTGGAACTCTATATTTCTGACCGCAATCAGGAGCTGTTGATTGAAGTGGCCGATCAGGGCTGCGGCGTGGACGAACAGCTGAAACCGCATCTGTTCGAGCAGGGCGTGACCAGCAAGCCCTCCAGCGGCGACGATCCGTTCGGCTCGGAGCACGGCATCGGCCTCTATCTGGCGGCGGGATATGTTCATCAGGCGGGCGGCAGCATCGAAATCAACGACAATGCGCCGCAGGGAACGATTTTCACCATTTTTATCCCGTTCCCCTCTGCCGTTTCGACAGGAATTTCTCATGAACAACGCTGAGCCGCTTAAGGTAGTGATTGTGGAAGATGAGCCGCATCTCGCCGATTTGCACCGCGAGTTTATCGAGCAGCATTTCCATCTTCGCGTGGCGGGCATTGCGGCCACGCTGGAACAGGGGCGCCAGCTGATCGAGCAGCATCAGCCGCGGCTGGTGCTGCTCGACAACTATCTGCCGGACGGGCAGGGCGTCACGCTGATCGACGACCCGCTGCTGAAGCGTTTTGACTGTTCGGTGATCTTTATTACCGCCGCCAGCGACATGCAGACCTGTAGCCATGCGATGCGCAGCGGCGCGCTGGACTATCTGCTCAAACCGGTCTTTTTTCACCGCCTGCGCGCCTCGCTGGAACGCTTTATGCTGCTGGTGCAGACGATGCGCCAGATGACCAATGTAGACCAGCATGCGCTGGACAAACTGTTCAACCTGCCGGCCAGCGACGCGCCGCCCGCGCCGTCGACTAAAGGCATCGAGTCCCTGACCCTGACGCGGGTTCAACGCTTTTTCAGCGATGCGCCTGACCGCAGCTGGTCGGTGGAGCAGGTGGTGGAGAGCGTCGGGATCAGCAAAACTACCGGCCGCCGCTATCTGGAATATTGCGTGGAGATCGGCTTTATCGGCGTCGAAATGCAGTATGGCAATATCGGCCATCCGCGCCGGCTCTATCGCAAAATTAGCGGCCTGCAATAGTGTGATCGCGCGCAATAAGGGCGCGCGGCGTCTACGTGGTTTTAATGGTGTTAATTGCCGAAAAAACGCCAATAATCACACTTCGCGAAGATAACGCCTGGGCACCTCTTGTCTGGCGGACCCGATCGGCTATGTTGACCCTTAGTTCCTAAAGTGTAACTAAAAGGTTAAATATAATGTCGAACAAATATCCTCTTACTCTGGTTGCCGCTACCGTATTTGTCTCCTGTTCCGCTTTCTCCGCGCCGCCGCAGGGCTATCCGGCGGACTACCAGGGCGTTATCGATGCCGCGACCAAAGAAGGTAAAGTGGTGATCTATTCCACCACCGATACCAAAGCCGCAGGGCCGCTGATCAAGGGGTTCGAGGCCACCTATCCCGGCATCAAAGTCGAATATAACGACATGAACAGCACCGAGCTGTACAACCGTTTTATCAGCGAGCAGGCCTCCGGCGGCACCAGCGGCGACGTGGTCTGGAGCTCCTCTATGGATACCGGCCTGAAGCTGGCCACCGACTACGCCCAGGAGTATCAGTCGCCGGAGCTGCCTCAGCTGCCGAAGTGGGCGGTGTGGAAAAACCGCGCGTACGGCACCACCTACGAGCCGGTGGTGATCATCTATAACAAGCGGCTGATCCCGGCTGGCGAGGTACCCGATTCGCACGCCGCGCTGGCGAAGCTGATCGCCAGTCAGACCGACAAATTCAAGAGCAAAGTCACCACCTACGATATTGAAAAGTCGGGACTGGGTTTTATGCTGTCGGTGCAGGATTCCAAAGCCGATCCGCAATATTTCAAGACCTTGTCTGAAGTGGCGAAGGGCGGCTTAGCGGTGCAGTCCTCTACCGGCACCATGATGGAGAGGGTCTCCTCCGGCGAAAACCTGATCGGCTTCAATATTCTCGGCTCCTACGCTGAAGCCCGCGCCAAAACTGATCCTTCGCTGGGCATCTCTTATCCGAAGGATTACACGCTGGTGCTGTCGCGCGTCTCCTTTATCAGCCAGCAGGCGCAGAACAGCCATGCGGCGAAGCTGTGGCTCGATTACGTTCTCTCTGAAAAAGGGCAAACCATTCTGGCGAACCAGGCCGACATTCCCTCGCTGCGTAACGATATCGAAGGCAAAAACGATATCGACGGCCTGACCAAAATGTTAGGCAATGCGCTGAAGCCTATCCCGGTAGACGAAAGCCTGCTGGAGTACCTGCAGCCGAAAAAACGTCTGGATTACATCAAGCAGTGGCGCGCAGCCGCCGGTAAATAACGGCAGTCTGGAAGCGCGGCCCGCTGCGTCGCGCTTCTCTTTTCTAAGATTTCGCCATTCAGGGTCTCAATATGAATGCATTGCGCAGAAAGTGGCAAAGCCTGCCGCGCGGCGTCGTGGTGCTGTTAACCGCGCTGGTTATCTATGTTCCGCTGTCGTTTATCGTTATCCAGAGTTTTTTATCCGCCCCCTTTTTTGCGCCGTCAAAAGAGTGGAGCCTGGAATCGTTTGAATTTATTTTCACCGACCCCGACTTCTACAAGGCGCTGAAAAGCGGCTTTATTCTCGCCTTTGGGCTGGTGATCATCGCCATTCCGCTGGGCGGTATCCTGGCGTTTCTGATGGTGCGCACCGACCTGCCGGGCAGACGCATTATCGAGCCGCTGATCCTGGTGCCGATCTTCGTCTCGCCGATGGTGCTGGGATTCGGCTATGTGGTGGCCGCCGGGCCGGTCGGCTTCTTCTCGCTGTGGGCGCAGTCCCTGCTCGGCTTTGTGCCGTGGAATATCTACGATATGTCGAGCATCGTGGTGATTGCCGGGCTGACGCACGTTCCCCATGCCTACCTCTATATCTCCTCGGCGCTGCGCAGCGTGGGATCGGATGTTGAGGAGGCGGCGCGCATCGCCGGCGCCTCGCCGCTGCAGGTGATGACGGCGGTGAGCCTGCCGATGGTGCGCCCCTCGATCCTCTATGCCGTGGTGCTGCTGTTCTTTCTCGGACTGGAAGTCTTCGGCCTGATGCTGGTGCTGGGCGATCCTGAAGGCAATATGGTGCTGGCGACCTATCTCTACCAGCTCACCAATAAGCTCGGCACGCCGTCGTATCACCTGATGGCCGCGGTGGCCGTGGTGCTGATCTGCATCACCATTCCGCTGGTGATGCTGCAGCGCCGCCTGATGCGCACCGCCAACCGTTTCGTGACCGTTAAGGGCAAAGCTTCCCAGGCGCGCGCCTTGCCGCTGGGGAAATGGCGCTGGGTGGCGGGCGCGGTGGTGGCGTTCTGGCTGACCGTGACCATTGGCGTGCCGCTGCTGGGCGTGGTGCTGCGCGCCTTTATCTCTAACTGGGGCGTCGGCGTCTCGCTGTGGGACGAACTGTCGATCAAAACCTTCCAGACTATCTGGGCGCAGCCAAATCTGCTGCGCGCCATCGTCAACTCCATGGCGATCGGCGTGATCGGCGGCGCGCTGGCGGTGGGATGCTATCTGTTCATCGGTATCGCCATGCACCGCAAGCCTGACAACACCACGCGCTTCCTCGACTACAGCGTGCTGGTGCCGCGCGCCGTGCCGGGGCTGCTGGCGGGCCTGGCGTTTCTCTGGGTGTTTTTGTTCCTGCCGCTGTGGCTGGACAACTCGCTTAAATCGGGCTGGCTTTCCGATTTCGCCTGGTCGCAGTGGCTGCGCGATAACCTTATCGTCTGGCTGCGTTCGCTGCGCAGCACCATTTTCAGCGTCTGGCTGGCCTACACCGTGGTGTGGATGGCCTATGGCCTGCGGCTGATCTCGTCGACGCTGCTTCAGGTGGGGCCAGAGCTGGAGGAAGCGGCGCGCAGCACCGGCGCCACGCGCGGGCAGATTACGCGCCACGTGACGATCCCGCTCTCGCGCTACGGCCTGATCGGCTCATGGCTGCTGATGTTCCTGATTTTTGAACGCGAATACTCCACCGGCGTTTATCTGCTGTCGCCCGGCACGGAAACCATCGGCTCGATGCTGGTTTCCCTGTGGGCCGCGGGCGCGATCGATATCGTCGCCGCGCTCTCCTTTATCAACATCCTGCTGGTGGTAGTAGGCCTGGGTATCGCCCTGCGATTTGGAGTTAAATTACATGATTGAATTATCAGTAGAAAATCTGCATTTAACCTATGGCGACAACCCGGTTTTGAAAGGGGTCTCCATGAATTTACAGCGCGGCGAAGTGGTGTCGCTGCTTGGCCCCTCCGGCAGCGGCAAAACGACGCTGCTGCGCGCCGTCGCCGGGCTGGAAAAGCCGACGCAGGGCAAGATTGTCATCGGCAAAAACCAGGTGTATGCCGGGACGCCGCGCAGCGAGATCCCGGCGGAAGAGCGCAACCTCGGGCTGGTGTTTCAGTCCTACGCGCTGTGGCCGCATAAGACGGTGTTTGAGAACGTGGCCTATCCGTTAAAGCTGCGTAAGGTCGCCTCTGCGGAGATCAATCAGCGGGTGCAGGACGTGCTCAACCAGCTGGGGCTGGGCCATCTGGGCAAGCGTCATCCGCACCAGCTTTCCGGCGGACAGCAGCAGCGCGTCGCCATTGGCCGCGCGCTGGTGTATAACCCGCCGGTGATCCTGCTGGATGAGCCGCTGTCGAACCTCGACGCCAAACTGCGCGAAGAGGCGCGCGTCTTCCTGCGTGAGCTGATCATCAAGCTGGGCCTGTCGGCGCTGATGGTGACGCACGACCAAAACGAGGCGATGGCGATTTCCGACCGCATCCTGCTGCTGAATAACGGCAAGATCGAGCAGCAGGGCACGCCGCAGGAGATGTACGGCTCGCCGAAAACCCTGTTTACCGCCGAGTTCATGGGCAGCAACAACCGGCTGCACGGGAAAATCGCTGAGCTGCGCGACGGTAAAGCGCGTATCGAGGGCAAAGGCTGGAGCCTGTGGGGCAGAGCGGGAGAAGGGGTGCAGCAGGGCCAGGAGGCCACGGCGGTGATCCGCGTAGAGCGCGTGAGGCTGGTGGAAGGGCCGGGCGAGAACCAGCTGGAACTGCCGCTGGTCACCAGCATGTATCTCGGCGACCGCTGGGAGTACCTGTTCCGCACCGCGGGCGACGATTTCGCTATTCGCGCCTACGGCAATGAGGTGCGCGACCCGCAGCACTGCTATCTGGCGCTGCCGGAAAACCATTTGTGGATCTTTCCGAAGGCATAACAACGAGGGCGGCCTGCGCCGCCCTTATTATTAAAGGTTTTGCTAGTACGGCTCAGCCGTCAGGTAAACCGGAACTGAAAACAGCGCCCCCTTTATCTGGTAGACCGGAGCGTTGTGGAAAGCAAAAACATCTCCTTTGACGGATAGGTAGATAGCGTTGTTTTCGACCTTTTGGAACGCATTAGGGTCGGCGGTAATTAAAAACGGCTGTCTGTCAGCTGTCAGGCTATTTATGAAGTCCTTATCACTTTTACTGGCGTCAAACAGATAATAGCGATACGAGAAATCTGTAGTTGCGCCTGCATCCGCTTCGGTAATATAGAGAGTCGCGTGAGTATTAATGTTTACTTTTCTAAGGATTTTTTGTTCAAGAGGGGACAGTTGAGTGAGTTTATAAATGCCATAGCTCAGCGTTATTGCCAGAATAGCTATGACCACATATCTCTTTTTAAAACCCTGCGCGCTTCGCATATTCAATCCCAGCTCTTATCCAGTATTGATCGTCCGGATCATCCCCGTATGGACTAGCGCCATACCAGTCGCCATATTCAGGCCTGCTGGTCCCAGCCCGACTTTGCGCCCAGCCTGCTCCGCGCAACAATACGGAATCTGCGATCCCAGCGGCATGGCCAGTAGCACCATAGTTGAAATTACCAAAATTAGCATACTGCCGACCACATTGATTTTTATAATCCCAGGGTCCATGGCTTCTTACCTGGAAATAAAACCATGCGTAAGTTAATGCAGAGGGGCCTTTATGGAATCTTGCCATCATCATGTTATTTATTACTGAAACGCCAGTCGGTGAAAAAGAAGCGCTATGATATTGAGCTCGAACTTTTGCGGCACTCATTCATAAAAAAAGCCGACTCAGGGTCGGCCTTTCCACTTACTCCTCCGCCAGAAACAGCTCCAGCAGCGAGTTCAAAAACAGCTTACCTTTTTCCGTTATCTGCCAGTGCGTGGCGCTCTCCGCCACGTAGCCCGCTGCGATCGCCGCATCCATCTGCAGTCGGATGGTCTGCTCGCTCAGGCCGGTATAGCGCGCAAACTCCTCGCGCGGCGCCGCTTCCAGCAGGCGGAAACGGTTCATAAAGTACTCGAACGGCTTCTCTGCGTCGGCGACCTCATATTGCTTCTCCTGATAGCGGCCCTGCATAAAGCCGCGCGGGTGACGCGTCTTCACGGTGCGCACGATGCGCCCGTCAGGCTGGGTCAGCTTGCCGTGCGCGCCGCAGCCGATGCCGAGGTAGTCGCCGAAGCGCCAGTAGTTGAGGTTGTGCTCGCAGCGATAGCCCGGCTTCGCGTAGGCGGAGGTCTCATACTGCTGATAGCCAGCGGCGGTCAGCAGGCGATCCCCTTGCTCGAAGATCTCCCACAGCGCGTCGTCGTCCGGCAGCGTCGGCGGACGCGAGCCGAACAGCGTATTCGGCTCAATAGTCAGCTGATACCAGGAGAGATGCGGTGGGTTAAGCGCGATCGCCTGTTTCAGGTCGCTCAGCGCCTCTTCCAGCGACTGATCGGGCAGGCCGTGCATCAGGTCGAGGTTAAAGCTGCGCAGATGCAGCCCCTCGGCCAGCTGCGCGGCGCGCTTCGCCTCGTCCGGGCCGTGAATGCGTCCCAGCCGCTCCAGCTTCTGCGGGTCGAAGCTCTGCACGCCGATAGAGATACGGTTGATGCCTGCCCGCTGATAGGCGCTGAAGCGATCCGCCTCAACGGTGCCGGGATTGGCCTCCATGGTGATCTCCGCATCCGCCGCCAGCGGCAGCCGCGCGCGCACGCCGTCCATCAGCATCTGCATCGCCTCGCCGCTCAGCAGGCTCGGCGTGCCGCCGCCGATAAAAATGGTGCGCACGGCGCGCCCGTGGGTGAGCGGCAGGTCGTTTTCCAGATCGCGCAGCAGGTGCTGCACATACTCGACGTGCGGCACCTCGCCTTTTAACGCATGGGAGTTGAAGTCGCAGTAGGGGCACTTCTGCACGCACCACGGAATATGGATATAGAGGCTTAACGGCGGTAAATCAGGCATTGCGCATCGCTTCCAGCAGCAGCGTCAATGCTTTGCCTCGATGAGAAACCGCGCCTTTTTCCGTTTTGCTTAGCTCGGCGGCGGTTTTGCCCAGTTCGGGCACGTAGAAAATCGGATCGTAGCCGAAGCCGCCTTCGCCAGCGGCTGAGCGGGTGATTTCGCCCGCCCAGCTGCCGTGGAACACCAGCGGCGTCGGATCTTCCGCATGGCGCAGATAGACCAGCACGCAGTGGAACTGCGCCTGACGATCGCCGTCCGGCACCGCGTCCAGCGCCTGCAGCAGCTTCTCGAGGTTCTCCCGATCGCTGGCCGCCTCTCCGGCATAGCGCGCCGAATAAATGCCGGGCGCGCCGCCCAGCGCATCCACCGCCAGGCCCGAATCGTCGGCGATAGCGGGCAGGCCGGTGATCTGCGCGGCGTGACGCGCTTTCAGAATGGCGTTCTCGATAAAGGTCAGGCCGGTCTCTTCCGCCGACTCCACGCCCAGATCGGTTTGCGCCACGATATCCAGGCCAAAGGCGGAGAGGAGATCCGCCAGTTCACGTACCTTGCCGGGATTGCCGGTGGCGAGCACAACTTTTTGCATAGCAGTTCCAGTCATATTTACAGCAGAAACCAGAGGCCAGGAAACAGGTCCATGCCGAGGAAGTTCAGGGCGTAGAGCACCAGGATCACAATCATCGCCGAGAAGTCGATGCCGCCCATCGCAGGCAGAATACGGCGAATCGGCGACATCAGCGGTTCAGTCAGCTGCACCAGCACATAGTCCAGCGGGCCGCGTCCCTGGCTGATCCAGCTCATCAGCGAGCGAATGATGATCACCCAGAACACCAGATAGCCGGCGGATTTCACCAGCGACAGCAGGCCGACCAGCAGGTTGGCCGGATCGACCGAGAAGGCGCCGACCTGGATCAGCAGCAAAATGGGGTATTTCAGCGTCGTCAGCACAAACGCCAGCAGCAGCGAGGCGGTATCGATCGGACCGATAGCCGGAATAATGCGGCGCAGCGGCTTGATGATCGGCTGGGTGATCTTCACCACGAACTGCGACAGCGGATTATAAAAGTCGCAGCGCGACCACTGCATCCAGATGCGCAGCAGCAGCACCATCACATACAGGTCGATCAGCGTTTTGACTAAAAACGTCAGTGTTAACATGAGGTTCCTCAATTATTGTTGTGGGTTGCGCGCATAATCCCGCGCGCCGAAAATCGCGGTGCCGATGCGCACCATGGTGCTGCCTGCGGCAATAGCCGCTTCCAAGTCGTCGCTCATTCCCAGAGAAAGCGTATCGACGTCGGGATAGCGCTGCTTCAGCTGACGGAAGGCGTCGGCCATCCGCTGACACACCGCCAGCTGGCGCGCATAGTCGCTCTCCGGCGCCGGTATCGCCATCAGGCCGCGCAGCCGCAGCCGCGGCAGCGTGGCAACCTGCTGCGCCAGTTCGGGCAAAGCCTCCAGCATGATGCCAGATTTGCTGTTTTCGTCACTGATATTTACCTGAATCAACACATTCAGCGGCGGCAGCGAGTCGGGACGCTGATCGTTCAGGCGCTGGGCGATCTTCAGACGATCCACCGTATGGCACCAGGCGAAATGCTCCGCTACCAGGCGGCTCTTATTCGACTGCAACGGGCCGATGAAGTGCCACTCCACCTGTGGATGTGCGGCCAGCGCCTCAATCTTTTCAACCCCTTCCTGCACGTAATTTTCGCCGAAGGCGAGCTGGCCGGCTTCGATGGCTTCCTCGACCGCGCTCGCAGGTTTGGTTTTGCTGACGGCAAGCAGCGTAACTTCTTCTGGATCGCGCCCGCATTGCGTTGCGGCAGCGCGGATTCGCTGACGCAGTTGCTGTAGGTTGTGCTGGATTGAGGTCATCGTCAGGAGGCTATCTATGGAGTTGGAAGAAATGGTGGCGCTTAGTGTAAAGCATAATGCCGCCGATCTGCACCTGTGCAGCGGAGATTCGCCGCGCTGGCGGCGCCACGGCCGGCTGGAGCCGCTCCCCGATCTCGCGCCGCTGACGGCCGAGTGGCTGGAGCAGGCTATCGGACGCTATCTCGAGCCGCGGCAGCGCGAAGAGCTGGCGGCGCAGGGGCAAACCGACTTCGCTTTCTCGCTGGCCGACGGTCAGCGGCTGCGCGCCAGTCTGTTTCGCCAGCGGCAGGGGCTTTCGCTGGCGCTGCGAACGCTGGCGACCCGCTGTCCGACGCTGGAGAGCCTGCGTCTGCCAGCGGCGGCGTCGCGCTGGCTGCTGCTGGAGGATGGGCTGATATTAGTGACCGGCGCGACCGGCAGCGGCAAATCGACCACGCTTGCCGCGATGGTCGACGCCATTAACCGCCAGCAGGCGAAGCACATTATTACGCTGGAAGATCCCATCGAGTTTATTCACCAGAGCCGACAGTCGCTGATCCAGCAGCGCGAAATCGGCGCGCACTGCGCCTCGTTCAGCCTCGGGCTGCGCGCCGCGCTGCGTGAAGATCCCGACGTCATCCTGCTGGGCGAGCTGCGCGACGGCGACACGATCCGCCAGGCGCTCACCGCCGCCGAAACCGGCCATCTGGTGCTGGCTACGCTGCACACGCGCGGCGCGGCGCAGGCGATCGATCGCCTGGTGGATGTCTTTCCGGCGCAGGAGAAAAACCTGGTGCGCGCCCAGCTGGCGGGCAGCCTGAAAGCGGTAATGGCGCAGAAGCTGACGGCGGCGCGCGACGGCGGACGCATTGGGCTGTTTGAGGTATTAATCGCCACGCCCGCCATCGCCAATCTGATCCGCGACGGCAAGATGCATCAGATCGGCGCGCTGCTGCAAACCGGCGCGCAGGTCGGCATGCAAACCTTCGAGCAGAGCCTGCTGGCGCGGCAGCGGGAAGGGCTGGTCGCCCCTGAATCAGGCGAGAGCGAGGCGGGCCTTAGTGGGTTTCGAACCAGTCCTGAAGAATAATCGCCGCCGACTGCGAGTCCACCGAGCCTTTATTCAGCGCGCGATAGCCGCCGCGTTCGAACAGGCCGGCACGCGCTTCTACCGTGCTGAGGCGCTCGTCCTGTAGCTCGACGCGCACGCCGAAGCGGCCGTGCAGGCGGTTGGCGAACTTGCGCGCGCGCGCGGTCAACGGCTGCTCGGTGCCGTCCATATTCAGCGGCAGGCCGACCACCACGAAATCAGGCTGCCACTCTTTCAGCAGGCGCTCGATCTGCAACCAGTCCGGCGTGCCGTCCTGCGCTTTCAGCGCGGCGAGCGGGCGGGCGCTGCCGGTCAGCTGCTGGCCGACCGCGACGCCGATGCTTTTGGTGCCGAAGTCGAAACCCAGCAGCGTTTGCGTCGTCATCAGGCGTGTCCCGCATCGCTGGCGATGCTGTGAATATCGATGCCGATGCTGCGCGCCGCTTCGCGCCAGCGATCGGCGATCGGCGTCTGAAACAGAATATTGCTGTTGGCGGGCGTGGTGAGCCAGGCGTTCTCCATCAGCTCGTTTTCCAGCTGATCTTTCTCCCAGGCGCAGTAGCCCAGCGCCACCAGCACATGCTCCGGCTGGGAAGCGGTGCCGAGCGATTCCAGCACGTCGCGCGAGGTGGTGATCACCGTGGTGTCGGAAATGCGGATGCTGGAAGAGAAGATGCGCTGCGCGGAGTGAAGAATAAAGCCGCGATCCTCAGCCAGCGGGCCGCCGCTGAAAACCGGCTTGTCCAGACGAATCGCGGGATCGCGCTCGCCTGACGTGATTTTCAGCTTCTTTAAAATGCCTTCGACCGTCAGATTTTCCATCGGCTTGTTAATAATCAAACCCATTGCGCCTTCTTCATTGTGCTCGCAGATATAGACCACGGAGCGTTTGAAAAAGGGATCCTGTAGGGAAGGCATGGCAATCAAAAAATGATGCTGTAAATTCATTCTCACTCGATGTACCAAAAATAGCCGGCGCGGGTATGCGCCGGTTTGGGTTGATCACGGAGCCTGGCTCCAGGGTCATGCTCAGCCCAGACGCTTCTCGATAGCGTCCATCAACATACCGGTGATGGAGATCGGGAATGCGGCTTCGATTTCACGCACGCAGGTCGGGCTGGTGACGTTCACTTCAGTGAGTTTATCACCAATGATATCCAGTCCGACAAAAATCAATCCTTTTGCTTTCAGCGTCGGGCCGACGCGGCGGGCAATTTCCCAGTCGCTTTCGCTCAGCGGGCGCGCTTCGCCGCGGCCGCCTGCCGCCAGGTTGCCGCGCGTTTCGCCGCCCTGCGGGATGCGCGCCAGGCAGTAAGGCACCGGCTCGCCGTCCACCACCAGCACGCGCTTGTCGCCTTCTTTAATGGCCGGCAGATAGTTCTGCGCCATACAGAAGAACTGCCCGTGATTGGTCAGCGTCTCGGTGATCACGCCGAAGTTCGGATCGTCCTGCTTCACGCGGAAGATCGACGCGCCGCCCATGCCGTCCAGCGGCTTCATGATAATGTCGCCGTGCTCCTGCCAGAAGGCGCGCAGTTTCTCTTTGCTGCGCGTCACCAGCGTATCCGGCGTGAACTCCGAGAACCAGGCGGTGTAGAGCTTCTCGTTACAGTCGCGCAGGCTCTGCGGCTTGTTGACGATCAGCGTGCCTTGCTCTTCGGCGCGCTCCAGAATATAGGTGGCGTAGATAAACTCGGTATCGAACGGCGGATCCTTACGCATCAGGACCACGTTGAGGTCGGCCAGCTTGATCTCCTGCTCGCTGCCGAACTCATACCATTTATCATAGTTCTGATCGACGCTCAGCAGGCGGGTGCGGGCGTAAGAGACGCCGCCGCGCAGCGAGAGATCGGCCATCTCCATATAGTGAATTTCGTAACCGCGGCGCTGTGCTTCCAGCAACATGGCGAAGCTGGTGTCTTTTTTAATGTTAATGGACGCGATGGGGTCCATAACGATGCCAAGTTTAATCATTATTCTCTCCTCAGAGAGGCGGTGTTTTCCGCCTCGTTCTGTGCGGTCAGCGCAGGCTGACCAGTCAGGACGCCAGTAAGTGCTGCGCGCGTCTTAATATAAACCCTGATTATTCCCTAGCCGAGATCGCCAAACCTCACCTGGAGTGCCGTAATCGCGGTTAGCGCGGTGGTTTCCGTGCGTAACACGCGCGGGCCGAGCAAAATATCGGTAAAACCGCGCTCGCCGGTCATGGCGATCTCCTCGGCGCTTAGTCCGCCTTCCGGGCCGATCAGCAGGCGAACCCGCTCTACCGGCTGCGGCAGCGTGTTGATGCTCTGCTGCGCGCGCGGATGCAGGTTGAGCTTCAGGCCGTCGTCGGCCTCGGCGCACCAGGCCTCCAGCGTCATCGCCGGGCGAATTTCCGGCACGCGATTACGGCCGCACTGTTCGCAGGCGGCGATAGCGATTTTTTGCCACTGCTGGCGTTTTTTCGCCAGCCGTTCGGCATCCAGCTTTACGCCGCAGCGTTCGGAAAAAAGTGGAGTAATCACGCTCACGCCCAGCTCAATCGATTTCTGGATAGTGAACTCCATCTTTTCGCCGCGCGACATCACCTGGCCGAGATGCAGAAACAGGGGAGACTCACGATCGTCGGGCTGGCCTTCAAGGACTCTTACTTTTACACGCTTTTTATCGACAAGAGTGATCTCTGCCGCAAAAGTCAGATTAGTGCCATCAAAGAGTTCCAGACGCTGGCCGCTGGTCATGCGCAGAACGCGTCCAACGTGGTTAGAGGCGTCTTCGTCCAGCGCGATCTCGCTGCCGCTGGTTAAAGGTTCGGAATGATAAATGCGAGGTATGCGCATACAGGCCCTGAAAGCTGAGCGCCGCGCACCCGGCGCGGCAATATCGAGAAGACGTTAGTGTAGGGCAGTGATTTTAACGCTGGCAAGCCTGCTGCACATAAGGATTGTGATTGCCCTGCGCGCGCGCGATGCGTTGGTCGCGTTCGCACTCCCAGCTGGAGACCGGATAGAGCTTGTTCCAGACGGTGAAAAGCTGGGTCTGCTGGCGCGACAGGCGCAGATGATACTGGTCGCGCATATAGAAGTAGGTGCGCGCGATGGCGCCGCGGGCGCGGGCGGGCGGCTCGGCCTGCTTGTTCTTGAAGTCCACCTTCATAGCGCACTGGCCATACTGCTGTTCGCCGCCGTTCCACTGGCTGTAGGCGAAGTTGCCGCGGTCGCCGTTGACCTCGCCGACGGCAGGCTGCAGGTTATGCAGATCGCTTTCGATGCGGCGATAGTCGGCGTCTTTGCTGCAGTTTTTGCGGCCGCCGTTCTGCCAGCACTGACGCTGGTGGCCAAACTCCCAGGCGGGCATAACATGCTCCCACTCGATACGACCGGCGCGGTTGGCGTTTTTACGCACCTGATAGCCGCAGCTGTTGAGATCGGGTACGCCTTTTTTACCCTGCCAGCTGATTTTACAGCCGCAGTAGAAGGAGCCGGGTGCGTCGGCGTTGATCGCCGCCGCGAAGGTTTTCGCCTGCTGAAAGTTGTTCTGATGGTAGTTGTTCAGCGCGATCGCCTGAGCAGCGAGAGGGGAGAGCAGCAGCGCGACGGCGCAGATAATTTTACGAGACATGTTGCGGAATTATTCTCAGTCGGAAAAAAAGTGCGGCAGGGTAGCAGAATGAGGTCGCGAGCGGAATGGGAATTGCGCTCAGGCTGGCGAATAGTCGCCCGGCGTTAACAGGCTCTTGCAGCGCACGCAGCGGTATTCGCTTTCGCCGCGCAGCACGCGGTTGTGGCGGCGTACCGTGAGGTGATGCTGCTGGCATCCGCAGCGATAGGGGAAAGTGGCGGCGCGCACCGAGGCGATTTCAAACTGATGGGTGCGACGCGCGGGTACGCCAAGCACCTCCTGCATCATCCATTTCCACTCTTTGCCGTGCGGCGGCACGCGGCCAAAGACTTTCCATACCAGCAGATGCGCCAGCTCGTGCGGCACCACCTCATCGACGAACGCCTGCTGGTTTTCCAGCAGCAGCACCGGATTGAGGCGAATTTCCCACTTTTCCAGCCAGGCGGTGCCTGCCGCCGTGCCGCGCTGCTGATAGACCAGCGCCGGTTCGGCAAACGGACGCTCCAGCCTGTCGCTGGCAAGCTGTAAAAAATGGCGCAGCGAGCGCATAACGGCCTGCTGGAGGGCGATGGGAAGTCGGGGCGTTTTCATGCCGGAAGCATAGGCGGGGCGGGCGAAGAACTCAATCAAATAAAAAAGGCGGGCCGCAAGGCCCACCTTCAAACGGCTAACAAACTCAAAACACGGGTGACAAGGACCGAAGAGCAAAGCGTCCCGCGCAAGGGACAAAAACGCTGGAAGCGTTTTTGAACAACGCAAAGCGTTGGCCCGTTTACGGGCGCACTTCAGGGAAGAAGTGCGTATCTGCGCGGGCCGAGCCGCCATGGATGGCGCTTTTGCGTCTTTGCGATCGGGCCTTGTCACCCGTGTCCGCACATTGCTAACCGCTTCAGGCGGGCCTTGTGGCCCGCCTGAGTAACTTAGTTGTTTGAACCGATGTCGCGCAGTTTCTTGCCGGACATCAGGTTACGCTCGATGTGCTCCAGCGAGACGTTTTTGGTCTCTGGAATCAGCATTAGCGTCAGCACAATGAAGAAGACGTTCAGCAGCGCATAAACCCAGAAGGTGTTCGCGTTGCCCAGCGTATTCAGCATGGTGAGGAAGGTCGCGCCGACAATCATATTGGCGATCCAGTTGGTCGCGGTCGAAACGGTAATACCGAAGTCGCGGCCTTTCAGCGGCTGGATTTCTGAACAGAGCACCCAAATCAGCGGACCGGCGCTCATGGCGAAGCCGACG
This sequence comes from Pantoea sp. X-Soil-MYKO-1289, assembly GCF_059730625.1. Lineage (NCBI taxonomy): Bacteria > Pseudomonadati > Pseudomonadota > Gammaproteobacteria > Enterobacterales > Erwiniaceae > Pantoea > Pantoea sp. X-Soil-MYKO-1289. The sequence continues at coordinate 706,533 of NZ_AP036004.1, forward strand.
ATAAACATCAGCAGCATGGCGATAGCGAAGTACTGCGCGCCCTGCGAATGGATGCCCATATGCAGCATGGTGCCCAGCACGCCCATACCCGCCGCCATCACCAGGAAGCCCAGGATCAGCGTCGGTTTACGGCCCCAGCGGTCCACCAGGCCGATAGCGATAAAGGTTGCCAGCACGTTGACCAGGCCAACGATAACGGTGCCCCACATCTGCTCGGTGGTATTGGTGAAGCCGGCGATTTCAAAAATCTTCGGCGCGTAGTACATGATTACGTTCATACCGGTGAACTGCTGCATCACCTGCAACAGCACGCCGAGGAACACCGCGCGGCGGAAATTGCTGTTGCTCTGGAACAGCTGCCAGCCGGACTGCTTGATCTTCAGGCTCTCGCGGATCTCTTCCAGCTCGCGTTTCGCCTGCTCGCTGGTGTCGCGCAGACGATCCAGCACGCGCTGGGCGTCGCGGAAGTCGCCTCTGGCCGCCAGCCAGCGCGGACTGTTGGGCAGGAAGAAGACGCCCACCAGCAGCAGCACCGCCGGAATAGTGATGATGCCCAGCATCCAGCGCCAGTCGCCGGACGCGCTAAAGGCGGTGTCGGAGAGGTAGGCGCCGAGAATACCGATGGTAATCATCAGCTGATAGAGCGAAATCATCGAGCCGCGAATTTTTTCCGGCGCGATTTCAGACAGGTAGAGCGGCGCGGTGTAAGAGGCAACGCCGACGGCGAGACCCAGCACGACGCGTGCGACGATCAGCATTTCCGGGTTCGGCGCCATGGCGGACCAGAGCGAACCGATAACGAACAGAATGGCGCCGGCCATCAGGCTCTTTTTACGACCGAGACGTGACGACATCCAGCCGGAGCCGACCGCGCCGACCGCCGCGCCGAACATCATAGAGCTAACGATCCACTCCTGCTGATGTGCGGTAACGTTAAAGTCTTTGGCGATAAACGGCAGCGCGCCTGCGATAACGCCGATATCCAGTCCAAATAGCAGCCCTGCGAGAGCCGCAAGAAAGCAGACAAACAAGGTCATCGCCTTGTTTGAGGTTCTGCTTTTGTGAGTATTGCCAGGCATGTTGCCTCCGAGTTTATCCATCATTGTTGTTATCTAATGTTAAAAAACCTTTTCCGGGTAAAAAGTGAGAGCGATCACGCTAATGTAATCGCTTACACACGCTGAAACCCTGAAATTCAGCATATTCAGCCCGAAAAGGTTAAGTAACCAGTAAGGTATAGCACTTGTTAAGTTTCCGACATGGCGTCAATTACCGGCTATCAGAGGACGCTGAAAATAACGCATTTTCAGTCGAATAACCACGCAGGTTAAATCCTAAATAGCAGATTAATAAAGCGTTTCAATTTGTAATCGGTAACACGCCAGGGCTTGACGAGTGTGAAAAGTGTAGTAGAGAAAAGAGAATGTGCTGGGCAGGGCGGAAAGCAGAGATAAAACAGGCTAAAAAACAAGGCTCTCCCCTGCGACAGGAGAGAGCCTTGAGAGAAAAACCTTACAGGCCGGCCGCGTCGCGCAGCTGAGCAGCCTTGTCGGTTTTTTCCCACGGGAAATGTTCGCGGCCGAAGTGACCGTAAGCGGCGGTCTCTTTGTAGATCGGCTGCAGCAGGTCCAGCATCTGAATCAGACCGTAAGGACGCAGATCGAAGAACTCGCGCACCAGCAGCGTCAGCTGTTCGGTCGAGATCTTCTCGGTGCCGAAGGTTTCCACCATGATGGAGGTCGGCTCTGCTACGCCGATAGCGTAGGAGACCTGAATCTCGCAGCGGTCGGCCAGGCCGGCGGCAACGATGTTTTTCGCCACGTAGCGCGCCGCATAGGCCGCAGAACGGTCAACCTTCGACGGATCCTTACCGGAGAAAGCGCCGCCGCCGTGACGCGCCATGCCGCCGTAGGTATCGACGATGATTTTACGTCCGGTCAGGCCGCAGTCGCCCATCGGGCCGCCGATAACGAAGCGGCCGGTCGGGTTGATGTGGTACTTGGTGCTGGCGTTGATCCACTCGGTCGGCAGCACTGGCTTGATGATCTCTTCCATCACCGCTTCGCGCAGCGTGGCCTGATCGATATCTTCGGCATGCTGGGTAGAGAGCACTACCGCGTCGATGCCGACAATTTTGCCGCCATCGTACTGGAAGGTGATCTGGCTTTTCGCGTCAGGACGCAGCCACGGCAGCGCGCCGTTTTTACGCACTTCAGACTGACGCTGCACCAGACGGTGCGCATAGGTCACCGGCGCCGGCATCAGCACGTCGGTTTCATTGGTGGCGTAGCCGAACATCAGGCCCTGGTCGCCAGCGCCTTGCTCCAGCGGATCGGTGCGGTCAACACCCTGGTTGATGTCGGGCGACTGCTTGCCGATGGCGCTCAGAACGGCACAGGAGTTGGCGTCAAAGCCCATATCGGAATGGACATAACCGATTTCACGTACGGTATTGCGGGTAATCTCTTCGATATCGACCCATGCGCTGGTGGTGATCTCACCGCCGACCAGCACCATACCGGTTTTAACGTAGGTTTCGCAGGCCACGCGCGCTTTGGGATCCTGCTCGAGGATGGCATCCAGCACGGCGTCAGAAATCTGGTCGGCGATTTTATCAGGATGTCCTTCTGATACGGACTCGGACGTAAAAAGGTGTTTAGCCATTCTGTTCTTTACCTTACAAATGGTTTGAATTCGACTGCATAGCGTAAGTGAGATGAACTTACTTGACGCCCCTTCAGGCAAAGCCGCGAGCAGTTTTAGAAGTGTCGGTATGTCAGACGTAAAACGCCTGGATGTTAACCAGTTTAGATGGAAAACCATCTGGACGGCTATTTTAGGTTAAGGGGTGAACGAAATGCCAGCCCTTTTTCTGTTTCCGCATTTTTCACAAAAGCGGTCGCTGGCAAAAAAACGTGACGCGGGACGGCGGCAAACCAGCGAAACGCTTTGCAATTTCGCCCGTCAGGCGGTATAAAACGCCGCTGCTGCCTGCAGCCATAAGGATGACGCCGCTGCGCGTAAGCCACTGTCAGAGCCTCTCTGACGTTCGCCCAGATTATTTCCACATGCGAAAACATGTGTGGAGGTGACAGAAGTAATGAACCACGCTCTTCTCTCTTGCGGTTCTCTGCGCTCAACGGGCGCGCTGGCGTACTCCTTTCCTGCCTTTTCTCCTCTTTTCCGACGAATCGCCTGTTGCGGTCATTCTCCCGACACGCGCGCCGGTTAACCTGTTTTTCCTTATTTACGCTACTGGCGGTCGCACGCCGGTGAACGTCGTGATGCATTCGGGGTCCATTTACACGTAACGGGCCAGGGTGTTTTACACTTAGTTTTGTGCTTTTTTCACATTCCAACAGAAATTCGAGGTTCGTGATGTCTGGCGACATGAAGACTATTAAGGGTTCGTCAGCCGGCGAACAGGGTGTGCTCCGCTCAATGCAGGAGGTTGCAATGAACGACCAGGATGCCAGCAAAATGCTGCGTACCTATAACGTTGCCTGGTGGGGCAATAACTACTACGACGTTAACGAACTTGGTCACGTCAGCGTCTGTCCGAACCCGGACGAACCGACGCTGCGCGTCGATCTGGCGAATCTGGTGAAAGAGCGCGAGGCCCAGGGCCAGCGTCTGCCTGCGCTGTTCTGCTTTCCGCAAATCCTGCAGCATCGCCTGCGTTCGATTAACGCGGCGTTTAAGCGCGCGCGCGAATCCTACGGCTATCGCGGCGACTACTTCCTGGTCTACCCGATTAAGGTCAACCAGCATAAACGCGTGATCGAATCGCTGGTCAACTCCGGCGAACCGCTGGGGCTGGAAGCGGGCTCCAAAGCGGAGCTGATGGCGGTGCTGGCCCACGCCGGCAAAACTCGCACGGTGATCGTCTGCAACGGCTACAAAGATCGCGAATATATTCGTCTGGCGCTGATTGGCGAAAAGCTCGGCCACAAAGTCTATCTGGTGATCGAGAAGATGACGGAAGTGCGCCTGGTGCTGGAAGAGGCCGAACGCCTGAACGTGGTGCCGCGCCTCGGCATCCGCGCGCGTCTGGCGTCGCAGGGCTCCGGCAAATGGCAGTCGAGCGGCGGCGAAAAATCGAAGTTCGGCCTCTCGGCGTCGCAGGTGCTGCAGCTGGTGGAGATCATGCGCAACGCAGGCCGTCTCGACAGCCTGCAGCTGCTGCACTTCCACCTCGGCTCGCAGATGGCCAATATTCGCGATATCGCTACCGGCGTGCGTGAGTCGGCGCGTTTCTATGTCGAACTGGCGAAGCTGGGCGTCAACATCAAATGCTTCGACGTCGGCGGCGGTCTGGGCGTCGACTATGAAGGCACCCGATCGCAGTCCGACTGCTCGGTTAACTACGGTCTGAACGAGTACGCCAACAACGTTATCTGGGCGATCGGCGACGCCTGCGAAGAGCACGGGCTGGATCACCCGACGGTGATCACCGAGTCGGGCCGCGCCGTGACCGCGCACCATACCGTGCTGGTCTCCAACATTATCGGCGTGGAGCGTAACGAGTTCATTACGCCGCAGGCGCCGGAAGAGGATGCGCCGCGCCCGATCCTCAGCATGTGGGAAACCTGGCAGGAGATGCACGAACCTGACGTGCGCCGTTCGCTGCGCGAGTGGCTGCACGACAGCCAGATGGATCTGCACGATATCCACACCGGCTACGCCTCCGGCACCTACGATCTGACGCAGCGCGCCTGGGCGGAACAGCTTTACCTGAGCATCTGCCACTATATTCAGCAGCATCTCGACCCGAGCAACCGCGCGCACCGTCCGATTATCGACGAGCTGCAGGAGCGTATGGCGGACAAGATGTACGTCAACTTCTCGCTGTTCCAGTCGATGCCGGATGCCTGGGGCATCGATCAGCTCTTCCCGGTACTGCCGCTGGAAGGGCTGCATAAAAAGCCGGAGCGCCGCGCGGTGCTGCTGGACATCACCTGCGACTCCGACGGCACCATCGATCACTACGTCGACGGCGACGGCATCGCTGCCACCATGCCGATGCCGGAATACGATCCAGAGAATCCGCCGATGCTCGGCTTCTTTATGGTCGGCGCCTATCAGGAGATCCTCGGCAATATGCATAACCTGTTCGGCGATACCGAGGCGGTCAACGTCTACGCGCGCGCCGGCGGCGAAGTCGAGGTCGAGCTGTCGGATGAGGGCGATACCGTTGCGGATATGCTGGAGTATGTGCAGCTAAATCCCGACGAGCTGATGACGCTGTTCCGCAATCAGGTCAAAGAGACCGATCTCGACGATGAGCTGCGCGCGCAGTTCCTGGAAGAGTTTGAAAGCGGCCTGTACGGCTACACCTATCTTGAAGATGAGTAAGTAACGCCGCACGCCGGGCCTTGTCAGAGGCCCGGCATGTTCGTCTCCCGCCTGAAATCCTCTTTTTACCTGTTTTGTGAGCACCATCACCGTTTCACGCCTGATTAAGCTTCGTCAACCCTGCGCTCCCGATCGGCGCTCAGTGTGCCGCTGAATTTTTTAGAAAAAACGAGGCGTTAGCGTTGGCTCCCATTCAGACCGTCTCGATTGTTAAATTTACAGCGTGTATAGCCTCGGATTTTTAAGCTTATATATTATAAAAGTTAAACATTATGCCTAAAGCTGAATTTGCAAAGCGCCTTTTTATTTGACGCTTTCTGGAAACCCCATCGATTTTTGTTTCAAATAAAAATCATCAGTTATTGTGATGTTTAATATTCTTACTTCATTTAATTTTGTAGAAAAATCAAAAGAGTATAATATTTTGATTTCGTCAAGCCTGCCATGGCAATTAATTTATAAAATGTTTTATGATTTTTTATTTCTTAAAACCTTTTTCAATCACCGAAATTGATTGGTTTTGGCTATTGAATTTTCCGCCGTGTTTGACTTAAATCTATTTTTCAAAGTGTAAGTTGTACGTTAGCATCAGGTTAAGGTGTTAAGAATCTTCTGGGTTTTCTTAACGTTCATATGAGTTTTCCTGACATTTTGGCTGCTGCTTTTAAGCAGCTGACTTATCGGGTAGAGCGGGTAGCAGCAGAATGGGTCGCCAACTACATCTTCGTCAGCATTACGTCTTTCTGCTCGACCCGATTCATGCTTCCTCAGGGAAAGTGACGGCGTGGGAGCTGTTGACGCGCTTCGCGCCGGATCGCGACATCGCCAGCCTGGCCGATGACGACAGCGGACATCGACTCGTTGACTGCCTGCTCGAAGCAGAAAAATGGCAGCTGTTTCAGCAACAGCTAACACAGCTCGAGACGATCTATAAAAGCGGATTTACCCAACTTATTAGCCTTAACGTCGAGGGCGATATTATTCGCGGCATTTTAAATGACGCCGCGACGCAGCAAAGGCTGGATCGGTTACCGTTATTGCGTCTCGAAATTTCCGCCTTTTTCACTCAGCGCTATTGCGCTGCCGATCGTCTGCTGCTGCAAAAGCTGGCGGGTATTACCCCAGCATTATTATGGCTGGATGATTTCGCGGCGGGTGGTTCAACGCTTTCGATGCTGACCAGCGGCCTGTTTGAATATGTTAAAACCAGCCGGGACTTCTTCTGGAAATATGGCGAGGGCTATGCCTTCGACACGCTGCTTAATCATGTAAACGATTTCTGCGATGGCGTTATCGTTCAGGGCGTAGAGACAGAACAGCATCTCCAGCTGCTGGCGCGCAAACCGATTGTCGGCCTGCAGGGCCGTCGATGGTCAGCGCAATATGTGGCTGATGTTATTGATCAGAAAGAAAAAGTATTGCCATCCAGAGCGATAAAAAAACAACAGGCCGCCATAGTTAATTACCCTAACTTTTTATGATATGCCGCCTGTTTCCGTTATTGCGGAAGCGGGCTAGCCCATTGTGGTTATTAGAAAAATAAAAGTGATTCCCTCACCAGGATAAAGATTCAGCATGGCTCAGTGCGATTTCGTCAAGCAGATGGGATCGACAAAGAGGGGAGTGAATAGCACACAGCGTTATTCACGGAAAAAACCGGCATCAATGGGTGCCGGGCATTTTTATGAATATTAATAACCTCAATGGGATATACATAACATGAATAATATCTCAGTAACGCCTAAAGGCGGTACTATCGCCTCGCAGCTGAGTGGCAGCGACGTCAATTTGTCCACTCCAAGTGTGGTTAAACTCAACCTCAATCGATCTGACATCAAATCTTTCGCACGTAACGGCAACGATCTTGTTGTTACCACGAAATCTGGCGAAACGGTTGTTATTCATAATTTTTACGGCCCGGCAGGTGAAAGCGACCTGGTACTGCAGGATGACAAAGGTGCGCTCTGGTGGGTAGAAAATCCCGGTGAAGAGGGGTTCCAGTACGTCTCTATCGACAGCACCGAAGGACTGCTGGCGGATAACCTGACCAGCGACAACACTATCGCCGCCTTTGGTATCGGCGGCGCGGCGCTGGCGGGTATCGGCGCGCTGTTCGCCGCGAATAACGGCGGCGGCGGTGGCGGCGGCGGAGATAACACCGGCGGCGGTGACAACGGCGGCGGCACGGGCGGCGGCGATAATGGCGGCAACCCCGGCGGTGGCACGGGCGGCGGCGGAACAGGCGGCGGCGACAACGGCGGCGGCACAGGCGGCGGCGATACCACCGCGCCCGGCGCGGCGACCAATATCGTGATTAACGACAGCGTCGGCAGCATTCAGGGCGCCATTGCCGCAGGCGGCATCACCGATGACAATTCCCCGGTTTTAAGCGGAACCGCTGAAGCGGGCGCGACCGTCAGCGTTTACGACAACGGCACGCTGCTGGGCACCGTAACCGTTAATGCCGATGGCAGCTGGAGCTTTACCACGCCGACGCTGGCGGATGGCCAGCATAGCCTGACGGTGACGGTCACTGACGCCGCAGGCAACACCAGCAGCGCCACCGATCCGCTGAACTTTACTGTCGATACCCTCGCGCCGGCGTTAACCGACGTGAGCGCCATCAGCGATAACGGCACCATCCTGACGCCCATCGCCGCAAACGGCGCGACCAGCGACACAACGCCGACGCTGCAGGGCACGGCTGAAGCGGGCAGCACCGTCACTATTTCCGATAACGGCACCCTGCTGGGCACGGTTATCGTCGGCAGCGATGGGCGCTGGTCTTTCACTCCCTCCGCGCTGGGCGAAGGCAGCCATACGCTGAGCATTACCGCCGCCGACGCGGCAGGCAACGTTAGCCCGGCAACTACGCTGACTTTCACCGTTGATACCCTTGCGCCGGACGCAGCCAGCAACCTGCAGCTGACCGATAACGTCGGCGACAACCAGGGCCCGCTCGCTTCCGGCAGCTCGACCGACGACAATACGCCAGCGTTGAGCGGCCAGGCAGAAGCGGGCACCACCGTCAGCGTATATGACGGCGATACTTTACTTGGCACGGTCACGGTCGGCGCCGACGGTCTCTGGAGCTTTATCACGCCCGCCCTGAGCAACGGCAGCCATAGCCTGACGGCGACCGTAACCGATGCCGCAGGCAACGTCAGCGCGCCGACGGCGGCGATTGTGGTTAACGTCGCGGCGGATCTGCCGCCAGCGACCAGCTCGCTGGAAATTACCGACGACAGCGGCAGTACGCTGGTGCAGCTGGCCAATGGCGCCTCGACCGCCGACAGCACGCCGACCCTGAGCGGCCTGACGACGGCGGGCGCGCTGGTGACGCTCTACAACGGCGACACGGTCATCGGCAGCGTCACCGCCGACGCCAGCGGCCAGTGGAATTTCACCCCTGCCGCGCTGGCGGACGGAACCTACGCCTTCCGCGCCGATACCACTAACGCCGACGGCAGCATTACGCCGTCGCCGGTATTGACCATCACTATCGACACGCTGGCGCCAACCACGCCAGCCGATCTGCAGCTGACTAACGACGACGGCGCAGCGGTGTCCGCCGGCAGCGCGACAAACGACAATAGCCTGACGCTGAGCGGCAGCGCGGAACCCGGCAGCACAGTCACCGTGCGGGACGGCGACACGCTGCTGGGCACCGTTACCGCAGGCGGAGACGGCAGCTGGAGCTTTACCACGCCGGTACTGACGGACGGCAGCCATAGCCTGACGGCAACGGTAACGGATGCGGCGGGCAACGCTAGCGCGGCTTCCGCGCCGCTCAACTTTACCGTCGATACGCAGGCGCCGGAACCGGTCAGCGGTCTGGTGGTCACTGACGACGTCGGCGACAGCACGGGGCCGCTGGCGTCAGGCGCCACGACCGACGACGCCACGCCCATTCTGAGCGGACAGGCGGAGCCCGATTCGCTGCTGACGATTTATGATAACGGCGTCGCCATCGGCAGCCTGACGGTCGGCACCGACGGCAACTGGAGCTTTACCACGCCGACGCTGAGCAACGGCGCGCACAGCCTGACGCTGACGCTGACCGATGCGGCAGGCAACGTCAGCGCGCCGACCGCGCCGTTCGATTTCACCGTCGCTGCAGGCGAACCGCCGGCGGCCAGCACGCTGGTGATCACCGACGACAGCGGCAGCGCGCCGGTGGATCTGGCCGATGGCGCCAGCACCCGCGACACCACGCCGACACTGAGCGGACAGACCTTCGCCAACGCGCTGGTGACGCTCTATAACGGCGATACCGCAATCGGTAGCGTCACTGCCGACATCAACGGCCAGTGGAGCTTTACGCCCGCCGCGCTGGCGGACGGCAGCTACGATTTTCGTGCGGCTGTCACCGACGCCGCAGGCAACATCATCAATTCCGCCACCCTGGCGATTACCATCGACACCGTCGCGCCGACAGCGGCGGCGGACGTCACGCTGGCGGACGCCAGTGGCAATCCGATTGGCGACCTCACCAACACCAGCGCGCCGGTGCTGAGCGGCACGGCGGAGCCGGGCAGCATCGTTACCGTCTCTGACGGCGGCACGGTGCTGGGCAGCGCCACGGTTGGTCAGGACGGCAGCTGGAGCTTCACCTCGCCGACGCTTGCCGACGGCAGCCACAGCCTGACGGCGGTAGTGACCGACGCGGCGGGCAACGCCAGCGCGCCGACTGCGCCGGCGAACTTTACCCTGGACACGCAGGCGCCGACTGCCGCGGCCGATCTGGCGCTCAGCAGCGACAGCAGCGGCGTCTCGGTGCCGGTCGCCGCTGGCTCTGCCACGGGCGACGCCTCCCCGGTATTGAGCGGCAGCGCCGAACCGGGCAGCACCGTCACCATTTCTGACGGCGACACCGTACTGGGCACGGCGACCGTCGGCGGAGACGGGCGCTGGAGCTTTACCGCAGCCGGCCTTGCTGACGGCAGCCATAGCCTGACCACCACCGTGACCGATGCGGCGGGCAACACCGGCCCGGCTTCGGCGCCGATCTCCTTTACCGTGGATACCCTCGCCCCGGAGGCGGCCACCGGCCTGGTGATCACTGACGACGTGGGTGACGCGCAGGGCGATCTCGCCTCTGGCGACACCACCGACGACAGCACGCCGACTCTGAGCGGCACGGCGGAGGCCAACGGCCTGATTAGCGTCTACGACGGCGACGTGCTGCTCGGCACCGCCACGGCTGACGCAAACGGCAGCTGGAGCTTCACCACGCCAGCGCTGAGCAACGGCCTGCACAGCCTGATCGTCACCGTGACCGATGCGGCCGGCAACGTCAGCGCGCCGACGGCAGCGTTCGACCTCACCGTTGACGCCGGCGTGCCGCCGGCCACCGCCTCGCTGGAGGTGACCGACGACAGCGGCAGCACCCTTGTGGCGCTGGCCGATGGCGCCAGCACGCGCGACACCACGCCGGTGCTGAGCGGCCTGACCACCGCGGGCGCGCTGGTGACGCTCTATAACGGCGATGCGGTTATCGGCAGCGTCACCGCCGACGCGGCCGGTCAGTGGAGCTTTACGCCCGCGGCGCTCGAGGATGGCAGCTACGCCTTCCGCGCCGACACCGCCAACGCGGACGGCAGCGTGACGCCCTCGCCGGTGCTGACCGTCACTATCGATACCGTCGCGCCTGCGGCGGTCACGGACGCGGCTCTGACCGATGCCAACGGCGTGCCGGTCACGGCCGACGGCGCCACCAATAGCCCTACGCCGGTACTGAGCGGCACGGCGGAACCGGGCAGTATCGTCACCGTTTCCGATGGCGACAATGTGCTGGGCACGACCACCGTCGCCCAGGACGGCAGCTGGAGCTTTACCACGCCGACGCTGGCCGAAGGCAGCCACAGCCTGACCGCCACCGTGACCGATGCGGCGGGCAACGTTAGCGCAGCCTCTGCGCCGCTGACCTTTACTCTCGATACCACCGCGCCGCAGACAGCGTCAGGCGTCACCGTAACGGATGACGTCGGCGATCGTCAGGGCGCGCTGGCGTTCGGCGACACCACCGACGACAGCACGCCGACCCTGAGCGGCACGGCGGAAGCCAACAGCGTCGTCAGCGTCTATGACGGCGACCAGCTGCTGGGGACGGCCAACGCCGACGGCAGCGGCAGCTGGAGCTTTACCACGCCTGAACTGGCCGACGGCCCGCACAGCCTGAGCGTGACCGTGACCGATGCGGCAGGCAACGTCAGCGCGCCGACGACGCCATTCGATCTGACCGTGGCGGCCAGCCAGCCGCCTGTGACCCTGACGCTGGCGGTCGCTGACGACAGCAGCGGCGCGCCAGTGGATCTCGCTGACGGCGCCAGCACGCGCGACGCGACGCCGACCCTGAGCGGCCAGACCGCCGCCGGGCTGCTGGTCACGCTTTACAACGGCGATACCGTTATCGGCAGCGTCACCGCCGATGCGGCAGGCCTGTGGAGCTTTACGCCGCAGGCGCTGCCGGACGGCACCTACGATTTCCGCGCCAGCGTCACCGACGCCGCGGGCAATATCACCGATTCCGCCACCCTGACGATCGCCATCGACACCGCGGCGCCGACAACCGCCACCGGCATTACGCTGGCGGATGAGAACGGCGATCCCATCGGCGGCCTCACCAACATCAGCGCGCCGGTGCTGAGCGGCACGGCGGAGGCGGGCAGCATCGTCACCGTCTCGGACGGCGATACGGTGCTGGGCAGCGTTACGGCCGCTCAGGATGGCAGCTGGAGCTTCACCTCGCCGGTTCTCGCCGACGGCAGCCACAGCCTGACGGCGGTGGTGACCGACGCGGCGGGCAACGCCAGCGCGCCGACCGCGCCGGTGACCTTTACCCTGGATACGCAGGCGCCGGTCGCCGCAGCCGATCTGGCGCTCAGCAGCGACAGCAGCGGCGTCTCCGTGCCGGTCGCCGCTGGCGACACCACGAGCGACACGACGCCTGTGCTGAGCGGCAGCGCCGAACCCGGCAGCATTGTGACCATTTCTGACGGCGACGCGGTGCTCGGCAGCGCTACGGTCGCGCAGGATGGCAGCTGGAGCTTTACCTTGCCGACGCTTGCCGACGGCAGCCACAGCCTGACGACCACGGTAACCGATGCGGCGGGCAACACCGGCCCCGCTTCGGCGCCGCTCACCTTTACCGTTGATGCCACTGCGCCAGAGGCGGCTACCGACCTGGTGGTCACCGACGACGTGGGCGCCTCGCAGGGCGATCTCGCCTCCGGCGACACCACCGACGACAGTACGCCGACCCTGAGCGGTACGGCGGAGGCCAACGGCATCGTCAGCGTCTACGACGGCGACGTGCTGCTCGGCACCGCCACGGCTGACGTCAACGGCAGCTGGAGTTTCACCACGCCAGCGCTGAGCGACGGCCTGCACAGCCTGACCGTCACCGTGACCGATGCGGCCGGCAACGTCAGCGCGCCGACGGCACCGTTCGATCTCACCGTTGACGCCGGCGTGCCGCCAGCCACCGCCTCGCTGGTGGTGACCGACGACAGCGGCAGCATCCTTGTAGAACTGGGCGACGGCGACACCACGCGCGACACCACGCCGGTGCTGAGCGGCCTGACCACCGCGGGCGCGCTGGTGACGCTCTATAACGGCGACGCGGTCATCGGCAGCGTCACCGCCGACGCGGCCGGTCAGTGGAGCTTTACCCCGACGACGCTGGAAGAGGGCAGCTACGCCTTCCGCGCCGACACCACTAACGCAGACGGCAGCGTAACGCCTTCCCCAGTGCTGAATATCACTATCGACAGCGTCGTGCCGGATGCGGTGAGCGGGCTGCAGCTGAGCAGCGACGCCAGCGGCACGCTGGTGCCGGTCACCACGGGCGCGACTAATGATACGACGCCGGTACTGAGCGGCACGGCGGAGCCGGGCGGCATCGTCACCGTTTCCGACGGCGGCAACGTACTCGGTAGCGTCGTCGTCGGTTCAGACGGCAGCTGGAGCTTTACGACGCCCGCGCTGAGCGAGGGCGCGCACAGCCTGAGCGCCACCGTGACCGATGCGGCGGGCAACGTCAGCGGCGCCTCCGCGCCGATAACCTTCGACGTCGACAGCACGCCGCCAGCGGCGATCCTCGATCTGGTGCTGAGCGACAGCCGCGGCGGCACGCTACAGCCGATAGGGGCTGGCGGATCCACCAGCAGCACCACGCCGACCCTGAGCGGCAGCGCTGAACCGGGCAGCATCGTTACCGTTACCGACGGCGACCAGGTGCTGGGCAGCGCGACGGTCAACGCCGACGGCAGCTGGAGCTTTATCAGCCCCGCGCTGGGCGAGGGCGACCACAGTCTGACCGCCACGGTAACCGATTTGGCGGGCAACAGCGGCCCGGCTTCCGCGCCGCTGGCCTTTAACGTTGATACCCTCGCGCCGGCGGCGGCGAGCAACCTGGTGGTCACCGACAACTACGGCGATGCCACAGGCCAGCTCGCCTCGGGCGACACCACGGACGATCGTACTCCGACCCTCAGCGGTCAGGGCGAGCCAAACGCGCTGGTGACGATTTATGACGGTCAGGTCGTACTGGGTTACACCACCGTCAATACTGACGGCAGCTGGAGCTTCACCACGCCGACCCTGAGCAGCGGCGCGCACAGCCTGACGACCACCCTCACCGATGCAGCAGGCAACATCGGCCCGGCCTCTGACGCCTTCGCGCTCACCGTTGACGGCGCGCTGCCGCCAGCGAGCACGACGCTGGAGGCGGTCAGCGAAACCGGCTCCACCGTCGCGCCGCTGATCGACGGCGCCACGACCAATAACGACAGCCCGGTGCTGAGCGGCCTCGCCGATCCGAACAGCGTGGTTACGCTCTATGACGGCCAGACGCTGATAGGCAGCACCACGGCAGACGGCAGCGGCCAGTGGTCTTTCCGGCTCTTCTCGCTGTCGAACGGCCTGCACGCTTTCTATGCCACCATCGTCAGGCCGGACGGCGCGACCGCCAACGCCGGGCCGCTGAATCTCACCGTCGACACCATTGCGCCGGATGCGGCCGATAACCTGCAGCTTACCGGCGATAACGGCAGCACCAGCACGCCGATCGGCGACGGCAGCGCCACCCGCGACGTCTCGCCGGTACTGAGCGGCACGGGCGAGCCGGGCAGCACCGTCTCTGTCTCCGACAACGGCAACCTGCTGGGCACCGCGACGGTGGACGCCAGCGGCAACTGGCAATTTACCTCGCCTGCGCTGGCGGAAGGCCCGCATAGCCTGACCACCACTCAGACCGACCTCGCGGGCAACGTCGGCCCGGCCTCCGCGCCGCTGACCTTTACCGTCGATACCACGCCGCCAGCCGCCGCCAGCGGCCTGGTGGTAAGCGATGACGTCGGCGGCAGCCAGGGGCCACTCACCTCCGGCGACACCACCGACGACAACACGCCGACCCTCAGCGGCCAGGCGGAAGCGGGCGCGCTGGTCAACGTTTACGAAGGTGACGTGCTGCTCGGCAGCGCCGTCGCTGACGGCAGCGGCAACTGGAGCGTCACCACCATCGCGCTGAGCAACGGCAACCACAGCATAACGGTGACTGTTACCGACGCAGCGGGTAACGTCAGCCTGGCGACGCCAGCCTTTAGCCTGAACATCCAGGCGGGTCTGCCGCCGGCCACCGCCTCGCTGGAGGCGATCGACGACAGCGGCAGTCCGCTGCTGCCGCTGGCCAACGGCGCCAGCACGCAAGACACCACGCCGATCCTCAGCGGTCTGGCGACGGCAGGCGCGCTGGTAACCCTCTTCAGCAACGGTGACGCGCTGGGCAGCGTCACCGCCGACGCCAACGGGCAATGGAACTTCACGCCTGCGGCGCTGGCGGATGGCACTTATACCTTCCTCGCCAGCTACAGCGACGCGACCGGCAACCTGATTGAATCCACGCCGCTGACGCTCACCATCGACACCGTTGCGCCGACCGCGGCGGCAGACATCGCGCTGACCGACGCCAACGGCGATCCGGTGGGCACGGATACGCCGACCAGCAACAATACGCCGACGCTGAGCGGCAGCGCGGAGCCGGGCAGCATCGTGACGGTTTCCGACGGCGACCAGGTGCTGGGCACGACCACGGCAGGCAGCGACGGCAGCTGGAGCTTCACCACGCCGACCCTGTCCGATGGCGATCACAGCCTCACCGCCGTGGTCACCGATGCGGCTGGCAACGCGAGTCCCGCGTCTGAACCTGTCGCCATCACCGTCGACACATTACCGCCATCCTTGCCGGTGGATGTGGTGCTGAGCAATGACGGCGCGCCGATCGCGTCCGGTAGCCTGATTAACAACGCGACGCCGGTATTGAGCGGCAGCGCCGAGCCGGGCAGCATCGTTACCGTTTCCGACGGCGACACGCCGCTGGGCAGCGTAACGGTGGGCAATGACGGCAACTGGAGCTTCACTACGCCGACGCTGGGCGAGGGCGACCACAGCCTGAGCGCGGTGGTAACCGACGCGGCGGGCAACAGCAGCAGCGCCACTACGCCAGTGCTGGTGAGCGTCGATACGATCGCGCCGACCGCAGCCGCGGATCTGTTGCTCAGCAGCGACCAGAGCGGCACCCCTGTACCAATCGCCGGCACCGTCACCAACGATCCGACGCCGGTATTGAGCGGCACCGCGGAAGCAGGCGGCTTTGTCACCGTTTACGACGGCGACACGGCGCTTGGCTCTGCGACGGTAGGCAGTGACGGCAGCTGGAGCTTTATCGCACCTGCCCTGAGCGAAGGGGATCACAGCCTGACGGCCGTGGTGACCGACGCGGCGGGCAATGCCGGTCCGGCATCGGAAGCGGTCGCCATCACCGTTGATACCACGCCGCCAGCCGTGGCGGCCGACCTGCTGCTCACTAATGAAGGCGGCACGGCGATCGCCGCAGACGGTCTGACCAACAGCGCCGCGCCGGTGTTAAGCGGTACTGCCGAAGCGGGCAGCCTGATTATCGTCTCTGACGGTGACCAGGTGCTCGGCTCGACCACCGCCGCTGATGACGGCAGCTGGAGCTTTACTTCGCCGCAGCTTGACGACGGCCCGCACAGCCTGAGCGCTACCGTGACCGACTCGGTGGGCAACGCCAGCGCGCCAACCACGCCGCTGAACTTTACGGTAGACACGCTGCCGCCAGCGGCGGCGCTCGGCCTGACGCTGAACAACGATCAGAGCGGCGCGGCGATCCCGGCGAACGGCACCACCAGCGATACCACGCCGGTGCTGAGCGGCACCGCCGAACCGGGGGGCACTGTTACTCTGTATGACGGCGACGTCGCGCTCGGCTCCGTGGCGGTGAACAGCGACGGCAGCTGGAGCTTTACCTCCCCGACGCTGGCGGCGGGCGATCACAGCCTGACCGCCACCGTCACCGATGCCGCCGGCAATACCGGTCCGGCGTCGGCGGCCTATGCCTTTACCGTGGATCTGACGCCGCCAGCGGCGGCGGCGGATCTGGCGCTCACCAACGACGCCAGCGGCACGGCGATTGCAGCGGGCGGCCAGACCAATGACACCACGCCGGTGCTGAGCGGCACCGCTGAGGCGGGCAGCACGGTTACCGTTTCCGACGGCACCACGGTGCTGGGCACCGCCACGGTCGGCGGCGACGGCAGCTGGAGCTTCACCGCGCCGACCCTGAGCGAAGGGGCGCACAGCCTGAGCGTGGTGGTGACGAACGCCACCGGCAACAGCAGCGCGCCGTCTGAGGCGATCGGCTTTACCGTCGACACCGCCGCGCCTGCGGCAGCCACCGCGCTGCTGCTGACCAACGATGCCAGCGGCGTCGTCATTGCGGCAGGCGGCGCGACCAACGACGACACGCCGGTGCTGAGCGGGACAGCGGAGCCGGGCGGCACGGTCACTGTCTCTGACGGAGCGGTAGTGCTGGGCACGGCCACCGTCGGCGCTGACGGCAGCTGGAGCTTTACGTCGCCCGCGCTGGGCGAAGGCGCGCACAGCTTCACCACCGTCGTGACCGATGCGGCGGGCAACGTCGGACCCACGTCGGAAGCCCTGGGCTTCAGCGTGGATACCACCGCTCCTGCGCTGGCCGACAACGTGCTGGTTAACAACAACAACGGCCTGACGCTGGTGCCGATTGTGGACGGCAGCGCCACCAACGACGCCACGCCGGAGCTGACCGGCACGGCCGAGGCGGGCAGCATCGTCACGGTTTATGACGGCGACGTGGCGATCGGCTCCGTCTCGGCAGGACCGGAGGGCAGCTGGAGCTTTACCACGCCGACGCTGGCGAGCGGGCCGCACAGCCTGAGCGTGAGCGTTACTGATGCGGCGGGCAACAGCAGCGGCACGACTTCGCCTGTCGACTTTACCGTCGATACCGCCGCGCCTGAGGCCGTTACCGGGCTGACGCTCACCAACGATCTTACCGGCGCGATCATCCCAGACGGCGGCCTGAGCAACGACAACACGCCGGTGCTGAGCGGCAGCGCCGAAGCGGGCAGCATCGTTACCGTGCTGGACGGCACGGCGGTGCTCGGCAGCGCCACCGTGAATGACGACGGCAGCTGGAGCTTTACCGCGCCGACGCTCAACGACGGCGCGCATAGCCTGAGCGCCGTGGTAACGGATGCAGCCGGCAACGCTAGCCCGGCCAGCAGCGCCATCGCGCTGAACGTCGATACCCAGCCGCCTGCGGCCGTGACCAGCCTGGCGCTGAGCAACGACAGCGGCGCAACGCCAACGGCTATTCCGGACGGCGGCCTGACCAATGACAACACGCCGGTGCTGAGCGGCTTCTCCGAGGCGGGCGGCACGGTCGCCATCTATAATGGCGCCACGCTGCTGGACAGCGTAGCGGTCAACGCCGACGGCAGCTGGAGCTATACCCCGCCTGCGCTTGACGACGGCACCTATACCTTTACCCTGACCCCTGTCGATGCGGCAGGCAATGTCGGCGCCTCCGCCGCTATCAGCGTGGTTATCGACGCCACCGCGCCGGCAACGGCGGCGGATATCGCCCTCAACAGCGATAACGGCGCGACGGCGACGGCGATCGTCGACGGCGGCATCACCAGCGACAGCACGCCTGTGCTGAGCGGCAGCGGCGAAGCGGGCAGCATCGTCACCGTTTATGACGGCGCCCTTGCTCTCGGCACCACCACGGTCGGCGCCAACGGCCTGTGGAGTTTCGCGCTGCCGACGCTGAGCGACGCGGCGCATAGCCTGACGGTGACCCTCACCGATGCGGCGGGCAATACCAGCGCGCCTACAGCGGCGATCCGTTTTACCGTCGACACCCTGGCGCCGGAGGCGTCTGCGCTGACGGTCAGCAGCGACAACGGCCCGGAAACGGTGCTGCTGACGCCGAACGCCGCCACCAACGACAACACGCCGGTGCTGGCGGGAACGGCGGAGGCCAACAGCCTGGTCACCCTTTATGACGGCGACGTGGTAATCGGATCGGTCACCGCAGACGGCCAGGGCGCATGGAGCATTAACTCGCTGACGCTGGCGGACGGCAGCCATACGCTGAGCACCACGGTGACCGACGAGATCGGCAACGTCAGCGCGCGTTCTGAAGCCTTTACCTTTGTGGTCGACGTGACGCCGCCGGAACCGGCAGGCGCGCTGACGGTGCGCAACGACGGCGGCGCGATTATCGCCGACGGCGGCATCACCAACGACAGCACGCCAGCCATCAGCGGCACGGCAGAGGCGGGCACGCTGGTTACCCTCTACGACGGCACCACGGCGGTCGGCTCGGCGACGGCGGACGGCAGCGGCGCATGGAGCATTACGCCAGCGCCGGCGCTCTCCGACGCCGCGCATACGCTGAACGTCACGGTAACGGATGCGGCGGGCAATATTAGCTCCACCTCATCTGTCACCCTGACCGTGGACACCACGCCGCCGCAGCCGGTGGCGACCTTCGATATCTACGATACCAACGGCGCGACGCCGGTGTTGATCGCCAGCGACGGCTATACCAACGACGATACGCCGGTGCTGCGCGGCACCGCCGAGGCGGGCGCTACGGTCAATATCTATGAAGGTGAGACGCTGCTCGGCACCGCTACGGTGAACCAGAACGGCGTCTGGCGCTTTGAGACCGGCACGCTGACCGACGGGCAGTATACCTTTACCGTATCGGTCACCGACGCGGCGGGCAACGTCAGCAGCGAGGCGCAGCCCTACACCATCAACGTCGATCTCACGCCGCCTGCGGTCATCGCCGATCTGGCGGTGAGCGACGATGCGGGCGCCACCACCGGCCCGCTGGCCAACGGCGCGGTTACCGACGACAACACCCCGACCCTGAGCGGCACGGCGGAGGTGGGCAGCGTCGTCAGCGTCTATGACGGCGACACGCTGCTGGGATCGGTAACGGCGGGCGCCGGTGGCGCATGGAGCTTTACCACCGGCGCGCTGAGCAACGGTCCGCACAGCTTTATCGTTACGCAGACCGATGTAGCGGGCAACGTCGGCGCGGCGAGTACGCCTTTCGCTATCACCATTGAGAATGGCCTGCCGCCGACCAGCAGTACGCTGCAGCTTACCGACGACAGCGGCAGCACGCTGGTTAATCTGGCCAACGGCGCCTCTACCCGCGACACCACGCCGGTATTGAGCGGCACGGCGAGCGCTGGCACCGTGATTACCATTGCTGACGGCGGAACCACGCTGGGCAGCGTCACCGTCGGCGCGGGCGGCGTGTGGACCTTTACGCCAGCGGCGCTGGCGGAGGGGGCGCACAGCTTCACCATCACCACGGTAGATGCGACAGGCAACCCTGGCGCGTCGGCTGGCCCGATCGCCATTACCGTCGATATCACGGCGCCGACCCCCGTCACCGATCTGCTGCTGAGCAACAACAACGGCACCACGGCGGTGGAGATCGCCAACGGCACCGCCACCAACGACAACACGCCGCAGCTGAGCGGCACCACCGAAACTGGCGCGCTGATCACCGTCTATGACGGCGACACCGTCATCGGTTCGACGACGGCGGGAGCAGGCGGCGCATGGAGCTTCGTTTCGCCGCTGCTGACCAACGGGGCGCACGCGCTGAGCGTGACGGTAACCGATGCGGCAGGCAACCTGAGCGATCGCTCCGCCGCTATCGCCTTCACCGTGGATACCATCGCGCCAGCGACGGCCGCGAATCTGACGATCACCAACGACGCCACCAATACGGCGATACCGAACGGCGGCTACACCAATGACGACACGCCGGTGGTCAGCGGTACTGCCGAAGCGGGCAGCCTGGTGACGATTTATGACGGCGCCACGGCGCTCGGATCCGTCACAGCGGACGCTGGCGGCAGCTGGCGCTTCGTCTCCGCTGCGCTGGCCCAGGGCACCCATACGCTGAGCGCTCGCGTCACCGACGCGGCGGGCAACGTCAGCGTGCCGTCCGGCACCGCGACGGTGGTGGTCGATACCGTGGCACCTGCACCTGTGACGCTGACCGCCAGCAACAACAACGGCGCGACGGCGACGCCGATCGCCAGTAACGGCACCACTAACGACAACACGCCAGTGCTGACGGGGACGGCGGAGGCGGGCAGCCGCATCCTTATCTCCGACGGCAACACGGTGCTGGGCAGCGTCACGGCGGGCAGCAACGGTCAGTGGAGCTTCACCACCCCGACGCTGGCCGACGGCCCGCATACCCTGAGCGTGACCGCCACCGATGCGGCAGGCAACACCAGCGAAGCCGCGCTGCTGACGCTGACGGTCGCTACCGCCGCGCCAGCACCGGTCGCCGATCTGACGGTTAACGATAACGTCGGGGCGACGCAGGGCAACCTGGTGAACGGCGCGGTTACCGACGACAACACGCCGACGCTCAGCGGCACTACTGGCGCGGGCAATATCGTGACCGTTTACGACGGCGCGACGCTGCTCGGCACGGTAACGGCTGGCGCGAATGGCGCATGGAGCTTCACCACCGGCGCGCTGAGCAACGGCGCGCATACCCTCAACGTCACGGTGACTAACGCGGCTGGCAACACCAGCGCCGCGACGCCGTTTACCCTGACGGTGGATACCGTCGCACCAGCCGCATCGACGCTGGTGGTCACCAACGACGCTGCCAACGTGACGGTGCCGAATGGCGGCTCGACCAACGACAACACGCCGGTACTGAGCGGTACGGCGGAAGCGGGCAGCACCGTCACGGTGTATGACGGCGCAACGGCGCTGGGCACCGCGACCGTCGGCACGGGCGGCGCGTGGAGCTTTACCTCGAGCCTGCTCGCCGAAGGCGCGCATACGCTGCGCGTGACGGTGACGGATCCGGCAGGCAACGTGAGCGGCGCCACCACGGCGAGCATTGTGGTGGACACCACACCGCCAGCGGCTGTTACCCTGACGGCAAGCAACAATAACGGCACCACGCCGGTGCCGATCGCCAGCAACGGCAGCACCAACGACAGCACGCCGGCGCTGACCGGTAGCGCCGAGGCGGGCAGCCGCATCGTTATCACCGACGGCACCACGGTGCTGGGCAGCACGACGGCAGGCAGCAACGGTCAGTGGAGCTTCGTCACGCCGACGCTGGCGGATGGCGCCCATACCCTGAGCGTCACCGCCACCGATGCGGTCGGCAACACCAGCTCGCCGACCACGCTGACGCTGACCGTAGATACCACGGCGCCAGCGGCGGTCACCGATCTGACGGTGAGCGACAACGTTGGGACGATTCAGGGCATCCTGACGAACGGCGCCGTCACTGACGACAATACGCCTACGCTGAGCGGCACGGCGGAAGCGGGCGCTATCGTGGTGATTTTCGACGGCACCACGGCGCTCGGTTCCACCACGGCGGGCGCCAACGGCGCGTGGAGCTTCACCACCGCCGCGCTGAGCAACGGCGTCCATCCGCTGAGCGTGACGGTGCGTGACGCGCTGGGCAACACCAGCGCCGCCTCCGCCACGGTTTCCGTTACCGTGGATACGGTGGCGCCAGCCGCCTCGACGCTGCAGGTCGTCAACGACATCACCGGCACGGTGGTGGCGAACGGCGGGTCGACTAACGACAACACGCCGACCCTGAACGGCACGGCGGAAGCGGGCAGCCGCGTCAGCATTTTCGACGGCGGCACGCTGCTGGGCACGACAACGGCGGGCGCCAGCGGCGCATGGAGCTTCACCACCAGCGCGCTGACGCAGGGCACCCATCCGCTCAGCGTCACGGTGACCGATCTGGCGGGCAACGTCAGCGGTTCGACGGCGGCCACAGTAATCGTCGATACCACGGCGCCAGCGGCAGTCACGGCGCTGACGGTGAGCAACAACAACGGCAGCACGCCGGTGACCATTCCTAACGGCGGCGTGACCAACGACAACACTCCTCTGCTGAGCGGCAGCGGCGAAGTCGGCGCGCGGATTAGCGTCTATGAGGGCGCCACGCTGTTGGGCACCGCTACGGTGGGCAGCAACGGCCAGTGGAGCCTGATTAGCCCGACGCTGGCCAGCGGTCCGCACACGCTGACCGTCACCGCCACCGATGCGGCGGGCAACGTCAGCCCGAGCGTTAACGCCACCCTGACCATCGACACCACGGCGCCGGCGGCCAGTACGCTGGTGATCACCAACGACTCGGTGACGCCGACAGTCACGGTACCGAGCGGCGGCGCGACGCGCGACACCACGCCGGTACTGAGCGGCACGGCGGAAGCGGGCGCGCTGGTCAGGATCTATGACGGCACAGCGCTGCTGGGCAGCGTGACCGCCAGCAACGGCGGCGCCTGGAGCTTCACTACCCCCACGCTGACGCAGGGCGCCCATGCGCTGAACGTCACCGTTACCGACCCGGCGGGCAACGTCAGCGGCACCACGACGGCGAACGTGACGATCGATAACGTGGCGCCGACGGCGGTTACCGGCCTGGCGATCAACACGGCAGGCACCACGCTGACCGGTAGCGGCGAGGCGGGCGCGACGGTGACGGTACGCGACGCGGGCGGCAACGCCATCGGCAGCGGCACCGTGGCGGCCAACGGCAGCTTCTCGCTGACGCTGACCACCGCCCAGACCACCGGCGCGACGCTGTCGGTCACTCAGGCCGATCAGGCAGGCAACGTCTCGCCCGCCGCAACGGTGCTGGGCGCTATCCGCGTGGTGGCGGCCAACGACGTGACCGAAGTGGATTACGCCACGCAGACAGGCACGATTACCAACGCGAATACCAGCCATACCGGTGTTTCGCTGCTGAACGTTAACCTGGGCGGCGCGGTCACGCTCGACGTGCTGCAAAGCGCGAACGCCTATCAGTTTACCGTGGGCGCGGGCGATACCCGGACCATCACGCTGCACGCCTCGGCGACCAGCCTGGTGGCGCTGACGTCGACCTATACGCTCTACCTCTATCAGCAGCAGGCGAACGGCACCTGGGTGGTGAAATCGAGCAACGCCAACTACATCTCGACCTTCCTGACGGTCGGGACGCAGACGGGCGGCAACGTCACCTATAGCAACCTCGGCACCGGCAACTACGCGGTGCTGCTGGGCACCAGCAGCGGCGTCGGCGTCCTGCCGTCCACCAATGTGACCACCACCTCCGACATCACCACCCTGGCGGTGACGGTGGCGGCGACCGTGACGGGCAACCTGCTGGCGAACGACACCAGCTCGGTGGCCGGCACGATACCCGCAGGCACGCTGGTGACCACGGTAGGCAGCAGCGCGATTGCGGCGACCGGCAACACGGTGATCAACACCACCTACGGCACCCTGACCGTCGACGCCAGAGGTAACTACACCTATGCGCTGAAAGCGGGGCTGGATGTCGACACGGTGCCGGCCACGGATGTGTTCACCTACTCGGTGCGCGACGCCAGCGGCGCGGTGACGTCGGCCGCCCTGACTGTGAACCTGCATAACGGCCCGGCCGCGACGCTCTTCTCGGTAAACAGCCTGTTTGCCGAAGCGCACGTCGATGACGGCACCACGGCGAGCGGCAGCATCTATGGCGACAGCAGCGCGGCCCATACCGGCGCGCTGAGCATCACTAACGAGGCGGGTCTGACCACCGCCGTCAGCAGCACGGGCATCACGCTGGTGGCGGGCGACTACGGCACCCTGAGCATCTCTGCTGATGGTCACTACACCTACACCCTGAACTCAGCGGTTAACGTGCAGGATATCGCGCATAAAGAGGTGTTCAGCTATAGCCTGGCGGCAGCCGACGGCACCATTACCACCAACAGCTTCACCATCGACCTGCATCCGCTCATTACCGGAACCGCAGGGGCGGACGCGCTGACCAGCAGCGCCTACGACGACACCATCACTGCCGGAGCGGGCGCCGATACCCTGGTGTATCACCTGCTCAACAGCGCGGATGCCGTCGGCGGCAACGGGCATGACACCTGGACCGATTTCTCTGTCGCCAGCGGCGACAAGATCGATATCAGCAGTCTGCTCGTCGGCTGGAACGACGCGACCAGCAACGTCAACGACTTCGTGAAGGTAGACCATACCGCCGACGGCAATACCGTTCTGTCGATCGACCGCGACGGCACCGGCACCGCCTACAGCAGTACGCAGCTGGTCACGCTGGAAGGGGTTAACGTTTCACTGGAGGAGCTACTGCAACAGCCGCACCAGAATCACACGGTCTGATCGCCGTGATGTCTGGCAGGGAAGCATTATCGGGCGCAGGGATGCGCCCCTTTCTCTAACTGACGAGTGGAAAACGATGGATCGGATGCAATCAAGCGCAACATATCGCCGTTCTTTTAAGCTCAGCGTTCTCTGTGCTGGCATCGCTTTTTTTACAACTTCTTCTCTGGCGGCCGGCAGCGACCTGATGCAGTCGGCCAGCCAGATCACCGCCACCGGCCTGGCGAAACAGCAGGATCTTCCCTCATTAACCGGCGAAAGCGCCGAACCGGCGCTGGCGCGCGTGCCCGACTCCCTGACCATCAATCAGGCGGTGCAGCGGGCGATCCAGTGGCATCCCGACATCGCCGAAGCGGTGGGAAAGCTGCTTGAGCAGGCGGATCAGGTGGATGTGGCGAAAGCCAAATACTATCCGCAGATCAGCGGCGGCATGAATAACGGTTACAGCAACAGCTACAGCGAGAAGGGCTACAGCCCCTCGTTCGTGCTGTCGGTGTCGCAGATGCTCTATGACTTCGGCAAGGTCAGCAGCTCGGTGCGCTCCGCCGAGGCGGGCGTCGCCCAGCAGCAGGCCAACGTGCTGGTGAGCATCGACACCGTGGCGCACGACACGGCCGCGGCGCTGGTGCAGGTGCAGGGCTATCAGCAGCTGGTGAAGATCGCCCAGGAGCAGCTATCGGCGCTGATGAAAATCGGCGATCTCGCGCGTCAGCGCAACAATGAAGGCGCCGCCTCGCTCTCCGACGCCACGCAAACCGACGCGCGTATCGAAGGGGCGCGCACCGTGCTGACGCAGTATCAGGCCAACCTCGACCGCTGGCGCGCCACGCTGGCGACCTATCTCGGCTGGCCGCTGGTGAAAAAGGTCAGCGACGACTTTCCCGCCAGCCTGGCGCGTTCCTGCGACGCCGCGAAAAGCGACGACCGCGCTATTCCGGCGGTGCTGGCCGCCTGGGCGCAGGCCAACGAGGCGCAGGCGAAGCTGGACAACGCCAACGCGCAGATGCTGCCCACTATTTCGCTGGAGCCGCAGGTAACGCACTACCTTAACAATCACTACGCCAGCAGCGAGACGCTGGATCGCACGCAATATTCCGCCTGGGTCAAAGTCGAGATGCCGCTCTATCAGGGCGGCGGCATGACCGCCAGCCGCAACGCCGCCGCCAACGCGCTGACCGCCGCCAACGCAGCGGTCAATTCGGCGCGGCTGAAGGCGCGCCAGCAGCTAAACGAATCGCAGAGCCAGTCGCAAAGCCTGGCGCTCAGCCTGGCGATTCAGGCGCGGCAGCAGCGGCTGGGCGAGAAAACCCAGGCGCTTTACCAGGATCAATATCTGCAGCTCGGCACCCGCCCGCTGCTCGACGTGCTCAACGCCGAGCAGGAGGTGTTCCAGACGCGCTTTACGCTGCAGCAAACCATCAGCCAGTTGCGCGCGCTGCAGCTCGACTGCCTTTACAGCACCGGCCATATGCGGTCGGCGTTCGCCCTGAATAATCAGCGGATCCAGTCCGTGGAGATCCAGCCATGACGCAAATGCAGCTTCCAGATTCGCCCGCCGGCAAGCCCGAGGGGGCCGAAGGCGGGGTGCCGCTCCACGGCTGGGCCACAGCCATTATCCTGATCGCCGCGCACTATCGTCTGCCCTGTTCGCCGGGCATGATCCTCGCCGCCAGCGAGTGGCAGGGCAAACAGACGCGCGACAAGGCGCTGCGCCATCTGGCGCGCCAGGCGGGCATGTCGCTGCAGCTTTACCAGGATAATAAGTGGGAGATTAACCACTGGCGGCTGCCGCTGGCGGTCGAGCTGGCGGACGGCCAGGTTGGGGTCATCGTCAGCTTCGACGGCGAAGATGAGGTGCGGGTGCACTTCAGCGGCGACGAGCAGCCGACGCCGCTGGCGCTCGGCACCCTGTTGCCCGACATCCGCTTCGCCGCCGCTTTTCGCCCGCTCACCGCCGCCAAAGACAGCCGCGTCGACCGCTATCTGGAGACCATTAAGCCCGACTGGCTGCGGCGCCTGGTGCTGCGCGATCTGCGCCCCTACGGCTACGTAATGCTGGGCTCCTTCCTGATCAACCTGCTGGCGCTGGTGGGCATTATCTTTTCGATGCAGGTCTATGACCGGGTGATCCCGGCGCAGTCCTACCCCACGCTCTACGTGCTCTACGGCGGGGTGATTATCTCGGTGATCTTTACCTATATTCTGCGCGTCGGGCGCGATCACGTCACCGATCTGCTCGGCAAGCGCGCCGATATGCGCGTCTCCGATCGGGTGTTCGGCCATGCGCTGCGGCTGCGCAACAGCGCGATTCCGCGATCCACCGGCACCTTTATCTCTCAGCTGCGCGAGCTGGAGGCGATCCGCGAAATGGTGACCTCGACCACCGTCAGCTCGATCGTCGATATGCCGTTTTTCCTGCTGTTTATGCTGGTCATGGCGATTATCGCGCCGCAGCTGGCGTGGATCGCGCCGGTGGCGGTGATCCTGATGATCCTGCCCGGCGTGCTGAAGCAGAAAACCCTGGCGCGGCTGGCGCACCAGTCGCTGAAAGAGTCGACCCTGCGCAACGCGGTGCTGGTAGAGAGCGTGCAGGGGCTGGAGGATATCAAGCTGATGCAGGCGGAGGATCGCTTTCTGCAGCAGTGGAACAGCTATATCCGCATCACCGCGCAGTCCGGCGTGGAGATGCGCAAAGTGATGCACTCGCTGATCAGCTGGGGCGTGACGGTGCAGGGGCTGGTCTATGCCAGCGTGATCGTGATCGGCGCGCCGATGGTGATCAACGGCGACATCACCACCGGCGCCATCGTCGCGGCGTCGCTGCTCTCGTCGCGCATGATCGCGCCGATGGGCACCCTGTGCGGCGTGCTGGCGCGCTGGCAGCAGGTCAAGGCGGCGAAAACCAGCCTCGACGCGCTGATGGCGCTGCCGGTCGAGAACAGCAAAGATGAAACCCGCATTCACTGCCCGGTGCTGTTCGGCCACTACCAGTTCAGCGAGGCGATGTTTCGCTACTACAGCGACTCCGCCACCATCGCGCTGCGCATCAAAAGCCTGACCATCAAGCCGGGCGAACGCGTCGCGGTGCTGGGCCGCAACGGATCGGGCAAATCGACGCTGCTGCAGGCGATGATCGGCGGCATGGATCTGGTGGGCGGCGAACTGCGGCTCGACAACCTGAGCCTGCCGCATATCGATCTCGCCGACGTGCGGCGCAACGTCGGCCTGATGACGCAGAACGCGCGGCTGTTCCACGGCACGCTGCGCGAAAACCTGACGATGGGCGCGGCGCACGCCAGCGACGAGGCGATCTTCGCCGCGCTGACGGTGAGCGGCGGCGCCGACTTTATTCGCCGGCTGCCGCTCGGGCTCGATCATCCGGTGATGGAGGGCGGCGTTGGGCTGTCCGGCGGACAGCGGCAGTCGGTGCTGCTGGCGCGCATGCTGCTGCGCGATCCCAATATCGTGCTGCTGGATGAGCCGACCGCCTCGCTGGACGACCATACCGAAAAAGAGTTTATCGAACGGCTCGGCCAGTGGCTCAACGGCCGCACGCTGGTGGTGGCGACCCACCGCGCCGCGATTCTCGCGCTGGTGGATCGCGTGCTGGTATTAAAAGAGGGGCAGCTGGTGATGGACAGCCCGAAAGAGAGCGCGCTGCCGCCTGCGCGGCCGGCGCTCAATCGTCCGGAGGATCAGGCATGAGCGAGCTATCGACTAAACTGCGGCTGGTGGCGCCCGAAGCGGAGACCTCAGACGATCTTAACGGCGATCTGCGCTCGGAAGCCTACTACAGCGGCTCGGTGCGCCTGATCGTCATCAGTTTTTTTCTGCTGATGGCGGGTCTGATCTGGGCATGGTTCGGCGTGCTGGACGAGGTGTCGACCGGCACCGGTAAAGTGATCCCCAGCTCGCGCGATCAGGTGCTCAGCTCGCTGGAAGGCGGGATCCTCGCCGAGCTTAACGTGCATGAAGGGGATCGGGTCGAGGCGGGGCAGATCGTGGCGAAGCTCGATCCGACGCGATCCGTCTCCAGCGTCGGCGAAAGCGCGGCGCGCTATCGGGCCGCGCTGGCGGCCAGCGCGCGGCTCTACGCCGAGGTAAACGATCAGCCTTTGCGCTTTCCCGACGAGCTAAAGGCCTTTCCCGATCTGATCGCCTCGGAAACCCGGCTCTACACCACCCGACGCGCGCAGTTAAAAGACGCGACGGCGCAGATCCAGCAGTCGCTCGGCCTGGCCGACCGCGAGCTGGGCATTACCCAGCGGCTGGCGAAAAGCGGCGCCGCCAGCAGCGTCGAGGTGCTGCGGCTGCAGCGCGACAAGTCCGATCTGGAGCTGAAGCTTACCGATATGCGCTCGCAGTATTACGTACAGGCGCGCGAGGATCTAGCGAAGGCGTCGGCGGAAGCGGACAGCCTGGCGCAAACGGTAAAGGGGCGCGAAGATACCGTCAGCCGCCTGACCCTGCGCTCGCCGATGCGCGGCATCGTGAAAAACATCAAGGTCACCACCGTCGGCGGGGTGATCCCGCCCAACGGCGAGCTGATGAATATCGTGCCGATGGATGACCGCCTGCTGATCGAGGCGCGCCTTTCGCCGCGCGATATCGCCTTTATCCATCCGGGGCAGAAGGCGCTGGTGAAGATCTCCGCCTACGATTATGCGATCTACGGCGGGCTGCACGGCGTAGTGGAGAGCATCTCGCCCGACACCATCCAGGATGAGGTGAAGCCGGAGATCTACTACTATCGCGTCTTTATCCGCACCGATACCGACTACGTGCAGAACAAAGCGGGACGCCGCTTCGCCATCAGTCCCGGCATGGTCTCGACGGTCGATATCAAGACCGGCGAGAAAACGGTGATGGACTATCTGGTCAAGCCGTTTAACCGCGCCAAAGAGGCGCTGCGAGAACGTTAATGCGATCTCAACAAACGCGTTTCCGGCGCGTCGCGCATTGCAGCGCGCGCCGAACTCCGCAATAATTGCGTACACTGCGGCAACGCAACTATCCCTTCCTCGTCGGGCTTAACGACGCGGAGGGGATTTTTTTTATCTGGCCTTCACCTGTAACTTAATGCCATGCGGCAGCGAGGATGATTTATGTATAACACCCTGGGCAATCAGTACGACAATTCGCTGGTTTCAAACGCCTTCGGCTTCATGCGTTTTCCGGTCAACTTCCAGCCTTACGACAGCGACGCCGAGTGGGTCATCACCGGCGTGCCTTTCGACGCCGCGACCTCTGGCCGTCCGGGGAGCCGTCTGGGACCGGGCGCGATCCGTCAGATCTCCACCAACCTCGCCTGGGAAGGGTGCCGCTGGCCGTGGCAGTTCGATCTGCGTCAGCGTCTTAACGTGGTGGACTGCGGCGATCTGGTTTACGCCTTCGGCGATTCGCAGGATCTCTCTGACAAATTACAGGCGCACGCGGAAAAACTGCTGGCGAACGGCAAGCGCATGCTGACCTTCGGCGGCGATCACTACGTTACGCTGCCGCTGCTGCGCGCTCATGCAAAACATTTCGGCAAGCTGGCGCTGGTGCATTTCGACGCCCATACCGATACTTACTCCAACGGCCCGACGTTCGATCACGGCACCATGTTCTTTACCGCGCCGCAAGAGGGGCTGATCGATCCGCAACACTCAGTGCAGATCGGCATCCGCACCGAGTTTGACAAGAGCCTCGGCTTTAACGTGCTGGATGCGGCGCAGGTCAACGATCGCAGCGTCGACGATATCCTGGCGGAAGTGAAGCGCACCGTCGGCGATATGCCGGTATACCTGACCTTCGACATCGACTGTCTCGATCCGGCGCACGCGCCCGGCACCGGCACGCCGGTGATTGGCGGCCTGACCACCGATAAGGCGACCAAACTGGTGCGCGGCCTGCAGGGCCTGAACATTGTCGGCATGGATCTGGTGGAAGTGGCGCCAGGCTACGACCACGCCGATCTCACCTCGCTGGCCGCCGCCACGCTGGCGCTTGATATGCTGCACGTGCAGGCGGCGAACAAAGGCGAATAACCCCTGGATCCGGGCGCACTCGCGCGCCCGGTTTTAACCGTAACGGAGAGCATGATGGGATTACTTGATGAATTAGTCGGCGCCTTAGGCAACGGCAACGAACGCAATACCTTAGGCGAACTGCAGGCGGTCTGGAACTGGGTGCAGGAGCAGGGCGGGGTGCAGGTGCTGCTGCAGAAGTTCCAGCAGGGCGGCCTGGGCGAAATTTTAAGTTCATGGATTGGCACCGGCAGCAACCAGTCGGTCAGCGGCGGGCAGCTGCAGTCGGCGTTCGGCGAAGAGGCGATGCAGTCGCTGGCGCAGAAGCTGGGCACCGACGTGAACGGCGCCTCGGGCAAACTGGCGGAGCTGTTGCCGCACCTGGTTGACCGCATGTCGCCGCAGGGGCAGATGGACGATCAATCCCTGCACGACAAGCAGCGCGATCTGGGATCGATGGTCGATCAGCTTTTCAAGCGCTAGTTCCCACGCGCGCCGCCGCAGGGCGGCGCGCGCTCGCTTATTTTCCGGCGTCCGCCGCGATGCGTTCGCGAATATGCTGCGCGCGCGCCTCGGAGTCGGGATGCGAATCAAACAGGCTGCTCTGTTGGCCCTGCTGCATTTTCGCCAGCTTCTCAAAGCTGGTCGCCAGCCCCATCGGATCGATGCCGCGTTTCTTCAGTAGATCGTAAGAGTAGTCATCCGCCTGCGACTCCTGGGTTTGCGAGAACTGCGCGTTGACCAGCTTTTCGCCCAGATCCCCCAGCTGCGACTGCGACAGCGAGCCGATCACGCCGCCGACAGACGCGGCCGCGGTGCGCGCCGCCGTGGTGCCGAAGGCGACCTGCATCGCCTTGCGCGTGTGACCTAGCGCGACGTGGCCCATCTCATGCCCCAGCACCCCCTCGACCTCGTTATCATCCATCATATCCATCAGGCCGCTGTAGACGCGGATGCAGCCGTTGGCCATCGCCCAGGCGTTAACATCTTTGGTGACGTAGACGCGATAGTTGGCCGGCGTGCCGTTGATGTTGTCGCCCAGCGCGGCGGCGATTTTGTTCAGGCGCTGCTGGTAGGTGCTGTCGGCGGGCGCGAGCTGGTTCTCTTTATCCATCTGCGCGCAGGATTGATCGCTGAGCTGCTTTACCTGCTCATCGTTAAGGGTGTAGGCCTGAAAAGCCTGCGCGCCCGACTGCAGCAGCGCGTTGTTGTCCATGCCCTGGCAGCCGCTGAGCAGCGCCGCGAGGCTGATTGCCATGATGCCTGTCTTAATCGTCATGCGTACATCCTGTGGGTAACAAGGTCAGAAAAGCAGGTATCTGAAAAAGGGTCAGATACGGTAAAGAGTGGGTTATAGCCTGTCGACGGCCACTTCGCTAGCAGACATTGCCGTAAATGCCAGACGGAGCGGCGACATTTAGCACGGCGCGGCATGTACTTTTGCCCCGATTTTCATGTACATTGATGAGCGACTTTTTCCTTGTTTTGCCTAATAAACCATTAATAACAATGCGTTAAACAGGCGAATCATTCATCCGACCTGGAGTAGAACATGCCCTCTCGTAAAGAGCTTGCCAACGCCATTCGCGCGTTAAGTATGGACGCAGTACAGAAAGCCAAATCGGGACATCCGGGGGCCCCGATGGGTATGGCAGATATTGCCGAGGTGCTGTGGCGCGGCTACCTGAACCATAACCCGACCAACCCGCTGTGGGCCGATCGCGACCGCTTCGTGCTCTCCAACGGCCACGGCTCGATGCTGATTTACAGCCTGCTGCACCTCACCGGCTACGATCTGCCGATGAGCGAGCTGCAGAACTTCCGCCAGCTGCATTCAAAAACTCCAGGTCACCCGGAATACGGCTACACCCCAGGCGTGGAAACCACCACCGGCCCGCTGGGCCAGGGCATCGCCAACGCAGTGGGCTTCGCCATCGCCGAGCGCACGCTGGCGGCGCAGTTCAACCGTCCGGGCCACGACATCGTCGATCACAACACCTATGTGTTTATGGGCGACGGCTGCATGATGGAAGGCATCTCGCACGAAGTCTGCTCGCTGGCCGGCACCCTGAAGCTGGGCAAACTGGTCGCCTTCTATGACGACAACGGCATCTCTATCGACGGTCATATCGACGGCTGGTTCACCGACGACACCGCGAAGCGCTTTGAAGCCTACGGCTGGCACGTGGTGCGCGGCGTAGACGGCCACGACGCGGACGCTATCGCGAAGGCGATCGACGAAGCGAAAGCGGTGAGCGATAAGCCTTCGCTGCTGATGTGCAAAACCGTTATCGGCTTCGGCTCGCCGAACAAAGCGGGCACTCACGATTCACACGGCGCGCCGCTGGGCGACGACGAAGTGGCGCTGACCCGCAAACAGCTGGGCTGGGCGCACGCGCCGTTCGTGATCCCGTCAGAGATCTACGCCGAGTGGGACGCGAAAGAAGCGGGTCAGGCGAAAGAGGCGCAGTGGAACGAGAAATTCGCCGCCTACGCGCAGGCGTTCCCGGAGCTGGCCGCCGAGTTCAAACGTCGCGTCAGCAACGAGCTGCCGGCTAACTGGCAGGAAGAGTCGCAGAAATTCATTGAACAGCTGCAGGCGAACCCGGCGAAAATCGCCAGCCGTAAAGCCTCGCAGAACGCTATCGAAGCGTTCGGCAAGCTGCTGCCGGAATATCTGGGCGGCTCTGCCGACCTGGCGCCGAGCAACCTGACCATGTG
The DNA here is from genome assembly GCF_059730625.1 of Pantoea sp. X-Soil-MYKO-1289. Taxonomy (NCBI): domain Bacteria; kingdom Pseudomonadati; phylum Pseudomonadota; class Gammaproteobacteria; order Enterobacterales; family Erwiniaceae; genus Pantoea; species Pantoea sp. X-Soil-MYKO-1289. The sequence continues at coordinate 740,216 of NZ_AP036004.1, forward strand.
GTCTGGCTCTAAGCCGATCAACGTTGACCTGGCGGGCAACTATATTCACTACGGCGTGCGCGAGTTCGGTATGACCGCCATCGCCAACGGCATCGCGCTGCACGGCGGCTTCCTGCCTTACACCGCAACTTTCCTGATGTTCGTGGAGTATGCGCGCAACGCGGCGCGTATGGCGGCGCTGATGAAGATCCGTCAGATCATGGTCTATACCCACGACTCCATCGGTCTGGGCGAAGATGGCCCGACGCACCAGCCGGTCGAGCAGCTGGCCAGCCTGCGCACCACGCCGAACATGAGCACCTGGCGCCCGTGCGACCAGGTAGAGTCAGCGGTGGCGTGGAAATACGCTATCGAGCGCAAAGATGGCCCGAGCGCGCTGATCTTCTCTCGCCAGAACCTGGCGCAGCAGGAGCGTACGCCTGAGCAGCTGGCGAACATCGCGCGCGGCGGCTACATCCTGAAAGATTGCGACGGTCAGCCGGAGGTGATCCTGATCGCCACCGGTTCTGAAGTTGAGCTGGCGGTCGCGGCTTACGACAGGCTGAGCAGCGAAGGCATCAAAGCGCGCGTGGTTTCCATGCCTTCTACCGACGCCTTCGACAAGCAGGATGCTGCCTACCGCGAAGCGGTGCTGCCGAAAGCGATCGGCGCGCGCGTCGCTATCGAAGCGGGCATCGCCGACTACTGGCAGCGCTATACCGGCCTGCACGGCGCGGTGGTCGGCATGACCACCTTCGGCGAATCTGCACCGGCTGAGAAGCTGTTCGAGGTGTTTGGTTTCACCGTTGACAACGTTGTGGCGCAGGCGAAAGCGGTACTGTAAGTGCCTGGGGTTCGCCCGCGCAGGCGGGCGAACCCGATAAAGCGACGGCTACAGCAGCGTCGCTTTATGCAGTTGAAATGCCTGACTGGCGGAGGCAGGTGCGTCGGTCAGGAGACTCTCTTTCGTCTCCTGTTGCCAGGGAACGGAAGAGCCGTAGAAGCGTCCCTGATGATGTACCGACAGCGATTCGCACTCGATGGTACCCTCCATAAACCCTTCGGCATTAACCGCCACTTCGTTACTGTGACACAGCCCTTTCAGCTCGCCGCTGATCTCTGTGCGCTGCGCATAGATCTCGCCGTCGACCCGTCCCTGTTTCTGCACCACCACGGTTTTTTCCGCCGTGATTTTGCCGCTTACGCTGCCGCTGATATGGACATCGCCCTTTGCGGTGATCTCGCCGACGATGGCGCAGGTGTCCGGGATGGTGGTGACGTTGCCAGGCGCTGCCTTCACCACGGTGGCGACAGAGACGCTCTCTTCAAGATCGTCCACTGGCGGCGTGGTTGCCGTCGTAGGGGTATCGGTGTAGCTGGCGTTAAAACTGTTCTCTTTGCGTTTAAACATGGTTATTCCCTTCTTTAATCTTAATCCTCTGGAAGCCGCCCTGGCGATAAACGCAACCGCGACTGCCAGCAGCAGTCCGCGATGCTGGTACATCAGCTTCAGCGTAACGCTCCAGCTCAGCAGGTAGATCGCCAGAGCGGAGGCCCAGATAAACCAGAGATACCAAAGCAGGTTGTAGTTCATAGGTTGTCTGCTGTAAGGAAGCGCCCGTTGCCGCTCTTCGGCCGGGTGGCGCTAAGCAGGGTTACTTTACTAAAGCGGATCGCGTCTGGCGCTCGTTTTTTATCCATAGTGGTGAAGCAAGTGTGATCCTGGTCAGATTTTTAAATTCTGTTTTGATCTGACGCATTCCAATTATTACCGCTTCTCTTTATTGTAGCTGAACCGTTTCAGTTCGCGCTGCGACGGCGTTTTTTCCGACGGCATGCTGTTGCAAAAGCGCGAGAATTTCCTGTACAAACGTGAACGTCTGGCTCAGGCTAACGGTCCGATTTTGCACTGAATTTAACTGCTGGGGTGATATGACGGTTCGCATTGCCATTAATGGATTTGGTCGCATCGGACGCAACGTGCTGCGCGCGCTCTATGAAACCGGGCGGCGAGCAGAAATCACGGTGGTGGCGATTAACGAACTGGCGGAGGCGGCCGGCATGGCGCATCTGCTAAAGTACGACACCAGCCACGGCCGCTTCGCCTTTGACGTGCGTCAGGAGCGCGATCTGCTGTGGGTCGGCGACGATACCATCCGCATTCTGCATCACGCCGCTATCGACGCGCTGCCGTGGCGCGAGCTTAACGTCGACGTGGTGCTGGAGTGCACCGGCGTCTACGGCAGCCGGGCGGACGGCGAGGCGCATCTGCAGGCGGGCGCGAAGAAAGTGCTTTTCTCCCATCCGGGCGGCAGCGATCTCGACGCCACCGTGGTGTTCGGCGTGAACGAACAGGCTCTTAAACAAACTGACCGCATCGTCTCCAACGCCTCCTGCACCACCAACTGCATTATCCCGGTGATCAAGCTGCTGGACGACGCCTTCGGCATCGAGTCGGGCACCGTAACCACCATCCACTCGGCGATGCACGATCAGCAGGTCATTGACGCCTATCACAGCGACCTGCGCCGCACGCGCGCCGCCAGTCAGTCGATTATTCCGGTCGACACCAAACTGGCCGCCGGGATTAGCCGTATTTTTCCGAAATTCGCCGATCGCTTCGAAGCGATTGCGGTGCGTGTGCCTACTATCAACGTGACGGCTATCGATCTCAGCGTCTCCGTGCGCCAGGCGGTAAGGGCCTGCGAGGTCAACGCGCTGCTGCAAAACGCGTCAGAAGGGGCATTTCGTGGTATAGTTGACTATACGGAATTACCGTTAGTCTCAGTAGATTTTAACCACGATCCGCACAGTGCCATTGTGGACGGCACGCAGACGCGGGTCAGCGGTCAGCACCTGATCAAGACCCTGGTCTGGTGCGACAACGAATGGGGCTTTGCTAACCGAATGCTCGACACGACGTTAGCGATGGCCGCAAGCGGTTTCAGGTAAGGCGCGGTTTGCGCCTGGCAAAACTTATGAGAATCAACGAGAGGGTTCACCATGTCTGTAATTAAGATGTCCGATTTGGATCTGGCTGGTAAGCGCGTTCTGATCCGTGCCGATCTCAACGTACCAGTAAAAGAAGGGAAAGTGACGTCAGACGCACGTATCCGTGCTTCTCTGCCTACCATCGAATCGGCGTTGAAACAGGGCGCAAAAGTGATGGTCACCTCTCACCTGGGTCGCCCGACTGAAGGTGAATACAACGAAGAATTCTCCCTGCTGCCTGTTGTTAACTATCTGAAAGAAAAACTGAACGGTACTAACGTTACCCTGGCGAAAGACTACCTCGACGGCGTTGAGGTCGGCGCGGGCGAGCTGGTGGTGCTGGAAAACGTTCGCTTTAACAAAGGCGAGAAGAAAGACGACGAAGCGCTGTCGAAAAAATATGCCGCGCTGTGCGACGTCTTCGTGATGGACGCCTTCGGCACCGCGCACCGCGCGCAGGCCTCGACGCACGGCGTCGGCAAATTCGCGCCGATCGCCTGCGCAGGCCCGCTGCTGTCAGCCGAGCTGGAAGCGCTGGGTAAAGTGATGAGCAACCCGGAGCGTCCGCTGGTAGCAGTGGTCGGCGGCTCAAAAGTGTCGACCAAATTCGACGTGCTGCAGTCGCTGGTGAAAATCGCTGACACCGTTATCGTCGGCGGCGGCATCGCCAACACCTTCGTCGCTATCGACAACAACGTCGGCAAATCGCTCTATGAGCCGGACTTCGTCGAAGCGGCAAAAGGCCTGCGCGACCAGTATGGCATTCCGGTGCCAACCGACTCGCGCGTCGGCACGGAATTCTCTGAAACTGCGCCGGCAACGGTGAAAAAGGTTTCCGAAGTGGCGGATAACGAAGAGATTATGGACTTCGGCGACGAAACCGCGCAGGCGATGGCGAAAGTGCTGAAAGAAGCCAAAACCATTCTGTGGAACGGTCCGGTCGGCGTGTTCGAGTTCCCGAACTTCCGTAAGGGCACCGAGATCGTGGCGAACGCCATTGCAGACAGCGAAGCTTTCTCTGTTGCAGGCGGCGGCGATACCCTGGCGGCTATCGACCTGTTCGGCATCGAAGACAAAATCTCTTACATCTCTACCGGCGGCGGCGCGTTCCTGGAGTTCGTCGAAGGCAAAAAACTGCCTGCGGTCGCCATGCTTGAAGAGCGTGCTAAGCAGTAATCCTTTGGGGGCGACGCCTGGCGCGTCGCCTGAAGACTTGCCCCGTTGGGCGTTTAAAGCGCTGTCCCCACAGGGGATAGTCGGTCACGAAACAGGACACAATCATGTCTAAAATTTTTGATTTCGTTAAACCCGGCGTTGTCACTGGTGATGACGTTCAGAAGATCTTCCAGGTAGCGAAAGAGAACAAATTCGCGCTGCCAGCGGTAAACTGCGTCGGCACCGACTCAATCAACGCCGTGCTGGAAGCCGCCGCGAAAGTAAAAGCGCCGGTTATCGTCCAGTTCTCTAACGGCGGCGCCGCGTTTATCGCCGGCAAAGGTTTCAAAACCGACAAGCCGCAGGGCGCAGCCATTTTCGGCGCTATCTCAGGCGCGCATCACGTTCACCTGATGGCTGAACAGTATGGCGTGCCGGTTATCCTGCACACCGACCACTGCGCGAAAAAACTGCTGCCGTGGATCGACGGTCTGCTGGACGCAGGCGAAGCGCACTTCCAGAAAACCGGCAAACCGCTGTTCTCTTCTCACATGATCGACCTCTCTGAAGAGTCGCTGGAAGAGAACATCGAGATTTGCAGCAAATACCTGGCGCGCATGGACAAACTGGGCATGACGCTGGAAATCGAGCTGGGCGTGACCGGCGGTGAAGAAGATGGCGTGGACAACAGCCACGTTGACGCTTCCGCCCTCTACAGCCAGCCGGAAGACGTAGACTACGCCTACACCGAGCTGAGCAAAATCAGCAAGCGCTTCACCATCGCCGCCTCTTTCGGCAACGTGCATGGCGTTTACAAGCCAGGCAACGTCAAACTGACCCCGACCATTCTGCGCGACTCGCAGAAATACGTCTGTGAGAAACATGGCCTGCCGCACAACGCGCTGGACTTCGTTTTCCACGGCGGTTCCGGTTCTTCCGCAGCGGAAATCGAAGAGTCGATCAGCTACGGCGTGATCAAAATGAACATCGATACCGACACCCAGTGGGCAACCTGGGACGGTATTCTGCAGTACTACAAAAAGAACGAAGAGTACCTGCAGGCGCAGCTCGGCAACCCGCAGGGTCCGGACAGCCCGAACAAGAAATACTACGATCCGCGCGTCTGGCTGCGTGCGGCGCAGGCCTCAATGGTCATGCGCCTTGAGCAGGCTTTCAAAGAGCTGAACGCTATCGATCGTCTGTAATCCGCTTCGCGGGTTAATCAACAAGGCCAGGTCTTCGGATCTGGCCTTTTTTTATGCCGCTGTCGCGATATTCAGCCTAAATTTACAACAAATTCAACGTAGATTTGGCATATCCGCTCAATGTTGATTACCCTTGATAGCTGGTTTGCCGGAATTTTCTGGCTGTGATTTGATCTTCCCGGCAGGGAATTCAACAACAGGGCTCTCAAATGGAAGACTTAAACGTCGTAGACGGCATTCATAACGCCGGCGGCTGGCTGGTGCGCAATCAGGCGCTGATCCTCAGCTATGCGGTCAATATCGTAGCGGCTGTGGTTATCCTTATCCTGGGGATGATTGTGGCGCGCATTATCTCAAGGGGCATCAACCGGGTGCTGGTGGCGCGTCATATCGACAAAACGGTGGCGGACTTTCTGTCGGCGCTGGTGCGCTACGGCGTTATCGCCTTCACCCTGATCGCCGCGCTTGGGCGCATCGGCGTGCAGACCGCGTCGGTTATCGCCGTGCTGGGCGCCGCCGGTCTGGCGGTCGGTCTGGCGCTGCAGGGATCGCTCTCGAACCTGGCGGCGGGCGTGCTGCTGGTGACCTTCCGTCCTTTCCGCGCGGGCGAATTCGTCGATCTCGGCGGCGTGATGGGCACGGTGCTCAACGTGCAAATCTTCTCCACCACGCTGAAGAGCGCGGACGGTAAAATCGTCGTGGTGCCGAACGGTAAAATTATTGCCGGCAACATCGTCAACTTTTCACGTGAACCGGTGCGTCGCAACGAGTTCATTATCGGCGTCGCCTACGACGCGGACGTGGATGAGGTGATTGCGCTGCTGGAAGAGGTGGTTAAAAGCGATCCGCGCGTGCTGCAGGATATGGGCGTGCAGATCGGCCTCAACGAGCTGGCCGCCTCGTCGCTCAACTTCGTGGTGCGCTGCTGGAGCAACAGCGGCGATCTGCAGAACGTCTACTGGGATCTGCTGAAGAACTTCAAGCGCGCGCTGGATGCGAAGGGCATCGGCATTCCTTATCCGCAAATGGACGTGCATCTGCATCGCGTCAGCCAGCCTGACGCGGAAGCGAAAGCAGAATAACCCTCTCAGGACGGCGCCTGCGCCGTCCTTATTAATCTGCCTAATAGCAGATTAAATCTTTCAATTTCCGCTAATAACCTCGCCTCTTTATACTCCTTTGCATCTCGCTGATGTAAGGAAAACGCCGTGTTATCAATGTATTTACAGGGGCTTGCTCTTGGCGCCTCGCTGATTCTGCCGCTGGGCCCGCAGAACGCATTCGTGATGAATCAGGGCGTTAAGCGCCAGTACCATCTGATGACGGCCTCACTCTGCACGCTGAGCGATATCGCGCTGCTCTGCGGTGGCATCTTCGGCGGCAGCGCCTTGCTGCACCAGTCGCCGCTGCTGTTGATGCTGATCACCTGGGCCGGCGTGGCTTTTCTGCTGTGGTACGGCTGGAGTGCGCTGCGCCGCGCCTTTAGCGGCGATGTCGACCTGGCCAGCGACGGCGAGCTTAAGCAGAGCCGCTGGCGCATTATCGCCACCATGCTGGCGGTCACCTGGCTTAATCCCCACGTCTATATCGATACCTTCGTGGTGCTGGGCAGCCTGGGCGGGCAACTGCCGACGCAGGAGGCGCGCCGCTGGTTCGCGCTGGGCACCGTCAGCGCGTCGGTGTTCTGGTTCTTTGGGCTGGCGCTGATGGCGGCCTGGCTCTCGCCTCGCTTGCGCACCGCCAGGGCGCAGCGCGCCATCAATTTGCTGGTCGGCGCGGTGATGTGGATTATCGCCAGCCAGCTGGCGCTGCAGGGAATAGCGAATTTCTGAGTTGAATTGTCCTAAAGCGGCAGAACAGGATAAGCAAAACGCGAACTTTTGCGGTATAACACGCTCTTAGCAGTGCATACTATTCCGTTCAGGCTCTGGCCTTTGATGCCGCAGCAAAACAGAGATTCCAAGGAGGACTTTCGTGAAACTGAAAGCACTGGCGCTGGTCGCCATGACAGGCGCTTTAGCGCTGCCGTTAAGCGCATTAGCCGACGAACTGCCGAACGGCCCGCATGTCGTGACCTCCGGTCAGGCGACCGTCGATGCGCGCCCGGATATCGCCACGCTCTCTATCGTGGTCAACGTCTCCTCTAAAGACGCCGCGGACGCGAAAAAGCAGGCCGACGACCGCGTCGCGCAATATTTTGATTTCCTGCAGAAAAACGGCATTGAGAAGAAAGATATCGATGCCGCCAACCTCAGCACGCAGCCGGAATATGACTATACCAAAGAGGGCAAGTCGGTGCTGAAAGGCTACCGCGCGGTGCGTCAGGTGCAGGTGACGCTGCGTCAGCTGGATAAGCTGAACGAGCTGCTGGACGGCGCGCTGAAAAGCGGGCTGAACGAGATCCGCTCGGTTGAGCTGGGCGTCACCAATCCCGACAGCTATAAGGCGCAGGCGCGCAAGGCGGCGATTGATAACGCGACGCAGCAGGCCGCAGCGCTGGCGGAAGGCTTTAACGCGAAGCTTGGCCCGGTTTACAGCATTCGCTACCACGTGGCCAACTATCAGCCGATGCCGATGGCGCGCATGTATAAAGCCGCCGCGCCGGCTGCGGATACCTCCGCGCAGCAGACCTACGAGCAGCAGAGCATTCACTTCGACGATCAGGTGGATGTGGTGTTCGATATCAAGCCGAATGCGGCAGGCACGCAGCAGTAATGGAAAAGGGGCGCTAAGCGCCCCTTTTTTTGATTGTTTGTCAGACAACAAATAAGACAAACGCGGGTGGCGTGCGCACCTTGCTTAAGGCGCGCGCTTGCTCAGGCCGCTAAATCATCCTGGCGCAGCACGCGATGGCCGTGGGAGATTAGCGCGTCGGTGACGCGGCGCATCAGGCGGCTCTCCGGCGCGAAGCGGTGCCAGTAAAGCATGCGACGCTGGCAAAGGCCCGGCGTCAAATCGAGCAGTTCGCCGCTGGCCAGCTCGCGCTCAATCTGCAGGTGCGGGATCATACAGCAGGTCGACCCCTGACGCGCCAGCTGCACAAAGGCTTCCGAAGAGTTAACGATATGGCAGGGCACGCTGCCCGGCGACAGATCGAAATTCTGCTGTAAAAAGGCCTGATGCATATCGTCGAGATGGTCAAAAGCGACCGCTGGCGCCTTGAGCAGCGCCGAGCGCGTCACGCCGTTGGGGAAGTAGCGCGCGGCGAACTCCGGCGAGGCGACGAACAGATAGTCGAGCGCGCCAAGCTGATCGACCAGGCAGCTCGGCAGCGGCTGCGGCTGAATACTGACCGCGCCCACCACTTCGCCGCGGCGCAGCCGTTCCTGCGTACGGGTTTCATCTTCGACCTGCAAATTAAGGCGCACCGGCGAGTCCGCCAGCACATCTTTCAGCGCAGGCAGCAGCCAGGTCGCCAGGCTGTCGGCGTTAACCGCCAGCGACAGCAGCAGCGGCGTGGTGCCGCCGTTCTCGTCGCTCAGCCACTCCTCTTCCAGCAGCTCTACCTGATGCAGCAGCGCCAGCAGCTTCTGTCCCTGTTCGGTGGGGCGCGGCGGCACGGTACGCACCAGCAGCGGCTGGCCAAACAGATTCTCCAGCTGCTTGATACGCTGCGATACGGCCGACTGCGTAATGCATAACTTTTGTGCGGCGCGCTCAAAGCCGCGTTCGCGAATCACTGCGTCCAGCGCCTGAAGCGTTCGATAATCGGGGCGTTTCATTGTTGTTCTCTCTCCTTCAGGGTGGACGATACTATGCCACAAAAAATTCATCTGGCGCGCGTCGAAGGCGCTTTCCCTGCGCCGCGCGTCGCCTTTTTTGCGGGCTGGCTTCCAAAGCGATCACGTCAGCGGAAACAGCCGCGCACATTCGGCGAGCGTTGCTTTATACTACGCGCACTTCGTTGTCGCACAGGTTTTAAACATATCATGACCCAGGATGAACTGAAAAAAGCCGTAGGCTGGGCCGCACTGAAATATGTGCAGCCGGGTAGTGTCGTCGGCGTCGGCACCGGCTCCACCGCCGCGCACTTTATCGATGCGCTCGCCACGATGAAACATCAGATAGAGGGCGCGGTCTCCAGCTCGGAAGCCTCGACGCTGAAGCTGAAAGCGCTTGGCATTCCGGTCTTCGATCTCAATGAGATCGACGATCTGGCGATCTACGTCGACGGCGCGGATGAGATCAACCCGCAGATGCAGATGATCAAAGGCGGCGGCGCGGCCCTGACGCGCGAGAAGATCGTGGCGGCCGTCGCGCGCAAGTTCATCTGCATCGCCGACGCCTCGAAAGAGGTGGACGTGCTGGGGCATTTCCCGCTGCCGGTCGAGGTGATCCCGATGGCGCGCGCCTTCGTCGCCCGCGAGCTGGTTAAGCTCGGCGGCCTGCCGGAGTATCGCCAGCATGTCGTCACCGATAACGGCAATATTATTCTCGATGTGCATAACCTGACGATTCTCGATCCCGTCGCGCTGGAGAAAAGCATCAACGCATTGCCCGGCGTGGTCACCGTCGGCTTGTTTGCTACGCGCGGCGCCGATATCGCCCTGATCGGCACGCCGGACGGCGTAAAAACCATCGAAAAATGATCTGTCCGGCGCGATAAACGCGCCGGTTATTTCCCTGCGCAAAACATCTTTTCTTTCGCTGCCTAAATTCGGTGACTTATGTCACATAACCGTCATCCACAGCAGGTTCGTTCTTTGTTCGTCGTTCAGCTCCCGATTTTGTGCGGCAATGTGCTGGGCTCAGCCTTGCCCGTGCTGACCGCGAGGCAAACGGTTGTATTGCCGCAGGCGTAATTTTTGATATTTTGACAGAAGGCGCGCTTATGGCGGCCATTGTTGAAATCACAATAGGGTCGGGGAAATGGCAAAGGTATCACTGGAAAAAGACAAGATTAAGTTCCTGCTGGTGGAAGGCGTTCACCAGAGCGCGCTGGAAAATCTGCGCGCGGCGGGTTACACCAACATCGAATTCCATAAAGGCGCGCTGGATGACGAAGCGCTGAAAGCCTCCATTCGGGATGCGCACTTCATCGGCATCCGCTCCCGCACCCAACTGACGGAAGAGATTTTCGCCGCGGCGGAAAAACTGGTCGCCGTAGGCTGTTTCTGCATCGGCACCAATCAGGTCGATCTTAACGCGGCGGCGACGCGCGGCATTCCAGTGTTCAACGCGCCGTTCTCCAATACCCGCTCGGTCGCCGAACTGGTTATCGGCGAAATGCTGCTGATGCTGCGCGGCATTCCTGAAGCGAACGCCAAAGCGCACCGCGGCATCTGGAACAAAAACGCCGTCGGCTCGTTTGAGGCGCGCGGCAAAAAGCTCGGCATCGTCGGCTACGGCCATATCGGCATGCAGCTTGGCGTGCTGGCTGAAAGCCTGGGCATGCACGTCTTTTTCTACGACATCGAAAATAAACTGCCGCTCGGCAACGCCACCCAGGTGCGCCACCTGGCCGACCTGCTGAATATGAGCGACGTGGTGAGCCTGCACGTGCCGGAAACCCCCTCGACGCAGGATATGATCGGCGCGCAGGAGCTGGCGCAGATGAAGAAGGGCGCGTTGCTGATCAACGCTTCGCGCGGCACCGTGGTCGATATTCCGGCGCTGTGCGACGCGCTGGGGAGCAAGCATCTGGCGGGCGCCGCAATCGACGTCTTCCCGCTTGAGCCGGCGACCAACAGCGAACCCTTTAATTCGCCGCTGTGCGAGTTCGATAACGTGATCCTGACGCCGCACATCGGCGGATCGACCCAGGAGGCGCAGGAGAATATCGGTATCGAAGTCGCGGGCAAGCTGGCTAAATATTCCGATAACGGCTCAACGCTCTCGGCGGTCAACTTCCCGGAAGTGTCGCTGCCGATGCACGGCGCCAGCGCCAGCCGTCTGCTGCACATTCATGAAAACCGTCCGGGCGTGCTGACGGCCATCAACCAGATCTTTGCCGAACAGGGCATCAACATCGCTGCGCAGTTCCTGCAAACTTCGCCGATGATGGGTTACGTGGTTATCGATATCGATGCGCCGCAGGATCTGGCGGACAAAGCGCTGCAGCTGATGAAGGCGATCCCGGGCACCATTCGCGCTCGTCTGCTCTACTGATTCCGCTTTACTGAAACCGGGCCGTCTGTTTTTTTCACAGACGGCCCGTCTGTTTCCGCCTCTGGCTCACGCCTGCTATTCCCACTGCCACAGGCGCGACGGCGTCAAGACGGCGGGCAGCGGCACATCCCATTCCTCTGCGGGCAATCGCTCCACCTGCTGACAGTCATGCGCCACGCCCACCGGTAAAAAACCGTGCCGACGCCAGTTCTGCAGAGTGCGGTCGTAAAAGCCGCCGCCCATGCCGAGCCGCTGCCCGCTGCTGTCAAACGCCACCAGCGGCACCATCATTACATCCAGCCGATCCAGCGTAATCAGCTGGCGGATATCGAGCGGCGGTTCGGGAATACGCAGTTTATTCGGCGTTAGCGTGGTTTCCGGCGTATAGCGCAGAAACAGCAGCTGGCCAGCGGAGAAAGGGTGCAGCACCGGCAGATAAACCTGCTTTTTCTGCTGCCACAGCTTAGCGATAAGCGGACGGGTATTAAGCTCGCCGTCTACCGACAAAAAGAGCGCGATATGGCTGGCGTTGGCGAGAGGGGCGAAGTTAACGGCGTGTTCCGCCATCAGAGCGGCAGCCTGTTCCTGCTGCTCAGGCGTCAGGGCGCGGCGCAGGTGGCGCACATGCTGGCGGATATGGTGGCGATCGAGCAGAGAGGGCTGGGACACGAGAACCCCGTTGATATAGTCGCTGATTAAGCAACTATATCATTCATAAAGGGGAAAGACAGATGCAGAACAGAAGGAGATCTCCGAGATGCCGCCGCAGGCTGTAACCCTTGAACCCTTGGTTCAAGGTGAATGTGCCGTCGCAACCATCAGGCTTCTCGGACGAACCGAGCATGCTCACAGGTTACAGAGCGCCACACTCTGTTGGTATGAAATATCGGCTCAGGGGACTGGCCCGCTTGCAAACATCTCAGAGAAAATGGACTTCACCGTTGCCGCTGCGCAGCAACCATAAAGTATTATTCGAACTTCGCACCCTGGCGGTCGGTTATGCGACCTTGCTCAACAAGAGCCTGTTCAATCGTCTGCTGCAGGATACGGATACGTTGTTCCATATTAGCAGCATAATCGCGCGTTTTCATTTTCTCTTGCGCCAGTTCATGGCAAATGTTTAACGCGGCGATGAACACCAGTTGCTCGGTATTTGTGACTCTAGTGCGAACTTTTAAATCTTGCAACCGTTGATTGAGGTCATCGGCAGCCGCATTCAGCGCATCTTGCTGTTCAGGCGGACAATTCACTCTCAATGAACGACCAAAAATTTGTATATCTACCGGTTGTGCAGACATGCCACCTTCCTGACTGATTACTTCGCCCGCAGCTCCCTTTGGGCTCAATGCCTTGGGAGGCGGGCAACTATATAGACCCGCGAAATAACTTACAACCCCTTTTCTGGAAACCTTGAGGCAGCTAGTGGTAGCATAACACGAACTTATTCTGCCAACGACGACGAATCCTTATGTCTTTACAGAACCTGACCCCCGATTACAACGCGCTGGCTTCAGCGCTCTCTCAACAAGGCGTGGGGATGACGCCAGCTGAAATGCATGGTCTGCTCAGCGGCATTCTGTGCGGCGGCAATCAGGACGCCAGCTGGAAAACGCTGGTGCACGATCTCACCAACGAAGGCATGGCCTTCTCGCAGAGCCTGGCGTCACCGCTTCAGGCGCTGCACGACAGCACCGCCAGCACGCTGGAAGAAGAGGGCTACCTGTTTCAACTGATGCTGCCGGATGACGAAGACATCAGCGTCTTCGACCGCGCCGACGCGCTGGCGGGCTGGGTGAACCACTTCCTGCTCGGCCTGGGCGTTACGCAGCCGAAACTGGAGAAAGTGACCGGCGAAACCGGCGAGGCGATTGACGATCTGCGCACCATCGCTCAGCTCGGTTATGACGAAGATGAAGACCAGGAAGAGCTGGAGCAGTCGCTGGAAGAGGTGATTGAATATGTGCGCGTGGCGGCGCTGCTGTGCCACGACACCTTCACGCGTCCGCAACCTGTCGCCCCCGAAGTGAAAAAACCGACGCTACACTAAGCCAGATATCTCAGGGCGCGAACGCGCCCGTTTCTACAGGGAGTGCAAACATGATTTCTCTGGATACTTTCCAGCAGCGTCGTCAGGCGCTGCTGGCGAAAATGGCTCCTGGCAGCGCCGCTTTGATCTTTGCTGCGCCGGAAGTGACCCGCAGCAACGACAGCGAATATCCGTTCCGGCAAAACAGCGACTTCCTCTATTTCACCGGTTTCAACGAGCCGCAGGCGCTGCTGGTGCTGATCAAAAGCGATGAAACGCACAACCACAGCGTGCTGTTCAATCGCGTGCGGGATCTCACCGCGGAGATCTGGTTCGGCCGTCGGCTAGGGCAGGATGCCGCGCCTGAAAAGCTAGGCGTCGATCGCGCGCTGCCCTGGGATGATATCGGCCAGCAGCTGCACCTGCTGTTGAACGGGCTTGACGTGGTTTATCACGCGCAGGGCGAATACGCGGAAGCGGATACGCTGGTGTTTGCGGCGCTGGAGAAGCTGCGCCGCGGCTTTCGCCAGAATTTCAGCGCGCCGGCGACGCTCACCGACTGGCGCCCCTGGGTACACGAAATGCGTCTGTTCAAGGATGAGGAAGAGATCGCCATCCTGCGCCGCGCCGGGCAAATCAGCGCGCTGGCGCATACCCGCGCGATGGAAGCCTGCCGTCCCGGCCTGTTCGAATACCATCTGGAAGGCGAAATTCACTACGTCTTCAACCGCCACGGCGCGCGCTTTCCCTCCTATAACACCATCGTCGGCTCGGGCGAAAACGGCTGCATCCTGCACTACACCGAAAATGAGAGCGAGTTGCGCGACGGCGATCTGGTGCTGATTGACGCGGGCTGCGAATTTCACGGCTACGCCGGCGATATCACCCGCACCTTCCCGGTCAACGGCAAATTCAGCGCGCCGCAGCGCGCCATTTACGACATCGTGCTCGCCTCGCTTTACAAAGCGCTGGCGCTCTTTGGTCCCGGCGTCAGCATCCGCGACGTCAACGAAGAGGTGGTGCGCATTATGGTCAGCGGACTGGTGGAGCTGGGCATTCTGCAGGGCGAGGTAGAGACGCTGATCGCCGAAGAGGCGCACCGGCAGTTCTTTATGCACGGGCTGAGCCACTGGCTGGGCCTCGACGTGCATGACGTCGGCCACTACGGCACGCCTTCGCGCGACCGTATTCTGGAACCGGGCATGGTGCTGACCGTTGAGCCGGGGCTCTATATCACGCCGGATGCCGACGTGCCTGCGGAATATCGCGGCATCGGCATTCGTATCGAAGATGACATTCTGATCACTGAAACCGGCAACGAGAATCTGACCGACAGCGTGGTCAAGGACGCGGACGCGATTGAGGCGCTGATGGCAGCGGCGCGTCAGGCATGACGGTGATTATCGCCGGAGGCGGCATGACCGGCGCGACCCTGGCGCTGGCTATTTCCCACCTCACGCAAGGGCAGCTGCCGGTGACGCTGATTGAGAACAGCGCGCCCGACAGCCGCGCCCACCCAGGGTATGACGGCCGCGCCATCGCGCTGGCCGCCGGCACGCGTCAACAGCTGCTCGATATCGATCTCTGGCGCAGCATCGAGAAGTACGCCACGCCCATTACTGACATCCACGTCTCCGATCGCGGCCATGCCGGTTTCGTCACGCTGGACGCCGGGGCCTATCAGATCCCGGCGCTCGGCTACGTCGTCGAGCTTTTCGACGTGGGTCAGCGGCTGTTCGAGCGTCTGAAAAGCGCGCCAGGCGTGACGCTACGCTGTCCGGCGCGCGTTATCGACGCGCAGCGCCGCCAGGAGAGCGTGCAGGTGACGCTGGAGAGCGGCGAACAGCTGGAAGGGGCGCTGCTGGTGGCCGCAGACGGCTCGCGCTCGCCGCTCGCCGCCTCGTTCGGCATTCAGTGGCAGCGCGAGGATTATCAGCAGCTGGCGGTGATCGCCAATGTCTCGACTCAGTTACCCCATCAGGGACGCGCCTTTGAGCGCTTCACCGAGCACGGCCCGCTGGCGCTGCTGCCGATGTCGGACAATCGCCTGTCGCTGGTGTGGTGCCATCCGCTCTCGGCGCGTGAAAAAATTGCACGCTGGAGCGACGACGAATTCCTGGCGCAGCTGCAGCGCGCGTTCGGCTGGCGGCTGGGGCGTTTTACCCATACGGGCCAGCGCGAGAGCTATCCGCTGGCGCTGCAGCGCGCCGGGCAGCAGACGTCGCACCGGCTGGCGCTAATCGGCAATGCGGCGCAGACGCTGCATCCGATCGCCGGACAGGGCTTCAACCTCGGGCTGCGCGACGTGATGTCGCTGGCGGAGACCCTGGCGGCCGCGCATCGTCAGCAGCAGGATGTGGGCGGCTACGCCGTCCTGCATCGCTATCAGCAGCGTCGTCAGCCCGATCGCGCGACGACGATAGGCATCACCGACGGGCTGGTGCGGCTGTTCGCCAATCGCTATGCGCCGCTGGTGGCGGGACGAAATCTGGGGCTGATGGCGATGGATCATCTGCCGTGGCTGCGTAATCAACTGGCCGAGCGCACGCTTGGCTGGGTTAAGCGTTAACTAAGGGGCACCGATGCAAAGTTTTGATGTGGTTATCGCCGGCGGCGGCATGGTAGGACTGGCGGTCGCCTGCGGTTTGCAGGGCAGCGGGCTGCGCGTCGCCGTGCTGGAAAAAACGGCGGAGCCGCAGTTCGACGCCAGCGCTGCGCCGTCGATTCGCGTATCGGCAATCAACGCCGCCAGCGAGCGGCTGCTGCAGAAGCTGGAGGTCTGGTCCGATATTCTGGCGCGGCGCGCCAGCGCGTATCACGGCATGGAGGTGTGGGATCGCGACAGTTTCGGCGCCATTAGCTTCGATGACGAACAGCAGGGGCTGACCCATCTGGGACACATTGTCGAAAACCCGGCGATTCACAGCGCGCTCTGGCAGCGCGCCAGCCGCTGCAGCGACGTGACCCTTATGGCGCCTTCGCAGCTGCAGCAGGTGGCGTTCGGCGAAAATGAAGCCTTTGTCACCCTGCAGGACGGCACCATGCTGACCGCGCGCCTGCTGATCGCCGCGGACGGCGCCAACTCCTGGCTGCGCAACAAAGCCGATATTCCTTTAACCTTCTGGGATTACGATCACCATGCGCTGGTGGCGAATATCCGCACCGAGCAGCCGCATAACGCGGTGGCGCGCCAGGTTTTCCACGGCGACGGCATTCTGGCGTTCCTGCCGATGCAGGATCCGCACCTGAGCTCGATCGTCTGGTCGCTCTCGCCGCAGGAAGCGAGCCGGCTGGAGAGCATGCCGCAGGCGCTGTTCAACCAGCAGCTGGCGGTGGCGTTCGATATGCGCCTCGGTCTCTGTGAACTGGCGAGCGAGCGTAAATCTTTCCCGCTGATGGCGCGCTACGCCCGCAATTTCGCGGCGCATCGTCTGGCGCTGGTGGGCGACGCCGCGCATACCATTCATCCGCTGGCGGGACAGGGCGTGAATCTCGGCTTTATGGACGCCGCAGAGCTGATTGGCGAAATCCGCAGGCTGCACCAGCAGGGCAAGGATATCGGTCAGCATCTCTATCTGCGTCGCTACGAGCGCAGCCGCAAACACAGCGCGGCGCTGATGCTGGCGGGCATGCAGGGCTTTCGCGAGCTGTTCGCCGGCAGCCATCCGGCGAAAAAGCTGCTGCGCGATCTGGGACTGAAGCTGGCGGATACGCTGCCCGGCGTGAAACCCACGATGCTGCGTCAGGCGATGGGGCTAAACGATATGCCAGCCTGGCTGCGCTAAGCCGCGCGCTGCTTTCATTAAGCCAGCCTTGCGCTGGCTTTTTTACGTCTTTTGGTCGCTCTGCACCAAAAATGAGCGGGACTGCACCTTTAGCGGGCCTCGTTTGATTTATTCTAATTTCACCCCTCTGTTCGCATTAGTTTTATTTATTCCATAACGATCTCCGTCGAGTGCGTTGTTAACATTTTGCGCGCCCCCGCTGATTATCTTGCTGCGCATAACGGCGATACGCCTCTTTCCTGCGTGGTAAATCACAAAAACGCAGTTAATTATGCTGTCGTCTTTGCGTGCTGCTCAAGAGGCATGCTTCAATTCGACCCTGTACAGCTTATGGTTAAATCGTCTTTTCAATGATAACGTCAGGGAAAAGAGAACGTTTGCGCCGGGCGATAAGCAGGCTAACGCCCGCCCGAAACTTACCCGCTTCGCGACAGGATGGTTATGACTCAGCAAACCCCTTTGTTTGAACAGCATCAGGCCTGCGGCGCCCGCATGGTCGACTTCCACGGCTGGATGATGCCGCTGCACTACGGTTCGCAAATTGACGAACACCATGCCGTGCGCCAGGACGCCGGTATGTTCGACGTGTCGCATATGACTATCGTCGATCTGCACGGCGCGCAGACGCGCGACTTTCTGCGGCATCTGCTGGCGAACGACGTCGCTCGCCTGACGCAGCCCGGCAAAGCGCTCTACACCGGCATGCTGAACGCCTCCGGTGGCGTCATTGACGATTTGATTGTTTACTTTATGACCGACGACTTTTTCCGTCTTGTGGTCAACTCGGCCACGCGTGAAAAGGATCTGGCGTGGATCGGCAAGCACGCTCAGGCCTATGGCGTGGCGCTGACCGAGCGCGACGACCTGGCGCTTATCGCCGTGCAGGGGCCGCAGGCGCAGCAGAAGGCGCAGACGCTGTTCAGCGCGGAGCAGCGCGACGCGGTAGCCGGGATGAAACCCTTTTTTGGCGTGCAGTCCGGCGACCTGTTTATCGCCACCACCGGCTACACCGGCGAAGCGGGCTATGAAATCGCGCTGCCAGCCGCCGCCGCCGCGGATTTCTGGCAGCGTCTGCTGACGGCAGGGGTAAAACCGGCTGGACTGGGCGCGCGCGATACGCTGCGTCTGGAAGCGGGCATGAACCTCTACGGCCAGGAGATGGACGAAGGCGTCTCGCCGCTGGCGGCCAATATGGGCTGGACGATCTGCTGGGAGCCGGCCGACCGCGACTTTATCGGGCGCGAAGCGCTGGAGATGCAGCGTGAAAGAGGCACCGACAAGCTGGTTGGCCTGATCATGACGGAAAAAGGGGTGCTGCGCGGCGGGCAGCCGGTACGCTTTACCGACGCGCAAGGCCAGTCGCAGCAGGGCGTGATCACCAGCGGCTCCTTCTCGCCGACGCTCGGCTACAGCATCGCGCTGGCGCGCGTGCCGGCAGGCATTGGCGAAAGCGCTATCGTCGAGATCCGCCAGCGCGAAATGCCGGTAAAAGTAACCAAACCTGTTTTTGTACGCGGCGGCAAGCCGGTTCAGTAATCTATTTTCAGGAGAAAGGGCGATGAGCAATGTGCCAAACGAATTGAAATACCGTGACAGTCATGAGTGGGTGCGTAAGGAAGCGGACGGCACCTTTACCGTCGGCATTACCGAGCACGCTCAGGAGCTGTTAGGCGACATGGTGTTTGTCGATCTGCCGGATGTCGGCAACAGCTACTCAGCCGGCGAAGAGTGCGCCGTCGCGGAATCGGTCAAAGCCGCGTCCGATATCTACGCGCCCGTCAGCGGCGAAATCGTCGCCGTCAATGAGGCGCTGGGCGACGCGCCGGAGCTGGTCAACAGCGAGCCCTACGCAGCCGGTTGGCTGTTTAAAATCAAACCCAGCGACGAATCCGAGCTCGATTCGCTGCTGGACGCGGACGCCTATAAAGCCTCCATCGACGAATAAGCAACAGGGCGGCCAGACCTCGCTGGCCGCTTTTTGTCCCTTGCTTTCTCTGTACTCCAGCCCGATTCAGGATTGACTGCAAATGACCCAGACTTTGAGCCAGCTCGAACACAACGGCGCCTTTATTGAACGCCATATCGGCCCCTCGCCGGAACAACAGGCTTTGATGCTGGAGGCGATCGGCGCCAGCTCGCTGGACGCGCTGATCGGCACCATCGTACCGGCCGACATCCAGCTGCCTGGCCCGCCCGCCGTCGGCGATGCGGCGACCGAGCAGCAGGCGCTGGCCGAGCTTAAGGCGATCGCCGGTCAGAATCAGCGTTACAAATCCTGGATCGGCATGGGCTACAGCGCGGTGATCACGCCGCCGGTGATCCTGCGCAATATGCTGGAAAATCCGGGCTGGTACACCGCCTATACCCCCTATCAGCCGGAAGTGTCGCAGGGCCGCCTGGAGGCGCTGCTTAACTTTCAGCAGGTGACGCTCGATCTGACCGGTCTGGACGTCGCCTCCGCCTCGCTGCTGGATGAAGCCACGGCGGCGGCGGAAGCGATGGCGATGGCGAAGCGCGTCAGCAAGCTTAAAAACGCCGGTAAATTCTTTATCGCGGACGATATCCATCCGCAAACGCTGGACGTGGTGCGCACCCGCGCCGAGACCTTCGGCTTCGAGCTGATTATCGATCGCGCCGAGAAAGCGCTGGATCACGACGGGCTGTTCGGCGTGCTGCTGCAGCAGGTCGGCACCACCGGCGAAGCGCACGACTACAGCGCGCTGATCGCCGAGCTGAAAAGCCGCAAAATCGTGGTCAGCGTCGCCGCGGACTTTATGGCGCTGGTGATGCTGGAAGCGCCCGGCAAGCAGGGCGCGGACATCGTGTTCGGATCGGCGCAGCGCTTCGGCGTGCCGATGGGCTACGGCGGCCCGCACGCCGCCTTTTTCGCCAGCCGCGATGAGCACAAGCGCTCAATGCCGGGCCGCATTATCGGCGTGTCGCGCGACGCTGCGGGCAACACCGCGCTGCGTATGGCGATGCAGACGCGCGAGCAGCATATCCGCCGTGAAAAAGCGAACTCCAACATCTGTACGTCGCAGGTGCTGCTCGCCAATATTGCCGGACTCTACGCGGTCTATCACGGGCCGAAAGGGCTGAAGCGTATCGCCTCCCGCATCCATCGTCTGACTACTATTCTGGCGGCCGGGCTGCAAAACGGCGGGCTGAAGCTGCGTCACAGCAGCTGGTTCGACACCCTGACGGTCGAGGTGGAAGATAAAGCCGCGGTGCTGAACCGCGCGCAGAGCTTCGGCGTCAACCTGCGCAGCGATATTCATCACGCGGTCGGCATTACGCTGGACGAAACCACGCGCCGCGAAGATGTGCAGGCGCTGTTCGCCATTCTGCTGGGCGACGAGCACGGCCAGGATATCGACAAGCTGGATGCCGCCGTCGCGGCCGATAGCCAGGCGATCCCCGCCGCGCTGCAGCGTCAGAGCGCCATCCTGACCCATCCGGTCTTTAATCGCCATCACAGCGAAACCGAGATGATGCGCTATATGCATAGCCTGGAGAAAAAGGATCTGGCGCTGAACCAGGCGATGATCCCGCTCGGCTCCTGCACCATGAAGCTCAATGCCGCCGCCGAGATGATCCCCATCACCTGGCCGGAGTTCGCCGAGCTGCATCCGTTCTGTCCGGCAGAGCAGGCCACCGGCTATCTGCAGATGATCGGCCAGCTGTCGCAGTGGCTGGTGCAGCTCACCGGTTATGACGCGCTCTGCATGCAGCCGAACTCCGGCGCGCAGGGCGAATACGCCGGGCTGCTGGCGATCCGTCGCTATCACGAAAGCCGTAACGAAGGCGCGCGCAACCTCTGCCTGATCCCCAGCTCCGCGCACGGCACTAACCCCGCTTCGGCGCAGATGGCGGGCATGGAAGTGGTGGTGGTGGCCTGCGACAAGCAGGGCAATATCGACCTCGGCGACCTACGCGAAAAAGCGGCGCAGGCGGGCGAGCAGCTCTCCTGCATTATGGTGACCTATCCTTCGACGCACGGCGTCTATGAAGAGACCATCCGCGAAGTGTGCCAGATCGTGCATCAGCACGGCGGCCAGGTCTATCTCGACGGCGCCAATATGAACGCCCAGGTGGGCATTACCACGCCGGGCTATATCGGCGCGGACGTATCGCACCTCAACCTGCACAAAACCTTTTGCATCCCGCACGGCGGCGGCGGC
This sequence comes from Pantoea sp. X-Soil-MYKO-1289, assembly GCF_059730625.1. Classification (NCBI taxonomy): domain Bacteria; kingdom Pseudomonadati; phylum Pseudomonadota; class Gammaproteobacteria; order Enterobacterales; family Erwiniaceae; genus Pantoea; species Pantoea sp. X-Soil-MYKO-1289. The sequence continues at coordinate 761,646 of NZ_AP036004.1, forward strand.
CCGGGCATGGGCCCTATCGGCGTGAAAGCGCACCTGGCGCCGTTTGTGCCGGGCCACAGCGTGGTGCAGATTGAGGAGATGCTGACGCAGCAGGGCGCGGTCTCGGCGGCGCCGTTCGGCAGCGCCTCTATCCTGCCGATCAGCTGGATGTATATCCGCATGATGGGCGCGGAGGGGCTGAAGCGCGCCAGTCAGGTCGCCATTCTCAACGCCAACTATATCGCCAGCCGCTTGCAGTCGGCCTATCCGATCCTCTATGCCGGCCGCGACGGCCGCGTGGCGCACGAATGTATTCTCGACATTCGCCCGCTGAAAGAGCAGACCGGCATCAGCGAGCTGGATATCGCTAAACGCCTTATCGACTACGGCTTCCACGCGCCGACCATGTCCTTCCCGGTCGCCGGCACCCTGATGGTGGAGCCGACCGAGTCTGAGAGCAAAATCGAGCTGGATCGCTTTATCGACGCGATGCTCTCTATCCGCATGGAGATCGATCGCGTGGCCGACGGCGAATGGCCGGCGGAGGATAACCCGCTGGTGAACGCGCCGCATACCCAGGTCGAAATCGTCGGCGAGTGGAGCCATCCTTACAGCCGCGAGCTGGCGGTCTTCCCGGCGGGCAGCGACAATAAGTACTGGCCGACGGTGAAGCGCCTCGACGACGTGTTCGGCGATCGCAACCTGTTCTGTTCCTGCGTGCCGATGAGCGATTATCAGTAAACGCCGCGCAACGCTGTTATCAAGGGCCGCTTATCCGGCCCTTTTTTATGGAGAAAATATGACACTGGCTCTGGTGACCGGCGCAAGCCGGGGAATTGGCCGCGCGACGGCGCTCAAGCTGGCGCAGCAGGGCTACCGCGTGGCGGTTAACTATCTGAAGCGCGCAGACGAGGCGCAGCAGGTGGTGGCGCAGATCCGCGAGCAGGGCGGCGAAGCCTTTGCCGTGCAGGCGGATATCGCCGAGGAGGCGCAGATTATGGCGCTGTTTCAGCGGCTGGACGAGGAGGCGATGCCGCTCGGTGTGCTGGTCAACAACGCGGGCATTCTCTTTACGCAGTGTCGGGTAGAGGATCTCAGCGCCGAACGTCTGCAGCGCGTCTTCGCCACCAACGTCACCGGCGCCTTTCTCTGCTGCCGCGAAGCGGTGAAGCGCATGGGCACGCAGCACGGCGGCCAGGGCGGTTCGATTATCAACGTCTCCTCCGCCGCATCGCGTCTTGGCGCGCCGGGAGAGTATGTCGACTATGCAGCGTCGAAAGGGGCGATGGATTCGCTGACGAAAGGATTATCGCTGGAGGTGGCGGCGCAGGGCATTCGCGTCAACAGCGTCAGGCCTGGCTTTATCTATACCGAAATGCATGCGGACGGCGGCGAGCCGGGACGCGTCGATCGCGTGGCGGCCACAGCGGGCATCATCCCGATGGGACGCGGCGGAGAAGCGGAAGAGATTGCTGAAGCGATTGCCTGGCTGGCGAGCGAGGCGGCCTCCTATATTACCGGCACCTTTATCGACGCCGCCGGCGGCCGCTGACCGCGAGGCCGCGCCCGTTGCGGCGCGGCCCTGCGAGGATCAGAGGGTTTCGCCGTTGCTGGCGATAACCTGCTGATACCAGCCGAAGCTCTTCTTGCGCGAGCGGGCGAAGTCGCCGCTGCCGTCGTCGTTTTTATTGACGTGGATAAAGCCGTAGCGCTTGTCGTACTGACCGGTGGTGAACGAAACGCAGTCGATGCAGCCCCACGGCGTATAGCCCATCAGCTCGACGCCGTCGTGCGTCACCGCTTTTTTCATCTCGGCGATGTGCGCGCGCAGGTAGTCGATGCGGTAGTCATCCTCAATCACGCCCTCTTCATTCGCTTTGTCGATGGCGCCAAAGCCGTTTTCGACGATGAACAGCGGCTTCTGGTAACGCTCATAAAGCGCGTTCAGCGCATAGCGCAGCCCGGTCGGATCGATCTGCCAGCCCCAGTCGGAGGCGCCGACGTGCGGGTTTTTTACCACGCCGTCAAAGCCGGTAATGGGATCGTCAACGCCGCTGGCGTCGTGTTTTACCGCGTTGCTCATGTAGTAGCTAAAGCCGACGTAATCGGCGCAGCCGTTGCGCAGCGTCTCGGCGTCGTCCGCTTCCATTTCAATCTGATAGCCTTTACGCGCCCACTCTTTCAGGGTATAGGCCGGATAAGCGCCGCGCATCTGCACGTCGCTAAAGACATAGCGCTGATGCATCGCTTCCTGCGCCAGCATCACGTCGTCAGGATGGCAGGAGTAGGGGTAAATCGGCACCATGGCGATCATGCAGCCGATCTGGAAATCGGGATTGATGGCGTGGCCGAGGCTGACCACTTTGGCGCTGGCGACAAACTGGTGATGCATCACCTGATACATCACCTCTTCCGGCTTTTCATAGTCGGTGAACACCACGCCGGAGCAGCAGTAGCCAAACAGCGGATATTGCCAGTTGCGCTGGTTATTGATCTCGTTAAAGGTCATCCAGTACTTCACTTTGTGCTGATAGCGGCGCATCACCACGTCGCTAAAGCGCACGAAGAAATCCACCACTTTGCGGCTGCGCCAGCCGCCGTACTGTTTCACCAGATGGTAAGGCATCTCAAAGTGGGAGAGGGTGATAACCGGCTCGATGCCATACTTCAGCAGTTCGTCGAACAGATCGTCGTAAAACTGCAGGCCCGCCTCGTTCGGCTCCTGCTCGTCGCCTTCAGGGAAGATGCGCGTCCAGGCGATAGAGGTACGAAAACACTTAAAGCCCATCTCGGCAAACAGCGCCACGTCCTCTTTGTAGCGCGAGTAGAACTCCACGCCCTGATGGTTGGGATAGTGGTTGCCCGGCTGCACGCCATCGGTAATGACGCGGCTGACGCCGTGAGAGCCGCCGGTCAGCACGTCGGCGATGCTGACGCCTTTGCCGCCCTGATCCCAGCCGCCTTCGACCTGATGCGCCGCCACCGCGCCGCCCCATAAAAAGTGTTGCGGAAAGCCTGATTCGTTATGCATACGTCCCTCTCAGCGAAATAGATCTTGCCGCGAGTGTAGCAAAGCGAAAAAGGAAGTCACGCTATAACAGCGGCGCGCCAGAGTAATATGTTACGCCGGTAAAACAGCCTGTTTTATTTATTCAGCAGGCGGCCGATAGCCTCGAGAATATACATCACCGGCACCTGCGTGGTGATATCGGAATTGTCGCTCAGGCGGATGACCGGCACATGATAGGCCAGCGTAAAATCGCTCATTTTCGCCAGCGAGCTGCTCTCTGAGTGGGTTATCGCCATGATCTGGCAGCGACGCAGGCTGAACTGGCTGGCAAGACGCAATATTTCCGGCGTCTCGCCAGAGACGGAGAGCAATATCGCCAGCGTATTTTCATCCACGTTGCCGCTGACCGGATAATAGGGATCGTCGATATAGTGGCTGAATTTCCCGACGTTAGAAAAAAAGCGCGCGCCATATTTCGCCAGGCTGCCCGAGGTGCCGGCGCCAATAAAGAAAAGCTGTTCGGCGCGATTAATCATCTGCGCGGCGCGGGAAATAAGCTCGCTGAATTCATCGTTATTAATACTTTTGAAAAAGCTCAGCATTTCGCTGACGCCGACGTTCGCCTGCGCGGGCTGCGCCTGCTGCTGCGCCAGTCGGAAACGAATGCGAAATTCCGACCAGCCGTCGCACTGCATCTTGCGGCAGAAACGCAGCACGGTGGTGGTCGAGACGCCCGCTCGCTCCGCCAGCTCGCGGATGGTCATATAGCTGACGCTTTCCGGGTGTTTAATGATGTCGTGATAAACCTGCATCTCGAGGTCATTCAGGCTGGCAAGATCGTGATGAGAGAACATCGGCGGGGGCGCTCATGAAAAATGGATCTGCGCGCAGTGTAGCAGATTTGCGCGCTGCGCAGACGGTAACACGCATTCACAGATTAATTTTGGCGTACACGTGTACTCTCAAAATATTCCTGGCTATGCTGGAGAGCAGAAAATCCGCACCCATCACGACGTTGAGGAACGCGCCATAATGAAAAATCGCTTAGCCCTTCAGGGCTACTCGCTCGCTGAGGAGATTGCCAACAGCATCAGCCACGGTCTCGGCTGCCTGTTCGGCATTGTCGGTCTGGTGCTGCTACTGGCGCAGGCGACCGAAGCGGGCGCTAACGCTATCGCCATCACCAGCTACAGCCTCTATGGCGGCAGCATGATACTGCTGTTTCTCGCCTCTACGCTCTATCACGCTATTCCCCAGCAGCGCGCCAAACGCTGGCTGAAAAAACTCGATCACTGCGCCATCTATCTGCTGATCGCCGGCACCTATACGCCTTTTCTGCTGGTGGGACTGAAGTCGCCGCTGGCGCATGGGATGATGGCGGTGATCTGGGGGCTGGCGCTGGCGGGCATCATCTTCAAGCTCACCATCGCGCACCGTTTTAAGGCGCTGTCGCTGGTGACCTATCTCTGTATGGGCTGGCTGTCGCTGGTGGTGATCTATCAGCTGGCGCTGACGCTTTCGCCGGGCGGCGTCTGGCTGCTGGCGGCCGGCGGCATCATCTATTCGCTTGGCGTCATTTTCTACGTGGCGCGGCGTATCCCCTATAACCACGCTATCTGGCACGCCTTTGTGCTGGGGGGCAGCGCCTGCCACTTCTGCGCCATCTACTTTTACGTGATGTAAAGCGCCGCGCCCGGTCTCGTCGGGACGGGCGCGGCCAGAGATTACTCTTCCAGCGAATAGGGCAGCGGCTTGATCAGCAGCCGTCCGCCTTCGTCGCCCTCGACGCGCAGCACGCTATCCGCTTCCAGATCGTTGTTCATCACGACCTGCACCCACACTTCGCCATCGTCGAGCTGAACGGCGGCCAGCACCGTGCCGGTGCGGCGCCAGCGCTCGCCCATCTGCAGCTCCAGCGAGTCGTTCGCCGCGGGTACCCGGCTCGCCTGACCGGCAAGCCAGTAAAGGGCGCGCTTGTTAGCGCCGCGGAATTTGGCGCGCGCCACCATCTCCTGGCCGGTATAGCAGCCTTTTTTAAAGCTGATGGCGTCAAGCGCCTGCAGGTTAGTGGCCTGCGGAATCAGCTGCGCGGCGGTCGCCGGCTCGATGACCGGGATGCCTGCTTCGATATCGAGCGCCAGCCACTGCGCGCTGTCATTCAGCTGCGCGTCGTCGGCCAGCTTCTGCTGCAGCGCCTGCGCCTGCTCGCGCGTGGTCACGATCAGGAAACGCTCCGCGGGCGTCGGGAACCACAGCAGCGTGCTCTCCGCCTGCTGCACCACCGGATGATCGCCGTCCGGCAGAGCGTCGAACAGGCTGGTCAGCGCCGCGCGCGCCTGGAACCCCGCCACGCCGAGCAGCACCGCGTCGTCGTCCGGCGCCAGCGTCACTTTCGAGAACACCGCATATTTTTTCAGTTCCGTCAGCTGCGTGTCGCGCAGTTCGCGGCGCACCAGATAGGCGTAACCTTCGCCGCGATGGAACAGGTGCAGATTGCTCCACATCTTGCCTTTTGCGTCGCAGTGCGCCGCCGGGCGATGCTGATCCGCGCCCAGCGCGGCGACGTCCAGCGTGAGCTGGCCTTGCAGATAAGAGGTGCTGTCGGCGCCCTGCACCGATACCAGCGCCCAGCCGTCCAGCGACATCAGGGTTAACGGCAGGCGAGAGGCGGCCACGGGCTGGCGCGGGGGTAAGCTGAAAATAGGCATTGGCTGTCCTGATTAAAAAGGTGAATCCTGAACTCAATGTTAAAAGAGCGCACTGGCTTTGCAACCCGTTTACGGAATCGGGCGCACAAATCGCGAGTCGGCGCGGCAACGACAGGCCGGCACGTGCGGCGCGGCGCACAGCCTCGCAACGGGCGCCTGCAGGCGTGAGAAAACCAGGTTACACTAGCCGCCTGTCTGAAATGCGGAAATCACACACATGGATATTCATGATAAATCGCGCATTCACTGGGCCTGCCGCCGCGGTATGCTGGAGCTGGATGTCGCTATTATGCCTTTCTTCAAATATGAATATGACAGCCTCAGCGACAGCGACAAAAAGGCTTTTGTCGCGCTGCTGAAGAGCGACGATCCCGATCTCTTTAACTGGATGATGAATCACGGCGAACCGGCCGACCCGGAGCTGAAGCGCATTGTCCAGCTGATCCAGCAGCGCAACCGTGAACGCGGCCCCGTGGCAATGTAAGCTGCGGCCGTCGCGCCGGGCGCGCCTGCTGCACGGCGCGCTGGCATCAGGCGCGCTGCTAAGCGTGGCGAGCGCGCCGCTGCCCGCCCTGTTCTGGCTGATTAAACTCCCGCTTTTGCTGCTGATGCTGCATGAATACCGACAGCAGCAGCGCCGGCTGACGCAGCGGCGCGGCATGTTGCAGCATAAAAGCGACGACAGCTGGCGCTGGCAGGGCGCGCGCTGGCGCATCAGCGGACCGATCCGCTGGCTGCCAGGCGCGGCGCTGCTGGTGTTGCGCAGCGAGAAAGCACAGACGCGCAGGCTGTGGCTGATGCAGGATATGATGCCGCGCGCGCGGTGGCGTCAGCTGCGCGCCCGTTTGCTCAGCCGCGTGGACAGGCAGTAGGCCGGGCGCTAGAGCAGCGCGGCGGTCTCGGTCAGGATCTGCTCGCACCACTGTTCGATACGCGCGTCGGTGACGTCGAACTGATTCACGTCGTCCAGCGCCAGGCCGACAAACTGCGTGCCGTCGGCGCTAAGCGGACGCGGGCTGGTAAATTCATAGCCTTCCAGCGGCCAGTAGCCGACAAACTTCACGCCCATCGGCTGCAGCAGCTCGTGCAGCATGCCCAGCGCGTCGAGAAACCATTCGCCATAGCCAAGCTGGTCGCCCATGCCGTAAAGCGCGACGATTTTTCCGCGCAGGTTGAGCGTCGGCAGCTGCGGCCAGATCGCTTCCCAGTCCTCCTGCAGCTCGCCGAAATCCCAGGTCGGGATGCCTAAAATCAGCAGGTCGTACTGCTCCATCAGCAGCGGATCGTCATCTTTCACGTTGTGCAGCGTGACCAGCTCAGCGCCGATAAAGTCGCGGATTTTCTCTGCGGCCATTTCGGTATAGCAGGTGCTTGAGCCGTAAAAAAGACCAATTTTCATGCAGATAATGCTCGGATTAAGACTGACTTTGGCGCAATTGTATCAGAAGCAGGGCGGATTCAGGCATAATGAGCACGATTTCACCTCAAGGCGGGGATACCGTGCAAGACAGCGACCTGACAGAACAGTTTCTGGATGCGCTCTGGATTGAACGCAATCTGGCGCAAAATACCTTGTCCTCGTATCGTCAGGATTTAAAAACCCTGACCGACTGGCTGACGCATCGCGGGCTGACGCTGCTGACGCTGCAGGCCGAAGATTTGCAGCAGTTTCTCGCCGAACGGCTGGAAGGCGGCTATAAAGCCAGCAGCTCGGCGCGGCTGCTCAGCGCCATGCGCCGCATTTTTCAGTATCTCTACCGCGAGAAGCTGCGCAGCGACGATCCCAGCACGCTGCTGGCCGCGCCGAAGCTGCCGCAGCGGCTGCCGAAAGATCTCAGCGAAGCGCAGGTGGAGCGGCTGCTGCAGGCGCCCAGCACCGATATTCCGCTGGAGCTGCGCGACAAGGCGATGCTGGAGCTGCTCTACGCCACCGGGCTGCGCGTCTCTGAACTGGTCGGCCTGACCCTGAGCGACGTCAGTCTGCGCCAGGGCGTGGTGCGCGTTATCGGCAAAGGCAACAAAGAGCGCCTGGTGCCGCTGGGCGAAGAGGCGGTTTACTGGCTGGAGCACTACCTGGAACACGGCCGTCCCTGGCTGCTCAACGGGCAGACGCTGGACGTGCTGTTTCCCAGCAGCCGCGCGCAGCAGATGACGCGACAGACCTTCTGGCACCGCATCAAGCACTACGCCGTGCTGGCGGGCATCGACAGCGAAAAACTGTCGCCGCACGTGCTGCGGCACGCCTTCGCCACCCATTTGTTGAACCACGGCGCCGACCTGCGTGTCGTACAGATGTTGCTGGGACACAGCGATCTCTCTACCACGCAAATTTATACGCACGTCGCCACCGAGCGGCTGCGTCAGTTGCATCAACAGCATCATCCGCGCGCCTGACGCGGACATTAAGGAAAGAAGATGAAGAAATTTCTCCTGCTGGCCCTGTTGGCTGGCGCCTTCAGCAGCGTAGCTCAGGCCGATGACGGCGCGATCCTGCAGTCGCTGAAAAAGCTGGGGCTGAAGCAGACGGAAATCGTGCCGTCGCCGCTGCCGGGATTTAAAACCGTGCTGACGGAAAGCGGCGTGATTTACGTTACCGAAGACGGCAAGCATATGATTCAGGGCCCGCTCTATGACGTTAGCGGCGCGCAGCCGGTCAACGTCACCAATCAGCTGCTCGACAAAAAGGTCGAGGCGCTGGCGCCGCAGATGATTGTCTATAAAGCGGCGAAAGAGCAGCACGTCATTACCGTTTTCACCGACATCACCTGCGGCTACTGCCGCAAGCTGCATGAGCAGATGGCCGACTACAACGCGCTGGGCATTACGGTGCGCTATCTTGCCTTCCCGCGCGAAGGGCTGCACGGCCAGGTGGAAAACGCCATGAAGGCGATCTGGTGCGCCGCCGACCGCAACAAAGCGTTCGACGAAGCGATGAAGGGCAACGCGCCGCAGATGAGCGCGCCGGACAGCTGCAAGATCGATCTCGATCAGCACTACAAGCTGGGCATTCTTTACGGCATCCAGGGCACTCCGGCGATCCTGACCGACTCCGGCATGATGATCCCGGGCTATCAGGGGCCGCAGGAGCTGAAGCAGGTATTGGATCAGCAGAAGCGCGGTGGCTAATTGGCAGTGATTAAAACAGTAGAACTGCGGCGGCGCGAGATCGGCGTCGAGGACCAGCTCCCGGCAGATCTTCCGCCGCTGCTTAAACGTCTCTATCTGCAGCGCGGCGTACGCAGCGCGGCTGAGCTGGAGCGCGGCGCGAAGCATCTGCTGCCGTTCTCCTCGCTCAACGGGCTGGATGCGGCGGTCGAGCTGCTGCATCAGGCGCTGCTCGACGGACGCCGCATTATGGTGGTGGGCGATTTCGACGCCGACGGCGCCACCAGCACCGCGCTGACGGTGCTGGCGCTGCGCAGCATGGGCGGCCACAACGTGCAGTATCTGGTGCCAAACCGCTTCGACGACGGCTACGGCCTGAGTCCGGAAGTGGTGGAGCAGGCGCGCGCGCGCGGCGCGCAGCTGATCCTGACGGTGGATAACGGCATCTCGTCCCATACCGGCGTCGCCTGCGCCCATCAACACGGCATTCCGGTGCTGGTCACCGATCACCATCTGCCTGGCGACACCCTGCCTGAGGCGGAAGCGATAGTGAACCCTAACCTGCGCGACTGCGAATTCCCGTCGCGCGCGCTGGCGGGCGTCGGCGTCGCCTTCTACCTGATGATGGCGCTGCGCGCGCATCTGCGTAAGCTGGGCTGGTTCGGCGCCACGCGCGCGGAGCCGAATCTGGCGGAGCTGCTGGATCTGGTGGCGCTCGGCACCGTCGCCGACGTGGTGCCGCTCGACGTCAATAACCGCATTCTGGTGTGGCAGGGGCTGAGCCGCATTCGCGCCGGCAAATGCCGTCCCGGCATTCGCGCGCTGCTGGAGATCGCCAATCGCGACGCGCGCCAGCTGGTGGCGAGCGATCTCGGCTTCGCCCTCGGCCCGCGCCTGAATGCGGCGGGGCGGCTCGACGATATGTCGGTTGGCGTCGCGCTGCTGCTTACCGACGACATTACCCAGGCGCGGATGCTGGCCAACGAACTCGACGCGCTCAATCAGACGCGTAAAGAGATTGAGCAGGGCATGCAGAGCGAGGCGCTGGCGCTCTGCATGGAGCTGGAGCGAAAGCAGACCGATTTGCCGCTGGGGCTGGCTTTCTACCATCCCGAGTGGCATCAGGGCGTGGTGGGCATTCTCGCCTCGCGGCTGAAAGAGCGCTTTTATCGTCCGGTTATTGCGTTCGCGCCTGCGGGCGACGGCACGCTCAAAGGCTCTGGACGGTCGATTCCCGGTCTGCACCTGCGCGACGCGCTGGAGCGGCTTGATACGCTCTATCCCGGCATGATGCTGAAGTTCGGCGGGCACGCCATGGCGGCAGGCCTGTCGCTGGAAGAGACGCAGTTTGAGGCGTTTCGCCAGCGCTTCGCCGACCTGCTCGGCGAGTGGCTGAGCGAAGAGTCGCTGCAGAGCGTTATCTGGTCAGACGGCGCGCTGCAGCCGGGCGAGTTCAGTTTGCAGACCGCCGAACTGCTGCGCGAAGCGGGCCCCTGGGGACAGGCGTTTCCCGAGCCCGCTTTCGACGGCAAGTTCAAGCTGCTGCAGCAGCGGCTGGTGGGCGAGCGGCATCTGAAAGTGATGCTGGAGCCGCTCGGCGGCGGCCCGCTGATCGACGGCATCGCCTTCAACGTCGACACCACCCTGTGGCCCGACAACAGCGTGCGTCAGGTCGAGCTGGCCTTTAAGCTCGATATCAACGAATACCGCGGCAATCGCTCGGTGCAGCTGATTATCGATCATCTCTGGCCGCTGAGTTAACGGGTTTTAGCGGCGGATCTGCTGCAGATCCGCCGCCGACAGCCCGGTCAGTTCCTGCACCAGCGTCAGGTCGATTCCTCTGGCCAGCATATTGCGCGCAATCGCCAGCGTCGCCTCGCGCTGGCCTTCATTGCGGCCCTCGGCGAGGCCTTTGTGACGGCCTTCGCTAAGGCCCTGCTCTCGTCCCATCTGCTTAAGCTGTTCCGCAATCGTCATCAGTTCCTCCTTTTGCTGCGGCACGCGCCGCGCCAGCTCCTCAATAAAGCTTTTCGCCTGCGGCGCTTCGCCCGCCTGAATCATATAGTTAATCAGCGCCAGCCGCTGTTTGCGGGTCACTGAATCCTGCAGCATAAGCGTCACCAGCCGCTCAAACAACCCGGTGAGATCACGCTGGCGAATATGTTTCTGCAGCAGCGTCAGCGCCGCCATACTGCGATGACGCACAATCTCGCTGTCGGCGATTAAGCTAACATCGATCAGCGGAAAGGGGCCGCCATAGAGGCGCGCGGCCAGTTCCGCCTCGCTGAAAAGCGCGGTCCAGCGCATGCTGAAGGGCCAGGGACGTTGTTTGCCGTGATAGAAGAGCAGCGGGATCACCAGCGGCAGATGACGATGGCCAGCATCCAGATGGCGCTGCATCACCGCGATGGCGTAACGCATCAGCCGGAATGCCATCAACCGGTCCGGCGAGCTTTGATGTTCGATGATGACGTAGACATAGCCCTTTTTTCCTGTGGTTTGCAGCGAGTAGAGAATATCGCTGTAGTAAGCGCGCAGATCTTCTTCGATAAAACTGCCGGAGGTCAGGCGCAGCGTCGAGAGATCGCAGATGCGCAGCAGCCAGTCGGGCAGGTGCAGCGCTAAAAAGTCGCGCGCGGTGTGCGCGTGGGTAAGAAAGGTTTTGAATACTGCGTCGTGCGGCGTAGCGCTTTTTTTTCCTGCCATAATCGTCCCTGTATTTTCGCTCCTGTAGCGTCCAGGCTAGCACGATCCTTTCAGCGGCGACGGCTGGGAGAGAGACTAAAGGTTATCCGCGCGGCGCACCGCACAACCCGGACTGCGCCGCGCCTGCCCATCAACATAAAAACACGCGCCGCACCGCACATTTCGCCGGCCGCCGCCGCTGCCGGCGCGCGACTGAAACCCTACAATCTCACGGCTATTTCGGTTAGACTGCGGGGTTTCCATCCCGACATTCAGCGAAAAGACCCGAAGCCATGTTTGAAATTAATCCGGTTAAAAACCGCATCCAGGACCTCACCGAGCGCAGCGCCGTTCTTAGGGGGTATCTTTGACTACGATGCCAAGAAAGAACGCCTCGAAGAAGTAAACGCCGAGCTGGAGCAGCCAGACGTCTGGAACGAGCCTGAACGCGCCCAGGCGCTGGGCAAAGAGCGCTCGTCGCTGGAAGCGATCGTGCAAACCCTGGATCAGATGTCGCAGGGCCTGGAAGATGTGCAGGGTCTGCTTGAGCTGGCCGTAGAAGCCGAAGACGAAGAGACATTCGACGAAGCGGTCGCTGAGCTCGATACGCTGGAAAGCAAACTGGGCGAGCTGGAATTTCGCCGCATGTTCTCCGGCGAGTATGACAGCGCCGACTGCTATATCGATCTGCAGGCGGGTTCCGGCGGCACCGAAGCGCAGGACTGGGCCAGTATGCTGATGCGTATGTATCTGCGCTGGGCCGAATCTAAGGGCTTTAAAACCGAAATCATTGAAGAGTCAGAAGGCGAAGTGGCGGGCATCAAGTCCGTAACTATTCGCGTCTCAGGCGACTACGCCTTTGGCTGGCTGCGTACCGAAACCGGCGTGCATCGCCTGGTGCGTAAGAGTCCGTTTGACTCCGGCGGCCGCCGTCACACCTCATTCAGCTCTGCGTTTATCTATCCGGAAGTGGATGACGATATCGATATCGACATCAACCCGGCGGATCTGCGCATTGACGTCTACCGCGCGTCGGGCGCGGGCGGTCAGCACGTTAACCGTACGGAATCGGCGGTGCGTATCACCCATATTCCCACCGGCACGGTGACGCAGTGTCAGAACGACCGCTCTCAGCATAAAAACAAAGATCAGGCGATGAAACAGATGAAGGCGAAGCTGTACGAGCTTGAGATGCAAAAGAAAAATGCTGAGAAGCAGGCGCTGGAGGACAACAAGTCCGACATCGGCTGGGGCAGTCAGATCCGCTCCTATGTGCTAGACGACTCCCGCATCAAAGATCTGCGCACCGGCGTTGAAACCCGCAATACCCAGGCGGTGCTGGATGGCGATCTCGACCGTTTTATCGAAGCAAGTTTAAAAGCAGGGCTATAAGGAACCGACATGTCTGAACAACAACCGCAGAGCGCTGATGCCGCCCTTGAGTTAAATAACGAACTAAAAACGCGTCGCGAAAAACTCAGCGCGCTGCGTGAAAACGGCGTGGCGTTTCCTAACGATTTCCGCCGCGACACCACCTCGGACGCGCTGCACGCGCAGTATGACGAGAAAAGCAACGAAGAGCTGGAAGATTTAGGCGTTGAGGTCAGCGTTGCCGGTCGTATGATGACCCGCCGCATTATGGGTAAGGCGTCGTTCGTGACGCTGCAGGACGTGGGCGGCCGCATTCAGCTCTACGTGGCGCGCGACGATCTGGCGGAAGGCATTTATAACGAGCAGTTCAAGAAGTGGGATCTCGGCGATATCCTCGGCGCGCGCGGCAAGCTGTTCAAAACCAAAACCGGCGAGCTGTCGATCCACTGTCACGAGCTGCGCCTGCTGACTAAAGCGCTGCGTCCGCTGCCGGACAAATTCCACGGCCTGGCCGATCAGGAAACCCGCTACCGTCAGCGTTATCTGGACCTTATCGCCAACGACGAGTCGCGCAACACCTTTAAAATTCGCTCGCAGATCATGGCCGGCATCCGCCAGTTCATGGTCGGCCGCGACTTTATGGAAGTGGAAACGCCGATGATGCAGGTGATCCCCGGCGGCGCCTCCGCGCGTCCCTTTATCACCCATCACAACGCGCTCGATATCGATATGTATCTGCGTATCGCGCCAGAGCTCTATCTGAAGCGTCTGGTGGTCGGCGGCTTCGATCGCGTGTTCGAAATCAACCGCAACTTCCGCAACGAAGGCATCTCGCCGCGCCATAATCCTGAGTTCACCATGATGGAACTCTATATGGCCTATGCGGACTACCGGGATCTGATCGAGCTGACCGAAAGCCTGTTCCGCACCCTGGCGCAGGAGGTTCTCGGCACCACGAAGGTACCTTACGGCGACCAGGAGTTCGATTTCGGCAAGCCGTTTGAGCAGCTGACCATGCGCGAAGCGATTAAAAAGTACCGCCCGGAAACCGATCTGGCGGATCTGGATGATTTCGATAAAGCGGTGGCGATCGCCAGTGCTATCGGCATCAAGGTCGAGAAGAGCTGGGGCCTGGGTCGCGTGGTGACGGAGATTTTCGAAGAGACGGCGGAAGCGCATCTGATTCAGCCGACCTTTATCACCGAGTACCCGGCGGAGGTGTCGCCGCTGGCGCGCCGCAACGACGAGAACCCGGAAATCACCGATCGCTTTGAGTTCTTTATCGGCGGTCGCGAAATCGGCAACGGCTTCTCCGAGCTGAACGACGCGGAAGACCAGGCGGAGCGTTTCCAGCAGCAGGTTAACGCCAAAGACGCAGGCGACGACGAAGCGATGTTCTACGACGAAGATTACGTGACGGCGCTGGAGCACGGTCTGCCGCCGACGGCGGGTCTGGGCATCGGCATCGACCGTATGGTGATGCTGTTCACCAACAGCCATACCATCCGCGACGTGATCCTGTTCCCGGCGCTGCGTCCGACCGCGAAGTAACGCTAACGGCTAACGGCTAACTGATAACTGCTTTTTCAGCAACGCCTAAGCCTGAAACGCGGCTGGCAGGGCCAGAGGAGCAAAGCGTCCCGCACCATGGATGGTGCGGGCCGAGCTGGCAGGGATGCCACTTTTTGCGTCTTTGCGATCTGGCCCTGCCAGCCGCGTCAGCTTCAAGCTAACAGCCACATCAAGCTAACAGCCACTAAGGCCGGATTTCCGGCCTTTTTCTTTAAGACTTCACCACGCCATTCAGCCAGGCCTCGAAACGCGCATAGGGCACATAAAGCGCGACGTCGCGATAGAGCGTCTTCCCACTCCGGTTATCATCAATGCGGCTGCTGTAGCCGACAATCACGCCCGCCAGGGTATCGTCCGACGCGTTATAGACCGCGCCGCCCGACATGCCTTTCACCACGCCCGCACTGGCCGCCACCACCACGCACTGCGCTTTGTTCCAGCTGTTCGCCAGCGAGGTATTAATCAGATTCTCGCCGCTGGAGCTGACCGGCATCGCGCTGATAAAGCTATAGCCGTAAAGATTCACCTTATCGCCGATGTGGCTGTTGCGAAAACGCGGCGGCAAATTCGCTTCGGCATTCTTGTGGTACACCACGGCGATATCGCACTCTGGATGCCAGGCCTTAACGCGATAGAGCGAAAATTTGGCGACATGCGCGGCGGTCAGGCTGTACTCCGCCGTCAGCGGAATCGTGGTGCCCAGCGTCCCCAGACCGAGCGCGGTGGGAATACCGGTATAGGTCATATCGACGCGCTTTTGCGCTTCGCTGCTGTACTCGTAGTGGCCGACGGAGCAGCCGCTGAGACAGAGCGCCGTCAGGGCGATTAGCCGCTGCATATTCTCTCCCCGCATAAGAGTGGCTTCACATTACCGCATAGGGCAACTGGGGTATCGGCAGCGCGCGCCATACCTTTACCTGATTGAATCTACACGCAAAGCGCCCCTGCGCGCCACGCGCCTGTCGCTTACCCTCAAGCGTAGCGCGTAAAAGAGGAAAGGATTGTTAAGGATCCATCACGCGTACGGCGGCCCATTATTGCGTCTGCGGCAAAAGATCCTTGCCGCACGCAGGGTGTATGCAAACTGACGGCTATGATTTAATACTCACCGTGACGAAGTTCAAATTTTTATAACCGTCCGCGCCCGGCGTCCGCTGCGGCGTTCACCTGCATATCGATTGGGAGAGTGTGTTATGCCTGTTGCTTTACTGGCGCTGGCGCTGAGTGCGTTTGCGATTGGAACCACCGAGTTCGTCATCATGGGCCTGCTGCCCGACGTGGCGGGCGATCTGCAGGTCTCGATCCCGTCAGCGGGCTGGCTGATCAGCGGCTACGCGCTGGGCGTCGCCATCGGCGCGCCGATTATGGCGCTGTTAACCGCAAAGCTGCCGCGTAAAAAGACACTTATCCTGCTGATGATCATCTTTATTATCGGTAACGTGCTCTGCGCACTCGCCTACACCTACAACCTGCTAATGATGGCCCGCGTGATCACCGCGCTCTGTCACGGCGCCTTCTTCGGCATCGGCGCGGTGGTGGCGTCGAGCCTGGTGGCGCCGGGCCGTCAGGCGTCTGCGGTGGCGCTGATGTTCACCGGCCTGACGCTGGCGAACGTGCTTGGCGTGCCGCTCGGCACCTGGTTTGGTCAGCTGTTCGGCTGGCGCGCCACCTTCTGGGGCGTCGCCATTATCGGCGTACTCGCTTTTATCGCGCTGATCGTCAGCCTGCCCACCAATAAAGAAGAGAAGCCGGTGCATCTGGCGAGCGAAATCAGCGCGCTGGCCAACGGCAAACTGTGGCTTTCGCTGCTGATGACGGTGTTCTTCGCCGCGGCGATGTTCGCACTGTTCAGCTATATCGCGCCGCTGCTGCTGCAGGTGACCGGCATCAGCGCGCGCGGCGTCAGCTGGACGCTGTTCCTGATCGGCGCCGGTCTGACCGTCGGCAATATCCTCGGCGGCAAGCTGGCGGACTGGAAAGTCTCTTTCAGCCTGATTTTAAGCTTCTCGCTGATCGCCATCTTCTCGCTGCTGTTTAGCTGGACCAGCCATGCGCTCTGGCTGGCGGAGGTGACGCTGTTCCTGTGGGCGATGGCGACGTTCGCCACCGTGCCGGGTCTGCAGATCAACGTGGTGCGCCACGGTAAAGAGGCGCCGAACCTGGTCTCGACGCTGAACATCTCCGCCTTCAACGTCGGCAACGCGCTGGGCGCATGGGTCGGCGGCGCGGTCATCGGCCAGGGCTACGGCCTGACTGCCGTGCCGGTCGCCGCCGCCGCGCTGGCCGCTATTGGCCTGATTATCTGCCTGATCACCTTCCGTAAATCGGGCGGCAACGCCGCCGCGGTGCGCGCTTAAGCCAGTCGTTCGGCGATGCGCTGAGGAAAATCGGCCACCTGCGCCTGCAGGTGGTCGACAAAGGCCGCCACCAGCGCCGACGCGGTGCGGTGCAGCGGCCGCACCAGACTTACGGTAAAGGGCACCGCGACGCTGAAGCGGCGCATCACCACGCCGCTGTCGGCATAGTCGAGCGCCGTCAGCGGATTCACCACTGAAATCCCCACGCCCGCGCGCACCATGGCGCACACCGATGCCGCGCTGTGCGTCTCCAGCGCCAGCCTGCGCTCCACGCCCTGCTCATGAAACAGCGAATCCAGCAGCTGACGATAGCTGTCGGCGCGCGACAGGCTCACGTAGTTCTCTCCGGCGAAATCCTGCGGCGTCAGCACCGCGCGCGCGCAAAGCGGATGATCCTGCGGCAGCACGCAGACCTCGTCGCAGGTCAGCAGCGGCAGCCGCTCCGTGCCGGCGGGCGCATGCTGGGTTTCGGTCAGGCCGAGATCGTAGCGCTGCGCCGACAGCCACTCCTCCAGCAGCGGCGACTCCTGCGGAATAATATTCAGGCTGACGTCGGGGTAGCGCTGCATAAAGGGCTGCACCAGCGGCGGCAGCAGCGACTGCGAAAAGACCGGCAGGCAGGCGATCGACAGCTCGCCCTGACGGAACTGACGCAGCCCGTCGGCCGCTTCCATAATGCGATCCAGCCCGTACCAGGAGCGCTGCACCTCTTCGAACAGCCGCAGGCCCTGCACCGTGGGCTGCAGCCGACCGCGCACGCGGGTGAAAAGCGTCAATCCCAGCTGCTTCTCCAGCCGCGCCAGTTCGCGGCTGACGGTGGGCTGCGAGGTGTTCAACAGCGCGGCGGCCTGCGTCAGATTGCCGCTGGTCATCACCGCGTGAAAAATCTCTACGTGTCGCCAGTTGATTTTCGCCATATGCTGCCATATCCATTTTGCATAGAAGCTATTAAAACAGATATTTTTCAGCATGGCACGCGTCTGGCCTAATAGAAGCAACTCACAGGAGAATGCTTATGCCACGCGCCCTAACCGACCACACCACCGCGCTTAACGCCGCGCAGCTGCTGCCGCTGGCGCAGCAGTATAACGGCCCGTTCTGGGCCTATGACGCCCAGATTATTCAGCAGCGCATCGAACAGCTGCGCGCCTTCGACGTGGTGCGCTTTGCGCAGAAAGCCTGCTCAAACATTCATATTTTGCGTCTGATGCGCGCGGCGGGCGTCAAAGTCGACTCCGTGTCGCTCGGCGAAATCGAACGCGCGCTGGCGGCGGGCTTTCAGCCAGGCGGCGAGGATATCGTCTTTACCGCCGACGTATTCGACCGGCCGACGCTGGCGCGCATTGCCGAACTCAAAGTGCCGGTGAACGCCGGCTCGGTGGATATGCTGCACCAGCTGGGCCAGGTCTCGCCGGGCCACGCGGTATGGCTGCGCATCAACCCCGGTTTCGGCCACGGCCACAGCCAGAAAACCAATACCGGCGGCGAAAACAGCAAGCACGGCATCTGGCACAGCGAACTGCCGCAGGCGCTGGCGGCGATTAAAACCTACGGACTGCGCCTGATCGGGCTGCATATGCATATCGGCTCCGGCGTCGATTACGGCCACCTGCAGCAGGTGTGCGACGCGATGGTGGAGCAGGTGATCGCGCTCGGCCACGACCTTGAGGCGATTTCGGCAGGCGGCGGGCTCTCTGTTCCTTACCGCTTCGGCGAAGAGGCGATCGACACCGCGCACTATTTCGGCTTGTGGGACGCGGCGCGTCAGCGTATCGCCGCTCACCTCGGCCACGCAGTCAAGCTGGAGATCGAGCCGGGTCGTTTCCTGGTTGCCGAGGCGGGCGTGCTGGTGTCGCAGGTGCGCGCGGTAAAAGCGATGGGCAGCCGCCACTTCGTGCTGGTGGATGCGGGCTTTAGCGATCTGATGCGGCCGTCGATGTACGGCAGCTATCACCATATTTCGCTGCTGCCGGGCGACGGTCGCGCTATCGACCAGCAAACCCAGCGCGATAGCGTGGTCGCCGGGCCGCTGTGCGAGTCGGGCGACGTCTTTACCCAGCTGGAAGGCGGCAAGGTAGAAACGCGCGCGCTGCCGGCGGCGCAGGTGGGCGACTATCTGGTATTTCACGATACCGGCGCTTACGGCGCCTCAATGTCCTCAAACTACAACAGCCGTCCGCTGATCCCGGAAGTGCTGTTCGAGCAGGGCAAACCGCGTGAAATCCGCCGGGCGCAAACCATTCAGGAACTGCTGGCGCTTGAGCTGAGCTGAGGCGCGCGCGATGAACATCCTCTCTTTGCGCGACGCGCCGCAGTTCGCCGAACAGGTGACCGACTGGCTGTGGCGCGCCTTTGACGCGGAGAACGGGCGCGACTTTATGGCCAGCGTGGTGGAAAGCTCGCTGCATGGGGCGGCGTTTCCCGTCACTTTCGTCGCGGTCGACGACGCGGGCAGGGCGGTGGGCACGGTGGGCTTCTGGCGCTGCGATCTGATCAGCCGCCAGGATCTCTTTCCCTGGCTCGCCGCGCTCTACGTCGATGAAAGCGCGCGCGGCACCGGCCTGAGCGCGGCGCTGCAGAGGCATGTCATCGACTATGCGCGGCAGCGCGGCCACCACAGCCTGTGGCTCTGGTCGACCTTCGACGGCTATTACGAACGCTGCGGCTGGACGCCAGCGGGCGAGGCGCTGGACTATCCCGCTAAAAAGGTCAGGCTCTACCGGCGCGAGCTTTAACCTGGTCCGCTCACCGAATGGCGCCGTACCAGCGTCGGGCTGAACATATTGGTCACCTCCGGCAGCGGCTGCGCATGGGCCAGGGCTAACGCCAGCTCCGCCGCCTGCTGCGCCATGGTGACGATGGGATAGCGCACCGTGGTCAGGCGCGGGCGCACATAGCGCGATACCAGCACGTCATCGAAGCCGATCAGCGACATCTCTTCCGGCACGCGCACGCCGTTATCGCTCAGCACCGCCAGCGCGCCGGCCGCCATCGAATCGTTATAGCAGGCCACGGCGGTAAAGCTGCGGCCGCGTCCCAGCAGCTCGGTCATCGCCTGCTCGCCGCCCACTTCATCCGGTTCGCCAAAGGTCACCAGCCGATCGTTGGCGGGCAGGCCGTGCTCTTTCAGCGCGTCGTAGTAGCCCTGCAGGCGATCTTCGGAGTCGGAAATGGGGTGGGTCGAGCAGATAAAGGCGATATTCTGATGTCCCTGCTGGATAAGGTGGCGCGTCGCCAGCCAGGCACCGTAGCGGTCGTCGAGCGCGATACAGCGCTGTTCGAACCCTTTCAGCAGCCGGTTGAGCAGCACCATGCCCGGCATCTGCTTCATCAGCAGCTCCAGCTCGGCGTCGGGGATCTTCTTCGCATGCACCACCAGCGCGGCGCAGCGGTGGCGCATCAGCTGCTCAATCGCCTGCCGCTCTTTTTGCTCATTGTGGTAACCGTTACCAATCAGCAAAAAGTTGCCGGTCTGTCCGGCGATCTCATCAACCGCCTTAACCATTGCGCCGAAAAAAGGATCCGATACGTCGCCGACCACCAGTCCTAAGGTTTCGGTCGACTGCTGCGCCAGGGCGCGCGCGTTGGCGTTGGGATGATACTGCAGCTCCTCCATCGCCTGGCTGACGGCCTGACGCGAGCTTTCGCTGGCTTTAGGCGAATTATTAATCACACGGGACACCGTCGCGACGGAAACACCCGCCAGTCTGGCAACATCCTTTATCGTAGCCATGCCTCGACCTGCTTTAGGGAAAACGTTTACACATGGCAGCAGTGTTACGGAAAAGGCGGCCTGTATCAAGCCGACAGAATGTCTGCGCCGTCGCAAAAAGGGGGAAAACTCCAGGCTTAACCCGGCGCGGGGTCGCGTGGTATCCTGCATTTTTCCCTTACCTGCCGTAAAAGAAACCATGAAAAAGCGAGTGCCACATCTGGCGCACTGGGGCGCGTTCAGCGCCGTGACTGAAAACGATCGCCTGATCGGCTGCGAGCCGTTCTTCGCCGACGCCGATCCGTCGCCGATGCTGAATACCATTCCCGAGCTGGTCTATTCCGATAAACGTATTCGGCAGCCGATGGTGCGCCGCTCCTGGCTGAAATCGCGCGAAAACAGCGATCGCACGCTGCGCGGCCGTGAAGATTTCGTCGCCGTCGACTGGGAGACCGCGCTGGATCTGGTGGCGGATGAAAACCGCCGCATCCGCGAACGTTACGGCGCCTCCGGCATTTTCAACGGTTCTTACGGCTGGTCGTCGGCGGGCCGCGTCAACCACGCGCGCACCCTGGTGCGCCGCTTCTATTTTCAGGGCGGCGGCGGCGTCGATCAGCAGGGCAACTACAGCTGGGGCGCGGCGCAGTTCTTCCTGCCCTATGTGATCGGCACCTATATGCCGCTGACCGGCCGCGTCACCGACTGGCCGCAGGTGGTGGAACATGCGGAGATCTTCGTCGCCTTCGGCGGGCTGGCGCTGAAAAATGCCCAGGTGGCGTCAGGCGGCGCAGGCCAGCACAGTCTGAAACCGGCGCTGGAGCAGCTGGCGGCCAAAGGCACGCCGGTGATCAATATCAGCCCGATGCGCGACGACTGCCCCGATTTTGTTAACGCTGACTGGATCCCGATTCGCCCCAATACCGACGTGGCGCTGATGCTGGCGCTCGGCTACGAGATCGCCCAGCGCAACGCGGTGGACGAGGCATTTCTCGCCAGCCACTGCACCGGCTGGCCGCAGCTGCGCGCCTACCTGCTGGGCGAAAGCGACGGCGTCGCCAAAACCGCCGGCTGGGCGAGCCGCATCACCGGCATCCCGCCGGAGCGCATCGTTCGTCTGGCTGAACAGCTGATCGGCAAGCGCAGCTTTATTACCTGCTCCTACTCGGTGCAGCGCGCCCATCGCGGCGAACAGCCTTACTGGATGATGATCGCGCTCTCGTCGATGCTCGGTCAGCCCGGCCTGCCGGGCGCGGGCTTCTCGTTCGGCCACGGTTCGATGAACAGCGTCGGCAACCCGCGTCAGGACGGCCCGGCGCCGCTGATGGCGACCGGCCCCAATCCGTCCGGCTTGTCGATTCCGGTGGCGCGCATCAGCGATATGCTGCTCAATCCCGGCCAGCCTTACGCGTTCCAGGGCGAGACGCTGACCTATCCCGACATTCATCTGGTGCACTGGGCGGGCGGCAATCCTTTCCACCATCATCAGCAGCTTAACCGCCTGGTCGAAGGCTGGCAGAAGCCGGACACGGTGGTGGTGCAGGATATCGTCTGGACGCCGGCGGCGCAGATGGCGGATATCGTTCTGCCCGCCACCACCACGCTGGAGCGCAACGACATCGGCGGCTCCTCGCGCGACCGGTTTGTGCTGGCGATGCATCAGGCGATTAAGCCGCAGCACCAGGCGCGCAACGACTTCGATATTTTCGCCGATCTGGCCGAACGCCTCGGCTATCGCCAGCAGTTCACCGAAGGGCGCGACGAGCGTCAGTGGATCGAACACCTTTATCAGCAGTGCGCGACGGCGCATGCGCGCAAGGGCATCGACTTTCCGGAGTTCGCCGAGTTCTGGTCGCGCGGCTTCGTTGAGATCCCGGAAGGCGGCAAGCCCTACATCTTTATGGAGGATTTCCGCGCCGATCCGGTGCGTCACCCGATCAAAACCGCCAGCGGCAAGATCGAACTCTTCAGCCAGACCATCGCCGACTACGATCTGGCCGATTTCGCCGGTCATCCGGAGTGGCGCGAACCTCAGGAGTGGCTGGGGGCGGCGCTGAGCGAGCAGTTCCCGCTGCATATGATCTCTATCCAGCCGTCAGATCGGCTGCACAGCCAGCTTGACGCCACGGCGACGGTGCAGGGCAACAAAACCGCCGGCCATGAAACGCTCTATCTGCATCCGCAGGACGCGGCGGCGCGCGACATTGCCGACGGCGAGGTCGTTGAGGTGCGTAACGCGCGCGGCGCGATGCTGGCGGGCGCGCGTCTGACCGACGGGCTGACGCCGGGCGTGGTCATCGTCGCCACCGGCGCCTGGTTCGATCCCGGCTTCGGCGCGGAGTGGCAGCCGTTTGACCGTGCGGGCAATCCCAATGTGCTGACGCTGGATATCGGCACTTCGTCGCTGACGCAGGGCCCCAACGCCATGAGCTGCCTGGTGGACATCAAAAAACATGCGGTTTGCAAAATCGCTTAACAAACACATGGCTGGTTACATTTTGCCGGACACTGTTGCGTTTGAGTGATGGCAGCCCGTCTCGCGGCCTTGTTACAGTCAGGGTCCCAGAGGTATTGATGGGTGAACATCAATAGAATTTCTTGATTACACCGACCTGCGCAGATGCGCAGGTTTTTTTTTGCCTGGCGCGCCGATTACGAACTGATACACAGTTTTCCTGTTAACGGCGTAGCGCTTTCTTTATAACTGCTCGCGTGGATATTTTTTTACTTTTCTTTGCAGCGGATTGCTATGCCCCGGATAAAAAAACTACTGGGAAAAGACCAGATCAAAGCCCCGTTTAACCCGTTTCGTTTCCGCCTGATTTGCCTTGGCGTGCTGACCTGCATGGTGATACTGATGGCGCGCATCGCCGATCTGCAGTTTCTCAATCAGCCGATGCTGGAGCATGAGGCGGATCAGCGCTCGCTGCGCACCGTTACGCTGCCGACCAACCGCGGCACCCTGCTGGATCGCAACGGCGAAGCGCTGGCGCTCTCGGTGCCGTCGCGCGACGTTATCGCCGATCCGATGCGCGTGCTGGAGGCGAATCCCGACTTCCTCAGCGCCAAGTGGGCCTACCTGGCGTCGGCGCTGAATATGCGTCCCGAGCAGATCGCCGCGCAGATCACCGCCAATCCGAAACGCCGCTTTCTCTATCTGGGGCGCAAGATCGAGCTTGGCATCGCCAAAGATATCGCCGAGCTGCATCTGAAAGGCATCAGCGAAGTCTATGACGATAGCCGCTTCTACCCGATGAGCGAAGCGGCGGCGCCGCTGATTGGCATCGTCGGCGCCGACAATGTTGGCCTGAACGGGCTGGAGAAGGGCTACGACAAGATTTTGCAGGGCGTGCCGGGCAAAGAGGTTTATCGCCAGGACGCCGCGGGCCACATTATCTCCATGCTGAGCTATACGCCGCCGACGCAGCCGCCAACGGTGCAGCTCAGCATCGATAAGTTCGATCAGTACACGCTCTATAGCAAGCTGCGCGACGGCGTGCTGCTCAACAAGGCGGACTCCGGCGCGGCGGTGCTGGTGAAGATCGACACCGGCGAAATTCTCGGCATGGCCTCTTATCCGTCGTTTAACCCGAACAACTATGACGGCGCCACCCCGGCGCAGATGCGCAACGCGGCGATAAACGACAGCTACGAGCCAGGTTCGACGGTGAAACCGCTGGTGGTGATGGAAGGGCTGGAACGCCATCTGGTGCGCCCCGATTCTGTGATCGACACCACGCCCTATCGGGTAAACGGCCACCTGATCCGCGACGTCGGCCACTGGCCGCGCCTGACCATGACCGGCATTTTGCAAAAATCGAGCGACATCGGCGTCTCCCATATCGCGCTGGCGATGCCCGCCGAGGCGCTGGTCAACACTTATCAGGCGTTCGGCCTGGGCAAACCCACCGGGCTGGGACTGACCGGCGAAAGCGTCGGCTACTTCCCGGCGCACCGTCAGCGCTGGGCCGATATCGAGCGCGCCACCTTCTCTTTCGGCTATGGCCTGCGCGTGACGCCGCTGCAGATTGCGCGTGAATATGCCACGCTGGGCTCGTTCGGCGTTTACCGTCCGCTGTCGATTACCCGCGTGACGCCGCCGG
The DNA here is from genome assembly GCF_059730625.1 of Pantoea sp. X-Soil-MYKO-1289. Lineage (NCBI taxonomy): Bacteria > Pseudomonadati > Pseudomonadota > Gammaproteobacteria > Enterobacterales > Erwiniaceae > Pantoea > Pantoea sp. X-Soil-MYKO-1289. The sequence goes on from NZ_AP036004.1 coordinate 786,245, forward strand.
TGCTCGGCAAGCAGGTGGCGAATCCGGAAACGGTGAAGGAAGTGGTGCATATGCTGGAGAGCGACGTGCTGCCGGGCGGAACCGGTATCAAAGCGGCAGTGCCGGGCTACCGGCTGGCGACCAAAACCGGTACCGCGGAGAAGATGGGCGACAGCGGCAAATATGACGGCGGCTATATCAACTACACCGCCGGCGTGGCGCCCGCCAGCCATCCAGAGGTGGCGCTGGTGGTGATGATCAACCATCCCACCGCCGGCGATCACTTCGGCGGCTCGGTTGCCGCGCCGATCTTCGGCAACATTATGGGGCCGGTGCTGAAGCATATGAATATCGCGCCGGACGCCATCTACAGTAAGCCTTCAGATAAATCTTAATAAAATCAGTGTGTAACCGGGTGTGGAACTTATTCATACCTGGTTTCATTTCCCCGAATTCCGTTGCGTTTTCGCGCTGTTTTGTCCCGCCGCAGAGTGCGAGGATAGCAGTCCCAGAGGTATTGATAGGTGCGAAAACGCGCTGCTCCAGGCAGCGGTATCCGCAAGGATAATCCACCCTGTTTATTGCACCAACCCACGCGGATGCGTGGGTTTTTTTTTGCTCACTTCGGCGCTAGCGCAAAAAATAGCCGCTGCTTTCCCTGAGTAGCCGCGGTTCTGCATTCCTTTATCGTTCGTCGTCCGTTATGGCCAGCTACAACAGAAAATGACGCTGCATGAGGCGCTGAGTGTCGGCTGGAAAGTCTGACCATTCTTAACGCAACCCTTACAGTTTGCCGATGGAAAAACAGGCGAGGCTTCGCGGATAATACGCGGCGTGATGATTGATAAACGTAATAATCCCCTGAAAAAGAAGGGATTCTTTCTTTCTACTGCTGGCAAGACTTTTAACCATGACTAATGCGTCCCGCTCTTCCCGTTCCCGCTGGCTTAAATGGCTGCTGTTGTTAATCCTGATAGTGATAGTTGCCGGCGTCATCTGGCGCGTGCTGCCGTTCGGCAAAGGGCAGGGCGCAATGGCGCCAGGCGGTCGTCACGGCGCACGCGGCGGGCCGCCGGGCATGGCGATGATGGGCGGCGGCGCGACGCTGGTGCACAGCGGCGTGGCGACCACCGCCGATGTGCCGGTTTACCTCAACGCGCTCGGCACGGTGATCCCCAACGCCAGCGTCACCGTCACCAGCCGCGTCGACGGCCAGCTGGAGAAGGTCTACTTCACCGAGGGGCAGAAGGTGGCGGCGGGCCAGCTGCTGGCGCAGATCGATCCGCGCGGCTTTGAGGCGACGCTGAATCAGTATCAGGCTGAGCTGAGCGAAAACCAGGCGCTGCTGAAAAGCGCCGAGCTGACGCTGGCGCGCTACCGCAAACTCTACGCGCAGGACTCGCTGGCGCGGCAGGATCTCGATACGCAAACCGCTACCGTCGGCCAGTATCGCGGCGCGGTCGCCGCCGATCGGGCGCAGATCGCCAGCGCGAAGCTGAGCATCGAGTATGCGCGCATCACCGCGCCGGTCAGCGGCCGCGTCGGGCTGCGTCAGGTCGATCCGGGCAATATGGTGCAAAGCTCTAGCAGCACCGGCCTGGTCACCATCACCCAGATGCAGCCCGCCGCCGTCACCTTCAGCGTGCCGCAAAGCCATATTCCCGCGCTGACGAAGGCGCTGCACAACGGTCAGACGCTGCCCGCCACCGCCTTCGATCAGGACAACAGCCGCGCGCTGGCGCAGGGCGAAGTGAAGTTCATCAGCAACCAGATCGACACCAGCACCGGCACCGTGGCGCTGAAGGCGACCTTCGCCAACGAGGACGAAGCGCTCTACGCCAACCAGTTCGTTAATCTGCGTTTGCAGATCGCTACCCTGACAGGAGCGACGGTGATCCCGTCGCAGGCGCTGCAGCTGAGCAGCGACGGCAGCTTTGTCTTTGTGATCAATAAAGATAATACCGTGACGCGCAGAGCGGTCTCCGCCGGTCCGGCGTTCGGCGACGACAGGCAGGCGATTCTTAAAGGCGTCGAGCCCGGCGATCGGCTGGTCACCGAAGGTATCGATCGCCTGACCAACGGCAGCAAAGTCGCGCTGGCGGATGAGACGCAACCGACCGCAAGCGCTGAGGCAAAATGAACCCGTCACGCCTGTTTATCCTGCGGCCGGTCGCCACCATCCTGCTGATGGTGGGCGTGCTGATCGCCGGCATTTTTGCCTATAAATTCCTGTCGACCTCGGCGCTGCCGCAGGTGGACTATCCGACGATTCAGGTCACCACGCTCTATCCCGGCGCCAGCCCCGACGTGATGGCGTCGTCGGTGACCTCGCCGCTGGAGCGCCAGCTGGGGCAAATGGCGGGGCTGAGCCAGATGACCTCCACCAGCTCCAGCGGCTCCTCCATCATTACCCTGAAGTTCGGCCTCGATCTCTCGCTCGACGTCGCGGAGCAGGAAGTGCAGGCGGCCATCAACGCGGCTAATAATCTGCTGCCGAGCGATCTGCCCAATCCGCCGACCTATAAAAAGGTCAATCCGGCGGACAGCGCGGTGATCACCCTGGCGGCCAGTTCAGACATCCTGCCGCTGACGCAGGTGCAGGATCTGGTCAATACCCGCGTGGCGCTGAAGCTGTCGCAGATCTCCGGCGTCGGCATGGTGACGCTGGCGGGCGGCCATCAGCCGGCGATCCGCGTGCAGATGAACCCGGCCGCGCTCGCCGCGCGCAAGCTGACGCTGGAAGACGTCAACACGCTGATTAGCAACAGCAACGTCAACGGCTCGAAGGGCGGCTTCGACGGCAAATATCACTCGGTCACTATCGACGCCAACGATCAGCTGCGCACCGCCGACGAGTACGGCAACCTGATCCTCACCTACCAGAACGGCGCGGCGCTGCGCCTGAAGGATATCGCCCATATCGAACAGGGGCCGGAGAACAGCTATCAGTCCGCATGGGCCAACCGCAGCCCGGCGATTGTTATCAGCGTGCAGCGCCAGCCGGGCGCCAACGTGATTCAGGTGGTGGACAACATCAAGGCGGCGCTGCCAACGCTGCAGGCCGCGCTGCCGGACGGCGTGAAGATGACCATTCTCTCGGACCGCACCCAGACCATCCGCGCCTCGATCAGCGACGTGCAGTTCGAGCTGATGCTGTCGATCGCGCTGGTGGTGATGGTGACCTTCCTGTTCCTGCGCAACGTGGCGGCGACGCTGATCCCCAGCGTGGCGGTGCCGCTGTCGCTGGTGGGCACCTTCGGCGTGATGTATCTGGCGGGCTTTAGCCTCAATAACCTGTCGCTGATGGCGCTGACCATCGCCACCGGCTTCGTCATCGACGACGCCATCGTGGTGGTGGAGAATATCTCGCGGCGGCTGGAGGAGGGCGAAACGCCGATGCAGGCGGCGCTGAAAGGATCGCAGCAGATCGGCTTCACTATTATCTCGCTCACCTTCTCGCTGATTGCGGTGCTGATCCCGCTGCTGTTTATGGGCGACGTGGTGGGGCGGCTGTTCCGCGAATTCGCTATCACGCTGGCGGTGTCGATTCTGGTGTCGATGCTGGTGTCGCTGACCTTAACGCCGATGCTGTGCGCTTATCTGCTGCGCCATATCCCGCCGGAGCGGCAGTCGCGCTTTGCGCGCAAGGGCGGCGAGCTGTTCGACAAGCTGATCCGCGGCTATGACCGGCTGCTGACGGTGGTGCTCAACCACCAGAAGCTGACGCTGCTGGTGGCGCTGGCGACCTTTGCGCTCACCGCGCTGCTCTATATGGCGGTGCCGAAAGGCTTCTTCCCGACCCAGGACACCGGGCTGATCCAGGGCATTACGCTGGCGTCGCAGGATGTCTCCTTTAGCGAGATGGCGAAGCGCCAGCAGGCGCTGGCGAAGGTGGTGCTGGCAAACCCGGCGGTGGAGAGCCTCTCCTCTACTATCGGCATCGACGGCAACAACACCAGCCTCAACAGCGGACGGCTGCAGATCAACCTGAAGCCGTTCGACCAGCGCGACGACAAGGCCGACGTGGTGATCAAACAGCTGCAGCAGGCGGCGACGCAGGTGGCGGGCATCCAGCTCTATATGCAGCCCGCGCAGGATCTGACGGTTAACGATCAGGTGACGCCGAGCCAGTATCAGTTCACCCTCGATGACCCCGACAGCGAAAACCTGGTGACCTGGTCGCCGCGGCTGGTGGCGGTGCTGCAAAAGCGGCCCGAGTTCAACGGCGTGGTGAGCAATTTGCAGGATCAGGGCCGCGTCGCCTGGGTGGAACTGAACCGCGATAAAGCGGCGCGCTACGGCATTACCGCCTCGGATGTCGATACCGCGCTCTACAACGCCTTCGGCCAGCGTCTGGTGTCGACCATCTTTACCCAGTCGAACCAGTATCGCGTGGTGCTGGAGGTGGCGCCGCAGTACCAGCAGTCGCCCGCCTCGTTTGAGGATGTCTATCTGCAGCCTGCGACCAGCGATAGCGCGTCGTCGAGTTCGACCTCCTCTTCAACCTCGACATCGACGTCAACCTCGACCTCAACGTCCGCCAGCGACGGCGCCAGCGGCGGCATGGTGAAGCTCACCTCTGTCGCCACCATTCACCAGCGCGCCGGTTCGCTGATGCATATGCGGCTCAATCAGTTCCCGGCGGTGATGATCTCCTTTAACCTGAATAGCGGCTACTCGCTGGAGGATGGGCAGAAGGCGATCGCTGAGGTGCAGCAGCAGCTACAGCTACCGTCGAGCATCACGCTGCGCTATCAGGGCGAAACCTCCGCCTTCCAGAGCGCCACCGGCAATACCCTGTGGCTGATCCTCGCCGCGCTGCTCACCATGTACGTGGTGCTGGGCATTCTCTACGAGAGCTTTATTCATCCGGTGACCATTCTCTCCACGCTGCCCTCGGCGGCGGTTGGCGCGCTGCTGACGCTGCTGCTGGCGGGCAGCGAGTTCAGCCTGATTGCGCTAATCGGCGTGATCCTGCTGATCGGCATCGTGAAAAAGAACGCCATTATGATGATCGACTTTGCGCTGGAGGCGGAGAACAAGCAGCACCTCAGCCCGCGCGAGGCGATCCATCAAGCCTGCCTGCTGCGCTTCCGCCCGATCCTGATGACCACCATGGCGGCGCTGCTCGGCGCGCTGCCGCTGATGCTGGCGTCGGGATCGGGCGCGGAGCTGCGTCAGCCGCTGGGGCTGGTGATCGTCGGCGGGCTGATCGTCAGCCAGGTGCTGACGCTCTTCTCCACGCCGGTGATCTATCTCTGGTTTGACGCCGTCGCGCAGCGCGGCAACGCCTGGGTGAAACGCCGTCAGCAGCGGTCGCGAGGCGCGTCATGAATCTGACGCGGCTGTTTATCTTCCGCCCGGTCGCCACGCTGCTGCTGACGCTGGCGATCCTGCTGCTCGGCGCGCTCGGCTACCGGCTGCTGCCGGTGGCGCCGCTGCCGCAGGTCGATTTTCCCACCATTATGGTGAGCGCCAGCCTGGCGGGCGCCAGCCCGGAAACCATGGCGGCGACGGTGGCGACGCCGCTGGAGCGCGCGCTCGGGCAGATCGCGGGCATCACCGAAATGACCTCCAGCAGCTCGCAGGGATCCGCCAGCATCATTTTGCAGTTTGAGCTGGACCGCGACATCAACGGCGCGGCGCGCGACGTGCAGGCGGCGATCAACGCCTCGCGCAGCCTGCTGCCGAGCAGCATGGAGTCGCTGCCGACCTACCGCAAAGCCAACCCCTCCGACGCGCCGATCGTGATGCTGGCGCTCACCTCCGAAACGCGCACGCCTGGCGAACTCTACGATCTGGCCGAAAGCAAGATCGAGCAGGCGATGGGGCAGGTAAAGGGCGTGGGCGAGGTGTCGCTGATGGGCAGCGCGCTGCCCGCGGTGCGTATCGACCTGCAGCCGCAGAAGCTGACGCACTACGGCATCTCGCTGGATAGCGTGCGCAGCGCCGTCGCCAACAGCACCACTAATCTACCGAAAGGGATGCTGCAGGGCAGCAGCCAGTCGTGGGTGGTGGACAGCAACGGCCAGCTCGACAAGGCGGCGCAGTACCGCGATCTGATCGTCGCTTATCAGGACGGCAACGCGGTGCGGCTGCATGACGTCGCCACCGTCTACGACTCGGTGGAGGATCAATACCAGGCCGGCTTCCTTAACGCCGCGCCGTCGGTGATGATCGGCATCAAGCGCCAGGCGGGCGCCAATATGCTCGACACCATCGACGCCATTAAGGCGCAGCTGCCGGCGCTGGAGAAAGACCTGCCCGCCGATACGCAGCTCAAAGTGGTGATCGACCGTTCGCCTGGGGTACGCGCCTCGCTCTACGACACCGAAGAGACGCTGCTGATCGCCGTGCTGCTGGTGATCGCCGTGGTGTTTATCTTCCTGCGCAACCTGCAGGCGGTGGTGATCCCGGCGCTGGCGCTGCCGGTGTCGCTGATCGGCACCTGCGCGGTGATGTATCTGCTCGGCTACAGCCTCGACAACCTGTCGCTGATGGCGTTGATTATCTCGACCGGCTTTGTCGTGGATGACGCCATTGTGGTGCTGGAGAATATTACGCGCCATATTGAAGAGGGCTTAGGGCCGGTGCGCGCGGCGGTGCGCGGCGCGCGCGAGGTGAGCTTTACCGTGCTGTCGATGACGGTGTCGCTGATCGCCGTCTTTATCCCCATTCTGCTGATGGGCAGCATCGTCGGACGCCTGTTCCGCGAATTCGCCGTTACGCTTACGGTGTCGCTGCTGATCTCGATGTTCGTCTCTCTCAGCCTGACGCCGATGCTCTGTTCGCGGCTGCTGAAGCGCAAGCCGCCCGTCAGCAAGAGGCCGCATCCGCTCTATCAGTTTATCGAGACCCAGCTTAACGCGCTGCTGGCCGCCTATGCGCGCGGGCTGAACTGGGTGATGCGCCACCAGAAGCTGACGATGTTCAGTCTGGCGCTGACCGTGCTGCTCAATCTGTTTCTCTATAGCGTGGTGCAGAAGGGCTTCTTTCCCAATCAGGACACCGGCCTGCTGATGGGCGCGCTGCGCGCCGACCAGAACATCTCGTTTCAGGCGATGAAGCCGAAAATGCTGATGTTCACCAAAATTATTCAGGCCGATCCGGCGGTAGAGAGCGTAATGTCGTCAATGGGCAGCGGCATGTTCGGCTCGCGCAACAGCGCCAACTTCTTCGTGCGGCTGAAGGATCTCGACCAGCGCGACGCCACCGCCACCGAAGTGGCCAACCGGCTGAGCATGAAAACCAGCCATATCGCGGGCGCGCAGATGTTCCTGATGGCGGCGCAGGATCTGCATATCGGCGGGCGCAGCGCCAACGCCAGCTATCAGTACAGCCTGCAGGCGGACGACCTCGATCTGCTGCGCAGCTGGACGCCGAAGGTGCAGGCGGCGCTGGCGGCGATCCCGCAGCTCAACAGCGTCGATTCCGACTCGCAAACCGGCGGCCAGGAGGTGGTGATCGCTATCGATCGCGACCGCGCTACGCGCCTCGGCGTCAATGTGCAGATGCTCGACACCATGCTCAACAACGCCTTCAGCCAGCGCCAGGTCGCCACTCTCTATCACACGCTGAATCAGTATCACGTCGTGATGTCGCTTAACAGCAGCTACACGCGCGACCCGGCAATCCTTCAGCAACTCTACGTCATCAACGACAGCGGCGACCGGGTGCCGCTCTCCGCCTTCGCCACCCTGAGCAGCGGCAACGCGCCGCTGTCGGTGGCGCATCAGGGGCAGTCGGCCACCAGCACCGTCGCCTTTAACCTCAACGACGGCGTCTCGCTGGAGCAGGCGCAGGCGCTGATCAAGCAGGCGATGGCGAAGCTCGGTTTGCCCTCCAGCATTCAGGCCGGTTTTGCCGGCACCGCCGCCGCCTTCAGCCAGCTGACGGCCACCATGCCCTGGCTGATTCTGGCGGCGCTGGCGGCGGTCTATATCGTGCTGGGCGTGCTCTACGAGAGCTACGTGCATCCGCTGACCATTCTCTCAACGCTGCCGTCGGCGGGCGTCGGCGCGCTGCTGCTGCTGCTGCTCACCAACACCCAGCTGACGGTGATTGCGCTGATCGGCATTATCCTGCTGATCGGCATCGTCAAGAAGAACGCCATTATGATGATCGACTTTGCGCTCGACGCCGAGCGCCGTCTCGGCCTCTCGCCGCAGCAGGCGATCGTGCAGGCGTGCCTGATGCGCTTTCGCCCCATCATGATGACTACGCTGGCGGCCTTTTTCGGCGCGCTGCCGCTGGCGCTCGGCAGCGGCGGCGACGCCGATCTGCGCAGCCCGCTCGGCATCGCCATTGCCGGCGGCCTGGCGCTGAGCCAGCTGCTGACCCTGTTTACCACGCCGGTGGTCTATCTCTGGTTCGACCGTTTGAGTCGCGCCACCCAACGTCAGTGGCGCCGTTTGCGCCATGCGGGAGCCTGATTGATGAAAAAGCTTTCTCTCGTGTTACTGCTGCTGCTCGGCGGCTGCGCCGTCGGCCCCGACTATCAACGCCCCAGCGCCAGCGTGCCGCTGCACTATAAAGAGGCCAAAGGCTGGCAGCGCGCCACGCCGCAGGACGATCAAAGCAAAGGCGAGTGGTGGGCGGTCTATCACGACGACACCCTGAGCGGCCTGCTGCGGCAGGTCAGCATCTCTAACCAGAACGTCGCCAGCTACGCCGCGCAGTACCGCGAAGCGCAGGCGCTGGCCGCTCAGTCGCGCGCCGCGCTCTTTCCCACGCTCGGCTATGACGCCAGCGCAACGCGCAGCGGCACCCGTTCCACTAACAGCGGCGCGCGCAGCGTCACCAACAGCAACTCGGCGCAGCTGAGCGCCAGCTGGGAGGTGGATCTGTGGGGCAAGCTGCGCCGCACCCGCGAGGAGAATGCCGCCAGCGCCCAGGCGAGCGCCGCCGAGCTGGCGAACGTGACGCTCAGCGCCCAGTCGGAGCTGGCGCAGGACTATTTTCAGCTGCGTATTATGGATGAGAAGATCGCGCGCTATCAGCAAAGCGTGGCGGCCTACGATCGCTACCTGAAGGTCATCGAGAATAAATATCAGGCGGGCAGCGAGTCGCGCGCCACCCTGGCGCAGGCGCAGATGCAGCTGGAGAGCGCGCGCGCCTCGGCGCTCGACCAGCAGTGGCAGCGCGCCCAGATGGAGCACGCCATCGCGCTGCTGATCGGCAAAGCGCCGGCCGACTTCAGCCTGCCGGCGGCGAAGCTGACCGCGACGCTGCCGCCGTTGCCGCAGGCGCTGCCGTCGCAGCTGCTGCAGCGCCGTCCCGATATCGCTTACGCTGAACGCAACGTCGCCGCCGCCAACGCCGCGGTCGGCGTGGCGATCGCGGGCTACTATCCCGATCTGACGCTGAGCGCCAGCGGCGGCACCAGCGCCTCGGCGCTGCACAATCTCTTCTCGCTGCCCTATCGCGTCTGGTCGCTCGGCCCCGATCTGAGCGGCACGCTGCTTGACTTCGGCGCCACCTCGGCGAAGGTCGATCAGGCGCGCGCCGCGTATGACGCCAGCGTCGCCAGCTATCGCCTGGCGGTGCTGACGGCGATGCAGGAGGTCGAGGACGATCTGGTGGAGCTGAACACCCTGACCAGCGAGCTGGCGGCGCAGCAGCGCGCCACCGACGCCGCGCGCGAGTCGGCGCGCGTTACGCGCAACCAGTATGAGGCGGGCATGATCGACTATCTCGACGTCGCCACCACCGAGACCAGCAGCCTGAGCGCGCAGCAGAGCCTGCTGACGCTGCAAAGCACCCAGTGGGTCGCCAGCGTGGCGCTGATCGCCGCGCTCGGCGGCGGCTGGCAGAGCGCGCCCTAAATCGCGCCTTTGCGCTTGTCGAACGACGCCAGATCCTGCATCGTTAGGAACCTTTTTAGCGATGCTATGGAGCTGGCATGTTGTTTACATTTTTACGTCTGGTCTGCCGCCTGCTGTGGCGGGTGGAACTGCGCGGCGACGCCGCCGCGCTGCATCAGGGAAAAGTGCTGATCGCGCCGAATCATATCTCTTTTCTCGACGGCGTGCTGCTGGCGCTGTTCCTGCCGATCAGACCGGTATTCGCGGTTTACTCCGCCGTCAGCGAGCGGTGGTATATGCGGCTGGTGAAGCCGCTGATCGATTTTGTTCCGCTCGATCCGACCCGGCCGATGTCGATCAAGCAGCTGGTGCGGCTGATCGACAGCGGCCGTCCGGTGGTGATCTTCCCGGAAGGGCGCATTACCGTGACCGGCTCGCTGATGAAAATCTACAGCGGCGCGGGGTTTGTCGCCGCCAAATCGCAGGCCAACGTGGTGCCGATGCGCATCGAAGGCGCGGAGTACACCCCTTTTGGCCGCCTGTCGGGCGTCTTCAAGCGCCGCCTGTTTCCCCGCATTACCCTGACCATCCTGCCCGCGACGCGCATTCCGATGCCGGAGGCGAAGCGCGCGCGCGACCGGCGCCAGCTCGCCGGCGAGCACCTGCATCATATTATGATGGAAGCGCGCATGGCGGTGCGCCCGCGCGAAACGCTCTATGACGCCTTCCTTAACGCCCGCACCCGCTACGGCGCGTTTAAGCCCTGCATCGAAGACGTCAATATGCAGCCCGACAGCTATACCGGGCTGCTGAAAAAGGCGCTCGGCGTCGGTCGCATTCTTGAGCGCTATAGCCAGCCAGGCGAAATCGTCGGCCTGCTGCTGCCGAATGCGACGGTGACGGCGGCGGCGATCCTCGGCGCGTCGATGCGCGGGCGCGTGCCGGCGATGCTTAACTACACCGCCGGGGTCAACGGCATGCGCGCGGCGCTCACCGCGTCGCAGGTGAAAACCGTCTTTACCTCGCGCCAGTTTCTGGAGAAGGGCAACCTCTGGCATCTGCCGCAGGGGCTGACCGAGGTCGAGTGGATCTATCTGGAGGATCTGCGCGACACCGTGACGACGCAGGACAAGCTCTGGATCCTCGCGCATCTGCTGCTGCCGCGCCGCGCGCAGGTGGCGCGCCAGCCGGAAGAGGCGGCGATGGTGCTTTTCACCTCCGGCTCGGAGGGCAACCCCAAGGGCGTGGTGCATTCGCATAAAAGCCTGCTGGCGAACGTCGAGCAGATCCGCACCGTGGCCGATTTCACCCCGCGCGATAAGTTTATGTCGGCGCTGCCGCTGTTCCACGCCTTCGGTTTGACGGTGGGCCTGTTCACGCCGCTGATGACCGGCGCGCAGGTGTTTCTCTACCCCAGTCCGCTGCACTATCGCATCGTGCCGGAGCTGGTCTACGACCGCAACTGCACCGTGCTGTTCGGCACTTCAACCTTCCTCGGCAACTACGCGCGCTTTGCCGCGCCTTACGATTTCGCCCGCCTGCGCTACGTGGTGGCGGGCGCGGAGAAGCTGCAGGAGGCGACGCGCCAGATCTATATGGAGAAGTACGGCATTCGTATTCTGGAAGGCTACGGCGTGACCGAGTGCGCGCCGGTGGTGGCGATCAACGTGCCGATGGCGGCGAAAGCGCACACCGTCGGCCGCATCCTGCCGGGCATGGATTCGCGGCTGATGTCGGTCGAGGGCATCGAGCAGGGCGGACGGCTGCAGCTGCGCGGGCCGAACATCATGAACGGCTATCTGCGCGTCGAGAACCCCGGCGTGCTGGAAGCGCCCGCCGCCGACAACGGCGAAGGGCAGATGGAGGCGGGCTGGTACGATACCGGCGACATCGTCCTCTTTGACGAAGGCGGCTTCTGTCAGATCCAGGGGCGCGCGAAACGCTTCGCCAAGATTGCCGGCGAGATGGTGTCGCTGGAGAGCGTCGAGCAGATCGCCCTGAAGGCGTCGCCGGAGAAACAGCACGCGGCGTCGCTGCGCGCCGACGGCAACCGCGGCGAAGCGCTGGTGCTCTTCACCACCGACGCCGATCTCAAGCGCGACGTGCTGCAGAAGGCGGCGCGCGAGCTGGGCGCGCCGGAGCTTGCCGTGCCGCGTGATATCCGCGTGATGAAGCCGCTGCCGATGCTGGGCAGCGGCAAACCGGACTACGTCAGCCTGAAAAAACTGGCGGAAGAGGAGCAGGCATGAACAGGCTAAACACGCAGGCGATGTCGCTGAGGTCGCGCGGCATGCTGGCGGTGATGGGCGCGCAATTCTTCTCTGCCTTCGGCGACAACGCGCTGCTTTTCGCCACCCTGGCGCTGCTGAAAAGCGAGCTTTATCCCGACTGGAGCCAGCCGGTGATGCAGATGCTGTTCGTCGCCGCCTATATTCTGCTGGCGCCTTTTGTCGGCCAGCTGGCGGACAGCTTCGCCAAAGGCCGGGTCATGATGTTCGCCAACAGCCTGAAGCTGCTGGGGGCGCTGCTGATCTGCTTCGGCTTCAATCCCTTCGTGGGCTATACGCTGGTGGGCATCGGCGCGGCCGCGTATTCGCCCGCCAAGTACGGCATCCTCACCGAGCTGACCTCCGGCGAGAAGCTGGTGAAGGCCAACGGCATGATGGAGAGTTCCACCATCGCCGCGATCCTGCTCGGATCGGTATCGGGCGGCGCGCTCGCCGACTGGAGCCTGCCGGCGGCGCTGGCGCTCTGCGCGGCCACCTACGCGGTGGCGGTGGCGGCGAACCTGTTTATTCCTGCGCTTGCCGCGGCGCGTCCGGGACAGAGCTGGCATCTCGGCGCGATGCTGCGCCGTTTTTTCCAGGCCTGCTCAACGCTGTGGCATAACGCGGAGACGCGCTTTTCCATTCTCGGCACCAGCCTGTTCTGGGGCGCAGGCGTGACGCTGCGCTTCCTGCTGGTGCTGTGGGTGCCGGTGGCGCTCGGCATCAGCGACAACGCCACGCCGACGACGCTTAACGCCATGGTGGCGATCGGTATCGTGGTCGGGGCTGGCGCGGCGGCGAAGCTGGTGACGCTGGAGACGGTGCGCCGCTGCATGCCCGCTGGCGTGCTGATCGGCGTGATGGTGGTGATCTTCTCGCTGCAGCATTCGCTGCTGAACGCCTACCTGCTGCTGATGGCGATCGGCGCGCTGGGCGGCTTTTTCGTGGTGCCGCTCAACGCGGTGCTGCAGGCGCGCGGCAAGGCGAGCGTCGGCGCGGGCAATGCGATTGCGGTGCAGAACTTCGGCGAGAATATCGCCATGCTGGTGATGCTGGGGCTCTATACGCTGGCGGTGAAGGCGGGCGCGCCCGCGGTCGCGACCGGCGTCGGCTTCGGCGCGCTGTTTGCGCTGGCGATTGCGGCGCTGTGGCTGTGGCGGCCGAAAGCGAAAGCGTAACGCGAGTGGGCAGCCATTCATCTCCGTTTTACGAGCTGGGATGAATGGCTAAGCCCAGGTTTTTTCAAAATCCATCCAACAGAAAATCAATAGCTGATTTGATTTGATAGCGATAATGCTCAACGCTACACACTTCTGCACCAAGTTGAGCCTTACGCACGCTCGCCATTGCGTGTGTTAGCAATAAATAAGGCGTGCCGTTAATTTCCAGAAGAGGGTTTAAGCGAAGCGCAGCCTGACTCTGCAAGCCGCTAAGAGGATAGAGAGGAATAGCCAGGCGAGTGTTCAAATCATCAACGATATCGCTCTGGATATCGAGTAAAAAAGGGTAGTCCCGGCTATTTCCGTTATTTTGGTAAACAGTATATTGCATACTTAAAACGTCCTGTAATCATCCGACAACAAGCCATGTTCGTCAGTAATACGATTTAACTCTTCAATGGCGCGTTTGTTTTCCTGCTTCCATTTTTCGGCTTCCGCTTTTTTAATTTCACGCTTTAGCGCCTCCGTTAAAGCAGCAGAAAGATTAATTCCTTCGTTACGAGCCCGCTCAAGAAGTGCGGGTTCAAGCGTAACGCTTACCGTTTTTTTAAGACGACCTGCTGAAATGCTCATTGCTTATCTCTCCATACACGTGTAGGAACACGTGTATGGAAAATAGCGTTTTTCGCCTGGAAAATATACATTTTTAATCATGCGGCTGTTCCAGGGAGTGCCCCAGCAGCCTCCGTGCTTCACGCGCTACATTTTCCATCTCATCCTGCAGCTCCAGCAGCTCCGGCTCCAGGTCGTCGATATCGCCGCTCTGGCGCAGGTTCTGCTCCAGCTGGCGGCAGAGCTGCTTCATGCGCGGCACGCCGCTGTAGCTGGCGCTGCCGTGCAGCTTATGAATGATCTCGCGCAGTCCCTGCACATTTTTCGCCGCCATAAAGGCATCGAGTTTTTCATGCACTTCAGGCAGAAAGTCGAGCAGCATCTTCAGCATATCGCGCGCCAGCTCGGGCTTGTTCGCCGCCTGACGCAGCGCCAGCTCCCAGTCGAGCGACGGCGAAACGGCGGGCACCGGCGGCAGCACCGCAGGCAGCGCCGGACTGTAGCGCGCCAGCAGCTGGCTGAGCCGGGTTTCGTCGATCGGCTTCGCCAGATAGTCGTTCATCCCCGCTTTGATGAGATGTTCGCGCTCGCCGTCGATGGCGTGCGCGGTGACCGCCACAATCGGCGTACTGGCGTGCAGCGGCAGGCTGCGAATGATTTCGCTGGCGCGAATGCCGTCGATTTCCGGCATCTGGATATCCATCAGGATGATATCCAGCGGCTGCGCGCGCGCCGCGGCGATCGCCTGCTCGGCGTTGTTGCACAGCAGGATATGCTGCACCTGCTCCTCCAGCAGCGCGCCAATCAGCTTGAGGTTGGCGGGGTTGTCATCCACCGCCATGACCCGCAGCGGCAGGCGCGCGCCGTTGGGCAGTTCGCTGCGCTGGCGGCTATGCAGATCGGCCAGCAGCGGCAGCAGACGCGTGGTGGATACCGGTTTGGTGATGCAGCCGTGAATGCCGCGCACCTTGAGGCGATCCGCCAGCAGCATCATGGCGCTCGGCAGCGCCAGCAGCACGCAGTCGGCGCGGTTGAGCAGGGCGTCGATAAAGGCGTCGTCCAGCAGCTCTTGCTGCGTGATATCGATCGGCAGCCCGACCAGCAGCAGCGGATAGTGCGGCTCGCGCAGGCCCGACAGCGTCTCGCTGTGCTCTACCTGCAGCGGCGTAACAAGCAGCATCTTCAGCGCCGCGTCGGCCGAGGCGGCATGCGCCTCGACGTAGGCCATGCGCGAGCGCGACAGGGCGTCGAGCGCGCGCGGCAGCGACGGCGCGTTGGGATTAAGCTCGAGCTGTATCCGCACCCAAAAGGTCGAGCCTTCATTGACGCGGCTGTGGAAGGCGATCTCGCCGCCCATTTCGCTGACCAGCTTCTGGGTGATCACCAGCCCCAGCCCGGTGCCGCCGTGACGGCGGGAAATGCTGGCGTCCGCCTGGCGAAACGCCTGAAAAAGCTGGGTCTGCTGCTGCTCGGAAATGCCGATGCCGGAGTCGTGCACCTGAATCTCCAGCTCGACGCGCGTGGCGCTGACGGCGCGCTGTTCGACGCGCAGATCGATAGTGCCGCGCTCGGTAAACTTGATGGCGTTGCCCAGCAGGTTGATCAGAATCTGCTGCAGGCGCAGCGGATCGCCAATCACGTTATCCGGCACGCTGCTGTCGCACAGCACCGTCAGCTCTAGCCCTTTTTCGTGCGCCGACGGCGCCAGCAGCACAATGGTTTCATCCAGGGTGGAGCGCAGCGGGAAAGGGATCGACTCCAGCACCAGCTTGCCCGCTTCCAGCTTAGAGAAGTCGAGCACGTCATTGATAATGCTGAGTAAATTATTCGCCGAGCGCTCAATGGTGTGCATGTAGTCGCGCTGCGTGGCGCCGAGCGCGGTTTTCAGCATCTGCCGGGTAAAGCCGATCACGCCGTTGAGCGGGGTGCGCAGCTCGTGGGACATATTGGCGAGAAACTCCGACTTGATGCGCGCCGCTTCCTGCGCGCGCTTTTTCGCCAGATCCAGCTCAACGTTCTGAATCTCCAGCTGCTCCAGCGTTTCCCGCAGATCCCAGGTCGCCTGATCGATATTGTGCTGCATCTCTTCGTGATAGGCGGTGAGCGACATCGCCATGGCGTTGATGCCGTTTTTCAGGATGCTAAGCTCCCCCAGCATATAACCCTCGACGCGGCTGTCGAGCTGGCCGCGGCGAATGCGGTCGACGGTCGTCACCATATTGCGAATCGGGCCGGTAACGTCGCGCATCAGGCGGTAGGCAAACAGCATGGCGATGCAGAGACAAAACAGCAGCATCAGGGTGGCGACAAACACCTCTTTATACTGCTGCAAACGCACCGACTGGAGATCGAGCTCGATCGCCACGTAGCCGAGCGGGTTGCCCGCCGGTTTGGTGTCGACGCTGGGCAGCTCGTCTATTGCGAAGCGCTCCGAGGTGATCGGCGTGCGCAGGATCAGCAGCGTGCCGTGGCGCTCCATCGAGACCTCGTCCGGCAGCGCGCGGATATCCTCTTGCTGCAGCAGACTCAGGTTCTGGTTGTTATTAGAGGTGACGTAAAGATGGTTATTGTTGTCGAATATTGAGATGGCGCGGACAATATCGGAGTGGCGGCGGTGCAGCAGGCTGACCAGCGCGCGGATGGCGTCGCGGTCGTGCCAGGTCATACTGTATTCGCTGGAGACCGCCAGCGGCTCAATGATGCTGGCGCCCGCGTCCACTACCTGCCGCTGCAGTTCGTTGTAGCGATGCACCACGAAAAACGAGCTGAGCAGCAGCCCAATCATTAGCGTCGGCGCCAGGATTAAAATCATCATTCGCGCCCGCAGGCTGTATTTCGTCATAATAGTCGCTGGCTAAGCCTGTTATCCCTGTGCGCGACAGCGCGCACGCTGAATTTTATTGAGAATGTAGAACACTATGGCGCAATTTTACTCCGCAAAACAGCGCGTGACGACTAAGCAACGCATCACCGTCACCGTGGACGAGCTCGATCCCTTCGGCCAGGGCGTGGCGCGGCATCAGGGTAAGACCCTGTTTATCAGCGGCGCGCTGCCCGGCGAGCAGGCGGAAGTGACGCTGGTGGAGGAGAAACGCCAGTATGCGCGCGGCAAAGCGACGCGGCTGCTTAGCCTCAGCCCGGAGCGCGTGACGCCGCGCTGCCCGCACTTTACCCGCTGCGGCGGCTGCCAGCAGCAGCACGCCGCCGAGCCGCTGCAGCAGCGCAGCAAAGCGGCGGCGCTGTCGCGCATGCTGGGCCAGGCGGCGCAGCGCGCCGTGGCGGTGGACGAGATCCTCGCCGGGCCCGCCTGGGGCTACCGCCGCCGCGCGCGCCTCGGCCTGCAGTGGCAGCCGAAAACGCGCGAGCTGCAGATGGGGTTTCGCCAGGAGGCGAGCAACGATCTGGTGGCCATTCGCGTCTGCCCCATTCTGGCGCCCGAACTTGAAGCGCTGCTGCCGCCGTTGCGCGACTGCCTCAGCGCGCTGAAGGCGGCGAGCCGGCTGGGGCACCTCGAGCTGGTGCTGGCGGACAACGGGCCGCTGATGGTATTGCGCCATCTCGACGCGCTGCACGCCGACGACCGCGAAAAACTGGAACGTTTTTCGCATGAGCAGAGGCTGATGCTGTTTCTCGACGACGGCGAGCGGCTGGAGCAGGTGCGCGGCGAGGAACCTTTTTACCATTCGGGCGAGGTGCGGTTGACCTTTAGTCCGCAAGACTTTATTCAGGTTAACGACGCGGTTAACCAGCAGATGGTGGCGCAGGCGATCGCCTGGCTCGATCTGCGGCCGGAAGACCGCGTGCTCGATCTCTTTTGCGGCATGGGAAACTTTACGATCCCTGTAGGAAAATTTGTACAAAATGTTGTGGGTGTGGAGGGCGTTGCAGCATTAGTGCGGCAGGCAGCGTATAATGCGCAGCTGAATAATCTTAAAAATGTCCGCTTTTTCCAGCACAACCTGGAGGAAGATGTCGCGCGCCAGCCGTGGGCGGCGCAGGGATTTAACAAGGTATTGCTCGATCCGGCGCGCGCCGGGGCCGCGGGCGTGATGGCGCACGTGGTTAAACTTGCGCCAGAGCGCGTGGTCTATGTTTCGTGTAATCCCACAACGCTTGCTCGCGACAGCCAGAGTTTACTGTCGGCGGGCTACCATCTGGAAAGGGTCGCGATGCTGGATATGTTCCCTCATACCCGTCATCTCGAATCCATGGTGCTGTTCAGCAAAACATAAGCGGCAATTGATGCTGCTGTGGCAGGAGAGGATATGGTTGCGGTCAGAAGTGCGCATTTAAATACGGCAGGAGAGTTCGCTCTCGATCAGTGGATCGCCAGTCTTGGCATTGCCAACCCGCAATCATGTGAACGTATCGCCGAGACCTGGCGCTATTGCGAAGCCCAGACGCAGGGACACCCCGAACAGTCGCTGCTGCTGTGGCGCGGCATTGAGATGGTTGAGATCCTCTCGATGCTCAGTATGGATATTGAAAGCTCCTGCGCCGCGCTGATCTTCCCGCTGGCGAATGCGGAAGTGGTGAGCGAAGAGGAGCTAGGCGAAACCTTCGGCAACGGCATCGTCACTCTGGTGCACGGCGTGCGCGATATGGACGCCATTCGCCAGCTGAAAGCGATCCACAACGACTCCATGGCGTCCGAGCAGGTGGACAACGTGCGCCGCATGCTGCTGGCGATGGTGGAGGATTTCCGCTGCGTGGTGATCAAGCTGGCGGAGCGCATCATGAACCTGCGCGAGATGAAAGACGCGCCGGAAGATGAGCGCGTGCTGGCGGCCAAAGAGAGCACCAATATCTACGCGCCGCTCGCCAACCGGCTCGGCATCGGTCAGCTGAAATGGGAGCTGGAGGATTACTGCTTCCGCTACCTGCATCCCGATGAATACAAACGCATCGCCAAACTGCTGCACGAGCGCCGTATCGATCGCGAACAGTATATCGAGAACTTCGTCGATTCACTGCGCAAAGAGATGGTGAAAGAGGGCGTGCGCGCCGAGGTTTACGGCCGTCCGAAACATATCTACAGCATCTGGCGCAAGATGCAGAAGAAGTCGCTGGCGTTTGACGAGCTGTTCGACGTGCGGGCGGTGCGCATCGTCGCCGAGCGTCTGCAGGACTGCTACGGCGCGCTCGGCATCGTGCATACCCTCTATCGTCATCTCCCGGCGGAGTTCGACGACTATGTCGCCAACCCCAAACCGAATGGCTATCAGTCGATTCATACCGTGGTGCTCGGGCCGAAAGGCAAGACCGTGGAAATTCAGATCCGCACCCGGCAGATGCACGAAGACGCCGAGCTGGGCGTCGCCGCGCATTGGAAATACAAAGAGGGGCCGAGCACCGGCAGCGCGCGCGGCGCCTCCGGGCACGAAGGGCGTATCGCCTGGCTGCGTAAGCTGATCGCCTGGCAGGAAGAGATGGCCGACTCCGGCGAGATGCTGGAAGAGGTGCGCAGTCAGGTGTTTGACGATCGCGTTTACGTCTTTACCCCAAAAGGCGACGTGGTGGATCTGCCCGCCGGATCGACGCCGCTCGACTTCGCCTATCACATTCACAGCGATATCGGCCACCGCTGCATCGGCGCCAAAATCGGCGGCCGCATCGTGCCCTTTACCTATCAGCTGCAGATGGGCGATCAGGTTGAAGTGATCACCCAGAAACAGCCGAACCCGAGCCGCGACTGGCTGAACCCCAACCTCGGCTATATCACCACCAGCCGCGGCCGCGCCAAGATCCATAACTGGTTCCGCAAGCAGGACCGCGACAAAAACATCGCGGCGGGTCGTCAGATCCTCGACAGCGAGCTGAACCAGCTCGATATCAGCCTGCGCGAAGCGGAGAAGCTGCTGCTGCCGCGCTATAACGTCACCTCGCTCGATGAGCTGCTGGCGGCGATTGGCGGCGGCGATATCCGCCTGAATCAGATGGTCAACTTCCTGCAGGCGAAGCTCAACAAGCCGAGCGCGGAGGAGGAAGATCGCGAGGCGCTGCGCCAGCTGACGCAGAAAAGCTACTCGCCGCCGTCGCGCAAAGAGAGCGGCCGCGTGGTGGTGGAGGGGGTCGGCAACCTGATGCACCATATCGCGCGCTGCTGTCAGCCGATTCCGGGCGACGATATTGTCGGGTTTATTACGCAGGGCCGCGGCATCTCTATCCACCGCGCCGACTGCGACCAGCTGGCCGAGCTGACCGCTCACGCGCCGGAACGCATTGTCGACGCGGTGTGGGGCGAAAGCTACTCCAGCGGCTACTCGCTGGTGGTGCGCGTTACCGCTAACGATCGCAGCGGGCTGCTGCGCGATATCACCACCATTCTCGCCAACGAGAAGGTCAACGTGCTGGGCGTCTCCAGCCGCAGCGACACCAAAAAACAGCTGGCGACCATCGATATGGATATTGAAATCTACAATCAGCAGGTGCTGGGCCGCGTGCTGTCGCGGCTGAACCAGGTGCCTGATATCATCGACGCCCGACGTCTTCACTAATTTTGCGGGATGGGCGCGCGCCCATCCCCGCGCTTATGACCCCGTGTTTGAAAAGGACTGACTATGAGCTCACTCGATCGCCTGCTGGGCATTATGCAAACCCTGCGCGATCCGCAACGCGGCTGTCCGTGGGATCGCGAGCAAACCTTCGCCTCGATCGCCCCCTATACGCTGGAAGAGACCTATGAAGTGCTGGACGCCATCCAGCGTGAAGACTTTGACGATCTGCGCGGCGAGCTGGGCGATCTGCTGTTTCAGGTGGTGTTCTACGCGCAGATGGCCAGCGAGCAGGATCGCTTTACCTTCGAAGATATCTGCGACGCCATCAGCGACAAGCTGGAGCGCCGCCATCCGCATATCTTCGGCGACGCCAGCGTGGCGGACAGCGCGGAGGTGCTGAAAAACTGGGAGGCGATTAAAGGCGCGGAGCGGGCGGAGAAGGCGCAGCACTCGGCGCTCGACGATATTCCCAAAGCGCTGCCGGCGTTGATGCGCGCGCATAAAATCCAGAAGCGCTGCCATAACGTCGGCTTCGACTGGACCTCGATTGGCCCGGTGCTGGATAAAGTGCATGAAGAGATCGACGAAGTGATGCACGAGGCGCAGCAGGCGACCATCGATCCGCACAAGCTGGAAGAGGAGATCGGCGATCTGCTGTTCGCCACGGTCAACCTGTCGCGCCATCTCGGCAGCAAAGCGGAAACCGCGCTGCAAAAGGCGAACGACAAGTTCGAGCGTCGTTTCCGCGCGGTCGAAGCGATTATCGCCGCGCAGGGGCTCGCCATGCCCGAGGCGACGCTGGAACAGATGGAGGCGGCCTGGCAGCAGGTAAAAGAAGGCGAAAAACGCTGATTATTCCAGCGCCGCATACAATTTAGCCGGTCGCGCTTACTCGATTCAGCCCGAGAAAAAAGTTGTGACCTGCATCAACATTTCCCTGGCCGCTATCCGCTATGTTACCCGCTGCAATGCGTTGGAGGATGGCGGTGATTCATCAATTGTGGCTAACAGGGGTTTCAGGTATACTGTTTTCCCGTCCTGGTTATTCCACCGTCTTTAAACCTAAACTCTCAGGTTCAGCATGACAACGAATTATATTTTTGTGACCGGCGGGGTCGTTTCCTCTCTGGGTAAAGGCATTGCCGCAGCCTCCCTCGCAGCCATTCTCGAAGCACGTGGTCTCAACGTGACCATCATGAAGCTGGATCCCTATATCAACGTCGATCCGGGCACCATGAGCCCTACCCAGCACGGTGAAGTGTTCGTCACCGACGACGGGGCCGAAACCGATTTGGATTTGGGTCACTACGAGCGTTTCATTCGCACTAAAATGACGCGCCGCAACAACTTCACCACGGGTCGTATCTACTCTGAAGTGCTGCGCAAAGAGCGCCGCGGCGACTATCTCGGCGCGACCATTCAGGTTATCCCGCACATCACCAACGCCATTAAAGAACGCATTATCGCCGGTGGCGAAGGTCACGACGTCGTTCTGGTGGAGATCGGCGGTACCGTCGGCGATATCGAGTCGCTGCCGTTCCTGGAGGCGATTCGCCAGATGGCGGTTGACGTCGGCCGCGAGCACACCATGTATATGCACCTGACGCTGGTGCCCTATATGGCGGCGGCGGGCGAGGTGAAAACCAAGCCGACCCAGCACTCGGTTAAAGAGCTGCTCTCTATCGGCATCCAGCCGGACGTGCTGATCTGCCGTTCCGATCGCGCCGTGCCTGCCAACGAACGCGCCAAGATTGCGCTGTTCTGTAACGTGCCGGAAAAAGCGGTTATCTCGCTGAAAGATGTCGATTCCATCTACAAAATCCCGGGCCTGCTGAAGTCGCAGGGTCTGGATGACTATATCTGCAAGCGCTTCAACCTGAACGCGCCAGAAGCCAACCTGTCCGAATGGGAACAGGTGATCTACGAAGAGGCCAATCCGGGCGGCGAAGTGACCATCGGTATGGTCGGCAAATATGTCGAACTGCCGGATGCGTACAAATCGGTGATTGAAGCGCTGAAGCACGGCGGCCTGAAAAATCGCGTAACGGTCAACATCAAGCTGATCGATTCGCAGGACGTCGAGACGCGCGGCGTCGAAATTCTGAAAGATCTGGATGCGATTCTGATCCCCGGCGGCTTCGGCTACCGCGGCGTGGAAGGCAAGCTGATGACCGCGCAGTACGCGCGTGAAAACAACGTGCCTTATCTGGGCATCTGCCTCGGCATGCAGGTTGCGCTGATGGAGTTCGCGCGCAACGTCGCCGGGATGGAAGGCGCCAACTCCACTGAATTTGTGCCAGACTGTAAATACCCGGTGGTGGCGTTGATCACCGAATGGCGCGATGAAAACGGCAATGTGGAACAGCGTACGGAAACCAGCGACCTGGGCGGCACCATGCGCCTCGGCAGCCAGCAGTGCCAGCTGACGCCGGACAGCAAAGTCCGTCAGCTGTACGGTTCCGACACCATCGTCGAGCGCCATCGCCACCGCTACGAAGTCAACAATCTGCTGCTGAAGCCGATTGAAGCCGCAGGGCTGCGCATTGCCGGACGTTCTGGCGACGACCAGCTGGTCGAGATCATCGAGATCCCGAACCACCCCTGGTTTGTGGCTTGCCAGTTCCACCCGGAGTTCACGTCAACACCGCGCGACGGTCATCCGCTGTTCGCCGGCTTTGTTAAGGCCGCGCAGGATCACCAGAAGCGTTTAGCGAAGTAAGTTTCACGAGCAACGCGCGAACTTTTCGCGCGTTGTTTGTCTTAGGATTGACTAACTTGTACTGAGGAAAATCGTAATGGCCAAAATCGTTAAAGTCATCGGTCGCGAAATCATCGACTCCCGCGGCAACCCAACTGTAGAAGCGGAAGTACATCTGGAAGGTGGTTTTGTTGGTCTGGCAGCGGCACCGTCAGGCGCTTCTACCGGTTCACGCGAGGCGCTGGAGCTGCGCGACGGCGACAAATCTCGTTTCCTGGGCAAAGGCGTAACTAAAGCAGTTGCTGCGGTTAACGGTCCGATTGCGGATGCGGTAAAAGGCAAAGACGCGAAAGATCAGGCGAACATCGATAAGATCATGATCGACCTGGACGGTACTGAGAACAAATCCAACTTCGGCGCAAACGCCATTCTGGCGGTATCGCTGGCTGCGGCGAAAGCGGCAGCGGCCTCTAAAGGTCAGCCGCTGTATGAGCACATCGCTGAGCTGAACGGCACCCCGGGCAAATTCTCTATGCCGCTGCCGATGATGAATATCATCAACGGCGGCGAGCACGCCGACAACAACGTCGACATCCAGGAATTCATGATCCAGCCGGTTGGCGCTTCAACGGTGAAAGAAGCGATCCGTATGGGTTCTGAAGTGTTCCACCACCTGGCGAAAGTGCTGAAGTCTAAAGGCCTGAACACTGCGGTTGGCGACGAAGGCGGCTACGCGCCGAACCTGGGTTCCAACGCTGAAGCGCTGGCTGTTATCGCAGAAGCGGTAAAAGCGGCGGGCTACGAGCTGGGCAAAGATATCACCCTGGCGATGGACTGCGCGGCGTCTGAATTCTACAAAGACGGCAAATATGTGCTGGCTGGCGAAGGCAACAAAGCCTTTACCTCTGAAGAGTTCACGCACTTCCTGGAAGATCTGACCAAACAGTACCCGATCGTCTCTATCGAAGACGGCCTGGACGAGTCAGACTGGAACGGCTTTGCTTACCAGACTAAAGTGCTGGGCGACAAAATCCAGCTGGTGGGCGACGACCTGTTCGTGACCAACACCAAGATCCTGAAAGAAGGCATCGAGAAAGGCATCGCTAACTCCATCCTGATCAAGTTCAACCAGATCGGTTCTCTGACCGAAACCCTGGCGGCGATCAAAATGGCGAAAGACGCAGGCTACACCGCGGTGATTTCACACCGTTCAGGTGAAACCGAAGACGCCACCATCGCTGACCTGGCGGTCGGTACTGCAGCAGGCCAGATCAAAACCGGTTCTATGAGCCGTTCTGACCGCGTTGCTAAGTACAACCAGCTGATCCGTATTGAAGAAGCGCTGGGTTCAAAAGCGCCGTTCAACGGTCTGAAAGAAGTAAAAGGCCAGGCGTAATCGCCTGCTGATGCCGTTAGCTGACGGCATTGCTTGAGAGAAAGCCCCGCCCTGGCGGGGCTTTTGCTTTTTATGGCAACGTGCTAACGCGGATGACAAGGTCCGATCGCAAAGACGCAAGACGCCATCCCTGGCCGCTCGGCCCGCGCAGTCCCTTGCGAGGACGCTTTGCTCTTCGGTCCTTGTCATCCGCGTTTTGACTTTGTAGCCGTCTGAAATGTTATCCGGGCGGAGCTTTTGCTTTTTATGGCACGGAGAAAAGGCACATCGCGTGGTTGAGCTGCGCGGCAAATCTGCCATAATCAGCGCCCTGTTTTTTTCTAGCGAGTCCGTAATGCAATACCCGATTAATGAAATGTTCCAGACGCTGCAGGGTGAAGGATTTTACACCGGCGTTCCGGCCATCTTTATCCGCTTACAGGGATGTCCGGTAGGTTGTAGCTGGTGTGATACCAAACATACCTGGGAGAAACTGGCCGATCGGGAAACGGCGCTGGGCGATATTCTGGTCAAAACGGTGGAAACGGATGCCTGGGGCAACGCCGACGCGGCGCTGCTGATCGAGACTATTCAGCGTCAGGGCTGGACGGCGCGCCATGTGGTGATTACCGGCGGCGAGCCGTCGATTTACGATCTGCGCCCGCTGACCACGGCGCTGGAAGCGCAGGGTTTTCAGTGCCAGATCGAAACCAGCGGCACGCACGAAGTGCACTGCTCCGAGAAAACCTGGGTGACGGTATCGCCGAAGGTGAATATGCGCGGCGGCTATGACGTGCTGGCGCAGGCGCTGCAGCGCGCGGATGAGATCAAGCATCCGGTGGCGCGCGAGCGCGACGTTGAGGCGCTGGATGAACTGCTGGCAACGCTGAGCGACAGCAAAGCGCGCATTATTGCGCTGCAGCCCATCAGCCGCAAAGACGCCGCGACGAAACTTTGTATTGAAACCTGTATCGCACGCAACTGGCGCCTGTCGATGCAGACGCACAAGTACCTCAATATCGCCTGATGGCAGAGAGCAGGGCGGCGCTCTCAAATCCATGTAGCTCGACCTTTTTTCGGCCATCCGGCAACTGCTTATACACCCGGAAAAACGCCTGCAAGCGCTCCTGCTCGATTTTAGGCAGATCGCTCATGCTCTTAATATCGTCCCAGGCGGGATCGATTTTGCTGGTCGGCACCGCGACAATCTTGTCGTCCACTTCACCGCCGTCGAGCGGATCGTTATCGCCGCCCAGCGACTGCGTCAGGGAGCCGTAGTTGGCCGGCCAGGCGACCGGCATCGACTGAAAGCGATCCGCCACGATAAAGCCGGTTTTGGCGTCGGTCTCATATTTGATGGTGCCGCCGGCGGGAATGTCTGTCACGGCGTAGAACTCGTCCGGCAGGTTATCCGGCTGGGGAAAGTCGAGCGCGTTTTGCGCCTGAACGGCGGCAGAGGCGGTAAAAGCCGCGCAGACGGCAAGGCGTTTCAGGTTCATCGTTGATTCTCTTGACCTTTAATAGAGGAGAGAACAACGTAGAGGCGTCAGATAGCTGAAAGATGACGTGTGCGTAAAGACGCGCAGGGCGAAAAGGGCGGGCTGTGCGGACCACAGCCCTGACGGGATTTATCCTTTATAGACGCAGCCCGCCGTGCAGGTCTCTTTGATCATCACCGCGCTCAGCTCAGGCAGCTGCGGCTTCATCTGATCCCAGATCCACTTCGCCAGCACTTCGCTGGTGGGATTCTCAAGGCCTTCGATCTCGTTCAGATAGTGGTGATCGAGGCGCTCATACAGCGGTTTGAACGCCGCTTTCAGTTCGGCGAAATCCATCACCCAGCCGGTATGCGCGTCCACTTCGCCGGTAATTTCCAGTCGCACCAGAAACGAATGGCCATGCAGGCGACCGCATTTATGTCCTGCCGGGACGTTAGGCAAATGGTGAGCGGCTTCGAACTGGAACTCTTTAAACAATGTGGTAGACATAATGGCTCTCAGGGTAAAAAACCGGGGAATTCTACCTGAAATACGGAATTTTCGCATCCGTGCCGTTGTAAAGAGGGATTTGCGCGGCCAGCGCAATAGCACTCGCCTTTAACTCTATGATAAATATGGGCTTGCTTTACCAGTTTTACTGATTAGTCCTACTCAAAAAACCACTTAGTCATTTTGGTTATTAATTATGTCGAAGCCGTATTTAATCGTTAATATACGGGCCGGTAACCTACCACTCTTTCTGCTACTTTACCGTCCGGACTCTGGATACTGGAATTCTTAACGCGATGACGACTCAGGCACCCCCAGGTTCTCTGCTCCCGCTTAACCCGGAGCAACTTGCGCGCTTACAGGCGGCAACGACTGATTTTTCTCCCACCCAGCTGGCGTGGATCTCTGGCTACTTCTGGGGAATGATCAATCAGACGCCCGGCAGCGTCGCGGCCAGCGCGCCAGCGGCGGCGGAGATCCCGGCGATTACGCTAATCTCCGCTTCGCAAACCGGCAACGCGCGCCGCGTCGCCGAGCAGCTGCGCGACGATCTGCAGGCGGCGAAGCTCAACGTTAAGCTGGTTAACGCCGGCGACTACAAGTTCAAGCAGATCGGCCAGGAGAAGCTGCTGGTGGTGGTGACCTCCACCCAGGGTGAAGGCGATCCGCCGGAAGAGGCGGTGGCGCTGCACAAATTCCTGATGTCGAAAAAAGCGCCGAAGCTGGATGGCGCCGCTTTCGCGGTGCTCGGCCTCGGCGACACCTCTTACGAATTCTTTAGCAAAGCGGGCAAGGACTTCGACAGCCGCCTGGCGGAGCTGGGCGCAGAGCGTCTGCTGGATCGCGTCGATGCCGACGTCGATTTCGCCGAAGCGGCAGCGAACTGGCGCCGTGCGCTGGTCGAGGTGCTGAAACAGCGCGTGCCGAGCGAAACGCCGGCGCAGGCAGTGGCGACCGCGACCGGCAGCGTCAATGAAGTGCACAGCAGTCCTTACACCAAAGAGGCGCCGCTCAGCGCCAGCTTTGCCGTAAACCAAAAAATTACCGGCCGCAACTCCGATAAGGACGTGCGTCATATCGAAATCGATCTGGGCGACTCCAGCCTGCGCTACCAGCCGGGCGACGCGCTGGGCGTCTGGTATGAAAACGATCCGCAGCTGGTCGCCGAGCTGCTGAGCCTGCTGTGGCTGAAAGGCGACGAGCCGGTGCAGATCGACAACCAAACCCTGCCGCTTAGCGAAGCGCTGCAAAAACGCTTCGAGCTGACGGTCAACACCGCGCAGATCGTCGAGCAGTACGCCGCCCTGTCGCGCAACGACGCGCTGCTGGCGCTGGTGGGCGATAAGGCGAAGCTGCAGCACTACGCGCAGACCTTCCCGATCGTCGATATGGTGCGTAACGCGCCGACCGAACTCAACGCCGAACAGCTGACCGCATTGCTGCGTCCGCTGACGCCGCGCCTCTACTCTATCGCCTCCTCGCAGGCAGAGAATGAAACCGAAGTGCATATCACCGTCGGCGCGGTGCGTTTTGATATCGACGGCCGCGCCCGCGCGGGCGGCGCCTCGAGCTATCTGGCCGACCGCCTGGAAGAGGATGCGGAAATTCGCGTCTTTATCGAGCATAACGATAACTTCCGCCTGCCCGCCAACCCCGACGCGCCGGTGATTATGATTGGCCCAGGCACCGGCATCGCGCCGTTCCGCGCCTTTATGCAGCAGCGCGACAACGACGGCGCAGGCGGCAAAAACTGGCTCTTCTTCGGCAATCCGCACTTCACTGAGGATTTTCTCTATCAGGTGGAATGGCAGCAGTATGTGAAGGATGGCCTGCTGACCCATATCGATCTCGCCTGGTCGCGCGACCAGGAGCAGAAAGTCTACGTGCAGGACAAAATCCGCGCGAAAGGGGCGGAAGTGTGGCGCTGGATCGAAGAGGGCGCGCATATTTATGTCTGCGGCGACGCCAACCGTATGGCGAAGGATGTCGAGCAGGCACTGCTGGATGTGGTGGTCGAACACGGCGCAATGGATCGTGAAACGGCCGACGAATTTTTAAGCGAGCTGCGCATCGAGCGCCGCTATCAGCGAGACGTTTACTAATGAGCGAAAAACACCCCGGACCGCTGGTCGTTGAAGGCAAGCTGGTCGACGCCGAGCGTCTTAAAAAAGAGAGTAACTATTTACGCGGCACCATCCTGGAAGATCTGGATGATGGCCTGACCGGTGGCTTCAACGGCGATAACTTTCTGCTGATCCGTTTCCACGGCATGTACCAGCAGGACGATCGCGACATTCGCGCCGAGCGCGCCGAGCAGAAGCTGGAGCCGCGTCACGCTATGATGCTGCGCTGCCGTCTGCCGGGCGGCATCATCACGCCGACGCAGTGGCTGGCGATCGATAAGTTCGCCACCGAGAAAACCCTGTACGGCAGCATTCGTCTGACCAACCGCCAGACCTTTCAGTTTCACGGCATTCTGAAGAAGAACGTCAAGCCGTCGCACCAGATGCTGCACGAAGTCGGGCTCGACGCGCTGGCAACCGCCAACGACGTCAACCGCAACGTGCTTTGCACCTCGAACCCGGTCGAGTCGGAGCTGCATCAGGAAGCCTACGAGTGGGCGAAGAAGATCTCCGAGCATCTGCTGCCGCGCACCCGCGCTTACGCAGAAATCTGGTGGGATAAAGAGAAGGTCGCGACCACGGATGAGGAGCCGATCCTCGGCGAGACCTATCTGCCGCGTAAGTTTAAAACCACGGTGGTGATCCCGCCGCACAATGACGTCGATCTGCACGCCAACGACCTCAACTTTATCGCGGTGGCGGAGAAGGGCAAGCTAGTCGGCTTTAACCTGCTGGTCGGCGGCGGCTTATCGATCGAGCACGGCAACAAAGCGACCTATGCGCGCACCGCCAGCGAGTTCGGCTATCTGCCGCTGGAGAAAACGCTGGAGGTCGCGGCTGCGGTGGTGACTACTCAGCGCGATTGGGGCAACCGCACCGATCGTAAAAACGCCAAAACCAAATATACCCTGGAGCGCGTCGGCGTCGAGACCTTCAAAGCGGAAGTCGAGAAGCGCGCCGGGCTGACCTTCGAGCCGATTCGCCCGTACGAGTTCACCACCCGCGGCGACCGCATCGGCTGGATCAAGGGCATCGACAATAAGTGGCACCTGACGCTGTTTATCGAGAACGGCCGCCTGCTCGACTACCCGGACCGTCCGCTGAAAAGCGGCATCGCGGCGATTGCGCGCGTGCATCAGGGCGACTTCCGCCTGACGGCGAACCAGAACCTGATCGTGGCCGGCGTACCGGAGAGCGAAAAGGCGAAAATCGAGGCGATTGCGCGTGAACACGGCCTGATGGAGAGCGTGACCGCGCAGCGCGAAAACTCGATGGCGTGCGTCTCGTTCCCGACCTGCCCGCTGGCGATGGCGGAAGCAGAGCGTTTTCTGCCCGCCTTCGTCACCAAAGTCGAAGAGATCATGCACAGCCACGGCGTGGGCGAAGAGCACATAGTGCTACGCGTCACCGGTTGTCCCAACGGCTGCGGCCGTGCCATGCTGGCGGAAATCGGGCTGGTGGGCAAAGCGCCGGGCCGTTACAACCTGCATATCGGCGGCAACCGCATCGGCACGCGCATTCCGCGCATGTACCGCGAGAACATCACCGAAAGCGAGATCCTCGCCAGCATCGACGAACTGGTGGGCCGCTGGGCGCGCGAGCGTCACGGCGCTGAGGGCTTCGGCGACTTCGCGATCCGCGCAGGCATCGTCAAGCCGGTCGTCGATCCGGCACGAGATTTCTGGGATTCGGAGGCAGTATGAGTCAGTTCGACCTCGCAGCACTGAGTGAAATGAACAAAGTCGAGCGCACGCTGGCGCTGGCGTCCGTGAATGCGCAGCTGGAGAAAAGCTCGGCGGAGGCGCGCGTCAGCTGGACGCTGGAAAACCTGCCGGGCGCCTTTGTGCTCTCGTCGAGTTTCGGCATTCAGGCGGCGGTGTCGCTGCATCTGGTCACGCGACAGATGCCCGATATTCCGGTGATCCTTACCGATACCGGCTATCTCTTCCCGGAAACCTACCGTTTTATCGACCAGCTGACGGATCAGCTGGGCCTGAATCTGCAGGTGTTTCGCGCCGAAACCTCGGCGGCCTGGCAGGAGGCGCGCTACGGCAAGCTGTGGGAGCAGGGCGTGGAAGGCATTGAGCAGTACAACCAGATCAACAAGGTTGAGCCGATGAACCGCGCGCTGCAAACGCTGGGCGCCCAGACCTGGTTCGCCGGGCTGCGGCGCGATCAGTCCGGCAGCCGTGCGAATCTGCCGGTGCTCGGCGTGCAGCGCGGCGTGTTCAAGGTGCTGCCGATTATCGACTGGGACAACCGTCAGATTCATCACTATCTGCAGCAGCACAATCTTAAATACCATCCGCTGTGGGATGAGGGCTATTTGTCGGTGGGCGATACACACACCACGCGCAAATGGGAGCCCGGCATGGCGGAAGAGGAGACGCGCTTCTTCGGCCTGAAGCGCGAGTGCGGCCTGCACGAAGGCTAAATATCCAGGCGCGCGGCGATGAAGCCGCGCGCCTGCTGACTACATCCCTACCAGAGCGGCAAACTCTTCTGCCGCACGCGTTACGTTCAGCCTGGTAACCTCATAATTCGCCACCGCGACAAAGGGATCCTCCGCCAGGATCGTATCCAGCCGCGCGCGATCGATATCTTTGACCAGGACGATGCCGCCAGTACGCGGATCCTTGCGTCCAGCCGCGATAAATACGCCAGCGGCGAAATAGCGATCCAGCCACTGAACATGCGGTTCCAGCAGTGTTTCCACCTCTTCGACCGGACGAAAATAGCTTAACGAGACGATATACATAATTATTCTCACACTTTGGGATTAGTCAGCTCGCCCAGCAGCGGCAGCAGCACCTTCACGCTGTCGCGCGTGCGCAGCGAAATGCGGCCCGGCAGCCAGCGATCGAGATAGCTGAGGTTATCACGGTCGATCTGATGGCGCGTAGTGCCGTCCGGGAAATGCTTCGAGCGGCTGCGCTGCTGCGCGCCATCTTTGCCGCCCAGCGCCCAGTTGCTTGCCGTCACGTCCAGCAGCGGAAAGCCCGCCTTATCGAAGGCGTTAGCGGCGTTATAGTCGCGTGCGGTCATCTGATGGCTGGCGGCGGGAATGCCGAGCTGCTGCGCCAGGCGCAGCGCGCGCTCGCTGGTCTGCTTGCGCACCGCGCGCGGCGTATTGCTGCCGCTGTTGAAATAGAGATGGTCGCCAGCGATCAGGCTGTTGAGGTCTACCACCAGCAGCGTATTCTTTTTCTCTTTCTCGCTCATGCGCGCCACGTAATCCTGCATGCCGCCCAGCGCGGTTTCGCCTGCGCTCAGGGCCACGAAGCGCACGCCGTAGTGCAGCGGCCGGCGGCTCAGCTGCTGCGCCAGCTCCAGCATCACGCCCAGCCCTGACGCGTTGTCGTCGACGCCCTGCAGACGCAGGCCGCCAAGGTTATGCTCCGCGTCGCTGCTGCTGAGCGGCGTCCAGGTGTCGAGATGCGCCACAATCAGGATCTCCTGCGGCGCGCTGCCGGCGCGAGCGGCGATCACCGAGGTCGCCGTCACCTTATGCCAGCGCAGATCGCCACTGGACTCGCGCCAGCGGTAGCCGGTATTGAACTGACGGGTATTACTCTGAAAACCGAGCGCGGCGAACTGCTGCTGCAGGTAGTCGGCGGCCATCATTTCGGCCGGGCTGCCGCTCATGCGGCCAGGGAAGTAAGTGGCGATGTGACGAAGCTGCTGCTCGGCAAATTTCCCCGGCGCGACGCTGGCGGCCTGGGCGTGCAGAGCGAAACCGCAATTCAACAGCGCAGCCAGCGCGGTCAGGCGGAGAAGGGCAAACATGGGGCGTTCCTTGTGGGTCATCCTGTGACGAAAAGCCAAACTTTTTTTCGCTCTCCAGTATGAAACTGTGATCGTCATTAAACAATTTGATTCGCTCTGAAAGCCTTGCCAGATCATCCGTTAAGCACATTTTGTTATGAGCTTGCCTGGCGCGTTATTCCATTCGGTAACTACTCATTCCAATTCGTAATTTCATCTGCCAGAAGGGCGCAACGTATAGTCGCGTTAAATTACGGTTACAACGCCAGGGTTATCGTGGACTATTTGCCTCTTTTCGCCGATCTCAAAGGTCGTCCGGTGCTGGTCGTCGGCGGCGGCGACGTCGCGGCGCGCAAAATCGAACTGCTGCGCCGCGCTTCCGCGCAGGTGCGCGTGGTGTCGCGCGAGCTTTGCCCCGAACTCCAGGCGCTGCATCAGGAACAGCAGATCGAATGGCTGGCGACGGCGTTCGAGCCGGCGCAGCTCGACGCGGTTTTTCTCGCCATCGCCGCGACCGACGATAACCTGCTCAACCGCCAGGTTTACGACGAGGCCAACGCCCGTCACCGACTGGTCAACGTGGTAGACGACCAGCCGAAGTGCAGCTTTATCTTTCCCTCTATCGTGGACCGCTCTCCGCTGGTGGTCGCTATCTCCTCCAGCGGCACCGCGCCGGTGCTGGCGCGTATGCTGCGCGAAAAGCTGGAGGCGCTGCTGCCCGCCAGCCTGGGGCAGATGGCGGAGGTCGCAGGCGGGTTCCGCGACCGCGTAAAGCAGCGTTTCAGCCGCATGTCCGATCGCCGTCGCTTCTGGGAGCGCGCCTTTAACGGCCTGTTCGCCAGCCAGATGTCGGCGGGCAACGTGGACGAGGCGACGCGCACGCTGACGCGCGAGCTTAATGAAGAGCCGAACCGCGCAGGCGAGATCATTCTGGTCGGCGCCGGCCCTGGCGACAGCGGCCTGCTGACGCTGCGCGGCCTGCAGGTGATGCAGCTGGCGGACGTGGTGCTTTACGACCATCTGGTCAGCGACGAGGTGCTGGATCTGGTGCGCCGCGACGCCGACCGCATCTGCGTCGGCAAACGCGCCGGCGCGCACTCGGTGCCGCAGGAAGAGACCAATCGCCTGCTGGTGGAGCTGGCGCGCAAAGGCAAACGCGTGGTGCGCCTGAAAGGGGGCGATCCCTTTATCTTCGGCCGCGGCGGCGAAGAGCTGCAGGCGGCGCAGGAGGCGGGGATTCCGTTTCAGGTGGTGCCCGGCGTGACGGCGGCGGCAGGCGCGACCGCCTACGCCGGTATTCCGCTGACCCACCGCGATCACGCGCAGAGCGTGCTGTTTATTACCGGTCACTGTCGCGCCGACGGCGACGACATCGACTGGCCGTCGCTGGCGCGCGCGCGTCAGACGCTGGCGATCTATATGGGCACGGTAAAGGCAGCGGCGATTAGCGAAGGGCTGATGCGTCACGGCCGCGATCCCGCGACGCCGGTTGCGGTGATTGGCCGCGGCACGCGGCAGGATCAGCAGGTGCTGACCGGCACGCTGGAACACCTTGAGACGCTGGCTGCCGCCGCGCCGACGCCAGCGCTGCTGGTGATCGGGGAAGTGGTGAAGCTGCACGAGCAGCTGGCGTGGTTTCAACATTCTGCACAGCAGGCGACCCGCGAGTCCGCCGTTGTCACACTGGCTTGAGGAAAAATCATGGACCAAAAAAGACTCACTCATCTGCGTCAGTTAGAGGCGGAAAGCATTCATATCATCCGCGAGGTCGCAGCGGAGTTCAGCAATCCGGTAATGATGTACTCCATCGGCAAAGATTCGTCGGTGATGCTGCATCTGGCGCGTAAAGCCTTCTACCCAGGCACGCTGCCGTTTCCGCTGCTGCATGTCGATACCGGCTGGAAATTTCGCGAGATGTACGCGTTTCGCGATCGCACCGTGAAAGAGATGGGCGCCGAGCTGCTGGTTCACCGCAACCCGGAAGGCGTGGCGATGGGCATCAACCCCTTCGTGCACGGCAGCGCCAAGCACACCGATATCATGAAAACCGAAGGGCTGAAGCAGGCGCTGAACAAATATGGCTTTGACGCCGCGTTCGGCGGCGCGCGCCGCGACGAAGAGAAGTCGCGCGCCAAAGAGCGTATCTACTCTTTCCGCGACCGTTTCCACCGCTGGGATCCAAAGAACCAGCGCCCGGAGCTGTGGCATAACTACAACGGCCAGATCAACAAGGGCGAAAGCATTCGCGTCTTCCCGCTGTCGAACTGGACCGAACTCGATATCTGGCAGTACATCTTCCTGGAAAACATCGAAATCGTGCCGCTCTATCTCGCCGCGCCGCGCCCGGTGCTGGAGCGCGACGGCATGCTGATGATGGTGGATGACGACCGTATCAATTTGCAGCCTGGCGAAGTGATCAAACAGCGTATGGTGCGCTTCCGCACCCTTGGCTGCTGGCCGCTTACCGGCGCGGTGGAGTCCGAAGCGCAGACGCTGCCGGAAATTATTGAAGAGATGCTGGTCTCTACCACCAGCGAACGTCAGGGCCGCGTGATTGACCGCGATCAGTCCGGTTCGATGGAACTGAAAAAACGTCAGGGTTATTTCTAAGGAGACGCAGATGAATACCGTTATTGCACAACAGATTGCCGATCAGGGCGGCGTGGAAGCCTGGCTGACCGCGCAACAGCATAAAAGTCTGCTGCGTTTTCTCACCTGCGGCAGCGTCGACGACGGCAAAAGCACGCTGATCGGCCGCCTGCTGCACGATACGCGTCAGATTTATGAAGATCAGCTCTCTTCGCTGCACAACGACAGCAAACGTCACGGCACCCAGGGCGAGAAGCTCGACCTGGCGCTGCTGGTGGACGGGCTGCAGGCGGAGCGCGAGCAGGGCATCACCATCGACGTGGCCTACCGCTACTTCTCCACCGAGAAGCGTAAATTTATTATCGCCGACACGCCGGGGCATGAGCAGTACACCCGCAACATGGCGACCGGCGCCTCGACCTGCGATCTGGCGATTCTGCTGATCGACGCGCGCAAAGGGGTGCTGGATCAGACCCGTCGCCACAGCTTTATCTCGACGCTGCTGGGCATTAAGCATCTGGTGGTGGCGATCAACAAAATGGACCTGGTGGAGTATCGCCAGGAGACCTACGAGCAAATTAAACAGGATTACCTCGACTTCGCGGCGCAGCTGCCGGAAGACCTGGATATTCGCTTCGTGCCGATGTCGGCGCTGGAGGGCGACAACGTCGCCACCCCGAGCCAGACCATGCCGTGGTACAGCGGTCCGACGCTGCTCGACGTGCTGGAGACCGTCGAGGTGAAGCGCGTGGTGGATCAGCAGCCGATGCGCTTCCCGGTGCAGTACGTTAACCGTCCGAACCTGGATTTCCGCGGCTATGCGGGTACGCTCGCCTCTGGCGCGGTGCGCGTCGGCCAGCGCGTGAAGGTGCTGCCGTCGGGCGTGGAGTCCACCGTGGCGCGCATCGTAACCTTTGACGGCGACCTGCAGGAAGCGGGCGCGGGCGAAGCCATTACCCTGGTGCTGAACGACGAGATCGATATCAGCCGCGGCGATCTGCTGGTCGACAGCGACGCCGAGCTGGAGGCGGTGCAGTCCGCCACCGTCGACGTGGTATGGATGGCGGAGCAGCCGCTGCAGCCGGGCCAGAGCTACGATATTAAAATCGCCGGCAAGAAGGCGCGCGGCCGCGTGGAGAAGGTGATTCATCAGGTCGAGATCAACACGCTGGAGAAGCGCGCCGCCGAGACGCTGCCGCTGAACGGCATCGGCCTGGTGGAAGTGACCTTCGACGAACCGATGGTGCTGGATAAATACCAGCAGAACCCGGTAACCGGCGGCATGATCTTTATCGATCGCCTGAGCAACGTCACCGTGGGCGCAGGCATGATCCATGAGCCGCTGAGCGGCGCGGCGCGGCAGGCGGGCGACTTTAGCGCGTTCGAGCTGGAGCTGAACGCGCTGATCCGTCGCCACTTTCCGCACTGGAACGCGCGCGATCTGCTGGGCGGTGAGTAATGGCGCAGCACGATGAAAACGTGGTGTGGCACGATCATCCGGTGACGCGCGAGGCGCGCGAGCGGCAGCACGGCCATCAGGGCGCGGTGCTGTGGTTTACCGGTCTCTCCGGCTCCGGCAAATCGACGGTGGCCGGCGCGCTGGAGCAGGCGCTGCATCCGCTCGGCGTCAGCACCTATCTGCTCGACGGCGATAACGTGCGTCACGGCCTCTGTCGCGATCTGGGCTTCAGCGACGCGGATCGCAAAGAGAACATCCGCCGCGTCGGTGAAGTGGCGAAGCTGATGGTGGACGCGGGACTGGTGGTGCTCACCGCCTTTATCTCGCCGCATCGCGCCGAGCGTCAGATGGTGCGCGACATGCTGCCGGAAGGTCGCTTTATCGAGGTCTTCGTCGATACGCCGCTGGCGGTGTGCGAAGCGCGCGATCCCAAAGGGTTATATAAAAAAGCGCGCGCGGGCGAGCTGCGCAATTTTACCGGCATCGACAGCGTCTACGAGGCGCCGGAGCAGCCGGAAATACACTTAGCGGGCGAACAATTGGTTACAAAACTGACCGGCCAATTGTTAGACCTGCTGCGCCACCGCGATATCATCGAATCCTGAACAGACAAGCGGCAAATCGAGGCTGATTTGCCGCCTCCGCGTCAACAGGATCTCTATGCAGAATGTTACTCCTATGCTGGCCCGCAAAGATGAAAGCGCCCTGGACGAGCCGCACTCGTCGCTGCCGGGCGGCATCATCGGCTTCCTCTCATACTGGTGCGCGCTGGCGATCCCCTTCCTGTTGTACGGTTCCAACACGCTTTTCTTCTTCCTCTATACCTGGCCCTTTTTCCTGGCGCTGCTGCCGGTATCGGTGCTGATCGGCATTATTTTCAGCATGGCGCTGCGCGGCAGGCTGCTCTGGACGACGCCCGTTACGGCGATAGTCGTGGTCTGCCTTTTCTGGCTGCTCTTCTCGTTTTTATCCGGCTGGTGATGCCTCCGGATGTGGAAACGCGTCGGCAGGTTACAAAACTTTACCTGACCGCCTTCTCGCCATCCTAATCAGAATTTGCGCAGACGGCCGGTAAAGCGGGCCATTTTCACCGCTGGAGTGGAGTCCTGCACCAAGTTATGGGATGATTGAGCCGTTTTTCAGGGGGCGGGGATGGGAAAACTGACGTTACTGCTACTGGTGCTGCTCGGCTGGCTGCAATATTCGCTGTGGCTGGGCAAAAACGG
This sequence comes from Pantoea sp. X-Soil-MYKO-1289, assembly GCF_059730625.1. Classification (NCBI taxonomy): domain Bacteria; kingdom Pseudomonadati; phylum Pseudomonadota; class Gammaproteobacteria; order Enterobacterales; family Erwiniaceae; genus Pantoea; species Pantoea sp. X-Soil-MYKO-1289. The sequence continues at coordinate 823,786 of NZ_AP036004.1, forward strand.
TATTCACGACTATACGCGCGTCAATGACGACGTCGCGGTGCAACAGGCGAACAACGCCAAACTTAAAGCGCGTAACGATCAGCTGTTTGCCGAAATTGACGATCTCAATGGCGGCTCGGAGGCGATCGAGGAACGCGCGCGCAATGAGCTGGGCATGATTAAGCCCGGTGAGACCTTCTATCGTCTGGTGCCGGATCAGAACAAACGCAACGCGCAGGCTGCGCAAAACCAACAACGATAACTCATGAACATGCACTCTCTCCCTGCGGAGGTGATCGCCGTGGTGCCCGCTGCCGGTATCGGCAGCCGCATGCAGGCGACCTGTCCTAAGCAGTATCTGACCATCGGTCAGCAGACGCTTCTGGAACACAGCATCGCACGTCTGTTTTCCCATCCCGCTATCAAACAGGTCATCGTCGCGCTTAGCCCGGACGACGCGCAGTTCGCGTCGCTGCCGCTGGCGCGGGATCCGCGCGTGCTCAGCGTGACGGGCGGCGAGACGCGCGCCGAGTCGGTGCTGGCGGGGCTACGCGCCGCGCAGGGCGCAGGCTGGGTGCTGGTGCACGACGCGGCGCGTCCTTGCCTGCACCCTGAGGATCTCGCGCGCTTGCTGCAGGTGCGGGAAACCAGCCGCGTTGGCGGCATTCTGGCCGCGCCGGTGCGCGACACCATGAAGCGCGGCGAGCCGGGCGTCGCCGCCGTGGCGCATACCGTCGAGCGCGAAGATCTCTGGCACGCGCTGACGCCGCAGTTTTTCCCTCATCAGCTGCTGACCGCCTGCCTGACGCGCGCGCTGGCGGAAGGCGCGACCATTACCGACGAAGCCTCGGCGCTCGAATATTGCGGCTATCATCCGCTGCTGGTCAGCGGACGCAGTGATAACATCAAAGTCACCCGGCCGGAAGATCTGGCGCTGGCGGCATTTTACTTAACCCAGATTCAGTTAAAGGAGAGCGCATGATGCGTATCGGTCACGGTTTTGACGTTCACGCTTTCGGCGGCGAAGGTCCGCTGGTGATTGGCGGCGTGCGGATCCCGTTTGAGCAGGGTTTTCTCGCCCATTCCGACGGCGACGTGGCGCTGCATGCGCTGACCGACGCGCTGCTTGGCGCGGTGGCGATGGGCGATATCGGCAAGCTGTTTCCCGATACCGATCCCGCCTATAAGGGCGCCGACAGCCGCGGCCTGCTGCGCGAAGCCTGGCGGCGCATCGCGGAAAAGGGCTACTGCATCGGCAACGTCGACGTCACCATCATCGCTCAGGCGCCGAAAATGCTGCCCCATGTGCCGCAGATGCGCGTCAATATCGCTGAAGATCTGGGCTGCCATATGGATCAGGTCAATGTCAAAGCGACCACCACCGAGAAGCTGGGCTTTACCGGGCGCGGCGAAGGCATCGCCTGCGAAGCGGTCGCGCTGCTGCTGAAGGCGGATGCGGCATGACGCTGGAGAACCAGGCTTTTCTGCACGGCAAGCCGACCGCGCGCGGCATGATCAAAGCGAACCCCGAAGATTTCGAGGTGGTGGAGGATCTCGGTTACGGCGCCGACGGCGAAGGGGAGCATCTGCTGGTGCGCATTCGTAAAACCGGCGCGAATACCCGCTTTGTGGCGGAAGCGCTGGCGAAATTCCTCGGCGTGCATCAGCGCGATATGAGTTACGCGGGGATGAAAGACCGCCATGCGGTGACCGAGCAGACGCTCTGTTTTCGTATTCCGGGCAATGCGATGCCTGACCTGAGCGGCTTTTCGCTGGAAGGGGTCGAGATCCTCGAGGCGACGCGCCACAAGCGCAAGCTGCGCGTCGGCGCGCTGGCGGGCAACGCCTTTCGTCTCGTGGTGCGCCACATCAGCGACCGCGACGCGGTGGAATCGCGCCTGGCGCTGATCCGTGACGCTGGCGCCCCCAACTACTTCGGCACGCAGCGCTTTGGCCGCGGCGGCAATAACCTGACCATGGCGCAGCAGTGGGCGCGCGGTGAAATCAGCCTGCGCGACCGCAACAAGCGCAGCCTGATCCTCTCGGCGGCGCGCAGCGCGCTGTTTAATCAGGTCACCAGCGCGCGCCTGCAGCAGCAGGGCTCGCTTACCCAGGTGATAGAGGGCGACGCGCTGCAGCTTACCGGCCGCGGCAGCTGGTTTGTCGCGCAGGCGGACGAGCTGAGCGAGCTGCAAACCCGCGTCGATCATCATGAACTGCGCATTACCGCGCCGCTGCCGGGACGCGGCGAGCCGGGCCCGCAGGCGGAAGCGCTCGCCTTTGAGCAGCAATCTCTGGCAGGCGCAGCAGAATTGGTTACACTGCTTGAGCGAGAGCGAGTGGATGCGGCGCGGCGCGCGATGCTGGTGGTGCCGCGCGATCTGCGCTGGAGCTGGTGGGACGACGTCACGCTGGAGATGCAGTTCTGGCTGCCGGCAGGCAGTTTCGCCACCAGCGTGATTCGGGAACTTCTGCAACAGGAAGGTGACGATGCGGATATTGCTGAGTAATGACGACGGAATTCATGCGCCGGGCATTCAGACGCTGGCAAAGGCGCTGCGCCATATCGCCGAGGTGCAGGTGGTCGCTCCTGACCGCAACCGCAGCGGCGCCTCCAACTCCCTGACGCTGGAGACGCCGCTGCGCACCTTTACCCATGAAAATGGCGATATCGCCGTGCAGATGGGTACGCCGACCGACTGCGTCTACCTCGGCGTCAACGCGCTGATGCAGCCGCGCCCGGATATCGTGGTTTCCGGCATTAACGCCGGCCCCAATCTGGGGGACGACGTGATTTACTCAGGCACCGTGGCGGCGGCAATGGAAGGGCGTCATCTCGGCCTGCCCGCGCTGGCGGTATCGCTCAACGGGCATCAGCATTACGATACGGCGGCGGCGGTCACCTGCGCGCTGCTGCAGGCGCTGACGCGCGAACCGCTGCGTACCGGACGTATTCTCAATATCAACGTGCCGGATCTGCCGCTGGAAGAAGTCAAAGGCATCCGCGTGACGCGCTGCGGCAGCCGTCATCCCGCCGATCAGGTGATCGCGCAGCAGGATCCGCGCGGCAACACGCTCTACTGGATTGGCCCGCCGGGCGAAAAGTTCGATGCCGGCCCGGATACCGATTTCGCCGCCGTGGATCAGGGCTACGTCTCCGTGACCGCTCTGCATGTCGACCTTACCGCGCACGGCGCGCAGGATGTGCTGATTGACTGGCTGGAGAAGTCGGAGGTCAGCCTCGTATGGTGAACCGGCGTATCGAAGCGTTGCTGGAGCAGCTGCGCCAGCAGGGCATTCACGATGAGGTCCTGTTAAAGGCCATCGCGGAGGTGCCGCGCGAACGTTTTATCGACGAAGCCTTCGAGCATAAAGCCTGGGACAATGTGGCGCTGCCCATCGGTTCCGGGCAGACGATTTCGCAGCCCTATATGGTGGCGCGCATGACCGCGCTGCTGGAGCTGCAACCCCATTCGCGCGTGCTGGAGATCGGCACGGGTTCCGGCTATCAGACCGCCATTCTGGCGCATCTGGTGGATCACGTTTACTCCGTCGAACGCATCAAAGGGCTGCAGTGGCAGGCGAAACGTCGCCTCAAACAGCTCGATCTGCATAACGTTTCGACGCGCCACGGCGACGGCTGGCAGGGCTGGCCCGCGCGCGGGCCCTTTGACGCCATCATCGTCACCGCCGCGCCGCCGGAAATTCCGACTGCGCTGATTGCGCAGCTCGACGAGGGCGGCATTATGGTGCTGCCGGTGGGCGACGATCAGCAGGTGCTGAAGCGTCTGCGCCGTCAGGGTGGCGACATTGTGGAAGAGACTATTGAGCCGGTGCGGTTCGTTCCGCTGGTTCAGGGCGATTTGGCCTGAGATTTACCCTACGTATTTCTTCACAACTGTTTCATAGCACCATCCTTTTGATCTTGTTACTATCCATTTTCATGCGTTATACGCAGGCTTTAATACGCCTCACAGAGCTTTGTGCTGGTGCGTTAGCAAGAAGCGTTATTCAGGTTTGCCATCACGGGGGAACAATGAGCACGGGAAGCCCAATATTTCAGTTACGCCGCCTTGCGGCGCTTTCTCTGGTTGGATTTTGGCTGGCAGGCTGTAGTTCAGGCGACAACACACAAGCACCCATTAGCCAGGTTGGAGATAACGGTAGCAGTGGCGGCATGCTTAGCGCGTCAGGCGGCGTTCCGTCGACGCCACGTCAGGGAGGTATGATTAGCAATACTGTACCTTCCGCACCCAGCAGCGGCGCAATGGTTAGCGGCAATGATAATGTTCAGACGCAAAACGGCCGCATCGTATACAACCGTAGTTATCAGAATATTCCGAAAGGTAGTTACGCTGGCGAGACTTATACCGTTAAGCGCGGCGACACCCTGTTCTATATCGCCTGGATAACCGGCAACGATTTCCGCGATCTGGCGCAGCGCAACAACGTGCAGGCCCCGTACGGCCTGAATGTCGGCCAGACGCTGCAGGTTGGCAACGGCTCAGGCCAGCCGATTACGGGCGGCAATGCGATTACCGCAGCCGATGCAACGCAGGGCGGCGTCCCGACTGCGCCGCAAATTAAACCAGCGCCTGTTGCACAGCAACCAGTTATTACGTATTCTGATGATTCGGGTAACTCGTCTGGTAGCAAATTGTTGCCGTCGAGAGGGACAAATGTTGCAACGACAACAGCTCCCCCCGTGGTTGCCGCACCGCCCACGGTTAGCAGTACAACGAACAGTTCGACGCCGGTTGGAAGCTGGCGTTGGCCGACCGATGGGAAGATTATCGATAACTTCTCCGCCTCTGAAGGGGGGAATAAAGGAATCGATATCGCTGGCTCGCGTGGACAACCTGTCGTCGCTACCGCATCAGGAAGAGTAGTGTACGCAGGCAACGCGCTCCGGGGTTACGGCAACCTGATCATCATTAAGCACAATGATGATTATCTCAGTGCCTACGCCCATAACGATACAATGCTGGTCCGGGAACAACAGGAAGTTAAGGCGGGGCAAAAGATCGCTACCATGGGTAGCACCGGAACCAGTTCAGTTAGATTACATTTTGAAATTCGTTACAAGGGGAAATCCGTAAACCCGTTGCGTTATTTGCCGCAGCGATAAACCGGCAGAACCCTGCTGTTCTGCCCTGGGATCACGGGTAGGAGCCGCTTATGAGCCAGAATACGCTGAAAGTAAACGAGTTACATGAAGATGCGGAATTCGAGGAGAACGGAGCTGAGGTTTTTGATGAGAAGGCTCTTGTTGAAAACGAACCCAGTGATAACGACGTAGCGGAAGAAGAGTTGTTGTCACAGGGTGCGACGCAGCGCGTTTTGGATGCGACGCAGCTCTATCTCGGGGAGATTGGCTATTCCCCGCTGTTAACGGCAGAGGAAGAAGTGTTCTTCGCTCGCCGCGCATTACGAGGCGATATCCCTTCTCGTCGCCGCATGATTGAAAGTAACTTACGACTGGTGGTGAAGATTGCCCGCCGCTACAGCAATCGCGGTCTTGCGCTGCTTGACCTGATTGAAGAGGGCAATCTCGGTTTAATCCGTGCCGTTGAGAAGTTTGACCCAGAGCGTGGGTTCCGTTTCTCAACCTATGCCACCTGGTGGATTCGTCAGACGATTGAACGGGCGATCATGAATCAAACCCGTACCATCCGCCTGCCGATTCACATTGTTAAAGAGCTGAACGTTTATCTGCGCACCGCGCGTGAACTCTCCCACAAGCTCGATCATGAGCCGAGTGCGGAAGAGATCGCGGAGCAGCTGGATAAGCCCGTTGACGACGTCAGCCGTATGCTGCGTCTTAACGAACGCATCACCTCGGTTGATACGCCGTTAGGCGGAGACTCCGAAAAAGCGCTGCTGGACATTCTGGCCGATGAGAAAGACAACGGTCCGGAAGACACCACGCAGGATGACGATATGAAGCAAAGTATCGTTAAGTGGCTGTTCGAACTGAACGCTAAGCAGCGCGAAGTGCTGGCGCGTCGTTTCGGCCTGTTAGGCTATGAAGCGGCAACGCTTGAGGATGTGGGCCGTGAAATCGGTCTGACCCGCGAGCGCGTACGCCAGATTCAGGTTGAAGGCCTGCGTCGTCTGCGTGAAATCCTGCAGGCGCAGGGTCTGAACATTGAAGCGCTGTTTCGTGAGTAACTGACAAGTTGTAAGTACAAAAAAGCGGTGGCCGTGGGCCTCCGCTTTTTTTTTGCTGCGACAGCGGCGGCAGGGCCGTAAAGGCCTGCCGCCAGGGTGCGCTACACCAGCGACTTCAGCCGGTAAATCCACTCCAGCGCCTGACGCGGCGTCAGGGTGTCGGGATCCAGCGCTTCAAGCGCCTCTACGGCTGGCGAACTCTCTTCCACCAGCAGCGGAAGCTGCGAGCCGTCGATGGTCGAAGAGGCGGAGTGGTTCGACAGCGTCTCCAGCTCCTTCAGCTTATTGCGCGCGCGCTTGATGACCTCTTTCGGTACGCCCGCCAGCGCCGCAACCGCCAGGCCGTAGCTTTTGCTGGCTGCCCCTTCCTGCACGCTGTGCATAAAGGCGATGGTGTCGCCGTGTTCGACTGCGTCCAGATGGACGTTGAACACGCCTTCCATTTTCTCTGGCAGCGTGGTCAGCTCAAAATAGTGCGTAGCGAACAGCGTCATCGCCTTGATGCGGTTCGCCAGGCTTTCCGCGCAGGCCCAGGCCAGCGACAGGCCGTCATAGGTCGAGGTGCCGCGCCCGATTTCATCCATCAGCACCAGGCTGTTTTCGGTGGCGTTGTGCAGAATATTGGCGGTTTCCGTCATCTCCACCATAAAGGTCGAACGGCCCGAAGCGAGATCGTCCGCCGCGCCGATACGGGTAAAGATACGATCCAGCGGACCGGTCACCGCCTCTTCCGCCGGCACAAAGCTGCCAATCCAGGTCATCAGCGCAATCAGCGCCGCCTGACGCATGTAGGTGCTCTTACCGCCCATATTGGGGCCGGTGATGATCAGCATGCGGCGCTGCGGCGTGAGCGACAGCGGGTTGGCGATAAACGGCTCTTTCAGCACCTGCTCAACCACCGGATGGCGACCGCCGGTGATTTTAATGCCGGGTTTCTCCTGCAGCGTCGGGCGACAGTAGTTCAGCGTCCAGGCGCGTTCCGCCAGGTTGCTCAGCACGTCCAGCTCGGCAAGCGCGGCGGCGCTAAGCTGCAGCGCTTCCAGATGGGGCAACAGCTGGTCAAATAGCGACTCGTAGAGGCTTTTCTCCAGCGCCAGCGCCTTGCCCTTCGAGGTCAGCACTTTATCCTCGTACTCTTTCAGTTCCGGGATGATATAGCGCTCGGCGTTTTTCAGCGTCTGGCGGCGCACGTAGTGAATCGGCACGTGGTCGCTCTGGCCGCGGCTGACCTGAATGTAGTAGCCGTGGATGGCGTTGTAGCCGACCTTGAGCGTGTCGAGGCCGAGCTTTTCGCGCTCGCGGATCTCCAGCCTGTCCAGATAGTCGGTGGCGCCGTCCGCCAGCGCGCGCCACTCATCCAGCTCCGCGTTGTAGCCCGGCGCGATAACGCCGCCGTCGCGGATCAGCACCGGCGGCGCCTCGATAATCGCCGCTTCAAGCAGCTCGCGCAGCTCGGTGAACTCGCCCATCTGTGCGCGCAGACGGATCAGCGCCGTCGATTCGACGTTGGCCAGCAGATCGTTCAGCTCCGGCAGCTGCTGAAAAGCGTGACGCATGCGGGCCAAATCGCGCGGACGCGCGGTGCGCAGCGCCAGACGCGCCAGAATACGCTCCAGGTCGCCCACCTGGCGCAGCACCGGTTGCAGGGTGTCGCTCAGCGGCTGAAGCTCGGCGATGGCGTCCTGGCGCTGACCGATGGTCTGCGCGTCGCGCAGCGGCATATGCAGCCAGCGCTTGAGCATGCGGCTGCCCATCGGCGTCACGGTTCGATCCAGCACCGCCGCCAGCGTGTTCTCCGTGCCGCCGGCGAGGTTCTGCGTAATTTCCAGATTGCGGCGCGTGGCGGCATCCATAATGATGCTGTCCTGCTGCCGCTCCATGCTGAGCGAGCGGATATGCGGCAGGCTGGTGCGCTGCGTATCCTTAACGTATTGCAGCAGGCAGCCCGCCGCGCGCAGCGCCTGATGCGCCTGCTCGACGCCGAATCCATTGAGATCGCGGGTGCCGAACTGCATATTCAACTGCTGACGCGCGGTCGCGATCTCGAACTCCCACAGCGGACGACGGCGCAGGCCGCGACGCTGGTCAATCAGCGCCATCGCCTGCAGATCTTCCGGATAGAGCAGTTCGGCAGGATTGGTGCGCTGCAGCTCGGCGGCCATGGTTTCGGCGTCCGCCGGTTCGCTCAGGCGAAAACGGCCGGAGCTGATATCGAGCGTGGCGTAGCCGAACCCCTGCGGGCTCTGCACGATGGCGGCCAGCAGGTTGTCGTGGCGCTCCTGCAGCAGCGCTTCATCGCTGATGGTGCCCGGGGTGACGATGCGTACTACCTTGCGCTCCACCGGCCCTTTGCTTAGCGCCGGATCGCCGATCTGCTCGCAAATCGCCACGGACTCGCCCAGCTGCACCAGTTTCGCCAGATAGCTCTCAACCGCATGGTAGGGCACGCCCGCCATCGGAATCGGTTCGCCCGCCGAGGCGCCGCGTTTGGTCAGCGAAATCTCCAGCAGCTGCGAGGCGCGTTTCGCGTCGTCATAGAAGAGCTCGTAAAAGTCGCCCATGCGGTAAAACAGCAGGATGTCAGGGTGTTCCGCCTTGAGGCGCAGATATTGCTGCATCATGGGCGTATGAGCGGTGATGTCCTTATCGACTGATTTGTTCATAAATAATTAGCTCTAAAATCATTCGGTTATTGGGCAAGCCTTGCATCGGACTGCGCGATCTGGCGTATGTAACTGGATCAACCCATTCAGAAACAGAGAGGATGCGCGGAAAAATGCGGCGCTGGCTGTGAGATAAGCTGCGTCTGAGAGCCATTATGAAAAGTTGCCTGCTGAACATCAAGGCTGCCGCTTTTTCACCGCCAGGGCAAACGCGCTTCGAATCGGGCGGATAAGAGCGAGCGCCGCCCGCGTCGGGCGAAAACCTGGGTTAATGCGCATGACGTTATCAGGCCGCGCGCTAAAAGCCTAACGGATCCCTGCCTGATAGTTAACCTGTGCGAGACGCTACGCAAAAAGCGCTCAGCTGTAGCAGAATGCCAGCCGATCCAGCAGCAGCGCTTCGCCCGCCAGCGCCAGGCAGGGGCCGAAAGGCAAGGGCAGATGCAGCGGACGCTGCATACAAAGGCGCGCCAGCAGCGCGGCGCTTAAACCGGCACAGGATGCGATCAGCAGCAGCAGGGGAAGCGACTGCCAGCCCAGCCAGGCGCCTAGCGCGGCCAGCAGCATGGCGTCGCCGCCGCCCAGCGCCTCCCGATGGCGGAACAAGCGCCAGGCCCAGGCCAGCAGGCGGAACAGCAGATAGCCGCTGGCGGCGCCGGCGATCGCCTCCGCCGGTCTGCTATGCGGCAGAACGCCGCAGGCGTGAAACAGCAGCCCGAGCCAGAGCAACGGCAGGGTCAGCGCATCGGGCAGCAGCTGGACGCGCAGGTCGATCAGCGACAGCGCCAGCAAAAAGCCGCTCATCACCAGCGCCGCCAGCAGCGTGCCGTTCCACGGCAGCCGCCAGGCGAGCAGCAGGCTTATCGCCAGCGCGGCGAGCTCGATCGCCGGATAACGCCATGGAATGGGACGACGGCAGCGGCGGCAGCGGCCGCGCAGCCTTAGCCAGCTAAGCAGCGGAAGGCAGTCGCCTGCGCGCACCGGCGTTTTGCAGCGCGGGCAGTGCGATCGAGGCAGCAGCAGCGAAAAACCCGGCTGCGGCTGCAGCACCATCAGCGGCAGGCGATAAATCACCACGTTGAGAAAGCTGCCGACGCAGAGCGCGGCGGCGGCCAGCAGCAGCCAGCACAAAAGGTCATAGCTCATCGGCTTCGGTTCCTCTTCCTTGATGCGCCGGTTTGGCACGACCGGCTTAAGCGTCAGGATCTGCACGCACTCTATTCTTGTCCCGATTGTTGTACAGAGTAACCGATTGTTTTCCGGGAGTTTTGCGTACCGCGCCGCAGAGTGATCATGACACCGCGCAGCCGTTTACCGCTGCTGCTCGCGTCACTTCACAGCTATGCGCTGGCGCTATTTTTGCGTTTCACCCTGTCTATTCTGGGACTGAATGTTTACCATAATTTGTTACCTTCACTGCATGCTTATGGATATCAAATGCGTTTTAAGATCACCTTGCTTCCGCTTGTTGCCTTACTTGCCGCCTGCAGCAGTAAACCTGAATCCGCGCCGCAGGCTGCTACCCTGGCCGCGCCGAAAGGGGGCTTTCTGCTGGAACAGTCCCACGCCGTCCAGCCTGTGCTCGGCGACTTTGCCGGCAATCCGGCTGCCGAACAGTTTATCGACCAGATGGTGGAGAAGCATGGCTTCGACCGCCAGCAGCTGCACGCGGTTATCGGCCAGGCGAAACGGCTGGACTACGTGCTGCGCCTGATGGATCGCCAGGCGCCTTCCTATACGCCGCCCACCGGGCCCAACGGCGCCTGGAGCCGCTATCGCAAGCAGTTCATTACGCCGGACAACGTGCAGAACGGCGTCGCCTTCTGGAATCAGTATCAGGACGCCTTAACGCGCGCCCAGCAGATCTACGGCGTGCCGCCGGAGATCATCGTCGGCATTATCGGCGTGGAGACGCGCTGGGGCCGCGTCATGGGGAAAACGCGCATTCTCGACGCGCTCGCCACGCTGTCGTTTAACTATCCGCGCCGCGCCAGCTACTTCAGCAGCGAGCTGGAAACCTTTCTGCTGATGGCGCGTAACGAAGAGGACGATCCGCTGGATCTGAAGGGGTCGTTCGCCGGCGCGATGGGCTACGGCCAGTTTATGCCTTCTTCCTATCAGCAGTATGCAGTGGATTTCAACGGCGACGGCCACGTCAATTTGTGGGATCCGGTGGACGCCATCGGCAGCGTCGCGCACTACTTCCAGAAGCACGGCTGGCGCAGCGGAGAGGGCGTCGCCGTTCCCGCCAGCGGCCAGGCGCCGCTGCTGGAGAACGGCTTCAAAACCAGCTACACGCCGCAGATGCTGGCGGCGTCCGGCCTCTCTCCGCAGGGTTCGCTTGACGGCAATAGTCAGGTCAGCCTGCTGCGTCTGGATATGGGCACCAGCTATCAGTACTGGTACGGGCTGCCTAACTTCTACGTCATTACCCGCTACAACCACAGCACGCACTACGCGATGGCGGTATGGCAGCTGGGCGAGGCTGTTAGCAAAGCGCGCAGCGGCGCGATGTTCTGATAGTTGCCCTTATCAACAGTGCGGGTATATGATGGCGCCCCTCTGGCGTCATCATATCTGTTGTTTCAGGAGCTGTTATGCAATCACTTCCCGCATGTCCCCTTTGTCAGGCTGATTACAGCTGGCAGGATGGCGACAACCTCAACTGTCCCGCCTGCGGCCATATCTGGTCGCCGGGCGAAGGCGAAAGCACTGCGGATCGTCTTGTGGTGCGCGACGCCAACGGCAATCTGCTGGAGGATGGCGATACGGTGACCGTGATTAAAGATCTCAAAGTGAAGGGCAGCTCCTCCACGCTGAAGATCGGCACCCGCGTGAAAGGGATCCGTCTGGTCGAGGGCGATCATAATATCGACTGCAAGATCGATGGTTTCGGCCCGATGAAGTTGAAATCGGAGTTCGTGAAGCGCGGATAACGCAGGCGGGCGCGTCGCGCCCGCATCAGCGCCTTAGTCAAACAGCCGGTCGAGCGCCTCGCACTGCTCAGCGCTCAGCGCGCCCCCATAGTTGCGCGACTGGCTGGTCATCGAATCGAACCGGCGCGACACCGCGGTTTTAATGGTGGTGACGAAATCTTCTCCGATGGCGTAAATCGCCATCATCTTGCCGATGCGCTGTTGAATGCGCGTCAGCGCCGTCAGATCCTGCTCGCGCCACGCCTGCATCGCCGCGGCGAACAGCTCCGGCACGATGTTATTCAATCCTGAAATCACGCCCGCGCCGCCTGCCAGCAGGTTCGGCACCAGATATTCGTCATAGCCGGACAGCACGGCGAAATCGTCGCGCACCTTTTTCGTCTCTTCGATCAGCGCGCGATTATGTGAAAGGCAGTCGACCGTATCTTTTATGCCGATGAAATTAGGCAGTTCGGCCGCCAGCTCGCTGACCAGCGTCGGCGTCAAATCGCAGCCGGTGCGCGCCGGAAAATTATAGGCAAACCACCTGCCGCCGATCTGCTTGTCCAGCGCGCGGAAGTAGCTGAGCAGCTGACGCGGCGTCTGGCCGTAGTAGTAGGGCGGCAGCACCATCACCGCGTCGAAGTCGTTTTGCCAGGCGGCCTCGGCCAGCGCCAGCATATCCGGCACGCAGGTGCTAGAGATATTGGCGACCATGCTGAGCGGCGAAAGCTGCCGCGCCTCGCGGATCAACAACAGTCGCTCCTGCTGCGTCAGCGAGGCAAATTCGCCAATGCTGCCCATCAGCAGTAAGGTATTAATGCCTGATGCGTTTAGTCGGGCGAAGTGGCGACCCAGCGCGTCGATATCGGGCCCTCCTTGCGGCGTAAAAGGCGTAACGGAAGGGCACCACACGCCGGAAAATGCGGGTTGCGAGATCATAAACGCTCCTGAATGTGAAAAATGAAACACTGTTTTAACCTAATGCGCGGCGTGACGCTCTGCCAGCGCGACGCGTAGAATTGGGCAGCGCATCGCATTTTTCGCTTCACAGCGTATTCAGACTCACTCACACAGAGGCTCAAAATGCAGGACTGGGATCCCCAACTTTATCGACAGTTCGAATCGGAAAGGACGCGGCCTGCGCAAGAGCTGCTGGCGCGCATTCCGGTAACCGACGTGCGTTTCGCCACGGATTTAGGCTGCGGTCCGGGCAACAGCACCGAGCTGCTGGCTCACGCCTGGCCCGACGCGCAGATTACCGGGCTGGACAGCTCCGAGGCGATGCTGACGCAGGCGCGCGAACGGCTGCCGCACTGCACTTTTCTCAATGAGGATATTCGACGCTGGCGCGCCGCGCAGCCGCAGCAGGTGATTTACGCTAATGCTTCGCTGCAGTGGCTGGACGCGCACGACAGCCTGTTGCCGCAGCTGGCGAGCCAGCTGGAGAGCGGCGGCGCGCTGGCGATACAAATGCCGGATAATCTGCAGGAGCCTTCGCATCGTCTGATGCGCGAAGTCGCCGCCTGCGATCCCTGGCGTCAGCGTATCGGCGACGTAGAGCGGAAAAAGCCGCTCACCGGCGAGCGCTATTACGATCTGCTGGCGCAGGCGGGTTGCGAGGTGGATCTCTGGCGCACCACCTATTACCACGTGATGCCCGACGCGCAGGCGATCGTCCTGTGGCTGAAAGCGACCGGACTGCGGCCGTTTCTCCACGCGCTGGATCCTGACGAGCAGCCGCGCTTTCTGGAGCAGTATCATCAGGCGCTGCGGCTGGCCTATCCGCCGCGCGCCGACGGCCGCGTTTTGCTCGCCTTCCCGCGTCTTTTTATCGTAGCGGTGAAAAAGGGGAGATCGCGCTGAGAGGCAATGCGCAAAGCGGGCAGGCAATGCGCGGGACGGGTTGAAAAGATCCCGCTTCTGCACCATGTTCTCTTAACCGGGCTAAAAGGATGAGTGGCGATGAATGATATGGAATTGCAGCGCTTAAGTGCTGCAATAGGCGAACGCCTTAAGGCGAAAAGCGCGACGGTAACCTGCGCCGAGTCCTGTACGGGCGGCTGGATCGCCAAAGTATTTACCGACATCAGCGGCAGCTCCGCCTGGTTCGAGCGTGGTTTTGTGACCTACAGCAATGAGGCCAAACAGGAGATGGTGGGTGTCGCTGCGGCTTCGCTTGCCCAGCACGGCGCGGTGAGCGAAGCCGTGGTGCGCGAGATGGCGCAGGGCGCGCTGCGCGCTGCGCAGGCGGACTATGCGCTATCGGTCAGCGGCATCGCCGGACCGGACGGCGGCAGCGCCGAAAAACCGGTCGGCACCGTGTGGTTCGGCTTCGCGGCGCCAGGCGGAAAAGTAGTGGCGAAACGCCAGCAATTTCAAGGGGATCGCGAGGCAGTTCGTCGACAGTCCGTCGCCTTCGCGCTGCAGACATTACAAGACGATTTTTTGGCAAATTAAGCTTGATACTGTATGACTATACAGTATAATTAGCAGCAACAGAAAGCGAGCAGGCATTTGTAGCGTGCTTACCCCCGTATGAGTCAGGAGTAGAAATGGCAATTGACGAAAACAAACAGAAGGCTTTAGCTGCTGCGCTGGGCCAGATTGAGAAGCAATTCGGTAAAGGCTCCATCATGCGTCTGGGTGAAGACCGCTCAATGGACGTGGAAACCATTTCTACCGGTTCGCTTTCTCTGGATATCGCGCTGGGCGCCGGCGGTTTGCCGATGGGCCGTATGGTTGAAATTTATGGTCCGGAATCTTCTGGTAAAACGACGTTGACGCTGCAGGTGATCGCTTCAGCACAGCGCAAAGGCAAAACCTGTGCCTTTATCGATGCTGAACACGCGCTGGATCCGGTGTATGCCAAGAAGCTCGGCGTAGATATCGACAACCTGCTCTGTTCTCAGCCGGACACCGGCGAGCAGGCGCTGGAAATCTGTGACGCGCTGGCGCGTTCAGGCGCAGTGGACGTTATCATCGTCGACTCCGTTGCGGCGCTGACGCCGAAAGCGGAAATCGAAGGCGAGATCGGCGACTCTCACATGGGCCTTGCGGCGCGTATGATGAGCCAGGCGATGCGTAAGCTGGCGGGTAACCTGAAGCAGTCCAACACGCTGCTGATCTTCATCAACCAGATTCGTATGAAGATCGGCGTGATGTTCGGTAACCCGGAAACCACTACCGGCGGTAACGCGCTGAAGTTCTACGCTTCTGTTCGTCTTGATATCCGTCGTATCGGCGCGATTAAAGAGGGCGACGAAGTGGTCGGCAGCGAAACCCGCGTTAAAGTCGTGAAAAATAAAATCGCCGCGCCGTTTAAGCAGGCAGAGTTCCAGATCATGTACGGCGAAGGCATCAACACCTTCGGCGAGCTGGTCGACCTGGGCGTGAAGTACAAGCTGGTGGAAAAAGCGGGCGCCTGGTATAGCTACAACGGCGACAAGATTGGCCAGGGTAAAGCGAACGCCACCAATTTCCTTAAGGAAAACCCGGCGATCGCCAACGAGCTGGACGTTAAACTGCGCGAGATGCTGCTGAACAGCGCAAACGCCGAAGCGGGCGCCGCTAATGCGCCAGCAGGCGCGCTTGAAGACGCAGCCAGCGAGACGAACGAAGATTTCTAACCCTGTAACGGGAGTGGGCAATCCACTCCCGTTTTTCGTTTTACCGACCCTCTCTTTTCTTCCCCCTCGTTCTGCCGCCATAATCCCCTTCTGATTGAGCAAGGTGACCGCTATGACTGAACAACCGCAACCTAAGGAAATCGCTTTTCCGCGACTGCTCGACCGCGCTATGCGCATTCTGGCGCAGCGCGATCACAGCGAGGCTGAGCTGCGCAGAAAGCTGCAGCAGTCAGTGCAGCGAGCGGCCTTTATCCAGCAGAACGACCCTGAAATCATTACCGACGCGCAGCTGGATAAAGTCGTCGGCTGGTGCCAGGAAAACGGCTGGCTTAATGAGGCGCGCTTTACTGAGCGCTTTATCGAGAGCCGCAGCCGCAAAGGGTACGGCCCGCAGCGCATCCGGCTGGAGCTGGGGCAAAAAGGGATCGCGCGGCCAGAAATCGACATGGCGATGGAGGCCTGTGAGATTGACTGGGGCGCCTGCGCCGCGCAGCTGGCGGAGCGCAAATTCGGCCTTCCTTTGCCCACGGAATGGAAGGCAAAAGCCAAAGTTCAGCGCTTTTTGCAGGCAAAAGGCTTTTTCATGGAGGATATTCAATCCGTTTTCAGAAATTTTGATGAATGAAAGCCGCGCGGGGTTTTACTTCCCTGTGAAGAAAATTTATCTTATTCCCACTTTTTGTTCCACTGAACGGACAACTGCGCGGATGCGGCTTGTCTGACCGGACGGAACTTTCGTTAGCGTGATTCCAGGATATATATGAGCAAGAGCACTGCTGAGATCCGTCAAGCGTTTCTCGACTTTTTCCATAGCAAGGGACATCAGGTTGTAGCCAGCAGCTCCCTCGTACCGAATAACGACCCGACGCTGCTGTTCACCAACGCCGGCATGGTCCAGTTCAAGGACGTTTTTCTTGGGCAGGACAAGCGCAACTATTCGCGCGCGACCACGTCGCAGCGCTGCGTGCGTGCCGGCGGCAAGCACAACGATCTGGAAAACGTCGGTTATACCGCACGTCACCACACTTTCTTTGAAATGCTGGGCAACTTCAGCTTCGGCGACTATTTCAAGAAAGAGGCGATTGCTTATGCCTGGGAACTGCTGACGGGAGAAACCTGGTTCGCTCTGCCGAAAGAGCGTCTGTGGGTCACCGTTTATGAGACCGATGACGAAGCCTACGACATCTGGGCCAACGATATCGGCGTGCCGCGCGAGCGCATTATTCGTATCGGCGACAACAAAGGCAGCGCGTACGCCTCTGACAACTTCTGGCAGATGGGCGATACCGGTCCTTGCGGGCCGTGCAGCGAAATTTTCTACGATCATGGCGACCACATCTGGGGCGGACCGCCGGGAAGCCCGGAAGAAGATGGCGATCGCTATATCGAGATCTGGAATATCGTCTTCATGCAGTTCAACCGTCAGCCGGACGGCACCATGCTGCCGCTGCCGAAGCCGTCGGTCGATACCGGCATGGGCCTGGAGCGTATCTCCGCCGTGCTGCAGCACGTTAATTCCAACTATGAAATCGATCTGTTCGACAAACTGATCAAAGCGGTAGCCAACGTTACCGGCGCAACCGACCTCAGCAATAAGTCGCTGCGCGTTATCGCCGACCATATCCGTTCCTGCGCGTTTCTTATCGCCGACGGCGTTATTCCGTCGAACGAAAACCGCGGCTATGTACTGCGCCGCATCATTCGTCGCGCGGTGCGCCACGGCAATATGCTGGGCGCGAAAGAGGCGTTCTTCTACAAGCTGGTCGCCCCGCTAGTCGAGGTGATGGGCGCCGCAGGCGACGATCTTAAACGTCAGCAGAGCCAGGTGGAAACGGTACTCAAGACCGAAGAAGAGCAGTTCGCGAAAACGCTGGAGCGCGGTCTGGCGCTGCTGGACGACGAGCTGGCCAAACTGCAGGGCGATACGCTGGACGGCGAGACCGTCTTCCGTCTGTACGATACCTTCGGTTTTCCGGCCGATCTTACGGCCGACGTCTGCCGCGAGCGCAACCTGAAAATCGACGAAGCCGGCTTTGAAAAAGCGATGGAGCAGCAGCGCCAGCGCGCGCGCGAGGCCAGCGGTTTCGGCGCCGATTACAGCAACGTCATCAGCATCGATGCGGCTTCCGCTTTTAAAGGCTATGACCAGCTCGATCTGACGGCTAGCGTGAAGGCGATCTACGTTGACGGCGTCGCGGTAGAGGAAGTGGCCGCAGGTCAGGAAGCGGTCGTGGTGCTGGATGAAACGCCGTTTTATGGTGAGTCTGGCGGCCAGGTAGGCGATACGGGCCTGCTGAAAGGGAAGAATGCTGAATTTAGCGTCCAGGATACACAAAAATATGGCCAGGCTATCGGCCATATCGGTAAGCTGACGGCTGGTCATCTGCGTATCAACGATCGCGTTGAAGCGCAGGTTGATGAAGCGCGCCGCGCGCGTATTCGTCTGAACCACTCAGCAACGCATCTGCTGCACGCGGCGCTGCGTGAAGTTCTTGGCGAGCATGTGGCGCAGAAGGGCTCGCTGGTCAACGATAAGTACCTGCGTTTCGACTTCTCGCATTTTGAGGCGATGAAACCGCAGGAGATCCATCGGGTCGAAGAGATCGTCAATGCGCAGATCCGTCGTAACCTGCCAGTCGAAACCGAAGTGATGGATATCGACGCGGCAAAAGGCAAGGGCGCGATGGCGCTGTTCGGCGAGAAGTACGATCAGCGCGTGCGCGTACTGACCATGGGCGATTTCTCTATTGAACTGTGCGGCGGTACCCACGCTGCGCGCACCGGCGATATTGGCCTGTTCCGCATTTTAGGCGAATCCGGCACGGCCGCAGGCGTACGTCGTATCGAAGCCGTGACCGGCGAGGGCGCGCTGGCGCAGGTTGATGCGCAGAGCAGTCAGCTGAACGAAATCGCACAGCTGGTGAAAGCCAATAGCAGCAATCTGAACGACAAGGTGCGCGGACTGGTGGATCATGTGCGCGCGCTGGAAAAAGAGCTGCAGCAGCTGCGCGATCAGCAGGCTGCGCTTGAGAGCGCCTCTTTGAGCAGTAAGGCGATCGACATTCAAGGCGTGAAGCTGCTGGTTAGCGAACTGAGCAACGTAGAGCCGAAAATGTTGCGCACCATGGTAGACGATCTGAAAAATCAGCTAGGCTCGGCGGTGATTGTGCTGGCGACCGTAGCGGAAGGAAAAGTGTCGTTAATTGCAGGCGTAACCAAAGATCTCACTGACCGCGTAAAAGCGGGCGAGCTGGTGGGCGAGCTTGCGCAGCAGGTTGGCGGCAAAGGCGGCGGGCGTCCCGATATGGCGCAGGCCGGCGGCACCGATACGCAGGCGCTGAAAGGCGCGCTGGCGGGCGTTGAAAGCTGGGTCAGCAGCCGCCTGTAACGAAATAGAACAATGCATCGTGAAAAGCGCCAGAGCCTGAGGTTCCGGCGCTTTTTAATACGATGTGCATCAGGTAATGACAAAGTCAGGTTGATGTAGTGTATTTCGGCTAAACTAACTATCAGCAGAATGTATTGGCGTAGCGACGTACATTGGTGTATTTGTCATAGTCAATGTTCAGCGTTAAATGATGGATAATGCCGGGAGCCCAAACAGAGCCCGACTCTTTTAATCTTTCAAGGAGCAAAGAATGCTTATTCTAACTCGTCGAGTTGGTGAAACCCTCATGATTGGCGATGAGGTGACTGTAACGGTGCTGGGTGTGAAAGGTAACCAGGTTCGTATTGGTGTGAACGCGCCAAAAGAGGTCTCAGTGCATCGCGAAGAGATTTATCAGCGCATTCAGGCCGAAAAAACTCAGCAAACGAGTTACTAACGGATTCAGCGCCTCGCAGGCTTCTGCGAGGCGCGACCGCTTTTCCGCTTTACACCTCTTTTCTTCCCGCTTCGTCTTGTTTTTCTCCCGCTCCGTCTTTGTGATTATTTTCCTGTCCGCTCGCTTTTACTGTTGATAATTCACTCTTTTTGTCGGCAAATTACGCCAATTGAGCGTCATTTGTGCAAACGATCGAGCGGTGGGAAAAATTGTTTGACTTATAAGTGCGGGAAAGTAATATGTGCGCCACGCAGTGCCGATGAGCAGATACAACGTTCAGACGCACGGTTCGGAAGAACGCGTAAGGTGAGGTGGCCGAGAGGCTGAAGGCGCTCCCCTGCTAAGGGAGTATGCGGTCAAAAGCTGCATCCGGGGTTCGAATCCCCGCCTCACCGCCATTTTCCGATGCATCCGTAGCTCAGCTGGATAGAGTACTCGGCTACGAACCGAGCGGTCGGAGGTTCGAATCCTCCCGGATGCACCATATCTTCGGATATGGAAAGAGTGCCCCGAACTGACATGGCATCGAGTATCGCCAGGCAGTACGAGGGAGGAAAACGTTGCATTAGCAACGGCCCGCAGGGCGAGGCGAAAGCCGAGTAATCCTCCCGGATGCACCATCTTTTAAAGATGCGGAATAAAAAAGTAAGTGAAAGAGTCGTTCCTTTCTCGGTGAGTTGTTAGCACCCTGCGTTGTACAAGAATTATCTATGCATCCGTAGCTCAGCTGGATAGAGTACTCGGCTACGAACCGAGCGGTCGGAGGTTCGAATCCTCCCGGATGCACCATATCTCTGGATATGGGCAAGGTCTCAGGCGAGACGCGATAATTCTGGCACTTCCTGGTTGTCTGATTTAATCCCTGTAAAACGATTTCCCGATGCATCCGTAGCTCAGCTGGATAGAGTACTCGGCTACGAACCGAGCGGTCGGAGGTTCGAATCCTCCCGGATGCACCATACTTTACGATATGAACAGTATGGGCAAGATGTCTCCACGCGAGGCGCGTATTTGTCGGCACTTCCTGATTATCTGATTTACTCCCCTGCAAAATGCTTTCCCGATGCATCCGTAGCTCAGCTGGATAGAGTACTCGGCTACGAACCGAGCGGTCGGAGGTTCGAATCCTCCCGGATGCACCATACTTCACGATAGTAAATTCCCCCAAGCTGATATGGCCAGGCTCAATGCCAGACAGCATCAGGGAGGAAAATGTTGCATGAGCAACGGCCCGTAGGGCGAGGCGAAAGCCGAGTAATCCTCCCGGATGCACCATTTTTCTCGATATCAACAGCGGCATTACCCTCCCTCATTTTCCGTCTATACCCTTTTTCAATCCGCTTAATTCTCTTTTCTTACTTACCATTCACGCCTTTAACAAAACCCAAACCCACTGAAATTTCCGGCAATTATCTCCGGCATCGCGCGATCACCTTTTTCTGAAAAGAAAAATTGCTAATGCTTTCAAAGCATTTGCTGTTCATGTCCCCTGGCGACAACCTGGACGCATTAGGCTAAAGTAATGGCTCATTTGTTGGATGTCCGGAGTGACGATGTACGATCAATATGACGCACTGATTTTCGATATGGACGGCACGATTCTCGATACCGAGCCGACACATCGAAAAGCGTGGCATCAGGTACTGGGACGATATGGACTGACGTTAGACGAATCGCAAATGGTTGGTTTCAACGGCGCGCCTACCTGGCGACTTGCGCAATTTATTATCGAACAAAATCGCTCCTCTCAGGATCCGTATCAGCTGGCCGCCGAAAAAACCGCGGCGGTTAAGGCCATGCTGCTGGAAAACGTGCGTCCGCTTCCGCTGATGGAAGTGGTGAAAGCGTATCACGGCCGCCGTCCGATGGCGGTCGGCACTGGAAGCGAACACAGCATGGCGGATGCGCTGCTCAACCAGCTGGGCGTTCGCGAGCTGTTCACTGCGGTGGTGGGCGCCGACGACGTCGAGCGTCACAAACCCGAACCCGATACGTTTCTACGCTGCGCAGCGCTGATGGGCGTCGAACCCGCACGCTGCATAGTGTTCGAAGACGCCGATTTCGGCGTGCAGGCGGCGAAAGCGGCCGGTATGGATGTGGTTGACGTGCGCTTGCTGTGAGTGACGTTCTGGCGCTTGCTTCTCTGTTTGGCAGCAGCTTTCTCAGCGCCACCCTGTTACCGGGGAGTTCTGAGGCGCTGCTGATTGCGTTACTGGTTGCCAAAAAGGCTTCCGTTTTTGGATTGATTGTCGCTGCATCAGTGGGAAATACGCTGGGCGGAATAACCAATATTTTTCTTGGTCGCTTACTGCCGTTAAAACGGCAGGGGCGATGGCATGACACAGCAATAACGTGGTTGCACCGACTGGGACCTGCAGCGCTGTTGCTGAGCTGGCTGCCGATAATCGGCGACCTGCTCTGCGTGCTCGCAGGCTGGATGCGCTTTGCCTGGCTTCCGGTCCTGCTGTTTCTCGCCGTCGGGAAAACACTGCGTTATATCGTTATCGCGACCGCCACCTTACAGGGTTTGCAATGGTGGCATTGATTCGCACAGATTCGAGGCTAGGGTTAACATTATGCTGAACAAAAATAAATTACTGTCCCAGCGGGAGGTTAATGTGATCCCGGACGTATCTAAAGCGCTCTCCTGGCTGGAGGCGCATCCCAATGCCTTGAAAGGTATTGGTCGCGGTATTGAACGCGAAACGCTGCGCGTGAAGCCTGATGGTCATCTGGCGGAAAGCGGGCATCCCGAGTCGCTGGGATCGGCGCTGAAGCATGACTGGATTACCACCGACTTTGCGGAAACGCTACTCGAGTTCATCACGCCGGTAGATCAAAACATCGACCATATGCTGGCATTTCTGCGCGATATCCATCGCCATGTGGCGCGCGAGCTGGCTGAAGAGCGTATGTGGCCTTTCAGCATGCCTTGCCTGATCGACGACGCCGATCGCATCGAGCTGGCGCAGTACGGCAGCTCTAACATCGGACGCATGAAGACGCTCTATCGTCAGGGGCTGAAAAATCGCTACGGCGCGCTGATGCAGACCATCTCCGGCATCCACTATAACTTCTCGCTGCCGCTGAGCTTCTGGCAGGAGTGGGCGGACGTTAAAGATGCCGAAAGCGGCAAAGAGACCATCTCTGCCGGCTATTTGCGTCTGATCCGCAACTACTACCGTTACGGCTGGGTGATCCCTTATCTCTTCGGCGCCTCGCCGGCGATTAGCTCCAGCTTCCTGCAGGGACGCGAGAGCAAACTGCCGTTTGAAACTGACGGCAAAGATTCGCTGTGGCTGCCCTATGCGACATCGCTGCGCCTGAGCGATCTCGGCTACACCAATAAGTCGCAGAGCGGTCTCGGCATTACCTTCAACTCCCTTGAGGGATACGTTAAGGCGTTAAAAGCCGCCATTAAAACGCCGTCTGAAGAGTATGCCGCGATGGGCACGAAAGATGCGGACGGCAACTGGCTGCAGCTTAATACCAACGTACTGCAGATTGAGAACGAGCTGTACGCGCCGATCCGTCCGAAGCGCGTAACGCGCTCCGGCGAAGCGCCTTCCGATGCGCTGCTGCGCGGCGGCATCGAGTATATCGAAGTGCGCTCGCTCGACATCAACCCGTTCTCCGCAATCGGCGTCGACGCCAACCAGGTGCGTTTCCTCGATCTCTTCCTGATCTGGTGCACGCTGGCCGATGCGCCTGAAATGAGCGCCGACGAGCTGCTGTGTACGCGTAAAAACTGGAATCGCGTGGTGCTGGAAGGGCGCAAGCCGGACCAGAAAATTTCGGTCGGCTGCAGCGAAACTGAACATTCGCTGGTGGAAGTGGGTAAAGCGCTGTTTGCCGATCTGCATCGCGTGGCGGAAGTGCTCGACAGCAATCAGGGCAGCACGCAATATCAACAGGTGTGCGATCAACTGGTAGCGTCCTTTGACGATCCTGAGCTAACCTATTCGGCGCGCATTCTGCAGGCGATCAAAGCGAGCGGCGTTACTGATACCGGCATCGCTCTGGCGGAACAGTATCGTCATATGCTGTGCGAAGAGCCGCTGGAAGTGATTAGCGAAGAAGATTTTACGCGTCAGGCGCTGGAGTCGGTGGCGGCACAGAAGAAGCTGGAAGAGGGCGATACGCTCGATTTTGAGGCTTATCTTGCCAGTCGCGAAGGCTAGAAAAGAAAAAGGCCACATCAATGTGGCCAAATTAACATCTCTGTTGTCAGGGATGATGATAACAAATGCGCGTCTTTCATATATTCAGACGTTGGGCGAACAGAAAAGTTTCATCGTTTATAAAAAAATTTCAAAACAGGAGGTGACGTATGCCACTACTGGACAGTTTTACCGTTGACCATACCATTATGGCCGCGCCCGCAGTGCGTGTTGCGAAGACCATGAAAACTCCCCATGGCGATACCATCACCGTTTTTGACCTGCGTTTCTGCCGTCCCAATAAAGAGATCCTGACCGAGCGCGGTATCCATACGCTCGAGCATCTCTTCGCGGGCTTTATGCGTAATCACCTTAACGGCGACGGCGTAGAAATCGTGGACATCTCTCCAATGGGATGCCGCACCGGTTTCTACATGAGCCTGATCGGCACGCCGGACGAGCAGCGCGTCGCCAGCGCATGGAAAGGGGCAATGGAAGACGTTCTGAAGGTGAAGGATCAGAATCAGATCCCTGAGCTGAATGAATACCAGTGCGGCAGCTACAAGCTGCATTCGCTCGACGAAGCGCAGCAAATCGCGCGCAACGTGCTGGCGCATGATATCGGCGTGAACCGCAACGAAGATCTGAAGCTGCCGGCTGAAAAGCTGCAGGAGCTGCACATCTAGTCGTAGTTGGTTACGCGCAGTAAAAAAAAACGCCGCATTGTTGCGGCGTTTTTTATGGGCGGGCGTCGTCAGGAGCCGACAGAGGACTTCAGCGGCGTCTGCGGCGTAATGCGCACCTGCTTTACCATATTGTCCTGCACGTCAAGAATATCGACGGCGTAGTTCGCCAGCTCGACGCGGGTATTGATCTCGGGGATCTCCTCCAGCGCTTCCAGCAGCATGCCGTTAATGGTGCGCGCCTCCTGCTCTGGCAAATGCCAGTTAAACGCCTTGTTGATTTCCCGCACGTTGGCGCTGCCTTCCACCAGCACTGAACCGTCGTTCTGCGGCATAACTTCCTCCGCCAGCGTAGGGGACATTGACGTCGTAAAGTCGCCGACA
Organism: Pantoea sp. X-Soil-MYKO-1289; assembly: GCF_059730625.1. Classification (NCBI taxonomy): domain Bacteria; kingdom Pseudomonadati; phylum Pseudomonadota; class Gammaproteobacteria; order Enterobacterales; family Erwiniaceae; genus Pantoea; species Pantoea sp. X-Soil-MYKO-1289. Next base: position 848,194 of record NZ_AP036004.1, read on the forward strand.
ATCTCTTCCAGGATATCCTCGATGGTTACCAAGCCTTTGATATCGCCATACTCATCCACCACCAGACCAACTTTCTTCTTGTTGCGCTGGAACTTCACCAGCTGAACATTCAGCGGCGTGCCTTCCGGTACGTAGTAGATCTCATCGGCGGCGCGCAGCAGGGTCTCTTTGTTGAACTCTTTCTTCTCGGTCATGGTGCGCCAGGCTTCGCGTACGCGCAGCATGCCGACGCAGTCGTCCAGCGAGTCGCGGAACAGCACGATGCGGCCGTGCGGCGAGTGGCTGAGCTGGCGCATCACCGACTTCCAGTCGTCGTTGATATTGATGCCGACGATTTCGTTGCGCGGCACCATAATGTCGTCAACGCTGACTTTTTCCAGATCGAGCACTGACAGCAGCATATCCTGATTGCGGCGCGACATCAGGCTGCGCGACTCGTAGACGATGGTGCGCAGCTCTTCTTTGCTCAGCGCCGAGCTGGCGGCGCCCTCGGTTTTCATGCCGGCCATACGCATCAGCAGGCGCGTGATGGTGTTCAGCAGCCAGACCAGCGGCGACATAACAATTTGCAGCGGGCCCAGCAGCATGCTGCTGGGAAAGGCGACCCGCTCGGGATAGAGCGCCGCCACGGTTTTCGGCAGCACCTCCGCAAACACCAGCACTACAAAGGTCAGGATGCCGGTCGCAATGGCGACGCCCTCATCGCCATGCAGGCGCATGCCCACGATGGTGGCGAGCGCGGAAGCCAGAATATTCACCAGGTTGTTGCCGATCAGCACCAGGCTGAGCAGGCGGTCGGGGCGGCGCAGCAGTTTTTCCACCCGGCGGGCGGCGCGGCTGCCGTTTTTCGCCTGATGGCGCAGCTTATAACGGTTAAGCGTCATCATGCCGGTTTCCGACCCGGCGAACCAGGCGGAAACCAGCACCATAACGACCAGAATGATAATGAGGGTGGTGGTTGAAACCTGTTCCAACGCAGAACTTCCTTTTGGTTAAGACGAGTGAGTCAGCAGATGCTGTAAGATACGACTGCCGAAGTAGGCCATAGTCAACAGCAGCGCGCCGCCGCAGTTGAACCACACAACGCGACGTCCGCGCCAGCCTTCATGATAGTGGCCCCAGAGCAAAACGATATAGACGAACCAGGCAAGAATCGACAGCACCGCTTTATCTACGTTCTCGGCGCTGAACAGGTTATGCATATAAAACAGACCGGTGCAGAGCACCAGCGTCAGCAGCACGACGCCAACCTGAGTGATATGAAACATTTTGCGCTCGATGCTCAGCAGCGGCGGCATATCCTGGGTGAAGGTCAGCTTTTTGTTTTTCAGCTGATAGTCGATCCACGCCAGCTGCAGCGCGTAGAGCGCGGCGATAATCAGCGTCGCGTAGGCGAACAGCGACAGGCCGATATGGATCATCATGCCTGGGGTGGTTTCAAGATGGGTGATAAAGGCATTGGGCACAAAGGTGGCGAAAGCCAGATTGATCAGGGCGAAGCTGTAGACGATCGGCAGCAGCAGCCAGCCGCGGTTGCGCGAGGCGACGATAGTCATAATGGCGCAGATAAGCAGGCTCACCAGCGAGCCGATATTCAGCAGGCTGAGGTTCTGCCCGCTGTCGACGGCGAAGATGCGCTGCTGCAGCGCCACGGCGTGCGCCACCAGCGCGAAACAGGCGGAAAGCACCGCCATTCGCCGCCAGCCGCTATTGCGCTTCAACAGGCTGGGAATAATCAGTGCAATACTCAGAGAGTAGGCGAACAGCGCCAGGAGCGAGAAAACGGACATAGATCCTTACAGGTATCAGCGAGATGAAAGGAAAAAGGCAGTATAGCGCCAGCCGTAGCCGCCTCCAACCGATCTGAGGCGCAATAGCAGAGATCGTTGCAGCTTCGTGTTATAATCCGCCGCATTATGCCGATCAGGCGCCTCGCGATTTTTTTTGAGTGAGAGACAATGTTTGACAATTTAACCGATCGTTTGTCGCAAACCCTGCGCAATATCAGCGGCCGCGGAAGGCTGACAGAAGACAACATCAAAGACACGCTGCGCGAAGTGCGCATGGCGCTGCTGGAAGCGGACGTTGCGCTGCCGGTGGTGCGCGACTTTATCAACCGCGTCAAAGAGAGCGCGGTGGGTCACGACGTCAACAAAAGCCTGACGCCGGGCCAGGAGTTTATCAAAATCGTGCGCAACGAGCTGGTTGCGGCGATGGGCGCGGAGAACAACGCGCTTAACCTGGCCGCGCAGCCGCCGGCCGTGGTGCTGATGGCGGGTCTGCAGGGCGCGGGTAAAACCACCAGCGTCGGCAAACTGGGTAAATTCCTGCGTGAAAAGCACAAGAAGAAAGTGCTGGTCGTCTCTGCGGACGTTTATCGTCCGGCGGCGATCAAACAGCTTGAGACGCTGGCGCAGCAGGTCGGCGTCGATTTTTGCCCATCCGATCTGAGCCAGAAACCGGTCGACATCGTTAAGAACGCGCTGAAAGAAGCGAAGCTGCAGTTCTACGACGTGCTGCTGGTGGATACCGCCGGCCGTCTGCACGTCGACGAAGCGATGATGGATGAGATCAAACAGGTGCACGCCGCGATCAATCCTGTCGAAACGCTGTTCGTGGTCGACGCCATGACCGGTCAGGATGCGGCGAACACGGCGAAAGCCTTTAACGAAGCGCTGCCCCTGACCGGCGTCATTCTGACGAAGGTCGACGGCGACGCGCGCGGCGGCGCGGCGCTGTCGATTCGTCATATCACCGGCAAACCGATCAAGTTTATGGGCGTCGGCGAGAAGACAGAGGCGCTGGAGCCGTTCTATCCCGATCGTATTGCCTCGCGTATTCTCGGCATGGGCGACGTGCTGTCGCTGATCGAGGATATCGAGAGCAAGGTTGACCGCGATCAGGCGGAAAAGCTGGCGAAAAAACTCAAAACCGGCGACGGCTTCGACCTCAACGACTTTCTCGAGCAGCTTAAGCAGATGCGCAACATGGGCGGCATGGCGAGCCTGATGGGCAAACTGCCGGGCATGGGTCAGCTGCCGGACAACGTGAAGTCGCAGATGGACGATAAGGTGCTGGTGCGTATGGAGGCGATTATCAACTCCATGACGCGTAAAGAGCGCGAAAAGCCGGAGATTATCAAAGGCTCGCGCAAACGCCGCATCGCCACCGGCGCCGGCATGCAGGTGCAGGACGTCAACCGCTTGCTGAAGCAGTTCGACGATATGCAGCGCATGATGAAGAAAATGAAGAAGGGCGGCATGGCGAAAATGATGCGCGGTATGAAAGGCATGATGCCCCCAGGATTCCCCGGACGCTAAGCGTTCGGCAATAAAAGCCCGAAAGGTTGGCCTCACAGGTTGCTTTTTGCGCCGAAATGAGTAAAATTTTCGGGCTTTTTATATTGCACCCGGGCCCCGTTCCCTCAATGGGGCCCGGTTGTTTTATTAACTTAAGAGGATGTTATGGTAACAATTCGTTTGGCACGTCACGGCGCTAAAAAGCGTCCGTTCTATCAGGTCGTCGTTACTGACAGCCGCAATGCACGTAACGGTCGCTTCATCGAGCGCGTAGGCTTCTTCAACCCGATCGCTTCTGGTCAGGCTGAATCACTGCGTCTGGATCTGGACCGCATCGAGCACTGGGTTGGCCAGGGCGCAACGCTTTCCGATCGCGTTAACGCGCTGATCAAAGAAGCAAAAAAAGCAGCTTAATCTGTCACGGTGGTGAGCATGAGCAAAGAAGTTGCCGCACAGCCTCCCGTTAAGCCCCTTGTGTTGGGCAAAATGGGCGCTGCCTACGGCATACGTGGCTGGCTCAAAGTGTTTTCCTCCACCGAAGCGGCCGAAAGTATCTTCGACTACCAACCCTGGTTCATTCAGCGCGCCGGTAAATGGCAGCAGGTTGAGCTGGAAAGTTGGCGGCATCACAATCAGGACCTGATCATCAAAGTCAAAGGCATTGACGATCGGGACGCGGCGACGCAGTTGACCAATTGCGAAATTACGGTCGACTCGGCGCAGCTGCCGGCGCTGGATGACGGCGATTACTACTGGAAAGACCTGATGGGTCTCCAGGTAGTCAACGTTGACGGCTACGAGATGGGCAAAGTCATCGATATGATGGAGACCGGCTCGAACGACGTTCTCGTCGTTAAGGCGAACCTGAAAGATGCGTTCGGTGTGAAGGAGCGGTTAATACCGTTTCTTGATGAACAGGTTATCAAGAAAGTCGATCTCGCTACTGGCGTCATTGAAGTAGACTGGGATCCTGGTTTTTGATCTCCGAATCGCAAGGTAACGTAACGGCGAAAACGATGTGGATTGGTGTTATTAGCCTCTTTCCAGAGATGTTTCGCGCAATTACCGATTACGGGGTAACTGGCCGGGCAGTAAAAAATGGCCTGCTCAGCATCGAGAGCTGGAGTCCTCGCGATTTCGCTCACGACCGGCACCGCACGGTGGACGATCGTCCTTACGGCGGCGGACCGGGAATGTTGATGATGGTGCAGCCCTTACGGGATGCAATCCACGCAGCGAAAGCGGCGGCGGGAGAAGGGGCCAGGGTGATCTACCTGTCACCTCAGGGACGCAAACTTGACCAACAGGGCGTTTGCGAACTGGCGACGCAGCAGAAGTTAATTCTGGTCTGCGGCCGCTACGAAGGTATTGATGAGCGCGTGATTAAAACCGAAATTGACGAAGAATGGTCAATCGGCGACTACGTGCTCAGCGGCGGCGAACTGCCAGCCATGACGATGATTGACTCAGTGGCCCGGTTAATTCCCGGCGTGCTGGGCAAGCAGGCGTCAGCCGAGGAGGATTCGTTCTCTGACGGTTTGCTGGATTGCCCGCACTATACCCGACCTGAAGTGCTGGAAGGCATGGAAGTACCGGCAGTTTTACTGTCTGGCAACCATGCAGAGATTCGCCGTTGGCGCCTGAAACAGTCGCTGGGCCGTACCTGGCTAAGAAGACCTGAACTTCTGGAAAACCTGGCTCTGACTGAAGAGCAAGCAAGGTTGCTGAAAGCGTTCCAGCTGGAACATCAGCAACAAAACGATGAGGCGGCAGAGTAATCTCCGCGACTATCAGTTTACCCAGGATAAGAGATTTAATTATGAGCAACATTATCAAGCAAATTGAACAAGAGCAGATGAAACAGGACGTACCTTCCTTCCGCCCGGGTGATTCCGTGGAAGTGAAAGTATGGGTCGTTGAAGGTTCTAAAAAACGTCTGCAGGCATTCGAGGGCGTGGTTATCGCTATCCGTAACCGCGGTCTGCACTCTGCATTCACTGTTCGTAAGATTTCTAACGGCGAAGGCGTTGAGCGTGTCTTCCAGACTCACTCTCCGGTCATCGACAGCATTTCTGTCAAACGCCGTGGTGCTGTGCGTAAAGCCAAACTGTACTACCTGCGTGAGCGTACTGGTAAGTCAGCTCGTATCAAAGAGCGTCTTAACTAAGGTATCGCTAACGCGACATCTAAAAGTTAATAGCAAACAAGGGGTTGGCGTGATGCCAGCCCCTTTTTTTATGGATTTCTAAAAAAATAAACATAAAATATGTCATTAGCGGCCAATGGTACCTGTAGTAGCCCAAAGCGATATATACCCGCAAGTGAGATACAGGATGTGCACCTTTTAATAACTGACAGCGCATTCAAAAAATTAATTTAGTCTGCATGATTACTCAGCTATTATTCAATTATATAAAAATAAGCAATTAATAATATTATTATTTGGTGTTTTTCTTTCCTTGTTCATAATTGAATATTCCATGAAAGGTTCCTAAATAACTTAAAGGTGTTGGCTATTTCGAGCAGTTTGTACTTTTGTTTGCACTTCATATTCTAAAGCATTCAAGGAGTTTATTAAGACGCTACTTAAAATTTCTAAAAAATCAAGAGCGCCAGTAATGTACTCAGCGTCTGGCCATGTAATGCTTCTTGATGGATGGGCTATTTGATTGCGTTTCTCCATCATTTCATTCAAAAATTTCTCCGACTTGCTTTTAGCACTGTTTGCATCGCTAGTTTCGAAATGAACTTGAATTTGAGATTGTTGAGACATTTTATCCCAAATATTTTTTATTCCGACTCTTTTAAATAAGTCAGATAAGACGTCGGGACGCATGTTTTCATGTGTAACAGATAAGCATTGATGATTAATCTCAGTTAAGTTTGTATCGTCAATTAAGTTGCTAGATAGGATTTTAACGAAAGATCTAACCCCATTATCTGCATGTCCATATTTCCTAGGGTTGGATATAACATCAGAAGTAAATTTAATTAGGTTTTCTCTCATTTCTTTAGGAAGATGTGAAAATCTATCGGCCATCTCCACGATGTTTTTACACAATTCCTCAAATGTTTCTCTTACAAACGATTCGAATCTACCAGCTATAAAAAGCAATAAAGTTCCATTTAAAATGGTTAAGTTTGAATGGTTGTTTCTTGCGCAAAGATGTAATGAGTTTATTTTTTCCACTAAGCTTGTGAGGTCACTTGTTGCTGACTCTTCCGGGTTTTCACATTTATAAGTTACTTCATCTAAAAAGGATTTTGTGTTAGCTGTGGGATCCGTATTGTTGTGGCCTTGGGGAGAAAGCTTACTATTGACTTCACCAATGCCTGAAAAATCTTTTAAGATAATTGTCATCTTTAACAATAATTTTGCTTTAGCAATATCACCATGAAAGTCTTCTAAGGTCGTGTACATGGGGGCACCTTATGATTGAAGGATTTCAGTTGCTAGGTCAATACGTTCTTTTATTGATTCAGTGGTGTTTCCCTTGCCTATAAGAATATCGTAATTTTTAGTTCCCGGTTCAACAGAGCGAATAGCTTTTTTAATATTATCCGAAGTACCAACTTTGCTTTTGTCAATAATGCTATACGCCACCATAAAAGCATCATACAATGGACGGCTTAGTTTACCTGTTGACGGCATAATGAATAGATCAGTTTGAAAAATATTATAAAGTCCGTCTATAGTGTTTTTGAAGTCACTTTTATACTGTTCAATACTCTCGTCCGTTAAAAATTGATATTGCTTAGCAGTCCTATCTAAAATACTTCTCAAAGAACCTTTAAGGTTTTCAGTTATAATTCTTTTTATTGCAAAGTATCTGAGTACTAGTTCGCAATCTGCCATGCTTTTAAATAATGTGTTTTTAAGCAAGCGTTGTGTTGGGTTAATATCCTCATCTGGCTGTGGCTCGGGAATTCCCCAAGCTTCAGCGAATGTTGAGTAGCGTGACAAATCAGCAACTAATTCATTAAATTTACCTGGATAGAGAGCATTTCTTAGTTCTTGAGGATTCAACTGAACGCCACCAGTGTTCAATCTTTTAAAAAGTATTTTTCTTATATCCATGTCGTCACTACTATCTTTCATAGTTTCTGCCAGTAAAACCACTGCATTGATAGTTCTTCTTGCTAATCCTCTTTGAATAATAATCGGTAAGTCATGGTTTCTCTTACCTTCAAGTTCTTTCCAAAATTCAAGACCCCTCAATGGGAATTCATTGTTCATGAAGCTCCGTAATGTATCAATTCGCTGACGTCCATCCATTATTTCGTATTGATTATAATCATTTTCATAAAGAAATATTGGCGGGACAGGGATGTTCATTAAAAAGGATTCAATAAGTTGTGATCGTTTTTTAATGTCCCAGCGATGACGTCGTTGGTACTTTGGCGAGGAGTTAATATATTCTTTGTCTTCTAAGGATTGCTTGAGATGGTGTAACGTAAAATCCATTGAAGTTCGAATTACCCTTAGCTGAGATTGAGCAAACTTTTCTTCAATTGTTATCTGAGTATTGTCATCAGAAGCCTCATTAACTTCATCTTCTGATTCAAACCATTCATCGATTTCATTGTCATCAATAACCTTGTTAGTCATTTTATACCCCTCTTATTGGCCATAAATTGTCTTTGAATATATCATCCTATCTTATCCTTCCTGTAGTTTTTCATAAATATGATTTAGTAAATTAGAGTGAGATTTTCACTAAATTTTGTTAAGGATAAGACATGTAAGCCATACTTTTGCCACATGATGAAGATATGTCAAGAAAACATTGATGAAGAAATTGTGCCAAACGATTGATATGCGTTATATGCGCAGCAAGCCTAGCAATCGGCTCTTGGTGCAGTCAATAGATTGAAATTATTGACATAATTAATTGTGGCCATCTTCAGCCGGTACGGACATTTAAAGTCAAGGGGTACACAACCATCGAGACAAAGCGGCCACTTAGATAAATGCATTTAGCTTATTTGGGTTTAGATCTAGCTCTTCTGCAAGGGGGGACGTGATGCCAGCCTCTTTTTTTATGCCTGCGCTTCGGGACGATGTACATGGTATATCGCCGTATTTACCGGCCCGCTCTCCAGCACGATTAAACCGTAGCGCATATCGATAAAGCGGGCGCCGCAGCGCTCCGCTACCGCGCGGCTGGCGCGGTTCTCTTCCGCCGCAAGAATTTCGATGACCTTTATCTCTGGCCGCGCAAACCCCATCGCAAGTAGCAGCGCAACGGCGCGGCTGGCGACGCCCTGTCGCTGCATATCGCTACGTACCCAGTATCCCAACGCGGCGAACTGTCCCGGCTCGCGGCCAAAACGGATCCCGGCGCCGCCCAGCAAACGATCCCTATCGTCAACGATGGCGAACTCTTCCGCTTCGCCCTTTATTCGCTGCTGCTGCGTAAACGCGATCCAGCTCGCTGCCTCTTCGGGTTGATAGTCTGGATGCGCCCAGACCATCCAGGGTTGCAGCGTATCCAGCGAGGCGTTAACGGCTGCGGTAAAGGCAGGAATGTCGTCGCGGGTAAAAGGACGCAGGCAAACTGAAGAGGCCAGAGAAGTCATAAAGTACCTGAAGAAAAAGGTGTTTTAGCAAATCGTATCAGGTGATAAGAAAGAAAGCTAAACCTGCTTTGTAATTTAATATTTACACTATCTTGAGGCTTGTTTTGTTGGATTTATGTCTAATTAAATGAAAAATATGGGTTTTTTAAGTTGGTGTGCATGCGGAATGCTTAAGTGGTAATAAAAGTGTACATTAATGGATTGCTTGTTTTACGTTCTGTGATAGAGTGTCCTCTATCCTGTCAGAGGATCATTTACCGCATAACGAGGAAAAAGGATCGTAGCCATGCAAAAAGACGCGCTGAACAATGTCCACATTGCGAATGAACAGGTTTTAATTACGCCGGAAGAGCTGAAAGCGAAGTTTCCGCTGACTGCCCATCAGGAAGCGCAGATCGCCGCTTCGCGCCAGACCATTTCCGACATTATCGCTGGTCGCGATCCGCGCCTGCTGGTGGTGTGCGGTCCCTGTTCAATTCATGACACTGAAGCCGCGCTGGATTACGCTCGTCGCCTGAAAGATCTCTCTGACCAGCTGAAGGATCAGCTCTATATCGTTATGCGCGTCTATTTTGAAAAACCCCGCACCACCGTCGGCTGGAAAGGGTTGATCAACGATCCCTACATGGACAACTCCTTTGATATGGAAGCGGGTCTGCACATCGCGCGCCAGCTGCTGGTGAACCTGGTCGAAATGGGGCTGCCGCTCGCCACCGAAGCGCTCGATCCAAACAGTCCGCAATACCTCGGCGATCTCTTCAGCTGGTCAGCGATTGGCGCGCGCACCACCGAATCGCAAACGCACCGTGAAATGGCGTCAGGCCTCTCTATGCCGGTCGGCTTCAAGAACGGCACCGACGGCAGCCTCGGCACCGCGATCAACGCCATGCGCGCCGCCGCGATGCCGCACCGTTTCGTCGGCATTAACCAGGCGGGGCAGGTTTGTCTGCTGCAGACGCAGGGCAATCCAGATGGTCACGTTATTTTGCGCGGCGGCAAAGCGCCGAATTACGGTCCAGAAGACGTGGCGCAGTGTGAAAAAGAGATGGTCAAAGCGGGACTGCGCCCGGCCTTGATGATAGATTGCAGCCATGGCAATTCTAACAAAGACTACCGCCGCCAGCCTGGCGTCGCCGAATCGGCGATAGCCCAGATCAAAGATGGCAACCGCTCGATTATTGGCCTGATGCTGGAGAGCCACATTAATGAAGGCAGCCAGTCTTCCGAGCAGCCGCGCAGCGAAATGAAATATGGTGTTTCCGTAACGGATGCCTGCATCAACTGGGAAACCACCGAAACGCTGCTGCGCGAGATGCATCAGGATCTGCAAGAGGTGCTGTCGGCGCGTCTGTCACACGAGGTGTAATGAGCAATGGTGGCTGAACTGACCGCGCTGCGCGATCAAATTGATACTGTCGATAAGGCGCTGCTGGATCTGCTGGCGAAACGCCTGGAGCTGGTGGCTGAAGTTGGCGAAGTAAAGAGCCGCTACGGCTTGCCTATTTACGTACCGGAGCGCGAAGCGTCAATGCTGGCTTCGCGCCGTAAAGAGGCGGAAGCGCTCGGCGTTCCGCCCGATCTGATTGAAGATATCCTGCGCCGCGTGATGCGCGAGTCCTATACCAGCGAGAACGATAAAGGCTTCAAAACCCTTAATCCGGCGCTGCGTCCGGTGGTGATCGTCGGCGGAAAAGGGCAGATGGGCAGCCTGTTTGCGCGCATGCTGACGCTGTCGGGCTACAGCGTAAAGACGCTGGATAAAGAGGACTGGGATCGCGCGCCCTCGCTGCTGAGCGATGCCGGAATGGTGATTATCAGCGTGCCGATCCACCTTACGGAACAGGTGATCGCGCAGCTGCCGCCGCTGCCGGATGATTGTATTCTGGTGGATCTGGCCTCGGTTAAGAACCGTCCTTTGCAGGCGATGCTGGCGGCACATGCGGGCCCGGTATTGGGTCTGCATCCCATGTTTGGGCCGGACAGCGGCAGTCTGGCGAAGCAGGTGGTGGTCTGGTGCGACGGACGCCAGCCTGAAGCCTATCAGTGGTTCCTGGAACAGATTCAGGTGTGGGGCGCGCGGCTGCATCGCATCAGCGCGGTAGAGCACGACCAGAATATGGCGTTTATACAGGCGCTGCGTCACTTCGCGACCTTCGCCTACGGCCTGCATCTCGCAGAAGAGAACGTCAACCTCGATCAGCTGCTGGCGCTCTCGTCGCCGATTTATCGTCTTGAGCTGGCGATGGTGGGGCGGCTGTTCGCGCAGGATCCTCAGCTTTATGCGGACATCATTATGTCCTCGGAAAGCAATCTGGCGCTGATTAAACGCTATTACCAGCGCTTTGGCGAAGCGATTACGCTGCTGGAGCAGGGCGATAAGCAGGCGTTTATCGCCAGCTTCAACCGTGTCGAACACTGGTTTGGCGATCACGCAAAACGCTTTATGGTTGAAAGCCGCAGCCTGCTGCGCTCCGCTAACGACAGTCGACCGTAAAAAAAACGGCATCCTTATGGATGCCGTTCTGTTATGCGCTGCGCGGCTCCACCGCGACAACATTCTCGCTGGGATAGCATCCCAGCACTTTCAGCATGCGGGTCAGCCCTTTTAGCTCCTGCAGCGCCTGCTGCACGCTGTCGGATTCCAGATTGCCCTGCACGTCGATATAAAACATCTCTTCCCACGGGTTGCCGTTAATGGGGCGCGACTCCAGCTTGCTCATAATCAGGTTATGCTGACGCAGCACCAGCAGCGCCTCCACCAGCGCACCCGCCTGCTGGCCGGTCGCCATTAGCAGCGTGGTTTTCGCCGGAACCTGATCGGAGACGGCGATGGGCTTACGCGCCAGAACGATAAAGCGCGTATGGTTTTGCTGCTGATTCGCCAGATTGCGCTCCAGCACCTGCAGATGATAGAGTTCGCCGCCCGCCTCGCTGCCTAGCGCCGCCGCTTTCGGCGAGTTCAGCGCCGCGACTTTTTCCATGGCGGCAGCGGTGCTCTCGGTATATTCGATCTTCCAGTGCGGGAAACGGCTAATAAACTGGCTGCACTGCTGGAACGGCTGCGGATGACTATAAACAGTTTCAATCTGCTGCAGATCGGTATCGCCTGTGACCAGCACACAGTGCTCGATAGGCTGAGTCAGTTCGCCCACAATTGAGAGGCTGGTCTGCTGCAGCAAATCGTAAACGTCGTTAATCGAGCCGGAGCTGGTGTTTTCAATCGGCAGCACCGCGTAATCAGCCTGACCGTTTTCAACCTGCCGAATAATATCCTGAAACTTCAGGCAGCCTGTTTCCACCATATTGTCGAAGTGGCGCGCGGCATACTGACGTGCGGCCAGATGGGAATAGGAGCCTTTAGGGCCAAGGAAAGCGATGCGCGCCGCCAGCGCATGAGCATGGTTCAGGTTTTTCTGCAGCAGCGCCTGCTGCGTCAGAACGGAATCTTCAATGATTTGCTGAAACAGGCGCTTAATGTAGTGCGCATCCAGCTGATGTTTCTTGCCGAGCACGATCAGATGCTCCAGCAGCGCACGCTCGCGTTCGATATCGCGAATCGGCCGATGCGTGGCCAGTTTCGCTTCGGCGACCTTCACGGCCAGCGCGCGACGCTCAGCCAACAGCGTCAGCAGTTTCTCATCAACGGCGCTGATCTGGTCACGCAGCGCTAGCAAGGGATTATCGGGATTCATAGGGCTCACCTGTAAGCTGTCCAATAAAAAAGCCTCCCGGTTGGGAGGCTTTGTTGTTCGTCTTCGCTTTCGTTTTCACACGACGAATCGCCTCCCAGTCAGGGGAAGGTAAAAAAGAAAGCGAAGAAAAACGACAGAGGTTTCATGATGATTTCCATTCAAAAGGTGATTCGAGAGTACCCGCACTGATTTGAGGCTGTCAATAAAAAACGCGCCCGCAGGCGCGTTTGCTAAAAACAGGTGGATTAGATGGCTGGCGTGAAGTTTTTCACGCTGGTCGCTGCCCGACGGGCTTCAGGCTTATGCTGAACCTTATTCAACTGACGCTCAAGCTTACCGATGAGATCGTTAATCGCCGTATACATATCCTCGTGCTTAGCGCTGGCAACCAGCGTGCCGTTGGGCGTATTGATTGTGGCGTCGGCCACGAATTCTTTCGGCGCTTTAGAGAGAACGATGTGCGGATTTATCAGATGAGCTTGCCATTTTTCCAGCTTGGCGAGACGGTCTTCGACATGGTCGCGGATAGCCGCGGTGATTTCCATTTGTTTGCTGGTAATGTTCAGAATCATAGGTCTACCTCTCTGTCATTTCCGTCTGGGTAGATCCAGCATAACGCGCTTAACAATGAAATGTGTGATCTTGATCACGAAAAAATGTCACTTTTTGTCAATGGCAATGTTTTGTGAGAAAGGCCGGGAATGCGGTTGAAATGCCTTGAATCGATGCGGCGAGAGGCGCATGATTGACGGGTTACATCAGCGAGGAATTAACGAAATCGTCGATTTTTCGCCCATAAAAAAGCAGCCCTTGCGGCTGCTTTTTCATTTTTTTCGCCTCAGTTTTAGCTGGCGCTGTTTGCGGCGATAATTTTCGCCACTTTGTCCGCTTCGGCATTCAGCTGCAGATTGCGATAGGCTTTTTCCATCAGCGGCAGCGCATCGCGCGTGGCCTGCGTATCAGGATAATCGCGCATCATGCCTTCAACACGGTTAACAACCGCGACATAGGCTTCACGCTTAGTATAGAATTGCGCCACCGACAGCTCATATTTCGCCAGGCGGTCTTTCAGATAGACCAGGCGCTTTTGCGCATCGGCTGCATACTGGCTGTTTGGATAGTTACGCACCAGCTGCGAGAAGTCGCGGAACGCGTCGCGGGCATGGGTCGGATCGCGATCGGAACGATCGATGCCGAAGAAGCCCTGCAGCGCAGAGTCGTCCAGCGCCATATCCGTCAGGCCGCGCATATAGATAACGTAGTCAATGTTCGGATGGGTCGGGTTAAGACGCATAAAGCGATCTATGGCAGCCTGCGCCAGCGGTAAATCGGCGTTTTTGTAGTAGGCATAGATCAAATCAAGCTGTACCTGCTGAGAATAAGGACCAAAAGGATAACGGTTGTCCAGCGCTTCCAGTTGCTTAATCGCCGCTTTAAAGTTACCGTCCTGCAGCTTTTCCTGCGCGGTAGCGTAGATTTCGGAAGGCGGGCTGTCCGGTACTGTGTCCTTTGAGCTGGAACAACCCACAAGGGCCAGGCTCAGTGTGGCAGCAGCCACCAGATATTTCATACGCGTCATGACGAAATGGTTATCCTCAAATTTGTTATGGCGGAAGCTGTCCGTATAGCTCCCGGTAATGACCAGGTACGATAGCACATTATATTAAACGGCATCGCCGTGAAAACCCAACGTTAACGAAGAAGCTGTATATGGCACAACAAGTTCAACTCACCGCAACGGTCTCCGAAGCGCAGCTGGGACAACGCTTAGATCAAACTTTGGCGGAATTGTTCCCCGATTATTCACGCTCGCGCATAAAAGAGTGGATCCTTGACCGGCGCGTCAGTGTAAACGGCGCGATCGTCGATAAACCGAAAGAGAAAGTCCTGGGCGGCGAACAGGTCGCCATCGATGCAGAAATAGAAGAAGAGCAGCGCTGGGAAGCGCAAAATATCCCGCTGAACATCGTCTATGAAGATGACGATATTCTGGTGATCAACAAGCCGCGCGATCTGGTGGTGCATCCTGGCGCCGGCAACCCCGACGGCACCGTACTGAATGCGCTGCTTTATCACTATCCCGCCATTGCCGACGTGCCGCGCGCCGGTATTGTGCATCGACTGGATAAAGATACCACCGGGCTGATGGTGGTGGCGAAAACCGTCCCGGCGCAGACGCACCTGGTGGAAACGCTGCAGCTGCGCGAAATCACCCGCGAGTACGAAGCGGTGGCGATTGGAACGATGACGGCGGGCGGCACGGTAAACGAGCCCATCAGCCGTCACTCGACTAAACGCACCCATATGGCCGTGCATCCGATGGGGAAACCGGCGGTAACGCACTATCGTATTATGGAGCACTTCCGCGCCCATACGCGTCTGCGCCTGCGTCTCGAAACCGGCCGTACGCATCAGATTCGCGTGCATATGTCGCACATTAACCATCCGCTGGTGGGCGATCCGCTGTACGGCGGTCGTCCGCGTCCGCCGAAGGGCGCCTCGGATCAGTTCATTGCCACGCTGCGCGCGTTCGATCGCCAGGCGCTGCATGCGACCATGCTGCGCCTCTACCATCCGATTACCGGCATCGAGATGGAGTGGCATGCGCCGCTGCCGCAGGACATGGTGGAGCTGATTGAGGTACTGAAAGCGGATACCGAAGAGTTTCGCGATCAGATGGACTGGCTATGAGCTGGATCCTGCCGGACTGGCCCGCGCCCGCCAGCGTAGGCGCCTGCTCGACGCTGCGCGGCGATGGCGCTAGTCTGGCACCCTGGAATGCGTTCAACCTGGGCAGCCATGTCGGCGACGATCCGGCGCACGTGGCTGCCAACCGGCAGAGCCTGGTAACGCGCGCCGCGTTGCCGGCGATGCCGCACTGGCTTGAGCAGGTTCACGGCACCGAGGTGGTTCGCCTGCCTGTTGAGCAGACGGAGCCGTTACGGGCGGATGCCTGCATTACGCGCGAAGCGGGCGTGGTGTGCGCGGTGATGACGGCGGATTGTCTGCCGGTGCTGTTCTGCTCTTATGACGGCAGCGAAGTCGCCGCGGCGCATGCCGGCTGGCGCGGTCTGTGCGCGGGCGTGCTGGAAAATACGCTGGCGCGATTCGCTGCGCCAGCCAGCCAGATACACGCCTGGCTTGGGCCGGCAATCGGTCCCGACGCCTTTGAAGTCGGCTGCGAGGTGCGCGATGCGTTTATGGCGCATGACGCCCATGCTCAGCAGGCCTTTCGTCCGGCGGGCGCTAAGTATTTCGCCGATATCTGGCTGCTTGCGCAGCAGCGGCTGCAGGCGGCGGGCGTCACCTCCGTGAGCATGACGCGCCGCTGCACCTTTCATGAGAGTGGCGATTTTTTCTCCTTCCGACGCGACGGAACCACCGGGCGTATGGCTTCTTTAATTTGGCTGAGATAACCTTACGCCACAAGACGATCCAGTAGCGTATTTTTTGCTCATGATGCAGGTCATTAACCTTGAAAATTTGAGGGATGACCTCATTTTAATCTCCAGTAGCATTTTGACCTGTAATGGGAGGAATCATGCGTCTGGATCGTCTTACCAACAAATTCCAACTGGCCCTTGCCGACGCGCAGTCCCTTGCTCTGGGACACGACAACCAATTTATTGAACCTCTGCATCTGATGAGCGCGCTGCTCAATCAGGAAGGGGGATCCGTTCGTCCGTTATTAGCCTCTGCAGGCGTTGACGTTGCCGCTCTGCGCAACGGCGTCGAGCAGGCGATCAACCGTTTACCCCAGGTAGAAGGCAGCGAAGGGGATGTTCAACCGTCCGCTGACCTGGTTCGCGTGCTTAACCTGTGCGACAAGCTGGCGCAGAAGCGCGGCGACAATTTTATCTCATCTGAACTCTTTGTTCTGGCTGCCCTCGACTCGCGCGGCTCTTTAGCCGATCTGCTGAAATCGGCCGGTGCGACCACTGACAAGCTAACCAAAGCGATTGAGCAGCTGCGTGGAGGCGACAACGTGAACGATCAAGGGGCTGAAGATCAGCGCCAGGCATTAAAGAAATACACCATCGACCTGACCGAGCGCGCCGAACAGGGCAAGCTCGACCCGGTCATCGGCCGTGACGAAGAGATTCGCCGCACTATTCAGGTGCTGCAGCGCCGCACCAAAAACAATCCGGTGCTGATTGGTGAACCCGGCGTCGGTAAAACCGCCATCGTAGAAGGCCTGGCGCAGCGCATTATTAACGGCGAAGTGCCGGAAGGGCTGAAAGGCCGTCGCGTACTGGCGCTGGATATGGGGGCGCTGGTGGCGGGTGCAAAATACCGCGGCGAGTTCGAGGAGCGTTTGAAAGGCGTACTCAACGATTTGTCGAAGCAGGAAGGTAACGTCATCCTGTTTATCGATGAGCTGCATACTATGGTTGGCGCCGGTAAAGCTGACGGCGCGATGGATGCCGGCAATATGCTGAAGCCGGCGCTGGCGCGCGGCGAGCTGCACTGCGTGGGGGCGACTACGCTGGATGAATATCGCCAGTACATCGAAAAAGATGCCGCGCTGGAGCGTCGTTTCCAGAAAGTCTACGTCGCCGAACCGAGCGTGGAAGACACTATCGCTATCCTGCGCGGGCTGAAAGAGCGCTATGAGCTGCATCACCATGTGCAGATCACCGACCCGGCGATTGTCGCGGCGGCGACGCTGTCGCATCGCTATATCGCCGACCGCCAGCTGCCCGATAAAGCTATCGACCTGATCGATGAGGCCGCGTCCAGCATCCGCTTGCAGATCGACTCGAAACCGGAACCGCTCGATCGCCTGGAGCGCCGCATCATTCAGCTGAAGCTGGAGCAGCAGGCGCTGAAGAAAGAGTCGGATGACGCCAGCATTAAGCGTCTCGAGATGCTGGAAAGCGAACTCGACCAGAAAGAGCGCGAATACGCGGAGCTGGAAGAGGAGTGGAAAGCGGAAAAGGCCTCTCTTACCGGCACGCAGAATATCAAGGCGGAACTGGAGCAGGCGCGTTTGTCGCTGGAGCAGGCGCGCCGCGTGGGCGACCTGGCGCAAATGTCCGAGCTGCAGTATGGCAAGATCCCGGAGCTGGAAAAACAGCTGGCGGCCGCTACGCAGTCTGAAGGTAAAACCATGAAGCTGCTGCGCAACCGCGTTACCGATGTCGAGATCGCCGATGTGCTGGCGCGCTGGACCGGCATTCCCGTGGCGCGCATGATGGAAGGCGAGCGCGATAAGCTGCTGCGTATGGAGCAGGATCTGCACGCGCGCGTTATCGGCCAGAACGAGGCGGTAGAAGCGGTATCGAACGCGATTCGTCGTAGCCGCGCAGGCTTGTCGGATCCGAATCGTCCTATCGGTTCGTTCCTGTTCCTGGGCCCAACCGGCGTGGGTAAAACCGAGCTCTGCAAAGCACTGGCGAATTTCCTCTTCGATAGTGACGACGCCATGGTGCGCATCGACATGTCGGAGTTTATGGAAAAACATTCCGTGTCGCGGCTGGTGGGCGCGCCTCCGGGATATGTCGGCTATGAAGAGGGCGGCTATCTGACAGAAGCGGTGCGTCGTCGTCCTTACTCCGTCATTCTGCTGGACGAGGTAGAGAAAGCGCATCCGGATGTGTTCAACATTCTGCTGCAGGTGCTGGACGACGGACGTCTGACGGATGGACAGGGTCGCACCGTCGACTTCCGTAATACCGTAGTGATCATGACGTCTAACCTGGGCTCCGATCTGATTCAGGAGCGCTTCGGCGAACTGAACTACGCGGAAATGAAAGATGTGGTGATGAACGTGGTTGGTCATCACTTCCGTCCAGAGTTCATCAACCGTATCGACGAAGTGGTGGTGTTCCATCCGCTGGGCGAGCAGCACATTGCTTCTATTGCGCAGATTCAGCTGCAGCGTCTGTATAAACGTCTGGAGGAACGCGGCTACCAGCTGCATATCTCTGACGAAGCGCTGAAGCTGCTGGGGGAAAACGGCTACGATCCGGTTTATGGCGCGCGTCCTTTGAAACGTGCGATTCAGCAGCAGATCGAAAACCCGCTGGCGCAGCAGATCCTCTCCGGTCAGCTGGTGCCCGGCAAGACTATCGAAATGGACGTCAAAGAGGGCGAAATCGTCGCTTATCAGTAACTGACATCAGCGAAACGGGCCTGCGGGCCCGTTTTTTTATGCCCAAAATCGCCTTTTTGATGTAATTTTCAGCGCATTGCCTGGAAAGTAAGCGGTTAGTAAAAAAGTTTAAATTAGCGCTTGTCAGCCAGGAGGAACTGTCTATAATGCGCCTCCACTGACACGGCACAACGGCTTACGGAATGCGGTGTTCAGGAGATTCGGTTCGCTGAGTCGCCGGATGAAATCCCTGAAAAAAGGGGTTGACTCCGAAGGAGAGTCGCGTAATATACGCCACCTCGCAGCAGCAGGCTGAGCCGCTGACTGCACCGCTCTTTAACAATTTATCAGACAATCTGTGTGGGCACTCGGGAGCAGATATCAAAAGCCTTCGGGCTTAAAAAATATCAAGCCTCACGAGTGGACACATAATGACATTCATTATGACGTTTTACAGATGAGCACCGCTTAACTGGTTTAAGCAAATCAAACTTAAATTGAAGAGTTTGATCATGGCTCAGATTGAACGCTGGCGGCAGGCCTAACACATGCAAGTCGAACGGCAGCACAGAAGAGCTTGCTCTTTGGGTGGCGAGTGGCGGACGGGTGAGTAATGTCTGGGAAACTGCCCGATGGAGGGGGATAACTACTGGAAACGGTAGCTAATACCGCATAACGTCGCGAGACCAAAGTGGGGGACCTTCGGGCCTCACACCATAGGATGTGCCCAGATGGGATTAGCTAGTAGGTGGGGTAACGGCTCACCTAGGCGACGATCCCTAGCTGGTCTGAGAGGATGACCAGCCACACTGGAACTGAGACACGGTCCAGACTCCTACGGGAGGCAGCAGTGGGGAATATTGCACAATGGGCGCAAGCCTGATGCAGCCATGCCGCGTGTATGAAGAAGGCCTTCGGGTTGTAAAGTACTTTCAGCGGGGAGGAAGGCGATGCGGTTAATAACCGGGTCGATTGACGTTACCCGCAGAAGAAGCACCGGCTAACTCCGTGCCAGCAGCCGCGGTAATACGGAGGGTGCAAGCGTTAATCGGAATTACTGGGCGTAAAGCGCACGCAGGCGGTCTGTCAAGTCGGATGTGAAATCCCCGGGCTTAACCTGGGAACTGCATTCGAAACTGGCAGGCTAGAGTCTTGTAGAGGGGGGTAGAATTCCAGGTGTAGCGGTGAAATGCGTAGAGATCTGGAGGAATACCGGTGGCGAAGGCGGCCCCCTGGACAAAGACTGACGCTCAGGTGCGAAAGCGTGGGGAGCAAACAGGATTAGATACCCTGGTAGTCCACGCCGTAAACGATGTCGACTTGGAGGCTGTTCCCCTGAGGAGTGGCTTCCGGAGCTAACGCGTTAAGTCGACCGCCTGGGGAGTACGGCCGCAAGGTTAAAACTCAAATGAATTGACGGGGGCCCGCACAAGCGGTGGAGCATGTGGTTTAATTCGATGCAACGCGAAGAACCTTACCTACTCTTGACATCCAGAGAACTTGCCAGAGATGGCTTGGTGCCTTCGGGAACTCTGAGACAGGTGCTGCATGGCTGTCGTCAGCTCGTGTTGTGAAATGTTGGGTTAAGTCCCGCAACGAGCGCAACCCTTATCCTTTGTTGCCAGCGATTCGGTCGGGAACTCAAAGGAGACTGCCGGTGATAAACCGGAGGAAGGTGGGGATGACGTCAAGTCATCATGGCCCTTACGAGTAGGGCTACACACGTGCTACAATGGCGCATACAAAGAGAAGCGACCTCGCGAGAGCAAGCGGACCTCATAAAGTGCGTCGTAGTCCGGATCGGAGTCTGCAACTCGACTCCGTGAAGTCGGAATCGCTAGTAATCGTGGATCAGAATGCCACGGTGAATACGTTCCCGGGCCTTGTACACACCGCCCGTCACACCATGGGAGTGGGTTGCAAAAGAAGTAGGTAGCTTAACCTTCGGGAGGGCGCTTACCACTTTGTGATTCATGACTGGGGTGAAGTCGTAACAAGGTAACCGTAGGGGAACCTGCGGTTGGATCACCTCCTTACCTGAAGATACTGCCTTTCGAAGTGCTCACACAGATTGTCTGATAGAAAAGTAAAGAAGCAAGACGGCTGCGAAGTCGTGACGCATTTTTTGTGTCCCCTTCGTCTAGCGGTTAGGACTCCGCCCTTTCACGGCGGCAACAGGGGTTCGAATCCCCTAGGGGACGCCACTTGCTTGGTGACAGGTGAAAGGTGTCTCCACGAAATATCTCAAAGCCGGCGGCAACGTCAGGTTTGAGATATTGCTCTTTAACAATCCGGAACAAGCTGAAAATTGAAACGACGCGCGGCGTTATTCCCCCGTAACAGGGAATAAAGGCAGCGCGTTCGAGTCTCTCAATAATCACATCCGCGACGTCGCAAGACGCCTGTGGGTTGTGAGGTTAAGCGACTAAGCGTACACGGTGGATGCCCTGGCAGTCAGAGGCGATGAAGGACGTGCTAATCTGCGAAAAGCGCCGGCAAGGTGATATGAACCGCAACAGCCGGCGATGTCCGAATGGGGAAACCCAGTGTGTTTCGACACACTATCGCAACATGAATACATAGTGTTGCGAGGCGAACCGGGGGAACTGAAACATCTAAGTACCCCGAGGAAAAGAAATCAACCGAGATTCCCCCAGTAGCGGCGAGCGAACGGGGAGCAGCCCAGAGCCTGAATCAGCTTGTGTGTTAGTGGAAGCGTCTGGAAAGTCGCAGGGTACAGGGTGATACTCCCGTACACGAAAACACACATTCTGTGAGCTCGATGAGTAGGGCGGGACACGTGGTATCCTGTCTGAATATGGGGGGACCATCCTCCAAGGCTAAATACTCCTGACTGACCGATAGTGAACCAGTACCGTGAGGGAAAGGCGAAAAGAACCCCGGCGAGGGGAGTGAAACAGAACCTGAAACCGTGTACGTACAAGCAGTGGGAGCCTCTTTATGGGGTGACTGCGTACCTTTTGTATAATGGGTCAGCGACTTATATTCTGTAGCAAGGTTAACCGTATAGGGGAGCCGCAGGGAAACCGAGTCTTAACTGGGCGTTAAGTTGCAGGGTATAGACCCGAAACCCGGTGATCTAGCCATGGGCAGGTTGAAGGTTGGGTAACACTAACTGGAGGACCGAACCGACTAATGTTGAAAAATTAGCGGATGACCTGTGGCTGGGGGTGAAAGGCCAATCAAACCGGGAGATAGCTGGTTCTCCCCGAAAGCTATTTAGGTAGCGCCTCGTGAACTCATCTCCGGGGGTAGAGCACTGTTTCGGCTAGGGGGCCATCCCGGCTTACCAACCCGATGCAAACTGCGAATACCGGAGAATGTTATCACGGGAGACACACGGCGGGTGCTAACGTCCGTCGTGAAGAGGGAAACAACCCAGACCGCCAGCTAAGGTCCCAAAGTCATGGTTAAGTGGGAAACGATGTGGGAAGGCCCAGACAGCCAGGATGTTGGCTTAGAAGCAGCCATCATTTAAAGAAAGCGTAATAGCTCACTGGTCGAGTCGGCCTGCGCGGAAGATGTAACGGGGCTAAACCATGCACCGAAGCTGCGGCAGCGACGCGTAAGCGTTGTTGGGTAGGGGAGCGTTCTGTAAGCCGTCGAAGGTGTGCTGTGAGGCATGCTGGAGGTATCAGAAGTGCGAATGCTGACATAAGTAACGATAAAGCGGGTGAAAAGCCCGCTCGCCGGAAGACCAAGGGTTCCTGTCCAACGTTAATCGGGGCAGGGTGAGTCGACCCCTAAGGCGAGGCCGAAAGGCGTAGTCGATGGGAAACAGGTTAATATTCCTGTACTTGGTGTTGCTGCGAAGGGGGGACGGAGAAGGCTATGTTGGCCGGGCGACGGTTGTCCCGGTTTAAGCGTGTAGGTGTGTGTTCCAGGCAAATCCGGTTCACTTTACACTGAGGCGTGATGACGAGGCACTACGGTGCTGAAGCAACAAATGCCCTGCTTCCAGGAAAAGCCTCTAAGCATCAGGCAACACGAAATCGTACCCCAAACCGACACAGGTGGTCAGGTAGAGAATACCAAGGCGCTTGAGAGAACTCGGGTGAAGGAACTAGGCAAAATGGTGCCGTAACTTCGGGAGAAGGCACGCTGGCGCGTAGGTGAAGGGACTTGCTCCCGGAGCCGAGGCCAGTCGAAGATACCAGCTGGCTGCAACTGTTTATTAAAAACACAGCACTGTGCAAACACGAAAGTGGACGTATACGGTGTGACGCCTGCCCGGTGCCGGAAGGTTAATTGATGGGGTTATCCGTAAGGAGAAGCTCTTGATCGAAGCCCCGGTAAACGGCGGCCGTAACTATAACGGTCCTAAGGTAGCGAAATTCCTTGTCGGGTAAGTTCCGACCTGCACGAATGGCGTAATGATGGCCAGGCTGTCTCCACCCGAGACTCAGTGAAATTGAAATCGCTGTGAAGATGCAGTGTACCCGCGGCAAGACGGAAAGACCCCGTGAACCTTTACTACAGCTTGACACTGAACACTGGTCCTTGATGTGTAGGATAGGTGGGAGGCTTTGAAGCGTGGACGCCAGTCTGCGTGGAGCCGTCCTTGAAATACCACCCTTTAATGGCTGGTGTTCTAACGTAGGCCCGTTACCCGGGCTGCGGACAGTGTCTGGTGGGTAGTTTGACTGGGGCGGTCTCCTCCCAAAGCGTAACGGAGGAGCACGAAGGTTGGCTAATCCTGGTCGGACATCAGGAGGTTAGTGCAATGGCATAAGCCAGCTTGACTGCGAGAGTGACGGCTCGAGCAGGTGCGAAAGCAGGTCATAGTGATCCGGTGGTTCTGAATGGAAGGGCCATCGCTCAACGGATAAAAGGTACTCCGGGGATAACAGGCTGATACCGCCCAAGAGTTCATATCGACGGCGGTGTTTGGCACCTCGATGTCGGCTCATCACATCCTGGGGCTGAAGTAGGTCCCAAGGGTACGGCTGTTCGCCGTTTAAAGTGGTACGCGAGCTGGGTTTAGAACGTCGTGAGACAGTTCGGTCCCTATCTGCCGTGGGCGCTGGAAAACTGAGGGGGGTTGCTCCTAGTACGAGAGGACCGGAGTGAACGCACCGCTGGTGTTCGGGTTGTCATGCCAATGGCACTGCCCGGTAGCTAAGTGCGGAAGAGATAAGTGCTGAAAGCATCTAAGCACGAAACTTGCCCCGAGATGAGTTTTCCCTGACCCCTTGAGGGTCCTGAAGGGACGTTGAAGACGACGACGTTGATAGGCCGGGTGTGTAAGCGCAGCGATGCGTTGAGCTAACCGGTACTAATGACCCGTGAGGCTTAACCTTACAACGCCAGAGGCGTTTTGTGAGACGCGAGATTTTCAGCTTGTACCGGATATATTCTGCGCGGCCCGTCGGGCGGCGCGGAAGACAGAATTTGCCTGGCGGCCTTAGCGCGGCGGTCCCACCTGACCCCATGCCGAACTCAGAAGTGAAACGCCGTAGCGCCGATGGTAGTGTGGGGCCTCCCCATGCGAGAGTAGGGAACTGCCAGGCATCCAAATTGGTATCCACCCGCGAGGGTGACACCGGTTATCAGCGAGACCCCGCTGGTAGCAGCAGTATTCGGTGGTGCGGTAGTTCAGTCGGTTAGAATACCGGCCTGTCACGCCGGGGGTCGCGGGTTCGAGTCCCGTCCGCACCGCCACCTAACAGATAAGCCCTGACTGCAAAGTCAGGGATTTTTCTTTTGCGTTAAAAAACGTTCATTAGCACGCGATGATTCCGACAATTACCAACACCGATTGAAACCCCCGACTAAAATCCCTATAACTGACAGGTGCAACGGGTACGGAAGAATTGGGCGAAAACGTGCGAAAAAAAACTTATGCAATGCGCTATGTCGCGGGTCAACCGGTCGAACAGATCTTTCCGCCGGGCGCCATGCTACATCTTGGCCAGGCGCTTCCGCCAGGAGCGCCGCTGTCGCCTGATGCCCATCTCAAAGTGCTGGTTTGGAATATTTTCAAACAACAGCGCGCCGACTGGATGTCCGTTCTGCAGGGATTCGGCAAAGACGCACACCTGGTACTGTTGCAGGAGGCGCAAACCACGCCTGAGCTGGTGAAGTTTGCGACCAGCAACTACCTGGCCGCCGATCAGGTTCCCGCCTTTGTGCTGCCTCAACATCCTTCTGGCGTGATGACGCTGGCTGCCGCTCATCCGGTCTACTGCTGTCCGCTGCGCGAGCGAGAGCCGCTGCTGCGGCTGGCAAAATCTGCATTGGTCACCGCCTATCCGCTGCCAACCGGCGAAATGTTGATGGTCGTGAATATCCACGCGGTTAATTTCAGCCTCGGCATCGATGTATACAGCAAGCAGCTGGGGCCGATAGGTGAGCAGATCCTGCACCATAAGGGGCCGGTTATCATGGCGGGCGATTTCAACGCATGGAGCCGTCAGCGCATCCACGCGCTCTATCGGTTCGCGCGCGAAATGACGCTCAAAGAGGTAAGGTTTACGGACGATCATCGACGTAAGGCGTTTGGCCGCCCTCTGGACTTCGTCTTCTATCGCGATATGAACGTCAGCAAGGCCTCTGTGCTGGTTACGCGCGCCTCCGACCATAATCCCTTACTGGTCGAGTTTAACGCCGCACGCTGACGCCAGCACGCGCCTGTGCGCCTTCTCTGCTGTAATAACGCGAGAAGGCGAAATGGCGCGCCAGCATCTCATTCTCGCATCCTCAGCTTTCATTTGTGCCGCGCATAGCGTTTCACTCCGCATGTGGAGGGAAGGCGTGTTTTACGCTCAGCTATCATGAGATTGAAAAGAGGAAAGAAAAACGATCAGAAATGAAAAAGGCCAACAAATGTTGGCCTTTTCAACGCATCAGGTATCAGGCGATGCGTTATTATTTACGTAGAGCGTTAGCCTGTCACCAGGCTGGATATCTTTCGTGCTGCTCAGGACCGTATTCCAGCGCATCACATCTTTGATATCGACGCCGTGGCGCCTTGCAATACTGGCAAGAGAATCACCTTTACGCACGCGATAGGTGATGCTGTTGCTATTATCAGCCAGGCTAGTGCCGCTGTCGCCGACGGTCAGCGTCTGACCGGTGCGAACGCTGGCGCCCTTCAAATGATTCTGTTGCTTCAGCGATGCAACGCTGACGCCCAGTTTGCTGGCGATGCCGGAAAGCGTATCGCCGCGACGCACCTTATAGCTGCTGCCAGACGCGCTGTTTTTCGCCAGCTGCGTCGGCTGTACCGCTGCGATGTCGCCGGAAGCCAGCGAGCTACGCAGCTTCGCCACGTGGGACTTTGGTACTAAAATGTACTGCGGTCCGTTGGGCGCGGTCGCGCCTTTTTTATAGCCGGTATTGAAGCTTTTGAGCTTGCTGAGCGACATACCCGCCATTTCGGCAGCCTGCGTTAACTGCATCTGCTGACCGACTTCAACACGCGCCAGCGCGCGGCTTTCGTCAGGCGTCGGCAGTTTAATACCGTAGCGCTTGTTGTTCTTAAGCAGATCGCTTAAGGCCAACATTTTCGGTACGTAGACCGTGGTCTCGCGCGGCAGCGACAGATTCCAGAAGTCGGTGGGCTTTCCGCGCGCCTTATTCTGTTTAATCGCCTTCAGCACGCGTCCTTCGCCGCTGTTATAAGCAGCGACGGTCAGCAACCAGTCGCCGTCAAACATCTTGTTCAGACGCTGCATCATATCCAGCGCAACCCTGGTCGAGGCCACCACATCGCGGCGCCCGTCGTACCACTGGTTTTGTTTCAAACCATAGTTTTTGCCCGTTGTCGCAACAATCTGCCAGATGCCGGCGGCATTGGCGGATGAAGTCGCATGGGGGTCAAAAGCGCTCTCCACTATGGGTAGCAGTACCAGTTCCATCGGCATCTTACGTTTATGTATCTGCTCGACTATCCAGTACATGTACGGCTCTGCCCGTAATGTTACATCGTGGAGATAGCTCTTATTTTTTAAGTACTTTTGTTTTTGTTCGCGGATCCGGCTGTTTTCCGGAATCCCCATCTTCAACTCGTCACTAATGAAACTCCAGAGATCGGTATCTTCTGCGAGGCCAGTTCCATCTTCCTGCCATCGCGGCGACAACATTCGATCACCGTACTTTCCATTTTCACCTTGACCAGCTGAAGACAGACTCTGGGCATGCTGTTCGGGGATATTGGCGTCATTCCGTGATGCCTGACATCCCACCAGCAAGACCGAGGCGAGTAATATCGCTTTAGCCTTCATGTGTGTGTCAATAGTTCGCTTAAAAGACGAGCAACTATACGTGACGCCCTGTCACAACACAACCCGAAAAATCAAAACTGGTCTTTCTTCTCCCGTAAAAGGGCAAATGTGTCCCATATGTGGTCGGGTGTTAAATTTATGTTCAATGCCCTTTGCAAATCAGGATCTTGCGTACGCAAAAATAAATTTATTTGCCGTTCGTGCGCCAGTTTTGTGGGTAAAGTGATGCCGTTTTTGGCGCGTAAGTCCTTAATTTTGTGATATTCGGCCATAATTTGCGGGTCATGGGGCAGAATAGCCGCAGCAAACTTCAAATTAGATAAAGTGTACTCATGCGCGCAGCAAACCAGAGTATCGCCGGGAAGCTGATCAAGCTTCTGAAATGACTCATACATTTGTTCGGCTGTGCCCTCAAAAAGCCGCCCGCAGCCGCCGGAAAATATGGTGTCACCACAGAAAAGATAAGGCGAACTGTAATATGAGATATGTCCTAAAGTATGACCAGGCGTATGGATCACGCTGAAGTCCATACCCAGCAGCGACACCGTATCGCCTTCGCTTACTATCCTGGTCGCGCCTTTATCTTCGGTTTCCTGTGGACCGAAAACCTCGATGCCGGGGAGTTTTTCCCGCAGAGCTTGTACGCCACCGACATGATCGTGATGATGGTGAGTCAGTAAAATCCCCGCAGGTTTCCAGCCGTTCGCGTAGACTTTCTCCAGCACGGGTTGCGCTTCGCCGGGATCGACAATCAGACAGTTGCCGGCGTCGTCGTTCAGCGTCCAGATGTAGTTATCCTGTAGCGCAGGAATACTGGTAAGATTCATAATCACCTCTCGCAGGCCGTTAGAAAAGGAAGATGGTAAAGCATGAAGCGCGCTAAAACACGCCAGATTCTGACCGCGCCGCACTCATGGCGCGATATGCCATGGGGAGACTATTTTCGCGACGCGCTGACTCAGCAACTCCAGCCCTACCTGGGAAAGCTATATGGCTTTCATATGCTTAAGCTTGGCAACCTTAGTGCAGAAATCAACACTGAACACTGCGCTATTTCACATCAGGTCAATGTCGGCAGCGAAGGCGAGCTGCTGCAGGTGCTGGCGCATCCGACGCAGCTGCCGTTTGAATCCAAG
Organism: Pantoea sp. X-Soil-MYKO-1289; assembly: GCF_059730625.1. Lineage (NCBI taxonomy): Bacteria > Pseudomonadati > Pseudomonadota > Gammaproteobacteria > Enterobacterales > Erwiniaceae > Pantoea > Pantoea sp. X-Soil-MYKO-1289. The sequence goes on from NZ_AP036004.1 coordinate 876,241, forward strand.
TCTATCGACGCCTGCTTGCTGGCGCACACGCTCGCCTGGAGTCAGGACCCGCACCGGGTGCTGCGCGAAGTCGATCGCGTGCTGATCGACGACGGCTGGATGATTATCAGCGGCTTCAATCCTTTTTCCCTGCTGGGCATTAGCAAAGCGCTGCCCGGCATTCAGCGCAAAGCGCCCTGGAGCGGAAGGATGTTTAGTCAGATGCGCCTGCTTGACTGGCTGAGCCTGCTTAATTACGAAGTGGTATTCCGCACCCGTTTTCAGGTGGTGCCCTGGCACCGGCAGGGCGGCAAGGTGATTAGCGCGCATCTGCCTGCGCTGGGCTGCCTGAATATCGTCGTAGCGCGCAAACGCACATTCCCGCTAACGCCGACCAAAGCGAAAAAGTCGCTCTCTAAGGCGCAGCTGCGTCCGGCGGTGAACGCCACGCGGCAGTTCCGCGCGGCGAAAGATCAGGATTCGACCTTGTAGCCGATATCCTCTGACTGCGGATGCGACGCCGCGCTGCGCGCCAGCTCGTCGCAGCGTTCGTTTTCCGGATGGCCGGCATGGCCCTTAACCCATTCCCACTGGATCTCATGCCCGGCCAGCGCGCTGTCGAGGCGCTTCCAGAGATCGACGTTTTTCACCGGCTTCTTATCCGCCGTTTTCCAGCCGCGCTTTTTCCAGTTATGGATCCAGCTGGTAATGCCCTGGCGCACATACTGGCTGTCGGTGCTCAGCACCACGTGACAAGGCTCTTTCAGCGCCTCCAGCGCCACAATCGCCGCCATCAGCTCCATGCGGTTATTGGTGGTAAGCCGGTAACCGGCGCTGAACAGCTTTTCGTGCTGACCGTAGCGTAAAATCGCACCGTAGCCGCCGGGGCCAGGATTGCCGAGGCAGGATCCGTCGGTGAATATTTCTACCTGCTTGCGCATCTCTGGTAGACTCCCTTCTGAGAAAAACGCCAAGTCTGACATAAAACGAATCCTATGAGCACTGCAAATAACCGCCAGATCGTACTCGATACTGAAACCACCGGCATGAACATGATCGGTGTGCATTACGAAGGTCACCGCATCATTGAAATTGGCGCGGTGGAGGTGGTGAACCGTCGCCTGACCGGCAACAACTTCCATATCTATCTGCGGCCCGATCGGCTGGTGGATCCGGAAGCGTTCGGCGTGCACGGCATTGCGGATGAGTTTCTCGCCGATAAGCCGACCTTCGCCGATATTGCGGACGAATTTCTCGACTACATTCGCGGCGCCGAGCTGGTGATCCATAACGCCTCGTTCGATATCGGCTTTATGGACTATGAGTTTTCCATGCTCAATCGCGGCATTGCGAAAACCGAAACCTTCTGTCGCATCACCGACAGCCTGGCGATGGCGCGCAAGATGTTCCCAGGCAAGCGCAACAGTCTGGATGCGCTCTGCTCGCGCTATGAGATCGACAACAGCAAACGTACGCTGCACGGCGCATTGCTCGACTCCGAAATCCTTGCGGAAGTCTTCCTGGCGATGACCGGCGGCCAGACGTCGCTGGCGTTCTCGATGGAGGGCGACGGCGCGCAGCAGAACGAGGGCGAAACCATCCAGCGCATCGTTCGGCCTGCCTCGGCGCTGCGCGTCGTGGCGGCGTCGGATGAAGAGGTGATGGCGCATGAGTCGCGCCTCGATCTGGTGATGAAAAAAGGCGGAAGCTGCCTGTGGCGCGGTTAACTGAGTGGTTTCGCTGGTAAAATCAGCGGTAAGCGTAAAAAAACAGCAAACGCACGGCGCGGTGAGAAAAAGCGTTGACGGGATCCTGGGCGGCCATTAATATGCGCCTCGTTCCCGACGGGGAACACAGCGCGGTGCGGTAGTTCAGTCGGTTAGAATACCGGCCTGTCACGCCGGGGGTCGCGGGTTCGAGTCCCGTCCGCACCGCCAACTCTTCAGAAAGGCCGATTCAGTAATGAATCGGCCTTTTGCTTTTCTGCGTGCCTTCCCCTTATTTTTCCTGCATCGCAACGCCGCCGGCGAAAGGCTGCGCCGCGCTCGCTTCGCGCTCATGACGCGCCAGATAGCGGTAGCATCCGCCGCCCAGCGCCGCGCCGATAAACCAGCTGAAGTTAGCCACCTCGTGCAGCGAGGGAATAAAGCTGATCAACAAGCCGATGGCGACCGACGGCAGCAGCGCGGCGATCGCTTTCGGGTTAAAGCCGCCGCGATACCAGTAGCGGCCCTGCGGCGTCGCATCGAACAGATCGTCGACAAAGACGCGGCTGCGTTTGATCAGATAGAAATCCGCCAGCAGAATGCCGAACAGCGGCCCGATAAAGGCGCCCAGCACGTCAAGGGTATAGTGGATCAGCTCCGGCGACTGAAACAGGTTCCATGGCGTCAGCAGCACTGAGCCGACCGCGGCAATCATACCGCCGGTGCGGAAGCTGATCTTCTGCGGCGAGCAGTTAGAGAAATCGAACGCCGGCGAGACGAAGTTCGCCACGATATTAATGCCGATGGTGGCGGTGATCATGGTCAGCAGCCCGATAGCGACCGCCACATCGTTGCCGACCATGCTGACGGTTTCGATCGGATCGGTAATCATCTTGCCGAACAGCGACTGGGTGCCGGAGACGATCACCACCGTGACTACCGAGAAGAGCAAAAAGTTAAAGGGCAGGCCCCAGCGGTTGCCGCGGCGGATTTCGCCCATGCTTTTGCCGTAGCGCGAGAAGTCGCCGAAGTTAAGCAGCGGTCCGGAAAAGTAGGAAACCACCAGCGCGGTGGCGGTGATCATCTGCCAGCTCTGTTCGCCTGCGCTCAGCGACTTGCTCGCCAGGGTAAAAGAGATACCGTCGAAACCGGTCTTGTATACAATCCAGCCCGCCAGCGCCACCATCACCACATAGACGGCGGGACCCGCCACGTCGATAAAGCGCTTGATGGCGCTCATGCCGTGCCAGAATACCATCGCCTGTAACAGCCACATTACGCCGAAGCAGCACCAGCCGAGCAGCGACAGGCCCAGCCAGCTGGCGTGGGTCATCGACGCCAGCGTTGGAAAGAATTTCAGCAGCACCAGCATCAGCGCGTTGGCGGCCAGATAGGTCTGAATGCCATACCAGGCGAAGGCGATCAGCCCGCGGATCACCGCCGGAATATTGGCGCCGAAGACGCCAAACGCCTGGCGACAAATCACCGCGTAGGGCACGCCCGCCATCTGGCTCGGCTTCGCTACCAGGTTGGCGCAGAGCTGCACGATGCAAATTCCCGCCAGCAGACAAATCAGCACCTGCCAGCTCGCCAGCCCAAGGGTGAAAAAGCTGGCCGCGACCACGTAGCCGCCCATGCTGTGCACATCCGACATCCAGAAAGAGAAGATGTTGTACCAGCTCCAGTTTTGCTGGCGCGTCGGCGCCAGATCCTCATTGGTCAGCCGTGGGCTATAGCGCACCTCTGCCGAGGCAGAAGGGCTGTTAAATTGGTTTGGCATGAAACCTGCTCCTCATAATGACGTTAAGGGGTCAACGCAACAGAGAAGCTGTTGCAGGATCCAGGCCAGAATAGAATTCTTGTATACAAAATTTTTCGTTAACGTATACGATATGCGGATGGAACGACCTGAGGGAGCCGGAGATGAGAAGTGAAAAAGGCCACAGCGAGGCCGACAATGCCGGGGATAAAGATGAGCTTATCTATCAGGCGCTGATGAACGCCATAGTGGAGCACCAGCTGCCGCCGGGCAGCAAACTGCCGGAAGAGGCGCTGGCGGAGGTATTCGGCGTCAGCCGCACCGGCATTCGCAAAGTGCTGCAGCGCCTCGCCGCAGTGCAGATGGTGACGCTGCTGCCCAGGCGCGGTGCACAGGTAGCCACGCCCAGCGTAGACGAAGCGCGCGATATCTTTTGCACCCGGGCGCTGATCGAGTGCGCTAATCTGCCCGCGGTGCTGGCGCATCTGCAGCCGCCGCATCTGGCGGGGCTGACGCAGCGTATCGCGCAGGAGCAGCAGGCGCACGACGCGCGCGACGGCGCGGCGGCGATCCGTCTCTCCGCTGCTTTCCATATCGAGCTGCAGGCGATTGCGGGCAATCAGGTGCTGACCGAGCTGGTCACGCGCCTGACGCAGCGCTCCTCGCTGGTGATCGCCGCCTGGGGCGCGCCCTGGCAACAGGGCTGCCGCTGCGACGATCACGACCGGCTGGTGGCCCATCTGCGCGCGGGCGACCTCGGCGCGCTGACCCAGGCGCTGCAGCACCACTTCGACCATATCGTCTCTAGCCTGCACTTCGAGCGCAGCGGCGAAACGCTGCCCGACTTCTCGCGGTTATTTGCCCGTCATAAAGAGGTGACATCATGAGCCTGATCCAGGTGATCAACCCCAACACCAGCCTGGCGATGACGGAAACGATCGGCGCCGCGGCGCGCGCGGTGGCCGCGCCCGGCACCGAGATTATCGCGGTGTCGCCCTCGCAGGGCGTGCCCTCGATTGAGGGCCACTTCGACGAGGCGATCGCGGCGATCGGCGTGCTGGAGCAGGTGAGGCGCGGCAGGGAGCAGGGCGTCAGCGGCCACGTTATCGCCTGCTTCGGCGACCCTGGACTGCTGGCGGCGCGCGAGCTGGCCAGCGGGCCGGTCATCGGCATCGCCGAAGCGGCGATGCACGCCGCGACGCTGGTGGCGACGCGCTTTTCCATCGTCACCACGCTGCCGCGCACGCTGATCATCGCGCGCCATCTGCTGCAGCAGTACGGTTTCACCCACCACTGCGCCGCGCTGCACGCCATCGACCTGCCGGTGCTGGCGCTGGAGGATGGCTCAGGGCTGGCGCAGGAGAAGGTGCGGCAGCAGTGTTTGCAGGCGAAGCAACAGGATGGCAGCGGCGCCATCGTGCTGGGCTGCGGCGGCATGGCGACGCTGGCGCGCGAGCTGACGCAGGAGCTGGGGATGCCGGTTATCGACGGCGTCAGCGCGGCGGTAAAAATGGTGGAGGCGCTGGTGGCGCTTGGCTTCGGCACCAGCAAGCATGGCGATCTCGCTCAGCCGATCGCCAAACCTCTCTCCGGGGCGTTTCAGCATCTAAACTAACGAGACCTTGCCGCAATTAAACAGGAATTGATGAATGGATAGTGCAGAGAAGAAAGAGTACAGCTTCAACAAAAACTATCCGCGCGATCTGATCGGCTACGGCGCCACGCCGCCGCACGCCGCCTGGCCGAACAAGGCACGCGTGGCGGTACAGTTCGTGCTCAACTATGAAGAGGGCGCAGAGAACAACGTGCTGCACGGCGATGCCGGATCCGAGCAGTTCCTCTCCGACATCATCGGGGCGGCCAGCTATCCCGATCGCCATATGTCGATGGATTCGCTCTACGAATATGGCTCGCGCGCCGGCTTCTGGCGCATCCACCGCGAATTCCAGAAGCGCGGCCTGCCGCTGACGGTGTTCGGCGTCGCGATGGCGCTGGCGCGTCATCCGCAGATCGTCGAGGCGATCAAACAGGCTGACTACGACGTAGTAAGCCACGGCTGGCGCTGGATCCACTACCAGTCGATGGACGCCAAAACCGAGCGCCAGCATATGCAGCAGGCGGTCGACGTGCTTACCGATCTGTTCGGCAAAGCGCCCACCGGCTGGTACACCGGCCGCGACAGCCCCAACACGCGGCGGCTGGTGGTGGAGCAGGGCGGCTTTAGCTACGACAGCGACTATTACGGCGACGATCTGCCGTTCTGGACGCAGGTTACCTGTCAGGACGGCACCGTGAAGCCGCATCTGGTGATCCCCTATACGCTGGAGTGCAACGATATGCGCTTCGCCACGCCGCAGGGATTCAATACCGCCGAGCAGTTCTTCACCTACCTGCGCGACACCTTTGACGTGCTCTATGAAGAGGGCGAAACCCAGCCGAAAATGATGTCGGTCGGCATGCACTGCCGCCTGCTGGGCCGGCCAGGGAAATTCAAAGCGCTGCAAAACTTCCTCGATCATATCCAGCAGCATAGCGACGTCTGGATCTGTACCCGCCAGCAGATCGCCGATCACTGGGCCGCGGTGCATCCCGCGCCGCAACCCTGAGGATAACCCGACGCGGCTGCGCAAACAGCCGCGCGTCTCCGCTGTTCTTGTTAAAAAGATGTAACGGATTATTTAGCAGAAATATTAATGCATCTCCTCAACCGTTAGCATTTTGTGCGCGCCTAAACCTCCCTTCGGACGCCATTTTTTAACCGTGGTTAAATGGAATTAAAATATTCCCCTCGCAAAATTGATTAACAAAACTAAGGTTACTCGCCGCCCAGCGGACTGTTACATCTTGCCCGCCGCCGACGGTTCGCTTTGGGCGTATAGATATTCCGGGTCAACCACGGAATAAGGAATCGTACAGATGAGCAAGCTTTCCCGAAGGAACTTTATGGCGTTCGCCGCAGGCGGCACGGTGGCGCTGGCGGCAGGCCAGGTCCACGCCCATGACACCATCGCCTCCTGGCCCGCCGGCACGCCGCGCGATCCCGGCCCGCACGATCCGGCGCGTGAGGCGCAAAACCCCGACATCGTCAATCCGCCCGCCACCGACAGCGGCACGCTGCCCAACCTGCGCTTCTCTTTCAGCGACGCCCACGTGCGCAAAGGCAGCGGCGGCTGGACGCGCCAGGTGACGCAGCGCGAGCTGGGCATCTCCACCACCATCGCCGGAGTCGATATGCGCCTCAATGCGGGCGGTATCCGGGAACTGCACTGGCACAAAGAGGGCGAGTGGGCCTACATGACCTTCGGCAAGGCGCGCGTGACCGCCTTCGATACCGACGGCGGCTGGTTCGTGGATGATATCGGCGTCGGCGACCTCTGGTATTTTCCGCCGGGCATTCCGCACTCGATTCAGGGGCTGGGGCCAGACGGCTGTGAGTTTCTGCTGGCGTTTGACGACGGCGGCTTCGATGAGGACAGCACCTTTCTCTTGTCAGACTGGTTCAAACATATTCCGCCCGAAATTCTGGCGAAAAACTTCAGCGTGCCGGTTTCAACCTTTGCAAAACTGCCTTCGCCGGACGACGAGTATATTTTTGCCGGCAAGGTGCCGGGCACGCTGGCTGCGGACGCCATCAAGGGGGCGCCGAAATCAAAACGCATCTTCACTCATCACATGCTGGCGCAGGCGCCGATCGTCGCGCCGGGCGGCACGGTGCGCATTACCGACTCCTCAACCTTTCCGGTATCGAAAACCATCGCGGCCGCGCTGGTGGAGATTGCGCCGGGCGGCATGCGCGAACTGCACTGGCATCCGAACAACGATGAGTGGCAATACTATCTGGAAGGCGAGGGGCGCATGGGCGTCTTCGCCTCGTCGGGCCAGGCGAGAACCTTCGACTATCGGGCGGGCGACGTCGGCTATGTCCCCTTCGCCATGGGGCACTATATCGAGAATACCGGCACCGGGCCGCTGCGGTTTCTGGAGCTGTTCAAAAGCGATTACTACGCCGATATCTCTCTGAATCAGTGGCTTGCCAGCACGCCGCGCGAGCTGGTGGCGCAGCATTTGCAGCTCGACGATGCGTTCCTCTCGGCGCTGTCGCTGAAAAAGAATCCGGTGGTTAAATAGCCTTTCGGGCTGGCGCGTCGCCAGCCCTGGGCACAATTCCGAATCCTGACCCACCGCCCAACCCTGCGGTTGTTACCACCAAATCGATCGGCGACAATCGCCGCTTCTGTAATTTTTTCTGATGAATAAGCGTTTTGAACATGAATGAATCGCGTCAGGCGAAGGGAAAAGGCAGGCTGCGCACCTTTTTTGCCCGCTTCTGGCCGCATCCGCTGCCGGTAGCCAAAAAAGAGATCGTTATCGCCAGTATCGGCGCCGGGCTTGGCCTGACTATCACCAGTCTTATCAGCCACTGGCTATTGGGGCAGGTTAATTTGTGGTTCGTCGCGCCGATGGGCGCTTCCGCCGTGCTGCTGTTCGGCATCCCGAACAGCCCGCTGGCGCAGCCCTGGTCAATTGTCGGCGGCAATATAGTGGCGGCGGCGATTGGCGTGACCGCGGCCATGACGATTCCCTCTGCGCCACTGGCCTGCGGCGTCGCCGCCTGCCTGGCTATCGCCGTGATGTTTCAGCTGCGCTGCCTGCATCCGCCCAGCGGCGCGGTGGCGCTGACCGCCATTCTCGGCGGCGGCCACGTCCACCAGCTGGGCTACCACTATATTCTGACGCCCGTACTGCTTAACTCACTCTGTCTGGCGCTGCTGGCGATCCTCTTCAATAACCTGGCGGGCCGCCGCTATCCGCATCCGCTGGCCGCCGCCGAAGCGAAACCCGCGCCGGTAGCGCTGGAGGTGCCGATTACCCGCAACGATCTGCATCAGGCGCTGGAAAGCGGCGAACTGCTGGATATCGATGAAGATGACCTCCAGCTGCTGCTGCAGCGCGCCGAGGCGATTGCGGTACAGCGCCAGGCGCGCGCCCGCTAGCCTCAGCTTTCGCTCATCAGGCTCACCTGCGCGGCAACGATGCGCCAGCCTTCCGGCAGCCTGACCCAGCTCTGCTGCTGACGGCCGATTTTCGATGAGCCTTCGCGCGTGAACTCGGTGCTGCACACCGCAAAGGCTTCGCCGAAGGTGGTGATGACGCTGTTGCGCAGGGTGCGCGCCAGCCCGGCGGCGGGACGCTGGGCGCGGAAGGCGCGGATCTGCTCGATGCCGTAGAGGTTCTCGCCCGCGCCGAGGCGCACGGTGCGTTCATCGTGCCAGAAGAGCGCGTCGAGCGTCGCGATATCGTTGCTCACCAGCGCCTGCTCGTAGCGGTAAAAGGCGGCGGTCACCTCCGCGACGACGTGCGGTAAATTAATCTCTTCAGTTTGCATCCGGTTTATCCATAGTGGTGGGCGCGAGGGTAATGCCCTGCTGCTCAAGGGCGAAGGCGACGCGCAGCGCGGCGGCTTCGTTAAAAGGCGCGGCGATCAGCTGGAGCCCAATCGGCAGACCGCTTTTCGTCGCCAGCGGCACGCTGCACACCGGCAGCCCCAGGAAGGAGATCGGCTGCGTCAGCATGCCCATGCTGGCGCGCGACGGCAGGTCAGCGCCGTTAACGCGGATGCTTTGCTGGCCGATGAGCGGCGCGACGCAGGGCGTGGCGGGCGCGATCAGCACGTCGAAACGTTCGAACAGCGGCAGCACCTGCTGCTGGAAATAGCGGCGGAAGCGCTGCGCCTGCACGTACCAGGCGGCGGGCAGCATCGCGCCCGCCAGCAGCCGCTCGCGCGAGGCGGGTTCAAAACGCTCCGGCGAGGCGCGCAGCGCGGGCAGATAATGGTTGCCGCCCTCGCAGGCGGTCAGGATAAAGGCTGCCGAGCGCGCCAGCTCCGCCTCCGGCAGCGTGACCTCGTCATGGATTTCCAGCGCCCGCGCGGCGCGCGCCAGCGCATCGCGCGCGTCGTCGTCGCACCAGGTCGAGAAAAAGCCACCCAGCACGGCGCAGCGCTGACCGCTCACCTCTAGCCCCACCTGCGCCGGATCGGCGGGTCGGTTCGCCTGAAACGCGTCCTGAGGGTCGTGGCCCTGCAGCATGTCGTAGACCAGCGCCAGATCCTCGACGCGGCGCGCGAAGGGGCCGATATGATCGAGGCTGGCAACAAAGGGATGGCTGCCGCTGCGCGACAGGCGGCCGAAGGTCGGCTTCAGGCCGAAGATGCCGCACAGCGACGCGGGCACGCGGATTGAACCGTTGGTGTCGGTGCCGAGCGAGAAATGCGCCAGCCCGGCGGCGACCGCCGCCGCGGAGCCGCCCGACGAGCCGCCCGCTACGCGCGTCAGATCGTGCGGGTTGCGTGTCGCGCCGAAGTGGCTGTTCTCGGTGGTGAAGCCATAGGCGTAGGCGTCCATATTCAGCATGCCGGAGAGCAGCGCGCCGGCGCGGCTGAGGCGGCTCACCGCCCAGGCGTCCTGCGTCGCCGCCGGCCGATCCTGGAACAGGCCAGCGCCGGCCAGCGTGGTATGGCCCGCCACGTCGAACAGGTTTTTCACCGCATAGGGCACGCCCGCCAGCGGCGGCAGATCGTCGCCGCGGCGTCGCTGCGCGTCGACGGCGTCAGCCTCGCGCAGCATGCGTGCGTCGGTAACCTCGGTCCAGGCGTTAATCACCCGGTGCCGCTCGATTCCCCTGAGGGTCTGCTGCGCCACCTCGCGCGCGCTGAGATCGCCGCGCTGGATCGCCTGCTGCAGCGACCGGAGAGATAATTCGCTCAGATTCATGGATGGAACACTCCCGCCACTTCAAGCCGGTCGTCGAGAGGAAACGCCATCAGCGGCGCCGCCAGCGCGGCGATGCGCTCAAGCTGAATCACCAGCTCGGCGCGGCGCGGGTCGTCCAGCTCCAGCGCCAGCAGCTGCTCCATCAGCGCCAGATAGCGCCCCCAGTCTGTTGTCTGATTCATCTTTTCTCTCCTGTCAGAATCCGCTCGCGCTGCCGTTGCTGCGCGGATCGCATGCGCCTTCCAGCATGCCGTTGATATGGCGCACGATGGCGCCTGCGTGGCCGACCGCCTCGCTGAAGTCGGGCAGCAGCTCGACCTCGTGCCCCAGCTGGCGCAGCCTGGCGACGCTCTCCGGCGCAAAGCGCCCCTCCAGCTTGAGCGAGTCGGAAGACTGGCCCCAGGTGCGGCCCAGCAGCCAGCGCGGCGCGCTCACCGCCTGCTGCAGCGGCATGCCCTGGATCACATGGCGGGTAAAGATCGCCGCCTGGGTTTGCGGCTGGCCGTCGCCGCCCATCGCGCCGTAGATCAGCGTGCGGCCATCTTTCAGGCGCGCGGCGGCGGGATTAAGGGTATGGAACGGCTGTTTGCCCGGCGCCAGCGCCAGCAGATGATCCGCGTCGAGGCTGAAAGCCGCGCCGCGATTCTGCCAGGTGATGCCGGTACCGGGGATCACCACGCCGCTGCCGAACTCGTGATAGATGCTCTGAATAAAGGAGACGGCGAGGCCGCTGCTGTCCATCACCCCCATCCACACCGTGTCGCCGGGCCCGCGCCCGGCGCCCCAGGGCGCCGCCTGCGTCTCGCTAATCTGGCTCGCCAGCGTGGCGAAGTGATCCTGGGTCAGCAGCGACTGCGCTTCGCAGGTCATATGACGCGGATCGGTAAGATGGGCGTCGCGCAGCGCAAAGGCCTTTTTGGTCGCCTCTACGATGCGGTGCACCGTCTGCGCCTCGTCAGCCTGCGCCATCGCCAGATGGTCGGTCACGCCGAGGATCGCCAGCGACACCAGCCCCTGCGTCGGCGGCGCGATATTCCACAGATCGCCTTCGCTGTGCGCTACATGCAGCGGCACGCAGCGACGCGCGCGCTGCTGCTGCAGATCCGCCAGCGTTACCGGCATGCCGAGCGCTGACATTTCGCGCGCCAGATGATGCGCCAGCTCGCCGCGGTAGAAGCTGTCGAGACCTTGTTCGCTCAGCAGGCTAAGGGTTTGCGCCAGCGCCGGCTGGGTAAAGCGGCTGCCCTCGCGCGGCGGTTCGCCGTCCGGCATAAAGGTCGCGGCGAATCCCGGCTGATGCGCCAGTTCATGCTGTTTCGCCGCGGTGGCGGCCGCCTGCGAGGCGGTAACCGGAATGCCGTCGGCGGCGTAGCGGATAGCGTCGCGCAGCAGGCGCGGCAGCGGCAGCGGGGCGCCGCCCAGCTCGCCGGAGAGCGCCAGCGCCTCCTGCCAGCCGCTCACCGTCCCGGCCACCGTTAGCGCGGCGGCGGGACCGCGATGCGGAATCGCGCGCAGGCCGCGGTAGAAATCGGGATGCGCCAGCGCGCCCGCCGCGCCGCTGGCGTCGATAGCCACGGGATCGCCGTTCGGCGGCAGCACCAGCCAGAAGCCGTCGCCGCCGAGGCCGTTCATATGGGGATAGACCACGGCGATGGTCGCGGCGGCGGCGACCATCGCCTCAATGGCGTTGCCGCCGTCGCGCAGAACCGCCAGCGCGCTCTCGCTCGCCAGGTGATGCGGCGCGACCGCCATGCCCAGCGGGGCCATATTGCTCTGAATCATAGTGAAGGTTCTTATTGGGTAACAGAGCAGGGATCCAAGCAAGAGCCGTTCCAGTTTTTTGCTGTGGCGCACGACGGCGGTAACCTGGATCGAATTATGCTAGCTTCTGCTGAAACGAAAGTTACAGGACGACGCATGAAACAGCTTGATGAACGACTCAGAAGCCACTATCCGCAGCTCTCGCCGCAGGAGCAGCGTATTGCGGATTTCGTCTTTGACCACTTCGACGATCTAATCAGCTACAACAGCGCCGAGCTGGCGAGACTCAGCGGCGTGTCGAAGGCGACGGTTAGCCGCCTGTTCCGCCGGCTGGGCTACGACAAATATAAAGATATGCGCGACGAGCTGCGCATTCTGCGCCAGAGCGGCATGCCGCTGACCGACAACCGCGACGCGGTGCAGGGCAATACGCTGCTGGCGCGCCACTATAAACAGGAGATGGCGAACCTGACGCAGTGGGTGAACGCGCTCGACGCGCAGCAGTTCGGCGAGGCGGTGCAGCAGATGACCCGGGCGAAGCGTATTTTCGTTATCGGCATGCGCAACTCCTGGCCGCTGGCGCTGCATCTGCGCCAGCAGCTGCTGCAGGCGCGCGCCGACGTTATGGTGCTGCCGCAGCCGGGCCAGACGCTGGCGGAAGAGGTCGTCGATATCACGCCTGACGATATGGTGGTGGTGATGGCGTTTCGCCGTCGTCCGCGCCTGATCCGCCCGCTGATGCAGCAGCTGCAGCAGCGGGATATTCCGCTGCTGGCGCTGTGCGAGCCGCAGGCGCAGTCGATGAGCGGCCTGGCGCGCTGGCAGCTCTGCGCGCCGCTCGACAGCGTATCAGCCTTCGACAGCTACGGCTCGGCGATGAGCCTGATCAATTTGCTGACCAACGCGCTGCTGCATGAAATGCTGACGCAGGGGCGCCAGCGTATTCATCAAATCGCCGATCTCTATCAGCAGCTGGACGAGCTGGAGCACCGTTAAAGAGCACCTTTTTGGTGCTTTGCCTCATTTTGATCCTCTGATATCAGGCGGCGACAGGCCGCCTTTCTTCCCTGAATTTAGCGTTTCTGCCGCGTAATCCGCCGCGCCAGTGGTTGGCACATTAGTTGCAAATCACATTTACAAGAATCTTTTGTTTCAGGTCAACTTACCGGGGTGCATAATGAAAAAGGCGTTAATGGCGGTAGCAGCGGCGGCGTTACTGATGGTTCAGACCGGCAGCGCGCTGGCGGATCAGCTACAGGATATCGAGAAGCGCGGCGTGCTGCGCGTGGCGGTGCCGCAAGATTTCCCGCCGTTCGGATCGGTCGGCACCGATCTGCAGCCGCAGGGCTACGATATCGACACGGCGAAATACCTCGCGAAACAGATGAAACTTAAGTTGCAGCTGGTGCCGGTCACCAGCGCCAACCGCGTGCCCTATCTGCAAACCGATAAGGTCGATCTGGTGATCTCCAGCATGGGGAAAAACCCTGAGCGTGAAAAAGTGATCGACTTCAGCCGCGCCTATGCGCCGTTCTTTCTCGGCGTCTTCGGCCCTAAAGGCGAGACGCTGAAAGACGCGGCGGCGCTGAGCGGCAAGAGCATCGGCGTCACGCGCGGCGCGGTGGAGGATATGGTGCTGAGCAGCCTCGCGCCGAAAGAGGCGCAGGTCAAACGCTACGAAGACAACAACACCACGCTGTCGGCTTACCTCTCAGGCCAGGTGCAGTACGTGGCGACCGGCAACCTGGTGGTGGCGGCGATCGCGCGGCAGAACCCGCAAAAAGCGCCGGTCGCGCAGTTTATGCTGAAGGATTCGCCCTGCTTTATCGGCCTGAAAAAAGATGAGCCGGCGCTGAAGGCAAAAGTGGACGCGCTGATTGAGCAGGGCATCAAAGACGGCACGCTCAACAAACTGTCGGAAGAGTGGCTGAAAGCGCCGCTGCCCGCCAGCCTCGGCGCATAAGGGCGCGCTATGCTCGGGCAACTTAATTTCCCTGCGCTCTGGCCCTACTGGCCGGAGCTGCTCGCCGGGCTGTGGGTCACGATTCAGCTGACGGTGATGGCCACCGTCGGCGGCGTCGGGCTGGGGATCCTCGGCGCGGCGCTGCGCAGCGGCAAAGCGAGCTGGGCCAGCCGTCTCTGGGGCCTCTACGTTGAGATTATCCGCAACACGCCGTTTGTGGTGCAGCTCTTTTTTATCGTGTTCGGCCTGCCCAATCTGGGGCTGAAGCTGACGGCGGGCGAGGCGGCGCTGCTGGCGATGCTGATTAACCTCGGCGCCTACAGCACCGAAATTATCCGCGCCGGCATTCAGGTGACGCCGAAAGGGCAGTGGGAAGCGGGACGGGTGCTGGGCCTGACGCGCGCGCAAACCTTCCTGCGCGTGGTGCTGCCGCCGTCGCTGCAGCGTATCTATCCGGCGCTGGTCAGCCAGTGCATTATCGTGATGCTCGGCTCGTCGGTGGTGTCGCAGGTCTCCTATGAAGAGCTGACCTTCGCCGCCAACCTGATCCAGTCGCGCACCTTTTTAAGCTTCGAGGTCTACCTGGTGACCACGCTGATCTATCTGCTGTTGTCGATCGCCATGCGCCAGGTGCTGCTGGCGCTAGGCCGCAAATGGTTAGGAGCGCAGGCATGATGACGACCTTTACCGACTGGGACATTGTGCGCAACCTGCTGCTGGCGGCGCGCTGGACCCTGCTGCTGTCGCTGACCGCCTTTGTCGGCGGCACGCTGGTGACGCTGCCGCTGCTTTTCTTGCGTCTGCTGCGGCGCAAGTGGCTGACGCGGCTGATCCGCTGCTACACCGAGCTGTTCCAGGGCACGCCGCTGCTGATGCAGCTTTTCCTCGCCTTCTTCGGCGTCGGGCTGTTCGGCATCGACGTCGCGCCCTGGACGGCGGCCTCGCTCGCGCTGACCTTCTACACCAGCGCCTTTCTGCTCGATATCTGGTTCGGCAGCATTCGCGCGCTGCCGAAAGGGCAGTGGGAGGCGTCGCGCTGTCTCGGCCTTAGCTTCGGCCAGACCTTGTACCGGGTGATCGCGCCGCAGGCGATCCGCATCGCCATTGCGCCGACGGTCGGCTTCGCCGTGCAGGTGATCAAGGGCACCGCGCTCGCCTCGATTATCGGCTTTATCGAACTCACCAAAGCCGGGACCATTTTGAACAACGTGACCTATCAGCCCTTCAAGGTATTTGGCCTGGTCGCGCTGGGCTACTTCCTGATGTGTTATCCGCTGTCTCGCTACAGCCAGTATCTGGAGAAAAAATTCCATGCCGCTCATCACCATTAATCAGGTGCAGAAGTACTACGGCGACAATCACGTGCTGAAAGGCGTCGATCTTGATATCGAAATGGGCGAAGTGATCTCCATTATCGGCCGCAGCGGTTCAGGCAAAAGCACGCTGCTGCGCTGCATGAACGGCCTGGAAGGCTATCAGGAAGGGAGCATCAAGCTGGGCGGCATGACTGTTACCGACCGCGATGCTCAGGCGCGCGACATCAGCCGCTCGGTCGGCATGGTATTCCAGAACTTCAACCTCTTTCCGCATATGACCGCGCTGGAAAACGTGATGCTGGCGCCGCGCCGCGTGCTGAAAAAAAGCGAGGCGGAGTGCCGCGCGCTGGCCACTCAAATGCTGGAGAAAGTCGGTCTCGGCGAGCGTCTCGACTACTCGCCAGCCAACCTCTCCGGCGGCCAGCAGCAGCGCGTCGCCATCGCCCGCGCGCTGGCGATGAACCCGAAGGTACTGCTGTGCGACGAGATCACTTCGGCGCTCGATCCCGAGCTGGTGGGCGAGGTGCTGAAAGTGCTGGAGCAGCTCGCCGCCGAAGGCATGACGCTGATCCTGGTCACCCATGAAATGAACTTCGCGCGCGACGTCGGCGATCGCGTGGTCTTTATGCATCAGGGGCGCGTCTGGGAGCAGGGCAGCAGCAAAACCCTGTTCGCCGCGCCGCAGACGCCGGAGCTGAAGCAGTTCATCTCCTCGGTGCGACTCTAATTTAGTAAGGAAATCAACATGGAAAACCGCTATCCGCAAATCAATCCGCCGCAGCGTCTGCTGATGGGCCCTGGCCCGATCAACGCCGATCCGCGCGTGCTGCGCGCCATGTCGACCCAGCTGATCGGCCAGTACGATCCGGCGATGACCCACTATATGAATGAGGTGATGGAACTCTATCGCGGCGTCTTCCGCACCGAAAACCGCTGGACGCTGCTGATTGACGGCACCTCGCGCGCCGGGATCGAGGCGATCCTGCTGTCGGCGATCCGCCCCGGCGATCGGGTGCTGGTGCCGGTATTCGGCCGCTTCGGCCATCTGCTGTGCGAGATCGCCCGCCGCTGCCGCGCCGAGGTGCACACCATTGAGGTGCCCTGGGGCGAAGTCTTTACCCCGGATCGGATCGAGGACGCCATTAAGCGCGTGAAGCCGCGCCTGCTGCTGACGGTGCAGGGCGACACCTCGACCACCATGCTGCAGCCGCTGGCGGAACTGGGCGCCATCTGCAAAAAGTACGGCGTGCTCTTCTATACCGACGCCACCGCATCGCTCGGCGGCAACGCGCTGGAAACCGACGCCTGGGGGCTGGATGCGGTCTCGGCCGGGATGCAGAAATGCCTCGGCGGCCCCTCCGGCACTTCGCCGATTACCCTGAGCCCGCAGATGGAGGAGGCGATCCGCCGCCGCAAATGCGTCGAAGAGGGGATCCGCACCGCCGCGCATCAGGACGGCGACGAAGAGATGATCTACTCGAACTACTTCGATCTCGGCATGATCATGGATTACTGGGGGCCGGAGCGCCTCAACCACCATACCGAAGCGACCACCGCGCTGTTCGGCGCGCGCGAGTGCGCGCGGCTGATCCTCGAGGAGGGGCTGGACGAAGGTATCGCGCGTCACAGGCTGCACGGCGAGGCGTTGCTGAAAGGCATCCAGGGCATGGGGCTGGAAACCTTCGGCGACCTGAAGCACAAGATGAACAACGTGCTCGGCGTGGTGATCCCGCAGGGCGTTAACGGCGACCAGGTGCGTCAGCTGATGCTGGAGGATTTCGGCATCGAGATCGGCACCTCGTTCGGTCCGCTGCACGGCAAGGTGTGGCGCATCGGCACCATGGGCTTTAACGCGCGCAAAGATTGCGTGATGACCACGCTGGCGGCGCTGGAGGCGGTGCTGACCCGCGTCGGCTTCCGCGCGACCCAGGGCGCGGCGATGCAGGCGGCCTGGGATCGCTACGGGAGCGAGGCATGATGATGAACGCTGCGGAGGCGCAGCTCGCCGCTGAACGCGTCATGGCGCGCTGCGACGCGCTGGCGGCGATCAGCGAATCGCCCGATCAGCTGACGCGCGTCTACCTCTCGCCGCAGCATCTGCGCGCCAATGCGCAGGTCGGCGAGTGGATGGCGCAGGCGGGCATGCGCGTCTGGCAGGACGAAGTCGGCAATATCTGCGGCCGCTACGAAGGGGCGAGCGACGGCGCGCC
Source organism: Pantoea sp. X-Soil-MYKO-1289 (assembly GCF_059730625.1). Lineage (NCBI taxonomy): Bacteria > Pseudomonadati > Pseudomonadota > Gammaproteobacteria > Enterobacterales > Erwiniaceae > Pantoea > Pantoea sp. X-Soil-MYKO-1289. The sequence goes on from NZ_AP036004.1 coordinate 893,708, forward strand.
CGCGCTGCTGCTCGGCTCTCATCTCGATACGGTGCGCAACGCCGGCCGCTATGACGGCATGCTCGGCGTGCTGACCGCGATTGAGACCGTGCAGTGGCTGCATGAGAACCAACAGCGCCTGCCGCTGGCGGTCGAGATTGTCGGCTTCGGCGATGAAGAGGGCACGCGCTTCGGCATCACGCTGCTTGGCAGCCGCGGCATCGCCGGCAGCTGGCCGGAGAGCTGGACCACCCATCCAGACGGCAACGGCATCACCGTCGCCCAGGCGATGGCGGATGTGGGGCTGAACGCCGAGGCGATTCCGCGCGCCGCCCGCGATCTGAATGCTATCGTCGCCTATCTTGAACTGCATATCGAACAGGGGCCCTGCCTGGAGCAGGAGGGGCTGGCGCTGGGCGTGGTCACCGCCATCAACGGCGCGCGCCGCCTTAACTGCCGCTTTACCGGCGAGGCGGGCCACGCGGGCACGGTGCCGATGACCCACCGTAAAGACGCGCTGGCGGCGGCCGCCGAGTGGATGGTGTTTATCGAGGCGACCACGCGCGAGCAGGATCCGCAGCTGGTGGCGACGGTCGGCACCCTGAGCTGTGCGCCCGGCGCGGTCAACGTTATTCCCGGCGAGGTCACGCTGTCGCTGGACGTGCGCGGCCCGCAGGATCTGCCGCTGGAGCGGCTGCTGTCGAGCCTGCTGACGCAGGCCGAGGCGATCGCGCTGCGGCGTGGGCTGCGCTTCGAGGCGGAGGAGTATTACCGCATCAGCGCCACCGCCTGCGACAGCGCGCTGCAGCAGGCGCTGAGCAGCGCCGTCGAGACGGTTCAGGGCCGCGCGCTGGCGCTGCCGAGCGGCGCGGGCCATGACGCTATCGCCATCGCCGAGCGCTGGCCGGTCGGCATGCTCTTCGTGCGCAATGAACGCGGCCTCAGCCACCATCCGGCGGAAGCGGTCATGAGCGACGACGTGGCGCTGGCGGTGCGCGCTTATCTGCAGGCAGTGTGCCAGCTGGCGCAGCGAGGCGCGTCATGAATCTTGCCACCTTTAACGCGCTGTCGGATGCGGCGGCGCAGGCCGCGCTGGCCCACTGCGTGGCGATCCCGCGCTGGCGGCAGGCGCTGGCGGCCGCGCGGCCATTCGCCTCTGTCGAGGCGCTGCTGGCAGAGGCGGAGCGGCTGGCGCAGAGATGGAACAGCGACGATCTTGAACAGGCGCTGTCCGCGCATCCGCGCATCGGCGAACGCGCCGGCGGCGCGGAGAAAGAGGCGGCGCTGTCGCGTCAGGAGCAGGCCGCGATGAGCGACGCCGACGCGGCGCTAAAGCAGGCGATGCAGGCGGGCAACCGGGCTTATGAAGCGCGCTTCGGCCGCCTCTTTCTAATCCGCGCCAAAGGGCGCAGCGGCGAAGAGATGCTGGCGCAGCTTCAGCGGCGCCTGACGAATGACGAACCCACCGAAGCGCGCGAAGCGCTGGAACAGCTGCGGGAGATCACCCTGTTGCGTCTGAAGGAGAGCCTGACATGAGCACCATCACCACCCATATTCTTGACACGGCGCTGGGCAAGCCAGCGGTCGGCGTCGCTATCTCCCTGGAGCAGAATAGCCCCGAAGGCTGGTTGCCGGTTGCCGACGGCGAGACGGACAGCGATGGACGCATCGGCGACTTAACGCCGGAGCCGCTGACGCCGGGCCACTATCGGCTGACCGCCGAGATCGGCGACTATTTTGCGGCAGACGGGCGCGATGCGCTCTACGTCTCCGCGCAGATCGATTTCGTTATCGCCGAGGCGGGCAGCCATTTCCACCTGCCTTTTTTAATTTCGCCCTGGTCGTGGTCTACCTATCGCGGCAGCTAATTTTGAAAGTCTACGGCTATCAAAACCGTCGGCTTAGCCAAATGGTATTTTCGCAAACCTGAGGCTATCGTAGCCGGGTAACCAAAAGCCAACGGAGCCGATAATGAGCACGCCCGAAGATAACAATAACGCCGCAGGTAAATGCCCTTTCCCTCACGGAGCATCGCAAGAGAAAAACCAGAGTGAGAGCGGCGTTGACGCCGGTAAATGCCCGTTTAACCACGGCGCCTCTGAAGAGAAAAGCGTGCTGGCGCGCGGCGCTGGCAGCGGCACCACCAACCGCGACTGGTGGCCTAACATGCTGCGCGTCGACCTGTTAAATCAGCACTCCAGCCGTTCTAATCCTCTCAGCGCCGACTTCAACTACCGCGAAGAGTTCAGCAAGCTCGACTATTCGGCGCTGAAAGCGGATATCCGCGCGCTGCTCACCGATTCGCAATCCTGGTGGCCTGCCGACTGGGGCAGCTATATCGGCCTGTTTATCCGTATGGCGTGGCACAGCGCGGGCACCTACCGCACCATCGACGGCCGCGGCGGCTCCGGGCGCGGACAGCAGCGTTTCGCGCCGCTCAACTCCTGGCCGGACAACGTCAGCCTCGACAAAGCGCGCCGCCTGCTGTGGCCGGTGAAACAGAAATATGGCCAGAAAATTTCCTGGGCCGACCTCTATATCCTGGCGGGCAACGTCTCGCTGGAGAACGCCGGTTTCCGCACTTTCGGCTTTGGCGCCGGACGCGAAGACGTGTGGGAACCGGATATGGATGTGGACTGGGGCCACGAAACCGAATGGCTGGCGCATCGCCATCCGGAAAGCCTCGCCAACGCGCCGCTCGGCGCGACCGAAATGGGGCTGATCTACGTTAACCCGGAAGGCCCGGAAGCGAGCGGCAACCCGGCCTCAGCCGCGCCAGCCATTCGCGCCACCTTTGGCAATATGGGCATGAACGACGAAGAGATCGTGGCGCTGATCGCCGGCGGCCATACGCTGGGTAAAACCCACGGCGCGGGCGCGGCCAGCCACCTCGACGTCGATCCAGAAGCCTCGCCGATTGAGGCTCAGGGCTTCGGCTGGCGCAGCAGCTACGGCAGCGGCGCGGGCGCAGACGCCATTACCTCCGGCCTGGAAGTGGTCTGGACGCAGACCCCGACCCAGTGGAGCAACTACTTCTTCGAGAACCTATTCAAATATGAGTGGGTGCAGACGAAGAGCCCGGCGGGCGCCATTCAGTTTGAAGCCAGCAACGCCGACGCGATTATTCCCGATCCTTTCGATCCGGAGAAAAAGCGCAAGCCGACCATGCTGGTCACCGACCTGACGCTGCGCTTCGATCCGGAGTTCGAAAAGATCTCTCGCCGCTTCCTTAACGATCCGCAGGCGTTCAATGAAGCCTTCGCCCGCGCCTGGTACAAACTGACCCACCGCGATATGGGGCCGAAAGCGCGCTACCTGGGGCCGGAAGTGCCGAAAGAAGATCTGCTGTGGCAGGATCCGCTGCCGGCGGCGATCCATCAGCCGGACGCCAGCGATATCAGCGAGCTGAAAGCGAAGATTGCGGCCTCCGGGCTGAGCGTGAGCCAGCTGGTTTCTGCTGCATGGGCATCAGCCTCGACCTTCCGCGGCGGCGACAAGCGCGGCGGCGCGAACGGCGTGCGTCTGGCGCTGGCACCGCAGAACCAGTGGGCGGTTAACGCCAGCGTAATCCGCGACGTGCTGCCGGTATTGCAGGAGATTCAAAAGGCTTCTGGCAAAGCATCGCTGGCGGATGTCATTGTGCTGGCGGGTAATGTGGGTATTGAGATGGCGGCCGCCGCGGCGGGTTCAGCCGTTCAGGTGCCCTTTACGCCGGGGCGCGTCGATGCGCGTCAGGACCAGACCGATGTCGAGTCCTTTGATCTTCTGCAGCCGCTGGCCGATGGTTTCCGCAACTATCGCCGCGTGCAGGGCGGATCGTCGACCGAAACGCTGCTGCTGGATAAAGCGCAGCAGCTGACGCTGAGCGCGCCGGAGCTGACGGTGCTGCTGGGCGGCCTGCGCGTGTTAGGCACTAACTTCGACGGCAGCGATCGCGGCCTCTTTACCGATCGCCCTGGCGTGCTGAGCACCGACTTCTTCGTTAATCTGCTGGATATGCGCACCGCATGGCGCGCTACCGATGAGAGCGAGGAGCTGTTTGAAGGGCGCGACCGTCAGAGCGGGGAAGTGAAGTATCATGCGACCCGCGCCGATCTGGTCTTTGGCTCTAACGCCATCCTGCGTGCGCTGGCGGAAGTCTACGCCAGCAGCGATGCGCACCAGAAGTTCGTGACCGACTTCGTGGCCGTCTGGACCAAAGTGATGAATCTGGACCGCTTCGATATCTGACCGCGCGACGCCTGAAAATGAGAAAGCCGCAGCTTAACCGCTGCGGCTTTTTTTTGCCGGGCACAGACTACTGGCGCGCTAACTCAGGGTAAAGCCGTCGGCGTCGCGCCACGCCGGAAAGCGCTCGCGATAAGCGGTCAGCGCCTCCAGCGACAGCGTGGCGTCAAGCCGCGCTTGGGCGAAGGGCTCCGCCGCGCTGAGGATCTCGCCCTGCGGCGAAATAATCCGGCTGTCGCCGCTGTACTGATGCTGGTTGCCGTCGCTGCCGACGCGGTTGCAGCCCGCGACGTAGGCCTGATTCTCTATGGCGCGCGCCAGCAGCAGCGCCTGCCAGTGCAGGGCGCGCGGCGCCGGCCAGTTCGCCACATAGAGCGCCAGGTCGTAGTCGTTGCGGTTGCGGGAGAAGACCGGAAAACGCAGGTCGTAACAGATCTGCGGCAGAATGCGCCAGCCGCGCCACTCCAGCACCGCGCGCGTCTCGCCCGGCAGATAGTGGTGATGCTCGTCCGCCATGCGGAACAGATGACGCTTGTCATACTGGTGCAGCGTGCCATCCGGCTCCACCAGCAGAAAGCGATTCACCGCGCCTTTGTCCGTCTGGATCGCCGCGCTGCCGCCCACCAGCGCGTCGCTCGCCGCGGCGTGTTTATGCAGCCACGCCACCACCTGCGCCTGCGGCAGCGAACGCTGCGCCGCCTCCATGGCGAAGCCGGTGGTGAACATCTCCGGCAACAGGATCAGATCGCGGCCCGTTACGCCCTCAAGCACGGCGTCGAAATGGCGCAGGTTCGCTTCGCCATCCATCCAGTGCAGGGTTTCCTGCAGAACGGTAATCTTTAAATCTGACATAAGCGCTCCGCGGCGGCGTCAAGCGTCGCTTCCTGTTTGGCGAAGCAGAGGCGGATCAGCCTGTGCGGGAACGGGTCGGCGCAGAACACCGACAGCGGAATCGCCGCCACGCCCACCTCTTTGGTGAGCCACTGGCAGAAGCTGACGTCGTCGAGATCGGAGATGGCGCTGTAGTCCGCCAGCAGAAAATAGGTGCCCTCGCACGGCAGCACCTTAAAGCGGCTCTTCTCCAGCGCCTGCGCCAGACGGTCGCGGCGCGCGCGGTAAAAGGCAGGCAGCTCGCGATAGTGGGCAGGCTCCTGGCGCAGCATATCGGCGATCGCCAGCTGGGCGGGCGTATTCACCGCGAAGGTCAGATACTGATGCACCTTGCGGATCTCCGCGCTGATGGCGGCAGGCGCGACGCTGTAGCCTACCTTCCAGCCGGTCATATGAAAGGTCTTGCCGAAGGAGGAGACGGCGATGGCGCGCTCGCGCAGCTGCGGATGCGCCAGCACGCTGGCGTGGCCCGCCTCGTCGAAGCAGATATGCTCGTAAACTTCATCGCTCAGCACGTAAATCTCCCGATCGGCGATCGCCTGCCAGAGCGCCGCGAAATCCGCTTTACGCCACACGGTGGCGGAAGGGTTGTGCGGCGTATTGAGGATCACCAGACGGGTTTTACTGGAGAGCAGCGCGGCGAACGCCGTCCAGTCGACGCGAAAGCCCGGCGGCTGCAGCGCGATGCGTTTCAGCACGCCGCCCGACAGCTCGACAGCGGGCGCATAGCTGTCGTAGCTTGGGTCGAAGCAGATCACCTCGTCGCCCGGGCGCACCAGCGCGGTGATCGCCGCGTAGAGCGCTTCGGTCGCGCCGGCGGTCACGGTGATATCGCTGTTGACGTCGGGGCGGTAGCCATACAGCTCGGCGGTTTTCTCAGCGATCGCCTCGCGCAGCGGCAGCACGCCGGTCATTGGCGCATACTGGTTGGCGCCCTCGCTGACGTGATGCGCCAGGCGCGCCTGTAAATAGCGTGGTCCGTCAAAGTCGGGAAAACCCTGCGAAAGGTTGATGGCGTTATGCTGCTGCGCCAGCGCGCTCATCTGGGTAAAGATGGTGGTGCCGAGAGCGGGAAGTTTACTCTCCGGCGTCAGGTTGGGCTGCGTCATGGTTAATGGCCTTAAGCGCGAATGTCATTGCGGAGTAACCCTGTGTTGAAGCCACTATAAACAGGATGTTAATATTTGGCAATCGAGACGCTTAGACGTCTAAAACCCACCTTACAGGATGCCCGATACGCTATGTCTGAACTCTCTCCGCTCGATCAGCTGGTGGCCACCTGCCACTGGATTGGCGCCAAAGGCTGGGCGCCCGCCACCGGCGGCAATATGTCAGTGCGCGAAGATGCCCGCTTCTGCCTGCTCAGCGAGTCAGGTAAGGATAAAGGCAGCCTGACGCGCGACGACTTTATCCAGGTGGAGATCGCCACTAACCGCGCGCCGTCAGGGCGCAGGCCGTCGGCGGAAACCGGATTGCATACCCTGATCTACCGGCTGTTCCCCGAGGCGGGCGCAGTGCTGCATACCCATACGGTGAACGCCACGGTGCTGTCGCGCGTCGAGAAGGGCGCTGCGCTGCGGCTGGAAGGCTATGAGATGCAGAAATCGCTGGCGGAGCAGCATACTCATCTTGCGTGCGTGGCGATCCCGCTGTTTGATAACGATCAGGATATCGACGCGCTGGCGCGGCGCATTGAAGCCTACGCCCGCGACAACCCGCTGCGCTACGGTTTTCTGCTGCGCGGTCACGGCTTAACCTGCTGGGGCCAGGACGTGAACGAAGCGCGTCGTCATCTGGAAGGTCTGGAGTTTTTATTTGAATGCGAACGCCAACGTCGCCTGCTGGAGGCCCAATGATCCGCGCCATTGTTACCGATATAGAAGGCACCACCAGCGATATTCGCTTCGTGCACGATGTGCTCTTTCCTTACGCGCGTAACCATCTCGCCGGGTTTATCCGCGCGCAGCATCAGCAGCCCGAGGTCAGCGCTGCGCTCGACGCGGTGCGCGCCGAAGCGGGCCAGCCTGAGGCCGACCCTGAGGCGCTCACCGCTATCCTGCTGGGCTTTATGGATGAGGATCGCAAATCCACCGGGCTAAAAGCGCTGCAGGGGATGATCTGGCGCGACGGCTATGTGAACGGCAGCTTTACCGGCCATCTCTATCCCGACGTCGTGCCGGCGCTGCGCGCCTGGCGGGAGCAGGGCATTCAGCTCTACGTCTATTCTTCCGGCTCGGTTGCGGCGCAAAAACTGTTATTTGGCTACAGTGATGAAGGAGATATTACGGAGCTGTTTAGCGGCTACTTTGACACGCGCGTCGGCGCTAAGCGAGAGGTCGCCTCCTACCGCAATATCGCCCAACAAACCGGCCTGCCCGCTGAGCAGCTGCTGTTCCTCTCCGACATTCGTCAGGAGCTGGATGCGGCAGCGGAAGCCGGATGGAAAACCGTGCAGTTAATTCGCGGCCCCGCAGACAGCGAAAGCCGCCATCATCAGGTGAACACCTTTTCGGGAGTCGTTTTAGCATGAGCGCATTGACCATTTTTACCGATACCGAAGCCACGCTGCCGGTGTGGCACAGTACCGATGCGGAGATGATCCGCGAGCGGCTGAATGCAAAGAATGTGCGCTTCGAGCGCTGGGCGGCGGATCGCGATTTAGGCGACAATCCCCAACCCGCCGACGTGATTGAGGCCTATCAACACGCTATCGATCGGCTGGTGGCGGAGAAGGGCTATCAGAGCTGGGACGTGATCAGCATGCGCGCCGACAACCCGCAAAAAGAGACGCTGCGCCAGAAGTTTCTCTCTGAGCACACCCACGGCGAAGATGAGGTGCGTTTCTTCGTTGAGGGCGCGGGCCTTTTTTGCCTGCATCTCGACGGCCAGGTCTACCAGATCCTGTGTGAAAAAAACGACCTGATTTCAGTGCCGGCGGGCACGCCGCACTGGTTCGATATGGGCTCCTCGCCCAACTTCACCGCAATCCGCATCTTCGATAACCAGGAAGGCTGGGTGGCGCACTTCACCGGCGACGCCATCGCCGACGCCTATCCGCGCCTGCCTTAATCCTGCCAGCCGGGCGCGCTCAGCGCGCCCGGTCAGGGCTGAAAAATCCCCGCCTCTACCGCCTCCGGCGTCACCACGCCGGTATCCAGCACCCAGCCGCTAATCAGCGCCGCAGGCGTCACGTCGAACGCCGGGTTATAGACGTTTGCCGCTTCCGGCGCCCACTGCACGCTGCCGAAGCTGCCCGCCGCGCCGGTCACTTCGCTGGCGGCGCGCTGCTCGATAGGAATGTCGCGGCCGCTGACGCACTGGCGATCCAGCGTGGTGTGCGGTGCGGCAACGTAGAAGGGGATCTGATGGTAATGCGCCAGCACGGCCAGGCTGTAGGTGCCGATTTTGTTCGCCACGTCGCCGTTAGCCGCGATGCGGTCCGCGCCGACCCAGACGGCGTCGACTTGGCCGCTCGCCATCAGGCTGGCCGCCATCGAATCGGTGATCAGCTGAAAGGGGATCGCCAGCTCGCCCAGCTCCCAGGCGGTAAGGCGTCCGCCCTGCAGCAGCGGGCGCGTTTCGCCCACCCAGACGTTCGCCACCTTACCCTGCTGATGCGCGCGGGCGATGACGCCCAGCGCGGTGCCGACGCCCGCCGTCGCCAGCCCGCCGGTGTTGCAGTGCGTAAGCAGGCGGCTGTCCGGCTTCACCAGCGCGCTGCCCGATTCGGCGATGTTGTCGCACAGCTGGCGATCCTCCTCGACCAGACGCAGCGCTTCCTGACCCAGCGCGGCGGCGAAATCCGCCTGCGCCAGCGCCAGCTTCATGCGATCGAGATTATTCATCAGGTTGACCGCCGTGGGACGCGCGGCGCGCAACACCTCCAGCGCCTGCCCCAGCGCGTCGCGGCTGGCGCCCGCCTCGGCCAGCAGCGCCAGCAGCAGCGAGGCGGAGAGGCCGATCAGCGGCGCGCCGCGCACGCGCAGGGCGTGAATATGGCTGACCAGCTGCGCCACGTCGTGCGCCGGCAGCCAGTTTTTTTGCTGCGGCAGCGCCTGCTGATCGAGGATCCAGAGCTGATTGTCACGAACCTGTAAGCTGGTGGTGCGGAGTGTTTGCATTGTCTGTGAAATCCCTGTTGCGTTGTTGTCACGTATTGTGCCAACATGCGGAACGGATGTATAGACGTCTGAACGGCTTATTATGCTGCCCTGGCGGGGTTTCGTTTCAGTTTGGTATAAGAGGAAAGGCAATGTCGCAATACCGTACCTTCACCGCGGCGGATGCCGTTGAATATGCCCGGCAGTTTGGCGGCGTGGACGATCCCGCTGCGCTGGTCGAGGCGGAAGAGATTGGCGATGGCAACCTTAACCTGGTCTTTAAAATTTTCGACCGCCAGGGCAACAGCCGGGTTATCGTAAAACAGGCGTTGCCCTACGTGCGCTGCGTCGGCGAGTCCTGGCCGCTGACGCTGGACCGCGCGCGGCTTGAGGCGCAAACCCTGATCGAGCACTACAAATATTGCCCTGAGCACACCGTCAGGGTGACGCACTATGACGAGACGCTGGCGGTGATGGTGATGGAGGATCTCTCCAGCCATCGCATCTGGCGCGGCGAGCTGGTGAAGGGCGCTTTCTATCCGCAGGCGGCGGCGCAGCTGGGCGAATATCTGGCGCAGACGCTGTTTCACACCTCTGATTTCGTGCTGCATCCCCATCAGAAAAAAGCGGCAGTGGCGCGCTTTATCAACCCAGAGATGTGCGAGATCACCGAAGATCTCTTCTTTAACGATCCTTACACCGATCACGAGCGCAACAGCTATCCGCAGGCGCTGGAGCCGCTGGTTGCCAGCCTGCGCGACGACGAGGCGTTGCGCATCGCCGTCGCCGGACTGAAGCACCGCTTTTTCGCCCATGCCGAAGCGCTGCTGCACGGCGATATTCACAGCGGCTCGATTTTCGTCGCCGACAACAGCCTGAAGGCGATCGACGCGGAGTTCGGCTATTTCGGCCCGATCGGCTTTGACGTCGGCACGGCGCTGGGCAATCTGCTGATCAACTACTGCGGCCTGCCGGGGCTGCTGGCCCCGCGCGAGGCGGCGGAAGGGCGCGAACTGCGTCTCAACGACGTGCGCGAGGTGTGGAATACTTTCGCCGCGCGCTTCCTGGCGCTGGCGCAAGAGAAGACCACTGACGTGGCGCTGGCATATCCCGGCTATGCGCAGGCGTTTCTGCGCAAGGTGTGGGCCGATACCATCGGCTACTGCGGCACCGAGCTGATTCGCCGTACCGTCGGCATGTCTCACGTGGCGGATATGAAGCTGATTAAGGATGAGGCGATGCGCACCGAGTGTATTCGCAGCTGCATTACGCTGGGACGCACGCTGATTCTGGCGGCGGATCACATCGAGGACGCCGAGGCGCTAATCGCGCGTATTCGGCAGGCGGGGTAAGGGTAATACGCGCCGGTTAACTCCGCGCGAACGCGGGTAGCATGGCCCGATCGCAAAGACGCAAAAAGCGGCATCCCTGCCAGCTCGGCCCGCGCAAATACGCACCTCATCCCTGAGGTGCGCCCGTAAACGGGCCAACGCGTTGCGTTGTTCAAAAACGCCCCCGGCGTTTTTGTCCTTGTCGCGGGACGCTTTGCTCTTCGGTCCATGCTACCCGCTATCTGACTTTAGTGCGCGTTGTGGGTTAAAGCATACGTGCCTGTATGTTACGCCGCCTCGCTCTCCCGCGCCGCCTTCACCGCCGGCTGCTTCACCGGCACCGCCAGCGCATCCGCTTCAAACTCATCGACGTTAATGGCGCGCAGGCGGCTCGCTTCGGCGCGCGTCAGCACCTCGGCTTCGGCGGCGTCAATCCAGCCCGCTTTTAATGCCCGCTGCGCCAGCGCGTCCAGCCGGGTAAACGAGAAGTGCTCTTTCTGCTGTTTGCACAGACGATCGTGGATCACTTCTGCCGCCATCACCTCCTGCAACGCCTGCTCAAGCTGACCGGCCGGGTTATGCTCGCTCGGCGTCAGATACTGACCGCGTCCGAGCCTTGCCCGCGTGGCGGACGGCACCTGCAGCAGCTTCGCCAGCTTATGATCGAGACGGTCACTCGGCGCCGGGCAGTGCGTGCCGCCGGCGAAAATCATCATGCGCAGCGCGCCCGCCGCCAGCCGATTAGGGAAGTTGCGCAGCAGATCCTCAATTGCCAGCTCGGCCTGATGCAGCGCATCCTGCACGCCCCAGTGCAGCAGCGGCAGATCGGCCTCGTGACGCCCCTCGTCGTCATAGCGTTTCAGCGTGGCAGAGGCGAGGTAGAGCTGGCTCAGCACATCGCCCAGGCGCGCCGAAATGCGCTCGCGTCGCTTCAGGCTGCCGCCGAGCACCGCCATCGACACGTCCGCCAGCAGCGCCAGGTTGGCGCTGAGCCGGTTCAGATGCTGGTAGTAGCGGCGCGTGGCGTCGCGCGTCGGCGTGGCGCTGCCGCGTCCCGCCGTCAGGCCGAGCCACAGGCTGCGCACCGCGTTGCTGCCAACATAGCCGACATGGCTGAACAGCGCGGCGTCAAAGGCGTTAAGATCCTGACTGGCCGCCGCCGCCATCTCTTTCAGCACGAACGGATGGCAGCGGATAGCGCCCTGACCGAAAATAATCATGCTGCGCGTCAGGATATTGGCGCCTTCTACCGTAATGGCGATAGGCGCGCCCTGATAGGCGCGGGCGAGGAAGTTATTATTGCCGAGCATAATGCCTTTGCCGCCCGCAATATCCATGGCGTCCATAATGGCGCGCTGGCCGCGGTGGGTGCAGTGATACTTCACAATCGCCGACAGCACCGCCGGTTTTTCGCCCTGCATAATGCCGGTGGTGATCAGCGTCGCCGCGGCGTCCATCACGTAGGCGTTGCCGGCAATGCGCGCCAGCGGCTCTTCGATGCCTTCCATCTTGCCGATAGAGACCCTGAACTGACGACGGATATGCGCATAGGCGCCGGTGGCGAGCGCCACGCTTTTCAGGCTGCCGGTGGAGTTCGAAGGCAGGGTGATGCCGCGTCCCACCGACAGGCACTCAACCAGCATCCGCCAGCCCTGGCCGGCCATCTGCGGCCCGCCGATAATAAAATCGATCGGCACGAAAATATCGTTGCCGCGCGTCGGACCGTTCTGGAACGGCACGTTGAGCGGGAAGTGGCGCTTGCCGATCTCAACGCCCGGCGTGCTGGTGGGGATAAGCGCGCAGGTAATGCCCAGCGATTCGGTATCGCCCAGCAGACGATCGGGATCGGAGAGCTTAAAGGCCAGCCCCAGCACGGTCGCCACCGGCGCCAGCGTAATGTAGCGTTTATTCCAGGTCAGGCGCATGCCGAGCACCTGCTTGCCCTGCCACTCACCCATACAGACCACGCCGGTATCGGGGATCGCCCCGGCGTCGGAGCCCGCTTCCGGGCTGGTCAGCGCGAAGCAGGGGATCTCGTCGCCGCGCGCCAGACGCGGCAGATAGTGATCTTTCTGCTCGTCGGTGCCGTAATGCTGTAACAGTTCGCCTGGGCCCAGCGAGTTAGGCACGCCGACGGTAATCGCCAGAATGCCGGAGACGCCCGCCAGCTTTTGCAGCATGCGCGCCTGCGCATAGGCGGAGAACTCGAGGCCGCCATACTCTTTCTTGATGATCATGGCGAAGAAACGCTGCTCTTTCAGATAAGCCCAGAGTTCCGGCGGCAAGTCCGCCATCTCATGGGTGATGGCGAAGTCGTTTGCCATGCGGCACGCCTCTTCCACCGGACCGTCGAGAAACGCCTGCTCGGCCGGGGTCAGGCGCGGCTGCGGATAGTTGTGCAGCTTCTGCCAGTCCGGCTTGCCCTGAAACAGGTCGCCTTCCCACCAGGTGGTTCCGGCGTCGATCGCCTCTTTTTCCGTGCGCGACATCGGCGGCATCACCTTTTGAAAGCGCTGCAGCATCGGCTTTGAAAACAGCGAACGGCGCATCGAGGGGAGATTAAGCGGCAGCAGAAGGATCGCCAGCGGCAGCAGCAGCCAGGGCGTCCAGATATGCGCCGCCGCCCAGGCGGCGGTCCACAACAGTAAAATCGCGCTGCTCGCCGCCAGAGAGACGCGGTGATAAAACAGGGCGCTGATTAACACCAGCGTCGCGAGGATCGACACAACCATCATAATCACGGCTCCGTAAGTAGTAAGAGGTCTGACCTGTTATGTGTAGAGGTGTATGCCACCTGCGTTCAATTAGCAATTTGTTTACATCGCAATTACAACCTTACTCACAAAATCGTTAAATCCGCCGCGGAGAGGAGGCAGGCTTTCGCGCGGCGCGCGCTTTGCGCCAACCCGCCATTCCGTTAAACTTGAAAAGTCACTCTTTTACTAACAAGGACATCCCTATGTACCAGGACATCATTCGCTCTGAGCTGAATGAAGCAGCGGATACGCTTAATACCTTCCTCAGCGACGAGGCGAATATTCACGCCATTCAGCGCGCGGCGGTGCTGCTGGCCGACAGCTTTAAAGCGGGCGGGAAAGTGCTCTCCTGCGGCAACGGCGGCTCGCACTGCGACGCAATGCATTTCGCCGAAGAGCTGACCGGGCGCTATCGCGAGAACCGTCCCGGCTACCCGGCGATCGCTATCTCCGACGTCAGCCATCTCTCCTGCGTCAGCAACGATTTCGGCTACGACTACGTTTTCTCACGCTATATCGAAGCGGTGGGCCGTCCGGGCGACGTGCTGCTGGGGCTGTCGACCTCTGGCAACTCCGCCAATATCATTAAGGCGATCGAGGCGGCGCGCGCGCAGGGCATGAAGGTCATCACCCTGACCGGCAAAGATGGCGGCAAAATGGCGGGCTCGGCCGATATCGAAATTCGCGTGCCGCACTTCGGCTACGCCGACCGCATTCAGGAGATCCACATCAAAGTGATCCATATCCTGATGCTGCTGATTGAAAAAGAGATGGTGAAGTAACGGTGCTGGCCGCCATTTTGCTGACTGGCGGCTTTTCTGACTAAGGCGGTAGCTATGTGCGAATTGCTCGGGATGAGCGCTAACGTTCCAACCGATATCTGTTTCAGTTTTACCGGCCTGGTGCAGCGCGGCGGTGGAACCGGGCCGCATAAAGATGGCTGGGGCATCACCTTTTATGAAGATCGGGGTTGCCGCACCTTTAAAGATCCGCTGCCAAGCTATAACTCGCCCATCGCGCGGCTGGTGCAGGAGTATCCCATCAAGTCCCATTCGGTGGTGGCGCATATTCGCCAGGCGAACCGCGGGCCGGTCTCGCTGGAAAATACCCATCCCTTTACCCGCGAGCTGTGGGGACGCAACTGGACCTACGCGCATAACGGCCAGCTAAAAGGCTATCGCCAGCTGGAAACCGGCCACTTCCGTCCGGTGGGCGAAACCGACAGCGAGAAGGCCTTCTGCTGGCTGTTGCACAAGCTGGCCACGCGCTATCCGCGCACGCCCGCCAACTGGCCGGCGGTGTTTCGCTATGTGGCGGAACTGGCGGGAGAGCTGCGGCAGAAAGGGGTGTTCAATATGCTGCTGTCGGACGGGCGCTATCTGATGGCGTTCTGCTCGACCAATCTCTACTGGATTACGCGCCGCGCGCCCTTCGGCAAAGCGCAGTTGCTCGACCAGGATGTGGAGATCGATTTCCAGCAGCACACCACCGCCAACGACGTGGTGACGGTGATTGCGACGCAGCCGCTGACGGCAAATGAAACCTGGCACCGCATCGTGCCAGGCGAGTGGGCGTTATTCTGCCTTGGAGAGCGCCAGGAATGATTTAGAGGCGGCTTCGGGATTGACGATCGCCGGGCTGCCGCTATTCATCACGTAGCTGCCGCTGGCGACGTTGACCGTCGGCGGCTGATGGTATTTCGCAAAGTAAGCGTAGCCGGGCTGCAGCTCACGCCAGAAGCTGGCGTAGGTGGAGTAGCGATGGCGCTGCATGTTGCTGTCGGTCATGCGGAACGGGAAGATGCTGATGTTCACCTCTGACTGGCCGTTACGCAGCGCCGCGTTCACATAGGTAAAAATCTCGTCCATGTAGGCGTCGGTCATGGCGTAGCAGCCGATCGACTTACAGTCGCCGTGGATCATCAGATAGTTGCCGGTGTAGGCATGCTCGCGATCGTACTGGTTGGGAAAGCCGACGTTGATGGCGCGATAAAAACGGCTGTCGGGCTTAAGCTGGTTGAGCCTGACGCTGTAAAAGCCTTCCGGACTTTTAAAATCCCCTTCGCGGCGCTTCGGGCCGAGGCCGCCGGAAAAGTTACAGATGCGGTAGGTATCGAGCAGGCGAAATTCGTTGCCGATTTTGCCATAAAGCTCCAGCGTGCGTTCTTCCTTGAAAATCTGCAGATAGACCGGGGTACCGAGTAGCTGTTTCTTTAATTCTTTACTCACCGGCGTCGACACTGGCTGCGTCGGCTCGGGAGTCATTGCCATGCTGAGGGCTGGCATCAAAATCATCGCAAACAGAAGTGCGATTTTGCCCATGCTGTGTATACCTTGAGTGAAGAGAACGATGACGCGAGACGCGTCTCAGACTTGCATTATCGGAAAACTCCGCTACCGCAGCGCAACATTAGCATTGTCTGTTTTTTTATCAAGACGCCGCCGGGTAAATTCGCGTTTTCCTCGAGATATCACGGCCAGAAATTTGTAAACTTTAGTGGCGACGGATGTTAAATCCGCTTTTCAGGCGCGCCTGACGCGTCGAGGCTTTTGCATCTGTACATCTATACAGTATCATTAGGCGTGACGGAAAGCGGATGGCGGGCAAGCGTGAAAATCATACATGTCGATATGGACTGCTTCTATGCAGCGGTGGAGATGCGCGACAATCCGGCGTTGCGCGATATCCCTATCGCCATTGGCGGCAGCCGTGAACGACGCGGCGTGATCAGCACCGCCAACTATCCGGCGCGCAAATTCGGCGTACGCAGCGCGATGCCCACCGCCATGGCGCTGAAGCTCTGTCCGCATCTGAAGCTGCTGCCGGGGCGCTTCGACGCCTATAAAGAGGCGTCGCAGCAGATCCGCGACATTTTCCTGCGCTATACGCCCCTGATCGAGCCGCTGTCGCTGGACGAGGCCTATCTCGACGTCACCGACAGCCCGCACTGCCACGGCTCCGCCACGCTGATCGCGCGCGAGATCCGCGACACCATTCAGCGCGAGACGGGGCTGACCGCTTCGGCCGGCATCGCGCCGATTAAGTTCCTCGCCAAAATCGCCTCCGATCTCAACAAGCCCGACGGGCAGTACGTTATTACGCCGCAGGAGATGCCGGATTTTCTGCTGTCGCTGCCGCTGGCGAAGATCCCCGGCGTCGGCAAGGTGGCGACGAAAAAGCTCGAGGAGATGGGACTGCATACCTGCGCCGACGTGCAGAAAGCGGACGTGGCGCAGCTGCTCAAGCGCTTCGGCAAGTTTGGCCGCGTGCTGTGGGAGCGCAGCCACGGCATCGACGAGCGCGGCGTGGTAGTGGAGCGCGAGCGCAAATCCGTCGGCGTCGAGCGCACGCTGGCGGAAGATATTCACAGCTGGGAAGCCTGCCTGGAGATTATCGATTTTCTCTATGCGGAGCTGGAGCGCCGCCTGACGCAGGTTCGGCCCGACAGGCAAATCGCGCGGCAGGGGGTGAAGCTCAAGTTCAACGATTTCCAGCTGACGACGCAGGAGCATATCTGGCCGGAGCTGAACAAAGAGGATTTGATCGCGGTGGCGCGTAAAGCCTGGGATGAGCGCCGCGCCGGACGCGGCGTGCGGCTGGTGGGATTGCACGTTACGCTGCTGGACCCACAGCTTGAGCGGCAGCTGCTGCTGGGGTTGTAACGAACAGGAAAAAAACAGTGATAGTGCGGCATGATTCTTCAGTGCCAGCGCAGGTAGCCTCGCCCGATCGCAAAGTCGCTGTTCGTCATCCCTGACCGCTCGGCCCGCGCCAATACGCACCTCATCCCTGAGGCGCGCCCGTTTCGGGCCAACGCGCTGCGTTGTTCAAAAACGCTCCCGGCGTTTTTGTCCCTGGCGCGGGACGCTTTGCTCTTCGGGCGTGGCTACCCGCTTGCTAAGCTATTTTGCGGTCTGTGAAAATTAAGGCGCCGGATAGGTGTAGCGGCGGTGAATCGCCTCGATCCCTTCCAGCACGTCGGCGTCCAGCGTCAGGTTGAAGCTGTCGATATTGATCTTCAGCTGCTCCATCGTCGTTGCGCCCAGCAGGGTGCTGGCGACGAACGGCTGCTGACGCACATAGGCCAGCGCCATCTGCGACGGATCCAGGCGATGCTTCTGCGCCAGCGCCACATATTCCGCAATCGCCAGCTGCGACTGCTCGCCGCTGTAGCGCGTAAAGCGGCTGAACAGCGTGTTGCGCGCGCCAGCCGGTTTCGCGCCGTTCAGATATTTGCCGCTCAGCGTGCCGAAAGCGAGGCTGGAGTAAGCCAGCAGCTCAACTCCTTCATGCTGGCTGATTTCCGCCAGGCCCACTTCAAAGCTGCGGTTCAGCAGGCTATAGGGGTTCTGAATGGTCACGATGCGCGGCAGCTCGTGCTTCTCCGCCAGCTGCAGATAGCGCATCACGCCCCAGGCCGTTTCGTTCGACACGCCGATATAGCGAATTTTGCCGGCGCGCACCTGCTCGGTCAGCGCTTCCAGCGTCTCCAGCAGCGTGACGGGAATGGTGGTCTCGCTGTACTGATAGCCCAGCTTGCCGAAATAGTTGGTCTGGCGCTGCGGCCAGTGCAGCTGATAAAGGTCGAGATAGTCGGTATTCAGGCGCTTCAGGCTGGCGTCCAGCGCGTCGCGGATATTCTTGCGGTCCAGCGCCTGGTTCGGGCGAATCGAGGCGTCTGCGCCGCGCGACGGGCCCGCGACCTTGCTGGCGAGGATCACTTTATCGCGGCTGCCGCGCGCCTTCAGCCAGCTGCCGATATACTTTTCGGTCAAGCCCTGGGTTTCCGGGCGCGGCGGCACCGGATACATTTCAGCGGTATCGATAAAGTTAATGCCGCTGGCGAGGGCGAAATCGAGCTGCTGGTGGGCGTCGGCTTCGCTATTCTGTTCACCAAACGTCATGGTTCCCAACCCCAGCTGACTCACTTCCAGCGTGCTATGGGGGATGCGGTGATAATGCATAGCCGTCTTCCTTATTTTTATGGAATGTAATGGTCTGTCCTGTGGGACTATAGCGCGTGAATCAGCGGGGAAGGAAGTGGGGAAAATCGGGGAAATCACCTGTCCGGGCAAATTGCGGGACAGGTGAGCTGAAATGGCACTTAACGCTCAATAATGGTCGACACTTCGTCGCCATTGATCTGCACTTCATGGCCCGACTGATCGGTATATTTCACCAGACCGGTCTCTTTATCGATGGTCGGCTTGCCTTCCGTCATAATCATCTGGCCATTTTTGGTTGCCATTACATAATCTGAACTGCATCCGCTCAGTGTAACGGCGGCAAAAATCAACACTGCTACGCCTGCCAACTCTTTCATCACGCTTATTCCTCTCACTCCCGTCAGCCAGTGGGCCGCGTCGCCCCGTCAGAGGCCACGCAGCATCAACTGCAAAAAGTGTAGTAATAAATGGTTTTAGCGCTTTGCGTTATCGCATGAATCTGAAAATAAAAGGGCGGCCGGCGGCCGCCCTTGACATCTTACGCCGCGCTTTTCTTAGCGCGCATCAGGTTCAGACACTCGACGGCCATGGAGAAGAACATGGCGAAATAAATGTAACCTTTTGGTACATGCACCGCGAAACTCTCCAGAATCAGGGTAAAACCCACCAGAATCAGAAAAGAGAGGGCAAGCATTTTGATAGAGGGATGGCGATCGACAAACTCGCCGATGGCGCGCGCGGCGAACATCATCATCAGCACGGCGATCACCACCGCGGCCATCATAATAAAGAGGTGATCGGAAAGGCCGACGGCGGTAATCACCGAGTCCAGGCTAAAGATGATATCCAGCAGCATGATCTGCACGATAGCGCCGAAGAAAGAGTGCACGTTGGTTTTGTGCTCCTCTTCGCCGCCTTCGATGGTTTCATGGATCTCCATGCTCGATTTCCACAGCAGAAACAGACCGCCGCCGAGCAGGATCAGATCGCGCCAGGAGAAGGCGTGATCGAGCAGGGTAAACAGCGGATGGGTCAGACGCGCCACCCAGGCGATAGAGGCCAGCAGGGCAAGACGCATCATCATAGCGCCCATCAGGCCGAGACGACGCGCGCTGGCCTGCTGATGTTTAGGCAGCTTCGCCACTACCAGCGACAGGAAAATAATATTATCAATACCCAGAACCACTTCGAGGATGGTCAGCGTGCCCAGCGCCAGCCAGGCGTTGGGATCGGTTATCCACTCAAACATGCGCACACTCAATCTTAAACGAAAAGTAAACGGCGATTATACGCATCCGCTTTGATGAACTTACAGTAAAAAATGACGCGCCAGCAGCGGGGCGGTGAAGCTCTTTTTCAGGTAAAAACCGCGCGGCAGCGTCATGATCGGCTCGCCGTGTTCGCCGATACCTTCGGTCAACGCCCGGCTGTTGGCGGCTTTCGGCCGGATCTGCAGCCAGGCGCCGTGGCGCGCGGTAATGCGTTCAACCTGGCCCAGCACGATCATATCCATCAGCTCCTCCCAGTCCTGGCGCAGCATGCGATCTTCCTCTTCGCTCGGGCTCCACAGCAGCGGCGCGCCGACGCGACGCTGGGCGAGAGGAATAGCGCGATCCCCCTCCACCGGGATCCACAGCACGCGCGCCAGCTTGTGGCGCACATGGCTCGTCTCCCAGGTCACGCCGCTGTTGCCGGTCAGCGGCGCCACGCAGACAAAAGTGGTTTCCAGCGGTTTGCCCTGCGCGTCGATGGGGATAGTTTTGAGTTCAATGCCGAGATGAGCGAAATCCTGCTCCGCCTTGCTGCCTGCGCTGGCGCCCAGATAGCGCTCCAGCAGCATGCCGACCCAGCCTTTATCGCGCTTCAGATCGGCCGGCATCGGCAGGCTGGCCTGCGCGGCCAGGGTCGCCAGCGACTGGCCCGCCAGCGCATGGGCGCGCGCCAGGAGAACGGCTTCATTTTCGGGCGGGGCAGGCAGCTGGAACATAACGAGCACTCTGTTGGTTAAAAAATAGACAGCTTTTCTTCCGCAAACTTTTCCCACAGCGGCGTCAGGAGAAAGGGTGCTGATAATAGCATGATTCCTCATGCTTTTTTAATTGTACGCCTTGCCGGCTTGCCACAGCCGTACAAGGTTATCCCGGACTGACGGCAATAATGAACAGGATCTTCGCCTGAGTTATCCACAGATCGGTGGGATAACCCGGCGGCACTCCCGCTACTGGTTCCATTTACAGCCTTGACTTTAGCGGAAAAGGCGCTTTTTTATCCAGTGATGAGCAAGTTTACTGCATTGTCTGTGGATAAAAACGACGTCGCTTGATCTTTAACCAGCTAAAACGCCTTCGCGCTTTCCACCGCAAAACTGGCCGCTTTTATTCTGAATAAGAGTTGTTTAATTACCTGTTTCTAAAATATAAAATTCATTTGCCACTATGCGAGGCTGATAAGGGACGCAAAAGTTTATTCAGCTAATTCCCGTGTTCTGCACAAAGCTATCCACAGAAAACGTGAATAAGATCGCCTCTTTACCGCCTTAATTGTTTATAACTCGGGCCAATACTGTGAGTTATCCAGGTGCGGCGCGGCGTTCTTCCCGACAATCCAGTGGTTTACCGCCTGTAAGGAGTGTGAAACAATCAGGCTATTCAAATTTAGCTTTGAGGTAGTCCAGTGATCGATGATGATGGCTACCGCCCGAATGTTGGTATCGTAATCTGTAACAGGCAAGGACAAGTGTTGTGGGCCAGGCGCTTTGGACAGCACTCCTGGCAGTTTCCTCAGGGAGGCATCAATCCGGGTGAAACCGCCGAACAGGCGATGTATCGCGAACTGTTCGAAGAAGTGGGTTTACACCGTAAAGATGTTCGAATACTTGCATCTACCCGAAACTGGTTGCGCTACAAATTGCCAAAACGTTTGGTGCGTTGGGACACAAAGCCGGTATGTATCGGCCAGAAACAAAAGTGGTTTCTTCTGCAGTTGATGAGCAGTGACGCGGATATCAATGTGCAACACAGCAGCACGCCGGAGTTCGACGGCTGGCGCTGGGTGAGCTTCTGGTATCCGGTGCGTCAGGTTGTCTCCTTTAAACGCGACGTCTATCGTCGCGTGATGAAGGAATTCGCTGGCGTGGTAATGTCGATGCAGGAGAGTGCGGGGCAGCAGCGCAGCGCGCCAGCCCATCGACGGAAAAGAGGATAGGCCACGCCCTTATGCTCACTCAGTTGCGCGAAATAGTAGAAAAGGTGGCGGGCGCGCCGCGGCTTAACGACGCGCTCGATATCCTGGTCAATGAGATCTGCCTGGCGATGGACACGGAAGTGTGCTCTGTTTATCTCGCGGATCACGATCACCATTGCTACTACCTGATGGCCACGCGCGGCCTGAAAAAACCGCGCGGGCGCACCGTTACGCTGGCGTTCGACGAAGGGATCGTCGGCCTGGTGGGACGCCTCGCCGAACCCATCAACCTTGCGGATGCGCAAAGTCACCCCAGCTTCAAATATATTCCCGCCGTTAAAGAAGAGCGCTATCGCTCCTTCCTTGGCGTGCCGATCATCAGCCGCCGGCAGCTGCTGGGCGTGCTGGTGGTGCAGCAGCGCGAACACCGCCAGTTCGACGAGAGCGAAGAGTCCTTCCTGGTCACGCTGGCGACGCAGATGGCGACCCTGCTGTCGCAGTCGCAGCTCGGCCAGCTGTTCGGCCAGTTCCGCCAGACGCGGGTGCGCGCTATCGCCGCCGCGCCGGGCGTCGCCGTCGCGCCGGGCTGGGTAGACGAAACGCAGCCGCTGCTGGATCAGGTTTCCGCCGCCTCGACGCTCGACGTGCAGCGCGAACGCGAGCGGCTGGTGCTGGCGATGAGCGAAGCCGCCAGCGAATTCCGCCGCTTCAGCAAACGTTTCGCCGCCGGCGTGCAGAAAGAGAGCGCGGCGATCTTCGATCTTTACTCCCACCTGTTGACCGATGCCCGCCTGAAAAAAGATCTCTTCGACGAGATCGAGCAGGGATCGGTTGCCGAATGGGCGGTCAAAAAGGTCATCGAAAAATTCGCCGCCCAGTTCGCCAGCCTTAGCGACAGCTACCTGCGCGAGCGCGCGGGCGATCTGCGCGTGCTGGGCCAGCGCCTGCTGTTTCATCTCGATGACTCGCTGGTCGGCACCAATGCCTGGCCGGAACGCTTTGTACTGGTGGCCGACGAGCTTACCGCCACCACGCTGGCGGAGCTGCCGCACGAGCGGCTGGCGGGCATCGTGGTGCGCGACGGCGCCGCGAACTCGCACGCCGCGATTCTGACGCGCGCCATGGGCATTCCCACGGTGATGGGCGCGGATATCCTGCCTGCGCAGCTCAATAAACGCCTGCTGATCGTCGACGGCTACCGCGGCGAGCTGTTAATCGATCCCGAGCCGGTGCTGGTGCAGGAGTATCAGCGCCTGATCAGCGAAGAGAACGCGCTGAGCAAAATGGCGGAAGGAGTTGTCGATCAGCCGGGCGAGCTGAAAAGCGGCGAGCGCATTCAGGTGATGCTTAACGCTGGCCTCAGCCCGGAACATGAGCAGACGCTCGACAGCTGGGTAGACGGCATCGGCCTCTACCGCACCGAAATTCCCTTTATGCTGCAGAACGGCTTCCCGTCCGAAGAGGAGCAGGTGGCGCAGTATCAGGGCATGCTGCAGCTGTTTCACAACAAGCCGGTCACGCTGCGCACGCTCGACGTCGGCGCCGATAAACAGCTGCCCTATATGCCGATCAGCGAAGAGAATCCCTGTCTCGGCTGGCGCGGCATTCGCCTGACGCTCGATCAGCCGGAGATTTTTCTGGTGCAGGTGCGCGCGATGCTGCGCGCCAACGCCGCCTCCGGCAACCTCAGCATTCTGCTGCCGATGATCAGCCATATCGACGAGATCGACGACGCAGTGCGGCTGATCCAGCGCGCCGGACGCGAAGTGGAAGAGATGCTGGGCTATATGATCCCCAAACCGCGCATCGGCGTGATGATCGAAGTGCCGTCGATGCTGTTTATGATCCCGCAGCTGCAGTCACGGGTCGATTTCGTCTCGGTCGGCACCAACGATCTGACCCAGTATCTGATGGCGGTGGATCGCAACAACACCCGCGTCGCCAACCTCTACGATCCGCTGCATCCCGCGATGCTGCGCGCGCTGCAGGCGATCGCCTCCGAAGCCCGTCTGGCGAATCTCGAACTCTGTCTTTGTGGTGAAATGGCGGGCGATCCGATGTGCGTCGCGCTGCTGGTGGGGCTTGGCTATCACCATCTCAGCATGAACGGCAAGAACGTGCCGCGCGTAAAATATCTGCTGCGCCATCTGGATAAAGAAGAGACGCAAAAGCTGAGCGAGCAAGGCCTGAGCGCACACACCGCGTCGGAGGTCCGCCATCTGGTCGCCGCCTTTATGGAGCGGCGCGGGCTGGGCGGCCTGATCCGCGGCGGACGCTAGGCGTTATCCTCGTTTACATTTACGCTGCTCTGTAAAAAACCAGGCTGTGCTATCATGCGCAGCCTTTAACATATCCGCCTGGCGCCCCTTTTTCAGGGCTGAAAATTGAATGGTGAATGATGAATAACGGCTATATCGCATTTCCGCAGTTCGATCCGGTGATCTTCTCTGTCGGACCGGTTTCGCTGCACTGGTACGGACTGATGTACCTCGTCGGCTTTATTTTTGCCATGTGGCTGGCGGTGCGCCGCGCCAACAAACCCGGCAGCGGCTGGAAAAAAGAGGAGGTTGAAAACCTGCTCTATGCTGGCTTCCTCGGCGTCTTTCTCGGCGGCCGCATCGGCTACGTGCTCTTCTATAACCTGCCGCTGTTTCTGGACAACCCGCTCTATCTGTTCAAAGTCTGGGATGGCGGCATGTCGTTCCACGGCGGCCTGATCGGCGTTATCGTGGTGATGCTGATCTTCGCGCGCCGCACCAAACGCACCTTTTTCCAGGTCTCTGACTTTATCGCGCCGCTGATCCCGTTCGGCCTCGGCGCAGGCCGTCTCGGCAACTTTATCAACGGCGAGCTGTGGGGCCGCGTGGCGCCTGACTTCAAATTCGCCATGCTCTTCCCTGGCTCACGCAGCGAAGATGTGGCGCTGGCGGCGAATAACCCAGGCTACCAGGATCTGCTGAACACCTACGGCGTGCTGCCGCGTCACCCCTCGCAGCTCTATGAGCTGATGCTGGAAGGCGTGGTGCTGTTTATTATTCTTAACCTGTTTATTCGCAAACCGCGTCCGATGGGCAGCGTCTCCGGCCTGTTCCTCATCGGCTACGGCGCGTTTCGCATTATCGTTGAATTCTTCCGTCAGCCAGATGCGCAGCTCGGCCTGTTCGAGGGCGGCGTCAGTATGGGGCAGATCCTCTCCATTCCGATGATCCTGGCGGGCATTATCATGATGGTCTGGGCGTATCGTCGTCGCCCGCAGCAACACACTCGAGAGGTAAAATGAAACAGTATCTGGACCTGATGCAACACGTGCTGAACCACGGCACGCCGAAATCTGACCGTACCGGCACCGGCACGCTGTCGATTTTCGGCCACCAGATGCGTTTCAACCTGCAGGATGGCTTTCCGCTGGTGACCACGAAAAAAGTGCATCTGCGCTCCATCATTCACGAGCTGCTGTGGTTCCTGAAGGGCGAGACCAATATCCGCTACCTGAAAGAGAACAAGGTCACTATCTGGGACGAGTGGGCGGATGAAAACGGCGACCTCGGCCCGGTTTACGGCAAACAGTGGCGCAGCTGGGGCAGCGCGCGCGGCGAAGAGATCGACCAGATTGCGAAGGTTATCGAACAGCTGAAGCGCGATCCCGATTCGCGTCGTATTATCGTCTCGGCGTGGAACGTCGGCGAGCTGGACGAGATGGCGCTGGCGCCGTGCCACGCCTTCTTCCAGTTCTACGTGGCGGACGGCAAACTCTCCTGCCAGCTCTATCAGCGCTCCTGCGATATCTTCCTCGGCCTGCCGTTCAATATCGCCAGCTACGCGCTG
Source organism: Pantoea sp. X-Soil-MYKO-1289 (assembly GCF_059730625.1). Taxonomy (NCBI): domain Bacteria; kingdom Pseudomonadati; phylum Pseudomonadota; class Gammaproteobacteria; order Enterobacterales; family Erwiniaceae; genus Pantoea; species Pantoea sp. X-Soil-MYKO-1289. Next base: position 918,946 of record NZ_AP036004.1, read on the forward strand.
CTGGTGCATATGGTGGCGCAGCAGTGCGATCTGCAGGTCGGCGATTTCGTCTGGACCGGCGGCGACACCCACCTCTACAGCAACCATCTGGAGCAGGCGCGCCTGCAGCTGACGCGCGAGCCGCGCGCGCTGCCGAAGCTGGTGATTAAGCGCAAGCCCGACTCGATCTTCGACTACTGCTTCGAGGATTTCGAGATCGAAGGCTACGATCCCCATCCGGCCATTAAGGCGCCGGTCGCGGTGTAACCTCGCGATTAGCGGTAACAAAGCCCCGGCGTAGCCCTGCTTGCCGGGGCTTTTTTTATCCCGCTTTTGCGCCTTCTGCCGCATTTCTTTGCGGCTCTCTGCAACACGCCCATTTTTGCTGGAAAGCGGCGCGCATGGCCGGTCAACGGCGCTGGCGACGACGCACGCGGCGCGGCAGAGTAGCGCCATGAAAAAGAGAACAGACAAGGGTTTTACGCTGCCGGAACTGCTGTTCGTGCTGGCTATCGTCGGCATCCTCAGCCTCGGCGCGCTGCGGGGCTGGCAGGGCTGGCAGCAGCGACAGCAGCTGCGCGAGACGGCGCAACAGCTGCAGGGCTTTTTACAGCGGCTGCGCGCCCAGGCCAACTGGCAGAATCAGGATCGCGCGCTCTGGCTGATACCGGGCGAGCGCGGCTGTCTGGGCAGCGGCCCTAAACCTGACGGCGGCTGCGCGCGCAGCGGAAGACTGCGGTTCGTCGCGCCTTATCCCGGCGTTAGCCTGACGGCGCTGCGCGGCGAGCCGGGCTTCTACGGCCGCCGCAGCATGGCGAAGGCGGGCAGCCTGGAGTTCAGCAACGCCAGCGGCAGGCTGCGGCTGATTATCTCCGCGCGCGCCCGCATTCGTCTCTGCCAGCCGGAGGAGCAGGGATGCGACTGAAGATGGCGGGATTCAGCCTGCTGGAGATGCTGGTGGCGATGGCCGTTAGCGCGGTGCTGATGCTGAGCGCGGGACGCTTTTTACCGCTGCTGATCGGAGAGAGCCTGCGCCTGCAGCAGCGCGTTCAGCTGCGGGAAGATCTGCAGCAGCTGATGCAGACGCTGGAAAAAGCGGCGCGCCGCGCCGGCTACTGCAACGGCGAGTGCGGCGGGACGGCGCTCAGCCTCTCCGCCGGCTGCCTGCTGCTGCGCTGGGACGACAACAGCAACGGGAAATGGGAAGGCGTGAGCCACAGCGAAAGCGATTACTACGGCTTTCGGCTGCGGCAAAAGCAGCTGGAAACCCAGCGCGGCGTGGACGGATGCGGCGGCACCGGCTGGGAACGCCTGACCGATCCCGCCTTTCTCACTATTGAGCAGTTCAGCGTCGAACGCGCAGGCGCGCTGATTAAGCTGCGGCTGGCCGGTCGCGCCGGCCGCTGGCTGGAAACGCTGGAAAGCTGGGTCGAGGGCGAAAATCTGTGAATCAACAAGGGAATTGCGCGCTGGGCATGGTGCTGACCATCCTGCTGGCAGGCAGCCTGACGCTGCATGCCAGCCGGGAGCGGCTGGAGCAGGGTATGTCGCTGGTGGCCGACGAGCGGCAGCACTATCGCGATTTTTGGGCGGCGCAGTCGGCGCTGCAGTGGGGGCTGACGCTGAGCTGGACGACGCCGCAGGGCTGTCAGCAGGCGCCGGAGCAGGGCTGGCAAAGCTGTTTGCAGAAGGTAAGCGATGAACGAGCGTTACTTACAGGCCGCGCGGCGGCGAGCGAGCTGGCGCTGCGGCGCTGGGTGGCGAGGGAAGGCGAGCGGATCAGGCCGCTGCCGCACGGCTGGATCGACTACTGTCCGCTGGCGGCGGCAACGCTCTGCCTGTAGGCAGCGCGGGTTCAGCCTGCCGGAAGCGCTGTTCGCGCTGCTGCTGCTGGCGACCAGCGTAAGCGCGCTGCTGCACTATCATCGCGCGCTGACCCAGGGCTTTAGCCAGCAGTGGCAGCAGCGCGTGGCGGTGCGCGTCGCCGCGCAGCGTCTGATGGGCCACGAGGTCGCGGGCTGGCGCACCTCGCTGCAGCACAGCGGCGCGCTCTCGACCTGTACGCTGGAGCGCGCCGAGGTCAGCGGGCCTTACGAGGCGCGCGCCATGCTGACTCGTTTACGTTGCTGAGAGGCAAAAGCGCCCCCACGCTATGGGCAACCCCGACGATACGCGGTAGAGTGACCAGTCTGCCGCTTTGCCGCGCCAGACAGTGTCACCACAGGAGTTTTCATGTTTCACGTTTATCACTCAAACCAGCTCGATGTTCTGAAGATTCTCGCGGCAGCGGTGATAGAACATGACCCCCTCAGCGATCCCTTCGCCGCTGAAACCGTGCTGGTGCAGAGTCCCGGCATGGCGCAGTGGCTGCAGATGGAGCTGGCGCACACCTTCGGCATCGCCGCCAATATCGACTTTCCGCTTCCCGCCTCTTTTATCTGGGATATGTTCGTGCGCGTGCTGCCGGATATTCCCGCCGAAAGCGCCTTTACCAAAGCCAGCATGAGCTGGAAGCTGATGCATCGCCTGCCGACGCTGCTGACCGAAGAGGCCTTTGTTTCGCTGCGCCACTATCTGCACGACGACAGCGATAAGCGCAAGCTGTTCCAGCTCTGCTCACGCGTCGCCGATCTCTTCGACCAGTATCTGGTCTATCGCGCCGACTGGCTGAATCGCTGGGAGCAGGGCGAGCTGGTGGAGGGACTGGGCGATGCGCAGCTGTGGCAGTCGGCGCTGTGGCGCGATCTGGTGGCCTACACCGAGGCGCTGGGACAGCCGAAATGGCACCGCGCCAACCTCTACGCGCGTTTTATTCAGACGCTGGAGCGAGCCGAGCATGCGCCGCCTGGCCTGCCGAAGCGCGTCTTTATCTGCGGCATCTCCGCCCTGCCGCCGGTCTATCTGCAGGCGCTGCAGGCGCTGGGCCGCCATATCGATATTCATCTGCTGTTTACCAATCCCTGCCGCGATTACTGGGGCGATATTCAGGACTACGCCTTCCTGGCGAAGCTGCAGAGCCGCCAGCGTCGTCGCCTCGACAGCGAAGAGGCGCGCGATCTTTTCAGCGATCCGCTCGACGCGCCCGCACGCTTCAACGCCGAAGGGGAACAGCAGCTCAGCAACCCGCTGCTGGCCTCCTGGGGCAAGCTGGGCCGCGACAACCTGTTCCTGCTGAGTCAGATGGACGAGGCGGATGACGTTGACGCCTTCGTCGAGGTCGAGGAAGACAACCTGCTGCACGCCATGCAGCACGACCTGCTGCATCTGCAGGATAACGCGGTGCTGGGGCTGAACGCGGAAGAGCTTGCCTGGAGCGGCAGCAAGCGGCCGCTCGATCCCGACGATCGGTCGATCAGCGTGCAGATCTGCCACAGCGCCCAGCGTGAAGTGGAAGTCTTGCAGGATCATTTGCTGGCGATGATGGAGGCGGATCCCGGCCTCAAACCGCGCGATGTTATCGTGATGGTGGCCGATATCGACAGCTACGCTCCCTTTATTCAGGCGGTCTTCGCTAACGCGCCCGCCGATCGTTATCTGCCGTTCTCTATCTCCGATCGCCGCGCCAGCCAGGCGCATCCGGCGATCTTCGCCTTTCTGAGCCTGCTGGCGCTGCCGGACAGCCGCTTTGCGGCGGAAGATGTGCTGGCGCTGCTGGAGGTGCCGGCGCTGGCTAACCGTTTTTCGGTGGATGAGAGCGGCCTGCGCCTGCTGCGCCGCTGGGTGGATGAGTCGGGCGTGCGCTGGGGGCTGGACGATGACAGCGCCGAAGCGCTGGCGCTGCCGGTCACCGGCCAGCACACCTGGCGCTTCGGCCTGGAGCGCATGCTGCTGGGCTATGCAATGGAGAGCCATCACGGCGACTGGCAGGGCATTCTGCCCTACGACGAGTCGAGCGGCCTGGTCGGCGAGCTGGCTGGCCACCTGGCGGAGCTGCTGATGCGGCTGAACCACTGGCGCGCGCGGCTCAGCGAATCCCGTCCGCTGGAGGGCTGGCTGCCGCTCTGTCGGGAGATGATCAACGACTTCTTCCACGGCGACGCCGAAGCGGAAGCCGCGCTGCTGCTGGTTGAGGAGCAGTGGAAACAGCTGATCGAATATGGCCAGGCGGCGCGCTATGAGGCGGCGATTCCGGTGACGCTACTGCGCGACGATCTGCGCGCGCGTCTCGATCAGCAGCGTATCAGCCAGCGTTTTCTCGCCGGCCAGATTAACTTCTGCACGCTGATGCCGATGCGCTCGATTCCCTTCCGTGTGGTCTGCCTGCTCGGCATGAACGACGGCGTTTATCCCCGCACGCTGCCGGCGCCGGGCTTTGACCTGATGCAGCAGCAGACGCGCAAAGGCGATCGCAGCCGACGCGACGACGACCGCTATCTGTTTCTCGAGGCGCTGCTTTCGGCGCAGGATCGGCTCTATATCAGCTATATCGGCCGCGCAATTCAGGATAATACGGAACGCTATCCCTCGGTGCTGGTCACAGAGCTGCTGGATTACATTGGCCAGAGCTTCTGTCTGCCTGGCGACGAGGCGAAGGAGCTGGACGAGAGCGCGCAGCGCGTACAGCACCATATTCAGCATCTTCACAGCCGTATGCCGTTCGCCGCCGAGAATTTTCACCCGCTGTCGCGCTGTCACAGCTTTGCGCGCGAATGGCTGCCCGCCGCGCAGGGAAAAGGCGAGGCGCAGCCCGACTTTGTGCAGCCGCTGCCGCTGCCGGAGATAGAATCGGTCTCCTGCGAGCAGTTCCTGCGCTTCTGGCGGCATCCGGTGCGCGCCTGGTTTCACCAGCGGCTCGGCGTCGCCTTCTGGCTGGAAGAGACGGAGCTGTCGGACAACGAGCCTTTCGCGCTCGACAGCCTGGAGCGCTACCAGATCAACGCCGAGCTGCTGAACGCGCTGGTGGAGGGCGAAGATACGCAGCGTCTTTACGCTCTGCATCGCGCGGCGGGCAACCTGCCTTACGGCGCGTTCGGCGAGCTGTTCTGGCAGGCGCAGCAGGAGGAGATGCAGGAGGTGGCGGCGGCGGTCATCGAGCAGCGCAGCGAAGGCGACAGCTGGGAAGTCACTCTGCCGCTCGGCGGCGTCACCCTGACCGGCTGGCTGACGCAGGTCCAGCGCGACGGCCTGCTGCGCTGGCGTCCCGGCGTGCTGAACATGAACGACGGCCTGCTGCTCTGGCTGGAACACCTTATCTACTGCGCGCTGGGCGGCGACGGGGAAAGCCGCATGATGGGCAGAGAAAACAGCCGCTGGCGCTTTGCGGCGGTGGCGCAGCCGGAGGCGGAGGCGATGCTGACGCGCTATATGCAGGGCTATCAGCAAGGCATGTCGCAACCGCTGCTGCTGCTCAACAAAAGCGGCGGCGCCTGGCTGACGGCGAGTTACGACAAAAAAACGCAGCAGTTGCTGCTGGACGAAGCGACCCAGGTCAAGGCGCGCAATCGCCTGCTGCAGGCCTGGACGGGCGGCTATCAGCAGGAAGGCGAGGGCGGCGATCCCTACCTGCAGCGGCTCTGCCGCGTATTGAACGAGGCGCAGATAGCGCAAATCACCGAGGCTGCGCAACGCTGGTATCTGCCGGTGTTGCAGGCTCACCTGGATGATGAATAGCAAGCGGCGCGACGAGCTCTGACGCGTCGACGCCCGATAACAAGGTATGTCAGTTTGCACCATTTTCGGCTGCGCCTGCCTGGCAGCGCAGTTTCAAGGGTAACAGAAGGGGTTTACATGCGTAGATACGCTCGCTGGATAGCGGCGCTGATGTTGAGCCTGGCGACCTGCGCCACGCTGGCGCAAGCCGCGACAGACTGGACGCCGGTCAATGAAACCATTCGCAAAAGCGAAAAAGATACGCGCCAGTATCAGGCCATCAGGCTCGATAACGGCCTGACCGTGCTGCTGGTTTCCGACGCGCAGGCGCCGAAGTCGCTGGCGGCACTGACGCTGCCTATCGGCTCGCTGGACGATCCGGATCGGCAGCTCGGGCTGGCGCACTTTCTCGAGCATATGGTGCTGATGGGATCGCAGCGCTATCCGCAGCCGGACAATCTGGCGGAGTTCCTGAAAAAGCATGGCGGCAGCCACAACGCCAGCACCGCCTCCTATCGCACCGCCTTCTACCTTGAGGTGGAAAACGATGCGCTGGAGCCGGCGGTGGACCGTATGGCGGATGCCATTGCCGCGCCGCTGCTCGATCCGGTCAACGCCGATCGCGAACGCAACGCCGTCAACGCCGAGCTGACGATGGCGCGCTCGCGCGACGGTCTGCGTATGGCCCAGGTCGGCGCGGAGACGCTCAATCCGGCGCATCCCGGCTCGCGCTTTTCCGGCGGCAACCTCGACACGCTGAAGGATAAGCCGGACAGCAAGCTGCTCGACGCGCTGTCGACGTTCTACCATACCCACTACTCCGCCAACCTGATGAAGGCGGTGCTCTACAGCAATAAACCGCTGCCGGAAATGGCGCAGATCGCCGCCAACACCTTTGGCCGCATCGCGAATCACAACGCGACGGTTCCCGCTATCGACGTGCCTGTGGTGACCGAGGCGCAGCAGGGCATCGTGATCCACTACGTTCCTGCGCAGCCGCGCAAGCAGCTGAAGATTGAGTTCCGCATCGCCAATAACAGCGATCGCTTCCGCAGCAAGACCGATACGCTGATCGGCTACCTGATCGGCAACCGCAGCAAAAACACCCTGGCCGACTGGCTGCAAAAGAGGGGGCTGGCTGACGGCGTCAATGCCGGCGCCGATCCGATGAGCGAACGCAGCAGCGGCGTCTTCGCCATTACCGCCTCGCTCACCGACAAAGGGCTGGCGCAGCGCGACGAGGTGGTGGCGGCGATCTTCAGCTACATCGCCATGCTGCGCGAGCAGGGCATCGACAAGCGCTACTTTGACGAGGTCTCGCACGTGCTGGCGCTCGATTTTCGCTATCCCTCGCTGACGCGCGATATGGATTACATCGAGTGGCTGGCGGACACCATGCTGCGCGTGCCGGTAGAGCATACGCTGGACGCGCCATACCTGGCCGACGACTATGACGCCGCCGCCATTAAAGCGCGCCTAGACGAGATGACGCCGCAGCATGCGCGCATCTGGTATATCAGCCCGCAGGAGCCGCACAATAAAGAGGCCTACTTCGTCAACGCGCCCTATCAGGTCGATCGCATCAGCGACCAGACCTTTGCCGACTGGCGCCAGCGCGCCAGCCAGATCCAGCTCTCGATGCCGACGCTGAACCCCTATATTCCTGACGATTTCACTCTGATCCCGCAGGATGGCAAAAGCTACAGCCATCCGGTCGCGCTGCCCAACGACTTCGGCATGCCGATCTACTGGATGCCGAGCCGTTTTTACGCCAGCGAGCCGAAGGCCTCGGTGACGCTGGCATTGCGCAATCAGCACGCCATCAGCGACGCACGCCAGCAGGTGCTGTTCGGCCTCAACGACTATCTCTCCAGCCTGGCGCTGGATGAGCTTAACTCGCAGGCGTCGGTTGGCGGCATCAGCTTCTCCACCAGCGAAAACGATGGGCTGGTCTTTAGCGCCAGCGGCTTTACCCAGCGGCTGCCGACGCTGCTGAAAAAACTGGTGGAAGGCTATGCCACCTTCCAGCCTACGCCGCAGCAGCTGGAGCAGGCGAAATCCTGGTATCTCGATCAGCTGGACGCGGCGGACAAGGGCAAGGCGTTCGAGCTGGCGATTCAGCCGATGCAGATGCTGTCGCAGCTCCCCTATACGCAGCGCGAGACGCGCCGCGCGCTGGTAAAGGCGATCGCCCTCGACGAGGTAGTGGCGTATCGCGACAATCTGATCCATCATGCGACGCCTGAACTGCTGGCGGTGGGCAACCTCAGCGCCGAAAGCGTGACCCAGCTTGGCCGCGAGCTGAAGCAGCAGATGCAGACGCAGGGCACGCAGCTCTGGCGCAGCAACTATGTCTCTTTCGCTAAGCCGGTAAAAGCCAACCTGCAAAAAGCAGGCAGCAGCACCGATTCGGCGCTCGCGGCGCTCTACGTGCCGCTCGGCTACGACGAATATCAGGGCATGGCGAACAGTTCGATGCTGAGCCAGATCGTGCAGCCCTGGTTCTACAATCAGCTACGCACCGAAGAGCAACTGGGCTATGCGGTGTTCGCTTTCCAGATGCCGATCGGCCGTCAGTGGGGCATCGGCTTCCTGCTGCAGAGCAACAGCAAGCAGCCCGCCTATCTGCTGCAGCGCTATCAAGCCTTCTACCCGCAGGCGGAGAAGCGGCTGCGCGCCATGCCGCAGGAGGACTTCGCGCAGTATCAGCAGGCGATGATCAATCAACTGAAGCAGCGGCCGCAGACCCTTGACGAAGAGGCGTCGCGCTATAGCCGCGACTTCGATCGCCAGAACTACGCCTTCGATACGCGGCAGAAGGTCATTGCGCAGATCCAGCAGCTGACGCCGGACGCGCTGGCGGACTTCTTCCATCGCGCCGTACTGCAGAAAAAGGGGATGGCGATGACGTCGCAGATTGCCGGCAACAGCACGGATAAAGCTGCCTTTGCCCAACTGCCCGGCTGGAAAACCTGGAATGAGGTGGCGAAACTGCAGCAGTCGCTACCGGTTAAGAGTGAGACGCAATGAGTTACCCTGAATCGCTGAATCCGTTGACGCTGCCGCTGCGCGGCGAGCGTCTGATCGAGGCTTCGGCGGGCACCGGCAAAACCTTTACCATCGGCGTGCTCTACCTGCGCCTGCTGTTAGGGTTGGGCGGCGAAAACAGCTACAGCCGTCCGCTGTCGGTGGAAGAGATACTGGTGGTGACCTTTACCGAGGCCGCCACCGCTGAACTGCGCGGGCGCATCCGCGAAAATATCCACGAGCTGCGCCTGGCCTGCGTGCGCGGCGCGAGCGGCAATCCGATGCTGGCGCTTCTGCTGGAGCAAATTGACGATCTCTCGCAGGCCGCTTCACTGCTGCTGGCGGCAGAGCGTCAGATGGACGAAGCGGCGATCTTCACCATTCACGGCTTCTGCCAGCGCATGCTTAACCTGAACGCCTTTGAGTCCGGCATGCTGTTCGAGCAAGAGCTGATAGAGGATGAGGCGGCGCTGTTTAAGCAGGCGACGGCGGATTTCTGGCGACGTCACTGCTATCCGTTGACGCTGGATGTGGCGCGCGCCATCGTTGCCGAGTGGAACGGGCCGGAGAGCCTGTTGACCACGCTGCGGCCCTGGCTGCAGGGCGAATCGCCGCGGCTGAAACGGCCGCCGACCGACGATGAAACCCTGGCGACGCGCCACGCCGCCAATCTGGCGCGCATCAGCGAAATAAAGCGCCAGTGGCAGGCGGTGAGCGACGAAGTCGAAGGCATCGTCAGCCAGTCCGGCGTGGATAAGCGCAGCTACAGCAGCAAATATCTGCCGCTCTGGGTGGCGAAAATCACCCAGTGGGCCAACAGCGAAACGGCCGACTATCTCTTCCCGAAAGAGCTGGAGCGTTTCGCTCAGCGCGTGCTGATGGAGAAGACTAAAAAAGGCGAGCCGCCGCAGCATCCGCTGTTCCAGGCGGTAGAGGCGTTTCTCGCCGAGCCGCTGTCGCTGCGCGATCTGGTTATCGCCCGCGCGCTGGTGGAAGTGCGCGACGCGGTGCGTAAAGAGAAGCGCCTGCGCGCGCTGCTTGGCTTCGACGATCTGCTGAGTCGTCTCGACGAGGCGCTGCAGCAGCCGGGCGGCGCGCTGCTGGCCGACACCATTCGCGCCCGCTATCCGGTGGCGCTGATTGACGAATTTCAGGATACCGATCCGCAGCAGTATCGTATTTTCCGCACGCTCTACCTTAATCAACCCGAGCTGGCGCTGCTGCTGATCGGCGACCCCAAACAGGCGATCTACGCCTTTCGCGGCGCCGATATCTTTACCTATTTGCGCGCCCGCAGCGAGGTCGCCGCGCACTATACGCTCGATACCAACTGGCGATCGTCGCCGGGCATGGTGCAGAGCGTGAACCGTCTTTTCGCTCGAATGGATTCGCCTTTTCTTTTTGAGGCGATTCCGTTTCTGCCGGTTCATCCCGCCGCGCCGAATCAGCAGCTGACGCTGGTGAAAGATGCGCAGCCGCAGCCGGCGCTGCGCTTCTGGCTGCAGCCCGGCGACGGCGTCGGCGTCAGCGACTATCAGCAGTTTATGGCGCAGCAGTGCGCCGCCGATATCAGCCGCTGGCTGGTCGCCGGCCAGCAGGGGCGCGCTCTGCTGGGCAAAGGCGATAATCTGCGGCCGGTGCAGGCGTCCGATATTACCGTGCTGGTGCGCAGCCGCAACGAGGCGGGGCTGATCCGCGACGCGCTGAACGGGCTGTCGATTCCGTCGGTCTATCTCTCTAACCGCGACAGCGTCTATACCACGCCCGAAGCGCGCGAGCTGCTATGGCTGCTGCAGGCGGTGCAGGCGCCGGAGCAGGAGCGTCTGCTACGCAGCGCGCTGGCCACCTCCATCTTCGCTATCGACGCCGCCTCGCTGGATACGCTGAGCCAGAACGAGCGCGAGTGGGATGCGCTGGTCGAGCAGTTCGCCGGCTGGCAGCAGCTCTGGCACCAGCGCGGCGTGTTGCCGATGCTGCGCGACGTCATGAATCAGCGGCAGCTGGCGGAAAATATGCTCGCCTCGGAGAACGGCGAGCGCAGGCTCACCGACCTGATGCATCTGGGCGAGCTGTTGCAGGAGGCGTCGACCCACCTCGACAGCCCGCATGCGCTGGTGCGCTTTCTCGCCCAGCAGATCGCCCGGCCCAACAGCCAGTCGGCGGAGCAGCAGCTGCGGCTCGAGAGCGATCGTCACCTGGTGCAGATTGTCACTATCCACAAATCCAAAGGCTTGCAGTATCCGCTGGTGTGGCTGCCTTTCGCCGCTGGCTTTCGCGAGGCGGCCAGCGCGCTCTATCACGATCGGCAGAGCTTCGCGACGCTGCTCGACGTGCAGGGCGACGAAGAGAGTCTGGCGCTGGCGGAGCAGGAGCGTCTGGCGGAAGATCTGCGCCTGCTCTACGTCGCCTTAACCCGCTCGGTATTTCACTGCAGCGTCGGCATTGCGCCGCTGTTTAAGGGCGCGCGCAAAAAAGAGGGCGACAGCGATCTGCACAAGAGCGCGCTGGGCTATCTGGTGCAGCAGGGCGAGAGCGGCGACGCCGAGCGCCTGCGCGCCTGCCTGGCGACGCTGGCGGATGCGGACACCGAGGTGCTGCGCGACGATCTGATCCCCGGCGAAAACTGGCGCGAACAGGCGCAGCCCGACGATGCGCTCAGCAGTCGCCAGGTAACGCGCGACCTGCGTGACGCCTGGCGCGTCACCAGCTATTCCGGGCTTCAGCAGCACAGCAGTTCGCCGCTGCTGGAGGCGATGCCCACTTTCGATATCGACGCCGCGGGCGAAGAGGGCGGCGAGGCGGAGAGCGTCCTGACGCCGCACCACTTTCCGCGCGGCGCCGCACCGGGCACCTTTCTGCACGGCCTGTTTGAATCGATCGATTTTACCCGGCCGCCTGACCGGGCGCTGCTGGAGACGCAACTGGAGCAGAACGGCTATCCGCCGCACTGGCTGCCGGTGCTGGAAGCCTGGATCGCGCGCGTGCTGCATGCGCCGCTTAATCGCGACGGCCTGACGCTGGGCGCGCTGCAGAACCGGGACCGGCTGGTGGAGATGGCTTTCTATCTGCCGCTGGAGCGCATGCTGAACGCTTCGGAGCTGGATGCGCTGATGCGCCAGCACGATGCGCTGTCGGCGCGCGCGCCGAAGCTGGAGTTCCATCAGGTGCAGGGCATGCTGAAAGGCTTTATCGATCTGGTGTTTCGCTGGAACGGTCAATATTATCTGCTGGATTACAAATCCAACTGGCTCGGCGACAGCGAAGCGGCCTATACCCCGGAGGCAATGGCGCAGGCGATGGTGGATCACCGCTACGATTTGCAGTACCAGCTCTATACCCTGGCGCTGCACCGCTATCTGCAGCATCGCCTGCCCGGTTACGATTATCAGCGCCACTTCGGCGGCGTGTTTTATCTGTTTTTACGCGGCGTCGATGGCAGTTCGCCGCAAAACGGCATCTTTACCGCGCGTCCGTCGGCCTCTTTCGTCGCCGGACTGGACGCGCTGTTTCGTCGCCCGAAAGAGGAGGAAGTATGACGGAAATAGTGTCATTGCTCGATCAGGCGGTAGAGAAACATCTGCTGCGCTCGCTCGATCTTCAGTTCGCGCGGCTGCTGGCCGACGCCTCGCAGCCGGCATGGCTGCTGGCGGCCGCCTGCGTCAGCGCCGAAGCGGGCGATGGTCACGTCTGCCTGCCGCTGGCGCATCTGACTCCCGATATGCTGTTCGCCGGACGTCATCCCGAACTGGCGCAGGCGCTATGGCGCGCAGCGGGCGCGCCGTCGTGCTGGAAAACGGCGCTCGACGGCTGGCCTGCGCTGAGCGACGGCGGCATCGCCACGCCGCTGGTGCTCAATCATGAGCGGCTCTATTTGCATCGTCTGTGGCAAAGCGAAGGCCGCGTGGCGCACTTTTTCACCCGGCAGGCGGAGATGGCGGAGATGGATATCGCCGCCGCGCAGAGCGTGCTGAGCGCGCTGTTTGGCGATCGGCCCGACGACTGGCAAAAAATCGCCGCCGCCGTGGCGCTGACGCGCAAAACCGCCGTGATTTCCGGCGGGCCCGGCACCGGAAAAACCACCACCGTGGCGAAGCTGCTGGCGGCCTTGATCCGCCTCAGCCGCAGCAATCTGCGCATCCAGCTGGCGGCGCCGACCGGCAAAGCGGCGGCGCGCCTCACCGAATCTCTCGGCCAGGCGCTGCAGGCGCTGTCGGTCAGCGACGAAGAGCGGGCGCGTTTTCCCAGCGAAGCGACGACGCTGCACCGTCTGCTGGGCGCGCAGCCCGATACGCAGCGGCTGCGCTATCACGCCGCCAACCGGCTTCATCTTGACGTGCTGGTTGTGGACGAAGCCTCTATGGTCGATCTTCCGATGATGGCGAAGCTGATCGCCGCGCTGCCGGATCATGCGCGCGTGATTTTCCTCGGCGATCGCGATCAGCTGGCGTCGGTGGAAGCGGGCGCGGTGCTGGGCGATATCTGCCGCTGTGCGGAAACGGGCTACAGCCTGTCGCGCGCGCAGCAGCTGGCGGCGCTGACCCAGTGCGCCCTCGACGGCGCGGATGACGCGCGCGCGCCCGACGTGCGCGACAGCATCTGTCTGCTGCGCAAAAGCTACCGCTTTGATGCGACGTCGGGCATCGGCCAGCTGGCGCGGGCGGTCAATCTCGGTGACGCGCGCGCCGTCGAGTCGGTGATTAACGCCGCCTTTGAGGATATCGATTTTCAGGCGCTACAGAGCGGCGAGGCCTATCAGGCGATGCTCGACGCCGTCGCGGAAGGCTACCGGCCTTTCCTGAAGCTGGTGCAGTCGCGCGCGCCGGTGGAGGAGATCCTGCTGGCCTTCAGCCGCTATCAGCTGCTTTGCGCCCTGCGCGACGGGCCGTTCGGCGTGCAGGGGCTGAACCAGCGCATCGAGCAGCGCCTGGTGCAGCTACAGCGCATCCGGCGGCCGGCGATCGGCAGCCGCTGGTATGCGGGACGGCCGGTGATGGTAACGCGCAATGACAGCGCGCTGGGACTGTTCAACGGCGATATCGGCATTACCCTGCGCGATGCGGAAAACCAGCTGAAGGTCTTTTTCCCGCTGCCGGACGGGTCGGTGAAGGCGGTGCAGCCGAGCCGTCTGCCGCCGCACGATACCGCCTGGGCGATGACGGTGCATAAGTCGCAGGGATCGGAGTTCGAGCATACCGCGCTGGTGATGCCGGCGCAGTTCTCGCCGGTGCTGACGCGCGAGCTGGTCTATACCGCGATAACCCGCGCGCGCAAGCGGCTGACGCTCTACAGCGAACCCGCGGTGTTTCAGCGCGCGGTACAGCTGCAAACCCAGCGCCGCAGCGGACTGGTGGAAAGACTCAGTCTGGTATAAAGGACGCATCAGGAGCGAACGCGGGCGGCATGGGCCGTTACGCAAAGTCGCTTGCGCATCCTTGCCCGCTCGGCCTGCGCCATCCCTGGCGCAGGACGCTTTGCTCCACGGCCCATGCCGCCCGCGCATCAGCGACGGTGCCGTCTGAAAGATGAGCCGGCTGGCCTGACTCAGGTCAGGTCCGCCATCAGCACCTTTGAGCGCCGCTGGTAGTTATACATCTGCTTTTTACTCTCCGGCAGCGACTCGATATCCACCGGCGTAAAGCCGCGCTCCTGAAACCAGTGAATGCTGCGCGTCGTCAGCACGAACAGCTTCTTCAGCCCCATCTGCCGCGCCTGCAGCGCCACGCGCTGCAGCAGCATTTCGCCGCGCGACGAGCTGCGATAGTCGGGATGCACCGCTACACAGGCCATCTCACCGATTTTCTCATCCATAAACGGGTAGAGCGCGGCGCAGGCGATGGTGAGGTTGTCGCGAATAATAATGGTGAACTTGTCGATCTCCATCTCCAGCTGCTCGCGCGAGCGACGCACCAGAATGCCCTGCTGCTCCAGCGGACGGATAAGCTCCAGGATGCCGCCGATATCGTTAATGGTGGCGCGGCGGATCTGCTCGCTTGACTCCATCACGATCTGCGTGCCGATACCGTCGCGCGAGAAGAGTTCCTGCAGCAGCGCGCCATCTTCCTGGTAGCTAATCAGATGGCTGCGGCGCACGCCGCTGCGGCAGGCTTTCACCGCGCCGCGCAGGAAGCGCACCGTGCCGGAAAGGTAGTCGCCGTCGCTCTCCATCTCGTCGATGCGCGCCTGCGCGTCGTTCGGGAACAGCTCAGAGATAATGGTGCCGTCGCGGCGGGTCACGCCCTGCTCGGAGCAAAAACCGATCATCTTCTCCGCCTTCAGCTTAATCGCCAGCTGGGTGGCGACCTCTTCCGACGTCAGATTGAAACTCTCGCCGGTCACGGAGACCGCCACCGGGCCGAGCAGCACGATTGCATCATTATCCAGCTGCCGGTGGATCGCCTCTTCGTCGATGCGGCGAATACGTCCGCTGTGGCAATAATCGACGCCGTCGTCCACGCCCAGCGGCTGCGCGATAATAAAGTTGCCGCTGACCACGTTGATATGCGCGCCCTGCAGCGGCGTGTTATTCAGGCTCATTGAGAGTCGCGCCGTGATGTCGAGCTGCAGCCGTCCCGCCGCCTGCTTCACCAGCTCCAGCGACTGCGCGTCGGTCACGCGGGTGTATTTGTGGTAAACCGGCTCCAGCTGGTTCGCCGCCAGGCTGGCGTCGATCTGCGGACGCGCGCCATACACCACCACCAGGCGAATGCCGAGACTGTGCAGCAGGCCGATATCGTTAACGATGCTGTTGAAATTCTCATGCTCGATCGCTTCGCCGCCCAGCATGATGACAAAGGTCTTGTCCCGATGGGCATTGATATAGGGAACGGTGTGGCGAAAACCCTGAACCAGCTCAGTACTACGTTCCTTCACGGCAAACCTCAATGAATGATTATTCGTAATTTTTGTATTTTTATTCTTTTAGGGCGCTATTTGCAAGCGTTAAACCTGACGAAAATTTACGTTTTTTCGGGTGCGCTCACTGCTAAGAGACTGCATTATTTGGCTTTTCCTGGATGACTTCGCCAAAGGGATGGGCTAAAGTTTTCAGCGCCGTTTATTAAAGTGGCGCTTTTTTAGACAGAACAGAGCAGCTGGAGCGGCATGTCAGAATCAAATCCCCTACTTTCCCGCAGAAGGCTCCTGCAGGGTACCGGCGCATTATTGCTGCTGAGCGTCAGCCGCACGGGGCTGGCGGCAAAAAACCATATCGTCGCGGTACGCATCTGGCCATCTTCGACCTATTCGCGCATGACGCTGGAGTCCAGCGTGCCGCTTCACTACAAGCAGTTTGCGCTCTCGCATCCCGATCGGCTGGTTATTGATATCGAGAATATGCATCTCAATCCGGTGCTGAAGGGCGTCGACAAGCTGGTACAGGTAAGCGATCCCTTTATCAAAAACGCGCGCGTCGGACAGTTCGACGCCAGTACCGTCCGCATCGTGCTGGAGCTGAAGCGCAACGTCGCGCCGAAAACCTTTACCCTGGCGCCGGTGGCCGGCATCAAACACCGGCTGGTGGTCGATCTCTATCCGAGCCAGGATTCCGCCGAAGACGATCCGCTGCTGGCGCTGCTCAAAGATTACAACCAGGGCGATCTGGGACGCAGCGAGCCGGCATCCGCGCCGCTGCCCGGCAAGGCGGGTCGCGATCGGCCGCTGATCGTCATGATCGATCCCGGACACGGCGGCGAAGATCCCGGCGCGCACGGCAAATACAAAACGCGCGAAAAAGATATCGTGCTGAAGATGGGGCGACGGCTTAAGGCGCTGATCGACAAAGAGCCGAATATGAAAGCCTATATGACGCGCAACGAGGATGTGTTTATTCCGCTACGGGTCCGGGTGGCGAAAGCGCGCAAGCAGCGCGCCGATCTTTTCGTCTCGATACACGCCGACGCCTTTACCAGCCGCAGCGCGCGCGGCTCCTCGGTGTTCGCGCTCTCCACCAAAGGCGCCACTTCGGCGGCGGCGCGTTTCCTGGCGCAAACGCAGAACGAAGCGGATCTTATCGGCGGCGTCAGCAAGAGCGGCGATCGCTACCTCGACCACACCATGCTGGATATGGTGCAGCGCCAGACCATTCACGACAGCCTGGCGTTCGGCAAAGAGGTGCTGCATCGCATGGGGCGCATCAACCATCTGCACAAGCGCACCGTCGATCAGGCGGGTTTCGCAGTGCTGAAGGCGCCGGATATTCCGTCGATTCTGGTGGAAACCGCTTTTATCAGCAACGTGGAAGAGGAGCGCAAGCTGCGCACCAGCCGCTATCAGCAGCAGGTGGCGGAGGCGATTTTCCATGGCATAAAGGCTTTCTTCGACAAGGGCGGGGCGCGACGCTAAAGCGAGAAGAGGGGATGGCGCAGGCCGTCCCGGTTTCACAACGCACAAAAACAAAAAAGCACCCTTTAGGGTGCTTAAATGTTGGTTGCGGGAGCCGGATTTGAACCGACGACCTTCGGGTTATGAGCCCGACGAGCTACCAGGCTGCTCCATCCCGCGTCCGTAGTGCGCATTGCGTCTTTTTCACATTGTCCCTTCAAAAGAAGAGTTGGTTGCGGGAGCCGGATTTGAACCGACGACCTTCGGGTTATGAGCCCGACGAGCTACCAGGCTGCTCCATCCCGCGTCCGTAGTGCGCATTGCGTCTTTTTCACATTGTCTCTTCAAAAGAAGAGTTGGTTGCGGGAGCCGGATTTGAACCGACGACCTTCGGGTTATGAGCCCGACGAGCTACCAGGCTGCTCCATCCCGCGTCCGTGGATGCGCACTATACCTCCTGGAGCTGATGATGCAACCCCTTTTTAGCGCGAAGCGTCAAATTAGGGACTGGTTGCTGAATATTTTCTCCATCTGGCTAATTATCGCACAGCCGCGCGCGCGGAAAGGGCAGGCGGATTTCAATCTGCCAGACGCTTTGCTATCGTCGCGGGGCGAACACTGATGAATAAAAGAGACGGCGATGAATAAAGGACACTGGGCGAAGTACGCACTTACTGGTGCAATGTTTGCGCTGCTGGCGGGTTGTAGCTCGAAGCCGACCGATCGCGGGCAGCAATATAAGGACGGCAAGCTGGAACAGCCGCTGGCGCTGGTTAACCAGCCTAATGCCAAAGGCCGGCCGGTGAACGGCAGAGATTTCGGCGAGCAGGTGCGGCAGATCCAGTCCGCCTCTTCCGCCCTGTATGGACGCCACACCGGCACCTACAGCGCGATTGAAAGCTGGCTGATGGCGGGCGCCGATACGCGCCAGCTGCGCCAGTTCGGCCTGAACGCCTTCCAGATGGAAGGCACCGACAACTACGGCAACGTGCAGTTTACCGGCTACTACACGCCGGTGGTGCAGGCGCGCTATACGCGTCAGGGGGAATTCCAGTACCCCATCTACCGCATGCCGCCGCGCAAGCGCGGCGCAAAGCTGCCGAGCCGCGCCTCTATCTATAGCGGCGCGCTGGACGAACGCTACGTTATCGGCTGGAGCAATTCGCTGATCGATAACTTTATTATGGACGTGCAGGGCAGCGGCTACGTTGACTACGGCGACGGCCGCCCGATGACCTTCTTCGGCTACGGCGGCAAAAATGGCTGGGCCTATCACAGCATCGGCAAAGAGCTGATCGATCGCGGCGAGGTGAAGCGCGAGGATATGTCGATGCAGGCGATTCGCGACTGGGCGGCGTCGCACTCTGAGCAGGAGGTGCGCGCGCTGCTGGAAACCAACCCGTCGTTCGTCTTCTTTAAGCCGGAACCTTACACGCCGGTGCGCGGCGCCAGCGCGGTGCCGCTGGTAGCGAAGGCCTCGGTGGCGTCGGACCGTTCGCTGATCCCGGCGGGAACCGCGCTGCTGGCGGAAGTGCCGCAGCTGAACGAGAAAGGCAAGTTCAACGGTAAGTATGAGATGCGCCTGATGGTGGCGCTGGACGTCGGCGGCGCCATCAAGGGCCAGCACTTTGACATCTATCAGGGCATCGGGCCCGACGCGGCGCATCTGGCGGGCTTCTATAACCATTACGGCCGCGTCTGGGTGCTGAAGGCGGCGCCGGGCGCCGGACAGCCGCTGTTCAGCAGTCCGCAAAACGGCGATAATGGCTCTCTGTTACTGGGTTCAAACTGATTACTCGGCGGGCCGCGCGGCCCGCATGAGGTGACAAGGTTAATTATGAGTGTGGTTAACGACGCCTGGCGTCAGCGTTTTGGCGGCACGGCACGTCTTTATGGGCAGGATGCGCTGTCGCGTTTCGCCGCGGCGCATTTCTGCGTGATCGGCATCGGCGGCGTCGGCTCCTGGGCGGCGGAAGCGCTGGTGCGCACCGGCATCGGCAAAATTACCCTGATCGATATGGACGATGTCTGCATCACCAATACCAATCGGCAGATCCACGCGCTGAACGGCAACGTCGGCAAGGCGAAAACCGAGGTGATGGCTGAGCGGCTGCGCGCCATCAACCCCGACTGCGAGGTGATCTGCATTGACGACTTCATCACGCCGGACAACACCGCCGAACTGATGGCGGCGGGCTACGACTATGTGATTGACGCCATCGACAGCGTACGGCCAAAGGCGGCGCTGATCGCCTGGTGCCGCCGCAACAAGATCCCGCTGATCACCACCGGCGGCGCGGGCGGCCAGATCGATCCGACCCAGATCCAGGTGGCCGATCTGGCGAAAACGATTCAGGATCCGCTGGCGGCTAAGCTGCGCGAGCGGCTGAAGGCGCTCGGCGTGGTGAAAAACAGCAAAGGCAAGCTGGGCGTCGACTGCGTCTTCTCGACCGAAGCGCTGATGTATCCGCAGCCGGACGGCAGCGTCTGCGCCGCGCGCAGCACCGCTGAAGGGCCGAAAAGAATGGATTGCGAAGCGGGATTCGGCGCGGCCACCATGGTGACCGCCACCTTCGGCTTTGTCGCCGTTTCCCATGCGCTGAAGAAATTCCTCGCGCGCGCGGCGCGTCAGGCGGCGTAAAGCCTCAGGGCTGCGCCGCGCGCGCGGCCTGATGTACCGCCTCCGCCAGCGCTTTCAGGCCGCTGCTGCGTGAGGCGCTGAGCTGGGCGCGCAGCCCCAGCTGGTCAAACAGCTGCAGCGGATCTTCCGCCAGCAGCGCCTGCGGCGTTTTTCCCTCCACGGCAGTCAGCAGCACCGCCAGCAGGCCACGCACGATGCGGCCTTCGCTGTCGCCATAGAAATGCAGCGTGCCGTCGTGGCGCAGCTGGCTGCCGAGCCAGACGCGGTTTTCGCAGCCGGTCAGCTCGATATCGGCGGTTTTCAGCGCCTCCGGCAGAGCAGGCAGCTGGCGGCTGAGCTGGATCAGCTGGCGATAGCGATCCTCCCACTGCTGAAAATGGGCGAACTTCTCTTTCAGGCCGTCCAGGGTAATCAGATCGCCAAACGGGTGCGGGCCAGTCAGAGCCTGACTCATGCTTCCTCCTCTGAGAGCAGATCGAGCGCGGTGTAGACGGCGCGCGTCAGCGCGTCGACATCCTGTAAATTATTATAGGGCGCGAAAGAGACGCGCAGCGTGCCGCTCACGCCCAGCGCCGCCATCAGCGGCTGCGCGCAGTGCTGGCCGGCGCGCAGCGCAATGCCCTGTTCCGCCAGCAGCGTAACGATGTCGCTGTGGTGCACGCCCTCGAAATCAAACGCCAGCACGCTCGTCCGGCCCGCGCGGTAGCTGCGGAAACCGGGAAACTCGCCCAGTTGCTCTTCAGCCAGGCTGGCAAGCTGCTGGCTCCACATCTCCGCTTTCAGCCGGTCGTGCTGCTCAAACCAGCTGAGCGCGGCGCTTAGTCCCACTACGCCCGCCACGTTCGGCGTGCCCGCCTCGAAGCGCCAGGGCGCGGGCTGCGGCGTAAAGCCGTTGAAATCGACGTGGGTCAGCATCTTACCGCCGCCTTGCCACGGCGACATCTCCTCCAGCAGCTCGGCTTTGCCATAGAGCGCGCCGATGCCGGTCGGGCCGTAGATTTTATGGGCGGAGAAGGCGTAGAAATCGATATCCAGCGCCTGCACGTCGGTTGGGCAGTGCGCCACGCCCTGCGCCCCGTCGACCATGACCTTCGCGCCGACGCCGTGCGCCAGCGCGATCGCCTGCGCCAGATCGGGACAGCCGCCGGTAACGTTGGACATCTGGCCGATCGCCAGCAGCCGGGTGCGCGCGTTAAGCAGCGACGACAGCAGCGTGATATCCGGCAGGCGATCGGCGCCGACAGGCCATTTCACCACCTTCGCGCCGCGCGCCTGCGCCGCCATCAGCCAGGGTACCAGATTGGCGTGATGCTCCGCCTCGCTCACCAGGATCTCGTCGCCGGCCTTTAGCCGCGGCAATAGCCAGCCGTTGGCGACCAGATTGATCGCCTCCGTGGTGCCGCGCGTCCAGACGATCTGGTGGCCGTGCGCCGCATTCAGCAGGCGCGCCACCTGATGCCGCGCCTGTTCATAACGCTCGGTAAGCTGACGCGCCGCGCCGTACTGGCTGCGATGCACGGTGCCGCCGCTCAGGCTGTAAAACTGTTGCGTGGTATCAATCACCACCTGGGGCTTGAGCGTCGTGGCGGCGCTGTCGAGATAAACGCCGGCGTCGCTCAGCGCGGGAAACTGCTGGCGGAAGGCGGTGGGGTTGAATGCGGTCATGCTTTGTCTCGTCATACAAATAAACAGGGCCAGATCAAAAGCCTGGCTCTCTCCTGGCAAAGCTGTAAAAGCGCGTTATGCTGATTAATGCAAGGTTTAAACCAAAACCCGCACAAGGAGCAACCTTCTTTAGTCGATTTGACTAGGGTTAGCCAACGCGGGCGGTTTGATGCAATCATCTACAAGGAGATAGAAAATGAAAAAACTTTCAGCAGTGCTGGCTGTCTGCGCTATGGCTTTTACTCTGGCCGCGTGTTCAAGCAATTATGTCATGCATACCAATGACGGTCGCACCATTGTTTCAGAAGGCAAGCCTTCAGTAGACAGCGATACCGGTATGATCAGCTATAAAGACGCTAACGGCAACAAGCAGCAGATTAACCGCTCCGACGTCAAAGAGATGGTTGAGATGCAGTAAGCGCTTCGGCGTCTGCTGCAGGCAAAAAAAAAGCACCGCAATTTGCGGTGCTATTCAAAATCACTATGGACAGACAGGGTAAATCTACAGGAATTAAAAGCTTGATCTGCAAACGTCAGATCAAAATGCAAACACAACATCACGACCACAAGCCAAAAGCTTCCCGGAAATCTGCGAACTCACTCACAAATCCTGAAATCTTTTCGTTCCGGCTCAGGAAGTGCGGCAACTATAGGTATTTGCTGGAGCTTCCTCAACGGACAATTTATAATGCATCGGATTACTAAAACTAATATGTGACCGCTTTTTATAAGCGCACGCGTATTGCCCCTGATCCGAGCACGGAAAACCATGTCGAAACGCCTTCCTCCTCTTAATGCACTCCGCGTGTTTGACGCTGCGGCGCGCCATCTCAGCTTTACCAAAGCCGCCGAAGAGCTGTTCGTCACCCAGGCAGCCGTCAGCCATCAGATTAAATCGCTGGAAGATTTTCTGGGACTTAAGCTGTTTCGCCGGAGGAATCGCTCGCTGCTGCTGACGGAAGAGGGGCAAAGCTACTATCTCGATATCAAAGAGATTTTCACCGCGCTCAACGACGCGACGCGCAAACTTCAGGCGCGTAGCGCAAAGGGCGCCTTAACCGTCAGCCTGCTGCCCAGCTTTGCCATTCAGTGGCTGGTGCCGCGACTCTCCAGCTTTAATATGGCTTATCCGGGCATCGACGTGCGTATCCAGGCGGTGGACCGCGATGAAGAGAAGCTGGCCGACGACGTCGACGTGGCGATTTTCTACGGCCGCGGCAACTGGCCGGGACTGCGCGTGGAAAAACTTTACGCCGAATATCTGCTGCCGGTCTGTTCGCCCGCGCTGATGACCGGCGACAATCCGTTGAAAACGCCGATGGATCTGTCGCGCTTCACGCTGCTGCATGACGCTTCGCGGCGCGACTGGCAATCCTATATCCGGCAGCTAGGCTTGCAGCATATTAACGTCCAGCAGGGGCCGATTTTCAGCCACAGCGCCATGGTGCTGCAGGCCGCGATCCACGGCCAGGGCGTGGCGCTGGCGAACAACGTGATGGCGCAGAGCGAAATAGAAGCCGGCCGATTGATCTGTCCGTTCAACGACGTGCTGGTGAGTAAAAACGCTTTTTATCTGGTTTGTCATGACAGCCAGGCAGAACTGGGTAAAATAGCCGCCTTTCGACAGTGGATCATCGCGAAAGCCGCCAGCGAACAAGAAAAATTCCGCTTTCGCTACGATCACTAACTAATTGATTTCTGTAGCCAGATGTACAGATGCACCTTGAGGATAGTCAGATGTCCAGTCGTGCCATGTTTATTTTTGCCGCCATCAGCGGGTTTTTGCTGGTGGCCTTTGGCGCTTTTGGCGCCCATGTTTTAAGCCGTTCTCTGGGGCCGACCGAAATGGCCTGGATTCATACCGGGCTGGAGTATCAGGCGTACCATACGCTGGCGGTTATCGGCCTGGGCGCCGCGATGCTGCGCCGCGCCAATCTCTGGTTTTACTGGAGCAGCGCCTTTCTTGCCCTCGGCGTCGTGCTGTTCAGCGGCAGCCTCTACTCTCTGGCGCTGTCGCATCTGAAGTTTTGGGTTTTTGTTACGCCGGTCGGCGGCCTCTGTTTCCTGGTCGGCTGGTTTCTGATGTTGATTGGCGCGCTGCGTCTTAAACGAAAGGCAGATCGCCATGAATAAAGTTTTACTTTACTGCCGTCCCGGCTTTGAAAAAGAGTGCGCTGCGGAAATCGCCGCCTGCGCCGCCGAGCGTGAAATCTACGGTTTTCCGCGGGTGAAAGAGAACAGCGGTTATGTGCTGTTCGAGTGCTATCAGCATGAAGACGCCGACCGCCTGGCGCGCGAGCTGCCTTTCGATACGCTGATCTTCGCCCGCCAGATGCTGGTGGTCGGCGAGTTGCTGAAGGATCTGCCGCCGGACGATCGCATCGCGCCGATTGTCGGCATGCTGACCGGCGTGGTGGAGAAGGGCGGCGAACTGCGCGTCGAGGTGCCGGATACTAACGAAGCGAAAGAGCTGACGAAGTTTTGCCGCAAGTTTACCGTGCCGCTGCGCGCCAGCCTGCGCGAGGCGGGGATCCTGCTCAACTACGAAAGCCCGAAGCGCCCGGTGGTGCACGTCTTCTTTATCGCGCCTGGCGCCTGCTACGTCGGCTACTCTGCTGCTGGCAACAATTCGCCGTTCTATATGGGCATTCCGCGCCTGAAATTCCCGGCTGATGCGCCGAGCCGCTCGACCCTGAAGCTGGAAGAGGCGTTTCACGTCTTTATTCCCGCCGACGAGTGGGACGAGCGCCTGGCGGGCGGCATGCGCGCGGTCGATCTCGGCGCCTGTCCCGGCGGCTGGACCTATCAGCTGGTGAAGCGCAGCATGTGGGTTGACGCGGTGGATAACGGCCCGATGGCGCCGAGCCTGATGGATACCGGGCAGGTCACCCACTGCCGCGAGGACGGCTTTAAGTTTCGCCCGACGCGCAACAACAACGACTGGCTGGTGTGCGATATGGTCGAGAAGCCGGTGCGCGTCGCCAGCCTGATGACCGAATGGCTGGTCAACGGCTGGTGCCGCGAGGCGATTTTTAACCTTAAGCTGCCGATGAAAAAGCGCTACGAAGAGGTGACGCAGAACCTGGCGATGATTGACGAGGCGCTGAAGGCGCAGGGCATCAACGCGCAGATCCGCGCGCGCCAGCTCTACCACGACCGCGAAGAGGTCACGGTGCATATTCGCCGCATCTGGGGCGCCATACCGGGCCGCCGCGACGAACGTTAAGCGTCAGGCCGGGCGCTGCGGCGCCTGGCCCTGGTAGCGCAGCGTTTTCAAATTCCCCTGCAGCACCAAATCCTGCTTCAGCATCGCAACCTGTCGGCTGATTAAGGCGGACTCACGCCCGGCCTCCAGCTTCGCGCGCCACTTCTCCGGCACCTCGTCGAGCTGCGCATAGACCGCCTCCAGCGAACCAAACGTCTGCAGCAGCGTTTTGGCGCTTTTCGGGCCGATGCCCGCCACGCCGGGGATCTTGCTGCTGCTGATGCCGCACAGCCCCCAGTAATCGGGCAGCCGCTGCGGCGCGACGCCGAACTCGTTTTCGATAAAGGGCAGATCCAGCCAGCGCTTTTGAAAGTAGTCGCGGATGCGGATCTGCGGCGCCAGCAGCTGACAGTAGCCTTTGTCGGTAGAGACGATGGTCGCCTGATGGCCCGCCTGCGCCATTTTTACCGCCAGCGTAGCGGCCAGATCGTCCGCTTCATCCGCCTCGGCGATCCAGCAGCTGACGCCGACGCGGCGAAACGCCTCCTGCAGCGCAGGAAGTTCGGCATGCAGATCCTCCGGCATCGGCGGCCGGCCGCTTTTATAGTCCGGCAGCAGCTGATGCCGCCAGCCCTGGTGACGCTGTTCGCTGTCGAATACCGCCACCACGTGGGTCGGCTGCGTATGCCCCAGAAGCTGGCGCAGCGCCGCGACGCAACCCTCGACGCAGGGCGATCCCTGTACTGCGTGCAGACGACGTATCAGATTGAGCGCGTCCACAATTAGAAGGTGAAATGACATAAGCTAAACGGCAGCCCGGCAGGACTGCCTTCCTTGCAGTTTATTTAATGATTTCGTAGCAGGGGATATAGGCGGTGCCCGGCAGCTTCATGCGGTGCTGAGCGACGAAGCCCTGCAGCAATTCATCCATGCGGCGCATAATGTCCGGCTCGCCGTGCAGCTTATAGGGCCCTTTTTCGCGGATTTCCCGTATGCCGATCTCTTTCACGTTCCCGGCGACGATGCCGGAGAAGGCGCGGCGCAGATCCGCCGCCAGCTGCTCCGCCGGCTGGCTGGTGTAGAGATTGAGGTTGGCCATATTTTCATGGGTTGGCAGAAACGGCTTTTGCAGATCGGGCGAGATGCGAATCGACCAGTTAAAGCTGTAGGCGTCGCCGGTTTCGCGGCGATACTCCTTCACCTGCGGCATCGCTTTCTTCATCAGGCGCGCCACTTCGGCGGCGTCGTCGATAATGATCTTATAGTGACGACGGGCCGCTTCGCCCAGCGTGTTGACGATAAAGTCGTCCAGCACGTGGAAGTAGTCGGCGCTCTCCTGCGGGCCGGTAAGGATCAGCGGCAGCACCTGCTCGTGGTTCTGCGGGTTCATCATAATGCCCAGCAGGTAGAGCAGCTCTTCCGCCGTGCCCACGCCGCCAGGAAAAATAATGATGCCGTGCGCGATGCGCACAAAGGCTTCCAGACGTTTTTCGATATCCGGCATGATGATGAGTTCGTTCACCAGCGGATTCGGCGGCTCAGCGGCGATAATCGACGGCTCGGTCAGACCGATAAAGCGGCTGTCGCGGTAGCGCTGCTGCGCATGGCCCACCGCCGCGCCTTTCATCGGCGCCTCCATCACGCCCGGCCCGCAGCCGGTGCAGATATTCAGCTCGCGCAGGCCCAGCTGGGTGCCGACGTTGCGGCAGTACTGGTACTCCACCGCGTTGATGGAGTGGCCGCCCCAGCAGACCACGGTATTCGGGTATTCCCCAATGTGCAGCGCGCGGGCGTTGCGCAGAATGGAGAACACCTGGTTAGTGATATGCGCCGAATCATCCGGCGGCGCCTCTTCCATGCCGGCGATCGCCAGCTGGCCGTTAACAAACAGAATATCGCGCAGCACGGCAAACAGGTTGGCCTGCAGCGAACGGATAATGCGTCCGTCGACAAACGCCTCTTCCGGCGGATTGATCAGTTCCAGCTTGACGCCGCGCTCGCGGCGCAGCACGTTGATGTCGAAATTTTCAAAGCGGGAAAGCAGTTCGTGGCTGCTGTCGGTCTGGCTGCCTGAATTCAGGACGGCAAGGGAGCAGTTGCGAAACAGCTGGTAAAGGTCGCTGCTCGCGGTGCGCTTGAGCATGTCCACTTCCAGCTGAGAGAGCAGATCCATCGAGCCAAGAGGGCTGATATGCGTAATCAAATGAACTCCGTTACACCCGCCTGGGTGACTAATGACACCGCCGTTGCGGTGGCGAAAATCCCTGGTCGGCGATCCTCCGACCGCCGCCTTTAACAGAGTGCCTTGTCGACCCTCAATGCTCAAGGGGAACGCAACCTCTGACGCGCAGGCTGCGAGAGGCCTCGCAAAGCTACTGACGCGCCAGACGGGAATATCCCGGCGTAAAAGGCACGTTGCTGCGCCACGGATTGATATCCAGGCCGCCGCGACGCGTGTAGCGCGCATAGACGGTAAGCTGCTGCGGCTGGCAGAAGCGCAGCAGATCGTTAAAGATGCGCTCCACGCACTGCTCGTGAAACTCATTGTGCTGGCGGAAAGAGATGAGGTAGCGCAGCAGCGCTTCGCGGTCGATGCGCGGGCCTTTGTAGCGGATCATCACCGAACCCCAGTCGGGCTGATTGGTGATCAAACAGTTGGATTTCAGCAGATGGCTGACCAGCGTCTCTTCTACGACTTCGCCGCTCGCCGCGCCGATAAGGTAGTCGGCATTAAAGCTGTAGTCCGCGATGGCGATATCCTGCTCGTCGATGCAGTAACCGCTAAACTGACCGATAGGCTGGCCCTCGATCTCGCTCAGGCGGAACAGCGCGACGCTGACTTCGCCCTGCGCGCAGGCGCTGAGGTCGCGCTCCAGCGTCTGGCGCACCTCGCCCCAGTTGTCGAAGCGCGTCTGGTTAAAGCTGTTAAGGTAGAGCTTAAAGCTCTTTGACTCGATAAGATGTTCGCTGGTGGCGTTCAGCACCACTTCGCCCAGCGCCACCTGCGGCACGCCCTTGCTGTTAAGCCAGGAGAGCTCGTAGAGCGTCCAGATATCCGCGCCGGTAAAAGGCAGCGAATCGGATGTGAGTCCCAGCGGCGTGCGGTTCAGGCTGCGCGGCACCGCCTGCAGCAGGCTGGGATCGTATTGATCGTGATAGGCTGTGGGTTTGCCCAGGGTCAGGTTGCTCAGCGCCTGATCCTTTTCATATAAAGACATAGCGGTTACCCGTGATACAAAACAAAGTGGATAAGTGTAACCCATCAGACGCGAGAAAAAGAGTGATGCAACAGACTGTGGATGCCCTGCGCGAATTTACCGCCCGCTATTGCGACGCCTGGCAACAGCGCACCGGCCACGCGCCCGCCAGCCAGGCGCTTTATGGCGTGCCGTCGCCCTGCATTATCGCCACCCAGGCAGATGAGGTATGGTGGCAGCCGCAGCCCTTCACCTTGCCCGCCACGCTGGAAGCGGTAGAGCGCGCGCTGGAGATCGCGCTTCAGGAGGATATCGCCGCCTTTTATACCGCGCAGTTCGCGGGCGATATGACGGCGCGCTTTGCGCACCTTGAGCTGTCGCTGCTTCAGGTCTGGAGCGAAGAGGATTTCCTGCGGCTGCAGGAGAATCTAATCGGGCATCTGATTATGAAGCGTCGCCTGAAACAGACGCCGACGCTGTTTATCGCCGCCACGGAATCGGAGCAGGAGATCGTCTCAATTTGCAACCTGAGCGGCGAGGTGATTCTTGAGCAGCCCGGAACCAAAAAACGCGAAATTCTGGCGGAAAATGTTCGGACATTTCTTAAGAATTTACAGGTGGTTATGCCAGCCTTTGCAGATAATCGCCAGTGACAATGTGAGATATCTCTTACATGTACTGTGAGATATTGGCATTTCTCTGAAGGGACATCCAGAAGTCCGCAATGTAAAAATATTGTGAATCATTGACTTAATGGCATTACTCCTAAATCTGGTCTATAAACAAATAATGTAACGCTGTTGAGTACCTTGTTTATTCAGCGGCCTCTGCCAGAATAGTCAGCAGTTGGCAGGAAGCCAGAGGATTGAAGATAGCGTCAGGATACGTCATGCCAGGAGGCGGGACCGTAACGGAGTTTACGTCACACGGAAGGCTTCAGGATGAAGCAGGATACTCAGGAGAGAGTCAGGGACACCTCCAGGAAGGAGAACGAGAGCCGCACATGATGCGCGGCGGGCCTGGAAGCCAAAGGAATTATCAGGACGATAAGCGCAGGATGGCGCAAAGGAAAAGTTGTCATGGATGAGGCAGGGAGCATCAAAGTAGCGGGAAAGCTGCAAACGAACCGGGAGCACTGTTTTAACAGTGCTCCCTTTTTTTGCGCCCGCGTCCGGCGGTGGTATGCTTGCGGCCCGAATTTACCGCTCGCTGGAGGTGGCCCATGACCCCTTTACTGTTACAACGGCTGGAGCAGCTCGAAGCGCTGCTGCGCGATCACCATCACTGGCAGGAAACGCCCCCGTCCGCCAGCGCGCTCGCCAGCAGCCAGCCTTTCTGTCTCGACACGCTGGAGCCGCTCGAGTGGCTGCAGTGGGTGCTTATCCCGCGTATGCGGGCGCTTATCGCCGCGCAGCAGCCGCTGCCGCAAAATTTCGCTATCGCTCCCTATTTTGAAGTCGCGCTGACCGCCGCCACGCCGGGCCATGCGCCGATCCTGCACAGCCTGACCCAGCTCGACGCGCTGTTTATGGACGATCCCGCCTGATGCTGGAGATTATTTATCAGGATGAATGGCTGGTGGCAGTTAATAAACCCGCCGGCTGGCTGGTGCATCGCAGCTGGCTGGATCGCAAAGAGAAGGTGGTGGTGATGCAAACCGTGCGTGACCAGATCGGCCAGCACGTCTTTACCGCGCATCGGCTCGACCGCCCGACCTCCGGCGTGCTGTTGATGGGCCTCTCCAGCGACGTCGGGCGCCTGCTGTCGCAGCAGTTCGAGCAGCATCAGATGCGGAAAACCTACCACGCGGTGACGCGCGGCTGGCTGCAGGAGAGCGGCACGCTCGACTATCCGCTGGTGGAGGAGCTGGACAAGATCGCCGATAAGTTCGCTACGCAAGCGCGCGAGCCGCAGCCGGCGGTGACCGACTATCAGGCGCTGGCCTGGGCGGAAATGCCGGTGGCGATTGGCCGCTATCCGAGCGCGCGCTACAGCCTGATGCAGCTCTCGCCGCGCACGGGCCGCAAGCATCAGCTGCGCCGCCATATGGCGCATCTGCGTCACCCGATTATCGGCGACACCACCCACGGCGATCTGCGGCAAAATCGCGGCGCGGCGCAGCATTTCGGCGCCGACCGCCTGATGCTGCACGCCAGCAGCCTGGCGCTAACGCACCCGGTGACCGGCGAGCCGCTGGTGATCCGCGCCGGGCTGGATACGGTATGGCGTCGGCTGGCGTGCGAGTTCGGCTGGCAGGCGGCGCTCGCCGCCGCAGGGCTTGAGTTTGCCGCCGCGGCAGGCGAGGATAGCACCTCAGCTTAAGGAGCAGGCACATGGCGAAGATTGGCATTTTTGTAGGTACGGTATACGGCAACGCGCTGCTGGCGGCGGAAGAGGCGCAGCCTGTTTTACAGGCGCAGGGGCACGAGGTTGCGGTGTATGACGATCCGACGCTCGCGCAGTGGCAGCAGTACAGCGGCGACGTCGCGCTGGTGATCACCTCGACCACCGGCCAGGGCGATTTCCCCGACAGCATCGCCGCGCTTTATCACGACGTGAAAGATAAGCTGGGTTATCAGCCGACGCTGCGTTACGGCGTCATCGCGCTCGGCGACAGCAGCTACGATCACTTTTGCGGCGCGGGCAAAACCTTTGACGCGCTGTTGCAGGAGCAGGGCGCGCAGCGCGTCGGCGAGGTGCTGCTGGTGGATGCGACCGAAGATCCTGAACCGGAGACGGTCACTTCGCCCTGGGTCGAGGCGTGGGGAAAACAGCTGTGAGTTAATCGCGCGCCGCCGCCGCGCAGCGCGCGCCCTTATCAGGTCACCGGCGCCGGGTTGAACACCGCCAGCTGATTGCGAATGCCCCAGCGATCCGACCAGGTTTGCTGGCGGCCGCTGGCGATATCCAGAATCAGGTGGAAGAGCCGCCAGCCGACCTGCTCGATAGTCTCTTCGCCCGTGGCGATCGTGCCGGCGTTGATATCCATCAGGTCGTGCCAGCGATCGGCCAGCGCGTTGCGCGTCGCCATCTTGATCACCGGAATCGCCGCCAGGCCGTAAGGCGTGCCGCGTCCGGTGGTAAAGACCTGCAGCGTAATGCCCGACGCCATCTGCTGAGTGCCGCAGACAAAATCGCTGGCGGGCGTGGCGGCGTAGATCAGCCCGCGCCGCGTCGGCCGCTGGCCTGGCGACAGCACTTCGACAATGGCGCTGCGGCCTGACTTGGCGATCGATCCCAGCGCTTTTTCCACCACGTTCGCCAGTCCGCCCTTTTTATTGCCGGGCGAAGGATTGGCGCTGCGGTCGGTCTGGCCCTGATCGAGATAGTCGTCATACCACGCCATCTCTTCCAGCAGTCGCTTGCCCACCTCTTCATTAACGGCGCGCGGCGTCAGCAGATGAATCGCGTCTCGCACTTCGGTCACTTCGGAAAACATCACCGTCGCGCCGCAGCGCACCAGCAGATCGGAGGCGAAGCCCACGGCGGGATTGGCGGTTACGCCGGAAAAGGCGTCGCTGCCGCCGCACTGCGTGCCGACAATCAGCGCGGAGGCGGGGCAGGTTTCGCGCTGGCGGCGGTTAAGGCGCTCAAGGTGCCTTTTCGCCACGCTGAGGATCTCTTCCACCATCGCGCCGAAGCCGATATGGCGCTCATCCTGCAAACGCACAATGTCGCGATCGTCCAGCGAGATCGCCTGCACGTCGCTGGTGCCGGTCAGCAGACGCTCGGGCTGCAGCTTCTCGCAGCCGAGGCTCACCACCATGATTTCGCCGCCGAAGTTGGCGTTCAGCGCCAGGTTATGAATGGTGCGAATCGGCACCACCGCCGCCGGCGCGTTAATCGCCACGCCGCAGCCGTAAAGGTGGTTCAGCGCCACGACGCCATCGACGTTCGGGTAGTTCGGCAGCAGATCGCGCTCGATAATCTGCACCACATAGTCCACCACGCCCGCGACGCAGTGCACGCTGGTGGTAATGCCGAGCAGGTTGCGCGTGCCGACGCTGCCGTCCGCGTTGCGGTAGCCTTCGAAGGTGTAGCCTTCCAGCGGCGGCAGCGCGGGCGGCACGTTAGTCGCCAGCGGCAGGCTGGCGAGCGGCGGCGCTTCGGGCAGCGCCACCAGCGACTCGTCGATCCAGCCGCCTTGCGCGATGTCGCGCAGCGCATAGCCGATCACTTCGCCATAGCGGAGAATGGCCGCGCCCTGCGGAATGGCGGCGAGCGCCACTTTATGCCCTTGCGGCACATGCTCCGTCAGCGTCAGCCCGTCGGGAAAGGTGGTGCCTGCCGGCAGCCCCTGGTTGTTGACCACGATAGCGACATTGTCATCTTCATGGACTTTGATATAAAGCGGCGGCTCATTGAGAATTCGGTTCATCGCTCACCTTCCAGTCATGCATACGCGAGTCATTAATTAAGTGCCTGCGGGCCGGGTCAGCGGCCTGGCGCGCCGTACGTGGCGGCGCGTTATCGTTCTTCATGTCGCACATCGAATTTGCCAGCCTTAGTATATGAACGCGAGTTGCCCGCCGCATTGTGCAACTGTCCGGCATTTACGCCCATTTCCGCTGCTTTTTGGTTCGCTTTTCCAAAAGCAAGTGAAGAGTCTCACAAAGGCGCCGACCTTCGCTTAATAAATCGCCATTTCGGGCGGAAAAAACCGGGTTCCGTGAGGCGCGCCGCAGTCGGCTGTGCAACTGCCAGACAATGCGTGCTTTAGCGCCTTAATTGTCAGGCGTTCTTCCAGTGCCTCCGCCTTTTGTCATTCCTATACTGGCTCTCGTTATACGACGTTAGGTTATTCGTCACGACGCACTATCGGTTTGCCCCTATAAAAAAATCGCCGTGTTTAACCCGACTTCTCTCTGATACCCAACGCGATGTGTATGCAGTCAGAGCGAATGTAGCGAACGCTATATTTCAGGAGTGCATCATGAATAGTTACAGCCAGACGGCGGAAGCGGTGCAGAAGCGCACCAACGCCCGCTACTGGATCGTGGTGATGTTGTTTATCGTCACCTCGTTCAACTACGGCGACCGCGCCACCATTTCCATCGCCGGTTCCGCCATGTCGAAAGATATCGGTCTCGATTCGGTGGGGCTGGGCTACATCTTCTCGGCGTTCTCGTGGGCCTACGTTATCGGCCAGATCCCCGGCGGCTGGCTGCTGGACCGCTTTGGATCAAAACGCGTCTACTTCTGGAGCATCTTCCTCTGGTCGCTTTTTACTCTGCTGCAGGGCTTTGTCGATATCTTTAGCGGCTATGCCATTGTGGTCTCACTGTTCATGCTGCGCTTTATGGTCGGTCTGGCAGAAGCGCCATCTTTCCCGGGCAACAGCCGTATCGTCGCGGCCTGGTTCCCGGCGCAGGAGCGCGGTACCGCCGTCGCCATCTTTAACTCGGCCCAGTATTTCGCCACGGTGATTTTCGCGCCGATTATGGGCTGGCTGGTATCGGAAGTGGGCTGGGCGCACGTGTTCTGGTTTATGGGCGGCCTCGGCATCATTCTCAGCTTTATCTGGCTGAAAGTGATCCACGATCCCAACGACCATCCTGGCGTGAATAAAGCCGAGCTGGAGTATATGGAGCAGGGCGGCGCGCTGATCAATATGGATGCGAAAAAGGCGCAGCAGAAAGTGAGCTGGGATGAGAAGTGGTTCCAGATCAAGCAGCTGCTCTCCTCGCGCATGATGCTGGGCATCTATCTCGGCCAGTACTGCGTCAACGCGCTCACCTACTTCTTTATCACCTGGTTCCCGGTCTATCTGGTGCAGGCGCGCGGCATGTCGATTCTGAAAGCGGGGATGATCGCCTCGATTCCGGCGGTGTGCGGCTTCCTCGGCGGCGTGCTGGGCGGCGTCATCTCCGATTACCTGATGCGCAAAACCGGCTCGCTCAACATCGCGCGCAAAACGCCTATCGTGCTCGGCATGCTGCTCTCTATCAGCATGGTGATGTGCAACTACAGCGACACCGAATGGGTGGTGGTGTTCTTTATGGCGCTCGCCTTCTTCGGCAAAGGTATTGGCGCGCTGGGCTGGGCGGTGATGGCGGATACCGCGCCGAAAGAGATCAGCGGCCTGAGCGGCGGCCTGTTCAATATGTTCGGCAACTTCTCCGGCATCGTCACGCCTATCGCTATCGGCTACATCATCGCCACCAGCGGTTCGTTTGAAGGCGCGCTGATCTATGTCGGCATCCATGCGTTCGTCGCCGCCTTCAGCTTCCTGGTGATTGCAGGCGATATCAAACGCATCGAACTGAAACCGCGGACATAAGGAGGGAATATGTCTACGCAAAGCTCACCGGTGATTACCCGCATGCAGGTGATCCCGGTCGCCGGATACGACAGCATGCTGCTGAATATCGGCGGCGCGCATAACGCCTGCTTTACCCGCAATATCGTGGTGCTGACCGACAGCGCCGGGCATACCGGCGTCGGCGAAGCGCCGGGTGGCGACACCATCTACCAGACGCTGGTCGAGGCGATCCCGCAGGTTGAAGGCCAGCAGGTGGCGCGCATGAACCGGCTGGTGCAGCAGGTGCACAAAGGCAATCAGTCGGCCGATTTCGACACCTTCGGCAAGGGCGCCTGGACCTTTGAGCTGCGCGTCAACGCGGTCGCTGCGCTGGAAGCGGCGCTGCTCGACCTGCTCGGACAGTGCCTCGGCGTGCCGGTGGCGGAGCTGCTCGGCCCCGGCCAGCAGCGCGACGAG
Source organism: Pantoea sp. X-Soil-MYKO-1289 (assembly GCF_059730625.1). Taxonomy (NCBI): domain Bacteria; kingdom Pseudomonadati; phylum Pseudomonadota; class Gammaproteobacteria; order Enterobacterales; family Erwiniaceae; genus Pantoea; species Pantoea sp. X-Soil-MYKO-1289. The sequence goes on from NZ_AP036004.1 coordinate 953,286, forward strand.
GTGACGGTGCTGGGCTATCTCTTCTATATCGGCGACCGCCGCAAAACCGATCTGCCCTATCAGAGCGGCGAGAGCGGCGACCACGACTGGTATCGCCTGCGCCATCAGGAGGCGCTGACGCCCGAGGCGGTGGTGCGTCTGGCGGAGGCGGCGCAGGACAAATATGGCTTTAAGGATTTCAAACTCAAAGGCGGCGTGCTGCCGGGCGAGCAGGAGATTGATTCCGCGGCGGCGCTAAAGCGGCGCTTTCCTGACGCGCGCATTACCGTCGATCCCAACGGCGCCTGGACGCTGGACGAGGCGATCCGCCTCTGCAAAGGCATGGGCGAGGTGCTGACCTACGCGGAAGATCCGTGCGGCGCCGAGCAGGGCTATTCCGGCCGCGAGGTGATGGCGGAGTTCCGCCGCGCCACCGGGCTGCCGGTCGCCACCAATATGATCGCCACCAACTGGCGCGAGATGAACCATGCGGTGATGCTCAATGCGGTCGATATTCCGCTGGCCGATCCGCACTTCTGGACGCTGAGCGGCGCGGTGCGCGTGGCGCAGCTCTGCGACGAGTGGGGCCTTACCTGGGGCTGTCACTCCAATAACCACTTCGATATTTCGCTGGCGATGTTTACCCACGTCGGCGCAGCCGCGCCGGGCAATCCCACCGCGCTCGATACCCACTGGATCTGGCAGGAGGGCGACCAGCGCCTGACTAAACAGCCGCTGCAGATCCGCAACGGCAAAATCGCCGTGCCCGACGCGCCGGGGCTCGGCGTCGAGCTGGACTGGGATCGGCTGCGCCAGGCCCACGACCTCTTTAAATCGCTGCCGGCGGGCGCGCGTAACGACGCCACCGCCATGCAGTATCTGATTCCCGGTTGGACGTTCGACCGTAAGCGCCCGGCATTCGGCCGCGCCACAGTGTAAGGAGCAGGAGATGAGTTCGACACCGAAAGTCACAGCGATGCAGGTTATTCCGGTAGCGGGATATGACAGCATGTTGCTCAACCTGAGCGGCGCGCACGCGCCTTTTTTCACCCGCAATATTGTGATTATCAAGGATAACGCGGGCCATACCGGCGTCGGCGAAATCCCTGGCGGCGAGAAAATCCGCCAGACGCTGGAAGATGCGGCGGCGCTGGTGATCGGCAAAACGGTTGGCGAGTATAAAAACGTACTCAGCCTGGTGCGCAGCACCTTCGCCGATCGCGATTCCTCCGGGCGCGGCAGCCAGACCTTTGACCTGCGCACCACCATTCACGTGGTTACCGGCATTGAGGCGGCGCTGCTCGATCTGCTGGGCCAGCATCTGCAGGTCAACGTCGCGACGCTGCTGGGCGACGGACAGCAGCGCGACCGCGTCGAGATGCTTGGCTACCTGTTCTACATCGGCGACCGTAAAAAGACCGGGCTGCCCTATCAGAGCCAGCAAGATGAGGCCTGCGACTGGTATCGCCTGCGCCACGAAGAGGCGCTGACGCCGGACGCGGTGGTGCGGCTGGCCGAGGCGGCGTACGACAAATATGGCTTTAACGACTTCAAGCTCAAGGGCGGCGTGCTGCGCGGCGGCGAAGAGGCGGAAGCGGTAACGGCGCTGGCGAAGCGCTTTCCAGAGGCGCGCATTACGCTCGATCCCAACGGCGCCTGGTCGCTCAACGAGGCGATCCTGCTCGGCAAGCAGCTGAAAGGGGTGCTGGCCTATGCGGAAGATCCGTGCGGCGCCGAGCAGGGCTATTCCGGCCGCGAGGTGATGGCGGAGTTCCGCCGCGCCACCGGGCTGCCGACCGCCACCAATATGATCGCCACCGACTGGCGGCAGATGGGCCATACGCTGTCGCTGCAGTCGGTCGATATTCCGCTGGCCGATCCGCACTTCTGGACCATGCAGGGCTCGGTGCGCGTGGCGCAGATGTGCCACGACTTCGGCCTGACCTGGGGCTCGCACTCCAACAACCACTTCGACGTCTCGCTGGCGATGTTCACCCATGTGGCGGCCGCCGCGCCAGGCGCCATCACCGCCATCGACACCCACTGGATCTGGCAGGAGGGCAACCAGCGCCTGACCAAAGAGCCGCTGCAAATCAAAGGCGGCATGGTGCAGGTGCCGCAGAAGCCGGGACTGGGCGTCGAGCTGGATATGGATCAGGTTATGCAGGCCAACGCGCTGTATCAAAAACATGGACTGGGCGCGCGCGACGATGCGCAGGCGATGCAGTTTCTCGTACCGAACTGGACCTTCGACAATAAACGTCCCTGTCTGGTGCGCTAACTTTTAGGCTCCCTGCGGGGAGCGGTTGTAACGGGAGAAGAGATGATGAGTAACAGAGCCTGGCCGAACGCATTTCGCCGTCGTCTGCTGGCAGGAGAAACCCTGATCGGCAGCTGGTGCGCGCTGGCAAACCCTGTCACCACTGAAGTGCTCGGCCTGGCCGGTTTCGACTGGCTGGTGCTGGACGGCGAACATGCGCCCAACGACATTACCACCTTTGTGCCGCAGCTGATGGCGCTCAAGGGCAGCGTCAGCGCGCCGGTGGTGCGTCCGCCCTGCAACGAGCCGGTGATCATCAAGCGCCTGCTGGATATCGGCTTCTACAACTTCCTGATCCCGTTTGTGGAAACAGAAGAGGAGGCGCTGCGCGCCGTGGCCTCGACCCGCTACCCGCCCGCGGGCATTCGCGGCGTCTCGGTGTCGCACCGCAGCAATATGTACGGCACGCTGCCCGACTACAACGCCACGGTGAACGACAACATTACGGTGCTGGTGCAGATTGAAACCCAGCAGGCGGTGGACAATATCGACGCCATCGCCGCGGTAGAGGGCGTCGACGGCATCTTCGTCGGCCCTGGCGATCTCTCCGCCGCGCTCGGCTATCTCGGCCAGCCTGCGCATCCCGAGGTGCTGAAGGTGATCAAGCATGTGTTTGAGCGCGCCAAAGCGGCGGGCAAGCCGAGCGGCATCCTCGCGCCGGTCGAAGCGGACGCGCGCCGCTATCTCGAATGGGGCGCCAGCTTCGTGGCGGTGGGCAGCGACGTAGGCGTCTTCCGCAACGCGACTCAGGCGCTGTGCGACAAATTTAAGAAGTAACTGACGAAGGGGAAAGGCAATGAAAATTGGATTTATCGGCCTCGGCATCATGGGCAAACCGATGAGTAAAAACCTGGTGAAAGCCGGTTATTCTCTGGTTGTGCGCGATCACAACGCCAGCAACGAAGCGGAATTAAGCGCGCTGGGCGCCAGCGTGGCGAAATCACCGAAAGAGGTGGCTGAGCAGGTTGACGTGGTGATCACCATGGTGCCCAACTCGCCGCAGGTGAAAGAGGTTTGCTTGGGCGAAAACGGCATTCTCGACGGCGCGAAGCCGGGCCTGATCGTCATCGATATGAGTTCTATCGCGCCGCTCGCCAGCCGCGAGGTGCACGACGCGCTGGCGGAGAAGGGCATTAAAATGCTCGATGCGCCGGTGAGCGGCGGCGAGCCGAAAGCGATTGAAGGCACGCTTTCCGTGATGGTGGGCGGCGACAAAGAGATTTTCGACCGCTGCTACGACATCATGAAGGCGATGGCGGGATCGGTGGTGCACACCGGCGATATCGGCGCGGGCAACGTCACCAAACTGGCGAACCAGGTGATCGTGGCGCTCAATATCGCGGCGATGTCGGAAGCGCTGTCGCTGGCGACCAAGGCGGGCGTCAATCCCGAGCTGGTCTATCAGGCGATCCGCGGCGGGCTGGCGGGCAGCACCGTGCTCGACGCCAAAGCGCCGATGGTGCTGGATCGCAACTTCAAGCCGGGCTTCCGCATCGATCTGCATATCAAGGATCTGGCCAACGCGCTCGATACCTCGCACGGCATCGGCGCCCATCTTCCGCTCACCGCCGCGGTGATGGAGATGATGCAGGCGCTGCGCAACGACGGCCAGGGCAACGCCGACCATAGCGCGCTTGCCTGCTATTATGAAAAATTAGCCAAGGTTGAGATAACCCGTTAACGCAGTGCAGCGGCCGGCGCGGCCGCTGCACTGCGCCATCACGGATGATGAACCGTCTATCAACAGCGCCTGGATTGCCTATGAAAATCGTAATCGCACCGGATTCATACAAAGAGAGTTTATCCGCCTCAGGCGTGGCAACCGCGATTGAAGCGGGCTTCCGCGAGATTTTTCCTGACGCTACCTACGTGAAGATACCGGTTGCCGACGGCGGCGAAGGCACGGTTGAGGCGATGGTGGCGGCGACGGCGGGGAGTATCGTCAACCTGCGCGTAACCGGACCGCTCGGCGCGCCGGTCGACGCCTTCTACGGCCTCTCCGGCGACGCGCGCACCGCCTTTATTGAAATGGCGGCCGCCAGCGGGCTGGAGCTGGTGCCCGCCGCGCAGCGCGATCCCCTGACCACCACTTCGTTCGGCACCGGCGAGCTGATCAAGAGCGCGCTGGACAACGGCGTCGGGCATATCATTATCGGCATCGGCGGCAGCGCCACCAACGATGGCGGCGCGGGCATGATGCAGGCGCTGGGCGCGCGGCTGCTGGATGCGCAGCAGAACGAGATCGGCTTCGGCGGCGGCGCGCTGCCGGAGCTGGCAAAAATTGATATCAGCGGACTGGACGCGCGCGTGCGGCAGTGCCGTTTCGAAGTGGCGTGCGACGTGACTAATCCGCTGACCGGCCGCGACGGCGCGTCGGCTATCTTCGGCCCGCAGAAAGGCGCGACGCCGCAGCTGGTGGAGCAGCTGGACAGCGCGCTGGCGCACTACGCGGCGATTATTCAGCGCGATCTCGATATCGACGTGCTGCATATTCCCGGCGGCGGCGCGGCGGGCGGCATGGGCGCGGCGCTGCACGCCTTCTGCCAGGCAGATCTGCGACGCGGCATCGAAATTGTCACCGAGGCGCTCGGGCTGGCGGAGCAGGTCAAAGACGCTTCGCTGGTGATTACCGGCGAAGGGCGCATCGACAGCCAGAGCATCAACGGCAAGGTGCCGATTGGCGTGGCGCAGGTGGCGAAACAGTTTAACAAGCCGGTGATCGGCATTGCCGGCAGCCTGACGGCGGATGTGGGCGTGGTGCATCAGCACGGTCTGGACGCGGTATTCAGCGTGCTTTACAGCATCTGTACGCTGGAGGAGGCGCTGACGAACGCCGAAACCAATCTGCGGCTGGCGGCCAGGAATATCGCCGCGACGCTGAAGATGGGCGGCGTAATAGAGTAAAAAAGCGGCCTTCAGACGGCTAACAAACTTAAAATGTGGATGACATGGATCGAAGAGCAAAGCGTCCCGCGCAAGGGACTGCGCGGGCCGAGCTGTCAGGGATGACGCTTTTTGCGTCTTTGCGATCGAGCCATGTCATCCACATCAGCACGTTTTTCAATAATCTCAAGCGGCCCTCAGGCCGCTTTCTGTTTTACTTTTTGTATTTCGCTTCCAGCGTTGCGAACCACGGCGCGACGAAATCGTTATTGCCGCCCCAGCCGGGAACGATCTTATTCAGCGACGCCACGTTAATCGCGCCCTGCTGGCTGTTCAGCTGTTGCTGAGAAATTGAGGCGCCTTTGAAGTCGTAGCTGGCGGGCGTGGCTTCGCCGGCGATCTTATTCGCCACCAGGCGCATATTCACCGCGCCGATGGTTTTCGGATCGACCGCCACCGTCTGCACCCACGGGCTGTTCTTCTCGCGCATCAGCTGCAGATCCTGGTTAGAGACGTCGATGCTGTAGAGCTTGATCTCAGTGCGGCCGTTCTCCTGCAGCGCCTTATAGGCGCCCTGGCTAAAGGCGTCCCACGCGCCCCAGATCGCGTCGATCTTACCTTTCGGATACTTGGCGAGGATCGCGCCGATCTTGTTGGCCGTATCCCCCTGCACGTCAGAGGAGACCGCGCCAATTGACTCCAGCTGATGAATGCCTGGATTTTCCTTCAGCAGCTTCTCATACACCACCTGACGGCGCTCCATTGCCGGGAAACCGGCCACCCACAGCTTGACGATATTGGCCTTGCCGTTGAAATCCTTGATCAGCTGGCCGAGCGACGACTGCGCCAGCGAGGCGTCATCCTGCGCGGTCACGGTCACGCCGGGGATCGGCGTATCGACCGGGGTGTCGAACACCGACACTTTAATGCCCGCGTCGGCGACGCGCTTCACCAGACCGCTGGCGTAGGGCGCTTTGCCGTGCGACAGAATAATGCCGTCATACTTCTGGCTGATCGCCTGATTAACGAAGTCCTGGAAACGTGCGTCGTCGCCGTTGCTGAGAAAGGTGCTGACCTTAAAGCCCAGCTTGCGGCCCTCCTGAATGGCGCCGGCGACAAACTGCGTGGTGTTGTCGTCAGAGCCCAGGTTGCGGATCACCGCGATGCGCACCGGACCCTCATGATTCGCAATGGGCGCAGGCACCGGCGCAACGGTGTCGGCAAAGGCGCTGGCAGAAAGCAGGCTGAGAGTCAGCAGAGAAAGCGATATTTTTTTCATTGTCTTTTTTCCAGGTTAATCAGCGCTAGCGGCGCTGAACGTAGGTCATCGCCAGTGCCAGAGCCAGCACCAGTCCTTTAATAATATCCATGGCGTAATAGGGAACGGAGAGCATCACCAGCCCATTTTGCAGCACGCCGAGCAGCACCGCGCCCACCAGCGTGCCGAGCGCGTTAGGCTTGCCGGCGCCCGCCAGCGACAGCCCGATCCAGGCGGCCGCCACGGCGTCCATCAGGTAGCCGCCGCCGGCGTTGACCTGCGACGAGCCGATGCGCGACGCCAGCAGAATGCCGCCCAGGCCCGCCAGCAGCGAGGCGATCACATAGGCCAGCACGCGGTAGCGCGTGGTGCGAATGCCGGAGAGGCGCGCCGCTTCCGGGTTGCCGCCCAGCGCATACATGCGGCGGCCGTGGGTGGTGAGCGACAGCGCCAGCTGCGCCGCCGCCGTCACCACCAGCATAATAATAACGATCACCGGCACCTGGCCGAGCAGGCCGAAGCCCGCCGGAATCGCGCCTTCCGCCATATCGCCGCTCGGCATCACCATGTTTTCCGTGATCGAACCGCCGTAGCTGTAGGTCATCGCTACGCCCTGGATAATAAACAGCGTGGCGAGCGTCGCCAGCATATCGGGAATGCGCAAAATCACGATCAGAAAGGCGTTGAACAGCCCGATCAGCGTACAGAGCGCCAGGGTCAGCGCAATCGCCTCGACGCTGTTCATGCCGTACCAGACGAACAGCGAGATCACCAGCGCGTTGGCCAGCGAGGCGGTAGAGCCGACCGACAGATCGAAGCCGCCGACGGTCAGCGACACCGAGACGCCCACGGCGATCACCGTCACGATGGCGATGGATCGCAGGATATTGATGATGTTGTTGGGTTCCAGAAAACTGTCGGAGGCGATGCCGAAGCCGGCAATCAGCAGGGCGACCGTGATCAGCATGCCCCACTTATAGAAGAAGTCGAACAGTCGATGGCGCAGCGGCGTCGCCGCGGTCAGGGTAATCTCTTTGCTGCTCACGCAGGGGTTCCTCCAGTGGAATAAAGCAGAAGCGTCTCTTCGGTGGCCGCGCGTCCGTCCAGCTCGGCCACGATGCGCCCGTCCCAGAGCACGCAAATTCGGTCGCACAGCCCAACCAGCTCGGAAAATTCGCCGGAAGCGTAAATCACGCCTTTGCCTTCCTGGGCCAGACCGCTAATTAAGCGGAACAGTTCGGTTTTCGCCTTGATATCGACGCCTTTGGTCGGCTCATCGAAAATCAGCACGTCGGCGTGGCTGCGCAGCCACTTGCCGATGGCGATCTTCTGCTGGTTGCCGCCGGAGAGGCGGCGCAGCGGCTGCCCCGGGCCGGTGGTGCGCACGTTCAGACGCTGGATCACCGCTTCCGCCCAGCGCCACGCCTGGCGATGGCCGAACAGGCTCCAGCGCGAAAAGCTGCTGTCGGCGCTGACGCTGAGGTTCATCGCCACCGGCTCGTCGATAAAAATGCCCTCTTTGCGCCGCTCTTCCGGCACCAGCGCCATGCGCCGGCTCACCGAATCGTGCGGCGAGCGCGGCCGCCACGGCCTGCCGTGCAGTTCGCCGCGCGTAACCCGGCTTTTGCTGGCGCCGAACAGCGCTTTGCACAGCTCGGTTTTGCCCGCGCCCGCCAGCCCGGCAATGCCGAGGATCTCGCCCTGGTGCAGCCGCAGCGAAATATCCTGCAGCAGCCGATCGTCGTGCAGCCCCTCTACCGCCAGCAGCAGCGGCTGCGCGCGGGCGGGACGGCGCGGCGGATAGATGTCGGTCAGCTGATGGCCGAGCATCTTCTCGACGATCTGCTCGCCGCTGAGCGCCGCCATCGGGCCGCTCTCGATCAGGCGGCCGTCGCGCAGCACCGTCAGGCGGTCGCAGATCGCCTTCAGTTCATGAATGCGGTGCGAGATAAACACCACGCCGATGCCGCTGTTTTGCAGGCGGCGCACCACGGCGAACAGCCGCTCGCTTTCGTGCTGGTCGAGCGGGGCGGTCGGTTCGTCGAGGATCAGAAAGCGGCAGTGGTGCGACAGCGCGCGCGCCAGCAAAATCTGCTGCTTCTCCGCCAGCGTGCAGCGCTCCACCAGCTGGTTTACGTCGATGTTCGCCTCGAGCTGCGCCAGCAGGGCGCGCGCCTGGCGGCGAATGGCGCGCCAGCGAAAGCCGTGCCCCGGTTCGGCCAGCCGATCCAGCAGGATGTTCTCCGCCACGCTGAGCTGAGGCACCAGCGCCACGTCCACCTCCTGCTGCACCAGGTGAATGCCGAGCTGTTTCGCGTCGCGCGGGCTGCGTATCGACACCGGCGCGCCGTCCAGCCGGATTTCGCCGCTGTAGTGGCTGTGCGCGCCGGACAGCACCGCCATCAGCGTCGATTTGCCCGCGCCGTTAGCGCCGGTCAGCGCATGCACCGAGTGGCCTTCCGCGACGAAATCCACCTGCGTCAGCGCGGCGAATCCGCCGAATGCGAGTGAGATATTGCGCATCTCAAGGCGGTTTAAGGCACCCATTAGCTGAAGCTCTCCTGTTACTGGCTGGCCGCAATTTTTTCCTGAAGTTTCAGGCGCGGCAACAGCCGAAAGCGCATAAGCTAGCACGAAATCTTATTAGCCATCCAGACGCCTGGATAGTTTGGCGGCTAAAGCTGGCGCGCCCGATAACGCTGGTGTTTTACAACAGGGAAGGAAAGAGAAGTGGTGTTTTATGCTGGCGCGGCGCGCGGGCATAAAAAAACCAGGCCGAAGCCTGGTTGCATGCAGCTGATAAACTCACTACGCGGATGACATGGACCGAAGAGCAAAGCGTCCCGCGCAAGGGACTGCGCGGGCCGAGCTGCCAGGGATGGCGTTTTGCGACTTTGCGATCGGGCCATGCCATCCGCGTTAGCGCAGAGCAACATTCCTGAACCAGGCCGCAGCCTGGTTGATCAAAACATGACGCGCTTACTTTTCTGGAATCACATTCAGCAGAGTAGTGAGCAGTTTCCAGTAAAGGCCGACGCTCTCGATATGCACCTGCTCGTCCGGCGAGTGCGGACCGGTGATGGTCGGGCCGATAGAAACCATATCCATGTTCGGGTAAGGCTTCTTGAACAGGCCGCACTCGAGACCGGCGTGGATCACCTGAATGTTCGGCGTTTTGTCGAACAGCGCGATATAGGTCTGACGGGTCAGCGCCATAATCGGCGAGTTGGCGTCCGGCTGCCAGCCCGGATAGCCGCCTTTCGGTTTAGTCTGCGCGCCAGCCAGCTGGCCGAGGGAGGTCAGCATCTGCACCACGTAGTCGCGGCCGGTATCGATCAGCGAACGGATCAGGCAGTTAATCTCCGCCTTATCGTGCTCCATGGTGACCACGCCGACGTTAAGAGAGGTTTCCACCACGCCTTTCGCCACGTCGGAGTTGCGGATCACGCCGTTCGGCGTGCTGTTCAGCAGGTTCAGGAAGCGGTCGCGGCTCTCTGCGCTCAGCGCCTCGCCCTGATGCGCCAGCGGCTCGGTCACGACATTGATGTTCTTCTCTTTCACGCCGTGCTCGTTTTGCAGCGCCAGCAGGAAGTGCGCCGCCGCCGATTTCAGCGCGTCGACCTTATGGCTCTCGACCGCCAGCGTAGCGAAGGCTTCGCGCGGGATAGCGTTGCGCAGCGTGCCGCCGGTAAAATCAATCAGACGCAGGTCGAGTTCGGCGGCGTGCGCGGCGAGGAAGCGCGCCAGCAGCTTGTTGGCGTTGCCGAGACCCATATGGATATCCGCGCCGGAATGGCCGCCGCGCAGCCCTTTCAGGGTCAGCTTCAGCGTTTCGAAGTCAGCTGGCACCGCTTCGCGCGTCAGCGGCAGGGTAGTGATAAAGTCGATGCCGCCCGCGCAGCCCATGTAGATCTCGCCTTCCTCTTCCGAGTCGGTGTTGATCAGGATCTCCGCCTGCAGCCAGTTCGGCTGCAGACCGAAGGCGCCGTCCATGCCGGTCTCTTCGGTCATGGTGAGCAGCACTTCCAGCGGGCCGTGGGTCAGGCTGCTGTCGGCCAGCACCGCCAGCGCGGACGCCATGCCGATGCCATTATCGGCGCCCAGCGTGGTGCCGCGCGCCTTCACCCATTCGCCGTCAATATAGGGCTGAATCGGATCTTTAGTGAAGTCATGAGCGGTGTCGTTGTTTTTCTGCGGCACCATATCGAGGTGCGCCTGCAGCGCTACCGGCGTGCGGTTTTCCATCCCGGCGGTTGCCGGTTTGCGGATCAGGATATTGCCGACCGCGTCGCGCTCGACCCAAAAACCTTGCTCTTTCGCCCAGCCGACAATATAGGTGGCCAGCGCTTCCTCATGAAAAGAGGGGTGCGGAATAGAGCAAATTTTGGCGAAGATATCCCACAGCGGTTGGGGAGAAAGCTGAGACAATTCAGACACGACAGGTCTCCTGTGTCAGTGCGCCGGCCAGGCCGGTGTGCGCGAGTTTCCAGTGAATGGTCGCCGTCAGCGAATCTGACGTGATGGGGCTGAGAATATCACTGTTATCGCCGGGTGCGTACTCAGGCGCGCTAAAAAGCCGCAACCAGTGGTTCGGATGCTGGTTTTTAGCGCTGAGGATCCTTATAATCTCGCGCAACCTTTTTCCCGTTGCACATTTTTAAGCCGATTAAACTGGCTGGGATCGCTATTCATGAGTGAAAAATACGTCGTTACCTGGGACATGCTGCAGATTCATGCCCGCAAACTGGCTCAGCGCCTGCTGCCTGTCGAACAGTGGAAGGGCATTATCGCGGTCAGCCGCGGCGGCCTGGTGCCGGCTTCTCTGCTGGCGCGCGAGCTTGGCATTCGCTATGTCGACACCGTCTGCATCTCCAGCTACGACCACGATCATCAGCGCGAGATGACCGTGCTTAAGCGCGCGGAAGGCGACGGCGAAGGCTTTATCGTCATCGACGACCTGGTCGACACCGGCGGCACCGCGCAGGCGATCCGCGAGATGTATCCCAAAGCGCACTTCGTCACTATCTTCGCTAAGCCGGCAGGCCGCCCGCTGGTGGATGACTACGTGGTAGATATCCCGCAGAACACCTGGATTGAGCAGCCGTGGGACATGGGCGTGGTCTATATCCCGCCCATTGTGAAAGGCGCCTGATCTTTCGTGTGAACAACGCCCGGCTTGCCGGGCGTTGTGCTTTCTGCCGCAGACGGCGGGTAGCATGGCCTGTAGAGCAAAGCGTCCTGCGCCAGGGATGGCGCAGGCCGAGCGGGCAAGGATGCCATCTTTAGCGTCTTTGCGGACAGGCCATGCTACCCGCCGCGCACTGCGCTCTTTTGCACCTCGCGCCGCTCCTGACCCTGCAGTACACTTAGCCTCTGCCAGAGCCGTCAGGAGACCCAAGCATGTCGAGCAAAAATCTCAGCGAAGAGCTATTCAAGCCGCACTACAACTACCCTGAAACCTCCTCGCTGGTGCACCGCCAGCATCACGCCCAGGTAGACGTCGAAGCGACGCTGGACGGCAGCAGCCAGCACGGCTGGTATCGCATGCTCAACAAACTGATGTGGACGTGGCGCGGCGTGCCGCCGCAGGAGATCATCGAAGTGCTGGCGCGTATCGCCAACAGCGACCAGCGCCATACCGACGATGCGCTGCTCGACACCGTGATCGGTTTTCGCAGCGGCAACTGGGCATTTGAGTGGTCAAAGCAGGCGGGCCTCTGGCAGGAGCGCGCGCAGGAAGAGCGCGACGACAGCCTGGCTGGCGAATACTGGCTGCGCGCCTCGCACCTCTTTAGCATGGCCGCCTATCCCTATATCAAAGGCGACGAGCTGGCGGACCAGGCGCAGACGCTGGCGAATCGCGCCTATGAAGAGGCGACGCGTCGGCTGCCCGGCGAACTCAAGGCGCTGAGCTTCAATATCGAAGGCGGCAGCCCGATCACCGGCTTTCTGCATATGCCGCCCAACGCCTCGGCGCCGTATCCCACCGTGCTGCTGTGCGGCGGCCTCGACTCGCTGCAAAGCGATCACTATCGCCTGTTCCATGACTATCTGGCGCCGCGCGGCATCGCCATGCTGACGCTGGATATGCCGTCGGTGGGCTTCTCCGTGAAGTGGCGGCTCAATCAGGACACCAGCTTTCTGCATCAGCAGGTGCTGCGCGATCTGGCCAGCGTGCCCTGGATCGATCACCAGCGCGTGGCGGCGTTCGGCTATCGCTTCGGCGCCAACGTGGCGGTGCGGCTCGCCTATCTGGAAGCGCCGCGCCTGCGCGCCGTGGCGACGCTCGGCCCGATGGTGCACAGCCTGCTGACCAGCGCGCAGCAGCAGGACGCCATCCCGGATATGTATATGGATATGCTCGCCAGCCGCCTCGGCATGGCGTTTACCAGCGACAGCGCGCTGCGCACCGAGCTGAATCGCTACTCGCTCAAAGTGCAGGGGCTGCTGGGCCGTCGCACCTCGACGCCGATGCTGGCGGGCTACTGGCCGGACGATCCCTTCGGCCCGGAAGAGGATGCGCGGCTGATCGCCAGCTCCTCCGCCGATGGCAAACTGCTGCCGATCGCCGCCAGGCCGGCGCTGGCGAATTTCGAGCGCGCGCTGAATGAGGTTTGCGACTGGCTGGCAAAGCGGTTACAACAGTAGCTGGCAAATTCTCAGCGGTTTGCTTTAATACTAACGGTCAAACTTATGGAGAATTAGCATGACGTTACCGAGTGGTCATCCCCGTAGTCGCCTGCTTAAGCGCTTCACCGAGCTGGGACCGTATATCCGCGAAGGGAAATGTGAAGAAACGCGGTTCTTTTTCGACTGCCTGGCCGCCTGCGTCAATGTCAAACCCGCGCCGGAAAGCCGCGAGTTCTGGGGCTGGTGGATGGAGCTGGACGCGCAGCAAGACCATTTTACCTACGTTTATCATATTGGCCTGTTCGATAAAGATGGCGACTGGTCCGTGGCGAACATCAAGGGCAAAGAGAACGCTCAGAAGGTAGAAGAGACGCTGCGTAACTTCCATACCCGTCTGAAAGCGATGCTGCAGGAGCTAAATCTGGGGCTGACGCCCGCGAGCGGCTTTAAAGAGCCGGTCGATCTCAGCGCGTAATCCTGAACCCTGAACGGCAGGCATAGTTCGATTCGCTTCGGCTATGCCTGTTCTGCATTATTGCTGCACCAGCGCTGCGTTTATATTTTCCTCCGCCTTAGTGATATTTCCCGACGCGCCTTTTACTCCCGCTTTTATTTAATTCCCCCTCCCAGACGCAAACTATTTCCACAGCTTATTTGATTATGGATATTAACTAAACCCGCTTTATAAAAGCTGACTAATCAACGTTGCTCGTTGAAATAACCGGTCCAGCTAAATCAGAAATCGGCACGGTATTATTCCTATTCTCATTTTATTGAGGCGGATCGCACTGACGATTTGTAGACGTTTTCCTGACGAAATGGTGTGATACCCGCCAGCGCGACCGCCATTGTCGCGGCTTTTCTCCGTTTGTTATCGGCAAAAAAAGAATGCCAACCCGGACACCTAAAAGTCCGGGTGGTCCTGTGCTGTCTCTCTGGAGGAAAACCCTTTGTTTAAATTAAATCCGCTGTTATTAAGCCTGGCCGCTGCGCCCGGGCTGCTTTTTCCGATTACCGGTAGTCAGGCCGCTACGTTAAAACCTTTTTCCCCGTTATTAAATGACAACAAAGCTGGCGTATTTTGCGTCTGTAATGGATCGACGCAAACGCTGAGCGGCATTCAACGCTTTCAGCCGGGCCTGGATGGCGGCCGCCCCATTACCGTCGGCGAATTGCTATCGAGCGGCAGAATTATTTCCGATGACAATGTTATCGGCGCGGATCGCCTGACGTTCGGCGCGCAGGATTATCTGATTAGCGTGCCCGACGTCAACGGCAGCGGCAATAATCAGCTGCCGGTGTTTAATTCGGCGAATATCAGCGCGCTCGCCTCGGTGACGCCCGCCAGCGAATTGCCCAACTACTACAACGTCAACGGAGAGCAATATATCGATGCCCGCGTGGCGCAGGTGAGCAACGGCACCATTAACGTCGATATCGGCGTCGACGGCGCGGCCACCACCGCCGCCACCAACGGCTGGAGCATGGCGGCCAAGCAGAGCCAGCTGTTTACCGCCAATGGCAGCGGGGCGATGAACTGGCAGTCGGCCAACCGCATCGCCTTTACCGGATCCTATACCGAATACACTTCCAATCTGGCCTGGTGGGTGGATAACGTCGCCCAGTACAGCGGCCCCTTCAGCGTCACCACGCTGGACGGCAACAGCCGCGAATTCAACGTCGCCAGCCTGAACGATCTGCGCCAGTACAACGACTGGCTGATTGAGCAGCTGCGGAGCGGCAACCTCAGCGCCGGCAGCTACAACGGCGAATTCAATAAGGCGCTGTCGCTCTACAGCGCGCCCATCGCCTATGTGATCGACGCCGATGAGTATTACGATGAGGTGACGCTGCCGGTGGGCGAGCGCGTGGTGCTGAGCGCCGACGGCCCTGGCGCCAGCGTCTCGGTGCAGAAGGGCGCCACGCTGGAGGTGATCGACTCCGACGGCGGCGCGGTGCGCGCCACCAACGGCGCGAAGGCCACTATCGACGGCAAGCTGGCCGCCAGCGGATCGGCGGCCCATGAAAACACCGCGCTGCGGCTGGCGGGCGCCAGCGGCGTCAATAACGGCGTCATCAACGGCGGCTTCTTCAACAACGCAGACGGCAGCGGCGTGGATGCGGCGACGCTCGGCTACAGCGGCACCACGGTGCTGGCGACCGGCGGCAGCCGCTTCGTCAACAACGGCGTGCTGAATTACGCCACCACGCAAGCGGGCAGCGCGCTGCGGCTAAGCGACGCCCAGGGGATCAACAACGGCGCGATTAACCTCGGCGTGGCGGAGTCGAGCGGCAGCCAAAGTAGCGCGGGCGTCATGCTCGACTCTAGCGGCGCCAGCTTTACTAACACCGCGGGCGGCGTGATCTACGTCGGCCGCGCGCCGCAGAACGCGAAAAGCGACGCCGTGGAGGATGTGGCGATTAACCAGAGCGGCGGCGTCAGCGCCATTGCGCAGCAGTTTAACTCCACCGCAATCAACGACGGGCGCATCGTGCTCGGCAGCAAGGTGCAGAACGCCGCCGCCATGCGCGTCGAGAACGGCCCGGAAGCGATCGCGCTCAACAACGGCACCCTCGATCTCAACGGCCGCGCGCAGTTTCGCCCGGCGGAAATCGTCGGCCTGCTGGCGATTGATTCCGGCAGCGGCGGGCTGGTGGGCAACAACGGCACCATCAACCTAAACGGCGACGGCGGCACCGGCATTAAAGTCATCGCCCGCGACGGCCAGCGCGCCAGCGCCTTTTCCAGCGGGGCGATCAACGTTACCGGCCGCGCCGATACCCTTAACGGCAGCTTCAACACCGCGGTGTGGCTTAACGGACAGGGAAGCGGCAAGGCGTCCGCCAACCTGAGCGGGCCTATCGTGCTGCAGGGCAACGGCGCGGTCGGCATTCGCGCCGAGGGCAACGCCACGGTCGATCTCACCGCCGACGCGGTGCCGCAGCTCGGCGGCAGCGGAGAGTATCAGATGGGCTTTCTCGCCATCGGACCGAATGCGCACATCAATCTGCCGCAGGCGGGCAATTATGCCACCGGCTCTGACGACTGGTACGCCACGATTTTTCGCTATCAGGACGGCGCGGACTTTGACGGCGCGGGCCTGACTATCGCACCGGGCGCGGCTTTTTCCACCGGCATCGAAGCGGTGGGCGAAGGCTCGGTGGTCAACACCCACGGCGCGATCTTCAACATCGGCAACACCTCCACCGGGCTGCGCATCGAGGGCGGCGCGCAGGGCACCATTGACGCGGCGACGCAGCTCAACCTCAACGTCGGCGGCGCGACGGCGGCGGTGGTGGACGGCAACTACTACAACCTGACGCGCTATATCACCAACAGCTTCGACCAGCCTTTCGCCTCAACGCTGGTGAACCACGCGAATATCAATGGCCAGGGCAACCAGCAGATCGGTTTGATCGCCCAGTACAGCGGCGCGCTGACCAACACCGGCGACATCAGCCTGCGCGGCGAACAGAGCTACGGCATCCAGGCGCTGGTTGGCGGCCAGGCGACCAGCAGCGGCAATATCAGCGTCAGCGACGGCGCGGTGGCGCTCTTTGCATCGGGCTACGCCTTTGCCGATCCACAAAGCAGCACTATCACCAGCAGCGGCACGCTGAACGTGACGGCAGGCAGCGCGGATCGCTTTTTCCCTACCACCGGCCTCTATGCCATCGGCGACGCGGCGCGCATCGAGCAAAGCGGCGTTATCAACCTCTATGGTGAAAACGCGCTGGCGGGCGAAGCGCTCTACGGCGGCGCGCTGGTGCTCGGCCAGCAGAGCAGAGTGGTGTTTCACGATCCCAACCAGACCGCTTATCGGGTGGTGGAAGGGGGCGGCACCATCTATGCGTACGGCAGCAATCAGGATGTCTCTACCGACGGCTCAACGCTCTATCAGCTGGGCGACGGCGCGATCCTGTCGCTGCAGCGGTTAGGGGAGATCACCCTGAGCGGCGCCAACACCACCGGGGTGAAAATGTCCGGTAGCGCCACGCTCTATGACAATGAAACCTACTTCCTTAACGGCAAGGGCGCGGTGGCGCTGCGCGCTTCCAACGGCGCCTACGGCGATCTGGGCGACGTGTGGCTGAACGGCGACGAGACCATCGGCGCCATCAGCGAAAACGGCGACGGCGTGGTGTTCAGCAACGGTAACATTATCGGCAGCGGTAAAAACGTCACCGCGCTGCAGGCGTCCAGCGGCGCGACGGTAATGAACAACGGCACCATTATCCTTGACGGCGAGAACAGCACTGGCGCGCGACTGCTGGACGGCGGCCGCCTGATCAACAATGTCTGGATCCATGTAGCGTCTGGCATCGGGATTGACGCCAGCGAAGGGGCAAGCCTCTATCAGCCCTATAACGGCACGGTGCAGGTAGATGGTGGCATTGCCGGCGCGCGCGTGGGGGAAAACGCCACCCTCAACATTGAGGGCGACCAGCTGTTCCGCAGCGGCATCTGGGTAAAAGGCGGAGCGGACGCGGTATTGCTGGATCGCGGCGCTACGGGGCTGCAGGCGAGCGAAATTATCCTCAGCGCCGAGGGCGGCGGCAGCGCGATTAATAACCGCGCGGAGACCGCTAATATCGCGTTAGATAACGCCTATCTCATCCCGATTGACGGCGCGGGCATCCGCTCCGCCACGTCGTTCGACTACGGCGGCAAGGCGACGATTGACGTGCAGGGCAGCGGCGTTGGCTATCTGTTCCAGCACGAGGATGGCTCCGCCACCGCTAACGATTTGGTGGTGCCGCCAGGCTACGCGATTATCGTCAACGGCAGCGGCGATGGCATTCGCGCCAATACCTCTGGCCGCGTCTTCTCTGACGGTTTTATCGCCATCGCCAGTGAAAGTGGTGGTTCGGCGATTGTCACCCGCAGCGCCAGCGAGGTGATAAACCGCGGCACCATCGTCTCCTACAGCCGCGTCGCGCCGGTTATCGATCTGCGCGGCGGCCAGACGCTGTTTATCAACCAGGGCGATATCAGCGCGGAATATCCGGAAACGCCGATCGTGGCGGGCGGCGCGACCAATGACCAGCTCGCCTTTATCGGCGGCAGCGTGGTCGGCGAGGTCAATACCGGCAACGGCAGCGATACGCTGGCCGTCACCGGCGGCACCCTCAACGGCAGCCTGACCATGGGCAGCGGCGAGAACAACCAGGCGCTGATCGAGAACGTCAGCCTGGCGAATACCCGCCATATCACCACCGCGGGCGGCGTCGGCAGCACGCTCAGCTTCCGCAACATCGACGCCAGCGGCGGCTCCTTCAGCGACGACGACCTCAGCAAAGGGGTCAACCTCGGCGCGGGCTGGAGCACGCTTAACTTCACTCAAACCCAGTGGACGCTGACCGATAACCTGAAGCTGGCGCACAGCACCATCAATATCGACCGCGACTCCACGCTGTTTGCCGGCAACGGCGTCAACCCGCTGCTGGCGGGCGCCGCCGACGACTCGCTGGTGGTGAACAACGCCGGTACGCTCGATCTGAGCAACGGCGGCGCGGGCAACAATTTGCTGACCATCGACGGCACGCTGGCGTCGCTCGGCGGCACGCTGCGGCTGGCGACGCGGCTGAGCGGCGCAGGCGGCCAGAGCGACGCGCTGCGGGTCAATGGCGACGTCACCGGCACCACGCTGATTGACGATCGCATTCTGGCAGGCAGCGCCGCGACGCAGAGCGACGCCAGCGGCGACGGGGCGATCGACGGCCGCGAAGGCGTCTCGCTGGCGCAGGTTTCCGGCAACGCCAGCGCCGACAGCTTCGCGCTGCAGGGCGGCTACCTCGCCGCCGGGCCCTGGCAGTACGGGCTGTACGCGTTTGCGCCCGACGGCAGCGGCGCGGGCTGGGATTACCGGCTCGCTAACCGCTATGTGTGTGAGGACGGCTCGCTGTGCCAGCCGCAGGCGGGGCGTGCCGCATCGCGCGCGGCGCGTCCGGCGCTGGCGCCGCAGGTGCCTTCTTATCTCTCTGCGCCGGTCGGTCTGGCCTACTACACTCAGGCGATTACCGACGATCTGCATAAGCGTCTCGGCGAACTGCGCGACGGCCAGCGCAGCGGCACGGGCGGCGAGCTGTTCCTGCGCTATCTCGGCTCGAATCTGACCTACCAGAGCAACCGCGACTTTAGCGACTACGGCTTTAACGCCGATATCGACTACAGCGCGGTGCAGCTCGGCGGCAATTTGCTGCAGCTTGATGGCGCAAGCGATAGCCTGCGCGGCGGCGTCGCCTATACGCGCGGCAATACGCGCATTCGTCCGCACGCCGCGGACGGCTACAGCTCCACCACCTTCGACAGCGACAGCGTCTCGTTCTACGGCACCTGGCAGCGTGACAGCGGCTTCTATCTGGACGGCTCGCTGAGCTGGAGCTGGCACCGCGGCGACACCGATATCGCGCGGCAAAAAGAGGTGGCGAAGCTGAAGGCCGACGGCTGGAGCGCCTCGCTGGAGTCGGGATATCCCTTTGTTTTCGCCAACGGTCTGCGTCTTGAGCCGCAGGCGCAGCTGACCTGGATGCGTCTGAAGTTCGATGACGCCACCGATAAGGATGGCACCAGCGTGTCGTTCGACGACGACGACCAGACCATCGGCCGTCTCGGCGCGCGGCTGGATCGCACCTGGCAGGATGACGCGCAGCGCGAATATACCCCTTATCTGCGCGCCAACTACTCTCGCGGCTGGGGCGGCGGCTCGAAGGTCAACGTCGGCGCGGCGGGCAGCGACATTAGCCAGGATTTCAACAGCGGCAGGTTCGGGCAGATGTGGGATGTCGGCGTCGGCGGCACCACCCGCTTCCGCAACGATGTGTCGCTCTACGCCGAGGCGGACTACCGCAAGGAGATTGACGGCAACGGCGCGAAGGGCTGGCGCTATAACGCCGGGGTACGCTGGACGTTCTGAGTGGGAAGAAAGGTGTAATGTGCCAGTTACGCATGAGGTAATAACGCAGTCTGGAGCCGCTCAGGGACGGGCGGTCCTCGCGCCGCTGACGCGGTACCTTCACGCCATTCGTCTGCCTGACGGACCGGTGGGGATGGAACATCCCTGTTCCAGCCCCACCTTTCGCCCGCATCCATGCGGGCTCTCCTGGCAGCCTCACTCCGTTCAGCGCTGCGAAATGCCCGCTCCTGAGCGGCCCCAGCCTGCTGGCCAGCTTCCGTGTGCGCTGCTGGAAAGGGCAGCCTGTCTAAGGCCAGCGCGCCTCCTCTGCTTCCTTTTCGGAGGGGCAAAGCGGAGCTGCATAAAGAAAGGGCCGCTGATGAGGCGGCCCTTGTTTATCAGACACATTGAGGGGAAAACACTGATGCCGTCGCGCGTCGCGTCGCGGCGGCGTCAGATTTTTTAGAACTGGTAAGTCATGCCCAGCGCAACTACGTCGTCGTTGTTCAGGCTCAGACGGTTGTCGTCGTCCAGCTGGTTGATTTTGTAATCCACGAACGCCGACATGTTTTTGTTGAAGTAGTAGGTGGCGCCCACGTCGATATATTTCACCAGATCCGCATCGCCGATACCGTTTTCGATATCTTTGCCTTTGGTCTGCACGTAGCCCAGCGACGGACGCAGGCCGAAATCAAACTGATACTGCGCCACCAGCTCGATGTTCTGCGCTTTATTCGCCGCGCCCGCTGCCGCCAGGCCCGTTGCGCGGTTGGTGCCGCTGAACGGCGTCATGTTGCGCGTTTCGGTATAGATAGCCGCCAGGTAGACGCTATTGGCATCATATTTCACGCCTGCGCCCCAGGAGTCCGCACGGTCGCCCTGACCGTAAACGCGCGCCTGCTGCTGGTTGGTGCGGTCGGAAGAGGTGATCGCCGACATCACGCTAATGCCGGTATCGGCGATGGTGTAGCCCAGCGACGCGCCGTAGCCGTCGCCGTTCTGGCGGTTGATATCGGTACGCGAGTTGGCGCCGTTGGCGTCGTTGCGGCCCTGGTACTGCAGCGCGAAGCGCAGGCCGTCAACCAGACCGAAGAAGTTGTTGTTGCGATAGGTGGCTACGCCGGTGGCGCGCTGCGTCATAAAATTATCGGAACGCGCGGTGCCGTCGCCGCCGAATTCCGGGAACACGTCGGTCCAGGCTTCAACATCATAGAGCACGCCGTAGTTGCGGCCGTAATCGACAGAGCCGTACTGACCAAACTTCAGACCGGCAAAGCCCAGACGGGTTTTGTTGCCGTTGTTGGCGTCGGAGCCTTCGGAGTTGTTGACGTTGTACTGATATTCCCACTGGCCGTAACCGGTCATCAGGTCGTTGATCTGGGTCTGGCCTTTGAAGCCGATGCGTACATAGGACTTATCCCCGTCCTGGCTGTCCGCGTCGCTCAGATAGTGCATCGCTTTTACTTTGCCGTAGAAGTCCAGCTTATTGCCGTCTTTGTTATACACTTCCGCCGCGTGAGCAGCGGAAGTCAGCGCCAGAGCAGAGACGACGAGTGCCAGTGTACTTTTCTTCATTTGCTATCAATCCCGATGAGTAAAATGTGTTATGCCCCTGAAAAGGGCTTATAAAACAGGGGACGTTTTACCGTCTGGAGATGAACGTTTTATGACATTTTTTCTGATTTCTTGTGATATGCGAACTTTTGGTCTACTCGCTTGTCTCGGGTTTTTCGTGCTTTTCCCCGGCGGAGAGTTGGCTTCGCTTCCTACTCCTGATAAAAAGTTCCTTCGCAGAAATTTTTTTCTTTTTTTACTTAAACGGCAGGAAATATGAGCGGCAGTCAGACCCTGGTGGTCAAATTGGGGACCAGCGTCCTTACCGGCGGTTCACGTCGGTTGAATCGGGCGCATATGGTGGAACTGGTTCGTCAGTGCGCGCAGCAGCACGCGGCCGGCCATCGCATCGTGATCGTCACCTCCGGCGCGATGGCCGCCGGGCGCGAGCACCTGGGTTACCCGGAACTGCCCCCTACCATCGCCTCAAAGCAGCTGCTGGCTGCGGTGGGGCAGAGCCGTTTAATTCAGCTGTGGGAGCAGCTGTTCTCTATCTACGGCATCCATATCGGCCAGATGCTGCTGACCCGCGCGGATATGGAGGATCGCGAGCGCTTCCTTAACGCCCGCGACACCCTGCGCGCGCTGCTGGACAACCATATCGTGCCGGTGATCAACGAAAACGACGCGGTGGCCACGGCGGAGATCAAAGTCGGCGACAACGATAACCTCTCGGCGCTGGCGGCGATGCTGGGCGGCGCCGACAAGCTGCTGCTGCTCACCGATCAGCAGGGGCTCTATACCGCCGATCCGCGCAGCAACCCGCAGGCGGAGCTGATCGCCGACGTGCATGAAATCGACGACGCGCTGCGCGCGCTGGCGGGCGACAGCGTCTCCGGCCTGGGCACCGGCGGTATGTCCACCAAGCTGCAGGCGGCGGACGTCGCCTGTCGCGCCGGCATCGACACCATTATCGCCGCGGGCAGCCGTCCCGGCGTTATCGCCGATGTCATCGCCGGCAATGCGGTCGGCACGCGCTTTCACGCCATGCAGTCGCCGCTGGAGAACCGCAAGCGCTGGATCTTCGGCGCGCCGCCGGCTGGCGAGATCACCGTGGACGATGGCGCGCTGGCGGCGATGCTGGAACGCGGCAGCTCGCTGCTGCCGAAAGGCATCCGCGAGGTGCGCGGCAACTTTTCGCGCGGCGAGGTGATCCGCATTCGCAGCCTGCAGGGCCGCGATATCGCGCACGGCGTCTCCCGCTACAACAGCGATGCGCTGCGCATCATCGCCGGCCATCACAGCCAGCAGATCGGGGAGATCCTCGGCTACGAATACGGCCCGGTGGCCGTGCATCGCGACGACATGATCGTCAGTTAAGGAGCGGTCAAATGCTTGAAGAAATGGGAAAAGCGGCGCGCGCCGCCGCATATAAGCTGGCCGATCTGTCGACCGCTGAGAAAAACCAGGTGCTGCTGGCGATCGCCGATCGTCTCGACGCGGAACGCGAGGCGATTCTGGCGGCCAACGAGCAGGATCTTGCCGACGCGCGCGCCAGCGGCATGAGCGCCGCGCTGCTCGATCGCCTGATGCTCAACCCGCAGCGCCTGAGCGCCATCGCCGACGACGTGCGCAAGGTGTGCCAGCTCGCCGATCCGGTCGGCCAGCTGATCGACGGCGGCCTGCTCGACAGCGGACTGCGCATCGAGCGTCGCCGCGTTCCGCTCGGCGTGGTCGGAGTGATCTACGAAGCGCGCCCCAACGTCACGGTGGATGTCGCCAGCCTGTGCCTGAAAACCGGCAACGCGTCGATTCTGCGCGGCGGAAAAGAGACGTTCCGCACCAACGCCGCCACGGTGCGCGTGATCCAGAACGCGCTGCAGGCGTTTGGGCTGCCGGCGGCGGCGGTGCAGGCGATTGAAAATCCGGATCGCGAACTGGTGAATCAGCTGCTGAAGCTCGATCGCTACGTCGATATGCTGATCCCGCGCGGCGGCGCCGGCCTGCACAAGCTGTGCCGCGAAAACTCCACCATTCCGGTGATCACCGGCGGCATCGGCGTCTGCCATATCTATCTCGATGAAACCATGGAGGTCGCGCCGGCGCTGGAGGTGATCGTCAACGCGAAAAAACAGCGGCCCAGCGCCTGCAACTCGCTGGAAACCCTGCTGATCCACCGCGCCGCCGCCGACCGTTTCCTGCCGGCGTTTACGGCGCGTATGGCGCAGGAGGGGATCCCGCTGCACGCCGATGAAAATCTGCTGGCGCGGCTGCAGGATAGCCCGGCCAGCGTGACGCCCGTCAGGCAGGGCGACTACGACGATGAGTGGCTGTCGCTCGATCTTAACGTGAAGCTGGTGGATGGCATGGACGAGGCTATCGACCATATCCGCACGCACGGCACCCAGCATTCCGACGCCATCCTGACGCGCAGCACGCAGAACGCTAGCCGCTTTGTGAAACAGGTCGACTCCTCGGCGGTGTATGTCAACGCCAGCACGCGTTTCACCGACGGCGGCCAGTTTGGTCTCGGCGCGGAAGTGGCGGTGAGCACGCAAAAGCTGCATGCGCGCGGCCCGATGGGGCTGGAGGCGCTAACGACCTACAAATGGGTGGCGTGGGGCGACGATACGCTGCGCCCCTGATTGCGACTTTATTTAACAAAAAGGGTGTCCAGAGCGGGCGCCCTTTTTTTTAATCCCTGTTTTTCGATCCAGTTAATTTTGGAGTTTTCAGGTGCGACTTTCGACGCCTCCGGACGCCACTTTTTTTTCGACAAAGTGGCTGTCTGTTTTTTGCCCGTTTTTCTACGGAACATTCCTGAAAGCCGCGCCGCAACGGGGCGCGGCGCGATCGAGACTGGTTGCCCAGAGCATGAGGAGGATAATGATAATTAGCGTTGCTTTACAAAAGCAATTGGGTAGCAAACGGACGGTAATATAAAATGAACTGGTAGCAATAATGAAAATAACATCCAGTATCTCCTCTATGGCAGATTATTAACTAATGGTTAAAAAAGAGAGTACGAGACAAGCTTTTACTGCCAGGCTGATTGCCGCGTGCGAAAGTGCGGGAATTGTCGGACATGGACGTAATAAACAGGTTGCCAAAGCGTTACAGCAGCTGGGGTGCAAAATATCGACGCCGGGCGTGTGGAAGTGGTTTAACGCGCAGTCCGTGCCTGATGATAATAATTTGCTGGCGCTAAGCCGCCTGCTGGGCGTACGGGTTGAATGGCTGCAGTATGGGATGGAAAAGCCCGCCGAATCGCTGTCGATCGACAGCCTGAAGGCGCAGCGCAACGTCTTCCGTATCGAAAGCCTCGATATTGGGCAGAAGTCAGCTTCGGGGCTGCACGCGCGCGATGAGTTTGTTGAGACCATTCATGCCATTGAATATGGCGTGGATGAGGCGCGCGTGCTGTTCAACGGTCGGCCGGCGGAAAATATTCGTTTGATAGCGATCAACAGCGATTCGATGGTGGAAACCTTCGCGCCGCGCGATCAGCTGTTTGTGGACATTAGCGTGAAGTTTTTCGACGGGGACGGCATCTATATTTTTACCCTCGACAACCAGCTCTACCTCAAGCGCTTGCAGCTTCAGCATAAGAAAATTGCTGTTATTTCAGATAATAAGCGTTATGAAACCTGGTATCTCAATCGGGAGGATGTCGATAGCATGCAGGTGATGGCCAAGGTGATCCTGAGCCAGGCGCGGCACTATCAGCTGCTGGGTTAACCGCTGGCTAAATTCTGTTCAGCGGCAACCTGCTGAAAAAAAATAATTCAGCAGAATTCAAAAATTTAACCAATGGTAAATAAAAAATTAACTGTTGGTGTTTGATAAAGCATAAGAACAGGTTAATAATTTGAGCGTGGACCAACGAAGCCCTTCTCTCACGGAGTGAGCCGCTCTTAAACAATCGAGGCGCTGCACAAGCGCGAATCAAACCATCCAAAGTCAGTGAACTTTGGGATGGGGTGGATGCGCACATGCAGCGTCGTCAGATGCCGCCTTTTTCTCCCAACTCGCGCTTAGCCTGGCTGTTATTACAGCCGGGGCATTGCGTCGTGAGCGGAAAACGCGACATCCGGGACGGTTCGGCTTGCCGAAAACCCATGCCTGCCACCCCATCGCCAAAGACTCATTCACAGGAGGAGTTATGGCGATAATACACTATGGCAAAAGCGTCTTTGTAGGTAATGCCCGCACCCGCAGGCATCGGCGGCGCCAGCCGCTCAGTCGACTCAAGCTCAGCATCGATCAGGCGCTGGGCTGCGAACCCGAAAATCCCCCGTTACGTCGCGCCGAGCGCATCGCTCAGCGTCCGGTGACCTCGCGTGTTGAGCGGGCGATTGCTCCGACGCCTGTTAACCGTTCTGAAACCGCCAGTTTCGATAACTGCTGTTTGCCGCATGTGCATCTCTACGCCGTGCGCTAAATCTGCTCTCTATCCGCCTGTACCGCTGTATCTCACCTTTTCTCCCGTTTTATCTGGACGGGAATTCTCAACGCACTGTTTAGATCCGCTGCTGGTTTCACCTGTGGTTTTGCTGGGGTTATCCCTGGCACTGATCAGTGCGATTTAACTGTCGCTGTCGCATTGGGAACGTCTTCCCATGCCCGGAAAAGAGGAATGGTCATGAGCCAGATTATTGAGATTCTCAATTTTGAAGAGGGTTACGTCGAAGCGCCTTATCTCGACACGCAGGGGTTTCCCACCGTGGCGGGGGGGATACGCATCGGCCCGAAAGGCGCGTCGCTCAATAACTATGTGTTTCGCGTGCCACGCCAGGTCGGCGACGTCTGGAAGAAGTGCATTATCGAAGGCAAAGCCCAGCAGATGCAGGGCCTGCCACTGCTGCAGCAGGCGCTGGCGAAGTGCAACGACGCGCGCAGCGATGTGCTCTACAGCATGGCCTATCAGCTCGGCGTCGATGGACTCTCCTTGTTTAAAAACATGCTGACCGCGGTGGCGGCCGAGGATTACGACAGCGCCGCCAACGCCATGCTCAACAGCCTGTGGGCGCGTCAGACGCCGGGACGCGCCCGTCGTCATGCCGAAGTGATGCGCAGCGGCACCTACGACGTCTACAGGGGGCTGCTATGAGATGGCTCTTTTTTATCATCGCCGTGCTGATGGTGGTGATCGTGCTGCTGATCATGCAGCGCTTTACCACGCTGGAGTTTGTGGCGCATGCGCGCCTGCTGTTTAAAACCTGGTCGGTCTGGCTGGCGTCGCTCGGGTCGATGCTCAGCGCCTGGGTGCAATCTTTTCCCGCCGCCTCAGTGGACGCCTGGAACACCCTGCCGGAAGACGTGAAATCGATTCTGCCCCACAACTACCTCGGCCTGATTGGCGCCTTTATGGTGGCGATGGGCGTCATCGCGCAGTTTGTGCGGCAGAAGAATCTGGTGCAGCAGAAGCAGCAGCTGGAGGCGAAAAAACCATGAGCCTGTTTACCGCACTGCTTAGCGGCGGCTGGCACTGGCTCGCCGTCATCGGCGCGCTGATCGCCGCGCTGGGCGCCAGCTACTTCGGCGGCAAAAAGATCGGCAAGGTACAGCAGCAGGCCGAAGCCGATACCAAAAGCGCGCAGAAAGAGGCGGCGCAAACCGCCGCCGTCGCGCAACAGCAGCAACAGCATCGCGAGGAGGCGACCCGTGTTAGCACCGAGAACAGCAATCTTGATGACGCTGCTGCTCGCGACAAGCTGCAGCAGTCGAAATACAACAAACCCTGAGCCCACGGCCATTACCGATTCGGCCTGCGTGCTTTTTTCCCCGATTTACACCCACGGCGACGACGCGCAGCGCATGGACGTTCGCACCGTTCGCGCCATCAATACCCACAACGACATGTGGGATCGGCTTTGCGGCCATCCGGCCAAACCCTGATTAACGACGTGCTTTAGTACCTTAAATCCTGAGGAGGATACCATGATTGAAGTAAACTCATTTGCCGAACTGCGTACCACCAAACCCGCAGCAGCAGGCCAGGTCGCCAGCCTGAATCGTTACTACGATAAGGATTCCACCTTCCGCGGCGGCGGCGATTTTGTCGGCTATCTCGGCACCACCACGCTCAAAGATGACGGCGGCACCATTGCGGTAGGCGACGGCTTCTACTGGAAGCGCACCATCAACGATCCCGCAGAGCTGAACGTGCTGCACTTCGGGGCGAAAGGTGACGGCTACGCCGACGATACCGAAGCTTTCATGCGCATGTACAACTGGACCAAAACCTGGAACGCCAACTGCGTCGCGCTGCCCGTGCGCTTTCCCGGCGGGAAATTCCTGATCAAGCCGATCGATCTCAGCGCCACTGACGCGACCTTCTTTGGTCTGCTCGGCGACGACTCGCCGCTGGGCTCGCTGCCGCGCACCACCATTATCTCAGATAAGAGCGATACGCCGGTGTTTAAGGTAAAAGCGCGCCGCACGGTGATCGCCGGCATGGCGTGGAACGGTCAGGCGAGCGCCGACACCGTCGCCAATACCGGCACCATCACCGCCGATATGGTGAGCAACAAACAGCCGTTCTTCGAGAACACCTGTATCGAGGGGGAAACGGTGAATATTCACTGCTTCCGCGCGCAGAATACCGGCGGCACGGTATTCAAGCTGCTGGATACGCTCGACAGTAAGTTCGACCAGATCTATACCCTCTACACCTATTCGCGCGTGTTCGATGTAGGCTGGTCAAACTCACCGCGCGGCGTCTGGGACCATTCGACGGCGATCGAGCTGAGCAACGCCAACTTCCAGACCGGCTACGGCGACGCCACGCTCTACATGCCGCGCGTCACCCAGGGGATTCTGCGCAACGTCTGGATTGAGCATACGCGCAATCCGGGCGATCTCTCCGACGGCGGCTGGACCATCGACACGCTGAACATCGAGGATTGCGGCAGCCCGTTCAATCTGAACAATGCGCGCGTGGTGATGCGTCAGATCGGCCTGCAGTCGGGGGCGAGGATCTCTCAGGACGCCGCCAGCGGCCGCTGGCTCTCGACCTTCGAGTATGGCTATCGCCGTGATGAAAACCACGGCACCTTTATGACCGGCTCGCTGCGGGTAGGGTACTTCAGCGGTTATAAGGTGACCAACAATACCACTACCGATAACTGGTATCGCCTCGGTCAGTTCTTCTTCCCCAACGCCAACCAGCAGTGGGTCATCGAGATGATCGGCAAAGGCGACGCCACTTCGCCATCCACCACCGCCGCTTCGCCGGTGAATATGGTGGGAACCGGTAAAACCTGGATTAACCTGCAGCGGCTGGAAACCGTCTGGGCCGACGCCCACCATATGGGGCAGCCGGCCGTGCTGGATATCCGCTACAGCCGCGTCGGCACCACCTACGCGGTAGTCTGGGTAAAGCTGGCCGCGAACAGTGGGGACACCCTGTTCAACCTGAAATGTACCGGCCCGACGCGCTTCGATACCGGTTCATGCTCGCTGTTCCAGTCTGATATGTCGATGGTCACGGATACCACCAAAATGGGGACGCTGAAGCCGGCGGCGCGCTTTGGCCTGCACAATGGAGTGGCGGGCATCGGCGCCAACGAGAAAGGCGTAGTCACGCTCGCGACGACCGCGGGTACGCCGACAAATAAAACCACGCCTTCGGGCTTTGTGCTGATCAATATCAATGGTACCGACCGCAAGGTTCCTTATTACGATTGATGAAAGGCACTTTTGGCGAGGCTGCGGCCTCGCCTTTTTTTTTTTGTTTTTGGTCTGGTCAGCGCGCAGGGAAGGGGGCTGCCGTGCTGGTTTCACTATCAGATGATGAGAAAAGCAGCATCCGCGCGCTGCGGCTCTTGACGGAAGTGACGCTTTTTTCTAACTTAATGCCCCGTAGTTCTCACCTCTATGCCGGTGTAGCTCAGTTGGTAGAGCAGCGCATTCGTAATGCGAAGGTCGCAGGTTCGACTCCTGTTTCCGGCACCAGTCCTTTCAAGCCAGTCGCTCCGATCCCTCTCTTTTTCTTCATCTTGTGGGACCGATTTGGGGCAGCCGCAGGCCCGTCAAATTTCCTTCAGGAACTCACGCTTACCTGCTTGTCCTCGTCGTTAGCTTTTCTGTCATCCTTTATGCGAACGCTTAACATTACGTGCCTGTTAAAAGAATTAAATTCATTTAATATCAATTGCTTGATTTCATTTAGGCCTGGCTGGAAGATTTATTGTTTGCTATTAAGTAGTGCGCTATATATATTCGCCTCATCCCGAATGCGCCGCCGTGAAGGCGATACATTTAAATAGTGTGCGATTTAATAGCGAAAACTTGAAGGAGTCACCCGATGACCATTAAACATACCGTTTTAGCGCTGGCGCTGGCCGCCGCGTCCGCCAACAGCTTCGCCGATGCGCCCCAGCCGGAGCGCCACGTACAGACTTTTTTGAACGCGCTGAACAGCAGCGGCGGGAAACCTATTGAGCAGCTCTCGCCGCAGGCGGCGCGCGAGGTGCTGATCGGCGCGCAAAAGGGAGCGACGCTGCCGGAGGCCGAGGTAACGGAAAAAACCATTGAGGTGAACGGCCAGCCTTTAAAACTAGATATCGTTAAGCCCAAAGGGGCGCAGGGCACGCTGCCGGTGTTTATGTTCTTTCACGGCGGCGGCTGGGTATTAGGGGATTTTCAGACCCATGAACGCCTGGTGCGCGACCTGGTGGTCGAGTCGGGCGCCGCCGCGGTCTTCGTTAACTACACGCTGTCGCCGGAAGCGCACTATCCCGTCGCCATCAATCAGGCCTACGCCGCGACCCGCTGGGTGGCGGAGCACGGCGCCGAAATTGGCGTAGACGGCAAGCGTCTGGCGCTGGCGGGTAACAGCGTCGGCGGCAACATGGTGGCGGCGGTAGCGCTGCAGGCGAAGCAGCAGCATGCCCCGGCGATTCGCTATGAGGTGATGCTGTGGCCAGTGACCGACGCGCGCTTCGATACCGGCTCCTATCAGCAGTTCCAGAAGGGCTATTTCCTGACGCGCAACATGATGAAATGGTTCTGGGATAACTACACCACCAAAGCAGCCGACCGTAACAATATTCTGGCGTCGCCGCTGCGTGCAACCCGCGAACAGCTGCAGGGATTGCCGCCAACCTTAATTCAGACCGCCGAGCTTGACGTGCTGCGCGACGAAGGCGAGGCCTTTGGGCGCAAGCTGGATGCGGCAGGCGTCGACGTCACGGTAACGCGCTACAACGGCCTGATCCACGACTACGGCCTGCTGAACGGGCTGAGCGACGTGCCGGCGGTGCGTACTGCGCTGCGCCAGGCGGCCGATGGGCTGAAAACGCACCTGAACTGATGCTGCGCCAGGCGAAACGCCTGGCTTTTTTTCCTTTAAGGCAGTACAAAAAA
This sequence comes from Pantoea sp. X-Soil-MYKO-1289, assembly GCF_059730625.1. Lineage (NCBI taxonomy): Bacteria > Pseudomonadati > Pseudomonadota > Gammaproteobacteria > Enterobacterales > Erwiniaceae > Pantoea > Pantoea sp. X-Soil-MYKO-1289. The sequence goes on from NZ_AP036004.1 coordinate 984,175, forward strand.
AGCAAGGCATCCGCCAGCGGCCAGGTTAGATTAGCAAAATCATACAGTTAATTTTCTCACTACTGCAGGATACGGACATGTTTGCAAAACACTATGATGTTGATGAAAACCATATCGATTTCCAGGGCATCGTCGACGGCCTCTATTATCCGTTTTATATGGAATGGACGCGCCATGCCTACATGCGCGAAGCGCTGGGCATCGACATCGAAGAGGAGTTCAAACAGGGACGCCTCTATATGGTGCTGGAATATTCGCTGCGCTTCCGTAAAAGCCTGCAAAAGGGCGACCGCCTGGAGGTAACCTGCGCGCTGGAAAAAAACAGCAAGCGCAACCGGGTAAACTTCGTGCAGCAGATCAGAGTCGATGGCGTCACCTGTGCCGAAGCGACCTTTGTCTGCACCTGTCTCAGCAACGGCAGGCCCAGCATGCCGGATGCGGTAATGAACGCACTGAATGCGCTTTAACTTATTGCGTGAAGGGCGGAAGCCCGCCCTTCGCCGCGCCAGCGCCTTGTTTTCCTCTGCCCTGACGCCTCGCTCAATTCTTAGGCCGGCCGGCAAAATTTACGCGACCTGCGTCACATTAAGCGCCTTAATTTTTCCCCGCATTTTCCCCGTTTTTTTCACATCAGCGTTGTTTAACCTGGCGCTATGCTTTAAATGCATATTCTTATTATCCTTAAGAGAGCATAATTGACCGCTGATAAAAGGCGACGCTTTCGAGAAATAAAAATTATTAAGCCCGATTAACAGGATTACACGCTTAATTTTTCGATGCCATGAAAGCACTGCAATTTTTATTTTTCCCTACCAGGATAATTCCTAATGAATAAGAGATTGCTGGCATCGACGAAGCGTAATTTTCATTCGAGGGTTTTCCGGCTTTTAATGGTTCCTGTGCGGAGAGGCGACAGATCTCACAGATAAGCGTAATGCCCGCTTATCCATTAATCCTGATGGATAATCAGAGCATCTGTGCGGAAATTCCGGTTTCGCGTTCGCCCCATTGACGCAATAAAAGCGCCACGTAATATCTCCTCATTCAATCCTGATTTTTTCTGTAGTCGCACAACACTTATCCGGGATAAAAACAAAAACGCTGACGTGAACCCGGCACTAAAACTTTATTTCGGTTATTGCCGTGCTTTTTAGCGCGGAGGTAAAAACTTTTCCAGAGGATCTATGGTGACGCTTAACAACCCGCTAATTAGCGTAATTGTGCCGGTCTATAATGCCGAAAACTCGATTATTCGCTGCGTTGAAAGCGTGCTGGCGCAGCGGGCGCCGCGCGTCGAGCTGATTCTGGTGGACGACGGTTCAACCGACAGTTCGCCGCTGATACTGGAGAGCTGGAGCGACCATCCGCAGGTACGTATTATCACCCAGCGCAACGGCGGCGTTTCGTCGGCGCGCAACGCCGGCATTGCCGCTTCGCGCGGCGCCTATTTGCGCTTCGTCGATGCGGATGATTCTCTGCCCGCCGACGCGTTGAGCCTTTGCCTGGCGCTGATGAATGACGAGGTCGGCCTGATTGTCGGCGAGTCGCAGCATTTCACGCCGCAGGGGCAGCCGATTGCGCGCGCCTTTCCGTCCCAGGCGCGGCGCGTGCTCAGCGCCAGCGACGCGGTCAACGATCTGCTCTATTTTCATCCGCGCCACGGCATCTGCGACAAACTGTTTAACGGCGAGCTGATCCGCGCGCACCAGCTGCGCTTTAACGAACAGATCGCCAATTTCGAGGATCTGCTGTTTGTGATGCAGTATCTCAGCCTGCTCAGCACGCAGCGGGTTATCTGCATCAACAGCGTGATTTATCACTACGTCGAATCAGAGAACTCGGCGACGCGCTCGTCGGTGCGCGAAAAGCATTTCTCCTTCGCCCGTTCCTTTAGCGAAATGCAGCGGCTGCTGTCGCGCAGCAACGATAAGTTTTTCTATTTCCTGCTGCTGAAAGTCTCATCCGCCTATTTATATAAGGCCATCGCCTCCGGCGAATTTAACCCCGCCTTTATCAACGACCATATCCGGCGCTATCGCAAGGCGTTTAAAGCCTATCTCTCTTCCGGCGTCATCGTTAACGGCTGGAGTCTCTACTTCACGCTCTTTTTCTGCTCGCCGCGTCTGGTTTCGCAGCTGCGCAAGCTGGCGCAAAGCGTGGGGCGCGAAGGATAACCATGAAAGATAAACTGAAGAACTCGATGTGGATGATCGCCGAAAAGATCATCGCGGTCTTCGGCCTGATTTTCGTCACCTCTTATGTGGCGAAATATGTCGGGCCGACCACCTTCGGCATTATTTCCATTTCGCTGCTGGTGTTTCAGTTTTTGCAGACCGTGGCCTATATGGGCAGCGATGTCATCCTGCTGAAACGGCTGTCGCAGAATAAAGCGTCCGGTATCAGGCTGATGATCTCCGCCTCGGTGCTGATCGTCACGCTCTACCTGGCGCTGGCGTCGGTCGGGATGGCGATCATGCATGAGGAGATGAGTTCGCAGGCGCAGATCTTTATTGTCGCCGCGGCCATCGCCTGTCTCTTTTCCGCCATCGATCTGGTGAACGTATTTAACGAGGCGATGCTGAATGCGAAGCTGAACGTTATCGCCAACGTCATCGGCTTAACCATAAGTTTGACGATACGCTTCGTTATCTCCAGCTGGGGACTCGATCCCGCCTGGCTGGCGCTGCCGATCGTGCTGGCGACCTTTATTCCCTTTGTGATTAAGCTGGCGCTGTTCCGCCGCTACGAAGGCGCGCTGCGCAGGCCCAACCGTAAACAGCTGAAAGCCTATTCGCGCTATATGCTGGCCTCCGGCGGCACGCTGATCTTCTCGGTGATCGCCGTGGCGCTCTATACGCGCCTTAACCAGTTCAGCGTCAGCTATTTTCTCGGCGTAAAAGAGGCGGGCGTATTTTCCGTGGCCTTAACCCTTTCCGGCGCCTGGGTCTTTTTGCCCAATGCGCTGCTGGCGTCGTTTTATCCGGCCTTTTTCTCGGAGCGCAATCCTAAACGCGCCATCGTCAAAATTCAGCAGCTGCATCTGCTGGTGGTCGGCGTGTCGGCGCTGGTCATTGCCGCCGTGGCGCTGCTGGCGCCGCCCTTTATTCACTACTTTTACGGCCCGGCCTACCAGGATGCGGTCGCGCCTACGGTCTGGCTCTGCCTGGGCGCGATGTTCGGCCTGCTGAGCAGCGTTATGGATCGCTTTATTATCAAGTACAACGGCTACGCCTATCTGGTGAAAAAAACCTTTTTCGTGCTGCTGATTTGTCTGGTTTCTTCCGCCGTGCTGGTGCCGCTCTATGGGCTAACCGGCGCTGCCTTTAGCGTGATTTTGACCGAGCTGCTCTCTTTTACGCTGCTGAATTACTTTTTTGCCGCTCAACCGATGTTCACTATTCATCGCTCTTTTTTCAGTCCCAAAAAAATATGGTTTTTATTAAACGACGCCAAGACCCTCAGATAGTTAAGAGGAATGAAAAATGATTCCAGCACCAAAGTTCAGCATTATTATTCCCGCGTGGAATGCGCAAAAAACACTGAGAAGAACCTTGATCAGTGTGCTGCAGCAAACCTGCGATGATTATGAAGTGATCGTGGTTAATGACGGCAGCACCGACGGCACCGCCGCGCTGCTGGAGGAGTTTAGCTATCAGCCGACGATCCGCGTTATCAACCAGCCTAACGGCGGCGTCAGCGCCGCGCGCAATCGCGCGCTGAAGCAGGCGCAAGGGGATTTTATTATTTTCCTCGACGCTGACGACTGGGTAGAAGAGTCTTTCCTCGCCAGCTTTCAGCAGTCGCTGGATAACAGCCACGGCCGGCCGGTGGATTTAATCGTCGGCAACCTGGTGGACGATCGCATCGGCAGCATTCACAAATATGGCTATTTTGCGGCGCAGGAGATGCCTTATCTGCTGGGCGAGCTGGAGATGAGCGACAATATCGGCTATCTGCACAACAAGTGCTACAGCCGGCGGGTGATTGAGGTGAACAATCTCTATTTCCTCGAGGGGATCTCCATGAGCGAAGATCTGCTGTTCAACCTCAAATATTTCTACAACATCAGCAACTGTCTGGTGATCGACAGCGCCGCCTATCACTACGAAAACGTGATGGATTCGTTGTCAAAAAAGCGCGTGCAGTACAACGAGCTCAAGGAGCGCAAGCAGTTTCTGACCGGGCTTTACGACACCATTATGAGTAAATACACGCATCGCGATCTCGACTACTTCCTCAAAGGGGTGTCGAAACGGGTGCTGGCGCTGGATATGCAGATTGTGACGTCGATGTACCACGACTCCTTTACGCACAATGAAATCTCGCGCGAAATTAACGAGATCAAGCGCGGCAAATATTCGAAAGGGATTTTTATTCTGCTGAACCGCAATGAAAAGCTGAAATATATTATTATGAATTTCAACAGCTTTGCGGCTTACTACTGTCTTTACGCCCTCTATAAGGCGCGTGCATTTTAATGGATGTGTTTCATCCGCTACACACGACCAGGTTTAACGTTTCTGTGGTTTACCCGCGCTAATCACATCGGGCGGCCCTTTCGGGTCGCCCGATGCTGAACGGCTTACTGCGCCGGACGCAGCGCGCCGGTTTTAAACACGCTCATCGCCTGCGCCATGCGCTCTGCCTGATCCTGCAGCGCCTGCGACGCGGCAGAAGCTTCCTGCACCAGCGCGGCGTTCTGCTGCGTTACCGCTTCCATCTGGGTAATCGCCATATTGATCTCGCTGATGCCGGTGCTCTGCTCGCTGCTGGCAATAGTGATTTCACTCATAATGCCGGCCACGCTTTTCACGCTGTTGACCACCTCGCCGATGGTTGAGCCGGCATGGGAAACCAGCTTGCTGCCTTCCTCTACTTTGGCCACCGAATCTTCAATCAGCAGTTTGATCTCTTTCGCCGCTGACGCCGAGCGCTGCGCCAGATTGCGCACTTCGCTCGCCACCACGGCGAATCCGCGTCCCTGTTCGCCCGCGCGCGCCGCTTCGACGGCGGCGTTGAGCGACAGGATGTTGGTCTGGAAGGCGATAGAGTCGATGACGCTGATAATATCGACGATCTTCTTCGACGAGAGCGCAATCGCCTCCATCTTCTCAATCACCTGTTCCATCACCACGCCGCCTTCGCGCGCCACCGCCGAGGTGCTCGCCACCAGCTGATTGGCTTCGCGCGCGTTGTCGGCGTTGTGCTTCACGGTAGAGGTCATCTGCTCCATCGCCGAAGCGGTCTCCTCCAGCGAGCTGGCCTGCTGCTCGGTGCGGGTAGAGAGATCCAGGTTGCCGCTGGAGATCTGATTTGAGGCGACGGCGATGGTGTCGGAGCCGGTGCGCACTTCGGTCACAATGCTCAGCAGGTTGTCGTTCATCTGCTGCAGCGCGCGCATCAGCACGCCGGTTTCATCGCGGCTGTCGATGGTGATTTTCGAGCTTAGATCGCCGGCGGCGACGCGTTCGGCGACGCCGACCGCTTCGGTCAACGGACGCACAATGGAGCGCGTCAGATAAACGCCCAGCAGGATGGAGGCGAGGATCGCCAGCGCGGCGCAGATCAGCGTAATCATAATCGCCGTGCTGGCGGCGCTGACAATGCTCTGACCTTCGCCGCGCAGCTGTGAATCCTGCGAGTTGGCGAATTTCTCCGCGCCCTCAAGGAAGGCGTTCTGGCTCGGCGTCATGGTTTTCAGCGCGTAGACGCTCGCACTTTCAAAATCCCCGGCTTTGATCAGCGCAATCAGCGCGTTTTTCGCGGTTTCAAACTGCTGGCCCGCCTCAATCAGCCCCTGAATTTTCTTTTTGCCGACGGCGGTAACCTGAATGGCGGCAATGCGGTTCATCGCGGTATTGGTGCGCTGGGTCGCTTCATCCAGCTGGCCGTAACGCTTGAGGTTTCGGTCGGGATGCGCGGTGTCGATCACCAGGCCGCGCAGGTATTTAATCTGATCGTTTACGCCGTCGCGCACGTCGAAGGCGAGGCGCACTTTGACATAGCGGTCGTCGACGATAGCGGAAATGCCGTTGTTAATACTCTGAATTTTGCTAACGGTGGTGACGCCGATGATCACCATCAGCACCACCACAATACCGAAGGCGACGCCGAGCCGGGCGCCGACCTTCATATTTTTTAAATTCCACATCTCTGTTCTCCCGCGATGACATCGAATGTTGCTGCTGCAATAGTTAAGTTTTTTAACGCCTGGGCGTGACCAGCCTGTGCCGGCCCCCAGGCCGCCTGACAGCGGTTAAAAATGAGAGCTGGCGCACAGGTTATCGGATGTTTTTGTTTTGACTTTAATTTTTTCCAGGCGGTTTCTGCCCGACTGAACGGCGTTAAGGGGACGTTGAACAGCAACCATAAGCCGCGAAGGCGGTACTACGGCGGCGATGGGCGATCAGATTAACCAGGCTAAGCAGTTGAATTAAGGCGGTCAGCGGGCAGCGGGCAGGGCGAGAGAAAAAGCGGCAGGAGAGGCGATGCGAGGAGGGCAGAAAGGCAACACGCGACGTTGCGTCGCGTGTTGAGTGGGCATCAGGGCGCTTTTTCCAGCACGCTGTGGATCACGGCGGAGAGTTCGTTGATTTCGAATTTGGCGACGTAGCCGTCGGCGCCGACTTTACGCACGTGATCTTCGTTGGCGCTGCCGGAGAGCGAAGAGTGGATCACCACCGGAATGCGCTTCAGCGTCTCTTCACGCTTGATATTGCGCGTCAGGGTAAAGCCGTCCATCTCCGGCATTTCGAGGTCAGTCAGCACCAGCGCGATCTTGTCGTGGATCGATTCGCCCGCCGCCTGCGCCGCATCGTTCATCTCTTTAATCTTCAGCCAGGCTTCAAGCCCGGTATTGTGCATCAGCGCAGGAATGCCCATGCTCTTCAGGCCCTGCTCCAGCAGCTGGCGCGCCACTTTCGAGTCTTCCGCGACGATGGCGACCGCGCCCGGCTTGATCTTAAAGCTGCGCGCGGTTTCCGGCGTCGGCTCGACGCCGCGCACCGAAGGAATAACGTCATAGAGGATCTGCTCGACGTCGAGCACCATCGCCAGGCTGGTGCTGCCCTTATCATCGTCGAGACAGGCAATGCTGGTGATATTGCGGCCGCCAATGCCTTTCTCGGCGGTATGCACCTGACTCCAGTCGAGGCGCACAATATTATCCACCGACTCCACGGCGAAGGCCTGGGTATTGCGCGCATATTCGGTGACCAGCAGCAGGTTCAGGCCGGTTTCCGGCGTACAGCCCGCTACCGCCGGCAGATCGATCACCGGGATAAACTGGCCGCGAATGTTGGTCATGCCCAGCAGCGGCGAGCGCATGCCGGCTGCGCGGGTGATGGGCTGCATCGGCACGATTTCCCGCAGCTTGAAGACGTTAATGCCGAACAGCTCTGACTTACCTTTGGCCTGATCGGTGCCCAGGCGGAACAGCAGCAGTTCAAAGCGGTTTGATAACGCCAGATTCGCTCTTTCATCTATCTCTTTTTGAAAATTATCCATCGTTGCTCTGTACTGCCGCCACCTGGACGGCGAAAGTGAATGATAAAAGAATTATCGGCACCAGCAGCGAAAAGGTGAGAGGGGGTTGAGAAAATTCATTGGCCGGGCAGTTAGCTATTCTTGTGCCAGGCTTAGTGAGTAACAACGGAAAAATTTCACTAAAGGAGCGCACCATGAAAAAAGTCATGACGTTTACGCTGTTGGCCGTATTGAGTCTGCCAGCGCTGGCTGAGAAGGGCGGTTTTGAAGCGGGCGCGACGCCGCCGCCGCAGAAAAAACAGGATGCAGGTTATAAAGGTTCAGAGGATACCGGCCAGACCCATATCAACCAGATCCGCGATTTTCGTCAGGACGGTTACGTTACGCTTGAAGGCTATATTCTGAAGAAGTTGCAGGGCGATAACTATCAGTTCCGCGACAGCACCGGCACCATCACCATTATCGCGCCGGAAAAAACCTTCGACGGCAAAACCTATAAAGCGGATGAGCAGGTGCGCGTCAGCGGCCGCGTACACGGCAAAGGCGACAAAACGGTGCTGCACGTCACGCAGATCGACGAGCCCTGAGCACCAGAACGGCGTTTCGACGCCGTGATGTCGGGCGCGGGCGGGTTAACGCTCCGCGCCTTTCCAGCAAAAGGCTTAGTCCTGCAGCAGAATCGCCCGCACGCTCTTACCCTTCATTTTTCCCTGCTTCAGCCTGACCAGCGCCGCTTTGGCTTCGCTCGCCGCCACGGCGACATAGGCGTGAGTAGGCGTAATATCGATTTTACCGATCTGATCGGCGCGGAAACCCGCGTCGCCGGTCAGCGCGCCGAGAATATCTCCCGGACGGATCTTTGCTTTGCGCCCGCCGTCGATGCAGAGCGTCATCATGGCGGCCGGCAGCGGCTGACGCGCGCCTTTTTTCAGCGCGCTCGCCGCCACCCAGTGCAGCGGCTGCTGCAGAAAATCTTCCAGCGCGTGGGCGCGCGCCATTTCGTCCGCCGCGACGAGGCTTACCGCGCTGCCCTGTTCGCCGGCGCGCCCGGTGCGGCCGATGCGGTGCACATGCACCTCGGGATCCCACGCCAGCTGATAGTTCACCACCATCGCCAGCGCTTTAATATCCAGGCCGCGCGCCGCCACGTCGGTCGCCACTAATACGCGTCCGCTGCCGTTGGCGAAGCGGATCAGCACGCGTTCGCGATCGCGCTGCTCCAGATCGCCATGCAGCGCCAGCGCGCTGATGTTCTGCTGGTTGAGCGCGGCGGCGATATCGTCGCACTCGCGTTTGGTGTTGCAGAACACCACGCACGAGGCTGGCTGACGCTGCGCCAGCAGCGCCTGCAGCAGCGGCAGCTTTTCGCTCGGGCTCGCTTCGATAAACTCCTGTTCGATCGCGGGCAGCTCGCTGACCTCTTCGGTGGCGACATGCAGCGCGTCGCGCTGAAAGCGCGTGCTGAGCGAGGCGATGCTCTCCGGCCAGGTGGCGGAGAAGAGCAGCGTCTGGCGGCTGGCGGGCGTAAGCGCCGCCACCGCTTCCATATCGTCGCGGAAACCCATCTCCAGCATGCGATCCGCCTCGTCGAGCACCAGCGTATCGAGTTGATCGAGCTTCAGCGTCTCGCGCTTCAGGTGATCGAGAATGCGGCCCGGCGTGCCGACCACGATATGCGGCGCGTGCGCCAGCGAGTCGCGCTGCGCGCTGATGGGCTGACCGCCGCACAGGGTGAGGATCTTGATATTGCGGGTAGCGCGCGCCAGCTGACGCAGCACGTTGCTGACCTGATCCGCCAGCTCGCGGGTCGGGCAGAGCACCAGCGCCTGAGTGACGTAGCGGCTGCTGTCGATATGCTGCAGCAGGCCGATGCCGAACGCCGCCGTTTTGCCGCTGCCGGTTTTGGCCTGCGCCCGCACGTCGCGTCGCGCCAGGATCGCGGGCAGCGTGGCGGCCTGAACAGGGGTCATCTCGGTGTAGCCCATGTCGGCCAGATTGGCGATCTGGCTGGCGGGAAGATCGGTAAGGGTAGTAAATGCGGTCACGGGCGGCCTCGGCGGCAAAAGGTGGTCGAAAAATAGCGCGGCAAGTCTGGCAGAATGTGCGTCGCGCGGCAACCTGCGAAAAGGGTTACCTGCATGATAGCTTCGCCCGACCGGCGTTTAGGAATAACCCGAAGATCGCTGAGAATGGATGTTATCTTCTAATGCTTTTAGCGGGCGGCAGTCTGTTTGTGCATATCGTGTGGCTTTTCAAGGCCAGTGAAAACTTTATAACTGCACGAATAAGCAAATTAATTTCTTTTTGTATCAGATGATTCCCTTTTTTTTACTCCAGCAAAAGAATTAATCATTAAATAAAGTCACCTGTGCAGCCGATAAAATAATCACCGCAATTGCTTTATATTTAGCGCGCCATACTTTTATTACAACGACAGTTTGAGGGTTCTCCATTGAGTAATATTGCCCAGGGATCACATGAAGAAGTGCTGAAAATCGTTGGTCGCGCAGTGCTTACGCTGCATGTCCACGGTGAAAGCTTATCTGCTGACAAGGTTGTCTCAATGATCGGCTGCTATGCCGAAAGCGCGGAACAGAACCAGCAGCAGCTGTTTGCGCTGGCGATGGAAATGATGACGGCCCAGAAATGGGCGAAGAGCGCCTGACGTCATCGTTTCAGTTGAACCAAGCCTCCAGCCGGAGGCTTTTTTTATGCCTCTCTCTTTTTCTCACATCGCTTTTTTGGTCCTACCAATTACAGCCTGCTTTTTAGCACCAGTCACAAAAGTGGAAAAATCGCGCGCTAACGGTTGTCTCTGGTTAACAAAAGATTAACCATTTGCCTTCATATCGACGCGCAGCGCGCCTTTGGTCCGACCAAAAAGCGCGCCGCTTTAGGATAACGCCATGAGTGAATCGACATCGACGGCCGCAGAGCATCTTGTGGTGCGGCTGCGGCGCTATATCGAGCAGCAAAAGCTCGAGCCGGGCATGAGGCTGCCCGCCGAACGCCAGCTCGCCGCGGAGCTGGGCGTATCGCGTTCGTCGCTGCGCGAAGCGCTGCAACAGTTGATCAGCAGCGGCCTGCTGATCAGCCGTCGCGGCGGCGGCACCTGGCTGCGTCAGCAGCTGGCGCCCTGGGCGGAACAGCGCATCGTCACGCCGGTGCGCGCGCTGCTGCAGGACGATCCCGACTACCGCTACGATATTCTCGAAGCGCGCCATGCCATCGAGGCGAGCACCGCCTGGTACGCGGCGCAGCGCGCCACCGAGGCGGATAAAGAGCGGCTGCGGCTCGCTTTCGACGCCACGCTGAAGCTGAAAGAGAGCGACGATCCCGACCTCGCCGCGCAGGCCGACGTGCGCTTTCACCTCGCTATCGCCGAAGCGTCGCACAATGTGGTGCTGCTGCAGACCATGCGCGGCTTCTTTGCGCTGCTGCAATCCTCGGTGCTGCAAAGCCGACAGCGCATGTACAGCCAGCCGCCCATTTTCGCCCGCCTCACCGAACAGCATCAGCGCCTGCTCGACGCCATCCTCGCCGGCGAGGCCGAGGCGGCGCGTCGGGCGGCGATGGATCACCTCGGCTTTGTCCACGCCACCCTGAAAAGCCTGCATGAAGATGAAGCGCGTCAGGCGCGCATCACGCGTCTGCCAGGCAATGACACTTTTTAACCGCAAGGAAACCGACCTGTGATTATCTCCGCCGCTTCCGATTATCGCGCCGCCGCGCAGCGTATTCTGCCGCCGTTTCTTTTCCACTACATCGACGGAGGCGCCTATAACGAGCGCACCCTGCAGCGCAACGTCGAGGATTTGGCCGACGTGGCGCTGCGCCAGCGCGTGCTGAAGAATATGTCCGATCTCAGCCTTGAAACGCGTCTGTTCAACGAAACCCTGGCGATGCCGGTAGCGCTGGCGCCGGTCGGGCTGTGCGGCATGTACGCGCGTCGCGGCGAGGTGCAGGCGGCGCGCGCCGCGGCGCTGAAAGGCATCCCTTTTACCCTGTCGACGGTCTCGGTCTGTCCGATCGAAGAGGTGGCGCCCGCCATCAACCGCCCGATGTGGTTCCAGCTCTACGTGCTGCGCGACCGCGGCTTTATGCGCAACGCGCTGGAGCGCGCCAAAGCCGCCGGCTGCTCGACGCTGGTGTTTACCGTGGATATGCCGACGCCCGGCGCGCGCTATCGCGACGCGCACTCCGGCATGAGCGGGCAGCACGCCGCGCTGCGCCGCTACTGGCAGGCGGCGACGCACCCGCAGTGGGCGTGGGACGTCGGCCTGCACGGCCGTCCGCACGATCTCGGCAATATCTCGACCTATCTCGGCAAGCCGACCGGGCTGGAGGATTATATCGGCTGGCTGGCGAACAACTTCGACCCCTCTATTTCCTGGCGCGATCTGGAGTGGATCCGCGAATTCTGGGACGGTCCGATGGTGATCAAAGGCATTCTCGATCCTGAAGACGCGCGCGATGCGGTGCGTTTCGGCGCGGACGGCATCGTGGTGTCGAACCACGGCGGCCGCCAGCTGGACGGCGTGCTCTCCTCGGCGCGCGCGCTGCCCGCTATCGCCGATGCGGTGAAAGGCGATATCACCCTTCTTGCCGACAGCGGCATTCGCAACGGGCTGGACGTGGTGCGCATGATTGCGCTTGGCGCCGACAGCGTGCTGCTGGGGCGCGCCTGGCTTTATGCGCTGGCGACGCACGGCCAGCGCGGCGTGGAAAATCTGCTTTCGCTGGTGGAAAAAGAGATGCGCGTGGCGATGACGCTGACCGGCGCGAAATCAGTCGCCGAGATCACGCGCGACGCGCTGGTGGATGCCGGCGCGGCGCTCACTAATGCAGCCGTCGCGCCGCGTCCGCGTGCCGTTAGCTGAGGCTTGTCTATACTTACTCACTCTTCATCAACAGGAGGAATGAAATGACTATTCACAAGAAAGGATCGGCGCACTGGGAAGGCGATATCAAAGGCAAAGGCACCATCAGCACCGAAAGCGGCGTGCTGAGCCAGACCCCTTACGGTTTCAACACCCGCTTCGAAGGCGAGAAGGGCACCAATCCGGAAGAGCTGATCGGCGCGGCGCACGCCGCCTGTTTCTCCATGGCGCTGTCGCTGATGCTGGGCAATGCCGGCCATAAGCCGCAGAGCATCGACACCACCGCTGACGTCTCGCTGGATAAAAAAGGCGAAGGCTTCGCTATCACCAAAGTGGCGCTGAACAGCACCATCAGCCTGCCGGGCATCGACAGCGCGGCGTTTGACGAAATCATTCAGAAGGCGAAAGCGGGCTGTCCGGTTTCGCAGGTGCTGAACGCCGAGATCACCCTCGATTATACCCTGAATAATTGATCCAGCAGGTCGCCCGCAATCGGCGACCGCGCTATGCTGGCTGACACGGGTTCTGATGAACCGCAATGGATGCGCCCTGGGGCGCATCTTTTCTTTCTGCGGAAGGAGGAGAAGGGTGGCGAAATATCTGCCGGCAAAAAAACACTGGAAAATGGTGCTGGTGCTGCTCTGTATTTGCGGCGCGTTGATGCTGATCCGCTGGGCGGCGATGATATGGGCCTGAAGGCGTGGATTTGCCGCCACAAGCTGGGCGTCTTAGTAATGATCGTGCTGGCGCTGGAGCTGATTCACTTTCTGTTGACCTCATCCTGGCTGCCCTGGGTCTCCCGCTGAGCCGCGTCACACATATTCACGCTCTTCCTGATCGCGACGTTTAGCGCGCACGTCGCTGCGGGCGATGCGATACGCTTTGCCGGGATCGCCGGCCACGAACTCGAAGGTCGGCGAATAGTAAAACGGCAGCCAGCCGCCGTAGCCGCTTTCCCACTCCCAGCGCACCGGGCAGGGCCAGATAATGCCGTCATACAAAATGTAATAAACCCAGCGTCCAGTCGGACGACGGGGGCGTGGTATTTTCATGGGGATCACAACGGTAATAGGTTAAAACAGCTTATATTTTGAACGCTGTTGCCGCAGGCTGCAACGTTTAAACCGCTTCTTTTTTCTTCACATCCTTCAGCGGCCGTAATTAACGATGCACTTCGCCGCACAGCAGGACCACGCCAGGCCGCACTTTATGGATGCGATCCGCCATGGTTTCACAGGCCGCTTTGGTCGGGTAAATGCGCTCCGACACCGGCAGGGCATCGCAGGCATCATGGCCGCAGGCGCTCACTAACAACACAAATCCAATCAACATGGCTCGACTCCTTTACACGGTCTCGTTGGTACGGACTGTGATGCTTAGATTCCTTTTTTACGATCCAGTATAGACAAACGTGACGCCGCGGCATTATCAGCCTGAGCGGTATTGGATCTCAGGAGAAAAACCAGGCGGGCAGCAGGGCGATAAGATTGTTGAGGGTATGCAGGAAAATCGGCAAGGCCAGGCTGTTGCTGCGCAGGCGCGCATAGCAGAGCAGCAGGGAAAAGAGCGTCAGCGCCACCAGGGTTTCCCAGTGCACATACTGGGTGTGCATCGCCGCGAACAGCAGCGACGTCAGCAGCATACAGGCGAAACGGCTGCGCGGCGCCCACAGCAGAAATCCCTGCAGCAAAAATCCGCGAAACAGCACCTCTTCGAACACCGGCGCCAGCAGCACGGCGGTCAGCAGCAGGATCAGCATCGAATTGCGGCCCTGCTGCGCCTGCTCGACCAGCCAGCCTTCAGGCTGCAAGAACTGCGTCTGGGCCGCCATCAGCGCAAACAGCGCCAGGATAAACAGCAGCGTCTGACGAATGCGCAGCTCGCCCAGCGGCAGATCGCTGCGGCGCTGGCAATAAAAGCGGTAAAGCGGATAGATCACGGCGAATTCAAACAGGCAGAGCACCGGCACCAGAAGACCGTCGTTACGCAGCACGCCGTAGTTGGGAAACAGCGTAATCAGCATCGTCACGAGGTAATAGACCACAAAGCTGCCGACGTAAAACAGCGTCAACGTCACTCTGTCGGGATTGGTGTTCATAGGCAACCCAGCCACTGAAGGAAAGCGCATAGTAGCAACGCGCCCGATCCCTGTCGAGGGAGGCGCGCGTACAAACTTAACGCAGTAAATTGCCGCCTCAGGCTAAAACCGCGCCGCCGCGCGCCGATAACCGCTTAAACCTGTTTGGGCCTGCGACGTCAGCCGTCGACGCGCCGTTGCCCGAGCCTCTTTTATCGCTTTGCTGTGAGCGCTCCTGATGACTTTTGACCCACCGGAATCGCCGTCGCGCCGCTCTGCGCCGGCGGCTGAAGATCGCACTCTGCGCAGCACGCGCCGCAGCCTGCGCATCTTTTCGCTGCTGCTCTCTGGCGTGCTGCTGCTCGTCGTGCTGATGGTGCTGGTTATCGCCCAGCGGCAGAACCGCGACGCGACGGATCACGATCGCCAGCGGCTGCGCCAGGCATGGGACGCCCGTCAGGAGACGATGCTGACCGACGTGCGCGACTACGCCTTCTGGAGCGAGGCGTGGCGCAACCTGCACCTGACGCTCAATAAGCGCTGGGCATGGGACGAGGAGAATATCGGGCCGGATCTCTACAACGAGTATCACTACGAAGGGGTGTTCGTGGTGGATAATGCCGGCCGCACGCGCTACGCGGTGATTAACGGAAAACTCGCCGATCTGCCGCTGGAGGCCTGGCTCGGCGCGCAGAGCGCCGGGCTGCTGCGCGACGCGCGCGGGCTGCAAAACGCGGCGCTGGCGCGCAACGCCGTGATTGAGCGACAGCCCGCCATCGTCGTGGCGGCGCCCATCTCAAGGGGCAAAGCGGCGGGTCTTTCTGAGCGGTCGGGCGCTCCCTCGGTGCTGGTCTTCGTCAATCTGTTCACGCCGGCCAAATTAGAGGCGCTGGGCAAAATGCTCGACGTCTGGGCGCCGCGCGGCACTGCGGACAACGACGCGCGGCAGCGCCCGACCATGACGCTGGCGGCGATAGACGGCGGGAGCGTGGCGCTGAGCTGGCAGCCGAAAATGCCGGGCACGCGCCTGCTGATGCTGCTGCTGCCGATACTGGCGGCGGTGGCGCTGCTTACCGGCTGGATTACGCGCCGCGTCAGCCGCCACGCGCTGCATCACGCGCTGCTATCCGATCGCCGCTTCGCCATGCTGACCCTGAGCCAGCAGGAGCTGGCCAACAGCGAAGCGCGCTTCCGCGACCTGGCTGAAGCCGCCTCAGACTGGATCTGGGAAACCGATGAGCACGGACGACTGATCTATCTCTCTTCCCGCTTCCATCGCCTGACAGGCCACCAGATTGCCGACTGGACGGGCGAGCATATCGATCGTCTGCTGACGCACTCCAGCCACTCGCTGGTGGCCTGGCTGATGCGTCAGGAGGATAGCGCCTCCTCCGCGCCGCTGCGCTGCCAGTTTATGAGCGCGCAGGGCGAACGCCGCATCGGCCATCTGGTGGCGAAAACCATCTGGCACGAGGGGCGTCGCGCCGGCTTTCGCGGCACGGTATCGGATATCACCCAGGGAATGGAGGCGGAGGCGCGCATTCAGTTTCTGTCGCGCCACGACGCGCTGACCGGACTCGCTAACCGCATTCAGCTGCAGGAGTTCCTGACGCGCCATCTGGAGCTGCCGCAGCTGGCGTCGCCGCTGGCGATCCTCAGCCTCGATCTCGACCAGTTCAGGCCGCTGAACGATAACTGGGGGCACGCGGCGGGCGATCAGGTGCTGCATCAGCTGGCGCAGCGGCTGCAGCGCGGCGTCGACGCGCACGAGCTGGCGGCGCGGCTGGGCGGCGACGAGTTCGTGCTGGTGCTGCAGGAGGGCGACGCCGAGGTGGTGGCGCAACGCTGCGCCCGTCTGCTGCAGGAGGTGCAGCAACCGATCTACACCGGGCAGCACGCGCACTATCTCACCGCCAGCATCGGCATCGCCTGCGCGCCGCAGGACGCCAGCCACCCCGAGGCGCTGCTGCGCATGTCGGATATCGCCCTGAACGAAGCGCGCGCCGCGGGGCGCAACCGCTGGGTCTGGTACGCCAATAATATGGCCAGCCAGCGCGAGCATAAGCGCGAGATGGCGAAACGCATCGAACAGGCTTTGCTCAACGACGAGTTCTGCCTGCATTACCAGCCGCGCTATCAGCTGCAAAGCGGCAGGCTGGCGGGAGCGGAGGCGCTGATCCGCTGGCAGCCCGAAGAGGGGCCGTCGATTACGCCCGATCGCTTTATTCCGCTGGCGGAGGAGAACGGCCTGATCGTCGCCATCAGCGACTGGGTGCTGGCGCGCGCCTGCCGCGACGCCAGCGCATGGGGCGCGGATCGCTATGTGTCGGTCAATATCTCGCCGGTAGAGTTTCGCACCAACGATTTGGTGCAGCGCGTCGCGCGCGCGCTGGCGAGCAGCGGGCTGCCCGCGACGCGGCTGGAGCTGGAGATCACGGAAAACGTGACGTTCGAGCATCCGCAGCAGGCGCTGGAAGTGATGCAGGGGCTGCGCGCGCTTGGCGTCAGGCTGACGGTAGACGATTTCGGCACCGGCTATGCGGCGCTGGGCTATCTGAAGACCTTTCCGTTTAACGGCCTGAAGATCGATCGCTCCTGGATGAAAGATTTTCCAGAGTCGCAGCAGGCGGAGTCGGTGGTGGCGGGCATTATCGCGCTGGCGCACGCTTTTGCGCTGACGATTACGGCGGAAGGGATTGAGACAGAAGCGCAGCTTGACCAGCTAAAACGGCTCTCCTGCGAAGAGGGGCAGGGCTACTTTTTGGGACGCCCCGTGCCGCTGGCGGCCTTTACTGCGCTTCTGGAAAACAGATCTCAATCAGTTCGGGCTTAACGCACTTTGACCGCCACGGCGGTCATCAGAACGGCAAAGCCCACGAAGATTGCCAGTTCCATACGATCCTCCTAAGAAAGTTCCTAATAATTTTAGCGCTCCAGCGTGAGGGTTTTGGTCAGTAAGTGCGATTTATCTGAAAAAATCGTCATAAAACGGCGCAAACAGGCCGTTCGCAACAAACTTTCCAGCCTTTAAGGGTTAAGCCTGCCGCGCGCCTTTGCTACTCTCAGGGGCGAGTTCACCACGTTCATGAGGAGAAAACGTGAAATATTATGGAAAAGCGCTGCTGGCGCTGGGCATGTTCGCCTTAACCGCCTGTCAGTCAGCGAATAAACCTGATAACACCGCAGCCGCCGCGGATGCGGCAAGCGACACCTGCGGCGCTTCGCAGTATCAGAGCTACGTCGGCAAGCCGATTAGCGCCGCCAGCAGCCTGCGTCTGGAGACGCCGATGCGGGCTATTCGCTGGAATAGCGCGGTCACGATGGACTTTAATCTGCACCGCCTGAACTTCCTGGCGGACAAAAATGACGTTATCAGTCAGGTCTACTGCGGCTAAGGCGTCATAAAAAAAGCGTCGCATTGTCATGCGCTGGTCATCAATGGAGCCGAGGATAGATCGCGGATAACAGAGATTTTCTCGTCACTCTCAATATGCAATGCTCGTCTTGTTTATTCCCGCTTCGGCGGGAATTTTTTTCGCTTATTCCGACGAGCCGGTTTCCATTAACTGCGCCAGCAGTTGACGATAATTTTCCAGACGGCGCGCGTCGCCCTCGACCTCCAGCCGCTCAATAACCCGCGCGATCACCGCTTTATTGGTGGCGGGCTCGCCAGCCTCCATTAACTCGCGCAGGATCACCGCCAGCAGATCGGACTCCTGCGGGGCGTTCCACGCCGGGCTGTTGAAATAGTCCACAATCGCACGGCTGGCACTGTTTTGAACTCTCATCTTCACCTCCGCTAAGGCGACGGCGCGTCTGTCACGACCTGCGCAGCGCAGCGTGATAGTCAGCGTGATAGGTAACTGTGGACCTCGCCGCGACGGGAAGTGGCGGAGGCGTTAGCGCAGCCGGGAAAGCCGCGCCTGCGCCAGAGAAACTGGCGTTTTTTTAAACATACAACCGACATCAGAACTTGTCAGTAACAGACTGACATATTTTTTTATCTCTGCTGACACGCGGTCAGCGAGACCATCGACATTCACTGCAAAAAAGCGCCAACAGCCTATATACGGCAGTGAAAAGGGGCTAATGCAGCGAAAAACGGTTTTTTTCATTTCGTGCCATCATTTGTCGCTCAGCAGCAAAGCGCCGTTGATAGACTGTCGCCTCCCTCTGCCAGCGCCCGTTTGCTCATGCCACGCACAATTGAATCCTGGAAAATTAATCTTATCTCCGTCTGGTTCGGCTGTTTTTTCACCGGCCTGGCCATCAGTCAGATCATCCCTTTTTTGCCGCTCTATATCGAACAGCTCGGTATTCAAGGCGGCGACGCCCTTAGCCTCTGGTCGGGACTCACCTTCAGCATCACCTTTGTGGTCTCGGCCGCCGTCGCGCCGCTGTGGGGCAGTCTCGCCGATCGCAAAGGACGCAAGCTGATGCTGCTGCGCGCGGCGTTCGGCATGGGCGTGGTGATCCTGCTGCAGGCTTTCGTTACCCAGGCCTGGCAATTGCTGCTGCTGCGCGCGCTGATGGGGCTGACTTCGGGTTATATTCCCAACGCCATGGCGCTGGTGGCGTCGCAGGTGCCGCGCGACCGCAGCGGCTGGGCGCTGAGCTGCGTCTCGACCGGCCAGATCGGCGGGGTGATCCTCGGGCCGATGCTTGGCGGGCTGCTGGCGGACTGGGTCGGCCTGCGCATGGTGTTTATCGTAACCGCCGCGCTGCTGCTGGTGAGTTTTCTGGTGACGCTGTTCCTGATTAAAGAGACCGGCTATACGCCGGTAAGTAAAAAAGAGAAGCTGAGCGGGCGTGAGGTGTTCGCTTCGCTCGACAATCCCAGGCTGATGCTCTGCCTGTTTGTCACCACTATGGTGATCCAGATGTGCAACGGCTCGGTTAACCCGATTCTGACGCTGTTCGTGCGTGAACTGGCGCCGACCGCGGATAACATCGCCTTTCTCAGCGGGGTGATCGCCGCGCTGCCGGGCATTTCGGCGCTGATTGCCGCGCCGCGCCTGGGCAGGCTGGGCGACCGTATCGGCACCCAGCGGATCCTGCTGGCGACCATGGTGGTGTCGCTGCTGCTGCTTATCGCCATGTCGTTCGTCACCAGCGCCACCCAGCTCGGCGTGCTGCGCTTCCTGCTCGGCTTTGCCGACGGCGCGATGATGCCGGCGGTGCAGACGCTGCTGGTGCGCCATTCGCGCGACAACATCACCGGCCGTATCTTCGGCTACAACCAGTCCTTTATGTATCTCGGCAACGTTGCCGGCCCGCTGCTCGGCGCGACGGTGTCGGCGCTGACCGGCTACCGCTGGGTCTTCTTCGCCACCGCGCTGGTGGTGCTGGTTAACGTGCTGCTGCTGAAGCGCTTCTATCGCCGTCCGCGGACGGTGCTGGAGCCAAAGGGGAAAAGCGCAGCGCATAGCGCCAGCGACGCTGAGTCAACAGAAACTCGGCGCTGACGCTCGGGCTCCAGGAGTCGTCGCCGCCCACGCCCATATGCGCGGCGTCGAGATGCAGCCAGCATCCCGGCTCCGCGCGCAGCAGATGGCGGTGCGACGCGTCGCGCAGCTGCTCAAGGCTGTAACGGCTCAGCGAGAAGCTGAAGTCGCCGCTGACGCGCCACTCCTCCGCCTCCAGCCGTCGCGTGCCGCCGCGCAGGCCGTTTTCGCTCGGAAAAACGTAAGGGGTATGCAGCGCGTCGAGCGGCAGCTGCCAGCGCGAGAACTGCGCCGCCAGCCGGCGGTCCGGATAGTTTTCATGGGGCCCCAGCCCCAGCCAGGCGACCTGCCGCGGCGCGGCGGCGAGCTGGCAGCGCAGGCCGATGCGCGCCGGCGCGGGCGCGTCGGCGGCCTGTTCCACCTCCACCTCCAGATGCATTTCGCCCTGCGCGTCGAACCGGTAGCGTTTATGGCTGAGAAAGGCGAGTCGACCCTGGGCGTACCAGCCGTGCAGCACGCTGATCTGCACCGCGTCCGACAGCGTCGAAGCCTCTGTCCGCTCTACGCGGCTGGTCATGGCGTCGTAGCCGGCCGCTTTCCAGCGCTCTGACCAGGCGTTGGGATCGACGCGCTCCGCTTCGCTGGTGCCGATATCGTTATCGAGCGGCGCGCGGATAAAGCAGTCCTGCAGCGGCGACAGCAGTCTCGCCTGCTCGTCGACGACCCACTGCGTCAGCTCGCCGCTGCTGCGGCTAAACTGCCAGCGCTGATGGCGGTGCGTGACGACGATAGCCGCCTCCTCCATGCTGAGCGTCGGCGGCTCGCCCGCACTCGGCTGCGGCGGAAGCGCCAGCGCGGCGGGCAGCGGCCACTGATGCCATGCGACGCGCCAGTCGGCGTCAGACCAGGCGGTGGCGGCGCGCTGGTGTACGGCGACGTTTAGCCAGCACTCGCCGATAAGATGCGCTATCGGCGCAACGCAGATGCGCTGCGTTCCCTGGGGGGCGATATCCAGCGCGGTTTCGCCCTGCGCCACCACCTCGCCCTGCTGCTCAACGCGCCAGCGCAGCACCTCGTTATCGCTGCGGCGAAACAGGTAGTCGCTGCTGACGGTAAAGCTAAAGGGATCGTCGGCGTCCGGGGCAAAGTGGAAGAACTGCTGCGCGCGCTGCGCTTCAAACAGCGCCGGATGCGGCGTGCGGTCGGCGAACACCAGGCCGTTCATGCAGAACTGGCGGTCGTTAGGCTTGTCGCCAAAGTCGCCGCCGTAGGCCTGCCAGGGCTGGGCGTTTTCATCGTAGCGCGTCAGGCTCTGATCGACCCAGTCCCAGACGAAGCCGCCCTGCAGGCGCGGAAACTGACGAAACGCCTGCCAGTATTTTGCAAAGCCGCCGAGGCTGTTGCCCATGGCGTGCGCATACTCGCACAGGATCAGCGGCCGGCTTTCGCCCGGCAGGCCGATCCACTTTTTCAGCGACCATTTCGGCACGGCGGGGAAGGGCTGATCTTCATCGACGCGCGCGTACATCGGGCAGAGAATATCGGTCGCCGCGCTGTTGGCGCCGCCGCCTTCATACTGCACGGGGCGCGTCGCATCGGCACTTTTCACCCAGCGATAGAGCGCATCGTGCGTGCTGCCGTGCCCCGATTCGTTGCCCAGCGACCAGATAATAATGCTGCAGTGGTTGCGGTCGCGCTGCACCATGCGCGTGACGCGTTCGCTAAAGGCGGCGAACCAGCGCGGGTCGTCCGCCAGGCGGCTCATCGGCTGCATGCCGTGGGTTTCGATATTGGCTTCGTCGACCACGTAGAGGCCGTAGCGGTCGCACAGCCGATACCAGAGCGGATGGTTAGGGTAGTGCGAACAGCGCACCGCGTTGAAGTTATGCTGTTTCATTAGTTCGATGTCGCGCCGCATCGTCGCTTCATCCACCACCTGGCCGCTCTCCGGGTGATGTTCGTGGCGGTTGACGCCGCGTATCAGCAGCGGCTGGCCGTTCAGGCAGAGCAGGCCGTTTTCGATGGCGACGCGGCGAAAGCCGACATCGTACGCCTCGACTTCAATGATTTCGCCCTGCGCGTCGAGCAGCGCCAGCGTGGCGCGGTAGAGCGTCGGCGTTTCGGCGCTCCACAACGCGGGCGCCTCAACGCGCAGGCGCAGCTCGGCGCGATCGCCATAGTGGCCGCGCTCATCGATAATCGCGCTGCCGAGCGGCTGCTCGATGACGCCCGTCTGCTTGCCCTCTCGCCACAGCGTCAGCCGCAAACGCAGCGCCGCATCCTGAGCGGTGACGCCTACCCGCGCCACCAGATCCGCGCTGCGGTATTCCGGGCTCAGCAGCGTCTCCAGCTGGACATCCGCCAGGTGCGGCGTCGGCTTATGCAGCAGCGAGACGTCGCGGAAAATGCCGCTCATGCGCCACATATCCTGATCCTCCAGCCAGGTGCCGTCGCTCCAGCGCAGCACCATCACCGCCAGGCGATTCGCGCCGCGCACCAGCGCCGCGCTAAGGTCAAACTCGGCGGGCAGCCGGCTATCCTGGGAGTAGCCGATGAACCGGCCGTTGCACCAGAGGTAAAAGGCGGAGCTGACGCCGTCGAAGATCACGCGCGTCTGCCCGGTTTCAGGCCTGCCGTCGTCAAGAGTGAATGTGAGCGAGTAACAACCTGTAGGGTTCTCTTCCGGCACGCACGGCGGGGTCGCCGCTATGGGATACTGGACGTTGGTGTAAATGGGCGCGTCATAACCGTGCAGCTGCCAGTTGGCGGGTACTGGCAGCGTGGCTGCGTCGGGCAGATCCTGCCGCAGCCAGCTCTCCGGCACCGCTTCAGGGCGGTTGAAGTAGCTAAAATTCCACGCGCCGTTCAGGCTGCGCTGCGCGGCAGAGGGCTGCTCGTCGCGCGCCGCCGCTTCGCTGCGCCAGCTGGCGAAAGGCGGATGGGCGTCAAGGCGATGCAGGCTGGTGACGACCGGGTTCTCCCAGTCGCGGCGGGCAAGAAGTTGACTGAGCGAAATCGGCGGCGTCGACATAGAGGTTTCCTTTAATTGTATTGCGCTCACAATGCAATGTTTCCCGCGGGCTGTAAAGAGCGGCCGCTGAGGAAAAGGGAGAATTTTTCAACGAGGTCTGCGGCGAAAACGAGCCAGATGCTGGTTCTGCGTCACTTTCGTGCCAGTAAATTGTTAAGCCTGGTATACAAGGGTTAATACCGCCCTGAGTCAGAGAATTCTCGCTTGTCGCCCCGGTTTGTCGCTCATACACTCAGCGCGATTTCATCCATCCTGAGGTTGCTATGGTACGTATTGTTAAACTTGCCGCGGTTGTGGCGCTGGTGACCGCGCTGAGCGGCTGTATTTTTCCGCCTCCGGGCGGCGGCTGGGGAGGGCCTGGTGGTGGTGGCGGCTGGGGCGGGCACGGTCACGGTTTTACTGGCCCGCGTTAATCCTGCATAATTTCCGCTTTATTTTGGGCTGAAACGATTTACGTCTCGCTTAATTAACAGTAAAACGTTTCGCCCGCTTCTTAAAATGCGTTTAGCCTCTGTTTTAATAAAAATGGTTATAAAGAGCCGGGTAAAATGGGCTTAAAACGCTGTTTTTTTATTTTGTCGAGTGATAACGTCCTCTTTTATTTACCTGTGGGTCAAGGGCATGAAAAACCTTATCGCTGAATTACTGGTAAAACTGGCGGCAAAAGAAGAAGAGTCTAAAGAGCTTGTGGCTCAGGTTGAGGCGCTGGAAATTATCGTGACGGCGATGCTGCGCAAGCTGGATCCGGAACAACAGCACGCTATCGCCGCCGGTATCGATAACGCGATGCACAATGCCAACGTCGACGGCAGTAATAATGAAGACGCACTTCTGTTACGTAACTACCTCGACAAATTACTTAACCATCCGCGCGTCTGATTACCGATCGTCGGGCAGTGCGATCGGCGCTGCAAATTTGCGCAAATATTCACCGCTTTGTTTCTCTCGTGCCAGAATTAACAGGTTATTCATCAAGGGAGTCTTACCATGAAATTGCATTTAGCGGCAGTTGTGATGGCAGGTTTGCTGGTTAGCGGCGTCAGCGTGGCGCAGGCCGCCGAGAAAACGGCGCAGCAGCAAAAAATGACGCAGTGCAATCAGCACGCCAGCACGCAAAATCTCAAGGGCGACGCGCGTAAAGCTTTTATGAGCGAGTGCCTGAAGAAAGAGAGCAAAATCTCCGGCATGACGCCGCAGCAGGTAAAAATGAAAAGCTGCAACACCGCAGCGGGCGATAAAAAGCTTAGCGGCGACGCGCGTAAGACCTTTATGAGTTCCTGTCTGAAAAAAGTCTGATGCTTTATTCATGACGGCCGCGCGGCGGCCGTCATAGCTTTTCGCCTTTCCCGCTCCGCTGTTTTTAACCATTTACACTTGCTAAAACTTTAATTAGACGCCTTAACAAAGGGTTAGCCGCTTTTTTATTTTCAGACTCTGCCTTCCGCTTTCCTTTGCCACACTTACTTTTTGTAGGGGAATAGCGGCGCCCGCACAGGGCGCATTGTTGAATAACGACAAAGAAGGAGCCGCATGATGAATTATCAGCCCGTCCTCGCCTTAAAGGATCTGCCCGACCGCCAGCCCACCAAAACCAAAATAGCCGATACCGATATTCTGCTGGTGCGCGATGGAGAGAAGGTGCGCGCCTATCAGGCCACCTGTCCGCATGCGGGCGCGCCGCTGGAGCAGGGCGCTATCTGCGGCGATAAGCTGGTTTGTCCGTGGCATAAAGCGGTGTTCGCGCTGGAAGATGGCCATATGTGCGAGCCGCTGGCGCTGGCCGATCTCAAACAGTTTCCGCTGCGCGTCGAGAACGGCATTGTGCAGGTCAATCCCAAAGCAATGTCATCTGCGACGCCCATCGGCAGCGGCGGCGACGCGCCGGTTTATGCGGTGCTCGGCGGCGGCGCGGCAGGCAGCGCCGCCATCTGGACGCTGCGTCGCGAAGGCTTTAAGGGAAAGGTGGTGCTGGTGGAGCGCGAGCCGGAGGCGCCCTACGACCGCACGGCGCTGACCAAATTCGTCCCCTCCGGCAAGATGGATATCAAGGATGTGCCGCGCATTCTGAAAGAGGACATTTTACAGCACGTCGATCGTCTCCAGGGCGAGGTGACGCGTCTCGACACGCGCGAGCAGCGTATCCACTTCGCCGACGGCGACTCGCTGTTTTATGACAAGTTGCTGATCGCTTCCGGCGGCGCGCCGCAGCGTCCCGATTTAGCGGGCAGCGATCTGGCGGGTGTACACCTGCTGCGCTCGCTGGCGCAGGCGGATGCGCTGCTAAAGGAGGTCGACCAGAGCCAGCAGCTGGTGATTATCGGCAACAGCTTTATCGGCATGGAGATGGCGTCGGCGCTGCGCAATCGCGACGTCGAGGTCACGGTGGTGGCGCGGCATCCGCTTCCTTTCGCGCGCCAGTTCGGCGAAGAGATCGGCCGCTATTTCCGCGATCTGCACGGCAGCAACGGCGTGCACTTTGTTGATGGGGATCCGGCCGAGCTGGAGGGTGAGCATCACGTTACCGCGCTGCGTCTGCAGGATGGCCGCCGCATCAAGGCGGACGTGGTGCTGCTGGCGACCGGCATTCAGCCCGCGACCGGATTTATTCACGATCTGTCGCTGCGCGAGGATGGCAGCCTGCTCGCCGACAGCCAGCTGCGCGTGACGCAAAACGTCTGGGTAGCGGGAGATATCGCCAGCTATCTGACGCCGCAGGGGCCGCTGCGCGTCGAGCACTATCGCGTCGCCCATCAGCAGGGACGCATCGCCGCCTTCAATATGCTGGACAAGCGCATGATGTACGATCGCGTGCCCTTTTTCTGGACCACGCACTTCGGCACGCGCTACGAGTATCTCGGCCATGCCGAAGAGTGGGACGAGTATCGCCTGATCGGCTCGCTGGAGGAGAAAAAGTTTATCGCGCTTTACGGCCAGCAGGGCAAGCTGGCGGCGGCGTTCTCCTGCGGCATGTATACGCTCACGGCGGCGCTGGCGCTGGAGATGCAGCAGCCGATGACCATGGCGCAGGCGCTGGCGACGGTGACGAGCCGTCAGGGATAGCGAAAGCGGGCGGAGCGGGCGCTCCGCCTGGTGGGTTACTTTTTGCTCAGCGCTTCAGACTTCGCCATACACTGCTGCATCGCCTCCATCACGGCGGCGCGAAAGCCTTTCTCTTCCAGCACTTTCACCGCTTCGATGGTGGTGCCGCCGGGCGAGCAGACCATATCTTTCAGTTCGGCGGGATGTTTGCCGGTCTCCAGCACCATCTGCGCCGAGCCTTTTACCGCCTGGGCGGCGAACTGATAGGCCTGGGCGCGCGGCATGCCGCCGAGCACGGCGGCGTCCGCCATCGCTTCGATGAACATAAAGACATAGGCGGGCGCGGAGCCGCTAACGCCGACCACCGAGTGGATCAGATATTCGCTGACGACCGCCGCTTTGCCGAAGCTCTCGAATATCCTGACCACTTCGTCGATTTCCGGCTGCTCGACCAGCACGTTCGGCGTTATCGAGGTCATCCCTTCGTTGACCAGCGCCGGCGTATTCGGCATCACGCGCACGATTTTGCGGTCGTGGCCAAGCACCGTCGCCAGCGAATCGAGCGTGACGCCCGCGGCGATAGAGACTACCAGCGCCTCTTTTTTCAGCAGGCTGGCCAGATCTTTCAGCACTTTCAGGATGACGTTGGGTTTGACCGCGCCGAACAGAATATCGACTTCGCGCGCCAGCCCCTCGGCGCTCTCGGCGGCCTGAATGCCGTACTCGCGCGCCAGCGCCTCGTTGGCCTCCGCCTTGCGGTCAAATACCCAGATGTTCGAGGGCGCGACCTGGCCGCTTTTCACCAGTCCGCCGATAATGGCTTTGGCCATATTGCCGCCGCCGATAAACCCAATCTTCTTCTCCAGCATCGCCGTTCCTTAAGAAAGTTCGAAAATCTTAACGCGTTAGCTTACTTCAGCCAGGATTAATAACAAGTCAGCAAGAGGAACACTGCATGGGCGACAATGAAAATCAAAGCCGGCACTACCCGGTGAAAGAGAATATGCCGTGGCAACGTATCGAGTGGCGTATTCAGCACGCGGGGTTTGCGCTGCTGCTGCTGATTGTCGTCGCTGGCGCGGCAGGGCTGTTTTCAAAAGGCTGGCTGAGCAACCAACAGGTCACCAGCGCGGATAAGCGGCTGAGCGTCGATTACGAACGCTTCGGGCGACGGGAAAGCAACATGGATATGACGCTGCGTCTGAGGCAGCTGCGCGGCGACGCTTATCAGATCAGGCTGCGCGGGCCGCAGCTCGACGATATTCAGCTACAGACCCTTCAGCCGCAGCCGGACGACGCCTGGAGCACCGGCGACAGCCTGGTGCTGCGCTGGCACCGACGCCCCGATCAGCAGGAGGCGACTATCTGGATCGGCACCCAGCCGCAGGATTTCGGCCGCTATCACCTTACCGTCACGCTCGACGACGCCTCCAGCGTGCGCTTTAGTCAGTTTGTCTACCCTTAGGAGAGCCATATGGAAACGGTTTTGCGCGCAGCCAGCATGTATCTGCTGTTGATGGTGGTGTTTAAAATCGCGGGACGGCGCACCCTGATGGAGATGACCTCTTTTGACCTGATTTTGCTGCTGATTATCAGCGAGGCGACCCAGCAGGCGCTGCTCGGCGATGACTTTTCCGTCACGGGCGCCGGATTGACCATCGTCACGCTGATTGTGATTGATATTCTGTTCGGCATGATGAAAACGCGCTTTCCCCGAATGGAGCGGTTGATTGACGGCTCCTCACTGATTCTGGTGGAAGAGGGCAAACTGCTGCGCCAGCGGGCGAAGCGCGCCGGGGTAGACGAAGAGGATATTCTGCAGAGCGCGCGCAGCTCGCAGGGGCTGGAGCGGCTGGACCAAATAAAGTTTGCCATTCTGGAGAAGACCGGCAAGATCTCCATCATTCCCAAAGAGTAAGGAAAGAACATGGTTATCTGGGTTGATGCCGACGCCTGCCCCAACGTCATTAAAGAGGTGCTCTACCGCGCGGCGGATCGCACCAAAACGCAGGTGACCTTCGTCGCCAACCAGTCGCTGCGCGTGCCGCCGTCGCCCTGGCTGAAAACGCTGCGCGTGCCAGCCGGATTTGACGTGGCGGATAACGAGATCGTGAAGCGTGTGGAACCCGGGGATCTGGTGATTACCGCCGATATTCCGCTGGCGGCGGAGGTGCTGGAGAAAGGGGGCGCAGCGCTTAACCCGCGCGGCGAGCGCTATTCGCCCGCCACCATTCGCGAAAAGCTAACGATGCGCGACTTTATGGACACCATGCGCGCCAGCGGCGTGCAAACGGGCGGCCCAGCGGCGATGAGTCCGCGAGACCGCCAGCAGTTCGCTAACGCGCTCGACAGCTGGCTGACGCAGCGCCAGCGCTGAAATCAGACAAAGCTGTCGTCATCGTCGTTAAAGCCGTCGAAGCTGTCGTTGCCGAGATCGTTGAAGTCGTTATTGTCCGCGTAGTTGTTATCCCAGCCGTTGTTCTGGTCGAGGAAACCGCTGCCGCCGCTGTTGAAGGTGTCGAGATTATCCTCGACCTGCGGCAACGGCGCGTCGGGTTCGTTGATAATGTTAACGATCTCTTCCGGCTGCGAGTGGTGGAACAGGCTGGTCAGCATATCCGCCATCACCACGCCGCCAGCGACGCCCACTGCGGTTTGCAGCGCGCCGCCGAGAAAGCCGGTGCCGCGCGCTGGCGCGGCAGGCGCATTGTTATACTGCTGCGGCTGCTGCGGCGCGTTGTTCCACGGCTGCTGCTGAGGCTGCTGCTGCGCAGGCGCCTGCTGGCGCGAGCCGCCGCCGAACAGGCTTGACAGAAAACCGCCGCTGCTCTGCTGCTGAGGCGGCTGTTGCTGTTGCGCCAGGCGGTTCTCCAGCTCGGTGATGCGATCGTTGAGCTTCTTCATCGCCGCTTCCTGGATCAGGATCGCCTGCGCCATATAGTAAGGCGCGCCGGGCTGCTGTTGCAGATGCTCTTTAATCAGCTGTTCCGCCGCCGCGTCACGCGGTCCGGTCTGGCTCTCGGCCTGTTTCAGACGGCTGAACAGCCCCTCAATTAACTGATGTTCCTGACTGTACATAATGGCTCTCCTGTTGCGATGGAATAAGTATATGGGGGCGCGGCGCGGCAAAGTAAAATTCAGCAGGTAAGCAAATGTTGCCGCCGCTTGATCTGACGCGATCTGCACGAAATGCGCATGGTTAACGCATTAATATTTAATGAAATTGATGTGAATGTCCGAAAAGGATGCGCAATTCTTGCTTCACGGGTGGAGGCTATAGCGGTTTCCAGTTATGATGCGTCGCATTATTAAGCGATACGCCGCGATATACGGCCTGTAACGGCGGAGGAACTGCCCGATGTCTCTACCCATTTATCTGATCGGCGCGCGCGGCTGCGGGAAAACCACCGTGGGCGAGGCGCTCGCGCGCGCGCTCGGCTACGCCTTCCGCGATACCGATCACCATCTGCAGCTCAGCACCCAGCGCAGCGTCGCGCAGATTGTGGCCGATGAAGGCTGGGAAGGCTTTCGCGCGCGGGAAACGGAGTCGCTGAAAGCGGTTACCGCGCCAGCCACGGTGATCGCGACCGGCGGCGGCATGGTGCTGGCGGAGCACAATCGTCGCTTTATGCGCGAGCAGGGGCGCGTGATTTGGCTCAGCGCGCCGTCACACATTCTGGCGCAGCGGCTGGAGAGCCAGCCGGAAGCGGCGCAGCGCCCGACGCTGACCGGCCGTCCCATCGCCGAAGAGATGGGCGATATTCTGCGCGAGCGCGCGCATCTCTATCGCGACGCCGCCCACCATGAAGTCAACGCCATGCAGACGCCGGAGCGCGTTATCGAGGCGATCCTTCAGTCGCTGTCGCTGGCGCGCGCCAGCTAGTTTCCGCGCTTTTTCTTCAGATTCTTCCCGCTTTCCCGTCTGGGTTGCATAGCCTGGCTATACTGATCCTCAGACGGGAATCGTCTCGTCGTGTGGAATACGATTAGCCAGGAGGGATTGAATATGCCGACCAGACCGCCTTATCCACGCGAAGCTCGCGTCGTCACCGTTGAGAAGGGACCGCCGGGCAGCACCGTAACCTCATGGGAGTTACGCGCCGATCATCCATCGCCCAATACCTTAATTAGCGAACATACCTCTGAAGCGGAAGCGCAGGACGCCAAAGTTCGCTATGAAGATGTGGAAAAAGAGTAGGGTAATCTCTCTGGCAGGGACGCCAGCCTGAATGCTTTTTTTCGCTGCTCTCTATTTGCTGTTATTAGCTGCCTGCACGCAGCGAAACTCATATCCATTCTGCTATTTCTCTTAACTTCCCTATAAAATCATTTCTCTTTGCCGCCTGCCCGGTTATTTCACTACGCACTCTTTCCCCTGACAAAAATTGACGCTTGACCCTTATTCCCCCGCGCTTTAGTTTTAATCATCGACACAGGAACTCGGTTCCATATAGTGAAACTCGCAATATGACTACACTCGAAAACGCCGCCGCGGTGCTTAAGCTGTTTCAGCAAAAAGGCGTGACGCAGGGAAATCCCGGGCTGACGTTTACCGATGTCGTCGAGGCGCTGCGCCTGCCGAAAAGCACCGTATCGCGCCTGCTGGCTACCATGGAAAGTCAGGGTATGCTCGAGCGCGACGCGGAGAGCCGCTGTTTTCATATTGGCCGCGTGCTGCTGTCGGTCGCCGGACACTATCTCTCCGCGCCGCTGGTCGACAGCGCCGCGCCGGCGATGGCGCGGCTGGCGGATAAAACCGGCAGCATCGGCTATATCTCGCGCCTCGACGGGCGCGATCTGGTGGTAATGCGCATGTTTCACGGGCGCCACTTCACCCAGCTGGTGACGCCGCCGGGAAGCCGCATGATCGCTGCCGCCACCTCGACCGGGCGCGTGCTGCTGGCGCAGCTCAGCGAAGAAGAGGTGCGCGAGCGCTACCGCGACGCCTGGCAGCCGCTGCCGCCCAATTCGCCGCAAACGCTGGATGCGCTCTGCGCGCAGCTGGCGGCGATCCGCAGCCAGCGCTGGTCGCTGGCGCGCAATGAAACGCTGCCCGGCATCAGTTCGCTCGCCGTCGCGCTGCATAATAAATATCACGGCGATACGGTAGCGCTTTGCCTCTCGTTTTTATCGCAGGAGAGTTCGCCGGGCTATCCACCCGCGCTGCTTGATGAATTACGCATAACGGCCAGCGACCTGGCCGAGAAATATGGCGCAACGCCACTCTGAATTTATTTGTTACCGGCGCAATACTTTCGCCACACCGGGAAAACGCCAGGCCTTCGGGCCTGTTTATTCAATCTCACGGACGAAATAAAAAAACGACGTAAGCGAGCCTGACTCAGGCTCGCGAAGCGTCATTTCATTTCTACCGGCATTCCTGACGGGGACAATATGGAGAAGGTTAATCCAGTTAAACAGGCTGGCGTGGCGATAGTATTAATCGCCCTGTCGGTGGCGGGCGCCATTATCGGCGTGCAGCTTATTACCACTATCGGCGTGACGCCGAACACCTCAATTATCGGCGCGCTATTCGCCATGCTGCTGGCGCGTATTGCTTTACAGGCGTTTCGCCGCTATCGTTCGATTGAGATTCAAAATCTCGCGCAAACCGCAATTTCCTCCGCCACCTTCGGCGCCGCCAACAGCTTATTAATGCCGATCGCCGTGCCCTGGGCGCTGGGCGAGCCGCAGCTGGTGCTGCCGATGTTCTGCGGCGTCAGCGCGGCGATGCTGCTGGACGCTTATCTGCTCTATCGCCTGTTCGATACCCGCGTCTTTCCCGCCAGCAACGCCTGGCCGCCGGGCGTGGCTGCCGCTGAGGCGATCAAAGCGGGCGACAAGGGCGGACGTCAGGCCTGGCTGCTGGCGGCGGGCATCGTCGGCGGCATTCTCGGCTCAATGCTGAAGATCCCGATGTCCGCTTTCGGTACCGCCTTTATCGGCAATATCTGGGCGCTGGGCATGCTCGGGCTGGGCTTTCTGGTGCGCGCCTATGCGCAACCGGTTGCCGGTATCGACATCAACGCGCTCTATCTGCCGCACGGCGTTATGGTCGGCGCGGGGCTGGTGGCGCTGATTCAGGTGGTGATGGTGATCCGCAGCCATCGCCACGACGAGCAGAAAGTAAGCCGCGGCGGCAATGAGGTCAGGCGCGCGCTCGGTCTCGGCGGCGCGGGCTACCTGATTATTTCGGCGCTGCTGGCGCTGGCGGGCGGTCTGTGGAGCGAAATGAGCCTGCCGATGCTGCTGCTGTTTGTGATTTACGCCGCGTTCGCCGCCTTCGTGCATGAGCTGATCGTCGGCATCGCCGCGATGCACTCCGGCTGGTTCCCGGCTTTCGCAGTGGCGCTGATTACCCTGATCGTCGGCATCCTGCTCGGCTTTCCGCCGCTGGCGCTCTGCCTGCTGTGCGGCTTTACCGCAGCGACCGGACCTGCCTTCGCCGACATGGGCTACGATCTCAAAGCGGGCTTTATCCTGCGCGGCAACGGCGCGGATCTGCAGCAGGAGCTGTGGGGCCGCCGCATCCAGCTGATCGCGGCGATGATCGCCTTCCTGGTCTCTATTCCCGTCGTCTGGTACGCGCATAACCTGTTTTTTGCGGAAAACCTGCTGCCGCCGGTGGCGCGCGTCTACGCCAAAACTATCCAGGCGGGCGCGGAGCCCGGCATCGCCGGCAGCCTGCTGATGTGGGCGATTCCTGGCGCCATTATCCAGCTGATCGGCGGGCCAAAGCGCCAGCTCGGCGTGCTGCTCGCCACCGGCCTGCTCATCAACAACGCGATGGCCGGCTGGGCGGTGGTGGTGGGCATCGCGCTGCGCATCGTGATCCTTCGCGTATGGGGCGAACGCGGCCGCTCGCCGATGGAGGTGATGGCGGCGGGCTTTATCGCCGGCGACGCGCTCTATAGCTTCTTTCACTCGCTGTTTGCCAGCGGCAAAAAATAATTAAGGGATGTCATGAGCTTGCACCAGACGTTACAGGTATTTGAATTATTCGACAGCGCATTGATCGACGGCCAGCAGGTGGTGGATCTTTTTGCCGCCTTCCCCGGCGTGAACGCCAGCTTTAAACGCGTCAGCGGGCCGAAAGGGCGCACCGATTTCGTTCGCATCGACATTCCGGGCGCGCAGGGCAAAGCTGGCGGCGGCAGCGCGCCGACGCTCGGCATTATCGGCCGCCTGGGCGGCATCGGCGCGCGCCCGACGCGCATCGGCATGGTCTCCGACGCCGATGGCGCCGTCGCGGCGGTGAGCAGCGCGCTGAAGCTGGCCGTGATGCAGACCAAAGGCGACGTGCTGGCGGGCGACGTCATCGTCACTACCCATATCTGCCCCGATGCGCCCACGCGTCCGCACGAGCCGGTCGATTTTATGGATTCGCCTATCGACGACGTCACCATGAACGACAATGAGGTGGTGCAGGAGGTTGACGCCATCCTGTCGATCGATACCACCAAGGGCAACCGCATTATCAACCACAAAGGATTTGCGCTGTCGCCTACGGTAAAAGAGGGCTATATCCTGCGCGTATCGGACGATCTGTTGCGCATCATGGAGATGACCACCGGCCGTCCGGCAGTGACCTTTCCCATTACCACTCAGGATATTACGCCTTACGGCAACGGCATCTATCACCTCAACAGCATTCTGCAGCCCTCAACCGCCACCGATGTGCCGGTGGTCGGCGTGGCGATCACCGCCGAGTCGGTGGTGCCGGGCTGCGGCACCGGCGCCAGCCACGAAGTGGATATCGCGGCGGCGGCGAAGTTTGCGGTGGAGGTGGCGAAAGAGTTCGGCCGCGAGACCTGCCATTTCTACGACGCGGACGAATATGCCCGCCTGCTGGCGCTCTATGGCAGCCTGAGCCATCTGCGTAAACGAGACTAATATGACAAAATCCCTGGTTACGCTGACCATCGGTCAGTCGCCGCGCAGCGATATCATGCCGCTGCTGACAGAGTTTTTACCCAGCGAGCAGACCGACCATGTCGGCCTGCTGGATGGGATGAGCGAAGCGGAGATCGCCGCGCGCTACGCGCCGGACGCCCAGGACGGCGTGCTGGTGTCGCGGCTGCAGAACGGCGCGCAGGTGCGTCTGGCCACGGCGAAGGTAGAACAGGGATTGCAGGCGAAAATCGCCGCGCTGGAAGCCGAAGGCTATGACACCATTCTGCTGCTCTGCACCGGCGAGTTCGGCGCGCTGACCGCGAAAAGCGCGCTGCTGCTGGAGCCAGACCGCATTATTCCGCCGCTGGTTGCCGCCATTGTGCAGGAGCATCAGGTCGGCATCGTGGTGCCGGTCGAGGAGCAGATCCGGCAGCAGGCGAATAAGTGGCGCAATCTAGAGCGCCGCCCCTGTTTCGCCGTCGCCAGCCCCTATATTCCCGATAATGAGAAGCTTACCGACGCCGCTCTCTCTCTTCAGGAACAGGGCGCGGACGTGGTGGTGCTGGACTGTGTCGGCTATAACCAGACCCATCGCGACTTTTTGCAGAAGCTGCTCGGCATTCCGGTGCTGCTCTCCAACGTGCTGGTCGCCAAACTGGCCGCTGAACTTATCGTCTGATAACCGACGCGATCACAAAGCGGGAGGCGGCGCTGCAATTCGCGTGACAGATCAGCGAGTTCCGCTCTACACTGCCAGACACCTTAATGTGCTGTGAGGAAGTAATATGCTCAATGTAAGCGAGTATTTTGACGGAAAAGTGAAATCGATCGGTTTCGACAGTGCCAGCACTGGTCGCGCCAGCGTAGGCGTGATGGCGGAAGGCGAATACACCTTCGGCACGGCGCAGCCGGAAGAGATGACGGTAGTGAGCGGATCGCTGAAGGTGCTGCTGCCGGGCGAAACCGAGTGGCAATGGTTTGAAGCGGGTTCGGTGTTCAACGTGCCGGGCCATAGCGAGTTTCATCTGCAGGTGGGCGAGCCGAGTTCCTACCTCTGCCGCTACCTGAAAGAGTAAACATCATCGCAAAGCGGCCCGCGACGTTCTTAGCGCGGGCCGCTTTACTCTATCCCGGCCGTCTGCAGGGCGGTTTTTAGCGGGTGATGGCGACCTGCTCAAGCCGCGTATCCTGCCACGGCGCGTTGCCCAGCTTCGACGCCAGCGGCACCAGCACGCGGAGATCCTCCAGCCACGCGTCGCGCGTCTCAATCCTCTTCTGACTATCACCCTCACTACGACAGGCTACTTGCAGATAGCGGCCGCTGAAAGCGGGGTTGATGCGCTGCGCCTCGCCGCCTGCCAGCACGCTGCACTGCTGCCGCGTGCGGCGCACCTCCGATGACGACGCGCGCTCCACCAAATCCGTGTCGACGGTAAACGTCTGTCCGGCCACCAGCGGAAAACGCAGCGTGGTTTTTAGCGCTTCCAGTCGACTGGGCTGCGAGGCAATCGACATCGCAAACTTCAGCTGGATCAGATTGCCCAGCGTCAGGCGCTGCACCTTCCAGATACCGTAATTTTCCAGCTTGCGCAGGTAGCCTTGCTCGTCGACGTCGATACGCACCGCGACCTTGCCCGAGGGGCTGTTTTCCACCCAGCTCAGCTGGCGAAAACGCGGCAGCGCCCAGGGCGCGATCAGCTGATGAACCTGCTGTTCCAGCCCCTTGTCCAGCGGCAGCGCCGCTAGCACCGAGGCCGGGTTATCGCTCAGAGCGGGCAGAATCGCGCGCGCGTCGCGGCTGACCGCCTTGTGCGTCGCAGAGACAAAGCGGCCCAGCGCGCGGAAGCGTTGCAGATCGGCGGTGGCGCAAAGGCGGGTAAAGGTCTGTTTCATGAGCGGCGTCAGCGGGAAATCGTCTTTGCGACGGGCGATATCCACGCCGTCCAGCGAATCGGTCACGTAGCCTTTGTCATCCACATCCATCATCGACACGGGGGTAAGCGCCTGCGTCTGACAGTTAAAGCGATAGTTTTCTACCTTGAACGCGTAAGGGGCGTCGTAGGGCGGATCGAAATCGCGGGTCGCATAGTCGTAGCCGAGGCGCACCTGCAATTCGTCGCCGCTGCGCTTCAGGCTGGCGACGTCAACGAGCGCGGTGGCGCCGAAGCGGTTGGTCGGTTCGATTTTTTCCCAGACCACCGCTTTCTCCGGCAGGCGACAGATGCGCTTCAGCGTTTCAGGATCCTGATTGGGGCCAGGCTGCGGCGGTGTATAGCGGCCAAATTCGCTGCCGTAGAAGCGCGCGGTGGTCATGCCTTTGGCGTCGAGCAGATTACGATAGAGCGCCTCGGCAGAGAGCGTTTTACAGTCGTAGGCCTGCCAGATCTGCATCGCGCCGCCCGATTTACCGGCCAGCGCCACCATCACGTTAAGGCGGTCGTTGATGCGCAACGCATTCAGGCGGGTAAAAGAGGCGTCGCCAATGCTGGCGGAGGAGAAGAGCATCAACCCGGCGAGCAGCGCCGCGCGGGTAGAGGAACGAAACATAGCGGGAATCCTTTGCCGAAAGAAGTGATTATCGGCAAAGGCGCGTCATTCTTGAACCCTCAGCGTTTTGCTTCGCCGCCCAGCGCTTCCACCAGATTGCTGGTGAGCGCGGCGAGTTCGCTGGTCATCAGGATAAAGTCGGCGTCGAAACGCTGAGCGAAATCTTCGCGGTCGATATCGTCGTTCTGCTCGCGCAGCGTGTCGCTGAACTTCAGGCGCTTCACCGAGCCGTCGTCCGCCAGCACGAACTGAATGCGCTCCTGCCAGTCGAGCGCCAGTTTGGTCACCAGCTTGCCCGCTTCGATATGGTTGGCGATCTCGTCGCACACCAGATCCTGTTTTTTACAGCGGATCACGCCGCCATCTTCGAGGATCGCCTTCAGCTCTGCTTCGTCCATCAGGGCGAAACCGGCGGGCAGATCGCCGGAGCGCACCCATTCGGTCAGCGTCAGCTCAATCGGGCTTTCCAGCGTCAGCGGCACAACCGGCAGCGAGCCGAGGCTCTTGCGCAGCAGCGCCAGCGTATCTTCCGCCTTTTTCGCGCTGGCGCAGTCGACCATGATCAGGTTGTTGACGGTGTCGATCCAGATAAAGGTCTGGCTGAGACGGCTGAAGGCGCGCGGCAGCAGGCTGTGCAGCACTTCATCTTTCAGCGAATCTTTTTCGGTCTTTTTCAGCTTGCGGCTCTGCTCCGCTTCCAGCTTGCTGATCTTCGCTTCCAGCGCCTGCTTCACCACCGGCGACGGCAGGATCTTCTCCTCTTTACGGGCGCAAATCACGATCTGGCCGTTGTTCACGTGGGTCAGCGCGTCGCTGCGGTTGCCCATTGGCGACACCCAGCCGGTTTTGCTCATATCCTGGCTGCCGCAGGGAGAGAAGGTGTAAGCCTCAAGCTGTTTTTCCATGTCGTCTGCAGAGAGCGGAATGTCCCGATTCAGACGATAAACCATCATATTTTTAAACCACAACATCATAATTCCTTACCGGGTCGCGCGATCTGGCGCACAAGTCGAGAGGTCTGCGCGCATGATAGCGAAACATCGAAACGGTTTCATTGCCTTTCCCCGACGCCGCTCCTAATGTATCTCCTACCCAGACGAATAATGAGGAATAATACGTGCGTATAGGTATTGATTTGGGCGGCACCAAGGTCGAAGTGATCGCCCTGTCTGACGAGGGAGATGAGCTGTTTCGCCACCGCGTGGATACGCCGCGCGACGACTATGCCGCCACGGTGCAGGCGATCGCGGATCTGGTGCGTCTCGCCGAAGCGGAAACCGGCCAGACCGGCAGCGTCGGCGTCGGTATTCCCGGTACGATTTCGCCTTACGCGCACCGGGTGAAAAACGCCAACTCCACCTGGCTTAACGGCCAGCCGCTGGATCGCGATCTGGCGCTGGCGCTGCAGCGCGAGGTGCGCATCGCCAACGACGCCAACTGCCTGGCGGTCTCTGAGGCGGTCGACGGCGCGGGCGCCGGTCAGCCGCTGGTGTTCGCGGTGATCATCGGCACCGGATCGGGCGCCGGCGTGGCGATTAACGGCGAAGCGCGCATCGGCGGCAACGGCAACGCGGGCGAGTGGGGCCACAATCCGCTGCCGTGGATGGACGAAGAGGAGCTGCGCTACCGTGAGGAGGTGCCGTGCTACTGCGGCCAGAAAGGCTGCATCGAGACCTTTGTCTCCGGCACCGGCTTCGCCATCGACTACCGGCGGCTGAGCGGCCAGGCGCTGAAGGGCGCGGAGATCGTCAGGCTGATCGCGCAGCAGGATCCCGTCGCCGAGCAGGCGATGCGGCGCTACGAAACCCGGCTGGCGAAGTCGCTGGCGCAGGTGGTGAACCTGCTCGATCCCGATGTGATCGTGCTCGGCGGCGGCATGAGCAATAACGATCGGCTCTACCAGACGGTGCCGGCGCTGATGAAGCAGTGGGTGTTCGGCGGGGAGTGCGAAACGCCGGTGCTAAAAGCAAAACACGGCGATTCGAGCGGGGTGCGCGGCGCGGCCTGGCTCTGGCCGCTGAAAAAGTAGGGACTACTGCGTCGCGCCGAAGGGGAACTGCCAGTCCTCCGGCACGCCGACCGGCGGCAGCGGCAGATTGCGCGCGCTGCTGACCTGCTGCCAGGCGCGCAGGCAGAGCGCCTCGTCGCCTTCGGTGCGCAGCACGCTGTAGCCGCCGTCGGCGCGGCGGTGCGCCGACACCAGGCAGGTCTGGCCCGGATAGCGCGGCGCGACGCTGCTGTTGAA
This sequence comes from Pantoea sp. X-Soil-MYKO-1289, assembly GCF_059730625.1. Lineage (NCBI taxonomy): Bacteria > Pseudomonadati > Pseudomonadota > Gammaproteobacteria > Enterobacterales > Erwiniaceae > Pantoea > Pantoea sp. X-Soil-MYKO-1289. Next base: position 1,022,816 of record NZ_AP036004.1, read on the forward strand.
GCTGCCGATCAGCTGGTGCTGAACGTCGCGCAGATAGTTGCACTGCGCCGCCGAATAAGCGCGGTCGCAGCGGAGATTGCTTTGCGGTTTGCTGCTGCATCCCGCCAGCAGCGCGCTGGCGAGCAGCAGCGCCATGCCTGTTTTCATTACGCCTCCTGAGCGCGGGGCAGTTCCAGTTTGCTGTAGCCCAGCCCGTTAATCTTGCGCACCCGAATCTGTACCGGAATGCGCTCTTTCATCGCCTCGACGTGGCTGATTACGCCGATGGTTTTGCCGCTGGCGTTAAGCGCGTCCAGCGCGTCCAGCGCGGTGTCGAGCGTTTCGGCGTCCAGCGTACCGAAGCCCTCGTCGAGAAACAAAGACTCTATGCGGGTTTTCACGCTGACTAAATCTGAAAGTGCCAGCGCCAGCGCGAGGCTGACCAGAAAACTTTCGCCGCCCGAAAGGGTGCGGGTGTCGCGCGCGGCGTCCGCCTGCCAGGTATCGATCACGTCCAGCTCCAGCGCGTCGCTGGCGCGGCGCTGCAGCAGATAGCGGCCGTGCAGCCGATCGAGCTGGCGGTTGGCGAGCGCCACCAGGTGATCCAGCGTCAGCCCCTGCGCGAAGCGGCGGAATTTATCGCCGCTGGCGGAGCCGATAAGATCGTTTAGCTGGCTCCACTGCGTCAGCGCCGCTTCATCCTCTTCGATCTGGGTCATCAGGCTTTGCTGCTGTTCGCGCAGGCGCGCGTCGCTCTGAAGCTGCTGCTGCGCCTCGCCCTGCTGGCGCGCATTGTCGCGCAGCGCCAGACGCAGCGCCTCAAGCTGCGCGTCCAGCGCGGCGGCGTTTTCCGCTGTGCCTTCGGGCTGGCTTTGCTGATGCGTCGCCCGACGCTGAGCCAGCTGCTGTTGCTGAGCCTGCAGCGCCTGGCGCTGCTGCTCAAGCTGCTGTAACCGACTGCGCAGCGCGCGCGCCTCCTCTTCCTCCAGCAGCGCGGCGCGCAGGCTGGCTTCATCGTCAAAACCGGCGGCGGCCAGCGCGGCGCTGAATAATTGCTGCGCCTCGCGCAGCCCCTGGCTGACGTTTTCCTGCTGCGCGTCCAGCTCTGCGGCGCGCCCGGCCAGCTGGCTGAGATGGCTCTGGGTTTTCTGCAGCGCCTCCAGCGCGGCGGCGAGGGCGGTTTCCTGCTGCTGGATCTGCGCCTGCATCTGCCGCCGCGCCGCGGCGACGTCGCTATCGCCGAACAGCGCCTGGCGCGTCGCGCGCTGCTGCGCCAGCGTTGCGTCGCTTTGCGCGCGCAGCTGTTGCAGAGCGTCGAGCCGCTGCCGTTCGCTCTCAACGCGCTGTTGCAGGCTGCTGCACTGCGCCTCGGCGCGCGCCAGCTGCGGCTGAAGCTGAGCCAGCTGTTGCTCGCTCTCGTTCCACTGTTGCCAGCGCTGCTGCTGCTGTTGCAGCCAGCCGTCGCGCGCCGCCGCGTCGGGCAGGGCGAGGCCGGCGTCCGCCAGCGCCTGATGCAGCGCGTCGCGCCGCTGCCGCCAGTCGCGCTCATCCTGTTCCAGACGCTGCGCCAGCGTCGTCGCGCCCTCTTGCAGGTTAGTGAGCGTTTGCTGGGCCAGCTGAAGCTGCTGCTGATGCTGTTGCAGCGCCTGCTGATGCCGCAGATGCTCATCTTTCGCCTGCTGGCGCTGGCGCGCGGCGATCTCCTGCTGACGCATCAGCTGCTGCAGCGCCTGTTCTTCGCTGTTTTGCTGCTGCTGCCAGGCGGCCAGCGCGGCGCTGTCGCCCGCATCGAATGTGAGCGCCAGCTCACGCTGTAACACTCGCCACTGCTGGGTTAAATCATCCAGCCGTTGGGTTTCTGCCGCCAGTTCCTCCTGCAGCCGCTGTTGTTCGGCCTTCGCCTGCTTAACGGCCTCGCCTTTTTTGATGCCCTGTTCACGCAGCGCCTCAACCAGCTGCTCCTGTTCGGCCAGCCGTCGCTGATTCTCGCTCAGCTCCAGCGCGGCGTAGCGCTCGACCGCCGGATGCTGGCAAGAGCCGCACAGCGGGCAGGGCTGCTCGGGTTCCAGGCGCGCGCGCCAGGCCGCCAGATCGGCGATATGCTGCTCCAGCTCGCAAATCTTTTTGATATCGGCCAGCGACGCCTTTTCGCGCGCGAAGGCGGCGCGCAGCGTTTGCAGGGTGTCGTCATCCTGCTGCAGCGTCTTTTCCAGCGCGGCAAGGCGCTGCTGACGCGCGGCGAGATGCTGCTGCAGCGGCGTCCACTGCGAGGCGAGCACCGCCAGCTGCTGGCGCAGCGGGCGGCTCGCCTCGCTTTGCGCCAGGCTGGCCTGCAGCGCCTGCGGCGGATGGCGCTGCTCCAGATCGGCCAGCGCCTGTTGCGTCCTCTCCAGGGCGCTCGCTGCCTGCTGTTCGGCCTGGCTCAGCGGCGTCGCCTGCTGCTCCAGCCGGGCAAGCTCCGCCTGCCGCTGCGCCAGCCGCTGCTGCAGAAGACGCTGCTGCTCGCGCAGCGCCGCCAGCGCGCTTTCGCGCTGCGTCAGCTGAGCGAAACGCTCCTGCCACAGCGCCAGCGAAGGCCCCCACTGCGGCAGCGCGCCCTGATCCGCGCGCCACTGCTGCTGTTTCACCAGCGCGGCCTGCAGGCTGTCGCGCTGCGCCGTTTCCTGCTGCAGCGCGCGTTCGCTTTGCGTTAGCGCCTGCTGCTGCTGGTCGCTTTCCTGTTGTTGCTGCTGCGCCTGCGCCAGCAGGGCGGCGATCTGCTGGTCGAGCGGAATAACCTGCTCCGTCAGCAGCGTCTCCTGCGCCTGCTGCTCGCGCAGCGCGGCGTCGCGCGCCGACTGGGCCGCCTCACGACGCTGCCGGTCGCTCTGCGCCTGCTGCTCGGCGGCCTGGCGCTGCTGTGCGAGCTGCTGCTGCGTCTGCTGCAGGCGCTGCTGCTCATGCAGCAGGCTGTCGCGCTGCGCTAATTTATCGCGCAGCTTCTCCGCCGGCTCGCTGCGCGCCAGCCGCTGGCGATCCGCTTCCGCGTCGCGCCACGCCTGTTCCGCCGCCTCCAGCGCGGCCTGCGCGGCCTGAATGTCGCTGTCGAGCTGCTGCGCCTGGGTCAGCCACTGATGCTGCCTGCGCAGGCTATCGTTCTGCTGAGTAAGCGCCTGCTCCGCTTCGGTCAGCGCACTCAGCTGCTGCTGCAGCGCGGCGCGCGCTTCGGCGTCGAGCAGCGTCAGGGTGCCGGCGCGGCTGCGCAGGTTATCCAGCGCCAGCCGCGCCGCCTTGTGGCGCTCGTAGATGGCGACGGAGATCTGGCCGTAGATTTCGGTGCCGGTTAGCTCCTCCAGCAGTTCGGCGCGCTCGCCGGGTTTCGCGTTAAGGAACGCGGCAAACTGCCCCTGCGACAGCATCATCGAGCGGGTAAAGCGCTCGAAGTCGAGGCCCGACAACGACTCGATCAGTTTTAATTTGTCGTTGACCTTGTCGGCGAAGATTTTGTCGTCGATGCAGCGCGCCAGCTCGACGCGCGGCGCCTGCAGCTTGCCGTCGGCCGCGCCGCGCGCGCGGTTCTGGCTCCAGAAGGCGCGCCAGGCTTCGCCTTTGATCTCGAACTCCACTTCGGCGAGGCATTCGGCGGTGTCGCGCGTCATCAGACCGTTTTGCGTCTGCGACAGCACGCCGAGGCGCGGCGTCTGGTGATAGAGCGCCAGACAGATGGCGTCGAGCAGAGTGGTTTTGCCTGCGCCGGTCGCGCCGGTGATGGCGAACAGGCCGTTGCTGGCGAAGGGTTCGGCGCGAAAGTCGATAAACCATTCGCCCTTCAGCGCGTTGAGGTTTTTAAAGCGCAGCGTGAGGATTTTCATTCGCTCTCCTCCAGCGAGGCGAGGGTGGAGCGGAACAGGGCGCTGAGGCGCGCATGCTCGGATTCTTCGATATCCTCCGCCAGCGCGATGCGGCGGGCGAAGACCTCTTCCACTTTTAGCTCGCTCAGGGTTTCGTTTTTTAGCTGCGCCAGGCTGTGCTGGCGCTGTTCGCGGCTGCGGCGCAGCAGCAGGACCTCGACCGGCAGATCGGCGGTCAGCGCCTCGACGCGGCGCTGCAGATCGCTGAGAAATTCCTGGGTGGTGACTTCGATATCGAGCCAGACCGGCCTGTCGCCCTGATGGTCGGCAAAGGGCGCCAGCTGCGCCTCGATCTCCGCCAGCGAGCCTTTCAGCATTTTCATCGGCTGGAACGGCGGAACGGGCAGCGGCGTCACGCTCTGCAAACCGGCGCTATCCAGCTCCAGTAAAAATACGCTTTTCTCGCTGCCAAGCTCGTCGAAGCTGAGCGGGATCGGCGAGCCGCTGTAGCGAATATGATCGCTGTTGGCGACGCGCTGGGCGCGATGGATATGGCCGAGCGCCACGTAGTCGACGTCGGGAAAAGCCGACGCGGGAAAGGCGTCGAGCGTGCCGATATAGATATCGCGCACCGAATCGCTTTTGCTGACGCCGACGGTGGTGAGATGGCCGGTGGCGATCACCGGCAGCGCCAGCGGATGCGCGCGCGCCGCGTCGACGCTGCGCTGATAGTGCGCGGCGATCGCCTCCAGCAGGCTGAGCTGCTTCTCGCGCCCCGACTGGCCTGCGCGGCTGCGCATAATATCGCGCGGCCGCAGATAGGGAATGGCGCAGAGCAGCGCGCCCGGTTCGCCGGCGCGGTCGCGCAGCAGCAGCAGATTGTGATCCGCCTGCGGCGTGGTGATCACCTGGGTATTCAGGCAGGCGAGCAGGGCGCGCGACTCGTTGAGCGTGGCGACCGAATCGTGATTGCCCGCCAGCACCACCAGCTGACAGCCGGTCGGCTGCAGCGCCACCACGAAACGGTTAAAGAGTTCGCGCGCGTAGCTTGGCGGCGTGCCGCTGTCGAAGAGGTCGCCCGCGACGATCAGCGCATCGACCTGATACTCTTCGATGCGCGCCAGCAGCCAGTCGAGAAAGGCCTGGTGCTCGGCCGCCCGGCTCTTGTTATAGAAAAACTGACCGAGGTGCCAGTCCGCGGTGTGAATGATGCGCATAAAACTCCCTGCGGTAACGGTTTGCCGGAGGATTATACCGGCTATGGCGCAAAAGCGAAAAAAGCGGCGTCGGTTGTTATAAAGCAGTGTTAACGCGCTGATTAAGCGGCTATGTTTTTCATAAAAGTGTCATAAATCTGACGCATAATGGCGCCGCATATAACGGTGACAGCAGTCACATCAGCAGGAGTTGCAATGGCTAAGCGCATTTTGGTTGTGGAAGATGAAGCCCCTATCCGTGAGATGTTGTGCTTTGTTCTGGAGCAGAACGACTACCAGCCCATTGAGGCCGAGGATTATGACAGCGCGATAGGCAAGCTGATTGAGCCCTGGCCTGATTTAATTCTGCTGGACTGGATGTTGCCGGGCGGCAGCGGCATTCAGTTTATCAAGCACCTGAAGCGCGAAGCGCTGACGCGCGATATCCCGGTGATGATGCTGACGGCGCGCGGCGAAGAGGAAGATCGCGTGCGCGGTCTGGAAGTGGGCGCGGATGACTACATCACCAAGCCTTTCTCGCCGAAAGAGCTGATGGCGCGCATCAAGGCGGTGATGCGCCGCATTTCGCCGATGGCGGTGGAGGAGGTGATCGAGATGCAGGGCCTGAGCCTGGACCCGTCGTCGCACCGCGTGATGTCCGAGTCGACGCCGCTGGAGATGGGCCCGACCGAATATAAGCTGCTGCACTTCTTTATGACTCATCCCGAACGCGTCTACAGCCGCGAGCAGCTGCTGAACCACGTCTGGGGCACCAATGTTTATGTGGAAGATCGCACCGTCGATGTGCATATCCGCCGCTTACGTAAGGCGCTGGAAGTTTCCGGCCACGATCGCATGGTTCAAACCGTTCGCGGAACGGGGTATCGTTTCTCCGCCCGCTACTAAACGGAGTCTTTACCGTGCTGGAACGACTCTCCTGGAAGAGACTGCTCTCCGAGCTGGCGCTGGCCTGCCTGCCGGCGCTGATAATCGGTTTGATTTTCGGCTATCTTCCCTGGCTGCTGCTGGTCAGCGTGCTGGGGATGCTGCTGTGGCACTTCTATAATCTGATGCGGCTGTCGCACTGGCTGTGGGTGGATCGCACCATGACGCCGCCCACCGGACAGGCGAGCTGGGAGCCGCTGTTTTACGGCCTCTATCAGATGCAGCTGCGCAACCGTCGGCGGCGGCGCGAGCTGGGCAACCTGATTAAGCGCTTTCGCAGCGGCGCCGAGACGCTGCCCGACGCGGTGGTGCTCACCACGGAAGAGGGCGCCATTTTCTGGTGCAACGGTCTGGCGCAGCAGCACCTCGGTCTGCGCTGGCCGGAAGATAACGGCCAGAACATCCTCAACCTGCTGCGCTATCCGGAATTCTCCCGCTATATTCGCCAGCGCGATTTCAATAAGCCGCTCACCTTAATTCTCAATAATCAGCACCATATGGAGTTCCGCATCATGCCCTACAGCGAAGGGCAGTGGCTGATGGTGGCGCGCGACGTGACGCAGATGCACCAGCTGGAAGGGGCGCGGCGCAATTTCTTCGCCAACGTCAGCCATGAGCTGCGCACGCCGCTGACGGTGCTGCAGGGCTATCTGGAGATGATGAACGACTCGGTGATGAACGAGCGCTCGCGCGGCAAAGCGCTGCAGACCATGCAGGAGCAGACGCGCCGCATGGACAGCCTGGTGCGCCAGCTGCTGACGCTGTCGCGCATCGAGGCGGCGCCGGCTATCGACATGAAAGAGACGGTGGACGTGCCGATGATGCTGCATCTGCTGCAGCGCGAAGCGGAGACGCTGAGCAATGGGCGCCACGAGATCCACTTCCATACCGATCCGCATCTCAAGGTGCTCGGCGACGACGATCAGCTGCGCAGCGCTATCTCGAACCTGGTTTACAACGCGGTCAACCATACGCCGGACGGCACGCGCATCGACATCAGCTGGCTGCGCAGCCGCCAGGGCGCGCAGTTCAAAGTCTGCGACAACGGGCCGGGCATTCCGGCCGAGCACCTGCCGCGTCTGACGGAGCGCTTCTACCGCGTGGATAAGGCGCGCTCGCGCGCCACCGGCGGCAGCGGGCTGGGGCTGGCGATCGTCAAGCACGCCCTTAGCCACCATAATGCGCGGCTGGAGATCGCCAGCATTCCCGATAAAGAGACCTGTTTTACCTTTACGCTGCCGTCAAGGTTGATCGTCAGCGCGGGATTGCAGGAGAATGCCGTCCATTAACCGTTAATGGAACCTCTCATGCGCGCCTTGCTGCTGTTGCTTACTCTCTTCTCGCCCGCGCTGACGCTGGCGGCGGCGCCTCAGCCCGAAATGCTCACCGGCAACCTCAGCAGCGTCGGCTCAGACACGCTGGGAACGCTGATGATGCTGTGGAGCGAAGATTTCAGCGCGCGGGCGCCGGGCGTTAATCTACAGGTGCAGGCTTCCGGCTCGTCCACCGCGCCGACCGCGTTGGCGGCGGGCGCCGCGCAGCTCGGCCCGATGAGCCGCCCCATGCAGGCGGAAGAGCGGCAAACCTTTCAGGCGCGCTATGGCTACGCCCCGCTCGCGGTGCCGGTAGCGCTCGACGCGCTGGTGGTGGTGGTCAATCAGCGCAATCCGCTGACGCAGATCGATATGCGCCAGCTTGACGCCATCTTTTCCGTGACGCGCCTGTGCGGCGCGCCGCAGGTGCCGACGCGCTGGGGCGATATGGGCATGCGCCAGCCCGACTGGGCGCGGCGGCCGATTCAGCGCTACGGACGCAACTCCGCCTCGGGCACCTGGGGCTTTTTCAAGCAGCAGGCGCTGTGCAACGGCGATTTTCGCGCCGACGTGGCGGAGTTTCCCGGCTCGGCCGCCGTGGTGCAGGCGGTCGCCGCCAATCCGCGCAGCATCGGCTACGCCAGCTTCGGTTTTCATCTGAGCGGCGTGAAGACGCTCGCCGTCACTGACGCGCAGGGCGCGGCGGTGGCGCCGGACGCCGACTCTATCCGCAGCGGCCGCTATCCTTGGGCGCGCCCGCTCTATATCTATGTCAATAAGCCGCCGGGCAAGCCGCTGCCGCCGCTGGTAAACGCCTTTCTTCATCAGGTGCTTTCACCGCAGGGACAGCGCCGCGTCAGCGAAGCGGGCTATCTTCCGCTGTCGGCGGCGCAGCGCGATCAGGCGCTGGCTGCGATAGAGGCGAAGTAATCACTAACGTGAATTTTTTTCATCTCCGCTGAAATTTCTTCTGTTGCAGAGAAGGCGCGCGCGTGCCAATCTGTTTACAGACGTTTAGCCATCCAGATGGCTACATATAACTTAGCGAAATTATTCCCTGGCGTGATTAACGTTCAGGGTGCCAGGAGTGAAGATGACCGCACAGACCGCCCCGTTCCGCGCCGATACCGTCGGCAGTTTCCTGCGTCCCACCGCCATCAAAAACGCGCGCGAGCAGTATGCCGCCGGCCAGATCGACAAAGCCGCGCTGACCCGCATCGAAGACGAAGCGATCCGCGACGTGGTGAGCAAGCAGATCGCCAACGGCCTGCAGGTGGTGACCGACGGCGAATTCCGCCGCGCCTGGTGGCACTTCGACTTTTTCGGCGGCCTGGAGGGCGTCGAGCTGTTCGAAGCAGAGCAGGGCATTCAGTTCAACGGCGTGCAGACCAAAGCGCACGGCGTGCGCGTGGTGGGCAAGCTGGGCTTCCGCGATCATCCGATGCTGGAGCATTTTCGCTTCCTGCAGAGCGTCGCAGGCGACGCGGTGCCGAAGATGACCATCCCCAGCCCGAGCGTGCTGCACTTCCGCGGCGGCCGCAAAGTGATCGACGAGAGCGTCTATCCCGACCTGGCGGACTACTTCGACGACCTGGCCGACACCTATAAAACGGCGATCAAAGCCTTTTACGATGCGGGCTGCCGCTATCTGCAGCTGGACGATACCGTCTGGGCCTATCTCTGCTCGGAAGATCAGAAGCGCCAAATCCGCGAGCGCGGCGACGATCCCGAGCAGCTGGCGCACACCTACGCCCGCGTGCTGAACAGAGCGCTGGAGGGCAAGCCCGCCGATCTTACCGTCGGCCTGCACGTCTGCCGCGGCAACTTCCGCTCGACCTGGATTTCTGAGGGCGGCTATGAGCCGGTGGCGGAGATTCTGTTCGGCGGCGTGAACATCGACGCTTTCTTCCTGGAATATGATAACGAGCGCGCCGGCGGCTTCGAGCCTCTGCGCTTTATCAAGCCAGGCCACCAGAAAGTGGTGCTGGGTCTGGTGACCACCAAAAACGGCGAGCTGGAAGATCCGGCGCAGGTGAAGGCGCGTCTGCAGGAGGCGGCGAAGTTCGTCAGCCTTGACCAGATCTGCCTCAGCCCGCAGTGCGGCTTCGCCTCGACAGAAGAGGGCAACAGCCTGAGCGAAGAGCAGCAGTGGGCGAAGATTCGCCTGGTGGTCGATATCGCCGGTCAGGTGTGGTGATGCTGTAAACTTGTGCAAACAGGCGCGTAAAACGCGCCTTTTGTGCATCATGCCGCGTACTTACGCTGAAATTTCTTACTCGCTGCGGAAAAAATAAGCACATCATCTGATGCCTTGCGGAGATATATCCGAGATATTCACTGCTTTTATTCTGTTTTCCGTCATAACCTTCTGGTTTTCCGATCCTGTATTGCCTTTCTCCGCTATAAACGTTCTACTTACGGCCGTTGTCGTAGTATCCCACTTGTGAACAGAACAAAAGCAGCCTAATTCACCTGCGCGACACGATTAAGGCAAGCACAATGCGCTGGCATCGTGCGCTAAGTCGTTGTCAATGCGCGGTCTGGGGACAACATAAACCCAACTTCCACCGCAACACTCGTAACAGGCAATACAGTTGTATGACACATCGTTTAACCTCGAAGGATATCCTCGCGCTGGGCTTTATGACCTTTGCCCTGTTTGTTGGCGCGGGTAACATTATTTTCCCGCCGATGGTCGGTATTCAGTCTGGCGAGCATGTCTGGACGGCCGCCATTGGCTTCTTGATCACCGCCGTCGGCCTGCCGGTGATGACCGTTATCGCGCTGGCGCGCGTTGGCGGCGGCGTCGACGCGCTCAGCACCCCTATCGGCAAGGGCGCCGGACTGCTGCTGGCCACCGTCTGCTATCTGGCGGTCGGCCCGCTGTTCGCCACGCCGCGCACCGCGACCGTATCGTTCGAGATGGGCATCGCGCCGCTGACCGGCGACGGCGCGCTGCCGCTGTTCGTCTACAGCTTTATCTATTTCGCGCTGGTGATTGGCGTTTCGCTCTATCCCGGCAAGCTGCTGGACACCGTGGGCCACTTCCTCGCGCCGCTGAAAATCGTCGCGCTGACGGTGCTCGGCATCGCCGCGCTGATCTGGCCGGCGGGCACCATCGCGCCAGCGACGGAAGACTATCAGCGCGCCGCCTTCTCCAGCGGCTTCGTCAATGGCTATCTCACTATGGATACGCTTGGCGCGCTGGTGTTCGGTATCGTTATCGTCAACGCGGCGCGCTCGCGCGGCGTTGAGAGCGCCAGCCTGCTGACGCGCTATACCGTGATGGCGGGTCTGATCGCCGGCGTCGGCCTGACGCTGGTCTACCTTAGCCTGTTTAAGCTCGGCAACGGCAGCGGCGCGCTGGTGGCGCAGAGCGCGAACGGCGCGGCGATCCTGCATGCCTACGTGCAGCAGACCTTCGGCGGCATGGGCAGTTTCTTCCTGGCGGCGCTGATTTTCGTCGCCTGCATGGTGACGGCGGTCGGTCTGACCTGCGCCTGTGCGGAATTTTTTGCGCAATACCTGCCGTTGTCGTATAAAGCACTGGTCTTTATTCTGGGTCTGTTCTCAATGGTGGTGTCGAACCTCGGCCTGAGCCATCTGATTCAGATTTCGATTCCGGTGCTGACGGCGATCTATCCGCCGTGCATCGTGCTGATCGTGCTGAGCTTCACCCTGAACTGGTGGAACAAGAGCAGCCGTCTGATTGCGCCGACCATGCTGGTCAGCCTGATTTTCGGCATTATCGACGGGGTGAAAACCACCAGCTTTAAAGATATGCTGCCGGCGTTCAGCCAGCAGCTGCCGCTGGCGGACCAGGGACTCGCCTGGCTGCCGCCCGCGCTGGTGATGCTGCTGATCGCGGCGATTGTGGATCGCGTCAAAGGACGCGAGCAGGTTACGGCGCACTCGTAACCGCCGCCGCTGTTCTCTCTGACCACGGGCTTGCCCGTGGTTTTTCTTTTACAGGTACAGGTTGTTATGCAAGAAACCAATAAGCTCAAACGCGGACTGAGCACGCGCCATATCCGTTTTATGGCGCTGGGATCGGCGATTGGCACCGGACTGTTTTACGGGTCGGCGGATGCCATCAAGATGGCGGGGCCGAGCGTGCTGCTCGCCTATATTATCGGCGGCGCGGTGGCCTATATCATTATGCGCGCGCTTGGCGAGATGTCGGTGAATAACCCGCAGGCCAGCTCCTTTTCGCGCTATGCGCAGGACTATCTCGGGCCGCTGGCGGGCTATATCACCGGCTGGACCTACTGCTTTGAGATCCTGATCGTCGCCATTGCCGACGTGACCGCCTTCGGCATCTATATGGGCGTCTGGTTTCCTGATGTGCCGCACTGGATTTGGGTGCTGAGCGTGGTGTTGATCATCGGCGCCGTCAACCTGATGAGCGTGAAGGTGTTCGGCGAAGTCGAATTCTGGTTCTCTTTCTTCAAGGTCGCCACCATTGTGGTGATGATCGTCGCCGGTTTCGCGATGATTTTCTGGGGCATCGGCAACGGCGGCCAGCCGACCGGCATTCATAACCTGTGGAGCAACGGCGGCTTCTTCGCCCACGGCATCGTCGGCATGCTGCTGTCGCTGCAGATGGTGATGTTCGCCTACGGCGGCATCGAGATTATCGGCATTACCGCTGGCGAAGCCAAAGATCCGGCGCAGTCGATTCCGCGCGCCATTAACTCGGTGCCGATGCGCATTCTGGTGTTTTACGTCGGCACGCTGTTCGTGATTATGTCGATCTATCCGTGGAATCAGGTTGGCACCAACGGCTCGCCTTTCGTGCTGACCTTCCAGCATCTCGGCATCGCCGCCGCCGCCTCTATCCTGAATTTCGTGGTGCTGACGGCGTCGCTGTCGGCGATCAACAGCGATGTGTTCGGCGTCGGACGTATGCTGCACGGTATGGCGCAGCAGGGCCACGCGCCGAAGATGTTTATGAAGGTGTCCGCGCGCGGTATTCCCTGGGTGACGGTGGTGGTGATGATGGCGGCGATGCTGATCGCGGTCTATCTCAACTATCTGATGCCGGAGAAAGTCTTCCTGGTTATCGCCTCGCTGGCCACCTTCGCCACCGTCTGGGTGTGGATTATGATCCTGCTGTCGCAGATCGCTTTCCGCCGCAAGATCGGCAAAGAGGCGGCGAGCAAGCTGCAGTTCGCGGTGCCGGGCGGCATCTGGACCTCGCTGTTCGGCGTGCTGTTCCTGGGCTTTATTATCGCGCTGATCGGCTACTTCCCGGATACGCGGATTTCGCTCTATGTGGGACTGGTGTGGATTGTGCTGCTGCTGGCGGGCTATAAGCTGGTGCGTAAGTCATAAATCGTTATAAGACGAAAACGGCCCGCGCAAGAGATTGCGCGGGCCGTTTTGCTCTTCGGGCTATACCTGCCGCATCTATATGATGAGCCGTCTGTTTCGGCGCTACCAGCGGCTGCCCAGCGCGATCTCCACGCCCTGCGGACTCAGATGGCTATCGTCGTAATAGAGCGGCAGGCCCTGCCAGGTCACCAGGCAGCCGCTGCGGTTGCATAAATTTTCCTGTAGCGACACCACGCGCACGTCGCGCTGTTCGTAGCCGCGCAGCAGCCGCGTCACGTCCGCTTCCGGCAGGGAGTAGAGCCGGGTGCGGGCGTTCTGCGTCGGCAGGGGTTTCCAGTCGCTCAGCCACTGGCTCAGCTCGCGGCGCAGCGGCATATTGCGGTTGTTGCTGTAGCGCAGGGGATCCAGCGACAGCAACGGCGCATCCTCAATCAATACCACCTTTTTACCCGCCTGGCGCAGCTGGGCGATAACCCCGTCCATGCCCTGTTTCAGCGCGCTGAGGTTGTCTCTGTCGGGATGATGAAGGTCGCGGTAGCCTGCGCCGGGCAGCGTTTCGATGCCGGCCGCCCAGGAAGCGGCGATCACCACCTCGTCGATGCGCGGGCTGAGCAGCGCTTTCATGACTGCGGCGTTGAACGTCGCGCACTGGCTGGCGTGCGCCGGCTGCTGGTAGAGCGCGCGCGTGACGCCCGCCGCCAGCAGCGGGCAGGTGTCTTTCGTGAGCTGAAAGAGCGGTTTGTCCTGCGCCTCGGCGTAGCGCGCCACGGCGAGACGCATCGCCGCCGCATGGCTGTCGCCGACCAGCGCGATGCCGGGACGCGACCGCTCAGGCTGGCAGCGCGCGCTGGCTGAGGGCAGCCCTGCGCCGTTCCCGACCAGGCAGGGATCGGCCTGGGCGTCGATTTTGTAGGCTTCGCTGCTGATCACCTTATCGTTGACGCGCCATGGCAGGCCGCCGCTGCTCCACAGGCCGACCATCGCGACGGCGGCGGCGCCTGAGATCAGGCAATAGACGGGGATGACCGCGCGCGGGGCGCTGGCCGGGCGGCGGAACGGCTGCTCGACGTAGCGCCACGACAGCCAGGCGACGCCGAGCGCCATGGCGCTGATGCTCAGCCCCTGATTGACGCTAACCGGGCCGTCGCTGCAGATGCGCGCCAGCGCCAGCAGCGGCCAGTGCCACAGGTACCAGGAGTAAGAGACTTTGCCGATAAAGCGCATTGGCGCGTTTTCCAGCGCCAGGCGGCTGAGTGTGCTGCGCGCCGCGATCAGCAGGCAGGCCGCCAGCACCGGCAGTAGCGCCTGGCTGCCGGGAAACCCCTCGCCGTTGCTGAGCCGGCGCGCGCAGAAGGCGATCAGCGCCAGTCCGGCCAGCGTGAAGAGGTTGGCCCACAGGCCGCCGATCGGCCGCGGTCTCCACAGCGCCAGCAGCACGCCCGCGCCCAGCTCCCAGCCGCGCGTCGGCAGCAGGTAGAAGGCCTGCGAGCTATTTTGCGGCGTCAGCCAGATACAGCTCGCCAGCGACAGCAGGCTTAGCAGCGCCACTACCGCGAATAATAAGGCGCGCTTTCTGGCGGCCAGCAGCATGATAAATGGCAGCACAAGATAGAACTGCTCTTCAATGCCGAGCGACCAGGTGATCAGCAGCGGATTTAAATCCGCCGGCGCGCTGAAATAATCCGCGCCTTTAAGCAGAATAATATTGGGCACCGAAAGAAAGACGCCAAAGCTGTATTTCGCCAGCTGGCTATACTCCAGCGGCGAGAGCAGGAAATAGCCGATAAACAGCAGGCCGAATAGCATGGTCAGCAGCGCAGGCGCGATGCGGCGAATACGGCGCAAGGCGAAGCGATAGAGCGAGAACTGGCCAGCAGCGTAGTCGCGATAGAGTGCGCCGCCGATAAGAAAGCCTGAAATAACAAAGAAGAGGTCAACGCCGACGTAGCCGCCGGGCAGGGTGCTGACGCCCGCGTGAAACAGCACAACCAGCAGGATCGCCACTGCGCGCAGGCCGTCGATATCCGCGCGATAATCCCGTGATGAGAGCGTTTTCATTATCGGATCCCCCGAGTATCGACAAAGGTATTTAACACCGCTGATGTCGTTGGCGCCGCCCATAAAGAAATCGGCGAATCCAGTCGCCGAATTAATCAAAAGACAAAATAAAAAATAATGATAAAGGGATGATTGACGCCTTTATTTTATGTCAAAAAAGGGCAGGGAAATCATATCGACGCGAATATAGAAAAGTTCGCAGTGGCGCTGAAAAAACAGTGCAGCGGCGATTAAGGATAAAAGGGCGATAGATTAGGCAGGCTAAAGGCAGAATAAGAAGAAAAGGCGCAGACGCGGAGAGCATCACCCGACGGGCCAGCACGCTGCGCGTTGGCCCGCTACCGGGCCGAGCGCGCAGGGGGACGACTGGGTTTGCGATCGCGCCATCCTCTCCGCGACATAGACTATGGCGCCGCCTGTATAAAGGCGCGTCTGGCTCAGGTTTCTTTAATGGCGTCAGGGCCGAGCAGCGCGTTGATTTGCGCGTAGATCGCCGGGTTGGCCAGCAGCACCGGATTACCGTTTTTCAGGCCGTCGTTGGCAAGATAGTCGTTGGCGACGCCGCCCGCTTCGCGCATCAGCACGATGCCCGGCAGGCTGTCCCAGGGGTTCATATGCGCTTCGTAATAGCCGATCAGACGGCCCGCCGCCGCCCAGGCGGTGGTGAGCGCGCCGGAGCCGATGCGAACGAACATGCCGCCCTCGGCAAGCAGGCCCTGAATGAACGCGGCGGTCTGTTGCGCCGGCGCGCGGCTGGAGTTGCTTAATCCCAGCACGCCCTCGCTGAGATGCTGCGCGCCGTGCGCCTGCAGGCGCGTGTCGTTGACCCAGGCGCCGCGGCCCGCGCAGGCGTGAAACAGCTCCTGATGGTTCGGGTCGCACACCACGCCGATCAGCGCTTCGCCGTCGCACAACACGGCAAGGGAGACGCACCAGTTATGCAGGCCGTTAAGGAAGCAGGCGGTGCCGTCGATAGGGTCCACCACCCATGCCCAGCGCGCGCCCTCGACCTCGCCGCCGCTCTCTTCACCCAGCACCGCATCGTCCGGGAAGCGTTCGGCGATCAGGGTTTTAATCAGCTCTTCGACGTTGCGGTCCGCCTCGCTGACCACATCCTGTAAATCCCGCTTGTGTTCCACCACCAGCTGCTGGCGCTGCTGATACCAGGCATAGGCGCGGCTGCCCGCCGCGCGGGCGATTTCACAGGCATAGTGGTAACGCGCGTCTGTTTCGGTTTGCGAAGCGGATGACATCCTTTCCCTCTTATGATTTGTCACGCGGCTGAATCGATCATTCGCCGGAAATAGCGTGCAGGATGCACGCTATTGTTAAGCAGGGTTTCATTAAGCCGCAAATGCAGAGGGCTGGCAAGTCGGGAAAAGGTTAGAGCGTTTTGCTGCGCGCCAGCGCCATCAGGCGCGGGTAGAAGCGGAAAAAGAGCGTTTCCAGCTGGTCGTAGTGGTCGGTGAAATCCTGATAGGAGTCGCGCAGCGCGGCGAGACGCGGCCGACGCTGGGCCATGCCGCTAAGCACGCGCGCCATGCGCGCCGGATCGGCGTAGTGCTCGAACCAGCGTTCGCGCCACATCACGGCGTTGAGCGCCTGAAAGCTCTCCGGCGTGCCCGCCATCTGCGGCACCACGCGCTGTTCGGCAAAGCGCGAGAAGGCCGCCAGCGTGATCTCAGGATGGAGGGTTGTCCAGTGGCGGGCGAGAAAGTGATCCCACACCACGTCAAGGGTAATGGGCGCAACGCGGCGCGTTTCTGGTCGAAACAGCGGGCGCGCCTCCTGCACTTCCGGCAGGGCGTCGGTCATCGCATCGAGCCGGCGGTGCATCAGAATGCCGTCGGCAACCGGCGTCGGCCACTGTTCGTGCGGGTTTCCGCGCACGAAATCCGCCAGCAGGTTGCCGAGCAGCGAGCTATCGGCGAGATGAGCGAGGTGAAGATGGGCAAGAAAGTTCATGCCGCATTATAGCCAGAAGTGCGAACGTGCAGCCAGTTGTTCAGAATTGGCCGCTTTTCCGCTAAACTGTGCCGCCTGTTTTTATGCCTGAGTAAGAAGTTAGCCATGCGTGTCGCCGATTTTACTTTTGAGTTGCCTGAATCTCTTATCGCCCACTATCCGCAGGCGCAGCGCAGCGGTTGTCGCCTGCTGTCGCTGGACGGTCCGAGCGGGCAGCTGACGCACGGGGTCTTTACCGACGTGCTGGAGAAGCTGAATCCCGGCGATCTGCTGGTGTTCAACAATACGCGGGTGATCCCGGCGCGCGTTTACGGCCGGAAGGCGAGCGGCGGCAAAATCGAAATGCTGGTGGAGCGCATGCTGGACGAGAAGCGCGTGCTGGCGCACGTGCGCGCCTCTAAAGCGCCGAAGCCTGGCGCGGAGCTGCTGCTGGGCGACGACGAGAGCGTGAAGGCGACGATGGTGGCGCGTCACGACGCCCTGTTCGAGATTGCGTTCGAAGATGACCGCGCGGTGCTGGATATTCTCAACAGCGTCGGCCATATGCCGCTGCCGCCCTATATCGATCGTCCCGACGAAGAGGCGGATCGCGAGCTTTATCAGACCGTCTACAGCGCGCGTCCCGGCGCGGTAGCGGCGCCGACCGCCGGACTGCACTTCGACGAGCCGCTGCTGGCGGCGCTGCGCGAAAAGGGCGTCGAGATGGCGTTCGTGACGCTGCACGTCGGCGCGGGCACCTTTCAGCCGGTGCGCGTCGACAGCATCGAAGAGCATGTCATGCACTCTGAATATGCCGAAGTGCCGCAGGAGGTGGTCGACGCGGTGCTGGCGTGCAAAGCGCGCGGCAATAAAGTGGTCGCCGTCGGCACCACCTCGGTGCGCTCGCTGGAGAGCGCGGCGCAGGCCAGCCAGCAAGCGCTGATTGCGCCCTTCTTCGACGACACCCAGATCTTTATCTATCCCGGCTACCAGTATCAGGTGATCGACGCGCTGATCACCAATTTCCACCTGCCGGAATCGACCCTGATTATGCTGGTGTCGGCCTTTGCCGGCTATCAGCACACCATGGCGGCCTATCACGCCGCTGTGGCAGAACAATATCGCTTCTTCAGCTATGGCGACGCGATGTTCATTACGAAAAATCCGCAGGCGCCGCACGAGAAAATCGGCGCCTGATGACGTCCGGTTTACGGCGGCGCCGTAAACTGCTTGTTTAACCATCGCATCAGACTGTTTCTCTGATGGAGGCTTTGTGAAGTTTGAACTCGACACTACCGACGGGCGCGCGCGCCGTGGCCGTCTGATTTTCGATCGCGGCGTGGTGGAAACCCCGGCGTTTATGCCGGTGGGCACCTACGGCACGGTTAAGGGCATGACGCCGGAAGAGGTGCAGGAAACCGGCGCGCAGATTATCCTCGGCAATACCTTCCATCTCTGGCTGCGTCCTGGCCAGGAGATCATGAAGCTGCATGGCGATCTGCATGACTTTATGCAGTGGAAAGGGCCGATTCTGACCGATTCCGGCGGTTTCCAGGTGTTCAGCCTCGGCGATATCCGCAAGATCACCGAAGCGGGCGTTCACTTCCGCAACCCGATCAACGGCGATCCGATCTTTCTCGATCCGGAAAAATCGATGGAGATTCAGTTCGATCTGGGATCGGACATCGTGATGATCTTCGACGAATGCACGCCATACCCGGCGGACTGGGACTACGCGAAGCGCTCGATGGAGATGTCGCTGCGCTGGGCGCGACGCAGTCGCGATCGCTTCGACAGCCTGGGCAACAAGAACGCGCTGTTCGGCATTATCCAGGGCTCTGTTTACGAAGATTTACGTGATGTCTCGGTCAAAGGTCTGGTAGAGATTGGCTTTGATGGGTACGCTGTGGGCGGCCTGGCGGTGGGTGAGCCGAAAGAGGACATGCATCGCATCCTGGAGCACGTTTGTCCGCAGATCCCGCAGGATAAACCTCGTTACCTGATGGGCGTCGGCAAGCCGGAAGATCTGGTGGAAGGCGTACGTCGCGGCATTGATATGTTCGACTGCGTGATGCCGACGCGCAACGCGCGCAACGGCCATCTGTTCGTCACCGACGGCGTGGTGAAAATCCGTAACGCGAAGCATAAAGACGACACCTCGCCGCTGGATGCGGAGTGTGATTGCTACACCTGTCGCAATTACAGCCGCGCCTACTTGCATCATCTTGATCGCTGTAACGAAATACTCGGCGCGCGCCTGAATACCATTCATAACCTGCGCTACTACCAGCGCCTGATGGCGGGTTTACGCCAGGCTATTGAAGAGGGTAAATTGGAGCGCTTTGTTAGCGAGTTCTACCAACGGACGGGCAAAGCGGTTCCGCCGTTAAACGTCTGATAATTCTATCAATGAGGGAAATTAAATGAGCTTTTTCATTTCTGACGCCGTGGCTGCCGCAGGTGCACCGTCGCAGGGAAGTCCGTATTCTCTGGTGATCATGCTGGTGGTGTTTGGCCTGATTTTTTACTTCATGATCCTGCGTCCGCAGCAGAAGCGTGCGAAAGAGCACAAAAAGCTGATGGATTCCATCGCGAAAGGCGACGAAGTGCTGACCAGCGGCGGCCTGGTAGGCCGCGTAACGAAAGTTTCTGACACGGGCTATGTTTCTATCGCCCTGAACGAGACGAACGAAGTGGTTATCAAACGTGATTTCGTGGCTGCCGTCCTGCCGAAAGGTACGATGAAGGCGCTCTAATATTTACTTCCCTAAGGGAACTGCCGTGTTAAATCGTTATCCTTTGTGGAAGTACGTGATGCTGGTCGTCGTCATTCTTGTCGGCCTGCTCTATGCGCTTCCCAACCTGTATGGTGAGGATCCGGCCGTTCAGATCACTGGCGCGCGCGGCGTCGCCGCCAGTGAACAAACGTTGGATCAGATTCAGAACCTGTTAAAACAAGAGAATATCCAGAGCAAATCCCTCGCGCTGGAAAACGGCGCCATCCTGGCGCGTTTCCCCAATACGGATGTGCAGCTGCGCGCCCGTGAAGCGATTGTGAATAAGCTTGGCGAGAACTACGTCGTCGCGCTCAACCTTGCGCCGGCTACCCCGCGCTGGCTGAGCATGCTGGCGGCTGAGCCGATGAAGCTCGGTCTGGATCTGCGCGGCGGCGTGCACTTCCTGATGGAAGTGGATATGGACACCGCGCTGGGCAAGCTGCAGGAGCAGAATGCCGACAGCCTGCGCAGCGACCTGCGCGAAAAGAATATCCCCTATACCAACGTCAATAAAATCGCCAACTACGGCGTGGAAATCCGTTTCCGCGACGGCGACAGCCGCGATGCCGCGATTAACTGGCTGAGCGCGCGCCATCGCGACATGGTCATCTCCTCCAGCGGCAGCGACGCGCTGCGCGCGGTCATGAGCGACGCGCGTCTCAGCGAAGCGCGCGAATACGCCGTTCAGCAGAACATCACTATTCTGCGTAACCGCGTTAACCAGCTCGGCGTCGCCGAACCGCTGGTGCAGCGTCAGGGCACCGATCGCATCGTCGTTGAACTGCCGGGCATTCAGGATACCGCGCGCGCCAAAGAGATCCTCGGCGCCACCGCGACCCTGGAGTTCCGTCTGGTGAACACCACCGCCGATCCGACCGCCGCCGCCAACGGCCGCGTGCCGGGCGACTCGGAAGTGAAGCAGACGCGCGAAGGTCAGCCGGTTGTGCTCTACAAGCGCGTGATCCTGACCGGTGACCATATCACCGACTCAACGTCCAGCATGGACGAGTACAACCAGCCGCAGGTCAATATCTCCCTGGACGGCGCGGGCGGCAATATCATGTCTAACTTCACCAAGGACAACATCGGCAAGCCGATGGCGACCCTGTTTGTGGAGTACAAAGACAGCGGTAAGAAAGACGCCAACGGTCGCGCGGTGCTGGTGAAACAGGAAGAGGTGATCAACGTCGCCAATATCCAGTCTCGCCTCGGCAACAGCTTCCGCATCACCGGCATCAACAACCCGAACGAAGCGCGTCAGCTCTCGCTGCTGCTGCGTGCGGGCGCGCTGATTGCGCCGATTCAGATCGTGGAAGAGCGCACTATCGGCCCGACCATGGGCGCGCAGAATATCACGCAGGGGCTTGAAGCCTGTCTGTGGGGTCTGATCGCTTCGATTCTGTTTATGGTGGTGTTCTATAAGAAGTTCGGCCTGATCGCCACCAGCGCGCTGCTGTGCAACCTGGTGCTGATTGTCGGCGTCATGTCGCTGCTGCCGGGCGCCACGCTCACCATGCCGGGTATCGCCGGTATCGTGCTGACGCTGGCGGTGGCGGTGGATGCGAACGTACTGATTAACGAGCGTATTAAGGAAGAGCTGAGAAACGGCCGTTCCGTGCAGCAGGCGATCCATGAAGGCTACAAAGGCGCCTTCTCCAGTATCGTCGATGCTAACGTGACCACGCTGATCAAAGTCATCATCCTGTATGCCGTTGGTACGGGTTCAATTAAAGGCTTTGCGATTACCACCGCAATTGGTATCGCCACCTCGATGTTTACCGCGATCGTTGGAACGCGCGCCATCGTGAACCTGGTGTACGGCGGCAAGCGCATCAACAAGCTGTCTATCTGAGGAGTGCGTTGTGGCACAGGAATACAATATTGAACAGCTGAACCACGGGCGTAAAGTCGTCGACTTTATGCGCTGGGACACGCTGGCGTTTATTATCTCCGGCCTGCTGATCGTGGCGTCTATCGCCATGGTCTCAGTGCGCGGTTTCAACTGGGGTCTCGATTTTACCGGCGGTACGGTGATTGAGATCGCGCTGGAGAAGCCCGCAGAGCTGGATACGCTGCGTGACGGGCTGGAAAAAGCGGGTTATGCCGATCCTATCGTGCAGAACTTCGGCAGCAGCCGTGACGTGATGGTGCGCATGGCGCCCATGGACGGACCGGCCGGCCAGGAGCTGGGCAACAAGATCATCACCATCATCAATCAGACCACCCAGCAGAACGCGACGGTGAAGCGCATTGAGTTCGTCGGCCCGAGCGTGGGCAACGACCTGGCGCAGGCGGGCGCGATGGCGCTGCTGGCGGCGCTGATTGCGATTCTGATCTATATCGGCTTTCGCTTTGAGTGGCGTCTGGCGCTCGGCACCGTGCTGGCGCTGGCGCACGACGTGATCATCACCTGCGGCATTCTATCGCTGGCGCACATCGAGATCGATCTGACCATCGTCGCCTCGCTGATGTCGGTGATCGGCTACTCGCTCAACGATAAAATCGTGGTATCCGACCGTATTCGTGAGAACTTCCGCAAGATCCGCCGCGGCTCTTCTTACGATATCACCAACGTGTCGCTGACCCAGACCTTGAGCCGTACCTTGATCACCTCGCTCACCACGCTGGCGATGATCCTGATCCTGTTCATCTTCGGCGGCGCGCTGCTGAAAGGCTTCTCGCTGACGATGCTGATCGGCGTCACCATCGGTACTATTTCGTCAATTTATGTCTCTTCCGCGCTGGCGCTGAAGCTGGGCATGAAGCGCGAACATATGCTGGTGCAGAAGGTGGAGAAAGAGGGCGCGGATCAGCCTTCAATCCTGCCGTAACGCGCAAGCGTAATAAAAAACGGGCTGCCATCTGGCAGCCCGTTTTGTTTGGGCGCTTGTTTTACTGCGCGACGGGCGCGGCAGGCGCGTCGCCCGCTACGTCATGCACGCGCACGAAACCGAGCTGGTCCGGCGTCAGGCCGCTCAGGCGCAGCGGCACGATAACCGAGGCGCGCGGCAGCAGCGCGGCGGGCACCTCGATCTCCTGGCTCAGGCTGGTGGCGTCAAGCGGCTTGCCCGTCGCCGGATCGCGTTCGCCCCATACCACGCGCGCGCGCAGCGCCGGAACGGGCTGACTGTCGGTGGCGCTGATGGTCAGGTTAGCGCGTGAGCCGTTGGCTTCCGCCGCGACGCGCGTCAGCGAGAGGCGCAGCTTGCCGAGCTGGGTTTGCAGCTCGACCGGCGTATTGGCCTGCGGCACCAGCCAGGCGCCCTGCGTCGAGTTGCTGTTAAGCTGCCCCTGAATTTCGATGGCGCTCGCCTGAGAGGTCAGGTGGCGCATCTGCTGATTCAGCTGGCTCACTTCCTGATGCAGCTGCTTCACTTTGGGGCTGACGGGCGTCGAGCTACAGCCGCTTAGCAGCGCCACCGCACACGCCAGCGGCGCCCAAACCATCCTGATCATAAACTCTTCCTTGTCCGTTATTTAGGAATACGTAATACCTGGCCCGGATAGATTTTGTCAGGATGGGTCAGCATCGGCTTGTTGGCTTCAAAAATCTTGTTGTATTCGTTAGGGTTGCCGTAAACCGCTTTTGAAATTGCGCTCAGCGTGTCGCCTTTTTTCACGGTGTAGAATTCCGCTTCCGGCGCGCTGTCGGCTGTTTTGACCTGGTCGTCGACTTTGGTGATGCCCGCAACGTTGCCGGCCGCCACCAAAATTTTCTCTTTCAGCTCCTGAGAAATGCCATCTCCGCTCACCGTTACGGTGTCGCCGTTGACCGCTACGTTTACTTTGTCGCTGTCGGGTAAGCCCAGCTTGTCGATGTGCTCTTTCAGCTTTTTACTGGCATCATCATGGCCGGATACCGCGTCCCACAGTTTTTCGCCTGCCTCTTTCACAAAGTTAAACAAACCCATATATATCCTCCAGATTGTCATGGTGTAGGCCGTCTTGCTGACGACATCAGTAAGCATAGACACTTTCTTGCGACGTCTCCTGCCGAATGGCAAAAGAGGAAAGGCACGCTTATACATTTTGTTGACATGCCATTCGCGCTACACTGTGTGGCCCATATATTTAGCGTCAGGAAAGGTCATGCACTGCCCATTTTGCTCTGCTGTGGACACTAAAGTCATTGATTCTCGTCTGGTTAGTGAAGGATCGTCCGTGCGGCGACGCCGGCAGTGTCTGGTGTGCCATGAGCGCTTCACCACCTTTGAAGTGGCGGAGCTGGTGATGCCGCGGGTGGTGAAAAGCAATGACGTGCGCGAACCCTTTAATGAAGACAAGCTCAGCAGCGGCATGATGAAGGCGCTGGAGAAGCGCCCGGTCAGCGCCGATGCGGTGGAAAGCGCGGTAAACCATATCAAAACCCAGCTGCGCGCCACCGGCGAGCGAGAGATCCCCAGCAAGCTGATCGGCAATCTGGTGATGGACGAGCTGAAAAAGCTCGACAAGGTCGCCTATATTCGTTTTGCCTCGGTCTATCGCAGTTTTGAAGATATTCGCGATTTCGGCGCGGAGATTGCCAGGTTACAGGATTGATTATGGATGAACGCTATATGGCGCGCGCGCTGGAGCTGGCGCGGCGCGGACGCTTTACCACGACGCCCAATCCCAACGTGGGCTGCGTTATCGTACGTGACGGCGAGATCGTCGGCGAAGGCTGGCATCAGCGCGCCGGCGAGCCGCACGCCGAGGTGCACGCGCTGCGCATGGCGGGCGACAGGGCGCGCGGCGCCACCGCCTACGTCACGCTCGAGCCGTGCAGCCACCACGGCCGCACGCCGCCGTGCTGCGACGCGCTGATCGCCGCCGGCGTCAGCCGCGTGGTCGCGGCGATGCAGGATCCCAATCCGCAGGTCGCGGGACGCGGACTTTACCGCCTGCAGCAGGCGGGCATTGAGGTCAGTCACGGGCTGATGATGGCGGAAGCGGAGGCGCTCAATCGCGGCTTTCTGAAGCGCATGCGCACCGGATTTCCGTTTGTTCAGCTCAAGCTCGGCGCCTCGCTGGATGGCCGCACCGCCATGGCGAGCGGCGAAAGCCAGTGGATTACCTCGGCCGCCGCGCGTCGCGACGTGCAGCGCCTGCGGGCGCAAAGCTCCGCGATCCTCAGCAGCAGCGCCACCGTGCTGGCGGACGATCCGTCGCTGACGGTGCGCTGGGCAGAGCTCGATAGCGAGTCGCAGTCGCTGCTGAATCAAGCAGAGCTGCGGCAGCCGCTGCGCGTGATTGTCGACAGCCGCAATCGGGTAACGCCGCAGCACAAACTGATTGCCCAGCCGGGCGAAACCTGGCTGATGCGCGCCGCGCCGGACCAGCAGCTCTGGCCAGAGAGCGTGACGCAGATCGCCGTGCCAGCGCGCGGCGAGCGGCTCGACCTGGTGGCGCTGATGATGCTGCTGGGCAAACAGCAGGTGAACAGCCTGTGGGTCGAAGCGGGCGCGTCGCTGGCCGGCGCGCTGCTGCAGACGGGCGCGGTGGACGAGCTGATCGTCTATATGGCGCCGAAACTGCTCGGCGACGCCGCGCGCGGCCTGTGCCAGCTGCCCGGCTTAGCGCAACTGGTCGATGCGCCGGCCTTTTCATTTAGCGACGTGCGCCAGGTCGGCCCCGATCTGCGCCTGACGCTGACGCCGCGCTGACCGCGGCGGAAAAGCGAGAGCACGCCGCCAAAGAGTGTGATAGAATCCGCCCCCCTGCGGGGCCATAACAAAACCCTGAAAGGATAAGTATGAAAGTTATCGAAGCTGCTGTTGCCACGCCTGAGGCCAATGTCGCCATCGTTATCGCGCGTTTTAACAACTTCATCAACGACAGCCTGCTGCACGGCGCGATCGATGCCCTGAAGCGCATCGGTCAGGTGAAAGATGAAAACATCACCGTCGTCTGGGTTCCAGGCGCATACGAACTGCCGCTGGCAGCCCGCGCGCTGGCGAACAGCGGTAAGCACGACGCCATCGTGGCGCTGGGCACCGTGATTCGCGGCGGCACCGCCCACTTTGAATATGTCGCCGGCGAAGCCAGCTCCGGCATCGCTAACGTCGCGATGACCAGCGAAATCCCGGTGACTTTCGGCGTGTTGACCACGGAAAATATCGAGCAGGCGATTGAGCGTGCCGGTACCAAAGCGGGTAACAAAGGCGCCGAAGCGGCCCTGACCGCACTCGAAATGATTAATGTATTGAAAGCCATCAAAGCCTGATTTTTGTAAGGGGAATTTTGTGAAACCTGCTGCTCGTCGCCGCGCCCGCGAGTGCGCTGTCCAGGCGCTCTACTCCTGGCAGTTGTCTAAAAACGACATTGCCGATGTGGAATACCAGTTTCTGGCGGAACAGGACGTCAAAGACGTCGACATTACCTATTTCCGCGAACTGCTGTCCGGTGTGGCGACCAACAGCGCGTATCTGGATGGGCTGATGAAACCTTACCTGTCGCGCCAGCTTGAAGAGCTGGGCCAGGTTGAAAAAGCAATCCTGCGTATTTCGCTGTATGAACTGAGCAAGCGCGCTGATGTGCCCTATAAAGTGGCGATCAACGAAGGTATCGAGCTGGCGAAAGTATTTGGCGCCGAAGATAGCCATAAGTTCGTCAACGGCGTGCTGGATAAAGCCGCTCCACAAATCAGACCCAATCGCAAATAAAGAAAAGGCCAGCTTGCTGGCCTTTTTTCATCAGTAAGCGGAACGCAACCATGTCCTGTGGCGAATTCGAACTCATCGCACGCTATTTTAATCGCAGAACCCGCAGCCGCCGCGACGTCGAGACCGGCATCGGCGACGACTGCGCGCTGATGAGCGTGCCGGAGAAACAGACGCTGGCAATCAGCACCGATACGCTGGTGGCGGGCGTCCACTTTTTACGCGATATCCATCCTGCCGATCTCGGCTATAAAGCGCTGGCGGTCAACCTCAGCGATCTTGCGGCCATGGGCGCCGATCCGGCATGGCTGACGCTGGCGCTGACGCTGCCGGAGGTCGACGAAGAGTGGCTGAAAGCCTTTAGCGAAAGCCTGTTCGAGCTGCTGGAGTATTACGATATGCAGCTGGTGGGCGGCGATACCACGCGCGGTCCGCTGAGCATGACGCTCGGCATCCACGGCCTGGTGCCGCAGGGCCGCGCGCTGAAGCGCTCGGGCGCGAAGCCGGGCGACTGGATCTACGTGACCGGCACGCTGGGCGACAGCGCTGCGGGCCTGTCGCTGCTGCAGCATCGTCACCGCATTAACGATCCGGCGGTGCATGAGGCGCTGATTAAGCGCCACCTGCGGCCGATGCCGCGCATCCTGCAGGGCCAGGCGCTGCGTCCGCTCGCCTCGGCGGCGATCGATCTCTCCGACGGCCTGATTTCCGATCTCGGCCATATTCTCAAGGCCAGCGGCTGCGGCGCGCGGTTGAATCTGGAGGCGCTGCCGCTGTCGCCTGCGCTGCGCGACCATTTCGAGCCTGAGCTGGTGCTGCGCTGGGCGCTGAGCGGCGGCGAGGATTACGAGCTCTGCTTTACCGTACCGGAGATGAACCGCGGCGCGCTCGACGTGGCGCTGGGTCACCTTGGCGTGCCCTTTACCTGCATCGGACAGCTGATGCCGGAAGCGGAAGGGCTGACGCTGCTGGAGCAGGGTAAACCGGTTACCTTCAGCCATAAGGGATTTGATCATTTTGACGCGAAATAAGGATGTGGCGAAGGGCCGCCTGCGCATGAGCAATCCCTGGCATCTGCTCGCCACTGGTTTCGGTAGCGGGTTGAGTCCCTATGTGCCGGGCACGATGGGGTCGCTGGCGGCGCTCCCGTTCTGGTGGCTGATGGCGCGGCTGCCGCAGGATCTCTATTCGCTGATCGTGCTGTTGGGCATTAGCATCGGCGTCTATATCTGCCACCGCACCGCCAAAGATATGGGCGTGCACGATCACGGCAGCATCGTCTGGGATGAGTTTATCGGCATGTGGATTACGCTGATGGCGATTCCGGCGAATAGCTGGCAGTGGGTGCTGGCCGGTTTTGTGGTGTTCCGCATTTTCGATATGTGGAAGCCCTGGCCGATCCGCTGGTTCGATCGCAACGTGCATGGCGGCATGGGGATTATGGTGGATGATATTATCGCCGGCGTGATCTCAGCGGCGCTGCTCTATGCGGCAGGGGTGTGGCTGGCGGCCTGACAGGCTGCCATAGTGTGCCCACGCGGGTGGCATGGGCCGATCGCAAAGTCGCTCAAGGCGTCCATGCTCGCTCGGCCCGCGCCGTCCCTGGCGCGGGACGCTTTGCTCTTCTGCCCATGCCACCCGCTTGTAGTGACATTGTGCGGCCTGAAAGAGAACGTTATTCGAAGCCTACTACTGGATGGGGCTGATAAACCGTTTCCAGCTCGGCAATCTCCTCAGCACTCAATTCCACCTCAACCGCTTTCACCAGGTCCGCCAGCTGCTCGGCGCGCGAGGCACCGATAATCGGCGCGGTCACGGCCGGCTTATGCAGCAGCCAGGCGAGCGCCACCTGCGCGCGGCTCACGCCTTTCTGCGCCGCAATCGCCTCGACGCGCTGGGCGATGGCCGCATCGTTCTCTTCCGTAGCATGATAAAGGATTTTGCCATACTCGTCCGAGGCTGTACGCGCCGTGGCTTCGCCCCAGGGACGCGTCAGCCTGCCGCGCGCCAGCGGGCTCCACGGCAGCACGGCGATATTTTCCGCCTGACAGAGCGGGTGCATCTCGCGCTCCTCTTCACGCTGAATCAGGTTGTACTGATCCTGCATGCTGACAAACGGCGCCCAGCCGTGCTGCCGCTGGGTATAAACCGCTTTGGCGAACTGCCATGCATGCATAGAAGAGGCGCCGATATAGCGCGCTTTACCCGCCTTCACCACGTCGCTCAGCGCTTCCAGCGTCTCTTCCAGCGGCGTCTCATAATCCCAGCGGTGAATTTGCAGCAGGTCGACATACTCCATATCCAGACGGCGCAGGCTGTCGTCGATCGACTGCATAATATTTTTGCGCGACAGGCCCTGCGACAGATTGCTGAGCGGGAAGTAAACCTTGGTGGCGACCACAATTTCTTCGCGACGCGCGAAGGCCTTCAGCGCGCGGCCGACGATCTCTTCGCTGCTGCCGTCGGAATAGCTGTTCGCGGTATCGAAGAAGTTAATGCCTGCCTCCAGCGCCTGCTGGATCAGCGGACGGCTGCTCGCTTCCGGCAGCGTCCAGGCGTGGCGACCGCGGTCCGGCTCGCCAAACGTCATGCAGCCGAGGCAGAGACGCGAAACCTGAAGGTCGGTGTTGCCTAACTGGGTGGTTTTCATGAAAGCTCCTGCTATGCATTAAACCATCAAGCATAGCAGGAGAGGAGGGCAGGGGATTACTGCGCGAGCCAGTCGCGAATTTGCTGCTGAATGCCTTGCGCGTCCAGCTGGTAATCGTGACGCACTTCATCCTGAGTGCCCTGCGGAATAAACTCATCCGGCAGGCCGAGGTTAAGCACCGAGACGCGCAGGCGCTTCGCCATCACCGTCTCGTTGACGCCGCTGCCCGCGCCGCCTTTAATCGCGCCTTCTTCCAGCGTCACCAGCGATTCGTGACGCTGCGCCAGCTCGGCGATCAGCGCCTCATCCAGCGGCTTAACGAAGCGCATATCCACCAGCGTGGCGTTAAGCGCTTCCGCCGCTTCCGCCGCCGCAGGCAGCAGCGTGCCGAAGTTCAGGATCGCCAGCTTCTCGCCCTGACGCTTCACGACGCCCTTGCCCAGCGGCAGGCTTTGCAGCGGCGTCAGCTCAACGCCGACCGCATTGCCGCGCGGATAGCGCACCGCGCTCGGCCCATCCTGATAGTGATAGCCGGTATAGAGCATCTGACGACATTCGTTCTCGTCGCTTGGCGTCATAATCACCATTTCCGGCACGCAGCGCAGAAACGCGAGATCGAACGCGCCCTGATGGGTCTGCCCATCGGCGCCGACGATGCCGCCGCGATCGATGGCGAACAGCACCGGCAGCTTCTGGATCGCCACGTCGTGGATCACCTGATCGTAGGCGCGCTGCAGAAAGGTCGAATAGATCGCGACGATCGGCTTATAGCCGCCGATCGCCATGCCCGCGGCGAACGTCACCGCATGCTGCTCGGCGATCGCCACGTCGAAATACTGCGCCGGATAGCGGCGCGAAAACTCCACCATGCCGGAGCCTTCACGCATCGCAGGGGTGATCGCCATCAGCTTAGGATCGTCCTGCGCCATTTCGCACAGCCAGCTGCCGAAAATTTTGGAGTAGCTCGGCAGACCTTCGGCGCTCTTAGGCAGCGCGCCGCTGGCGGGATCGAACTTCGGCACCGCGTGCCAGGCGATCGGATCCTGTTCCGCCGGCGCATAGCCTTTGCCCTTTTTGGTCATGATATGCAGGAACTGCGGCCCTTTCAGGCTGCGCATATTCTTCAGCGTCGTCACCAGCGTCAGCACGTCGTGACCGTCCACCGGGCCGATATAGTTAAAGCCCAGCTCTTCAAACAGCGTACCCGGCACCACCATGCCTTTCAGGTGTTCTTCGGTGCGCTTCACCAGCTCTTTAATCGGCGGCAGTCCGCCCAGCACGCGCTTGCCCCCTTCGCGCAGGCGCGAATAGGTTTTGCCGGACAGGATCTGCGCCAGACGGTTATTCAGCGCGCCGACGTTCTCTGAAATCGACATCTCGTTGTCGTTGAGGATCACCAGCATATCGGGCTTGATATCGCCCGCGTGGTTCATCGCCTCAAACGCCATGCCGGCGGTAATGGCGCCGTCGCCGATAATGCAGGCGGTGCGGCGGCCCAGGCCTTCGCGCTCCGCCGCCGCCGCCATGCCGAGTCCGGCGCTGATGGACGTAGAGGAGTGGCCGACGCTCAGCACGTCATATTCGCTCTCGCCGCGCCATGGAAAGGGGTGCAGGCCGTTTTTCTGGCGAATCGTGCCGATGCGGTCGCGGCGTCCGGTCAGAATTTTATGCGGGTAGGCCTGATGTCCGACGTCCCACACCAGATGATCGAACGGCGTGTTGTAGACGTAATGCAGCGCGACGGTCAGCTCGACGACGCCCAGACCCGAGGCGAAATGGCCGCTGGAGCGGCTAACGCTGTCCAGCAGGTATTGACGAAGCTCGTCGCACAGCGCCGGCAGCGACTCTTTCGGGAGAGAACGCAGCTCCTCAACGGTGCTTGCCTGCGCCAGTGTCGGGTATTTTGCAATATCAAAACTCATCAGAGACTCATTATAGAAGTTATTTGTCGCGTTCAATTATGAAGCTTGCCAGCGCCTGCAATGCTGTGGTGTCTAACGATTGCGCCGCAAGAATATCCAGCGCGCTCAGCGCTTGCTGGTGAAGCTCCCTGGCTTTCGCTCGGGCATTCTCTAGCCCCAGCAGCGACGGGTATGTGCTTTTATCCAGATCCTGATCGGCGCCCTGTTTTTTGCCGGTGATGGCGCTGTCGCCTACCACATCAAGAATATCGTCTTGTACCTGAAACGCGAGGCCGATGGCGTCGGCGTAGATATCCAGCGCCGGCAGCGCGTCGCGTCCGCGCTCGCCCGCCGCTAACGCGCCAAGGCGCACGGCGGCGCGGATCAGCGCGCCGGTTTTATGGCGATGGATCTGCTCCAGCTGTTCCAGCCCGACCCGCTGGCCTTCCGCCGCCAAATCGAGCGCCTGGCCGCCGCACATGCCCGCGACGCCGCTGGCGCGCGCCAGTTCGGCAATCATCGCGATGCGGCTGGCGTCGCTGACGCCCGGCATCGGCTCGTCCGCCAGGATAGAGAACGCCAGCGTTTGCAGCGCATCGCCGGCGAGAATCGCGGTATCTTCGCCATACTTGATATGACAGGTCGGCTGGCCGCGGCGTAACGCATCGTCATCCATCGCGGGCAGGTCGTCATGGATCAGGGAGTAGGCGTGAATGCATTCCACGGCGGCGGCGGGCGCGTCAAGGCTCGTCGGATCCGCGTTGAACATTTCGCCGGTGGCGTAGACCAGAAAGGGGCGCAGGCGTTTACCGCCTAATAATGCCCCATAACGCATGGCGTTAACCAGAGGAGAACTCTGAAAGGGAAGCGGCGCTAATAAGCGAGTCAGCGCGGCATTGGCCCGTTCCGGATAAAGGCTCAGCAGGTGAATAAAATCCATTACTCTTTTTCCGGCGTGAAGGGGCTGAGATCGGCGTCTTTATCGTCGCTGAGCAGGATGCGTACGCGCTGCTCGGCCTGTTGTAATGTTTGCTGACCGTTGCGCGCCAGCTGTACGCCGCGCTCAAACTCATTCAGCGCCTCTTCCAGCGGCAGCTCGCCGCTCTCGAGCCGGCTGACGATCTGCTCCAGCTGCTGCAAGGAGGTTTCAAAACTAGCGGGCTGTTCGGCTTTTTTCGGCATATTCAGTGTCGACTCACGTGTAAGACTTTCTCTCGTAATCGGTCATGGTAGCGGAGAGCGTTTGATTAGCAAAATAATCAATGTGACTGCGGTTGCAGAAGCAGTCATCTGACAAAGGTGATATACTCTCGCGCCTCGGATGCGGCTGCGCCCTTTAGCCCGCAATTTTTGTGATTTTACCAGCTAAGTGCCGCTCGCTCGCACTTATTTGCCCAACGAATTCGTGTCGCCATGAAGTTTATCATCAAGTTATTTCCCGAAATCACCATCAAAAGTCAGTCGGTGCGGTTGCGCTTTATTAAAATTCTCACCAGCAATATTCGCAACGTGCTGAAGACCGTCGGCGACGATATCGCCGTGGTGCGCCACTGGGATCACATCGAAGTCCGGTCGAAAGACGAAGGGCTGCGCGGCGTGATTGTGGATGAGCTCACTCGCATTCCCGGCATTCATCACGTGCTGTCGGTCGAAGACCGCAGCTACACCGACGTGCACAATATTTTCGAGCAGACGCTGGCGCAGTATGGCGAGAGCCTGCAGAACAAAAGCTTCTGCGTGCGCGTTAAGCGCCGCGGTAAACATGAGTTTAGCTCGCAGGACGTAGAGCGCTACGTCGGCGGCGGTTTGAATCAACATATCGCCAGCGCGAAGGTGCAGCTGAACAAGCCCGACGTCACCGTGCATCTTGAAATCGACGAGGATCGGCTGATGCTGATCACCGGCCGCTATGAAGGGCTGGGCGGTTTCCCGATCGGCACCCAGGAAGATGTGCTGTCGCTGATCTCCGGCGGCTTCGACTCCGGCGTCTCCAGCTATATGTTGCTGCGCCGCGGCTGTCGCGTGCACTACTGCTTCTTTAATCTCGGCGGCGCTGCGCACGAAATCGGCGTTCGCCAGGTGGCGCACTATATCTGGAACCGCTTCGGCCGCTCGCACCGCGTGCGCTTTGTGGCGATCAACTTTGAGCCGGTGGTCGGCGAGATTCTGGAAAAAGTGGATGACGGCCAGATGGGCGTAGTGCTGAAGCGCATGATGGTGCGCGCCGCGTCGATGGTCGCGGAGCGCTACGGCGTGCAGGCGCTGGTGACTGGCGAAGCGCTGGGCCAGGTTTCCAGCCAGACGCTGACCAACCTGCGGCTGATCGACAACGCCTCCGACACCCTGATCCTGCGTCCGCTGATCTCGCACGATAAAGAGCACATCATCAAAGTGGCGCGCGAGATCGGCACCGAAGATTTCGCCAGCACCATGCCGGAATATTGCGGCGTCATCTCGAAAAGCCCGACGGTGAAAGCGGTCAAGGCGAAGATTGAAGCGGAAGAGCAGAACTTCGACTTCGCTATTCTGCAGCGCGTGGTGGAAGAGGCGAACAACGTCGATATCCGCGATATCGCCGAGCAGGCTGAAGAAGAAGTGGTGGAAGTAGAAACCGTGGACTCGTTCGGCAGCGACGATGTGGTGCTGGATATCCGCGCTATCGACGAGCAGGAAGATAAGCCGCTGGCGCTGCAGGGCACCGAAGTGAAATCGCTGCCGTTTTATAAGCTCAGCAGCCAGTTCGGCGATCTCGATCAGAGCAAGACCTGGCTGCTCTACTGCGATCGCGGCGTGATGAGCAAGCTGCAGGCGCTCTATCTGCGCGAGCAGGGCTTCAAAAACGTGAAGGTCTATCGTCCGTAACAAAACAGGCTGCGCAGAGTGCGCAGCCTTTTTTTACTCGCTGTAATCGTAGATGCCCGCCGCCAGCACCAGCTGGGACGCTACCTCCGCCGCTTTCTCTTTACCCGCCAGCAGATCGACCAGCTTAAGCGCGAAATCCATCGCCGTGCCCGGCCCCTGGCTGGTCAGCAGATTGACGCGCGGATCCCATACCACGCGTCTTTCCATCCACTTCTCCGCCGGAATCGTCTCTTTTAAGCCGGGAAAGCCGGTCATATTGCCTACCGGAAAGAGGTCGTGCGGCACCAGCACCGTGCCGGCCGCCGCGCAGATCGCCGCGACGATACGGCCGGAGAGATGGAACTGGCGCACCGTTTCCACCAGCAGCGGACTGTCGCGGAAGGTTTCCGCGCCTTTCAGACCGCCCGGCAGCACGATCGCCGCGTAGTCATCATCGGCCACCTCCACCAGCGGCGCATCCGCCAGCAGGCGCACGCCGCGCGAGCAGACGATTTCGCGCGAGCCGTCGCTCTCCACGCTGGCGGTAACGACTTTCAGGCCGCCGCGCACCAGCAAATCGATAGTGGTGACCGCTTCGGTCTCTTCACTGCCATGTGCCAGGCAAACGAGAACTGGCGTGTTCGCGGTCATAATGGGACTCCTTGCGTTTTACGAGTTCATAAAGGCGGGTGTTTTCCGGCACCGCGATGCCCTGCGCGCGCGCGCGTCGCAGCAGAAAGCCGGAGATGTAATCGATTTCAGTCAGACGCTGCGCCCGCACGTCCTGCAGCATTGAGGAGGTATTGGCCGCGGTGGTCTCAATCACGTTGTAGACAATATCCCGCAGGCTGTCGGCGGTGATGTGCTGGCCCTCGCGCTCCATCACCCAGCTCAGCTCCTGGCAGAGCTGGTCGATCTGTTCCGGCCAGGCGCGCAGCGCGCCGTTCTGGCAGTCGTGCTCCACGGTCAGCGGATTGATAACGCAGTTGACCGCCAGCTTGCGCCAGCAGGCGGCGGCGATATTGTCGTGCCAGGCGACGTCCGGCAGCGCCGCGTGCAGGATATCGGCGAGGTCGCTATAGGCCGCGCTTTTCCGGTTTGCCGGGCCGATATGCGTAATACCGCTGGCGACATGCTTGATCACCGTGCCGTCGCGCATCGCCGCATGCGTGGTGATGCCGCGCAGCAGCGGCTGGCTCAGGCCTTTCAGCTCTTCCAGCGTGCCCATGCCGTTGTGCAGCAGTAGCACCGGACAATCATCCGACAGCACGCTCTGCAGGTTGCGCACCGCGGGCGAAACCTGCGGCGCCTTGAGCGTCACCAGCAGCAGCTGGCTGTCGGCCAGAAACAGCGGGTCGTTGGCGATAAAGGTGTTGTTGCTCACCTGGCCCTGGTAATCAATCACGTTGACGGAACAGTAGGGCTGCGGCACGCGCAGCCATCCCTGCACTTCGTGGCCCTGGCGCGCCAGGGCGGCGAGCCAGACCTGGCCAATAGCGCCACAACCCAACACGGTAATCTTCATACTGCCTCCCGTATCCGGGTTTGTCGTTTGTTCTGGTATACACAGCGATAATAAGTATAGCGTTGTGCGCAGCCTGATTTTGTTTAGTGCGGCAAGACGCGTATTATGCATGTCACTTTAGCGTCAGGAGAAGAAGAGATGCCATCTTTCGATATCGTTTCAGAAATCGACATGCAGGAAGTCCGCAACGCGGTCGAAAACGCCAACCGTGAATTAACGACCCGCTTCGATTTTCGCAACGTGAGCGCCAGTTTCGAGCTCAACGAAAAGAATGAAACCATCAAAGTGACCAGCGAGTCCGATTTTCAGGTGAAACAGCTGGTGGATATGCTGCGCGAGAAGATGCTCAAGCGCGGCATCGAGGGCGCCGCGCTTGATATCCCTGAGGAGATCGAGCACAGCGGCAAGAGCTGGAGCGTCGATGCCAAAATGAAAAAGGGCATTGAGAGCGAAGTAGCGAAAAAGATCGTGAAGCTGATTAAAGACAGCAAAATCAAGGTGCAGACGCAGATCCAGGGCGAATCGCTGCGCGTTACCGGCAAGTCGCGCGACGATCTGCAGAGCGCGATGGCGCTGGTGCGCGGCGGCAATCTTGGCCAGCCGTTCCAGTTTAAGAACTTCCGCGATTAATCCTCTTAAGGCGTGCGGCAGCTGAGCTGCTGCACGCTTTGCTTACCGCCTTTTTCGTCCCCTTTGTTTCCTCTTCCCTCTGCGTTAAATCAATATGCTTACCGGCAAAGGTGTGCAACTCTCTTGATGAAACCCTCAACAGGAGAAAGAAGTCATGAAAATGATGAAAGCTGCCGTGGTTAAGGCGTTTGGTGCACCGCTGGTTATTGAGCAGGTGCCAATACCAGAAGTTGGCGCGGGGCAGGTACTGGTCAAAATCGCGGCGACCGGCGTCTGTCATACCGATCTCCATGCGGCGCAGGGCGACTGGCCTGTCAAACCTGTGCCGCCTTTTATTCCCGGTCATGAAGGGGTCGGCGAGGTAGTGGCGGTAGGGCCTAATGTCACCCACCTTAAGCTGGGCGATCGCGTTGGCGTGCCCTGGCTCTACTCGGCGTGCGGGCACTGCGAGCACTGCCTTGATAGCTGGGAGACGCTCTGTCATGAACAGAAAAATGCGGGCTATTCGGTTAACGGCAGCTTTGCGGAGTATTGCCTGGCCGACGCCAACTATGTCGGCATTTTGCCTGATAACCTCGATTATGCCGAGGTTGCGCCTATCCTCTGCGCCGGGGTAACGGTCTACAAGGGCTTGAAAATGACGGAGGCCCGGCCCGGAAACTGGGTGGTCATTTCCGGTATCGGGGGTCTGGGCCATCTGGCTGTGCAGTATGCCGTGGCGATGGGGCTAAACGTGGCGGCGGTAGATGTTGACGATGAAAAGCTGGCTTTCGCGCAGCGTCTCGGCGCCAGCGTGGTGGTGAACGCACGTAAAGACGATCCGGCACAGGTGTTTCACCAACAGTTCGGCGGCGCACATGCGGCGCTGGTCACCGCCGTGTCGCCTGCGGCGTTTGAACAGGCCATCGGCACGCTGCGGCGCGGCGGAACCATGGTGCTTAACGGGCTGCCGCCGGGCAAGTTCGATCTCTCTATCTTTGATATGGTGCTGGACGGTATCACGGTGCGTGGCTCTATCGTTGGTACCCGAAAAGATTTGCAGGAGGCGCTCGATTTTGCCGGACGGCATAAAGTGAAAGCCACCATCGCTGTCGAGCCGCTGAGTCATATCAACTCTATCTTTGAGCGTATGCACGCTGGAAAAATTGAGGGGCGGATCGTGGTGGATATGTCACTTTAACCCTGGCGTGAAAAGCAAAGAACCGGCGCAAAGCCGGTTCTTTTGTCTCAGGTGTAATCATCCCGCGATTAGCTGCTTGCCAGCAGCGCCTCAAGCTCGGGGCGGCTGGTGACCTTGCTGTCGATCTTGATATAGGCGCTTTTCTCTTCCGGCACGATCAACACCGCCGAGACGCCCGGCTGGGCTTTCAGGCGCTGCTCCAGATTCGGCACGGCCAGCGCGTTATCGCTCAGCACGATACGCAGGCTGCTGACGTAGGGCGGCTCCTGCATGGTCATGGCGACGAACAGCCAGACCGCCGCCACGATGGCGCCTACCAGAAACACCGTCTGCGCGTCGAAATGGCCGAACACCCAGCCGCCGAGGCTGCCGCCAATCGCCACGCCGATAAACTGGCTGGTGGAGTAGAGCCCCATCGCCGTGCCTTTATAGCCAGCCGGCGACTCTTTGCTCACCAGCGACGGCAGAATCGCCTCCATCAGGTTAAAGGCGAAGAAAAAGAGCTGCACGCCGATCACCAGCGTCCAGAAATGGCCCGCCGCGCCCCACAGCACAATCTCCGCGATAACGATCAGGCCGACGCAGGCGACGAACACGCGCTTCATACGGCGCTTTACCTCGGCGTAGATAATAAAGGGCACCACGCCGACAAAGGCGATCAGCATCGTCACCAGATAGATTTTCCAGTGCTCGGCGGCGGGCAGGCCCGCCTGCTCGAACTGGCCGGGCAGGGCGACGAAGCTGGACATCAGCAAAATATGCAGACAGAGAATGCCGACGTTGAGTTTGATCAGGCGCGAATTGCCGAGCACCTTGCGGAAGCTGCCTTTCACCATGCCCGATTCGCGGTTCAGCACATGGCCGGGCGCGCTCGGCACCACCAGCAGGGTAATCACGATGCCCAGCGAGGCGAGAATGGCGATCATCCAGAACAGCGCGTGCAGGCCGAGCGCGTGGGTGACGATGGGTCCGACCACCATCGCGATAGCGAAGGTGACGCCGAAGCTGATGCCGATAAAGGCCATCGCCTTGGTGCGGTTCTGTTCGCGGGTTAAATCAGAGAGCAGCGCCATCACGGCGGCGGCGATCGCGCCGGAGCCCTGCAGCGCGCGGCCGAGAATGATGCCCCAGATAGAGGTGGTAGTCGCGGCGATAATACTGCCGAGAACGAACAGCAGCAGGCCGCCGACGATCAGCGGCTTACGGCCGATGCGGTCGGACATCAGGCCGAAAGGAATTTGAAAGATCGCCTGCGCCAGACCGTAGATGCCGATCGCCAGGCCGATAAGCGTTTCACTTGCACCCTGAAGGGCCATGCCGTAAGTGGTTAATACCGGCAGGACCATAAACATGCCCAGCATACGCAGGGAAAATACCGTGCCCAAACCCCATGTGGCGCGAAGCTCCACCGGCGTCATTTTATTATCGTTCATTCCAACCTCTGTAAGTTTGCCGTATCTATTTTAGGGAGCAGGGCAGGGCGGGTAAAATAATAGTGTTTAAGAAGTGGTAACAAAAAGAAAGGGCGCGAAATCGCGCCCTTAGCATGCATGGCAGTGCGGTATTACCACACGTAGGTGAGCAGGTCTTTTGACGCCGGCGCCATAAAGTCCACCGACATCATCACGCTCAGCGCGGTGATCGCCACGATAGAGAAGACGAACAGCTTACGCGCCCAGACGCGATCGTTCGAGGTCTTGTAACCTGATAACGCCATTCCCAGCCACCATACGCTTACGGCCGCCGCGACCACCAGATACTTATAGCCCGCGTAGCCGCCCAGCGACAGCATCAGCGTGGCGATCATAAACGCCAGAATGTAGAGCGTAATATGATTCTTCGCCACGGAGATGCCTTTCACCACCGGCAGAACCGGGATGTTCGCCGCCTGGTAATCTTTAAAGCGGAAGATGGCAATCGCATAGGAGTGCGGCATCTGCCACAGGCTAAAGATCGCCAGCAGGATCAGCGCGCCGGCATCAAACTGGTTGGTGACGGCGCAGTAGCCGATCACCGGCGGCGCGGCGCCAGACAGGCTGCCAATCAGCGTCCCGTAAACCGAGTGACGCTTCATGTAGAGACTGTAAACGCCGACGTAAACCACGAAGCCCATGACCGCCAGCCACATGGCCAGCGGATTGGCACCAAAGTAGAGCAACGCAAAGCCAGCAATACCTAGCGCGGTAGCATAAATCAGGCTTACTTTCGCGGAGATGAGGCCTTTAACCAGCACTCGATTCCGGGTTCTCTCCATCTTCACGTCGATATCGCGGTCGATCACGTTGTTAAAAACACAACCTGAGGCGACAACCAGCGACACGCCGATCAGCGAGGCGAGAAACAGGGCGTAATCAATGCTGCCTTTCGAAGCCAGCAGAAATCCGCCGATCACAGAAATTAAATTCCCGAAAATAATTCCTGGTTTTGTTACTTGCAGGTATTGCTTAATCATTACGCGACTCTTTAGTGAACCATCATGTTGTAGTTGAGGTTCCACATAATCCACAGCGAGCCAACTACGACGATCAGAATGATGATCGCCGAGAAGACGATGGCTACCATGTTCCAGCCGCCTTCGGACTTGGTGTCCAGATGCAGGAAGTAGATCAGGTGAACAACGACCTGGATAACTGCGCAGGCAACCACGACGCCCAGGGTCATACCTTGAGATGACCCACCGCTCATCACCATCCAGAACGGAATACCGGTCAGGATGACGGAGAGGATGAAGCCGATCATGTAGGACTTCACGCTGCTGTGCGGAACGACATTTCCGTTAGCTGAATGACTCATTACATGACTCCCATCAGATAGACAATGGTAAATACGCAGATCCAGACCACATCCAGGAAGTGCCAGAACAGGCTCAGGCACAGAATACGGGTATGGTTAGTCGACGTCAGCCCACGTTTGGCGATCTGGAACATCAGCACCAGCATCCAGATCAGGCCGCAGGTAACGTGCAGACCGTGGGTGCCTACCAGGGTAAAGAAGCCTGACAGGAAGCCGCTGCGATTCGGGCCGAAGCCTTCTTCGATCAGATGATGGAACTCATAGATCTCCATGCAGATAAAGCCAAGACCAAACAGGAAAGTCAGCGCCAGCCAGCTAAGGACCGAGCTCTTCTTGTCGTGGTTCATGGCGATAACCGCCATGCCGTAGGTGATGGAGCTCAGCAGCAGCAGCGCTGTTTCGCCCAGAACGAACGGCAGTTCGAAGATGTCTTTGCCTGCCGGGCCACCGGCAGTGCTGTTGACCATAACTGCATAGGTCGCAAACAGGGTTGCGAAGATAATGCAGTCACTCATCAGGTAGATCCAGAAGCCAAAGACTTTATTGGCTCCCGCATCGTGATGCCCATGCTCCGCATGGGCGTCGTGGTGGTGTTTTGTCAGAGTTTCAGTTGACATTATTTCAGACCCGCTTTGCTGATGTCGTCAAAGTGCTGCTTCTCGATCTTCTCGATCTCGACAACCGGAACGTAGTAGTCCACGTCTTCGTCGAAGCTCTTCACAATCCAGGTCACGATCATGCCCAGGAAGGAGAGGCCAGCCAGCCACCAGATATGCCAGATTGCGGCAAAACCGAATACCGTCGCGAAGGCAGCGATGACGATAGCCGCGCCGCTGTTCTTCGGCATATGAATCTCTTCATATTTCGCCGGCTGCTTGTACGCTTCGCCTTTCTCTTTCATTTCCCAGAACGCGTCGCGCTCGTGGATATGCGGGATAGTGGCAAAGTTGTAGAACGGCGGCGGTGAAGAGGTTGCCCACTCCAGCGTACGACCGCCCCACGGGTCACCGGTCAGATCGCGGTTCTGATGACGGTCACGCACAGAGACGTAGAACATGGTCAGCTGGCAAATGATACCGCAAGCGATCAGGCCTGCACCGACGGCCGCAATAACCAGCAGAGAGTGGAACTGCGGATCGATATCCTGGCTCAGACGACGCGTCATACCCATGAAGCCCAGAACGTAGAGCGGCATAAAGGCAACGAAGAAGCCGATGATCCAGAACCAGAAGGCGCGTTTGCCCCAGGTTTCGTTCAGGGTAAAGCCGAAGGCTTTCGGGAACCAGTAGGTCACGCCAGCCATACAGCCGAATACCACGCCGCCGATGATGACGTTATGGAAGTGCGCAATCAGGAACAGGCTGTTGTGCAGCACGAAGTCCGCACCCGGCACCGCCAGCAGAACGCCGGTCATACCACCAACAGAGAAGGTGACCAGGAAGCCTACGGTCCACAGCATGGCAGAGTGCATCACGATGCGGCCCTGGTACATGGTGAACAGCCAGTTGAAGATTTTCACGCCGGTCGGAATCGCGATGATCATCGTCATGATGCCGAAGAAGGCGTTAACGTTCGCGCCCGCACCCATGGTGAAGAAGTGGTGCAGCCAGACGATGAACGACAGCACGGTAATGGCGATGGTCGCCCACACCAGCGAGGTGTAGCCAAACAGACGTTTTTTCGAGAAGGTCGCAGTGACTTCAGAGAAGACGCCGAACACCGGCAGAACCAGGATATAGACTTCCGGATGACCCCAAACCCAGATCAGGTTGACGTACATCATCATGTTACCGCCCATATCATTGGTAAAGAAATGGAAGCCAAGGTAACGATCAAGCGTCAACAGCGCCAGGGTCACGGTCAGAACCGGGAACGCGGCGATAATCAGGACGTTGGTGCAAAGAGAAGCCCAGGTAAACACCGGCATTTTGAACAGGTCCATGCCCGGCGCACGCATCTTCAGAATGGTCACGAAGAAGTTGATGCCGGTCAGCGTGGTCCCGATACCGGAAAGCTGGAGACTCCAGATCCAGTAATCGACCCCGACGCCAGGACTGTACTCCGCGCCCGACAGCGGCGGATAGGCCAGCCAGCCGGTCTGTGCGAACTCGCCCACGCCCAGCGACAGGTTAACCAGGATCACACCGACCGCGGTAAACCAGAAGCTCAGGTTGTTCAGGAACGGGAATGCCACGTCGCGCGCGCCGATTTGCAGCGGCACCGCGATGTTCATCAGACCCACGACAAAAGGCATCGCCACGAAGAAGATCATAATCACGCCGTGCGCGGTAAAGATCTGGTCGTAGTGGTGCGGCGGGAGTATGCCGGCTTCCCCGGCGGAAGCCATTACCTGCTGGGTACGCATCATGATGGCATCGGCGAAGCCGCGCAGCAGCATGACGAACGCCATGATGATGTACATGATACCCAGTTTTTTATGGTCGACGGAGGTGAGCCATTCAGACCACAGGTACTGCCATTTACCAAAGTAGGTTAGGGCAGCGATGATTGCCAGACCACCAATGATGATCCCGGCAACCGTAACCATGATAATCGGCTCATGGTACGGCACTGCATCCAGTGTTAATTTTCCGAACATCGTATTATTCCTCGGCTCCCGCGGAAGCGGTGTGACTCATGTCCATGCCTTCGTGCTGAGACATGTCCATCTTCCCGTGGCTGGTCATGAACTTAGCGATGACTTGCTTGAACAGTTCAGGATTCGCTGAAGAGAAATATTCCACCGGATGATTTTCGCTTGGCACAGCGACTTTCTCGAAATCTTCCATAGTGGTCAGCGTGTTAGGCGCCGCTTTAACTTTGGCGACCCACTGCTGGAACTCCGCATCGTCCTTGGTTGCAATGGCTTTGAACTTCATACCAGAGAAACCTCGACCACTGAAGTTCGAGGAAATACCGTCGAACGTTCCTGGCTCATTGGCGATCAGGTGCAGTTTGGTCTGCATGCCCGCCATGGCGTAGATCTGGCTGCCGAGCGTCGGAATAAAGAAGGAGTTCATAACGGAGTTGGAGGTAATTTTGAAGCTCACCGGCGTGTTAGCCGGGAAAGCGATCTGGTTAACGGTGGCAATACCCTGTTCCGGGTAGATAAACAACCATTTCCAGTCCAGCGCCACGACTTCGATCTCAACCGGTTTCACGTCAGAGGCCAGCGGTTTGCTCGGCTCCAGCGCGTGGGTTGATTTCCAGGTCAGCACGCCGAGGAAGAGAATGATCAGGATCGGAATGGTCCAGACCACGGCTTCGACTTTGTTAGAGTGCGACCAGTTGGGGCTGTACTTCGCTTCAGTGTTGGATGCACGATATTTCCATGCAAACACCACCGCCATCAAGATTGCCGGAATAACGACGATCATCATTAAGCCGAAGGCTGTCAGAATCAACGAACGTTGCTCAAGTGCAATCTGTCCCTTGGGATTTAACAACGCATTATCGCAGCCACTCATTAACAAAGTGCCTGCGATTAATGACAAAATCCCCAAACTTTTATTGTATTTCCTGAGTCTCATTTAACGACCTCAATGACAAAGGGCTTATTGTCGTTTAAGTGTGCGCGCATTTTACGGGAAGGTTTATGCAGTGTAAACCAGCATAAGGATGTGTCAGCAGCGTGTTGACACCTTTTGCTAAGGGTGTCACAGATGTTGCCTGGGGTGATAAATTATTAACTGCGACAAGCAGTTGGCACTAATATAACAAAAACCGATGAAAGTATCCTTAAAGAAATCAGGGAAAGAATAAACCTTACTTTTGATGCTCAATTATTTAACAAATCTGCATCATTTGAGTGATGAAATTTATACAAAATAATTGCGCACCGGTTTTTAATATATTCGCTGAATGCAGAATCAGGATCTTAATATTTCCAGGAAAATAACACTGGATGACAAAGTTTAACTTTTGCCGCCCGTGAGGACGGCTTTACTCCATTTCGCTATGAAATAATACCGAAGGTTAATTACTGCGCCTGCGCCGCCGCGCTTTTCCGCTGCGCGATGTAGTCAAGCGTCACGCCGCCGCATACCGCCAGCGCCATCAGCGCCATACCAGCTTCGAACAGCGCGCCCGGCACGCTCTCCAGCCGCCACAGCCCCAGCGCCTGACTCGCCAGCGTCATGAGCCAGAGGGCGATAACAGCAGATCCAACGCAGAACAGGCGCGTCGTCCAGCGGTAGCCGGCGGTAAAACGCGTGCGCATTAAGAAGCGCTCGCTGTTTTGCGCTTCGTTCAGAGTGTCGCGACAGAGCAGCAGCAGCAGCAAACCAGGCAGCGCCGCCAGCACGGTGAAAGCGTAGAAGGTAGGCCAGCCCCAAAGCTCCACCAGCCAGCCGGCCGCCGGGCCGACATAGACGCGGCCAACCGCCGAAAGCGCCGAGAGCAGAGCGAACTGCGTGGCGGAGAATGACTTGTTGCACAGGGTCATCAGCAGCGCGACGAACGCCGCCGTGCCCATGCCGCCGCACAGATTCTCCACGAAGACGGCGCTGGCCATGCTCCATAAATGCGGCGGCGTCACCGCCAGCAGCCAGTAGGCGAAATTCGAGACCGCCTGCAGCACGCCGAAAATCATCAGGGCGCGGAACAGGCTCAGGCGCTGCATCAGCACGCCGCCGTAGAGGGCACCGATAATGGTTGCCAGCAGGCCGAGCGTTTTGTTCACCAGCCCGACGTCGCCGGCGTTAAAGCCGACGCCGCGGATCAGGAAAGTAGTGGTCAGCGAGGCGGCGAAGGCGTCGCCCAGCTTATAGAGCACAATAAGGGTGATCAGCAGCCAGGCGTTGTTGCGCTGAAAAAAGTCCTTCAGC
Source organism: Pantoea sp. X-Soil-MYKO-1289 (assembly GCF_059730625.1). Taxonomy (NCBI): domain Bacteria; kingdom Pseudomonadati; phylum Pseudomonadota; class Gammaproteobacteria; order Enterobacterales; family Erwiniaceae; genus Pantoea; species Pantoea sp. X-Soil-MYKO-1289. The sequence continues at coordinate 1,067,176 of NZ_AP036004.1, forward strand.
GGCAGCGACACCGCTTCGCGCAGCGAATGCGGCGTGGTGGCGCGCGTGTCGGGCTCTTTCGCCATCAGGGTGGCGATAAGCGCGGGCACCATCAGCAGCGCCATCAGCCAGTAGGTCGCCTGCCAGCCGAGATAGCGATCTGCCAGCCAGAGCGCCAGCCCGCCGGAGACCAGCATCGCCAGTCGGTAGCCGAGCACGGTGATGGCGGCGCCGCTGCCGCGCTCTTCCGGCGGCAGCACGTCGGTTTTCCACGCGTCGAAGACGATATCCTGCGAAGCGGAGCAGAAGGCGACCAGCACCGCCAGCGCGGCGAGCAGCGTCAGGTCGCGTCCGGGCTGCATAAAGCCCATGGCGATAATCCCGGCGATCAGCGCCAGCTGCGTCAGCAGCAGCCAGCCGCGGCGGCGCCCGAGAAACGGCGGCGTAAAGCGGTCCATCACCGGCGACCAGAGAAATTTAAAGACGTACGCCTGGCCGACCAGCGAAAAAAAGCCGATGGTTTTGAGATCGACATTTTCCACCGTCATCCACGCCTGCAGCGTGCCGGCGGTCAGCGCCAGCGGCAGGCCTGAAGCAAAGCCCAGCAGCAGTAAAACGGCGGCGTTTCGTTGAGTAAAGATGCGAAGATAGTGATTCATGCTGACCCTGAAGCGATGCCCGGCGGTGCGCCGGGCATAGAATGCGGCGGATTAGTGCGCGTTTTGCTTGATGAAGTTGTTGATGCTGGTGTCCTGCGCCATATCGGCGATGACGTCGCCCAGCGTCGAGTTCACTGCTTTGGTGATCTTGTCGTTGGTCGCGCTAAAGGCGCCTTCTACGCTATAGGTCTGGCGATAGTTCTTCACCTGCTTGTTGCCGTTCTTCGCGGTGGCGATAATCGAAATATCCGCTTTGGTGGTGATGCTGTAGCGTACGTTGCCCTGGGTCACGTCCGCATAGAGGTTATTCACCACGATCTGCAGATCGACAGCGCCTTCCGGCCCGATCATATAGCCGCGCGCGGTCATCTGTTTCTCCAGCACTTCCTGCAGCAGGAAGCGCAGATCGCGAGACGGCGTCAGGGTAACAAGCTGGCCGTCGCGATTGACTTTCGCCAGCGCCTGGTCGCTGCGCTGATCGGCGCCGTTAATGCTGACGGTCACGCCCATCAGGCTCGGATCCTGCTGCGGCAGCTCGATTTTCGGCTGAATGGTCAACGTATTGCTGTTAGTGGCGCAGCCGGCCAAAATGAAGGCGGCCAGCAGGGGAAATAACAGTTTTTTCAACATGCTTATTCTCGTTAATGTTGTGGGTTGGTTTGCAAAAACTGCGGCCATCATAGCATTGCGCGGCAGTGAAAAAAGCCCTTGCGGAGGGGAAATTCGCGGCAACCGCCTTTTTTATACCCTAAGAAAAATCCAGGCATTGACCGGCACTCGCGCTGCGCTATCATGCCGTTCGGCTTAAAGGGCGGCGGAAATATTTTCATACATTTATACGGATGCGTCTGAAAACCTACTAATATTTAACCAGATGGGGCACAGCGCTCGCCATTGAGGAAAGAGACAATGATTCGCGAACAGATCGAAGAGAAGCTGCGCCTGGCTTTTGAGCCGGCTCATCTGGAAGTGCATGACGAAAGCTATCGTCACAATGTTCCGGCGGGTTCCGAAAGCCACTTCAAGGTGGTTATCGTCAGCGACGTTTTCGCTGGTCAGCGCTTTCTGGCGCGCCATCGGGCGATTTACGGCGAGCTTGCCGCCGAGCTGGCAGGCAGCGTTCACGCGCTGGCGCTGCATACCTATACCCTGAAAGAGTGGGAGGGATTGCAGGATACCGTGCTCGCCTCGCCAAACTGCCGCGGCGCCGGCACCCTCGCCTGATATCTTCTGCTTTTAAAAAACGGCCTGCGGGCCGTTTTTTTCATTATTTAGCGATAAACGCGATCTCTGGCGCAAAAAAGCAGCAAAGCCGCTAAAAAGTGGTGAGTTTACAGCCTCGACTCACCAGGGCGATGCCGCTATAATGCTGCGTCTATTTTTCCGGAATGTCTTCGGGACGCTTCTGGTGACAGGGATCAGGTTCTCTTAATGGAAGCCGTCCCGGTTGTTGGATACGGCGCATTGCATAATGTGTGGTGTCTGAAGTTGACCGAGCACGCGATTTTTTGAGGTAACAAGATGACAGTTTCAGTAGAAACCACGCAGGGTCTGGGCCGTCGCATTACGATTACTGTCCCCGCTGACAGCATCGAAAGCGCAGTGAAGAAAGAACTGGTGGAAGTGGCGAAAAAAGTCCGTATCGATGGTTTCCGTAAAGGCAAAGTGCCGGCCAATATCATCGCACAGCGCTACGGCGCTTCCGTTCGCCAGGACGTGCTGGGCGAGCTGATGACGCGCAACTTCGTTGACGCCATCATCAAAGAAAAAATCAATCCGGCTGGCGCGCCGAACTACGTGCCGGGCGAATATAAAGAAGGCGAAGATTTCACCTACGCGGTCGAGTTCGAAGTCTATCCGGAAGTTGAACTGCAGGGTCTGGACAGCATCGAAGTTGAAAAACCGCTGGTGGAAGTGACCGACGCTGACGTCGACGCCATGCTGGACACCCTGCGCAAGCAGCAGGCTAACTGGAAAGAGAGCGATGCGGCGGCGACTGCTGAAGATCGCGCGACCATCGACTTCAGCGGTTCAGTCGACGGCGAAGAGTTCGAAGGCGGCAAAGCCTCTGACTTCGTGCTGGCGATGGGCCAGGGCCGTATGATCCCGGGCTTCGAAGAGGGCATCGTGGGTCATAAAGCGGGTGAAACCTTCACTATCGACGTGAAATTCCCGGAAGACTACCACGCGGAAAACCTGAAAGGGAAAGACGCGAAGTTCGACATCGTGCTGAAGAAAGTTGAAACGCGCGAACTGCCGGAACTGACCGAAGAGTTCATCAAGCGTTTCGGCGTGGAAGATGGTTCTATCGAAGGTCTGCGCGCTGAAGTGCGTAAAAACATGGATCGCGAGCTGAAAGGCGCCATCCGCAACCGCGTGAAAACGCAGGCGATCGACGGCCTGGTGAAAGCCAACGACATCGACGTGCCAGCTGCGCTGATCGACAGCGAAATCGACGTACTGCGTCGTCAGGCTGCGCAGCGCTTCGGCGGCAATGAGAAGCAAGCGCTGGAACTGCCGCGCGAGCTGTTCGAAGAGCAGGCGAAACGCCGCGTTGTTGTCGGTCTGCTGCTGGGCGAAGTGATTCGCACCCATGAGCTGAAGGCTGACGAAGCGCGCGTTAACGCCCTGATCGAAGAGATGGCGTCCGCTTACGAAGATCCGCAGGAAGTGATCGAGTTCTACAGCAAAAACAACGAGCTGATGAACAACATGCGCAACGTCGCGCTCGAAGAGCAGGCGGTTGAAGCCGTTCTGGAAAAAGCGAAAGTGACTGAGAAAGCGACCAGCTTCCAGGAACTGATGAATCAGACCACCGCTGCCTGATCGCTGATTTAACCAGAAATGCTAAGCCCGCGGCTGCAAAGTTGCGGGCTTTTTTGTTTTTGCGCTGTCATCTCCTCTGTTATATCGCTATTTGCTTAATAAACCGGCAAATTATTCACGTTGCGCTTTTTCCCGGTTAGCGAATAGAGAAAAGGTTGTTATGCTTGAAACAGCAGTGCAGTATCCCCAGATTGAGGGAGTATGCAGAAGAGAGTTAGACTGGCTGATTAACCGTCCTTGAAGGTGTCGGAAACGAAGCTGAGCGGTGCAGAGCAGGCTCGCTTCAGAAAAAATCGGTACAGAATGCCAATGAACTATATCCAGGAGACGGTAATGTCATACAGTGGCGATCGTGAATTTACTGCGCCGCGCAATGCGCTGGTGCCCATGGTGGTGGAACAGACTTCGCGCGGCGAGCGTTCCTACGACATCTATTCCCGCCTGCTGAAAGAGCGCGTCATCTTTCTGACCGGTCAGGTTGAAGATCACATGGCCAATCTGATCGTGGCGCAGATGCTGTTTCTGGAAGCGGAAAACCCTGAGAAAGATATCTATCTTTATATTAACTCTCCCGGCGGCGTGATCACCGCGGGCATGTCGATTTACGACACCATGAAGTTTATCAAGCCCGACGTCAGCACCATCTGTATGGGACAGGCCTGCTCAATGGGCGCCTTCCTGCTGACCGCCGGCACCAAAGGCAAGCGTTTCTGCCTGCCGAACTCGCGCGTGATGATCCACCAGCCGCTGGGCGGCTATCAGGGTCAGGCGACCGACATTGAGATTCATGCGAAAGAGATCCTGAAAGTGAAACAGCGCATGAATGAGCTGATGGCGCAGCATACCGGCAAATCGCTGGAAGAAATTGAGCGCGATACCGAGCGCGACCGTTTCCTCTCGGCGAGTGAAGCGGTAGAGTATGGTTTAGTCGACTCCGTCCTGACGCATCGCGAATAAGACTCATCTGCCCGGCTCCTTACGCTATAGTTACTGGGAAACGGGTTTGAGTTGAATGAACATTGGCCGTGTCCGCACGGCCTGCGCCGTACGCCAGTATGGCCTGAGAACAAGAAGAGGTTAACTGATGACAGATAAGCGCAAAGACGGTTCAGGGAAGTTGCTGTACTGCTCTTTTTGCGGCAAAAGCCAGCATGAAGTGCGTAAGCTGATTGCCGGGCCGTCAGTGTATATCTGCGACGAATGTGTCGATCTGTGCAATGACATCATTCGCGAAGAGATTAAAGAAGTTGCCCCGCATCGCGAACGTAGCGCGCTGCCTACGCCGCACGAAATCCGCCATCACCTCGATGATTATGTTATCGGCCAGGAAAAGGCGAAAAAAGTGCTGGCGGTTGCGGTGTACAACCACTACAAACGCCTGCGCAATGGCGATACCAGCAACGGCATCGAGCTGGGCAAAAGCAACATTCTGCTGATTGGCCCGACCGGTAGCGGTAAAACCCTGCTGGCGGAGACGCTGGCGCGCCTGCTGGATGTGCCGTTCACCATGGCTGACGCCACCACGCTGACCGAAGCGGGCTACGTGGGCGAAGATGTGGAAAACATCATTCAGAAGCTGCTGCAGAAGTGCGACTATGACGTGCAGAAAGCGCAGCGCGGCATCGTCTACATCGATGAGATTGATAAAATCTCGCGTAAGTCGGACAACCCGTCGATCACGCGCGACGTCTCCGGCGAAGGCGTGCAGCAGGCGCTGCTGAAGCTGATCGAAGGCACCGTGGCGGCCGTTCCGCCGCAGGGCGGCCGCAAGCATCCGCAGCAGGAGTTTTTGCAGGTCGATACCTCTAAGATTCTGTTTATCTGCGGCGGCGCGTTCGCGGGCCTGGATAAAGTGATCTCCCAGCGCGTGGAAACCGGCTCCGGTATCGGTTTTGGCGCAACGGTGAAAGGCAAGTCGGAAAAAGCGAGCGAAGGCGAGCTGCTCTCTCAGGTTGAACCTGAAGATCTGATCAAATTCGGTCTGATCCCGGAATTCATCGGCCGTCTGCCGGTGGTCGCGACGCTCAACGAGCTGAGCGAAGAGGCGCTGATTCAGATCCTGCGCGAGCCGAAGAACGCCCTGACCAAACAGTACCAGGCGTTGTTCAACCTGGAAGGGGTCGAGCTGGAGTTCCGCGACGAAGCCCTGACCGCCATCGCCAAAAAAGCGATGTCGCGCAAAACCGGCGCACGCGGCCTGCGTTCTATCGTTGAAGGCGCGCTGCTGGAAACCATGTACGATCTGCCTTCTATGGAAGACGTAGAAAAAGTGGTGATCGACGAGTCGGTTATCGAAGGCCAGTCAGAGCCGATGCTCATCTACGGCAAGCATGAAGCCCAGGCGTCTGGCGAATAATTCGCCAGTGCAAGGGCGTTGATATTATTAAAAAAGGGGAAAATTCTTTCCCCTTTTGTTTTTCTCGCTCTCATGACGTTGAATGTCGAACGATCATCCCCATATACTCATAATCCTGTGGGTTTAACTGCACATTCCCTGCATTATGCGGTGCCCATCACCTGGCGGACACTAACTAAGAGAGAGCTCTATGAATCCTGAGCGTTCTGAACGCATTGAAATCCCCGTGTTGCCTCTGCGCGACGTGGTGGTTTATCCGCACATGGTAATTCCGTTGTTTGTTGGTCGGGAAAAATCGATTCGTTGCCTCGAAGCGGCGATGGATCATGACAAGAAGATCATGCTGGTTGCCCAGAAAGAGGCTTCAACGGATGAACCTGGCATTAACGATCTCTTCTCTGTAGGGACCGTAGCCTCAGTGCTGCAGATGCTGAAACTGCCTGACGGCACCGTCAAAGTTTTAGTTGAAGGGTTGCAGCGCGCGCATATCACTACCCTGGCGGATAATGGCGACCATTTTACCGCGCAGGCGGAATACCTGATCTCGCCGGAAATCGAAGAGCGCGAACAGGAAGTGCTGGTACGGACGGCGATCAATCAGTTTGAAGGCTATATCAAGCTGAACAAAAAGATCCCGCCGGAGGTGCTGACCTCGCTGAACAATATCGACGATGCGGCGCGCCTTGCCGACACCGTTGCGGCCCATATGCCGCTGAAATTAGCCGATAAACAGTCGGTGCTGGAGATGTCGGACGTGAACGAGCGTCTGGAATATCTCATGGCGATGATGGAGTCGGAAATCGATCTGCTGCAGGTTGAGAAGCGCATTCGCAACCGCGTGAAAAAGCAGATGGAGAAAAGCCAGCGCGAGTACTATCTGAATGAGCAGATGAAAGCCATTCAGAAAGAGCTGGGCGAAATGGACGACGTGCCGGATGAGTACGAAGCCCTGAAGCGCAAAATCGACGCGGCGAAAATGCCGACCGAAGCGCGTGAAAAAGCGGAAGCCGAGCTGCAGAAATTAAAAATGATGTCGCCAATGTCCGCCGAAGCGACGGTGGTGCGCGGCTATATCGACTGGATGGTTCAGGTGCCGTGGAACGCGCGCAGCAAGGTGAAAAAAGACCTGCGCAAGGCCCAGGAGACGCTGGATACCGACCACTATGGCCTGGAGCGCGTCAAAGACCGCATTCTGGAATATCTCGCCGTGCAGAGCCGCGTCAGCAAAATTAAAGGCCCGATCCTCTGCCTGGTTGGACCGCCGGGCGTGGGTAAAACCTCGCTGGGTCAGTCGATCGCCAAGGCGACCGGCCGTAAGTATGTGCGTATGGCGCTGGGCGGCGTGCGTGACGAAGCGGAAATTCGCGGTCACCGCCGGACTTACATCGGCTCTATGCCGGGCAAACTGATCCAGAAAATGGCGAAGGTCGGGGTGAAAAACCCGCTGTTCCTGCTGGACGAGATCGACAAAATGTCGTCCGACATGCGCGGCGATCCCGCTTCCGCGCTGCTGGAAGTGCTCGATCCCGAGCAGAACATCGCCTTTAACGATCACTACCTCGAAGTGGATTACGATCTCTCCGACGTGATGTTCGTCGCCACGTCCAACTCCATGAACATTCCGGCGCCGCTGCTGGATCGTATGGAAGTGATTCGCCTCTCTGGTTACACCGAGGATGAGAAGCTTAATATCGCCAGGCAGCATCTGTTGCCGAAGCAGATTGAGCGTAACGCCCTGAAAGAGAGCGAAATCACAGTGGAAGACAGCGCCATCGTCGGCATCATCCGCTACTACACGCGCGAAGCGGGCGTGCGTAGCCTGGAGCGCGAACTGTCGAAGCTGTGCCGTAAAGCGGTGAAAACGCTGCTGCTGAATAAAGAGCAGAAGCACATCACCATCAATGGCGAGAACCTCAAGGATTACCTGGGCGTACAGCGCTTCGACTATGGCCGCGCCGAAAGCGAAAACCGCGTCGGCCAGGTGACCGGCCTCGCGTGGACCGAAGTAGGCGGCGATCTGCTGACCATCGAAACCGCCTGCGTGCCGGGCAAAGGCAAGCTGACCTACACCGGCTCGCTCGGTGAGGTGATGCAGGAGTCGATCCAGGCGGCGCTGACCGTGGTGCGCGCGCGCGCCGAAAAGCTGGGCATCAACGGCGATTTTTACGAGAAGCGCGACATCCACGTTCACGTGCCGGAAGGCGCGACGCCGAAGGATGGCCCGAGCGCAGGTATCGCGATGTGTACCGCGCTGGTTTCCTGTCTGACCGGCAACCCGGTGCGTTCCGACGTGGCGATGACCGGCGAGATCACCCTGCGCGGCCAGGTGCTGCCGATCGGCGGCCTGAAAGAGAAGCTGCTGGCGGCCCATCGCGGCGGCATTAAAGTGGTGCTGATCCCGGACGATAATAAACGCGACCTGGAAGAGATTCCGGCCAACGTTATCGCCGATCTGGAGATCCATCCGGTGAAACGCATCGAAGAAGTGTTAGGCCTTGCGCTGGAAAATGCCCCTTACGGCATGCAGGTTGCTACCGCAAAATAGTGATTAGCGACATAAAGCATTAAAAAGCGAAGCTGGCAGGCGAATGAGCGCTTGCCAGCTTTTTTTAGTGCCGTTAATTTAGGGGGCTGCGGAATCAACGATTAAGATGAATTCCGTTGTTTCGCCTCAACAGGCTTGATATAACGTGCTGCGCATTCGTATCCGGCAGGACGCGCGGATGTGAAGTGAAATAATAAAAGAGGGGATGAAGAGAGTGAATAAGTCACAGTTGATCGACAAAATTGCTGCAGACGCTGACATTTCTAAAGCAGCAGCGGGACGTGTTTTAGACGCATTCACCAGTTCTGTTTCCGACGCGCTGAAAGGCGGCGACGAAGTGGCTCTGGTGGGCTTTGGCACTTTCTCCGTACGCGAACGTGCCGCACGTACCGGCCGCAACCCGCAGACCGGCAAAGAGATCACCATTGCCGCTGGCAAAGTGCCGGGCTTCCGCGCCGGTAAAGCGCTGAAAGACGCTGTCAACGCATGACATCGCACCTGTCCGCAGAAGCATTTTCTTCCGTGGACTAGAGGACGGTTCATGCGTTCTCATGTAACATACGGGCACATCAAATTTGATGTGCCTTTTTTATTCGGATCCGGGGATAAATCGCGCTAAGACTTGTCTCAACAGGAGTGAAGCTGCCAGGCTAAATGGCAGTTGCGTAACGGCCTTTATCCGACAGGCGTTGCGCCCGAGGTTTATATCCACACTACAGCGGAGCGTTGTCATACCATGATGGACAATTTACGCGCGGCGTCGAATCATGTCGTGCTCAAGGTTATTTTGGGGTTGATTATTCTCTCCTTCGTGCTGACCGGGGTTGGCAACTACCTTATCGGCGGCGGTAGCGATTACGCCGCTAAAGTCAACGGACAGGAAATCAGCCGCGCGCAGCTCGATCAGGCGTTCAACAGCGAGCGCAGCCGCCAGCAGCAGATGCTGGGCGATCAGTTCTCGCAGCTTGCCGGCAACGACGGCTTTATGCAGCAGATGCGTCAGCAGGCGCTGTCGCAGCTGGTGGATCAGGCGCTGCTCGATCAGTACATCAACGACCTCCACATTACTATCAGTGACGATCAGATCAAGCAGGCGATCTTCGCTCAGCAGGCGTTCCAGACTAACGGTAAGTTCGACAACGCGAAATATAACGCTCTGCTGAGCAGCATGGGCTTTACCGCCGATCGCTACGCGGAAGCGCTGCGCAAGCAGCTGGCGACCCAGCAGCTGATCAACGCCGTCGCCAATACCGACTTTATGCTGAAAGGCGAAACCAGCAAGCTGGTGGATCTGGTGTCGCAGAAGCGCGACATCCGTCAGGCGACGATCGACGTCAACGCGCTGGCGGCGAAACAAACCGCCTCGGCCGACGAGATCGCGCAATACTATCAGCAGCATAAAAACAACTTTATGGCGCCGGAGCAGTTCCGCGTCAGCTACATCAAAATGGATGCCGCCAGCATGCAGGCCAGCGTCAGCGACGCCGACATTCAGAGCTGGTACGACCAACATAAAGCGGACTACACCCAGCCGCAGCGTAACCGCTACAGCGTTATCCAGACCAAAACCGAGGCGGATGCCAGCGCCGTGCTGGCGCAGCTGAAGGGCGGGGCGGACTTCGCCGCGCTGGCGAAAAGCAAGTCGATCGATCCTATCTCCGCGCGCAAGGGCGGCGATATGGGCTGGCTTGAGCCGGCGACCACGCCAGACGAGCTGAAAAACGCCGGACTGACGCAGAAAGGCCAGCTTTCGGGCGTGATTAAATCGTCGGTCGGCTTCCTGGTGGTGCGTCTGGACGATATCCAGCCGGAGCAGATCAAACCGCTGGCCGAAGTGCGCGACGCGGTGGCCGACAAAGCGAAGCAGGAGAAAGCGGTCGACGCCTTCTACCAGCAGCAGCAGAAAGTGAGCGAAGCGGCGAGCAACGACAATGAGTCGCTGGCCGGCGCCGCGCAGGCTTCCGGCCTGAAAGTAGTTGAGACCGGCTGGTTCAGCCGCGACAGCGTGCCGCAGGAGCTGAACTTTGACGCGGTGAAAAACGCCATCTTCAACGGCGGCCTGACCGGACAAAACGGCGCGCCAGGCAACAACTCCGACGTGATTACCGTGGATGGCGACCGCGCGTTCGTGCTGCGCATCAGCGAGCACAAACCTGAAGCGATTAAACCGCTGGATGAGGTAAAAGCGCAGATTGCCGACACGCTGAAGCACGATAAAGCGCAACAGCAGGCGAAGGCGCAGGCGGACAAACTGCTGGCCGATCTTAAAGCGGGCAAACAGGATGCGCTGAACACGGCCGGTCTGACGCTGAGCGCCAGCAAAACCGTCGACCGTAACAGCCAGGATCCGGTCGCGCAGACCGCCTTCAATCTGCCGCAGCCCGTTGACGGTAAAACGTCCTGGGGCGTGAGCGAAGATATGCAGGGCAATGTGGTGCTGGTGGCGCTGGATAAGGTCAGCAGCGGTACGCTGCCGCAGGAGCAGGTAGACGAAATGATTAAGGGCGTGACGCAGAACAACGCGCAGCTGGCGTTCGAAGCGCTGCTCGCGAACCTGCGTAAAGAAGCCAAAATCAAATACGGCGCCGCAGCGCAAATGCAGTAACGCTCGCAAAAGAGTGTTTTGCAGTGAAAACCGAAAAGGCCGCTTGCGCGGCCTTTTCCATTTCTGGATGTTGCCTTTTGAGGCCTGCGCTCTTCTCTGTCACGCTCTCCTTGCTGTTAAACATAAGGAGAAACAGAGCATGTCTAAATCACTATTGTCAGTTCTTTGCTTTACCCTCGCGCTTGGCGGCGCGCTCGGCTATTCCAGCCTGTCGGCGGCGGAAACCGCTGGTGAGAGGCCGACGACCCAGGCCGCGCAGGCGGCAGGCGAAAAAATCAGCATTAACGAGGCGACCGCCGAGCAGCTGTCGGCGGCGATGAACGGCGTCGGGCTGAAAAAGGCGCAGGCGATTGTCAGCTATCGCGAGCAGTACGGGCCTTTTACCGCCGTGGAACAGCTAAAGGAGGTGCCGGGCATTGGCAATTCGCTGATCGAACGTAACGCCGAGCGGCTGAAACTGTGAGCTAAGACGCAACCCTGACGCTTTTGCCGCGCGGCAAAAAGGCTTTTGCTACGCTAAAGAGGTCATACCAGTTAGGTCCTCTTTAACGACAGGAGATGTCAGGCATGCAGACCACGATTAAAGTTCGCGGCTATCACCTCGACGTGTATCAGCACGTCAACAATGCGCGCTATCTGGAATTTCTCGAAGAGGCGCGCTGGCAGTGGCTCGAAGAGGCGGATGCGTTCAACTGGCTGCAGCAGCAGCAGCTGGCGTTCGTGGTGGTGAATATCAATATCAACTACCGTCGCCCGGCTGTGCTGGGCGACGTTCTGGCGATTCACAGCGAAATGACGCAGCTGAACGGAAAAAGCGGCGTGATTACTCAGCGCGTAACGCTGGCGGGAAGCGAAACCCTGGTGGCGGATGCGGCGCTGACCTTTGTCTGCATCGATCTGCGCACGCAGAAAGCGGTCGCGCTGGAGAGCGAGCTGCGCGCGCGGCTGGAGGCCTTCTCCGCCTGAATCAACAGCGCGGCGCGTCTGAGCGGCGCCGCGCCGATATCAGACCAGGCCGCTTTTGCTTTTCATCGCCGCCATCACGGCGTCGCGATCGGCGAGATAGTCGTTCAGGCCGCGCGCGCGCAGATGACAGGCGGCGCATTCGCCGCAGCCGTCGCCCTTGACGCCGTTATAGCAGGTCAGCGTCTCTTCGCGTACCAGCGTCAGGCTTTGCCAGTAGTCGGCCAGCGCCCAGGTCTCTGCTTTATTGAGCCACATCAGCGGAGTTTCAAAACGCACTTCGCGCGCCATGCCGAGGCTGACCGCGTGGTTCAGCGCCTTGACGAACTCGTCGCGGCAGTCGGGATAGCCGGAAAAATCGGTTTCGCAGACGCCGGTGATGACCGCCTCCGCCTCGACCTGATAGGCGTAAACCGAGGCGAGGGTCAGGAACAGAATATTGCGTCCCGGCACAAAGGTGCTCGGCAGGCCGCTGGCGGCGGGATCGTAAGAGGGGACCGGAATGTTGTCGCGGGTCAGGCTGCTTACCGCCAGCTCGTTCAGCAGGGTGACGTCGAGCACCTTATGGGCGCGCGCCCCCAGCTTCAGCGCCAGCGCGCGGGCGACGTCGATCTCTTCGCGATGGCGCTGGCCGTAGTCGAAGGTGACGCAGTGCACCTCGTCATACTGCTGCAACGCCTGGATCAGGCAGGTGGTGGAGTCTTGTCCACCGCTAAAGACTACAACGGCTCGTTTCATCATATTGTCCTGGTCGAAAATTTTGCGCCTATGGTAATCACTCTCCCGCCCGCTGAACAGCGCGAAGCGCGGCTTTACGCCGTCAGCGGCGGCGGAACCCAGGCGCGGCTGAAGTCGAACCAGCCGAGGGTATTCAGCTGGATGCCCTCTACGCCTGGGGGCGCGAAGATTTGATAGCGATAGTTGAACAGCGGCAGCAGCAGGCCGTCGCGCATCAGGCTGTGGTAGAGCTGGCGCAGCGCGGCGCGGCGCGCATTGCCGTCGGCCAGCCGCTGTATCGCCGACAGCTGTTCGCGCAGACGATGGCTGGTTTCCGCAGGCCACAGCTGGTCGATCTCCAGCCAGCTTGCCAGCGTAAACAGCGGCGCGTCGCCGATCAGCCGGTCGCCCATCACCAGATCGGCCTGCGCCAGATCCTCGCTGCTCTGCCAGCTTTTCACGTCGTGAAAGATCAGGGTGAGCTCACAGCCCTCCGCGCGCAATAGATCACACAGCGCCTGCGCCATCTCATGCAGTTCGACCGGCAGCTGGTAGTGCAGCGTCAGGCGCGGCGGCAGATGCGGCGCCTCATCCTCCACCGGCGGCACCGGCCAGCCCGGCAGCAGCTCTTTGCTCGGCGTAATCAGCCCCTCTTCCAGCGGCAGCTGCGCAACGATGCCGCTTTGCTGCAGCAGGCGGAGCAGACGACGCGCCTGCGCCGGGCTAAAGCCGGCGCGCGGGCGACAGGCGAGATAGCAAAAGCCGAGGCTGATGCTGCGGCTGACCGGACGCAGCGACGCCAGATCCGCCGCATCGCCAATGGCGATCTGCACCGGATGGCGGCAGCTGGTGCCGAGCGCGCGATCGAACAGCGTCGGCGTAATCCAGTACTCAACAGCCTGCATCAGCGGCAGCGGCAGGTGACAGCGCGTATGGCTCTCAATACGCACCAGCTCGGGCGTAAAATGCGCCAGCTTCCAGGGGCCGCTGCCGAGGCGCGGCTGCTGCGGATGGGGCAGCAAACAGAGCTGATGCGCCAGTCGCCACGGCAGCCAGTAGTCGCTGCGGCTCAGCCGAAAGCGCAGCGCCAGCGGATGCGGCGCGTCTACGCTTGTGACGTCCGCCAGCAGGCGCCGCGCGCGCGCGTCCTGCAAAATGCGCTGAAACTGCTCAACCAGCTGCGCGGCCCGAAGCGGCTCGTCGTTATGCCAGAACAGCTGCGGACGCAGCCAGAACAGCCAGACGCGCCCCTCGTCGGCGTGCTGCCAGTGATGCGCCAGATCGCCGACCGGCTCATCCGCTTCGAAGCGCGTCAGGCCGGAAAAGAGCTGACGCGTCAGGTGCTGTTCGGCGCGCCCGACAATCTGCAGCGGCGCGACGGAATCGAGCGGACGATAGTAGGGGATGCGCAGCACCGGCGCGTCGTTTTGCCACTGGCCGCCCATCAGCGGACGCAGCAGATCCACCAGCCGCTCCGGCGCCATATCCAGCACCTGCAGCGCTTCGGCGGCGTTGCCCGCCTGCAGCTGCGTCTGCAGCAGCTGTTGCCGCAGCTGTTCGGGCGATCGAAGAAAGGTCAACGTGCCCAGCTTGCCGCGCCCCGATTCGCCCTGCCAGCGCAGCCAGCCCGCATGCTGCCACTGCGACAGCAGGGTGCGCAGGTGGCGATCGCTGCAAAAGCAGCGGCTGGCCATCTCGGCCACGCAGGTCTGTTGGGGGGCGCCCTGGCTCTGCTGCCACAGGCGCTGGAACTGATTAAGGCGATTTAGCTGGCGCATAGAAAACCCGGAACAGTTTTCGAAAAGTATTCACTATTAGTTCCGGGATTGCCAGGCGATAGTAAATGCGAACTTATCAACGGGAGAGATCAATGGCGCGACTTGCCGCATTCGATATGGACGGCACGCTGCTGCTGCCCAGCCATCAGCTGGGCCAGCAGACGTTAGCCAGCCTGCTGGCGCTGCATCAGCGCGACGTGCATCTGGCCTTCGCGACCGGCCGTCACCTGCTGGAGATGCAGATCCTGCGGCAGCGCATCACGCTGCCCGCCTGGCTGATCACCGGCAACGGCACGCGCGTGCACGATCTCGACGGCAACCTGCTGTTCGCCAGCGATCTCTCCCCTTCGGTGGCGGAAGAGGTGCTGCACAGCCGCTGGGAGAGCACCGCCACGGTGCACGTTTTCAACGACGACGGCTGGTTTACCGACGTGCCTGCGCCGCAGATGCTGCACGCGCATGCGCTGAGCGGCTTTCACTATCAGCTGCGCGATCTGAAAAGCATTCCCGCGCACCAGGTCACCAAAATCTGCTTTGTCGAGAGTCACAACGTGCTTTGCCAGCTGAAAACCCAGCTGGAGGCGGCGCTCGGCGACCGCGCCCATATCTGTTTCTCGGCGCTGGACTGTCTGGAGGTGTTGCCGCTCAACTGCAACAAAGGCAGCGCGCTCGCCATGCTGTGTCAGCATCTTTCGCTGCCGCTGGCGGAGTGCATGGCCTTCGGCGACGCCATGAACGACCGCGAAATGCTGGGACTGGTGGGGAAAGGGTTTGTGATGGGCAACGCCATGAGCCAGCTCAAGTCGGCGCTGCCCCATTTGCCGGTTATCGGCCATTGCGAGACACAGGCGGTGTCTCACTATTTAAATCACTGGATGGCGACGCCGCACCTCGCGTATTCCCCCGAATGCTGAGGATTACAGTGAAGCGGACAGGGAGTCCGCGATTTTATTCCAGTTCGCGCTGCCAGCGGCTGATATCGCCAAACTGCCGCGCGACCCAGCCTTCATCGTAATAACTGTCGGGATAGCGCTCGCCGCTGTCGCACATCAGCGTCACCAGCGCGCCCCGTTCCCCTTTCGCCCGCATCCGCTTCGCCACCTGCATCATGCCCCAGAAATTGGTGCCGGTTGAGGCGCCTGGCTTACGGCCGATAATATGCGCCAGCTTCAGCATCGCCGCCAGCGTGGCGCCGTCCGGCACCTTCATCATTTCGTCAATCACGTCGGGCATAAAAGAGGGCTCGACGCGCGGCCGACCAATACCTTCGATCTGGCTGCCGCGCGGGCTGCGCAGCGACGCGTCGCGGCTGTGCCAGTAATCGTAAAACACCGAGTGCTCGGGATCGACCACCAGCAGCCGCGTGGCGAAGCCCTGATAGCGAATATAGCGGCCCAGCGTCGCCGAGGTGCCGCCGGTACCTGCGCCCATAATAAGCGTATGCGGCACGGGACAAGGCTCAAGCGCCATCTGACGGAAAATACTCTCGGCGATGTTATTATTGCCGCGCCAGTCGGTGGCGCGCTCGGCGTAGGTGAACTGGTCCATAAAATGGCCGTTCAGCTCGCGCGCCAGCTGCATCGAGGTGCTGTAAAGCTCGCACGGGTCGGTAACGAAGTGGCACTGGCCGCCATAGAACTGGATCTGCTCGATTTTGCGCTTTGCGGTGCTCGCCGGCATAACGGCGATAAAGGGCAGGCCGAGCAGCTGAGCGAAATAGGCTTCCGAGACCGCGGTGCTGCCGGAAGAGGCCTCGATCACCGGCCTGTTCTCATTGATCCAGCCGTTCGCCAGCCCGTAAAGAAACAGCGATCGCGCCAGCCGGTGCTTCAGGCTGCCGCTGGGATGGGTACTCTCATCTTTCAGATAGAGATCGATGCCGGGATAGTCCGCCAGGCGAAAGCGAATCAGGTGGGTTTCGGCGGAGCGTTGAAAGTCCGCGTTGATCTCATTAATGGCGTGGCGAGTCCAGTTGCTCATGAGGCGATTCCGGCTGAAAAGATGCGCTGATTGTAAGGCACGGGCAGGAAAAAGAGTTGGCTTTATTCCCGCTATAATGGCGCACCTGGAGAAAAATATTCTCCCGAGGAGAGAAATGTTAGATAAAACTGACCGTCATTTACTCGATCTGCTGCAGCGGGACTGCACGCTGTCGCTGCAGGCGCTGGCGGACGCCGTCAACCTCACCACCACGCCATGCTGGAAGCGACTGAAAAAGCTGGAGGATGACGGTATTATCCGTGCGCGCGTCGCGCTGCTGGATGCAGAGAAGCTCGGCCTGGCGCTAACCGCTTTTATGTTCGTCAAAACGCAGCAGCACAGCCGCGAATGGTATCAGCGCTTCGTCACGGCGGTGCAGGAGATGCCAGAGGTGCTGGCGTTCTACCGCACGGCGGGCGAGTTCGACTACCTGCTGCGCATTCAGGTCGCGGATATGAAACGCTACGACGACTTTTATAAGCGTCTGGTTAACAGCGTGCCGGGTCTGATCGACGTCACCTCCAGCTTCGCCATGGAGGAGATTAAATACACCACGGCGTTACCCGTTGCCCCCTGAGGCAAAAGAAAGAGAAGAGCGTAGTGCGACTATTCAGCCAGTTAAGTTGGTATTTTATCCGCGAGTGGCGACGCTATCTGGGCGCGATCACTCTCCTGATCGTGATCGCTATCCTGCAGCTGCTGCCGCCGCATCTGGTGGGCGTGATCGTCGATGGCGTCACGCATCACACCATGAGCGGGCGCGCCATTATGATGTGGATCGGCGTGATGCTGGTGACCGCCGTGGCGACCTATCTGCTGCGCTACGTCTGGCGCGTGCTGCTGTTCGGCGCCTCCTATCAGCTGGCCGTCGAACTGCGCGAAAATTTCTATCGCCAGCTCAGCCGCCAGCATCCCGCTTTTTATCTGCGTCATCGCACCGGCGATCTTATCGCGCGCGCCACTAACGACGTGGATCGCGTGGTGTTCGCCGCCGGCGAAGGGGTGCTGACGCTGGTGGATTCGCTGGTGATGGGCTGCGTGGTGCTGCTGGTGATGAGCCTGCAGATCAGCTGGCAGCTGACGCTGCTGTCGCTGGTGCCGATGCCGATCATGGCGCTGTTTATCCACCGCTACGGCAACCAGCTGCACGATCGCTTCAAGCTGGCGCAGGCGGCTTTCTCCAGCCTCAATGACCAGACGCAGGAGAGCCTGACCAGCATCCGCATGATTAAGGCGTTCGGCCTGGAGTCGCACCAGTCGGATCAATTCTCCGCTATTGCGCGCGATACCGGCGCGAAAAACCTGCGCGTGGCGCGCGTCGACGCCCGTTTCGACCCGACCATCTATATCGCTATCGGCTTCTCGAACCTGCTGGCGATTGGCGGCGGCAGCTGGATGGTGTGGCACGGCCAGCTGACGCTCGGTCAGCTCACCAGCTTTGTGATGTATCTCGGCCTGATGATCTGGCCGATGCTGGCGCTGGCGTGGATGTTCAATATCGTCGAACGCGGCAGCGCCGCCTGGAGCCGCATCGGCGCGCTGCTGGCGGAAGCGCCCGCCGTCGAGGATGGCGATCGGGAACCACCGGCGGAAGCGGGCGTGCTGGAGGCTTCGATCCGCGCGTTTCGCTATCCGGCCAGCGCCGCGCCGGTGCTGCGCAACCTCAACTTTGCGCTGAAACCGGGGCAGATGCTGGGCCTGTGCGGCCCGACCGGCAGCGGAAAAAGCACGCTGCTCAGCCTGCTGCAGCGCCATTTTGATATCGACGAAGGGGATATCCGCTATCACGACATTCCCCTGACGCAGCTGCGCATCGACAGCTGGCGCAGCCGGCTGGCGGTCGTCAGCCAGACGCCGTTCCTCTTCTCCGACAGCGTGGCGAGCAATATCGCGCTGGGCAAGCCTGACGCCACCCAGGCGGAGATTGAGCGCGCGGCGACGCTGGCCTGCGTGCATGAGGATATCCTGCGGCTGCCGCAGGGTTACGCCACCGAAGTGGGCGAGCGTGGCGTGATGCTGTCCGGCGGCCAGAAGCAGCGGCTCTCTATAGCGCGCGCGCTGCTGCTCGACGCGGAGATCCTGATCCTCGACGATGCCCTGTCGGCGGTCGACGGCCGCACCGAGCACGATATTCTGCACAACCTGCGCCTCTGGGGCCGGGGCCGCACCCTGATTATCAGCGCGCATCGCCTGTCGGCGCTGGCGGAGGCGAACGAAATTCTGGTGCTGCAGCAGGGCGAGATCGCCCAGCGCGGCGATCATGACGCGCTGGCGGCGCAGCCGGGCTGGTATCGCGATATGTATCGCTATCAGCAGCTCGAGGCGGCGCTGGACGAAGACGAATCGGCAAAAGGAGCGCTCGATGGCGACCTCTAAACGCTTATGGCCGACGCTGAAGCGGCTGCTCGCCTACGGCAGGCCGTGGCGCAAATCGCTGAGCCTGGCGGTCGGTCTGCTCTGGATCGCCGCCGCGGCCGAGGTGACCGGACCGGTGCTGGTCAGCTACTTTATCGATAACCTGGTGGCGAAACATCAGATGCCCTGGGGCATCGTCGCCGGGCTGGTGACGGGCTTTATTCTCCTGCAGCTGCTGGCGGCGGGGCTGCACTATTTTCAGGCGCTGCTGTTTAACCGCGCGGCGATCGGCGTCGTGCAGCAGCTGCGCAGCGACGTGATGGACGCGGCGCTGCGTCAGCCGCTCAGCGCCTTCGACACCCAGCCGGTCGGACAGATTATCTCGCGCGTCACCAATGATACCGAGGTGATCAGGGATCTCTACGTAACGGTGGTGGCCACGGTGCTGCGCAGCGCGGCGCTGATCGGCGCGATGATGGTGGCGATGTTTAGCCTCGACTGGCGCATGGCGCTGGTGGCGATGGCGATCTTCCCGCTGGTGCTGACGGTAATGCTGATTTATCAGCGCTACAGCACGCCCATCGCGCGCCGCGTGCGCAGCTATCTGGCGGATATCAACAACGGCTTTAACGAAGTGATCAACGGCATGAGCGTGATCCAGCAGTTTCGCCAGCAGGCGCGCTTCGGCGAGCGCATGAGCCAGGCCAGCCGCTCGCACTACCAGGCGCGCATGCAGACGCTGCGGCTCGATGGTTTTCTGCTGCGTCCGCTGCTCAGCCTGTTTTCGGCAATGATCCTCTGCGGGCTGCTGATGCTGTTCAGCTTCTCCTCGCCGGGCATTTTTGAAGTCGGCGTGCTCTATGCCTTTATCACCTATCTTGGTCGCCTTAACGAACCGCTGATCGAACTCACGACGCAGCAGTCGATGCTGCAGCAGGCGGTGGTGTCGGGCGAACGCATATTTGAGCTGATGGATGCCGCGCAGCAGCGCTACGGCAGCGACGATCGCCCTTTGGCATCGGGACGCATCTCGCTGCGTCAGCTGAGTTTCGCCTATCGCGCCGATCGCGAGGTGCTGAGCGATATTAACCTTGAGGTGCCGGCGCGCAGTTTCGTGGCGCTGGTCGGCCATACCGGCAGCGGTAAAAGCACCCTCGCCAATTTGCTGATGGGCTACTACCCGGCGACGCGCGGCGAAATCTGGCTGGACGATCGTCCCATTGGTGAACTCAGCCATCAGACGCTGCGTCGCGGCATCGCCATGGTGCAGCAGGATCCGGTGGTGCTGGCGGACAGCCTGCTGGCTAACGTGCGCCTCGGCCGGGATATCAGCGAAGAGGCGGTCTGGCAGGCGCTGGAGCAGGTCCGGCTCGACTCGCTGGCGCGCGCATTGCCAGACGGCATTCATACGCGGCTGGGCGAGCAGGGCAATAACCTGTCGGTCGGGCAGAAGCAGCTGCTGGCGCTGGCGCGCGTGCTGGTGGATATGCCGCAAATTCTTATCCTCGACGAGGCGACCGCCAATATCGATTCCGGCACCGAGCAGGCGATTCAGCAAACGCTGAGCAGGCTGCGCCAGCACACTACGCTGGTGGTGATCGCCCATCGTCTGTCGACCATTACTGAAGCCGACACGATTCTGGTGCTGCATCGCGGTCAGGTGGTAGAGCAGGGCGATCACGCCGCGCTGCTGGCGCGACAGGGACGCTACTGGCAGATGTATCAACTGCAGCAGGCGGGCGATGAACTCGCGTCGGGCAAGGCGGTCGCCACCATCGCGTAAATTGCACCTTTTTTGCGCGCATTTATCAGAATGTTCCCACTCTTTGCACTTCTTTGAGGCCGTAAGCACCAAAGAAGTGCAGTTTATTTAGCCTCTGGTTTCGCTTTTCTTTTCCCGCTCTCTTCTTTTGCCAATTCAAGCCGGGCCGGGCTGCATTTTAGCCGCGTCGCCTGCGCGTTTTCATTCCTGGCACAACCTTTGCTTCTGTCTCTGCGTGTCTGAGGCGACTCACTTGTCTATTACCCGGAGGGGATGCAATGAAGCTGGTTACCGTGGTCATCAAACCGTTCAAACTGGAGGATGTGCGCGAAGCTCTCTCCTCTATCGGCATTCAGGGGCTGACCGTCTCTGAGGTTAAAGGGTTCGGTCGCCAGAAAGGCCATGCAGAGCTCTATCGCGGCGCCGAGTACAGCGTGAACTTTCTGCCCAAGGTCAAGATCGACGTTGCGATCGCCGACGACCAGCTCGACGAAGTGGTGGATGTGATCAGCAAAGCGGCCTACACCGGCAAGATCGGTGACGGCAAAATTTTTGTCGCCGAGCTGCAGCGCGTTATCCGTATTCGTACCGGTGAAACCGACGAAGCAGCGCTCTAATTTCGGCTACGTTATCTGATGGGATGGAAAAAAATGAATAAAGCACTCACCTTGTTGGGCCTCATCAGCCTGTCGCTGTTACCGTCGCTGGCGATGGCTGCGCCTGCCGTAGCGGATAAGGCCGACAACGCATTTATGATGATTTGCACCGCGCTGGTGCTGTTTATGACGATTCCAGGGATTGCGCTGTTTTACGGCGGTCTGATCCGCGGCAAAAACGTGCTCTCTATGCTGACGCAGGTGGCGGTGACCTTTGCCCTGGTCTGCGTGCTGTGGATTGTGTACGGCTATTCGCTGGCCTTTAGCGAAGGCAACGCCTTCTTCGGCAGCTTCCAGTGGGCGATGCTGAAAAACATCGAGCTGAAAGCGGTCATGGGCAGCTTCTATCAGTATATCCACGTGGCGTTCCAGGCGTCGTTCGCCTGTATCACCGTGGGTCTGATCGTCGGCGCCATCGCCGAGCGTATTCGCTTCTCCGCCGTGCTGATTTTTGTCGGCGTGTGGGTGACGCTGGCCTATCTGCCGATTGCGCACATGGTCTGGGCGGGCGGCTTCCTTGCGCAGGATGGCGCGCTGGACTTCGCTGGCGGCACCGTGGTGCATATCAACGCCGCTATCGCGGGTCTGGTGGGCGCCTATCTGGTGGGCAAACGCGCCGGCTTCGGCAAAGAGGCGTTCAAACCGCATAACCTGCCAATGGTCTTCACCGGCACGGCGATCCTCTATGTGGGCTGGTTCGGCTTCAATGCCGGCTCCGCCTCCGCCGCTAACGAAATTGCCGCGCTGGCCTTCCTGAACACCGTGGTGGCGACCGCAGGCGCGGTGCTGTCATGGACCTTCGGCGAGTGGGCGGTACGCGGCAAACCGTCGCTGCTGGGCGCCTGCTCGGGCTTTATCGCCGGCCTGGTGGCTATTACTCCAGCCTGCGGCTATGTAGGCGTCGGCGGTGCGCTGATTATCGGCCTGGTGGGCGGTCTGGCCGGCCTGTGGGGCGTGACCTCGCTGAAGAGAATGCTGCGCGTGGATGACCCGTGCGACGTCTTCGGCGTGCACGGCGTGTGCGGCATCGTCGGCTGTATCCTGACCGGCGTGTTCGCCTCTTCTTCGCTGGGCGGCGTCGGCTATGCGGAAGGCGTCACCATGGGCCATCAGGTATGGGTGCAGCTGCTCAGCGTTGGCGTAACGATCGTCTGGTCTGCGGTGGTCGCCTTCATCGGCTTTAAGCTGGCGGATATGATTGTCGGCCTGCGCGTGCCGGAAGAGCAGGAGCGCGAAGGTCTGGACGTCAACAGCCACGGCGAGAACGCTTACAACCAGTAAGTCGTCAGGCAAGAGAAGCAGTGCGCTAAAACAACAAAAAACCAAAAGGGGCGACGATTCGCCCCTTATTTTTTTGCCTTTGCGCGGCCTGAACGCTTATTCGCTGCGCTGACGCATCACCCCTTCCTGCACGGTCGAAGCGACCAGCACGCCCTGCTGGTTATAGAACTCGCCGCGCACAAAACCGCGCGCTCCGGAGGCTGAGGTGCTCACCACGCTGTAGAGCAGCCAGTCGCTGAAGTTGAACGGGCGGTGAAACCACATCGAATGGTCGATGGTGGCGACTTGCATATCCGGCTCAAGAAATCCTTTGCCGTGCGGCTGCAGCGCCACCGGCAGAAAGTTGAGATCGGAGGCGTAGCCCAGCAGGTACTGGTGAATGCGCAGATCGGCAGGCAGCTCGCCGTTGGCGCGGATCCAGACCTGACGTAGCGGCTCGTCGACGCGGCCTTTCAGCGGATTGTGGATCTGAACCGGGCGTATCTCCAGCGGCCGCTCGGCGATAAACTTCTCCCGCACCTTTTCCGGCAGCAGATGCGCCATTTTTTGCGCCAGATCCTGCTCCGACGCCAGCGTCTCCGGGCCGGGCACGTCAGGCATCGCGTTCTGATGCTCGAAGCCGCTCTCGGGCGCCTGGAAAGAGGCGGTCATATAGAAAATAGGCTGTCCGTTCTGCACCGCGCTGACGCGGCGCGCGCTAAAGCTTTTGCCGTCGCGCAGGGTTTCCACATCGTAAATAATGCCTTTTTTGCTGTCGCCCGGCCGTAAAAAGTAGCTGTGGAAAGAGTGGATAATACGCTCTTCCGGCACGGTCTGTTTCGCCGCGTAGAGCGCCTGGCCGACCACCTGACCGCCAAACACCTGACGCAGTCCTAAATCTTCGCTCTGGCCGCGAAAGAGACCCTCTTCCAGCTTTTCCAGATTTAATAAATTCAGCAGATTTTGCAGCGCCTGGCTCATAGTGCAATCCTCACAAAGTTAACTCGCTCAGTGTGAAAGATCCGACCAGTTGCCGTCAATCAAAGAGTGCAGCGGACGCCACGCGGGGGCGGAGAGGAAATATCTGGATTTTATGCCAGGATTAACCACATAAGGCGAATGAAACCCCAGGCGATGAATTCGCAGCCGATAATCATAGTGATCAGATGGAGACGACATCAATGAAACTCTGGCAAGTGGTAAGTGGTATTACCTTGATTGCAGCCGCCGCAGGCTGCGCCGATCACAGCAAGCCGGTGCCGGTACCGACGCTGGGCGCCAGCGCGGCAGGGCAGCAGGCGGCGATTGCGCAGCCTAACGTGAGCGGGTCGGTCTATATTCGTCAGCGGATCGCATTGCCGCCAGACGCGGTGCTGACGGTCACGCTCTCCGACGCTACAGTGGCGAACGCGCCATCGAAAGTGCTGTCGCAGCGCGCCGTACACACGCAGGGCAAGCAGGCGCCGTTCCAGTTCGTACTGCCGTTTAATCCGGCAGATATCCAGCCGAATGCGCGTATTCTGCTGAGCGCGGCTATTACCATCGACGGCAAGCTGGCCTTTATCACCGATTCGGTGAAGCCGGTCATCAACCAGGGCGGCACCAAAGCGGAACTGCTGCTGGTGCCGGTACCGCAAACCGCGCTGCCTACGCAGCCCGGCGCGGTCAGCACTGTGCCCTCGACCTCGCCGACTCAGGTCACGCCATCTTCCGCCGTGCCTGCACCCACCAGCCTGTAATCATCTGCGAGCGGGGCGGTTTCGCCCCGCTGTCAGGGCTGCCAGCGATAAACGTCCAGCGCGACGCGCCCGTCGTCGCTTATCTCAATGCCTTCCGCCGCCAGCGCGTCACGCTGTCTTAACAGATCGTCGCCCTGTAGCGAAATAGCGCCGTGACGGTTAATGACGCGGTGCCATGGCAGCCGACTGCCGGCAGGCAAACGACGCAGCACGCCACCCACCTGACGCGCCGCACGCGGCGAACCCGCCAGCCGGGCGATATCGCCATAGGTGGCGACTTTGCCTGGCGGAATAGCGGCCACGATGTGCCATATGCGCTGCTGAAAACTCTCTTGCGGATCCATAACGACCTTGCGCAGAAGCAAAAACGCTACTGTAGCACAGTGACGCGGCTCTCTGGCGCGCGCCATTGTTCAAGAAAACAACGGTCATCCGGACGGCGCTTGCAATTGCCGGGGGCTTCCCTGATAATGCCCCCGCCTTCGAAAGAGGGCTTGTCAATGGAGGCTCTGTTGGTCCTCCCGCAATGCTAACTTGTGAACTCGGTCAGGTCCGGAAGGAAGCAGCCGCAGCAGGCGACGCGTGTGCCGGGATGTGGCTGGCAGGGCCTCCACCACTTTCTCCCCCTGAAAAATTCCCAGACGTCTCTCATAACCGCCACTCCATGGCCAGTTAAAGATTTATTCAGAATAAAACGGGTGTGTTGTCGCTAAGAGGAAGGCAAAACAGTGTGTTAACGCACGAACTTCCATACCGAGCCAGGGACTTTATCGTAAAGCTTATTCATCGTCAGTTCTGCCAGACGGTGGTCGGCGGCAGAGTAAAATACCGCCAGTTCATCATCGGATAATTCGTACTTATTCTTTTCAATTACGCGCTCAAGCGTATCGATCGAGCGGCAGCGTCTCAGCCGCATCAAATAATCAGTTTTAGTCAGATTTTTATCGTTCATAAATAAACCGGTCTCATGTTTACCTAAATGGAGTGACTGGGTTGCTGAAGGTAAGCGCACTCTTCGCTAAAAAGATTAAATAAGCGTCGGGCGGAGCGCTGCCACCGATTCAGATCCTGGGCGTTGATACCGTAATTAGTGAATAGCATAAAGGTATCGTCAAGATAGTCGTCGATTTGCGTTATCAGATCTTCATCTTCAGCATGCTTTATTTTGTAATTCATCGTGAAAGAAGCAATGTGCTCAATCAAATCATTAAGCTGTAAATTGTTCTCAGAAGTTGGGTCGTTAACCCAGCCGTGATGGCTGTCGGTCAGCGTCGCCATGCTTTCGTCAAACAGGCTCTCACACAGGAATTTAAGCTGGGCAATATCATGCCGTTTCGGTGAGTACTCGTCCATCTTTTTCCCCTCCATAGCTTGCACGGTTACCGCAATGCGGCGAGTTAAGGTTAAGCGGCCAGGAAGTGATTACGAATAGCGGTCAGAGCTTGGGATACATTAAATATAAAACACAATCATTAGATTTGCTCACCTCAATTACCAAATATTACAATTCGTCAGCGGGTGAGGATTGCTGGCTCTCAATCAGCTCAAACTCAAGTCTGCCGGGAAGAACCTGAAACAGAACCTGTTCTTCGCGGGTAAAAACTTCATTTAAATCCAGACAAGGACTAAATATATGCCCGTCAAATTGATAAAGCATTTTAAAACGATTGCTGGCTAACTTTTCTACAGCCTTTATTTTAAAACTCTCTGGAACTAACTGCGCGTGCGGTGAATACCATTGCAAATCACCTGCCAGAGGTTGCGCTATTTTGGGAATATTCCGTTGGATAAACGCCGTTAATTCTGGGACATCCGGGTTCTCCGGGTTGATATTGCTTTCGAGCCGCAGTGTCATTTCATTTTCCGCTTCAGTAGATTGTTAAACCGATCATTAGGCTTGTGCAACTACTTTGCAACGTCTCTGTTAACGTCAAAACCTATTGTTATTATTCGTAAAGCTTTTTTCCTCACTGAATCAGTTAAATGGCATCGCCTTTTAAGAAAGCATGCAGGGTGGCTGATACCTTTTGAAACATATTGCCTGCACGCCTTGCGCTAAAACCAGGGTAGATTATTGTTATGTTATAACATAATGAGAGCATTATGAATCAGAGTGGGATGCTGCTTTCACTGGGCGGAAGAGTCGCTATCGCCTTGTTCATCATCGTTTTGCTGGCGCTGGCGATAACGTGGGGAGTCGCATCATGATGCGCTTCACCCAGCTGCAGGCGGGCTATCAGAACAGGGCGGTAACGCCGGTCATTAATGCCGAGTTAACGCGCGGCAGCATGACGGCGCTGATCGGCGCCAACGGCAGCGGCAAGTCGACGCTGCTGAAAACTATCGCCGGACTCATAAAGCCGGTTGCCGGAAAGTGCGAGCTGCAACTTCCCCGAAAGGCCATCGGCTGGATGCCGCAGCGCAGCGAGCTGGAGACGCGCTTTCCGTTAACCGTTTTTGAACTGGTGTCGATCGGCTGCTGGCCGCGCTGTGGCTGGTTCGGTGGCATCAGCCGCAGCATGTGCCGGGAGATCGAGCAAGCGCTGGATGCGGTGCAGATGCGCGACTTCGCTGGCGCGCAGCCCGCCACGCTATCGGGCGGCCAGCTACAGCGCGTGCTGTTCGCCCGGCTGCTGCTGCAGCGCAGCCCGCTGTGGCTGCTGGATGAGCCGTTTAACGGCATCGACAGCAAAACCGTGACGCTACTGATGTCGATCCTGCAGCAGCAGCGGCAGGCGGGCGCCACGCTGCTGGTGGTGCTGCACGACCGCCCGCTGGTCGAGCGCTATTTCAGCGAGGTGCTGTCGCTGGACGAGGCGGCGGGACAACCGGCCAGCGACGCGTCGGTCGTATTGCGGAGCCTGGCCTTATGACGCTGATCCAGCCTTTTCTCGAATTCGGCTTTATGCGGCGCGCGCTGATCGCCTGCGTGGCGCTGGCGGTGAGCGCCACGCCGCTCGGCGTCTTCTTGTCGCTGCGCCGCATGAGCCTGATCGGCGACGCGCTGTCGCATGCGGTTTTGCCGGGCGCGGCCATCGGCTATCTGATATCGGGCCTGTCGCTGGTGGCGATGGGCGTCGGCGGGCTTATCGCCGGGCTGGCGGTGGCATTGCTCTCCGGCGCGGTAAGCCGCTACACGCCGCTGAAAGAGGACGCCAGCTTCGCCGGTTTCTACCTGGGCTCGCTGGCGCTCGGCGTCACGCTGGTATCGCTGCGCGGATCGAGCGTCGATCTGCTGCATGTGCTGTTCGGCTCGCTGCTGGCGGTAGATAAGCCGGCGCTGCTGCTGGTTGGCGCCATTGCCGCCTTTACCCTGCTGATGCTGGCGGCGATCTACCGGGCGCTGGTGATCGACGCTTTCGATCCCGATTTTCTACGCGCGCAGGGCAAATGGAGCGCGCCGCTGGTGCACGGTCTGTTTCTGCTGCTGGTGGTGCTGAATCTGGTGGCGGGCTTTCAGGTGCTCGGCACCCTGATGTCGGTCGGGCTGATGATGCTGCCCGCCGCCAGCGCCCGGTTCTGGAGCCGGCATCTGGCGTGGATGCTTGCCGCTGCAATGGGGCTGGCGATCGCCGCCGCCGTTATCGGACTGATGCTCTCCTGGCGCTTCTCGCTGCCGGCGG
The DNA here is from genome assembly GCF_059730625.1 of Pantoea sp. X-Soil-MYKO-1289. Classification (NCBI taxonomy): domain Bacteria; kingdom Pseudomonadati; phylum Pseudomonadota; class Gammaproteobacteria; order Enterobacterales; family Erwiniaceae; genus Pantoea; species Pantoea sp. X-Soil-MYKO-1289. The sequence continues at coordinate 1,094,979 of NZ_AP036004.1, forward strand.
GCCCGGCGGTGGTGCTGAGCGCCGCGCTGCTCTTTTTTCTTTCTATTCTGGCAGGACCATGCGGCGGCCTTCTGCGCCGCCATTAAACAGGGGTATTTATGAAGAAGTTACCGTTATGCCTGGCGATCGGCGCGCTGCTGACCAGCCCGCTATCCATGGCAAAAACCGTGAATGTCGTCGCCAGTTTTACCGTGCTGGCGGATATCGTGAAGCAGGTGGGCGGCGAGCACGTCAACGTAAAATCGCTGGTGGGACCGAATGGCGATCCCCATACCTTCGAGCCGACGCCGCAGGATAGCCAGGCGCTGGCCAGCGCGGATCTGGTTTTCGTCAGCGGCCTGGGGCTGGAGGGATGGATGGATCGTCTGGTGAGCGCTTCAGGCTATAAAGGCGACGCCGTGGTAGCCTCGCGGGGGGTAGCGACGCGCAGTATGGAAGAGGAGGGGAAAACCGTGACCGATCCCCACGCCTGGAATAGCATGCGCAACGGCGTCATCTACGCCGCCAACGTGATGAACGCCCTGATCAAGGCGGATCCGCAAGACGCTGATGCCATTCGCCGCAGCGGCGAAAAGTATATTCAGCAGCTGCAGACGCTGGACGGCTGGGCGAAAACCGCCTTTGCGGCGATACCGGCGGCGAAGCGCAAGGTGCTGACCAGCCATGACGCGTTCGGCTATTTCGGGCAGCGCTACGGCGTGACCTTTCTGGCGCCGGTCGGTTTCTCTACCGAGGCGGAAGCGAGCGCCAGCGAGGTCGGCGGGCTGATCCAGCAGCTCAAGGCTGAGCATATCCATAGCTACTTTATTGAAAATCAGACCGACCCACGCCTGGTGAAGCAGATCGCCAGCGCAACCGGCGCGCAGCCGGGCGGCGAGCTCTATCCAGAGGCGCTGTCGCAGCCTTCCGGTCCTGCGCCCACCTATGTCGCGGCGTTCCGTCACAATGTCGAAGCGATGATCCACAGCATGCAATAAAAAAAGGCCGGGGAGTTCCCCGGCCAGCTATCACGACACGCACTAACGTTTCTTCTTTCTTCCCTGCACCGCTTTAAAGCGCGGATTCGATTTGCAAATCACAAAAACGCGGCCGTGACGGCGCACGATCTTGCAGTCCTTATGGCGTTTTTTTGCCGACGCCAGCGAGCTTAAGACCTGCATTGTTATTCGCCCTGTTTTTTAAGAAAGCGGCCAAAGCGCTGATTAAAGCGCGCGGCACTGCCCTCTTTGGTGAAATCTTTTTGCTTGCCGGTGTAGTAGACGTGGGAAGCGGAAGAGACATCCAGCGTTACGTAGGGCAGGGTTTCACCTTCGAACTCGACGGTGCGCTCGGTTTTGATGGTGGAGCCGATTTTGAAATATTTATCGACGGTGGTGTCGTGGAACACGACCGGACGGTAAGCAGGATGAATGTCTGGTTTCATAACGCCTCTCAAATGTTATGTTATAAAGTAACATTATTGTGCGCTTCCTCTTTTTGAAATGCAACCCTGATCCATTCGCCGCTGCCGGCGCCATAAAAAAAGGCCGCTTGCGCGGCCTTTTGTCATTCAGCAAAGATTAATGCTGATGGCTCTGTTCGGTTGGATGACCTTTTTCCAGCTCCGCTTTGTTCTTGCCGAAGCGGCGGCGCACCACCACGAAGAACACCGGAACGAAGAAGATCGCCAGCGCGGTCGCCGTAACCATCCCGCCCATTACGCCAGTACCGACGGCGTTCTGCGCGCCGGAACCTGCGCCGGTGCTGATCGCCAGCGGCAACACGCCGAGAATAAAGGCGAGCGAGGTCATCAGAATCGGACGCAGACGCATACGACAGGCTTCCAGCGTCGCCTCTACCAGACCTTTGCCCTCTTTCTCCATCAAATCCTTGGCGAATTCGACGATCAGAATGGCGTTCTTCGCCGACAGCCCGACGGTGGTCAACAGGCCCACCACGAAGTAGACGTCGTTGCTCAGTCCGCGCAGCGTGGTAAAGATCAGCGCGCCGATAACCCCGAGCGGCACCACCAGCATCACCGAGAACGGAATCGACCAGCTCTCATACAGCGCCGCCAGACAGAGGAAGACCACAATCAGCGAGATCGCATAGAGCGCAGGCGCCTGGTTGCCGGAGAGGCGTTCCTGGTAGGACATGCCTGTCCAGTCATAGCCGATGCCCGCAGGCAGTTTCGACGCCAGCTCTTCCATCAGGTTCATGGCGTCGCCGGAGCTTTTGCCTGGCGCAGCCTGGCCCAGAATCTCCATTGACGGCAGACCGTTATAGCGCTCCAGACGCGGCGAACCGTACTGCCACTTCGCCGACGAGAAGGCGGAGAAGGGCACCATGTTGCCGCTGCTGTTGCGCACGTACCATTTGCTGATGTCGTCAGGCAGCATACGATCTTTAGCTTCGCCCATTACGTAGACCTTCTTCACGCGGCCGCGATCGATAAAGTCATTGACGTAAGAGCCGCCCCAGGCGGAACCGAGCGTGGTGTTGATATCGGAAAGCGATACCCCCAGCGCCTGCGCCTTTTCCTGATCGATAGTCAGCTTGTACTGCGGCGTATCTTCCAGGCCGTTAGGACGAACGCCCACCAGCGTATCGGAGTGCTGCGCCACCATACCCAGCAGCTGGTTGCGCGCTTCGGTCAGTTTTTCATGGCCGAGGTTGTTCTGGTCGATCAGCTCAAAGTCGAAGCCGGTGGCGTTACCCAGTTCGATAATCGCCGGCAGGTTGAACGGGAACACCATCGCATCTTTGATCTGGCCCAGCGCGGCCATGGCGCGACCAGCGATAGCCGGCACCTTCAGATCGCTGCTGCTGCGCTCATCCCAGGGTTTCAGACTGACGAAGGCGATACCGGTGTTCTGACCGCGGCCCGAGAAGCCGAAGCCGTTAACGGTAAACACCGACTTCACGCTGTCCTTCTCTTTATTCAGGAAGTAGTCGGTAATCTGATCCATGACCTTCTGCGTACGCTCCTGCGTCGCGCCCGCAGGCAGCTGCGCCTGAGCGAGCAGCAGGCCCTGATCCTCTTCCGGCAGGAACGAGGAGGGGAGGCGCAGGAACAGATAGGCCATGCCCACCACGATCACCAGATAGATCAACAGATAGCGACCGGTGCTGCGCACGATATGGCCGACGCTGTCGACGTAGTGGTTGGTGCTCTTGTCGAACAGGCGGTTAAACCAGCCGAAGAAACCGGTGGTTTTGCCATGATCGCCTTTCTTGATCGGCTTCAGCATGGTGGCGCAGAGCGCCGGCGTCAGGATCAAGGCTACCAGCACCGACAGCGCCATCGCAGAAACGATGGTAATAGAGAACTGACGGTAGATAACGCCGGTTGAGCCGCCGAAGAAGGCCATCGGGATAAAGACCGCCGCGAGCACCAGCGCGATACCGACCAGCGCGCCCTGAATCTGCTCCATTGAGACCTTCGTCGCCTCTTTCGGCGGCAGGCCATCTTCGGCCATCACGCGCTCAACGTTCTCCACGACTACGATGGCGTCATCCACCAACAGGCCGATGGCGAGCACCATACCGAACATTGTCAGCGTATTTATCGAGTAGCCGAAGGCGCTGATGATAGCGAAGGTGCCGAGCAGCACCACCGGCACCGCGATAGTCGGGATCAGCGTCGCGCGGAAGTTCTGCAGGAAGAGATACATCACCAGGAACACCAGCACGATCGCTTCAAACAGGGTTTTCACCACTTCGAAGATCGAGATCTTAACGAACGGCGTGGTGTCATAGGGATAAACCACTTTCAGGCCGGCCGGGAAGGTCGACTGCAGTTTGCCCAGCTCCGCCTTCACCGCATTGGCGGTATCCAGCGCGTTTGCGCCGGTCGCCAGCTTGATACCGATACCGGAAGCCGGTTTGCCGTTATAGCGCGCGATAACCTCGTAGTTCTCGCCGCCCAGCTCGATTTTCGCTACGTCGCGCAGGCGAACCTGCGAGCCATCGGTATTCACCTTCAGCAGGATCTTGCCGAATTCGTCGGTCGAGGTGAGACGCGTCTGGGCGATAATCGAGGCGTTGAGCTGCTGGTTCGGCGCGGCAGGCGCGCCGCCGAGCTGACCCGCCGCGACCTGGGCGTTCTGGGTATTGATGGCGCTAATGACGTCAACCGGCGTCAGCTGATAGTTATTCAGTTTGGCCGGGTCCATCCAGATACGCATCGCATACTGCGCACCGAAGATCTGGGTATCGCCCACGCCTGACGTACGGCTGATAGGGTCCTTGATATTCGATGCGACGAAGTCTGAGATATCGTTCTGGGTCATTGAGCCGTCATCGCTGACGAAACCCGCCACCATCAGGAAGCTGCTGGAGGATTTCTGCACCTGAATACCCTGCTGCTGCACTTCCTGCGGCAGCAGCGGCATCGCCAGCTGCAGTTTGTTCTGCACCTGGACCTGCGCGATATCGGGATCGGTGCCGGATTCAAAGCTCAGGGTCAGCTGCAGGTTACCGGAAGAATCACTGTTTGATGAGAAGTACATCAGCCCATCAATACCGTTCATATTCTGTTCGATAACCTGCGTCACGGAGTCCTGCAGCGTTTTCGCATCGGCGCCCGGATAGGCGGCACGAATCTGCACGGCCGGCGGAGCAACGTTTGGATATTGCTCGATCGGCAGCTTAAGAATCGATAGCGCACCCGCCAGCATCACGATGATGGCGATTACCCACGCAAAGATGGGGCGATCGATAAAGAACTTAGCCATGTATCAACGGCTCCTGTTAAGACGAAGTTTTTTCAGACTGGGTCTGAGATTGCGCATTCGCGTCAGATTTCTGCTCGGCAGAGACTTCCTGCGGCGTCACCTGAGCGCCTGGCTTCGCGCGCTGCGTGCCGACGCTGATCACGCGTTCACCCTCTTTCAGACCCGAGGTGACCAGCCATTTGTCGCCGATCGCCTGCGCGGCGTTGACGCTACGCACTTCAACCTTGTTGTCCGCGCCCACCACCATGACGGTCGCCTGACCGGTAGGCGTGCGGGCGACGGCCTGCTGCGGAACCAGCAGCGCATTCGGGTTGGTGCCTTCCTCCAGACGCGCGCGGACGAACATGCCCGGCAGCAGTTTGTGATCTGGATTCGGCACGATAGCGCGCAGGGTGATAGAGCCGGTGGTCTCGTCAACCGTGACGTCGGAGAACTCCAGCGTGCCTTTCTGTGGCGATTCGCTGCCGTCCTGCATCAGCAGGGTAACGGTGGCTTTGCCGTCGACCTGTTTCAGCTTGCCAGATTCCAGCTCCGCGCGCAGGCGCATAAATTCGTCGCTGGACTGGGTGACGTCGACATACATCGGATCGAGCTGCTGCACAGTGGCCAGCGCGGTGGTCTGCGCACTCTGCACCAGCGCCCCTTCGGTCACGGACGATTTGCCGATACGACCGCTGATAGGCGAGGTCACTTTGGTGTAGGCCAGATTAATACGGGCGGTTTCGACGTTCGCTTTCGCGACCTGCACCGCGGCGGCGTTCTGCGCGGCGGTAGCGACGGCGTTATCGTAATCCTGCTGGCTGATATATTTAGTGCCGAGCAGCGGCTTGTAGCGGTTAACCGTCAGCTGCGCGATGCGGGCGTTGGCTTCCGCCTGCGCCAGATCGCCTTTCGCGCTGTCGTAGCTTGCCTGGTAGGTGGCAGGATCGATCTGATAAAGCGATTCGCCCGCTTTAATATCGCTGCCTTCCACAAAATTACGCTTCAGAATGATACCGGAAACCTGAGGGCGCACTTCAGCCACGCGATAGGCGGAGGTACGGCCCGGCAGCTCCGTGGTGATCTTCAGGGGTTCGCTTTTAAGGGTGACAACGCCCACTTCCGGCGGGTGCTGCTGGGCGGCTTGCTGGGATTTATTATCATCACATCCTGTTAACACAAAGCTGCCTGAAAGCATCAGGACGGCCGCCAGAGGCGCTAATCCTCTGTTTTTATTCATAAATAAACCTCTAGTGTCCGATATCAATTGATCAATGGATCACAAACCGATAAACCCATTGCTGCGCTAAAACCCGGGTCGTGCTATGGTACATACATTCACAAATGTATGTAAACTTGCCAGTTTGTAATAAAAGTCCCCTATGGCACGAAAAACCAAAGCCCAGGCCCTTGAAACGCGTCATCAAATTCTTGATGTGGCGCTTGCGTTATTCTCACGCCAGGGCGTTTCCGCGACCTCGCTGGCAGATATTGCCGCAGCGGCTGGCGTCACGCGGGGCGCAATTTACTGGCACTTTAAAAATAAAGCCGATGTGTTACACGAAATCTGGCTGCGCACCGACGCTGGGCTTGATGATGTGGAACTTGAGTATCAGACAAAATACCCTGGCGATCCACTTTCTGTATTGCGCGCAATGCTGATCTATATCTTTGAAGCGACAGCAAAGGATCCGCAGCGCCGCGCGCTAATGGAGATCATCTTCCATAAGTGCGAGTTCGTCGGCGAAATGGCCGCGCTGCAAATCATGCAGCAAAGCCTGCTGTCAGAGTGCTATGACAAAATAGAAGATGTTTTGAAAGAGTGCATTGAGGCAGGGCAATTACCCGTCACGCTCAATACTCGCCAGGCGGCGCTGCTGATGCGGGGCTACGTCAACGGCATGATGGAGAGCTGGCTGTTTACGCCGGAGAGCTTCGACCTGGCCGCGAGCGCGCCGCAAATCGTCGAAGCCTTTATCGATATGCTGCGCCTGAGCCCGACGTTAGCCGCGTCCCATCAGGCCTGACGTTCCGCCTCGCGCTTTTTCTCAAAATCGCGCTGCACGATCGCCAGCGCCGCCAGCACGGTGTCGGCTGGCAAGCGGTTCTCTTCCAGCAGCTGAATCAAATCCACCGCCAGTTTTATCTCGTCAGGCGCGTTTTCCAGTGACATTCTCGTTCCTTATATACGCAGTTTCGCCGCGACCAGCAGCATAAGTAGCGCGCCGGCCAGCGCACAGCCGAGCGCGGCGGGGTGGAGCGTCGCCAGCGAACCCAGATCGAAATAGCTGGCGATATAGCCGCCGACCAGCGCGCCGATGACCGCCAGCACCAGCGTGGCGACAAGGCCGCCAGGCCGTCCGGGGAAAAAGCGCCGTTTTAGCCAGCCCGCGACCGCTCCCGTGATAATCCAGGCGATGATTCCCATTTCAGGCTCCTGAACAGATGGCGCTAAGTATAGGCGTCAGAGCGCGTCGCCGCGCAGCGAAAGCGCCCAGTTCACCGCATGGATCGCCTGACGACAGCGCGCCATGCGGCCCTCCAGCACCTCAAGATCCTGCTTCAGCTGCTGCTGCGCCGCCAGGCTCTCCGCCAGCGCCAGCCGCTGTTCGCGCTGGTCGATCATCGCCTGCAGCCGCCGCTCATACTCGCGGTATTCCGCCAGTTTCTGCTGGCGCGGCGTCGCCGCGGGCCGTTCGCGGCGCGGGCGCAGCTGCTGCGTGTTCGCTTCGCGCTGCAGGGCGGCAATCTGATTCACCAGCCTCTCCGCCAGCCAGACGCGCTCTTGCGCATTCGACGAGGCGCAGAGCAGCTGCAGATTGCGCTCGATCTCCTGCAGATAGTCGGCCAGCCGCGTGCCGCTGGCGCTAAACAGCTGACGGTCGAAGCGCGGCGTGCGGCAATGGCCGTCGGGATGGCGCGCGATCTGCGCCTTAAGCGCCGTCAGGCAGGCGGTCAGGCGTTGTTGTGTGGTGGCGTCCGCCATTATCTTTTCCTTATTTGTGCTAACGTAGCGCGCATGCAAAGGATTCAGGCAAGGCTATGCAACGTATTTTACTGCTGACTCTCGGCTGGCTGGCTATCATACTCGGCGCGCTGGGCATTGTATTACCATTATTACCGACCACGCCATTCGTGCTGCTGGCGGCCTGGTGCTTCGCCCGCTCGTCGCCGCGCTTTCACCACTGGCTGCTGTGGCGTTCGCCGTTTGGCCGCTATCTGCGCCACTGGCAGCGCCATCGCGCGATGCCGCCGGGCGCCAAAGGGCGCGCCATGGCCCTGACGCTGGCGACCTTTTGCGTCTCAATCTGGCTGGTGAAAATTCTGTGGGTGCGCCTTTTTCTTGGCGTAATGCTCTGCTTTTTGCTGCTGATGATGTGGCGTATTCCTGTGGTGGCCGAATCGCCCGACGATCGCGCGCCACCGCGATAAGGTTGCATTTAGCCGGCCATTTGCTTAGATTTGGGCATCTTCGTGCGTGGCTTCCCTTTTTCTACTCTCTGCGTCTGATTCATTTTGGAATCTGACGCTATGGAAGCTGCGCGATATAAAGTTTTTACCAGGCGTAACATTATGACCGCAACTGCGCAGCAGCTTGAATTCATTAAAGAGAGCATTAAAAGCATTCCGGATTACCCGAAACCCGGGATCCTCTTCCGCGACGTCACCAGCCTGCTGGAAGATCCGCAGGCCTACGCCGCGACCATCGCGCTGCTCGTCGAGCGCTACCGCGATCAAGGCATTACCAAAGTGGTCGGCACCGAAGCGCGCGGCTTCCTGTTCGGCGCGCCGGTCGCGCTGGGATTAGGCGTCGGCTTCGTGCCGGTGCGCAAGCCAGGCAAACTGCCGCGCGAGACCTTCAGCGAATCCTACGAGCTGGAATATGGCACCGATGCGCTCGAGCTGCACAAGGACGCCATTAAGCCCGGCGACGTGGTGCTGGTGGTGGACGATCTGCTGGCGACCGGCGGCACCATCGAAGCCACGGTCAAGCTGATCCGCCGCGCAGGCGGCGAAGTCAAAGACGCCGCGTTCGTGATTAACCTCTTCGATCTGACCGGCGAATCCCGCCTGAAAGCGCTGGGCGTCAACTGCTACAGCCTGGTCAACTTCCCGGGTCACTAAGTGACGATGGCCTCGCCGCGCGCGAGGCCAGCAAGTGATAGGCAATGCCCGCCGTCGCTGTTAAACTACTGCAACGATATACAGGGGTTGCAGCGCGTCTGCGCTCATCTTTCCAACCACATCCAGTGATCGAATCCACATGAGCTATCAGGTACTTGCGCGAAAATGGCGTCCTCAGGCATTTGCTGACGTTGTCGGTCAGGAACATGTCCTGACCGCGCTGGCGAATGGACTGTCACTGGGACGTCTCCATCATGCTTATCTCTTCTCCGGCACGCGCGGCGTGGGCAAAACCACCATCGCGCGCCTGCTGGCGAAAGGACTTAACTGCGAAACCGGCATCACCGCCACGCCGTGCGGCCAGTGCGACAACTGCCGCGAGATCGAACAGGGTCGCTTCGTCGATCTGATCGAGATCGACGCCGCCTCGCGCACCAAGGTGGAAGACACGCGCGATCTGCTGGACAACGTGCAGTATGCGCCCGCGCGCGGCCGCTTTAAGGTCTATCTGATCGACGAAGTGCATATGCTGTCGCGCCACAGCTTCAACGCGCTGCTGAAAACGCTCGAAGAGCCGCCGTCGCACGTTAAATTCCTGCTTGCTACCACCGATCCGCAAAAGCTGCCGGTGACCATCCTCTCCCGCTGCCTGCAGTTTCATCTCAAAGCGCTGGACGTCGAACTGATCCGCAAACAGCTCGACCATGTGCTGCAGCAGGAGCAGATCGAAAACGAACCGCGCGCGCTGCAGCTGCTGGCGCGCGCCGCTGACGGCAGCATGCGCGACGCGCTCAGCCTGGCCGATCAGGCGATCGCGATGGGGCAGGGCGTCGTCAGCAGCCTCATCGTCAGCCAGATGCTCGGCACGCTGGACGACGAGCAGCCGCTGGGCCTGATTGAGGCGCTGGCGGACGGCAGCGGCGAACAGGTAATGACGCTGCTCAACCAGGCCGCGTCGCGCGGCGTGGAGTGGGAAGCGCTGCTGGTGGAGATGCTGCGTCTGCTGCACCGCATCGCCATGGTGCAGCTGCTGCCCGGCTCGATCAACGATGAAGAAGAGAGCCACGCGCCGCGCCTGCGCGAGCTGGCGCGCGTGGTGCCGCCCGCCGACGTTCAGCTCTACTATCAGACGCTGCTAATGGGGCGCAAAGATCTGCCGCTGGCGCCCGACCGCCGCATGGGGGTCGAAATGACCCTGCTGCGCGCGCTGGCGTTCCATCCGCAAACGGCGATTGCCGAACCGGCAGCGCGCCCAACCATGACGCCGCAGGCGGAGCCGTCCGCCGCAGCCGCGCAGCCGCACGCCGTCGCGCCGCAGCAGCATGTCGCCGCCGCGCAGCCGCAGATGGCGCCGCCGCAGGAACGGAGCGCGCCGCCGGCCGCCGCACCGCCAGCCGCCGCGCCTGACGGCTCGTTTTCCGATACCACCAGCCAGCTCCTTCAGGCGCGCACCCAGCTGCTGCGCCAGGGGGCCAGCAAACCAAAAAAGAGTGAGCCGGCAGCGTCCCTGACGCGGCCGGCTACCTCCGCGCTGGAGCGCCTGGCCTCGGTCACCGAACGCGCGCAGGCGACGCGTCCGCGCGAGACGGCGCCGGCGAAAAAAGAGGCGTACCGCTGGAAAGCGCTGTCGCCGGTCGAGGCGGCGCCCGAACCGGTGGCGACGCCAAAAGCCTTGCGTTCGGCGCTTGAGCATGAGAAAACCCCTGAGCTGGCGGCGCGCCTGATGGAAGAAGCGCAGCAGCGCGATCCCTGGGCGGCGGAAATCGCCGCGCTGCCGCTGCCGAAGCTGGTGCAGCAGCTGGCGCTGAACGCCTGGAAAGAGCGTACCGAGCAGGGCGTCTGCCTGCATTTGCGCTCTACGCAGCGTCACCTGAACTCCGCGTCGGCGCAGCAGGTGCTGGCGGCCGCGCTGAGCGACGCCGCCGGTCAGCCCGTTGAATTGACTATTATTGAAGATGATAATCCTGCGGTATTGACGCCACTCGAGTGGCGACAGGCCATTTATGAAGAGAAGCTGGCGCAGGCGCGCCAGTCTATCATTAGTGATACCCACATCCAGACGCTGCGCCGATTCTTCGACGCCGATCTGGATGAAGAGAGTATCCGACCCGTTTGACCACGCTGCCGCTGTCTTATGGATAGCGATGCGGCCTTAGCTGAGAGAGAAAACTATGTTTGGTAAAGGCGGACTGGGCAACCTGATGAAGCAGGCCCAGCAGATGCAAGACAAAATGGCCAAAGTTCAGGAAGAGATCGCCGCGCTGGAAGTGACCGGCGAGTCGGGCGCGGGCCTGGTGAAAGTCACCATTAACGGCGCGCACAACTGCCGCCGCGTGGAGATCGATCCCAGCCTGCTGGAAGATGACAAAGATATGCTGGAAGATCTGGTCGCCGCCGCATTTAACGATGCCGCTCGCCGCATCGACGAAACGCAGAAAGAGAAAATGGCCTCTGTTTCCTCGGGCATGCAGCTGCCGCCCGGCTTCAAGATGCCGTTCTGATGCAAACCAGTCCACTGCTTGAATCTCTGATGGAGGCGCTGCGCTGCCTGCCCGGCGTTGGGCCGAAATCGGCGCAGCGCATGGCGTTTCAGCTGCTGCAGCGCGATCGCAGCGGTGGCATGCGGCTGGCGCAGGCGTTAACGCGCGCCATGTCCGAAATCGGCCACTGCGCCGACTGTCGCACCTTCACCGAGCAGGAAATTTGCACCATCTGCGCCAATCCTCGGCGTCAGCAGAATGGGCTCATTTGCGTGGTGGAGAGCCCGGCGGATATTCACGCCATCGAGCAGACCGGCCAGTTCGCCGGGCGCTACTTTGTGCTGATGGGCCATCTTTCCCCGCTGGACGGCATCGGCCCGCAGGATATCGGGCTGGATCGCCTTGAGCAGCGGCTGGAGAACGAGCCCCTGAAAGAGGTGATCCTCGCCACCAACCCCACGGTTGAGGGCGAAGCGACCGCCAACTATATCGCCGAGCTTTGCGGCCAGTACGGCGTCGAGGCGAGCCGCATCGCTCACGGCGTGCCGGTTGGCGGCGAGCTGGAGATGGTGGACGGCACCACGCTTTCCCACTCGCTGGCGGGACGCCACAAGATTACTTTCTGAACGCTTGCCGACGTCGTTAACGACGTCGGCTTGAATTTTTCCGCACCATCCCCACATCAACCTCAACGTTCGTTCAACCTGATTCTGTTGAGGTAACAATGACCATGAAAGGACAAGAGACGCGTGGCTTTCAGTCAGAGGTAAAACAGCTTCTGCACCTGATGATCCATTCCCTCTATTCAAACAAAGAGATTTTCCTGCGCGAGCTGATTTCCAACGCCTCGGACGCCGCCGACAAGCTGCGATTCCGCGCGCTGTCGGACGCCAGCCTCTATGAAGGCGACGGCGAGCTGCGCGTGCGTCTCTCTGTGGATAAGGACAAACGCACCCTGACGCTGTCGGACAACGGTATCGGCATGCGTCGCGACGAGGTGATTGAGAACCTGGGCACCATCGCCAAATCTGGCACCAAATCCTTCCTTGAATCGCTGGGCTCGGACCAGGCGAAAGACAGCCAGCTGATCGGCCAGTTCGGCGTCGGCTTCTACTCGGCGTTCATCGTGGCGGACAAAGTGTCGGTGCGCACCCGTGCGGCCGGCGCGGCCGCCGACGAGGGCGTGTTCTGGGAATCGGCGGGCGAAGGCGAGTATACCATCGCCGATATCACCAAAGCCGATCGCGGCACCGAGATTACGCTGCATCTGCGCGAAGGCGAAGATGAGTTCCTCGACGCCTGGCGCGTGCGCAGCATTATCGGCAAATATTCCGATCACATCGCGCTGCCGGTAGAGATTGAAAGCAAAGACGAAGAGAACGACACCACCACCTGGGAGAAGATCAACAAAGCCCAGGCGCTGTGGACGCGCAATAAGTCTGACATCAGCGACGAAGAGTACAACGAGTTCTATAAGCATATCGCGCACGATTTTAGCGATCCCGCCATCTGGAGCCATAACCGCGTCGAGGGCAAGCAGGAGTACACCAGCCTGCTCTATATCCCGTCGCGCGCGCCGTTCGATATGTGGAACCGCGATCACAAGCACGGCCTGAAGCTCTATGTGCAGCGCGTCTTTATTATGGATGACGCCGAGCAGTTTATGCCGAACTACCTGCGCTTCGTGCGCGGCCTGATCGACTCCAGCGATCTGCCGCTGAACGTGTCGCGCGAGATCCTGCAGGACAGCCGCGTGACCCAGACCCTGCGCGGCGCGCTGACGAAGCGCACGCTGCAGATGCTGGAGAAGCTGGCCAAAGACGACGCCGGGAAGTACCAGACATTCTGGAAAGAGTTCGGTCTGGTGCTGAAAGAGGGCCCGGCGGAAGACAGCGCCAATCAGGAAGCGATCGCGAAGCTGCTGCGCTTCGCCTCGACGCACAACGACAGCGCCGAGCAGAATGTGTCGCTGGAGGAGTACGTCAGCCGTATGGTGGAAGGTCAGGATAAGATCTACTACATCACCGCCGACAGCTACGCCGCCGCGAAGAGCAGCCCGCATCTGGAGCTGTTCCGCAAGAAAGGCATCGAGGTGCTGCTGCTCTCCGACCGCATCGACGAATGGATGATGAGCTACCTTACCGAGTTCGACGGCAAGGCGTTCCAGTCGGTCAGCAAGGCGGATGAGTCGCTGAGCAAGCTGGCGGATGAAGAGAGCGAAGAGCAGAAAGAGGCGGAGAAGGCGCTGGAGCCGTTTGTGGATCGCGTGAAAACGCTGCTGGGCGACCGCGTGAAAGAGGTGCGTCTGACGCATCGTCTGACCGATACGCCTGCTATCGTCACCACCGACGCCAACGAGATGAGCACCCAGATGGCGAAACTGTTCGCCGCGGCGGGCCAGGCGGTGCCGGAAGTGAAGTATATCTTCGAGATCAATCCGGACCACCAGCTGGTGAAACGCGTGGCGGATACCCAGGATGACGCGCGCTTCGGCGAGTGGGTCGAGCTGCTGCTGGATCAGGCGCTGCTGGCCGAACGCGGCACGCTGGACGATCCTAACCAGTTTATCCGTCGTATGAATCAGCTGCTGACGGCTTAAGTAACGCTCAATGTCTGATTATTCCAGACGGCGCGTTTGCTAAAGCGCAGATCTCAACTACAGACATGAAGGCCGGTGCATATGCATCGGCTTTTTTTACAACAGTGTGGTCGCGGGTGCCATGGCCCGATCGCAAAGACGCAAAAAGCGGCATCCATGCCAGCTCGGCCCGCGACATCCCTGTCGCGGGACGCTTTGCTCCTCGGGCCATGCCACCCACTCCTTGAGTTGAGTGCCCGCTTGTTAGTATTTGTCAGGTACCGGCCTTTAGACTTACTGCTGCGCCGCCTCGCGCAGCCAGTCGCGAAACAGCGTAATCTCCCCGTCGTTGCGCCGCGACTCCTTGGTCATCATCCAGGTCGCGCGATCGGCGCGCACAAAGCCGAGCGGGGCGATCAGCGTGCCCTCTTCAAGCTCTTTGCGCACCAGCAGCCGCGGCGCCACAATCACGCCCAGTCCGTTTTTCGCCGCCTGAATGCCGAGCGTCAGATTGTCAAAATGCTTGCCCGACCAGAAATTGCCGCGCACCTCGGCGTTTTTCGACCACTCCGCCCAGGCGTGCAGGCGCGTATCGACGTGCAGCAGGGGAAGCGCAGCGAGATCCTGCGCGCAGCGGAAGCGCGAGGCGAACAGCGGCGCGCAGAGCGGCCCAAGATAGTCGTCGCCGATCAGCGTCGCGTCGATATCCCCTTCGGGCGGCTGCTCATAGCTGAGGATCAGCACGTCAATATGCTCGCTGCGCAGCTGGCTTAGCTCCATCAGCCCCTGAAAGTGGATCTCGATATCGGGATAGCGCTGATAAAAGGTGCTGATGCGCGGGATCAGCCACTGCGACAAAAAGCTCGGCGCGCAGGAGAGGCTGAGATGATGGCGCATGCCGGTGCGAATACTGGCGCAGGTGGTGGAGAGTTCGCTAAAGGCTTTTTGACAGCTGAGCAGCAGGCGCTCGCCGTGCGAGGTTAACTTCACGCGCCCGTTGGTGCGCACGAAAAGCGGCTTGCCCATCCAGTTCTCCAGCTGACGAATCTGATGGCTTACGGCGCTGTGCGTGACGTGCAGGTGCTCGGCCGCCACGCTAAAGCTGCTATGCAGCGCCGCCTGGTGAAAATGGTGCAGCGCCCTTAGCGGAGGTAGCCGGGTCATACTCATCCCCTGTGTAAAAACCTAACAGGGATTGTCAGTTTATATCATTTTAAAGTCCAGCCGCATTCCGCTAACCTGGCCCGCTGATTATAGCGGGTTGACTGCCAGGCAAAGCTATGCCTGGTCTGCTGTTGCCGCCATCAACTGACCGATAAAAGAGAACCACGACGCGATGGCATTTCATCCCTGGGCCGATCGTCCTTCCGAGGCGCGAGACCGGTTACGCACTCTGTTGTCACGGCATTACCGGCTGGAGCAGTATGATCTGTTCTTCGCCCCTTCGCTGCATGTGGCGCGCATCCTGCTTTCCCAGCTGTTCCTGCGTCAGGAGCAGGCGCGCAATCAGACGCGCTACGCTAACCACTATCCCGTGACGGAGCTGAACGTCTTGCCTGCCGTGCCGCTGATGGCGGGGAATATCAATTTCGTCGCCCACGTAGCGATGCCGCAGGGCCGCGTGCGGCCGCTGCAGGCGGCCATGCAGCAGGGCGTGGTCGACGCCAGCGAAAGCTTCGCCAGCGTGCTGCATGAAGAGGTGCTCGCGCACGCTGGCCTCTTCGTGGCGCGTCTCGACCGCCATGCCGATCTGCCGGGCGGTCTGGTGCTGGTGGCGCTGCGCACCGCCGACTTCAGCACCCTGGTGCGCAGCGAGCTGCGCCTGTTCGAGCAGGGTCTGCCGCTGGCCGCGCCGGTGCTGGCCGCGCTGGGCCGTCTGCGCGAGCAGGGCTGGCGTCCTTACAACCAGGCGAGCGTCGAAGCGATCGGCCTTAACGCGCCGCAGTCGCTCATCTCCAGCCATACGCCGGGCATGCCGTTCGCCAGCTTTTCGCTGCCGCCGCGGCTGCTGGCCGCGCTGAGTCCCGCCAGCGATCTGGAGCTGTGGCCGCAGCAGGGCTATCTGCTGGTGCGCGCCAGCCAGCGCGGCGGCGCGCGCAAACAGACCAACCTGACGCCGCACATCCTCAGGCGCGTTCAGGCGCTGTTCAATCCCGGCGGCGAATCTGAAAAAAGCGAGTAGCCGCGCCAGCCCGCCGCCGTTTATGGAGAAACCGGCTGCCGTCGCCCGCAAGGAAGCCGCGCCTTTCTTGTGGTGAGCGGGTCATAATGGTATGGTCTTCGCCTTCTAGATTGATCAATGCGATTCGCAAGGGGATTTACGCAATGCGTATTATTCTGCTCGGTGCTCCGGGCGCAGGTAAGGGCACTCAGGCTCAGTTCATCATGGAGAAATACGGCATTCCGCAAATCTCCACGGGCGATATGTTGCGTGCGGCGGTTAAAGCCGGCACCGAGCTCGGCAACCAGGCGAAAGCCATCATGGACGCCGGTAAACTGGTCACTGACGAGCTGGTTATCGCGCTGGTAAAAGAGCGTATCGCGCAGGAAGACTGCAAAAACGGTTTTCTGCTGGACGGTTTCCCACGCACCATCCCGCAGGCGGACGCGATGAAAGAAGCGGGCATCAAAATTGACTGCGTGCTGGAGTTTGCGGTGCCGGACGAGCTGATCGTCGATCGCATCGTCGGCCGCCGCGTGCATGCGCCGTCGGGCCGCGTTTATCACGTCAAATACAATCCGCCGAAGGTGGAAGGTCAGGACGACGTCACCGGCGAAGAGCTGACCACGCGTAAAGACGATCAGGAAGAGACCGTGCGCAAGCGCCTGGTGGAATACCATCAGCTGACCGCGCCGCTGATCGCCTACTACAGCAAAGAAGCGGAAGCGGGCAACACCGCTTACCACAAAATCGACGGCACCCAGCCGGTCGCTGAGGTCAGCAAGCAGCTGGCGCGCATTCTCGGCTAACGCCGTTGGGGCTGGCAGCGCCAGCCCCTTTTGCAGTAATTGCTTTTCCCTCTCCCGCTTTCCGCTACAATTCCTCCTGTTTTCACGCATCTCCGCTATCAAGGAATAACAATGAGGCAAGACAAGCCCGGCGTGTTACTGGTTAATCTCGGTACGCCAGACGCCCCCACAACCGCCGCTGTAAAGCGCTATCTGAAACAGTTTCTCAGCGATCCCCGCGTCGTCGATACGCCGCGCTGGCTCTGGTGGCCGATCCTCAATGGCGTTATTCTGCCGTTTCGCTCGCCGCGCGTGTCGAAGCTCTACGCCTCTGTCTGGATGGAGGGGGGCTCGCCGCTGATGGTCTATAGCAAGCAGCAGCGCGAGGCGCTGGCGGCGCGCGTTGATATGCCGGTCGAGCTGGGCATGAGCTACGGCAACCCCAGCCTGCAGAGCGCGGTGGACAGCCTGATGGCGCAGGGCGTCACGCGCCTGATCGTGCTGCCGCTTTACCCGCAATTCTCCTGCTCCACGGTGGCGGCGGTCTGGGATGGTCTCTATAGCGCCTTTAAAACCGCGCGCACCCTGCCGGATATCAACTTTATTCGCGACTACGCCGAACATCCGGCCTATATCGCCGCGCTGAAAGCGTCAGTCGAGCGCTCTTTCGCGGCTCACGGCCAGCCGGATCTGCTGGTGCTCTCCTATCACGGCATCCCGCAGCGCTTCGCCAGAGAGGGCGACGATTACCCGCTGCGCTGCGCCGATACCACGGCGCTGCTGCAGCAGGCGCTGGGCCTGCGTGACGATCAAATTATGATGACCTTCCAGTCGCGCTTTGGCCGCGAACCCTGGCTGCAGCCCTACACTGACGAAACCATGCAGGGTCTGGCGAAGAAGGGCATTAAGCATGTGCAGGTGATGAGCCCGGGCTTCGCCTCTGACTGCCTGGAAACGCTGGAGGAGATCAACGAGCAGAACCGCGAGTTCTTCCTGCACGGCGGCGGCGAAAAGTTCGAATATATCCCGGCGCTTAACGCCGACGCAGCCCACATTGAGATGATGGTGCAGCTGGTCAACGCGCGTCGTTAAAGCCGTGGCGGAGAATGTGCTATCATCCTCCGCCTGTTTTTCTGACGGCGCCCATCATGAAATTTCCCGGCAAACGCAAATCCAAACACTATTTTCCCGTTAGCGCTCGCGATCCCTTGCTGCACGCCGCCTCGCAGGAGGTGGAAGAGGGCAGCTGGGTCGTGGGAATCGATCAGACGCTGGTGGATATCGAAGCCAAAGTTGATGACGCCTTTCTGGTTCGCTACGGCCTGAGCGCCGGCCACTCCCTGGTCATCGCCGACGACGTCGCCGAAGCGCTCTACCACGAGCTGCTGCGCGACAACCTGATTAGCCACCAGTTCGCCGGCGGCACCATCGGCAATACGCTGCACAACTACTCGGTGCTGGCCGATGACCGATCGGTGCTGCTCGGTGTGATGTGCAGCAATATTCAGATCGGCGGTTACGCCTATCGCTACCTCTGCAACACCTCCAGCCGGGTCGATCTCAACTATTTACAGGGCGTCGACGGCGCCATTGGCCGCTGTTTTACCCTGATCGACGAGCAGGGCGAACGGACCTTCGCCATCAGTCCGGGGCAGATGAATCAGCTGCGCGCCGAAAGCATTCCCGAAGCGGTCATCGCCGGCGCGTCGGCGCTGGTGCTCACCTCTTACCTGGTGCGCTGCGGCGAGGGCGAGCCGATGCCGCAGGCCACGCTGCAGGCGATCGAATACGCGAAACGCCACAACGTGCCGGTGGTGCTGACGCTGGGCACGAAATATGTTATCGGCGACAACCCGCAGTTCTGGCGCGACTTCCTGCGCGACCACGTCACCATTGTGGCGATGAACGAAGAGGAAGCGCTGGCGCTGACCGGGGAATCGGATCCGCTGCGCGCGGCCGATATGGCGCTGGAGTGGGTGGACCTGGTGCTCTGCACCGCCGGCCCGACCGGCCTCTATATGGCGGGCTACACCGAGGAGGCGTTCAAGCGCAAAACCAATCATCCGCTGCTGCCTGGCGCAATCGCGGAGTTCAACCAGTATGAGTTCAGCCGCGCCATGCGTCAGCAGGAGTGCGAGCAGCCGCTGCGCATCTTCTCCCATATCGCGCCCTATATGGGCGGGCCGGAGAAGATCATGAACACCAACGGCGCGGGCGACGGCGCGCTGGCGGCGCTGCTGCACGACATTACGGCGAACAACTACCATCGGCAGAAAGTGCCGAATTCCAGCAAGCACGCGCGGGAATACCTGACCTATTCGTCGCTGGCGCAGGTGTGCAAATACGCCAACCGCGTCAGCTATCAGGTGCTTAACCAGCATTCGCCGCGCCTGACGCGCGGCCTGCCGGAGCGTGAAGATAGCCTGGAAGAGTCCTACTGGGATCGTTAAGCCTGCGGGAAGCGAGCAGGCGCCTGCCGGAGCCTGCTTTCTTGCCGCGCGGGCGCCGTGGTAAAACGGCGCCCGCGCTTAAATCGGGCACTCGCGCACGATAGGGCGCTCGGCGATCTCCGCCTCCAGCATATGCAGCATGCTGCTGGCGATCTCGCGCTCGCCCATCACGACGCGCGTGGCGCCGCGCGCCATAATGTATTCCACCTCGTCGTCGTAGTGCGCGCGCGCGATAATCTCGATATCGTTAAACTTCTCGCGCGCGGTGGTGACGATCTCGCCCGACTCGAAGCCGTTGGGAATGGTCAGCAGCAGCCAGCGCGCGCAGTCGAGCCGCGCCAGCTCCATGGTCTCGGCGCGCACCGCATTGCCCAGCACCGCCCGAATGCCCTGTTCGCGCAGCGCCTCGACGCGCGCGCGCGAGTTCTCCACGACGACGAAAGGCACGTCCGCCTCTAGCAGCTTCTGGCCCAGCAGGCTGCCGACCCGGCCATAGCCGACGATAACCGCGTGGTGACAGATATCCACCGGAATCTGCGTCTCCTCCTCAACCGTCTCTTCCTGCGTCTGCGCCTGGCGGCTTTCACTCCTCGCCAGGAAACGCTCCAGCAGGCTGAACAGAATAGGGTTGAGCATAATCGAGAGGATTGCCGCCGCCAGCACCAGGTTGCGCCCCTCGCTGCTGAGCAGGTTGAGGGAGATGCCGAGGCCGGCCAGAATAAAGGCGAATTCGCCAATCTGCGCCAGGCTGACGGAGATGGTCAGCGCGGTGCGGCGCGAATGGCCCAGCAGCGTCACCAGCAGCCAGGCGGCGGCAGATTTGCCCAGCACCACAATCACCAGCGCGCCCAGCACCGCCAGCGGCTGCTCCACCAGGATCATCGGATCGAACAGCATGCCTACCGAGACGAAAAAGAGCACCGCGAAGGCGTCGCGCAGCGGCAGCGTATCGTGGGCGGCGCGATGGCTCAGCTCTGACTCGTTCAGCACCATTCCGGCGAAGAAGGCGCCGAGGGCAAAAGAGACGTCGAAAAATTCCACTGCGCCGAAGGCGATGCCGAGCGCCAGCGCCAGCACCGCCAGGGTGAACAGCTCGCGCGAGCCGGTAGCGGCGCTTTTCGCCAGGATCCAGGGCACCACGCGGCGTCCCACCACCATCATCAGCACCATAAAGGCGGCGACCTTGCCGATGGTCAGCAGCAGATCCCACGCCAGCAGCTGCGGGCTGGCGTTGCCCTGTTCCAGCATGCCGGCGATAGCGGGCAGCAGCACCAGCGTCAGCACCATCACCAGATCCTCGACGATCAGCCAGCCGATAGCGATCTGGCCGCGCTGGCTGTCAATCAGCTGACGCTCTTCCAGCGCGCGCAGCAGCACCACGGTGCTGGCGGTGGAGAGACAGAGACCAAACACCAGGCCGGTCATCAGCGACCAGCCCAGCCAGGCGGAGAGGCCCATCCCCAGCAGCGTAGCGACGGCGATCTGCGCCACCGCGCCGGGAATGGCGATACTCTTTACCGCCATTAAATCCTTCAGCGAAAAGTGCAGTCCGACGCCGAACATCAGCAGAATAACGCCCAGCTCCGCCAGCTCCGGCGCAAGATTGGTATCGGCGACAAAGCCCGGCGTAAAGGGTCCGGCCAGCACGCCCGCCAGCAAATAGCCGACCAGCGGCGAGATGCGCAGCCGCTGTGCGAGCATGCCAAGGAGAAACGCCAGGACCAGCCCCCCGACAATGGTGGTGATCAGCGGTGTGGTGTGATGCATGCCTGTCTCCTTGTGTGCAAATGTATCTGCCTGTAACAATTAAGTTTAAGGCAATGCGGTAGTTTTCGCTGTGCTATTTGCGGGATAATAAGAAAAAAGTTTGAAAATAAGAGGAAAGCGGATTCGAACGGCTGTTTTTCTCTGTTTTCGTCAATCTGCGCCGTCGCGAAGCAAGATTGCGCGGCGCGTAATAACAATATCCTTCTGAAAAATGGCGCTCTGATGACCACTATCACGCTGGAATGCATGCCGAAGAGCGTCAGCTAACCTCAGGCACAGTTTTGCGCCAGCTTTAACGCGTCGGTTCTTTTTAGAGAATCCGTGTTAAAACTGATTCAGTGCCAGCGATAGCGGTGTTTCATCTTGAGTTAAACAGTGGAATATGCGACACAGTGGGTCAGCATGCTGACACCACCCGGAACGGGACTGCATAAAATAAGGAGACAGGCTTTGCTGTTATCACGATGGGCCGCCACCGGCCTTGCGCTGCTGGCGCTGACCCCGCTGCTTTCTCAGGCCGCCGAGCCGGATCGCACTTACCGCTTTAGCATTCTCCACACCAACGACCAGCACGGTCATTTCTGGTACAGCGCGCAGGGCGAATATGGCCTGGCGGCGCAAAAGACCTTAATGGATACGCTGCGCTACGACGTGCAGGCCAAAGGCGGCGGCGCGCTGATCCTCTCGGCGGGCGACGTCAACACCGGCGTGCCGGAGTCGGACGCGCTGGAGGCGGAGCCTGATATTCGCGGCATGAACCTGATCGGCTATGACGCCATGGCGCTCGGCAATCACGAGTTCGATCATCCGATCGAGGTGCTGCGCAAGCAGGAAAACTGGGCGCGTTTTCCCTTTCTCGCCGCCAATCTCTATCAGAAAAGCACCGGTCAGCGGCTCTTCAAGCCCTGGGCGATTTTCAATCGTATGGGGTTGAAGATCGCCGTGCTGGGCCTGGCGACGCCCGATACCGCTAAGCTGGCGAATCCGGCGCATTTGCGTGATATCGAGTTCCGCGACCCGGTCAGCGAAACGGAAAAAGCGGTGGCGGAGCTGCGAGCAGGCGAGAAGCCGGACGTTATCGTGGTGCTGAGCCATCTCGGCTATGACGACAACGGCGAGCACGGCAGCAACGCGCCTGGCGACGTGACGCTGGCGCGCAGCCTGCCGCCCGGCACCGTCGCGATGATCGTCGGCGGCCATTCGCACGATACGCTTTGCATGGCGAAAGAGAACGAACGGGTAAAAGCTTATCAGCCAGGCGCGGCCTGCCAGCCGGACAAGCAGAACGGCGTCTGGATTATGCAGGCGGGGCAGTGGGGCGAATATGTGGGGCGCGGCGATTTTACCTGGCGCAACGGCGAGGTGGCGCTGGAGTCCTACGCGCTGGTGCCGGTCAACCTGAAGCATCAGATCAAAAACGCCGACGGCAGCGAGACCTGGCTGACGTATCAGCAGGAGATCCCGAAGAATACCGCCATGATGAAGCTGCTGATGCCTTATCAAAAACGGGCCGAAGCGCGTCTCAACGTCGCCGTCGGCAGTGCGACGGGACCCTTTGACGGCGAGCGCGAGCAGGTGCGTTTTACCCAGACTAATCTCGGGCAGCTGATTCTGCGCGCGCAGATGGCGAAAACCCAGGCGGACTTCGCGGTGATGAGCGGCGGCGGCATTCGCGCCTCGCTGCCGGCGGGCAAGCTGAGCTGGCGCGATCTGCTGCAGGTGCAGCCGTTCGGCAATCAGGTGGTGTCGGTGACGCTGACCGGCGCCGAGGTAAAAAAATATCTCGACGTGGTGGCGAACATCAAGCCTGACACGGGCGGCTTCGCGCAGTTCGCGCATGTCAGCCTGGTGGCGGACGGCAGCACGGTAAGCGACGTGCGGATAAACGGCCAGCCGCTGCAGGAGAAGAAAACCTACCGTATGGCGACCAACAGCTTTAACGCCGCAGGCGGCGACGGCTATCCGCGCCTCGATACCCATCCGGGCTATCAGAATCCGGGAAATATCGACGCCGAGGTGCTGCGCGACTATGTCAAAGCCCATTCGCCGCTAAAAGCCACCGACTATGCGCCGACGGATGCGATCCACCGGCTCACGGAAGCGGAGAAAAAGGCGCGTGAAAAGTCGCGCAAGCGCAGCTATCCGCAGATGATTCTGGCGTGGCTCTGGCCATGGGGACGGGAAACGGCGCATAACGCGCCGTAAACCCTGGCGAAATCCCTGCCGCGGGACGCCTGGCGTCCCGGCCATACTTCCCGCTGGTTGATATTCTGGCCGTCTGAGAGGTCAGGCCTCGCAGGCGTTACGTCCAAACCAGCGCGGACGCAGCCTGTCCCACACCCAGTTGTACGCCATGGTGTAGGGCAGGAAAAACAGGAAAAAGGCCACCTCCAGCAGAAACGCCTGCCACAGCGTAATGCCGAGCATCCAGGCGGCGATCGGCAAACCGATCAAAATAAAGCCGCCTTCAAAAAGCAGCGCATGCAGGACGCGGATCAGCACGCCGCGATGCACCCGGCCTGGCGGACAGATACGGTCGAAAATGGCGTTGTAAATCATATTCCACAGCATCGCGACGGTTGAGAGCATCAGCGCCAGCGCGCCCATCTCAAACAGCGGCTTATCCATCGCCCAGGCAGCCAGCGGCGAAACGGTGAGGATCGCCAGAGTTTCAAACCCCAGCGCATGTAAAAAACGTTCTTTCAGCGAACGGGTACGCATCATCAACCTCCAACAGTAAGGCGCGCATTCTGGCATCTCAGGGTGATAAGATAAAATGATGACCTATCGATAAAAGCGATGGATGAAATGCGTTACTCACCGGAATCCTTAGAGGCTTTTGTGCAGACCGTCAGCAGCGGCTCTTTTTCCGCCGCGGCGCGCGCGCTGGGTAAAAGCCAGTCAACTATCAGCACGGCGGTCGCCGGGCTGGAGGACGATCTCGGCTTTAAGCTGTTCGATCGCAGCGGACGTCAGCCGATCCTGACCGATCAGGGCAGGGGCGCGCTGGCGCAGGTGCAGCAGATCCTGGCCGCCAGCGAGCGGCTCGACGCGCTGGCTATCCGTCTGGCGCAGGGAGTGGAACCGCGCCTCAGCTTCGCCGTATCGGACTTCTGGCAGACTCAACACCATGAGCAGCTATTGAAACAGTTCGACGCGCATTTTCCGGAGATCGAACTGGAGTGCATGATCGCCGAAGATGAAGACGTGCTGGATCTGCTGCAGGCGGGACGGGTACATCTGGGCGTGGTGCGCGCCCAGCCTGCGCTGCCGCCCGATATCGCCGTCGCACGGCTGCAGGTCAAGGCGGAAATGGCCATCTATATTCATCGCGATCATCCGCTGGCGCAGCACGTCGGCCTGACGGAAAGCGCGCTGGAGCAGGTGCGGCAGCTGCGGCTCAATACCTGGGTCGAGCCGCACGCGATCGCGCCGCCGGGACGCGTCTGGTCGGCGCCGACCTATTTGCTGCTGCTGGAAATGGCGGAGCAGGGATTTGGCTGGAGCGTGCTGCCGCGCTGGCTGGTCACGCAGTTTGGTCATGGGCTACTGCAGGAGCTTGCGCTGCCGGGCTGGCCGCAGCAAATCGCGGTAGAGGCGATCTGGTCGCGCCGCAATCCGCCGGGGCCGGCGGGACGCTGGATGATCGACCAGCTTTGCGCCCAGCCGCGAAGCTAGTCGCGTCGCGCGATATCCGCCAGCGGCGCGTCGAGCAGGCGCGCCAGATCCTGCGCCGCCAGCTCCAGATCCAGGCCGCGCTTGCCGCCGGAAACGAAAATAGTGGCGAAGTCGGCGGCGGAGCGGTCGATCACCGTCGGCAGCCGCTTTTTCTGACCCAGCGGGCTGATGCCGCCGACCAGATAGCCGGTTACGCGCTGCGCCAGCTGCGGATCGGCCATATCCGCTTTTTTCGCGCCTAACGCTTTCGCCACCTTTTTTAAATCGAGCTGGCTGGCGACCGGCGTGACCGCTACCGCCAGATGTTTCGCGTCGCCGTTCAGCGCCACCAGCAGCGTTTTATAGACCTGCCGCGCGTCCAGATTAAGTTTGCGCACCGCCTCGTCGCCAAAACTGCTTTCCTGGCTGTCATGCTCATAGGGATGAAGGGTAAAGGCGACCTTTTGTTTTTCCAGCAGTTTTACGGCAGGCGTCATAAACTTCTCCTTATAGGAAGAATCTTATTCCTAAATTAAATAAATTAATGGTGGCGAAAGTTTGTGCTTTGCGTGAGAATGGTTCTGCGCCAGCCGAAAGGCTGAGCGATAACCAAAATCATAAACAAATTCCTCTTTGACGGGCCGATAGCAATACCGGCCTGCTTTTTTTTCTAGCGCCGTAAAAGCTCAGGCAGATTCTCGTCGCCATAGAGATGCAGCGCGCCCACCGCCACCACGTAATGCCCGGCCGGCAAGGCTCGCAGCCGATCGCGCCACTGCGCGTTGCGCTGCGCGATCAGCGTATCGTTGAGCGCCGTGCTGAAGGTCGAGGGCAAAGCGATGCGCGGCTCGCGCGGCGGCGTATCCAGCCACCAGCTCACCATCATCTGCAGCAGCCGCGCGTTGGTATGCCAGTGCGTCAGGGTATCTTTCAGCAGCGCCATGCCGTCATCCGGCAGGGACTTCAGCAGCGCGATTTGCATCTCCGGGCCTTCCAGCTCAATGACCGGCTTATTCAACGTTTTCGCCGCCTGCAGCAGCTGGAAGTCGATGCCGTAGTCGGGACGCAGACCCAGCCGCTGCGCCTGCTGCGCCTGCAGCATCAGCGCGATTTGCCAGGCGGGCAGGGCGTCGAACATCGTCAGCGACAGATGCAGTTCGTCGCACAGCGCCGCCAGCCGCGCCTGCTCGTCCGGCGCCAGGCGCGTCTCCAGCGCATCGCGCGGATCGATATCGTCGAACGGCGAGCCGCCCTGGGTAATATCCGCCTCGACAATCAAGGCATCCGCCTTCTCCAGCTGCCGCAGCAGACGCGCAGGCAGCGGCTGCATATCGCGCGTGCCCATATGAATGCTGCCGACCAGATGCAGCAGGCGATCGTCCAGCCGAATATCCTGGGCAGGCCAGCGATAGCTGGCGGGAAAAAGTCGACCTGCCAGTTCCTGCACACTGCGCCATATGCTGCCTGTCATGCCCCGTCCTTACTGAGTCAAAACGCCATGCTAGCGATTCCCGCCGCTGAAAAACAGGGCATCAGCGGCTATTGTCGCGTCGTCGGGCGAAAGCGCAGCAGCCGGTTGGCGTTGCCGACCACGGTAATCGACGACAGCGCCATCGCCGCGCCCGCCACTACCGGACTGAGCAGCGCGCCGGTCAGCGGATAGAGCACGCCCGCCGCCAGCGGAATGCCCAGGCTGTTATAGATAAAGGCACCGAGCAAATTCTGGCGAATATTACGCAGCGTCGCGCTGGAGAGCGCCAGCGCATCGGCGACGCTGTTAAGATCGGCGCGCATCAGGGTGATGGGCGCGGTCTCCACCGCCACGTCGCTGCCGCCGCCCATGGCGATGCCGACATCCGCCTGCGCCAGCGCCGGGGCGTCGTTGATGCCGTCGCCGACCATGGCGACGCGGCGTCCCTGCTGCTGCAGCGCGGCGATAGTCTGCGCCTTCGCTTCCGGCAGCACGCCGGCGATCACCTCATCGATGCCCGCCTCCTGCGCAATGGCGCGCGCTGTCTCTTCGCGATCGCCGGTCAGCATCATCAGGCGGTAACCCGCCTGGCGCAGCCGCGCCAGCGCCGCTTTACTCTCGGGACGCAGCTGGTCGCGCAGCGCAATCAGGCCGACAAGCTCGCCGTCCTGCGCCAGCAGCACCGGCGTCGCGCCCTGACGCGACAGCCGCTCGATATCCGGCTGCGCCTGTTGCAGGGCGACGGCGTTATCCTGCATCAGCGCCGCATTGCCCAGCAGCAGCGGCTTGCCGTCGAGTATGCCGCTGACGCCTTTGCCGCGTATTGTACGAAATTGCGCAAGCTCGCCCGTGGCCGCCGCGCCCGCCGCCGCGCTAATCGCCTGCGCCAGCGGATGGCTGGCGTTTTGCTCCAGCGCGGCGGCGGTCTGCACCACCGCCTCGCGCGACCAGCCGTGCCACGTCAGCACCTCGTCGAGCTGCGGCGTGCCCGCCGTCAGCGTGCCGGTTTTATCAAAGACCAGCGTATCGACGCGGCTGGCGCGCTGCAGCGCGTCGGCGTCGCGCACCAGCACGCCCAGTTCGGCGGCGCGCCCGACCCCCGCGATAATCGACATCGGCGTCGCCAGACCCAGCGCGCAGGGACAGGCGATAATCAGCACCGTGGTGGCGATGACCAGCGTGTAGGCAATCTGCGGCTGCGGGCCGACCAGATACCAGATGGCGGCGCTAATCAGGGCGATGGCGACCACTACCGGCACGAAGACCGCCGAGATGCGGTCGGCAAGGCGACCCACGTCCGGTTTGCTGCTCTGCGCCTGACGCACCAGATGAATAATGCGCGACAGCGCGGTGTGCTGGCCGGTGGCGCGCGCCACGAAGCGCACCGCGCCATCCTGCACCAGGGTTCCGGCATAGACCTTGTCGCCGGCGCGTTTACCCTGCGGCACCGCTTCGCCGGTCAGCATCGCCTCGTCCAGCCAGGCTTCGCCCTCGGTAATGTCGCCGTCCACCGGCACGCGATCGCCCGTGGTCAGGCGCAGCGTCATGCCCGGCTGCACCGCGCTGAGCGGCACCAGCGTTTCGCCCTGCTCGCTGACGAGGCGCGCCTGCGCGGGCGTCAAATCGAGCAGCCGCTCAAGCGCTTTAGAGGAGCGCTGGCGCGCGCGCTGCTCCAGCGCGTGGCCAAGATTAATCAGGCCGATAATCATCACGCTGGCTTCGAAATAGAGATGCCGCGCCTGGGCGGGGAAAAAGTCGGGCCAGAGGGCGACGCTGATTGAGTAGATCCAGGCGGCGGCGGTGCCGAGCGCCACCAGCGTATCCATAGTAGCGCTGCCGTTGCGCAGGCTGCGCCATGCGCTGCGGTAAAAGTGGCCGCCAGCAACCGCCATAATCAGCAGCGTGACGGCGCCGATAGCGAGCCAGAGCGTACGGTTGGCCTCGCTGAGCATCATATTGTCGCCGAGCATGCCCCAGATCATCAGGGGCGCGCCAAACGCCAGCGCCAGCGCCGCCTGCCAGCTAAAGCGGCGCATCGCTTTGCGCGCGCTGCTCTGCTGCCTGTCGCGCCGCTCCTGTTCATCCTGCACCGGCTGAGCGTGGTAGCCCGCCGCGTCGACCGCCTCGACCAGCTGTTGCGCAGAGGCGTCGCCCATCACCAGCGCGCTGCGTTCGCCAAGGTTGACGCGCGCCTGAGTCACGCCAGGCACGTTTTCCAGCGCCTTCTCAACCCGGCTGACGCAGCTGGCGCAGCTCATGCCTTCGATAAGCAGGAACTGCGCGCTTTCATGCTGCTGTGCCGGTTGGGTTTCCGCCACCGTTGTCAGCGCCTCCGGCGGCGGCTCTGAAGCTGTCAACGGCTCAGGCTTTGGGTGGCTGTCGCCGCTGAGCGTGGCGTGATAGCCGGCTGCTTCCACCGTTGCGATCAGCGCGGCGGCGTCGGCGCTGCCGACGACCTGCGCTTCCTGCTGCGTGACGCTGGCCTGTTCGACATCGTCGCGCTGTTCAAGCGCTTCTTTAACGCGTTTGACGCAGTGGCCGCAGGAAAGGCCTTCCAGCGCCAGCGAGATAGTGTGAGACATAGCGTTCTCCTGTTGTGTCGCCGTTAACAATGCGAGCTTTTTATCACTCGTGATACAGGCTAAACCTTCCATCAAGGGGAAGGTCAAACTATTTTTACAGAGACCGGCCGCGAACGATTTTTAAGGAGGAGCAGGGTGAACATCAGCGACGTAGCGAAAAAAACCGGCTTGACCAGCAAGGCGATCCGTTTCTACGAGGAGAAGGGCGTGGTGACGCCGCCGTTGCGCAGCGACAACGGCTATCGTCGCTACAGCGCGCATCATCTCGATGAGCTTAATCTGCTGCGCCAGGCGCGTCAGGTAGGCTTTACGCTCGACGAGTGCCGCGAGCTGGTGACGCTGTTCAACGATCCGGCGCGCCACAGCGCCGACGTCAAAGCGCGCACTCTGCAGAAAGCGGCGGAGATCGCCGTCCATATCGAAGAGCTACAGGCGATGCGCATGCGGCTGCTGGCGCTGGCTGACGCCTGTCCAGGCGACGAAGGCGCAGAGTGCCCGATTATCAATAACCTGGCGGGATGCTGCGGCCATAGCCAGCCCGATTAACGCGGCCTGATGTGCAGCGTAATGCCTTCGATGCCCGTCACGACGACCTGCGCGCCCGCGGGCAGATCCCGATCGGCCTGCACGCGCCAGCTGCTGTCGCCCAGCCGCACGTGGCCGATGCCGTTGACCAGCGGCGCATCCAGCGTCAGGAGCGTGCCGATCAGCTGGTTGCCGCGCTGGTTAAGGGCGTTGGGCTGCTGATGGCGTTCGCGGTGGCGCATCCAGCGATACCAGAGATAAACGCAGACCAGCGTCAGCAGAGCGAACAGCGAACCCTGCGCCGTCCAGCTGAAGGGCGCAAGCCACTCCACGATGCCCACCAGCACCGCCGCGATGCCGCTCCACAGCAGATAGCCGCTGGTGCCGAGCATCTCCGCCGCCAGCAGCAGCCCGCCGAGAGTCAGCCAGAACCAGTGCGGATGGGCGATGATCTCCATTAACATCAGCGTTTCGACTCTGAAGCGGCGCCTTTAAGCAGCTCGCTGATGCCCGCCACCGAGCCGAGCAGGCTGCTGGCGTCCAGCGGCATCATCACCACCTTGCTGTTGCTGGCTTCGCCAATTTTCTGCAGCGCGTCGGTATATTTCTGCGCCACGAAGTAGTTCACCGCCTGAATGTCGCCCGCCGCGATCGCTTCGGAGACCATTTTGGTGGCGCGCGCTTCCGCTTCCGCCTGACGTTCGCGCGCCTCCGCCTGCAGGAACGCCGAGGTGCGTTCCCCTTCGGCCTTCAGAATGCGCGACTGCTTGTCGCCCTCGGCGCGCAGAATCGCCGCCTGGCGCACGCCTTCCGCCGCAAGGATGTCGGCGCGCTTGGTGCGCTCCGCCTTCATCTGCGCGTTCATGGCGGCGATCAGCTCCTGCGGCGGACGCACGTCGCGGATTTCGATGCGGGTGATTTTCACGCCCCAGGGATTGGTCGCCTCGTCGACGATGTGCAGCAATCGGGTGTTGATGTTATCGCGCTGCGACAGCATCTCATCCAGCTCCATGCCGCCAAGCACGGTGCGGATGTTGGTCATGGTGAGGTTGATGATCGCCAGTTCGAGGTTGCTGACCTCATAGGCGGCGCGCGCCGGATCAACCGCCTGAATAAAACAGACGGCGTCGATGGTGACGTTGGCGTTGTCTTTGGAGATGACTTCCTGCGAGGGAATATCCAGCACCCGCTCCATCATATTGATCTTGCGGCCAATACGATCCATAAAGGGCACCACCAGACTCAGGCCGGGCTGCAGCGTGCGGGTGTAGCGGCCGAAGCGCTCCACGGTCCACTGATAGCCCTGCGGCACGATCTTGACGCCCGCCCACACCGTAACCAGCGCCAGCACGATTAGCGCGGGAATGACTGTTAACATATAACCTCCCGATTGTTAATTTACGGGCCGAGTCGCTTCGGCCCGGATGTCGCGCCGCCGGCTTAGTAGAGCAGCGAGTAGAGCTGGCGACGGTAGCGGGCCGCGAGCGCGTCGCCGGTGCCGAGCGCCGCGAGGATCTCCTGCAGCATTTTGCGCACCTGGCCGTCCGCCGCGTTCATATCGCGCTTCAGGAAGCCGAGCAGCAGCTCCAGCGCCTCTTCGTTACGGCCGACCTGATGCAGCTGTAACGAGAGCTTAGCAGCCAGCTCGGCATTGGCGGGCTCGCTCTCCAGCTGCGCCTGCAGCTGCTGGATTTCCGGCGTATCGGCCGCCTGCTTCAGCAGATCGATCTGCGCCATCAGGCTTTGATAGCGGGTATCCTGATCCTGCATCGGCACCTTCGCCAGCACCTCTTCCGCTTCGTCGCTGCGGTTCAGGCCGATCAAGACTTCCGCCAGCAAAAAGCCGATTTCGCTCGCCTGACGGCTGAGCTGCCAGGCCTCTTTCAGCAGCGGCAGCGCCTCCAGCGGTTTGCCTTCTTCCATTAGCGCCAGCGCCTGCTGCGCCTTCAGCTCCTCTTCGCGCGGCAGCACTTTTTCCAGCAGCGCGCGAACCGCCTCTTCCGGCTGCGGCCCCTGGAAGCCGTCGACCGGCTGACCGTTCTGGAACAGATAGACCGTCGGGATCGAGCGCAGGCCGAACTGCGACGCCACCATTTGCTCTTTGTCGCAGTCGAGCTTCGCCAGAATAAACTGGCCGGCGTACTCCTGCGCCAGACGTTCCAGCAGCGGCGTCAGCTGCTGGCAATGTTGGCTGCGATCCGACCAGAAATAGAACAGCACCGGGATCTGCATGGACTGTTCCAGCGTCTGATGCAGGTTGGATTCGTTAACGTCGATAATCGAAGCTTGTGGTGACATGACTAAGTCTCTTGGCAGAAAGTGTTTAAAGAATATGGGGCCGGACAGGCCCGCTTCAAGATGAATTCTCAGCGGCTGCTTAAAATGCGATCCAGCATCCAGCCCGGCAGCACTCTTTTCAGGATGCTCATCGCATGTGCGACCAGCGTCACCGGATAGCGCAGGCGCGGGCGCGGGCTCTCCAGCGCATGCCGCAGCTTCGGCAGGATCGCCTCCGGCGGCAGGGTAAAGCGCGCGGCGATGCCGGGGTTGCGCACCGGCTGATCCGGCTCGCCCTGGGTCACGTTGTCGGTAAAACGGGTGTGAATCGGCCCCGGCTCGATCAGGCTGACGCGCACGCCGCTGCGGCGCAGCTCGAGGCGCAGCGCGTCGCTCCAGGCCTCCAGCGCATATTTGCTGGCGGCGTAGGCGCCGCGGCCCGACGTGGAGATCAGCCCGAGCACGGAGCTGGTGTTGACGATGCGCGCGTCGCCGTGCGCCTCCAGCGCGGGCAGCAGCCGCATCGTCAGCTGATGAGCGCCGAAGAAGTTGGTGGAGAACTGCTGCTCCAGCTGCTGACGCGACAGCGTGCGCAGCGGGCCGTAGAGGCCAAAGCCGCCGTTGTTGAACAGCGCGAACAGACGATGCGCCGTCAGCGCCAGAATTTCATCGGCGGCGCGATCGATGCTCGCCGCGTCGTCGAGATCGAGCGCGACGGCGTCAAAACCCTGCGCGCGCATGCGCTCGACATCCTCATGCTTGCGGCAGGCGGCGATCACGCGGTAGCCGCGCGCCAGCAGATGCTGCGCCGCCACCAGGCCGATACCGCTGGAACAGCCGGTAATTACAACGGTTTTTTGCATATCTTTACCCATAAAAAGCGCGTCGCCGCAGGTTACTCATGCTTAACTAGAGGAGCCAGTTCTTTCGCCATCAGCTCGGCGATAAAGGGCTGCGCATCGGGGTTCGGGTGGATGCCGTCCTGCTGCATCCATTCAGGTTTCAGATAGACCTGCTCCATAAAAAAGGGCACCAGAGGAATGTTGTACTGCTGTGCCAGTCTGGGATAGATCCCGCTGAACGCTTCTGTATAACGCCGCCCGTAATTGGCGGGCAGACGTACCTGCATCAGCAGCGGCTCGGCGTTCGCCGCCTTTACGTTGTCGATGATTTTACGCAGATCCTGCTCGATAGCCTGCGGCGGAAAGCCGCGCAGGCCGTCGTTACCGCCCAGTTCGATTAACACCCACTGCGGCTGATGCTGTTTTAATAGCGCAGGCAGGCGCGCCAGCCCCTGCGCCGCGGTGTCGCCGCTGATGCTGGCGTTGACCACTTTAGGCTGTTGCTGCCAGCTGCCGTTCAGCAGGCTCGGCCAGGCGGCGCTGGCCGACATACGATAGCCGGCGCTCAGGCTGTCGCCTAATACTAACAGGGTGTTCGCAGCGGCCAGATGCGATGCCAGCAGAAGAACGAAAAACAGGAAAGCGTAATGCCAGCGGAAAACATTCTTGAAGTTCATCATCTTACAAAGTCCGTCGGTCAGGGGGAACACCAGTTGTCCATCCTTA
Organism: Pantoea sp. X-Soil-MYKO-1289; assembly: GCF_059730625.1. Classification (NCBI taxonomy): domain Bacteria; kingdom Pseudomonadati; phylum Pseudomonadota; class Gammaproteobacteria; order Enterobacterales; family Erwiniaceae; genus Pantoea; species Pantoea sp. X-Soil-MYKO-1289. The sequence continues at coordinate 1,128,102 of NZ_AP036004.1, forward strand.
CCGGAGTTGACTTCATTGTCAAACGGGCCGAAACCATCGCGCTGATCGGCGAATCCGGCTCCGGCAAATCGACGCTGCTGGGCATTCTGGCGGGCCTTGACGACGGCAGCAGCGGCGAAGTCAGGCTGCTGGGACAGCCTCTGCACCAGCTCGACGAAGAGCAGCGCGCCGCGCTGCGGGCGACGCAGGTCGGCTTTGTTTTTCAGTCTTTTATGCTGGTGCCGACGCTGAACGCGCTGGAGAACGTGCAGCTGCCCGCGCTGCTGCGCGGCGAGAGCGACCGTCGGAGCCGCGAGCAGGCGCGCGAGCTATTAACCCAGCTGGGGCTGGGCGAGCGGCTGATGCATCTGCCCGCGCAGCTCTCCGGCGGCGAACAGCAGCGCGTGGCGCTGGCGCGCGCCTTTAACGGGCAGCCCGGCCTGCTGTTCGCCGATGAGCCTACCGGCAACCTGGACCGGAAAACCGGCGACCGCATCGCCGATCTGCTTTTCTCGCTCAACCGCGACTACGCCACCACGCTGATTCTGGTGACGCATGACGAACAGCTGGCGGCGCGCTGCGACCGCCGCCTGCGGCTGCGCGACGGCAAAGTGTGGGAGGAGCGATGATCTGGCGCTGGTTCTGGCGCGAGTGGCGCTCGCCCTCGCTGCTGATTGTCTGGGTGGCGCTGACGCTGTCGGTGGCCTGCGTGCTGGCGCTGGGCGCCATCGGCGACCGCATGGAGAAAGGGCTTAGCCAGCAGAGCCGCGACTTTATGGCGGGCGACCGCACGCTGCGCAGCAGCGCGGCGGTGCCGGACGCCTGGCTGGCGAAAGCGCGGGAAGAGGGGTTAAGCGTCAGCGGGCAGCTCAGCTTTGTGACCATGACCTTCGCCGGCGAGACGCCGCAGCTGGCGGCGGTCAAGGCGGTCGATAACCGCTATCCGATGTTCGGCGATCTGCAGACCGATCCGCCGGGCCTGAAACCCGCGCCCGGCACGGCGCTGGCTGCGCCGCGGCTGATGGCGCTGCTAAACCTCAAGGCAGGCGACAGGCTGGATGTCGGCGACGCCAGCCTGCGCATCGCGGGCGAGGTGATTCAGGAGCCGGACGGCGGCTTCAATCCCTTTCAGATGGCGCCGCGCCTGCTAATCAACCTCGACGACGCGCCGAAGACCGGCGCGATCCAGCCGGGCAGCCGCCTGACCTGGCGTTATAAGTTCGCCGGCGAGCCGCAGCAGCTGGCGCGCTACGATCGCTGGATCCAGCCGCAGCTGAAGGCGGATCAGCGCTGGATCAGCGTAGAGAATTCCGAAGACGCGCTGGGACGCTCGATGCAGCGCGCCCAGCAGTTTTTGCTGCTCTCCGCCTTGCTGACCCTGATGCTGGCCATCGCCGCCGTCGCGGTGGCGATGAGCCACTACTGCCGCAGCCGCTACGATCTGGTGGCGGTGCTGAAAACGCTGGGGGCGACGCGGGGCGCGCTGCGTCGGCTTATCGTCGGCCAGTGGCTGGCGGTGCTGCTGCTGGCGGCGCTGTGCGGCGGGGCGCTCGGGCTGGGCGTCGAGGCGCTGCTGATGCAGATGCTGAAGCCGGTGCTGCCCGCGACCCTGCCGCCCGCCAGCGGCTGGCCGTGGCTCTGGGCGATCGGCTCGCTGTTCGCGATCTCGCTGCTGGTGGGGCTGCGCCCCTACCGACTGCTGCTGGCGACCCAGCCGCTGCGCGTGCTGCGACGCGATGCGGTGGCCGATATCTGGCCGCTGAAGCGCTATATCCCGGCGATGGGCGTGGTGGTGATTGCGCTGCTGGCGCTGCTGGTGGGCGGCAGCAAGATGCTGTGGGCGCTGCTGGCGGGCGTGGCGGCGCTGGCGGGCCTGCTGGCGCTGCTGGGCTGGGGCGCGCTGTTGCTGCTGCGGCGGCTGGTGGTGCGCAGCCTGGCGCTGCGGCTGGCGATCAACCGTCTGCTGCGTCAGCCGGGTATGACGCTGAGCCAGCTGGCGGCGTTTTCGCTCTCTTTTATGCTGCTGGCGCTGCTGCTGGTGATGCGCGGCGATCTGCTGGAGCGCTGGCAGCAGCAGCTGCCGCCGGACAGCCCAAACTATTTCCTGCTCAATATGACCCAGGATCAGGTGCCGCAGGTGCGCGCTTTCCTCGCCTCGCATCAGGTGAAGCCGGAAACCTTCTATCCCGTGGCGCGGGCGCGTCTGACCGATCTAAACGGCAAAGAGGCCGATCCGAAGCTGGACAACGCCCTGAACCGCGAGCTGAATCTGACGTGGATGGGCGAGCGGCCCGATCACAATCCGCTGACGGCGGGCAGCTGGCCGCCGCAGCCGGGCGAAGTGTCGATGGAGGCGGAACTCGCCGACCGTCTGGGGATGAAGCTGGGCGATACGCTGACCTTTACCGGCGATACCCAGACCTTTAGCGCAAAAATTACCAGCCTGCGCAAGGTCGACTGGGAGAGCCTGCGGCCTAACTTCTTTTTTATCTTTCCGCCTGGGGCGCTGGATGCGCAGCCGCAAACCTGGCTGACCAGCTTCAGGCTGAATAACGATCCGGCGCTGCTGGCGCAGCTAAACCGCGCCTTTCCGACGCTGAGCCTGCTCGATATCGGCAGCATTATGCGGCAGATCGGCCAGGTGCTGACGCAGGTGAGTCAGGCGCTGGAAATTATGGTGGTGCTGGTGACCTTCTGCGGCGTGCTGCTGCTGCTGGCGCAGATTCAGGTCGGGATGCATCAGCGGCGCCAGGAGCTGGTGGTCTGCCGCACGCTGGGCGCCAGCAAGCGATTGCTGCGTGCGACGCTGTGGTGCGAGTTCGCGCTGCTCGGCGTGGTCTCCGGCGTGGCGGCGGCGCTGGGGGCGGAAGCGGCGCTCTGGGCGCTGCAGCGCAAAATCTTCGACTTCCCGTGGCAGCCCGACTGGACGCTGTGGCTGGCGCTGCCGCTGGGCGGCGCGCTGCTGCTCTCGCTGTGCGGCGGCTGGCTGGGGGTGCGGCTGCTGCGCGGCAAGGCGCTGTTCCGGCGCGCGGAGTCGGCATAAAAAAAGCGGGCCTGGGGCCCGCTTGTAGGCTTTAGCGCTGGCTAATCAGAACTTCGCGACGGCCCAGGCGATGCCGCTGGCGTACTCCGGCGGCAGCATCGGCACCAGCGCCGCTAGCGCCGCGGTCAGCCGCGCGCTGTCGCTGTCGGTCAGGTTGAGGTGTCCGACCTTGCGGCCCGGGCGCACCTCTTTGTCATACCAGTGCAGATGCACCAGCGGCTGCTGCAGCCAGTCGCTGTTCAGCGCGGTGCCGATCAGATTGACCATCACCGACGGCGCGAACACCACCGGCTGCGGCAGCGCCAGGCCCAGCACGGCGCGCAGATGCAGCTCGAACTGGCTGATAGAGGCGCCGTTCTGCGTCCAGTGCCCGCTGTTGTGCACGCGTGGCGCCAGTTCGTTAATCAGCAGCCCTTCCGGCGTAACGAAACACTCCATCGCCATCACGCCGACGTAGTTCAGCTCCTGCATAATGGCGCCGAGCATCGCTTCCGCCTGCGCCTGCTGCGCGGCGTTTGCCTGCGGGAAGGCGACGCTGGTGCGCAGAATGCCCTCCTGATGCAGGTTGTGGGTCAGCGGGTAGAACACGGTACGGCCATCCTGACCGCGCGCGCCCACCAGCGACACCTCGCCGGAAAAATTAATGCCCTGTTCGACGATGCACTCGCCGTAGCAGTCGTCCGGCAGCGCGTCAGTTTCATCCGCACGCAGCCGCCACTGGCCGCGGCCGTCATAGCCGCCGGTGCGGCGCTTAACGATCGCCAGCTCGCCCAGCGAGGCGAACACCTGCGGCCACTCGCTTTTGTCAGCCAGCAGCTGCCAGGGCGCGGTGGCGAGATGCAGCCGATCGAGCAGCTGCTTCTGCGTCAGGCGATCCGCCAGACGCGGAAAAATATCGCGGTTCACAAAGGCGGGATGCACAGCCAGCTCGCGCGTCAGCGCGGTCTCCGGCCAGCGCTCGATTTCGGCAGTAATCACGCTCTGCGCAATCGGCAGAGCGTCCGGCTCGGCGTCGAGGCCGACCGGGTAGACGGCGATGCCCAGCGGCTCGCCCGCCTGGCGCAGCATACGGCCCAGCTGACCGTTGCCCAGTACGCAAACCGGCTTCATGCGTCCTCCCGCGGATCCGGGTTATTCAGCACCTCGTCGGTCTGCGCCTGGCGCCAGTCGCCGAGGCGCGCGGCCAGCGCCGCGTCGTGGATCGCCAGGATCTGCGCCGCCAGCAGGCCCGCATTGGCCGCGCCCGCTTTGCCGATCGCCAGGGTGCCGACCGGAATGCCGCGCGGCATCTGCACGATAGAGTAGAGGCTGTCGACGCCGCTCAGCGCCGCGCTCTGCACCGGCACGCCCAGCACCGGCACCAGGGTTTTCGCCGCCAGCATGCCCGGCAGATGCGCCGCGCCGCCCGCGCCCGCGATAATCACCTGATAGCCGCTGTCGGCGGCCGTTTCGGCGAAGCTGAACAGCTTGTCCGGGGTGCGGTGCGCGGAGACCACTTCAACGTGGAAGGGCACGTCCAGGCTGGTGAGGATTTCCGCAGCGAACTGCATGGTGGACCAGTCACTTCTGGAGCCCATTACAATAGCAATGCGGGCCGGGGCGGCGTTGGATGACATGCGGTCAACTCCTGTGAATAAACAAACGAACCTGGCCGGTCGGGCAGGTAAAGAAGGGCACAGAGAATAGCATGAGAAAGGCGGAAGGAAAACGGTTGCGTCGCCGCCTTTCCGGCACGATGAGCGCCGTTTTAAAAGTCGAATTCGATAAGGCTGATGCCGCTGGCATCGAGCTGGATCATCGAGCCGCGCTCGTGCCATGCGCCTAACACTGCGCGCTCGGCAGGCTCTCCCTGCAACCTGAAGCGGTGGATCGCCGGACGATGGGTGTGGCCGTGGATCATCAGGCGCGTCTGCTGGCGCACCATCGCCGCCTCAACCGCATCGGCGTTGACGTCCATAATGGTGAGCGACTTATGCTGGTTCGCCTGTTTGCTGCCGTCGCGCATGCGCGCGGCGATACGCTGGCGGATAAACAGCGGCAGGGCGAGAAACAGGCGTTGCAGCCAGCGCTGATGCACTTTGGCGCGAAAGCGCTGATAGCCCGCGTCATCGGTGCAGAGCGTATCGCCGTGCAGGATCAGCACGCGATGGCCGTAGCAGGTCAGCACCTGCTCTTCCGGCAGCAGCGTCATACCGCTGGCGCGGCCGTATGCCTTGCCGAGCAGGAAATCGCGGTTGCCGTGAATAAAGTAGACCGGTACCGGCAGCGCGCGCAGCGCGTCGGCGACCTGCTGATGCAGCGGGTTGGGATCGTCATCGCCGATCCAGGCTTCAAACAGATCGCCCAGGATATAGAGCGCGTCGCAGCGCGGCGCTTCACGCGCCAGAAAATGCAGAAAACCGGCGGTGATCGCCGGTTCTTCCTGGCACAGATGCAAATCTGCGATAAACAGGGTGCGCGACATTACTCGCTGACGGTAACTTTCTGGATGACGACGTCATCTTTCGGTACGTCCTGGTGCATGCCGCTGCGGCCGGTAGAAACCGCTTTGATTTTGTCGACCACGTCCATGCCTTCCACGACTTCTGCGAATACGCAATAACCCCAGCCCTGCAGGCTTTCGTCGCGGAAGTTCAGGAAGTCGTTGTCGGCGACGTTGATAAAGAACTGCGCGGTAGCGGAATGCGGAGCGGAGGTGCGCGCCATCGCCAGGGTGCCGCGGGTGTTTTTCAGACCGTTGTTCGCTTCGTTGCGAATTTCAGCTTTGGTCTCTTTCTGCTTCATGCCCGGCTCAAAACCGCCGCCCTGGATCATAAAGCCGTTGATAACACGGTGGAAAATGGTGTTGTCGTAAAAACCTTCACGGCAGTATTCGAGGAAGTTTTGCACGGTAGCGGGGGCTTTATCGTCGAAGGTTTTAATTACGATGTCGCCGTGGTTGGTCTGGAAAGTAACCATCATTCTCGTCCTGTAAAGGTTGTCGTCAGCTGTCTGACCGCCGCAAAGCGCGCTGGCCATTTTTGTCGACGCCTCTTATATCATAAATTCCAGTGACGCGTCAGCACGCCCGCGGCGCTCCTGGCACGCTGCCGTCGCGCAAGCGCGAAAAATACGGCACAATAACTGAATAACCTGATAAAAGTGTTTACCGCACTCGTCTAAACGGAACTGTTCAATGCTAAAGATTTATAACACCCTGAGTCGACAGAAAGAGGAATTCAAACCTATCCATGCTGGCGAAATCGGCATGTACGTGTGCGGTATCACGGTGTACGACCTCTGTCATATTGGCCATGGGCGCACTTTCGTGGCGTTCGACGTGGTGGCCCGCTACCTGCGCTACAGCGGCTATCGTCTCAACTACGTGCGCAATATTACCGATATCGACGATAAGATCATTCGACGCGCCAACGAGAACGGCGAAAGCATCGAAACCCTCACCAACCGCATGATTGGCGAGATGCACAAGGATTTCGCCGCGCTCGGCATTCTGTCGCCGGATCAGGAGCCGCGCGCCACGCGCCATATCGCCGAGATTATCGAGCTGGTAGAGCGTCTGATCGAACGGGGCCACGCCTATGTCGCCGACAACGGCGACGTGATGTTCGACGTGCCGAGCGATGCCGATTACGGCGCGCTGTCGCGTCAGGATCTGGAGCAGCTGCAGGCGGGCGCGCGTGTGGAAGTGGCCGAAGTGAAGCGCAACCCGATGGATTTCGTGCTGTGGAAAATGTCGAAAGCGGATGAGCCCGCCTGGCCTTCGCCGTGGGGCAACGGCCGTCCCGGCTGGCATATCGAGTGCTCGGCGATGAACTGCAAACAGCTCGGCGCGCACTTCGACATTCACGGCGGCGGCTCAGATCTGATGTTCCCGCACCATGAAAACGAGATCGCCCAGTCGACCTGCGCCCACGACGGTCCCTACGTTAACTACTGGATGCACTCCGGCATGGTGATGGTGGATCGCGAGAAGATGTCGAAATCGCTCGGCAACTTCTTTACCGTGCGCGACGTGCTGCAGCACTACGACGCCGAAACGGTGCGCTACTTCCTGATGTCGGGCCACTACCGCAGCCAGCTTAACTACGGCGAAGAGAACCTTAATCAGGCGCGCGCGGCGCTGGAGCGCCTCTACACCGCGCTGCGCCACACCGATCGCAACGTCGCGCCGGCGGGCGGCGAAGAGTTTGACGCGCGCTTCCGCGCGGCGATGGACGACGACTTCAACACGCCGGAAGCCTACTCGGTGCTGTTCGATATGGCGCGCGAGGTCAATCGTCTGAAAGGCGAAAACAGCGACGCGGCCAGCGCGCTGGCGGCAAAGCTGCGCGAAATTGCCAACGTGCTGGGCATTCTGCAACAGGATCCCGAGCAGTTCCTGCAGAGCGGCGCGCAGGCTAACGCCGACGACGTCGCCGAGATCGAGCGCTGGGTGCAGGCCCGCGCCGACGCGCGCAGAGAGAAAAACTGGGCGCAGGCCGATATCGCGCGCGACAAGCTCAACGAGCTGGGCGTGATTGTGGAAGACGGGCCGCAGGGCTCGACCTGGCGTCGTAAGTAACAGCGAAAAGGGCGCTCAGGCGCCCTTTTTTATGCTGTAGCGGCGGCTGCAAAGGCTGGCTTTTGCGGCATCGCGGATGGACGAGGGCGCTGTTCAGAAAGTGGCAGGGCGGGACGCCTGGCCTTGACGCCAGACTCCCGCTGGTCGCCGCCGTCAGGCGGTAACGGTGATGCGCTGTCCGGCGAACGCGACGGTCTGCCCGGCAACGATTTTGCAGCGCTTGCGGGTTTCCACCGCGCCGTCAACCGTCACTTCGCCGTCGGCGATAACGATTTTCGCCTGCGCGCCGCTCTCTACCCAGCCTTCCAGCTTCAGCAGATCGCACAGGTCGACGTGTGGGTGTTTACCCAGGCTAAAAGTCGCCATTATGCTTCCTCTTTATCGTGATAAGTTTCGCACGCGTGCAGCGTGTTTTCGATCAGCGTCGCGACGGTCATTGGCCCTACGCCGCCCGGCACCGGCGTGATGTATGAGGCGCGCGCCGAGGCCGCGTCGAAATCGACGTCGCCGACCACTTTGCCGCTCTCCAGCCGGTTGATGCCGACATCGATCACTACCGCGCCCGGCTTGATCCAGTCGCCGGGAATAAAGTTTGGCTTGCCGACGGCGACCACCAGCAGATCGGCATGCTCGACGTGGTGACGCAGATCTTTGGTGAAGCGGTGAGTCACGGTGGTGGTGCAGCCCGCCAGCAGCAGCTCCATGCTCATCGGACGGCCCACGATATTGGAGGCGCCGACCACCACGGCGTTCAGGCCGTAGGTGTCAATATTGTAGCGCTCCAGCAGCGTCACGATACCGCGCGGCGTACAGGGACGCAGCGTCGGCGCGCGCTGGCAGAGACGGCCGACGTTATAGGGATGGAAGCCGTCGACGTCTTTATCGGGCGTAATGCGCTCCAGCACTTTGACGTTATCGATGCCGGCCGGCAGCGGCAGCTGCACCAGAATGCCGTCAATCTCCCGATCGTCATTGAGATCGTCAATCAGCTGCAGCAGATCGGCTTCGCTGGTGGTCGCCGGCAGATCGTAAGAGCGCGACACGAAGCCGACCTCTTCGCAGGCGCGGCGTTTGCTGCCGACATAAATTTGCGAAGCGGGGTTTTCGCCCACCAGCACGACCGCGAGGCCGGGCGCGCGTTTACCGGCCGCCAGGCGCTGCTTTACTTTTTCCGCAACCTCAAGGCGCACCTGCTGCGCAATCGTTTTACCGTCAATAATTTTTGCTGCCATCAGAGAGGAAATCCACTGTGTTGTGTTGAATCGGGGAAAGGCGCCTATTCTGTCAGAAGCGCGGCGCGCTGTCAGGTTCTGAATCGCCGCCCGTTGTCTGATTCTTCGGCATACGCATTGCGGCGGCGGCCAAAATCGTTGACTCGTCGAGGTCTCGCCGTATAATCCTCGCCATCCCCGTGCGCCCTTAGCTCAGCTGGATAGAGCACCGGCCTTCTAAGCCGTAGGTCACAGGTTCGAATCCTGTAGGGCGTGCCATTTTCTCTTCTATTACCCTCTCCTGAAGTCTATAAAAAACCTTAAAAACAAGTACTTTAGCTAGATTAGCGTCTACTGAGGTACAGCCTTATCTGCTGGAATCTACACCATTCTGGGGGCACAATTGGGGGCCTCTTCTCGTTCAATGGAATCAGGAGCCCCCAGAATGAAGCTGAATGCCCGACAGATAAGCTCTGCAAAGGCAAAAGACAAACCTTATAAGCTGTCGGATGGCGGCGGGTTATATCTGCTCATTAATCCCGGTGGTTCACGATACTGGCGTCTGAAATACCGGATCGCGGGCAAAGAGAAAAAGCTGGCGCTGGGGGTATATCCGGACGTCTCTCTTGCTGATGCCCGGGCAAAACGTGACGAAGCGAAACGCCTCCTCGCTGCCGGGCAGGATCCGGGTGAGGTAAAGCAGGCTGAAAAGGAGGCCCGGCGCCAGGCTGTCACCAGCAGTTTTGAAGAGCTGGCTCTGGAGTGGCATGCCCACAAGCGCGAGGGCTGGTCTCAGGGCTATGCGGACGATATCCTCGAATATCTTCGCAAAGATGTTTTCCCCTGGATTGGCAGGCGTGCCATTACTGAAATCAAAACGACAGACATGCTTTCCGTGCTGAGGAAGATGGAACAGCGTGGCGTTCTGGATAAGCTGAAGAAAACCCGGCAGGCATGCCGGCAGATTTTCACCTACGCAGTGATTACCGGCAGGGCAGAGCATAATCCGGTTACCGATCTCGCCAGCGCACTGAAAGCGCCAAAGCAAAAGCATTTCCCTCATCTCACCGCTGACCAGCTGGGGGACTTCCTGCGCGCGCTCAGCGGCTATACAGGCAGCAGAATAACGCAGTATGCCACGAGGCTGCTGATGCTGACCGGCACGCGCACGATTGAATTACGGGCGGCTGAATGGGCTGAGCTCGATCTGGATAAAGCCCTGTGGCAGATACCGGAAGCGCGAATGAAAATGCGTCGCCCGCATATCGTTCCATTGTCCAGGCAGGCACTGGCTTTGCTTGAAGAACTCCGGCAGCTGACGGGACGCGGTCGTTTTGTTTTTCCAGGGCGCAATGACGCCGGAAAGACAATGAGCGAAGCCAGTATCAATCAGGTGATTAAGCGTATCGGTTATGACGGAAAAGCCACCGGGCACGGCTTCCGGCACACCATGAGCACCATCCTTCATGAGCAGGGTTACAACACGGCGTGGATTGAAATGCAGCTGGCTCACGCCGATAAAAATGCTGTCCGGGGCATTTATAACCATGCCCAGTATCTGGAGGGGCGCCGGGAAATGCTTCAGTGGTATGCCGACTTTCTTGAATCACAGGAAAAGGTTACAGCCCTTACTCCGACAGCCGTGCCCCAGAGTACGGATGGCTGGCTCTGAACGAACCGGTAGACCCATTGAATAGACGATAGTAGACTTTATAAGAACAAAAAACAGCCAGCCTGTGTGGTGGCTGAATTCAGAAAACGTTTGAACATCTGCCTCCTCATCTACTCACTGTCGCTGACGAATGCTGTGCGTCATATGCAAAAGATTAACTTCGAAGAACTGGATAAAGAACACGCTGAAGCCGTGCATTTCACGGATGCCATAAAGGTTATTGCTGAAGCCAGCAAACGCAAAATGCGTGAGGGTGCACTTTTGATAGTGCGGGCTATGCGAGCCTTTAAAGGTGCTTATCCTCATGACCTGTGTGAGTTTCGCATTTATCGCTATTCGCATGACCAGGGCTTTACATCCAATAAAGACCTGGAAAATAGAAGTTTAAAATTTCTCAGCAAAATTGCGAGCGGGTGTAAGTTTTCTCAGGCATCCGCTGGGTTTGGTCCCGATATTTATCTGGTGGACGGGTTCCAGATATACGAGGGATTCTATTTCAAAAAAACAGAGCTGACCCTTTTCCTGCTCCGTAATGATCTGCCTGTTCCCGTCGAGTTCTCAGACAGTCATTGTGCTGCGCGTAAAATTTACGAAAAATATAAGAAACTGAGTCGTGAGGGGGCGAATAATGCCTCAGCCGATCACCTGTCGGCTGATGAAGCAACAACTGCTCTGGCCGCTGAGCCTGTGAAATGGGGAAATTTCGCGGGTAAGGAAACTGCGCTGATGATGATTGCGGGCCTGGCTGTGGCGCTTGAACGATCCGGTGGCCGTTATGTAATAGGGGGCAAGCTGAACAAGAGTGCGGTCGTTGAAGCCGCGAGAAAGGCGATTAATGAGTATGGCAAGGGGACAGAGATAACGAGTAAAGCGATGACAGATTTACTCAGAGCGGCACTGGAAAGTCACATTGTTAAAACAGAGCTCTGAACACTTCCAGTTTCAGGTCATCGGCCCGGAAAGACTTCCAAAACTGCTGTTGCAGACTTCCAAATCGGCTTTTACTTCCAGAATGCCGGCATAACACTTCCAGTTTGTTCATTTCCACTTCCAGTTCGTTTATTTCCACTTCCAGTTATTTCGCCTCCACTTCCACATCTCCCTTTATTTTCTTGTTGAAATAGCCCTGTAAACCACACAAGAAATCAGGAGGTCACTATGTCCGAATCACTTATCCGCCTGTCAGAAGTACAGCGCCGTACGGGGTACAGCAAAGCATGGCTGTATCGTTTAATGAGTGAAAAACGTTTCCCTTTGCCAGTTAAAATTGGCGCTCGCTCGATTGCGTTTATCGAAAGCGAGATTGATGCGTGGATTGAAGAACGCATCAACGCGTCACGCTCAGCTTCATCGTCTTTAAACGCCGGTACCCTCCAACACAACGGGAGCGCAAATGCATGCAAATTCTCTTCTGCATCAGAAAGAAAATAACTTGCGCGCACTTGCGCTGAATTAATTGCAGTATCACTCACGCTGTCGCGGCGGCTCTGATTAAAGACTGATTCGGAGTAACAGAAATGACTCAGAAAAAAATGACTGCCTTAACTGGCAGTGCCCAGACTCACCCTTCATCCAGCCATAAGGCGGCTTCAGTTGCCAGCGTAGTGGGCATTGCAGTCATTACGGCAGGCGTTCGTGGAAGTGATCAGCCTTTGGGTTCGATGCCCTGGCGTTGTAATTCCTGCCGGGCGAGCTGTTTAAGCCAGTTACCAAGGCTTACGCCTTCCCGTTCGGCAGCTTCGTTAAGCTGCTCCCTGAGCTCAGGGTTAATACGAATCTGGAAAGTTGGTGACAAACCTTCACCCTTAGGGGTTCTATCTCTCTTTGCTGTTGACATGTACGTACGTAACCTCATAGGATGCTTCTTATTACGTACGTACATTAACATGACGTACGTAATTGTAACAACGCCCCGACAGTGCTTGGAACCACTGTCAGGGCGTCTGACCAAACCGTTAGTTGAGGTAACAGTTATGGCTATGAACAAGCATACCCAAACTCGTCCCAAATATCAGTATCGCTTACTGGCCGTTTCCCGTCAGGACCGGTCTGTTCCCCCGTCCCGCCTCTGCATCGATGACGGCTCAGAGCAGGAGGCTCGCCGCCTGCTGGCTCCTTGCTTCATCCTTTCCTTCGCGGGCCAGCTTCCCGTTCAGGAGGCCCAAAATGCGTGAGCCTATGGATTTAGATCAGGCTGAATACCATGCCGAACTGGCCACCTCTCTGTATGAGGTGATTATGGATAAAGCCTGTGAGGAGTGTTCGCCCCAGCTGTTGCATCTCATCAGTCTGGCCTGCGATATCAACTTTGAGGTCTACCGTGCGCTCAGGGCTGACGGAGGAAAGCAACATGATCAGTAACGTGAAATTTAACGAACTGGCCGGCCGGGTAGAGGCGCTTACTGCCCGCGTCGGAGACCTGGAGGCCCGCCTGAATGCGCTGGTGAACTCACAGGGCAGTACCATTCCGCCCGGTATGGCGCCGGTCAGCACGCTGGCGGCTGAGTTTGGTATTTCCACCAAAAAAGCCGAGGAAACTGGCGCATAACGCGGGCGTGATGCTGGTGCGGCATAAGTCTGGAGGCTATCTGGTGCAGGACGAGAAGTTTCGTGAAGCGGCACGGCTGGTACTGCGTGCTGCCAAGCGTAAATACGGCTCGGCGTACTGGTATCACCCGCTGATTGGCAAATTCCAGATGAGCGGAGGGATACCGAAATGAGCATGACGGAAATGGAGACGGAGATCCTGTCTGACGCGCTGTTCAGCTGCATTTACCTGTGGGTGAATGGCCATCCTATTGATAAAAAAGCGGCCCGCGAGGCCGCTTCACGGCACCGGGATAAACATTCCTGCTACGGCCAGCTGGCGCAGAAAATGAAAGACTTCGTGCCTGGCAGTGGCATGAGCTATGAAGCCCTGTGTGAGGCAGGCCTTTGTCAGACAGACGCTAAAAAGCAGCGCCAGAAGCGGGTAGACTTGATCGCCGGTTTTACGGGCGAGGAAGCGGTTAAGGCGTTGCTGTGTGATACGGCACGTATCAACCGCCTTTTTAATGCCGGAGAAGAGCAGGGGAAAACATCCCGCCAGACGGGACTGTCTCTTTCCCAGATGGGACCCAGCCAGCGCGGCGAGGTGCTCTTTAATCATTATGAAGGGCAGCTGGCACTGGATGCTGACTCAGACGTGGTCCATCACTATAACGGCATCGTCTGGCAACCCCTGAGTGACCGGGAGCTGGCACGCCAGATGGCGGCTATCTTTATCGACAGCGAAACGGCGTATTCCATGCCGGCCATGAAGAATGCCGTCGATGCCATGAAGCTGAGCCTGTCGGTGATGGGAGCGCCGTCCCGCCATCTTGTCGGTTTCCGTAACGGGGTTTTTGACACCCGGCAGGGGATTTTCCGCCCGCACGATCCCGGTGACTGGCTGCTTATCGCCAGTGACGTCACCTTCACGACGGCTGTGCAGAACGAAACGCTGGCAGAGCACGCGCCTGTTTTTCAGCAGTGGCTGAACGGGTGCGCCGGGCATCACCCGCGTAAGGCTGACCGGATACTGGCCGCTCTCTATATGGTGATGGCCAACCGTTATGACTGGCAGCTTTTCCTCGAGGTCACAGGGGCAGGGGGAAGCGGGAAAAGCGTGATGGCTGAAATCTGCACCATGCTGGCAGGCAAGGGCAACACCGTTTCGGCCAGCATGGCCGCGCTGGAGAAACCCGCGTGAGCGCGCGCTCATCGTAGGGTACTCGCTCATCATCATGCCGGACATGACCCGCTATGCCGGTGACGGTGCCGGCATCAAGGCCATTACCGGCGGAGACAAGGTGGCAATTGATCCCAAGCATAAGGCGCCATACTCCACGCGCATCCCGGCCGTCATTCTGGCCGTCAACAATAACGCCATGACCTTCAGCGATCGCAGCGGGGGCATATCGCGGCGCCGGGTAATTTTTAACTTTTCACGGGTCATTCCGGAGAACGAACGTGATCCGCTGATGACGGTAAAAATTGAGGCTGAGCTGCCGGTCATCATCCGCCACCTTCTCACCCGCTTTGCAGACCAGCAGGAAGCACGTCAGTTGCTGTCTGAACAGCAGTCGTCCGGGGAAGCTCTGGCCATCAAGCGCGAGTGCGATTCGCTGGTGGATTTCTGCGGTTACCTGACGGCTTCACCGCAGTGTGACGGCATGTTTATCGGCAACGCAGAAATTGTTCCGTTCAGCCCGCGTCGCTATCTCTACCACGCCTACATGGCTTACATGCGGGCGAACGGGCTGAGCAAGCCGGTATCGCTGACGCGCTTCGGCACGGACATGCCTGGCGCCATGGCTGAGTATGGTAAAGCGTATCTTCGCAGGAAAAGTACCAAGGGCCACATGCGCTCTAACCTCACGCTCAGCCGGGATGCTGAAGCGTGGTTGCCTTTTGCTGCCGGAGAACAGGAAAAATAAATAAATTAAAAAAGTATCCACTACTCTCCACTTTTAGAGATTTTCATTTTTATACAACAGCTTAATGGGTGGACAGTTAATTATTAACTCTCCACCCATTATTTATATATTTATTGTAAAACAAAGAGTTAAGGGGTGGAGAGTCAGAGTGAACAGTCTCCACCTTCCTTCTAAAATGCAGAATGAACAGGTGGAGAGTCTGAGGAATGGGTGGAGAGTAGTGGACACTTGAATAACAACTCTCCACCAATTAAAAGTATGAAAATAAAGTAAAAAACGCAAAAAGTGGAGAGGTGGAGAGTTAAAGTACTATTCTTTTTTTTCGTGCGTTTAAAAACAAAGTTGCTGCTCTTTATGTGTCCGATAATTAAGAGGTTGAATAAATCGCCCTGATACTAACCTGCACGGAATTGAAGGATGCTGAGGAGCCGAAGCGCCGGGCGTACGACCTGCAGCCGGTAACGCTGTGAACGGATGAAGAGGGTGAGGAAATCCATTCGCTGGCCGTGCGGGATGTCGCCCGTGAGGTTGAGGAAAGCGATCCGGACTTAATTGCCGTGCCAAACCTCAGTGATAATCATCTGGCCATATGGCAGTCAGTAAGAAGCCGTAATGCGCGTGGTGAGGCCTGTACGAAGGCCATCATCATTGATGACTTGAAAGCCATGGGAATTGATACCCGCAAGCATTTTTCTCGCTGGATGAGCAAGCTGACTAAGGCTGGGCTTGTTTCTTTAGACGGCGAAAATATCATCATTTACTCTCAGCGGGATGTGGGGGAGTAAGTGGGGGCCAGGTGGGGGCAGTGGGGGCGATCCCCCTTTCGCCCCCACTTTTTCCCTGTATACACCCAAAAAGTGGGGGCCATGCTCAAACCCGCGAATTTACTGGGCTGAGAGGGAGTTCTCAAAATACAGGTGGGGGCGTGGTGGAGGCATGCAAAAGTGGGGGCATGGTGGGGGCCAGTAAGGAAAGCTGTTGTATGGAAAACCTGAATGTGGCCAGGTTAAAGCCTTTGAAGTGAAAGGGCTACTATGCTGGTTCGTTGTGTGAAACCAAGGGTATGGTATGAAAAATTTTCTGTCTAACACTGGCCGTGCGGGATGTCGTCCGCGACGTTGATGAGCATGACCCGCATTTATCCAGCATCCCGAACCTGAGTGAAAACCATGCCACTCTGTGGGCACTTATCCGCAGCCGGACTGAAAACGGTGCTGCCTGTACCCGTGCATTACTGCGTGATGACATGAAAGCCATGGGTATCGATGTCAGCAAAAACTTCAGTCGCTGGCTGGCCAAGCTTGAAAGCCACGGGATGGTAACAGTCAACGATGAAGAAATAACAATTATCAGCTGCCGGAAAAGTGAGGGATAAAGTGAGGAGCGGTGAGGAGGGGGTGCGGAAGTTAACCTCTGCTCCTCACTTTTCATGTATATATGCGGAAAAAGTGAGGGAAGGTGCGGAACCCCCTGATATGACTGGCTTCGGAGCGATTTTCCCGAAAAACAGGTGCGGAAAAAGTGAGGAGTAAAAAGTGAGGGAGAAAGTGAGGAAAAATTGAGGGAAGCGCGGAGTGTCAGCTTGCTTACACATTGCTGGCCTGACGTTAAGGCTCATTCAGGAAAGCTCAGGCAGAATGTCCGCTTTGTGCCAGAAGCGGACGTTATTGAAATTAGCTTACTGAAGTCATCACTGGCGCGCATAGCTACGTCTGATTAGTAAACGCTGAGCATCTGAAGAGCCGTTTTAATCATCTGACGCTTATTTGTTAGCATCACACTTCTACCTGAAACTTTTTCCCTTTATTACACTGAACAGTAATTGCTCATTTGTAAGGCCATAAGAGATGGATCAGCGTTCTGGCGATCAACGTCGTGTTTTTGACAGGGCATTAGCATGGCAGGACCGTAATGATATGGTCAGGCAGGCGCTACAAATAAGTATTCCCTGGTTCACGTTTGTGAACGTCAGCTTTGCTCTGATAATTTTTTTTCGCAATGTCCTCATGAGCGGTTTTGACCGTTCAATCAGCGATCGGGCAGAAATACTCCCTTTCATAAATGGCATTGCAGTTGGCATTATTGTTTTATCCTTCGTACTGGCCTCGTTTATCTACCGTCTTCCCGCCAGATTTACTTCCCTAAGCATGGGGTTGCTGCTGATCCTTAGTGTGATGTGGAGCTACTGCAGCTACCATTTTATCGTCTGGTGGCATCTGCCCTTTGCCTGGCCCCTCAGTGTGATCCTTATGCTCACCGCGCTGGCCGCGTTCTATTACCACCCACCTGCTCTTTTGCTCTTCCTGACTCCGTTATGGTTAACCGCTCTGCTGGCAAGCATGCAGCTGAATCAGGGCATCAGTGTGCGATTCCTGCTGGTCTGGCTCCTTCTCACACTCATTCTCATTTATGGCCGCTATATTCTGCAGCGCTGGTTTGATGAAGCCTGGCGACGTTATCAGGAGAACCTCATGCTTATCGCGCGGCTTAATGTTATGGCGCATCAGGATGCGCTTACCGGAACAGCAAACCGGAGATCGATGGAAAACTATCTGGATAACGCTATCCATCAGGCTTTGCCATTTGCACTGATCATGCTCGATGTGGACTATTTCAAACGCTACAACGACTATTATGGCCATCAGGCCGGGGATGATTGTCTGGCAAAAGTCGCCGGGGTTTTGAAATCATCGGTTCGCACGCCCGCAGACCTGGTTGCACGCTATGGAGGGGAAGAGTTTGTGGTGGTGCTGCCAGCTGCCTCACTCGAAGAAGCTGCTCAGGTGGCCGAACGTATCCAGGCGGCCCTGCTTGAAGCGGCGCTGCCGCATCTTGCATCCGAAGTCAGTAACAGGGTCACGGTTAGCATGGGTATCGCGATTTCGGGCAGCAGGGGGAGTGCTTCCGGCATTATTGCCCGCGCTGATGAAGCGCTTTACCTGGCAAAACAGCAGGGTCGTAACCGGTGGGTAAAGCAAAACCCGCCTTAACCTTTATCGCGGGCCTCCGGGCTCGCGGGGGGCGTAAACCAGTCCGGCCTGGTCACGATCACCGGCTGATCAGGCTGGCTGACGAAGTTAGGCGACATGATCTGCACGCCGAATTCACTGAACACATCCTGTATATGGCCATGAAGAATACTCCTTACCCCGGCCAGGGATTCTCCTGCCTGAAGCCGGACCTGAAGTTCGTACGCCACATACCAGTCCTGCAGCGCCAGCTGGCGCACCAGCGGAGCAATGCTGTGGTTAATCCCGGGAGTGCGACTGGCGGCCAGCTCCAGCATCGCTTCAACCTGCCGCCAAGGCGTGTCATAACCAATGGTGACGCTCGTCGTCATATTGACGCCGTCGCCTTTCAGCGGGGCGCTCAGGTTCACAATTCTGCCGCTGACGACCACCGCGTTGGGAACCGTAACCTCGTAGTTTCTCGCGGGTCAGAATTTTCGTTGCCAGCATGCCAACCTCGCTGACGACGCCCTCATGATCGGCAATCCTGATCACTTCGCCTTTTCGCAGCGCGCGGGAATAGGTCAGCACCAGGCCGCTCATGGCATGGTTCATCACGCCTGCCGATCCGAGCGTCAGCATCAGTCCGAAGAAAACGCTTATTCCTTTGAAGGCGAGCGAGTCAGCGCCGGGTAAAAACGGATAAGCCGCCGACAAGGCGAATAACCAGATGACGACGCTGATGAGTTTACGGGTAACGCCAACCGTATCCGAATGCAGTCCCGGCAGGTGTAGCTGCCCGGTCTCACCTCGCCTGAGCACCAGCCGGAGCAGTCGCGTGACCAGCGCCGTAATCAGAAAGATGACGACAACAATCAGCATACCCGGCAGAGCGGAAAGTATTGCCACGCCAAGTCGTTTCAGCAGCTCTACCGCGTAACCTCCCAGTTCCATGCCCCAGATCCGCGTCCAGGGAAAGAGCCGTAACACCCAGCTGATCCAGATGTAAAATGCCACGAGGAAAACCGACGTCAGGGCAGTGGCATACAGACTCACCTCAATGGGACCGAGAAAGGCGCGCAGTGTGCCCGGAATAATGCTTTTACGCTGAGCACGTCTTACGGCATACACCCGCTTCAGCCAGGCACAGGAGCGCAGAGCAAACAGAATGAATGTAAGCAGCGACAGTGCGCCCACAAAACTTTTACCCACGGATAACAGCAGATAACGAGATGAATACTGTTCAGACAATGATTTTCGAAGTGTGTCCAGACGAAGTCTGACGCGTTCTGCCGCCTGTGCCAGCGTCAGATCGTCCCCTTCATCCAGATCGCTCTGCGCCAGTAACATAAAGGGTTTGCCGTTGACAGAAAAAAGCACGGCGGACTGTCGGTAGCGCGTAACGGTGTGCAACTCTACCGGTTGAGCCAGGTCATTATCATCGAGCGAGCGTAATATGGTTACGATGCGCTGGACCCGCTCCTCTGGTGTGGTAAGGCCAAATTTTGCCTGCAGCATCACCACGGGCTGATTAAGCAGATATAACGTACGCGCTTTTTCCTGTGGCGAGGGCGCCTGACGCGGCTCCGCACCCAGCGCGTTCTGGAAAGTAAAAAATAACAGGCAAGCGCACAGGCACATCACCGCTTTAATCATTTTGCCTCCAGAAACCATACCTTGCCTGGCGGTAAATCCGTCCGGAAGGCGGCCGTCAATGCGTATTACTGAAATTGCCAGGTATAAGAAATCAGAAAACGCGTGTCGGGATCGTCCAGATAGGTGTTGTTGTCCATAATGAACGTCAGAAGGTTTACTGAGCTGTGTTCATCAAAGCGGTAGCCAGCCCCAAGCCCGCCAAAATAACCCCGGTAATTCTCTCCCACCTCATTTTTTGATCCATAAGAGCCTGCTGCAAAGCCGATCATCGTAAGGTCAGACGTCAGCGGTCGGAGGGTATAGACACCCAGATATCCACTGCTGCCGGAAGTGGTAATGGTGTCATAGCCGAACTCAGGCGAAAGCGTATCCGCAAACTGGGGAGACATGCAGGGGCCTTCTGATTTGCACCCCCTGATTTCACCGGTGTTATAGGTATATCCCGCCATCGGGAAGATCTGGAAGCCAGCCGGGCTGATGCCAAACACGCTCAGCGGAACGAAGGTACCTATTGAGTAGTTAGTCTGCGTGGCACCATTTGAGTATTCGTTTTTGCCGAAGTTGAAATTAACAATACCTGCCGGAAAAAGCCAGGAGCCCCCGACCCTCCATTCACTGGCATCGCTGTTGATACGTGCATTAAGCTTTCGTGCCTTATCAAGCGCGACGGATCCAGAAAAAGAGACATTGCTGTCATCCATGCCATACGTATCCGACCATGCCAGGCCCACTTTCGTCGTGACTTTCGTCGGATCATCGTCAAGTTTATTATCCCCTAGAGCATTATCTGATTCTGCTGACCAGGCACAACTGCACGTTAAACCAAGAACAGTAAAAATAACGCCGGAGGCTGTTGCTTTCATATTTCCTCCTGTGACCTGTGCACGGAGCCTTTAAAAGATGTGACTGAAATTTATGCTGAAAAAGTAAATATCGGGATCATGATAGGTTCCTTTCAGCAATGGAGAAGCCACGCCAGAGGAGTCCATCCTCAGATATTCAAATGCCGCACCTATATTACTGGATTGCGTAATTTGATACTGCGCGCCCACGCCATACCGCCAGACTTCTCCTGAAGGCATTGTCATGGATGCATCATTCTGGTTGCGGTAAAAGCTGCTGTCGTAAGCCACGCCCGTATTCAGGCGCCAGCGCGCATCTGGGCGAAACTGTATGCCCAGCGCCGTATGCCAGGTATCTCTCAGGCGGTTATTACGCTCCAGCTCATCGCCTGACACGTATATCTGATTACCACCGTACTGGCTCCAGTTCTGCCAGCCTAAATCTCCCATTACTGACCAGCGCGGATTAATATCATGGACCAGACTCAGCATCAGCTGATCCGGGGTATTAATTTGAGCGGAAAGCGGAAGCGTATACTCAACATTCGGCAGTTGTGGAAAACGCGCTCTGCCATCGATACTGAAGTGATATTCCGTTTTGCTGGTATAAGTCAGACCTGCGCGGGTTTTATCTGTGATATCAAACAGCAGTCCGGTGCGAAAATTGAGCGCCCAGTCATGGTCGCTGGCCTTTTCATCCTGACCGTCCACATTGCGCGTCAGCGAGAGATATCCGTAATTAATACCCAGCCCGACGCCCCATGACAGACGCGGATTAATCTTCCATGCCAGAGCCGGGCTGAGAGTCAGTCCGACCAGGGTGCTTTTCTTTATCAGCCGGTCGCCATCCCATTCACCGAAATCCAGGCCAAGCCCGTAGTTACCGTAAAGCCCTATGCCAGCGGAGAGGTCGTCAGTCAGGCGCTGGTGATAAAACAGACTGGCACCCGGAAACCAGCCTATCGTATTGCCCGGACTTTTTCCCTGGAAGCCCGCATCATTGTCCAGGCTGTAAGGCGTGTCGCCATAGAGCGCCTGTATGCCGCCGGTCAACATCCGCTCTGGTAAACGCGTCATGCCAGCCGGATTGGTCATCAGAGTCGACGCATCCTGCGCCCGCGCGGCCTGTCCGGCACCGGCGAGACCCGTGTCTTCGGTGGCGATTTCATAGAGGTACAGACCGCTGGCGTGAGCCGGCGAAGACAGCAATGCAAAAACAATCAGGGTGGCACTGACTTTCATTGACGTTCTCCAGGAGTCGGCCAGCAGTAATCAGAGCATGGACGGGCAGTGAATTTCAGACAGCGAACCGGCATACTGTTCCCGGTTACCGGCCTTCAGGGCGTCGGCCGCTTTAATAATTGCGCGATGATTTTCTGGGTCGGCCAGAAAGGTGCTGCGGATTTTCTCGTCTGAAACACCCTGATCGATGCGGCAGTGCGTTCTGAGATCGTTAATCATCACCTGCTGACGCAGCGCGAAGGCAGCTCCCTCGAGGGGACTGGCAGCGGCAGAAAAACAGACAAGCAGGATACCTGCCATTGGCAGGCGTAAGGCGTTTATAGATATCACACGTGTCATTGTTCTCTCCTGTCCAGCGCAGAGTTCACCTGTACTGAAGTTTTAATTCATAAACTGCAGGTTCAGGCCGAAAAAGATCTGCCAGCGGGGCTGCCCCGGGCCGCGATCGGCCACGCTGCCCTGCGGCTCCACAAACAAGTTGTAAACGGTTTTCCCGCTCTTTATTACCTGACCGACGCCGAGGCCAAGCGGTACGCCGTAGCTGTCGTTCTGGAAGTTATAATTCCAGATCGGCGCTGAGCGCAGATAAGTGCCGCCCCCCAGCTGATAAAACAGAAATGGCTGAAAAGCCCCTACATTCACGTCGCTGCGGCTGCCGTCGCCCGCAAAGCTGTGCTGCCACGAGGCAAGGTAGCCATACTGGAACACTGGTGAGCTGGCGTTGAACAGCACGTTGACCAGCCCGGCTGACCACTTCTCAGATCCCAGCGCGTTGCGGCTGGCGGTAGGCGCGGTAATCTGCGGGCCAAAGCCAAAGCTGACGGCCGGGTTACCGGTGTCAATAAGCCAGGCGGTGAACAGATTCAGGTCGCCTAGCCCGGTCTGATGGCCGCCGGTGGGCGAGGCAGGATACGTATTCAGAGGCAGCGAGGCGCGCAGCAGCCAGTTGCTCTCTCCAATCGAAAAAGGCCGGGCATAGCGCAGCCAGAACTGATTTGCCTCTTTATCTGACTCGCTGACGTCTCCAATATAATAATTCTGCATGTTGAAGGCGGTCATACTGGCCAGCGGGTTATTGGCCTGTGCGGTGCCCCCGGATGGGTCTTCGGCACAGGCCGCACCAGCGGAAAGAACCGCTGTAAACAGAGTGAAAAAAATCCGGCGCATATCCGCTTCCGCATTCAGGTGAAACAAGCCGGCTGGATCCCCCCTGCGTATGCAGACGCAGGGGGGAAACAGACAATCAGGGGGTAACCATGTTGAACCAGAACTCGAACTTGTCGAGACTGCCCAGCAGTTCGTCCACCTTCTGCGCGTTGCCGGTGATCTGCACCTCGCCCTTGTCCTGCGCCTGTTTCAGCGTCTCTTCCCGCAGCAGGATTTTGTTCATGGTGTCGCGGGACATGCTGATGCTGGCGTCCGCCTTCTCATCCCTGACGCCTGCGGTATGGTTCAGCACGCCGTTTTCCAGCTCAAGCTTGTACATACCGTCCTCGCCGCCAAAATCGACGTTCAGCACGGACTTCAGGTTGGCCGCCTTCTCGCCGTTGACGTGCAGCGCCAGATAGTCGAAGAACATCTCCGGCGTCATCGAGCGCACCGTATCCGGGCTGGCGGTGTTCGGCGTCGGCAGCTGCTTCACGCCGCTGCGCAGCTCCTGCGCGCCGGTCAGATAGAAGTTACGCCACGGGCCGGACTCCGCCTGATAGCCCAGCTGCTCCAGCGCGTCGGCCTCCAGCTCGCGCGCCGCCCGGTTATCGGGATCGGCAAAGACCACCTTGCTGACAACCTGCGCCACCCAGCGGAAGTTGCCTTTGTCATAGTCCGCTTTCGCCTTCTGCAGGATGGCGTCCGCCCCACCCATATACTCAACGAACTTTTTCGACCCCTCTTCCGGCGGCAGCTCGTCGAGCGTGGCCGGGTTGCCGTCAAACCAGCCCAGATAGAGCACGTAGGTCGCCTTGACGTCGTGGCTCACCGAGCCGTAGTAGCCGCGGTTTCGCCCAGGTGTTGGCCAGCGACGGCGGCAGCCTGAACATCGATGCGATTTCATCGCGCGTGTAGCCCTGGTTCGCCAGGCGCAGGGTCTGGTCGTTGATGTAGCGATACAGGTCGCGCTGGCTCTTCATCAGCGTGTTGACGTTATCGTTGCCCCAGGTGGGCCAGTGATGCTGCGCCATCAGCACTTCCGCCTTGCCGCCCCAGCGGTTGATGGCGTCGTTGATGTATTTGGACCAGGGCAGCGGCTCGCGGATTTTGGCGCCGCGCAGAGAATAGGTGTTGTGCAGCGTATGGGTGACGTCTTCCGCAGTCTGGATAGTTTTCTTCTCTTCGATATACCAGAGCATTTCCGCCGGCGCTTCCGAGCCGGGCGCCATCATAAAGTCGTAGGTCAGGCCGTCGATAGTGCGCTTTTCACCCGTGTGGGTGATGTAATCTGTCGGCGCGATAAGCGTGACCGTGCCAGCGGAGGTGGTGGTGCCCAGCCCGGCGCCGACCTGGCCTTTCGCATCAGGCTGCAGCAGGTTGCCGTACATATAGCTGGCGCGGCGGCTCATTACGTTGCCGGCCATAATGTTTTCCGCTACCGCCGCTTCCATAAAGCCCGCCGGCGCGTAGATTTTGGTTTTGCCCGACTTCACGTCTTCTTCGCGTACCACGCCGCGCACGCCGCCGTAGTGGTCAACATGACTGTGGGTGTAAATCACCGCCACCACCGGCTTCTGACCGCGATTTTTGAAGTAAAGATCCATCCCCACTTTGGCCGTCTCCGCAGAAACCAGCGGATCGACTACCGTCACGCCCTCTTTGCCCTCGATAATGGTCATGTTGGACAGGTCAAGGTTGCGGATCTGATAAATACCGTCAGTGACCTCAAACAGGCCGCTGATATTGATCAGCTGGGCCTGGCGCCACAGGCTGGGGTTAACAGTATCAGGCGCTTTTTCTCCCTCTTTGATGAAAGCATATTTTTTCGGATCCCAGACAAGGTTCCCACCTTCACCTTTGATTACCGCATCGGGCAGCGCGGCGATGAAGCCTTTGTGCGCGTCGGTAAAGTCGGTTTTGTTGTCAAAGGGCAGCTGCTGATAGAGCGCATCGTTGGCCTGCTTTGTCGCAGGTGCAGCATCTTTCTGGCTGGCGTCCGCGTAGACCTGCAGGGGAAGGGTGGTGAGAAGCCCGCACAGGGCGAGGCTCTGAACCAGGGGTTTGAGTTTCATTGACATCCTCTTGGGCATTAAAGGTTAACGTACCGTGTAAAGCAAAGAGGCCTGTCAGCGCCTTCCCGGGCACCTGACAGGATTTTATGGCGAAATGGGCGAGCTCGGTTACATTTCGATATAACTGTAGAGAAAAAAATTACATTCGCCAGTTTGACTTAAGTCATTTGCGAGGTAGCCGACATATTAAAAATAACAGGCAAATAGAAAAACTAAGCGAAACGTGTAATGAAAATAAAGGGAGGGTATTAAAAATCATTTATTTATAATAATTTAAATAAAACGGCATGCAGAAACTAAGACCAGTCATAACAAGAGTGAAGAATATATAAACATTAAAAATTAAGAATTAGGCCAGAAGCTCTGAGATAAAGAATAACGACGGCTAAGCAACTGTTGAGAGAATAAAACCTCAAGACGCATATCCCTCGCCCATAAGATTGTGACAATGAAGAGACAGGGAATGCCTGCATCTGCCCCACCGGTCTAAACGCTACCTGGCTCCTTTAGCTGCGTTTCATTGTCAGAACAACGAGCACATTGAGCCTGAACCTTTTGCGTTCAAGCCACTCTATTTTGCCGTTCGCTCCTGGCGGACCTTGCTTGTACATCTGTCCGCTCAGTGCCAGAAGCGGACTTTTCCAATATCTGCATATACCAATGCGTGGAGAACAACTCTCTCTGCATAACCATGCATAGGCTTTGGTATCATCAAGGGCATTTTCCGGGGTTCCGACAATGAAGGGTGCCGGAAACTGCCCGGACGCTGCAGAAGCGAGCTGAGAGCCTCCCAAGGGGGCAGGCAAGGGGCGTTATGTTTACTTTGGCAGAATTTGCCTGTCGCCATTACTTTGATGTCCGCTTCTCGCTCATAGCGGACATAAGGCTTAAAGGAAAGATAAGGTGGCTTTAGTTCTACAAACCAGTCAGACAGACATTGTCCGTTTCAAGCATACGCATAAAGCATCATTGTGTTGGGAATGTTGGAAAGTCAGGCTGGTGGACATCCTCAAAATGAGGACTTGTATTGCTTTCAAGTAGTTATGAGTCACAGTAACGACTCAAGCCTGAGGCATGTCCATATCTGGATCATCTTCATACTATGGGCACGATAGTGAGTCAGGCGAGAGGTCGTTAGTATCCTCGATACTGAAATCAGCGTGTTCTTAATCGAGTATTCCGTCGACAGCATCCCGGGCGGGGCCAAAGTGACGGTGAATGGAAAAATCAACGATTTAAGTTCCAGTTGAGCGTTAGCAAAATGAGAGGTAATGCCGCTGCCAGGGGTTTTGCACTTTTTGGGTAAAACCTTATTCAGACAAAGTTATCGACTTCTGAGCAGATAACCAGACTGATGATGGCTGAATGCACAAGCGCCGGGAAAGTGTTGAACTGCCACAGAGATAGATTCATTGAGAGGATGGCCTGTATCCTCAAAGTGAGGACGGATGAAATAAACAATAGCTTACGTACTCTGTGCCTGACCGAAGAGCCAGACAGTCCTCAAACGAGTGACCGAATTAAGCGCCAGGACGCGGGTGGTCACTGTGACCACTCGTAATAAAATCAGGAAGTTATTCATTAATCATCTGACAGCCAGATCTCGTAAGGCAGACAAAGTGACGGTCTCGGACAAATCAAAGACTTAGGCTGTGTTTGAATATTCGCCCTTACTGAGAAGTTATTGCAATAGCCTGAAGGTTTTGCACTGTTTGGGTAAAACCCTTTAAGGCCCGACTTTCATTTTCTGAACCGACAACCAACCTGATGGTGGTCAGTCGGTGTGGCCGGCAGGACGTGGAAAAATGAGCGGGTCCTCCCGGAGGGGTACCCCGTCCACGAGGCGGCGGCCCCGCGGAAAACGGCTGATTTTTGCATTTCCATGGCGGCGGCGGCATGTGACTTAACTGTATGAAAATAATGAATAATTCTCGTGATCACCTGTACACTTTTTTTTGAGGGGTGTCATTAGACCAGTTTGTAATAAATTGAAAATAAAGAATAAATGTCACATTCACCTGCCAGGTTGAGCTGCCTGGCCGAATACAACGGATAACGGCAATGCCTGCCACTGAAGTGCTTTTGTAATCGCAAGGCCTTCAGGCGTACTGTGATCCCGTGCAAAAGGACTCCCCGACGCCAGCAGGCTTTCTGCCGTTATGCTTTGTTACTTCAGTCTACAGACAGATCCAGATCCTCTTCAGTATGATTTTTGAGCGCCGGGAGCAATTGCTCAGCGCCAGTAATCGCATAAGGAGGCTTATTCATGGCAGACAATAACAAAAATACCCGTGAGCAGGACAAAGTACCCGGTGTGGCTAATGGGATCACTCCTAATGAGGGCCCGGGCTGGAGTGACCACCATGGTAAACGGGGTGATATCCATCACTATGGCGGTAAGGATGCTCCGTCTAATCCGGAGCATCACGGAAAGGGCAATGAGGGAGGGAGTCATGCTCATAATCATTCTGGCCCCGTTACTGTTGCTGCGGTGCCGGGTTTAGCCGTTCCTTTTACGCTGACTGAAGGTATATGGGGATTTACCCTGTTCAGCATGGCTGAAGTCTCCAGAGAGACAGCCATGGCATTGTCCCAGCTGGAGACAATGGCTGTTGATTCTGCAGCGCTGGCGGGAAGGTTTGCAGGTTTTGCCGGAATGCTACTGACGCCAGTAAATAAGCCCACCCGTGACGGCGACTTCATGGGAAAACTTGTCATGAGTCTGCCACTGAATAAAGTAACGGATAAGCCTGTCGAAGATATCTCTGCTCTGTCTCACCTCAATGTTCCGGTGAAGGTGCAGGATGTTGTTGATGGTGGTATACAGAAAATTGGTGTTGTCCGCCCCGGTAAACATCCGATCAGCGTCAAAATTGTGGATGCGCATCCCACAAAACGGCCTAGGATTTATTCTGCAAAAATTCAGGACAATGTGCCGCCAGTGCATATACATGTGAATCCTTACAAAGTGAAGCCCGGCGCAGTGCATCCTCAGGGCGTAACACCTTTACAGAAACCTCATCGGATTTCCGGTGTACAGCCTGCTCATGGTCATGCACATGACGCCATTATCCGTTTTCATCCTGGAAATTCTGAAGAAAAAGTCGATCCGGTTTATCTGGTCATTATCCGGATACTTGCAGAAATTGAACTGCAACAGCAGGAAGAAGAGAATAAACGACGTCAGGCTGAATGGGATGCCCGGCATCCGGTAGAGGCCGCTCAACGAGACCTTAAGGACGCCATATCTGAGCTTTCAAAAGCCATTTTTCGGGTGAATCAGTTGCATAAGCGTGTGGATACCTTTCCGGAGGAGCTGGAAGCTGCTCGGAAACGTGCATGGGAGAAAATACATGGCATCAAAAGGTGGACGCGCGAGCATGAAAAACGCAAAGCCCGTTATCACCAGAAACTGGAAGAGTTTGAAAAGGCGAAATCTGATCTCGTCATAGCCATTGAAAGCCGGCGTCAGAAGGAGGAAAAGAAAAAGGATGCTGAAAGCAAGCTGGAGGAAGCCAGGAAGAACCCCCGCAAAGGGACGCGTGAGCGCGGGCATAAGTACTACGAATCACCGCGTACAGATGAAATAAAAGGGCTGGGTGAACTCAAATGGGAAAAGCCAGTGACACCCAGGCAAGGGGGGAATGGAAAGCGCGCACGCTGGTCAGGCGATAAAGGGCGAAAAATTTATGAGTGGGATTATAGCCACGGTGAACTGGAAGGGTACCGAACAAGCGACGGGCAACACATTGGCGCATTTGAACACAAAACCGGGAGGCAAATTAAACCGGCTATACCGGGGCGAAGGATTAAAAAATTAGCATCAGGAGCCATCAAATGGGACTGAAATTACATACTTTATGGTTTTCAAAAGTTAATGAAGAGATTAAAGGAGAAGCCTATTCTGCTGATTTAGGTGATGACGATTCACTCATAGAAACACTGGGTCTTCCTCTGGACGATACGCTCAATGCAGGTTTTTATGATGTTACTGAAAAATGGGTGCCTTATCTCCAGCCTTTTTTTCAAGAGGACATCAGGTTAAAGGAATATGATTATTTCATTTCATTTGATTATCGGGATGAGTGGTGAACATATTTTTGAATCACAGGCAGGAGATAAAAAACCGAGAAAACCGGCAAGCAGATTAAACCTGCTGTTCCGGGACGCCGCCTCAGAAAAATCATGATTGGAGAAAAATGATGGGGTTAAAAATAGGCTTGGAATGGTATGACAAAAAAACAGAATATCTTGTTGCTGAAGCTTACACAGAAGATTTCGGTGACGATGACTCCATTATTGATACGCTGGGTCTGCCCCCGGAGAACACGATAAACAATGGGTTGTTTGATGTGAAAGCAGAATGGATCCCCTATCTGCAGCCCTTTTTCAGTGAGGAAATCCTTCTGGATAATTATGATTATTTTGTTGCGTTTCATTATAGAGATGAATGGTAAGAATATTTTTAAATCACGGGCAGGAGATAAAAAATGAGAAAACGTCAGGGCAGATTTAATGTTTTTTCAAAATGTCGCTGCACACGTGTGTCAGGAGGAGGCCATGTCTGTCGTGCATCCATTTAAAGTTGACTGGCTTAGAGTTGGGAATTCTGAACAGCCTTAACAGGTCAGGTTACGTTGTGCAGCAGATTGCCGATGAGATTGATGTTGCAAAGTCTACCCTGTTGGGATGGAAGCAGGGGACTGAGCCTCGTCACAGCTCCGGTGAAGCACTTATTAAATTATGGTGTTCAGTACTGTTGCGTGATTGCTATCAGCTTCCACTTATCACCTGTAAAAGCAGGTGCGCATCAAAAGATCAACCTTGCCTTTGCCTTTAAAAGCTCACAGGAGACAACCTTAATTGTGAAAGCTTAACGCAAAAAAATGTGGGGGCTTTTTTGGGGGCTCCTGAAAAAATCGAACAGATAAAAATTGATATTACTCATAATGTTAGTTTACTTTGTCGAATCCTGTAGGGCGTGCCATTTTCTTTTCCAGTACCGTTTCCTGAAGTCTACAAAATCCCTTAAAAACATTCATACCAGCGAAATCAGCGTCTGCTGAAGTCTCCTCGCATCTACTGGAATGGATATCTGTCCTGAGGACATTTGGGGCTATCCTCGTTCAGAGAAATACCCCTAAATTGAAACTGCATGCCCGTATAGCAGATACTTTTAGGGCCAGAGAGAAAGTCTATAGCAGTAGTTACTGCACCACGCTAAAGGTAAAAGGACTTACGCAAACTAAGGTTGGCATTAATGACATTACAGAGAAAGTTATTCTGCGCGTTCATGGAACGGAAAACCCGGTTATCCCATAGCGAATATATTTAAGGGCGTTACGCCTGTGCGTTTAGCAAAATGGTTTCAGGTTAGTCAGCAAAAAACAAACAGATAGATGTAGTTATATTTATTTCAGCCTTAGGTCTTCCTGCATCTAACTTTTAATGGACTGTGCAACTATACAGAGCAGGCGATTGATATAGATCAGCAAGCAATCCAGCTTCCGCTTCTTATAATGTTTTCTTACAAGGAACGTAAAGGAATATATGAGATGGATACGGTCGAGCAACTCGATGGAACCTACTTCTATAAAGGCATCGGCAATATTTCAGCCAGTGAGCTATTTTTCTGGATTCTTCTTGATTCCGTAAATGAACAGATGGGGGACATTGGAGATCTGGCCACTGTAGCGCTAATAATTTTTGGTCAGCCATTAGTCAAAACTCGCAGGAAGTTCCGCACAGCCACTGAAGGAACGTCGATTGCCTCAGTCTATGCTCGTCGTTACCTCAATGTTGAATTATCTTTCAGACTCCCCACTTTAACAAATGCAAGTCTTCGTTATTACAAGCCCATGTGGGTAAATAATCTCGGTAAGTTCGTCGGGCGTACGATACCGATGGTAGGGTGGATTCTTCTCGCAAATGACGTAGCAACCATTGCTTACAAAGCAACCTCTAACTACAACAGAATAGCCAGAGGAGACGATAAAATATGGTAACTGATGAAGAAGTGTTAGCCTTTTTTCGTAAGGAGCTATCACTAATGACCACTCTTACTATGCAACCCATTCCCATTGAAATGGATACGCCATTACAGGGCTATGCTGATGCTGATGAGTTAGGCGATGCCATAGAGAAATATGATGAGATGTTTGGAGTTGATGTAACAGATCTGGATATGGCGCATTACTACCCATGGAAACTGGAATGGTTTTTCCGAAAATGGTTTACCAGAGACCCCCTCAGACAGATTTCAAAACCGCTTACTGTAAGAATGTTCGCGGAATCAGCAAAAGCAGGGAAATGGTTATACGACTAATCACAAGCATGGAGCATTTATTATGGCTGTACCTGTTCACTTATTTTGACCGATGATGGTGGCGCAACTATACGGGGTTCATCCGATGTGCAAGATCGAGAAGGAAGCATGTAACGCCAGGGATTACACCACAACCTAAATCGTCCATCTGGCTTCCGCTTGTCAGGTGAGGGTATGCTGGCCCGACGGATGCCGGGCCGCTGCGACAGTTCGGGAATACGTCAGCCCTGTAACTTCCTCAGACAGCGATCCATCGCACTCACCACCCAGTCGATATCGTGCGTCTGGAAGCAGAGCGGCGGGCGAATTTTCAGCACGTTGCCGTAAGGCCCGGCGACGGAGGTCAGTACAAACTCTTCCCGTAGCGCCTCCACCAGGTCGAGCGCCAGACGCTTGTCAGGCTGCTTGCTTTCCCTGTCCTTCACCAGTTCAAAGCCGATAAACAGCCCTGCGCCACGCACTTCGCCGATGCAGGGGTAAGCCGCCTGCAGCGATTGCAGGGCCGCCAGCAGCGCCGCGCCGGTTTTCAGGCTGTGCGCCTGAAGCGCTTCCTGCTCAATCACATCCATCACCGCATGCGCCGCCGCCATGGAGACCGGGTTGCCGCCAAAGGTATTAAAGTAGGGCAGCGCATCGCTAAACGCCGCCATTACCGGCGCTTTCGCCATCAGCCCCGACACCGGAATGCCGTTCCCCATGGGTTTGCCGGTGGTGACCACATCGGGCACCACGCCGTGTCGGGCAAAGCCCCAAAAGGCCTCGCCGGTGCGGGCAAAACCTGGCTGCACTTCGTCGGCGATAAAAATTCCGCGGTTCTGGTGCACGACATCAATCGCCGGTTTTAAAAAGCCCGGCTGTCCAGGTAACACGCCGTCTGAGGAGAAGATCGAATCGGCCAGAAAACCGGCAAACTTGATGCCGTGCGCGGCCATATCGTCGATCTGCTGCTGAATTTCCCGCGCGAACCATGCGCCCTGATCCGCCGTCTGAACGCGGTAAAAGTCGGGCGGCGCCACCAGACGGGTATGCGGTGAAAGCGGCTGGCCGCTGCCCAGCGCGGGCGAGACGCCAGAAGTGAGCGCGCTGGTGCCGTGATAGGCTTCTCTGGATACGATAATCCCGGTGCCGCCGCTCCAGCACTGGGCAATGCGGATAGCCAGATCGTTCGCTTCGGAGCCGGTACACATATACATGGCGCGATCGATTTCAGTGGGCAGGGTGGCCAGGATACGATCGCTGTATGCCAGGATCGACTCGTGCAGATAACGCGTATGCGTATTCAGCTGCATCATCTGTTGATGCACCGCCTCTACGACCGCCGGATGACAGTGGCCAATACTGGCCACATTGTTGTACATATCCAGATACTGATTGCCCGCCTTATCCCACAGATACTGGCCCTGTCCGCGCACCAGATGCACCGGGTTGCGGTAAAACAGCCGATAGGACTCGCCCAGCACCCGGCTGCGCTTGTCGGTCAGCTGTCGAATGTCCGGCGCCAGCGTTTCCGCGTGTTCAGCACGAAAGCTGTTGGTATCCATTATGGTTGAACGTACCGTCATCGTGACTCCTTGGTCTTTGTGCTGCCCTGCCGCAGGCTATGCGCAGCAGGGCTTATCAATGCGTTAGTCGGTTTCTGCGGCAACAGAGGTCTGCGCGATAGCGCCGCGGCGGGAATGGGTGGTCAGGAAATAGAGATAGCCTGTCACCATAAAGCCAACAAACAGCGCGCCGATCTGCGGGTTAAACCACAGCATCGCGATCAAACAAATCACCGATCCACACAGGGCAATGCCAGGGATCAGCGGGTAACCCGGCGCGCGATAGCTGCGCGCCAGGGTTGGATCGGTGCGGCGTAGTTTAAACAGGCTCAGCATGCTCATGATGTACATGACGATGGCGCCAAACACCGACATGGTAATCATCGCGGCGGTCAGGCTCATGCCCTGAAAGCTGACGCCGTCAGAGAAAATCGCAAGGATGCCGACCGCGCCGCCCGCCAGAATCGCGCGGTGCGGCGTGTTAAAGCGCGACAGCTTCGCCAGCGACGGCGGCAAATAGCCTTCCCGCGCCAGCGCAAAGAACTGGCGAGAGTAGCCCATGATAATGCCGTGAAAACTGGCGATCAGACCGAATAAGCCAATCCATACCAGCATGTGCATCCAGCGCGAATCGTTGCCTACCAGCATTTTCATCGCCTGCGGCAGCGGATCGTTGATGCCGGAAAGGGTGCGCCAGTCGCCTGCGCCGCCCGCAAACACCATGACGCCAACCGCCAGCACCACCAGCGTTAAAATGCCGCTGATATAGGCGCGGGGAATAGTGCGACGTGGATCTTTGGCCTCTTCGGCCGCCATCGCGACGCCTTCGATGGCCAGGAAAAACCAGATGGCAAAAGGAATCGCGGCAAATATGCCGGACAGCGAGGCCAGCGAAAAGGTCTCCTGTCCCGCCCAGCCGTGAGCCACAAAGTTCGTCAGGCTGAAGCCTGGCGCCACCACGCCCATAAACACCAGCAGTTCAATCACCGCCAGCAGCGTGACCAGCAGCTCAAAGGTTGCCGCGATGCTGACGCCGATGATGTTGAGGCCCATAAAGATCAGGTAGGCGCAGACCGCGATAAGTTTGGGGTTCACTTCTGGAAACTGCACGTTGAGGTAGGCGCCTATCGCCATGGCGATGGCCGGGGGCGCGAAAACAAACTCGATTAAGGTGGCAATGCCCGCAATCAACCCACCGGTATCGCCGAAGGCGCGACGGCTGTAAGCAAAAGGCCCGCCTGCCTGCGGAATAGCGGTCGTCAGCTCGGTAAAGCTGAAGATAAAACAGGTGTACATGGCGGCGACAAACAGCGTCGTGACCAGAAAGCCCAGGGTACCCGCGGCGCCCCAGCCGTAACTCCAGCCAAAATACTCGCCCGATATAACCAGTCCCACGGCGATCCCCCAGAGTTGCAGGGTGCCCAGGGTGGGTTTCAGTTTTTCTTTCATCACTGCGTTCCCCGTCTGCGTAAAGTGAAAAAGCGATGCCTTAAAAGCTGACGGGTAGATGATGGACACAGCGCTAACAGAAAAACTTGACCGCAGAAAACAGAAACTCGTCGGTTGGGGTCAAGTCGCCCTGGGTCAGGCCGTCGTTACTCTGCTGAAGTCAATTTTTGCCTGCTCTCCTGTCAAGCGTGCAGGGAAGGTTCAGCGCCATGCTGAAGCCACACGCAGAGAGAGGGAGCCAGATATGAGCATTAAGCAATATGACACCTTGAGTAACGACGCCATTCTTCAGCTTGCCCATCAGGCATTGCAGGCCTATCCCGCCTGTCTGCACGCTGAGGTCAAACTGCTGTGCCGTTCCGAGAACGCGACCTTGTCTGTCGGCACGCCGCAGGGCCGCTATGCGTTGCGTATTCATCGGGGCGACTATCACGCGAAGCAGGATATTGAAAGCGAGCTTCACTGGCTGGACGCCCTGCAGGCCGCCGAGATCTGTGTGCCGGTTGCGGTCAGTGACGGGCAGGGCAACCGCATTCAGACGCTTCCCCTGCCTGATGGCGGCGAGCGATATGCGGTGCTGTTTCACTGGATAGAGGGCGATATGCTCACCGATGCGGTCGAGCCAGCGGCATTTCGCCAGTTAGGCCGCATCACCGCGCAGCTGCACCACCACAGCCGACGCTGGCACAAGCCGCAGGGGTTTCGCCGCATCGTCTGGGATCATCACTCCATGGTTTCTCCTGCTGGCCACTGGGGCGACTGGCGGGATGTCGCTGGCCTGGCGCGGTCGCAACACGCGGTCGTCGAAGAGACGCTGGCCCATGTGAGCCGCGAGATGGCAACATTTGGCCAGTCGCCCGATCGCTATGGTCTGATTCACGCCGACCTGCGGCTGACGAATCTGCTGGTTCACAAAGGCGAAACGCGGGTTATTGATTTTGATGACTGCGGAATGGGCTGGTACCTGCACGATCTTGCCGCTGCCATCAGCTTTGTCGAGCACCATCCCAGCGCCCCGCAGTGGGTGGAAAACTGGCTAAACGGCTATGAGCAGGTGGCGCACGTCAGCGATGAGGAGCTGGCAATGATCCCGTCTCTGCTGATACAACGCCGCATCCAGCTGACGGCCTGGGTGGCCTCCCATAGCGAAACGGAGATGGCCCGCAGCCTGGGCAGCGGTTGGGCCGACGACACGGTGCGCCTGTGCCATCGCTACCTCGAAGGCGCCCGTTTGCCGATTGGCGTTTAGCGCACTCTGACGGTGCCTGAATGGGTGATTGCAGTGCAATCTACGGTGAGGCGGCGCTAAGTCGCTGTTATCACGCGCCCGACGGCTGGTATGTTTTTTGCAGAAATAACTGATATTCAGTTTCAGGCGGAAAACATCATGACCAGCAGATTCCCAGAGGTAGCGCTCACAGCCTTGTCCGGGGCAGGAAGCCAGCACCGTGGCGTCCTCTCGGCCGCCGCGACCGGGCTGGGTGATTTCATTAACGCTCAGGGCGGCGATGTGGACCGCATTTTTGGCATCAGCGGCATCGATCCTGATACGCTCGCCTGCCCGACGCTGAGTCTGGATCTGGTGAATTACTGCCGGGTGCTGGAGGAAGCCGCCAGTCAGGCGGGCGTAGACAACTTCGGTTTGCAGTATGGCCATCAGTTCCGCCCGCAGTCTCTGGGACTGATCGGCTATATCGGCCTGTGTTCGGCCACGCTGGAGCAGGCGCTGCGCAACGTCGTGAATGCGTTTCCCTGGCATCAGCACAATACCTGTATTCGTCTGACGGAGCACGGTGATTGCTGGCAACTCGATTATCAGGTGCGTCACGGCGCGATTCTGCTGCGCCGCCAGGATGCAGAGCTAACTTTAGGCATGTTTCTTAACCTGATTCGCCACGCGGCAGGACGGCACTGGGCGCCGCGAGAAGTCCACTTTGAGCATCCGCGCCCCGAGCACTGGCATGAGCACTGTAAGGTCTTCGATGCGCCGGTCTATTTCGATCAGCCCTTCAACTCGATGATCGTGGCTAAAACGGATCTGAGCCGCAAAATGCCGGATCACGATCCCATGCTGCTGCTGGTAATGCAGGATGCGATCCGTCGGCTCAGCCCGCCGGCGGTCAATCAGGACACCGTTAATCAAACCCGTACCGACATTCACCTTCAGTTACTGAGCGGCGAACCTTCGCTGGAAATGATCGCCGAGAAACAGGGATTATCCGCCTGGTCGTTACAGCGGCGGCTGCGCGATGAGCAGACCTGTTTTTCCGCCCTGGTCGACAGCGTGCGCAAGGAAATGGCGACGCATTATCTGAAGCAACACCATCTGTCGGTGTCAGAGATGGCGCTGTTGCTGGGCTATTCTGAAGTCAGCGCCTTCTCCCGCGCGTTCCGGCGCTGGTTTGGCTGCAGCCCGCGCGACTGTCGTAAATCGCAAAGTAACGTTTTTCTTTGACTACGCCCCAGTCATTAGCCAGCCGGTAAAGCTATGCGGGGATAAAAATAACGCTTAAATCAAAGGAAGCGCGCGCAAAAATGGCCACGAATTAGCGGACATAATCAGCGTTACAGCAAATAAATTTAGCAATAAATGTTTTTCTCCCGCGAAAAGCGATCGCTCCCGCCTGAAAATCCACCGCCTTTAAAATAATCCTAAATACGCAAAGCCTGTGCTGAATAGCGCGTTATTGATTCAGGCATGCCTGGCGACCCAGGCTGCATCTTATTTAATCAAAATAAGATTTTACGTGCTGAATCATCTGATTGTTAAGAAGTGTCTGAAATATTAAAATTATAAAAATCATTGTATTGATTATTGTTTATACAAATCAGCGCTTATTATTAAAAATAATCTTAATGGCTCTCAAATATCCTTGCTTCCCATCTTGAGAACGCCTTTTTATTAATGGAGTTATTATCAGCATGGTGGCTTGCTACCCGCCTCGTCTTAAGCGTAAGCATGGACTTTATATTTTTTTATTTATTCACCCTGGACTGGCTGTCGGCAGCGCTATCGACTCCCGCAATGCGTCGCTAACGGTGAGGGAGAACGTTTATCGCGCCTTTCAGACGCAGCAGCAGCGTAGCGAAGAAAAGAGCCAGCAGGCGAGAGCGGGCGCGGGCGCTAAACTGGCGCAGATGCTCGGCCAGGATGCTTCAGCCGACCGGCTCGGCGCCGTTGGGGGCAGCATGGCCTCCGGCCTGTTTAGCTCCGCCGTGCAGCAAAGTCTCTCTTCTTTCGGCACCGCCCGCGCCAGACTCAATCTCAGCAGCGCGCATTTTGACGGCAGCGAATTCGATTTTTTATTTCCCCTCAACGAAAATCGCCGCCATCTGTTGTTTTCGCAGACAGGTATCAGGCGCATTGACAACAGAACGATGACCAATATCGGACTGGGTTATCGCTTCTGGCCCTCAGATAATACCCTGCTTGGCGCCAGCGTTTTTTATGACTATGACATTAGCCGTAAGCATAGGCGTCTGGGCACCGGTCTTGAATATGGCCGCGATTTTTTTCGCGTCTCTGCCAACGGATATTTCCGCCTGAGCGACTGGAAAAGGTCGCAGGATTTTACCGATTATCACGAGCGCGTCGCGAACGGATTTGATATCCGAACGGAGGCGTGGCTTCCCTCTTTACCTCAGCTGGGCGGCAAGCTCTCCTGGGCGCGTTATTATGGCGATCAGGTCGGCGTATTTGGCCCCGACGATCTGCAAAAGAACCCTCAGTTATTTACCGTTGGCGTCAGTTATACGCCCGTGCCGCTGGTGGGTATCTCAATGCAAAAAACGCTTAACGCGCGCGGCGGTCGAGATGAACTCTCGGTAGGACTTAACCTCTCCTGGCAGTTCGGAACGCCGCTTAAGACCCAGCTCGATCCCGACCGAGTCCGCTTTAACCGTACGCTGGCCGGATCCCGCTACGATCTGGTGGATCGAAACAACTTTATCGTTCTCGAATACAAAAAGGATCGTCTGTTTTCCATTGCCGCCAGCCAGAAGGTTTCGGGCATCGAAAGCAGCAAGCTGGCGCTCAACCTGAATATCTCATCACGCTATACCGTTACCGGAATTGGCTGGCAAGGCGATGATTTTTTCGCCGCAGGCGGCAGTGTCACGTATGAAAACGGCGGCTATCAGCTCTCTCTGCCCGAATGGCGAACCGTCGGCACCAATCGTTATCACCTGGAAGGACGCGCGGCAGATGAAAAGGGCAATCTCTCGGCACCGTTCCGCGTTGAAGTCGAGGTGCTGCCGATGAACGTCAAAATCTCGCTGGCCGGGGATCTCAAAGGGGAAGAGGGCCAGACCCTGGCGACAGGGCTCAATGTGCGCAGCGAGGAGAGCATCAGTAAAGTTGAGTGGAAGGCGCCCGCATTCCTCGCGGCTGGCGGTAAGTTTATTCAAACGCGGCCGGCAAAAGCCGATAGCCCGAGCCTCAACTATGAGGCGGTGCTGCCGCCCTATCGCGCTGACGGTGAAAACCGTTACGCAGTGGAAGTGACGGTAACCGACAGCGAGGGAAATATATCCAATACCGCTTCGGCAACTATCGTCGTAGAGCCGCGCTCCATCGTACTGGCGCTGCCGCAGCAGCTGTCGGGCGCTGAAGGCACACGCATCGCGCTGCCGCTAAAGGTAGAGTCAAAAGCGACCGTGACGCGGCTGGAGTGGGAAGCGCCGGAATTTATCGCCAGCGGAGGAAAAGTCGACATCGAAACAGATAAGCTGTGGCTGACGCTGCCGGCATGGTCGGATGGAGGAGCCAACCAGTATGCGATCACGGTTACTGCCGCTGACGATCAGAACCACCGCTCCTTGCCGGTGACGACCCGCATTTCGGTGGCCTCGGCCAGCATCAACATAGCGCTCGCCGATAGTCTGTCGGGTAAATCGGGCGATCAGGTTGTGGTGACGCCGCAGACCAGCGCCCAGGCGGGCATTGACCGAATCGAGTGGCAGGGCGACGCCTTTTTCAGCGCCGGGGGCAAAATTAGCCAGGATAGCGCAGCCAGCTATCGTTTCACGTTGCCCTTATGGAAAAAAGAGGGCAGTAACCGCTATACCCTGACCGCTATCGCCTGGGATAAACAGGGCCGTTCGTCAAAACCAGTAAGCCTGACTCTGGAGGTGCAACCCGTCAATATCGCAGTAACGGCGCCGGGCACGCTAACGGGAACCGAACAGCAGACGGTAGACGCATCGATTAGCGTAGTCTCTGAAGGCGCAACGGCGAGTGAGGTTCAGTTCAGCGCGGAAGCGTTTATCGCCGCAGGAGGAAAAATCACCGGAACCCTGCCGG
Source organism: Pantoea sp. X-Soil-MYKO-1289 (assembly GCF_059730625.1). Classification (NCBI taxonomy): domain Bacteria; kingdom Pseudomonadati; phylum Pseudomonadota; class Gammaproteobacteria; order Enterobacterales; family Erwiniaceae; genus Pantoea; species Pantoea sp. X-Soil-MYKO-1289. The sequence continues at coordinate 1,167,551 of NZ_AP036004.1, forward strand.
ACTTTCACTTCGTTATGCCTGAATGGCGGGCAACGGGGAATAACCACTACGCCATTATCATCACGGGTAAAGATGCGCTGGGGAATAGCAGCGAACCTGTGACCATGGCGGTTTCCGTCAGCCAGGCGCCGTTCGCCATCAGCGCCGATACCGCCGTAACCGGCCCCGAAAGCACTACCGTGGTGGTGACGCCGGAGGTGCAGAGCCTGTACGGCATTGCGCGCTATGAGATTGACGCTTCCGCTTTCAGGGCGGCGGGCGGCGTGATTAATGAGAAGGAGGGCACCTTTCGACTGACGCTGCCTGGCTTTGTGGTCGGCGGCGAAAATCGCTATCCCGTCAGGATTAGCGCGGTGGATAAAAAAGGCAACGTCTCCTCTCCGCTGGAGCTTAACGTTGTGGTGACCACCCACCTACTGGATGCCAGCGGGCAGTGCTCGGTCGTAGGAGGCGGCAGCGGCTATGCGCAGCAGATTGATAAAAACAGCGTGAATTATCAGGAAGCCCGGGATTACGCCACGCTGAAGAAACTGGTCGATGCCGGCACCGCTTATATCTACATTCCCGGCGACGTCGAGATTGAGCTGCCGGTCCAGCAAAACGCGCTGTTTGTCAAAAGCGGAACCACCATTTTCAGCGATCGCGGCCTGAACGGCAGCGACGGAGCGCGCCTCAGCATTCCCTATATAAGCGAGCTGACAAATGAATTCCCCATTATCGCGATGGACAGCAACACGCGTATCTCGGGCCTTCGCTATGAAGGGCCCTATAAAGGCACCGTCACCAATAATGCCACTATCGGTATTCAGACCGTGCCGGGCAGCCACAATGTCGAAGTGGACAATATGGAGATGTGGGGCTGGCCATGGGCGGCGGTAAGCGTGAAAACAGCCACCGACGTACGCGTCCATCACAGCTACATTCACGACAATATCAAATCGGGACTCGGCTATGGGGTAGTGACGCAAAATGGCAACGCGACTGCGGAAGTCGCCTGTAACGTCTTCAACAGTAACCGGCATTCGATTGCCGGAAACGGCCGATCGGGTGAGGGCTATGCGGCGCATCATAATCTGGTGCTTAACGGCGGCGAACTTGGGGCTTATCATCAGTTTGATATGCACCTGTACCAGCCAGAAGGCATTGCCGGCGCGTTTATGGAGGTGACGCAAAACTGGTTCGACTACGGACGCTTCGGCACGAATAATCGCTCTTCAATCGGCGTACGAGGACAGCCCGAGCGCGGGCCAATTACCGTTACGGATAACTGGTTCAGCCAGCCGTGGAAAAACGGGACTCAGTACGCCGTCGCGGGAGAATATGGTACCTGGGTGCCGACCGTAGACGCTATTCTGGCCACCAATCAGTTCAGCGTTAAATTCAACTATCTCGATAAAGGCAATAACCAGTGCGTCCTTGACTGGTTGAATAACAGTCAGGGCGTTAACTGTACAGGAGTAGGCTTCTGATTCAGCAGCGCCGCATATTTTATGCGGCGCTGCTGCGTTAAGCATCTCGCCCTCACCGTCTCTTTCTCTTTGATGCCTCTTTATTATCCAGCCTGGTTTAAACGCTTTTTCCCGCGAAGTTATTATTGCGATATAATTAATTATCTTGAGTGACTAAACGGAGGAATACTCATAAAGGAGTAGTTGTGGTCACCAGAAAATATCTCCATTCCCTGAAGGTGCGTCGCAAGATTAATAATGCTTCAGGTTAAATGGATCGCAAGTTTTGATTCAGATTAATTATGCAGAAATAGTGCTGTTTTGCTGAATTTGATCCAGAGTCATGTTTTTGCATCTTTTTGTTTTTTAATGGTTTTAAGGTTGTTTTTTGAGGCTGCTAATGTGCAAAATAGGGTGGGTTGTAAAATTAAATTTATTTGTGTATGCGCGTTTATAGCAGAGATTAAAGAATTGTCCTGACTATTCCTAAATTACATTGGTTAAGATAATATTTAAGAAACTTCTGCGTTTGATTTAAATATATGATTTTATTGTTATATTTTTTATTCTTAGAGTTTTTAACCAAGATATTAAAATATTTGGATAAATTATCTATGGTTAGATTTTTGTAAAAACTAGCCGCCGGGAGGTAACATTTTGTTTTCATTTAGGGTTTAAGTCTGCCATTTCCATAAAGACAGCTTATTGTGTTCTGTTTTTGTTATTTTTTGGTTTTTATTTTTTATAAAATTGTCTCATTGTCACACTTTCTTCATTGAAATAATATTTTTAACGTATCAGGTGGCTGTGAGCTTATTTCACCCACATACGGAAAAGGTGTCATAGATATGGGATAGTTACCCCCTAAGGAGTCATTATGCCTTTTGTCTCTGACAAGGTTCTCTATGGATACAATATATTCCAGAGTCTGGAATACCGAATTTCTACCAGAACGCTAATTAATATTAAAAATGGGCGCATAAAAAGATTTGGAGCAACGAAGGCCAGGCTATTCGAATATTTACTTGCCGGAATGGATACCGGCGTGGTGTACGATAATGACATTATTGTGCATGTTTTTGAAGATTACGGCCTGCGCTGCTCGAAATCATATTTGCTCTCCATGATAAAGAAAATTCAGTTCGCATTTAATAGTGTGGGATTTGAACGATACCCCTTTTTAAGGCTGAATGGAAAAGCCTACAAAGTAGAGAAAGATGTTCTGGAACGCGTATATGTTGTCAAAACCTCGCCTTAGTTAAGTGTTGTGTGTATTACAAAAGGAATAGACGTTGACGACAGTACTGGTATTTACTCGTAATTTTGCTATCCGACAAGCGATAACGTCGCTCTCTGCTAAAGACAGGCAGGTATATTTTTTCGATAATCGGCTGGAGTTTTTAGTCTGCGCGACGGTGTTTGATAAACCCTGCGTTCTTATCGACACCCTACATGAGTGCGGAGAAAATATTCGCTGGATTTACTCACGTCTTAGCGCCCGGGGAGGAATAAAGAATATTTATTTTATTGCGCCTGAGGAGATAGCCGAAAATAATTATTTGAAACTATTTTGGCTGGTGACCACCATCAAGGAACTCCATCAGGTATGCGATCAGGCTTCCAGATATCCGGTGGTAGGCAAATCTTACGGATTGAAAGAGGCGTTATGTCATCAGCTGTCTGTCATGTTATCAAAAGATCATATGAGGTTTCTCAAGGCGATTTATGACCCGATAAATAGTCACTATGTTTGCGAAAATAAGAGTGATATTAACAAAATGCTTTACTTAAGAAAGCGACTTTCTCTTGGCACCAGCCTGGAGATGAAGCAGTTAATAGCGCTTTTAACGTCGAGTCGACTTTAAAAATAAGGTTTCACCAGTTTCTTTTTCAGGCGCTCGCGCTGCCTGTTTTGTTACGCCAGGGTTTTTTATTTCAGTTTTTAAATATATTCAAAGTGAATTTTGTTGCCTGACTTTTCTTTTTTCTGCGTCGAGATGTTATCGCTGCAGATATATTCAATACGGAGGATATAGACCTATGCAAAAAAAGTTAACTTTTGCCATTCGCAACGTGCTGGCGGCGGCAGTCGTAACGGGCAGCGCATTCGCAGCGCATGCGGCCGACGGCACCATTAATTTCACCGGAGAGATTCTGGATTCGGCCTGCACTGTTGATACCAGTACCTCCACCCAGACCGTTAACCTGGGCAAGATCCCTAAAAGCTCTTTCACTGGGGTCGGCCAGGTCGCCGCCGCAACGCGTTTTAGCATTGTGCTGAATAACTGTCCCGCAGCGGTAACCTCTGCCTCCGTAAAGTTTGATGGTACGGCAGACGCGAACGATGCTGACATTCTGGCGTTAAGCAGCGGTCAGACGGCGCAGGGGGTGGGTGTCGCGCTCTATGAAGAAGATGGCGTCACGCCTGTTCCGCTGGCCACCCAGTCTAAAAGCCTGACGCTGGATACCTCTTCCGCAGGGTCGCCCGCCGTCGCGGCAAACAGCAACACCATGACGTTTGTGGCCAAATATAAAGCCACTAAGGCGACGGTTGTTGCCGGTACCGCGAACGCGACGTCAGATTTCACCATCACCTATCAGTAATACCCAGGGCGTGCCTGCGCACGCCCGTCTCTCTCCTGATGGCATTTTGGAGCTAATAAATGAGCCTGTTCATTCGCGCTATTTTTTTGCTTGCGGCGTCTTTTTTTACTCTTACTGCACAGGCCAGCATTACCGTTGGCGGCACGCGTTTAATTTATAACGGCGCGGAAAAAGAAGCATCCATTTCAGTCACCAACAGTAAAAACTCCGTTCCCTATCTTATTCAGTCATGGGTTGAACTGGATGAAAAATCCTCCGAGAAAGTGCCTTTTATCGTTACTCCGCCGCTGTTTCGTCTGGATGGCGGACATGAGAACACTCTCAGGGTTATTTATACCGGTGAAAAACCGCTGCCGAATAATCGTGAATCCGTATTCTGGCTGAATGTTAAATCCATTCCTGCTATGGAGAAATCAGAGCAAAACCGGCTGCTTATCGCCGTTAAAACGCGGATAAAGCTTTTCTACCGTCCCGCAGAATTGAAAACGGATAGCGCGAACGAGGCGTGGAGAAAGTTAAGTTTTAAGCAAAACGGAAGTCAGATGGTGATAGCTAATCCCACTCCCTATTTTATCTCGCTCTACGCCTTAACGGTGGGGGGAAAGCGTATTAAACAGCCGCCTATGATTGCACCTTTTGCGTCGGTGACAATTTCTGGCAGCGGGCGAGAGGTGGCCTGGAAAGCCATAAATGATTTTGGTGGCGTCACGGAAGAAGCACGCCAGGCGTTACCCTAATCCACAAACAGTATTAGCCATGTCACCCGAGCAGGAAAGCAAAGTGAAGACTGTTTTTGATACCCGATATTTATTTTCCTCAGGCATGCGGCCTTATACGGTTGCCCGGTTTTCCGCAATCGCGTTGTTTATTTCCGCCGTCTCTCCCGCAAGAGCGGGTGAGCTCTATTTTATGGCGGATGCGCTTGAAAAAACGAGTTCAGCGGCAAAAAGCATCGACCTCAGCCGTTTTGAACGGGGAGAACAATTACCCGGAACCTATCGGGTTCAAATATGGCTTAATCATGAGTATGTCTGCACAGATAATGTCTCTTTTGTGGCCATTAATGGTCTGGGGCTGTCGCCTGAGCTTAATCGATCGATGCTGGAGAAGCTTGGCGTCCGAATCAGCGCCTTTTCGGAATTAGCTGCGCTTCCGGCGAACACCATTATTACCAACCCAGGCGATTTTATCCCTGATGCGAAGGCGAGTCTGAATTTCGATAAGCAAAGGCTGGATATCTCTATTCCTCAGTCTGCGCTGGAAACCCGCGTGCGTGGAAGGGTCGATCCCGCTCGTTGGGATCAGGGAATTCCCGCCACGTTGTTAAATTACAGCTTTAATGGCGCTCGCAACTGGACAAAGCAGGGAGAGACGCAAGATCAGTTTTACCTTAATTTGCAGAGCGGGCTCAATTTCGGCCCGTGGCGCCTGCGTAATTACAGCACCGCCACGAAAAGCAGCGGCAAGCATGCCTTTTCTTCTCTGAGTACCACCCTGAGTCGCGATATCCAGTTTTTAAAAGGACAGTTCCAGATAGGTGAAACCAGCACGCCCGGAGATATCTTCGACAGCATTCTGTTTCGCGGCATGCAAATCTACTCTGACGACACAATGCTGCCTGAAAGCATGCGCGGCTTTGCGCCGGTGATCCGCGGTATTGCGCGTACTAATGCCATGGTCACCGTAAAACAGAATGGCTATACGATTTATCAAACCTATGTTGCGCCGGGAAGTTTTGCGATCCGCGATCTCTATCCAACCTCTGCGAGTGGCGACCTTGAGGTGACCGTAACCGAGGCTGATGGAAGCGAGCAGCGTTTCGTTCAGCCCTTTTCAGCGGTGCCCGTTATGCTGCGGGAAGGGCGCATAAAATATGCCCTGAGCGGAGGCGAATATCGTACGACGAAAAAAGCGGCGCAAACGCCCACGTTTGGCATGGGGACGCTGGCCTATGGCGTATCGAATCATCTGACGCTCTACGCGGGAGGGCTGGGCGCGGATAACTACCTTTCCGGCGTCGTCGGGGCTGGCGTGAGTTTTGGCGAACTCGGCTCGCTCTCTGCGGATATAACGCTGGCGGACAGTAAGCTGGATGAGGAGAAAACCACCCGCAGCAGGGGACAATCCTACCGGCTACAGTACTCCAAAACGGTCACCACAACCGATACCACCGTTACGCTGGCCAGCTATCGTTACTCAACGCAGGGGTTTTATACCTTTCAGGAGGTGAACGAATACGCCACCCAGCGTTACAACAAACGTAGCCGCCTGCAGCTTAATCTGAACCAGTCGCTGTCAAGCTGGGGCAGTTTTTATATCAGCGCCTACCAGCAGGACTACTGGCGACGAGCAGGCTACGAGCGCAGCATCAGCACGGGCTTCAATACCAGTTTTAACGATATTAGCTACTCGCTGGGCTACACCTATAGCGAAACGCCAGGCTATGAAAAAAAAGATCAGATACTCGCTTTCAGCATGCAGGTGCCGCTCAGCAAATGGCTGCCTCAAAGCTGGGTCAGCTACAGCGTAAACGCACAAAAAAACGGCCCGGAAACGCATCAGGTTGGTCTGAGCGGAACGGCGCTTGCTGATAATAACCTGAGCTACTCACTGCAGCAGGGCTACACCTCGTCGGGCGGTGAAGCCAGAAGCTCGGTAAGCGGCACCTATAAAGGCGGCTACGGCACCCTGAGCGCCGGCTATAACCGTAGTCGGGAAAATAGCCAGGTTAACCTCGGTCTGCAGGGCGGCATTCTCGTTCATGAAAACGGCGTGACCTTCTCGCAGCCGCCGGGCGACACCGTGGCGCTGGTTCAGGCCAAAGGCGTGTCAGGCCTGAAGATCCGTAATAACCCAGGGGTCAAAACCGACTGGCGGGGATATGCGGTCGTCCCCTACGTCAGCGCTTATCAGGAAAACGCTATCGCGATTGATACCCGCTCGCTGGGGCCTGAAACCGATATTACGGAATCGGTCGTCAGCGTGGTGCCCACTCGCGGCGCCGTTGTGCGCGCCTCGTTCAAGGTGGCAACAGGCTATCGCGCGCTGGTTAAGCTGCTTTTCAATCATAAACCCGTGCCCTTTGGCGCTGTCGTTAAGATGCGCGACAGCGACATGATGAGCATCGTCGGCAACGAAGGAGAGGTTTATCTAAGCGGACTGAATAATGGCGATCGCGTTTCCGTGAGGTGGGGAGAGGCATCCTGCCAGGCGAAAATAAACTTTAAGCCTCGGCCAGGCGCTATTCAACGCGCCACGGCGACCTGCAGTTGATCATCAACGCATCGCGCAGTGAAACAGTCGCCGGGCATCTCCTTTTCTACCCTTTGCATGATTAAGGAATCAGGTATGTACAGGTTTTTTATTATTGTCGCCCTGTTAACCAGCAGCGTTCTGTCGACAAAGGCTTACGCGTTATGTAGCGCATCAGATGTTGCCGTTAATTTTGATAATAATATTCTTATTCAGCGCGATGTGCCGGTAGGGACGGTGCTCGGCTCGGTGACGATTAATCATGCCATTAATTGCGATGCAAAAAGCCAGACAACGGCGGAAAGTTCCTGGTACATTCAGCTGGCAGGTTCAAACCTGGACAATGGCGCGTCGGTGCTGGCGGGCGTCCGCGCCACCGACGTCGAAGGCATCGGCCTGAGGTGGAAAAACTACTCCAGCACCACCGGCACAACCAGTACGGTCACCAGTGGCAGCCTTAACTTAAGCACCTGGAATCGCGGGATCGCTCAGAAAGGCGCGACCTTCAATGACACCTTCGAGCTTGTCAAAACGGCGATGACGCCGAAAACAGGCCGCGTCTCCCCGATTACTATCGCTATGCAGTACAGCACGCCCGTCAGTAAAAATGTGCAGAGGCAGCCGCTGTTTAAATATATTATTTCAGCGGTCAATACCAGCACGGTCTCATGCCAGGTGCTGGATACGAATTTAAATATCGATATGGGTTTTGCGGTTGCCTCTAAATTCAATGGCGTAGGGAGCACGCTAAATCCGGTTGATTTTAATCTGTCGCTAAACTGCGATGCGCAAACCTCGGTGAATGTGACGCTGGATAACGTCACGCCGCTCGCGGACGCGGCCAATGGCGTTTTAGGGTTAAGCAGCGGATCGACGGCAAAGGGGGTCGGTATTCAGCTCCTCTATAACAATGCGGCGGTAAAATTTGGCAGCCTGATTAATTACGGCACTACGTCAGGCGACGGAGAAAGGGTCAATATTCCCTTCCGCGCCGCCTACTATCAAACATCCAGTACGATTCAGCCGGGTAAGGTGAATGCGACAGCCTCCTTCACCATGACCTACCAGTAACAGGCGTCAGCTTCCGTGCCGGCGCTGCCGAGCCTGTGAGTACAGCCGGATTGCACTGACAGGGCGGGGTCAGATATGACGATAGGGATCTTTCACCAGCGCGACAGCCAGGGAGCCTAGCAGCAGGACAGCAGACACTGCCAGCAGTGGCCACATAAAACCGTCAGTCATCTGTTTGATATAGCCGATCAATGAAGGGCCAAAGAAACCGCCCAGGTTACCAATGGACACTATCATCGCCAGCCCCCCTGCGGCTGCGCTGCCGGTCAGAAAGCCGGAAGGCAGTGCCCAGAATGAGGCCTGAAAAGAGAGGATGCCGCTGACGGTAAAGCAGAGAGCGATCATTTTCAGCACCGGCTCATCCACCAGCGCACTGGCGGCAAGGGCAACCGCGGCGATGAATAGCGCCCCGCAAATCCAGACAATGCGGTTTTTTGCCCGATTGGCTCGCTGCGCCCACAGCAGCATCGATATCGCGCCGCACAGATAGGGGATGGCAGTCAGAAAGCCGGTCTGCGTGTGGCTGACGCCGAGTTGTTTAATGATCTGAGGCATCCACAGGCCAACCCCAATAGATCCGACGATGCCGCAAAAGTTGATGAAGGCCAGCAGGTAGAGCAGCGGATTTTTCAGCGCATCCTTCAGGCTCGAGCCGTGGGAGGCGGCGATCTTTTGCTGCTCCGACTCAAGGCGCCGGGTCAGCACGCTTTTTTCAGCATCACTGAGCCAGTTGGCTTTTGCCGGCCTGTCGCTCAGAAAGAACAAACAGACGATGCCTAAAATGACCGCCGGCGCTCCCTCAATCAACAGCAGCCACTGCCAGTTACGAATATGCTCATGATGGGTGATTTGCATCAGCGCACCTGAAACCGGCGCGCCAATGATATTGGCGACAGGTATGCCTACCAGAAAGGCCGCGGTGATTTTGGCGCGCCAGGCGCCGGGGAACCAGTAGGTGAAAAAGAGATAGATGCCCGGGGTAAAACCCGCTTCAGCCACGCCAAGCAGGAAACGCGCAACGGCAAAGCTGGTGGGGCCGGTCACAAAGGCGGTGAGCATGGAGATCAGCCCCCATGAAATCATAATGCGCGCAATCCAGATGCGCGCGCCGACCTTTTGCATAATCAGGTTACTGGGAACTTCAAACAGGAAGTAGCCAATAAAGAACATCCCGGCGCCAAAACCGAACTGTTCGGCGGTGATCCCTAAATCACTGTTCATCCCCAGCGCGGCAAAGCTTACGTTGGTTCTGTCCAGGTAGCTGACGACATAGCAAATGAAAATAAATGGCAACATGCGCGTGAAGGCTTTTCTCGCCGCCGTTTCGCTGAGCGTAAAATCATGCTCGTTAAGGGAACTCTGCACGCCTGGCGAGCCCGGCGATGAGGTCACATTATTCTCTTCAGTCGAAGTAAGCAGGGCCATAACGATCTCCTGTGCGCGTGCCGCGCACATCTTTTTATTTGGCAGAAACCTGTGGCGATACGGGAACAGGCTTGCCAGGCGTAGCCATTGAGCAGGTCAGTATCGAGCCTGAAACGGATTCGGTGATGTACAACTGGCGCAAATCATCACCGCCATAGCAGAGGTTGGTGGTCGATCGCCCCAGTGGGCTGGTGAGGATCGCTATCGGCTCAGCCAGCTCATTTAAATGCCAGACGCGTCCCAGCCCTGGATTGGCAATCAGTAGCTCGCCCTCGGCATTGATCGCCAGCCCGTCAGGCCCGCTGGGGCCATAGGAGGTAAAGAACTGACCGACTTTACTGACCGATCCGTCTGCCTTTAACGGACAGCGCCAGATGGCATTGCCACGCGTCATGGCGACATAAAGGATGTGTTCATCTGGCGATAACACCAGCCCGTTTGGGCTGGGGCAGTTATCGAGCAGCAAATCCAGTTTGCCCTGCGGTGACAAGCGGTAGACGCGGCCGGTGGGATCGTGCAGCCCGGTTTGGCCCTGATCGGTGAAGTAGAGATTCCCCTGGCTATCTGGCGTGAGATCGTTAACGCCGCGAAAGCTTTCGCTGTTGCGTCGGGTCAACCAGGGCGTCACGCTGCGATCGTCCAGCGACAGCTTCATTAAACCGTGGCGGTAATCGGTGATAAGCAGCGTATTCGTCGAAATCAGTTTCATGCCGTTCGGCTCACCGTCGTACTGTACGATAAGCTCCCAGTTGCCCTGCATATCGACTTTGAAAATGCGGCCGTAGGGGATGTCGGTCAGATAAAGGCACCCCGATGGATGCCATACCGGACCTTCCAGAAACGAGTCGACCGGCTCGCCGCCCCGGTTGGCCTGTGCCCAGGCATTGTTGGGGTCTGGCTGGCGGAACAGATCAGGCAGGCGCGTAAACAGCGTGGTGGCGCGTATTTCTGGCGGGTGCTGGAATATCATGGCAGCGCACCTTCTTTTTTCAGCGGTTCAGCCAGCACTTTCGAGACGTTGCTGGCCGCTGCCGTGCCCATTTTAACGAATGACGTGTGGATGGATTTATCCCACTCTCCCTCGCAGTCATCTTCGCCAGGCTGGGGGATAGCTAGCGCCGCGTGGCTCGCCAGGCTGTCGCCGGGCCGAACGTCAAGGGTGAGGGCCGGCGCTGCCACTTTCATTGTGGCGGAAAGCGGCTTAACGCGGCCGTGCAGCGTGCCGCGACGACCCGCCACATCCGCCTGGGTTGGGGCCTGAAACTCCGCGGCCTGGCTGACCAGCTCTGGTGAAACGCGAGTCATATCGCGCCTGATATAGGTGTTGTCTGCGTCTGGCATTGGAACTCCTCGCCTTGTTTTGCTGTGTAAAACATGGTTGTACAAGATAAAACCACTATAGCGATGTTAATTTGTGCGCCGCTACTGTTAAGCTTTTATTTGTAATGTAAATAAGATGTGAATCACAATTTGCTCAGCGACTGCACGCTGACAGCAAAAAGAGGATTTTGCGTTGGGATACGAGGAAATAAGAGGTAATTAAGGGCGGATAGACAGAAAGTGGTCGAGCAAGGGGGGAGAACGAGAAAGCAGACGCCGCGGCGTGGGCCACGGCGCGGGAAATCAGGCAGATTGCCACTCGCTTTCCACATCGGCTTTCGATTTGGACAGAATAACCTTGTTATCGTCCACCTCTTTTACCCAGCTGAAAGGAATGATGTGGTGCTTGCCGCCAGCTTCAGGATCGCTTTTAGCAAGCTTGATTTTGTCTTCGCCTTCGAAATGGTCAACGATACCAACATGTTCACCGTTAACATCTACAACCTGAGCGTGATCTAAAATTTCTGATTTGCTTACCATAATGCCTCCATCCTGGTTTAGTTGGTTAAAACGCATCGTCTGATGTGCTTCAAGACCCTCTAAGCCTGGTCACTACTTACCGGTTCGGTCAAGTCAGTAACAAAATGAAATATTTGCTGCGGGCGTTAAAGCAGAGTAATCCGCTGCTTTTTAGCGCCATAAACCGTTTTGTAATCTGTTCATGCCGCACCCGCTGAAGGCATATCGAGCAGGACGGCGCAGCTATCTGCTGGATCTGATGCGCTAAAACGCTAAAAAGAAAACGGCGATCTTGTCTACACCTTACCGCCTGATTAATCGCCGTTGCCGGAGCGCACCACAGGGTGCGCTCCGGCAATGCTGAGCAACCGTTGCCGCTGGCGCAGCGGCAACGTCCGGTTGTTATTTTACGCTCTCCATAAAGCCCGGCACAAAGCGGTTGACGTCAACCTCCATAAACTGCGAGCGCTGGAAGTTTGACTTAAGGTCATAGGGCACCGTGCAGTCGTAAATCGTTTTGCAGGTGATGCCGTGCGCCCGGATCGAGGGGCTGAACGCGGGATCCTGCGACGGATCGAGCGGATGGCAGCGCACGCCGGGAATAAACACCGTATCCACGTCGGCCTGATAGCGAGTGGTCATCGCCCAGATCACATCGCTCAAATCGAAGATATCGACATCGTCATCCACCAGGAAGACATGTTTAAGCTCTGAAAAGGCGGAGAAGGCGAGTAACGCCGCCTGACGCTGGCGTCCTTCATCCTGCGGGCCGCGCTTGTTGATCTGCAGCACCGCCATATATTTGCCGGTGCCTGGCGACGGGCAGTGCACGTTTTTCACCAGGCCCGGCAGCGCGCGCTCCACCATATCGAGAATGCTTGCCTCAGTCGGAATGCCGGCGAGATTGGTGTGTTCGTCGCTCGGCCCGATGCAGGTCTGCAGAATAGGGTGCTTACGGTGCGTGACCGCCTTCACTTTAATAACCGGCACGGCCGCCTGCGCTTCGCCGGTGTAGCCCGGAAACTCCGGCATCGCTTTGCCGGTGTGGGTATGCTGATCTTCCTGAACGCGATAGTTGGGGATCAGCTCGCCTTCAATCACAATTTCCGCGTTGGCGATGGCGCGCGCCTTGACCGCGACCCCTTCAACCAGCTCTACCGCGCGTCCGCGCAGCCCGCCGGCGATGGCCAGCTCGTCGAAGCCCAGCGGCGTCGTAGGCGGCTCGAAGCAGGCGCCGATTTCGATTGCCGGATCCACGCCGATACTGATGGTGATAGGCAGCGCGTTGCCGGCCTGTTCCGCTTTGATGCGGAACTGGTCGAGATGACGACCCGGCACGAAATACATCGAGATTTCATCTTTGCCCTGCACGCAGAGGCGGTGAATAGTTACATCATGCTCTCCCGTTTCCGGATCGGCGGCGTAGCACATGCCGAGCGTGAAGTAGGGGCCTGCGTCTTCAGGGGTATTGGTCGGCGCCGGCAGCAGCGTACGGATATCGAACCCTTCGTCAGAGGCCAGGTGCACCACTTCCTGACAAACCGCCCGATCGTTGGGGATCACTACCGGCGCTATGGCGCGATGCACCGATTCGCGCAGCAGGTTAGCCAGATTCTCCTTCGGCACCCCCAGCAGACGCGCGACGCGCTGACGCGAGGCCAGCAGGCCGATCAGCACGCGAAAATCCTCATAGCCTTTCACTTTGTTGAAGACCATCGCCGGCCCGGTGCGGGTCGGGCGCATCACCGTGCCGCCAGCGCCGATATAGCGGTAAACGCCTGACAGCTCTGCGGCCGGATCCACCGGTTCGCTGGTTTCAATATATTCGCCGTCATACTGTTTCAGTATTTCGATGGCGGCGCGCAGATCGAAGCTTTTTTCCTCTGCGGAATGATGTGCACTCTCTGTCATGTTTTTCTCCTGAAGCAAAGTAAAAGTCAGCCGGGCGTTTAGCGGGCAAGGCCCTGCCAGCGGGTCGATTGCGCGGTCTCCAGCCCGAACTGATCGAGCACGCGACCGGCGATATGGTTTTCAACATCCGCGATGGTTTCGGGATGGTTGTACCAGGCGGGAACAGGGGGAATGATGCTGACGCCCATGCGCGAGAGCGCGAGCATATTTTCCAGATGAATCGTGTTCAGCGGCGTTTCCCGCGCGACCAGCACCAGTTTGCGCTGCTCTTTCAGCACGACATCCGCCGCGCGGCCAATCAACCCTTCAGCATAACCGCTGCGAATACCCGCCAGCGTTTTCATGCTGCAGGGAATGATGATCATCCCGTCAGTGACAAAGGAGCCGGAAGAGATAGTCGCGGCCTGATCGCCGGCGCTGTGGTAAACGTCCGCCAGCGCTTTAAGGTCGTTTAGCTGCAAACCCGTTTCGTGCTCAAGGGTGGTCTTACCCCAGCGAGAGACAATCAGATGCGTCTCTACATGCGGCATCGCCGCCAGCTTGCGCAGCAGGGTCACCGCGAGCGGCGCGCCCGTCGCGCCGGTAATGCCGACAATAATTCTCATGCAGCCTCCTGAGACAGGTGGAAAGAGGGCGAACCCGAAAGGGTCGGATTGCGGTACAGAAAGAAGATAACGCCGAGACTGATAAGGGTCTAATTGCTATTATGCTTTTATTAATAAGCAACCTTTATCAGGTGAGTCATGGAATACCCTAAACTGCGATCGTTCATTACCCTGGCGCGCACCCTGCATTTTGCCCGCGCGGCGGCGGAGGTCGGCCTGACGCAGCCCGCGCTGAGCCAGCATATTCAGTCGCTGGAGCAGAGCTGGGGCGTCAGGCTGTTCGAACGCAACAAACGTCAGGTCAGCCTGACGGTCGAAGGGCAGCTGTTGCTGGATGAGGCGGAGCGCACGGTGCAGAGACTCGATAACCTGCGCGCGACGGTGAAAGAGGTCGCCGCCGGCAGCCGGGGTTTGTTGCGGCTCGGCTATGTCGGCACGGCGGTGCTGGAGCCGCTGCTGGTCAGGGCGCTGCGAAGTTTCAGGAGCCAGTTCCCGGCGATCCGTCTTGAGCCGATGGAATATAACGTCAATCAGCAGATCGGCCTGCTGCAAAGCGGCGAGCTGGATGCAGGCCTCCTGCGTGGACCGCTGCCCGATTTTCGCTTTCTCGCCTGTCGGGAAATCCATCAGACGGCGCTGAGCGCGGTCATACCTGATGACCATCCGCGCGCCGGGGATAAGCAGATCAGCCTGCGCGAGCTGGCGGGCGAAACCCTGATCGTTCAACAAGATCCCGACGGCGTTGGGCTGGGCGGCACCGTGCTGCGCATGTATACGGAGGCGGGTCTGGTGCCCGCGAAAATCGTGCGGGCGCGGGACGTCAACACCGCTATCGACCTGACGGCGATGGGGATGGGAATAACCTGCATTCCCGCTTCGCAGCGTAATTTTTTACGGCAGGATGTGGCGGCGCTGGATATTACCGGCACCGATATCACCACCTCTTTGTACCTTTGCTGGAAAGAGGGAAGAAAAAATAGCGACATGATGCAATTTATTAAAAATACCCAGTCGCTGTTTATGCCGTCTGCCAGCGAGAAAAAATAACCAGCATAATCCGCGTATTATCCTGGACGCCTGGCTATTCAGGCGGATATAAAAATAGAAATGCGCGAGAAATAAAGATTACAAACTGAAGAAATATTTTGTTCCTGCCTTTTTCTCCTGAAGATGGCGTCTACACTCAGTTTTCGTGTTTCGTTTATCTCCACTCCGATCCTTGAATCATTACTCTAAGACTAATGATCGTCCCGTTGCCTTAATTGAATCACTTGAGCAGAAAGCGCAGACTCCATCCAGCATAAACGAAGAATGGTTATCTGAATCAGGAGGTTATAATGCACACTGGCCAAGCGCCGGTTCGGGAATGGAACACGCGCCGCAGTGAAAAAGCGCGTCGTCTCGCATCTTTTCCCGTAGACGGTAAAGTGATCCCTACTGAAAGAGCGGTAGAAGCGCTGGAGAAATTAATTGCCCCAGGCGACCGCGTTGTCCTTGAAGGAAATAACCAGAAGCAGGCGGATTTTTTATCCCGTACGCTGGCGGAAGTGGATCCGGCAAAAGTACACGACCTGCATATGATTATGCCCAGCGTGGGCCGTAGCGAACATCTCGATATTTTTGAAAAGGGTATCGCCCGCAAACTCGATTTCTCATTTTCCGGCCCGCAGAGTTTACGTATTTCCCAGCTTCTGCAGGATGGCCAGCTGGAAATTGGCGCCATCCACACCTACATCGAACTCTACTCCCGACTCTACGTCGATCTCAGCCCGAACGTGGCGCTGATTGCCGGTTATAAAGCGGACCGCAAAGGCAATCTCTACACCGGCCCCAGCACCGAAGATACGCCAGCGCTGGTGGAAGCCGCCGCGTTCCGCGACGGCATCGTGATCGCCCAGGTCAACGAGCTGGTGGATGACGAAAGCGACCTGCCGCGCGTCGATATTCCCGCCTCCTGGATTGATTACATCGTCGTCGCCGACAAGCCTTTCTTTATCGAACCGCTGTTCACCCGCGATCCTCGCCTGATCAAGCAGGAGCATATCCTGATGGCGATGATGGCGATCAAAGGCATCTATGCCGAGCATCAGGTGCAGTCGCTCAACCACGGCATCGGTTTCAACACCGCCGCAATCGAACTGCTGCTGCCGACCTACGGCGAGCAGCTCGGGCTGAAAGGCAAAATCTGTAAACACTGGACGCTGAACCCGCATCCGACGCTGATCCCGGCCATTGAGAGCGGCTGGGTAGAGAGCGTGCACTGCTTCGGCGGCGAGCTGGGCATGGAAGAGTATATCCGCGCCCGTCCGGACATTTTCTTCACCGGCAGCGACGGCTCGATGCGCTCTAACCGCGCCTTCTGCCAGCTGGCCGGTCAGTACGCGGTCGATATGTTTATCGGCGCGACCCTGCAGGTCGATGGACTGGCGAACTCCTCTACCGTCACGCGCGGTCGCCTTTCCGGCTTCGGCGGCGCGCCCAACATGGGCCACGATCCCCACGGTCGCCGCCATGCGACGCCCGCCTGGCTCAATATGATTACCGAGCCAGACCCGATGCAGCGCGGTAAAAAGCTGGTGGTGCAGATGGTAGAAACCTTCCAGGCGGGCGCGAAGCCGACCTTCGTCGAGCAGCTCGACGCTGTGGACGTGGCGAAATCGTCCGGTATGCCGCTGGCGCCGGTCATGATCTACGGCGATGACGTGACCCACGTGCTGACCGAAGAGGGCATCGCCTATCTCTATCGCGCCGACAGCCTTGAAGAGCGCCGCGCCATGGTGGCCGCGGTAGCGGGCATCACCGATATCGGTCTGGGCGTCGACGCCGCGCGCGTGGCCGCGCTGCGTAAAAGCGGCAAGGTCGTCTATCCGGAAGATATGGGCATTCGCCGCTCAGACGCCACGCGCTCTCTGCTCGCCGCAGGCAGCGTCGCGGATCTGGTTGAATGGTCAGGCGGCCTCTACAACCCGCCGGCAAAATTCCGGAGCTGGTAATGAAACTCCTGTCACAGACTCAAGCCGAGGCGCAGGCGAGTCAGCTGGCGGCTATCGCGCGCGACTGCCTGATCGATGAGGCGCGCCTCAGTCCGAAGCCGGGTCTGGTGGACAGCCGCGGCAACGGCGCGCATCAGGATCTGACGCTGGCGCTGATGGAGCGTTCGGCCCGCAGCCTGCACCCGACCTTTTTGCAGCTGGCGCGTCAGTGCTGGCAGCGTCCGGCCGACGTCGCCCTGCGCGAAGCGATCGGCCGTCTCGGGCGGGAAGGGGAGCGGCAGATGATGGCGGCTACCGGCGGCGTCAACACCCATCGGGGCGCAATCTGGGCGCTGGGCCTGCTGGTCAGCGCCGCGGCGATGAACGGCGGCTGCGCCGACGCGGAGCGGCTCGCCCATAGCGCGGCGTCGCTGGCCAGCCTGCCCGATCGCGCCGCGCCGAAGCTGTTCAGCAAAGGGCTGAAGGCGACGCATCGCTATCGCGTGCCCGGCGCACGGGAAGAGGCGCAGCAGGGCTTTCCTCACGTCGTCAGGCTGGCGCTGCCGCAGCTGCTGCGCAGCCGCGCGGCGGGCGCGCGTGAAAGCGAAGCGCGGCTTGACGCGCTGATGGCGATCATGACCTCCCTTAGCGACACCTGCGTGCTCTCCCGCGCCGGCCTTGAAGGCCTGCAGGCGATGCAGGCGGGCGCCCGTGCGGTGCTGCTGGCCGGAGGCTGCATGACGGCGCAAGGCCAGCGCGCGCTGGCGCAGCTGGACGCCGAGATGCTGGCCCTGAACGCCTCGCCGGGAGGCGCCGCCGATCTGCTGGCCGCCACGCTGTTCATTGACAGGGTAGCTGTTACTGCCCATCACTCTTTTCTTTAGAGGACGTTATGGAACACATCACATTATCTTTCCCTGCTAACCGCACCTTCAGCGGCAGAGCCCTTGCAGGGGTCGTTGGTTCCGGTGATATGGAAGTGCTGTTCACCGCAGCCGAAGGGCAAACGCTGAATATTGATATCACTACCTCCCTCGACAACAGCGACGCCCGCTGGAAGGCGCTGTTCGATCGCCTCAGCCTGATTAACGGCCTGCCTGCCGGGCAGCTGGTGATCCACGATTTCGGCGCGACGCCGGGCGTTGCGCGCATCCGTATCGAACAGGTTTTTGAAGAGGTAAGCCATGCGTAACGATCCGAGTTTTATCGAACTGCGCGCCCGCGAGCGCGCTCATGCGCTGCTGGACGAGGGCAGCTACCGCGAACTGCTCGATCCTTTTGAGGGCATCATGTCGCCCTGGCTGGCGCCGCAGGGCGTGGTACCGCAGTCCGACGACGGCATGGTGGTCGCGCGCGGCACCATCAACGGCCAGTCCGCCGTGGTCATCGCCATCGAAGGGACCTTCCAGGGCGGCAGTATGGGCGAAGTCTCCGGCGCGAAAATGGCGGCGGCGCTAGAGCTGGCGGCGGAAGACAACCGCAACGGTATTCCTACCCAGGCGGTGCTCTGTCTGGAAACCGGCGGCGTGCGCCTGCAGGAGGCGAATCTGGGTCTGGCGGCGATTGCCGATATCCACGCCGCTATCGTCGATCTGCGCCGCTATACCCCGGTTATCGGCATTATCGCCGGCACCGTCGGCTGCTTCGGCGGCATGTCGATCGCCGCCGCGCTCTGCAGCTATTTGATCGTCACCCGCGAGGCGCGACTGGGGCTTAACGGCCCGCAGGTTATCGAGCAGGAAGCGGGCATCGAAGAGTACGACTCGCGCGACCGTCCCTTTATCTGGAGCATGACCGGCGGCGAAATCCGCTACGCCAGCGGACTGGCCGACGCGCTGGTTGATGATGGCATCAGCGCCGTAAAAACCGCGATGAATACCTTTATCGAAAAAGGCGTGCCGGCGCAGCATCGCAGCGACAACTATGCCGACTTCCTGCCGCGCTTGACCAATTTCGATACGCGTCAGCAGGCGGATACGGCGCAGATTAAACAGCTTTTTGCCCGGGAGGATAAATAATGACCCAGACTATCAGCCGCGGTGCGACCTGGCTGGAAAAACTGGCACCTAATGCGCAGCGCCTGAGCGGCCTGTGCGACTCGGTTCAGGTGGCTGACGGCGAACTCAACGGCGAGCGCGTACGTTTGATCGCCGTCGTGCCCGATGCCAACAACCACTACCCGCGCGCCGCGCGCGGCGAAGTCGGGCTGCTGGAGGGCTGGACGCTGGCGAAGGTGGTGAACGAAACCATCGACGCGGACAAAAACAGCGACGTGAAGCGCCCGATTATCGCGGTCATCGACGTGCCGAGCCAGGCCTACGGTCGACGCGAAGAGGCGTTCGGCATTCATCAGGCGCTGGCTGGCGCAGCGGGCGCCTATGCCAAAGCGCGTCTGGCGGGACATCCGGTGATCGGCCTGATTGTCGGCAAGGCGATGTCGGGCGCGTTTCTGGCGCACGGCTATCAGGCGAACCGACTGATCGCGATTAACGATCAGGGCGTGCTGGTGCATGCGATGGGCAAAGCGTCCGCCGCGCGCATTACGCTGCGTACGGTCGAGGCGCTGGAAAAACTGGCGGCGACCATTCCGCCGATGGCTTATGACGTCAGCAACTTCGCCACCCTTGGTCTGCTGGCCGATCTGCTCACCATCGGCAACCCGGACGCGCCTTCCGACGCCGATCTGGCACAGGTAGAAATCGCGCTGCAAAAGGCGATCGCCGACGCCCGCCAGGATCCATCGCTGAAAACCCGGCTCGGCGCGGAAAACCGCCGCAGCTCCTCTCTGGTGCGCGAGCGTATGCGCGCCAGCTGGTAAAACACAGAAACATTAAAAAAAGACCTGCCGAAATCGGTCTGCCAGGGGCGCGTTGTCGCGCCCCGGAGCGAGGGCCGCTTTTAGAAATTATAAACATCGCGTGACTGGAATCTTATTTCTTAAAAACAGGTGATTTATGATTTACATAATTGTTCATGCCCTTGCTCCAATCTTTGTGATTATGCTGCTGGGTTTCTGGGCCGGTAAAGCCGGTATGGTCGACAATAAAAACGTCTCGCTGCTGAATATCTTCGTGATGGACTTTGCGCTGCCCGCCGCGCTGTTTAGCGCCACGGTGCAAACCGCCTGGCCTGGCATCGTGGCGCAGTGGCCGCTGATTGTGGTGCTGACCGGCGCCATGTGGATTACCTATGCGGCTATCTATTTTCTCGCGACTAAAGTCTTTAAAAAATCCCCGCAGGATGCGGCGGTGCTGACGCTCACCGTGGCGCTGCCAAATTACGCCGCGCTGGGTCTGCCGATCCTCGGCAGCGTGCTGGGCGAAAATGCCACGACTTCGCTCTCCGTGGCGGTGTCGATCGCCTGCGGCTCAGTGCTGCTGACGCCGCTTTGCCTGCTGATTCTGGAACGCGAAAAGGCGCGCGCCGCGGGTGAAGATCACGGTTCCACCTTCGCAATGCTGCCGGTGCTGATGTGGCGTTCGGTGAAAAAACCGATCGTGCTTGGCCCGCTGGTGGGTGTGATACTGTCGGCCATCGGCATTAAAATGCCGGATCTGGTGCTGACGGCGATTAAACCGCTGGGACTGGCGGCGACGGCGGCGGCGCTGTTCCTGACCGGCGTCATCCTCTCTGCGCGTAAGCTGAAACTCAACGCCGTGGTCGGCGTCGGCACCGTCGCCAAGCTGCTGATCCAGCCCTTTATCGCCTGGGGCATCGTCGCCGCGCTCGGCCTGAGCGGCCCGGT
This sequence comes from Pantoea sp. X-Soil-MYKO-1289, assembly GCF_059730625.1. Lineage (NCBI taxonomy): Bacteria > Pseudomonadati > Pseudomonadota > Gammaproteobacteria > Enterobacterales > Erwiniaceae > Pantoea > Pantoea sp. X-Soil-MYKO-1289. The sequence goes on from NZ_AP036004.1 coordinate 1,188,423, forward strand.
GGCGATTACCGCGATTCTGATGATCGCGCTCTCTGCCGGCTTCTTCGGCGTGGTGTTCGGCAACCGCTTCGGCGTGCAGTCGCCCGATGCGGAAGCGGTGCTGCTGCTCAGCTCCGTGCTCTGTATTCTGTCACTGCCGCTGTTTATTACGCTGACTTCAGGAATTTGATATGACGATGACGCCGCGTCCTCACGACCTGCTCTGGCTTCGCGCCGACAGCGCGCTGCTGTCGGTGAAAGAGGCGTGGGTCAGCAAGCACTGGCACGTCGGCTTGCCGGTTGTGGTGCGGCGCGACGTCGCGACGGCGGATCGAATCCCGGTCGGCGTGCGCGGCGAGCGACGGGAGCAGCGCGCCGCCGCATGGGTGCAGGCGGCGGATATCCTGCGCGTCACCACGCCGGAAATCCTCGCCGAACGCGCCTGCCTGCTGGCGTCGCCCTTTGTCACTTACCGCCCGGTTCAGGCGGCGCTTGCGCTCAGCGAGCGCCGCTGGCCCTGGCGCTGGGGCGTCACCGGCAGCGTCGGCTATGCGCTGGCGACGGCGATTCCGGTGCTGCATCCCGGCAGCGATCTCGATTTAACCATCCGCGCGCCGCAGCCGCTGGCGCGCGACCTTTTACAGCAGTGGCAGGCGCAGACGGAGAGTTTGCCCTGCCGCGTCGACACCCAGGTTGAAACGCCGTCAGGCGCGTTCGCGCTCAGCGAGTGGCTGCGCGACGGGCGCGCGCTGGTGAAAACCGCCGCCGGCCCGCTGCTGACCGCGTCGCCCTGGAGCAGGGAGACTTTATGAAAATCCTCTTTACCTTTCCTGGCCAGGGCACGCAGCGTCCCGGCATGCTGCGCAATCTGCCTGACGGAGACGCGCTGCTGAGCAGCGTGCGCGCCGTGTTGGGAGAGGAGACCGACGCGCTCGACAGCCCGGAGGCGCTGCGTCACACCCGCGCCGTACAGCTCTCTCTGCTGATCGTCGGCGTCGCCTGGGCGCGCGAGCTGATCAGAAACGGCGTGAAGCCGGACATCGTCAGCGGCTTATCTATCGGCGCCTTTCCCGCCGCCGTGGCGGCGGGCGCGCTCGATTTCAGCGACGCGCTGCGGCTGGTCGCCCTGCGCGGCGATCTGATGGAGAGCGCCTATCCCCACGGCTACGGCCTGACCGCCATCGTCGGGCTGACGCTCAGCCGGCTGGAAAAGCTGATGGCGGGCAGCAATACCTATATCGCCAATATCAATGCGGAAACCCAGACGGTGATCGCCGGACGCGACGAGGATATGGCGGCGGTGGCGCAAAAAGCGCTCGACGCGGGCGCCAGCAAGGCGGCGCGGCTGGCGGTCAGCGTGCCGTCCCACTGCGCGCTGCTGGATAAGCCGGCGGCGGAGCTGGCCAGCGCCTTCGCCTCGGTCTCGCTGTCGCGGCCCTCATGCGCTTACCTGAGCGGCTCGACCGGCCGCGTGATCTGGGAACCCGCCAAAATCGCCGACGATCTGGCGTTCAATATGGCGCGCACCGTGCAGTGGAGCGACGCCGTGATCGCGGCCAATCAGCGCGACGCCAGGCTGGCGATTGAGATGCCGCCGGGCAACGTGCTGACCGGACTGACGCTTCAGGCGGGCTGGCAGGGAGAGGCGATCTGCATGGAGCGCAATAGCGTTGAGGTCGCGCGCCATCTGGCTAAACGGCTGAGTCAGTAAGGCTGCGCGCGTACATGCGTCCTTCCGCGGCGAGCGCCAGCAGATCCTGATCGCGCTCGCGACGGTGCGAGTAGACGATGGAAACCAGCTGGCGCATCTGGTAGGGCTCTGCCAGCCGAACCAGCTGCACGCTGTTTTCATACACCTTTTTCATGCGGCCGGGGATCAGCGAGAAGCCCATGCCCGCCTGCACCAGACTCACCAGAGAGAAGATGTCGTTCACTTTCGTGACGATGCGCGGTTCGAATCCGGCCACCTGAAACGCCTCCTGAAAGCCAGCGTAAGTGGCGAAGCCCTCCGCCAGCGAGACAAAATCGCGATCGGCGTAGTCGCGCAGATCCGCGTCGCGCGAGCTATCGAGCTTTTCGCCCGCCGGCGCGGCAAGAAAAATATGATCGTAAAACAGCGGAATCACATCGAAATTCGCGCCGCTCAGTTCGCCGCTGTCGGTGGCGATTAGAATAGCGTCGAGCGCGTCATCCTCAAGCATATTGAGCAGCATCTGGTTGGAGCCCATGGTCAGATCGAGCTCAAGCGCGGGGCGCCGCAGCTTCATGCCCATAATCAGACGGGGAATGGTCTCCAGCGTGAGCGAGTAGAGCGTGCCGAGCCGCAATCGACCGCAGCCGACGCCCGCAACCTGTCTTGCCTCTTCTATGCCTTTGCTCATCAGCGCGGTAACGTCCTGGCAATACTCCAGCAGCGTCCAGGCGGCGGGCAGCGGCACCAGATTGCGTCCTTTATGGATAAACAGCGGGCAGTTGATCCCCTCTTCCAGCGTATGCAGCGCGCGGTGCACGCTGACGCTGCTCAGATCGAGCGCCTCCGCCGTGCGCGCGATGTTGCCTTTGGTCATAAACATCATAAAAACGCTGAGCTTACGGAAGGTAATCTCCTGATTGATATCGTTATTCATGCTTTTTCCTTCGCGGGTCTCCTTAAGCGGGCGTAAAGGATAATGCTGGCGCGCCTGATGAGGCAAAGCCCAGCGCGCCGCGCAAGAGAATCAATGCTTCTTCGGCTAAGTGTACTGTTAATCCTGCATTCCGCAGGGAATATAAACTGGCGTCGCAGAGCGGATATTGATCCGGCAAACAAGGAGCGGGAATAAATGCAGAGAGGGGATATCAGCAGGGATTTAACAACCCAAGGCCGCGCAATTTTGCCGTTAACACGCAGGAGAGAGCGGTACAGGAAGGAGGTCGGCAGCAGGAAGCCCTGGGCACCTCAGGGCTTGAGAGCCGGCAGGCTCAGTAGAGGGTATGCTTTAAGCGCTCCGGCAGCGCCTGATCATAGGCCTCGCCGTCTATTTCCGCCTGCGAAAGCTGATGGAGGATCGCCCCTGGAGTGGGCAGTTTGCTACGCGCGATCTGCGCGGCGGGATCCCAGAGTTTTGCTCGAATAATCGCCCGGCTGCACTGAAAAAAGACGCTTTCTACCCTGATGCGCAGCACCGTTTTCGGCAGCTGATTGTTAACGGCGAAGCGGCTAAGAAGATCGGGAGCGATGCAGATCTCCGCGGTTCCGTTTACCCGCAGCGTTTCGCCGATGCCGGGAATCAGAAAAAGCAGCGCCACGCGATTATCGTGCAGGATATTGCGCAGGCTATCGATGCGGTTATTGCCGCGTCGGTCAGGCAGCAATAGCGTCTTCGCATCTTCGATAACGATAAAGCCTGCCGGATCGCCTCGCGGCGAGACGTCTAGCCCGCCCGGTCCCGAGGTCGCCAGCGCCGCAAAGGGCGCAGCCTCGATAAAAGGGCGGTAGGCGGGATGGATATGATCGATCTCCTTGGTCAGCGAGGGTCTGGCGACCGCGCCATAGATCCGTTCCAGTTCCGCTTCGCAGGTAATGCCTCTCTTTGCATCCGTCATCACGTCACCGCCTCTGTATGCAGGAATACGCCTCACCCTTTTATACAGCAGCACGGCCGGCAACGCACCGGCTATTGAGCTCAGGCCGGCAACAGTCCGGCCAGCGCGTAGCTCTTCACCAGGCTGTCGAACAGCGCGATATCCGACCGGCCGCGCGCCATCAGCTGGGCGCCGGCGATAGCCGCATAAATAGCCTGCGCCCGACTGTTGCGCTCTTCGTCGCTGGCGATGCCCGCTTCCTCAAGCTGAGCGGCGAGCCAGGCGATATTGACCTCGGCGAAGATCTTCACTTCCTCTTTTACCGGATCCGGCAGATCGTCATACTCCGCCGCCATAAAGCTCGCCATACAGATGCGGTTTTCATTCTCCAGCGAGCGGCGAAAGATCTCGGGGTAGCGCCGCAGACGGCTGAGCGCATCCGGCTCGCTTTCGCGCAGCGCGTCCAGACTGGCCGCCGTCTCTTCCCAGTAGCGTCTGGCGACAGCCGCGGCCAACTCCGCCTTGCTGGGAAAGTGGTGATAGATGCTTGCCGCCTTGATGCCGACCTCGCTCGCCAGACTGCGGATATTCAGGCCGCTATAGCCATGCGCCTGCGCGCTCAGGCGCGCCGCGTGAAGAAGGGCCTCTTTAGAGGTTTTGCTCATACTCGTTCTCCTGTCAGTTAATAAATATTCTAACATGCGTTAGGTAGGTGTTGACAAGAGGAGGATTTGGCCGCTAACCTAAAACCTACCAAGCGTTAGATAGGAAATTAATCATGAGCCAAGAGATCTTTGTTTCCGACGCCACCCGCCTTGCCGAACTGATCCGCCGCCGCGACATCTCGCCCGTTGAGGTGATGCAGGCCCATCTTGATCGTATTGAAGAGACCAACCCGCAGGTCAATGCGATCGTCACCGTCGCCGCTGACGCGCTGGAGGCCGCCCGCGCCGCAGAAGCCGCCGTGATGGCGGGCGAAGCGCTCGGCCCGCTGCACGGCGTGCCGTTTACCGTCAAAGACTCCATTGACACCGCTGGCGTGATGACCCAGCGCGGATCGCCCATTTTCAAAAACCGACTGCCGACCGAGGATGCCACCAGCGTGGCGCGTATCAAGGCCGCCGGCGGCATTCTGCTGGCGAAAACCAATCTGCCTGAGTTCTCTTACTGGATTGAAAGCGACAACCTGCTTTCGGGCCGGTCAAACAACCCCTGGGATTTAAGCCGTACGCCGGGCGGTTCGAGCGGCGGCGAGTCGGCCGCTATCGCGGCAGGGATGTCGCCGCTGGGGCTGGGCACCGATTTGGCGATTTCGGTTCGCGGCCCGGCCGCCCAGACGGGCATCACCTCCATGAAGGCCACCCACGGCAGCGTGCCGATGACCGGCATCTGGCCGCGCGCGCCGCGCCGCTTCTGGCACGTCGGCCCGATGGCCCGCTCGGTGCGCGATCTGGCGCTCGCCTTTTCACAGCTCTCAGGCCCTGACGGGCAGGATGCCTTTTCCAGCAGCGCGCCGCGCCTCTCTGACGGGCTGCGGTTTAACGCCAGCCGATCGCTGCGCATCGGCTGGATGACCGGCCCGGGTTTCGGCCCGGTCGATAGCGAAGTGGCGGCCGTGGTCAGGGAGGCGGCGCAGGCGTTGAGCAGCATGGGGATGACGATCGAGCCGGTGGGCATTCCGGCGCTGGAGCGGGACGCTGCGCTGGATGTTTTCAACCGCATCCACGTTATGGAGATGAAGCCGGCCTTCGCGGCCGCTACCGCCGGTCGCCGGCCAGATGAGATCTATAAGATGGCAAAAACCATGCTCGCGCTGCCTGATACTTCGCTGGCCGATTTTATCGACGCCGAGCAGGCGGCAGAGCGGCTAAAAGATGGCTTCGCCGACTACTTTTCGCGCTACGACGCGCTGATCACCCAGGTGCTGCCGATCCCGGCCCATAAGCACGGCGTCGATCGCTTTATCATTGACGGTCAGAGCGTGGATGCGACCTGGCTTCAGGGCGCGACCGTGCCGCTTAACGTAACGGGGCTGCCCGGCGTCGCGCTGCCTTTTGGCCGCAGCCGCGAAGGGCTGCCGATTAGCGTGCAGATTGTCGGCAAATGGCACGACGAGGCCGCGATTCTGCATATCGCCTCGCTGCTGGAGGCCGTCAGCCCGATGAAAGGCGCGCATCCCACGCTGTAGCGAAGGTCGTCAGCGTGAAAGGGCTGCGCCGTCGAAGCAAAGATGCCCGCAACGGCGGCGTATCCCTGTAGAATAAGGCGCTTACCGCCGTCAACCTGGAACCCACTGCGATATGAAGCCGATGACGTTAAACGTCGATCTTAACGATCTCTACGCTTTTCAGGCTCTGGTGACATTCAGAAGCTTTAAAGCCGCCGCGGAGGCGATTCATCTTTCTCAACCGGCGCTGAGCCGACGCATCGATAAGTTAGAGACCTCTCTTGGCGTCAGGCTGTTCGAAAGAACCACGCGGCGCGTTAGCCTGACCATGGCGGGCCGCAATTTCGCGCCGCGCGCGCAGCAGATCCTGAAAGATTTAGAGAGCGCCATCGCCGACGTCGGGGATGTCAATCCGCACCGAACGGGCCTGGTGACCGTCGCCTGCGTGCCGTCGGCTGCCTACTATTTTATGCCCAAAGTCATCGCGCAGTTTCAGCTTCACTACCCGCGCGTGCGCATCAAGCTGATCGATTCCAGCGCCGGCGACGTCTACGACGCGGTGATCGACGGCCAGGCCGATTTCGGCCTGAGCTTTACCGGCGCGCCGCAGCCGGACGTCAGGTTTCTGCCGCTGGTGGATGAGGCCTACGTCGCCGTCTGCCCGCGCGACCATCCGCTTGCCGGCAGGAAGAGCTTGAGCTGGCGGGAATTTTATAGCTGGCCCTATGTCTGGCTGGATAAAACCTCGGGCAACCGCAACCTGCTCGATCAGGCGCTGACAGGCATCGTGCCGGAAAAGCCGAGCGTTTGCGAAACGCGTCACGTTACGACGCTGCTGGGCATGGTGGAGGCGGGGCTGGGGATCGCCGCGGTGCCGGGGATGGCGATGCCGAAAGCGGGCCACCCGTTTTTAGCCACTATCCCTTTAAACGAGCCGACGGTGCGCCGCACGGTCGGCATCGTGAAGCGCACCGGTCAAGAGCTGCCGCATCTTGCCGGTGAGCTGGAGGCGATGCTTATTGCGATAAACGCGGCTGAGGGGCAGGCGAACGACCGCTAACGGAATCGAGACCGGTTGCCTGAATCTGCTGCTGTACCCCGGGAGAGGAGAGGTACGCCAGCAGGGCTTTCGCCTCTTCCGGCTGGGCTGAATGGCTGGAGACCGCGCCGGCGAAGCGGGTGACATACTGCATATCCTCCGGCAGCTTGCCGATAAAGGTCACCCCGGCCACCGGCAGCAGTTCGCTGACCTGCTGAAAGCCGATCTCGTAGCGGCCGCTGGCGACGCTTTGCGCCACAGGGGTTTTCTCCACCATCGTCGCCTTAGGCTTTAGCTGTTCAGCGATGCCCAGTTTGTTGAACAGCGTCGTCTCGACATATTTTCCGCTGGCGCTGTCGGAATAGGCGACCGAGCGCGCCTTCAGCAAGGTGGCTCTGAGGGCGTTCGCCGTCGTGATATCGGGCACGGCGGCGCCTTTTTTCACCACCGCGCCGATTTTTGAATCGGCCAGCTCGGTGCGCGTGCCGGGCAGCAGGCGTCCCTCTTTATCGAGCTTATCCAGCGCGTAGCCGACCATAATAATGACGTCCGCTTTTTCGCCCGCGGCTAACCGGTTGGGGATCGCCTCCGGCGACTGACCCATCGACGGCCCTGGCACCGTCTTGATGGTATAGCCTTTTTCAGCGGCGAAGGCGGGGCTGAGCTTTTCCCAGGCGGCTTTGAAGCCGCCGGAGATCATCACCGTGATCTCTTTTGCCGACGCCTCCCAGCTCAGGAGGCAGAGCGGCGCGATAAGCAGCAGGCGGGGTAACCATCGTTTCATCTGTTTTTCCTTAACCAAAGGTTTTTTTAGCGGCGTGATGATGGACCGCCTCTTGCTTGTAGAGGAACAGGGTCGCCAGCAGCGCGCACGCGGCGGCGAAACTCATCCATAAACCAGGCGCGGCTTTGTCGCCGGTCACTTCAATCAGCGCGGTGGAGATGGCGGGCGTAAAGCCGCCGAACAGCGCGGTGGCGAGACTATAGGCCAGCGAAAAGCCCGCGACCCGGACCGAGACCGGCATAATCTCCGTTAACGCCGGGATCATGGCGCCGTTATAGAGCCCGTAAATAAACGAGAGCCACAGCAGCACGCCCAGCATCGAATAGAAGCTCGGATCGGCCGCCAGATATTTAAGGGCAGGGTAGGAGGTGGCGATGGCGATCAGCGCCATGGCGATCAGCACCGGTTTACGCCCGTAGCGATCGGATATCGCCCCGCCAATCGGCAGCCAGATAAAGTTGGAGACCGCCACCAGCAGGGTCACCAGCAGGCTGTCTGATGCGCTGAGCATCAACACTTTTTTGCCGAAGGTGGGCGCATAAACGGTGATCAGATAGAAGGCGGTGGTGGTCATCGCCACCATCAGCATGCCCGCCATCACGGTTTTCCAGTTGCCGAGCAGCGTGCGAAAGACCTGACGCATTTCAGGATGTTGACGACGCGCGCTGAATTCCGCCGTCTCCTCCAGATTGCGGCGCAGAAAAAAGATAAACGGCACGATCAGGCAGCCGAACAGAAAAGGAATACGCCATCCCCAGTCGCGAATCGCGCTCTCCTCCATCAGGGCGTTGAGGGCGAATCCCATCGCCGCCGCCACCATAATGGCGACCTGCTGGCTGCCGGATTGCCAGCTGGTATAGAAGCCTTTTTTGCCTGGGGTGGCGATTTCAGAGAGATAAACCGAGACGCCGCCCAGCTCCGCGCCGGCGGAAAAGCCCTGCAGCAGCCGACCCATCAGCACAATCAGCGGCGCCCAGTAGCCGATCGCCGCATAGGAGGGAATCAACACGATCAGAAAGGTGCCCGTCGCCATAATCGAGAGCGTGACGATAAGCCCTTTGCGTCTGCCCACTTTGTCGATATAGGCGCCCAGCACCACCGCGCCGATGGGGCGCATCAGGAAGCCGGCGCCGAAGACGGCGAAGGTCATCATCAGCGAGGCGAATTCACTGCTCGCCGGAAAGAAGGTGTGGGCGATATAGGTGGCGTAAAAGCCGAACAGGAAAAAGTCGAACTGCTCGAGAAAGTTTCCCGAGGTGACGCGAAAGATCGCGCCTGCCCGAGCGCGAACCGTGTTGATTGATGCAGAGGATGTTTCCATTAAATGCTCCAGCGTTTACGTAATGTTAATGATTCATTACTTTGTTGTGACTCAAGACTGGAACAGGAAGGCGGAGTTAATAAGTGCATTTTGCGTATCGATTAATGCGTGTGGCGCATTAATTTTCGGCCTGCTGCGCGCGATATCCGGCAGCGACTGGCGATACAGCGCATAAGCGGCCGCTTGTCGCCTCTGACGCCTCGTTTTTGCCTTATCAATTTCGTGACCGGCTTCATACCGGCACGGGACGACATCCGCTCGCCGCCGGTCTCTTTGGTTGGCTTCGCGCCGGCTCTCAGGCACACTACCCGCAGCGAAACAGATTCCTGCTGAGACGCGGTTCTCTCACCCGACTTTCTACCGGGCTGCCTGCCAGCGCGCGCCGCCCACCCCTTCGACACACCACAAGAGGAATTACCATGGCTACAGGCCCACTGAACGCAGACGAAATCGAGTGGATGGAAGATGTGTTGATGGAGCACGACAGTGAAGACGGCTTGATCGATATCAGCGAGCTGGACGGTCTTTTCACCGCGGCGCTCTCCAGTCCGTCGCCGCTGGCGCTCGATGCGATGAAACCGGTGATCTGGGGCGAAAGCGCGCCGGACTGGAGCGATCCTGCGGATGAGCAGCGTTTCAATACTCTGGCGGCGCGGATGATGAACGATATCGCCGAGCGCCTCAGCCTCTATCCAGAGCAGTTTGAGCCGCTGTTCGGCTACCGTGAAATGGACGGCCGCGAACTGCTGGTGGTGGAAGAGTGGTGCTTCGGCTATATGACCGGTGTGGCGCTGGCGGAATGGCCGGCGCTGCCTGCTGAGCTACAGCCGTCGCTGCAGGCGATTGCGCTGCATGGCGATATCGATGAGGTCGAGAAACTCGACGGTATGGATGAGATCGCTTACCTGCAGAGCACTGACGCGATACAGCCTGCGGCGCTGCGTCTCTATAACTACTGGCATGGCAAAACCGACGCGATTCACTAAGCGCCAGAGCCGTCTGAGTGCGTTTCACACAGACGGCTCGCAAAGCCTGTAACAAAGAGCATTGGCCCGGCAACGAGCGCACCTCAGGGATGAGGTGCCTGTTGGCGCGGGCCGGGCCGGCAGAGATGGTGTTTACGCGCCGCTACCCGCGTCATTCCCGAGAGCGGCCTCGTCCGACAGCTTTTTCCCTTCCTCGATAAACTCTTCGTCAATCTCTTCGACGTTGTCGCGGTTATCCTTGCCCGACAGCAGGTTCCAGCAGGCGATAAACAGCGCGGCGATCAGCGGACCAATCACAAAGCCGTTAATGCCGTAAATCTCCATGCCGCCTAAGGTGGCGATCAGGATCAGGTAATCGGGCATTTTGGTATCTTTGCCCACCAGCAGCGGACGCAGGATATTGTCCACCAGCCCGACGATCACCACAAAGAAACCGACCAGGAACAGCCCTTTCCACAGCGCGCCGGTCGCGAAGAAGAATATCGCCGCAGGCACCCAGATAATCGCCGAGCCCACGGCGGGGATCAGCGACAGAAACGCCATCAGCGCGCCCCACAGCAGGCTGCCGTCGATATCCACAAACCAGAACGCCAGCCCGCCCAGAATCCCCTGCACGATGCCGACCACCACCGTGCCCTTGACCGTGGCGCGCGAAACGGCGGCGAACTTCATAAACAGGTGATGCTTCACGTAGGTCGAAAGCGGCAGCGCCTCCAGAATCAGATGCACCAGGTAGGAGCCATCTTTCAGCAGGAAGAAGAGCAGATAGAGCATCACGCCGAAGCCGACGGTAAAGGTGAAGGTGCCTTTGCCGATCAGGAACACGCTGCCCGCCATATACTGGCCGCCCTTCAGCGCGAAGGTCGACAGCTTCTGCTGGATCTGCGCCGCGTTATTCATCTGATGCTCAGAGAGGAAGTTGCGCAGCCAGCTGGGCAGGTGATGCAGCAGATCGGCGAAGACCGTCGGAAACTGCGCCGAATTGCTCTGCAGCTTGAGATAGACGGTGTTGACCTCCACCACCAGCGAAGAGGCGATAATCGCCAGCGGCGTAAACACGATCAGGCAGATAATCAGCAGCGTCACCAGCGACGCCAGACCGTTGCGATCGCCCATTTTGTGCCGCAGCCAGGTTTTCAGCGGGGCGAAAATCACCGCCAGGATGGCAGCCCAGAGAATCGGGGAAAAATAGGGCGCCAGTACATCGAAAAACGCCACGGTCACGATCGCCAGAATCACGATGAAGAAACCGATATTTAGTCCTTTAACACGCATGCGTAAACCTCAGGGTTAAGTGTTGCGGGTGAACTATAGAACGCCCGGCGCGCTTTGTAATGCCAATCTGTGGTTTCGTTTAAAAATTTAACGCCGCCGCGACAACCCGGCCGCATCGCCGCGTTAACGGATATTCGGCTGAAATATGCACGATTGGCGCATCACAGTTGAAGCCTGTCGTTAAGGTGTGTAAAAATCCTGCGCAATCGTTTACTCCCGCCGTGGGGAGAGGTTTTTTCCGCGCATCGTTGCGCTGCCGCAAGTCGGCAGAGCAGGGCGACGCGGTAATGCGGCCGTCGATGCTAACTCGCCCTCGACGGCGTTGACGTCATAAAGACAGGAAGGCAGATGAAAACCACGCAAACCGGCGCGCTGACCGCAGCCGCAGAGGCGCCCGCCGAACGCGGCTGGCGCAAAACCGACACCACCTGGATGCTGGGGCTTTACGGCACCGCTATCGGCGCAGGGGTGCTCTTTTTGCCGATCAACGCGGGCGTCGGCGGGCTGCTGCCGCTGATCATTATGGCGATCCTCGCCTTTCCTCTGACCTTTTACTCCCACCGCGCGCTGACCCGCTTTGTGCTCTCCGGCAAAAACGCGGGAGAAGATATTACGGACGTGGTGGAAGAGCACTTCGGCGCCGGCGCGGGCAAAATCATTACGCTGCTCTACTTCTTCGCCATCTTTCCCATTCTGCTGATGTACAGCGTGGCGATCACCAATACGGTAGAGAGCTTTATCGAACATCAGCTAGGGCTGGTGTCGCCGCCGCGCGTGCTGCTGTCGCTGATACTGATTATCGGCCTGATGACGGTGGTGCGCTTCGGCGAACAGATGATCGTCAGGGCGATGAGCATTCTGGTCTTTCCCTTTGTCGCGGTGCTGATGCTGCTGGCGGTTTATCTGATCCCCCACTGGCACGGCGCGGCGCTGCAGACCCTGTCGCTGCACCACAGCGGCGGCGGCAAAGGCATCGCCATGACGCTGTGGCTGGCGATCCCGGTGATGGTCTTCTCTTTTAACCATTCGCCAATCATCTCCTCGTTCGCCGTGGCGAAGCGCGCGGAGTATGGCGAAGGCGCGGAGCCCAGATGCTCGCGCATTCTCGCCTGTTCCCATCTGCTGATGGTGGCGACGGTGATGTTTTTCGTCTTTAGCTGCGTGCTCAGCCTGTCGCCGCAGGATCTCGCCGCGGCGAAGGCGCAGAATATCTCGATTCTCTCCTACCTCGCCAACCACTTTAACGTCCCGGTTATCGCCTGGCTCGGCCCGCTGATCGCCATCGTCGCCATTACCAAATCCTTTCTTGGTCACTATCTCGGCGCGCGCGAAGGCTTCAACGGTCTGGTCAATAAAATACTGCACAGCCGCGGCAAAAGCCTGGCGCCTGCGAAGCTGAACCGGGCGACGGCGCTGTTTATGCTGCTCAGCACCTGGCTGGTGGCGAGCTGGAACCCGAGCATTCTCGATATGATCGAAACCCTCGGCGGGCCGGTGATCGCGATAATCCTGTTCCTGATGCCGATGTACGCCATCCGCCACGTTCCCGCGATGCGCAAATACAGCGGGCATCTCAGCAATCTGTTTGTAGTGCTGGTTGGACTGGTGGCGATCTCCGCCATCTTCTACTCCCTGCTCAGTTAACGAGAAGGCGCCCGCTACGCGCGGGCCGTTTAGCGGCGGTATAGCTTTCCCGTCCCGCAACATGCTAACTTTGTTGAGAATAATTATTAGTTACTGAGGTAGTAAGCGATGAAAAAGGGACTTCTGCTGGCCGGGCTGCTGACATCGGCGGCGTGCGGCGCCACCACGTATCCGCTGCAGATCACCGATCTCGACGGCAACGCCATTCGGCTCGATCATGAGCCGCAGCATGTGATCCTGCAGGATGGCCGCGACGTGCTGGCGCTGGCGCTGCTCGACCGCGACAATCCCTTCAGACGCGTGGTGGCGTGGAATAACCTGCCGAAAAAGCAGGATACCCAGACCTGGGATCTGCTGAAGCAGCGCTGGCCGCAGGCGAGCAACATTGTTGATATGGGCTTCAACGATCAGGGGCAGGTTAATCTCGAAAGCGTGCTGGCGCAGAAGCCGGACCTGATGATCGCCCAGCTGCGCGCGAAATCGGCGCTGCAGCAGTCAGGCGTGCTGGATACGCTGAAAGGGCTCAACATTCCGGTGCTGTTTATCGACTATGAGCTGCACCCGAAAGAGAACACCGCGCGCAGCGTGACGCTGCTCGGCAAGGTGCTTAACCGCGAGAAAGAGGCGGCCGACTATACCGCCTTTTATCAGCAGCGTTTACAGCAGCTCGACGCGGCCATCGCAAAAGTGCCGCAGAAGCCGACGGTGTTTATCGAGCCGATCGCCGGCAACAGCGACAACTGCTGTTTCACTCACGGCCATAACGGCTGGGGCGGCCTGGTGGAGGCGGTGGGCGGTAAGAACATCGGCTCAGCGCTACTGCCGGGCAACGCCGGCTTCGTCTCGCTAGAGAAGATTATCGCCATGAAGCCGGACGTTTATATTATGACCGGCTCGAAGCGTCCTAATCCCGGCGTGCTGCCGTTTGGCTATAACACAACGGCGCAAGAGGTTTCAGCCACCTTTAGCGGCTTGCTTAACCGCAGTGGTCTGAAGCAGATCGCGCCGGTCGAGAAGGGCCGCGTTTATGGGGTTTATCACCACTTTTATAACCATCCTTACAACATCATCGGTATGGAGATTCTGGCGAAAGATCTCTATCCGCAGACGTTTGCCCAGCTCGATCCCACGGCCGATTTCCACTACATCGTGACCCACTTTACCCGTCTGCCGGATGCGCCGGTAACCTTAAGCGCGCCCTGAGCCAGCGACCGCGCGTTGACAAAACGCGCGGTTAATTTACCTTTCCGTCGCGCTATCTTTCGCTACTCTTAAACAAACCGCTGTTTATTTTTGCTCTCGCTGTTTTCCTTGCGCCGTTAGCGCCACCAGTCGAAAAAGATTGCCAAAACCAAAAAACGTGGTGAAATGCGCGCGTTTATTTCGCGCGGACGCAATAAACCGTGCAACAGGGAGTGCAAAAACAGACGATCAATAAGGCAGCATCGCCGCCGCAGTTAGCCAGCGGGCTTAATGCGAGGTTGAACGCTGCCGTTTGGGCTTTGCCCGAGGTGTTTATGACTACACACTCCCTGGCCTCCACGCTGAGTAAAAAATTTATCCTTGAGCCGGTTATGTCGCAGAGCGGCCAGTTTGTCGGTTTTGAGCTGCTGACGCGCTATACCTCGCTGGCGGGGAAATCGCGCAATCCCTTTATGGTGATTGAAAATATGCCGTGCAGCGAAAAGCGCGACCTGCTCTATGAGCAGCTGAGCGATTTGTCGCCGGTCGTGGCGCTGCTTGAGGCGCATCACCTGTTCGTCAGCATCAATGTAGATCGCGATATGGTGACTATGCTGGAGGAGGATGCGCGGCTGGGCTGGCTGCTTAGCACCGCCAGCGTCATACGCTTAGAGGTTTCTGAAGCCATCGACTTCCATCAGGATCACGAGGCGCGCGAAACGCTGCATCGGCTAAAGGCGCGCGGCCTCCGTTTTTTCCTCGACGATCTCGGCACCGGCTTCGCCAATCTGGAAGCGCTCTATACCGGCCTGTTTGAGACGGTAAAAATTGACAAGCGGTTTTTCTGGGAGCAGAAGGATAAATCGATCTTTCCCGTATTAATGGCCAATATTCAGCGCTATTGTCCACAGATAATCGTAGAGGGCGTCGAGAATAAAGAGGATCTGGCGGCGCTGGAACATATCCCGCTTTACGGTTTGCAGGGATACTATTTTAGCGCGCTGGAGATAGAGGATTTGCCGCAGCTTTTTGGCTAAGGCTATTTATTGCGGTGCGTGAGGCGTCGCCAGATTTATCTTTTTCGCCAGCAGGACGTTATTAATTGACCTGGTTAAGTAAGGCGAAGGTAAATAAAATGAAAAGGGCGTCACAGCAGGCGTGCGCTGGCGCTGCGGGCTATGATTGTCGGCCGCGATATTTAGCAGCCATATTAATAGCCTGAATAATTAATTCCCCATACTGGTCAGACCCCAAACCTGTTTCACCTGAAAAGATGATGTTCAGGGCGGATATTTAGCGAGATGTCTAATTCACGCTAAAAAATAAGTCGGCGCAGCGGGATATATTTCAAGAAATATCTTAATTAACAGGGTTAGCGCTGCCAAAATAATAGCGAAAGTGTTATTCTCTTTTTTCAACACTAGTGATGTGGTGTTGTGTCCTCTAGTTTTTTCCTTGATTTGGCAAGGATTAGCCGGTCTTCGGTATTAAGGAATTTCGATTCCCCCGATCGATTTCGATCGGGTTTTCATTTCTGTTTGATTCTATTTTCCGCTTTGTTAAACCGCCATTTTACGCGCTACCCGCCCTGACTCTTCATCGCGCCGCCCGCAGATCCAGCGGTCTCCACAATTTCTGCCGAGTGTTAAGGAAGCGCTAAACGGCGTAATAGTCTGTAAGTTGCCGATTTTTAAGAGTTTTGGAGATGCAGCCGCCATGCAAATCGCCGATAGTAGAGTTCAACGGCGCAACGTTCGCTGTTGCCACTGGAGGTTTACGATGAAAAAAACAACATTACGCGTTATCGCGACTTTTATTGCATGCAGCTCACTGATTTCTACCCTTTCCTGGGCTGACGGCCCGGGCGACCATCATGGCCAGCCCTGGCAGCAGCATGACGGCGATCGTCACGATGGCGGCCGCCACGACGATCGCGGCCGCGGTCCGCAAGGCCATGGCCCGGATCGCGGTCCGGATCGCGACCGTTTCGCCGGCAACCCTCATGGCGACCGCCATGACTATCGCGACCGTGACCGCGATCATTTCGCCTGGAACGGACACGATTTTCGCCGCGGGCACCCGATGCCGCACGAATATCGCGGCCCGCACTATCGGGTAGACGACTGGCGCGAACGCCGCCTGCCGGAGCCGCCGCGCGGCGAGTACTGGTCCTATATCGACGGCAACTATGTGCTGATTGCCGCCGCGACGGGCATTATCACTTCGCTGATCCTCGGCAACGCCTTTAACTAAGCCTGCCATTCGGGCGGCCCTGGCCGCCCGTTCCCCCTGATTTCCGCCTCAATCTTCTGAAAACCGGCAGCCTGCGCGCGCGCCTGTTCCTCTTTTTTTCACGCTCGCCAGGCTATGCTTTGCTTCCACACTGTTCCCTTTCGCCTGATAAGGAGTCGAGATGACAGCGGTAAAAATGGTGGCGGTCGATATGGACGGCACCTTTCTTGATAACCAGAAGCAGTACGATCGCCCGCGCTTTATGCGCTGCTATGAAGAGATGAAAGCGCGCGGCATTAAATTTGTCGTCGCCAGCGGCAATCAGTACTACCAGCTGAAATCTTTCTTTCCCTCTATCGCCAGCGAGATCGCCTTTGTGGCGGAGAACGGCGCCTGGATTCTGGATGGCGAAGAAGAGCTGTTCTGCGGCGCATTTTCTCGCCCGGACGTGCACGCGGTGCTCGATACGCTGCAAAACGGCACCTATCCGGAGCTGCGTTATATCCTGTGCGGACGTGAAAGCGCCTACTATTTTAACGGCAGGGTGGAAGAGCAGTGGCTGGCGAAAATGCGCCACTACTGCCATCGGCTGAAGGCGATTAACTCGCTGGAAGAGACCGGCGACGATCGGCTGTTCAAGTTCGCACTTAACCTCTCTGACGACTATGTCGAACCGCTGATGGCGGATATTCAGCGGCTGCACGCGGGCGCGGCGGCGGCGACCTCGAGCGGTCACGGCTCGGTGGATCTTATCGTGCCGGGCCATCACAAGGCTAACGGGCTGAATATTCTGGCGCAGCGCTGGGGCATCGATCATCAGCAGGTGCTGGCATTTGGCGACGGCGGCAACGATCTGGAAATGCTCAGGCAGTCCGGGTTTAGCTTCGCCATGGCTAACGCGCCGCAGCGGGTGAAAGAGGCGGCGCGCTACGCCGCGCCCGGCAACAACGAGGCGGGCGTTCTGCAGGTGATTGAGAAGATGCTGGCGGGCGCGCCGCCGTTCGCCTGACTTCTGCCCAGGCGGGCGGCGGCCTCGCTGCCCGTTATGCCTGCGCTGGCACCACGCGCCACGCCTGCGTCAGCATCGCGCGCATCGCCTGCTGGCTGTAGTTCACCAGCGAGTTTTTACTGTTGGCGCGCGCCAGAATCCACTCCGCCTCTTCGCTGCTCAGCGTCTGGGCCTCCTGCCAGAAAGGCGCGATCGCCTGCTGCTGCAGCCAGTTTTTCAAAAAGCGCGCCGGCTGCGCCTCCGGCACGGCGAAAAGCTGCTGCTGCAGATCCTGCATCAGCTGCTGCTGCTGCGCATCGTCGCTCTCCGCCAGCAGATCGAGGAACGGAAAGAGCAGCCGGCCGCAGACTTCGCCGTGATGATAAGGCTTGATGGCGCCCAGCTCGCCGGCGATGCCGTGGATCACGCCCAGCCCGGCGCTGCTGAGGCAGACGCCGCCCAGCCAGGAGGCCATCATCATCGCTTCGCGCGCCGCGTCGCCCTGCGCATCGTCGCGGTTTAGCGCGGGCCAGGCCTGAACGAACTGGCGCAGCCCGGTCAGCGCCAGCTGGCGGGTAAACAGGTTCCCCTTGCTGGAAAGATAGGCCTCGAACAGATGGGTAAAGGCGTCGATACCGCAGGTCGCCAGCACCTTATCGGGGGCGCCTTTGAGCAGATCCGCATCCAGAATCGCCACCTGCGGGACAAATACCGGATGGCGCAGCGACGCCTTAACCTTGATCTCATGCTGGTCGGTCACCACCGCGTTCTGCGTCGCCTCGCTGCCGGTGCCGGCCGTAGTCGGCACGGCGATCAGCGGCAGCGTTACCGCCTGCACCGGCGTATCGCCGACCTTTTCCAGATAGCGCGCGGTGGGAAGCGGATGCTGCATCATGGCGCTGAAAGCTTTGGCGCCGTCGAGCACGCTGCCGCCGCCAATCGCCACCACGCGATCCACATGGCCGCGCCAGCGTGTGACCCAGGCGTCAATCTCAGCCGGTGACGCTTCATGCGCCACGATTTCATAACCAATAATAAGATCGTTCAGCTCGCCTTTAAGACGCGCATAGACGGGGCCGTTAAGAAAAGAGCGACCGCAGAACAGCAGCGTAGGCTGAGGATCGGCACTCAGCAGCGGCACCAGCTTACTGATGCTGCCGCGTCCAGAGAGGGTTCGTTGATTGCTGTACAGCTCGATCAGGTTCTCACTCACCGCAACATCCTTATGTCATCAGGGAAAGAGAGAGTGTAACCAAAAGCCGAACGGCGACAGTGGCAAACTTTCTGATAACGCTGCGATGAAATGTTGATCACCTTCGCAAAACAGAAATTCACCCTGTGCAGGGAGGTGCTTTCATCTGGATGTTACCCTTAACATGTTACTGGTAACAGGTTATGTCAGACTGTTAGTCCGTTTTTCGATGCCGTACCCAATGTCCTTTTCGGACCCATGATAACAATATGCTGCTGGCGCTGGCCGGTCAGTAAGGTGGAGAAAACCTATGCCCTTACTTATTGTGGCGATCGGCGTGGCGTTACTGCTGCTGCTGATGATTCGCTTCAAACTTAATGGATTCATCGCGCTTATTCTGGTGGCGCTGGTGGTCGGCATGATGCAGGGCATGCCGGTCAATAAAGTCATCCTTTCGATTAAAAACGGCGTCGGCGGCACGCTCGGCAGTCTGGCGCTGATCATGGGCTTCGGCGCCATGCTCGGCAAACTGCTGGCCGACTGCGGCGGCGCGCAGCGCATCGCCACCACGCTGATTGAGAAGTTCGGCAAGCAGCATATTCAGTGGGCGCTGGTGCTGACCGGTTTTACCGTCGGCTTCGCGCTCTTTTATGAAGTCGGCTTCGTGCTGATGCTGCCGCTGGTGTTCAGCATCGCCGCCTCGGCGCGCGTGCCGCTGCTCTACGTCGGCGTGCCGATGGCGGCCGCGCTGTCGGTGACGCACGGCTTCCTGCCGCCGCACCCTGGCCCGACGGCGATCGCGACGCTGTTTAACGCCGATATGGGCAAAACCCTGCTGTGGGGCACGCTGCTCGGCATCCCGACGGTGATCCTCGCTGGCCCGGTTTACGCCCGCTTCCTGAAAAGCATCGATAAACCGATCCCGGAAGGGCTCTATAACCCGAAAACCTTTAGCGAAGAAGAGATGCCGGGCTTCGGCGTCAGCGTCTGGACCGCGCTGGTGCCGGTGGTGCTGATGGCGCTGCGTGCGCTGGCGGAAATGGTGCTGCCGAAAGGGCATCTGCTGCTGCCGTATGCGGAGTTTTTCGGCGACCCGGTGATGGCGACGCTGATTGCGGTGCTGATCGCCATCTTCACTTTCGGCCTCAATCGCGGACGCAGTATGGATGAGGTGATGGGCACCATTACCGATTCGATTAAAATTATCGCCATGATGCTGCTGATTATCGGCGGTGGCGGGGCGTTCAAACAGGTGCTGGTGGACAGCGGCGTTGATAAATATATCGCCGCAATGATGCAGGAGAGCAACGTCTCGCCGATCTTTATGGCCTGGTCGATTGCCGCGGTGCTGCGTATCGCGCTCGGCTCCGCCACCGTGGCGGCGATTACCGCGGGCGGCATCGTCGCGCCGCTGATCGCCAGCAGCGGCGCCAGTCCGGAGCTGATGGTGATTGCGGTCGGTTCCGGCAGCGTCATCTTCTCCCACGTCAACGATCCCGGCTTCTGGCTGTTTAAGGAGTATTTCAACCTGACGATTGGCGAGACCATTCGCTCCTGGTCGGCGCTGGAAACCATTATTTCGGTGTGCGGCCTGGTGGGTTGTATGCTGCTGTCGATGGTGATTTAAGCGTTACCGCCGGGCGTTGCCCGGCGGATAGCCTTAGCTGGCCAGCGCGCGAAACGCGGCCAGCTCCTCGTCAGGCATTCCCGCCTGGGTCGCCGCGAGGCAGATTTGCCCCCAGCTGTTGGCGTCCAGCGGGATCCCCTCACGCTCGCGCTGCGCGCGATTCGCCTCTTCCCATTCTCCCGGCACCTGAATCGGCTCGCTGCCGCTCTGCGGCGATCGCTTCACCCAGTCGAGAAAGGCTTCCGCTTCCTCCTGCATCGCCGGCGCGTTGAACGCTTCCGGGTTAAGGATGATGGCGGTCATACAGTTGTAGATCGCATCATGGCTGGCGAGCACCGTTTCATCATGGGTGGTGCGTCCGCCAGAGAGCGCGCCGCCGAGGATTTCGCACAGCGTCGCCAGCGCATAGCCTTTATGCAGGCCAAAGGGCAGCAGCGAGCCGTAGGGCGGCTCATGCATAACGGCGGGGTGTTCGGTCGGCCTGCCCTGGTGATCGATCAGATAGCCGGGCGGCACGTCGACCCCTTTATTCCAGGCGACGCGCGTTTTGCCGAAAGCGATGCCGCTGGTGGCGAAATCGAGCAGAAGAGGGCTGGCGTCACGGCGCGGAAAAATGGCGCAGAACGGGTTGGTGCCGAAGCGGCGATCGCTGCCGCCGAACGGCGCCACCATCGGGTCGCCCATCACGTTGACGAAATGAAAAGAGACCAGACCCGCCGCCGCGCACTGCTCGGCCCAGTGGCCGATGCGGCCGATATGGTGCGAGTGGTGCAGGCCGACCGCGGCGATGCCAAGCTGCTGCGCGCGCGCGATCCCTTGCTGCATCGCCTCAAAAGCGGCCACCTGCCCGAAGCCGGAACGGGCATGAAAGGTCAGCACCGCGCCGGCGTCTTTTTCCAGCACCGGATGCTGATTAAGCTGCAGGTGGCCCTGACGGAATGAGCGCATATAGCTGGGGATCATGCCGACGCCGTGGGAGTCGTGTCCGGCCAGATTGGCCGCCACCAGATGATCCGCCACCAGGCGCGCCTCGTCGGCTTCGCTGCCGGCATGCAGCCATATCGCCTGCACAAACTGATGCAGCCGTGCGGCATTGATACGATAGAGTTCACTCACCTTGCTCTTCTCCTTTTTATGGGTACACCGCATCCTGCGACCAAAAAAAAGCAACGGCAAGTGATGGTTTCAGAGCAGGTAATGGGCCACAAGGGGTGGCCCAATGAGGGGGTTAATGCGGCTGTTCAAAGCCGGCCTTCACCATTTGCTCGCGCAGCGCACGCGTAATTTCGCGATTACCGCCGGTAACGGGGTAGATCACGTTGTTGATGACATCGTCAATATAATGCTCATCGAACTCTTGCAGGGTGAGCTGCGTGCCGCCTTCATCGTTGATGGCGAAAGACCCTTTAATGTGATCGCCAGCATTTTTCGCCTTGAGGCTATAGCGACCCATACTGGTATTTATCGTGCTCATAGCGTCTCCTTGTTACTCATCTTACGGTGATCGTCGCAGAGGCGTGCCTTTGCCGCTAAAAGTCTAGCGGGCTGAAAAGCGGAAAACGAAGCGTAAAGCGGTTAAAAAATCAGCTGCTGCGACCGGCGTCGCAGAAATAGATCGGGCTTATCTGGAAAGGTGAACGCCAGCCAGCGTAGAGAGCGGCCCGGCAAAAACGCAGCCATAGGCTATACTCTTATGCGGAAAGGTTTTTTACTGGCAAAGGAACATGGATATGAAAATAATTTTGTGGATTATCGCCATCATTTTCATTGTTGGATTACTGACGCTAACTGGCGTATTTAAGTTAATTTTCTGAATTAACGCGGGCACCGCTCAGGTGCCCTTGCTTCTGTCCTTCTTTGCCGACGCCTGCGCGACCAGACAGCGCGCGATGGGATCAACCAGCGTATTCGGCAACAGATCCCGTGCCGTCAGTCGCTTGTTGCAGCTGGCGCAGCGTGCGCCGTGGAACGCCGGATCTGCTGAAGGATCGTGGGTAAAAGTAAACTTCGCACTGCCACAGGCGGTGCAGCGAATCTTCATTACCATACTCATTGCTCTCCTTGCCTGAATCGAACAGGCGCTAGTCTAACAAATTCCTCCCGTTTATTTATCAAAAATCCTAAACAATTAATGCGCGTTATCTTATGAGGTTCCTGTTTAATTATTTAATAATTACCCGTTGTTATTGTTGCTTTCTGGTAACTTCTGCGCGGCGCAGTAGATCAGAAGCTGACTGATAAGGCGTTGAAATGGCGTAAGGCCTGGCTGGCGATGCTTCTAAAAGCCGTTATTTTCATCTGTTTGGTTCCGGTTTGATTTCGGTTGAGCATAATTGCGCCCCTGACGCAGGAAAATATTCAACCAGGATGCGTGCGGCTGGAAAGGAGCAAGCTGGTCGGCGCGCCGTCGATTTGTACAGGAAAAGAGTTGTGAACCGGTTTTCTTCGAGCGCCATAGTCGGCGCCTGCTCCGCGCTTATTTTTTCATGTTCCCTGCAGGCTGCGACCCTGACGCAAAGTATCCAGAGCGGCTGGAACACCTTCACCAGCAATGTGCAGCAGACCTGGCAGCAGCCGCAGAACAGAGATTTTTATCTGCCCGCCATCACCTGGCATAACCGCTGGACCTACGACGACGAGCATATCGAGCGCTACAATGAGCGACCCTGGGGCGCGGGCGGCGGCATTTCGCGCTATGACGACAAGGGCAACTGGCACGGCCTTTATCTGATGGCCTTTAAAGACTCCTATAACAAGTGGGAGCCGTTCACCGGCTACGGCTGGGAGGCGACCTGGCATCCGATCGACGGGAGCCGTTTTCACCTCGGCGCGGGTTATACCGCTGGCGTTACGGCGCGCGACAACTGGCGCTATATTCCGGTTCCCGCGCTGCTGCCGCTGGCGTCGGTGGGTTACGGCCCGCTGAATTTTCAGATGACCTATATTCCGGGCACTTACAATAACGGCAACGTCTATTTCGCCTGGCTGCGGTTTCAGTTTTAACTTTTCAGGGCATCTTTCAGGCGGGGACGAAGTGAAAAAAAGGGACATTTATCACTTTTTCATCAATTCTCACTGGACAAATGTCACGGCAATTGCTGTACTAGACGGCGACACAGTTTAGTGTCCATTTTTCATGTAAAGGTAATATAGATGTCCAAGATTAAAGGTAACGTTAAGTGGTTTAATGAATCTAAAGGATTCGGTTTCATTACTCCAGAAGATGGCAGCAAAGACGTGTTCGTACACTTCTCTGCTATCCAGAGCAACGGCTTCAAAACTCTGGCTGAAGGTCAGCGCGTAGAGTTTGAAATCACCGAAGGCGCCAAAGGCCCATCTGCTGCTAACGTTATCAGCCTGTAAGTTAACAGTCAGAATTTCAAAAACCCGCCTTATGGCGGGTTTTTTTATGCCTGAAAAAAAGGGCTTAGCACCTGCTCGCTACGTTATCCCGTTCTGGAAATAAAGACTAACTTCGCAGAATCCCTCATGTCCGGTTCGTGACGCCGCACGAACTGCGGCGTCAGTCACATAAAACCCTCGTAACATTATTATAACAACCCTTACTTGCAGCTTTTTTGCTGTCGACGCTATATAACAGAGCGGCGGCATTATCTTCTTCAGGAGGCAGGATGAATATACGTCAGGCACAGGCGAAAGACAGCTTTGCGCTCAGCGCGCTGCTGGCCGAATTAGGCTACGGCGGCACCGAGAGCTTTATCGATAAACGTCTTGCCCAGTTAAGCAGCGATCCCGACGAGATGCTGCTGGTGGCGGAGCATGGCACCCAGGTGCTGGGATTCCTGTCGATGCATTTTATTCCTCAGCTGGCGCTGGCGGGCGACTTTGCGCGCATCAGCTACTTTTGCATCGCCGAAGGGGAGCGCAGCAAGGGCGTCGGCCAGCAGCTGCTGCAGCACGCCGAAGCGATGGCGACGCAGCGCGGCTGCGATCGTATGGAAGTGCACTGCCACGCCTCGCGGCTCAAGGCGAACCAGTTTTACCTGCGCGAAGGCTATGAAGAGTCGCCGCGCTACCATATCAAAGGTCTGAACTAAGCCGCGCCTCGCGTCCGGCGGCAATCGCCAGCGCGCTGGCCAGCATCTCCAGCTGCCTCTCCTGTAAACAGGCGATGCTGACGCGGATAAACTGCGTCGGCCCCAGCCGACAGCGTTCACCGGGCAGCACGGCGATGCCGCGCGCCGCCAGAGTGATCATCGCATACTGCTCCGACGCCACCGGTATGCAGATGCTCAGCCCGTCGCGCATCGGCAGCTGCAGCCCATGCGCCGCCAGAGCCGTCAGCATTTGCTGGCGTCGCTGACGATAGATCGCGCGCGCGGCGGCGATCGTCTCCTGCGTTGCGGCATCCTGCAGCAGCCAGGCGACGCTCTCCTGCAAAATTCGGCTGGTCCAGCTGACGCCGAAATTGCGCCAGGCCTGAATGCGCCTCACCATCTCCGCCGTAGCGGACAGCACCGCCAGCCGCAAATCGGGGCCATAGGCTTTGGAAAACGAGCGGACGTGCAGCGTGCGTTCAGGAAAAACAGTGCCGAGGCTCCAGGCAGGCGTCGAGGAGAGATCGCCCAGTCCGTCATCTTCGACAATCAGCGTCGCGCTCTGCGCCAGCGTCTGCGCCAGCGCGGCCTGACGCGCGCGGCTGACGCTGTTGCCGGTCGCGGAATGGGTGCGCGGCTGGTAGATCACCATCACCGGCGACTTCTGCAGCAGCGCGGCGAGCATATCCGGCAGCGGTCCCTCATCGTCGCAGGCTAACGGCAGGATTTCCGCGCCGACGTTATCAAGCATATCCAGCAGCCGCGTTGCGGTGGGATCTTCAATCACCACGCGATCGCCCGGCGATACGAGCGTCTGCACCACCAGATTCATCGCGTCGAAGCCGCCGTCCGTGGCGAGAAAGGCTTCCGCCGCATAGGGCCAGCGCGGCTTGATGGCGGAGAGCAGCACCGGCGAAATCGCCTCGCGAACATAGCTGTTTAGATGCGGCGACTGCAGCGCCGCCAGCAGGGCAGGCTGCAGATCGGGCAGCAGCGCGGGATCGGGCGAGGCCATCGCCAGATCGGCGCGAATGTTGTCGCCGTAGTTGCCGATCTTCTCAAAGCGAATCGGGCGCGGCATCACGGTGTTGCCCGACACCCAGACGCCGCTGCGCCCTTTGCCCGCCAGCACCTTATGCTTTTTGAGCTGCCCCCAGGCCGCCGACACGGTCGCCGGGCTAACGCCCAGCTTCTCCGCCAGCTCGCGTACTGAGGGCATCTGCATACCTACCGCAATCTTACCCTCACGGATCAGCGTCGAAGCCGCCAGCGCAATGCCTTTTACTGAGGCGTCGCTTATCTGCTCGCTCAGCCAGTCGATATCCACCATTTGCGTCATAAGAAAATACTTTGTTCAGTAACGAATTAATGATTGTTCAGATAAGTATTCCCGAACTAGTATCAAATTCAAGCACTATTTGATGAATAAATCACCGGCGCCTCAGGGCGCTACCTGCTAACGGGGCAAACATGAGCAGATTAACCGTCAGACTGGCCGTGCGCGACTGGGATTACTTTACGCCGCTGGCGCTGGGCGACCTGCGCCCAGAGGGCTTTGAACTGGTAATCGACCGCGTCGGCACGCTGGTCGATCACCTGGCCGACAGCCCCGACTATGAGGGCGGCGAAGTCTCATTCAGCCGCTATGCCCAGGGGCGCGCGCGCGGCGAAACCAGCCTGCTGGGGCTGCCGCACTTTCTGATGCGCGGCTTTCGTCAGCGCTGCATTATCACCACTGCCGACAGCCCCCTCACGACGCCGGCGCAGCTGAAAGGCAAGCGTATCGGCGTCACCGGCTGGCAGGACTCCGGCAACACCTGGACGCGCGCCGTGCTGCGCGAGGCGGGCATAGAGATCGACGATGCTTACTGGTTCGCCGGTCGCCTGACGGAGTCGCATCCCGTCGTCGATCGCCTGGCGGGCTTTGGCCGTCCGGGCCGCATCGAGGCCGCGCCGGGCGAGCGTCCGCTGCTCGATCTGCTGCGGGCTGGGGAGCTGGACGCGCTGTTTACGCCTTTTATGCCGGAAGGCTTTTTCCTGCCGGACTCCGGATTGCGTCAGCTACAGGTCGATTTCCAGCAGGCGGAGCGCGACTATTTCCACCGCGTCGGCTACGTGCCGGGCATCCATATTCTGGCGCTCAAGCCGGCGCTGGCGGAGGCGCATCCCTGGCTGCCGCAGGCGCTCAGCGAGATTATCGATCGCTCATGGCGGCTGTGGATGCAAAAGCGGGAGAAGTACGCCGACACCACGCCCTGGCTGCTGGACGATTTGCGACGCACCGCGCAGGAATTGCCCGCCAGCTGGAATCAGAACGGGTTTGAGGTTAACAAGAAGATGATTGACGACTTTGCCGATGAGCTTTATCGGCAGGGGTTGACGAAAACGCGCCTGACGCCGGAAGCGATCTTCCCGGCGGCCAGCAAGGGGAACATATGATGAAAGTAGCGATGGGGCAGTTCGCGGTCAGCCGCGAGTGGCAGGAAAACGCGGCAATCTGCCTCGATCTTATGGCGCGCGCCGAAGCGGGCGGCGCCGATCTGCTGGTGCTGCCGGAAGGGGTGCTGGCGCGCGATATCGCCGATCCCGATCTGGTGCTGAAGGCGGCCCAGCCGCTCGACGGCCCTTTTCTGACGCAGCTGCTGGCGAAAAGCCAGGGCAGCGCGCTGACCACCATTATGAGCGTGCATGTGCCCACCGAGGGCGACAAAGCGCTGAACGTGCTGGTTGCGCTGCGCAACGGCGAAATCATCGCCGCCTATGAAAAGTTGCACCTCTACGACGCCTTCGCCATGCAGGAGTCGCAGCGCGTCAATCCCGGCGCCGTTATCCCGCCGCTGGTTGAGGTCGCCGGGATGAAGGTGGGGCTGATGACCTGCTACGACGTGCGTTTTCCTGAACTGGCGCGGCGTCTGGCGCTGGACGGCGCCGAGGTGCTGGTGCTGCCCGCCGCCTGGGTGAAAGGTCCGCTGAAAGAGATGCACTGGGAGCTGCTCACGACGGCGCGGGCGCTGGAGAACACCTGCTATATGGTGGCGGTGGGCGAGTGCGGCCCGCGCAATATTGGCAACAGCCTGGTCGTCGATCCGCTCGGCGTCGCCATCGCCAAAGCGCCGGAGTCGACCGCGCTGGTGTTTGCGGAGCTTGATCCGCAGCGTATCGCCTATGCGCGCAGCGTACTGCCGGTGCTGGAAAATCGCCGCTTCGCCCGTCCGGAATTAAAAACAGAATAAACACGCCTGGGAGAGAAACCGTGAAAAAAAGTGCAACCGCCATCCTGCTGGCGCTTGGCCTGAGCGCCTCGCTGGCCCATGCCGCCGACGCGATACCGACGCAGAAAGTCGACCAGGCGCTTCACGATCGCCTGCCCGACGCCATCAAAAAAGCGGGCAAGATGATCTCCGTGAACAATGGATCCTTTCCGCCCTATGAGATTGTCAACGGCCCGCACACGATGGACGGCGCCTCTGCCGATCTCACCACGGCGCTGGGCCAGCTGCTGGGCGTCAACATTGAACATGCCACGGTGAGCGGCCTGTCAGGGGTGCTCTCCGGCATTAACTCCGGACGCTACCAGCTGGCGATCGGCCCGATAGGCGACTACCCGGATCGTCAGCAGAAAGTGGACTTTATCGACTTCGTGCAGGAGTTTGTGGTGTTCGGGGTACAAAAAGGCAACCCGCAGAAGATCAACGGGCTGGAAGATACCTGCGGCAAACGCATCGCGGTGATGGCCGCGGGATCGGCAGAGCAGGTGATCCGTAAACAGTCGGAAGCGTGCGTGGCGGCGGGCAAACCGGCGGTGGTGGTGCAATCCTTCACCGATCAGCCCTCTTCGATTCTTGCGGTACGCTCGAAGCGTTCTGACGCCTTCTTCTCTTCGCAGGCGCCGCTGACGTACTTTATCGAGCAGGCGAGCGGCCAGCTTGAGCTGGCGGGCAAGGGACAGAAAAACGGCTTCGGCGATATTTTCCAGGGCACGGTGGTGCCGAAAGGGTCGCCGCTAGGCCAGGTGGTGCTGGATGGCTATAAGGCGCTTTACCAAAATGGCACCTACGCCGCCATCATGAAAAAGTGGAAGCTGGACGGCAATATGATTAGCGCGCCGGGTCTCAATCTGGCGAAAGGGGCGGCAAAATGAGTTCAGGCATCCACAATACACGAGCCACGGACAGGCCCGACGTGCAGCAGCGCGACGTGGCTTTCGCCCGCAGCGCGCCCGCCTGGGGACGCTGGGTCTCCTGGATTGTGGCGCTGATCGTCGCCTCCAACTTTCTCTGGCTGGTGGCGACCAACCCTAACTTCGAATGGAAGGTGGTGCTGCAGTGGTTTACCGAGGAGTCGGTGCTGAAGGGGCTGGAAATCACGCTCGGCCTGACCGTGGTCTCGATGATCCTCGGCACCGGGCTGGGGCTGCTGCTGGCGGTGTGGCGTCTGTCGGAGAACCGGCTGCTGAGCGGCATTGCCAGCCTCTATATCTGGTTCTTTCGCGGCACGCCGCTGCTGGTGCAGCTGATATTCTGGTACAACCTGTCGACGCTGTTTCCTACGCTTTCGCTGACGCTGCCCTGGACATCCGTGACCTGGGCCAGCTGGAACACCAACGATCTAATTACGCCGCTGACGGCGGCCATCGCCGGGCTGGCGCTGAACGAGGCGGCCTATATGGCGGAGATTATCCGCGCCGGACTGCTGTCGGTGGACAACGGCCAGGTGGAAACCACCCAGGCCTTCGGTATGAGCCGCAGCCGCGCGCTGCGACGCATCATTATTCCGCAGGCGATGCGCGCCATTATTCCGCCCAGCGGCAACCAGCTGATCAGCATGATCAAGGCGACCTCGCTGGTGAGCGTCATCGCCATGGGAGATCTGCTCTATTCGGTGCAGGCGATCTATAACCGCACCTTTGAAATTATCCCGATGCTGATGGTGGCGGTAATCTGGTATCTGCTGATTACCTCCATCCTGAACGTCGGCCAGTCGGCGATAGAGCGCTACTACGCGCGCGGCACGCGCCGCACGGTAGAGGCGACGAAATCGCGCGCATCCACGCCGCTCACCGGCGCGCGCCTGCTGCAGAAGGAGGATGTATGAATGCTGTCGTGCCGCTGGTCAGCGCGCGTAACGTCCATAAAAGTTACGGCCATAACCAGGTACTTAAAGGGATCGATCTCGACGTCTTTCCAGGGGAAGTAGTCGTGATCCTTGGGCCGTCCGGCTCGGGCAAGTCGACCTTCCTGCGCTGCATCAACCATCTGGAAGATATGAACGGCGGCTCGATCATGGTAGGAGATGAGCAGATTGGCTACGAGCTGAAAAAAGGCATTCTGCATCGCCTCTCGCCGCGTAAAATCGCCCTTCAGCGCCAGAAGATCGGCATGGTGTTTCAGCAGTTCAACCTCTATCCCCATCTGACGGTGCTGCAAAACATTATCGAGGCGCCGATCGGCGTGCATAAATTTCCGCGTCATGAGGCGATCGCCTATGCGCGTTCGCTGCTGGCGACGGTGGGGTTAAGCGACAAGGCGGACGCCTGGCCGCGGCATCTTTCCGGCGGTCAGCAGCAGCGTGTGGCGATCGCGCGCGCGCTGGCGATTAAGCCGACGCTGATGCTGTTCGACGAGCCAACCTCGGCGCTTGACCCGGAGCTGGTCGGCGAAGTGCTGGCCACCATGCGCACGCTGGCGGATCAGGGGCTGACCATGATCGTGGTGACCCACGAGATTGGTTTTGCCCGTGAAGCGGCCGATCGGGTGGTGTTTATGGATGGCGGCGTGGTGGTGGAGCAGGGGCCGCCCGAGCAGGTGATCGCGCAGCCGCAGCATCCGCGCACCCAGGCGTTTTTAAGCCGTTTTATTTAACGCTGCATCAACAATCTTACTCTGTTACAGAATCTAGTTGAGGTTGGCGGCGATCTGCGCGTAAATAGCACTGTTCATTTTCGCTTAGGTTGAAAGGTAAAGTATGGAAGGTATCAGTATTGCCAAACTGCTGATCATCGGTGCGCTCATCGTACTGCTTTTTGGCACCAACAAGTTACGTTCACTGGGTGGCGATCTGGGCTCCGCAATCAAAGGCTTTAAAAAGGCCATGAAAGACGAAGAACCCACCGCAACCAAGACAACGGCTGAAGATGTTCCGGCAGAGCGCGTTACCCATAAAGAGTGACGCATGACCGCCAGAGAATAGATGTAACCATTTATTTCTCACGGACATAAAAAAACCAGACCTTACAGCGTCTGGTTTTTTATTGCCTGCAACAGGGCTGAATTTATTTCACTTCCAGACCTTTCGCCTGCATATCCGCATGATAAGAAGAGCGCACAAAAGGCCCGCATGCGGCATGGGTAAAGCCCATCGCCAGCGCTTCCTCTTTCATCTCATCGAACTCGGCCGGGCTGACGTAGCGCTGAACCGGCAGATGGTGACGGCTCGGCTGCAGGTACTGGCCCAGCGTCAGCATGGTGACGCCGTGACGGCGCAGGTCGCGCATCACTTCGATAATTTCCGCATTAGTTTCGCCCAGGCCTACCATCAGACCCGATTTAGTCGGGATCGACGGATGCGCTTCTTTAAAGCGTTCCAGCAGCTTCAGCGACCAGTCGTAGTTTGCCCCCGGACGCACCTGGCGGTAGACGCGCGGCACGTTCTCAAGGTTGTGGTTGAAGACGTCCGGCGGCGTGGCGGTGAGGATCTCCAGCGCGCGATCCATACGGCCGCGGAAATCGGGCACCAGGGTTTCAATTTTAATGGTCGGGCTCTTTTCGCGGATCGCGCTGATGCAGTCGGCAAAGTGCTGCGCGCCGCCGTCTCGCAGATCGTCGCGGTCTACCGAGGTAATGACCACATAGCGCAGCGCCATATCGGCGATAGTCTGCGCCAGCTTCAGCGGCTCGCCGGCGTCCGGGGCGTTAGGACGGCCGTGCGCCACGTCGCAGAACGGGCAGCGGCGGGTACAGATGGCGCCGAGGATCATAAAGGTCGCGGTGCCATGGTTAAAGCATTCCGCCAGGTTAGGGCAGGAGGCCTCTTCGCACACCGAATGCAGGCCGTTTTTGCGCATCGCCGCCTTGATGCCCTGGATTCGGCTGGAATCCGCTGGCAGCTTGATTTTCATCCATTCGGGCTTGCGTAACAGCTCCTGACGTTCTGTCACCACGGTTTTCACCGGGATCAGCGCCATTTTATCTGCGTCGCGATATTTGACGCCGCGTTCCATCTGAATTGGTTTACTCATAAGTCTGCAGGTTCCGGTCGGATTGCGTGATGAGAGCTTTCGCCTTCAGGCCAGCGCTAAAGCTTTCAACTTTATTTGATAAAATTTCAAAAATTATATCAGTTCCGCCTGGCAGAAGCAGCCGTCCGGCGGCGGGAAAAGTTACAATTTTGTAAATTCGCATGCACGGTTAAGGCAGTGGCGCGGATTCAGCCGGCAGCCACTCCACTTGCACAAAGCCCAGCTGGCGCGCGAAGGCCGCCACCAGCAGCGGCTGCACGTCCGCCAGGCTGACGCCGGGCTGAAAGGCGCTGAGCTGCGTCATGCGCATCCCGGCGTAGCCGCAGGGATTGATGCGCAGAAAAGGGGTTAAATCCATCGCGACGTTAAGCGCCAGGCCGTGAAACGAGCAGCCCTTACGGATGCGCAGGCCGAGCGAGCAGATCTTCTCCTCGCCGACATAAACGCCCGGCGCGTCGGGACGCGCGCGCGCCTCAACGCCGAAGTGCGCCAGCGTGCCGATCACCGTCTCTTCCAGCGCGGTCACCAGCTGGCGCACGCCGATCTTGCGGCGCTTAACGTCAATCAGCACGTACATCACCTGCTGGCCTGGGCCGTGATAGGTGACCTGACCGCCGCGATCGCTCTGCACCACCGGAATATCGCCCGGCATCAGCAGATGTTCGGCCTTGCCGGCCTGGCCCTGGGTGAAAACGGCGTGATGCTCCACCAGCCAGACTTCATCGCGGCTGTCACCGTTACGGCGGTCGGTGAACTGATGCATGGCATCGGAGACGGGTTGCCAGTCGCGCTGGCCGAGCTGACGAATAAGAAGCGTATCTGCTGACAAAACGGCGGTCCGGTTAAGGAGGAAAGGCTGAGTATAACGTCGGCAAAGGGCAAGACCAAGACCCTTCGCCGACGCCGGCACTTACAGCACCATGCGCACGATATCGATATTGCCCAGCTCTTCATACAGGGTTTCCACCTGTTCGATATGCGTGGCGTTAATGGTGATCGATACCGAGTGGTAGTTGCCTTTGCTGCTTGGCTTGACGTCGGGCGAGTAGTCGCCTGGCGCATGGCGTTGCACCACTTCAACCACTTGATCAACCAGCTCCGGCTGCGCCAGACCCATCACTTTATAGGTAAAAGGAGTAGGGAATTCGAGCAGTTCATTCAGTTTGGTTTTCATATTGACTCCGGTGCATAAAAAACAGGCTCCCGCCGAAGCGGGAGCTTTATCATAGCGTAGTTATGGCGACGACGTGGCGACTTTTCAACCGCCAGGCCGCTTAGCCGAACCAGTGATGGAACATCAGCTTGATGTAATCGATGATGCGGCTGAAGAATCCGCCTTCCTGCACTTCGTTCAGCACCACCAGCGGACGCTGTTCCACGGTCTTGCCGTCAAGCTGGAAGTTGATGCTGCCCACTACCTGATTTTTCTGCAGCGGGGCGTGCAGTTCGCTGTTGTTCAGCACATAGCTGGCTTTCAAATCTTTCATGCGGCCGCGCGGAATGGTCAGGTAGGCGTCTTTCTCTACGCCCAGCTGTACGCGATCGCTGTTGCCGAACCAGACCGGCTCAGAGGCGAACTCTTTGCCCGCCTTCAGCGGCGCCACGGTTTCAAAGAAGCGGAAGCCCCAGATAAGCAGCTTTTTGCTCTCGACTTCGCGTCCTTTGAAAGTGCGGCCGCCCAGCACCGCCGAGATCAGACGCATCTGGCCTTCGGTGGCGGAAGAGACGATGTTGTAGCCTGCCGCTTCGGTGTGGCCGGTTTTAATGCCGTCGACGTTGAGGCTGGTGTCCCACAGCAGACCGTTGCGGTTGGTCTGGCGGATATTGTTAAAGGTGAACTCTTTCTCTTTATAAACCGAATACTCGTCCGGCACGTCGCGGATCAGCGCCTGGCCGATCAGCGCCATATCGCGCGCCGAGCTGTACTGGCCGTCCGCATCCAGGCCATGCACCGTCTGGAAATGGGTATTCTGCAGGCCCAGCGCCTTCACGTAGTTGTTCATCAGGCCGACGAAGGCGTCCTGGCTGCCGGCGACATAGTCCGCCATCGCCACGCAGGCGTCGTTGCCCGACTGCAGCACGATGCCGCGCGTCAGCTGGGAAACCGGCACGCGATCGCCCGGCTTCAGGAACATCAGCGACGAGCCTTTGAACACCGGGTTGCCGGTCGCCCAGGCGTCTTTGCCGACGGTCACGATATCTTCCTGGTGGATCTTGCCTGCTTTGACCGCCTGACCAATCACATAGCTGGTCATCATTTTGGTCAGGCTGGCGGGATCGCGACGGGCGTCGGCGTTCTTCTCGGCCAGCACTTTGCCCGAGTTGTAGTCGATCAGCACATAGGCTTCGGCATCGATATCCGGCACGCCCGGGATCATCGTTTTAAGGTTGACGTCATCAGCAAATGCTACGTGGCTGAGCGAAAAGGCGACCAGTGATCCCACTGTCAGGCGTTTCAGAAAACGAGAGGGTTTCAGCGTGTTCATGTTATGGACTACAACATCCGTGAGTTAAGGTTAAAAAAAAGTGGCTCATCATAGCAAATGCCTGTTTTACAGGCATCTGGCTTTGGCATTCTGTTGTTAGCAGAGATGTCCAGCGCGGCGAGCCGAGGGTTCAACGACGCGCGCTGGTGATAAATGAAGCCTGCCCGTTGGCATTCAGGCGCTGCTGCAGCGCAGCGGCGTCGGCGCGGTTTTTAAAAGCGCCGAGCTGAATGCGATAGACGTTGTTGCCGGCATTTTCGACCGAGCCGGGCACGCCATATTTCTCTCCGAGGCTCTGCGCTATCTGCTGCGCGCGCGCGGCGTCGTTGATGGCGCCCACCTGCACCACGAAACCGCCTGAAGGCTGCGCGGTCGCGCCGCTGGCGACAGGCGCCGCCGCCGCAGGTGCGGCTACAGGCGCGGCGGCCGGCTGCGGCGCAGGCTCGCTGCCCTCCAGCACGCCGTTTGCCAGCGGCTGAGGGGCGCCGAGGAAGCCGCTGCTGCTGACAGGCGCGCCCATCTCGCCGTTGCTCTGCAGGGTGCGGTTGTCGACGGCGCGAATATCCTGCGCCGGCACCGGCGCGGCGGCAGGTTCGCTGCTGCCGTTCATCACGCCGTTGCCGCCGAGATCGGGGCGCGCGGGCAGGGCGTAGCTCTGCTTCGCCACCACGGTGCCGATGGTGCCGGGGCCGGAGAGCGTGCCGTCCGGCGCGACCTTGATGTAGTCGACGCGCACGCGGCTATTGTTAGAGATATTGAGGCGATCTCCCGCCGCACGCGACAGGTCGATAATGCGTCCCGGCGTATAAGGACCGCGATCGTTGACGCGCACCACGATCTGGCGACCGTTGGCGAGGTTGGTGACGCGCACGTAGCTGGGCAGTGGCAGCGTAGGATGCGCCGCGCTCAGCGCGTCGGGATCGTAGCTTTCGCCGGTGGCGGTGCGCTTGCCCTGCGCTTCGTCGCCGTACCAGGCGGCTAATCCCACTTCGCTGAAGTTAGAGGGATCCTTGACGATACGGTAAGACTTGCCGTTCGCGCTGTAATCCTGGCTGGTGCCGGGATTAATGGGCTCATATTTTGGCTCGACGCCCGGTATTTCCACCACCGGGCCGTTATAGGCCGGTTGCGGCGGCGCGGTGTTTTGCGGCTCCTGGGTGGTGGTACAGGCGGTCAAAACCAGTAGTGCCAGAGCAACAGCAGGCCATTCCTTACGCATGTGCAGCCTCTTAAACGCTTTTAGATAACATTTTTCTGTGAGTATGGATCGACATTACGATGCCGAATCCCGCCATAAGGACAATAAGCGCCGAGCCGCCATAGCTGACCAGCGGCAGAGGGACGCCAACCACCGGTAAGATACCACTTACCATGCCAATATTAACGAAAACATAAACGAACAAAATCAGCATTAATCCGCCCGCCATGACGCGGCCGAAGGTGGTCTGGGCGCGCGCGGCGATCACCAGACCGCGCAGGATCAGCAGCAGATAGAGCACCAGCAGGATCAGCACCCCCACCAGACCAAGCTCTTCCGCAAGCACGGCGAAGATAAAGTCGGTGTGCCGCTCCGGCAAAAACTCCAGCTGCGACTGGGTGCCATGCAGCCAGCCCTTGCCGCGCAATCCGCCGGAGCCGATGGCGATTTTAGACTGAATAATATGGTAGCCCGCGCCGAGCGGATCGCTTTCCGGATCGAGCAGCATCATCACGCGGTCGCGCTGGTAGTCGTGCATCAGGAAGAACCAGAGCACCGGAATAAAGGCCGCGACCAGCAGCACCGCCACGCCGATCAGCTTCCAGCTCATGCCGGAAAGAAACAGCACGAATAGCCCGGAGGCGGCAATCAGGATAGAAGTGCCGAGATCGGGCTGCGCCGCGACCAGCAGCGTCGGCATAAAGATCAGGATCAGCGCGATGCCGGTATTCTTTAAGGTCGGCGGACAGACGTCACGGTTGATAAAGCGCGCCACCATCAGCGGCACGGCGATTTTAGCAATCTCCGAGGGCTGGAATCGCACCACGCCGAGGTCGAGCCAGCGCTGCGCGCCTTTACTGATATGGCCGAAAGCGTCCACCGCGATCAGCAATATCACGCAGACGATATAGAGATAGGGCGCCCAGCCCTCATAGACGCGCGGCGGCACCTGCGCCAGCACCAGCATCATCACCAGACCCATCGCAATCTGGCCGATTTTGCGCTCCATCATGCCCGGATCCTGGCCGCTGGCGCTCCAGATCACGATGGCGCTATAGGCGAGCAGCGCCAGAATCACCAGCATAAACAGCGGATCGATGTGGATACGCGTCCAGATCGATCTTTTCTGCGGACTATCGTTCATCGACATCGTTATTCACCTTCATAGCCGGGCGGGGTAGGGACCGCGTCCGGCAGAGCCGTATTGTTGTCGCCCAGCATAATGTGGTCGAGAATCTGCCTCATCACCGTGCCGACCGCCGGGCCTGCGCCGCCGTTTTCCAGAATCATGGTGACGGCGACGCGCGGTTTGTCATAGGGGGCAAAGGCGGTCATCAGTTTATGGTCGCGCAGACGCTCGGCGATCTTATGCGCGTTATAGGTTTCGTTCTCTTTCAGGCCGAAGACCTGCGCGGTGCCCGATTTGGCGGCGATTTTATAGGGCGCGTCGGCGAAGCTTTTATGCGCCGTGCCGTTTGCGCGGTTCGCCACGCCGTACATGCCGTCTTTGGCGATCTCCCAGTAGCCGGAGTGAATGTCGCCGATCGGTTCGCCCGGCGGCTGACGCCAGGGCACCATGGTGCGTCCCTCGCGGGTAGCGCGCAGCAGGTGCGGCACTTTGACCATGCCGTCGTTAATCAGGATCATCAGCGCCTTGTTCATCTGCAGCGGCGTCGCGGTCCAGTAGCCCTGACCGATGCCGACCGGAATGGTGTCGCCCTGATACCACGGCTTTTTAAAACGCTTCATCTTCCAGTCGCGCGTCGGCATGTTGCCTGCGCTCTCCTGCGGCAGATCGATGCCGGTGCGGTGGCCGTAGCCGAATTTGTTCATCCACTCCGACAGGCGATCGATGCCCATGTCATACGCCACCTGATAGAAGAAGGTATCCGCCGACTCCTCCAGCGATTTGGTCACGTTGAGGCGGCCGTGGCCCCATTTTTTCCAGTCGCGATAGCGTTTTTCCGAGCCGGGCAGCTGCCACCAGCCGGGATCGAACAGGCTGGTATTGCGGTTGATGACGCCGGCGCTCAGCGCGGAGACCGCTACATAGGGCTTCACCGTCGAGGCGGGCGGATAGGAAGCCTGAATGGCGCGGTTATAGAGCGGGCGGTTTTCGTCGTTGAGCAGGCCGCGGTAATCTTTACCCGAAATGCCGTCGACGAAAAGGTTTGGATCGTAACTGGGCGTGGAGACCATCGCCAGAATCTCGCCGGTGCGCGGATCGCTGACCACCACCGCCGCGCGGCTGCCGGCCAGCAGCGTTTCGATATATTGCTGAAGCTTGAGATCGATGGTCAGCCAGATATCGCGCCCCGCCTGCGGCGACTGCTCGTGCAGCTGGCGGATCACGCGGCCGCGGTTATTCACCTCGACCTCTTCATAGCCGGTAATGCCGTGCAGCACATCTTCGTAGTAGCTTTCGATGCCTAGCTTGCCGATATCGTGCGTCGCGGCGTAGTTCGGCCATTTGCCCTCTTTATCGAGGCGCGCCACGTCACGGTCGTTAATTTTGGAGACGTAGCCGACGACGTGCGTCAGCGTCGGGCCGTAGGGATAGTAGCGACGCTGATAGCCTTTCACCTCGACGCCGGGGAAGCGGTACTGGTTGACGGCGAAGCGCGCCACCTGCACGTCGTTAAGGCCGACCTTAACGGGAATCGAGGTAAAGCGACGCGAGCGCTTGCGCTCTTTATCGAAGGCGTCGAGATCCTCGTCGGTGATATCCAGCACCGGGCGCAGATCTTCCAGCGTTTGCTTGAGGTTGTCGACTTTTTCCGGCACCAGCTCCGCCTGATAGATGGTGCGGTTAAGCGCCAGCGCGGTGCCGTTGCGGTCGTAGATAATGCCGCGGCTCGGCGCCACCGGCACCAGCTTGATGCGGTTTTCGTTAGAGCGGGTACTGTAATCTTCAAAGCGCAGGATTTGCAGGTGGTAAAGATTGACCACCAGTACGCTGGAGAGCACCAGAATGCCGAAGAACGCAATTAACGCCCGACGGACAAAGAGCTTCTGCTCGGCACTGTAATCGCGAAAGGCGTTGCTTTGTAATTTCATCCGCTACTTAAAATGTCGGGGTTAGCCTTACCGGTTATTCACGATGATAAGGATGATTGGCGGTGATGCTCCAGGCGCGATAGAGGCTTTCAGCGACCAGCACGCGCACCAGCGGATGAGGCAGCGTCAACGCGGAAAGCGACCAGCTC
This sequence comes from Pantoea sp. X-Soil-MYKO-1289, assembly GCF_059730625.1. Taxonomy (NCBI): domain Bacteria; kingdom Pseudomonadati; phylum Pseudomonadota; class Gammaproteobacteria; order Enterobacterales; family Erwiniaceae; genus Pantoea; species Pantoea sp. X-Soil-MYKO-1289. Next base: position 1,226,588 of record NZ_AP036004.1, read on the forward strand.
TGCTCGGCGGCGGCTTTGCAGGCGGGCGATAAGCCTTCCGGGCCGCCAATCAACAGGCTGACGTCGCGGCCATCCTGTTTCCAGCGCTCCAGCTGCTGAGCAAGCTGGGGCGTTTCCCACGGCTGGCCGGGAATATCGAGCGTAACGATGCGGTTGCCTTTGCCGGTTGCGGCCAGCATCGCCTCGCCTTCTTTTTCCAGGATACGCTTGATATCGGCGTTTTTGCCGCGTTTTCCGGCAGAGACTTCCACCAGCTCCAGCGGCATATCTTTGGGAAAACGACGCAGATACTCAGTGAAACCGGTTTGCACCCAGTCGGGCATCTTCGTGCCCACGGCCACAAGCTGCAGTTTCACGCGTCAGCTCCAGAGTTTTTCCAGCTCATACAGCTGGCGGCTCTCTTCCTGCATGACGTGCACGATGACGTCGCCCAGATCGACCACCACCCAGTCAGCGGCATTTTTGCCGTCCACGCCAAGCGGAATCAAACCGGCGGCGCGCGACTCCTGCACCACGTGATCGGCGATAGAGGAGACGTGGCGCGTCGAGGTGCCGGTGCAGATGATCATGCAGTCGGTGATGCTGGATTTACCCTGAACGTCGAGCGCGACGATATCCTGACCTTTAAGATCATCAATCTTATCAATAACGAACTCTTGGAGTGCTTTACCTTGCAAAAGGTTCCCCTTTAATACGGATAGTAGCGGGCCGGCTGCTGGCCCCGATAAGGCAGCCAAAAAATTGAGCCGCGCAGTATAGCACGCCTTTGCCTGTGCGATATACGCCCGGTGAGCGCTTATTTCAGATAGAGGCCTTCGCGGTCGATATAGTCGATAACGGCCGGCGGCAACAGCTGCTCGCACGACAGGCCGGCGTGACGGCGCTGACGGATTTCCGTGGCGGAGATATTCACCAGCGGCGTATCGGCCAGCCAGATAAAGCCGGCGGGCTGCTGGTGCAGCTGCGCCGTATCAACAGCCAGATGGCTCTCCAGCCAGCGCTGCATCTCCGGCGACGCCATCTCGGCCGGGTAGCCGGGACGCTTGCACACCAGCAGATGACAAAGCGACAGCAAATCCTGCCAGCGATGCCAGCCCGACAGGTTGAGCAGCGAGTCCTGACCAATGATAAATCCCAGCGGCTGATCCGGCCCGCGTTCGGCGCGCAGCGCCTCCAGCGTCGCCACCGTCCACGACGGCGTGTCGCGCATCAGCTCGCGGGTATCGATATCGAACAGCGGTCGATCCTGAATAGCGCAGCGCAGCATCTCGACGCGCTGCGCCGCGCTGGCTTCCGGCTGCGGGCGATGCGGCGGCACGTTGTTGGGCAGCAGCAGCACGCGCGCCAGGCCGGTTTGCTGCGCCAGCGCCTCTACCGGCCGCAAATGGCCGAAGTGAATGGGATCGAAGGTGCCGCCGAACAGGGCGTGAAGGTCAGACACTGGCGAAGCTCGCAGGAAAATGTCGATGACAGAGCAGCAGCGAGAGCGTCTCCAGCTGCGGCCAGATACGCTGCCCGTAATCCTGCTTCAGGGTGAGTTCAATCTGCGTCAGCAGGCGGATCGCGCGCTGCAGGCGCGCGCCGTCCACGCGCTGCAGCGCCTCGGTAAACAGCGCGCGCCGGTTCTGCCAGATGCGCTGCTGATCCATCAATGCGCGCAGCGGCTGCTGCGCCTGATGGCGCTGCAGGTGCAGCAGCGTCATTAAGTCGCGCTGCAGGGTGCGCAGCAGAATAACCGGCTCGCTCTCTTCTTTTTCCAGCTGATGGAGAATGTGCAGCGCGCGCTTGCTTTTGCCCGCCAGCAGCGCGTCCACCCAGTGAAACGGGGTAAAGTGCGCCGCATCGCTGACCGCCTCTTCCACGCGCGGCAGCGTCAGCTTGCCGTCGGGCCAGAGCAGCGACAGGCGCTCCAGCGCCTGCGCCAGCGCCAGAAGATTGCCCTCGTAGCAGTAGCAGAGCAGCTGGATCGCCGCGTCGTCTACCGAGAGCTTCATGCTTTTGGCGCGCGTCGCCACCCAGCGCGGCAGCTGCGCCTGCTCCGGCGTCTGGCACGGCACCAGCACGCCATGGGCGGAGAGCGCTTTAAACCAGGCGCTGTTCTCCTGGGCTTTGGTCAGCTTCGCCAGGCGGCAAATCAGCAAAATATCGGCATGCAGCAGGCCCGCCAGCTTATTCAGCTGTTCGGCCATCGCGGCGTTGGGGCCGTTTTCCGGGAAGAGCAGCGTCATTGTCTGACGCTGAGCGAACAGGCTGAGCGCCTGACAGCTGGCAAAGAGGCTTTCCCAGTCGGTCTGGGCGTCGAGCGTAAAGCTTAAATGCTCCTCAAACCCCTGCGCGACGGCAGCGGCGCGAATCGCGTCGGCGCTCTCCTGCAGCAGCAGCGGCTCGTTTCCGGCTAACAAATAGCAAGCGCGCAGCCCCTCGCGGAGCTGCGCGCCTAGTTGCTCAGGATAGATCCTGATCATTGCGTACTGGTAGCGGAAGAGGAGGAGGCTGGCGCGGGCACCGCAGGTTCGCGGGCCGACGCCGGCAGCGTCTCTTTCTGGTTCATCTGCGCGGCATGCACGGTCAGCAGTTTACGCACCAGCTGCTCTGCGGCGCGCTGACGCATCTCCTGCACGATCATGTCCTGCTCGGCATCTTTCGCCAGCGCCGCGTTCGGGTTATCGAAGAACGAACGATACACCGTGGTGCTGATCGGATAGATGCCTTTGCCCGGCAGCAGAACCTGCGCCGTCACGTTCATCATCAGCGAGTATTCCGCCGTGGTACCGCTGATAAACACCGAGGCGGTATCGCGGCCCTGCGTTTCGCCGCCCAGGCGCAGCGTCGGGATGTCGGTACGGTTCTGCTTCGTATCTTCAACGATGGTGACGTTGTTGATGCGCAGCTGCTGACGCACCGTGCGCGCCAGCGGACCGTACGGATCGCCACTGTTCAAGATCAGCGTTTTCAGCTCGCTCGGCACCTGCGTGGTGCCGCGCGGATGAAAACCACAGCCGGCGGTAACCATCACCGCCAGCAGGACAAACAGCCTGATAATCAGATGTCGCACAGTTCCTCCTGAACTTAACCTACGACCAGGTTAAGCAGTTTGCCGGGTACATAAATCACTTTGCGGATGGTGACGCCGTCAAGGTACTTCGCCACCAGATGTTCCTGGGCGGCGCGAGCCTGAACCTGCTCCTGCGTCGCGTCGGCGGCCACGGTAATTTTACCACGCACTTTACCATTTACCTGCACAACCACCAGCAGCGACTCTTCTACCATTGCCGCCTCGTCCGCGACCGGCCAGTCGGCGTTGTCCACGCTGCCTTCGCCGCCCAGCTCCTGCCACAGCACATAGCTGGCGTGCGGAGTAAACGGATAGAGCATGCGCACGACGGCCAGCAGCGCTTCCTGCATCAGGGCGCGATCCTGCTCGCTCTCCTGCGGCGCACGCGCCAGCTTGTTCATCAGCTCCATAATCGCCGCGATGGCGGTGTTGAAGGTCTGACGACGGCCGATGTCGTCGGAAACTTTGGCGATGGTTTTGTGCAGATCGCGACGCAGCGCTTTCTGATCGTCGTTAAGGCTGCTGATATCCAGCGCTGCCGTCGCGCCTTTCGCCGTGTGCTCCCAGGCGAGTTTCCACACGCGCTTCAGGAAGCGGTTTGCGCCTTCGACGCCGGACTCCTGCCACTCCAGCGTCATTTCCGCCGGCGAAGCGAACATCATAAACAGGCGAACCGTGTCGGCGCCGTAGCGCTCGACCATCAGCTGCGGGTCGATGCCGTTGTTTTTCGACTTCGACATTTTGCTCATGCCGGCGTAAATCACCTCGCGGCCCTGGCTGTCGGTCGCTTTCACGATGCGGCCTTTCTCGTCGCGTTCGACGGTGACGTCGACCGGCGAGACCCAGTTGCGCTCGCCGTTGGCGCCGTGGTAGTAGAAGGCGTCCGCCAGCACCATCCCCTGGCACAGCAGACGCTTCGCCGGTTCGTTAGAGGTTACCAGGCCTGCGTCGCGCAGCAGCTTGTGATAGAAGCGGAAGTAAAGCAGGTGCATGATGGCGTGTTCAATCCCGCCGACATACTGATCGACCGGCAGCCAGTAGTTGGCCGCAGCCGGATCCAGCATACCTTCATCGTAGTTGGTGCAGGTGTAGCGCGCGTAGTACCAGGAGGACTCCATAAAGGTGTCGAAGGTATCGGTTTCACGCAGCGCCGGCTGGCCGTTGACGGTGGTTTTCGCCCACTCCGGGTCCGCTTTGATCGGGCTGGTAATGCCGTCCATCACCACATCTTCCGGCAGGATCACCGGCAGCTGATCTTCCGGCGTCGGCATCACGGTGCCATCTTCCAGCGTCACCATCGGAATCGGCGCGCCCCAGTAGCGCTGACGGGAGACGCCCCAGTCGCGCAGACGGTAGTTGACCTTGCGCACGCCGACGCCTTTCGCGGCCAGCGCGTCGGCGATAGCGTTGAAGCCCGCTTCATGGCTCAGGCCGCTGAATTCGCCGGAGTTGAACAGGGTGCCTTTTTCCGTCATCGCGGCGGCGCTGACGTCCGGCTCGCTGCCGTCCTGGTTCAGCACGACCGGCGTAATCGGCAGATCGTATTTGGTGGCGAACTCCCAGTCGCGCTGGTCGTGCGCCGGAACCGCCATAACGGCGCCGGTGCCGTACTCCATCAGCACGAAGTTGGCGACCCAGACCGGCACTTTGTCGCCGGTCAGCGGATGGATGGCGAACAGGCCGGTCGCCATGCCTTTTTTCTCCATCGTCGCCATCTCCGCTTCAGCGACTTTGGTGTTGCGGCATTCGGCGATAAAGTCAGCCAGCACCGGGTTGCCCATCGACGCCTGCAGCGCCAGCGGATGGCCAGCGGCGACCGCGACGTAGGTCGCGCCAAGGAAGGTGTCCGGACGCGTGGTGTAAACGGTCACTTTCTCTTCGCTGTCGGCGACGTCGAAGGTGATCTCGACCCCTTCGGAACGGCCAATCCAGTTGCGCTGCATGGTTTTGACCTGCTCCGGCCACTCTTCCAGCGTGTCGAGGTCGTTAAGCAGCTCATCGGCATAGTCGGTGATCTTAACGAACCACTGCGGGATCTCTTTGCGCTCGACTTTGGTGTCGCAGCGCCAGCAGCAGCCGTCGATAACCTGTTCGTTCGCCAGCACCGTCTGATCGTTCGGGCACCAGTTCACCGCCGAGGTTTTTTTATAAACCAGGCCTTTTTCATAGAGTTTGGTGAAGAACCACTGTTCCCAGCGGTAGTATTCCGGCTTGCAGGTGGCCAGCTCGCGGCTCCAGTCATAGCCGAAGCCCAGCAGTTTCAGCTGGTTCTTCATATATTCGATGTTGTCGTAGGTCCATGGCGCCGGCGCGGTGTTGTTTTTTACCGCCGCGCCTTCCGCCGGCAGGCCAAACGCGTCCCAGCCGATCGGCTGCAGCACGTTTTTGCCGAGCATACGCTGGTAACGGGCGATCACGTCGCCAATGGTGTAGTTACGCACGTGGCCCATATGTAGGCGGCCGGAAGGATAGGGCAGCATGGAGAGGCAGTAATATTTCTCTTTGCTCTCATCTTCGGTCACTTTGAACGTTTGGTTTTCGTCCCAGTGTTGCTGGACGCGGGATTCTATCTCTTCCGGGCGGTATTGCTCTTGCATGGCAGCCTATGGTCCTTAATGAATAACGCTTAGCTTACTTTAAGATCCGCATAGCATACCCATATGGCTGCCGGTCAACAACACTTCACCGCCCTGTTGCGGTGATTTCTCGCGGAAGGCCGCATCCTGCTCTCATATTCCGATTCGCTTTGCTAAACAACGCGGCAAACGGCGCAAAGCGGCTAAACTTAAAGCTGGCTAACCCGCGCAGAAAGGAGAATAAAATGAACAAAGTGGCGCAAATTTACCGTGAATCCCTGGCCGCGCTGACGGAGCGACTGCGCCAGGGCGATCGGGATATCGACGCGCTGGTGACGTCGCGACGTCAGCAGCTGATGGCCAGCGAGTCCGCGACGCCGGGCGAGATCGACCAGGCGCTGGCGGCGGTTCGACGCGATTTAGAGGAGTTTGCACGCAGCTATCAGGAAATCCATCAGCCAGAGAAGGCGAACGATTCGCTGTTTATGCGCATTGTGCGCGAGAGCCTGTGGAAAGAGCTGGCGGATATCACCGACAAAAGCCAGCTGGAGTGGCGCGAGGTGTTTCAGGATCTCCATCATCACGGCGTCTATCAGAGCGGCGAGGTGGTGGGGCTGGGCAATCTGGTGTGCGAAAAGTGTCACTTTACGCGCGCGATTTATACCCCTGAAACCTTAACGCGCTGCCCGGAGTGCGGACACGATCAGTTTCAGCGCCAGCCGTTCGAGCCGTAAGAGGGTGCGCGCGGAACGACTGTGCTAACGTGAATAAGATGGCCCGATCGCAAAGGCGTTCAGGCCATCCCCTCCACCTGCCAGGCGAATGCGTCGTCGTTCAGTTCTTGATGACGCGCGCCGGATGAGTTAGTGCAGAATCTTCGCCAGGAAATCCTTCGCGCGATCCGACTGCGGATTATTAAAGAAGTCGTCTTTACGCGTATCTTCGATAATCTTGCCCTCATCCATAAAAATGACGCGGTTCGCCACTTTGCGGGCGAAGCCCATTTCGTGCGTCACCACCATCATCGTCATGCCTTCCTGCGCCAGTTCTACCATCACGTCGAGCACTTCGTTGATCATTTCCGGATCGAGCGCCGAGGTCGGCTCGTCGAACAGCATGGCGATAGGATCCATGCAGAGCGCGCGCGCAATCGCCACGCGCTGCTGCTGGCCGCCCGACAGCTGGCCGGGAAACTTCTGCGCATGAGCGGTCAGCCCGACGCGATCCAGCAGCTTCAGACCTTTATCCCGCGCGGCGGTTTTGTCGCGCTTCAGCACTTTAACCTGCGCCAGCACCAGGTTATCGATGATGCTGAGGTGGGGAAACAGCTCGAAGTGCTGGAACACCATACCGACCTTGCTGCGCAGCTGCGCCAGATTGGTTTTCTTGTTGTTCACTTCGGTGCCGTTCACCAGAATAGTGCCCTGCTGAATCGGCTCCAGACCGTTAACGGTTTTGATCAGGGTCGATTTGCCCGAGCCCGACGGCCCGCACACCACCACCACTTCCCCTTTCTGGACTTCGGTCGTGCAGTCGGTCAGCACCTGAAAGTGACCATACCACTTAGAAACGTTTTTCAGGTTAATCATTTAAACCGTCCTTTTTCTTTTTAGATAGCTGACCAACAGCGAAGCGCTCAGGCTGATAACGAAGTAGACCAGACCGGCGAAGAGAACCATTTCCACCTGGGTGCCGTCGCGCTCGCCAATGGTGGACGCGGTGCGGAAGAAGTCCGCCAGGCTTAATACATAGACCAGCGAGGTATCCTGGAACAGCACGATGCCCTGCGTCAGCAGCAGCGGCACCATGGCGCGAAACGCCTGCGGCAGAATAATCAGCTGCATCGACTGCCAGTGCGTCATGCCCAGCGCCAGCGCGGCGTTACCCTGTCCACGTGAGATACTGATGATGCCGGCACGAATAATTTCTGAGTAGTACGCCGCTTCGAACAGCGAAAAAGCGACCATGGCTGAAATCAGTCGGATATCGGTTTTGGGCGACAGGCCCAGCACCTGCTGCAGGAAACTCGGCACCACCAGATAGAACCACAGCAGCACCATCACCAGCGGCACCGAGCGGAACAGGTTGACATAAATTTTGGCGAACCAGCTGATGGGCTTAAAGCTCGACAGCCGCATCACCGCCAGCAGCGTGCCCCAGATAATGCCGAATATCACCGCGGTCACGGTGATCTTCAGCGTAATCACCATACCGTTGAGCAGGTAGGGCAGGCTGGGAGGAATGGAACTCCAGTCAAACTCGTACATTATTTTCCTCCCAGATTACCCGGCAGGCGCACCTTGCGCTCCACCAGACTCATAATCAGCATGATCACCAGGTTAATGGCGATATAGGCCAGCGTGATCGCGGTAAAGGATTCATAGGCGTGCGCCGAGTAGTCGAGCAGCTTGCCCGCCTGCGCCGCCATGTCCACCAGCCCGATGGTCGAGGCGATAGCGGAGTTTTTCACCAGGTTGAGCATTTCCGAGGTCATCGGCGGCACGATCACGCGGTAGGCGTTAGGCAGCAGCACGTAGCGATAGGTCTGCGGCACGGTCAATCCCATCGCCAGACCGGCGTTCTTTTGCCCGCGCGGCAGCGACTGAATGGCGGCACGCACCTGCTCGCAGACGCGAGCGGCGGTAAACAGGCCGAGGCAGATCACTGACGCGGTGAAAAACTGGATATTGGGGTCCAGCTCCGATTTAAACCACATGCCGAGCTTCTCGCCCACCAGCTCCGGCGCCACCAGATACCAGAAGAAGAACTGCACGATCAGCGGAATGTTGCGGAACAGCTCTACGTAACAGGTGCCGATCGCCGAAAGCAGGCGGTTAGGCACGGTGCGCAGAATGCCGAATAAGGATCCTACAAGAAAGGCGATAATCCAGGCGCAGCAGGAGACCGCAATGGTCACCTGAAATCCGGACCACAGCCAGCCAAGGTAGGTCGTGTTGCCGAACGGGGCCTGTTCGAGAAAGATGCCCCAGTTCCAGTCGATACCCATAACGAGCTCCGGTAAAAAAGGGTAGCTAAGCTACCCTGAAGATTGATGAACGGCGTCTGTATTGCCTGCTTCAGGGGAACGACCTGAGCAGCTTGTCTGTCCGCGCCGGGTTTTCAGCAATCGAGAGGGCAGCGAGGCCGCCCTTGTTGTCGTTGTTAGTTCAGTGCTTTGTCGTTCGGCGTTTTGAACAGCGCCTGCATATCCGCTGAGAGATCGAAGTTCAGGTTCAGATTCTTCGGCGGAATCGGCTGCTTGAACCAGGTATCGAACCACTTCGCGGCTTCGCCGGAGGTCTGCGCTTTGGCGATGGTGTCGTCGACCAGCGTTTTGAACGACGCGTCATCTTTGCGCAGCATACAGCCATAGGCCTCTTTCGACTGCGGCGTGCCGACGATCTCCCAGTTATCCGGCTTCTTCGCCTTAGCGCGTTCGCCGGCCAGCAGGGCGTCATCCATCATAAAGGCGACGGCGCGGCCGGTTTCCAGCGTGCGGAACGAGTCGCCATGGTCTTTCGCGCTGATGATGCGCATATCCATTTTCTTCTCGTCGTTCAGCTTATGCAGCAGCACTTCCGAGGTGGTGCCGGAGGTGACGACCACGGTTTTGCCTTTCAGGTCGGCGAAATCTTTGATGTCGCCGCCTTTTTTCACCAGCAGACGCGTGCCGATAACGAAAATGGTGTCGGAGAACGCCGCCTGTTTCTGGCGCTCGAGGTTATTGGTGGTGGATCCGCACTCGAAGTCGTAGGTGCCGTTCTGCAGCAGCGGAATACGGTTCTGCGAGGTGATAGGGATCATCTTCACCTGCAGATCCGGCTTGTTCAGCTTCGCCTTAATCGCCTCGACGATGGCGTTGGAGTAAGCCTGCGAATAGCCCACGACTTTTTGCTGGTTGTCGTAATAAGAAAAAGGAACAGAGGACTCGCGATGCCCCACGACGATAACGCCGTTATCGCTGATTTTCTTCAGGGTGCCGCTGAGGTCTTCCGCCTGGGCCGCGCCCGCTGCCGCAACGCCTGCCAGCAAAAGCGATAATGCCACTTTGCGAATCTGCATGGTCCAACTCCTTCAAGAGATGTCGCGCAGAATATAAACTGCGCAGATGTGTGATGTTGTGTGTATTTCCTGCTGCTTTTTTTGTTATCTCATCGCGTCGGCGCGCTAAGAATATTCACTAACATAGCGGATTGTTAACGTTATGAAACGAAAAAGTTTCTTATTTTGCGAAGTGTTCCGCACCAAATTGAGGCGTATTTCTCGGGTTGCGCGCTCAGGGTGCGTCGCTCTGCCTTTTAACGGTGCAGCGCAGCTCGCGTTAACGCGTCAGTCCGCCAGGTTTACAGGAAACAGGGTTACTGATAGCAAACATCGTGCCAGGTGAACGCCGCAGCAGAAAATAGGGGAGGATGGCGAGAAAGCGAGCGGAATATGGCGAGCGGCGGCGAGCAGGGCGCTCGCCGCCGTCCGTCAGGTCAGGCTTTGCGGCGCCACAGCGCCAGCAGCGCGGCGCCCAGCGTCAGCAGCCAGACCGGCCAGAGACCGGCATGGGCGTAAGGCGTTTCGCCGGTGGTCGGCGTCACCTTATCCAGCAGCACGCCGCGGGTAAATTGTGGCAGGATCTTCTCAACGTCGCCCTGCGCATTCACCACCGCGGTCACGCCGTTATTGGTGCCGCGCAGCAGCGGACGCCCCAGCTCCAGCGCGCGCATGCGCGCCATCTGGAAGTGCTGCCAGGGGCCAATAGAGTGGCCAAACCAGGCGTCGTTAGAGACGGTCAGCAGAAAATCGGTGTCGGGATGGAAATTGGCGCGCACCTGTTCGCCCAACACGATCTCATAGCAGATGGCGCTGGTAAGGTGGTAGCCCGCCGCCTGCAGCTGCGGCTGCAGATAGTCGCCGCGGCTGAAGGAGGACATCGGCAGATCGAAGAAGGGCGCCAGCGGACGCAGCAGGTTCTCCAGCGGCACGAACTCGCCGAACGGCACCAGATGGTTTTTCTGGTAGCGGTTCATGCTTTGATAGCTGTAAGGCTTCTCGCCGCCCAGCACGATCACCGAGTTGTAGTCGTGGTAGCGGTTCTGCTCCAGACGGGAATCGACGATGCCGGTGATCAGCGCGCTGCCGCGCTGGCGCAGCTCGCCGTCCAGCGCGCGCAAAAAGGGCTGCTGATTGCTTTCCAGATCGGTAATCGCCGACTCCGGCCAGATAATCAGCTTCGCGTTGCCCATTAGCGGCTGACTCAGGCCGTTATAGGCGCGCAGCGTGTTGAGCAGCTGCTGCGGATCCCACTTCATCGACTGCGGAATATTGCCCTGAACCAGCGCCACCTCGACGCTGCGCGCCGGCTGCGGCTGGGTCCAGTGGATATAACGCAGCGGCCAGGGCAGCGCCAGCAGCAGCAGCGCGGCGACAGCGCTTTTTACGCTGCGCTGGCGAATGGCGTAAGCCAGCAGGCCTGCGACCACCACCAGAATAAAGGTGAGGGTTTCCACGCCCGCCAGCGGGGCCAGGCCTTTTAGCGGGCCGTCAATCTGGCTGTAGCCGAACTGCAGCCAGGGAAAGCCGGTCAGCACCCAGCCGCGCAGAAACTCGCTAAGCTGCCACAGCGCCGGCGCCGCCAGCGCCAGGCGCCACAGCGTGGCGCGCGGCCAGATGCGGTTCAGCACGCCGGCAAACAGCGCCGGGTAGAGCGACAGATAGGCGGCCAGCAAAATCACCAGGAAGACGTTGATCGGTCCAGGCATGCCGCCAAAGGTGGCGATACTGACGTAGACCCAGTTTATGCCGCTGCCGAACAGGCCGAAGCCCCAGGCGAAACCGATAGCGGTGGCCTGGCCGCTGCGCCGATCCAGCGTCAGCAGCTGCAGGCCGATCAGCGACAGCAGCGCGGCGGGCCAGAAATCATAGGGGGAGAAGGCGAGGGTGCCCAGAGCACCCGTTAACGCAGCCAGCAACAAACGTACCCGCTGGCGCGGGTAAAGTAAGGCCAAAGACATAGGGTTATTCGTCATCCAGTTGGGGTAACGGGGCGTTTTCCGGAATCTTTACATGCACCTGGATGATGCGACGGCTGTCGGACATCGCGACTTTGAAGTGATAACCGTCGATGTCAATGCTCTCTCCCCGTCCGGGAAGATGGCCGAATCCCTGCATGACCAGTCCGCCAATCGTGTCCACTTCTTCGTCGCTGAACTGCGTGCCGAACACCTCGTTGAAATCTTCAATCGGGGTCAGGGCGCGCACCGTATAGGTCTGACGGTTCAGCTGACGGATATCGCGATCTTCTTCGTCGTCATACTCATCTTCGATTTCGCCGACGATCAGCTCAAGGATATCCTCGATGGTGACCAGACCGGAGACGCCGCCGAATTCATCAATAACGATCGCCATATGATAGCGCTGAGAACGAAACTCTTTCAGCATGCGGTCGACGCGCTTGCTTTCCGGCACCACAACCGCCGGGCGCAGCACTTTTTCCATGCTGAACGGCTCTGATTCGCTGCTCATAAACGGCAGCAGATCTTTCGCCATCAAAATGCCTTCGACATGGTCTTTGTCTTCGCTGATTACCGGGAAACGTGAATGCGCGGATTCGATAATCACGTCCAGGCACTCGTCCAGCGTCTGGTTGCGCTTCAGGGTAATCATTTGCGAACGCGGGATCATGATGTCGCGCACGCGCTGTTCTGCAATATCCAGCACCCCTTCGAGCATGTCGCGGGTATCTTCGTCAATCAGCTCTTTTTGCTCGGAGTCGCGGATCAGCTCCAGTAGTTCATCACGGTTTTGCGGTTCGCCGTGAAACAGTTGGTTGATAAGCAGGGAAAAAAATCCCTTTTTACTACTGGGTGCATCGCTGTTTTGAGAATGGTCGTCGCTCATGGCGTTTTTTTAGAGATCTCTCTGGTGAGGGTGGTTGCTGTCGGCGTCCTCGCCGACAGCGGGATAAACTGAGCCAGCGGCTCAGGCGTCTTCTTTTTCCGAAATGTACGGATCGGGATAACCAAGAGCAAGCATTATCTCTGTCTCGATCCCTTCCATCTCTTCGGCTTCGTCATCTTCGATATGGTCGTAGCCGAGCAAATGCAGCGTGCCGTGCACCACCATATGGGCCCAGTGCGCTTCAACGCTTTTGCCTTGCTCTTCCGCCTCTTGCTCCACCACCTGACGACAAATGATCAGGTCGCCCAGCAGCGGCAGCTCAATGCCCGGCGGCGCCTCGAAGGGAAAAGAGAGCACGTTGGTCGGCTTGTCTTTGCCGCGATAAGTCAGATTAAGCTCATGGCTCTCCGCCTCGTCCACCAGGCGAATGGTGACTTCGCTTTCTGGCTGAAAAGGGGTGACCGCCGCCTCCAGCCAGCGCTGGAAAGCGGCCTCGTCAGGCAGGCCGCCGGTCTGTTCGCAGGCGAGCTGCAGATCAAGAATTACCTGGCTCATTTACTCTCCTGCGCCTCGATCTGCGCCGCCAGCGCGTCGCGTTTGCGCTCTTCCGCCAGCTTGTCGCGGCGTTTCTGATCCGCTTCTTCCCAGGCTTCATAGGCGGTGACGATTCGCGCCACAACCGGGTGACGCACCACGTCTTCGCTGTGGAAGAAGTTGAAGCTCAGCTCCTCGACATCGGAGAGCACTTCAATGGCGTGGCGCAGGCCCGATTTGGTGCTGCGCGGCAGGTCGATCTGCGTGACGTCGCCGGTGATCACCGCTTTGGAGTTGAAGCCGATGCGCGTCAGGAACATCTTCATCTGTTCGATGGTGGTGTTCTGGCTCTCATCAAGAATGATAAAGGCGTCGTTCAGCGTACGGCCGCGCATATAGGCCAGCGGCGCAACCTCAATCACGTTGCGCTCCATAAGCTTTTCGACGCGCTCGAAGCCGAGCATTTCGAACAGGGCGTCATAGAGCGGACGCAGGTAGGGATCGACCTTCTGGCTCAGATCGCCAGGCAGGAAGCCGAGCTTTTCGCCCGCTTCCACCGCCGGACGCGTCAGCAGAATACGGCGAATCTCCTGGCGCTCCAGCGCATCCACCGCCGCCGCAACCGCAAGGTAGGTTTTACCCGTACCGGCCGGGCCGACGCCGAAGGTGATGTCGTGGTCGAGAATATTGGCGATGTACTGCGCCTGATTCGGCGTGCGCGGCTTGATCACGCCGCGTTTGGTCTGGATATGCACCGCTTTGCCGAACTCCGGCACGCTGTCGGCGGTCTGCTCCAGCACGCGGCTCTCTTTAATCGCCAGATGGATCTGCTCGGGATCGATATCCGGGATGACGCCGCGCACCGGCGCGGTATCGACGTAAAGGGTACGCAGAATATCTTCAGCGGCGTTGACGCAGAGCGCGCGGCCAACCAGCTTAAAGCTGTTGTCGCGACGGTTGATTTCAATGCCCAGACGACGCTCAAGCTGTTTGACGTTGTCGTCGAAGGGACCGCACAGGCTCATCAGTCGGCGGTTATCTGCCGGTTCAAGGGCGATTTCACGAGTTTCGATATTCAAACGAATCCTTTGGGTCACTCAGGGCCAGTTAGAATGTGTGCTGATGCCGGGTTGATTAACGACGGCACTTTGAGAAATTATTTATGGCATGTCGCCGGGGCGCAAGCATCGCTCATGATATTTGGGCAGCGCGTCCAGAAACCAAGGGCGTGCAGAAGAAAAGAGCGGCGACGCAGCAGGCGCCGCCGCTGAGTGAAGCGCGTATCAAGGCTGGAAGGTGCCGACGCCGATCTCGTTCTCTTTGCGCGTGCGCGCGATAACCGATGCCGGGCTTTCTACGATGCGCAGGCCCATCTCATCTTCGGTGCGCACCACTTTGCCGCGCAGCGAGTTGGTGTAGACGTCGACGATCTCCACATCGACGAACTTGCCGATCATCTCCGGCGAGCCTTCGAAGTTCACCACACGGTTGGTTTCGGTACGGCCCGACAGCTCCATCACGTTTTTACGCGAGGTGCCTTCCACCAGAATGCGCTGCACCGTGCCGAGCATACGGCGGCTCCAGGCCATCGCCTGCTGGTTGATGCGATCCTGCAGGATATAGAGGCGCTGCTTTTTCTCTTCTTCCGAGACGTCGTCCGGCAGATCTGCCGCCGGCGTGCCGGGACGCGCGGAGTAGATAAAGCTGAAGCTCATGTCGAAGTTGACGTCGGCGATCAGCTTCATGGTCTGTTCGAAGTCCTGCTGAGTTTCACCCGGGAAGCCGATGATAAAGTCGGAGCTGATCTGGATATCCGGGCGCGCGGCGCGCAGCTTGCGGATTATCGCTTTGTACTCCAGCGCGGTATGGGCGCGCTTCATCAGCGTCAGAATGCGGTCTGCGCCGCTCTGAACCGGCAGGTGCAGGAAGCTCACCAGTTCAGGCGTGTCGCGGTAGACCTCGATAATGTCGTCGGTGAATTCGATCGGATGGCTGGTGGTGAAGCGAATGCGGTCGATGCCGTCAATGGCGGCCACCAGGCGCAGCAGTTCGGCGAAGGTGCAGATTTCGCCGTCGAAGGTCGCGCCGCGATAGGCGTTGACGTTCTGGCCGAGCAGGTTCACTTCTCGCACGCCCTGCGCCGCCAGCTGCGCGATCTCCAGCAGGATGTCGTCGCAGGGACGGCTGACCTCTTCGCCGCGCGTATAGGGCACGACGCAGAAGGTGCAGTATTTGTTACAGCCTTCCATGATAGAGACGAAGGCGGTGGGGCCTTCCGCGCGCGGTTCCGGTAGACGGTCGAATTTTTCGATTTCCGGGAAGCTGATATCCACGACCGGGCTTTTGCTGCCGCGCACGCTGTTGATCATTTCCGGCAGGCGATGCAGGGTTTGCGGGCCGAATACGATATCCACATAGCTGGCGCGCTGGCGAATATGATCCCCTTCCTGCGACGCCACGCAGCCGCCGACACCGATAATCAAATCAGGGTTGCGCTCTTTTAAGCTTTTCCAGCGTCCAAGCTGGTGGAAAACTTTTTCCTGCGCCTTTTCGCGAATTGAGCAGGTGTTGAGCAGCAGAATGTCCGCCTCTTCAGCTTCCTCGGTCAGCGTGTAGCCGTGGGTGCTGTTCAGCAGGTCAGCCATCTTGGATGAATCGTACTCATTCATCTGACAGCCCCAGGTTTTGATATGCAGTTTTTTCATTGTCGAACTAGCCATTGATTCAGTGCAGTGAGGTGCAGGGCGCGTATTGTAATGCTTTGACGCTGTTGTGACCAGCGCAGAGCCGCCATACTTCGCATATCTGCGGCGCAAGCGACGATCCCTCTCTCGTCGCGCAGGCGATTTCTGCCGCCTGGGCGTTTTTCCGGTACACTTTGCGCCAGTTATCCCGCTTTTCGCAGCGGGTAAAGATTCAGAAGGAGATGAGCAATGCAGGATAACCGCTTTGATGTGGTGGTGGTGGGCGGCGGCATGGTTGGCGCCGCGCTGGCGTGCGGTCTGGCGCTTCAGCAGTTTCGCGTCGCGGTGGTGGAGCGCGCGGCGCCTGCGCCGTTTGACGCCGACAGCGATCCCGACGTGCGTATCTCCGCCATCGGCAGCGCCTCGGCGGGTCTGCTGAAGCAGCTCGACGTCTGGCCGCGCGTGCAGGCGATGCGCTGCGCGCCCTATCGCAAGCTGGAAACCTGGGAGTGGCAGACGGCTCACGTTAGTTTCGACGCCGCGTCGCTCGGCCTGCCGGAGCTGGGTTTTATGGTCGAAAATAGCGTGTTGCAGCGCGCGCTGTGGGAAAGGATGGAGCAGCTCGGTATTGCGCTGCGCTGTCCCGCGACGCTCGCAGGTTTGCAGCAGGAGAACGGCGGCTGGCGGCTCGATCTCAGCGATGGCGAGGCGCTGCACGCCCGGCTGGTGGTCGGTGCTGACGGCGCTAACTCGCAGGTGCGGCAGATGGCGGGCATCGGCATCGACGGCTGGAGCTATGCGCAATCCTGTTTGCTGATTAGCGTGACCTGCGAGCATCCAGCGGGCGACGCGACCTGGCAGCAGTTTACGCCGCAGGGGCCGCGCGCTTTTCTGCCGCTGTATGATAATCGCGCCTCGCTGGTGTGGTATGACGCGCCGGCGCGTATTCGTCAGCTGCAGGCGATGCCGCTGCCGCAGCTGGAGAAAGAGATCGCTGCGACTTTCCCGGCGCGGCTGGGACGTTTTAAAGCGCATGCGGCGGGCGGTTTTCCGCTGGTGCGGCGTCATGCGCAGCGCTATGTGCTGCCCGGTCTGGCGTTGATCGGCGATGCGGCGCATACCATTAATCCGCTGGCGGGGCAGGGCGTGAATCTGGGCTATCGCGATGTCGACGCGCTGGTCGAGGTGCTGGTGGAGGCGCGCGCCAACGCGCAGGAGTGGGCGTCCGAGAATGTGCTGCGCCGTTATCAGTCGCAGCGTCGTCGCGATAATCTGCTGATGCAGGGCGGGATGGATCTGTTCTATTTCGCCTTTAGCAATCGGCTGCCGCCGCTGAAATTCGCCCGCAATCTGGGGCTGATGGCCGCAGAGCGTTCGGGCGCGCTGAAGCGTAAGGTGCTGCGCTACGCGCTGGGATTGTAGGTAAGAGGCAGGGGCGGCTGCGGTCTTTGGGGCCGGAGAGCAGAGTGTTAAGTACTTGAGAACAGGCGTGGCTGCGGAGTCCGTGCGCGGCCACAGAGGGGCTCCCCGATCGCAAAGTCGCTGTTCGTCATCCTTGACCGCTCGGCCAGCGCAATCCCTTGCGCTGGACGCTTTGCTCTTCGGGTAACCTCTCTGTGACCGGAATGAGCAATAGCGCAGCTGTTTAAAAAGAAGGTTTGCCAGACGACAAAAACAACAAAGCCCGCAAAAGCGGGCCTGTTGTCAATTTGGCTGGGGTGCAGGGATTCGAACCCCGGAATGCCGGAATCAGAATCCGGTGCCTTACCGCTTGGCGACACCCCAATAGTGTCTTTTCAAATTGTCTTGTATGGCTGGGGTACGAGGATTCGAACCTCGGAATGCCGGAATCAGAATCCGGTGCCTTACCGCTTGGCGATACCCCAATAATTTGGTGGCTACGACGGGATTTGAACCTGTGACCCCATCATTATGAGTGATGTGCTCTAACCAGCTGAGCTACGTAGCCAAATGTACTGCTTACTGCACCCGATGTGGCTGGGATACCTGGATTCGAACCAGGGAATGCCGGTATCAAAAACCGGTGCCTTACCGCTTGGCGATATCCCATTCGTCGACTCGTATCCACGAGAGCGCATCGGATTGGCTGGGGTACCTGGATTCGAACCAGGGAATGCCGGTATCAAAAACCGGTGCCTTACCGCTTGGCGATACCCCATCCGGCTGCCGAAGACTGAAATGGTGCGGGAGGCGAGACTTGAACTCGCACACCTTGCGGCGCCAGAACCTAAATCTGGTGCGTCTACCAATTTCGCCACTCCCGCAAAAAAGATGGTGGCTACGACGGGATTTGAACCTGTGACCCCATCATTATGAGTGATGTGCTCTAACCAGCTGAGCTACGTAGCCATCTTTTTTCGCGTTACCTTCATCGGCGTTGCGGGGCGCATTATGCGTATTGAGCTGTGGAGCGTCAACACATTTTTTGCCGATTTTCGCCTCTGCGCGCCTGTTTGTCTGGCTTATAACCAGGCTGATGAATTATTCGGCAAGTTTTGATCGTAACCACATCAAAGCTAAAAAAAAGGCGCCTCGCAAGGCGCCATTTGTTATAGGTTATTTTGCTTATTTATAAGCAGACTGATGCACGCCCACCGCGCGGCCTGAAGGATCGTCCATCGACTTGAACGCTTCGTCCCACTCAATCGCTTTGGCGGAGGAGCAGGCGACCGACGGACCGCCCGGCACGCACTCCGCCGCGCTCGGCAGCGGGAACAGCTCTTCAAAAATTTCGCGATAGAGGTAGCCCTCTTTCGACGCTGGCGTGTTGTACGGGAAGCGGAAGTGCGCGGTTGCCAGCTGCTGATCGCTGACCTGCTTCGCCGCAACCTCTTTCAGCGTATCGATCCAGCTGTAGCCGACGCCGTCAGAGAACTGCTCTTTCTGACGCCAGGCGACGCTTTCCGGCAGATAAGAGGAGAAACATTCGCGCAGGATATGTTTTTCCATCTTGCCGTTGCTGCCGCACATCTTGTCCTGCGGGTTGATGCGCATCGCCACGTCGAGGAATTTCTTGTCGAGGAAAGGCACGCGCGCTTCCACGCCCCAGGCGGACATCGCTTTGTTGGCGCGGGCGCAGTCGTACATATGCAGCGCCATCAGCTTGCGCACGTTCTCTTCATGAAACTCTTTGGCGTTCGGCGCTTTATGGAAGTAGAGATAGCCGCCGAATACTTCGTCCGCGCCCTCGCCGGAGAGCACCATCTTAATGCCCATCGCCTTGATTTTACGCGACATCAGGTACATCGGCGTCGAGGCGCGAATGGTGGTGACGTCGTAGGTTTCAATGTGATAGATCACATCGCGAATCGCATCCAGCCCTTCCTGCACGGTAAAGTGAATCTCGTGGTGCACCGTGCCCAGGTGTTCAGCCACCGCTTTCGCCGCTTTCAGATCCGGCGAGCCTTCCAGGCCGACGGCAAAAGAGTGCAACTGCGGCCACCAGGCGTCGCTCTTGTCCTGATCTTCGACGCGTTTCGCGGCGAAGCGTTTGGTTACCGCCGAGATGATAGAGGAGTCCAGACCGCCAGAGAGCAGCACGCCGTACGGCACGTCCGACATCAGGTGGCTTTTTACCGACTCTTCCAGCGCATGCTTCAGGCCCGGCGCATCGGTGACGTTATGTTCTACCGCGGCGTACTCCATCCAGTCGCGCTGCCAGTAGCGACGAATTTCGCCGTCGGTGCTGGAGAGATAGCTTCCCGGCGGGAACTCTTTAATAGAGCGGCACACCGGCACCAGCGCTTTCATTTCCGACGCGACAAAGAGGTTGCCGTGTTCGTCGTTGCCCATATAGAGCGGGATGATGCCGATATGGTCGCGGCCGATCAGGTATTGCTGCTTTGCGCTGTCCCACAGGATAAAGGCAAACATGCCTTCAAGCTCGTCGAGGAAGTCGACCCCTTTTTCCTGATAGAGCGCCAGAATGACTTCGCAGTCAGAGCCGGTCTGGAACTGGTAGCGATCGCTCAGCTCGGCGCGCAGCGCCTGATGGTTGTAAATCTCGCCGTTAACCGCCAGAACATGGGTGTGATCGGCGTTGTACAGCGGCTGGGCGCCGTTGTTGACGTCGACGATAGACAGACGTTCATGCGCGAGAATCGCTTTGTCGTCGGCATACACGCCGGACCAGTCCGGTCCGCGGTGACGCATCAGGCGAGAACTCTCCAGCGCTTTTTTACGCAGATCAATCGGATCGCTTTTCAGATCCAACACACCAAAAATAGAACACATATTCTGACTCCTGAGCTCGCCTGTCGGCGATGTTATCGTTGCCTTGTCCGGCAGCCAGCGGCTGCGTGATGTATAAGAAAATGCGCTATTTCATGCAGTCAATGCAAGCATATTCACCTTTTACTGATAAAAAGATTGTTGGTGAGGCTTTTAATTTGAATATTATTCAATTTAATGCGGCTTTTATTAACGGATCGGCAATGGATAGCCAAATCTGGCTAAAAATGATTCAGATAAGAGCGGATTTCAAGGGAAAGCGGCCGCCTGGCGTCAGGCGGCGCGAAGAGAGCGATTAAAAGAGGTCGATATCCGCGACAGACGGGTAGATCCAGTCGGGACGGAAGGGCATGGCGTCGATATCGCTCAGGGTCGAGACGCCGGAGAGCACCAGAATGGTTTCCAGCCCTGCCTGAAAGCCGGCCAGAATATCGGTGCGCAGGTTGTCGCCGACGATCACCGTCTCCTCGGAGTGGGCCTGCATCTTATTCAGCGCGGCGCGCATGATGTAGGGGCTGGGCTTGCCGACGTAAAACGGGCGGCGGCCGGAGATCTTTTCAATGCCGGCACAAAGCGCGCCGCAGGCGGGCACAAAGCCGCGCGCGTGGGTATCGGGGTTGGTGGCGATAAAGCGCGCGCCGCTGGCGACGAAAAAGGCGGCCTTATGCATCATCTCCCAGTTAAAGGAGCGCGTCTCGCCGACGATCACGAAATCAGGATTGACGTCGGTAATGGTAAAGCCCGCTTTATAGAGTTCATGGATCAGCGCGCCTTCGCCAATCACGTAGGCTTTTTTGCCTTCCTGACGCCGCAGGAAGTCGGCGGTCGCCATCGCGGAGGTATAAAACACCGAGTCGGGCACCTCGACGCCGGCGTTGGCGAAGCGGTTCGCCAGATCCTGCGCGGTCTGCGAAGGATAGTTGGTCAGCACCACCAGCGGCATCTCTTTTTGCAGGATGCGCTGCAGAAACTCCTGCGCGCCGGGCACGGCGGTGTTGTCGTGCATTAACACGCCGTCAATATCGCAAATTACGCTTTTTATCGTCATAGGTTCAGTCCGGGTCGCGTTTACTCTTCCAGTAAATGTTGCAGCAGAATGCCGTTGAGCATAGCGCGTTTTGCCAGCGCAAAGGCGCCTATCGCTGAACGATGATCCAGTTCGGAACGCACCACCGGCAGATTTTTGCGGAAGGCGTTGAGCGCTTGCGTGTTGATACAGCCTTCAATAGCGGGGAACAGCACTTTCTCGGCGTCGGTGATTTCGCCCGCCAGCACCACTTTCTGCGGGTTGAACAGGTTAATCGCAATGGCGATCGCTTTGCCCAGATAACGTCCGACATACTCGATCACTTCACAGGCCAGCACGTCGCCCTGGTTGGCGGCTTTGCAAATCTGCGCCATCTGGCAGGCGTCCTGCGTCAGCACGCTGGGGTAGCCCTGGCTGAGCAGATGGCGCACGCGGTTTTCAATCGCGCCGTTAGCGGCGATGGTTTCCAGACAGCCGAAATTGCCGCAGTGGCAGCGTTCGCCGAGCGGATCGACCTGAATATGGCCGATTTCGCCTACGTTGCCGTTGCTGCCGAGAAAAATATGGCCGTTGGCGATAATGCCGGCGCCGGTGCCGCGATGGAGCCGCACCAGAATCGAGTCAGCGCAGTCGCGGCTTGCACCAAAGTAGTGCTCCGCCAGCGCCAGGCTGCGGATATCGTGACCGACGAAGCTGGTGACCTTAAAGCGATTTTGCAGTCCGGCCACCAGCGGCCAGTGG
The DNA here is from genome assembly GCF_059730625.1 of Pantoea sp. X-Soil-MYKO-1289. Lineage (NCBI taxonomy): Bacteria > Pseudomonadati > Pseudomonadota > Gammaproteobacteria > Enterobacterales > Erwiniaceae > Pantoea > Pantoea sp. X-Soil-MYKO-1289. The sequence goes on from NZ_AP036004.1 coordinate 1,248,344, forward strand.
CTGACGGCGATATGGGGCATATAGCGGATTACGCCGTTTATCGGATCGACCAGGCCGGGCAGGATCACCGAGATGGCGATCAGCTCGCGTATTTTACGCTGGTGAGTATCGATAAAGCTGGCGATCGCGGCGAACAGCGCATGCTCCAGCGTCTCCTGCGTGCGCTCCGGCAGGGCATAATCCTCCTGCGCCAGCGATTTGCCGCTGAGATCGAACAGCGTCAGGGTGGCGTCATGGCGGCCGAGCCGCACGCCGATGGCGTGGAAGTGGCGCGTTTCGGTGACGATGGAGATAGCGCGGCGACCGCCGGTGGATGCCTGTTGATCCACCTCTTTGATCAGCCCGCGCTCAATTAGCTGACGGGTAATTTTGGTGACGCTGGCGGGCGCAAGCTGACTGAGTTCGGCAATCTGAATGCGCGAAATAGGGCCTTGCTGGTCGATTAGCCGGTAAACGGCCGCGCTGTTGAGTTGCTTGACAAGATCGACATTTCCTATTTGTGTCTGGCCGCCAGTGGTCATTCAGTGCTTACTCGCTCAGGACGTCGTCTCCGTTGACAAACGTCTTAGTGATATTGAAATCACGCGTAAAAACAGTGAGGTTGGCGACTTTTCCCGCTTCGACCGTGCCCAGCTGTTTTTCCACGCCCATTGCCTGTGCCGGGTAGAGCGTCGCCATGCGCAGCGCTTCATCCAGCGCGATGCCGACATGTTCGACGGCGTTGCGCACCGATTCAATCATCGTAATCGCAGAGCCGCTCAGCGTGCCGTTCTCGTCCACGCACAGGCCATTGCGATAGTATATTGTTTTGCCAGCGAAAATGAATTTATCAATTTCGGCGCCTGCGGGCGCGGTGGCGTCGGTGACCAGCACCAGCTTATTGCCCTTGATGCGTTTCGCGTTGCGTACGTTAGCGTAATGGACGTGCAACCCATCTGCAATAATGCCGCAATAAACATCCGGCGCATCGAACAGCGCGCCGATCAAGCCCGGCTCGCGTCCGGCGAATGTGGGCATGGCGTTATAGAGATGGGTCGCGAAGGTCACGCCCGCGCGGAAGCCCGCTTTGGCTTCGTCATAGGTGGCGTTAGAGTGGCCGGCGGAAACGATGATGCCCGCCTGCGTCAGCTGACGGATCACCGCGTCGCCGGCGTTTTCCGGCGCCAGCGTCACCTTGGTAATGACGTCGGCGTTATCGCACAGATAGCGCACCAGCGCCGGATCGGGCAGGCGGATAAGATCGGGATTATGGGTGCCTTTTTTGGCTTTATTCAGCCAGGGGCCTTCCAGATGCAGGCCGAGCGCCTGATGTTGATGCTTGCGTTTATAGGCGCGCATGGTGTCGATGGCGCGCTTCATCAGCTCGTCGCTGCTGGTGATCAGCGTCGGCAGAAAGCTGGTGCAGCCTGACTTTTCATTGGCGCGCTGCATAATTTCCAGCGTCTCGACGCTCAGGGCGTCGATGTCGTCGTTGAACTGCACGCCGCCGCAGCCGTTCAGCTGTAAATCGATAAAGCCGGGAGCGATCAGCGCGCCTGAAACGTCGCGCAGCGCGATATCGGCTGGCAGCGCGTCGCGCGGACAGACGCGTTCGATCAGCCCATCGGCGATAACCACCGCGTGGTTATCCAGAATTTCATGGCCGGTATAAATTCGGCCGTTAACTAATGCGTACATCGTGGTTCTCCCGGCTGAGCCCGCCAGAGCCTCGCGGCGGGCATTTACAACATCGTCTTACACGCCTTTCATATTTTCCGCTTCCATTTCGCGGAAATATTTAACGGTTTTCACTTTCAGTTCCATGGTGGCGGGTTCGTCGCATACCACCACCGATTTCGCATGCAGCTGCAGGCAGCTGATGGTCCACATATGGTTGACGTTGCCTTCTACGGCGGCCTGCAGCGCCTGCGCTTTGACATGGCCGGTCACCAGAATCATCACCTCTTCCGCATCCAGCAGCGTGCCGACGCCGACGGTCAGCGCATATTTCGGCACCTGATCCACATCGCCGTTGAAGAAGCGCGAGTTCGCTACGCGAGTGTCGTGCGTCAGCGTTTTGATGCGGGTGCGCGAGGCGAGGGAAGAAGCCGGTTCGTTAAAGGCGATATGCCCGTCGTTGCCGACGCCGCCCATAAACAGGTGAATTTTGCCCAGCGCACGAATCTTCTCTTCATACTGGCGACATTCTGCGTCAATATCTGGCGCATTGCCATTCAGAAGATTGATATTTTCTGGTTGAATATCAACGTGATCGAAAAAGTTGCGGTACATGAAGCTGTGATAGCTTTCCGGGTGCTCTTTCGGCAGGCCGACATATTCGTCCATATTGAACGTCACCACATGCTTAAAGCTGACCTGGCCCGCTTTGTGCATCTCGATAAGGTGCTTGTAAGCTTCCAGCGGCGTGCCGCCTGTCGGCAGACCCAGTACGAAGGGACGGTCGGCGGTAGGGTTAAACGCATTGATACGGTTGACGATATGACGGGCCGCCCATTTACCGACCTGCGTAGGGGTAGCCAAAGGTATAAGTCGCATGTTTCACCTCATTCTGAGAAAAGAAAAGGGGACGACGCACTTATCGCGGCGGTCATTATCACGTTAAGGCGTGAAACGATTTCAGCACGCGATCGCTGCGTCTTGATATTTTTCATCATAAAATAAGTTGGGTTCGTTCGCCAGACGTCTCGGCAGTTAACGGTGCTTTTTGGTGATAATTATCACAGAAGAGACGCGTATAATTTGCGAGGCGAATTAATTTGTCATTACACTGCGCAACGTGAAGTGTAGTGTCAATCAACCCCTGCGGCTGACAATAAAAAGCAAGCGGCGCAGGGCGACAAGCTAGTCTCATAGGGGGAAAGGACAAATGTTAGGTTACTTACAAAAGGTTGGCCGCGCGCTGATGGTGCCGGTGGCGACCCTGCCGGCAGCGGCAATATTAATGGGGGTCGGCTACTGGCTTGACCCGGACGCCTGGGGCGCAAGCAACGCGCTCGCCGCGCTGCTGATAAAATCAGGCGCGGCCATCATTGAGCATATGTCCGTACTCTTTGCTATCGGCGTGGCTTATGGGCTGTCAAAAGATAAAGATGGCGCGGCGGCGCTGACCGGCTTCGTCGGTTTTCTGGTGGTGACGACGCTCTGCTCGCCGGCAGCCGTATCGATGATCCAAAAAATACCGCTTGATCAGGTGCCTGCCGCCTTCGGCAAAATCGAAAACCAGTTTGTCGGCATTATGGTGGGCATTATCTCCGCGGAGGTCTATAACCGCTTTAGCCATGTCGAACTGCCGAAAGCGCTCTCTTTCTTCAGCGGACGACGCCTGGTGCCTATCCTCGTCTCCTTTCTGATGATCGCGGTGGCGTTCATTCTGATGTACATCTGGCCGCTGATCTTCAACGGACTGGTGAGCTTTGGCGAACATATCCAGAAGCTGGGCTCGGTCGGCGCGGGCGTCTACGCCTTCTTTAACCGTCTGCTGATCCCGGTCGGCCTGCATCATGCGCTTAACTCAGTGTTCTGGTTCGACGTCGCGGGCATCAACGATATTCCTAAATTCCTCGGCGGCGCGCAGTCAATCGCTAACGGCACCGGCATTGTCGGCATCACGGGGCGCTATCAGGCGGGCTTCTTCCCAATCATGATGTTCGGTCTGCCTGGCGCGGCGCTGGCGATCTATCACTGCGCGCGTCCGGAAAACCGCGTTAAAGTCGGCAGTATTATGCTGGCTGCGGCCTTTGCGGCCTTCTTCACCGGCATTACCGAGCCGCTGGAGTTCTCCTTTATGTTCGTCGCGCCGGTGCTTTACGTCATCCACGCGGTGCTGACCGGCATCTCGGTATTTATCGCCGCCAGCATGCACTGGATCGCCGGCTTCGGCTTTAGCGCCGGTCTGGTGGATATGGTGCTGTCGAGCCGCAACCCGCTGGCGACCCACTGGTGGATGCTGATCCCGCAGGGCATCGTCTTCTTTGCGCTTTACTATGTGGTATTCCGCTTCACGATTAAGAAGTTCAACCTGATGACGCCGGGCCGCGAGCTGGCGGTAGCGGGCGACGAAACGGACGGCTACGACGTTAACGTCGACACAACCGACAACGGCGAGAGCGCGACCGAATCGCTGGCGCGTCGCTATATCGGCGCCATCGGCGGCTCCGACAACCTGACCGGCATCGACGCCTGTATCACGCGTCTGCGTCTCAACGTAAAAGACTCGGCGCAGGTCAATGAGTCCGTCGCCAAACATCTGGGCGCGTCCGGCGTTATCCGCCTGAATAAACAGAGCGTGCAGGTGATTGTCGGCACCCAGGCGGAAAGTATCGCCACCGCAATGAAAAAAGTGCTGACGAAAGGGCCGGTCGCCTCCGCGGGCGGCGCTTCAGCAGCGCCTGCCGCGCCGGCGGCAAAACCGCAGGCAGCGTTGAATCGCGAGACCAAAACCATCGTGACGCTGATGGCGCCGGTGAGCGGCGACGTGGTCGCGCTGGAAGCGGTGCCTGACGAAGCCTTCGCCAGCAAGGCGGTAGGCGAAGGGCTGGCGATCAAGCCGAGCGGTAAAACCGTGGTGGCGCCGGTTGCCGGCACCGTGGTGAAAATCTTCGACACCAACCATGCCTTCTGCCTGGAAACCAGCAGCGGCGTTGAAATCGTGGTGCATATGGGCCTCGACACCGTGGCGCTGGGCGGCAAAGGCTTTGCCCGGCTGGTGGAAGAGGGCGCGACGGTGGCGTCGGGTCAGCCGGTGCTGGAGATGGATCTCGATTTCCTCAACGCCAACGCGCGTTCGATGATCAGTCCGGTTGTGGTCAGCAACAGCGAAGATTTCGCCGGGCTGACGCTGCTGGCGACCGGCCCGGTGGTGGCTGGCGAAACCCCGCTTTACGAGGTAAAAGGCTAAGCCCCTGAGCGCATCGCCGTAAAAAAAAGCAGGCAGGAAGCAATTCCTGCCTTTTTTCGTTTTATCGCCTTAACAAACCGGTTGTTTCCCTTCGACGCTTTGTGGATCATACTCCGTTACTTCGTGGTACAAACCACCCGCTATACGTATTGAGGATTGAGAGATGAGTGAGGCTGAAGCCCGCCCAACTAACTTTATTCGTCAGATCATCGACGAAGATTTGGCGAGCGGCAAGCACAGTAGCGTGCATACCCGTTTTCCGCCTGAGCCCAATGGCTACCTGCATATCGGCCATGCTAAATCGATCTGCCTGAACTTCGGCATCGCTCAGGACTATCAGGGTCAGTGCAACCTGCGTTTCGACGACACCAATCCGGTTAAAGAGGATATGGAGTTCGTCGAGTCCATCAAGCGCGACGTGCAGTGGCTGGGCTTTGAGTGGAGTGGTGACGTTCGTTATTCCTCAGATTACTTCGATCAGCTCTATCACTACGCGGTTGAACTGATCAATAAAGGTCTGGCCTATGTCGACGAACTGACGCCGGAAGAGATCCGCGAATATCGCGGCACCCTGACCGCGCCGGGCAAAAACAGCCCCTATCGCGATCGCAGCGTCGAAGAGAACCTGGCGCTGTTCGAAAAAATGCGCAACGGCGAATTCGCCGAGGGTAAAGCCTGCCTGCGCGCCAAAATCGATATGGCGTCCAGCTTTATCGTGATGCGCGATCCGGTGCTCTACCGCATTAAGTTCGCCGAACATCACCAGACCGGCAAAAAGTGGTGCATCTATCCGATGTATGACTTTACCCACTGCATCTCCGATGCGCTGGAAAATATTACCCATTCGCTCTGTACGCTGGAGTTCCAGGACAACCGTCGCCTCTATGACTGGGTGCTGGATAACATCTCTATACCCGTGCATCCGCGCCAGTATGAGTTTTCGCGTCTTAACCTCGAATATGCGGTGATGTCGAAGCGCAAGCTGACGCAGCTGGTCAACGAAAACGTGGTGGAAGGCTGGGACGATCCGCGCATGCTGACCGTTTCGGGCCTGCGCCGTCGCGGCTACACCGCCGCCTCTATCCGCGAGTTCTGCCGCCGTATCGGCGTCACCAAACAGGATAACGTGGTGGAGATGGCGTCGCTGGAATCCTGCATTCGCGACGATCTGAACGAAAACGCGCCGCGCGCCATGGCGGTGCTCGATCCGCTGAAAGTGGTGATTGAGAACCTGCCGGCCGGCCATAACGAAATCATCACCATGCCAAATCATCCGAACAAGCCGGAGATGGGCACCCGCGACGTGCCGTTTGGCCGTGAGGTCTGGATCGATCGCGCTGACTTCCGTGAAGAGGCCAATAAGCAGTACAAACGTCTGGTGCTGGGCAAAGAGGTGCGTCTGCGCAACGCTTACGTGATCCGCGCCGAGCGTGTGGCAAAAGATGAAGAGGGGAATATCACCTGCATCTACTGCACCTGCGACGTCGATACCCTGAGCAAAGATCCGGCTGACGGCCGCAAGGTGAAGGGCGTGATCCACTGGGTCTCCGCAGACCACGCGCTGCCGGCGGAATTCCGCCTTTACGATCGCCTGTTCAGCGTGCCGAATCCTGGCGCGGAAGAGGATTTCCTGACCACCATCAATCCGAACTCGCTGGAAATTCGTCAGGGATTCGTCGAGCCAGGTTTGCAGAACGCCAGCCCGGAAGCGCCTTATCAGTTTGAGCGTGAAGGCTACTTCTGCGCCGACAGCCGCTATTCGCGTCCCAACCAGCTGGTGTTTAACCGCACCGTGGGCCTGCGCGACACCTGGGCAAAAATCGGCGATTAAATTTTTGCATTAACGGCATGATAAAATCACTACAGGGCGAGCAATCGCCCTTTTTTATAGCTGCAATCAGCCGCAAGGCAATTTTTTGTTCTGTAACAAACAATTACTACTTGTCGGACCAGTATGGGCGTTGTCTGAGTTAACGAAAATTAATCAATTTACAGATGTGAATTTCATTTTTTCAGGTAGGCTATTCGCTCTTTGAAGAGGCTATGCGGGCATAAAAAGGAAAAATGATGACGGCTCTTGGTCAGGAAGCAAAACACAGCGTGGTAGTTTTACATCAGTTAATCGAACGTATATTCAATCAGCCTTCAGGCGAAGACGATACCTTCGATCTGCTGCTTTCACACTTCCATCCCGATTTCCGCATGGTGACGCCGCAGGGGCGGCTACTCGATTTAAATCAAACCGAAGAGCTGTTTCGGCAGTTACAGGGGCGCCGCGAAGGCATGCGCATTGCCACCAGCGAGCACGCGGTGATCTCTCAGGGCAAAGATGAGGTCACTATTCAATATCGCGAGCTGCAGATGATGAACGGCAGCGATCAGGCGCGCATCTCGCTGGCGATCCTCGACTGCACGACCTCAATTCCCCGCTGGCGCTATCTGCACGAAACGCTGGTCGCCTGACGGCCATAAAAAAAGCCGGTACGCAGACCGGCTTTTAGCATTACTGCATAGCGCACATCTTTACTGATCGTGGAGCGTTTCGTCTTCGCGGCAATCGCCCAGCGAGCAGTGTCCGTAGAGATAGAGGCTATGGTTCGTCAGCTTGATGCCGTGACGGGTAGCAATATCTCGCTGGCGTGATTCGATCGATTCGTCGCTGAATTCGATGACTTTGCCGCAGTCGAGGCAGATCAGGTGATCGTGATGATGCTGCTGAGTCAGTTCGAAAACCGATTTCCCGCCTTCGAAGTTGTGACGCGTAACGATGCCCGCATCGTCAAACTGGTTCAGTACGCGATAAACGGTAGCCAGACCAATCTCTTCGCCCATATCAATCAGGCGTTTATACAGATCTTCCGCGCTGACGTGATGGCACTGAGGTTCCTGAAGCACTTCCAGAATTTTAAGTCTGGGCAGCGTGACTTTCAGGCCAGCCTTCTTTAATGCGGTATTGTTGTCAGTCATGCGGATATTGTCCTGTTACTTTGCTGGTTACTTGAGGCGCCTTGCCTTGAATGTCGTTCGGTGTCTATTCTCATTTGCGTCTCATTATAGAGGTGAAGTTTTGAAATGAAAACCGAGGGAAACGCCTGAAATCAACACGGGCTGTAAGAAGATGCGTAACGGCGCCGGGCGGAGAAATGCAGGAGGTTCGTTATCATCTCGCTAACTTCCTGACCTCGCGGAAGAAATAAGCAGATAACCGATGTGGGTATTGTACAGAATCAGAGATAAAAGTTAAAAAACTGTAGCTATTATTTCTATAGGAAAAACCTTTAACTCAATGTGAGCCAGCGCCCACATTGAGTATGTGGGTAATCAGGCTTCGATGATCGCCTGCAGCTGCAGCTCATCATAAATCTGCTTAACCCAGGCCTCGACGCGCTGGTTGGTCAGTTCCGGCTGACGATCTTCGTCAATCGCCAGGCCGAGGAAGTGCTTGTCGTCCGCCAGGCCTTTAGAGGCTTCGAAATGGTAGCCTTCGGTCGGCCAGTGGCCGACGATCACCGCGCCGTTCGGCTCGATAATGTCGCGAATGGTGCCCATCGCGTCGCAGAAATATTCCGCGTAGTCTTCCTGATCGCCGCAGCCGAACAGCGCCACCAGCTTGCCGTTGAAATCGATCTCCTCCAGCGTTGGGAAGAAGTCGTCCCAGTCGCACTGCGCTTCGCCGTAGTACCAGGTCGGAATGCCCAGCAGCAGGATATCGAACGCCTCGAGATCTTCTTTCGTGCTCTTGGCAATGTCGTGCACTTCCGCAACCTCTTTGCCCAGCTGTTTCTGGATCATTTTTGCAATGTTTTCGGTGTTGCCGGTATCGCTGCCAAAGAAGATGCCTACGATTGCCATGGGGTAAATAACCTCTTAAATCCTGATAATGAGTGCATGCGCAGAGCGCACAATTAAGCGAATGATAGCAGAGCGGGCAAAAGGGCGGAACTCGAAAAGCCGCTCCATTTGCTTCTGCGTGCGCTTTACGCTATTCAGCCCAGTTTGAGTTGCGCCAGCAGCATTTGTTCAATCAGTTCGCTGCGGCTGATATTGCGCTGCTCAGCCAGGGTGTTTAACGCATCCACGGCTTCGCTGGTCATTTTAAGTTCGACACGACGCAGCCCGCGCACTTTGTCACGTTTCAGTTGATTGCGCTTATTGATGCGCAGCTGTTCATCACGCGAGAGCGGACTGGTTTTCGGTCGACCGGGCCGACGCTCGTTTGCAAACAGATCCAGCGTGGTGCGGTCAGTGTGTTCTTTTGCCATGGGTTAGTAAAACTAGCGGCGCGAGCAGGCGCGTTTATCACGAAATGGGCCATTGCCGCGGCAAAAAAATGAGCAGCGGCAAAATTTAGCGCGCCATCATACTCCAGCCGAAGTGATGACGCCAATGCTAAACCGCGAACGGCAAGCTTTTGCTTTTAAAGCGCAAAAAAGCGGCGGACGCTGCGCAATACGGCATCAGGTTTCTCGGCGTGCACCCAGTGGCCGGCGCCGCTGATGACGTGCGCATGCGCGGCGGGAAACTGACGCAGCAGCGCGTCGCGATGCTGGTTGTCGAGATAGGGCGAGTCGCCGCCGCGTATAAAGAGCGCAGGATGCGGCCAGGGCGGCACCGCTTCCCAGCCAGATATTGTAGCGTAATTTTCCCATAGCGCCGGAACGTTGAAGCGCCACTCCCCATCCTGAAACGATTTGAGAATAAACTGGATAACGCCTTCTTCTTTAATATGCGTGCGCATCACCTGCGCGGCCTCGCTGCGCTGGCGCACGCCTGCGTCGCTAACGGCGCGGATGGCGGCGAAAATCTCATCGTGGCGTCGCGTCTGATAATCCACCGGCGCGATGTCGATCATCACCAGCCTTTCCAGGCGCTGCGGCGCCAGCGCGCTCATCGCCATGGCAATTTTTCCGCCCATCGAGTGGCCGATAACGGCGACGCGATCGATCTGGTGCGCGTCCAGGGTGTCGAGCATATCCTGCGCCATGGCGCGATAGCTCATCTCGTCGGCGCGCGGCGACAGGCCGTGGTTGCGCACATCCACCTGTATCAGCGGGCCTGCGTCTTTAAGGCCGCGCGCCAGCACGCCGAGGTTATCCAGACTGCCGAACAGGCCGTGAATAAGCAGGATGGGCAAGGAATCAGCGATTGATTGGTCAGTTTGCAGACGAGCATTTAAAATCATGGCAAAGTTCTTAAGATGGGGACCTTGGGTTAGGTTATCATGCTTTCACCTTTCCAGGCGCGACGACACGGCAGGCTTTAGGGCATATTCCGACTTTTGCCGTATGAGCGTGCGAAGGCTATCAGCCCGCCTGGATTTAACTTTATAATCCTTATGTTAGAACCCGCCCGCTCCGCGAACAACCGAGTGTTGCAACGGCGTTTTTCAGGCTGGCGTGGTTCTGTCACGAGTCGAAACCGTACGGAAAAAGATGAAAACGATTGAAGTTGACGAAGACCTCTACCGCTATATCGCCAGCCACACGCAACATATCGGCGAGAGCGCCTCTGACATTTTACGGCGGATGCTAAAATTTAATGCCGGTCAAAGCGCGCCTGCGGCAGCGGCGCCGTTAGCCGCTGGCGAGGCGGCGCAAAAAACGATCCAGCCGGTGCGCGCGGAAAACCGCCCGCAGGATCGCGTGCGCGCCGTGCGTGAGCTGCTGCTGTCCGACGAATATGCCGAACAGAAGAAAGCGGTCAATCGCTTTATGATGGTTCTCTCAACCCTCTATCGTCTTGATCCTTCGGCGTTTGCTGAAGCCACTGCCTCGCTGCAGGGCCGTACTCGCGTCTATTTTGCGGGCGACGAGCAAACGCTGTTGCAAAATGGCACCCATACGAAGCCGAAGCATGTCCCCGGCACGCCGTACTGGGTGATCACCAATACCAATACCGGCCGTAAATGCAGCATGGTGGAACACATCATGGTCTCAATGCAGTTCCCGCAGGAGCTGGCAGAGAAAGTTTGCGGCACCATTTAAACTGAAGCGTCAGGGAGAAGCGCCAATGGCCAGTCACCCCCGTGCCGGGCAACCCGCCCAGCAGAGCGATTTGATTAACGTTGCACAGTTAACATCACAGTATTATGTCCTGCAGCCCGACGTGGCGAATCCGGACCATGCGGTGAAATTCGGCACCTCCGGGCATCGCGGCAGCGCAGGACGCCAGAGCTTTAACGAGCACCATATTCTGGCGATCGCGCAGGCCATCGCGGAAGAGCGCAAGAAAAACGGCATTACCGGACCCTGCTATGTCGGTAAAGATACGCACGCGCTCTCTGAGCCGGCGATTCTGTCGGTGCTGGAAGTGCTGGCCGCCAACGGCGTAGACGTCATCGTGCAGCAGGACAACGGCTACACGCCGACGCCAGCTATCTCCAACGCTATCCTTGAGCACAACAAGCAGGGCGGCGCGCAGGCGGACGGCATCGTGATTACGCCGTCGCACAACCCGCCGGAAGATGGCGGCATCAAGTACAACCCGCCGAACGGCGGCCCGGCCGACACCAACGTCACCAAAGTGGTCGAGGATCGCGCCAACCAGCTGATTAAAGCGGGCCTGCAAGAGGTTAAACGTCTGCCGCTGGATCAGGCATGGGCAAGCGGCCGTATCGTCGAGAAAGATCTGATCCAGCCTTACGTAGAAGGGCTGGCGCAGGTGATCGACTTCGCTGCTATCCAGAAAGCGGGCCTGAAGCTGGGCGTCGATCCGCTGGGCGGCTCCGGCATGGAGTACTGGAAGCGCATCGCCGAGCACTACAACCTCGACCTGACCATCGTCAACGACGCCATCGACCAGACCTTCCGCTTTATGCATCTGGATAAAGACGGCGTGGTGCGCATGGACTGCTCTTCTGAATGCGCCATGGCGGGTCTGCTGGCCTATAAAGACAAGTTCGACCTGGCGTTCGGCAACGACCCGGACTATGACCGTCACGGCATCGTGACGCCGGCGGGCCTGATGAACCCGAACCACTATCTGGCCGTGGCCATCAACTACCTGTTCCAGCATCGTCCGCAGTGGGGCAAAGAGGTTGCCGTCGGCAAAACGCTGGTCTCCAGCGCGATGATTGACCGCGTGGTTAACGATATCGGCCGCAAGCTGGTGGAAGTGCCGGTAGGCTTTAAGTGGTTCGTTGACGGCCTGTTCGACGGCAGCTTCGGCTTTGGCGGCGAAGAGAGCGCGGGCGCCTCATTCCTGCGTTTCGACGGCTCCGCCTGGTCGACCGATAAAGACGGCATCATTCTCTGCCTGCTGGCGGCGGAAATCACCGCGGTTACCGGCAAAAACCCGCAGCAGCACTATGACGAGCTGGCTGCGCGCTTCGGCGCGCCGAGCTACAACCGTCTGCAGGCGCCTGCAACTTCTGCGCAGAAAGCGGCGCTGTCGAAGCTGTCGCCGGAGATGGTCAGCGCCGACACCCTGGCGGGCGATCCGATCACCGCGCGCCTGACGGCGGCGCCGGGCAACGGCGCCTCTATCGGCGGTCTGAAAGTGATGACGGAAAACGGCTGGTTCGCCGCGCGTCCGTCAGGCACCGAAGATGCCTACAAGATCTACTGCGAAAGCTTCCTGGGCGCCGAGCATCGCGCGCAGATTGAGAAAGAAGCGGTAGAGATCGTCAGCGAAGTGCTGAAAAACGCCTGATAATATTGAGCTGGCTGGTAAACCAGAGGGTTTTTCAGGCGGCTCAGTATTCAAAACGCGGATGGCATGGACCGAAGAGCAAAGCGTCCCGCGACAGGGAGGTCGCGGGCCGAGCGAGCATGGATGCGTAAAGCGACTTTGCGATCGGCCCATGCCATCCGCGTCTGCACAGTGACACATGCATCAAGCGCCCTCTGGGCGCTTTTTTTATGGCATAAAGCGGTAGCCGATGCCGGTTTCGGTCAGCAGATGCTTCGGCTGCGCCGGATCCGCCTCCAGCTTCTGGCGCAGATGCGCCATATAGATGCGCAGATAGTGGCTGTGCTCGACCGCATTCGGTCCCCAGACCTGGCTCAGTAGCTGGCGCTGCGTCAGCACCTTCCCGACATTGCTCAGCAGCACGCCCAGCAGGCGAAACTCAATCGGCGTCAGATGCACCTCGCCATCGGCGCGCACCACGCGGCGCGCGGCGAGATCGACGCTAACGTCGGCGAAACGGATCACCGGTTCCGGCTGCTGGCCGGGATGACGCCGCAGCGCCACGCGCACGCGCGCCAGCAGTTCGCCAATACCGAAGGGCTTGGTCAGATAGTCGTCTGCGCCGACGTCGAGCGCGTCGATCTTATCCTGCTCGTCCACGCGCGCCGACAGCACAATCACCGGCACGGCGCTCCACTGGCGCAGCTCGCGGATAAAGTCGCGTCCGTCGCCGTCCGGCAGGCCTAAATCGAGGATCACCAGATCGGGCTTGCGCGTCGCCGCCTCAATCAGCCCGCGCTGCAGCGTATCGGCGTCAAACACCTTCAGCGCTTCGCCTTCCAGCGCAAGACGCACAAAGCGCCGGATCTCTTTTTCATCTTCAACGATAAGTACGGTGGCCACGCAGCGGTGCTCCATGCCTGAAAACCTGGCGCTACTGTAGCAGCAAAATATCCGGCTGCGAATTGATCATAAGGCGATCAACCCTTTAACCATTTTGTAACTTACTTTCACTATTATCTGAAGGTGACGCTTAAAAAGGAAAAATAGTGGTCGGATGAGTAGTAAAATTACACAGAGAAGCGTAATATCTGAGCAAGATCACATTTCACTCACCGCTTTAAAGGAGGCCAACCATGTATCAAAAGTATCCCATGTATAAAATTCTGTTGCGTCGTGCGCTGGTTATCCTGCTGGGCGTGGCGGCGCTGCCGGTGATGCTGTTTCGCCAGGATCGGGCGCGCTTCTACAGCTATCTCCATCGCATGTGGTGCAAAACCAGCGCCAAGCCGGTCTGGCTGGCGCAGAGCGAAGCCGCAGGCGGCGTCTTCTGGTAATCCGTCCGCATTGCAAAACAGAGCCCGATTCCCCCATCGGGCTTTGTTGTTTCTGAAGCCCTGTCAAAGAGAAAAGCCTCTCCAGCCCTGGCTTGAGGCTGTTATTCATTCAATTTTCAGCTACACTTAAACCTCTACAAGATTTCGGAGGTTGTACAAGTATGAGCGTAAAAATTCCGTTGGGTATCAGTGCCTGCCTGCTGGGAGAGCAAGTCCGTTTTGACGGCGGTCATAAACGTCTGGCGTTTGCCGTCAACGAGCTTGCACCCTTTGTACGCTTTGAACCGATCTGCCCCGAAATGGCGATAGGCCTGCCGACGCCGCGTCCGGCGCTGCGGCTGGTGAAGCAGGGCGATGAAGAGATCCATCTCTGCTTCAGCAAAGAGGGCGGCGAAGAGCTGACCCAGCAGATGAACGACTGGTCTGCGCAGCGGGTTAAATCGCTGCATCACCTGTGCGGCTACATTCTGTGCGCCAAATCGCCCAGCTGCGGTATGGAGCGCGTGCGCGTCTATGAACCCGACACCAATAACAACCGTAAAGCGGGTATGGGACTGTTCGCCGAAAAGCTCAAGGCGGAGATGCCCTGGCTGCCGATGGAAGAGGATGGTCGGCTGCACGATCCGGCGCTGCGCGAAAACTTCGTCGGACGCATCTGCGCGCTGCACGAGTTTAACCAGATGTGGCAGCGCGGGCTTACGCGCGCGCAGCTTATCGCCTTCCACAGCCGCTACAAGCTGCTGATGCTGGCGCATTCGCAGGAGAAATACCGCGAGCTCGGCCCGTTCGTCGCCTCGATGAGCCAGTGGGATTCGCTGGAAGCCTTCGCCTTTGAATACCGTAACCGCATGATGGAACTGCTGTCGCAGCCCGCCTCGCGTCGCAACCACACCAACGTGCTGATGCATGCGCAGGGCTATTTCCGTCGTCAGCTCAGCTCCCCGCAGCGTCAGGAGCTGGCGGAACTGATCGATCGCTACCGCTGCGGCGTGCAGCCGCTGCTGGCGCCGATCACCATGCTTAAGCACTACATGTCGCAGTATCCGCATCCCTGGCTGACGCAGCAGCGCTACTTCGATCCCTACCCGGAGGCGCTGCGACTGCGCTACGGCCAGTAAGATGCGCACTCATTTAGTCTGGCTGCGTAACGACTTACGCGTGAACGATAACCTGGCGCTGAGCGCCGCCTGCCGCGATCCCGACGCAAAGGTGATCGCGCTGTTTATCGCCACGCCGCAGCAGTGGCGTCAGCACGATATGGCGCCAAAACAGGCGGCTTTTATCTACGACAGCCTGCTCGAACTGCAGCAGGCGCTGGCCGATCGCGGCATTACGCTGTTTACGCAGGCGTGCGACGATTTCGCCGCGTCGATCGATCTGCTGAGCGCCTTCTGCGAAAAGCACCGCGTCGATGCGTTGTTTTACAACTACCAGTATGAGCTGAACGAGCGCAAGCGCGACGCCGAGGCGGAAAAACGCCTCGATAAGGCGGGCGTGGTCTGCCAGGGCTTCGACGACAGCCTGCTGCTGCCGCCGGGCAGCGTACAGACCGGCGACGGCAAGATGTACAAAGTCTATACCCCGTTCAGCAAAGCTTTTGTGCGGCGGCTGCAGCAGGCGCTGCCGGAGTGCGTCGCCGCGCCGAAACCGCGCGGCGACGGCGCCATTAAGGCGGGGGCCGCGCCAGCGCACTTCGACTATCCCATGGAAGAGTATGACCGCGAACGCTTCCCGCCTGGCGAGCGTGCGGCGCTGGAGCGGCTGCGCCATTTCGCCCGCCAGCCGATCGTCGACTACAGCACGGCGCGCGATACGCCAGCGGTAGACGGCACCAGCCGCCTCTCGGTCTATCTCGCCACCGGCGTGCTGTCGCCGCGTCAGTGTCTGCATCGCGTGCTGAAAGAGCACCCGCGCGCGCTGGAGGAGAGCAACCTTTTCACCTGGCTCAACGAGCTAATCTGGCGCGAGTTTTATCGTCATCTGATGGTGGCGTTTCCGGCGCTTTGCAGGCATCAGCCTTTTGTCGAATGGACGCGCCACGTTGACTGGCAGCGCAACGACGCGCACTTCGCCGCGTGGCAGGCGGGCAAAACCGGCTATCCCATCGTGGATGCGGCGATGCGGCAGATGAAAGCGCTGGGCTGGATGCATAACCGGCTGCGCATGATCGCCGCCAGCTTTCTGGTGAAGGATCTGCTGATCGACTGGCGCGAAGGGGAGCGTTACTTCATGCAAAACCTGATCGACGGCGATCTGGCGGCCAACAACGGCGGCTGGCAGTGGGCGGCGTCGACCGGCACCGATCCGGTGCCGTACTTCCGCATCTTTAACCCGACGACGCAGGGCGAACGCTTCGATCGTCAGGGCGAATTTATCCGCCAGTGGCTGCCGGAGCTAAAAGAGGTGCCGGACAGTGATATTCATCAGCCGCAGCGCTGGGCGGAGAAAAACCACAAGAGACTCGATTATCCGTCGCCAATCGTGGAACATAAGCAGGCCCGTAAAAAGACATTAGACGCCTTTGTGCGCGCGAAAAACGCAGCCTGAGGCGGCATGGAGCCGTTATGAATCATTACGAACTGGAACAGATCGTCAATCAGCAGCTAAACAGCGGCGCCTTCAGCGACTATGCGCCGAACGGCCTGCAGGTTGAGGGACGAACCGAAGTTAAAACCCTGATCACCGGCGTGACCGCCAGCCAGGCGCTGGTGGATGAGGCCGTGTCGCGCAACGCCGATGCGATTCTGGTGCATCACGGCTATTTCTGGAAAAGCGAGCCGGCGGTCATCAAAGGCATGAAGCGCAACCGCCTGCGCGCGCTGCTGGCGAACGATATCAATCTCTACGGCTGGCATCTGCCGCTCGACGCCCATCCGACGCTGGGCAATAACGCTCAGCTGGCGAAGCTGCTGGATATCGACGTGAAAGGCGAGGTGCAGCCGCTGGTCTTCTGGGGCGAGCTGGCCACGCCGCTGAGCGGCGAGGCGCTGGCGCAGCGCATCGAAGAAAAACTGGGCCGCACGCCGCTGCACTGCGGCGACAACGCGCCGGCGCAGATCCGTCGCGTCGCCTGGTGCAGCGGCGGCGGCCAGGGATTTATCGACAGCGCGGCTGCCTTCGGCGTCGATGCCTTTATCACCGGCGAAGTCTCCGAGCAGACCATCCACAGCGCTCGCGAACAGGGGCTTCACTTCTTCGCCGCCGGCCATCACGCCACCGAACGCGGCGGAATCAAAGCGCTGGGCGAGTGGCTGGCCAGCGAGCATGGCCTGGACGTCACCTTTATCGATATTCCCAATCCCGCCTGATTATTCTCCTCCCGTGCGCCCGCTTTCGGGCGCAAATCTGTTGACAGCGTTCTGACACTTTCGCATAACTATTCGCTTTGTTCTGATAATCAGCAGCCGCCGCGCGCGTTGCGCAGCGGAAAAGTGGAGGTGGAATTTGCAACGAGCACGATGTTATCTGCTTGGCGAACAGGCGGTGGTGCTGGAGCTTGAACCACCGGTATCGCTGCAAAGCCAGCAGCGCATTTGGGGATTAACGCAGCATCTGCAGCAGCATGAGCAGGTGGCGGAAGTGATTCCAGGCATGAACAACATCACGCTGCTGCTGCGCGACCCGCAGCAGAACGCGCTGGACGCCATCGAACATCTGCAGCGCTGGTGGGAAGAGAGCGAGGCGCTGGAGGCGACGTCGCGGCTGGTAGAGATCCCGGTGATCTACGGCAACGACGCCGGGCCGGATCTACAGGTGGTGGCTGACCACGCCGGCCTGACGCCGCAGCAGGTGGTGGAGCTGCACAGCAGCATCGACTACGTGGTCTATTTTATCGGCTTTCAGCCGGGATTCCCCTATCTGGGCGGCCTTGACGACCGTCTCCACACGCCGCGTCGCGCCGAACCGCGCGTCAGCGTGCCGGCCGGCTCGGTGGGCATCGGCGGCAGCCAGACCGGCATCTATCCGCTCGCCACGCCGGGCGGCTGGCAGCTGCTGGGGCGAACGCCCGTCGCGCTGTTTAATCCGCGTCAGCAGCCGCCGACGCTGCTGCGTCCCGGCGACAGCGTGCGCTTTGTGCCGCAAAAGGAGGGAGTATGTTGAGGATCCTGCGCGCCGGACTGGCGACCACGCTTCAGGACAGCGGCCGTACCGGCTGGCGGCAGTCGGGCATCAGCGTCGGCGGGGTGCTCGACCTGCCTGCGATGCGCACCGCCAACCTGCTGGTCGGCAACGCGCCAGACAGCGCGGTGCTGGAGATTGTGCTTGGCCAGTTCAAGGCTGAATTTATGCGCGACGGCTGGTTCGCCCTGACCGGCGCCGCCTGCAATGCCGAACTGGACGATAAACCGGTCTGGACCGGCTGGCGGCTGCCGGTGAGGAAAGGGCAGGTGCTGACGCTCTCCATGCCGCTGCACGGCATGCGCAGCTATCTGGCGATTCACGGCGGCTTCGACGTCGCACCGATGCTCGGCTCTCTCAGCACCGATCTGAAAGCGGGCTTCGGCGGCTGGGAAGGACGCAAGCTGGAAGATGGCGACCGTTTGCCGCTCGGCAAGCCGACGCAGCACTTTACGCGCAAAGCGGGCGTCCGCCAGCTGCTGTGGGGCAACCGCATCCGCGCGCTGCCGGGGCCGGAATATCACGAGTTCAGCCGCGAGGCGCAGCAGGCCTTCTGGCGCACCCCCTGGATGCTGAGTCCGCAGAGCAACCGTATGGGCTACCGTTTGCAGGGGCCGGAGCTAAAGCGCGAAACCGCGCGTGAGCTGCTGTCGCACGGGCTGGTGCCCGGCGTGGTGCAGGTGCCGCCGAACGGCCAGCCGATCGTGCTGATGGCCGATGCGCAGACCACCGGCGGCTATCCGCGCATCGCCTGCGTGATCGACGCCGATCTCTATCAGCTGGCGCAGATCCGTCTGGGCGAGCCGATTCACTTTCTCCAGTGTTCGCTGCCGGTCGCGATGCAGGCCCGCATGCATCAGCGGCGCGCGCTGGAGCATATGGCATGGGGACTTGCGAATGAAAATTGATTTGAACGCCGATCTCGGCGAAGGCGGCGACAGCGATCGCGCGCTGCTGCAGCTGGTCAGCTCGGCCAATATCGCCTGCGGCTTTCATGCCGGCGACGCGCAGACCATGCTGCAGTCGGTGCGCTGGGCGAAAGAATTCGGCGTCGCCATCGGCGCGCATCCCAGCTTCCCGGATCGCGAGAACTTCGGCCGCACCGCCATGCAGCTGCCGCCGGAAACGGTCTATGCGCAGATGATCTATCAGATCGGCGCGCTGAAAAGCCTGGCGGAGAGTGAAGGCGAGCGGCTGGCGCACGTGAAGCCGCACGGCATGCTCTATAACCAGGCGGCGGTCGACGCGACGCTGGCGGACGCCATCGCGCGCGCGGTCAAGGCGATCGACTCGGATCTGATCCTGGTCGGGCTGGCGGGCAGCGAGTCGATACGCGCCGCCGCGCGCCACGGGCTGCGCACGCGCGAAGAGGTCTTCGCCGATCGCGGCTACCTCAGCAGCGGCGCGCTGGTGCCGCGCAGCCAGCCGGGCGCGATGATTGAAGAAGAGGCGCGCGCTATCCAGCAGACGCTGACCATGGTGAAAGAGGGAAGGGTAGAGAGCGTCAGCGGCGAGTGGGTCGCGGTTAACGCGCAGACCGTGTGTCTGCACGGCGACGGCGCGCACGCGCTGCTGTTTGCAGAGCGCCTGCGCGACCTCTTCGCCGCCGAGCAGATCGCCGTCACCAGCGCCTGAATTTTCATTTTTTGCCCGGCCTCGCAGCCGGGCGTTTTCAACATAAGGGTAAACATGGATAACGTGATAAACCTCTGGCCGCTTCTGGGCATTGCGGCAATCGTCGTCGGCTTTCTGCTGCGCTTCAATCCGGTGCTGGTGGTGATTGTCGCCGGCTTCGTCACCGGCTTTGCCGCGCTGATGCCGCTGGGCGATATTCTGGAAAAACTGGGCGCGGGCTTTCTCAATACCCGCAATCTGCCGCTGATCCTGCTGCTGCCGCTGGCCGTTATCGGCCTGCTGGAGCGGCACGGCCTGAAAGAGCGCGCGCAGGCCTGGATCGCGCAGATCAAAACCGCCACCGCCGGCCGCCTGCTGATCGTCTATCTCTTTGTGCGCGAGGTGACGGCGGCGCTCGGCCTGACCAGCCTCGGCGGTCATCCGCAGATGGTGCGTCCGCTGCTGGCCCCGATGGCGGAAGGCGCGACCGAAAACCGCTATGGCGAGGTATCGCCGGAGGTGCGGCATCGTCTGCGCGCCATGTCGGCGGCGACGGATAACGTCGGGCTTTTCTTCGGCGAAGATATTTTCGTCGCCTTCGGCGCGATTATCTTTATGCACAACTTTATGCTGGAGTCGGCCAATATTCAGACCGAGCCGCTGCATATCGCCGTCTGGGGCATCCCTACCGCCGTGGCGGCCTTTCTAATCCACTCGGCGCGCCTGGTGCGCCTCGACCGCAAGCTGGCGCGCGAGCTGCAGGCGCTGAACGGCGACGCGCTGAAAGCGAAAGGAGGTCGCTAATGTTTCAACAACAGTATCTGATGTGGCTGGCTGGCCTGATTCTGCTGGTGGTCGCCGTGCTCTCCTGGCGCGATGCGCATAATCCACGCCGCTTCACCACCGGCCTATTCTGGGCGCTCTACGGGCTGATTTTTCTGGTCGGCGACTGGACCACGCAGCTGATGAGCGCGCTGTTCGGCACCACGGAGCTGGGCACGCGCTATCTGCACATCGGCGTCGGCGTGCTGGTGGTGGCGATGGCGTTGATCGCCGGCTGCGGCGGCGTGCGCCTCGGACGCTATCATCAGCGCAGCGACGAGAAGAAGCAGGTTAGCGCCCGCCGCCTCGGCAACCGGCTTTTCCTGCCCGCGCTGGCGATTCCGGTGGTAACGGTCATTGGCGTGCTCGCCTTTAACCATATTCCCGGCCTGCAGGAAGCGGTATTCGGCGCAGGCAACCATTCGACGCTGGTGACGCTCTTCTCCATGATGATCGGCTGTCTGCTTGGCTGGCTGATTGCGCTGAAGATGACGCACGAGAAGCCGGTGCAGTCGATGCAGGAGACGCGACGCCTGCTGGATGCCATCGGCTGGGCCTTTATCCTGCCGCAAATTCTCGCCACCCTTGGCCTGCTCTTCACCAGCGCCGGCGTCGGCAGCGCCATTTCCCATCTTACGGAGAACTATCTGGCGGTCGATAACCGCTTTGTCGCCGTCACGGTCTACGCCGTCGGCATGGCGCTGCTGACCATGGTGATGGGCAACGCCTTCGCCGCGTTCCCGATTATTACCGCCGGCGTCGGCATTCCAATTCTGGTGCTGCAGCATCATGGCGATCCCGCCGTGATGGCGGCGATCGGCATGTTCTCAGGCTACTGCGGCACGCTGATGACGCCGATGGCGGCCAACTTCAATATCGTGCCCGCCGCGCTGCTGGAGCTGCCGGACCGCAACGCGGTGATCAAGGCTCAGGTGCCGACCGGTGTGCTACTGTTAATCGTTAACGTGTTTTTGCTCTATTTCCTGATGTTCCGGTGAGGTCAGTATGAAGACGGTATTAGTCACGGCGTTCGAGCCTTTCGGCGGCGAAACGATTAATCCCTCGTGGGAAGCGGTGCGCGCGCTCGAAGGCAAAGCGATCGGCGGCGCGCGCATCGTGGCGCGTCAGCTGCCGGTGGTCTTTAGCGACGTGCTCGGCGTGCTCTATGCCGCCATGGATGAAGTCGAGCCCGATTTGATTCTCTCGGTCGGCCAGGCGGGTGGGCGCAGCGATATCACCGTCGAGCGCATCGGCATTAACGTCGACGACGCGCGCATCGCCGATAACGCGGGGCAGCAGCCGGTGGACGAGCCGATTGTGGCGGACGGCCCGGCGGGCTATTTCTCCACGCTGCCGATTAAGGCGATTGTCGCCGCGGTGCGCACGGCCGGAATCCCCGCGTCGGTGTCGCAAACCGCCGGCACCTTTACCTGCAATCGCGTGATGTACGGTCTGCTGCACCGGCTGCATTCTCAGGGCAACCGCGTGCGCGGCGGCTTCGTGCATATTCCCTATCTGCCGGAGCAGGCGGCGCAGCATCCCGGCGCGCCGAGCATGGCGCGCGATCACGTGATGCAGGCGCTGGAGATCGCCATTCGCGTCTCGCTGGAGACGGAAACGGACCTGAAAGTCGGCGGCGGCGCCACGCACTAAGAGGACGACTATGCCTGAAGGACCGGAGATCCGCCGCGCGGCGGATCAGCTTGAAGAAGCGATTGTCGGCAAGCCGTTGACGGACGTCTGGTTTGCCTTTCCCGCACTCAAAACTTACGAGCCCGCGCTGCTGGGCGAGCAGGTCAACGCCATCGAGACGCGCGGCAAAGCGCTGCTGACGCACTTTTCCAACGGTCTGACGCTCTACAGCCATAATCAGCTGTACGGCGTCTGGCGGGTGGTGGAGAGCGGCACGGTGCCGGAAACCAAACGTCAGCTGCGCGTGCGGCTGGCGGTCGCCGATCGCGCCATTCTGCTCTACAGCGCCTCCGATATCGAACTGCTGAACGCCGAGTCGCTGGCGGCGCATCCGTTTTTAAACCGCGTCGGCCCCGACGTGCTCGATGCGCAGCTTGACGTGGCGACGGTGCGCGAGCGGCTGCTGTCGCCGCGTTTTCGCCGCCGTCAGTTCAGCGGGCTGCTGCTCGATCAGGCGTTTCTGGCGGGGCTGGGCAACTATCTGCGCGTGGAGATCCTCTGGCAGGCGGGTCTGCTGGCGCAGCATCGCGCGCAGGATTTAACGGATGAGCAGCTTGACCTGCTCAGCGAGGCGCTGCTGGCGATACCGCGTCACTCCTACCGGATGCGCGGCACGATGAAGAAGTACCATCACGGCGCGGCGTTTCGCTTTGAGGTGTTTCATCGGCAGGGCAAGAAGTGCCGGCGCTGCGGCGAGATTATTCAGAAGGGAACGCTGTCGTCGCGGCCGTTTTACTGGTGTCCGGGCTGTCAGCACTAAAAGGGCACGGCCTGTTGCTACAGACGACTTAAAAGCTAGAGGAGTGGGTAGCCAGACCCGAGGAGCAAAGCGTCCCACGCCAGGGATGGCGTGGGCCGAGCGAGCAGGGATGCGAAAAGCGACTTTGCGATCGGACCCGGTTACCCGCGATTGGCACCAGGCTTTCAGGCGACTGAAGCCTGTTGCTCCTAATCATCACCAAACCCATAAAAAAAGCGGAGATTTCTCTCCGCTTTTTTTTATTGGGCAAAATCTGAATTATTTCTTCAGCGCAGACGTAAACTCACGCTCGGTATAGCCGGTATAAAGCTGACGCGGACGCGCGATTTTCATCCCTTCGTCATGCATCTCTTTCCAGTGGGCGATCCAGCCGACGGTGCGCGCCATGGCGAAGATCACGGTAAACATCGAAGACGGAATACCCATCGCTTTCAGAATAATGCCGGAGTAAAAATCGACGTTCGGATAGAGTTTACGCTCGATAAAGTAGGGGTCGTTCAGCGCGATATGCTCCAGCTCCATCGCCACTTCCAGCAGGTCATCCTTCATGCCCAGCTCGTTCAGCACTTCGTGACAGGTCTCGCGCATCACGGTGGCGCGCGGGTCGTAGTTCTTGTACACGCGGTGACCGAAGCCCATCAGGCGGAAAGAGTCGTTTTTGTCTTTCGCGCGGCGCACAAATTCCGGAATATGCTCAACGGTACTG
Organism: Pantoea sp. X-Soil-MYKO-1289; assembly: GCF_059730625.1. Taxonomy (NCBI): domain Bacteria; kingdom Pseudomonadati; phylum Pseudomonadota; class Gammaproteobacteria; order Enterobacterales; family Erwiniaceae; genus Pantoea; species Pantoea sp. X-Soil-MYKO-1289. The sequence goes on from NZ_AP036004.1 coordinate 1,271,920, forward strand.
ATCTCTTCCAGCATACGCAGGGTCGCTTCGTTTGCGCCGCCGTGCGCCGGTCCCCACAGCGAGGCGATGCCCGCGGCGATACAGGCGAACGGGTTGGCGCCGGACGAGCCTGCGGTGCGCACGGTAGAAGTAGAGGCGTTCTGCTCATGGTCGGCGTGCAGGATCAGAATACGGTCCATCGCGCGTTCCAGCACCGGGTTCACCTTGTACTCTTCACACGGAGTGGCGAACATCATATGCAGGAAGTTGCCGGCGTAGGAGAGATCGTTGCGCGGATAAACGAAAGGCTGACCAATAGAATATTTGTAACACATCGCCGCCATGGTCGGCATCTTCGACAGCAGACGGAACGCGGCGATTTCACGGTGACGCTCGTTATTCACATCCAGCGAATCGTGATAGAAGGCAGCCAGCGCGCCGGTCACGCCGCACATCACCGCCATTGGGTGGGAGTCGCGACGGAAGCCGTGGAACAGACGGGTAATCTGCTCATGGATCATGGTATGGCGGGTTACGGTCTCGCGGAACTCTTCAAACTGCTTCTGCGTCGGCGCTTCGCCGTTCAACAGGATATAGCACACTTCCAGATAGTTAGAGTGGGTCGCCAACTGATCGATAGGGAAGCCGCGATGCAGCAGAATGCCTTCATCGCCGTCGATAAAGGTGATTTTGGATTCGCATGACGCTGTAGAGGTGAAACCCGGGTCAAAGGTGAAAAGGCCGCTGGAGCCCAGGGCGCGGACATCAACCACATCCTGCCCAAGGGTGCCTTGCAGCACGTCCAGCTCAAGAGCGGTGTCATCTTGTAGGGTTAGCGTCACTTTTTTATCTGTCATTTTCGTCTCCATAGCGCCTTATGTAAGTATGGATCTTAGACACCTGAAAAGCGGTCATGTTGCGGTCGCCATTAACTTCACAATAACACTCTGCGGTAACAGCGCGGGTGCAGGGTACAGAGTGAGAGGCGTGTCCCGGCAGGGAACCTGGCAGTCATGAAATTCTGCATATCGCGGTTGTTAAAGATCCGGTCTGGACATAACTTTCTGGTAATCAACAACCTGTTGTTTTAGGGTGCTCATAACCAGAATGTTACATAACTTGTGCTTAGGGGAAAGTGTATCCCCATAACTTTTGTGCATCACTGGGGTTTGATGCCCTAGTTTGTAACTGAATTGTTGAACTTTTGTCAAATCAGATAATTAAATTTGTATTAAATGTGAAATTCGTGAGTCGGATCACTGTTTCACCCAAATGTACCCAAAGAGATTGTAGGGTAATTGTAATAAGAATGTGATCGTCCTATACTGCCGCCAGGTCTCCGGAAACCCCCTGACACCAGGAGCCACCCAGCGTTTCTACCGCGTCAATTAACACTGGATGTTGCTGATTTGGTGACGGTTAAAGTCTGAACACACCTGTGATTCGACTCCGCCTCAGGGACCGGAGGAAGCAAAATAAAAAAGAGCTGTGTGGGCAAAACCGTGAAAAAACAAAGACCTGTCAACTTGGATCTCTCGACGATCCGGTTTCCCGTTACTGCAATATCGTCCATTCTCCACCGCGTTTCCGGCGTCATAACCTTTGTGGCTCTCGGTATCCTGCTCTGGTTGCTGGGCACTTCTCTCTCTTCCCCGGAAGGTTTCCAGCACGCTGCCGCCATTATGGATAGCTTCTTCGTGAAGTTTATTCTCTGGGGCATCCTTACCGCGCTGGCATTCCACACGGTGGGCGGGATTCGTCATATGTTGATGGACTTTGGTTACCTTGCTGAGACGCTGGCTATCGGCCGCCAATCTGCGTGGGTCACCTTCGGCATTACTGTCGTGCTTTCAATCCTGGCAGGAGTTCTCGTATGGTAAGCAATGCATCCGCGTTGGGCCGCAACGGCATTCAGGACTGGCTGCTGCTGCGCGCTTCGGCAATCCTCATTACGCTCTACATCCTCTACATCGTGGGCTTTATCGCCCTGACCGACACGCTGACCTATGATGTCTGGCGCGGCTTCTTCGCCTCGTCGTTCACCAAAGTGTTCACTCTGCTGACGCTGTTCTCGATTCTGATCCACGGCTGGATTGGAATGTGGCAAGTGCTGACCGACTACGTAAAAGGTCTGGCCGTGCGTCTGATTCTGCAGTTTGCGATTGTGATCGCGCTGTTGTCGTATGCAATTTATGGAACTGTTGTGGTGTGGGGTGTGTAAATGAATTTGCCAGTCAGAGAATTTGATGCCGTGGTGATCGGCGCAGGCGGCGCGGGAATGCGCGCCGCACTGCAAATCTCCCAGTCGGGCCAGAGCTGCGCCCTGCTGTCGAAAGTCTTCCCGACCCGTTCCCACACCGTGTCTGCGCAGGGCGGTATTACCGTCGCGCTCGGCAACACCCATGAAGACAACTGGGAATGGCATATGTACGACACCGTCAAAGGTTCCGACTATATCGGCGACCAGGACGCGATCGAATATATGTGCAAAACCGGCCCGGAAGCGATTCTGGAGCTGGAACATATGGGGCTGCCGTTCTCCCGTCTGGAGGATGGCCGCGTTTATCAGCGTCCGTTCGGCGGCCAGTCGAAAAACTTCGGCGGCGAGCAGGCGGCACGCACCGCGGCGGCGGCGGACCGTACCGGTCACGCGCTCCTGCATACGCTCTATCAGCAGAACCTGAAAAACAAAACCACCATCTTCTCCGAATGGTATGCGCTCGACCTGGTGAAAAATCAGGACGGCGCCATCGTCGGCTGTACGGCGATCTGCATTGAAACCGGCGAAACCGTCTACTTCAAAGCCAAAGCGACCATTCTGGCGACCGGCGGCGCCGGCCGTATCTATCAGTCGACCACCAACGCCCACATCAATACCGGCGACGGCGTCGGCATGGCGCTGCGCGCAGGCGTGCCGGTGCAGGATATGGAGATGTGGCAGTTCCATCCGACCGGCATCGCCGGCGCCGGCGTGCTGGTGACCGAAGGGTGCCGCGGCGAAGGCGGTTATCTGCTGAACAAACATGGCGAGCGCTTTATGGAGCGTTACGCGCCGAACGCCAAAGATCTGGCGGGCCGCGACGTGGTCGCGCGCTCCATGATGATCGAAATCCGCGAAGGCCGCGGCTGCGACGGTCCGTGGGGCCCGCACATTAAACTGAAGCTCGATCACCTGGGCGCTGAAGTGCTGGAGTCGCGTCTGCCGGGCATCCTTGAGCTGTCGCGCACCTTCGCGCACGCCGATCCGATCAAAGAGCCGATTCCGGTGATCCCGACCTGTCACTATATGATGGGCGGCATTCCGACCAAAGTGACCGGCCAGGCGCTGCGCGTCAACGCGCAGGGCGAAGATGAAGTGATCCCCGGCCTGTTCGCCGTCGGCGAAATCGCCTGCGTCTCGGTGCACGGCGCCAACCGTCTCGGCGGCAACTCGCTGCTGGACCTGGTGGTATTCGGCCGCGCGGCCGGCGTGCATCTGATGGAGTGCATCGAACAGCAGGGTCCGCTGCGCGACGCCACGCTGGATGAAATCGACGCCGCCATGGCGCGCTTCAACCGCTGGGAAAGCAACACCACCGGCGAAGATCCGGTAGAAATTCGTAAAGCGCTGCAGCGCTGCATGCAGAACAACTTCTCAGTATTCCGCGAAGGCGATGCGATGAAGCAGGGTCTGGAAGAGCTGAAACAGATTCGCGAGCGTCTGAAATCAGCCCGTCTGGATGACCGTTCACCGGACTTCAATACCCAGCGTATTGAGTGCCTGGAGCTGGATAACCTGATGGAAACGGCTTACGCCACGGCGGTTGCGGCGAACTTCCGCACCGAGAGCCGCGGCGCGCACAGTCGATTCGACTTCCCGGATCGCGATGATGAAAACTGGTTGTGCCACAGTCTCTACGTCCCCGAAACCGAGAGCATGACGCGCCGCGAGGTGAACATGCAGCCGAAACTGCGCGCGGCCTTCCCGCCGAAAGTGCGTACCTACTAATAGCGGAGACGATCATGAAACTCGAGTTTTCAATTTATCGCTACAATCCTGAAGTCGACGCCGCGCCGCGCATGCAGGATTACACGCTGGAATCGGAAGACGGCCGCGACATGATGCTGCTGGACGCGCTTATCCGGCTGAAAGAGAAAGATCCGACGCTGGCGTTTCGTCGCTCCTGCCGCGAAGGCGTGTGCGGCTCCGACGGCCTCAATATGAACGGCAAAAATGGCCTGGCGTGCATCACGCCGGTGTCGGCGCTGGGCAACGGCACGAAGAAGATCGTTATTCGTCCGCTGCCGGGCCTGCCGGTGGTTCGCGACCTGGTCGTGGATATGGGGCAATTCTACGCGCAGTATGAGAAGATTAAGCCTTACCTGTTGAATAATGGAGAGAATCCGCCGGCGCGCGAACATCTGCAGTCGCCTGCCGAGCGCGAGCATCTGGATGGTTTGTACGAGTGTATTCTCTGCGCCTGCTGCTCGACCTCCTGTCCGTCGTTCTGGTGGAACCCGGACAAGTTCGTCGGGCCTGCGGGTCTGCTGGCCGCGTATCGCTTCCTGATCGACAGCCGCGACACCGAAACTGAAGCGCGTCTGGACAATCTGAACGACGCTTTCAGCGTTTTCCGCTGTCACAGTATTATGAACTGTGTGAGCGTGTGTCCGAAAGGGCTGAACCCGACGCGCGCCATCGGCCATATCAAGTCGATGCTGCTGCAGCGGGGCGCGTAAAACAGTATCCGTCCGGGAACCTCAGGTTCCCGGCGTTTTACGGAAGCCTTGCTAAGCGCGGCGACGCCACGCTTAGCAAGGTTCCCTTACGGGCAGGGCGCGTGTGAGCGCACAGGCTCGTATCGCTGAACTCACTACGGCAAACCGCGAAAGCGGCAACAAATGAAACCTCAAAAAAGCATAGTAATGCTTAAGGGATCACAATGCAGAACAGCGCGATGAAGCCCTGGCTGGACTCCTCCTGGCTGGCCGGCGCGAACCAGTCTTACATAGAGCAACTCTATGAGGATTTCCTGACCGATCCGGACTCTGTCGATGCAGTGTGGCGCACGATGTTCCAACAGCTGCCGGGCACCGGCGTGAAACCTGAACAGTTTCACTCCACCACGCGCGAATACTTTCGTCGCCTGGCGAAAGATGCATCTCGTTACACCTCCACCGTCTCCGATCCGGCCGCCAATTCAAAGCAGGTTAAAGTCCTGCAGCTGATTAACGCCTTCCGTTTTCGCGGCCATCAGCATGCGAATCTCGACCCGCTTGGCCTGTGGAAGCAGGATCGCGTCGCTGACCTCGATCCCGCTTTTCACGATCTGACCGACGCCGATTTTCAGGAAAGCTTTAACGTAGGCTCTTTCGCCATCGGCAAAGAGACCATGAAGCTGGCTGACCTCTTCGATGCGCTGCAGCAGACCTATTGCGGCTCTATCGGCGCAGAGTACATGCACATCAACAACACCGAAGAGAAGCGCTGGATCCAGCAGCGTCTTGAATCGGCGGCGGGCCGTGCAGCTTTTAGCAGCGAAAAGAAAAAAGGTTTCCTGAAAGAGCTGACCGCAGCGGAAGGGCTGGAAAAATACCTGGGCGCGAAATTCCCGGGCGCGAAACGCTTCTCGCTGGAGGGCGGCGACGCGCTGATCCCGATGCTGCGCGAAATGATCCGCCACGCGGGCAAGAGCGGCACGCGCGAAGTGGTGCTGGGTATGGCGCACCGCGGTCGCCTTAACGTGCTGATCAACGTGCTGGGCAAAAAGCCGCAGGATCTCTTCGACGAGTTCTCCGGCAAGCATAAAGATCACCTCGGCACCGGCGACGTGAAATACCATATGGGCTTCTCGTCTGACGTTGAGACCGAGGGCGGCCTGGTGCATCTGGCGCTGGCGTTTAACCCGTCGCATCTGGAAATCGTCAGCCCGGTGGTTATGGGCTCGGTGCGCGCGCGTCTCGATCGTCTCGATTCGCCGGGCAGCAACCAGGTACTGCCGATCACCATCCACGGCGACGCCGCGGTTATCGGCCAGGGCGTGGTGCAGGAAACCCTGAACATGTCTCAGGCGCGCGGCTATGAAGTCGGCGGCACCGTCCGTATCGTGATCAACAACCAGGTGGGCTTTACCACCTCCAACCCGCGCGACGCCCGTTCGACGCCGTACTGTACCGATATCGGTAAAATGGTGCTGGCGCCGATCTTCCACGTCAATGCGGACGACCCGGAAGCGGTGGCCTTTGTCACGCGTCTGGCGCTCGACTATCGCAACACCTTCAAGCGCGACGTCTTTATCGACCTGGTTTGCTACCGCCGTCACGGCCATAACGAAGCCGACGAGCCGAGCGCGACCCAGCCGCTGATGTATCAGAAGATCAAAAAGCATCCGACGCCGCGTAAGCTCTATGCCGATCGCCTGGCGGCGGAAGGCTCCGCCAGCGCGGAAGATGCGACCGAGATGGTCAATCTCTATCGCGACGCGCTGGACGCGGGCGAATGCGTGGTGGCCGAATGGCGTCCGATGAGCCTGCACTCCTTTACCTGGTCGCCTTACCTCAACCATGAGTGGGATGAGAGCTACCCGGCCACCGTCGAACCGAAACGTCTGCAGGAGCTGGCGCGCCGCATCAGCCAAATCCCCGACGCGGTCGAAGTGCAGGCGCGCGTAGCGAAAATCTACAACGACCGTAAAGAGATGGCCGAAGGCAACAAGCCCTTCGACTGGGGCGGCGCCGAGAATCTGGCCTACGCCACGCTAGTGGATGAGGGCATTCCGGTGCGTCTCTCCGGCGAAGACTCCGGTCGCGGCACCTTCTTCCACCGTCATGCGGTGATCCACAACCAGGCTAACGGTTCGACCTATACGCCGCTGCACCATATCCATAATGGACAGGGCCAGTTTAAGGTGTGGGACTCCGTGCTGTCGGAAGAGGCGGTGCTGGCGTTCGAATATGGCTACGCCACCGCAGAGCCGCGCACCCTGACTATCTGGGAAGCGCAGTTCGGCGACTTCGCCAACGGCGCGCAGGTGGTGATCGACCAGTTCATCAGCTCCGGCGAGCAGAAGTGGGGTCGTATGTGCGGCCTGGTGATGCTGCTGCCGCACGGCTACGAAGGCCAGGGCCCGGAACACTCCTCCGCGCGTCTGGAGCGTTACCTGCAACTCTGCGCCGAGCAGAACATGCAGGTGTGCGTGCCCTCCACGCCGGCGCAGGTTTACCACATGCTGCGTCGTCAGGCGCTGCGCGGTATGCGCCGTCCGCTGATCGTGATGTCGCCGAAGTCGCTGCTGCGTCATCCGCTGGCGATCTCGTCGCTGGACGAGCTGGCCAACGGCAGCTTCCAGCCCGCTATCGGCGAAATCGACGCGCTCGATCCGCAGCAGGTGAAACGCGTGGTGCTCTGCTCCGGCAAGGTCTACTACGATCTGCTGGAACAGCGCCGCAAAAACGAGCAGACCGATGTCGCCATCGTGCGCATCGAGCAGCTCTATCCGTTCCCGCATAAAGCGGTGCAGGATGCGTTAAAAGATTATGCCCATGTGCAGGATTTCGTCTGGTGTCAGGAAGAGCCGCTGAATCAGGGCGCATGGTATTGTAGCCAGCATCACTTCCGCGAAGTGGTTCCGTTTGGCGCGTCGCTGCGCTATGCGGGCCGTCCGGCCTCCGCTTCGCCGGCCGTGGGCTATATGTCCGTACATCAACAACAGCAGCAAGACCTGGTTAATGACGCGCTGAACCTTGGTTAATTTAAAAGGAAAGATAATGAGTAGCGTAGATATTCTCGTTCCCGACCTGCCTGAATCCGTTGCCGATGCCACCGTGGCAACCTGGCACAAAAAACCAGGCGATGCGGTAAGCCGCGACGAAGTGCTGGTAGAGATCGAAACAGACAAAGTGGTACTGGAAGTGCCGGCCCAGGCTGACGGCGTGCTTGAAGCCGTGCTGGAAGATGAAGGCGCGACCGTTACGTCGCGTCAGATTCTGGGTCGCCTGAAAGAGGGCAACAGCGCTGGCAAAGAGACCAGCGCCAAAGCCGAAGCCAACGAGTCCACGCCGGCGCAGCGCCAGACCGCGTCGCTGGAAGAAGAGAGCAACGATGCGCTGAGCCCGGCCATTCGTCGCCTGATCGCTGAACACGATCTCGACGCGACGCAGATTAAAGGCAGCGGCGTCGGCGGTCGTATTACGCGCGAAGATGTGGAAAAGCATCTGGCGAACAAACCTGCCGCGGCCAAAGCCGCGCCGGCCGCCGCTGAAGCTGCGCCGCAGCCAGCCGTCGCCAACCGCAGCGAAAAACGCGTGCCGATGACCCGTCTGCGCAAGCGCGTGGCCGAGCGTCTGCTGGAAGCGAAGAACAGCACCGCCATGCTGACCACCTTCAACGAAGTGAACATGAAGCCGATCATGGATCTACGCAAGCAGTACGGCGATTCCTTCGAGAAGCGTCACGGCGTGCGTCTGGGCTTTATGTCCTTCTACCTTAAGGCTGTGGTGGAAGCGCTGAAGCGTTTCCCGGAAGTGAACGCCTCAATCGACGGCGAAGATGTGGTGTATCACAACTACTTCGACGTCAGCATCGCCGTCTCCACGCCGCGCGGCCTGGTGACCCCGGTGCTGAAAGATGTCGACGCGCTGAGCATGGCGGACATCGAGAAGAAAATCAAAGAGCTGGCGGTGAAAGGCCGTGACGGCAAGCTGACGGTCGACGAGCTGACCGGCGGCAACTTCACCATCACCAACGGCGGCGTTTTCGGCTCGCTGATGTCGACGCCGATCATCAACCCGCCGCAGAGCGCCATCCTGGGCATGCACGCCATCAAAGATCGTCCGATGGCGGTCAATGGTCAGGTCGTGGTGCTGCCGATGATGTATCTGGCGCTCTCCTACGATCACCGCTTGATCGACGGCCGTGAATCGGTCAGCTATCTGGTGGCGGTGAAAGAGCTGCTGGAAGATCCGGCACGTCTGCTGCTGGACGTCTGATTTTTGCCGGGCGCGCCGACGAAACGCGCGCCCAACCTTATTACTCTTTTCAGACCTGAATGGATAGAACATCATGAACTTACACGAATACCAGGCGAAACAGCTGTTTGCACGGTATGGTATGCCGGCACCCACCGGCTACGCCTGCACTACGCCACGCGAAGCGGAAGAAGCGGCCTCTAAAATTGGTTCTGGCCCGTGGGTAGTAAAATGTCAGGTTCATGCCGGCGGACGCGGTAAAGCGGGCGGCGTGAAAGTGGTTAACAGCAAAGAAGAGATTCGCGCTTTCGCTGAACACTGGCTGGGCAAACGCCTGGTGACCTATCAAACTGACGCCGACGGCCAGCCGGTAAACCAGATTCTGGTTGAAGCGGCCACCGACATCGATCAGGAACTCTATCTGGGCGCGGTGGTAGACCGTGCGACCCGTCGCGTGGTCTTTATGGCCTCGACCGAAGGCGGCGTTGAGATTGAGAAAGTGGCGGAAGAGACCCCGCACCTGATCCACAAAATGGCGCTCGATCCGCTGACCGGTCCGCAGCCTTACCAGGGCCGCGAGCTGGCGTTCAAACTCGGCCTGACAGGCAAGCAGGTCAGCCAGTTCACGAAAATCTTTATGGGCCTGGCGACGCTGTTCCTGGAGCGCGACCTGGCGCTGGTTGAGATCAACCCGCTGGTGATCACTAAGCAGGGCGATCTGGTCTGCCTCGACGGCAAGCTGGGCGTGGACGGCAACGCGCTGTTCCGTCAGCCGGAGCTGCGCGAAATGCGCGATCCGAGCCAGGAAGATCCGCGCGAAGCGCACGCTACGCAGTGGGAACTGAACTACGTCGCGCTGGAAGGCAATATCGGCTGTATGGTTAACGGCGCAGGTCTGGCGATGGGCACCATGGACATCGTTAAGCACCACGGCGGCCAGCCGGCCAACTTCCTCGACGTGGGCGGCGGCGCGACCAAAGAGCGCGTTACCGAAGCCTTTAAAATCATCCTTTCCGACGATGCGGTGAAAGCGGTATTCGTTAACATCTTCGGCGGCATCGTGCGCTGCGACCTGATTGCCGACGGCATCATCGGCGCGGTGGCGGAAGTCGGCGTCAACGTGCCGGTCGTGGTGCGTCTGGAAGGAAACAACGCTGAGCTGGGCGCACAGAAACTGGCGGACAGCGGACTGAACATCATTGCAGCAACCAGCCTGACAGACGCGGCACAGCGCGTCGTTGCGGCTGCGGAGGGGAAATAATGTCTATTCTGATCGACAAAAACACTAAAGTGATTTGCCAGGGTTTTACTGGCGGTCAGGGTACGTTCCACTCTGAGCAGGCGCTGGCTTACGGCACGCAGCTGGTTGGCGGCGTGACGCCGGGCAAAGGCGGCACCACCCATCTCGGCCTGCCGGTGTTCAACACCGTGCGCGAAGCGGTAGAAGCCACCGGCGCGACGGCGACCGTGATCTACGTTCCGGCGCCGTTCTGTAAAGACGGCATCCTGGAAGCGATTGATGCCGGCATCAAGCTGATCATCACCATCACCGAAGGCATCCCGACGCTGGATATGCTGACGATCAAAGTGAAGCTGGATGAAGCGGGCGTGCGTATGATCGGCCCGAACTGTCCGGGCGTGATCACCCCAGGCGAATGCAAAATCGGCATCATGCCGGGTCACATCCATCAGCCAGGCCGCGTCGGCATCGTGTCGCGCTCCGGCACCCTGACCTATGAAGCGGTGAAGCAGACCACGGATATCGGCTACGGCCAGTCGACCTGCGTCGGCATCGGCGGCGACCCGATCCCAGGCTCCAACTTCATCGACATCCTGAAAATGTTCCAGGATGATCCGCAGACCGAAGCGATCGTCATGATCGGTGAGATCGGCGGCAGCGCGGAAGAAGAGGCGGCGGCGTTCATTAAAGAGCACGTCACCAAACCGGTTGTTGGCTATATCGCAGGCGTAACCGCGCCGAAAGGCAAGCGTATGGGCCATGCGGGCGCCATCATCGCCGGCGGCAAAGGCACGGCGGACGAGAAGTTCGCTGCGCTGGAAGCGGCAGGCGTGAAAACCGTGCGCAGCCTCGCCGATATCGGCGACGCGGTGAAAGCGGTGCTGCCAGCAAAATAAGCGCGCACGCATCAGCTATCAGGCCACCCTCTGGGGTGGCTTTTTTTTTGCCAGCAGAGAGAGAGCAGGGCGCTGAACGCGTTATTTAAGCACGGGAAGAAGGCGGTAGCTTTTTAAAGGGGAGGTTAAAAAGTGAAATTAAAGGTAATGCTTTTCTTAATTACGTCATCGCGCGATGACAACTAATTAACAATATTCTTAAGGCTACATATCTGAAAATTAATAGCCTTAATCCAGATCAATAATTCTCGATATTTAACAAACTTTACCGCTGGCAAAGTGTAAGCCAACCGGTTTTAATTGCGCTGCATCAATTCAGTCGTTTCCAAAAACATCCAGGAGATTGCGCCAGGTCGCGCTAAATCAGTGCCGCCAGCTTTTCTCTCTCGCCAGCCTGAAATCAACTGAATGGTGCTTTTCGGGGAAGTTTCACCACTGTTACTCGCTCACGTCGGGCCGCGGATGCGTCTGATCCGTCGGTAACAAAAGCTGGAATCAATAATCAGTCGTTCCTGAATCTTATTCTCTGCGTCAATGCCAGTTGTTCGCCGTTGTTATTCGCAGAGTAAGGTCATGCGAGGAGCAAGGAGTCATTATGCTAGATATCGTCGAGCTGTCGCGTTTACAGTTTGCCTTAACGGCGATGTACCATTTCCTGTTTGTCCCGCTTACGCTCGGTATGGCGTTTTTGCTGGCGATCATGGAAACGGTTTACGTCCTGAGCGGCAAACAAATCTATAAAGATATGACCAAATTCTGGGGCAAGTTATTCGGCATTAACTTTGCGCTGGGCGTGGCCACCGGTCTGACCATGGAGTTTCAGTTCGGAACCAACTGGTCTTATTACTCTCACTACGTCGGCGACATCTTCGGTGCGCCGCTCGCCATCGAAGGGCTGATGGCGTTCTTCCTGGAATCCACCTTTGTCGGCCTCTTTTTCTTCGGCTGGGATCGCCTGAGCAAAACGCAGCATCTGGCGGTGACCTGGCTGGTGGCGCTGGGTTCTAACCTGTCGGCGCTCTGGATCCTGGTGGCGAACGGCTGGATGCAGAATCCCATCGCCTCCGCGTTCAATTACGAAACCATGCGTATGGAGATGCTGAGCTTCTCTGAACTGGTGCTCAACCCGGTTGCGCAGGTGAAGTTCGTGCACACCGTGGCAGCGGGCTACACCACCGGCGCCATGTTTATTCTCGGCATCAGCGCCTGGTATCTGCTTAAGGGACGCGACGTCGCCTTTGCCAAACGTTCGTTCGCCATCGCTGCCAGCTTCGGCATGGCTGCGGTGCTGTCGGTTATCGTGCTGGGCGACGAGTCGGGCTACGAAATGGGCGACGTGCAGAAAACCAAGCTCGCCGCTATCGAAGCCGAATGGGATACCCAGCCCGCGCCGGCGGCCTTTACGCTGTTCGGCCTGCCGGATCAGGATAAACAGGAAAACGCCGCGGCGGTGCAGATCCCTGGCCTGCTTGGCCTGATTGCCACGCGATCTGTCGATACGCCGGTCACCGGCCTGAAAGATCTGATGGCGCAGCATGAGGTGCGCATCCGCAACGGCATGAAAGCCTACGCGCTGCTGAACCAGCTGCGCAGCGGCAGCGAAGATCCGGCGGTGCGTGAGGCCTTCGACCAGCGCAAACAGGATCTGGGCTACGGCCTGCTGCTGAAACGCTATACCCCGAACGTGACGGATGCCACCGAGGCGCAAATCAGCCAGGCGGTGAAAGATTCTATTCCGCGCGTGGCGCCGCTCTATTTCGCCTTCCGCATTATGGTGCTGGCTGGCGTGCTGCTGCTGGGCATTATCACCTTCGCGTTCTGGAGCGTGATCCGCAACCGCGTCGGCAAGCATCGCTGGCTGCTGAAGGCGGCGCTCTACGGGATTCCGCTGCCGTGGATCGCGGTCGAGGCGGGCTGGTTCGTCGCCGAATATGGCCGTCAGCCGTGGGCGATCGGCGAAGTGCTGCCGACCTCGGTGGCCAACTCGTCGCTGACCGTGGGCGATCTGCTCTTCTCCATGCTGCTGATCTGCGGCCTCTATACGCTGTTCCTCGTGGCGGAGATGTATCTGATGTTTAAATTCGCGCGCCTTGGGCCGAGCAGCCTGAAAACCGGACGCTATCACCATGAGCAGGTCGCGGCGGCGGCTGAGCCGGTACGCGGTTAAGGAGAGCAACCATGTTTGATTATGAAGTTTTGCGCTTTGTCTGGTGGCTGTTGATCGGCATTCTGCTGGTGGGCTTCGCCGTAGCAGACGGCTTTGATATGGGCGTCGGCATGCTGACGCGTCTGATGGGGCGCAACGACACCGAGCGCCGCATTATGATCAACAGCATCGCGCCGCACTGGGACGGCAACCAGGTCTGGCTGATCACCGCAGGCGGGGCGCTGTTCGCCGCCTGGCCGATGGTGTACGCCGCCGCCTTCTCCGGCTTCTATGTGGCGATGATTCTGGTGCTGGCGTCGCTCTTTTTTCGTCCGGTAGGTTTCGATTATCGTTCTAAAATTGAAGATATGCGCTGGCGAGGCATGTGGGACTGGGGCATCTTTATCGGCAGCTTCGTGCCGCCGCTGGTGATTGGCGTCGCGTTCGGCAATCTGCTGCAGGGCGTGCCGTTCCACGCGGATGAATTTTTGCGCCTCGAGTACACCGGCAACTTCTTCCAGCTGCTCAATCCGTTCGGGCTGCTGGCAGGCGTGATCAGCGTCGCGATGATCCTGACGCAGGGCGCGACCTACTTGCAGATGCGCACCGCAGGCGAGCTGCATCTGCGTTCGCGCGCGGTGGCGCAGGTGGCGGCGCTGGTGATGCTGGTCTGCTTCGTGCTGGCGGGCGTCTGGGTGAAATATGGCATCGACGGCTATGTGGTGACCAGCGCCATCGATCATCACGCGGCGTCGAACCCGCTGGGCAAAACCGTGGTGCGCGAGGCGGGCGCCTGGCTGGCGAACTTTAACCATATGCCGGCGCTGTGGCTCTTTCCGCTGCTCGGCGTGGTGCTGCCGCTGCTGACGGTGCTGTTCTCGCGCTGCGAGAAGGGCGGCTGGGCGTTCGTCAGCTCGTCGCTGACGCTGGCGTGCGTAATTATGACCGCCGGCATCGCGCTGTTTCCCTTTATCATGCCGTCGAGCATCGAACCCGGCATGAGCCTGACGATGTGGGATGCCACCTCGAGCCAGCGCACGCTGACGGTGATGACCTTCGCCGCCATTATCTTCGTCCCGATTATCCTGGCCTACACCAGCTGGTGCTACTACAAGATGTTCGGGCGGATCACTAAAGAACATATTGAGCGCAATACGCACTCTCTCTACTGATTAAGGAGACGACGCATGTGGTATTTTGCCTGGATTCTCGGCACCCTGCTGGCCTGCGCTTTCGGCATCATCACCGCGCTGGCGCTTGAGCACGTTGAAGACAGCGCCGCGCAGGACGAGCACGCCTGATGCGTAAACTGATTCGGACGTCATATCGTCTGATGAACAAAGGGCCTTTACGTGCCCTTTCGCTCATTCTGGCGCTGATTGTCGCGGGCTGTTTGTTCTGGGACCCCTCGCGCTACGCCGCGCACACCAGTACGCTCTCGGTCTGGCAGGGCATTCTGGTTATCTGGGCGGTGTGCGCCGGCGTGATCCACGGCACAGGCTTCCATCCGCGCCGCACGCGCTGGCAGGCGCTCTTCTCGCCGCCGGTGGCCCTGATCGTTCTGCTGTTGGCGCTTTACTGGTTCTGGCGCTGACGGAAAATCTCCGCCGCTGATCGTGGGTATTGTCAGTGGCAGGTCAAGAAATCTCCTGAAAATCCTTCTGATTGTTACCTTCCGATAATTATTTTCTCCTGGCTCTGGCATCCCATTCCCAACCCCAAATCTCTTGCGTATAGTAGCAACGTTTAAAAACGAGACCGGGATGTAGAGTGAGTACAACGCTGTTTCGCTGGCCGGTTCGGGTCTATTACGAAGACACCGATGCTGGTGGCGTGGTTTACCATGCCAGCTATATCGCTTTTTATGAACGAGCACGTACCGAAATGCTGCGTCAGCGCCATTTCAATCAGCAAACGCTGCTGGAACAGCAGGTTTCTTTTGTGGTGCGGCGCATGACGGTGGACTATGTTGCGGCGGCGCGTCTTGACGACCTTCTGGAGATCCAGAGCGAAGTCACCGCTATGACGCGCGCAACCATGACATTTTCCCAGCGTATCGTGAATGCAGAAGGCAGAGTCCTGAATGAAGCAGAAGTCCTGATTGCCTGCATTAACCCACATCTTATGAAGCCGATTGCGCTTCCCAAGTCTATTGTCGCGGAGTTCAAGCAGTGACTGACATGAACGTTCTTGATTTGTTCCTGAAGGCAAGCCTTCTGGTCAAACTTATCATGTTGATT
Source organism: Pantoea sp. X-Soil-MYKO-1289 (assembly GCF_059730625.1). Taxonomy (NCBI): domain Bacteria; kingdom Pseudomonadati; phylum Pseudomonadota; class Gammaproteobacteria; order Enterobacterales; family Erwiniaceae; genus Pantoea; species Pantoea sp. X-Soil-MYKO-1289. The sequence goes on from NZ_AP036004.1 coordinate 1,287,367, forward strand.
TTGATCGGCTTTTCCATTGCCTCCTGGGCCATCATTATTCAGCGCACCCGTATTTTGAACGCGGCGGGACGCGAGGCGGAAGCCTTTGAAGATAAGTTCTGGTCCGGCATCGAGCTGTCGCGTCTCTATCAGGAGAGCCAGGGACGCCGCGAAGAGCTGAGCGGTTCAGAGCAGATCTTCTACGCCGGCTTTAAAGAGTTCGCTCGCCTGCACCGCGCCAACAGCCACGCGCCTGAAGCGGTGGTGGAAGGCGCCAGCCGCGCGATGCGCATCTCGATGAACCGCGAGCTGGAAACGCTGGAAAATCACATTCCTTTCCTCGGCACCGTCGGCTCTATCAGCCCCTACATCGGCCTGTTCGGCACCGTATGGGGCATCATGCACGCCTTTATCGCGCTGGGCGCGGTCAAGCAGGCGACGCTGCAGATGGTTGCGCCGGGCATCGCCGAAGCGCTGATCGCCACCGCGATCGGCCTGTTCGCCGCGATTCCGGCGGTTATGGCCTACAACCGACTGAACCAGCGCGTTAACAAGCTGGAGCAGGGCTACGACAACTTTATGGAAGAGTTCACGGCCATCCTGCACCGTCAGGCCTTCTCCAGCGACAGCGCGAAGTAAGCGGAGGTAACCCATGGCCAGAGTACGTGGTCGCGGCCGCCGCGACCTGAAATCGGAAATTAATATCGTTCCGCTGCTCGACGTCCTGCTGGTGCTGCTGCTGATCTTTATGGCGACAGCGCCGATTATTACTCAGAGCGTAGAAGTGGACCTGCCGGACGCCACCGATTCGAAAACGGTCTCCAGCGACGATAATCCGCCGGTGATCGTTGAGGTCTCAGGCGTCGGTCAGTACAGCCTGGTGGTGGATCACGATCGCATGGAGCAGTTGCCGCCGGAACAGGTGGTGAGCGAGGCGCAGCGTCGCATCGAGGCGAATCCGAAAACCGTCTTTTTAATCGGCGGCGCCAAGGATGTGCCCTATGACGAAATTATTAAAGCGCTCAACCTGCTGCATCAGGCAGGCGTTAAATCTGTCGGTTTGATGACGCAGCCGATTTAAAGTCGAACCGTTTTTTGGGAACCGAGTGTGTCGAAGGCAACCGAGCAAAACGAGAAGTTAAAGCGCGCGATAATTATATCGGTGGCTCTGCACGTGGTACTGATCGCCCTGCTGATCTGGAGCTCCTTCAACGAGAACATTGAGGCGAGCGGCGGAGGCGGCGGCAGCGATATTGACGCGGTGATGGTCGATCCCGGCGCCGTGGTCGAGCAGTACAACCGTCAGCAGAACCAGAAAAGCGACAGCCAGCGCGCCGAGCAGCAGCGTGAGAAGCAGGCGCAGCAGCAGGCTGAAGAGCTGCAGCAGAAGCAGGCTGCGGAACAGCAGCGGCTGAAGGCGCTGGAAAAAGAGCGTCTGCAGGCGCAGGAAGCGGCAAAAGCGCAGGCTGAACAGCAGAAACAGGCGGAAGCGGCGGCTAAAGCGGCGCAGGAGCAGCAGAAAGCGGCCGAGGCGGCTGCGGCGCAGGCGAAAGCCGATGCGAAAGCGGAAGCGCAGGCGCAGGCCAAAGCCGATGCGAAAGCGGAAGCGCAGGCGCAGGCCAAAGCGGCTGCCGAGGCGGCGCAGAAGGCGGAAGAACAGGCGAAACAGGCCGCCGCCGACGCGAAGAAAAAAGCGGAAGAGCAGGCGAAAGCCGCCGCCGCGTCCGCCGCCAAAGAGAAAGCGGTGGCCGACGCGAAAGCGGCAGCTGATGCGAAGGCGAAAGCGGCAGCGGAGGCGAAAGCCAAAGCGGCGCAGGAGGCGAAAGCTAAAGCGGCCGAAGAAGCGAAAGAGAAAGCCGAAGCAGCCAAAGAGAAGGCGGCTCAGGAAGCGAAAGAGAAAGCCGCTCAGGACGCGAAAGAAAAAGCGGAAGCCGCGAAAGAGAAAGCGGCGGCCGAGGCGAAAGCGAAAGCTGATGCGGCCGCCAAAGCCAAAGCTGACGCAGCGGCGAAAGCCAAGGCCGCCGCCGACGCGAAGAAAAAAGCGGCGGCGGAAGCGGCGAAAAACAGCAGTGACGTCGACGATCTGCTTGGCGGCCTGACCTCTGGTAAGAATGCGCCGAAAAGTGGCGCGGCCGGCGGCGGCGCGGCAGGGCAGGGCAATCAGAAGAAAGCCGGCGCGTCGGGCGCAGAGATTAACTCTTATCTGGGGCAGGTCGTGGGCGCGATTCAGAGCCGCTTCTACGATGCTGATACTTATAAGGGGAAAGAGTGTAACCTGCGTATCAAGCTGGCGCCGGATGGTTTGCTGATTGACGTCAAATCTGAAGGCGGCGACCCGGCGTTATGCCAGGCGGCGATCGCTGCCGCGAAGCAGGCTCGCATTCCTAAGCCGCCATCGCAAGCAGTGTATGAAGTGTTTAAAAACGCGCCAATGCGTTTCAAACCGGAATAATGCAGTAACCCACGGCAGGTTGGACTAAGGTTAGCTTGCCGTATTTGATGAATACTCGTGTTTTTCAGGAACTGTGCGAATTATCATGAACTCAGGTTCAGGTAAGGGAGAAAAGATGAAGCAGGCACTTCGTGTAACCTTAGGTTTTTTTGTTCTGCTGTGGGCTGCAATGCTCCACGCAGAAGTACGCATTGAAATTACGCAGGGCGTAAACACCGCGCGCCCAATTGGTGTGGTGCCCTTTAAATGGGCGGGCTCAGGCGCCGCGCCTGAAGATGTGGGCGGCATCGTCTCCGCTGACTTACGCAACAGCGGTAAATTCAATCCAATCGATCGTTCGCGTCTGCCGCAGCAGCCGACCAGCGCGCAGGAAGTACAGCCTGCCGCCTGGAGCGCGCTGGGTATCGATGCGGTGGTTGTCGGTCAGGTCACCTCTAATCCAGACGGCAGCTATCAGGTTGCCTATCAGCTGGTGGACACCGGCGGCGCGCCGGGCACCGTTCTGGCGCAGAACTCTTACAAAGTCACCAAACAGTGGCTGCGCTATGCTGCGCACACCGCCAGCGACGAAGTGTTCGAGAAGCTGACGGGCGTTAAAGGCGCGTTCCGCACCCGTATCGCCTACGTGGTGCAGACCAACGGCGGCCAGTTCCCGTATGAACTGCGCGTGTCAGACTACGACGGCTTTAACCAGTTTGTCGTGCATCGCTCGCCGCAGCCGTTGATGTCTCCGGCCTGGTCGCCAGACGGCAGCAAAGTGGCCTATGTGACGTTTGAAAGCGGTAAATCGGCGCTGGTGGTGCAGACGCTGTCAAACGGCGCAATTCGTCAGGTTGCCTCTTTCCCGCGTCACAACGGCGCGCCGGCCTTCTCGCCGGATGGGACTAAACTCGCTTTCGCACTGTCGAAAACGGGCAGTCTGAATCTCTATGTGATGGATCTGGCTTCTGGCCAGACGCGTCAAATTACCGACGGTCGCTACAACAGCACTGAACCGAGCTGGTTCCCGGATAGCCAGACGCTGGCTTACACCTCGGATCAGGCTGGCGCGCCGCAAATCTATAAAATTGGTATCAACGGCGGTGCGCCACAGCGTATTACCTGGGAAGGCTCGCAAAACCAGGATGCGGACGTCTCTGCCGATGGTAAAACTATGGTGATGATCAGCAGCGCCGGTGGCGCTCAGCATGTCGCCAAACAGGATCTGGTAACGGGAGCCGTTCAAACGTTAACGAGCACGTTCCTGGATGAATCGCCAAGTCTGGCTCCTAACGGCACGATGGTAATCTATAGCTCTACTCAGGGGATGGGTTCCGTGTTGCAGTTGGTATCAACAGATGGGCGTTTCAAAGCGCGTCTTCCGGCAACTGATGGACAGGTAAAATCACCTGCCTGGTCGCCGTATCTGTAATGCATAGGTCCCCTGCGCAGCAGGGGGTTAAATGTATGATAAACAATATAACAGGATAACAAAATGCAACTGAACAAAGTGCTGAAAGGGTTGATGCTGGCTCTGCCGGTTCTGGCTGTAGCCGCTTGTAGCTCACACAAAAACAACAACAACGACCAGACTGGCATGGGCGCTGACGGCGCTTACGGCAACGGTGCTGGCATGAACGGCAGCGGCAACATGTCTTCTGACGAGCAGGCGCGTCTGCAGATGCAGCAGCTGCAGCAGAACAACATCGTCTACTTCGGTCTGGACAAATATGACGTGCAGTCTGACTACGCTCAGATGCTGGACCAGCACGCAGCCTTCCTGCGCAGCAACCCGTCATACAAAGTGACCATCGAAGGTCACGCGGATGAGCGCGGCACGCCGGAATACAACATCGCACTGGGCGAGCGTCGCGCTAACGCCGTGAAGATGTACCTGCAGGGCAAAGGCGTGTCGGCTGACCAGATGTCTATCGTCTCTTACGGTAAAGAGAAACCGGCTGTTCTGGGTCATGACGAAGCGGCTTACTCTAAAAACCGTCGTGCCGTTCTGGTCTACTAAGAGAATCACATGATTAGTAACTTCAGACTTCACCTGTTGGGTCTGTCGTTACTGGTTGGCGTAGCGGCCCCCTGGGCCGCTAATGCCCAGGCATCAATCAGTAACGTCGGCTCTGGCTCGGTCGAAGACCGCGTCACCACTCTTGAACGCATTTCCAACGCCCAGGCTCAGCTTCTGCAGCAACTGCAGCAGCAGATGAGCGACAACCAAAGCGATATCGATTCGCTGCGCGGGCAAATCCAGCAAAACAGCTACCAGCTTAATCAGGTCATCGAGCGGCAGAAGCAGCTCTATCAGCAGATCGACAGCCTGAGCAGCAGCGGCGCGAACGGCGCGGCGCAAAGCGGCGCAGATGCGCCGGCGGCGAGCGCCGATACGGGCGCAGCGGCAAGCGCAGGCGACGCGGCGGCAGCCTCCTCAGGCGCGCCGGTGCAGAGCGGCGACGCCAACAGCGACTATAACGCCGCGGTGGCGCTGATTCTGGAAAAAAAACAGTACGATCAGGCGATTGTCGCGCTGCAGGCGTGGGTCAAGCGCTATCCTGACTCAACCTACCAGCCGAATGCCAATTACTGGCTGGGGCAGTTGAACTACAACAAGGGTAAAAAAGACGACGCGGCGTACTATTACGCCACCGTGGTGAAAAATTACCCTAAGTCGCCGAAGGCTTCTGAAGCGTTGCTAAAGGTTGGCGTTATCATGCAGGAGAAAAAGGATACGGCGAAAGCCAAAGCCGTTTTCCAGCAGGTGATAAAACTTTACCCCAATACCGATTCGGCGAAGCAAGCGCAAAAACGTCTCGACGGTCTGTAATTTGTGCAGCCAGCACCGGATTTTGCCTGATTTCTGGTCTGGCAGCATGAAAGGTAAGCAGTTGACGCCGCTGGCGGAAAATAAGGGTTGCGCTACCTCGGTAAATCAGTAATATATGCCGCCGTTGCCGGGACAGAATGCAAATGTGTCTGGCAAGCCTGAAGATGGGTCGTTAGCTCAGTTGGTAGAGCAGTTGACTTTTAATCAATTGGTCGCAGGTTCGAATCCTGCACGACCCACCATCTTCTCAGCGAACAGGTTTTCTTCTCTGTTGCTGCGAAACTTCAGCATCGCTTCACAACCTAAAGATGGGTCGTTAGCTCAGTTGGTAGAGCAGTTGACTTTTAATCAATTGGTCGCAGGTTCGAATCCTGCACGACCCACCATCTTTTACGCAGGCTTCAGGTTTGCGGGTTGTAAGCCCCAAGGGGTCGTTAGCTCAGTTGGTAGAGCAGTTGACTTTTAATCAATTGGTCGCAGGTTCGAATCCTGCACGACCCACCAATTCAGAAAGAAGCGCCCAATGGGCGCTTTTTTCGTTCAGGCACGCTGAGATGTCTGACGTGCAGGATGAGAACCTGCGCAGGTTCGACTGAATCGCCGGGAGCGATTCAGGCTGATGTAGCGCATCACCCGAAGGGCGAGGCCCCGGACGGGCCGAGGCAAATCCTGCACGACCCACCAATTCAGAAAGAAGCGCCCTATGGGCGCTTTTTTCGTTTCTGCGCTATGCCGTTTCTTAAAGCCACTCCATAGTCACCCTGGTGCAGGGCTAACGGATCCGAAGAGCAAAGCGTCCGAGCCAGGAAGGCGAGGCCGACCCACAGGGAGGTGGGTTTCCTTTGCGATCGCGCTCGCTACCTCTGCGCCGCGCACTATACCTGCAGCTATGGCTATCCGCGCCTCGTTAAGATTCTTTCTTCGCTTTTGCTACGGTGAGATTCTCCCAGATATGCATCACCGCGTAGCTGCGCCACGGACGCCACTGCTGCGAACGCGCCTCCGCCTCGGCGGGCTTCAGGCCGCCGAGATTATTACGAATGGCGATATCTTCCTTGGGGAACGCGTCCGGCCAGCGCAGGGCGCGCATCGCAATATAGTGCGCCGTCCAGGGCCCGATGCCCGGCAGCGCCACCAGCTGCTTCATCACCGTCTCCGGCGACTGCGTGGCGTTAAAGCGCAGCGAACCGCCGGCGCACGCCTGCGCAAAGGCGATAATGGCGCGCGAGCGCGCGCTCACGATGCCGAGCGGCGCAACGTCGTCCACCGTCAGGCTGGCGACGCGCTCTGGCAGCGCCGCGTAGCGCGTCAGGTCGGCAAAAGGGGTCACGCAGGGCTCGCCAAAGGCGGCGGCAAAACGGCTGCTCACGGTGGTTGCGGCCTTCACCGTCACCTGCTGCCCGATAATGGCGCGCACGCCAAGCTCAAAGGCGTCAAATGCGCCTGGCACGCGCAGGCCCGGATTGCGCGCCAGGCTCGGCGCCAGCAGCGCATCCTGCGCCAGTCGGGCGGCGATAAGCTGCGGCTGCGCGTTAAGGTCGAACAGATCGCGCAGGCGGCGCAGCAGCAGCGGCAGCACCGGCGTCAGCGAGGTGGAAAAGGTCAGCTGCAGCGCGCGCTTCTGCGGCAGGTGCGCCACGCTAACCCAGCCGCGACAGCGGCCCAGCGCCACGGTGCGCCGATACGCGCCATCCTGCACCGCCTCGACCTCTTTCATCAGGTGGGTCTGCAAAAACGCCAGCATCGCCTCCCAGTCATAGGGCGGACGATAGACCATCAGCAGGGTGGTGCTGTCGCCCGGCTGCGCGCGCGTCGAGGCGCTGACACCCTTGCGCAGCGCGCTCGGCGTCATGCGGTAGCGCGCCTGAAACACATCGTTAAAGCGCCGCAGGCTGCTAAAACCGCTGGCATAGGCGACATCCGTCACCGGCAGCTGCGTCTCCGTCAGCAGCTGCTTCGCCAGCAGCATGCGCCGCGTCTGCTTCAGCTCCAGCGGCGACACGCCCAGCTCCCGCTGCACGATGCGGCGCAGCTGGCGCAGGCTGACGCCAAACTCGGCGGCGATCGCCTCCAGCCCCTCGCTCTCCTCCAGCATGCCCTCCTCGATGCGCTGAATCAGCCTGTCCGCCACGCGGTGGGACTGATCGACCGGCGCGTTGCCCGGCGCAAGCTCAGGGCGACAGCGCAAACAGGGGCGGAAATGGGCCTTCTCCGCCGCTTCGGCGCTGGCGAAAAACAGACAGTTCTTCTGCTGCGGCGCTTTCACCGGGCAGACAGGGCGACAGTAAATGCCGGTCGAGGTGACGCCGACGAAAAACACCCCGTCGAAACGGGTATCGCGCGAGGTGAGCGCCTGATAAGCAATCTCAGGATCGAACATAGTGACTCCTGCAAATAAACAAAGCCTATACCCGCGTTCTGATGCAGACTCGCTGTTTTCGGACAGCAAAGCAGTTTAGTCTGATGGCCGAAAACGGCCAGCGCGCCGTGGCCAAAATGCGACAATAGCGGATGTCTCAAACAGGGAGAACGGCATCATGTATCACTACAAACTTGTCTCCACGCCGGTGGGCGAACTGAAACTGGTGGCGAGCGATCGCGGACTCGCAGGCATACTCTGGAAAAACGACGACCCGCACGGCGCGCGCTTTCTGCCGCAAACGCGCGACGAGTCGCATCCGATCCTGATCGAGGCGGAGCGCCAGCTGCGGGAGTACTTTGCCGGCGAGCGCCGCTGCTTCACGCTGCCGCTCGACTTCGTCGGCACCGAGTTTCAGAAAAAAGTGTGGAACGCGCTGGTGGCGATCCCCTTCGGCGAAACGCGCAGCTACAGCGAAATCGCCCGCCAGATTGGCCATCCGCAGGCGGTGCGCGCGGTCGGCGCGGCGAACGGCAGAAATCCGATCTCTATCGTCGCGCCTTGCCATCGCGTCATCGGCGCCAACGGCAAGCTGACCGGTTTTGCCGGCGGTCTGGAGGTCAAAGCCTTCCTGCTGGATCTGGAAATGCCGCAAAAGGCGGCCGTGCTGCCGCTGTTCGCCGGGGAGCCTTCGCCGCCGCGCGTCTAAAAAAGATCACGACACCGCCGCGCGTTTCCGCTATCGTGTTTAGCATATAAAACACGATGGCGGAATGAACGTCAGTTTTCGCCGTCTTAAGCGATTTTCGTTCATTTAATAAAACGAGAGCGGTGTAATGAGTGCTTTATTCGAAACAGACAGCGCGGCCTGGCCCTTTCCCGCGAAGCCCGCGCGCCTCAGCGGCGACGAAAAAGAATTTTACCTCAGCAAAATCAAACGACTGCTAAAAGAGCGCGACGCGGTTATCGTGGCGCACTACTACACCGACCCGGAAATCCAGGCGCTGGCGGAAGAGACCGGCGGCTGCGTGGCGGACTCGCTGGAGATGGCGCGCTTCGGCAGCGCGCATCCGGCGTCAACGCTGCTGGTGGCGGGCGTGCGTTTTATGGGCGAAACCGCCAAAATCCTCAGCCCGGAAAAAACCGTGCTGATGCCGACGCTGCAGGCGGAATGCTCGCTCGACCTCGGCTGCCCCATCGACGAATTCAACGCCTTCTGCGACGCCCATCCTGACCGCACCGTGGTGGTCTACGCCAACACCTCGGCGGCGGTCAAAGCGCGCGCCGACTGGGTGGTCACCTCCAGCATCGCGGTGGAGCTGATCGACCATCTCGACAGCCTGGGCGAAAAAATCATCTGGGCGCCGGACCGCCATCTCGGCCGCTACGTCACGCAGAAAACCGGCGCGGACGTGCTCTGCTGGCAGGGCGCCTGCATCGTGCATGACGAATTCAAAACCCAGGCGCTGCTGCGCATGAAAGCGCTCTATCCCGACGCGGCGGTGCTGGTGCATCCGGAATCGCCGCAGGCGGTGGTCGATCTCGCCGACGCGGTCGGCTCCACCAGCCAGCTGATCCAGGCGGCGCAGCAGCTGCCGCATCCGCAGATGATCGTGGCGACCGATCGCGGCATCTTCTACAAAATGCAGCAGGCGGTGCCGGAAAAAACGCTGCTGGAAGCGCCGACCGCAGGCGAAGGGGCGACCTGCCGCAGCTGCGCGCACTGCCCGTGGATGGCGATGAACGGCCTGAAAGCTATCGCCGAGGGGCTGGAGCAGGGCGGCGCGCAGCATGAAATAGAGGTTGATGCCGCGCTGCGCGAGGCGGCATTATTGCCGCTCAACCGCATGCTCTCTTTCGCTGCGGATCTCAAACTGAAGGTAAAAGGGAACGCCTGAGGAACCGATGATGGATTTTTTCAGCACAAGCAATATCCTGGTTCATATCCCGCTTGGCGCGGGCGGCTACGATCTCTCGTGGATTGAAGCCATCGGCACGCTGGCGGGTCTGCTCTGCATCTGGCTCGCCAGCCTGGAAAAAGTGATCAACTATCCGTTCGGCCTGATCAACGTCACGCTGTTCGCCGCCATCTTCTTCCAGATCCAGCTCTACGCCAGCCTGCTGCTGCAGATCTTCTTTTTCGTCGCCAACGTTTATGGCTGGTACGCCTGGAGCCGGCAGACCGACGATCGCCAGGCGGCGCTGAAAATCCGCTGGCTGCCGCTGCCGAAGGCGCTGGGATGGGGCGCGGTGTGCGTCGTTGCCATTGCGCTGATGACGCGCTATATCGACAGGGTCTTCGCCTTCCTGACGCAGATCGCCGTGTCGCTGATGAACGCGCTCGGCCTGCAGGTGGCGATGCCGACGCTGCAGCCCGACGCCTTTCCGTTCTGGGACGCCTGCATGATGGTGCTCTCCATCGTGGCGATGATCCTGATGACGCGCAAATATGTTGAAAACTGGCTGCTGTGGGTGGTGATCAACGTCATCAGCGTGATGATCTTCGCGCGCCAGGGGGTGTACGCCATGTCGCTGGAGTACGCCATCCTGACGCTGATCGCCCTTAACGGCTCGCGCCTGTGGATAGCGAGCGCGCGGCAGCACGGCTCGCGCGCGCTGGCGCGTCAGTGATGGTGCGCCTGTTCGCCGTGATGATGATGGTGATGCGCCGTCGCTGAGCCGCCGTCGAAGCCCAGCTCGCAGTCGGGCGTGGCGCACGGCTGATACTCCATCTGCACCGTGGCGTGTCCAATCTGATACTTCTGGTGCAGATAGCGGTGGATACGCTGCAGCAGCGCATCGTGGTCGTATGGCGGGATCACATGCACATGCAGCGTCACCACCGGCTTCTCGCCGACCTGCCAGACGTGCACATGGTGCACGTTGCGCACCTCTGGAATATTCAGCGTCAGGTCGCGCGCCAGCTTCTGCGCGTCGATCACCTCCGGCGCGCCCTCCAGCAGCTCGTGCAGGCTCTCGCGCAGCAGCGACCAGGCGCTACGCAGCACCAGCAGCGACACCAGCAGCGACAGAATTGGGTCGATGGGCGTCCAGCCGGTATAGAGGATAATCAGCGCGGCGACAATCGCCCCAACCGAACCCAGCAGGTCGCCCATAACGTGCAGCGCGGCGGCGCGCACGTTGAGGTTCTTCTCTTCGCTGCCGTGGTGCAGCAGCCAGAACGACAGCATATTGGCCAGCAGGCCCGCCACGGCGATGCCGAGCATCAAACCGCCGGTCACCGGCTGCGGCTGGTAAAAGCGACGCAGCGCCTCCCAGACGATAAGCGCGGTAATCACCAGCAGGGCGATGGCGTTGACGAAGGCCGCCAGCGTGGTAAGACGCAGCAGCCCGAAGGTATGACGGGCGTTGGGCTTGCGCTGGGCGAACTGCACCGCCAGCAGCGCCATCAGCAGCGCAGCGGAGTCGGTAAGCATGTGCCCGGCATCGGCCAGCAGCGCCAGCGAGCCGGAGATCCAGCCGCCGATCGCCTCCGCCAGCATAAAGATTGCCGTCACGGCGAAAGCGGCCGCGAGGCGTTTACGATTGCCCGCCGGCGCGCTGTGAGCGTGGTTATGAGCCATAAGAGTCCAGTTTTATCAGTAACCTGTTGGTGAGTAATAGTAGCAAATCCCAGTCATCCGGCGCGTCCTGCTGCGCTCTGGCGCGATCCGCCAGCCGCTGGCTGAGTTCGGCGCCTTGCTCCAGGCCGATAAGCAGCCAGCTTCCCTTCATGCGGTGCGCCGCTTCCGCCAGCTGCGGCCAGTCGCGCGCCGCGCGCGCCGCCGTAATGCGCGCCACGTCGTTGTTCAGCGCGTCGCGCAGCGTCTGGCTAAGCCGCGCCAGAAACTTCTCGCTCCTCTGCGCCAGCTGGCGCAGGTTGTCATCCAGCGCCGCCAGCGGATCGCGATCGAAATGGGCCAGCAGCGCGGCGAGATCGCTGAGCTGCACCGGCTTAATCAGCACGCGCTCATTCGCCTGCAGCGGCAGGCTGAGCAGCTGCGCGTCGGCGGAGCAGAGCACCCGCAGCGCCGCTCGCTGACGCTGACGATCGCGGCGGCGCAGCAGCCGCAGCAGCAGCTGGCCGTCCGGGCGCGGCATCATCTGATCGATAAACAGCAGATCGTAGGGTTGTTCGGCATCCGCGCGCAGCAGGGCGCGCCCGTCGGCAAAGCAGTCCGCCTCGACGGCGAAGCGCGCCAGCTGCTGCTGCAGCACCATCAGGTTGGCCGGGTGATCGTCGACGATGGCGCAGCGCAGCGCGGCGTAGCGCGGCAGCACGGCGCTCTCCTGCGGCGCGGCCTCGCAGCGCTCCAGCGGCAGCGTCACCGTGACCTCGGTGCCGCGGCCGGGCTGCGAGCGCAGCGCGATATCGCCGCCCATGCGCTGCACGATCTCCCGGCAGATAAACAGGCCCAGGCCGCTGCCCTGCACCGACACCTTCTTGCCCGACGGCGCCTGATACCAGGGATCGAACAGCTTCGGCTGCTCCTCCGGCGGAATGCCGCTGCCGCTGTCGCGCAGGGTGAAGATCAGCTGTTCATCGGCGGCGAGCGTCAGACGTATCTCGCCCTGAGCGGTAAACTTCAGGGCGTTGGTCATCAGGTTGTTGATCACCTGCTGCAGCCGATCCGCGTCGATCAGCACGCGCTCCGGCAGCGGCGTCAGCGTCTCGACGATGAGCGTCGGGCCGCCGGCGCGCATCAGCGGATGATAAAAGCGCTGCTGCTGCGCCAGCCACGCCGCCAGCGCCAGCGGACGCGGCGCGAGGGTAAAGCTGTTGCTCTCGATGCGCGCGTGATCCTGCAGATCGTTCAGCAGCGTCAGCAGCGAGCGGGCGCTGCTGTAAACCAGCGACAGGTTGGCGGAGCGCGCTTTTTCCAGCTCCAGCAGACCAAGGATCGCCTGCATCGGCGTGCGCAGCTCATGGCTGACGGTGGCGAGGAACTGGCTTTTCATCGCGTTGGCGCGCTCGGCCTGCTGACGCTGAAGACGTTCGCGCCGCTGCTGCCAGTAGCGGCGCGCCAGTAGCAGCAGCAGCACGACGATGGCCGCGCCCGCTGCGGCCAGCACCAGCTGCGGCAGCGCGCGCATCGTCATCGCATTGCCCGGCTGCGGCGGCGTCAGCCAGCCGTCGCGCATCTGCCGCTGCGTATCAACGGGGATCTGCTGCAGCGCGCGGTTGATCAGCGGACGCAGCAGCGGCTGGTCGGGAGCGACGCCCAGCGCCACCGGCCAGGCGATATCGCTGGCGGCGAAGGCGAGACGCAGCCGATCGCCGTAGCGCGCGGCGATGCGCCAGCGCGCCGACAGCACGTTATCCGCCAGCGCGTCGATCTGTCCGCTCGCCAGCGCGTCGTAGAGGCTGGCGCGATCGGCAAACACCTGCGGCGTCACTTCGGGCGGCAGCAGCCGCGTCGCGACGTCATCGCGCAGCATGCCGACCCGCTTGCCCGCCAGATCGTGCCAGCGGCTGAAGCTGGCGTCGCGCCGGCTGTAGATGCCCCACAGGGCGCGCCAGACCGGCAGCGTGGCGTTCTGTGCCGCGTCGCCGCTGAGCGGCTGCGTCAGTCGCAGCATCACCTGACGCTGCGCCAGCAGTTCGTCCGCCTGCTGCGGGCCGGCGACCCAGCGCGGCGCGAAGCGCACGCCGCTGCTCTGCGCGATGGCGTTCAGCAGATCGACGCTGTAGCCGCGCGCCGCGCCGTTGCCGTCACGGTAGCTCCAGGGGGCGTTGTCGCTCTCCGCGGCGTAGTAGATCACCGGATGGGCGCTCAGCCAGGCGCGCTCCGCCGCGCTCAGCATCAGGGTTTGCGTATCCTGATAGCGCGGCAGCGGGGCGCCCCAGCGCGACTGCAGGCTGGTCGCCAGCTCGGCGGGCAGCTGGCGCAGGCTCTGGTTGAGCCAGTCGATCAGCGCGGCGTCGCGGGCGAAGGCGCGCAGCGTTAGCTGGCCGACATCCAGCTGCGAGGCGATCTGATAGATTTCGCCCTGCTGCAGCTGACTGAGCAGAAAGCTGGCGCTGATCTCATCCGCCACCACATAGTCGTTTTGCTGATTCAGCAGCGTCGAAATCGCCTGCAGGTCGTTGCTGTAGGTGCGCCAGCGATGCTTTTGCGCCACCGTCGTCGGCAGCTGCGCCAGCGTGACCTGGCTAATGGCAAGCTGCGCGTTCTCGCTGTTGAACATCACGGCGCGCGCGTTGCGCTGGCTGCGATAGATGCGCAGCGGGCTGCTGAACCAGCTTTCGCTGTGCAGCACGCCCGCCGGCAGCGGGTTCGGCAGCGCGCCCAGCGCAAAATCGATCTGGCCGCTCTGCAGCGCCGCCATCAGCTGCGCGCGATCGGCGAACAGCCTGAGCGTAAAGCGGGCGCCGGTAAGCTGGTGCAGGGCGGCCAGCGCGTCGGCGTCCAGGCCGTAAAGCTCGTCGCCGACGCGCATCGTCCAGGGCGCGTTGCTCTCCTCCAGCAGGCCGACGCGCAGCGTCTTTCCCTGCATCGCGTCGGCGCCGCTGACCGGCATCATCATCGGCAGATCCAGGCTGCTGACCGGCCGCAGTTCGGCGCAGGCCAGGGTGGCCGTCAGAGAGAGCAACAGCAGCAGCAGGAAACGCCTCACTGCTGCGCTTTCCACAGGTCGGCCAGCTCCACCACCGAGCGCGCGCCGGTTTTTTCCAGAATGTTCTTTTTATGGGTGCTGACGGTTTTATTGCTGATATGCAGCTGCTCGGCGATTTGAAGATTCGAGAGGCCGGTCGCCAGCAGCGCCAGCACCTGCTGCTCTTTGCTGGTGAGCGGCAGGGCGGGGGCGGTCACCTCAGGCGGGAAGGCGAGCTGGCCGCCCAGCACCGCGAGGATCGCGCTCAGCAGCTGCTCCATACGCTGGCTTTTAACCACGTAGCCCGCCGCGCCCAGCGCCTGCGCGCTGCGCACATAGTGGCTGCTCTGCTGCGCCGAATAGATCAGCACGGGGATCTGCGGAAAATGGATCTTAAGGCGACGCAGGATTTCCAGCCCGTCGCCGTCCGGCAGGCCGATATCCAGCACGATAATGTCGGTGGGCTGCGTCAGCAGCTGGCGCGCCTGCTGTTCGCTGGCGGCGGAACGTAAAAGGATGGGGAAGGGTGCCCGATCGAGCGCGGCTTCCAGCGCCACTTCGACCAGCGGATGATCGTCTATTAACAACAGCGAGGCCATGAACGTTTCCTGACAGAATTCATTGCCCCAGCATAGCGGAAGTTAACGCAGAGAAAAATAATGGAGAGCCGAAGCTCTCCAGAAGATATTACTGCGAGGTGCCGTCAGTTTTGCGGTCGACTGTGCCGCCGCCCTCTTTGGTTTGCACCTTGCTGTTAATATCAGGGCATTTGCCGTCTTTACACTGGCTATTCTGGTCCATCTCATTGGCAGACATATTGCTGCCGCTGGTGGTGCCGCCGTTAGCCGCAGGATTGGTATTGGTGCCGGTATTATTGATTTTGCTGTTGTCGACGTTATTCGGCGGCAGATTCTGTTTTGCGCCGCCCGCTGCCGCGCCTGCTTCAGCCGCCTGGTTGGCCGTGCCGTTATTGTCGGCCATCGCCGCGCCGCTGCCTAAAGTC
The DNA here is from genome assembly GCF_059730625.1 of Pantoea sp. X-Soil-MYKO-1289. Classification (NCBI taxonomy): domain Bacteria; kingdom Pseudomonadati; phylum Pseudomonadota; class Gammaproteobacteria; order Enterobacterales; family Erwiniaceae; genus Pantoea; species Pantoea sp. X-Soil-MYKO-1289. Next base: position 1,302,569 of record NZ_AP036004.1, read on the forward strand.
ATTGCTGCCGTCAGAAAAATAAATGCAAACTTATTCATCATTATGCTCCTGTAATCAATGATAGCTGCTGTTTTGAACCCGATGGTGCAGTTTGACGCAAAGAGGTTCCGGCGAAATTTAATTTCACCCAAAGGTCGTCCGGAAGGGATAAATAATGTAAGCGAAGCGTTCCTCAGTGCTTACATGTAAAAGCCTAGTAGAGAACCCTATAAATGCAAATCTCACACATGCATTTAAGACGCGCCCTGAATTTACACTCCGGGCGCAACGGGATAAATTGGACGGGTTGTGCCCGACGCGCGTTGGGCCAGGAATAAATGGAATGATTTATGAATTACCAGAATGATGATTTACGTATTCGGGATATTAAAGAGCTGCTGCCTCCCGTTGCGCTGCTGGAAAAGTTTCCCGCTACCGATAATGCCGCGCGCACCGTTGCTCGCGCGCGCGACGCTATCCACCAGATTTTGCAGGGCGAGGACGATCGCCTGCTGGTGGTGATCGGCCCCTGTTCGATTCACGATCCGCAGGCGGCGAAAGAGTACGCCTCGCGCCTGCTGAAGCTGCGCGACGAGCTAAAAGGCGAGCTGGAAGTGGTGATGCGCGTCTATTTTGAAAAGCCGCGCACCACCGTCGGCTGGAAAGGGCTGATTAACGATCCCTATATGGACGGCAGCTTCCAGCTGAACGACGGCCTGCGCCTGGCGCGCCAGCTGCTGCTGGAGATCAACGACAGCGGCCTGCCGGCGGCGGGCGAGTTTCTCGATATGATCACGCCGCAGTATGTGGCGGACCTGATGAGCTGGGGCGCTATCGGCGCACGCACCACCGAATCGCAGGTGCATCGCGAGCTGGCGTCAGGGCTTTCCTGTCCGGTCGGCTTCAAGAACGGCACCGACGGCACCATTAAAGTGGCTATCGACGCCATCAACGCCGCCGGTTCGCCGCACTGTTTCCTGTCGGTGACCAAGTATGGCCATTCGGCGATTGTCGAAACCAGCGGCAATGCGGACTGCCATATTATTCTGCGCGGCGGCAAAGAGCCGAACTACAGCGCGCAGCACGTTAGCGCGGTGAAAACCGGGCTGGAGAAGGCGGGTCTGCCGCCGCAGGTGATGATCGACTTCAGCCACGCCAACAGCAGCAAGCAGTATCAGAAGCAGCTGGAAGTGGCGGATGACGTGTCGGCGCAGATTTCTGGCGGCGAGCGCGGCATTATCGGCGTGATGATCGAAAGCCATCTTGTCGAGGGCAACCAGAGCCTCGAGAGCGGCGAGCCGCTGGTCTACGGCAAGAGCATCACCGACGCCTGCATCGGCTGGTCTGACACCGACAAGGTGCTGCGCCAGCTGGCCGCCGCCGTGAAGCAGCGCCGCGGCTGATTAACAACGGCGAGATGCTTGAAACGCGAATGGCATAAACCGAGAGCAAAGCGTCACACGCCAGGGACAAAAATGCCGGGAGCATTTTTGAACAACGCAGCGCGTTGGCCCGTTTACGGGCGCACCTCAGGGATGAGGTGCATATCGGCGCGTGCCGAGCTGGCAGGGATGCCGTCTTTTGCGTCTTTGCGATCGGTTTATGCTGTTCGCGTCAGCGCCAAATCCGTAGCCATAAAAAAGGCCAGACATTGTCTGGCCTTTTTAGATTTCAGCTCGCGCTTACTTTGCTTTACCCTGGTTAGCGACGGCGGCGGCTTTCGCTGCGATCTCGTCGGCATCACCCAGATAGTAGTGTTTGATCGGTTTGAAATTCTCGTCGAACTCATACACCAGCGGCACGCCGGTCGGGATGTTCAGCTCGAGGATCTCATCTTCGCTCATGTTGTCGAGGTATTTCACCAGCGCGCGCAGCGAGTTGCCGTGCGCCGCGATGATCACTTTCTCGCCGCTCTTGATGCGCGGCAGAATGCTCTCGTTCCAGTAAGGGATAACGCGATCGATGGTCAGCGCCAGGCTCTCGGTGGTTGGCAGCTGCTCAGCGCTCAGCTTCGCATAGCGCGGGTCGTGGCCAGGGAAACGCTCGTCGTTGCGATCCAGCTCCGGCGGTGTCACCGCGAAGCCGCGACGCCACTGTTTCACCTGATCGTCGCCATATTTGGCCGCGGTTTCCGCTTTATCCAGACCCTGCAGCGCACCGTAGTGACGCTCGTTCAGACGCCAGGATTTCTCTACCGGCAGCCAGGCCTGATCCAGCTCATCAAGAACATTCCACAGAGTGTGAATGGCGCGTTTCAGCACGGAGGTGTAAGCGAAATCAAAGACGAAACCTTCTTTTTTCAGCAGCTGACCGGCTGCTTTGGCTTCGGTGCGACCTTTATCAGAAAGATCCACGTCATACCATCCGGTGAAGCGGTTTTCCTGGTTCCACTGACTTTCGCCGTGGCGGACCAGAACCAGCTTAGTTACGGCCATAGTTAACTCCTTAACTCTTTGATGTTTCTACGATAATGGAAACTTTGCTGCAACCAACCCGACGCGCGCGCCCGGCGGCACATGGATAGCGCCATACCATAGCGGAAAACGGCGCAGGGTGTAAGCCTGTCGGCGACGCACTGCGCGTTTTTCAGGCGGCTCAGCGCGGCGTGAAGCGGTAGCGCGTCACCGATTCCCAGCGCTCGCCCGGCTGCAGCCAGCATGAGGGCTGAGGCCACTCAGGATGATTCGGCGAATCGGGTAAAAATTCGCTCTCCAGCGCAATGCCCTGGAAAGCAGTATAGCTTTTCTGTTCGCGCGCGCGCGTTCCCGCCAGATAGTTGCCGGTATAGAACTGCAGCGCGGGCGCGGCAGTGGTCACGGTCAGCTGCAGTTCGCCGTCGGCAGACCAGAGATGCGCGGCTGGCTGGCTGGCGTCGCCGGCGCTGTCGAGCAGAAAGGCGTGATCGTAACCTTTCACAGCCTGCTGATCGGCGTCGGCGAGAAAATCCTGCGCCACAATCTTGCCCGTGTGAAAATCGAAGCTGGTGCCCGCCACCGCTTTCAGCGGCGCGTTGGGAATCCCCTCGCTGTCGACAGGCAGATAGTGTTCGGCCAGCAGTTGTAAGCGATGCTGGCGCGCGTCGCCATGATGCGCATCAAGATTAAAGTAGGCGTGGTTGGTCAGATTGACCGGACAGGGCCGATCGACCTCCGCCTGATAGCTGATCGACAGGCAGTTGTCGTCGTCCAGCTCATAGCGCACCTGCGCCAGCAGGTTGCCGGGATAGCCCTGGTCGCCGTCCGGCGAGTCCAGGCGGTAAACCACGCTGTTCTCGCTCTGGCTGACGATCTGCCAGCGGCGCTTGTCAAAGCCCTGCGGCCCGCCGTGCAGCTGGTGCTCGCCCTGATTCGCCGCGAGCTGAATAGCCTGCTGCGTCAGCGTCGCCTTGCTGATGCGGTTGGCGTAGCGTCCAATGGTGGCGCCGAGGTAGGCGTCCTGATGCAGATAGTCGGACGGCGTGGCGCAGCCGAGCAGGGTTTCGCGCACGCTGCCGTCACGCATCGGCACGCGCGCCGACAGCCAGGTGGCGCCCCAGTCCATAAAGGTCGCCACCATGCCGCCGGCGTTGCGCAGCACGGTAATACGCCAGGGCTGACCGTCTGGCGCGTGTGAATTCACGTCGCTTAGCATTGGCCCGCTCCTTCTGAGGCGGTGCAAACGTAAAAGGTCTCTTTGATGCCGGTTTTCGCTTCGTACTGTTGCGCCACCGCCGCCTTCACCCGATCCACCAGATCGAACGGCATCAGCGCCACCACGCAGCCGCCAAAGCCGCCGCCGGTCATGCGCACGCCGCCGCGATCGCCGATCTCCGCCTTGACGATCTCGACCAGCGCGTCGATCGGCGGCACGGTGATTTCAAAGTCATCGCGCATCGAGGCGTGCGATTCCGCCATCAGCTCGCCCATGCGTTTCAGGTCGCCCTTGCTCAGCGCGTCGGCCGCCTCCAGGGTGCGGGCGTTCTCTGTCAGCACGTGACGCACGCGTTTCGCCACCTGCGGGTCCAGCTCATGCTCCACCGCTTTGAACTGATCGATATCCACGTCGCGCAGCGCCGGCTGAGCGAAGAAGCGCGCGCCGGTTTCGCACTGCTCGCGGCGCGTGTTGTATTCACTGCCCACCAGATTGCGGCGGAAGTTGGAGTTGATGATCACCACCGCGACATCTTTCGGCATTGAAACCGGGCGGGTGCCGAGGGTGCGGCAGTCGAGCAGCATGGCGTGATCTTTCTTGCCCAGCGCGGAGATCAGCTGGTCCATGATGCCGCAGTTGCAGCCCACAAACTGGTTCTCCGCTTCCTGGCCGTTGACGGCGATAGCCGCGCCGTCGAGCTTCAGATGATAAAGCTGCTGAAACACGGTGCCGACCGCCACTTCCAGCGACGCCGACGAGCTAAGGCCCGCGCCCTGCGGCACGTCGCCGGCGATCACCATGTCGACGCCGCCGAAGCTGGCGTCGCGCTGCTGCAGGTGTTTCACCACGCCGCGCACGTAGTTGGCCCACATCGGCTCTTTCACGCTGAGGATCGGCGCGTCGAGCGAGAAGCTGTCCTGCTGGTTATCATAATCCACCGCCACGACGCGCACCTGGCGGTCGTCGCGCTTCGCGCAGGCGATAACGGTCTGGTAGTCGATGGCGCACGGCAGCACGAAGCCGTCGTTGTAGTCAGTATGTTCGCCAATCAGGTTGACGCGGCCTGGCGCCTGAATGGTGTGGGTCGGGGCATAGCCGAAGGTTTCGTTGAAAATCTGCTGCGTGGTGGTTTTTAACATTGTTGTGCCTCGCGGAAATGAATATCGCTAACGGCGCGCAGGCGTTCTGCCGCCTGTTCCGCCGTTAAATCACGTTGGGTTTCAGCCAGCATTTCGTAGCCGACCATAAATTTGCGAACCGTAGCCGAGCGCAGCAGCGGCGGGTAGAAGTGCGCGTGCAGCTGCCAGTGATGGTTTTCTTCGCCGTTGAACGGCGCGCCGTGCCAGCCCATGGAGTAGGGGAAAGAGCACTGAAACAGGTTGTCGTAGCGGCTGGTCAGCTGCTTAAGCGCCTTCGCCAGATCCGCGCTCTGCTCCGGCGAAAGATCGTTGAGGCGTTTAATATGGGCTTTCGGCAGCAGCAGCGTCTCGAACGGCCAGGCCGCCCACCAAGGCACCACCGCCAGCCAGTGTTCGGTCTCCACCACGGTGCGGCTGCCGTCGTTCAGCTCGCGCGCGGCGTAGTCCACCAGCATTGGCGAGCCGTGCGCGGCGTAGTAGGCGCGCTGATGCTCATCTTCACGCTGCGCTTCGTTAGGCAGGAAACTGTTGGCCCATACCTGGCCGTGCGGATGGGGATTGGAGCAGCCCATCGCCGCGCCCTTGTTTTCAAAAACCTGCACCCAGGGATAGTGCTGGCCGAGATCGGCGGTCTGCGCCTGCCAGGTTTTAACCACCTCTTCCAGCGCGGGCAGCGACATCTCCGGCAGCGTTTTGCTGTGGTCGGGCGAGAAGCAGATCACCCGGCTGGTGCCGCGCGCGCTTTCGCAGCGCATCAGCACGTCGCTGCTCTCCGGCGCTTCCGGCGTATCGGTCATCAGCGCGGCGAAATCGTTAGTGAAAACGTAAGTGCCTTTATAATCAGGGTTTTTGTCGCCGGTGACGCGCGTGTTGCCCGCGCAGAGGAAACAGTCGGGATCGTGCGCCGGCAGCTGCTCTTGCGAAGGGGTTTCCTGCGCGCCCTGCCAGGGACGTTTGGCACGGTGGGGCGAAACGAGGATCCACTGATCGATCAGCGGATTGTAACGGCGATGCGGATGATCGACCGGGTTAAATTTTTCCATGTTGAGTCCTGGTTAACGTCAAAAAGCCAGACAGGCAGGGTTAAAAAGTAGCACATCAGCGCGCGGTAAAGCGTGATCAAGTCTGGATAAATGGAATCGTTTACACAAGCTGAAAATTCTTATTCAAAGCCTTTTGCTTGCGAATATAGCGGTTAAAAGGGCGAAGCAATGGTAGCGGTTACATCACGAATGCTGGCGAGGTGAGCGGACGCCGCCGGGCGGCGTCGCGGGGGTTAATCCAGGCTCTCCTGCTGGTAGACGTAGCCCTTGGCGGCAGGCACAAAGCTGAGGCGATGGGTAATGCAGCGCGGCGCGTCTTCCGCGTGGTGCGAAACAAACAGCAGCTGGGTGCGGCCTTCGCCGATAAGAATATCGACGAAGCGGCGCACCAGCTGGCGATTGATGGGATCCAGCCCCTGCAGCGGTTCGTCAAGGATCAGCAGCGCCGGATGCTTCACCAGCGCGCGGGCGATCAGCACCAGCCGCTGCTGGCCCCAGGAGAGGCTATGGAAGGGCGCGTCGGCCAGCGCGTTATTCATGCCGAGCAGCGCCAGCCACTGCCGCGCCAGCGCCTTCTGCCGCTCCGACGCCGCCTGGTAGAGGCCGATGGAGTCGAAGAAGCCGGAGAGGATCACGGTGCGCACGTTGACGCTGACGCGATACTCCAGATGCAGGCTGCTGCTGACGTAGCCGATATGCTGTTTGATATCCCAGATAGTTTCGCCGCTGCCGCGTTTAGTGCCGAACAGCCAGAGATCGTTGCTGTAGCCCTGAGGATGATCGCCGGTCACCAGGCTCAGCAGCGTCGATTTTCCGGCGCCGTTAGGCCCGACGATCTGCCAGTGTTCACCGGCGTTGACCTGCCAGCTCAGCCCGTTGATCACCGCTTTGTCGTTGTAGCAGACCATGCCGTTGCGCAGAACGACGCGCGGCGTATCCTGCGCCAGCGGCGGCAGCTGGTCGGGCGCATCCGGCTCCGGCAGGGCCATCCCCTCCAGCCGTTCGCTGTGCGCCAGCTGCGCCACCAGCGCCTCCGCCAGGATCGCATCACGCGCGCCGACGTGAGTCAGGGTGCACTCCGCCAGCACGCCGACCTGCTGAATAAAATCGGGGATGTCGTCAAAGCGATTGAGCACCAGCACCAGCGCGACGTCGGGCTGCTGCAGGTTCGCCAGCGTCTCGGTCAGGCTGGCGCGCGAGGCGACGTCGAGGCCGTCGAAAGGCTCGTCGAGGATCAGCAGATCGGGCTGTTTCATCAGCGCCTGGCAGAGCAGCACCTTGCGCGTCTCGCCGGTTGAGAGGTATTTAAAGCGCCGATCGAGCAGGTAGCCAATGGCGAACCGCTCCGCCAGCGCCTGCGCGCGCGCCTCGTCCTGCACCTCATCCTGGATAATCTCCAGCGCGGTGCGCCCGGTATCAGTTTCGCCTTCGCTCAGCAGATCGGTGTTGTTGCGTTCCCATTCGTCGGCGACCAGCTTTTGCAGCTGTTCCAGCGACAGGCGCGTCGGGCGTGCGAACCGGCTGGCGAACGCGCCTTTTTCCGGCGCCAGCTCGCCTGCCAGCGCGCGCGCCAGCGACGATTTGCCGCTGCCGTTGGCGCCGACGAAGCCCCAGCTCTGGCCGCCCGTCAGTCGCAGATCGTTCAGGTTCAGCAATCGGGTGGCGCTAAGACGAAACGTGCCTTGCGAAATTTGCAATAATGCCATGATATATTCCATTTTATGCACTGTAATATCGGGTTGTACCCAGTGCCGTCAGCGAAGTCAAATCATGGCGCGCAGGTCAGAGCAGCGTAGCGATAATCGCGTGTTCGGCGTTAAAACTTGCCGTGACGGGGTCGCCCGGCTGCAGATTCTGCTGCTGCACCTGCTGGTTAGAGAGCGTGGCGCAGAGCGTTTCGCCGCTCGGCAGCGTCATCAGCACTTCGCTCATCTCATCGCCGGGTTCAATCTGGCTCACCTGCGCGCTCAGCTGGTTATCCGCCTGCGACGCCTCGCGGCTCACCTGAATCCATGGCGCTTTGATCAGCACCAGCACCTCTTTGCCCGCCTCGAGCTGCAGGCGCGCCACGCTGCGCTCGGTCAGCGCCACGTTAAGCAGGGTGGCGCCGTCGGCGAGCCGCACCTGAAGATGCTGCACCACATGCTGTTGGTCATGGGCCACCACCGTGCCGAACAGCTGGTTGCGCGCGCTGGTCTGCAGGGAGAAACGCGCGATGGTCGCCAACAGGCTGTCGAGCGGCACCGCGTCGTTTTGCAGCGCGTCGAACGCCTTTTGCTGAATCTGCTCCAGCAGCTGGAATAGCTGGATAAGCCGCTCGCCATAGCGTGTCAGTCGTGCGCCGCCGCCGCCTTTGCCGCCGGTGGCGCGCTCTACGAGGGTTTCGTCAGCCAGCTGGTTCATCTCATTGATCGCGTCCCAGGCGCTTTTGTAGCTGATGCCCGCCAGCTTCGCGCCCTGGCTGATAGAGCCGGTTTCGCGGATGCGTTTCAGTAACGCCATACGGCGCGGATCGGCAAACAGCTTCTGCTGCAGCCGGATGGAGAGGGAAAGTTCAGCCTGCATAGTGGCGTCTCCAGAAGGTGTGAATGCAACGATCATAGCGGGGAGCGGTGTAAAAAGTAAAAGCACGAAAAGGGCAGTGCGTTTTTTTCCTCAGACGTTACAATCACTTTTTTGCTTTGCTGAGTGAGACTTCCATGCTGGAACTGTTAAAAAGCCTTGCTGTAGCGGTGATTATGGTGCCGGTGGTGATGGCGATTATGCTGGGCCTGATTTATGGTCTGGGCGAGGTGTTCAACGTCATCTCGAAATTTGGCCGCCGCGAACACGCTTCACGCTCCCCGCGCTGATTTTACGACGCCCGCTCAAGCGGGCGTTTTTATTTGCTTTCGCTCAACCTTCTTTTTTTCCTGCCGATAATTTTAATAACGCTGCCATGGCGCGCGTTGTATCATCATCTACACAACGCATAACTGGAGAAAACCCATGTCATTCCGATCGTATCGCTGGGGCCTTGCCGCCGCGCTGAGCGTCACGCTGGCCGGTCAGGCCGCCGCCGCTGAGAAAGTCACCGTCTTCGCCGCCGCGTCCTTGACCAACGCGCTGCAGGAGATTGCGACGCAGTATAAAAAGAAAACGGACGTAGAGGTGGTGTCGTCGTTCGCCTCTTCCTCTACGCTGGCGCGTCAGATTGAGCAGGGCGCGCCCGCCGATCTCTTTATCTCAGCGGACCAGCAGTGGATGGATGACGCCGTAGCGAAAAAGAGCATAGATGACGCCACGCGCGTGACCCTGCTCGGCAACGAACTGGTGCTGGTGGCGCCGCGCGGCGACAGCGCGAAGCCCGTTACGCTGAATCAACAGACCGACTGGAAAAGCCTGCTGAAAGGCGAGCGTCTGGCGGTGGGCGATCCCGACCATGTGCCGGCCGGCATCTATGCGCAGGAAGCGCTGCAGAAGCTGGGCGCCTGGGAAGCCGTTTCGCCGTCGCTGGCGCGCGCCAATAACGTGCGCGCCGCGCTGGCGCTGGTCGAGCGCAATGAGACGCCCTACGGTATCGTCTACGGATCGGACGCGGTAGCCAGCGACAAAGTGCAGGTGGTCGGCACTTTTCCGGCCGCCAGCCACAAGCCGGTGGAATATCCGATGGCGATAGTAAAAGCGCATAACAACGCAGCGGTGAAGGCGTTTTATGACTACCTGAAAGGGCCGGAAGCGGCCGCGGTGTTTAAACAGTACGGATTCTCCCCGAAAGCATGATACTCAGCGATCCCGAATGGCAGGCGGTGGCGCTTAGCCTGAAAGTCTCCAGCATCGCGGTGCTGTTCAGCCTGCCGTTTGGCATCCTTACCGCCTGGATTCTGGTGCGCTGCCGGTTTCCAGGCAAGTCGCTGCTCGACAGCCTTATTCATCTGCCGCTGGTGTTGCCGCCGGTGGTGGTGGGCTATCTGCTGCTGATCGGCCTGGGCCGACGCGGCGTGATTGGCCAGTATCTCTACGACTGGTTCGGCTTTAGCTTCGCCTTTAGCTGGCGCGGCGCGGCGCTCGCCTCCGCGGTGATCGCCTTTCCGCTGATGGTGCGCGCCATCCGGCTGGCGCTGGAAGCGGTCGATCCGCGACTGGAGCAGGCGGCGCGCACGCTCGGCGCCGGGCGCTGGCGCGTTTTTTTCACTATCACGCTGCCCCTGACGCTGCCTGGCGTGATCGTCGGTACCGTGCTGGCCTTTGCCCGTTCGCTGGGCGAATTCGGCGCCACCATTACCTTTGTTTCCAACATCCCGGACGAGACGCGCACGCTGCCGCTGGCGATGTTTACCCTGATTGAAACGCCCGGCGCCGAGGGCGCGGCGGCGCGGCTCTGCGCTATCGCCATCGCGCTGGCGCTGCTCTCGCTGCTGATCTCCGAATGGCTGGCGCGCTGGGGCCGCAAAAGGATGGGCGCCTGATGCTAAAACTCAACTTTTCTCAGCGGCTGGGCGATCACCAGCTTGATATCGACGCGCAGATCCCGGCGAAGGGGATTACCGCGGTTTTCGGCGTCTCCGGCGCGGGCAAGACCTCGCTGATCAACGCCATCAGCGGGCTGACGCAGCCGCAGCGCGGCACCATTTCGCTCAATAATCGCCTGCTGCTCGACGTGGAAAAGGGCGTGATACTGCCGCCGGAAAAACGCCGCGTCGGCTATGTGTTTCAGGATGCGCGGCTGTTTCCGCACTATCGCGTGCGCGGCAATCTGCACTACGGCATGTCGCCCGCGATGAAAGGGCAGTTCGACGCGCTGGTAGCGCTGCTGGGGCTGGAGAGGCTGCTGGATCGTTTTCCGCTGTCGCTCTCCGGCGGTGAAAAGCAGCGCGTCGCCATTGGCCGCGCGCTGCTGAGCGCGCCCGATATTCTGCTGATGGACGAGCCGCTCGCCTCGCTCGATCTGCCGCGCAAGCGCGAGCTGATGCCCTATCTGCAGAAGCTGGCGAAGCAGGTCGAGATCCCGGTGCTCTACGTCACCCACAGCCTCGATGAAATTTTGCAGCTGGCGGAGAACGTGCTGGTGCTCGATGGCGGCGGCGTCAGGGCGTTCGGCCCGCTGGAGAAGGTCTGGAGCAGCAGCGCGATGCGGCCCTGGCTGCCGGTAAACGAGCTGACCAGCGTGCTGCGCGTGCAGGTGCTGGAGCATCATCCCGACTATCCGATGAGCGCGCTGTCGCTCGGCGACCAGCATATCTGGGTGAGCCGGGTCAACTATCCGGTGAAAACCGCGCTGCGCATCCGCATCGCCTCGGCGGACGTTTCGCTGGCGCTGCAGCCGCCGCAGCACAGTTCGATACGCAATATCCTGCCGGCGCAGGTGGTGGAGCTGCTGGAGGTCGGGGATCAGATCGAGGTGCGTCTGCGCATCGGCGTCAGCGAACTCTGGGCGCGCATTTCACCCTGGGCGCGGGATGAGCTGGGCATTCGGCCGGATCAGTGGCTCTATGCCCAGATTAAAAGCGTGTCGGTGACCGCCTGACTACAGCAGTTCCTGCTCAATTACCTGGGCGATGCCAGGCTCAAGGTTGGTGCCGATCACCCGCTTCGCGCGCGCCTTGATCGCCTCGTCGGCGTTGCCCATCGCCACGCCCAGCCCGACGGCTTCCAGCATGCTGAGATCGTTATAGTTGTCGCCGAAGGCGATCACCTCCTGCATAGAGAAGCCCAGCGAGGCGACCCACTCCGCCAGCCGCTTGCCTTTGCTGTTGCCGCGCTGCGCGATATCCACCTGATCGTGCCACGACCATTCGCACGCCAGCCCCAGCTCCGCTTCCACATGAGTCGCAAACTGCTGCAGTTCGGCGGTGTTTTCATGGGAAAGCGCGAACTTCCAGATCGCCTGCGCGTCGCGCGCCGCCTGCGCCAGGTTCGGCACCTGAACAAACAGCGGACGCTGATGCGGCGGCAGCGATTCCGCCCATTTCAGGGTGCGCGTCACGTGACCGGTCGGCGTCTGATAGAGCATCGCATCGTCGACGTAGAGCAGGCCGTGGATCTGGTGCTCATCCAGCATCTCAATCACGCGCAGCGCCTGGTCCTTATCCAGCGGGTCGGCAGCCAGCACCTTTTCTGTCTGATAATCATACAAATAGGTGCCGTTGCAGCAGATTGCGGGTGTATCGAGTTCCAGCGCCTGATAAAAAGGGTGGATGGCGCAGTGGTGACGGCCGGTGACGATAGCCACCTTGACGCCAGCCTGACGGGCGCGCTTCAGCGCCTCGATAGACTGGGGCAGGATGGTTTTCGCGGGCGTCAGCAGGGTGCCGTCAAGGTCGAGGGCGATTACGCGATAGCTCATGGCTTATTCCGTGTGAAAGGATTAAAGAGGCACCGAGTCTACACCCGGGCGCGGGCCTGAGACAAAAAGCAGGGCACAAATGATTCCGGCGCACCGTGGCAAAACAGGCTACAGTGAGCCACAGACACAAACTGACAGGCTGCGAACAAGGAGAATGCATGAAACAAGTCGTTTATACCGCCAGTCCCGAGAGCCAGCAGATCCACGCGTGGCGGTTAGATGAAGAGGGCGCACTTTCGCTGTTGCAGGTGACGGACGTCTCCGGCCAGGTTCAGCCGATGGTGGTCAGCCCGAAGAAAGATTTTCTCTATGTCGGCGTGCGCCCGAACTTCCGCGTGCTGGCGTTCCGCATTGCCGCCGACGGCACCCTGAGCGAAGCGGGCGAAGCGCCGCTGCCGGGCAGTCCGACCCATATTTCCACCGATCGCGCCGGCAACTTTCTGTTTTGCGGCTCCTATAACGACGCCTGCGTCAGCGTCAGCCCGATTGGCGTTGACGGCCTGCCGCAGGCGCCGTCACAGGTGATCCGCGAGCTGGACGGCTGCCACTCCGCCAACATCGACAACGCCAACCAGACGCTGTTCGTGCCGGCGCTGAAGCAGGATCGCATCTGCCTTTACTCACTGAGCGCCGACGGCACGCTGGCGCCGCGCGAGCAGGCGCAGGTCACTACGGTAGAGGGCGCGGGCCCGCGTCATATGGCGTTTCATCCCAACGGCAGCTACGCCTACTGCGTCAACGAACTCGACAGCACCGTTGACGTCTGGGCGCTGAGCAATGCGCGCGGCGAAGTTGAGCGCGTGCAGTCGCTGGACATGATGCCGCCGGGCTTTAACGAAACGCGCTGGGCGGCGGATATTCACCTGACCCCTAACGGCCGCTTCCTTTACGCCTGCGATCGCACCAGCAGCACCATTACGGTGTTCAGCGTCAGCGAAGATGGCGGCTTGCTCTCTATCGAGGGCTATCAGCCGACGGAAACCCAGCCGCGCGGCTTTAATATCGATCACAGCGGTCGTTATCTGGTGGCGGCAGGTCAGAAATCGCACCATATTGAAGTGTACCGTATCAGCGAGCCGCAGGGATTGCTGACCCCGCTGGCGCGCTATGCGGTGGGCCAGGGACCGATGTGGGTGGTGATCCATCAGCTGGATTAAAACGATGCGGGGCCGCGGCCCCGCACGCCTTTAGCTAAATGGCAGGGTACTGCTGCAAGATCAATATCGACCCCTTCTGGCTGTGACAGGATAGGCGGATTGTTTTTTTCGGAGTCAGGAACGATGAAGAAGAAAAACCGCACCTCCACCCCGCACGATGCTGCGTTCCGGCAGTTTCTCACCCAGCCAGAAATCGCCCGCGATTTTATGTTAATCCACCTTCCGCCCGAACTGCGCGCCATCTGCGATCTCAGCACGCTAAAGCTGGAGTCCGGCTCTTTTGTCGAGGACGACCTGCGTCAGTATTTCAGTGACGTGCTCTACAGCCTGAAAACCACCGCTGGCGATGACAGCTATGTTCATGTCCTGATTGAGCACCAGTCCACGCCGGATAAACATATGGCATTCAGGCTGCTACGCTATGCGGTAGCCGCTATGCAGCGCCATCTGGATGCCGGTCATAAAAAATTGCCGCTGGTGATACCCGTTCTCTTTTACGTGGGCAAACGCCGACCCTATCCCTGGTCAACCTGCTGGCTGGATGAGTTCAGCGATCCGGCACTGGCGGCGAGGCTCTACGGTGCCGCGTTTCCCCTGGTGGACGTTACCGTCATTCCTGACGAAGAGATTGCCGGTCATCGCACCATGGCTGCCCTGACGCTGCTGCAAAAGCACATTCATCAGCGCGATTTAACCGAGATGCTGGACAAGCTGGCGTCAATCCTGCTGGCAGGTTATCTCTCTTCATCGCAGTTAATATCGCTGATACACTATATTCTTCAGGCTGGCGAAACCTCAGACGCCAAAGCCTTTGTTCGCGAACTGGCACAGCGGATGCCGCAACAGGGGGACGAATTGATGACCATTGCAGAACAGCTTAAACAGGAAGGCCTTGAAAAAGGGCTTGAAAAAGGTATTCAGCTTGGCCGTCAGGAAGGCCGCAACGAGGGCAAACTCGAAGTCGCTCGACGCCTGCTGGAGATGGGCATGCCCAGCGAGTCGGTACAGGCAGCGACCGGCCTGAGTGAGACAGAGCTGGCGCAAATCCCTCACTAATCGCTGGCGCAGCGGCGCCGCTTATTGCGCGCCGCCTTCAGGCGCCGTTACGAATAGTTCACCGTAATGCTGGCGCTCGCCAGCGCATGAAAATGCACGTTAAACCCGACCATTGCGCCGCTCGCTTCGGCGTCTACCTCGATCGCCTCAACATCCAGCGCGTGCACGGTAAAAATATAGCGATGGCTTTCGCCCTGCGGCGGCGCCGCGCCGCCGTAGCCGGCTTTGCCGAAATCGGTGCGCGTCTGCAGCGCCCCCGGCGGCAGCATCGCCAGGCCGGAACCGGCGCCTTGCTCCAGCAGCTGGGTGCTGGCGGGAATATTCACCACTACCCAGTGCCACCAGCCGGAACCGGTCGGCGCATCGGGATCGTAACAGGTCACGACGAAACTTTTGGTGCCTTCCGGCGCATCGTCCCACGCCAGGTGCGGGGAGATATTGTCGCCCTGATAGCCCATGCCGTTAAACACCTGGCGCTCCGGCATCTTGTCGCCGTCGTTAAAATCATTACTGTAAACGCGCATCTTCTCTCCTCGGTTGTGATAAACCTTCCGTATCAACGTTTTCCATCTTAGCGAAAAAAGGAAAGGGTTCCAGCCGTTAGCGCCGATCAGGCGTTAAAGTGCGCCTCCCGCGTCAGCGCCTCGGCAATCGCCCCAGTCAGCTGGCGCAGCGCCTGCGGCGTAATGATATAGGGCGGCATCAGGTAGATTAGGCGGCCAAACGGACGGATCCAGACGCCGCGCTCGACGAAAAAGCGCTGCAGCGCGGCCATATTCACCGGACGGCGCGTCTCAACCACGCCAATTGCGCCCAGCACGCGCACATCCGCCACCTGCGGCGCGTCGCGCAGCGGCATCAGCTCATCGCGCAGCTGCTGTTCAATGCGCGCCACCTGCTGCGGCCAGCGGCCTTCGTTAAGCAGAGAGAGGCTTTCTGCGGCCACGGCGCACGCCAGCGGGTTGCCCATAAAGGTCGGCCCGTGCATAAAACAGCCCGCCGGACTGTCGCTGATGCCATCGGCGACGCGGCGCGTGGCGAGGGTAGCCGCCAGCGTCATCATGCCGCCGGTCAGCGCCTTGCCGACGCAGAGAATATCGGGCGTCACCTCTGCATGCTCGCAGGCGAAAAGCTTGCCGCTGCGGCCGAAGCCGGTGGCGATCTCGTCGGCGATCAGCAGCACATCATAGCGATCGCAGCATTCGCGCACCCGCTGCAGATAGCGCGGATGATAGAAGCGCATGCCGCCCGCGCCCTGAACGATTGGCTCGAGTATTACCGCCGCTAGCCTGGCGTGGTGCAGTTCGATCAGGCGGACAAAGTCATCCGCGTCGCGCTCGTCCCAGATATCGTCAAAGCGGCACTGCGGCGCGGCGGCGAAATGGTGCTCCGGCAGATAGCCGCGCCACAGGCTGTGCATCGAGTTATCGGGATCGCATACCGACATCGCCGCAAAGGTGTCGCCGTGATAGCCGCGCTGCAGCGTAAGAAACTGCTGGCGCGTTTCGCCGCGTCCCAGCCAGTACTGCATCGCCATCTTCATCGCCACTTCCACCGCGACCGAGCCGGAATCGGCGAGGAACACGCACTCCAGCGCGGCGGGCGTCATCGCCACCAGCTGGCGGCAGAGCGCCACCGCCGCAGGATGCGTAATACCGCCGAACATCACATGCGACATCTGCGCCATCTGATCCTGCATCGCCCGGTTCAGCCGGGGGTGGTTGTAGCCGTGGATCGCCGCCCACCAGGAGGACATGCCGTCCACCAGTTCGCGGCCGTCCGCCAGCTGCAGTTGCGTGCCCTGCGCCGCGACTACCGGATAGCAGGGCAGCGGATCGCGCATCGAGGTATAGGGATGCCAGATGTGCTGGCGATCGAATTCAGCGTCCTGAGGGGTAAACATGGTAGTTGTAAACCAAAATAAAAAGATTTAGTTTACAAGTATAACCACGTTAACTGTCGGGATGACACCCTTTTTTTGGAGTAGGCAATGGCACAACACTGGACTCTGGCGCAGGCGCAGGCGCTGTTTGATAAACCTTTTCTTGAGCTGATGTTTGAGGCGCAGCAGGTTCACCGCCAGCATTTCGACCCGCGTCAGGTTCAGGTCAGCACGCTGCTGTCGATCAAAACCGGCGCCTGTCCGGAGGACTGCAAATACTGCCCGCAAAGCGCCCGTTATAAAACCGGCCTGGAATCTGAACGGCTGATGGAGGTACAGGAGGTGCTGGCGTCGGCGCGCAAAGCGAAAGCGGCGGGATCGAGCCGTTTCTGCATGGGCGCGGCGTGGAAAAACCCCAACGACCGCGATATGCCTTACCTTGAGCAGATGGTGCAGGGCGTGAAGGCGCTGGGAATGGAAACCTGCATGACGCTCGGCACGCTAAGCGATCGGCAGGCGCAGCGTCTGGCGGGCGCCGGGCTCGATTTTTATAACCATAACCTCGACACCTCGCCGGAATTTTACGGCAGCATCATCACCACGCGCTCCTATCAGGAGCGGCT
The DNA here is from genome assembly GCF_059730625.1 of Pantoea sp. X-Soil-MYKO-1289. Classification (NCBI taxonomy): domain Bacteria; kingdom Pseudomonadati; phylum Pseudomonadota; class Gammaproteobacteria; order Enterobacterales; family Erwiniaceae; genus Pantoea; species Pantoea sp. X-Soil-MYKO-1289. The sequence continues at coordinate 1,319,403 of NZ_AP036004.1, forward strand.
GGATACGCTCGGCAAAGTACGCGATGCCGGTATCAAAGTCTGCTCGGGCGGCATCGTCGGGCTGGGCGAAACCGTAAGCGATCGCGCCGGGCTGCTGGTGCAGCTGGCGAACCTGCCGACGCCGCCGGAGAGCGTGCCGATCAATATGCTGGTGAAGGTCAAGGGCACGCCGCTGGCGGATAACGACGACGTCGAGCCGTTCGACTTTATCCGCACCATCGCCGTGGCGCGCATCATGATGCCGACCTCGCACGTGCGCCTCTCGGCGGGCCGCGAGCAGATGAGCGAGCAGACCCAGGCGATGTGCTTTATGGCGGGCGCCAACTCGATTTTCTACGGCTGCAAGCTGCTCACCACGCCGAACCCGGAAGAGGATAAAGACCTGCTGCTGTTCCGCAAGCTGGGCCTCAATCCTGAACATACTCACACCGCGCACGGCGACAACGAACAGCAGCAGCAGCTGAGCGAGCAGCTGTTCCACGCCGATACCGAACAGTTCTACAACGCGGCGCTGTAATGAGCTTCTCCACGCGTATGGCGCAGGCGCTGGAGACGCGCCGCGCCGCTGACGGCTGGCGGCAGCGCCGGCGGGTGGCGCACAACGATACCCGCACGCTGCAGGTAGAGGGAAAGAGATACCTTCACTTCTCCAGCAACGACTATCTCGGCCTGAGCCAGCATCCGGCGGTGATCGCCGGCTGGCGTCAGGGCGCGCCGGGTGCCGGCGCGTCGGGGCACGTCACGGGCTATAGCGGCCGCCACGCGGAGCTGGAGGCGCAGCTCGCCGACTGGCTCGGCTATTCGCGCGCGCTGCTGTTTATCTCGGGCTTCGCCGCCAATCAGGCGATCGTACATCTGCTGGCGCAGAAGCAGGATCGCCTTATCGCCGATAAGCTGGCGCACGCGTCGCTGCTTGATGCGGCAGGCCACACGCCCGCCACGCTGCGCCGCTTTCACCATAACGATGTTGAGAGCCTGACGCAGCGGCTGGCGACGCCGTGCGATGGCGACACCCTGGTGATCACCGAGGGGATCTTCAGCATGGACGGCGACAGCGCGCCGCTGGGGGCGATCGCCGCCGCCGCTCGCCGCGCCGACGGCTGGCTGCTGGTGGATGACGCCCACGGCATCGGCGTGGTGGGCGAGCAGGGGCGCGGCAGCTGCTGGCGGCAGGGCGTGAAGCCGGAGCTGCTGGTGGTGACCTTCGGCAAAGCCTTTGGCGTCAGCGGCGCGGCGCTGCTGTGCGATGACGAGACCGCAGACTATTTCCTGCAGTTCTCGCGCCACCTCATCTACTCGACGGCGATGCCGCCCGCCCAGGCGAGCGCGCTGCTGGCGGCGCTGCATGAGATTCAGGGCGGCGACGCGCTGCGTCAGCGGCTCAGCGACAATGTTCAGCGCTTTCGCCGCGGCGCAGCGGGCTTGCCCTGGGCGCTGATGCCTTCGGAAAGCGCGATACAGCCGCTGATCGTCGGCGAAAACGGCGCCGCGCTGGCGCTGTCGCAGCGGCTGGCGCAGGCGGGCTGCTGGGTCAGCGCCATCCGGCCGCCAACGGTGCCGCCCGGCACCGCGCGGCTGCGCATTACCCTGACCGCCGCCCACCGGGCGGATGATATCGACGCACTGCTGGAGGCGCTGCATGACGCTGCGGGTTAATAAAGCGGCGGTGGCGCGCGCGTTTGGCCGCGCGGCGGGCCACTATGAACAGCACGCCGAGCTGCAGCGCCGCTGCGGCGACGCGCTGCTGGCGCTGGCGCCGCCTCTGGCCGATGGCGATCTGCTCGACGCGGGCTGCGGCACCGGCTGGTACAGCCGCCTCTGGCAACAGCGCGGGCAGCGCGTCGTGGCGCTCGATCTCTCGCCGCAGATGCTGCAGCAGGCGCGCAGCCTCGACGCGGCGAGCGGCTATCTGGCGGGCGACATCGACGCCTTGCCGCTGGCGAGCCAGAGCGTCGATTGCGTCTGGAGCAATCTGGCGGTGCAGTGGAGCAGCGATTTGCGCACCGCGCTGCAGCAGTTCGCCCGCGTGCTGCGTCCCGATGGCGTCATGCTCTTCTCAACGCTGCTGGCCGGCTCGCTGCAGGAGGTGCACGCCGCCTGGCGGTCGCTGGGGCCCGGCGTGCACGCCAATCGCTTTCTGACCGAGGAGCAGGTGCGCGCGGCGGGCGCTGGGCTCAACCTTCGCTTTATCCGTCAGACGCAGGTGATGCATTTTCCCAACGCCCTGAGCGCCATGCGATCGCTGAAGGGCATCGGCGCCACGCATCTGCACCAGGGCCGGGACGGCGCGCCGCTGACGCGGCAGCGGCTGGCGCAGCTTGAGGCGCAGTGGCCGCGCGATGCGCAGGGCTACCGTCTGACTTATCAACTGCTTTTTGGAGTCACGCAACGATGAAATGGTTTATTACCGGCACCGATACCGAGGTGGGCAAAACCGTCGCCAGCGGCGCGCTGCTGCAGGCGGCGGGCGCGGCGGGCTATCGCACCGCCGGCTACAAGCCGGTCGCCTCCGGCTGCGACGTCACGCCGGAGGGCGTGCGCAACGGCGACGCGCTGGCGCTGCAGCGCTACAGCAGCCTGGCGCTGCGCTATGAGCAGGTGAATCCGCTGGCGTTTCTCGAGCCGACGGCGCCGCATATCGTCAGCGCGGAAGAGGGCAGGCCGATCGCGTTTGACCTGCTTTCACAGGGGCTGCGCGCGCTGGAGGCGCAGGCGGAGTGGGTGCTGGTAGAGGGCGCAGGCGGCTGGTACACGCCGCTGTCGGAGACGCAGACCTACGCCGACTGGGTGGCGCAGGAGCAGCTTCCGGTGATTTTGGTGGTCGGGGTCAAACTGGGCTGCATCAACCACGCCATGCTGACCGCCGATGCGGTGCAGGCGCGCGGCCTGCGGCTGGCGGGCTGGATCGCTAACGATATCGAGCCGCCGGGCAAGCGGCATCAGGCCTATATGGCGACGCTGAAACAGCGCATTCCCGCGCCGTTTCTCGGCGAAATTCCCTGGCTGCCCGATGCGGCGGCGCAGGCGGACTGCGGCCGCTTTATCACGCTGCCCAGCTAGCGTTCAGCTCACCGTCAGCCACTTACTGACGGTGAGATCGTCCAGCTGCGCCACGCGTCCCTGCGCGACGTTGCGGCCGCGGTGCAGCAGCAAAAAGTAGTCGGCGACGCGGCGGATCAGCGAGACGCGCTGCTCCAGCAGCAGCACGGTCAGGCCGTAATCGAGATTCAGGCGGCGGATCAGGTTGCCCATCTCCTCTTCCAGCCAGGGCGACATGCCGTCGGTCGGCTCGTCGAGGATCAGCAATCTGGGCCGCAGCACCAGCGCGCGCGCCAGCGCCAGCTGCTGCTGCTGATCTACGGGCAGCTCGCCGCTGCGCTGCTGCCGCAGCGAATAGAGCGCTGGAAACAGATCGAACACCATCTCGGGGATAACGTGCGGTTTGTCGCTCTGACCGCTGCCCGCCAGCAGGGCGATCAACAGGTTATCCTCTACGCTCATCTGCGAGAAAATATGGCGGCCCTGCGGCACATAGCCGATCCCCATACGCGCGCGCTGTTCGGCCGGCTGCAGCAGCAAATCGCGCGGCGGCGAGCCATCTTCCTGCCAGGTCATCGACCCGCTGTTAATCGGCAGGCGACCCATAATGCAGTTTACCAGCGTGGTTTTGCCCATGCCTGGACGGCCCAGCACGCCGGTGCAGGTGCCGGGCGGCAGGTCGAGATCCACGTCCCACAGAATATGGTTCTGCCCGTAAAACTGATTCACCGAACGTAAACTCAGCATCTGACTCTCCTCTTACAGATCTTGCCTGAATGCTTCCGCTCTTTGACGTCTGGCAAACAAGTCTTCAACGGTAGTGGTATCGCGATTATCGCCTTGCTTTACCTTCCTCAACTCTCTGGATAAACGCTGCAATTACCGGGCCAGAATCATTTTGCAGGTCGAGAAGCACCGGCAGGGCGCAATTCACCCGGAAATGATGAAAAATGCTTAACAATTGCTTCGGGTAATCAGGGCGCTGCACTTTCACGGTGCTGATGACTTGACGTTTCTGGTGCAATGGGGCTGCCGTCAGGCAGCTTGTTGAATTTAACTGGTCTTAAAGGCAGTCGCGGCTGGACGAAAATTCAGCGGCGGGCTGAAAAAGCATAGTTAACCGCCACGTTTTCGGTAGGAATTTAAGCGGAAATATTTTTTTTTCACGCGGGCGGCTTAAGGACAAAAAATTATGCACAGCCGATGGCGAAAGGGCTGCCTTCAGTTATCCACCATTCCTGTGGATAACCTTGTGCATTAGACAGTGAAAACAGAGCGCAAGCGAGGAAATACGCGGCCTGGTTACATAATGCTGAGAAACTGGGCTTTTCTCTTATTAATATAAAAAACAGATAGTTAATAAAAAACAAGCCTGAGAATTTTCCGCTGCGTAACAGAGCTGAAATTTAATGACGGTCTCTTGACAAATGTTATAAATCCGCTCCGGCTGGGGATAACCTTGCGCAACGGCAAAAATGTTGTGGCGCTGTTACAGCCAGCAGGAGGCCGCGCCGCGCCAGCGTCTTACTGTGCCGCGTTACTGGTAATTTATCCAGTATTATTTTCTGGCAAAATCGCCACGGCAGAGTAAAATGACTCGGCTAGCCGCCGCATTCTTCAGCAGGAACCGCATCTCATGAGTAAAGTCTTTAAACTAAATTCCGCCTTCCAGCCCTCCGGCGACCAGCCAGAGGCGATTCGTCGCCTCAAAGAGGGGCTGGAGGATGGTCTTGCCCATCAGACGCTGCTCGGCGTGACCGGCTCCGGCAAGACCTTTACCGTCGCCAACGTTATCGCCGATCTCAACCGGCCGGCGATGGTGCTGGCGCCGAACAAAACCCTGGCGGCGCAGCTCTACGGTGAGATGAAAGAGTTCTTCCCCGACAATGCGGTGGAGTTCTTCGTCTCCTATTACGACTACTACCAGCCTGAAGCCTATGTGCCCAGCTCCGACACCTTTATCGAAAAAGACGCCTCGGTAAACGAACATATCGAGCAGATGCGTCTGTCGGCCACCAAGGCGCTGCTGGAGCGTCGCGACGTTATCGTCGTGGCGTCGGTTTCCGCTATTTACGGCCTGGGCGATCCCGATCTCTATCTGAAAATGATGCTGCACCTGACGCGCGGCATGATTATCGACCAGCGCAGCATTCTGCGCCGTCTGGCGGAGCTGCAGTATGCGCGCAACGACCAGGCGTTCCAGCGCGGCACCTTCCGCGTGCGCGGCGAAGTGATCGATATTTTCCCGGCGGAGTCGGAAGATACCGCGCTGCGCGTCGAGCTGTTCGACGAAGAGGTTGAGCGGCTGTCGCTGTTCGATCCGCTTACCGGGCAGATCCTCTCAACCGTGCCGCGCTTTACTATCTATCCCAAAACGCACTACGTGACGCCGCGCGAACGTATTCTGCAGGCGATGGAAGATATCAAAGTCGAGCTGGCGGATCGCCGCCGGGTGCTGCTGGAGAACAATAAGCTGCTGGAAGAGCAGCGCCTGACGCAGCGCACCCAGTTCGATCTGGAGATGATGAACGAGCTGGGCTACTGCTCGGGCATCGAAAACTACTCGCGCTACCTCTCCGGGCGCGGGCCGGGCCAGCCGCCGCCGACGCTGTTCGACTACCTGCCCGCCGACGGTCTGCTGATTGTCGATGAATCGCACGTCACCATCCCGCAAATTGGCGGGATGTATAAGGGCGACCGCGCGCGTAAAGAGACGCTGGTGGAGTATGGCTTTCGCCTGCCGTCCGCGCTCGACAACCGTCCGATGAAATTTGAAGAGTTTGAGGCGCTGGCGCCGCAGACCATCTACGTCTCGGCGACGCCGGGCAACTACGAACTGGAGAAGTCGGGCGGCGAGGTGATCGATCAGGTGGTGCGTCCGACCGGTCTGCTCGATCCGCTGCTGGAGGTGCGTCCGGTGGCGACGCAGGTAGACGATCTGCTGTCGGAGATCCGCAAACGCGTCACCATCAACGAGCGCGTGCTGGTAACGACGCTGACCAAGCGTATGGCGGAAGATCTCACCGAATATCTTGAAGAGCACGGCGAGAAGGTGCGCTATCTGCACTCAGATATCGATACCGTCGAGCGTATGGAGATCATCCGCGATCTGCGTCTTGGCGAGTTCGACGTGCTGGTGGGGATCAACCTGCTGCGTGAAGGGCTGGATATGCCGGAAGTGTCACTGGTGGCGATCCTCGATGCGGACAAAGAGGGCTTCCTGCGCTCTGAACGCTCGCTGATCCAGACCATCGGGCGCGCGGCGCGTAACGTTAACGGCAAGGCGATCCTGTATGCCGACAAGATCACCAACTCGATGGCGCGCGCCATCGAAGAGACCGAACGCCGTCGCGAGAAGCAGCAGAAGTACAACGAGGAAAGAGGCATTGTGCCGCAGGGGCTCAACAAGAAGATCACCGATATCCTCGAGCTGGGCCAGAACGTCATCAAGACGCGCGGCAAGGCCAAAGCCAGCAGCCGCGGCGCCGCCGAGGCGGACGCCAGCTATCTGGCGCTGACGCCGCAGGCGTTGCAGAAGAAGATCCACGAGCTGGAGTCGCAGATGCAGCAGCACGCGCAGAACCTTGAGTTCGAAGAGGCGGCGAACGTGCGCGACAAGCTGCACCAGCTGCGCGAACTCTTTATCGCCGCCTCGTAGCGGCTTAGCTAAAGCGCTGAATGGCGTGTTCTAGCGCCAGCCGCAGCAGCTGGCGGTCGTGACGATAGGGAATATCGGCGGCCTCCAGCGGCTCGCGCACGATCAGGCGGTTCTCGACGCCGGCGGTATCGGCGGCCGGGCTGACCACCACCGCATCAATCACCCGTTTGCCGATATATTTCTCCATCATCGCCAGCTTATCCGCCACCGTCAGGCTGGCGGCGGCTGGACTCAGCTCGCGTCCCAGATTGCCGATAAACACCATGGTGGCGGGCGTACGGCGCAGCGCGCGCGCCATCTCCTCCATCAGCAGGCACGGCATCAGGCTGGTGTAGAAGCTGCCCGGTCCGATCAGAATCAGGTCCGCTTCGGCGATCGCTTCCAGCGCTTCGCGGGTCGGCGCCACGTTCGGGTGCAGCATCAGCTCCTGCGGCGGCTGCGTCATGGCGTCGATATCGGTTTCGCCGTAAACCATATTGCCTTCGCTGTCTAACGCCACCAGATCGACCGGCTGCTCCGACATCGGGATCAGGAAGGCGTCGACCTTGAGCAGGTTGCGAATGATATTGATCGCCTCCAGCGGCCTGACGCTGAGGTGATCCAGCGCCTTAAGCATCAGGTTGCCCAGGTTGTGGCCGGAAAGCTCGCCGTTGCCGGCAAAGCGATATTCAAACATCGCCGACGCGACGCTCGGCTCAGTAATCAGCTGATTGATGCAGTTGCGCATGTCGCCCCAGGCGATGCCGCCTTCGGAACGGCGAATGCGTCCGGTAGAGCCGCCGTTATCGGTGGTGGTGACAATGCCGGTCAGGCGCGAGCCCAGCGGCGACAGGGCTGACATCACGCGACCCAGCCCGTGTCCGCCGCCCAGCGCCACTACGCGATCGAGGTCTGCCAAAGTTCGGTTCATATTTCCTCTTTACCCCCGCTGCCGACTTACCGTACCGGCGTCATTTCAGCGGGCCATGTTAACCTTACTGCCGCGAAAATGCGGCGAAAAACCGTTATATGTCAATATATATAGCGAAATTAGTGGATGGCAGAGCGGCAAAATTCGCGCTACCATTTGCCAACCATGTCGTCCATGTGGCCGACATACACTCAAAGCCTGAACGCCTAAGTCAAATGATAGGGGGTTCAGGCCGCAGCCGACGCGCTGCCAGGGTGCAGAAAGAAATGCCTGCATCTCCCGTATTTGGAAAAGGTGTTCTGGTGTCACAACTTACTGATGCATTTGCACGTCGGTTTTATTACCTGCGTCTCTCGGTGACGGATGTCTGTAACTTCCGCTGCACCTACTGCCTGCCCGACGGCTATAAGCCGCAGGGCGTGAGCAACAAAAGCTTTCTCTCGCTCGATGAAATTCGACGCGTCACGCGCGCCTTCGCCGCGGCCGGCACTGAAAAAGTGCGCCTGACCGGCGGTGAGCCGTCGCTGCGTCGCGATTTTACCGACATTATCGCCGCCGTGCGGGAAAACCGCGCCATTCGGCAGATCGCCGTCACCACCAACGGCTACCGGCTGGCGCGCGACGTCGCCGCCTGGCGCGCTGCCGGGCTTACCGCGCTGAACGTCAGCGTAGACAGTCTCGACGCGCGCCAGTTCCACGCCATTACCGGACAGGACAAGTTCCATCAGGTGATGGCGGGCATCGACGCTGCCTTCGACGCGGGCTTCCAGCAGGTCAAAGTCAACAGCGTGCTGATGCGCGACCTCAACAGCCGCAGCCTGCAAACCTTTCTCGACTGGATCCGCACGCGCCCGATTCAGCTACGGTTTATCGAGCTGATGGAGACGGGCGAGGGCGGCGCGCTGTTCCGCGACCAGCACGTCTCAGGCGCGGTGATCCGCGACCAGCTGGTGGCCCAGGGCTGGCAGCGCCGCGAGCGCGGCCGCAGCGACGGCCCGGCGCAGGTCTTTTACCATCCTGACTACGTCGGCGAGATCGGCCTGATTATGCCCTATTCGCGCGATTTCTGCGCCAGCTGCAATCGTCTGCGCGTCTCGGCGCACGGCAATCTGCACCTTTGCCTGTTCGGCGACAGCGGCGTGCCGCTGCGCGATCTGCTGGTTTCCGATGCGCAGCAGGCGGAGCTGCAGGCGCGCATCGCGCACAGCCTGGGCGCGAAGAAGCAGACGCACTTCCTGCATCAGGGCAATACCGGCATCACGCAGAACCTTTCCTTCATCGGCGGTTAATCTCAGGAGCGAGTCAATGGGCAAATCTACGGGTGAATTTATTCCGGTCAACCTGGCGGTGCTGACCGTTTCCGATCGACGCGACGCCAGCAGCGACACCTCCGGCGACTATTTGCGCGCTGCGGCGCACGAAGCCGGTCACGTCGTGGTGGATCACGCCATCGTCGGCGAAGATCGCTACCGCATTCGCGCCATCGTGTCGCGCTGGATCGCCAGCCTGGATGTGCAGGTGGTGGTGATCAACGGCGGCACGGGGTTCAACGCGAAAAACATCACGCCAGAGGCGATTGAGCCGCTGTTCGATCGCAAAATAGAGGGCTTCGGCGAGCTGTTCCGCATGTTCTCCTGGGAGGATATCGGCGGCTCGACGCTGCAGTCGCGCGCCGTCGCCGGCATCGCCAACGGCACGCTGATCTTTGCGATGCCGGGCTCCACCAGCGCCTGCGAGAGCGCCTGGGAGCGCATTATCGCCGACCAGATCGACGCCCGCACCGGTCCCTGTAATTTCGTTTCACACTTAAAGAAGCTGTAAGCCATGCAACTGACACATATTAACGCCGCGGGCGAAGCCCATATGGTCGACGTCTCCGGCAAGGCGGAAACGGTGCGCGAGGCGCGCGCGGAAGCGCTGGTGCTGATGGCCGCCGAGACGCTGCAGATGATCGTCGACGGCAGCCACCATAAAGGCGACGTCTTCGCCACGGCGCGCATCGCCGGCATTCAGGCCGCCAAACGCACCTGGGAGCTGATCCCGCTCTGCCATCCGCTGATGCTGAGCAAGGTCGAAGTCAATCTGGTGGCCGAGCCGGAACATCAGCGCGTGCGCATCACCTCGCTTTGCCGCCTGAGCGGCAAAACCGGCGTCGAAATGGAAGCGCTGACCGCCGCGTCGGTGGCGGCCCTGACCATCTACGACATGTGTAAAGCGGTGCAGAAAGATATCGTTATCGACCAGCTGCGCCTGCTGAGCAAAAGCGGCGGCAAATCCGGCGATTTCCAGGCGGTGGCCCATGATTAAGGTGCTGTTTTTCGCGCAGGTGCGCGAGCTGGTGGGCACCAGCGTGCTGGAGATGCCTGCTGACTTTCCCGACGTGGCGACGCTGCGCGACGCGCTGGCGCAAAAAGGCGATCGCTGGGCGCTGGCGCTCGACGCAGGCAAACTGCTGGCCGCCGTCAATCAGACGCTGGTGCCGATGTCGCATCCGCTGAAGGCGGGCGACGAGGTAGCCTTTTTCCCGCCGGTCACGGGAGGCTAAGATGGCAACGCAGATCCGCGTCGGTTCGGCGCCCTTTAGCATGGCCGACGAGTACGCCTGGCTCTCTGCCTCCGACGCCGACGGCGCGGTGGTGACTTTTACCGGCAAGGTGCGCAATCACAACCTGGGCGACAGCGTCGCCGCGCTGACCCTTGAGCACTATCCGGGGATGACGGAAAAAGCGCTGCAGGAGATCGTCGACGAGGCGCGCGGCCGCTGGCCGCTCCAGCGCGTCAGCGTTATCCACCGCATCGGCGAGCTTTTTCCCGGCGATGAGATCGTGTTCGTCGGCGTCACCAGCGCGCACCGCGGCAGCGCCTTCGCCGCCGCGGAATTCATCATGGACTACCTGAAAACCCGCGCCCCGTTCTGGAAGCGCGAAGCCACCGGGCAGGGCGATCGCTGGGTTGACGCCCGCGACAGCGACCATCAGGCCGCGCAGCGCTGGGATTAAGGCTTGCTGAGCTGCTCCGCCGGGCCGAAATGGGTCTGGCCGTGAGCGTGCTCGCCGCCGCCGGAGACCCGTTTTAGCTGGATCACCTCGCCGCGCTGCCAGGCGTTGGCGCCCGGCTGCACCGGCTGGGTGACAATATCGGCGCGCGACGCCCGCAGCTTGCGGCTGTCGATATCAAAACGTTTGTCGCGATCCGCCAGCAGGCGATTATCAAGCTGACCGTCGGCGGTAAAGCCCATCATCAGCGCCGGAATGCCGATCGGCAGGGTTTTGTCGCGATCGGTATGCCAGGTGTGCCAGGTTTTGCCGTAGGTATTGGCGATGCGCGCCATCAGCGCGTGATCCGCCGCCTGCGGCAGGCCCGGCGCAATCAGCGTGCCCGATTTCACCTCATAGTCGTGGCTGTGCCACAGCTTTTTCTCTTCCGGCGGCAGGCTCTGATAGAGCCGCGCGCTGATAATGTACTCCACCCCCATCAGCCGCGCGTCTTTGGTATTGCCGTCGTAAATCACCGCCTGCATCACGTCGTCGTTCAGCACCGTCACGTAGTGGTGCGCCTCCATCTGGCCATTCTGATCGCCGTTGTAGAAGTGAAAGCCGTCGAGATAGGTATTAATCGCCTCGATGGGCGGACGCGACTGCAGCAGATCTGCGCCTGTGGCGAGCGCTTTCATTTTTGCCGAGGTGGGCGCGCCGGGCGAGGCGACCTGCGCGGGCGTATTATTCGCGCCGCAGCCGCTGAGCAGCAGGGCAATGGCGGCGCCGAGCCAGAGTTTTTGCATAACTATTTCCTTTTACGCGAGAAAACCTCAGCCTGGCTGAGAAACGCCGATACGCAAGCGCGACGGCAGCGCGGGAATTTACGCCCTGTCTGATGGTTTGTCCGCGCTTCGGTGCTAAGGTAAGGGTTTTGTTTTCCTGCAAGGACCGCTATGTCAGTTTCCGCATCGCTTAAACGTTTCTCGCTGCTCGCCGCGCTGGTGCTGGCGGGCTGTAGCACCAAAAAAACGCCCGAGGCGCCGGCGCGTCAGCCGGCCGACGTCAAGGCGCAAATTCAGCGTCTGCTGCCCGCGCACGTCAGCGACAAACCGGGCTGGGCCACCGATATCTATACCTCGTTCCGCACCCAGCAGATCGACCCCAGCGTCAGCAATCTGTGCGCCGCTATCGCCGTCGCGGATCAGGAGTCGAACTTTAGCGCCGAGGCGGCGGTGCCCGGCCTGCCGAAAATCGCCTGGGGCGAGATCGATCGCCGCGCGGCGAAGGTGCATGTGCCGGCGTTCCTGGTGCGCACCGCGCTGATGATTAAATCCTCCAACGGCGAAAGTTATGCGGCGCGCCTCGACAAAGTGCGCAGCGAAAAAGAGCTGAGCGCCATTTTCGACGATTTTATTGATATGGTGCCGATGGGACAGACGCTGTTCGGCAACCTGAACCCGATTCATACCGGCGGCCCGATGCAGGTCAGCATCAGCTTCGCCGAGGCGCACGCCAAAGGCTATCCCTGGCCGATCGACGGCTCGATCCGCCGCGAGGTCTTTACCCGCCACGGCGGCATGTACTTCGGCATTATGCATCTGCTTGGCTATCCGGCGGACTACAGCAAGCCGATCTACCGCTTCGCCGACTTTAACGCGGGCTGGTACGCCAGCCGCAACGCGGCCTTCCAGGCGGCAGTGGCGCGCGCGACCGGCATGAAGCTGGCGCTGGACGGCGATCTGATCCTTTACGGCTCAGACAAGGCGGGCGCGACCGAGCTGGCGGTGCGCACCCTGGCGAAGCAGATCGACATGAGCGACAGCGCCATTCGCCGCGACCTGGAGAAAGGGGAGCAGGCGAGCTTCAGCGACAGCACGCTGTGGAAGCAGGTCTTCGCGCTGGCCGACAAGATGGCCGGCCGGCCGCTGCCGCGCGAGATGCTGCCGGGCATCAAGCTGGAGAGCCCGAAAATCACCCGTAATCTGACTACGGCCTGGTTCGCGCAGCGCGTCGACAGCCGCTATCAGCAATGTTTATCGCGCCGCTGAGGCGCGCATTGTGGGGCAGTTAAGCGATGCTGTGCCACAATTAGGCATATCCGTCGGCTTGCCGACGCCTTTTCACTCACATGAGGTGCATCATGGATCGATATCCACGCAATGATTCTCTGGTGCAGCCCGCGACGAGCGGGTTGCAGGCTTTTATGGCGCAGGTTTACGGCTGGATGACCTGCGGGCTGCTGCTCACCGCCTTTGTCTCCTGGTATGCGGCGGGCAACGAGCGCATCATGTTCTTTATCTTTTCCAACCGCATGACCTTTTTCGGGCTGATTATCGCCCAGCTGGCGGTGGTGTTCGTGCTCTCCGGCATGGTGCATCGCCTGAGCGGCGCGCTGGCGACCGGGCTGTTTATGCTCTATTCGGTGCTGACCGGCCTGACGATGGCCAGCATTTTCCTCGCCTACACCTACACCTCAATCGCCAGCACCTTCTTTGTGACGGCGGGGATGTTCGGCGCCATGAGCTTTTACGGCTACACCACCAAACGCGACCTGAGCCGCTTCGGCAGCCTGCTGTTTATGGCGCTGATCGGCATTTTGCTGGCGTCGCTGGTGAACTTCTGGCTGAAGAGCCCGGCGCTGATGTGGGCGATTACCTATATTGGCGTGGTGGTGTTCGTGGGGCTGACCGCCTATGACACCCAGCAGCTGCGTCAGATGGGCGAGCAGATCGACGTGCGCGACCGCGAGTCGCTGCGCCGCTATTCAATTATGGGCGCCCTGAAGCTCTATCTCGACTTTATCAACCTGTTCCTGCTGCTGCTGCGTATCTTCGGCAATCGTCGCTAAGCAACTAATGGCTCCATCCCGCCGGCCAGGCCGGGATGGAGCCAATGCGAATTACGCACTCTTCTGCAGTTTCTGTTCATTCTTCGCGCGCAGATGCTTCGCGCGGCTCTCCAGCATCAGATAGAGCACCAGCGCCAGCAGCAGCGGCAGAATAAAGTAGAGTACGCGATAGGCGAGCAGCGCCGCGATAATGGTGCCGTGCGACGCGTGCTGTCCGCTTAGCAGCGCCAGGAACACCGCCTCCAGCACGCCAATCCCGGCCGGAATATGAATAATCACCCCCGCGATGCTGCTGATCAGGAGTACGCCGAGCACGACCGGGTAATCCACCTGCCGCGCCAGCAGCAGCCAGATAATCGCGCCCATCACCAGCCAGTTGGCGGAGGAGACCGCAAACTGAAACAGCGCCATGCGCAGCGACGGCAGCTGCAGCGTCTGACGCCGGATGGTCCACTTGCGGCGCTTTGAAAAGGCGCAGGCCCAGAGAAAGATCGCCACCACCGCCAGCAGCACCACGCCGATAATGCGCAGCGTGGTTTCGCCGATAAACCAGCCGCCGGGGATCGGCACCATGCCCGCGCTAAACACGATACCCGCCAGCAGGATATAGCCGAGCCAGTTGGTGGCGATGCTGAGCGAGAAAATGCGCGTAATGGTGGCGCTGTCCAGTCCGAGGCGCGAATAGAGCCGGTAGCGCATCGCCACGCCGCCGACCCAGGTGCTGAGCGTCAGGTTAAAGGCGTAGCAGATAAACGACACCAGCATCACCTGTCGCTTCGCCAGCTTATGGCCGCAGTAGGCGCGGCCGATCAGGTCATAGCAGCCGTAGGTGAGATAGCTGACGATCACCAGCGTGACCGCGCTCAGCACCGCCAGACGGTTGTAGTTGACGATAACGTTATAGACATCTTCCCAGTTCACTTTGCGGGCGTAGACCACCAGCAGCACAATCACCGCGATAAAGAAGAGCCAGGTCAGCACCTTCTTCGCCAGCTTCCATTTAGGATGTTTTTCCGCCATCAGGATTTCGCCCCTTCATTGTCTGTTTCGACCCGGTCCTGCGTTTCCATTTCCGGCTGAACCGGCGGATCGACCTGCGCAATCAGCGGCGTATGCGCGGGCAGCCAGCCGGCGATAGCCGGGAAATGGCGTAAGAAGTGAAACACCACCACGCTTTTGGTCAGCTGCCACCAGTTGCGCGGCGGCAGGCGATCTTCCTGCACGCGCTGGCAATCTTTCGCCAGCAGCTGCTCCAGGTTATCGCGCAGCGTCTGGTTAAAATCGCGATCGTAGATAATCAGGTTGGCTTCGAGGTTGAGCGACAGGCTCAGCGGATCGAGGTTGCTGGAGCCGACGGTGGCCCACTGGCGATCCTGCACCGCCACCTTGCCGTGCAGCGGGCGGCGGATATATTCGTAGACTTCGACGCCGGCATCCACCAGATAGTTATAGAGCAGCTCCGCGCCGACTTTAACGATCGGCATATCCGGTTCGCCCTGTACGATCAGCCTGACCCGCACGCCGCGCTGCGCCGCGTTGCGCATCTCGCGCAGCAGACGATAGCCGGGGAAAAAGTAGGCGTTGGCGATAATCACATCCTCTTTCGCGCTGCGCAGCATATCGAGATAGTGCTTTTCGATATCGTCGCGGTGGTCGTCGTTGTCGCGATAGACGAACAGCACCTGCGCGTTGCCGGGTACGGCGTTGACCGCAGGGCGATGCGAGCGGCCGCCCCACCAGCGGCGCGTCACCGCTTCGCTGCCCATCGCCTCGCGCACGTAGCGGGTGATATCCTCCACGATGGGGCCTTTGACCTCAACGGCATAATCCTGCTTCGCCTCCGGGCCGTAGCTGGTGTTGTGCTCGGCGGAGAAGTTAATGCCGCCGACGAAAGAGATGACGTCGTCCACCACCACGATTTTCCGGTGCAGGCGGCGGAAGACGTTGGTGCGCATCCCCATCACCAGCGGACGCGGATCGTAGTAGATAAAGCGCACGCCTTCAGCCGTCAGGCTATTGACGAATTTGTCGGAGAGATCCGGCGAGCCGTAGCCGTCCACCATCACCTCTATCTTCACGCCGCGCTGCGCGGCGGCCAGCAGCTCGCGATGCAGCGCGTTGCCGACCTCATCCTCAAACAGGATAAAGGTTTCCAGCATCACGCTGCGTTCGGCGCGCTGAATGGCGCCGAACACGCGCGGGAAAAATTCTTCGCCATTTTCCAGCAGACGCAGACTGTTGCCTTCTCGCCATTCAAAATTCATAGGTGAATCTCCACGGCGAGCGGGGCGTGATCCGACAGGTGCGACCAGGGTTTACGCGGCAGCGCCCAGGGATGACTGACCGTGGCGTTGCGGACATAGATACGATCGAGCCGCAGCAGCGGAAAGCGAGCAGGGAAGGTGCGCGCCGGGCGACCGTGTTTCATGCTAAATACCTCTTTTAATCCTGCGCCATGCTTCAGAATGTGATTGGCGCGCAGCTGCCAGTCGTTGAAATCGCCCGCGACGACCAGCGGCGCGTCGTGCGGCAGCGAGGCCACCATGTCGCACATCATCTTCATCTGCGCGTGGCGGTGCGCCTCTTTCAGACCCAGATGCACGCAGATAACGTGCAGGGTGCCGTGCGGCTCCGGCAGGCTGATTTTGCAGTGCAACATGCCGCGGTTTTCACTTCCTGCGACAGAAATATCGCGATTTTCATACTCCTGAATGGGAAACCGTGACAAAATCGCGTTCCCGTGGTGTCCCTCTGGATAAACGGCGTTGCGGCCGTAGGCGAAATCGTTCCACATGGTGTCGGCCAGAAACTCGTAGTGCGGCGTGCCTGGCCAGTTTTCGTGATGCAGCGGGTGTACGGCATGCGTGCCCATCACCTCCTGCAAAAAGACGATATCCGCTGAGGTGGCGCGCACCGCTTCGCGCAGTTCCGGCAGGATGAAGCGACGGTTGAAAGTGGTAAATCCCTTGTGGGTATTGATCGTCAGGACTTTAAGGAAAAATCCTTGCTTAGTTTGTGGCATACTCTCGACGCACTCCTTTTCATCAGCAACAAAAGTAAAGTGTAGTCTTTGTCACAAACGGGTGCGGTTAAGGATGGAAATTTAGGGCGTTATCCGAAAATTGCTTTACATTGAGGAAACCGTTACCGGCCTGTGCCGGTTGCACTTGGGCGACCTGTTGGGTCTGCCAGGAGAAAAGAATGAAATGGTCTAATCGTGTTCAAATCATCACTGGACAAACCTGCGTGCATATCGCAATGCACGCGCTGGTGATCGCCGCGCTGATCTGGGGCTGGAAGCACAAAGCTCTGATCGAAGTGTGCAGCACGCTGGTAGCCGCCTATGCCGTGGTGTTTATCGCCATGCTGGTCCTGCAGCGTAGTGTTCGTTTGCGTCGCATCGGTGATTATCTTGAAGAAGCGACTACTACCTACTATTTTGGCGCGGCGATGATGACGCTGTTTATCGTCTCGCGCTACATCCACAACGCCTTGCTAATCGGTATGCTGGGCGTGGTGATGCTGGTAGGGCCGGCGCTGGTCTCACTGCTGGCGAAAGAGCCGGCAGGGCGCATCCAGAAGAAGCGCAGCTAACCTTCCGGGTTGGCTATCAGGGGCTGCCGCAAGGCGGCCCTTGTTGTTTCTGCCTTTCTCGCACCCCGCGAGGAAAGCTGCTACACTGCCATCCTTACGCATCGTAGTTTGTGCCCTTTTCACACGTTAGCCCTCGGCTGGCGTCACTTTCCCCCCTGAAAACTACACCGTGAATCGCGGTCAGGGCGGACCGGAGTAACACACTTAATGTCTTTTGACTCTCTCGGCCTGAGCGCCGATATTTTGCGTGCGGTCGCTGAACAGGGCTACCGTGAACCTACGCCTATCCAGCGCCAGGCGATCCCTGTGGTGCTGTCCGGACGCGATCTGCTGGCCAGCGCGCAGACCGGTACCGGCAAGACCGCCGGCTTTACGCTGCCGCTGCTGCAAAAACTCTCTACTCAGGCTGCTTCGGGCCGCGGTCGCCGTCCGGTGCGCGCCCTGATCCTGACCCCGACGCGTGAACTGGCCGCCCAGATCGGCGAAAACGTGCGCGACTACAGCAAATATCTGGAGCTGCGTTCGCTGGTGGTGTTCGGCGGCGTCAGTATCAATCCGCAGATGATGAAACTGCGCGGCGGCGTCGATATTCTGGTCGCCACGCCGGGCCGTCTACTCGATCTGGAACACCAGAACGCGGTCGATCTGTCGCAGATCGAAGTGCTGGTGCTGGACGAAGCGGATCGCATGCTCGACATGGGCTTTATCCACGACATCCGCCGCGTGCTGGCCAAGCTGCCGGCGAAGCGTCAGAACCTGCTGTTCTCAGCAACCTTCTCCGACGACATTAAAACGCTGGCGGAAAAACTGCTGCACAACCCGGAGCAGGTCGAAGTCGCGCGCCGCAACACCGCCTCCGAGCAGGTGTCGCAACTGGTGCACTTCGTCGATAAGAAGCGCAAGCGGGAACTGCTTTCACAGCTGATCGGCGAAGGCAACTGGCAGCAGGTGCTGGTGTTTACCCGCACCAAGCACGGCGCCAACCACCTGGCTGAACAGCTGAATAAAGACGGCATCACCGCCGCGGCGATCCACGGCAATAAAAGCCAGGGCGCTCGTACCCGCGCGCTGGCCGACTTTAAAACCGGCGCCATCCGCGTGCTGGTGGCGACCGACATCGCCGCGCGCGGTCTCGATATCGAAGAGCTGCCGCACGTAGTGAACTATGAACTGCCGAACGTGGCGGAAGATTACGTGCACCGTATCGGCCGTACCGGTCGCGCTGCCGCAACCGGCGCCGCGCTCTCTTTGGTCTGCGTGGATGAGCACAAGCTGCTGCGCGATATCGAGCGTCTGCTGAAGCGTGAGATCCCGCGTATGGCGGTGCCGGGCTATGAGCCGGATCCGAGCATCAAGGCGGAGCCGATTCAGAACGGTCGCGGTCAGCAACAGCAGCCGCGTGGCCGCGGTCGTGGTCAGGGCGGCGCGCCGTCATCTGCACGTCCGCAGGGCGACAAACGCGCGCCGCAGCCGCGCCGTCAGAGCCAGTCCGAGCAGGGCGCTAAGCCTGCGCGTCCGTCGCGTCGTCCGGCTGCGAAGAAAACCGCGTAACGCCATGCGGGTGTTGCTTGCCCCGATGGAGGGCGTGCTGGATTCGCTGGTGCGCGAGCTGCTGAGCGAGGTCAACGATTATGACCTCTGCGTCACCGAGTTTCTGCGCGTGGTGGATCAGCTGCTGCCGGTCAAATCGTTTTACCGGCTCTGTCCCGAGCTGCGCAACAACAGCCGCACGCCTTCGGGCACGCGGGTGCGTTTGCAGCTGCTCGGTCAGCATCCTGAATGGCTGGCGGAGAATGCGGCACGCGCCGCCGAGCTGGGTTCCTGGGGCGTCGATCTTAACTGCGGCTGCCCCTCGAAGCTGGTGAACGGCAGCGGCGGCGGCGCCACGCTGCTGAAAGATCCCGAACTGATCTATCGCGGCGCGAAGGCGATGCGCGAGGCGGTGCCGTCGCATCTGCCGGTCACGGTGAAAGTGCGTCTCGGCTGGGATTCCGGCGAGCGGCGCTTTGAAATCGCCGACGCGGTGCAGCAGGCGGGCGCCAGCGAGCTGGTGGTGCACGGCCGCACCAAAGAGGATGGCTACCGCGCCGAGGCGATCAACTGGCAGGCAATAGGCGAGATCCGCCAGCGGCTGCGCATTCCGGTGGTGGCGAACGGCGAGATTTGGGACTGGCAGAGCGCGCAGGCGTGTATGAGCGCCACCGGCTGCGATGCGGTGATGATCGGTCGCGGCGCGCTCAACGTGCCGAACCTCAGCCGGGTGGTGAAGTACAACGAGGCGCCGATGGCCTGGCCGGACGTGGTGGCGCTGCTGCAAAAGTATGCGCGGCTGGAGAAGCAGGGCGACACCGGCCTCTACCACGTCGCGCGCATCAAGCAGTGGCTCGGCTACCTGCGCAAAGCCTATCCGCAGGCGGACGGCCTGTTCACCGACATCCGCGCGCTAAAACACTCCGCCGCTATCGCCGAGGCGATCGACCGACAGGCCGCAGCCCTGACCCTGTGACAAAAATTCAGGCGACCCGTTAGCAGGCTAAGCGTATAGTGAAAGCCATTTTTCACAACAAGCCAGCCTGCTATGTCTGATGTCGCGGTACTGACTAACGGTCAACTCAACAAACGCATTCTCTCGGTTCTGATCTTCACCTTCTTCTGCTATCTCTCCGTCGGGCTGCCGCTGGCGGTGCTGCCGGGCTTCGTGCATAACCAGCTCGGCTTCAGCTCGTTTGTGGCGGGGCTGATTATCAGCCTGCAATATTTCGCCACGCTGCTGAGCCGTCCGCAGTCGGGCCGGCTGGCGGATCGTCTGGGGCCGAAGCGGGTGGTGATGCTCGGCACGCTGCTCTGCGGCATGAGCGGCGTGATGACCATTATCGCCGCGCTGTGCCGCGACTGGCCGCTGGTCAGCCTGCTGCTGCTGGCGGCTGGACGCCTGTTCCTCGGCGTCGGCGAAAGCTTTAGCAGCACCGGCTCCACGCTGTGGGGCATGAACATCGTCGGGCCGCTGCAGACCGCGCGCGTCATCTCCTGGAACGGCGTCGCCACCTATCTGGCGATGGCGATCGGCGCGCCGCTCGGCGTGATGCTGAACCAGGGACTGGGCATCAGCGGCTTTGCCGGCCTGGTGGCGCTGATGGGCGTCGTAGGTTATCTGCTGGCGAGCCGCAAACCAGCGGTCGAGGTGAGTCAGGGGCAGCGCATTCCATTTCATCGCGTCTTTTCGCGCGTCTGGCTGTTTGGCCTGGCGCTCGGCTTCGGCACCATCGGCTTCGGCGTCATCTCAACTTTTATTACCCTCTACTTCGCCAGCCGCGACTGGAGCGGCGCCGCCTTCGCGCTGTCGCTATTCAGCCTCGGCTTCGTGCTGTTTCGCCTGCTGTTCAGCCGCGCCATTACGCGCTTCGGCGGGCTGCGCGTCGCTATCGTCTCTCTGCTGCTGGAGTGCGCCGGGCTGCTGATTATCTGGCAGGCGGAGAGCAGTGTGCTGGTGGATCTCGGCGCGCTGCTGACCGGCTGCGGCTTTTCGCTGATTTTCCCGGCGCTGG
This sequence comes from Pantoea sp. X-Soil-MYKO-1289, assembly GCF_059730625.1. Taxonomy (NCBI): domain Bacteria; kingdom Pseudomonadati; phylum Pseudomonadota; class Gammaproteobacteria; order Enterobacterales; family Erwiniaceae; genus Pantoea; species Pantoea sp. X-Soil-MYKO-1289. The sequence continues at coordinate 1,339,975 of NZ_AP036004.1, forward strand.
GCGTGGAGGCGGTGAAGCAGGTTGAGCGGCAGGATCAGGGCTCGGCGCTCGGCGTCTACTCGGCGTTTCTCGACCTGGGACTCGGCCTGACCGGCCCGGTGGCGGGATTGCTGATTGGCTACTGGGGCATGCAGTCGGTCTACCTGGCGGCGGCGATGATGGTGCTGGGCGCCTTCGCCATTACGCTGCGCCTGATGCAGCGCTATAGCGGCGCGGCGTAACGCCGCGCCGAAGCCATCAGAACTGCGAGAAAAGGGCGTAGAGCCCGGCGGCCAGCAAAATCGACACCGGCAGCGTCAGGATCCACGCCATCGCCAGATTGCGCAGCGTGGCGAGCTGCAGGCCGGAGCGGTTGGCCGCCATGCTGCCCGCCACGCCGGACGAGAGCACATGGGTGGTAGAAACGGGCAGGCCGAAGCTGTCCGCCGCGCCGATGGTCGCCATCGCCACCAGCTCCGCGCTGGCGCCCTGCGCGTAGTTGAGGTGGGTTTTGCCGATGCGTTCGCCCACGGTCACTACGATGCGACGCCAGCCGACCATGGTGCCGAGGCCCAGCGCAATCGCCACCACCACTTTCACCCACATCGGAATAAAGCGCGTGGCGCTGTCCAGCTCCTGCTTGATCGCTGTCAGATTGCGCTGCGTCTCTTCCGGCATCGCCACTTTATTAGCCTGAATATGTTTGATCGATTCCGAGGTCAGGTACATCTGGTTACGGGTATTCGACACCGCCTGCGCCGGGATATTCTCCATGGAGCCGTAGCGGCGGATCTGCTCGCTGATATCGCCCAGCGTCAGGGCCAGCGCGGGCAGCACGTTGGCGTTCATCTCATTGGTACGCACATAGTCGGTCAGCACGTCGCGCGCGACCGGCGGACGGGCGCTGGCGGGCTGTAGCTGCAGCAGCTGGTTTTCCGTCACCTGCGCCAGCGCCGCCACGCGCGGGATCTGATCCGGCGGCAGCGAACGGTTCAGCGCATAGGCGATCGGCATGGTGCCCACCAGAATCAGCATAATCAGCCCCATGCCTTTCTGGCCGTCGTTGGAGCCGTGGGCGAAGGAGACGCCGGTGCAGGTCAGGATCAGCAGGCCGCGGATCCAGGCCGGCGGCGGCTCGTTGCTTTGCGGCGCTTCATAGAGATCGCGGTTGCGAATAAAGGCCTTCATCGCCAGCAGCAGCAGCGCGGCGCAGATAAAACCCACCAGCGGCGAGAGGATCAGCGAATAGCCGATCTTAATCGCCTGATCCCAGTCCACGCCGCTCATGCCGCTGCGGCCGTGCAGCAGCGCATTGGCGACGCCGACGCCGATAATCGAACCGATCAGCGTATGGGAAGAGGAGGAGGGCAGGCCGAGATACCAGGTGCCCAGGTTCCAGATAATGGCGGAGAAGAGCAGCGCATAGACCATGGCGAAGCCGCCGCCGCTGCCCGCCTGCAAAATCAGCTCGACCGGCAGCAGCGAGATAATGCCGAACGCCACCACGCCGCTGGAGAGCAGCACGCCGAGAAAGTTGCACAGTCCTGACCAGACCACCGCGACGCCGGGCGTCAGCGAGTGGGTGTAGATTACCGTCGCCACTGCGTTGGCGGTGTCGTGAAAGCCGTTAACGAACTCAAACCCCAGCGCGATCACCAGCGCCAGGCCCAGCAAAAAGAAGGGGACGTAGCTGGTGACCGGCGTGTCGGTCTCCTGCACGTCGCTGAACAAGTTGAACCCGGCAAAAGAGAGCCCGGCGACCAGCAGAATAAGAAACAGCGGTTTTGAAAAGCGGTTGCGCTTGCCAGTCAGATTGGGACGCCCGGCAACCGATGACGATAAGCTGTTTTCGCTCATAAACACCTCGGTGGATAGTGGCGGGCGCGCCCTGTCCGCACCCATTACTGGCAGGGATACGCGCTTTATATGACAGAACAATGATGTTGCGCGGCGGCTGTCATTATTCTGTCATCACTCTGCATCAGGCTGTGGATCTGGTCCGCTCTGACATTTATGCCATCCATGGTTTCTGAGCTACTGCTTGCGCCCAATAAATCCGATTTCGACGACGAGGTTGCCGGTTTAATTCACGGCTATCTGATGTCGCCCGACGCGCCGCCGCGCCGCCTGAACGCGCGCGAAGCGGTGCAGGCCGGAGAGCGGCCGCGCCGCGACGGCGAGTTTCTCTGGCTGCATATCAATCTCAATCACGCCCGTGCCCAGCACTGGGTTCAGAGCCATTTTCAGGTTGATGAAGATTTCTTCGAAGAGATCCATTCCGCCTCGTCGCGCACCCGGCTGGCGGAGCAGGGCGAAGCGCTGATGGCGATCCTCAACGACGTCACCTTTAGCCAGCAAGAGCACAGCGCGCAGAACGCCACGCTGTGGATCTGGTGCCGCCGCCAGCTGCTGGTCAGCGCGCGCTATCGTCAGGTCGATATGATCGAACGCATGCACCAGCGCCTGCAGTCGTGCGCCTTTCGCAACGCCGAGGAGATGCTGCTCAGCCTGCTGGGCGAGCAGGAGCGGCAGCTGGAACAGGTGGTGCGGCGCACCAGCCTGGCGGTGGACGCGATCGAGGAGCGGCTGCTCAGCCCGGCCATCAAGGCGAACCGCAGCGAGCTGGGAGAGCTGCGCCGTATGCTGCTGCGTATTCAGCGCCTGCTGGCGCCGGAGCCGGCCGCGCTGTTTCGCCTGCTGAATCGTCCGCCCGCCTGGCTGAACCGCGATACGCTGCGCGAACTGCGCGCCTTTACCGAGGAGTTCAGCGTGGTGCTTAACGACCTCGCCAGCCTGATGGAGCGCATCCGGCTGCTGCAGGAGGAGATCGCCGCGCGCCTGATGGAGCAGAGCAACCGCACGCTGTTTCTGTTAACCGTGATCACCGTGCTGGCGCTGCCGATCAATATCGTCGCCGGCTTCTTCGGCATGAACGTCGGCGGCATCCCGCTGGCGGGCAATGCGCACGGCTTTTTGATTCTGGTGCTGGTGGTGCTGGCGTTTACTGTTGTGGCGGGCTGGCTGGCGCTGAGAAGGCCGCGGAGGTGAAGGAAAGGCTATCGGGGCAGTGTGGTTGTGCGCGCTTCCGTGATGGCGGACAAGCAGAGGAAGCGTTGGTTGTTCGCTATAAGCGAAGAGCGGACGTTAGCACCGCTCTTAAAATGAATAGGCTCAGGACGTTGTGATGCAATTTAGAGCAGATTAGAAGAGACTGCCCCAGGCAGTAAAATCGACAGACTTTATATACCCTTTGCAATTAAGACGTCACTTACGTTTTTGTAAGTCTGCCAGAGCATATTTTCCTCTTTCTGCTACTGAGGCTGATATATCGGATGCCAGCATTTTTGCCAGGCTGAAAGCTTCATCACCGATATTATCTAACTCTTTAATAAGCATTTCGCCAGCTATACGCCGAACCATTGGAGAGCGATCGATTGCCGCCGCCCTCAGATTTTCAAGGAAAGGGGTTGTTATCGATATTGTTCGTTCTTTTAAAGCAGGAATGCGCCGTCTTATGCCGTATGCTTTGTCGATCCACTGCCATTCTGTCCCCTCAGCCCAGACAAATTTTCCTTCAAACTGACAGCGATATGCTCTTGCTCGCAAAGAGGGTTGAACCGATGATTCTGCAATCTCAGCCACAAAATTGTCTAAGGCTGACGTTCGGCCTGTCTGCATAAATATAGTAGCAGCAGGTCCTGAAGTAGATAATATAAGTCGTTTTTTTAGACAGCGGGTTACTTTGTCCATTAAAATAATTTCCATCAGCGTCTCTTTTTCTTTTTCTCCCATTCTTCCCCATGAATCCCAGTAGGGCAGTGTTATAAACAAAACATCAACAATAATTTCCGGGTCAGAATCCTTAGCTATCAAAAGTAGGGCATCACGTGCTGCTTCTCTTACCTGAGGAACCCAGTCATTTAGTTTTCTGACGATCAAAGCGAATAAAAAACTATTAGGTGCGCCACCTGCTAATATCCTTAAAGCTTTCTCCCTTCTGAAACCATTAGCGTTACATATATCAAGCCATCTGAGAGAGCCAACCAAACGGTCTTCGCCCCTTGTACGTAACGAATTAAGCCGCTGAAGAGACAAGGAAATCGTCTGTTGAATGAGGCGCTCCCATTCATCAAGGCTTTTTAAAGGCACTTTTGAAGTGGCAGCAATAAACGGTGATATATCTGGCCTTATTCTCTGATAGAAAATATTAAAGGTCAGTGATTTCTTTACAGACTCTATAACTTCCTGTTTAAGGTCATCCTGCAATGGCATAAGCCTGTATCTCCTGAGAAAAGTTACCGTGACTTGCATACTTCTATAAATATGCGCTAATCAAAAGTCAACGTGCGTTTGCCTGTGACTCCCTGGCAGCAGACAGGTTCTCACCGAGCCAGAGGCTGAGAACTCTGGAAGGCAATTGTCTGCAGGATAAAAAATATTGCATTCTGTACCGCTGTAGAGTTGTGGGCGCTATGGAGCTAAGAGAGCGCCGCTTTTGCCACAAAGCCGGTTTACGCGGACAAGAAGCAGGCCAGGTGCAAAGTTTTTTTCCCGCACATCTGCCCTTTGCCTGTCGGAAACGTGCCAGGAATCAGTGATTCAAACTACCCAGCCGTCTGGCTCTCAAGCACCACCCGAATAACCGCTTCCATTTTCTCCGGCGTAGTGATCGGCGCAAAGCGCTTAAGCGGCTTGCCGTCACGTCCAACCAGGAACTTAGTAAAATTCCATTTAATCCGCCCGCCCAGCACGCCGGGCAGTTCGCTTTTCAGATAACGAAAAATCGGGTGCGTTAAGGCGCCGTTGACCGCCACTTTCTCGAACATCGGAAAGCTCACGCCATAGTTGATATGACAGGTCTGCGCGATTTCCTCCGCGCCGCCTGGTTCCTGCTTTCCGAACTGGTTGCAGGGAAAACCCAGCACCACCAGACCCTGCGCGGCGTACTTCTTGTAGAGCGACTCTAGGCCGGCGTATTGCGGCGTAAATCCGCAGTGGCTGGCGGTGTTGACCACGAGCACCAGCTTGCCGGCGTAGTCGGCCATAGGAATAAGTTCGCCACGCAGGCTGGTGGCGGCAAGTTGATGAAACCTGGTCATGTCGAGATCCTCAGAATAAAAAAGCCCGCAGAAGCGGGCTTTTAAACAGCGGTTAACCAACAACCCTTACGAAGGATTATTAACCGGAGCCGGAGCAACAGGCTGCGCCTGCGGTGCGGCATTCGGGTCGACAACGTTCGCGCCCTGCGGCGTAACCGGCGTCATCGGCTCTTCTTTCGGCTGCGCGCCCGGCGCTTCCGGCACTTCCGTCGGCGCAGTCTGCACGCTGTCGGCAACGCCGTTCACTTTGGTCGGCATGCCGGTGCGGTTCTGAATCGCCGCGTTGACCTGATCCTGGCTGACGCTGGCGTCGGTGATCACTTTGGTCACCGCAGAGGTCAGGGTGATCGGCACCACTTCGCGCGAGTTGAACTGCTCTTCGGTAGTAGAGAGCGGGTTATGCACCTCTACGTAGCGCGAACCGTCCGGCTCAACCGTCGCTTTAACCGGCTGGTCGATAAACTGTACGCGCGTGCCAACCGGCACGTTCTCAAACAGCCATTTGATATCGTCGGCGCGCAGACGCACGCAGCCGTGGCTGACGCGCAGGCCGATACCGAAGTTGGCGTTGGTGCCATGGATGGCGTACAGACGACCGATATAGAGCGCGTAAAGGCCCATCGGGTTGTCTGGACCGGCCGGGAAGACTTCCGGCAGGTTCTCGCCGCGCGAGGCGTACTCTGCGTGCATCGCTTTGGTCGGCGTCCAGGTCGGGCCCGCTTTCTTGCGCTGTACGGTGGTGGTCCAGTTGATCGGCGTATCTTTGCCTAACTCGCCAATACCGATCGGCAGCACCACAACGGTTTTGGTGCCTTTCGGATAGTAGTAGAGGCGCATTTCCGCGCTGTTGATCACGATGCCTTCGCGCGGGGCGTCAGGCAGGATCAGCTGCTGCGGAATGATCATTTTTTTGCCCGCCTGCGGCAGGTAGACGTCCATGCCCGGGTTGGCTTCCAGCATATTGCTGAGCCCCATCTGGTACTGCGCTGCAAAAGCTTCCAGCGGCAGTTTGTTGTCCTGAGGGACGGTAATCTCAATATTTTGCCCAACCAGACGGCTGTTGGCGGCTGGTAAGGGGTAAACCACAGCGAAGGCGGACTGACTGAATGCAGCCAGCGCCAGAGCCATTGAAGCGAACGCGCGAATCATTTTCATATTTTACAAGTCGTTATGGCCTGTTAGCAGGCTTGTCAGTTTATCGAACCCGTACCGGTCAGCGTGGCCGGCTGCACATTATATGGGCATTGTTTCGATGTTGTGAATCAGGATTTTAGCAGCCATCGCAGACTTTAGGTATCCAACTGTGTTATTGGGCCTCCTTGCCGCGATAACGAAGCCGATTAGGGCTGCCACAGGGTCACTTCGCCGCTCAGCTTGCGGTTGAGAAAAAAGGCGGCGCTGATCAGGGCCAGATGGGTCAGCGCCTGCGGCATATTGCCCAGCGCGCGGCCGTGATTGTCGAACTCCTCGGCATACAAGCCTAGCGGATTGGCGTAGCTCAGCAGCTTCTCAAACTCGAAGTGCGCCTCGTGGATGCGGCCGGCGCGCGCCAGACACTCCACGTACCAGAAAGAACAGGCGCCGAAGGAGCCTTCCGAACCGGTCAGGCCGTCGGCAGGCGTCTCGTCGATATTGTAGCGGCGCACCATGCCGTCGCTCACCAGCTCGCGCTTGATGGCGTCGAGCGTCGACAGCCACTCGGGATCGGTCGCGCCGACGAAGCGTACCAGCGGCATCAGCAGCATCGAGGCGTCGAGATGCTTGCCGTGACGCGTCGAGACGAAATGGCCGCGCTCGGCGTTCCAGAAGTTTTGCCAGATATCGGCGCGGATCTCGCTGCGCGCGCTGTCCCAGCGAGCGTAGGGCATCGGCAGCGATCGCTTCATGCCGAGGCGCAGCGCGCGGTCAAGCGCCACCCAGCACATCAGGCGCGAATGAAGAAAGTGCTCGGGCTCGCCGCGCATCTCCCAGATCCCGGCGTCGGGCTGGTTCCAGCTTTCGCACACCATATCGATCATCTGCGACACGTGCTGCCAGCCGCGCTCTGAGATCGCCTCGCCATACTTGTTCGCCAGATAGACCGCATCCATCAGTTCGCCGTAAATATCGAGCTGCGTCTGCTGCCAGGCGTCGTTGCCGATGCGCACCGGCCGCGAGTCGGCGTAGCCGGAGAGGTTAAGCAGCTCGATCTCATGCAGCTCAACGCCGCTGTCGAGGCGATACATCACCTGCAGGCGCATCTCGTCATGGTGGCTGTTCTCGACGCAGCGGCCGACCCAGCGGGTGAAGTTTTTCGCTTCGTCGACGTAGCCGAGGCGCATCAGCGCATACATGCTGAACGAGGCGTCGCGGATCCAGGAGGCGCGATAGTCCCAGTTGCGCTCGCCGCCCAGCTCTTCCGGCAGGCCGAAGGTGGCGGCGGCGGCGATAGAGCCGTGCTGGCTGGAGGTCAGCAGCTTCAGCGCCAGCGCCGAGCGCTGCACCATCTCCTGCCAGCGTCCGCTATAGTTGCTCTTTTTGCTCCAGCGTCGCCAGTAGTTGAGGGTCTCTTCGAAGCAGATTTCCGTGGCGACGTCGCCGATGCGCGCGTCCTCCTGGTTGCCGAACTCGAACTCGACATGCTCGCCCGAGTGAAGTTCAAAACGCGCCGTCGCGGCGTCCGCCTCGCAGGTCAGCGGCACGGTGGCGGCGAGCCGCAGCGTCGGCTGGTTCTCGGCGTAAAAGTCGATGCAGTCGCCTGCGGCCTGCGCGCGGGTTTCGGCGCGGGCGTAGTCGTGACGCGGCGCGCAGCGCATGTTAAACCAGGCGCTGCCGCGCACCATTTTAATGCGGCGCACCAGGCGCGGCTGCTTTTTCGCATCGTCGCAGATCGGCATGTAGTCGGTGATCTCCGCCACGCCTTCCGCGCCGAGCCAGCGCGTTTGCAGAATATTGGTGTCCGGCAGGTAGAGCTGCTGGCGACGCACGTTTTCCCACTCCGGCGCCAGCGAAAAAAGCCCGGCGTCGTCGCTGTCGAGCAGCGCGGCGAACACCGACGGGCTGTCGAGCGCCGGCCAGCAGAGATAGTCAATGGTGCCGTCGTTGGCCACCAGCGCGCAGGTGCGCAGATCGCCAATGATGCCGTGATCTTCGATCGGGCGTTTTATCGTGCTCATCCTCATCTCCATAGCGGGCAATCTGTTAACTATAGACAAAGCGGCAACAGCGGCTGCGGCTGGACATCACCGGATTGCTTCTATACTTCAGCTTACCCGATATCCTGAGGAGGCAATCATGACCACACCACAGAACAAAGTCGCCGTCGTTACCGCATCTGACTCCGGCATTGGCCGCGCCAGCGCGCTGATGCTGGCGGAGCAAGGCTACGATCTCGGCATCACCTGGCGTTCCGATGAAGCGGGCGCGCAGGAGACGGCGCGCCTGGTGCGCGACAAAGGCCGCCGTGCGGAACTGATCCACCTCGACCTCGCCGATCCGCAAGAGGGCGGCCGTTCGCTTTCGGCGCTGATCGACAAGCTGGGCCGCATCGACGCGCTGGTCAATAACGCTGGGGCAAACGCCAAATCGGAGTTTCTCGACACGCCGTTTGAGGAGTGGCGCAAGGTCTTCAGCGTCGATGTCGACGGCGCCTTTATCTGCGGGCAGATCGCCGCGCGCAAAATGGTGGAGCAGGGCGACGGCGGGCGCATTATCAACATCACCTCGGTGCATGAGCATACGCCGCTGCCCGACGCTGTCGCCTACACGGCGGCGAAGCACGCCATGGGCGGCCTGACCAAATCGATGGCCATCAGCCTGATCAAACACAACATTCTGGTGAACTCGGTGGCGCCAGGCGCCATCGCCACGCCGATGAACAATATGGGCGACGGCGACGCGCAGAAGATCAAGACGCCGGAGATCCCGATTGGACGGCCGGGCGACGTGCGTGAAATCGCCAGCCTGGTGGCCTGGCTCTGTTCAGAGTGGGCCAGCTACACCACCGGACAATCCTTTATCGTCGACGGCGGCTTTATGCTGGCCAATCCGCAATTTTACGGCGGGAAAGATATCTAACCGGCGCGGCGGGTGTTCCAGCGACGGATCACCCAGCGCAGGGCGAAGGCGAAGACCACCGCCGCGACCAGCCACAGAATATGCTTCAGGTGCTGGTCAAGTTTGTGCAGCCACGGGGCGATAATGCCGCCGGCAAAGTAACCCAGGGCGACAAAGATCGTCGCCCAAATCGCCGCGCCGATAATATTGAGCAGCAAAAATTTCAGCGGCTTCAGGTGGCTGGCGCCGATGATAATCGGGCCGATAATGCGGAAGCCGTACATAAAGCGCACGCCGATCACGAACAGACTGGGATGGCGCTGGATGAGCCGGTTGGCCTTACGCACCTTGTCCTGATGTTTTTTCAGCTTGCGCAGAATTTTTGTGCCGTAGCGACGGCCGATCCAGTAAAGCAGCTCATCGCCGATAATGCCGCCAACCATCGCCGCCAGCACCACGCCGACAAAGTTGAGCAGCCCCTCGTGCGCCGCCACGCCGCCCAGCAGCGTGAAGGTTTCCCCTTCGGCGATACAGCCGATCAGCAGCGCCAGATAGCCATATTGCGTAATTAATCCGTTGATATCGAAATGCAAAAGTAAACTCCCTGTTCGGTCAGCGATTCATACATTCTATACCGCTTCGGCCAATCCTTCAGGCAGCCGGCTCGTTCGATCACAATTTTTCGCCTGATCCCCTCGCGCTGGCTACAAAAGCAGCAATGCCGTTTATACTTCAAATAATGCTGCCTGAGGGATCGGCGACGCGGGTTCTGGGCGGCCTTTCGCATCTGCGAGGTGATGATATGAATCATGTCTGGGGTCTTATGGCGCATCCCGATCGGGAAATGCGCGATATCAAGCAAGAGAATGAAAGCGTTTCGCACCATTACACCCACCACGTTCTGCTGATGGCGGCGATCCCGGTGATCTGCGCCTTTATCGGCACCACGCAGCTGGGCTGGAACCTGGGCGAAGGGCAGTTCGTTCAGCTCAACCTGCTCACCGGCATCGCGCTCGGCGTGCTCTTTTACCTGGTGATATTAGGCGGCGTAGCGGTGATGGGCCGCGTTATTCACTGGATGGCGCGCGACTATCCGCAGCGGCCCAGCGTGCAGCGCTGTACGGTGTTCGCCGGCTATGTCGCCACGCCGCTGTTTCTCAGCGGTATTGTGGCGCTCTATCCGCTGGTCTGGCTCTGCGTGCTGGCGGGCGCGCTGGCGCTGGTCTACACCGGCTATCTGCTCTATATCGGCATTCCGCTGTTTCTGAATATCGACCGTGACGAAAGCCTGCGCTTTTCCGGCTCGACGCTGGCGATCGGCGTGCTGGTATTTGAAGTGCTGCTGGCGCTGACCGTGGTGCTGTGGGGCTACGGGCCGCGGCTGTTTTAACCCTCCGGCCAACCGCGCCAGCGGCGGATAAAGCGCGCCGCCGCGTAAAGCGTCCTGCGACAGAGATGTCCAGGACGTTTTTTTTAACGCCCGGAAACATTCTCGCCAGGAAATTTCTTACGCTTCCGCGTATTATGCTGCTGCCAGCCTCCGCGTGGTCGGCTCTGCGGCGGGCGGCCTGTGTAAAACACGGCGTACTATCTTAATCGGTCTTTTTATAAGATGCCTGTAACCATTCGCTATTCACTGCTTTCGCTGGCGCTGCTGTTCGGCGGCCAGGCGGCTATCGCGCCCGCGCAGGCGGCTACGTCACTTTCTCAGCTCGCGCCGGTCGCCGAGCCGCAAATTGCCTCGGGCAGCGCGATGATCGTCGATCTCAACACCGGGAAAGTGCTGTTCTCCAGCCATCCCAACCGCGTACGGCCTATCGCCTCTATCACCAAGCTGATGACGGTGATGGTGGCGCTGGATGCGAAGCAGCCGCTCGATGAGCGAATTTCGGTGGATATCAGCCACACGCCAGAAATGCGCGGCGTCTTTTCCCGCGTCAAGCTCAACAGCGAAATCAGCCGCCGCAATATGATGCTGCTGGCGCTGATGTCGTCGGAAAACCGCGCGGCGGCCAGCCTGGCGCATCACTATCCCGGCGGCTACGACGCCTTTATCCGCGCCATGAACGCCAAAGCGCGCGCGCTGGGCATGACCCATACGCGCTACGTCGAGCCGACCGGCCTGTCGACGCAAAACGTCTCCAGCGCGGAAGATCTGGTTAAGCTGCTGCGCGCCACGCGCGACTATCCGCTGCTGGGCGAGTTGAGCACCACGAAAGAGCAGACCGCGGTGTTCACCCATCCCAGCTATGCGCTGCCGTTCCGCAACACCAACCATCTGGTCTATAAAAGCGACTGGCGCATTCAGCTCACCAAAACCGGCTATACCGACGAAGCGGGTCACTGCCTGGCGATGCGCACCACGATCAATAACCGGCCTGTAGCGCTGGTGGTGCTGGACGCCTTCGGCAAATATACCCACTTCGCCGACGCCAACCGTCTGCGCGACTGGCTGGAAACCGGCAAGGCTGCGCCGGTGCCGGCGGCGGCGCTCGCCTATAAAAAGCAGAAGGCGGGGCTGGTGGTGAATAACGTCCACGGCGCGGCGGTAGTGGAATAACCCTTTACCGGCGTCCGCCCACGCGGACGCCGCAACCTGCTCGACGACAACGGCCAGCATTCCTATAGTATCCTGGTGCGCCTGGCCCTAAACTACGCGCCAACGCGATGATCGATCGCCTGAATTTGTGCTGGAACCTCTCTATGTTTACGTTACGCCTCTTTTTACCGCTGCTGATGCTGCTGACGGCGACGCTGTTCCCCGCCTGCGGCATGGCAGACGACAATGCGGCCGATGCCGCGCAGGAAGCTGACGCCGCGCCCAAAGTGAACGCGGCGGTTGAACTGCCGAAAATGCAGAAAGTCCTCGACAAGATCAAAGGTCAGGTGTCGGGGCAGACCAACGAAAACCAGCTGACGCAGCTTAACGAGCTGGCGCTGGAGTTGTCGGGCAACGCCGATACGCTCGCGCAGGCGCTGCAGCCGCAGCGTCAGCAGCTCGACGCGCAGCTGGCGGTGCTGGGCCCCGCGCCTAAAGCGGACAGCGGCGTGAAAGAGACGCCGGAAGTGACCCGCAAGCGCAGCTCGCTGGAGTCGCAGAAGAGCAAACTGGACGATCAGATCAAGCAGGCGGAGGGGATTAAAAACAGCGCCCTGATGCTCTCATCGCAGATCACCAATCTGCGCCGCGATCTGATGAAAACCCAGCTGGCGCTTAACTCCGGCAGTATTCTCGGGCCGCGCTTCTGGGCGCCGCTGTTTGTGAAGCAGGATCTGGATAACGAGAAGATCGACGGCTTCCTGCAGGATTTACAGGACACCGCCGCGCTGTCGTGGGAGCCGGGCTACCGTTTCGGCACCGTCGCCTGGCTGCTGGCGGCGATGCTGGTGATGACGCTGGGACGCCGCTACAGCGAAGAGTTCCTCGCCTGGATCAGCATCCACAAGATGCCGGAAGGACGGCTGCGCCGCAGCTTCCTTGCCGCGGCGATCGCCCTGACCACGCTGGCGGCGGTGGTGCTGACCTTTAACTTTACCGCGCTGGCGTTCGCGCGCCGCGATGAGGTCTCCGGCGACGTGCAGGACTTCGTGGTCAGCCTGGTGAAGCTCAGCGTCTTCTGCGGCCTAATCGCCGGTCTGGGACGCGCTTTTCTCTCGACGCGGCGTCCGAGCTGGCGTCTGCCCGCTATCTCCAACGAGGTGGCGATGGCGCTGAAGCCGTTCCCGCCGATTACCGCCGCGCTGGTGTTTATTTTCCAGACGGTAGAGAACTTTAACTACACCGTCGGCACCAGCCTGAACACCACGATTTTCGCCAACGGCCTGACGGCGCTGCTGATCGGCAGCACCGCGCTGGCGATCAGCATGCGCACCAACCGCGTGCGCCGCCGCATGGTGCAGGAGGGCAATGCGCCGGAAGTGCGCTCGACGCTGGTGGGGCTGATTCAGATGGCGCTGACGCTGACCGCGGTCGCCATTCTGCTGTCGCTGATTATCGGCTACGTCACCCTGGCGCGCTTCCTGAGTTACGAGGTGGTGTGGTGCGGCATTCTGTTCGGCTCCTTCTACTTCCTCAGCCATCTGGTCAATGACGGCTGCGAGAGCCTCTTTTCCGTCAACAGCCTGACCGGCCGACGCCTGCAAACCTCGCTCAACATCGACGAGCGCCATCTGCAGCAGGCGGCGACGCTGCTGGCGGCGCTGGGCAAAACCCTGCTAATCGGCTTTGTGGCGCTGGCGCTGCTTAACGGCACCTTCGCCTCGTCGACGCCGATCGAGCTGCTGCAAAAAGCGATTGAGTTCTGGGGCGGCAAAGGGCTGGAGTCGCTGAACATCGTGCCGGCGCACATGGTCAACGCGATTATCTGCCTGGTGGTGGGCATCTACGTGCTGCGCAGCGTGCGCCGCTGGCTCGACAACGATTTCCTGCCGAAGACCACCATGGACGCCGGCATGCGCGTATCGCTGATCACGCTGTTCAGCAATATCGGCTACGTGCTGGTGATCCTGCTGACGCTGTCGATTATGGGCCTGCAGTGGAACAAGCTGGCGTGGATCGTCAGCGCGCTGTCGGTCGGTATCGGTTTCGGCCTGCAGGAGATCGTAAAGAACTTTATCTCCGGCCTGATCCTGCTGACCGAGCGGCCGGTGAAGGTGGGCGATCTGGTGACCATCAGCGGCATCGAGGGCGATATCCGCCGCATCAACGTGCGCGCCACCGAGATCCAGCTGGGCGACAAGTCGACGGTGATTGTGCCGAACTCGCAGTTCATCTCGCAGAACGTGCGCAACGCCACCATGGGCAACGCGCAGGGCGTGGTGACCATTACGCTGACTTTCCCGCTCAATATCGATCCGGTGCGGGTGCGCGAGCTGCTGCTGGAGGTCTATAACGAGAACGAACGTATTCTCGAGACGCCGGAGCCGTCGGTCTCCTTTAAGGATCTGACGGCGCAGGGCATCATCCTGAGCGTCACCGGCAACGTCGCCAGCCAGCGGCAAATTTCCGGCGCGAAGAGCGACCTGCTGTTCGATATTCTGACGCGCCTGCGCAAAGAGGGCATTGTACTGTCGACGCCGCAGACCATGATTATCGAGCGCCGCCAGCAGATGGCGGAGCAGGCGGCCGATCCGCAGCCTTGATGGTTTGATGAAATAGCCCATGCCACTGCTTAAACGCAAATGGTATTGGGCTTGCCCAGAGATAAAAACGCCAGTCACGTAGCGCGTTAAGCCGAATATGTGAGTGTGAAAGACGGACAGAGCGCATAATTATGTAAATTGAGCGAACGGGCTTTTCTCTTTGTCCCGTTGCGCTGTCTGCATCGAAGCGCACAAAAGGTCCCTGGGGCGGCCATTCATACTGTAAGCCTTGCGACAGCTCACGTAACATTAATCAGGAATAACAAACACGCTTCCCTTGTCATCCCGCTCCAGCAGCGACCAGCAGGCGGGATATTTTTTGCCGTGTCTGTCCTCAAACTCCGGCAGCACCTGGCCTTCTTTAGTCTGAAGATACTGCGTTGTGCCGTTCACGATGGTCGCCCAGCGTCCGGCAAAGGGGGCCAGGTCGCCATTCCAGCGAGTGATACGAACAGGCTCGAATGACTTACCCTCATCCTCTTTATCCAGCTCTGCGCTGGCCGCATCGAAACGGGCAAACCACGCCATGGAGGACGCTTTTTCAAACTGAAAGTTTTCATATTCGGAGTAGAAATGCAGGCCGTTATGCCCGTCATAGCGGATGGGCTTAATCATCTGGTTTACTTTTACCAGCAATGGCGGCAGCTCTTCAGTTTTCGTTTCGCCCAGCGCGGGCGGGAGTGGCCCGGCCTTGAGGATAATGCCGCTGTTATAAGGCAGCAGTTCAATCTCCGGTGTTTTCTTCAGGCGGTGAGCCAGCTTCTCGGCTCCGCCAAGCTTTTCCAGCCAGGGATTGCCCAGGATGGTGTACCAGCAGGCTCCTTTTACGCCTTCCACCGCCTCGCCGCCTTCCAGCGTCCCCAGCGAGTCTACCATCACGCCGGAGAAGCGCTGGGCGAGAGCGTATTCATAGGGGAACATCCGCTCAAATGCATAAGGCAGAATGAACGACAGGCCGGCATAGCCGCTTTCCACCTTAAAACTGTCACACAGCCACAGCAGCCAGGCCTGATAGCGTTCTTTACCCTCCGGCTCTTTAAGTAGCGAGAATGGAAATACCAGTTTGATGACTGAGCGATCGTTGTCGTTATGAAAAACCCGTTTTCCCATTATGAGTATTTCGTAATCAGGGGCATGATAATCTGTATCTACACTTCCCAGATACCATGAAAAAATCTCTTCAGGGGATGAATCCAGGATCGCCTGCCGCTTTTTTTTATAGTTTTTCGCAGTAATTCCAACCCATTTTGGCGTTAGCGTCTTTTTCAGATAGCACTTAAATTCAGTATAAAAGCGATCCACGCACTCCACCATCTTGCGGCGAACCTCGGGTGTGTGGCCGTCCTTAAAAAATACGGTGATAATCAGCCCGAGATTAATAGCGGGGCTGCCGTCTTTGTACTTCACCGACGCTTCCGGCAGCCATTTCTCAATATAATTCAGCTCAAAATCTTTCAGTTCCATTTTCTCTCCTTACCGGGTTGCCAGCGTACCGACCACCCCGGCACTGAGGAGAGCAGCCAGCGCTTCCCACGCGGTGAGCGCCAGACGCACAATCAGTAAAAAGGCCCCCAGAAGGGCTTCCGGAATACCCAGTGTAACTACGAGAACCCCGACACCCACCGCCACCAGTATGACTCCGACTGTTTTCGCCACATCTGTCAGCACCTGCACCCAGTTCACCTGCTTCAGCGTCTCCAGCGTCATATCGGTCGCCCTCTGTATTGCTGACCACGCGGCCCGGAGCTGTTCATCCGTCCAGGATGCAGCCGCACGTCCCGTCCGGCTCACCCAGTGCCAGGCCTGGCTGCCCTGACAGTATGCCCACTCGCCGCTGTCGTTCAGCCAGTTGGCAACCCGATTCAATTCCTGCTGCATCTCTTGCGACAGAGCATTCCAGCCCGCAGCGACGTTATTTATGGCCCCTTCGCTGAGGTCGGCAACCGCTTTACCGGCCCAGGTCCAGGGTTCCAGTTTCGCCGGAGCGGGAGTTTCAGGTGGACGAGGGGTAAAAATCGGCGGGTAGAGGAAAAGCGGCCAGTATTTGGCCCCGCTGGTTCTCCAGGCATTCATGGTTACGTTAACCACCTGGTCGATCCACTGCTGCTCCTGAGGACGACAGTCGTGGATCTCCAGAATGGTCATCCGTTGACGCTCTTTGCCCACTATTTGCATATATTCGTCATACTGGTCTCGTTCAAATTTATCCCCCGGAAACTTCACCTCCACCAGCCGCTCCAGATTATCCACGTGCATCTCGTCTTCCGTATCCGGTCCCGCCAGCCCCGGCCAGCGGTCATACCTGTTCTTCACGATAATGACGTCAGGACGACGGTAGAGGCCTTTGCCCGGCACAGGGAAGGGGTTAGTGGTGTGCCGTCTTCCGGGACCTTCATCCAGCAGCGTACTGCTGAGAAACGGGCGTGGCGGCGTGGTGCGCATGTCGAACGGCACCTCAGCCTTGTACCACCAGTGGTAATGACGGGCAATTTCATCCACCCGGATAAGCCCGCTCATCATCAGCTGCCTGAGGCTCATCTGATAGCTTTTTCCGTCGCGGCGAATCTCAGTGGACAGGCGAGGAAAACGCATGGCGTATTCCACCTTGATATGCAGATACTGGCGGTTATCCGGGGCAGGCAGGCGGGACTGTTTCTCCACCATTTCAACGCCGGTTGTCGTGCAGTCCCAGGCCTTATTATCAGTGCCGGCAGGGATATCAGTTGCTGGCGTATCGGGTAAGTCGGGCATCGTCATGGCGCATCCTCCCTGAGTTCCGTGGTCAGTTGCTGAACATCATCATCCCCGATAAACCACATGGCTTCTTTTGACTGCGGTTTGCTCTGTATGACGTGCAGCTCTACCTCTTCCTGCTCCTGGGTATATACCGGAACGGTCCAGCCTTCGTGGCTGCTGTAGCCTGTGGCAGTCTGACCGGACGGCGTTTTCAGGCTGTAAGGTGTTCCCGCCAGAAGATTTCCCTGTTCATCCTGGAGCTGATACACAGCAGAGTAGATATGCGAAGTGCCCATAAGGGGGAATGACACGGGCATCTCTGCGGGTCTGGTCAGATGCGTCCGCTTTACCTTGCGGGTGTAGGTCGACTCCGTGCCGTACTCGATTTTCCCCTCTTCGATTGTCAGGTAGCTGCCGCCGCCGATTAAGGTCACCTTTTTCTTGCCTGCAAACAGCATGTCGCTGGCGGAAATCAGGCTCAGCTTCTGCTCTGCCGACAGATGCATGTCTCCGTTCTGGGCCTGAATCTGCACCGGGCCTTCGCCGGCCATAATGCTGACTTTTCCTGTCCGGGCGAACAGGCCGGCTTGCTCCCCGGCCAGCATGCTGGTGTTGCCCGTCGAGCCGCTGCTGACGTCGCCTCCGGCGTTTATCCCCACGTTGCCGGCGGCCGTCATCTGCATGTGCTCCCCGCTGGTAAACGCCACGCCGGCCGGGCCGTGGAAGTGGAGCACCCCGTTCAGAGGCTTCAGGCGCTTCTCAAACATCGCTGTCTGGCTGGCGATATCCGCCTCCAGCGCCTGCGCCTGCTCTGCGGCGGCGGCAAGGGCCTGAATCTGCCGCCGGCAGATGTCGATTTCCCGCAGCGCCGTCTCCATATCCAGCACCTCACCCGCAGCTTTTTGCTGTCCGTCAGCGGTGATAAACAGCCCCTTCGCCACGCGGATAACGCCGTACTCGTCGGTGCGCAGCTCAAAGCCCGTTCCTCGCGCTTTCTCCTGCCCGTCCACGATATGTCCCTGACTGAGCTGCGTCGCCCCAGAAGGCGTGGTCAGGGCGATATGCTCTTCGCCCCGCCTGTCCTCCATGCGCAGCGCGTTCCCGGCCGCCGTTCGCAGGATGTTCTGGCTGCGGTTGTCGCGGGTCACAACGTCCTGGTGTTCTGAATCATGAAACGCATGGGCGATGTACGGGCGGTCAATATCCCCGCCCTCGTACGCAATGCCCACTTCGGTGCCGTCGGTCAGCGGCATATGCCAGCCGTACTCTTCCCCGGCGTACGGTTTCGCCAGGCGGACCCACGGGGTGTTAAACCCCGGTTCGGCGTCCTCGCGGCTGAAATCCAGCTTCACCCGGTAGCGGCCCGCGCTGTCGAGGTGGGCGCAGGCGTCGCCTTTCTCCCGGCTCCCGATGCGGGCCGGAAGCGTGCCGAAAATCTGCGGGCGGGGAATGTCGGGCGGACGATAGCAGAACCGCTCGCTGCAGGGCATGCCCCAGAGCGAGACGTGCAGGCGGGTATCACGGGAGGCCCGAAAGGAGGCGAAGGTGATGAGGACCCCGTCCCGCAGGGCGCGGAGCGGGCAGCCCGGCGTCTCCAGCACCTGTCCGGGCGTCAGGCCGGAGGCGTTGCTGAACAGGTGCAGGCGGGCGGAGGCATTCAGCTCACGCTCATGGTGGAGGCGGGCAAAGAAAGCCCCGCTTTCCGTTTCAGGCTCGCGGTCGTCACCCGCCTCCCGGAACGGGCCGCCGTAGCGGTAATGCTCCCCGGTGGTGACGGCCTCGCTGCGCACCGCAACCGCAGAGTCCATCGGCTCTGCGGCCCGGCAGTAGCGGTAGTCCCGGGTCCGTACCCGCCCGGTGACGGTCTTATGCCAGCTCCGCAGGCCCCAGACGGACTCTTCCGCCCCGTCATGCAGCCCGGCGGGCTCCCGGTACGCCCGTACAACCCCATACTGATAGCCCGTCTGGCCGTCGGCGAAGGTCACCGTATCCAGCCCGGTCACGTCGCTGGCGCCGCAGCGATACCAGATACCCGTTTCGGCCAGCAGCCGCTGGATAAACTGCAGGTCGGTCTCCCGCCACTGGGTTATCATCTCCCGCTGCGGGTAACGCCGCTCCAGCCGGAAAGCCAGGTCAGCCCCGTCAAAGCCGTGCGTCCGCAGAATATGCTCCACCAGCTCCGGTACGGAGAGGTGCTGATACACGGCGCAGCGGCGGGTCAGGTTCAGCAGGGCGAGGCGCGAGGCCAGCGTGACGGCAAAGTGCCGCTGGTCCGCGCTGGTTCCGAGCCATTCGAGGCCGATGATAACGCCGTGAACGGTCTTGCCGCTGCGCATGAACAGACTGGCGTATTTCATCAGCACATCGCTGGCGGCGACTTCCTGGACGGTGGTGAACTCAATGCGCCAGCAGAAGGGAGCGCTGAGGGCTTCGGTGCCGCGAAAGCGCAGCACGTCCGGGGTGACCGGGCTGGCGCTGATGGCAAGCGTATAGGGGGAGATCGGATCCATCCGCGTAATCCCTGAGGTAGTCAGTGGACCGAAATTGTGTGTTAATTAACCAGGCGGATCAAGAAGGATTGCGGCGCGCCTCGCTTACGGATAGTCCAGAATAGGAATATAAAAAAGGATACCTGACGCTAAGTTAGGATGCTCAGCCCATGCTACCGGCTCGAGCATCCTTGCTAAAGCGTGTTTCCTTCAGGGCTGCTTCACCGCCCAGCCTTTCTGCTTGCTGGTTTTGCCAATCCCCGGATTAAAGGTGTTGGTGGGATCGAGCTGGCGATAAAAATCCGCCAGCTGCGGCTTCGCCCGATAGAGATGGCCGACGTTATGCTCCGCCGGATACTCTGCGCCGCGCGCCTCTAAAAGCGCCAGCATCTGCTCTTTCAGCGCATGCGCGTCCACCCCTTTTTTCACAATATAATCCTGATGGAAAACGTGGCAGAAGAAGTGGCCGTAATAGAGGCGGTGGCTGAGCGACTGGGTGATTTCCGGCGGCAGGGTTTCAAACCAGTCGCGATCGTTGCGGCGCAGCGCGATATCGAGCGCCAGAATATCCTCTACCTCATCGGCGTGCACCGCGTGATAGCGCACCGCCGCGCCCGCCGCGGCGAAACGGTGCAAAAAGGCGTGCGCGCCCTCTTTGCCTTCGCACTCGAAAAAGGCGCCGCCGCCTTCGCGGAAATACTCCTTCAGATAGTCGCGCGCCTCCTCGACGCCCGCGCCGGACATCTTCAGCAGCAGGTGATGGGCGTATTTATCGCGATACTGCTTCATGCGCTTCGGCAGATGCGCCGGGAAGAGGGCGCTGACGCGCTGCAGCAGGCGATCGGTCAGGTGCGGCTTAACGAAGCTCAGCTTCGCCAGCCAGGCGTCGACACGGCCCTTCAGCGTGAAAAACAGCGGCATCTTATCGGTGCCCAGCTTGTCGATCATCAGAAAGGTATCTTTGCCGTAGACTTCGGCGATGTCGTAAATATCGCGATGCATATATTCGGCCGCCACCGGCAGATGGGTGAAGTGGGCGAGCATATGACGGCGAATATCGCTCAGCACCGCCGGATCGTTGGTGCCGATATAGAACACCTGCTGCTGCGGTTCGCAGGGGAAGGTGTCCAGCCGCACCGCGAACACCGCCAGCTTGCCCGCGCAGCCGGAGGCTTCGAACAGCCGACGCGCATCGGCGTTGAAGCGCGCTGGGGTATCGGCGTCAACGTGCCGCACGCGGTCGGCGTAGTCGGGGTCGGAGGCGTGGCGTCCGTCGTGCTGCACATCTTCCGCTCGCCAGCGCTCATCGTCCAGCCGGCCGAGGATCTCTTCCGGCGAGGCGCCGAGATCGATGCCGAGATGGTTCACCAGCTTCAGCTTGCCCTGCTCGTCCACCTGGGCGAACAGCGCCATCTCGCTGTAGGCCGGGCCGCGTTTGATCAGCGACCCGCCGGAGTTATTACAGACGCCGCCCAGCACCGAGGCGCCGATGCAGGAGGAGCCGATCACCGAATGGGGCTCGCGGTTAAGCGGCTTCAGCGTTTTCTCCAGCTGGTAAAGGGTGCTTCCGGGAAAGGCGAGCACCTGTTTGCCGCCGTCGATTAGCTGCAGCTTATCGAGACGTCGCGTGCTGATAATCACCACCGGGCGATCGTAGTCGTTACCGCTGGGCGTCGATCCCTCCGTCAGACCGGTATTGGCCGCCTGCATCAGGATAACGGCATCGGCGCTGACCAGGCTTTGCAGCACGCGCCACAGCTCCAGCAGGCTGCCGGGAAAGACCACCGCCAGCGCCTCGCCTTCGCCGGAGCGAAAGCCTTTGCGGTAGCGCGCGGTCTGCTCCTGGTCGGTAAGCAGGTGGGAGGCGCCAACGTGGCGGCGCAGATCGGAGAGTAAAGCGGAATGAGACGCTGGATGGATCATGTGCAACTCCCTTGTCATTACATGGCGCCATTACTGTAGCACGTCAGGGAAAAGCAGGACGCAGTGTGACGCTGACGGCTACCTGCTATCCTCAACTTGTGGCACACTGCCGCCTGTTTATTCGATATTGCGCAGTTACTTAAGAGAACCCGACCTGATGAAATGGATTTACTCTGTTAGTCTCGCTGTCTCACTCGCTCTGCAACCCGCGCTGGCCGACGAGCTGACGGGACCGCAT
The DNA here is from genome assembly GCF_059730625.1 of Pantoea sp. X-Soil-MYKO-1289. Classification (NCBI taxonomy): domain Bacteria; kingdom Pseudomonadati; phylum Pseudomonadota; class Gammaproteobacteria; order Enterobacterales; family Erwiniaceae; genus Pantoea; species Pantoea sp. X-Soil-MYKO-1289. Next base: position 1,361,616 of record NZ_AP036004.1, read on the forward strand.
CCCATGAACGCGCAGGCGCGCGACGCTTTCGTTAATCAACTCCTGACCAAAATGACGCTGGACGAAAAAATCGGCCAGCTCAGGCTGATCAGTGTGGGGCCGGACACCCCGAAATCGGCGGTTCGCGACATGATAGAGAAAGGTCAGGTCGGCGCGATTTTCAATACCGTGACGCGTCAGGATATTCGCGCCATGCAGGATCAGGTGATGCAGCTCAACCGCCTGAAAATTCCGCTGTTTTTCGCCTATGACGTGGTGCACGGCCAGCGCACTATTTTTCCTATCCCGCTGGGGCTCGCCGCCAGCTGGGATCTCGACGCCGTCAGCGAGGTCGGACGCGTCTCGGCCTATGAAGCCGCCGACGACGGGCTGAACATGACCTGGGCGCCGATGGTGGACGTCAGCCGCGAACCGCGCTGGGGCCGCATCTCCGAAGGATTCGGCGAAGACACCTGGCTCTCCTCGCAGATGGGCAGCACCATGGTGAAGGCGATGCAGGGCAAAAGCCCCGCCGATCGCTATGCGGTAATGACCAGCGTCAAACACTTCGCCGCCTATGGCGGCATTGAAGGCGGCCGCGACTACAACACCGTGGACATGAGCTCGCAGCGCCTGTTCCAGGACTATCTGCCGCCCTATAAAGCCTCGCTCGACGCCGGCAGCGGCGGCGTGATGGTGGCGCTTAACTCGCTTAACGGCGTGCCCGCCACCGCCGACGGCTGGCTGCTGAAAACGGTGCTGCGCGACCAGTGGAAATTCAAAGGCATCACCATCAGCGACCACGGCGCGATTAAAGAGCTGCTCAAGCACGGCGTGGCGACCGATCCGGAGGATGCGGTGCGCGTCGCCCTGAAGTCGGGCATCGATATGAGCATGAGCGACGAGTATTACAGCAAATATCTGCCGGGTCTGGTGAAGAGCGGCGCGGTGAGCATGGCGGAGATCGACGACGCGGCGCGCCATGTGCTGAACGTCAAATATGATATGGGGCTGTTCAACGATCCTTACAGCCATCTCGGCCCGAAAGAGAGCGATCCGCAGGATACTAACGCCGAAAGCCGCCTGCACCGCGCCGAAGCGCGCGACGTGGCGCGCAAAAGCATCGTTCTGCTGAAAAACCGGCTGGACACCCTGCCGCTGAAGCGCGCCGGCACCATTGCGCTGATCGGGCCGCTGGCGGACAGCCAGCGCGATATTATGGGCAGCTGGTCGGCCGCGGGCGTGGCGAAGCAGTCGGTGAGCCTGCTGCAGGGCATGCGTAACGCCACCGCGGGCAAAGCGACGCTGCTCTACGCGAAAGGCGCCAACATCAGCGACAACAAAGGCATTCAGGACTTCCTCAACCTCTACGAGCAGGCGGTGTCGGTGGACGCGCGCTCGCCGCAGGCACTGATCGACGAGGCGGTGGAGAAGGCGAAGCAGGCGGATGTGGTGGTCGCGGCGGTCGGCGAAGCGCAGGGAATGGCGCATGAGGCCTCCAGCCGCAGCGAACTCACCATTCCAGCCAGCCAGCAGAAGCTGCTGGCGGCGCTGAAGGCCACCGGCAAACCGCTGGTGATCGTGCTGATGAACGGCCGGCCGCTGACGCTGGTCAATGAAGATCGCATGGCGGACGCGCTGCTGGAAACCTGGTTCAGCGGCACCGAAGGCGGCAACGCCATCGCCGACGTGCTGTTCGGCGACTACAACCCGTCCGGCAAGCTGCCGATTACCTTCCCGCGTTCGGTAGGGCAGATCCCGCTTTACTACAACCATCTGCCGACCGGGCGTCCCTATAACTACGCCAAACCGAACAAATACACCTCGCACTACTATGATTCAGTGAACGGCCCGCTCTATCCGTTTGGCTACGGGCTGAGCTACACCCGCTTCAGCGTCTCGCCGGTGAAAATGTCGGCGGCCACCATGCCGCGCAACGGCACGGTCGAGGCGAGCGTGACGGTGACCAATACCGGCGACCGCGACGGCGCGACGGTGGTGCAGATGTACCTGAACGATCCTGTCGCCTCGCTCAGCCGTCCGGTGCGCGAGCTGCGCGGCTTTAAGCGGATTATGCTTAAAGCGGGCGAATCGCAGACGGTCAGCTTTAAGATCGACGTGGACGCGCTGAAGTTCTGGAACCAGCAGATGCAGCAGGTGGCGGAGCCAGGCAAGTTCAACGTGATGATCGGACTTGACTCGGTACGCACCCAGAACGCGCAGTTCGACTATCTCTGACGCTGCACGACACGCTTCTTCCGGCTTTGCGGCCGGGAGAAGCGGCCACACCAGGCCAACCACAACCTTATGAACAGCATCCGCAACCGTATCCAGAACCAGGTTTTTCGCGTTAACGGCCTGGCGCTTAATGAGTTCGATATCTCGCAGCCGCCTGGCGACCCCGGCCTGTTCGGCCCCGACAGCGTGATCTGGCGCGTGCACGGCGACTTTCCCGCCATGCTGTGCGGCGGCATCAGCGCCTTGCTGTTACAGATGCTGCATCCTTCCGCGCTGGCGGGCGTCTGGGATCACTCCAATTTCCGCCAGGATATGTTGGGCCGCCTGCGGCGCACCAGCCAGTTCATCGCCGTCACCACCTTCGGCAACCGCCACGACGCCCGCCTGCTGATCGAGCGCATTAAAAACATTCATCTGCGCGTCAGCGGCGTCGACAATTACGGCCAGCCCTACGCCGCCAGCGACCCGCGTCTCCTCACCTGGGTGCACGTCGCCGAAACCAGCGCCTTTCTCGCCGCGCATCTGCGCTTTAAAAATCCGCAGCTCAGCCTGGCGGAGCAGGATCGCTACTATCGGGAAGCGGCGCTGATCGCCGAAGCGCTGGGGGCTGACGGCGTGCCGAAAAGCGTCGAGGCGGTGGGGCGATACCTGCAGGATATGCGCGGCGAGCTGCGCTATGACGAGCGCACTGCCGAGGTGACGCGCCTGCTGCGCGAGGCGCCTGCGCCAGGCTGGCAGGCGAAGCCGGCGATGAAAGTCATGCTGAATTCGGGTATGGCGCTGCTGCCCGACTGGGCGCAGCAGATGTCCGGCTATCGCTTCAGCCCGCTGTCGCGCGCGCTGCTCGAAGCCGAGATGCGGCTGCTGGCGAAAACCCTGCGCTGGTCAATTACGCGCGGCGCATACCATCGCGCCATGCTGCGCATGGGACGCCAGCCTTAACGCTTTCTTAACCTTTTCTGCGCGCTATTCTGCTGGCGTCGCGCTGCCGCTTAACTGCGCGGCGGCGGGAAAGATAACCGACGTTTAACCATGAAATTCGTCGTGCGGCCGCGTATAGCTGCGCGGCGCGCGCGTTTGCCGCTGCTGCGCCGTCTGGCTCTGCTGCAGGCGGTGCGCCAGCAGGCCCAGTCCGGCGCCGATGGCGGCCAGCGACAGCAGGCCGGAGCCGGGTTCGACAGGCAGCAGGATAAGCGCCGCCAGGCCGACCGCGATGAGCGTAGCCGCCAGCGTAAGCGTGGTATAGCGATAAAGAAGCCAGAGAAAAAGCGCGAGAACCGCCAGCTCGCGCCAGGTGAAATCGGTAACGGGCTGCATCATGCGCCTCCGATAAAAAGGGTAGCTCGACCTTAGCACGCGGCTGCGCCTCAGAAACGCGAATAGACTTTCACCATCCGGGCCGCCCACTGTTAAGCAGCGTTGCGCTTTTCCGCGCGGCGCCGCGCTCCCCGCTTTACTTTTGCTTACCCTTGCGCGGGCGCACTGCGCCGACTTTGAGAGTTTTACCCTTGTCTCACGTGGCGGCAGTGGGGATCCTGCTCTAATCTCGGGGAAATGGATCCCTAAGCTTTGTCGAGGCGCTATGACTTACCAACCTCTGATTGCTGAGGTCCACAATCAGCAACACACACTGACGGCGATTGTCGAACAGGATGAGCGCACCGCTTACTTCTACATCTGGCCGACGGATCTGTTCCGCAGCCAGTATGCGGTGCGCGGCTGCTGGCTGCGCAATCTGCTGCCTGCGCCGGCGCAGGAAGATCGCGCGGCGATGGAGCAGGGCATCGCGCCGCTGCTCAGCGCCGAATATTGCCGCACGCTGGAGGCGGAGCCGCCGCTCGATCCGGCAGGCCTGCAGGTGCTGTGGGAGCCGAGCGACGACGGCGCGGCGCTGTGGTATTACGGCCAGCTGCTGGCGGTGATCCCCGGCTGGAGCCTCTACCAGGATAAACAGGTCAGCTTCTCTGCCGGCTGCATCAAAAAAAACCGGCTGACCGCGCCGCTCGGCTCCGCCTCCACCAACGACTACTACGCGCGCGCCGAGCATCAGCGTCAGTTCTGGCGCGACTGGCACGACGGCAACGAGTGGGAGCGGGTGCAGCAGGCGCTGCTGCAGCGCTATCAGGCGCAGTTCGGCGAATCGGTGAAATATTACGCCATCGATCAGGGCAGCTGGCCGCCGATGGCGATCTCCCAGCACTGGCATCAGGGCGTCTGGTATTTCCTCACGCTCGGCATGAGCATTCGCCCGATGCCGCAGGTCGACTATCTGTTCGACGAGCTGGCGCCGCAGTATCGCCGCGTCGAGCTGGCGATGGCGGTGGATGGCGAGGTAATGACCGAAGGCAACGCGGTGCAGATGGCGAGCGCGCTGGCGGAGTTCGCCCATCTGCCCTGGGCGCGTCTCACCTGGCTGGGCGAAGGCCATACGCTGGCGTCGGAAGTGGCGCCGGTCGGCTTTGAAAGCTTTCTGCTGGCCAACGCGCTGGCGGACGAGAGCGCGCAGTTTAACCTGCCGAAGCGCGACGGCGATCGGCCTAACCTGCTGTGGGCGACGCCGATCACCGAAGCGGAGCGCCAGTTCGCGCAGGCGGATGAGCTGGGCGGTCAGCAGCTGGCTGAGCTGCTGATGGCAGCGGGCAATAACCATATCTTCCGTCCGCGCCAGCAGGTGGTGGAGAGCGAAATCTGACGGCGGCGCGCTGTTTGCCCAGCGCGCCACCAGGTCCTTAGTGACTAAATAATCACCTCACTCAACGAGTTGTTAAATTTGTGATCTCGCGCATCTCAAGTTAGCTGCTGCTGCGCCGTTAACCCTGATCAGGCAATCGCGCCGTTTCTGCCAGGGGAAAGCAGATGCTAAAAACAACTCAGTCCCGCTTTACTGCGGTTCTTGTACTCTTTTTTCTCGTTCTGATGCTCATTACCGTCGTGGTGATTAAACAATTTATCGCGCCGCAGCTGACCGCGAATCAGAGCCAGCTGGTGCGCTACCAGGTTGACGCGCTGGCGACCGGCATCGTGGAGCAGATGAACCGCGTGCAGGCGCAGCAGCGCGCCATCACCGAAGCCGCGAGCGTTATGGAGAGTTCCGCCATCGATCAGATGCTGCCGGCGCTGGTGAACCAGTATCAGGACAGTAACGTCTTCGGCGGCGGCATCTGGCCGCTGCCTAACCGTCGCGACCCGGCGAAAGAGAAAGACAGCAGCTTCTTTGCGCGCAACGCCAGCAACCAGCTGCAGGTCAATACCTACTGGAACTCCGACGCCGCCGACAAATACTGGGAGCAACCCTGGTACAAAGACGGCATGGCCGCGCCGAAAGGGCAGTGCGCCTGGGCGAAAGCCTACCAGGACGCCGCCAGCCCGCAGCCGCGCACCAACTGCGCCATGGCGATCTATCGCGACGGCACCGTCTGGGGCGTCGCCACCATCGACGTCACCCTCGGCTTTTTCAACCATCTGGCGAAAGAGATGGGCGACGCCATTCAGGGGCGTGTGCTGATCGTCGAGGCCGACGGCAAAGTCGTGGGCAACGCCGCGCTGGTGGACGGCACGCCGAAGCTGGAAAACCTGACCGACCTGCAGCTGCCGATGGCGGCGCCGTTGAAAGGTCTGCTGAGCGGCGCGGGCTCGCAGCCGACCGAGACGACCTTTGACGGCGAGGATGGCGAACATACGCTGTTCGTGCAGGCTATTCCGGGCAGCCCGTGGTATCTGGCCAGCGACGTGCCCACCAGCCTGCTTACCGCGCAGACGCACAGCATGCTGACGCGCCTCGGCCTGGTGCAGATCCCGCTGGCGATCGTGCTGCTGCTGGTGCTGCTGGGCTTTATCCGCACGATGATGCAGCGCCTTAACGTGCTGCATCGCAATATCGACGCGCTGGCGCAGGGCGGGGCCGATCTGACCCAGCGTTTGCCGACCAGCAACAGCCCGGAGTTCAACGCCGTGGCGCAGAGCTTCAACAACTTTATCGGCTATTTGCAGGGGCTGATGCGTCAGGTCGGCGACAGCGCGCTGGCGATCACCGCCGCATCGCGCGAGATCGCCAGCGGCAACGCCAACCTCTCGTCACGCACTGAAGATCAGGCCAGCTCGATCGTCGAAACCGCCGCCTCTATGGAGCAGCTGACCGGCACGGTGCGCCAGAACGCCGACAACGCCACCCACGCCAACCAACTGGCGGGCAATGCGTCGCAGGTGGCGGCGCGCGGCACGGAAGTGGTGCGTCAGGTGGTGAGCACCATGGGCGAGATCCATAGCTCGTCGCGTAAGGTGGTCGATATCATCAGCGTTATCGACAGTATCGCCTTCCAGACCAATATCCTGGCGCTCAACGCCGCGGTGGAAGCGGCGCGCGCGGGCGAGCAGGGCCGCGGCTTTGCGGTGGTCGCCTCTGAAGTGCGCAATCTGGCGCAGCGTTCGGCCAACTCGGCGCGCGAAATCAAAAAGCTGATTGAGGAGTCGGTAGCCAATATCGACGCAGGCAGCCAGCTGGTGGAGCAGGCGGGCGAGACCATGGACGAACTGATGCAGGGCGTCAGCAGCGTCACCACGCTGATGAGCGAAATCATGTCCGCCAGCCGCGAGCAGAGCATGGGCATCGAGCAGGTCAACGTGGCGATCACCCAGCTTGACGGCACGACGCAGCAGAACGCCGCGCTGGTGGAGCAGGTTTCCGCCGCCGCCCAGGCGATGGAAGAGCAGAGCGTGCAGCTGGAGCAGGTGGTGCAGGGCTTCCGCCTGTAAGCGTTACCTGCGGGCCCGCGCAGTGGCTTGCGCGGGACGCTTTACTCTTCGCTCTCTGCTACCCGCGTCAGCACAACGTCAGTTATCCCACGGACTCGCGCAGGCAAGTCCGTTTTTTTTGCGCGAAACCGCACGAATTCACGCGGCATGATACGGCAGGGATGTGCCAGAATAGTAAGAGTTATCTTAAGGAATCCTCATGTCTGCTATCGAAGTTATTCTCGTCGACCATCTCGATCGTCCCACCGGCAAAATGGAAAAGCTGGAAGTGCATGAGAAGGGACTGCTGCATCGCGCGGTCACGGTCTACGTATTTAATTCGTCCGGCGAACTGCTGCTGCAGCGCCGCGCCAGCGGCAAATACCATTGCGGCGGGCTGTGGAGCAACACCACCTGCGGGCACCCCTATCCGGCGGAGCCAACGCAGCAGGCGGCGGAGCGCCGCTTATACGAGGAGATGGGACTGGAGCTGTCGCTGACGCCGGTCTTCGAGCTGAGCTACAACCTGCCGCTCAGCAACGGCCTGATCGAGCATGAGTATGGCCATGTCTATTTCGCCGTCAGCGATGAGCCACCGACGCCTAATCCCCAGGAAGCGGATGACTGGCGCTACCTTTCGGTGAGCGACATCCAGCGCGCGATGCTTGAGGCGCCGCAGCAGTTCACGCCCTGGTTTCTCTACACCTTTCCGCGCATACCCGCCTATTTGAATGCGCTGAGTATGCCAGCCTGAATAGCGGATCGGACCTCATTCAGACCGCACGTAATTTGTAAGCGGGAGAGAGGAACCGATGAGCAAAGCGTCCCGCGCAAGGGACTGCGCGGGCCGAGCTGCCATGGATGGCGTTTATTGCGTCTTTGCGATCGGTTCCTCTCTCCCGCGTTAGCACTGCTACACAGGCCGCACAAGCGCGTTTTAACGTCCGGCAAAATCCTCCGCGTCCACATCATAGCCCGACGGCTCCCAGCGGATCGCCAGCAGCGCCAGCAGACCGGCCAGCGGCGCCAGGAAAATGACCCAGAAAACCCCGGTGCCCAGCGCGGCGACTAGCACCGGAAACAGAAACAGCGAAACGGTTGAGCTGCCGCGCATCAGCGTCTGGTTAAAACCGACGCCGACGCCGCGCAGCGAAGTCGGATAGCTGAGCGACGCGAAGGTCATGGTATGCGAACCGGGGCCAAAGCCCTGGCCAAACAGAAACAGCGCCAGCATCGCAATGGCGATGCCCGCCTCCTGACCGCCTTCTGGACGCCCAATCAGCGCCAGCCCCAGCAGCGCCACGCACTGACAGGCGTAGCCCGCCACCGACATCTTCCACGCGCCCAGACGCGGCACCAGACGCACCGCCAGCACGCCGCCGACAAAGGCGAACAGCAAATTGAGCGCCAGCGACACCAGAATCGTGGTCAGCATCGACTGGGCGAAAAAGCTGGTGATGATCACCGGCAGGCCGAAGGCCACCGCGTTATAGGCGAAGGAAGAGGCGACCGAGGTGATGGTCGCCAGCAGCGTGCGGCGCAGGTAAACGCCGCGCAGCAGCGCGCCGTAGTTGCGCCAGCTGGCGCGGCGTGCAGGCTGGACAGGCGCCGTAGACGCCTCCTCTGCCACCTGCGCGTTGATATTCCAGCCGCTGCGCAAAATGGCGGCCGCGCCTTTCAGATCGCCCTGATTGGCCGCCCAGACCGGCGACTCGCTCATATAACGACTGCGGATGGCGATAATAATCAGCGCCGGCACCGCGCCGAAGCCGAGGATCAGGCGCCACAGCCAGCCGGTGTGGCTTTCCGGCAGCACCGCATAGAGCAGCAGCACCAGCAGATAGGAGATGCTGATCGCCGCATACCAGGTGGGGCACCACATCGCCACGCTGGCGGCCTTGTTGCCCTTGCCGCGCAGGCGGGAAAACTCGGCGAGAAACGCCATCGCCACCGGCAGATCGATGCCGACCCCCAGTCCCATGACAAAGCGCGCGCCGCCCAGCACATACTCGTTGGGCGCAAAGGCGCAGGCGAGCGCCGCCACCACGAAAAAGAACATATCCGCCATAAAAACGCGATAGCGGCCAATCTTATCGGTGAGGTAGCCGCCGATCAGCGCGCCGACAATGGCGCCAAAGGTAATGGCGGAGGCGACCATGCCGGTGCCGGTCGGGGTGAGGTTGAACTCGCGTGCCACATCCTTGATGCCGAACGCCAGCGCGCCGAGATCGTAAGCATCGAGAAACACGCCGCCCAGCGCGATCGCCACCACGATGCGCGCGTTATTGCGCGCGCCGTCGCCGCTGTTGATCAGGCGCGACACGTCCGCCGCGCTGCGGATCCACTGCGTTTCCCCTTCGGGCCGGTTCCCTGTTAACGCCACCTGGGCGGAAGATGAAGTGAGGTCGGTCATAATGTTGTCTGTGATTATTGTGAGTGAATGGACACCTTACCCTCCAGACGTCTGGACGTAAATTCTTTTCAGTTATAACCGAACGGATAACAGTATGAAAAAGTTGAGGCGCGATACTTCACGCTTCAGGCAATGTGTTACGCGATGCATGACGAAACGACTACTCTCTATAAGCACCTCACAAATAACCGAATTAAAGGAACACCTCATGGCAAGGTCTGGTTTTCTGGCATTGACGGCAGCCGCGCTGCTGCTGGCGACAGGCGCGGCGCAGGCCGCCGATCCCGTGCGCGTGGGTTCGAAAATTGATACGGAAGGTTCGCTGCTGGGCAATGTGATCCTGCAGGTGCTGGAAAAGCACGGCGTGAAAACGGTGAACAAAATCCAGCTCGGCACCACCCAGGTGGTGCGCGGCGCCATTACCGCTGGCGAACTGGACATCTATCCCGAATATACCGGCAATGGCGCTTTCTTCTTCAACGACGAAAAAGACGCCGCCTGGAAAAATGCGCGTCAGGGCTATGAGAAGGTGAAAAAGCTCGACGCCGACAAAAATCAGCTGGTGTGGCTGACGCCGGCGCCCGCCAACAACACCTGGACTATCGCGGTGCGCCAGGATATCGCCCAGCAGAACAAGCTCAGCTCGCTTGACGATCTCAGCAGCTACCTGAAAAAAGGCGGCACCTTCAAGCTGGCGGCCTCGGCGGAATTTATCGAGCGCGGCGACGCCCTGCCGGCCTTTGAAAAAGCCTATGGCTTTAAGCTGACGCAGAGCCAGCTGCTCTCGCTGGCGGGCGGCGATACGGCGGTCACCATCAAGGCGGCGGCGCAGCAGACCTCCGGCGTCAACGCGGCGATGGCCTATGGCACCGACGGCCCGGTGGCGGCGCTGGGCCTGCAAACCCTGAGCGATCCCAAAGGCGTGCAGCCGATCTATGCGCCGACGCCGGTGATCCGCGCCGCGGTGCTGAAAGCCTATCCCGACATCGAAAGCTGGCTGAAGCCGGTCTTCAGCAAGCTGGATGAGAAAACCCTGCAGCAGCTGAATGCGAAAATCGCCGTCGAAGGCCAGGACGCCAGCAGCGTGGCGAGCGAATGGCTGCAGCAGCAGAAGCTGCTGTAAACCATGGCGCTATCGCGGGATGCGATGCTGGCGGCACGGCGCCAGCCGGTCGCGCTGCTGCTGTTGCTGCTGTTAAGTCTGGCGCTCTACTGGCTGCCGTTTCTCAGCTACGCGCCTAACCGACTGGTCTCCGGCCAGCCGCTGATGCTCGGCCAGGTCAGCGACGCCGGCTGGCTGGCGCTGCCGCTGGCGGCGCTCTGGCTGCTGCTGTGGGCGCGCCCGACGCGCGCGGCGCTGGCGCTGATGCTGCTCGCCTGCGACGCGCTGCTGACCGGCATGGTGTGGCTGAGCGGGCACGAGGCGGCGCGGCTGGCGGCGCAGGGCAGCGCGCTGGCGCGCACCAGCTTCGGCGGCGGCCTGTGGCTGGCGTGCGGCGTCACGCTGCTGCTGGGCGCGGAGCTGACGCGCACGCTGACGCGCAATACTCTCTGGCGACTGCTGCTCAATCTGCAGATCTGGCTGCTGCCGCTGCTGATGCTGTTCAGCGGCGAGCTGAACGCGCTGTCGCTGCTGAAGGAGTACGCCAACCGCCACGCGGTATTTGACGCGGCGCTGGCGCGCCATCTGACGCTGCTCAGCGGCACCCTGCTGCCTGCGCTGCTCATCGGCCTGCCGCTCGGCGTCTTGCTGCACCGGCGTCCGGCGTGGCAGAGCGGCGTTTTCAGCGTGCTGAACGTTATTCAGACCGTGCCGTCGGTGGCGCTGTTCGGCCTGCTGATCGCGCCGCTGGCCGGGCTGGCGAGCGCCTTTCCCTGGCTGAAAAGCTGGGGCGTCAGCGGCATCGGCATGGCGCCGGCGCTTATCGCCCTGACGCTCTATGCGCTGCTGCCGCTGGTGCGCAGCGTAGTAGCCGGGCTGCAGCAGGTGCCGCGCGACGTGCGCGAAAGCGCGCGCGGCATGGGCATGGGCCAGCTGCAGCGCTTTTTCGCCGTCGACGTGCCGCTGGCGCTGCCGGTCTGGCTCGCCGGGCTGCGCGTGGTGGTGGTGCAGACGCTCGGCATGGCGGTGATCGCCGCGCTAATCGGCGCAGGCGGCTTCGGCGCCATTATTTTTCAGGGACTGCTCAGCAGCGCGCTCGATTTGGTGCTGCTGGGAGTGATCCCGGTGATTGCGCTGGCGGTGGTGATTGACGCGCTGTTCCGCCTGCTGATTTCCCTGCTGGAGAGAACCCATGATTCACTTTAACGGCGTCAGTAAGCACTTCGCCGGCAAAGCGGCGGTGAAGGATTTGTCGCTGCAGATCGGCGAAGGGGAGTTTAGCGTGCTGCTCGGCACCTCGGGCTCCGGCAAATCGACCACGCTGAAGATGATCAATCGCCTGGTGGAGTTCGACGAGGGCGAGATCCTGTTCGCGGGCGAGTCGATCCGCCGGCTTGACGCGCGCGATTTGCGACGGCGCATGGGCTACGCCATTCAGTCCATCGGCCTGTTTCCCCACTGGACGGTGGAAAAAAATATCGCCACCGTGCCTGCGCTGCTCGGCTGGCCGAAAGCCCGCATTCGCGCGCGGGTCGAGGAGCTGCTGGCGCTGCTGAGTCTGGATGCGCATCTGGCGCGGCGTCTGCCGCATCAGCTCTCCGGCGGCCAGCAGCAGCGCGTCGGCGTGGCGCGGGCGCTGGCGGCGGATCCTGAAGTGCTGCTGATGGATGAACCCTTCGGCGCGCTCGATCCGGTCACGCGCGGCGCGCTGCAGCAGGAGATGCTGCGCATTCACCGCCTGTCGGGCCGCACCATCGTGCTGGTGACGCACGACATCGACGAGGCGCTGACGCTGGCGGATAACATCGTGCTGATGGATCAAGGGGAGATTGTGCAGCAGGGCAAGCCCGCCGCGCTGCTGACGCAGCCGAAAAACGACTTTGTGCAGGACTTCTTTGGCAGAAGCGAGCTGGGCGTGCGTCTGCTGTCGCTGGGGCAGGTCGGCAACGCGGCGCGGCGCGGCGAGTGGCTGGAGGGTGAGCCGCTGGCAGCCGCGCAGTCGCTGCGCGAAGCGCTGTCGCAGTTTATCGCCCGGCGCGCCGATAAGCTGCCGGTGGTGGATGAGCGCCAGCAGCCGCTCGGCGTGCTCTACTTCAGCGATCTGCTGACCCTGCGCGAGGGGCAATGATGCGCTGGCTGAAGGACCCGCTGCTGTGGCTGATTATCCTGTTTGTGGCGCTGCTGCTCGGCCTGCCCTACAGCGGGCCGCTCTTCGCCTGGTGGTTCCCGGAGCAGGCGCGGCCGCTCTACCAGCAGGAGAGCTTTTTACAGCTGGCGCTGGCGCATCTTTTTCTGGTGGTCACCGCCAGCGCGCTGGCGCTGCTGGTCGGCGTCGGTGGCGGGGTGTTGGTTACGCGGCGCGCGGGACGGCGCTTTCGGCCGCTGGTGGAGACTATCGTCGCGGCCGGGCAGACCGTTCCGCCGGTCGCGGTGCTGGCGATCGCCGTGCCGGTGATGGGCTTCGGCGCCTGGCCGGCGGTGGTGGCGCTGCTGCTTTACGGTCTGCTGCCGATTTTACAGGGCACGCTGGCCGGGCTCGATAGCGTGCCCGCCAGCAGTCGGGAGATCGCCGACGGCGTCGGTATGAGCGCGTGGCAGCGTTTGAGGCAGGTAGAGCTGCCGCTGGCTGCGCCGGTGATACTGGCGGGCGTGCGCACCTCGGTGATCGTCAACATCGGCACGGCGGCCATCGCCTCGACCGTCGGCGCCGAGAGTCTCGGTTCGCCGGTGATCATCGGACTGAGCGGCTTTAACACCGCTTATGTGATTCAGGGCGCGCTGCTGGTGGCGCTGCTGGCGATTGTCAGCGATCGCCTGTTTGAGCGCCTGCAGCGCTGGCTTAGCGTGAGTGGAGAATGAGGGTGTAGCCGACCAGCATCAGCCCGCCGGTGCCGCCGACGGCCATAATGAAAAACAGCGTTGCGAAGAAGATTTTTTGCCAGTTCATGCGGAAACCTGAGTAGAGCCCGAAAGCCGGGGATAATAACGCGGGCAGGGCGAGGCGAAAAGGGCCCTGCGTGCGTTTTACTGAAAGCGCGTTTCGTGGGCGCGAATGGTATATCCCTGCTCCTGCCAGTGCGTCAGCTGCTCCTGCTGGCGACGCGTCAGCTTTTTGCCGGTCCAGACAAAAATAGTCTGACCGGGAAAAAGTTCGGGGCGCGGCAGATCGAGCGGCTCCGCCAGCACGTCGAGTCGCCAGCCCTCCTGCGAGAGACGCCAGGCCTCCAGCCAGATGCGGGTGCGGTCTTCTACCGCCCAGCCGAGGATCAGCGCGTCTTTACCCGCTTTTTTACGACTGGCGGCGAGACAGAAGGCGACGTAATCAATCAGCGCGCCATCCAGCAGGCTGCTCATCACGCGCGCGGTGTTCTGATCCAGGCCAAGCTTCTGCCGAACCGGCATAATCACGTGATCGATAAGCGCGTCTACCGGGTTTTCCCGCCCGAGCGCGGCGATTTTGGCGCGCAGCTTTGACGGTTTGACGTGGCGCAGCACGCCCATCAACTCTTCCTGCAGGTTGCCCCAGCCGTCGTGTACGTTCACGCTCTCGCCTTCGAGCAGCGCTTTGACTTTGCCTACCGGCACGCCGCTTTCGATCCAGCGTTTGATTTCTTCGATGCGCTGCACATCCTCGTCATCAAACTGACGATGTCCACCCTCCGATCGCTGCGGCTTTAACAAGCCGTAACGTCGTTGCCACGCGCGCAGCGTGACTGGGTTTATTCCACAGCGTTCGGCGACGTCACCGATACTGTAAAAGGCCATAACTTCCCCAAACTTCCTGACTGCGATCCAGTAACCTTAACTAACCGGATCAACTTGTACAAATGTTTTTTAAATGTACAAGTTGACCCTGGCGCCAGTTTCACGCTATATCTCATTTATGAGATATTTTTCCCAAATATGAGAAGAGCGCCATGCTGACTGAAGAGAGTGAACAACGCCTTGCGGCTCGCCTTGCGGAACTCCGCGTTCAGCGCGGCTGGTCGCTGGATGAACTCGCCACGGCGACCGGCATCAGCCGGGCGTCATTGTCGCGTATTGAGCGCGGCGAAACCAGCCCGACGGCTGCCTTATTGAATCGGCTGTGCGTCGCTTATGGTCTTACCATGTCCCGGCTGTTAAGTGAAGTGGAAGAGGCGGTCAATCTGCTGCTGACGCCGGAACAGCAGCCGTTATGGCGCGACGACGCCAGCGGCTTTGTGCGCCGCAACGTCTCGCCGCCGGCCGCCCACTTCCGCGCAGAGCTGGTGGAAGGGCAGCTGCGGCCGGGCGCGCGCATCGATTACGATGCGCCGCCTGTTCAGGGGCTGGAGCAGCATATCTGGCTGCAGCAGGGCGGCCTGACCATCACCATGGACGGGCAGAGCTGGACCTTACAGAGCGGCGATTGCCTGCGTTTTCATCTGACCGGCCGCTCGGCGTTCGAGGCGCATCTCACCGACGGCGCGCGCTATGTGCTGGTGGTATGCAAACCATGACAACTTATGAATGGCTTGACGCCGATCGGGCGCGTATCGAGCAGGACTTTCTCAGCGATCTGCTGCAGGCGTGCGTCGCGGACGGCGCCAGCATCGGCTTTACCGATCCGCAGGACCGCGCGACGATAGCGCGTTTCTGGCAGCAACGCGCAGCCAGCCTCGCCGAGGGCGAGAACGAACTCATCGTTGCGCGCCAGCACGAGCGGGTGGTCGGCACGCTCACCCTGAGCGCCGCCGTGATGCCCAACGGCCGCCATCGCGCGGAGATAAACAAGCTGCTGGTGCATCCCGCCGCTCGCCGTCAGGGCATCGCGCGCCAGCTGATGCGGCTGGCCGAGCAGCGCGCGCAGGCGCTGGGCAAAACGCTGCTGGTGCTGGACACCCGCAGCGGCGACGTCGCCACGCAGCTCTATCTTTCGCTCGGCTGGCAGATTGCCGGCTCGATTCCAGGCTACGCCGAATCGATCGCGGGCGAGCTGGAGGCGACGACGGTAATGTTTAAGCCGCTGAAGCCCCTGCCATGATCCAGGTCGCGCGTGAAGATGCGGATCATCCCGACGCTCGCTGGCTGCTGGATCGGCTTTCCGACACCCTGGCGCAGTTAACCGGCAGCAGCGGCCGTGCCCGTTTTGATGCGGCGGAAATGGCGATGCCGGGACGCTGCTTCGCCGTGGCCCGGAATGCGCAGCGGCAGCCGGTTGGATGCGGCGCCTTTCGCCCGCTGCAGCCCGGCGTGGCTGAGCTTAAACGCATGTTCGCGCTGCCCGGAAGCCAGGGCGCTGGCGCGGCGCTGCTGCACTTCCTTGAGCAGCAGGCGCTGCTGGCGGGATATCGCCAGCTGTGGCTGGAGACGCGCCGCGTCAACGCGCGCGCGCTGGCGTTTTACGCACGCCACGGCTTTCAGCCTATTGCCGCATTCGGACCTTATGCCGCAATGCCGCAGGCGCAATGTCTGGGCAAACGGCTGGATGGTCAGGGCAGCGCATAGCTGACCGGCGTCACCGCCCGCGGGTCAATCTGCTGGCTTAGCGTGCGAACGGCACGCGCCAGCGGGCAGAGGGTGCCCACCGGCGTCACACGGCATCCCGCCTGCCGCCACTCCTCGCGCAGCAGCGGATGCGCGGCGTCGATCGGCTGCAAACGGCGCAGGTCATCCAGGCTTTGCGCCTGAAAATAGACGCGCAGAAAGCGTTCACCGCTGGCGTTGTCGCGCCAGCGCTCCAGCACAAGAGCGCCGCCGGGCGGGATATTGCCGCGCGCGTAGCCGGGCAGCGTCCAGCTAAAGCCCATCAGAGTACGCACCATCGCGATATTGGTGTCGTGAGCCACCAGCAGCAGCCAGCGCGCATGTGGCGCGGCGTCGCGGCTTTCCGCTGCCTCCAGCATAGCGTTGAGCAGAATCGAGCCGCGCTTTTGCGCGCTGTAGAGCACGTCGTTGCTGAGGTCGTAGTTCGCCGTCAGCAGCGGGAGAATGGCGGTGATCTGCGCCGAGCGGGTGATATGGCCCCAGGCGATCTGGCTGAGCGGCAGGTTCTCGCTCCAGCCGAGGCGCAGCGTTTCCGCCATGCTCGCCATCACGCTCAGGCCGGCGATATAGGCGTGGCCGCCTTTGCTCTGGCGGATCTGCCACGGCTGATCGAACAGCGCGCACTGGGCGTCCGAGAGACACACCGCCTGCTTCAGCGCCTGAACGGCGGGCTGTAGCGCCCGCTGCCGCGCGGCCAGATCGCCCGCCTTCGCCGCGACCGCCGCCCGCTGCCGCGCAGGATCGGTCGCCGTTGCGGCGAAGGCGTCGGTCTGGAACAGCGGATCGGCTTCATCTGCCACGTGATGCACCGGCACGCCGCAGCCGGGAAAGGCGCCGTCCACCAGCGCTTCGGCGGTGGCGCGGGTGCGCTGCAGCGGGCTGGCGCGCACGTAGATATCCTGCGGCTGCGGGCAGCCGGCCGTCAGCAGGCCGAGCTGACGATAATGTTCGCCCTCCCAGCGCCCTTTATTGACCACCGCCGCATAGCCGTGGCCCGTCAGCTCGCCGTCGCGCGTGCTCCATACCGTCCAGGGACGCTGCGTGGCGGCCTCGATCTCTTTGCGGTTGCCCGGCGTGGGCGGACGCACGCCGTGGCGGCTCAGCTCCACCACCTGCTCCAGCTGATAGGTCGGCTGCGCGGCGGCCTGCGCCATCCAGAGCAGCAGGGCGCAGAGAGCGGCAAAGGCGCGGTGGGGAAAAATCATCTCTTCTTCCTTATGAGAACGGCGGTGATGCGACACCATAGCGCTGAAGCCCGGCCGCTGGCTACGGCAAGATTTTTCCGCTGCGCAATTCTTCGAGACGGCGCGAAAAAATGCGCCTCAAAGCTGACGCTGGCGGATTACTGTGTAAAAATACAGGCCATTTTCACCCGGCGGTAAACGACTATGGCCCTGACAGCAGCAATAAAAAGCCAGATAGCGCAGTGGTATAAGGCGCTACAGCAGCAGGTGCCGGACTTTATTCCCCGCGCGCCGCAGCGCCAGATGATCGCCGAAGTGGCGAAGTGCCTGGCGGGCGACGACGCGCGCCATCTGGCGATTGAGGCGCCGACCGGCGTCGGCAAAACCCTCTCTTACCTGATCCCCGGCATCGCGGCGAGCCGCGCCGAAGAGAAGACCCTGATCGTCAGCACCGCCAACGTGGCGCTGCAGGATCAGATCTTTACCAAAGATCTGCCTCTGCTGAAAAAGATCATTCCCGATCTTACCTTTACCGCCGCCTTCGGGCGCGGTCGCTACGTCTGTCCGCGCAATCTGGCGGCGCTGGCGGCCAGCGACGACCAGCAGGGCGATCTGCTGCTCTATCTTGACGACGAGGCGGTAAGCAGCACTCAGGAGGAGCAGACGCAGTGCGGCCGACTGGAGAAGGCGCTCGGCAGCTACGCCTGGGACGGACTGCGCGACCACAGCGAAGAGAATATCAGCGACAGCCTGTGGCAGCGCCTCTCGACCGACAAAGCGAGCTGTCTCGGCGCGCACTGCCGCTGGTATCGCGAATGTCCCTTTTTCGTCGCCCGTCGTGAAATCGAGCAGGTGGATGTCGTGGTGGCTAACCATGCGCTAGTGATGGCGGCGATGGAGAACGAGTCGGTGCTGCCGCCGCCGAAGCACCTGATGCTGGTGCTGGACGAAGGCCACCATCTGCCGGAGGTGGCGCGCGACGCGCTGGAGATGAGCGCCGACATCACGCCCGGCTGGAGCAGCCTGCAGCTCGATCTCTTCGTGCGGCTGGTAGAGGGCATTATGACGCAGATGCGCCCGAAATCGCCGCCGCCGCTCAGCAACCCCGAGCGTCTCAAGGCGCACTGCGAGGAACTGCGCGAGCTGCTGACGACGCTGAGCCAGGCGCTCAATCCGCTGCTGCCCGCCGACAACCAGCCGGGCGAGTTTCGCTTTGTGCTCGGCGAGCTGCCTGAAGAGCTGCTGGCCCTCTGCGCGCGCCTGTTCAAGCTGAGCGACGCGCTGCGCGGCCTGGCGGAAGGACTGATCAACGCCCTCAGCGAACAGACCGGCAGCGTCGATCTGATGCGTTTGCACCGCAATCTGCTGCAGCTTAACCGCCAGTTCGGCTGGTTCGAATCAGTCAGCAAGCTGTGGCGGCTGGCGGCAATGCCGAAAGCGTCGGGCGCGCCGGTGTCGAAGTGGATCACGCGCGAGCTGCGCGACGGCCAGGCGCATCTGCTGTTTCACTGCGCCGGCATTCGCGTCAGCGATCAGCTGGAGAAGCTGCTGTGGCGCAAAATTCCTCATGTGGTGATGACCTCCGCTACGCTGCGCTCGCTCAACAGCTTCGGCCGCCTGCAGGAGATGTCGGGCCTGAGCGAGAAAGCCGGCGACCGATTCGTGGCGCTCGACTCGCCCTTTAATCACGTCGAGCAGGGCAAGCTGGTGATCCCGCAGATGCGCTATGAGCCGCTGCTGGCGAACGAAGCGGAGCATATCGCCGAAATGGCGGCCTTTTTCCGTCAGCAGATGAAAGAGGAGAAGCACAAAGGGGTGCTGGTGCTGTTCGCCAGCGGCCGCGCGATGCAGCAGTTCGTCGCACAATTGCCTGAGCTGCGCCTGACCATGCTAGTGCAGGGCGATCAGCCGCGCTCGCGTCTGGTGGATCTGCACCGTAAACGGGTGGCGAAGGGCGACACCAGCATTCTGGTGGGCCTGCAGTCCTTCGCCGAAGGGCTGGATTTAAAAGGCGAGCTGCTGAGCCAGGTGCATATTCATAAAATCGCTTTTCCGCCGGTGGACAGTCCGGTAATTTTGACCGAAGGCGAATGGCTTAAGAGCCTGAATCGCTACCCGTTTGAGGTGCAGAGCCTGCCGAGCGCCTCCTTTACGCTGATCCAGCAGGTTGGCCGCCTGATCCGCAGTCATCAGTGCTACGGCGAAATCGTCATCTATGACCGTCGCCTGCTGAGCAAAACCTACGGCAGCCGCCTGCTGGCCGCGCTGCCGGTCTTCCCTATCGAGCAGCCGGAGGCGCCCGCCGCGCTGAAGGTGAAACGCGCGCCAGCGCTGGCGGGTAACAAACGGCGCCCCACCCGGCGGCCGGCGACGAAGCGTTAACCACTGACTAATTTTGGCCGCCGCCTGGCGCGGCCCCTGATCGGAAGCGAAGAATGGAACTGAACAAAGTGATTAAAGAGATCGGACGCGGCAAAAATCACGCGCGCGATCTCGACCTCGCCACTGCGCAGGCGCTTTATACGGCGATGCTGGCGGGCGAGGTGCCGGAGCTGGAGCTGGGCGGCATTCTCATCGCGCTACGCATCAAGGGCGAAGGCGAAGAGGAGATGCGCGGTTTCTATCAGGCGATGCAGGCGAGCATGATGTCGCTGCAGGCGCCTGTGCAGCATCCGCAGCCGATAGTTATTCCCAGCTACAACGGCGCGCGGCGTCAGGGCAATCTGACGCCGCTGCTGGCGCTGTTGCTGAATCGCCTGGGCTTTCCGGTGCTGGTGCACGGCGTCAGCGACGATCCGACGCGCGTTACCAGCGAGGCGGTGTTCGCCGCGCTCGGCATTGCGGCGGTGACCACGCAGCAGCAGGCGCAGGCGGCGCTGGACAAGGGCGGCCTCGCCTTTATCACCATCGATCATCTCTGCCCGCCGATGGCGAAGCAGCTTTCGCTGCGCTGGCGAATGGGGGTGCGCAGCAGCGCCCATACGCTGGTGAAGCTGGCGACGCCGTTCGGCGAACGCGACGCGCTGCGTCTCTCCAGCGTATCGCACCCGGAATATGTACCGCGCGTGGCGAAATTCTTTAGCGATATCGACGCGCCCGCCATTCTGCTGAACGGCACGGAAGGCGAAGTTTACGCCAGCCCGCTGCGCTGTCCGGCGATCAGCTTTATTCCCGGCGCAGGAGGCGAAGCGGAAGTCTGGGTAGAGCGGCAGCCGGAAGCGGCGCCGGAGCTGCCGGCGGATAAATCGGCCGAGGCGACCGCGCGCTGGACGGAAAGGGTGTTGAAGGGCGAGTGCCCGGTGCCGCAGGCGCTGCGTCTGCAAATCGCCTGCTGCCTGCGCGCCAGCGGCGAGAGCGCGTCGCTGGAGGCGGGCCTGGCGCGCCTCAGCGACGCCGGATTTTAAGTTAGCCTTGCGGCAGCGCCTGTTCGACCAGGCGCTGCCAGAACGTCACGCCCAGCGGAATTAGCGCGTCGTTGAAGTCATATTCGGCGTTGTGCAGCGGTGCGGAAGGCGTCGCGCCATCGGCGCCCAGCCAGAAATAGGCGCCGGGACAGACATCAAGCATGCAGGCGAAATCTTCCGACGCCATGGAGGGATTCACTTGCCAGTGTACCTGCTCTTCGCCCAGCATCTGCTGCGCCGCCATGCGTACCTGCTCAGCGGGTTCGGCGTGGTTGGCGGTGACCGGATAGCCGGGAAACCAGTGAACAGCGCCGCTGACGCCGAACGGGCGCGGCAGGGTAGTGACAAACTCTTCGATCAGACCGCGTACCTTGTTGCGTACGTCGGTCTGCAAACATCGCACCGTACCGCGCAGCACCAGCGTTTCCGGGATGACGTTAATCGCTTCGCCGCCGTGGATCTGCGTGACGCTGACCACCGCCGAGGCGAGCGGCGAGAGGCGACGTGACGGAATGGTTTGCAGCGCCAGAATCAGTTCGGCGGCCACTACCATCGGATCGGCGCCGCTTTCCGGCATCGCCGCGTGGCAGCTCTTGCCGGTCAGGGTAATTTCAAACGAGTCGAGCGACGCCATCATCGCGCCGGGATTGACCGCCAGCGATCCCACCGGCAGGCCAGGCCAGTTATGCAGCGCATAGATTGCATCCATGGGGAAGCGCTGAAACAATCCCTCTTCCACCATTTTGCGCGCGCCGCCCAGATTCTCTTCGGCGGGCTGAAAGATAAAGTGCACCGTGCCGCGAAAGCGGCGCGTGGCCGCCAGCTGCAGCGCCGCCGCCAGCAGTATCGCGGTATGGCCGTCGTGGCCGCAGGCGTGCATCACGCCCTGACGCGCAGAGCGCCATTGCGGGTTGCCTTTTTCGGTGATGGGCAGGGCGTCCATATCGGCGCGCAGCCCGATAACCGGGCCGTCGCCGTTGCGCAGCGTGCCGACCACGCCGGTGCCTGCCAGCCCGCGATGCACCTGCAATCCCGCCATTTCCAGCTCCTGCGCGACCAGATCGCTGGTTTTATGCTCCTGATAACCGAGTTCCGGTTCGCGGTGCAGCTGATGACGCCAGTGTTGGGCTTTGTCGAGCAGGGCAGGGGATAGGGTCATGCGGAATCGCGCTCCTGTAGTGATGAGTCTCCACTTTAGTGGCAAGG
Source organism: Pantoea sp. X-Soil-MYKO-1289 (assembly GCF_059730625.1). Classification (NCBI taxonomy): domain Bacteria; kingdom Pseudomonadati; phylum Pseudomonadota; class Gammaproteobacteria; order Enterobacterales; family Erwiniaceae; genus Pantoea; species Pantoea sp. X-Soil-MYKO-1289. The sequence goes on from NZ_AP036004.1 coordinate 1,383,381, forward strand.
CGCAGGCGCGTCTATCTTCCGGGCTGGGAATTTGGCTATAGGTCAGAACCAAAGGGAATAAGGGGCAGCGGACCGGCTGGGGGCGGAGCGGGGTAGCGGCCCCGCTTGCCTTTTGCGCGCGGCGCGCGCGGCGATTGACCTGGTGCGCAGATGGCTCTGAGCGGGTTTCGTTCGCCTGGTGGCGGCGTGGGTTTTGTTCGCCTGACGGCGGTGCGGGTTTCGTTCGCCTGACGGCGGTGCGGGTTTCGCTCGCCTGACGGCGGTGGGGGTTTCGTTCGCCTGGCGGCGGGGCAGGTTTCGTTCGCCTGACGGCGATGCGGGTTTCGCTCGCCTGGCAGCGGCGCAGGTTTCGTTCGCCTGACAGCGAGGGAGTTTCATTTCGCCCGCTGCGGGCGACCGAGCAGGGCCGGTGGGCGCCGGCCCTGCACCCGCGCCTCGGGCCAGCTCAGCCGCCCGCTGCGCGGGTCCCTTCGCTCTCTCAGGATTTCTGACGGACCGGCTGGATTCGCCATCCTTGGCTCATGCCAGCCTCTTCGCGGCATCCCTGCCGCTCGTCCTGAAATCCTTCCTCCGCTCAGCGGCTGCGATGGCCCCTACAACCCCCGCTGCGAGTTCTGATTCTTAAAGGCGCATCTTTGTCGCTGAAAGCATGAGTCATGCGCTCAGACAATGGCGTCGTTAATAAAAATAAGGAAATTGCAGGCGGGGCAGTGTCAGAGGCATCCGACACGCTGAGGCGCGCACGGCGGCCAGGACGAGCCGACAGGACGTCGGCGAGAGCGCGGCATGAGACAGGATGTCGAATCCGCGCGGTCCGTGAGGCCGACGTAAGCAACGAAGGGACCGCGCGGAGCGCGGCGTGGAGGCTGCCGGAAGCCGGGATTGTTAAGGGGCTGGCGAGCCCCTTAACACGCACGCCAGCAGCGGCGCTGCTGAAACTCCCTGCCGCCTGGCGGGCGGAACCCGCTCAGAGCCTGTTCGCGCAGCGAACCAGAGCCGCCAGCGGGCGGAACCCGCTCAGCGCCCACCTGCGCAGCAGGCCAACCCGCCAGCGGGCGGAACCCGCTCAGCGCCCGCCTGCGCAGCAGGCCAGCCCGTCAGGCGGGACGGAACCCGCCGCCGCCCGCGCCCGGCCTGGCGCCCCTCACTTCAGCATCGGCAGATTAAGCCCGTGCTCGGCCGCGCAGGCCTGCGCGCGCTCATACCCGGCGTCCGCATGGCGCATCACGCCCGTGGCGGGATCGTTCCACAGCACGCGGCCCAGGCGCTGGTCGGCCTGCTCGCTGCCGTCGCAGACGATCACCATGCCCGCATGCTGCGAAAAGCCCATACCGACGCCGCCGCCGTGGTGCAGGCTCACCCAGGTCGCGCCGCCCGCGGTATTCAGCAGGGCGTTAAGCAGCGGCCAGTCGGACACCGCGTCGGAGCCATCCTTCATCGACTCGGTTTCGCGGTTCGGCGAGGCGACGGAACCGCAGTCGAGATGGTCGCGGCCAATCACAATCGGCGCTTTCAGCTCGCCGTTGCGCACCATCTCGTTGAACGCCAGTCCGGCCAGATGGCGCTCCCCTAGCCCCAGCCAGCAGATGCGCGCCGGCAGACCCTGAAAAGCGATGCGCTCCTGCGCCATATCGAGCCAGCGATGCAGGCTTTTATGCTGCGGAAACAGCTCTTTGAGCTTCGCATCCGTTTTGTAGATATCTTCCGGATCGCCCGACAGCGCGACCCAGCGGAACGGTCCTTTGCCCTCGCAGAACAGCGGACGAATATAGGCCGGCACGAATCCCGGGAAATCAAAGGCGTTCTCGACGCCCTCGTCCAGCGCCACCTGACGAATATTGTTGCCGTAGTCCACCGTGGGGATGCCCATATGGCAGAAGTCGAGCATCGCCTGCACGTGCACCGCCATCGAAGCGCGCGCCGCTTTTTCCACCGCTTTCGGCGCGCTGGCGCGTTCGGACTGCCAGCGCGCCACGTCCCAGCCGATCGGCAGATAGCCGTTTACCGGGTCGTGCGCGGAGGTCTGATCGGTCACGATATCGGGCCTGATGCCGCCCGCGCGGGCGCGTTTCACCATTTCCGGCAGGATCTCGGCGGCGTTGCCCAGCAGGCCGACGGAGATCGCCTGTTTCGCCTGCGTCGCCTCTTCAATCAGCGTCAGCGCCTCGTCCAGCGTGTAGGCTTTGTGATCGACATAGCGGGTGCGCAGGCGAAAATCGATGCGCGATTCCTGACACTCGATAGCCAGCACGCAGGCGCCCGCCAGCACGCCCGCCAGCGGCTGCGCGCCGCCCATGCCGCCCAGACCGGCGGTCAGGATCCAGCGTCCGGCCAGATCGCCGTTATAGTGCTGACGGCCCGCTTCGACGAAGGTTTCATACGTGCCCTGCACGATGCCCTGCGCGCCGATATAGATCCAGGAGCCGGCGGTCATCTGGCCGTACATCATCAGCCCGGCTTTATCCAGCTCGTGAAAATGATCCCAGTTGGCCCAGTGCGGCACCAGGTTGGAGTTCGCCAGCAGCACGCGCGGCGCGTCGGCATGGGTGCGGAAGACGCCAACGGGCTTGCCCGACTGGATCAGCAGGGTTTCGTCGGGCTGCAGCAGCTCCAGCGAGCGCAGGATCTGTTCAAAGCATTCCCAGTTGCGCGCCGCTTTGCCGATGCCGCCGTAAACCACCAGATCTTCCGGCCGCTCGGCCACGTCGGGATCGAGGTTATTCTGGATCATGCGCCAGGCGGCTTCGATCAGCCAGTTGGCGCAGTGCAGCGTAGTGCCGTGCGGCGCACGCACTTCGCGCGCCACGGCCTGGGAGAGAGTTTCGCTCATAGCAGATTCCTTATTCACCTGAAGAGACGGTCTGCTGGCTGGGCAGCAGCGCCGTGAGAAAATCGGGCCAGTCGCTACGGCTGGCCCACAGACGCATGGCGTCGATATCGGGCGCCAGCAGGCGGTCTTCCTCAAGGAAGGCGACCTGCTGACGAATACGGCTAATCTCGCGCTCAAGCAGCGCGGAGCTTTGCAGCGGACGGTGGAACTCAATGCCCTGCGCCGCCGCCATCGCTTCGATGCCGACCACTGCGGCGGTGTTAAAGCACATGCTGCCGAGACGGCGCGCCGCATAGGTCGCCATCGAAACGTGATCTTCCTGATTGGCGGAGGTCGGCAGGCTGTCGACGCTGCCCGGATGCGCCAGCGATTTATTCTCTGAGGCCAGCGCGGCGGCGGTGACCTGCGCAATCATAAACCCGGAGTTGACGCCGCCGTCGCGCACCAGAAAGGGCGGCAGGCCAGAGAGGCCGGTGTCGAGCAGCAGCGCCATGCGGCGCTCGGAAATAGCGCCGATCTCCGCTACCGCCAGCGCGATAATATCGGCGGCGAAGGCCACCGGCTCGGCGTGGAAATTGCCGCCGGAGATGACGTCGCCGCTGTCGCTGAACACCAGCGGGTTATCCGAGGCGGCGTTGGATTCAATCTGCAGTACGCGCGCGGCATGAGTGAGATTGTCGAGGCAGGCGCCCATAACCTGCGGCACGCAGCGCACCGAGTAGGGGTCCTGCACCCGGCCGCAGTTAGCGTGCGAGCCGAGAATTTCGCTGCCGTTGACCAGCGTTTCGACGGCGGCGGCCACCGCGATTTGCCCGCGCTGGCCGCGCGCCTGATGAATGCGCGCGTCGTAAGGTTTCAGCGAGCCTTTAATCGCCTCCAGCGACAGCGCGCCCGCTACCAGCCCGGCGGCCATCAGGTTTTCCGCCTCGAACAGGCCGCGCAGCGCCAGCGCGGTCGACACCTGGGTGCCGTTAAGCAGCGCCAGACCCTCTTTCGGGCCGAGCACGAAGGGCTCCAGCCCAACGGAGGCCAGGGCGTCACGCGCGGGGATCAGCGCGCCATCGACGCGTACCTGGCCTTCGCCCAGCAGCATCAGCGAAAGATGCGCGAGCGGCGCCAGATCGCCGGACGCGCCGACCGAGCCTTTTTCCGGAATGCAGGGCATCACGCCCGCGTTAAACAGCGTCAGCAGCGCGTCGATCAGCGCGATACGCACGCCGGAATGGCCGCGCGCCAGGCTAATGATTTTGGTCGCCATCACCAGACGGGTTACGTTATCGGGCAGCAGATCGCCCAGGCCAACGCTGTGCGACAGCACCAGATTACGCTGCAGATCCGCAAGACGGGCGGCGGGAATTTGCGTCTGCGCCAGCTTGCCGAAGCCGGTATTGATGCCGTACACCACCTTGCCGGAGGCGACGATCTCATCCACGGTCTGCTGCGCGCGCAGGATAGCCTCCTGCGCCTGCTCATCAAGCGTGAGCGTCACGCCGCCCTGATATATCCTGCGCAGCGCGGCAAGATCCACTTTACCGGGAACCAGGCGCATCGCCTGAGCCGAACCTGACATAGTCTACTCCTGTCTATACAAGTAAGCGCGTTAAGCAAAAACCCGAACCGTTTTCACTCTGCGCAGCGAATGAAATCGAGTGAACCACAAGTGTCTATTCTTGTCTATACAACTGGCAAGTTATAAGCATTTGCTATGCCAGCGCGATCACAAATTAGCGTGCTCAACTGGCGTGCGATAGCGAGACGGGCGGGGCTGAGGATGTATATACATTTACGCCGTGAGACAGTAAACTTCAGGCATTATCGTGATAAGGAAATGAATATGGTCGAGCATTCGGCAATAGCACAGCTGGCGGCCGCGATGAGCGATGAGCCAGCCCCAATCTACCAGCGCGTCAAGCAGGCGATCGTCAGCCAGATCCGCGCAGGCAGCTGGAAGGCGAACCAGCGCGTGCCGTCGGAAAGCGAGCTGGTTAACGAGCTGGGCGTCAGCCGCATGACCATCAACCGCGCGCTGCGCGAACTGACCAGTGAAGGCTTTCTGGTGCGTATGCAGGGCGTCGGCACCTTCGTCGCCGAGATGAAAGGCTACACGGCAATGCTCGAAGTGCATAACATCGCGGACGAGATCGCCCAGCGCGGCCACCAGCATCGCTGCCAGATCCTCGCCATCGGCCAGAATAAAGCCGATCCCGAGCAGGCGGCGGTGCTCGGCTTAAGCACCGGTCAGACCCTCTTCCATTCGCTGATCGTGCACTATGAGGACGATTTGCCGGTGCAGCTGGAGGATCGCCTGGTTAACCCGCTGGTGGCGCCCGATTACCTGAGCCAGGATTACCACCAGCTTACGCCCTATACCTATCTGATGCAGGTGGCGCCGCTCACCGCAGGCGAGCATATCGTCGAGGCGGTGCTGCCGGACGCGCGCCAGCGTAAATATCTGTCGCTGGATGAGCACGAGCCCTGCCTGCTGATTCGACGCCAGACCTGGAGCGACACCAAAATCGTCACCTACGCGCGCCTGCTCTATCCGGGATCGCGCTATAAGCTGCTTGGCCGCTTCAAGGGACACGGCTAAGACGCGTCAGCAGCAGCTGCGCACCTGGCGTGACCGGCGTCAGCCGCGTCTCCTCATCCAGCCACCAGACGCCCTGCGCTGCGCCGAACCGTTCGCCGTTATCCAGCCGCCATTCGCCGGCGATCGACCAGGCGACGCCGTGCAGGCTGGCCTCCGCCTGTGCGGTCACCGCCACCTCCGCCGCCCAGCTGTCGCGCCGCGTCATGATGTTAAAGTCTTCGCTTTGCCCCTGCAGAGCGGCGTGGATCGCCCATTCGCCGGGAAAGCGCCACGGTTGAAGCGGCTTCAGCCGGTGCGTGGCGGCGGGCGCGCTGAGCCGCACCTCATCGCCGCGCAGCAGCGTAATCACCCGATCGATGCCGGGAAAGCGTGAGAAATCGCCATCGTGGGCGAGGGTGGCGATACTGGCGCGCCAGGCGAAATCCGCTTCGCCCGGCGGATAGCTGACGATTTCGCGCGTTTCGCCGCCGCCGTTGCGCCAGCGGCTGACCGGAAGATCGGCGTAGCAGAAATGCGTTCTCATCGCAGCGCCGCCATCGCCTGGCGAAACGCGGCCGCGCAGCGCTCTTCCGCGGCGTGGCGTCCCCCCTCGATCACCGCGCGGCCCGCGACCCACACCTCGCGGATCTGTTCGCGCCGTCCGGCGAACAGCCAGCGGTTGAGCAGCGCCTCGTCACCCACGCTGTCGAGCCATTCATCCTCCGCCAGCACCAGCCAGTCGGCGCGTTTACCCGGCGACAGTTCGCCGAGCGCGACGCCGCACGCCTGCGCGCCGCCGAGCGCCGCGCCGCGCCACAGCAGATCGCCTACCGAGGGCTGATCCGCCGTGGTGATGCGGTTGCGGCGGCGATCGCGCAGCCGCTGGCCATATTCGAGCCAGCGCAGCTCCTCCAGCGCGCTGAGGGAAACATGGCTGTCGGAGCCGATGCCCCAGCGTCCGCCCTGGGCGATAAACTCAGCCGCCGGGAAGATGCCGTCGCCGAGATTGGCCTCGGTGGTCGGGCAGAGACCGGCCACCGCGCGGCTGGCGGCGAGCTGCGCGATTTCGCGCGCGTCGAGATGCGTGGCGTGGATCAGGCACCAGCGCGCATCGACCTCAAAGCGGTTAAGCAGCCACTCCACCGGCCGCTCGCCGCTCCAGGCCAGGCAGTCGTTGACCTCTTTCTCCTGCTCGGCGACGTGAATATGCACCGGCAGCGCGCTGTCGCTCGCGGCCAGCGCCTCGCGCATCTGCGCTTCGCTCACCGCGCGCAGCGAGTGAAAACAGAGGCCGCGATTAAGCAGCGGCTTATCGCGCACGCTCGCCGCCAGCCGTTCCTGCTGCCGCAGCCAGGCGTCGGTCTGCTGAATAAAGCGTTTTTGTCCCGGCAGCGGCGGCTGCGCGCCGAATCCGCTGTGGCTGTAGAGCACCGGCAGCAGCGTCTGGCCGATGCCGGCGATCTCGGCGGCCTGCATCAGCTGCTGCAGCATCGCGTCCTGCGTGTAGGGCGCGCCGCTGGGATCGTGATGGAGATAGTGAAACTCCGCCACCTGGGTATAGCCGCCTTTCAGCATATCGATATAGAGATACGCGGCGATGGCGCCCACCTGTTCCGGCGTCAGGCGCTGCACCATGCGATACATCAGATCGCGCCATGTCCAGAAGCTGTCCTGAGGATCGCCTGCGACCTCCGCCAGCCCGGCCATGGCGCGTTGAAAGGCGTGCGAGTGCAGATTGGCGACAGAGGGAAGGGTTGCGCCGGGCAGGCGGATAGCGTCGTGCGCGTCGCTGTCGGGCGTGACGCGCTCAATAACGCCGGCGTCGTTAACGGTAATACGCACCTGATGTCGCCAGCCGTCGGCCAGCAGCGCGCGTGGAGCAAAAAAGGTTGCCATAGTTGATCCTCACCGGCTGTAGTTGTATATACATATACATACTTTAAAAGGCGGAGTAAATCGTCCGCAACGGGAGAAAGCGCAATGGCGGAAAGCAAAGCGATCGACAGCCTGTGGCTGGGGGCCGATCTGGTCACCATGCGCGAAGGCAAATATCACATCATCGAGGATGGCGCGCTGGCGGTCACAGGCGACAGGATAGTGTGGGTAGGGCCGCGCGCAGAGATGCCCGATTTTACGCCGCGTCAGCAGCACCGCTTCGACGGCGGCATTGTGACGCCAGGCCTGATTGACTGTCATACCCATCTGGTGTTCGGCGGCGACCGCAGCGCAGAGTTCGAGCAGCGCCTCAACGGCGTCAGCTACGCCGAGATCGCCGCGCAGGGCGGCGGTATTCTCTCGACGGTGCGCGCGACGCGCGAAGCCAGCGAGGCGTCGCTGGTGGCGTCGGCGCGCTGGCGGCTCGACCGACTGCTGGCGGAAGGGGTCACCACGGTAGAGATTAAATCGGGCTATGGGCTGGATGAGGCGAGCGAGCTGCGCATGCTGAGCGCCATCCGCCAGTTAGGCGAGAGCGCGCCCGTCGACGTGCTGGCGACCTGCCTGGCGGCGCACGCCTTTCCGCCGGAATTCAAACAGGATCCCGACGGCTGGGTCGATCTGATTTGCCAGCGCATTCTGCCGCAGGTGAAAGCCAACGGGCTGGCGGACGCGGTGGACGCCTTCTGCGAGCATCTGGCTTTTTCTCCGGCGCAGGTGGCGCGCGTGTTCGATAAGGCCGTGGAGCTTGGGCTGCCGGTGAAGCTGCACGCCGAGCAGCTCTCTTCGCTGGGCGGCGCGCGGCTGGCGGCGGGCTACGGCGCGCTCTCCGCCGACCATCTCGAATACGCTACCGAAGAGGACGCGCGGGCGATGGGCGAGCGGGGCACGGTGGCGGTGCTGCTGCCCGGCGCCTTCTATCTGCTGCGCGAAACCCAACGGCCGCCGGTGGCGCTGTTTCGCCAGCACGGCGTGCCTATGGCGCTGGCCAGCGACGCCAATCCCGGCACTTCGCCTGCGCTGTCGCTGCGCCTGATGCTCAATATGGGCTGCACGCTGTTCGGTATGACGCCGGAAGAGGCGCTGGCGGGCGTTACGCTCTGGGGCGCGAAGGCGCTGGGGCTGCAGCAGACGCACGGCTCGCTGGAGGCGGGCAAAATGGCGAACTTCGTTCACTGGCCGCTGGCGCGTCCGGCGGAACTGGTTTACTGGCTGGGCGGCGAGCTGCCCTGTACCGTTATCTATCGCGGAGAAGCGCAATGACATCTTTCGACTTTACGCCGGGCAGCCTGCCGCTGCTGGTCAGCATTCCTCACGCCGGCACGCAGCTTACGCCAGAGGTGGAAGCGGGGCTGAGCGAGGCGGCGCGCGGCCTGCCCGACACCGACTGGCATATTCCGCTGCTGTTCGATTTTGTGCGCGATCTGGGCGCCAGCGTGCTGATCGGCCGCTATTCGCGGTTCGTTATCGACCTGAATCGTCCGCCGGACAATCAGCCGCTCTACGCCACGGCCACCACCGGCCTCTTTCCAGAAACCCTGTTCGACGGCTCGCCGACCTTCGCGCCAGGCAAAACGCCCTCTGCGGCGCAGCGCGAAGGCTATCTCCGCGATATCTGGCAGCCCTATCATCAGCAGATCCAGCAGGAGCTGGCGCGCCTGAAGGCGCAACACGGCTACGCGCTGCTGTTTGACGCCCACTCTATCGCCAGCGTCATCCCGCGTCTCTTTGAGGGGCGTCTGCCGGATCTCAATATCGGCACCAACGACGGCAAAAGCTGTCGCCCCGAGGTGACGCAGGGGCTGGAAGCGGTCTGCGCGGCGCAGAGCGACTACAGTTGGGTGGTGAACGGACGCTTTAAGGGGGGCTACATTACGCGCGCCTATGGTCAGCCGGAAGAGCAGGTCGAGGCGGTGCAGCTGGAGCTGGCGCAGCGGAACTATATGGAGGAGACGCCGCCGTTCGCCTGGCGGCAGGAGCGGGCTTCAGCGCTGCAAAAGGTGCTGAAGCCGCTGATGCACAGTTTTATCGCGCGCGGCAAGAGCCGGTAACGGGCGGCGCGCCGCGCTTAGCGGCGGCGCGCGTCCGGCCGCATCAGGTCGAAGCGCTCGTTTTCGCTGATGCCGTAATAGGCGCTCGGCCCGCCGGCGCGCAGAATAGGCTGCGCGCGCGCCGTCTGGTAAATCCCCTCGTCCAGCAGCGACTCGTCGATATGAATGGCGATCGCTTCGCCCAGCACCAGCCAGCTGTCGATCGGATTGCCCTGCGCATCCTGCAGCTGGATCAGCTGCGTCAGGCGACATTCGAAGTTCACCGGGCTTTCCGCCACCAGGCTCGCCTTCACCTGCGAGGCGGCCAGCGGCGTGACGCCCGCCAGCGCGAACTCATCCTGTTCCGGCGGCACCGATGCCGAACTCTCGTTCATCGCTTCCGCCAGCGAGCGCGTCGCCAGATTCCAGACGAACTCTTTGCTTTCGCTGATATTGCGCACGCTGTCTTTCCAGCCGCTGCTGGCGAAGCCGATGATCGGCGGATGATAGTTAAAGCAGTTGAAGAAGCTGTAGGGCGCCAGGTTGCGCTGGCCCGCCGCGGAAATCGAACTGATCCAGCCGATCGGGCGCGGCCCGATAATGGCGTTCAGCGGGTCGTGCGGCAGGCCGTGGCCGGCGCGCGGCTGGTAGGAGTAGCGTTTATGCGTCATCTTTTATCCCGTAGCGAAGTGTTAACAATATCTTAGCGCTACAGCATCGGCTGCATCGGGAAGAAATGTGTAAGCGGATTGTGCGGCTTTATTTTCCCGGCGCTGCGGCGTATTGTACGCGCCTGCAAAACGGGAGACGCCATGAACAAGCCAGCCAGTAATTTATTCCACGCCCGCAACCGCCATCAGGGCGAATATGACTTTGCCGCCTTGACCGCCGCGCATCCGCCGCTGGCGGCCAAAGTGCGGCCCAACGGCTACGGCGCGCAGTCGATCGATTTTGCCGACGCGGAGGCGGTGATGCTGCTCAATCAGGCGCTGCTGAAGCTTTTTTACGGCATCGAGTGGCAGCTGGCGCCCGGCGCGCTCTGTCCGCCGGTGCCGGGCCGCGCCGATTACCTGCACTATCTGGCCGATCTGCTGGCGCTGGACAATCGCGGCGCCATCCCGCAGGCGGATATTCTGGATATCGGCTGCGGCGCGAACTGCATCTATCCGCTGATCGGCCAGGCGGAGTATGGCTGGCGCTTTACCGGCACCGATATCGACGAGGCGGCGCTGAAGGCGGCCAGTCGTATCGTGTCGGCCAATCCTGGCTTACAGCGCGCGATTCGCCTGCGTCGACAGAAAGATCCGCAGGCGGTGCTGGCGGGCGTGGTGAACAAAAATGAATTTTTCCACGCGGTGATTTGCAACCCGCCGTTCCACGCCTCGGCGGCGGAAGCGGCAGGCGCCTCGCAGCGTAAAACGCGCAATCTGAAGCTGGAGAGCGCGACGCCGCTCAACTTCGGCGGTCAGCATAACGAGCTATGGTGCGAAGGCGGCGAAAAAGCGTTCGTCGGCAAGATGATCGCCGAGAGCGCGGCGCTGGCGCGCCAGTGCGTCTGGTTCACCTCGCTGGTGTCGCGCCGCGAGAACCTGCCCGCGCTGGAAAAACAGCTGCAGGCGCTCGACGCGGCGGAGGTGCGGGTGGTGAATATGGCGCAGGGGCAGAAGCAGAGCCGTTTTCTCGCCTGGAGCTTTATGCCCGCGGCAACGCGCGCGCAGCGGCTGGCGAAATAGCCTTGCGAGCGGGCCATGCCGCCCGCCTGTTGCAAAGGGATAAAGCGACGGGCCGACTGATGTCGGCCCGGAAACTCAGGAAACGTGCTGCAGGAACTCGCGCAGGCGATCGCTCGGCGGCTGGGTAATCAGCGCATCGGGATCGCCATCTTCCGCGATAGTGCCTTTATCGATAAAGATCAGGCGCGACGCGACTTTCTGCGCAAAGCCGACTTCATGGGTGACGATCACCATAGTCATGCCTTCCTCCGCCAGATCCTGCATCACCTTCAGCACCTCGTGACGCAGTTCGGGATCCAGCGCGGAGGTCGGCTCGTCGAACAGCATCAGCTTCGGCTTTACCGCCAGCGCGCGGGCGATAGCGACGCGCTGCTGCTGGCCGCCGGAAAGCTCGGAAGGAAAGTGGTGCGCGCGCTCGGCCAGGCCGACCTTCGCCAGCAGCTGGCGCGCCAGCGCATGCGCATCCTCTTTCTTTGCGCCGCGCACGCGAATCGGCCCGAACGCCACGTTGTCCAGCGCGCTCATCTGCGGGAACAGATGAAACTGCTGGAACACCATGCCCGCTTCCTGACGGATCAGGCGCTCGTCTACTTTGGGATCGTTGACCTTGAGACCGTCGACGATCAGATCGCCGCTAGTGATCTCTTCCAGCTTGTTGATGCAGCGCAGCAGCGTCGATTTGCCGGAGCCGGACGGCCCGATAATCACCACCACCTCGCCCTGATTAATCTTCAGGTTGATATCGTGCAGCACCTGGGTGGTGCCGAAGCTCTTGGAAACGTTTTTAAATTCAATCACAGGATTTTCATCCTTTTCTCGATGCGGCGCAGCACAAAGCTCAACACCAGCGTAATCACAAGGTAGATAATCGCCACGGCGCTCCAGATCTCCAGCGCGCGGAAGTTGCCGGCGATGATCTCCTGACCCTGACGCGTCAGCTCCGCCATGCCGATAACGATAAACAGCGAGGTATCTTTGATGCTGACGATCCACTGGTTGCCGAGCGGCGGCAGCATACGGCGCAGCGCCAGCGGCATAATAACGTAGCGCAGGGTTTCGCGACGCGACAGCCCCAGCGCCAGGCCCGCTTCGCGGAAGCCTTTATTGATCGACAGCACCGCGCCGCGCGTGATCTCGGCGATATAGGCGCCGGAGTTGATCATAATGGTCACCACCGCCGCGGTGAAGGGATCGATGCGCAGATCGGGGAAGGCCATCGGCAGCGCGAAGTAGATAAACATGACCTGCACCACGATAGGGGTGCCGCGGATGATCTCAATAAAAACTAGCGCGAGATTGTTGGCGATCCAGCCGCCGTAGGCGCGGGCGAAGCCGGCGACCAGGCCGATGATCAGTCCGCCGACCAGGCCGAGCACCGAGATCAGCAGGGTCATTTTCGTGCCTTCGATCAGCGCCGGCATCGCGGGCCAGATGACGCTCCAGTCAAACTCCATGGTGTGACTCCAGTTATGTTGCGATGGAAAAAGCAGGGCACGCGTCCCTGCTCAAAATTGAAACAAAAAAATTATTATTTAGGTTCGCTGCCGAACCATTTTTTGTAGATCTGGTTATAGGTGCCGTTCTCTTTCAGGGTCTTCAGCGCGCCGTTTACTTTCTCACGCAGTTCGTCGCTGCCTTTCGGGAACGCCACGCCGTACTGCTGCGCCTCGATAGAGTCGCCTACCGCTTTAAAGCGGCCTTTGCCTGCGGTGTTGATAAAGTAAAGGATGTTCGGCGTGTCGTGCAGCACCGCGTCGGCGCGGTTGGTGCCCAGCTCCATATAGGCGTTGTCGATATTCGGGAACTGACGCAGATCTTTGGTTTTGATATGCGCTTTCGCGTAATCCACCGAACCGGTGCCGCTCTTCACCGCAACCACTTTACCGTTGAGGTCGTCAATACCTTTGATGTCGTTTTCGTTATTGCGAACCATCACCAGCAGACCGCTCTTGTAGTAGCCGTCAGAAAACTCGATCGCTTTTTTACGCTCGTCGGTAATGGTGATGCCCGCCAGCGCCAGGTCGATATTGCGCGTCTGCAGGGCAGGGATAATGCCGCTAAAGTCCATCGGCTTAAGGGTATAGTCCAGCTTCAGCTCTTTAGCGATGGCGTCCCACAGGTCGACGTCGAAGCCGACATACTTATCGCCCTGTTTGAATTCAAAAGGAACGAACGCGGTATCGGTGGCAACGATCAGTTTTTTTTCTGCTGCGGTGGAAGAGAGTGAGAAGGCCAGCGCCAGCGCGGCCACAGAGACTTTAAACAGTGACTTCATCATTTTTCCTTATTACATCCCGGCCTGAAGGCGGTGTTTACGGCTTACCATATGAAAAAATTATGCCAACTTTTCATTTTTACCACAATCAAAGGGTTAAATCAGAAAGCTGACACGATTTTGCACAGGTAAAAACTTTTGCACCAAAATCGATCACCAAAATGGTGCATAAGATTATTCTGGTGCAATGCACCTTTGCATGCGGCATTCGGCGTGGGAAGGAGAGGCGTTCAGAAATGTTATAGAGGTCAAAAAAAGGGGAGTTTACTGTTAAGCGGGCATAAAAAAGGCGGGTTTCCCCGCCTGATGAGTGCAGTTGCACTTATTCGATATTGGATTCGATAAACCACAGGAATTTATCCAGATCGCGCGATGCCGCGGTAAAGATATCTGCGGTGTCTTCATCTTTCACTTCAGAAATCGCTTTACGGGTATCGTTCGCAACGATGGCGTAGCGATCGGCCAGCGCTTTCAGATGGTCCTGCACGCTGTGAATGTTCAGCGGATAGCTCTGCAGAGGCGTTCTGTCGTTAACGACCTGAGTCGTACCCAGCGCCACGCCGCCTAACTGCACGACACGTTCAGCAATGGTGTCCTGGTGATCGGTAATGGTGGTACGGAAACCGTCCAGCATTTCATGTACGCCGATAAAGTTGGAGCCGCGCATATTCCAGTGCGCCTGCTTGGTGATCAGCGACAGATCGATAAATTCCACTACCAGACGGTTGAGCACCTCAATGGTGGCTTTTTTCTCGTCATCAGCCACATCGTTACGGGTGTAAAGCAGATCGGAAGCGTTCGTTTTAACCAGTTTTGCGGTACTCATCGTATGAATCCTCTCTTTGATGGGTTGTCCTAATCAAGCACGGGAATAAGTATAGCAGCCATTCGCGTGTTTGCAGGATTGAGCTTATCGATGGCTGAAATAGATAGCATTTACGGATAAAGCGTAGGCGGCAATAACAGCTAAAAGAGATGCCGGTTACATTAATATAAATAAATGTTTTTATTATCAATAATTTATATGGTTTTTATGGCCGGGATTTAAACAGTATGTTTCAGAATTATAATAAGAATGTTTATCAATTAATAAAATAAAGGCGCCTGAAGCGGTGAAATATTATCCACCTGCGTTATACGCAGGCGGAATATGTTATTGCGCCGGCGGCGGGGTTATTTCCACTTCTTTAAGCGCGTTATTTTTAGGCTTGAGCGTCAGCGTCGCGCCTGCCGACGCCAGAATGATCGCCAGCAGACCCAGGCTCTGCGTCAGCGACAGCGTTTCACCCAGGAACAAAATGCCCGACAGCGCCGCTACCGCCGGTTCGAGGCTCATCAGCGTGCCGAAAATACGCGCTGGCAGCCGCGTCAGCGCCACCATTTCCAGCGCGTAGGGGATGGCGCTGGAGAGCAGGGCGACCAGCAGCGCGACAGGAATGACGCTCCAGTGCCAGATGCCGGGCTCGGCGAACGTCAGCCCCAGCGGCACGAAAATCACGGAAGCGATTAACGAGCCCATTGCCACGGTCGCCGGGCCGTGCTGCGCGCCAGCGCGCGGACCCGCCAGAATATAGAGCGCCCAGCAGGCGCCCGCGCCCACCGCCAGCGCCGCGCCCAGCGGGTCGATGGCTTTCATACTGTCGCCGAACGGCAGCAGAAACCAGAGTCCGGCCACCGCCAGCACCACCCAGATCAAATCGAGCAGGCGGCGCGTGCCCAGCAGCGCCAGCGTCAGCGGACCGGTAAACTCCAGCGCCACCGCGACGCCGAGCGGCACGGTGCGCAGCGACAGGTAAAAAAGAAAGTTCATACAGCCCAGCGCCAGCCCGTACAGCAACAGCGGCAGACGTTGTTCGCGGGTAAAACGCAGCCGCCAGGGTTTGAAGATTACGCACAGCATCAGCGTGCCGAGTCCGAGACGCAACGCGGTAATGCCGGTGGCGCCTACCGTGGGGAAGAGCGATTTAGCCAGAGAGGCGCCGCCCTGCAGCGATAGCATCGCTATCAGCAGCACGGCGACCGAGAAGGCCGGGGCAGAAGTTTTACCTGAGAGAGAAAATGACATCCTGTAAGCGCGTCCTGATGGTCAACTGAGAGGCAATGAGAGGCTCAGTTTAATCGAACCACGGGCAAAAGCGGAGGAGGCAATCCAGCCTGTCCGCTCCTGGCTGAGCGAAATTCAGGCAATTTCAGGGCCAGTAGCGTAAAGAAATGTCAGGTTTTTTTAGGATTTAACTTAAAGGACAATTTTTATCGCAAAAAATTCATTGCAGTTTGATGACGGAAATTATAAGTAAAATGAATAGCATAGGAAGCTTCATTAACTTTCTGTTACACCAAACATTCTGTTAGACAATAATTTGCGGGCAGAGTTTCTTGCTAAGTTTTGTTATATTTTCAGCGTTGTCAGGAGAGAAGTATTATCACATTTGAGGTGGTTATGAAAAAAATTGCATGTCTTTCAGCACTGGCTTGTGTTCTGGCAGTTTCTGCGGGTTCCGCAATGGCGCAGAGCACAGTCACCGGCGGTTACGCTCAGTCCGACTATCAGGGCGTGGCTAACAAAGCTAACGGTTTCAACCTGAAATACCGTTATGAAGACGGCTCTAACCCGCTGGGTTGGATCGGTTCTTTCACCTACACCGAAAAAGATCGCACTGATTCTGGCGTGTACAACAAAGGCCAGTACTACGGTTTCACCGCAGGTCCTGCTTACCGTCTGAACGACTGGGCGAGCATCTACGGCGTGGTAGGTATCGGCTACGGTAAATTCCAGCAGAACGAAACCACTTTCCGTTCTAACTCTGATTCCAGCGACGTAGGCTTCTCCTACGGTGCCGGTCTGCAGTTCAACCCGTACCAGCAGTTCGCTATCGACGTAGGTTACGAGCAGAGCCGTATCCGTAACGTTGACGTAGGCACCTGGATTGCTGGCGTAGGTTACAGCTTCTAAGTTTTGCTTAGACCAGTTGCATAAAAAACGGCCCTTTGCGGCCGTTTTTTTTATCTCTTTTTTTAGCGCGTCCCATTGTCGGATCGGCGCGAACGCTTCGCAAAAGAGGGGAAATGGCGCTAAAAGAGGGGCGAACAGCAGAGCAGCCCAGGCAAAGAGCAGAGGCTGCATAAGAAAGGTTGCGCGTTAGCCGCGCCAGATAAGATTTGGGCAGTTGCGATTGCCGCGTTTTTCGCCCAGCAGCTTTTCAACCAGCATCAGTCGAAGCGAAAACGGGGAGCGGCTCAGCAGGCAAAGCCAGGATTTCAGCGTTGCGGATGAAACCGGTTTTTCAGTCTGGACGCATTTGCCGCAGTCAAGGCAGCATTTCAGGGTGCTCATATCGACCTCCCAATCAGTAACGTCGTAGCAGCAGGCAAAGGCCGGCGATATACAGGAGAAAAAGCGCTAATAACAGATAAGGATCCTGCACGATCGTCTCCTGATTGTCTGCGCGTTTGCCTACAATATCAACAAATATAGCACTGGCTATACCCTGTAGCCAATGCTATTTACGAAAAATTTGAGCTTCTTTGTGCCTGGTTTACAATGAGCGCAGCAAATCCGTCTCGCTGCGCGGGCGCGGAGAATAATAAAGAGGAAGCTGAATGAGTCGTCGTGCCAAAAGTGGGGCGTCCGCGTCGCCTGGACCCCTGAAAGATGTTGAAGAGCATGTCGAAGGATTTCGACAGGTTCGCGAAGCGCATCGTCGCGAACTGATCGATGACTACGTTGAGTTGATCTCAGATTTAATCGGTGAATTCGGCGAAGCGCGTCAGGTCGATATGGCGGCGCGCCTGGGTGTTTCGCAGCCTACCGTCGCCAAAATGTTGAAACGCCTCAGCAGCGCTGGGCTGGTGGAGCAGGTTCCCTATCGCGGCGTCTTTCTGACCGGCGAGGGCGAGAAGCTGGCGGCGGAGAGTCGCGCCCGCCATCATATCGTCGAAACCTTTCTGCTTGCGCTGGGCATCAGCCCGGAAACCGCGCGTCGCGATTCCGAAGGCATCGAGCATCACGTCAGCGATGAAACGCTCGCCGTCTTCCAGAAGTTTTACGAAAGCCGTCACTAATCACCGGACTCGCTACCATGCTCACCGTGCTGCGCCCTTTTTTGCATGATCGTATTCTGCATTTGCTGTTAGCGTTCGGCGCAGTGTTGCTGCTGCTGGCGAATTTCCGCTGGGCGGATCTGCCCGGCGCCGTCGACTGGCACACCATCGTCACGCTGACGGGGCTGCTGCTGTTAACCAAAGGGCTAGAGACCAGCGGCTACTTCGACGTGCTCGGGGCGCGCCTGATTGGCCGCTTCCGCCATGAACGCGCGCTGGCGCTTTTTATGGTGCTGGCCGCCGCGCTGCTCTCTACTTTTCTGACCAACGACGTAGCGCTGTTTATTCTGGTGCCGCTGACCCTGACGCTGCGTAAATATTCGCGCCTGCCGCTGTCGCGACTGATTATCTTTGAAGCGCTGGCGGTCAATGCCGGATCGCTGCTGACGCCGGTGGGCAATCCGCAAAACATCCTGCTGTGGAGTCACGGCAAGCTCAGCGTGGCGGGATTCATCGGGCAAATGACGCCGCTGGCGGTCTGGCTGCTGGTGACGCTGCTGGCGCTGACGTGGTTCAGCTTTAAGCCGCGCGATATTCAAAAACAGGAGAGCGACGAGACGCGCGCCTGGCAGAAACCGCTGTTCGCCGTTAGCGTACTGCTCTATCTGCTGTTCGTCGCCGCGCTGGAGTGGCAGATGACCGGCTGGGCGCTGCTGCTGATTATGGGCTGCTATCTGGTCATGGCGCGGAAGGTGCTGCTCGCCATCGACTGGAGCCTGCTGGCGGTGTTTATCGCCATGTTTATCGACGTCTACCTGCTTACCCATCTGCCCGTGGTGCAGCGTCACTTCGACGCCGTGTCGCACTTCAGCGACGGCGCGATTTATCTGCTGGCGATCGGCCTGTCGCAGGTTATCAGCAACGTGCCCGCCACCATTCTGCTGCTGCAGAAGATCCCGCCTTCCGACGTACTCGCCTGGGCGGTGAATATCGGCGGCTTCGGCCTGTTGCCCGGATCCCTCGCCAACCTGATCGCGCTGCGCATGGCGAAAGACCGCGCCGTCTGGTGGCAGTTCCATCTCTTCTCTATACCCATGCTCGCCTGGTCGATGCTGAGCGGCTGGCTGCTGCTGCGCCTGCTGCCCTGACTTCCGCTGCGCTTAAAAAAATGTTGCAGGTTGTGCCTCTTTTGTCGGGAAAGGTCAAGAAACGCTGGAAAATGTCAGTTTACCATCTACTGTTTATCTGACCTTTTATGCCCTGGAATTAGGGCGTTAGCGATGCGGAACTGACTATGAGCGAGAATGAAAAAGGCGAATCTCATCAGGATGATGCGGAGAAAAAGCAGGATCCATCCGGTGAGCAGTCTGACCAGAACAACGATGAGCCTGAACGTAAAAGACCCGGCAAAAAACCGCTGATTATTCTCGCCGTAGTGGTGGTGATCATGCTGATCGTCGGCTTCTGGTTCTGGTTCAGCACGCGTAATGAAGAGACCACCGACGATGCCTTTACCGAAGGCGACGCGGTCACCATCGCGCCCAAAGCCTCCGGCTACGTGGTGAAGCTGCTGGTTAAAGATAACCAGCGCGTAAGGAAAGGCGATCTGCTGGTGGAGATCGACCCGCGCGATACCCTGGCTCAGCGCGATCAGGCCAAAGCGCAGCTGGGTCTGGCGCAGGCGCAGCTGCATCAGGCGCAGGCGCAGCTGGCGCTGTCGAAGGTGCAGTATCCGGCACAGCGCGACCAGGCGCTGGCCGATCAGGCGAAAGCCCAGGCCAACCTGCTGAACGCCGAAGCGGACTACCGTCGTCAGCGCGGCGTCGATCCGCGCGCCACCAGCCAGCGCAATATCGATACCGCCGCCGCGCAGCTGCGTTCGGCCCAGGCCCAGCTGCAGAGCGCCAAAGCGCAGGTGGAAGTCGCCTCGCAGGTCGCGCTGCAAATTCGCCAGCAGGAAACCAACGTAGAAGCGCGACAGCAGCAGGTGGCGCAGGCGCAGGCGCAGTTGAATACCGCCGAGCTGAATCTCTCCTATACCCAGGTGCGCGCGCCCTACGACGGCTTCGTCACCAAACGCAACGTGCAGCTCGGCACCCTGGTGCAGGCGGGCAGTTCGCTGTTTTCGCTGGTGTCGCCCGATATCTGGATCACCGCCAATTTTAAAGAGTCGCAGCTGGCGCGTATGAATCCAGGCGATAAAGTGGCGATCAGCGTCGACGCCTGGCCCGATATGGCGCTGGAAGGGCACGTCGACAGCATTCAGATGGGCTCAGGTTCGCGCTTTTCTACTTTCCCGGCGGAGAACGCTACCGGCAACTACGTGAAGATCGTCCAGCGCGTCCCGGTGAAAATCGTTATCGACAAAGGGCTGGATCCCAACCATCCGCTGCCGCTCGGCCTGTCGGTAGAACCTAAGGTCACCGTGGAATGAGTCAGGCGCAGAGCTGGCAACCCTCCAGCAATCCCTGGCTGGTGGCGATAACCGTCACGCTGGCGGTGTTTATGGAGATTCTGGACACCACCATCGTTAACGTGGCGCTGCCCCATATTGCCGGTTCGCTCTCTTCCAGCTATGACGAATCCACCTGGGTGCTGACCTCTTATCTGGTGGCGAACGGCATCGTGCTGCCGATCTCCGCTTTTTTCAGCCGACTCTTCGGCCGCAAGCAGTTTTTCCTGATCTGCATCGTGATGTTCACCGTCTGCTCGTTCCTGTGCGGTATCGCCACCGAGCTGTGGCAAATCATCCTGTTCCGCGTGCTGCAGGGCTTTTTCGGCGGCGGCCTGCAGCCGGTGCAGCAGTCGGTACTGCTCGACTACTTTAAGCCGGAAGATCGCGGCAAGGCGTTCGGTCTCTCCTCTATCGCCATTATCGTCGCGCCCGTGATCGGGCCGACGCTGGGCGGCTGGATCACCGATAACTACAGCTGGCGCTGGGTCTTCTTTATTAACATTCCGGTCGGCATTCTGACGGTGCTGGCGATCTACCAGCTGCTGGAAGATCCGCCCTGGGAGCGCAAGTGGGCGAAAGGGCGGCTGAAGATCGACTATATCGGCATCGGGTTGATTACGCTGGGGCTGGGCTGCCTGCAGGTCTTTCTCGATCGCGGCGAAGATGAAGACTGGTTCGCCTCGCACTTTATCGTGCTGTTCGCCACCCTGGCGCTGGTCGGCATCGTCGGCGCCGTCTACTGGCTGATGTATGCCCGTAAGCCGGTGGTGGATATTCTGGTGATGAAAGACCGCAACTTCTGGGTCTCCGGGCTGCTGATGGCGGGCATGGCGATGATCCTTTACGGCAGCTCCGTCGTGCTGCCGCAGCTGGCGCAGCAGGATCTTGGCTACACCGCGACCTGGTCGGGGCTGGTGCTGTCGCCGGGCGCGGTGCTGATTGTGCTCACCATCCCGCTGGTGCTCGCCCTGATGCCGCGCGTGCAGACGCGTTACATCATCGCCTTCGGCTTTACCTGCCTGGCGCTGGCGTTTATGTACTCCTCGACCCTGACGCCGGATGTCGATTTTAAAACGCTGGTGCTGATGCGCAGCGCGCAGTCTATCGGGCTGGGCTTTCTGTTTGTGCCGCTGACCACCATCGCGTTCATTACTATTCCGCAGCGCCTCAACGCCGACGCCTCGGCGCTGTTTACCATGTTCCGTAACGTGGCGGGCTCCATCGGCATCTCGCTCTCGACCGCGGCGATCACCGAGCGCGAGCAGGTGCGTTCGGCGCATATGGTGCACAACATGACGCCGCTGAACGAGCAGTTCAATATCACCCTGCAGCACTGGGCGCAGGCGATCCGCGACTTTACCTCGGCGGTGGGCGATCCCGCCACGCTGGCGGCCGGTCAGCTCTATCAGGAGATGGTGGCGCAGTCGCGCATTCTGGCGTACATCGATGTCTTTACGGGCCTGAGCATCGTCGCCCTGATCTTGATTCCATTTTGTTGGCTGCTGTCGCCGATTAAGAGCGAAGGCAGCGCAGGAGCACACTGACATGAAGGTTATCTCTACATGCTCGCTGGCGAGACCGCTCAGCATGCTGACGCTGGCGCTCTGGCTGGCGGGCTGCGCCGTCGGCCCCGATTACGAGGCGCCGAAGCCGCAGCTGCCCGGCGGCTATCACCTGATGGACGCGCAGCAGGCGTCGAAAACCGCGCCGGGCGCCGTCAATGCGCGCTGGTGGCAAACCTTTAACGACCCGCAGCTCAACAGCCTGATTGACCGCGCCGTCGAGGGCAACCTGACGCTGCAGCAGGCGGTGCTGCGCATCGCGGGCGCGCGGCAGGAGCTGGCGCAGGCGCGCGGCGGCCTCTTTCCCAGCCTGAACGGCAGCGCGAAAGTGACGCGTCAACAGCTGGGTCTGGAAGGCCTGCTGAAAGCGAACGGCGCCACCGACCAGCTGGACAGCGAAACCGCCAGCCAGCTCAGCAGCCTGGAGCAGCCGGTGACGCTCTACCAGGGCAGCTTCGACGCCAGCTGGGAGCTGGATCTCTGGGGCAAAGTGCGCCGTCAGGTCGAGCTGGCCGATGCGCAAACCCAGGCAGCTATCGAGCAGCGCAACGACGCGCTGGTCTCGCTGGAAGCCGAGGTGGCGCGCGCTTACCTGCAGCTGCGCGGCGCGCAGGCGACGGTCGCCACGCTGGAGCAGCAGATTGCCGTGGCGCAGCAGAGCTGGGAGCTGACGCAGAGCCAGCAGCGCAACGGCCTGGCGCCGCTTACCGATGTGGAGAATGCGCGCGCGCAGCTCAGTTCGCTGCAGGCGCAGCTGCCGCAGTATCAGTCGCAGGCGCGCCAGGCGATGAACGGGCTGGCGGTGCTGCTGGGCAAAACCCCCGGCGCGCTGGATAACGAGCTCTTTACCCCCAAAGCGATGCCCGCCTTGCCGCAGATTGTGCCGGTCGGCATTCCCGCCACGCTGGCGCGGCGCCGTCCCGATATCCGCCAGGCGGAGGCGACGCTGCACGCGCAGACGGCGAATATCGGCGTGTCGGTGGCGCAGCTCTTTCCCAGCCTGTCGCTTACCGGCCAGCTCGGGGTGCGCAATACCGACGTCAGCTATCTCGATAACTGGAGCAGCCACTTCTATTCCGTCGGCCCCTCGCTGTCGATTCCCATTTTTCAGGGCGGCCGTCTGGTCTCCAGCGTGAAGCTGGCGCGCGCCCAGCAGGCGAGCGCGGCGCTCGACTATCGTCAGACGGTGCTCACCGCGCTGCAGGACGTGGAAAACGCGCTGGTGAGCTATCGCGCCGATCAGGCACGGGTCACGGCGCTGGATGAAACCACAGGGTCGCTGCAGCGTGCCTTTGATCTGGCCAGCGACAGCTATCGTCAGGGCATCTCGACCTTTATCGAGGTGCTGGACGCGCAGCGTCAGCTGGCGCAGGCGCAGGAGCAGGCGACCCAGGCGCGCATGCAGAGCGCGCTCGATTTGGTGGCGCTCTATAAAGCGCTGGGCGGCGGCTGGGAAACTTACCAGAACGTTACGCTGCCGCAGTTCGACGTTTTCGGCCCGGCCGCCAGCGCCAGCTAGCCCTTTTCCCGGCTTACGGCTGCGGCAGCTGTCGCAGCCAGTTCCCGCAGCCGCGCCGCTGCTAATGAAATAAAAATTTCCTTTTATCGCCTCACTGGGTTTTATCTACGGCGCGATTAAGGGGGCCAGGTAAAGGCTTTTGGAGCATAAATGTGATCGGTTAAGCAAAAATAAGTGGAGCCTATGATTCACCACGCAAAACTAATATTTCATAATTTATATATGCGATAAAAATAATCTATTTTCACTGGACACCTGCACACCATCGGGAGAAAAGATGTCCAGAGAATCCTACCTTACGCTGAATAAAGCCTCAGGGCCGAACAGCAATGCCCGTACCGAACCTTTTGTTAAAGTCATCGCCGTGGTCGCTACGCTTGGCGGGCTGCTGTTTGGCTACGACACCGGCGTGATCTCGGGTGCGCTGCTGTTTATGGGCCCGGAACTCCATCTGACGCCATTCACCACCGGGCTGGTGACCAGCAGCCTGCTGTTCGGCGCGGCCTTTGGCGCGCTGCTCTCCGGCCATTTCGCGGCAGCGGCCGGACGGAAAAAAATTATTCTGGTTTTAGCCGTGATCTTCGCTATGGGCGCCCTGGGCACCTCAATGGCGCCGGATGTGGGCTGGATGATTTTCTTCCGTCTGGTGCTGGGCGTCGCCGTCGGCGGCGCGGCGGCCACCGTGCCGGTCTATATCGCGGAAATCGCGCCGGCGAACCGACGCGGCCAGCTAGTGACGCTGCAGGAGCTGATGATTGTCTCCGGCCAGATGCTGGCCTATATCTCCAATGCCGGTTTCAACGCCGCGTGGGGCGGCGAAACCACCTGGCGCTGGATGCTGGCGGTAGCGACGCTGCCGGCGGTTCTGCTTTTCTTCGGCATGATGTTTATGCCGGATACGCCGCGCTGGTACGCGATGAAAGGGCGTCTGGCCGATGCGCGCCGGGTGCTGGAGCGAACCCGCGCGCGGCAGGACGTCGACTGGGAGCTGACGGAAATAGAAGAGACGCTGACGGAAGAGCAGCAGCAGCGCCCGCGGCTGAGCGAGCTGCGCAAACCCTGGCTGTTTAAGCTCTTTTTGATCGGTATGGGTATTGCGGTTATTCAGCAGCTGACGGGCGTCAACACCATTATGTATTACGCGCCGACCATGCTGAAAGCGGTCGGCATGGATGACAGCGCGGCGCTGTTCGCCACCATCGCCAACGGCGCTATCTCGGTGTTGATGACCTTTGTCGGCATCTGGCTGCTGGGAAAAATGGGGCGGCGCACGCTGACCATGATTGGTCAGTTCGGCTGTACCGCATGCCTGGTGTTTATCGGCGCGGTGACGCTGTTTATGCCGGAAACCGTTAATGGGCAGCCTGATATGTGGCGCAGCTATATGGTGCTGTTCGGCATGCTGCTGTTTTTAAGTTTTCAGCAGGGCGCGTTATCGCCGGTGACCTGGCTGCTGCTGTCGGAAATATTCCCAACGCGTCTGCGCGGTATTTTTATGGGCGGCGCGGTATTCGCTATGTGGATCGCCAATTTCCTTATTTCGCTAATGTTTCCGGTGCTGCTGGCGAGCGTCGGTCTGGCAGGCGCTTTCTTTATCTTTGCGCTGGTGGGTATTGCGGGCGCGATATTTGTCATTAAGTGCGTACCGGAAACGCGTAATCGTAGCCTGGAGCAGATTGAACACTATCTGCATGAAACCCTCTCGCGCGACGATGAGTTTGTGCGCGAACCCCTAAGACGGCCGGCAAATAAAACATCATAATAAAAGGTTATCAATTTGATTTTGAGCCGGCGCGCGTGCCGGCTTTTTTTTATCCATTCGTGCCGAAGATTAACCTTTTCATGCTCGCTTAGGCTTAATCTCCACGCGAGCGTGCTGGATGATGCCGCAGACACTATTTGTAAAATATCATCTGAAAAGCACGTTATATCCCCTTTTTCCTCAGGCCAGAGGCTATTAAACCCTTCAACCATCAATGAAAACGATTTCAGTCTTGCGCTTTTATCCAGACGTGTACTGTTAATTCACCGTTAATAACACCGTGAGAATTCCCTTAAGTGTCTGCTACAAAAATTTACCTGCGCGCTTCGGAATTTTCTGGAGTAGAAAATTAATTTATTTTTTTATTTGAATTGGGTAATCTTGTCGCTACAGTTTTATTAACCCCCTTAGTCAAGGACAGTATAATGAGTGACGCATTTAAAGTTCTGAACAACATTCGCACATTACGTGCTCAGGCACGCGAACTGCCATTGAGCGATCTGGAAGAAATTCTGGAGAAATTAACCGTCGTCGTCACAGAACGTCGTGAAGAAGTGGAAGCTGAAGAAGCGCAAAACCGCGAAAAAGAAGAAAAGCTCTCTAAATATCGCGAAATGCTGCTGGCTGACGGTATCGACCCGAACGAATTACTGGGCGCGCTGGAAACCGGTAAAAAACGCGCCAAGCGCGCGCCGCGTCCCGCCAAGTATTCTTATACCGACGAGAACGGCGAAGTAAAATCCTGGACCGGCCAGGGCCGTACCCCAGCGGCAATTAAAAAGGCGCTCGATTCCGGCAAAAGCCTTGACGATTTCCTGATCGGCTAAATTTACCCAATCCTTGCAAGTGGGAGCCGGTGGCCTGAACAGCCACCGGCTTTTTATTTTTCCCCCACTGCCAGCGGCTTGCCTCATGCGGCACGTCCGGTGCTGGCATGCGTAAGGCGATGTCTGGCATAATGGCCGCCGTTTTTCCCCTCACTCAGCCATAAAGGTCAATGCCGTGTTAGTAAGCAGCAATATCACCATGCAGTTTGGCAGCAAGCCACTGTTCGAAAATATCTCCGTAAAATTTGGCGGCGGTAATCGTTACGGTTTAATCGGTGCAAACGGCAGCGGTAAATCCACCTTTATGAAAATCCTCGGCGGCGATCTGGCGCCCACCGGCGGTAATGTCTCTTACGATCCCAACGAGCGCATCGGCAAGTTAAGACAGGATCAGTTCGCGTTTGAACAATATAGCGTGCTGGACACCGTCATCATGGGTCACCATGAATTGTGGGAAGTAAAGCAGGAGCGCGACCGCATATATGCTTTGCCGGAAATGAGCGAAGAGGAAGGCTATAAAGTCGCGGACCTTGAAGCGCTTTACGGCGAAATGGATGGCTACAGCGCCGAATCGCGCGCTGGCGAGTTATTACTCGGCGTAGGCATCCCGGTTGAACAGCATTATGGCCCGATGAGCGAAATTGCGCCGGGCTGGAAATTACGTGTGCTGCTGGCGCAGGCGTTATTTTCAAATCCTGATATTTTGTTACTGGACGAACCAACCAACAACCTGGATATTGATACTATCCGCTGGCTGGAGCAGGTGCTGAACGAGCGTGAAAGCACCATGATCATCATTTCGCACGACCGTCACTTCCTGAATATGGTTTGTACGCATATGGCGGATCTCGATTACGGCGAATTACGCGTATATCCAGGCAACTATGACGAGTATATGACGGCGGCTACCCAGTCGCGCGAACGTTTATTAGCAGACAACGCCAAGAAAAAAGCGCAGATTGCCGAGCTGCAGTCTTTCGTCAGCCGCTTTAGCGCCAACGCCTCTAAATCGCGGCAGGCGACGTCGCGCGCGAAACAAATTGATAAAATCAAGCTGGATGAAGTTAAAGCGTCCAGCCGTCAAAACCCGTTTATTCGTTTTGAACAAGACAAGAAGCTGTTCCGTAATGCGCTGGAAGTCGAAGCGCTTACTAAAGGTTTTGATAACGGTCCGCTGTTTAAAAATCTCAATCTGCTGCTTGAAGTGGGCGAGAAGCTGGCGGTTATCGGCGCCAACGGTATCGGTAAATCCACGCTGCTGAAAACGCTGGTGGGCGAACTTGAGCCAGACAGCGGCAGCGTTAAATGGTCGGAGAATGCGCGCATTGGCTATTACGCGCAGGATCACGCCGCCGACTTCGCCGACGACCTTAGCGTCTTCGACTGGATGAGCCAGTGGAAGCAGGAAGGGGATGACGAGCAGGCGGTGCGCAGCATTCTGGGGCGTCTGCTGTTCAGCCACGACGACATCAAAAAGCCGGCGAAGGTGCTGTCGGGCGGGGAAAAGGGGCGCATGCTGTTCGGCAAGCTGATGATGCAGAAACCTAATATCCTGATTATGGACGAACCGACCAACCACCTGGATATGGAGTCGATCGAGTCGCTGAATATGGCGCTGGAGATGTATGAAGGCACGCTGATCTTCGTTTCGCACGACCGTGAATTCGTCAGCTCGCTGGCGACGCGCGTGCTGGAGATCAAAGAGGACCGCGTGGTGGACTTTACCGGCACCTACGAAGACTATCTGCGCAGTCAGGGTATTTACTGATTCAACAGACTATGTGGGGTAGCGAGAGTTACCCCATGGCGGTTAGCTCGGGCGCGAACGCAGGTGGCATGGCCCGATCGCAAAGTCGCTTAAGCATCCATGCCGCTCGTCCCGCGCGGATACGCACCTCATCCCTGAGATGCGCCCGTAAACGGGCCAACGCGCTGCGTTGTTTAAAACGCTCCCGGCGTTTTTGTCCCTGGCGCGGGACGCTTTGCTTTTCGGTCCATGCCACCTGCTTTGAAGCTTATTGGCTGGCTGTCGGCAAACCACAGACTTCGCAGTGCGCATCCTGCGCCACCTTCACGCTGCGAAACTCCGCGTTCATCGCATCATACATCAGCAGCCGCGACGCGGCGGGCGCGCCAAAGTCCGTCAACACTTTAATCGCCTCCATCGCCTGCATGGCGCCAATTACCCCGACCAGCGGCGCCATCACGCCCGCTTCGACGCAGCTTAGCGTCTGCTCGCCGAACAGACGGCTAATACAGCGATAGCAGGGCGAACCCGGTTGCCAGGTAAAGACGCTAATCTGGCCTTCCATACGAATCGCCGCGCCGGAAACCAGCGGCACGCCACGCGACCGACAAAGGCGGTTGAGCTGTTCGCGGATCTGCACGTTGTCGGTACAGTCGAGCACCACCTGATGCCCGGCGATCAGCGCCTCAAGCGCCGCTTCTTCAAGCATGCCGTTAACGGTATCGATATGCACATGCGGATTGATGGCAGCCAGACTCTCCGCCGCCGAATCGACCTTGGCGCGGCCGATATCCGCGTCGTGATGCAGGAGTTGACGCTGCAGGTTCGACAGCGCGACGGTATCGAAGTCAAGCAGGGTCAGCGCGCCGACGCCCGCGGCGGCCAGATAAGGCGACGCCGCGCAGCCCAGTCCGCCGAGACCGACGATCAGCGCGCGGCTCGCCTTGAGCTTCTCCTGACCGTCGAAGTCGAAGCCGCGCAGCACGATCTGGCGGTTATAGCGCAGCATCTCTTCATCGCTGAGTTCGGGCAGCATTACCCCTCCAGCAGCGCGTTGAAGGGCTCAACCTCGACCCATTCGCCCGGCTCGACCGCGCCGCGATCGCGCTCCAGCACAATAAAGCAGTTGGCGGCGGCAAAAGAGCTAAAGACGTGCGAGCCCTGATGGCCGGTGCTGTGCACCTCCAGCTCGCCGTCCGCGCCGCGACGCATGACACCGCGCTGGAAATCGAGGCGGCCAGGGGATTTTTTCAGGCGCGAGGCGGCGCGCGCGCGCAGGCGCGGCGGCAGCGGCGATTCGATCTGGCCGGTCAGGGCGGCAAGCAGCGGCTGCACCAGCTGATAGAAGGTGACGGCGGCCGAGACCGGATTGCCCGGCAGCCCGCAGAACCAGCTGCTGGCGAGGCGGCCGAAGGCGAAAGGCTTGCCCGGCTTGATGGCCAGCTTCCAGAAAGTGATAACGCCCAGCTCGTCCAGCATGGTTTTGGTGAAATCCGCTTCGCCGACTGAGACGCCGCCGGTGCTGATCACCACGTCGGCCTGCCGATCCGCCTCTGCGAACGCATGACGCAGCGCCTGCGGATCGTCTTTGATAATGCCCAGGTCGATCACCTCGCAGCCGAGCTTGCGCAGCATCAGCGAGACGGCAAAACGATTGGTGTCGTAGATCTGGCCCGGCGCCAGCGGCTGGCCGACCGGCTGCAGCTCGTCGCCGGTGGAGAAAACCGCGACGCGCAGCTTGCGCAGCACGCTGACCTCGGCAAGGCCGAGCGAAGCGAGCAGCGGCAGCTCCGCCGCGCCGAGGCGCACGCCCGCCGCCAGCACCGGCTGATCGCGACGGATATCTTCACCGATCAGGCGGATATTTTGTCCCGCCCGCACCGGCGCGTTAATCACAATGCCGTCCTCGACCTCGCGCGTCTCTTCCTGCATCACCACCGCTTCGCAGCCTGGCGGCACCGGCGCGCCGGTCATAATGCGCACCGCGCTGCCCGCCGGCCAGTCGCCGTCAAAAGGGGCGCCGGCAAAGGCTTTACCCGCGATCTTCAGCGGGCGATCGGATTGAATATCGGCCAGACGCACGGCGTAACCGTCCATCGCCGAGTTATCAAACGGCGGCACGTCAATCGGCGAGGTGACCGGCAAGGCGGTAATGCGGCCGGCTGCGTCCGCCAGCGGCACGCTGACGCGATCGCGCAAAGGCTGAAGCTGCGCCAGCATTTTCGCCTGCGCCTCTTCCAGAGAAATTAATCCTGCGGTAAAGCTTTCCATCGTATTAGCAACCTGAGTAAAGACAGTTGCTGACTATTATGGTGCTAATTGCCAGCAGAGTCACATTTCCGCCGCGGCATAAGCCACAATAAAAGGTTATGGCCGACGCGCCAGTTTCCGCTTTACAAGCTTTGACAGGCTTTCTATAGTCAAAAATCATTTAAATTGGCTGAAAACCATTTTAAATCAGTGTTTTCACTCCGGTAAAAGGACAGGGCAAGCGTTATGGTCAAAGCAGTCATCGCTATTCACGGTGGGGCAGGCGCCATTACGCGCTCGGCAATGAGCGCAGAAAAAGAGCAGGCGTATCGTCAGGCGCTGAACGATATTCTCAGCGCGGGACAGCAGATGCTGGCGCAGGGCGCCAGCGCGCTGGACGCCGTAACCGAGGCGGTGCGGCTGCTGGAGGAGTGCCCGCTGTTCAACGCCGGCAAGGGCGCGGTCTTCACCCACCAGGGCACGCACGAGCTGGACGCCTGCGTGATGGACGGCCGCACGCTGGAAGTAGGGGCGGTGGCAGGCGTATCGCGCCTGCGCAATCCGGTGCTGGCAGCGCGCAAGGTGCTGGAGGTGAGCCCGCACGTGCTCTTTATCGGCGCGGGCGCGGAGCAGTTCGCGCGGGACAACGGGCTGGAAGAGGTCGATCCTGCCTTCTTTTCGACGCCGGAACGCTGGGAACAGCTGCAGCGCGCGCTGGCCAGCGACGAGATGGTGCTGGATCACGACGGCGCGGCGAAATCTGACGACCCGCTCGATCCCGACCGTAAATTCGGCACCGTCGGCGCGGTGGCGATCGACGCCGAGGGCAACCTCGCCGCCGCCACCTCAACCGGCGGCATGACCAACAAACAGGCGGGGCGCGTCGGCGACTCGCCGCTGCCGGGCGCAGGCTGCTACGCCAGCAACGATACGGTGGCGGTCTCCTGCACCGGCACGGGCGAAGTCTTTATTCGCACCCTGGCGGCCTACGATATCGCCGCGCAGATGCGCTACGGCGGCCACTCGCTGCAGCAGGCCTGCGTTAACGTCATCCACGACGCTATTCCCGAGCTGGGCGGCAGCGGCGGCCTGATCGCCATCGACCGCTTCGGCAACGTGGCGCTGCCGTTCAACAGCGAAGGCATGTACCGCGGCGTAGCGCGCGTGGGTGAAGAGATAGAGGTCGGCATCTACCGCGAAGGCTAAGGAGCAGGCATGACGCAGCAAATGGCGCCGAATCAAGTTCTGGCGGTACGCAATCTTAACGTGCGCTTCAGCCATGAAGGGCGCGTAACGCACGCGGTGCGCGATCTCTCGCTCGAGGTGCAGCGCGGCGAAACCCTGGCCATCGTCGGCGAGTCCGGCTCCGGCAAATCGGTCACCTCGCTGGCGCTGATGCGGCTGATCGAGCAGGCGGGCGGCGAGGTCAGCGGCGATATTCTGCTACGTCGTCGCAGCGGCGAGCTGCTGGACGTGACGCGCGCGGCGCCGGGCGTGATGCGTCGCGTGCGCGGCGCCGACATGGCGATGATTTTTCAGGAGCCGATGACCTCGCTCAACCCGGTGTTCACCGTTGGCGAGCAGATCGCCGAGTCGATCCGCCTGCATCAGGGCAAAGGCCATCAGCAGGCGCTGGCGGAAGCGCGACGCATGCTCGATCTGGTGCGCATTCCCGAAGCGCAGGGCGTGCTGTCGCGCTATCCGCATCAGCTCTCCGGCGGCATGCGCCAGCGCGTGGTGATCGCCATGGCGCTGTCGTGCCGTCCCGCGCTGCTGATCGCCGATGAGCCGACCACGGCGCTCGACGTCACCATTCAGGCGCAAATCCTGCAGCTGATCCGCGTGCTGCAAAAAGAGATGCAGATGGGGGTGATTTTTATCACCCACGATATGGGCGTGGTGGCCGAAATGGCGGATCGCG
The DNA here is from genome assembly GCF_059730625.1 of Pantoea sp. X-Soil-MYKO-1289. Taxonomy (NCBI): domain Bacteria; kingdom Pseudomonadati; phylum Pseudomonadota; class Gammaproteobacteria; order Enterobacterales; family Erwiniaceae; genus Pantoea; species Pantoea sp. X-Soil-MYKO-1289. The sequence continues at coordinate 1,414,837 of NZ_AP036004.1, forward strand.
TCCAGGTGATGTACCGCGGCGACGTGGTGGAGAGCGCGCCGGTGCAGCAGCTGTTCGACGCGCCGCAGCAGCCCTATACCCAGGCGCTGCTGGCGGCGGTGCCGAAGCTCGGCGCGATGAGCGGTCAGCCGCTGCCTGCGCGTTTTCCGCTGCTGCGCGCCGGCGGTCAGGCGGAGCCGGAGACGCCGCAGGACACCGCGCGTCGCGATCTCGACCCGATTTTGCAGGTGCGCGATCTGGTGACGCGCTTCGATATTCGCGGCGGCCTGCTTAACCGCGTCAAACGCCGCGTGCACGCGGTAGAGAAGGTGAGTTTCGATCTCTACGCCGGCGAGACGCTGGCGCTGGTGGGCGAATCGGGCTGCGGTAAATCCACCACCGGGCGTTCGCTGCTGCGGCTGGTGGCGAGCCAGGGCGGCACCATTACCTTCAACGGCCAGCGCATCGACAGGCTCGCCGGCTCGGCGCTGGCGCATCTGCGGCGCGATATCCAGTTTATCTTTCAGGATCCCTACGCCTCGCTCGATCCGCGCCTGACGGTGGGCTTCTCTATTATGGAGCCGCTGCTGGTGCATAAAGTCATGCCGCGCCGCGAGGCGGAACAGCGCGTCGCCTGGCTGCTGGAAAAGGTGGGGCTGCTGCCGGAACACGCGCAGCGCTATCCCCATGAATTCTCCGGCGGCCAGCGCCAGCGCATCTGCATCGCGCGCGCGCTGGCGCTCAATCCCAAAGTGGTGATCGCCGATGAGTCGGTGTCGGCGCTTGACGTGTCGATTCAGGCGCAGATCGTCAATCTGATGCTCGATCTGCAGCGCGAATTCGGCATCGCCTTCCTGTTTATTTCGCACGATATGGCCGTTGTCGAACGCATCAGCCATCGCGTGGCGGTTATGTATCTGGGACAAATCGTTGAAATGGGGCCGCGCCAGGCGGTGTTCGAGCAGCCGAGGCACCCCTACACCCGCAAGCTGATGGCCGCCGTGCCGGTGGCGGATCCGGCGCATCGTCGGCGCGAACGGGCATTGATGGTGGATGAAATACCCAGCGCCGTACGCGCGCTGGGCGACGAGCCTGAAGTCGCGCCGCTGATGGAGGTGGCGCCAGGCCATTTCGTCGCGCGCCACGCTATCAGCAGCACCTGACATCACAATCACACTAAGCAGGGATACAGGAGAACACGATGCACAACGCAATGCGTAAAGGGTTACTGGCGGCGGGCGTGATGAGCGCCATGGCGGCGCTGCCCGCCTGGGCGGCAAAAGATGCGGTTATCGCCGTCGGGTCCAACTTCACCACGCTCGATCCTTACGACGCCAACGACACGCTGTCGCAGGCGGTGGCGAAATCGTTCTATCAGGGGCTGTTTGGCTTCGATAAAGAGATGAAGCTGACCAACGTGCTGGCGGAAAGCTATCAGGCAAGCCCGGACGGCCTGACCTACACCATTAAGCTGCGCCCAGGGATCAAATTCCAGGACGGCACCGACTTTAACGCCGAGGCGGTTAAGGTCAACCTGGAGCGCGCCAGCAATCCCGATAATCACCTCAAGCGCTACAACCTGTTTAAATATATCGCCACTACCGAGGCGGTCGATCCCACCACGGTGAAAATCACCCTGAAGCAGCCTTTTTCCGCCTTTATCAACAATTTGGCGCATCCGGCCGCTGCAATGATTTCGCCTACCGCGCTGAAGAAATATGGCAAAGAGATCGGCTTCCACCCGGTCGGCACCGGTCCGTATGAGCTGGTGACCTGGAACCAGACCGACTATGTGAAGGTGAAAAAGTGGGACGGCTACTGGAAGAAGGGCTATCCGAAGCTCGACAGCATTACCTGGCGTCCGGTGGTAGACAACAACACGCGCGCGGCGATGCTGCAGACCGGCGAAGCGAACTTCGCCTTCCCGATCCCCTTTGAGCAGGCCAAACTGCTGGAGAAGAACGCGAAGCTGAAGGTGGTGACCGCGCCATCCATCATGCAGCGCTATATCAGCCTGAACGTCACCCAGAAGCCGTTCGATAACCCGAAAGTGCGCGAGGCGCTAGAGTACGCCATCAACCGCGAGGCGCTGACCAAAGTCGCCTTCGCCGGCTACGCGACGCCGGCGACCGGCATCGTGCCGCCGTCGATCGACTTTGCGCAGCGCTATCCAGCGATTCAATACAACCCGGCCAAAGCGCGCGAGCTGCTGAAGGAAGCGGGCTACCCCAACGGCTTTGAAACCACGCTCTGGTCGTCGCATAACCACAGCACCGCGCAAAAAGTGCTGCAGTTTACCCAGCAGCAGCTGGCGCAGGTAGGCGTGAAGGTCAAAGTAACGGCGATGGATGCTGGCCAGCGCGCCGCCGAGGTAGAGAGTAAAGGGCAGAAAGAGAGTGGCGTCCGCATGTTCTACACCGGCTGGTCCGCCTCTACCGGCGAAGCCGACTGGGCGCTGACGCCGCTGTTCGCTACCGCCTCCTGGCCGCCGGCGATTTTCAATACCGCCTTCTACAGTAATCCGCAGGTGGATAAAGATCTGGCCGATGCGCTGAAAACCACCGATCGCGAGCGCAAAGCCAGCCTGTATAAAGACGCGCAGGATAAAATCTGGAACGACCATCCGTGGATCCCGCTGGTGGTGGAGCAGCTGGTTTCCGCCAACACCGCGTCGCTGACCGGCTTCTACGTGATGCCCGATACCTCCTTCAGCTTTGACGAGGCCGACCTGAAGTAACCCGATCGGCCAGCCCGCGCGGGCTGGCCGCCGCTGCGCAGGATTTCGCATGCTTAACTATTTTATTAAACGTCTGCTCGGGCTGATCCCGACGCTGCTGATTGTCGCGGTGCTGGTGTTCATGTTTGTGCACCTGCTGCCGGGCGATCCGGCGCGCCTGATCGCCGGTCAGGACGCCGACGCCACGGTGGTGGCGCTGGTGCGCCAGGAGCTGGGGCTGGATCAGCCGCTGCCGCAGCAGTTCTGGCACTTTATTCTCAATGCGCTGCAGGGCGATTTCGGCCATTCGCTGGTGTCGAAGCGGCCGGTCGCCGAGGAGATCGCCACCCGCTTTATGCCGACGCTGTGGCTGACGCTGGCCAGCATGATCTGGGCGGTGATTTTTGGCATGACGATCGGCATTGTCTCCGCCGTGTGGCGCAACCGCTGGCCCGATCGCCTCGGCATGACGCTGGCGGTGTCAGGCATCTCTTTTCCCGCCTTTGCGCTCGGCATGCTGCTGATGCAGGTTTTTTCAGTGGAGCTGGGCTGGCTGCCGACCGTCGGCGCCGACAGCTGGCGGCACTATATTCTACCGTCGATTACGCTGGGCGCCGCCGTGGCGGCGGTCATGGCGCGCTTTACCCGCGCCTCGTTCGTCGAGGTGATGCAGGAAGACTATATGCGCACCGCGCGCGCCAAAGGGGTGCGCGAATCGCTGGTGGTGGTCAAACACGGCCTGCGCAGCGCCATGATCCCGGTGGTCACCATGATGGGGCTGCAGTTCGGCTTTCTGCTCGGCGGTTCGATCGTGGTAGAGGTGGTCTTCAACTGGCCGGGCCTCGGCCGCCTGCTGGTGGATTCGGTGGAGATGCGCGACTACCCGGTGATCCAGGCCGAAGTGCTGCTCTTCTCGCTGGAGTTCATCCTGATAAACCTGATTGTCGATCTGCTCTATGCGGCAATCAATCCCGCTATTCGCTACAGGTAAGGAGTCGCAATGAAAAACTGGCGACGCGAAGCGGTGCTGAAAAGCCTGCCGCTGACGACGGAAAATCGGGTTCGCACGCCCTGGAGCGAGTTCTGGCGACGCTTTCGCCGCCAGCCGGTGGCGATGACCGCCGGGCTGTTCGTGCTGCTGCTGATTGTGCTGGCGTTTATCGCGCCGCTGATCGCGCCGTTCGACGCTGAGAACTATTTCGACTACGACCGGCTTAATCAGGGGCCTTCGCTGATGCACTGGTTCGGCGTCGATGCGCTGGGCCGCGATATCTTCAGCCGCGTGCTGGTTGGCACCCGCATCTCGCTGATCGCCGGCTTCTTTTCGGTGGCGATTGGCGCGGCGATCGGCACCTTCTTCGGTCTGCTGGCGGGCTACTACGAGGGCGCCTGGGATCGCATTACCATGCGCATTTGCGACGTATTGTTCGCTTTTCCCGGCATTCTGCTGGCGATTGCGGTGGTGGCGATTATGGGCAGCGGCATGAGCAACGTGATTATCGCGGTGGCGATTTTCAGCATTCCGGCGTTTGCCCGCCTGGTGCGCGGCAATACGCTGGTGCTGAAGCATCAGACCTATATTGAGTCGGCGCGCAGCATCGGCGCGTCCGACGCCACTATTCTGCTCAGGCATATTCTGCCCGGCACGGTGTCGTCTATCGTGGTCTACTTCACCATGCGCATCGGCACCTCGATTATTACCGCCGCCAGCCTGTCGTTTCTCGGTTTGGGCGCGCAGCCGCCCACGCCGGAGTGGGGCGCGATGCTCAACGAGGCGCGCGCCGATATGGTGCTGGCGCCGCACGTGGCGATTTTCCCCAGTCTCGCGATTTTTCTCACGGTTTTAGCATTTAATTTGCTTGGTGACGGGCTACGCGACGCACTCGATCCTAAACTCAAGACATGAAAAAATTCGATTACGAGCAGGACTTTAAAACCATCGACTTCCGCAAACAGCCGGAGCGCTATCAGGTCGGGCGCGGCGAGCAGGGCGTGCTGATGGTGGAGCCCTATAAAAGCGAGATCTTGCCGCACTGGCGCTTCCGTACCGTGCCGATCGCCGAGGCGTCGGCGGCGAAGATTATGGAGCTGTTTGAAACCTACCGCGCGCAGGATGATTTCGTCGGTATGGATATGGCGCGCAAGTTCATCCAGATGGGCTATACCCGTGCGCGCCGCTACAGCAATCACAAGGGCGGACGCAAGTACGACGCCGACGGCAACGAGCTGCCGCGCGGCGTCGATGAAGAAAAGGCCGCTGCGGCGGCCGTTTTCAAAGCCTACTGGGATCGCCTGCGCGAAGATGAAGACTACCTGGCGCGCAAGCAGGCGCACCAGAAGCTCTATGGCTAACTGCCAGTGATAAGCTGAATGTCGCCATCCATCCTGGCTCTATTCGGCGCCTGGACGACGGCGCGCGTTTCGTCGCGTTTCGCCCTAAATCACCGTGCTTTTTGTAGGGGAATTATGACGTCTTTTCAGTGAGATAAGCCGCGATTTTCCCTGGTAAAAAGGCGGCGAGCTGACCTTATGTTACGTAAATATGTGCAAACGTCGCGGCCAGAGGGTCAGAGGCTAAACTCCGAGAATTTAAACGAAAATTCTTATCCGCCACAGGCGCATTATTTGTCAATAATCAGAACAGGGTTGAGTTTAACGCGGCCTGGTGCTTAAATCCTGAATTCAAATTTACTGTGAATTCAATAATAAGCAGATAACAAGGCAGCTGCGGACATCTGTCGCCGCAGTCGACTAAGTGGATAATGTGAGAGCGCAATGATGAAAGAGATCGTTAACGGATTTCTGAGTTTTCAACAGAATGTGTTTCCTGAAAGGAAGGATCTTTTCAAAAGCCTGGCGTCGAACCAAAATCCGAAAGCGCTGTTTATCTCCTGTTCCGACAGCCGTTTAGTACCGGAGCTGGTGACCCAGCAGGAGCCGGGCCAGCTTTTCGTGATCCGCAACGCGGGCAATATCGTGCCGCCGTTCGGGCCGGAACCAGGCGGCGTATCAGCCACCATCGAATATGCGGTCATGGTGCTGGGCGTAAGCGAAATTATCATCTGCGGTCACTCTAACTGTGGTGCGATGAACGCTATCGCCTCGTGTCAGTGCATGGATAATATGCCGGCGGTCGATCACTGGCTGCACTACGCGGATGCGGCGAAAACCGTGGTGGAAGAGCGCCAATATGAGACGCCGGAAGCCAAGCTGAACGAGATGGTCAAAGAGAACGTCATCGCCCAGCTGAACAATATCAAGACGCATCCATCCGTGGCGCTGGCGCTGCGTAAAGGCAAAGTGCGCCTGCACGGCTGGGTCTACGATATCGAATCAGGCAAAATTATGGCGCTGACCGAAGGCGGCAAGCGCTTTATCTCGCTCTCCGATAACCCGGAAACCTGCTTCGAGTAAGCCTCTCGCCCGCTGCATCCACAGCGGGCGTTTTCTTTTTGTTTATCCCGGCACGTTCTCAACGGATTATCTAAGCTATTAACGTCCTGTTTCTATTTGAGAACTGACTATGCGCAAAATTTCCTTGTTGACCCTGCTGACCAGCGCCATGCTGCTGGCGGGATGCACCTCGCACGTTGCCGATAAACAGCAATATTCCGGTTTTATCTCCGATTACAGCCAGCTCAAGCCCGCCACCTCAGCCAGCGACCGGCCTACGCTGCGCTGGATCTCGCCCGACTACCGCAGCAGTGACTACAGCTCGGTGGTCTATACGCCGGTGGTTTACTATCCGGCGGCTAAGCCTAACGCGCGCGTTAGCCAGCAGACGCTGGATCAGATCCGCAGCTACACCGATACGCGACTCAAGGCGGCAATTGGCGAACGTAAAAAGCTGGTGACCCAGCCTGGTCCGCACACGCTGATCGTGCGCAGCGCTATCACCGGCGTGACGGCGGAGAATGAGGGCGTCCAGTTCTATGAGGTGGTGCCGGTAGCGGCGGTGATCGCCAGCACCATGGCGGCGACCGGCCACCGCACGCAGAACAGCGCGCTGTTCCTCGAGATCGAGGCGCGCGACGCCCAAACCGGCAAACCGCTGATCAAGGTGGTGCGTAAGGCGTTTGGCAAGTCGCTGAACAACAGCAGCGCGCCCATCACCTACGCCGACGTGAAGAGCGCGATTGACGATACCGTCAGCGACGCGATGAACTTCAGCGCGCCCTGACTCGGACGGCGATGGCAGGGACGCCATACTTAATCTTTTGTAAAGCCTGAACATTATCCTGTCGCGCTGGCTACCCTTAAGCTCATCCCCTGGCGACTGGAGCACTACGATGACCCGACTCACTGCCGCGCTGCTGCTTAGCGGCGCGCTCTCTACTCTCCCCGCGCTGGCGGCGGAGGTGCAGGTTCAGGTTTTACAGGACAAACTCGATCATCCCTGGTCAGTGGCGTTTCTGCCGGACAATCAGACGCTGCTGATCACCGAGCGCAGCGGGCAGCTACGCAGCTGGCGGCCGCAGAGCGGTCTGTCGCAGCCGATCGAAGGGGTGCCGAAGGCGGCGGTGCGTCGCCAGGCGGGATTGCTCGACGTGGTGCTGGCGCCGGACTTCGCGCAGAGCCGCCGCGTCTGGCTGAGCTACACCGAGGCTAACAGCGGCGGCGAGCTGGGCGCGGTGGTGGGCTACGGCCAGCTCAGCGAGGATAATCGCCGCCTGACCGGCTTTAAAACGGTGGTGCGCCAGACGCCGCAGCTGTCGGCGGGCAACAACCTCGGCACGCGTATGGCCTTCGATGGCGACGGCTATCTCTACATTGTGTTCGGCGACAACTTCCACAGCAGCAGCGCGCAGGATCTCGACAAGCTCACCGGCAAAATTCTGCGTCTGAATCAGGACGGCAGCGTGCCGAAAGATAATCCTTTCGTCAGCCGCAGCGGCGCGCGGCCGGAGATCTGGGCCTACGGCCTGCGCAACCCGCAGGGGCTGGCGTTTAACCCCTGGACGCAGCAGATATGGGAAAGCGAGCACGGCCCGCGCGGCGGGGACGAGGTGAATATTCCGCAGAAAGGCAAAAACTACGGCTGGCCGCTGGCGACCTGGGGCATCGACTACAACGGCAGCAAGGTGCCGGAATCGAAAGGAACGCACGCCGAGGGAACGGAACAGCCGGTGTTCTACTGGAAGAAATCGCCTGCGCTAAGCGGCATGGCGTTTTACAACAGCGCGCGCTTTCCGCAGTGGAAAAATTCGCTGTTTATCGGCGCGCTCAAAGAGAAAAGCCTGATCCGCCTCAGCGTCAATGGCGAAAAGGTGGTCGAGACGCAGCGTCTGCTTACCGATCGCGACGAGCGCATTCGCGACGTGCGTCAGGGGCCGGACGGCTATCTCTACGTGCTTACCGACAGCGACAACGGCAAGCTGCTGAAGGTGGGACTCGCCGAGGCGGCTGGCGCGTCCCGTGGTTAATCAGCGCGCCCAGCGGCAGACTTGCCAGCCGCGGTTGAGCGCTTCCTGATGCAGCAGCGCATCCGGGTTGATCACCAGCGCGTGATCGGCCTGCGCCAGCAGCGGCAGGTCGTTCATCGAGTCGCTGTAAGCCCAGGTGCGCGCGAAATCCTGCTCCTGCTGCAGGGCGCGCCAGTCGGTAAGCCGCGTCACCTTGCCCTCTTTATAGGTCATAGTGCCGTAGGTTTGTCCGCTGTAGCGGTCATTCACCACTTCGACGCCAATCGCCAGCGCGCCGTGCGCGCCCAGCCGTTCGGCAATCGGCGTCACCAGATGTTCGCCGCTGGCGGAGCAGATCACCACTTTGTCGCCGCGCTGCTGATGCCAGGCAATACGGTTGCGCGCTTCGGGATAGACGCGCGGCAGGATGTCGCGCTGGATCCAGCGGCGCACCCAGCCTGCGACGGTCGGCGCTGCCAGACCGGCCAGCGGCGACAGCGTCAGCGCCATATAATCTTCCATCGCCAGCGTGCCAGCGTAGTAGTGCGCCATCAGCGCCTGCTCTTCGGCCAGCAGCGCTTCACGGGCAAAGCCCTGCGACACCAGCCAGCGTAGCCACAGGCCGGTGCTGCCTTCGCAGATAACGGTTTCGTCGAGATCGAATACGGCTAAGTCCATGGTGGGTCTCCTCAGTAGACTCACATCAGCCTGGCAGAATTTTGTGACGCTCTTAACCCTTCTGCGAAAAATCGGAATTTCACCGGCTTTTTCGTGCGCGCCTCTGGCGCGAAACTGGTCAGCGCGCCCGGCAGATGCCAGGGTTACTCTACTAAACTCTATAAAACTTTACGGTTGGGCGGTTTTTTTCATGCGCTGCAGAGGGTAGCGTTTCACTCTGTAGGTTTTGCCTTAAAACCGCGATTTAACATGGAATTTCCTCGCACATGACAACTATTCGCTCTTCACGCCGCCTGCGGCACGCCGCCGCCGCTTCGTTACTGCTGTTTATCGCCCCCGTTGCCTTCGCCGTGGATGCGCCTGCGCCGCCCCAGGTCGAGGCTAAAGCCTGGATATTAATGGATTACGCCAGCGGCAAGGTGCTGGCGGAGGGCAACGCGGACGATCGGCTCGATCCCGCCAGTCTGACCAAAATGATGACCAGCTATGTGGTCGGCCAGGCGCTGAAGTCGGGCAAAATCAAGCGCGATGATATGGTGACTATCGGCCAGGACGCTTGGGCGACCGGCAATCCCAAACTGAAAGGCTCTTCGCTGATGTTCCTCAAGCCTGGCGACCGCATTCCGGTGTCGGAGCTGAATAAAGGCATTGTTATTCAGTCCGGCAACGACGCCTGCATCGCGCTGGCGGACTATGTCGCCGGCAGCCAGGACGCCTTTATCGGCCTGATGAACAACTATGTTAAGGCGTTCGGACTGAAGAACACCCACTTTATGACGGTGCACGGGCTGGATGCCGAAGGGCAGTACAGCACGGCGCGCGATATGGCGCTGATTGGCCAGGCGCTGATCCGCGACGTGCCGGAAGAGTACGCGCTGAACAAAGAGAAAGAGTTTACCTTCAACCATATTCGCCAGATGAACCGCAACCGGCTGCTCTGGAGCACCAACCTGCAGGTCGATGGCATTAAAACCGGCCACACTTCTGGCGCAGGCAATAACCTGGTGGCCTCCGCGACCGAGAATGGGATGCGGCTGATCTCCGTGGTGCTCGGCACCGCCACCGACGCCGCGCGCTTCCGCGAGAGCGAAAAACTGCTGACCTGGGGTTTCCGCTTTTTTGAGACCGTGACGCCAATCAAGGCGGACAAACCGTTCGCCCAGCAGCGCGTCTGGTTCGGCGATCGCAAAGAGGTCAACCTCGGCGTTGAGAAGGATGCCGCGCTGACGCTGCCGAAAGGGCAGATGAAGAACCTGAAGGCGAGCTATACCCTCACAACGCCGCAGCTTGAGGCGCCCTTGAAGAAAAATCAGGTGGTGGGCAGCATCGATTTCCAGCTTGACGGCAAAACCATTGAGCAGCGGCCGCTGGTGGTGATGGAGGAGGTGCCGGAGGGCAATTTCTTCAGCCGCATCGTCGATTTCGTGCTGATGCAGTTCCACTCGCTGTTCGGCAAGTGATTTAGTTAAAGCACACTCTGGTAGCGTTGAGCAGACGCGGCTGGCATGGGCCGATCGCAACGTCGCTCAACGCCTCCCTGCGCGCTCGGCCCGCGTGGTTACGCACCTCATCCCTCAGGTGCGCCCGTAAACGGGCCAGCGCGCTGCCCGCTTGCTTAATCCTGGATCCAGCCCTTGCGTATCGGCAGGGCGAACAGCGCGCGGTAGACGGCGTTTAAGGTCGCCAGCATGCGCGCGCCATATCCCTGCCAGGCGAGATGCGACGCCAGACAGCCGAGCAGCCCCACCAGAAATCCGCCCAGCATATCCATCGGCCAGTGCACGCCGAGATAGACGCGCGACCAGGCGATGGCCGTGCCGAGCGCCATCAGGATCACGCCTGACCAGAGTCGATGCCAGAAGATAAACGCCAGCGCGAAGGTGAAAATTGTGGTGCCGTGATCGCTCGGGTAGGAGTCGTCAGGCGCATGATGCAGAAACTGATACCCAAGCCCGATCGCGAACGGCCGCGGATGAGGGAAAAGCTGGCCGACGCACCAGGAGATAGCAAGGGCGTAGATCAGCGCCATGCCGGTTTTCAGCACCAGCACGCGCTGCGATTTCACCTGGTCGCGCGGCCCCCACAGCCAGAGCGCGACAATCAGCAGCGGCACGATGGCGATCAGATCTTTGGCGATAAAGGTCGCCAGCGCCAGCAGCCAGCCGGGCGAATCGGGCGTTGCGTTAATGGATAAAAACAGAGAGTGGTTAAACGCTTCCATAAAGGTAAAAAATCCTCGTCGTAGATCTGCGCCCGTTCGCCGCTGCGCACAAAATGTCAATGAAAAGATCTATTCTGGCGACGTCACGCGTCGGGAGATATAGCGCCCGCTCCTAAATGACGCGCAGGTTTCAGAACGGTTTAAGTTCAGTGACAACGCGCGCACCCCTTATCCGCTCTGCCCTGGTATGTGACAGGCATAAAAAAACCCGTCAGCAAAAAGCTGGCGGGCTCCACAATTTGGGGATTTCAAAGAAAAGCAGTGGCACTTATTCAGACTCAGCCTTAACAAAAAAGTTCTGGACTGAGCTGAAAAAATTTTATAGGGGCAAAATCGGCCAGATAATCACAATCAGCGTGCCCGCCAGCGTCAGCAGCACGTTGGCGATGGCGTAGGTGCCTGCATAGCCCAGCGCCGGAATATTGCTGCGCGCCGTATCGCAAATAATCTCCATCGCCGGCGCGCAGGTGCGCGCGCCCATAATGGCGCCGAACAGCAGCGCGCGGTTCATGCGCAGCACGTAGGCGCCGAACAGATAGCAGATCACTACCGGCAGCAGGCTCACCAGCAGGCCGCACAACAGCATCAGCGCGCCTTCGCTGCCGAGACCCTGGTTGATGCCGCTGCCGGCGCTCAGCCCGACGCCCGCCATAAACACCATCAGCCCGAACTCTTTCACCATGGTGAGCGCGCCCTGCGGGATATAGCCGAAGGTGGGATGGTTGGCGCGCAAAAAGCCGAGCATAATGCCGGCGAACAGCAGCCCGGCGGCGTTGCCGATGCCGAAGCTGAAGTTGCTGAACTGAAAGGTGATCAGCCCGATCATTAGCCCGACGATAAAGAAGGCGCAGAACGCCAGCAGATCGGTCACCTGGCTGTGAATCGCGATAAAGCCGATGCGATCCGCCACGTTTTTCACGCGCTTCGCCTCGCCGCTGACCTGCAGGATATCGCCTTTATGCAGCATAATGCTGTCGTCGATCGGCATCTCGATCTGACTGCGGATGACCCGGTTCAAAAAGCAGCCGTGATCGGTGAGATTGAGTTTGCTGAGGCGTTTATTTACCGCGTTGTGGTTTTTCACCACGATCTCTTCCGTCACGATGCGCATATCGAGCAGATCGCGGTCGAAGACCTCTTTGCCGTTGCGAAAGCTGGCGTCGAGCCGCGCATGAGCGTCTGGATAGCCCACCAGCGAAATATCGTCGCCGAGCTGCAGCACCGCGTCGCCGTCCGGGCTGGCCAGAATGCCGTTGCGGCGAATACGTTCGATATAGCAGCCGGTCTGGCGATAGATACCCAGTTCGCGCAGATTCTTGCCGCCGCTCCACGCCACCAGCTCCGGGCCGACGCGGTAGGCGCGGATCACCGGCAGAAAGACTTTGCGCTGGCTGTCGGCGTCCAGTCCGCGCTCGCGCGCGATTTGCTGGGCGCAGGTGGGCAGATCCTGATGCTGCAGGCGCGGCAGATAACGCGCGCCGAAAATCAGGCTCACCAGGCCGATCAGATAGGTCAGGGCGTAGCCGAGCGAGAGGTGATCCTGCATCAGCGCCAGTTGTCCGCCGTCGCTGAGGCTCTGCCGCAGGGTATCGCCTGCGCCGACCAGCACTGGCGTCGAGGTCATCGAGCCCGCCAGCATCCCCGCCGTCATGCCGATATCCCAGCCGAAAAGTTTGCCGAAGCCCAGCGCCAGCAGCAGGGCGCTGAGCACCATGACGATCGCCAGCAGAAAATAGTTTTTCCCGTCACGGAAGAAAATAGAAAAAAAGTTGGGGCCCGCTTCTACGCCGACGCAAAAAATAAACAGCATAAAGCCGAGGCTCAATGCGGCGGTATTTATCGCGAAGTGCTGCTGGCCGAGTAATAAAGAAACGACTAATACGCCGATGGAATTACCCAACTGCACTGAGCCCAGGCGCAATTTACCCAGGCAAAGACCGAGTGCTAAAACGACAAATAATAACAGAACGTCATTTCCGCTTAACAAATCTGCGACGTTTATGTTCACTGTTTAACTTCTTGTTTACTTGTAAGCTGTTGATGACAGGCCTGTTTTTCGCTATCTTGTGCAGGCCGAGCAGTAAGCCTGCTGCCAGATTTAAACAGGCCACTCTTAAACGGCAGGTATTCTAATCATAAAAATCACCCTCAGCCATTAGCTTAAAATTTCATACCGCTAACGGCCTGTTTCATTTTATTTCCACCAGAGATCGCGGCAGGTTGTTGTCATTATGATGATTTTCAATAAGTGGGGTGATATGCCACAGCGTTCCTTACGCTGGACCAGTGCGATGCTTGGCGTTGCGCTCTACAGTCTGGTGTTTATTTATGCGCATCGTTACTGGCTGGTGGGCAATGCGCCGCTGGGCGGGCAGCCTGAATTGCTGCTTTTTTTGCTGCCGGGCGCGGTAATGGCGATGCTGCACGCGGAGAGTCCGCTAAAAAGCACGCTGCTGATGGCGCTCTGGGGCACGCTTCTCGGCGTTCTGCTGCTCAACAACTCGCTGCTGGCCCACACCAGCTGGCTTACCCTGTCGGTCTGGAGCCTGAGCGCGCTCTTCTGGGCGGGCAGCGGCGCGCTGCTGGTGCGTCTGGCGCGCATCGTCTGGCGCTGACGCCAGAACGAAAAAACGGGCCGTGTCGGCCCGTTACGCTGGCGAAAAAATCTTATACGCTCAGGTTTTCTTTGGTCCAGGCGGCGAAATCGGTGTAGCCGCCGATATGCTGCTCGTCGATGAAAATCTGCGGAACGGTGGTGACGGGTTTGCCCGCGCTTTTCTCCAGATCCGCTTTGGTAATGCCTTCCGCCTGGATATCCACATACTGGTAGCTAAAGTCGTCGCGCTCGGCGCTGAGCTTGTCGGCCAGCTCTTTCGCACGTACGCAATAGGGGCAGCCAGGACGACCAAAAATGACAGTAACCATGAAAAGCTCCTTAATTCAGGCTATTTAATGTGACACATGTCACACAAGCTCAAAGTAGATGGTCAACATGATGCCCGCTCGAACCGCTTAAAGAAAGCAGGAAATGCCTGTTAGTCTGATGCGCGCCGTCTATGCAAGTTGGTGAACCTTGACCATAATTGACGGCCTGAACCCGGTGCGACCCAGGAGAATGCTATGCCGAATCTGGCGCGTTTGCCCAAAGCTCTGCTGATCATGGAGGCGCTCGGCGGCCTGCTGACGCTCTGCGCGCTGCTGCTGGCTAACCGCTGGCTGCCGCTGCCCGCGCACGCTGACGGCAAGACGCTGGCGACCGCGCTGCTGATTATCGGCATTCTGCTGATGCTGCCCGCCGCCTGGCTGATGATATGGCGCACCGCGCAAGCGATGGCGCCGCAGCTGTTCGGTCGCGCCGTTAATAAAAATGACACTCGCCGGAGACCTTAATGACACCGACTATCGATCTATTGTGCAGCCACCGTTCCATTCGTGCCTTTACCGACCAGGCAATCAGCGCGGAACAGCGTGAGGCGATTATCGCCGCGGCGCAATCGGCGTCCACCTCCAGCTTTCTGCAGTGCTCTTCCATTATTCGCATCACCGATCCCGCGCTGCGCCAGCAGCTGGTGACGCTGACCGGCGGTCAGCAGTGGGTGGCGGACGCGGCGGAGTTCTGGGTATTCTGCGCCGACTTTAACCGCCACCTGCAAATTTGTCCCGATGCGCAGCTGGGCCGCGCCGAGCAGCTGCTGCTGGGCTGCGTCGATACCGCGCTGATGGCGCAAAACGCCATGATCGCCGCCGAATCCCTTGGCCTGGGCGGCGTCTTTATCGGCGGCATCCGCAACAATATCGCGCAGGTGACCGAGCTGCTTGGCCTGCCGAAATTCGTGCTGCCGCTGTTCGGCTTCTGTATCGGCTATCCCTCTGCCGTGCCTGACCTTAAGCCGCGCCTGCCGCAGGCGATGCTGGTGCATGAAAACCGTTATCATCCGGTCGATCCGCAGGTGCTGGCCGATTACGATAGCCGCACGGCGATCTACTACGAGCAGCGCGACAGCAATCAGCGCAGCGAGACCTGGAGCGAGCTGATTCAGCGTCTGATCGTCAAAGAGACGCGCCCCTTTATGCTCGACTACCTGCACCAGCAGGGCTGGGCGACGCGTTAATTCCAGAGAGGTTCGATGATGAAAATCGCCATCCTGTCGCGCGACGGACAACTTTACTCCTGCCGACGCTTGCGTGACGTTGCCGAGCAGCGCGGGCATGAGATTCAAATCATCGATCCGCTCTCCTGCTACATGAATATCAACCCGGCTTCGCCAGCGGTGCACTATCGCGGCGAACCGCTCGGCCATTTCGACGCGGTCATCCCGCGCATCGGCTCCGCCGCCACCTTCTACGGCACGGCGGTGCTGCGCCAGTTCGAGATGTGCGGCAGCTATCCGCTCAACGAGTCGCTGGCCATCGCCCGCGCGCGCGACAAGCTGCGCTCGCTGCAGCTGCTGGCGCGTCAGGGTATCGATATGCCGGTGACCGGCTTCGCCTCGTCGCCGGACGATACTCAGGATCTTATCGCCATGGTCGGCGGCGCGCCGCTGGTGGTGAAGCTGGTAGAGGGCACGCAGGGCATCGGGGTGGTGCTGGCGGAGACGCGGCAGGCGGCGGAGAGCGTCATCGACGCCTTTCGCGGCCTTAACGCCCATATTCTGGTGCAGGAGTTTATCCAGGAGGCGCAGGGACGCGATGTACGCTGCCTGGTGATTGGCGGCGAAGTGGTGGCGGCGATCGAGCGCGAGGCGAAAGAGGGCGATTTCCGCTCTAATCTGCATCGCGGCGGTAAAGCGCATCCGGTGGAGATTACGCCGCAGGAGCGCGCCATCGCAGTCAAAGCGGCCGCGACGCTGGGGCTGGACGTGGCGGGCGTGGATATTTTGCGCGCGCATCGCGGCCCCCTGGTGATGGAGGTAAACGCCTCGCCCGGGCTGGAAGGGATCGAAACCAGCACCGGCATCGATATCGCCGGCCTGATGATCGACTGGACAGAGCGCAACGCTCTGCCCGGTTTCAGTCTTAAAACCGGCGGCTGACGCGCGCTTTTCAGCGGTTTTCGTAGCGTCAGGCGCATTTTTTCCGTAAGCTTAGTCGCCTGTTTATTCACCCCTTGGGACACTACGATGGATTCTCTTGTCGTTCCGGATATCGACCTGTTGCGTCGCTGGCTGGATCAGCAAAATATCACCTGGTTCGAATGTGATGCCTGCCAGGCACTTCATCTGCCGCACATGCAAAATTTCGATGGGGTGTTCGACGCCAAAATCGATCTGGTCGACAACGTTATTCTCTTTTCCGCGCTGGCGGAAGTGAAGCCCACGGCGCTGATCCCGCTGGTCGGCGATCTGTCGCAGATCAACGCCAGCTCGCTGACGGTAAAAGCCTTTGTCGACATTCAGGATGACAACCTGCCGAAGCTGATTGTCTGCCAGTCCCTGGCGACCAGCGCCGGGTTGACCTTCGGCCAGTTCGCCAGCTTTATGAAGCAGAGCGAAGAGCAGGTCTCGATGGTGATTATGGAAGCCTTCGCCAATAATCTGCTGATGATGGGCGAAGAAGAAGAGCGTTCGCCGGTTAGCTTCAGCCACTCGCTGCTGCACTAAGCCAGCCTTTTTTCCGCCCCGCTTCAACTGCCGCTTTATGCGGCAGTTTTCATTTTTGGCCCACCATTTTTTATTCTGCATTTTGCCCTTTAATGCCAGATATTTCTCGTGGTTTGTGCCGTTCCTGCCAGACCACATAGCACAAACATGCATAACCTGTCGCTAAAAGGCGTTTTTTACGCTGGGGTATGGTAGCGGCAGGGTAGCGGGGCTATTCTTGCGGGGCTGCATGAGACGTGGATTCGCAGCGCAGGTATCAGTTTTTACTATTAAACTCTCAATGAATATTGATTCATTGTGTCTGTGAATTGACGCACAGCTCGCAGCGCTGGCATTCGCTTTAGCCAGGCCGTGACGATCCGCTCAGGAGGAAATAAAAAGATGTTCAATCAAAAAAAATGGTTGTCAGCTGCGGTTACCGGCGTACTGATGGTCGCCTCTGCAGGATCGATGGCGGAAGATAAAACGCTGCATGTTTATAACTGGTCAGATTATATCTCGGCGGACACGGTGCCGAATTTTGAAAAAGCCTCCGGCATCAAAGTGGTCTACGACGTCTTCGACTCCAACGAAGTGCTGGAAGGCAAACTGATGGCGGGCAGCACCGGCTACGACGTGGTGGTGCCATCCTCCAGCTTCCTGGCGCGCCAGCTGCAGTCCGGCGTATTCCAGCCGCTGGATAAGAGCAAACTGCCGAACTACAAGAATCTCGATCCTGAGCTGATGAAGAAGGTGTCGCAGCACGATCCCGATAACAAATACGCCATTCCTTATCTCTGGGGCACCACCGGCATCGGCTATAACGTTGACAAGGTGAAGGCGGCGCTGGGCGCCGACGCGCCGGTCAACAGCTGGGATCTGGTGCTGAAGCCGGAAAACCTTGAGAAGCTGAAAAGCTGCGGCGTCTCTTTCCTCGACGCGCCAGAAGAGATTTTCGCCACCGTGCTCAACTATCTCGGCAAAGATCCTAACAGCTCTGACGCCAAAGATTACTCCGGCGCGGCGACCGATCTGCTGCTGAAGCTGCGCCCCAGCATTCGCTACTTCCACTCGTCGCAGTACATCAACGATCTGGCGAACGGCAACACCTGCGTCGCTATCGGCTGGTCGGGCGATATTCTGCAGGCGAAAAATCGCGCCGAGCAGGCGAAAAACGGCGTGCATCTCGCCTACAGCGTGCCGAAAGAGGGCGCGCTCGCCTTCTTCGATATGATGGCGATCCCGAAAGACGCGAAAAATCTCGATGCGGCCTATCAATGGCTGAACTACATCATGGATCCGAAAGTGATTGCCGACGTTTCCAACAAGATGTCCTACGCTAACGGTAACAAGGCGTCGCTGCCGCTGATCAACGCCGATATCCGCAACAATCCGGGCATCTTCCCGACGCCGGAAGCGATGTCGAAGCTGTTCGTGCTGAAGGTGCAGGATCCGAAGCTGGATCGCGCGCGCACCCGTGCGTGGACGCGAGTGAAAAGCGGGAAATAAGCGGCTTTTTGCGCATTCGCACATTTACAACCTGGAA
Source organism: Pantoea sp. X-Soil-MYKO-1289 (assembly GCF_059730625.1). Classification (NCBI taxonomy): domain Bacteria; kingdom Pseudomonadati; phylum Pseudomonadota; class Gammaproteobacteria; order Enterobacterales; family Erwiniaceae; genus Pantoea; species Pantoea sp. X-Soil-MYKO-1289. The sequence continues at coordinate 1,432,958 of NZ_AP036004.1, forward strand.
CAGAGGCGCTGCGCTGGCCTCTGTTTTCTCTTTTTTAGCGGCTGGCTTAGCCGTTCCGCGTAGACCGGAGTGAACTGTTAGTGAACGACGCGATCCCTCGTCCCCAACCTAAAACCGCAAAGGCGTTAACGCCCTTGCTGGAGATCCGCAACCTGACCAAATCGTTCGACGGACAGCACGCCGTGGACGATGTCAGCCTCACCATCTATAAAGGCGAAATTTTCGCGCTGCTTGGCGCCTCCGGCTGCGGAAAATCGACGCTGCTGCGCATGCTGGCGGGTTTTGAGCCGCCGACCAGCGGCCAGATTGTGCTGGACGGCCAGGATCTCTCTCACGTGCCGCCTTACCAGCGTCCGGTAAACATGATGTTTCAGTCCTATGCGCTCTTTCCGCACATGACGGTTGAGCAGAATATCGCCTTCGGCCTGAAGCAGGACAAACTGCCGAAGAGTGAAATCACGGCGCGGGTGCAGGAGATGCTGGCGCTGGTGCATATGCAGGAGTTCGCGAAGCGCAAGCCGCACCAGCTCTCCGGCGGTCAGCGGCAGCGCGTGGCGCTGGCGCGCAGCCTGGCGAAGCGTCCCAAGCTGCTGCTGCTCGACGAGCCGATGGGCGCGCTCGATAAAAAACTGCGCGACCGCATGCAGCTGGAAGTGGTGGATATTCTGGAGCGCGTCGGCGCGACCTGCGTCATGGTGACCCACGACCAGGAAGAGGCGATGACCATGGCGGGCCGCATCGCCATTATGAACCGCGGCAAGTTCGTGCAGATCGGCGAGCCGGAAGAGATTTACGAGCATCCCACCACCGTCTATAGCGCCGAGTTTATCGGCTCGGTTAACGTCTTCAGCGGGCTGCTGCGCGAACGTCAGGAGGATGGCCTGGTGATCGACAGTCCTGGGCTGGTGCATCCGCTGAAGGTCGACTCCGACGTCTCGGTGCCGGACAACGTGCCGGTGCACGTGGCGCTGCGCCCGGAGAAAGTGATGCTGTGCGACGAAGTGCCGGCGGACGGCTACAACTTCGCCGTCGGGGAAGTGGTGCATATCGCCTATCTCGGCGATCTCTCTATTTTTCACGTGCGTCTGAAAAGCGGGCAGATGATCAGCGCCCAGCTGCAGAACGCCCACCGTTTCCGCAAAGGCTTGCCGACCTGGGGCGACGAAGTGCGCCTCTGCTGGGATGTCGACAGCTGCGTCGTGCTGACCGCCTGAGGAGATGCGATGAGCCAACTTTTTCACTCCAGCAAACCGGCGCGCGCCTGGCTGGCTGGCACGCCGCTGCAGCGCTGGGCGACGCGCATGAAAATGCGTCACGGCCGCAAGCTGGCGATCGCGCTGCCTTACGTCTGGCTGGTGCTCTTTTTCCTGCTGCCGTTTTTAATCGTGCTGAAGATCAGCTTCGCCGATATCGCGCGCGCGATCCCGCCCTACACCGAGCTGATGAGCTGGGCCGACGATCAGCTCAACGTGGTGCTGAATTTCGGCAACTACCTGACGCTCACCGACGATCCGCTCTACGTGGACGCCTATCTGCAGTCGCTGAAGGTGGCGGCGATCTCGACCCTGATCTGCCTGCTGGTCGGCTACCCGCTCGCCTGGGCGGTGGCGCACAGCAAGCCCTCGATGCGCACCATCCTGCTGCTGCTGGTGATCCTGCCGTCGTGGACCTCGTTTCTGGTGCGCGTCTACGCCTGGATGGGGCTGCTCAACAACAACGGCATCCTGAACCGTTTCCTGATGTGGCTGGGCGTGATCGACCATCCGCTGGTGATCCTCTATACCAATACGGCGGTCTATATCGGCATCGTTTACTGCTATCTGCCCTTTATGGTGCTGCCGATCTATACCGCGCTGACGCGCATCGACTACTCGCTGGTGGAAGCCTCGCTCGATCTCGGCGCGAAGCCGCTGAAGACCTTTTTCAGCGTCATCGTGCCGCTGACCAAAGGGGGCATCATCGCCGGCTCGATGCTGGTGTTTATTCCGGCGGTGGGTGAGTACGTGATCCCGGAACTGCTGGGCGGCCCGGACAGTATTATGATTGGCCGCATCCTGTGGCAGGAGTTCTTTAACAACCGCGACTGGCCTGTCGCCTCGGCGCTGGCGGTGATAATCCTGCTGATTTTGATCCTGCCAATCGTCTGGTTCCACAAGCATCAAAACCGTGAAATGGGAGAGAAGGAATGAATCAGCTGCCTGCGATTCGCTCGCCGTGGCGCACCGCCATTCTGGTCTGCGGTTTCCTGTTTCTTTATGCGCCGATGCTGCTGCTGGTGGTCTACTCGTTTAACAGCTCGCAGCTGGTCACGGTGTGGGAGAGCTTCTCGTTTCACTGGTATCGCGTGCTGTTTCAGGACAGCGCCATGCTGGACGCGGTAGGACTCAGCCTGACCATCGCCGCGCTGAGCGCGACCATGGCGGTGGTGCTCGGCACCATGGCGGCGGTGGTGGTGGTGCGCTTTGGCCGCTTCCGTGGCCATACCGGCTTCGCCTTTATGCTGACCGCGCCGCTGGTGATGCCCGACGTGATCACCGGCCTGTCGCTGCTGCTGCTGTTCGTCGCGATGGGCAACGCCTTCGGCTGGCCGAGCGACCGCGGCATGCTGACCATCTGGCTGGCGCACGTCACCTTCTGTACCGCCTATGTCGCGGTGGTGATCAACTCGCGCCTGCGCGAGCTGGATCGCTCGATTGAAGAGGCGGCGATGGACCTGGGGGCGACGCCGCTCAAGGTGTTCTTCGTGATCACCGTGCCGATGATCGCCCCGGCGATCGTCACCGGCTGGCTGCTCGCCTTTACGCTGTCGCTGGACGATCTGGTGATCGCCAGCTTCGTTACCGGGCCGGGCGCCACCACCTTGCCGATGGCGATCTTCGCCACGGTGCGGCGCGGCGTGAACCCGGAGATCAACGCGCTGGCGTCGCTGATCCTGTTTGTGGTCGGACTGGTGGGCTTTATCGCCTGGCGCTGGATGGCGCACGAAGAAAAACAGCGTATTCGCGATATTCAGAAGGCCAGACGTGGCTGAAATCCCTGATCTTTGCCACTATAAAGACGGGCGGATTTTTCCGCCCGTCTGCGTGTAGTGATGGAGCCTGGCCATGTCCGAAACCCTGAAAAAAGGCGATTTTATCGCTCTTGCGCCCGTGCCGGTGACGGTGGCGGGCATCGCCATTATCGCGACGCGCTGCCTGAGCGTGCTGATGCTGGCCAACGAGCTGGGGCTGGAGGAGATCGCGAACTTCGTTCATCGCAGCGCGCAGGCCTGGGACTCCACCCTTATCTTTATCGCCAGCCAGCTGATCTTTTTCTATGAGCTGCGCTGCGCCTTTCTGCTGCTGCGCGGCAGCAACCGCGGCCGCTGGGGCTTCGCCGCCACGCAGCTGGTGGTGCTGCTCTATATGCTGCTGGCCTCTACCGGCGGCATCTATCCGGAGATTTTCAGCATCAGCGGCGCGAACAACGCGCAAATCATTCACCATACGCTGATGCAAAAGCTGCCCGATTTGCTGGTGCTCGGCCTGCTGTTCGTGCCGGCCGCCAGCCGCGCATTTTTCCGTAAGCGGTGATACAATCGCGCTCCGCCCGACCTCCTTGAATGACACAGGCCTTACCCCATGCAATGCGCGCTCTATGACGCCGATCGCTGCCGCTCATGCCAGTGGCTGGAAAAACCCTATTCACAGCAGCTCAGCGACAAGCAGTCGCGGCTGAAGTCGCTGCTGGCGCAGCAGCCGGTAGCGCAGTGGCTGCCGCCGGTCACCTCGGCGCAGCAGGCGTTTCGCAATAAGGCGAAGATGGTGGTCAGCGGCAGCGTAGAGCGTCCGGTGCTGGGTATGGTGCAGCGCGACGGCAGCGCGGTAGATCTTTGCGCCTGTCCGCTCTATCCAGACAGCTTCGCGCCGGTTTTCGCCGCGCTGAAGCCCTTTATCGCCCGTGCGGGCTTAACCCCCTATAACGTGGCGCGCCGCCGCGGCGAGCTGAAGTTCCTGCTGCTGACCGAAAGCACCCAGGGCGGCATGATGCTGCGCTTTGTGCTGCGCTCCAGAGAGAAGCTGAACCAGCTGCGCGCCGCGCTGCCCTGGCTACAGCAGCAGCTGCCGCAGCTCAAGGTGATCTCCGCGAATATACAGCCGGTGCACATGGCGATTCTGGAAGGGGATGAGGAGATTGCGCTGACGCCGTCGCAGTCGCTGGCGGAAAATTTCAATCAGGTGCCGCTCTGGATCCGGCCGCAAAGCTTTTTCCAGACCAACCCGCAGGTCGCCGCCGCGCTCTACGCCACGGCGCGCGACTGGGTCGGCGAGCTGCGCATCGGCAGCATGTGGGATCTTTTCTGCGGCGTCGGCGGCTTCGGCCTGCACTGCGCCACGCCGCAAATGCAGCTGACCGGCATTGAGATCAGCGCCGAGGCGATCGCCTGCGCGCAGCGTTCAGCCGAGATGCTGGGGCTGGAAAAAGTCAGTTTCGCCGCGCTGGATTCGACCGCTTTCGCCACCGGGCGCGACGCGGTGCCCGATCTGGTGCTGGTCAACCCGCCGCGGCGCGGCATCGGCGCCGCGCTGTGCGACTATCTCAGCCGCATGGCGCCGGACAACATTCTCTACTCGAGCTGCAATCCAGAGAGCATGGCGCAGGATATCGCGCGGCTGGCGGATTATCGGATAACGCGCGTACAGCTGTTCGACATGTTTCCGCATACCGCGCACTTTGAAGTGCTCTGCCTGCTGACGCGCCGTGGCGCGGAAGAGGGTGGGCCAGCGTCCTGAGCCTCTGAGCCAGGAGCGATGCAGAACCGATCGGACGCCCGTCCGCTGGCCCATAATAGCGTATTACTCAGGGAACCATTTCTGATTAAGCTGCTGAAGCACGCCGTTGCTCTTCAGCGTCGCCAGCGCGGCGTTTAGCCTGTCGCGCAGCGCGTCGTTGCCTTTTCGCACCGCGATGCCCAGACCGGTACCGAAATAAGCCTTGTCCGTCACGTGCTCGCCGACCGGCGCTAAATCGCCGTTGGTCTTCAGCCACTGATTCACCACGGCCGTGTCGCCGAATACGCCGTCAAGACGGCCATTTTTCATATCGAGAATGGCGTTTTGATAGCTGTCATAGGCGACGGTAACGATCTCAGGATGCTTCTCCTGCAGATATTTCTGGTGCGTGGTGCCGTTCTCCACGCCGATACGTTTGCCCTTCAGCGCGGCGAAATCGCTGAATTTGCCCTTACGCGCAATCACCACGGCGGAGTTGGCGTAATAGGGCTGGGTGAAATCGACCTGCTTGCTGCGATCGTCGGTGATATCCATGCCGGAGATCACCGCGTCGAAGCGGCGAAATTTCAGCGACGGGATCAGGCTGTCGAAAGCGTTATTGGTAAAGGTGCACTCCGCCTGCATTTGCTGGCAGAGCGCTTTGGCCAGATCGATATCGTATCCCACAATCTGATTGTCGCGATCCAGCGATTCAAACGGAGGATAGGTAGCGGAAGAGGCGAAGCGGAGGGTATCCGCCGCGTGGGCGCTCAGGGTCAGCGTCGCCAGCGCGGCGGCAAGGATCCATTTTTTCATCGTATTACTCCTGAAAACCATGCCAGAGGCGGAACGGTTGACACGATGCCAGTAAATGAATCTTTATGCAATATTTGTGAGTAAAAAATGAAAAAGGCGAGCATTGCTCGCCTGGATATTAACTTCTGCGCTCAAAGGCGAGCGCGCGCCGTTCGATCAGCCGCATCATCAGCGTCAGCAGGCCGTTGACCACCAGATAGACCAGCCCGGCGGCAGCGAACACCATCACGTCGTAGGTACGGCCGTATAGCAGCTGGCCGTGGCCCATCACTTCCATCAGCGTAATGGTGTAGGCGAGCGAGGTGCCTTTAAACACCAGCACGACCTCGTTGGAATAGGAGGAGAGGGCGCGCTTAAACGCATAGGGCAGCAGAATGCGCAGCGTATCTTTGCGGTTCATCCCGAGCGCGGCGCAGGACTGCCACTGGCCTGACGGGATGGCGCGCATCGCGCCGTAAAACAGCTGCGTAGTATAGGCGGCGCTGTTAAGCGACAGCGCCAGCATGGCGCACAGCCAGGGCTGCGACAGCAGATGCCACAGCCAGGGAACGCTCTGCAGGCTGGGAAACTGGCCGGGGCCGTAGTAAATCAGAAAGATCTGCACCAGCAGCGGCGTGCCGGTAAACAGGGTGATATAGATTTTCACCAGCGGATTAAGCAGCGGCGTTTTCAGCGACAGCACCACGGTGAAAAGCAGCGCCAGCGCCAGCGCCACCAGCAGCGACGCCAGGGTGAGCGTCAGGCTGGTGTGTAGCCCTTTCAGAATTTCAGGCAGGTAGCTCAGCATCAGCTATTCCCTCGCTCGAAGCGGGTGGCGCGCAGCTCGATACGGCGCAGCACCGCCTGGCTCAGCAGCGTAATCACCAGATAGATAGCCGCGGCGATCAGAAACCAGGTAAAAGGCTCCTGCGTGCGGGTGGCAATGCTCTTGGTCTGCAGCATCAGATCGTTAACGCTGATCAGCGACACCAGAGCGGTATCCTTTAGCAGCACCAGCCACTGGTTGCCGAGTCCGGGCAGCGCGTGGCGCCACATCTGCGGCATAATCAGGCGCAGGAAGATGGCGGACCTCTTCATGCCCAGCGCCTGACCCGACTCCCACTGACCCTGCGGCACCGCCTTCAGCGCGCCGCGCAGGGTTTGCGAGGCGTAGGCGGAGTAGAGGATCGCCAGCGCAATCACGCCGCACAGAAACGGGCTGACGTCGAAATTCTCGATCTGAACCTGCACCGGCAGCTGAAACAGGCCGAAATTGAGGGTAAAACCGTCGGAGAGCACCAGCAGCAGCTGCGAGGCGCCGAAATAGATAAACAGCACCACCAGGATTTCCGGCAGGCCGCGGATCAGCGTCACCAGCGCCGTGCCGATCCACGCCAGCGGCTTAATGCGCAGCGATTCCCAGCCGGCGAAAATCATCGCCAGCGCAAGGCCGGCGATCAGGGCGCACACAGCGAGGCCGACGGTCATGCCGGCGGCGCTGGCGAGAGGATAGAACTCACTCATGGTTAATTACTGCTGGAACCATTTGCTGTAGATGGTTTTGTAAGTGCCGTCAGCTTTTACCTTCTCCAGCGCGGCGTCGAATTTCGCCTGCAGATCGGTGTTGCCCTGACGCACGGCGATGCCGAGGCCGGTGCCGAAATAGGCTTTGTCGGTGACTTTATCGCCAACTGCCGTCAGGCTGGCGTTCTGCTTCAGCCATTCGTTGACCACTGCCGTGTCGCCGAAGACCGCGTCGATACGGCCGTTTTTCAGATCCAGCACCGCGTTCTGATAGCTGTCGTAGGGCACGGTAGTGATATCGGCATGCTGATCGTTAAGGTATTTCTGGTGCGTCGTGCCGTTTTGCACGCCGACGCGCTTGCCTTTCAGCGCGGCCACATCGGCCACTTTGCCTTTCTGCGCGATAAACAGCGCGGAGTTGTCGTAGTAAGGCTTGCTGAACAGCACCTGTTTTTCGCGCTCCGGCGTGATGTCCATACCGGCCATCACCGCGTCGAAACGGCGGAACTTCAGGCTCGGGATCAGGCTGTCGAACGCCTGGTTGGTGAAGGTGCAGGTCGCGTTCATCTCTTTGCAGAGCGCGTTCGCCAGGTCGACGTCGAAGCCCTGAATCTTGTTGCTGGAGTCGACGAACTCAAACGGCGGATAAGAGGCCTCTGTGGCGAAGCGAATAGTCTGCGCCGCAGACGCGCTCAGGCTCAGACCAGCAAGCAGTGCAGCAAGTACGATTTTTTTCATTGAGAGCTTCCTGACTTAATGCGAAAGATAATGTGCAAACGCCTCGGTTTGCGGCTGTGTAAATCGGCTGGCGTCGCCCTGTTCCACGATATGGCCGTTCTCCATATACACCACGCGGCTGGCGGTTTTACGGGCGACTTCTACTTCGTGCGTCACGATGACCTGGGTAATGTGCGTCTGGGCGAGTTCGCGAATAATGCTGACGATCTGCGCGGTGATTTCCGGATCGAGCGCGGCGGTCGGCTCGTCGAACAGCAGTACCTGCGGTTCCATCATCAGGGCGCGCGCGATGGCGACGCGCTGCTGCTGGCCGCCGGAGAGGTGCAGCGGGAAGCGATCGGCATAGGGCGTAAGGCGCAGGCGCTCCAGTAGCTTGTCGGCGCGCGCGCGCGCCTCCGCTTTGCTGAGTCCCAGCACGCGGCACGGCGCTTCGATCAGGTTCTGCACCACGGTGAGATGCGGCCAGAGGTTATATTGCTGGAAAACCATGCCGACATTCTGACGCAGTTCGCGGATGGCGGCGTCGGACGGCGTCTTGCTGAAGTCGAAATGGGTGCCGGCGATTTTCAGGCTGCCCGAGCGTGGCTGCTCCAGCAGGTTAAGCACGCGCAGGAGTGAGCTTTTCCCCGCGCCGCTTGGGCCGAGCAGCACCAGCGTTTCGCCTTGCGGGCAATCCAGATTGATGTCAAACAGCGCCTGGTGGGCGCCGTAAAAGCAGTTAATCCCGTTTAGTTGAATACTCATGCGCAAATTTTGAATAGCCATTAGTGCCGCGAATCTTAACCGCACCAGAATAGTTATGCAAATGAAGTGGGTTAAAATTTATTAAACTGCAGAGAAACAGGTAAAGCGTAGCACAATATCGCGCCACTTAGCGGCAGGGGCGCGCAGGCAATAAGAGGCGCGCCGCAAGAGAGCGGCGCGCCGGGGAAGAGATTATTTTTTCGCCTGCTCCAGCGTCTGGCTCAGGGTGCCGCCGCCCGGATGCGCCCAGTCGGCGACGTAGCGCACGTCATCCACCACCCAGCAGGTGCCTTCGCGGATCATCAGCACCTCATCCTGCCAGCTTTTGCCGTCGCGGCTCAGCTCGACGCGCAGCGGAATATTGCGCGCGTCGCGGTTCGGAATGGTAGAGCTGTCCGCCACGCTGGCGGCGGTCGGACCCTGCGCCAGGCTGGAGAAGAGATCGCTGCTGCGCCACTGCGCCGTCGCGTTGCCGCCCTGGGTATTCGCCTGCTGCAGCGCCTGATAGAGGCGATCGCTCAGGTAGGGGCGATATTTCGCCAGCTGATCGCTGCCCGGCAGGCCCGGCGTCGGCTGCTGAATGCGCAGATCGTAAAACTGCTGCGCGACGCTGTCTGGACCGCCATCGACGCAGGGCGCGGTGCGAGGGCCGTTGTCCTTAATCACCGGCTCCACCGTGGTACAGGCGGAGAGCAGCAGTGCGGCCGGAAGCAGCAGCGCAAAGGCTTTGTTTCTCATCTCGATTTCCTTATTGTTCTCTGGCAAAGCGCTATTTTTAGCATAGAGTATAGCCGTGCTTTTTAGTTGAAAGAGCCTTGTCCCCTATTTCATATCAGGAGAGAGCGATGAAATTTTCCACCACGCCTACGCTGGAAGGACACAGCATCAGCGACTACTGCGGCGTCGTCACCGGCGAAGCGATCCTTGGCGCTAACATTTTCCGCGACTTTTTCGCCGGCATCCGCGACGTGGTCGGCGGCCGTTCCGGCGCCTATGAGAAAGAGCTGCGCAAGGCGCGCGAAATCGCCTTCGAGGAGCTGGAAGCGCAGGCGAAGGCGCTGGGCGCGACGGCGGTGGTCGGCATCGATATCGATTACGAAACCGTCGGCAAAGATGGCAGCATGCTGATGGTCAGCGTAAGCGGCACGGCGGTGAAACTCCGTTGAGGCTGCTGCTGGCCGCGCTGGCGCTGCTGCTGGCGGGCTGTCAGAGCGGACTGGAATCGCGGCAGGGCTACTGGGTCGACACGCAGCATCCGGCTTACGGCGCCAGACCGCGCATTAAGGCGATCGTTATTCACTATACCGCCGAAGATTTTCCCTCTTCGCTGGCGACCCTGACCGATCGCGACGTCAGCGCCCACTACCTTATTCCCCGCCAGCCGCCGCAGCGCGCCGGAAAGCACATTATCTGGCAGCTGGTGCCGGAAGCGCAGCTCGCCTGGCACGCCGGACCGAGCTTCTGGCGCGACGCGACGCGCCTCAACGACACCTCGATCGGTATCGAGCTGGTGAACCGCGGCTATACGCGCACCCTGACCGGACGCGACTGGCAGCCCTTTACCGAGGCGCAAATCGCCGCGCTGACGCTGCTGCTGAAGGACATCGCCCAGCGCTACGCCATCGCGCCGCAGAATATTGTCGGCCATAGCGATGTCGCGCCGCAGCGCAAGCAGGATCCCGGTCCGCTGTTTCCCTGGGCTCAGCTGGCGCGGCAGGGGATCGGCGCCTGGCCGGAGGCGTCGCGCGTGCAGCACTATTTAGCGGGCAGGGCGGCGCAGACGCCGGTGGCGACAGAGACGCTGCTATCGGCGCTGTCGCGCTACGGCTATGACGTGAGCGGCGCGGCCACGCCGCGTCAGCAGCAGCGGCTGATCGCGGCGTTCCAGATGCATTTTCGTCCGGCGGACTATCGCGGCTTGCCGGACGCGGAGACGCTGGCGATTGCCGAGGCGCTGCTGGAGAGATACGGCGATTAACGTTCCAGGAAGGCTTTCCAGTGCGCCAGCAGCTGCTCCAGCGCATGGCGGTCGACGTCCAGATGGGTAACGATGCGCGTTACCGGTCCGACGCTTAACAGCACGTCGCGCGCGGCGAACCAGTTTTTCAGCGGTTCGATCTGTTCGGCGGGCACGCGCACGAACAGCATGTTGGTCTGCTGATCCATCACCTCGACGCCCGCCTGCTGCAGCTGCTGGCCGAGCCAGGCGGCGTTGTCGTGATCCTCTTTCAGCCGCGCGACGTTGTGCTGCAGCGCGTAGAGGCCGGCCGCCGCCAGAATGCCCGCCTGGCGCATGCCGCCACCGGCCATTTTGCGCCAGCGGCGCGCGCGCTCAATATAGGCCTCATCGCCGCACAGCAGCGATCCCACCGGCGTGCCCAGTCCTTTCGACAGGCAGATAGTCAGCGTGTCGCAGTAGCGCGCAATCGCCTCCAGCGTGACGTTTTGCGCCACCACCGCGTTAAAAATGCGCGCGCCGTCGATATGCAGCGCCAGCTTGCGCTCGCGGCTAAACGCCCAGGCGCGGGCGAGATAGTCGAGCGGCAGCACCTTGCCGTGGTGGGTGTTCTCCAGGCTAAGCAGGCGGGTGCGCGCAAAGTGGATATCGTCCGGCTTGATGGCGGCGGCCACTAACTCCAGCGGCAGCGTGCCGTCTTCGGCAGCGAGGATCGGCTGCGGCTGGATGCTGCCCAGCACCGCCGCGCCGCCCGCTTCATATTTATAGTTATGCGCCTGCTGGCCCACGATATATTCGTCGCCGCGCTCGCAGTGGCTCAGCAGCGCCACCAGATTGGCCTGAGTGCCGGTCGGGAAGAATAGCGCGGCCGCTTTGCCGCTAAGTCGCGCGGCTTCCGCCTCCAGCGCATTCACGGTGGGATCGTCGCGATAGACGTCGTCGCCGGTTTCGGCGGCCATCATCGCCTGCAACATCGCGGCGCTCGGCCGGGTTACGGTATCACTGCGTAAATCGATCACGTTGCTCTCCTGAGAAAAGCGGGCAGAACGCCCGAACAGGCTGCACACAGGGTGAGGAGCGGATGGCGTGGCCCGAGGAGCAAAGCGTCCCGCGCCATGGACAAAAACGCCAGGAGCGTTTTTGAACAACGCAGCGCGTTGGCCCGTTTACGGGCGCACCTCAAGGATGAGGTGCGTATGCACGCGGGCCGAGCTGGCAGGGATGCCGTTTTTTGCGTCTTTGCGATCGGGCCACGCCATCCGCGCAGGCACCTTGTCTCTATCTTCAGCGGACCCAGACGCCCGCTGGCCTCTTTCTCTTTTACCGCAGCCAGTTGGTTTTCGCCAGCTCCACCACTTCGTCGCCGCGGCCGTTCAGGATTGCGCGCAGCATATAGAGGCTAAATCCTTTCGCCTGCTCCATCTTGATCTGCGGCGGCATCGCCAGCTCCTCTTTGGCGGTAATGACATCTACCAGCACCGGACCGGGATGCGCGAATGCCTGCTCCAGCGCGCCGTTAAGCTCGGACGCCTTCTCCACGCGCAGCCCTTTAATGCCGCACGCCTCAGCGATGGCGGCGAAGTCAGGATTATCCAGCTCGGTGCCGTCAGTGAGGTAGCCGCCCGCCTTCATCTCCATGGCGACAAAGCCCAGCACGCTGTTATTGAAGATCACCAGCTTCACCGGCAGCTTGAGCTGCGCCAGGGTAATAAAGTCGCCCATCAGCATGCTGAAGCCGCCGTCGCCGCACAGCGCCACCACCTGACGATCGCGGTTCAGCGCCTGGGCGCCGAGCGCCTGCGGCATGGCGTTCGCCATTGAACCGTGATTGAAAGAGCCAAGCAGGCGGCGACGGCCGTTCATCTTCAGATAGCGCGCCGCCCAGACGGTGGGCGTGCCGACGTCGCAGGTGAAAATGGCGTCGTCGCTGGCGTAGTGGCTGATCTGCTGCGCCAGATACTGCGGATGGATCGCCTGTTTGTCGTTGGCGTTAGCCAGCTCGTCCAGTCCTTTGCGCGCGTCGGCGTAGTGTTCCAGCGCGCTGTCGAGATGATGACGGTCGCTTTTCTTCTCCAGCCGCGGCAGCAGCGCCTGCAGCGTCGGCTTCACCGCGCCGACGTACGCCTGATCGAGATGGCAGTGCGCGCCGAGGCTGCCGGGATTGATATCAAGCTGGATGATTTTCGCCTGTTCGGGATAGAAGGCGCGGTAGGGGAATTTGGTGCCGAGCAGCACGAGCGTATCGGCGTTCATCATGGCGTGATAGCCCGATGAGAAGCCGATCAGCCCGGTCATGCCGACATCATAAGGGTTATCGTACTCAAGATGCTCCTTGCCGCGCAGCGCATGGACGATCGGCGCCTTCAGCGTCTCCGCCAGCCGCACCACTTCGTCATGGGCGCCGGCACAGCCGCTGCCGCACAGCAGCGTGATATTGCTGGCCTCATTCAGGGTTTGCGCCAGCAGCGCCAGCTCGCTCTCCTGCGGCAGCACCTGCGGCAACAGCGGCGGATACCAGGCGGTCGACGCGCTCTCCGGCGCGGGCTTCAGCGCCACGTCGCCCGGCAGCACCACCACTGACACGCCGCGATTAAGGATCGCCTCGCGCATCGCGATGCCGAGCACCTGCGGCAGCTGCTCGGGGCTGGAGACCAGTTCGCAGTAGTGGCTGCACTCGCGGAACAGCTCCTGCGGATGCGTCTCCTGAAAATAGCCGCTGCCGATCTCGCTGGAGGGAATATGGGCGGCGATCGCCAGCACCGGCACGCGGTTGCGGTGGCAGTCGAACAGGCCGTTGATCAAATGCAGGTTGCCCGGCCCGCAGGAGCCGGCGCAAACCGCCAGCTCGCCGCTGACGTGTGCTTCCGCTCCGGCGGCGAAGGCGGCAACCTCTTCGTGTCGCGTCGGCATCCACTCAATGGTGCCCATGCGGTTCAGGCTGTCGCTCAGCCCGTTCAGGGAGTCTCCGGTTACCCCCCAGATACGTTTGACGCCGGCGTTTTCCAGCGTTTTCGCGATCAGCGCCGCAACGGTCTGTTTCATCTTACTCTCCTCTGGCTGTAAGCCATCTTCCCAATGGCGGACAAAAAGAGAAGCCTAGACGAGGTTTCGCGCGCGCAGCCGTGAAAAAGTGCGCTGCGCGTTATGCGGAGAAAAAGGCGATGAGCAGCGGCGCCAGCAAACTCATCACAAAGCCGTGTACGATAGCGGCCGGCACGATTTCATTGCCGCCTGCGCGCTGTAGCACCGGCAGGGTGAAATCCATTGCCGTCGCGCCGCACAGTCCGAGCGCGCTGGAGCGATGCCGGGCGATCAGCGCCGGGATCAGCATTATCGCGGTCAGCTCGCGCACCAGGTCGTTGAAAAAAGCGGCGCTGCCGATCACCGGCCCGAACGCTTCGGTCATCAGGATGCCGGAAAGAGAGTACCAGCCAAAACCGCTGGCCAGCGCCAGGCCGGTTTTCAGCGGCAGACCCAGCAGCGCGGCGGCGATGGCGCCGCCCAGCAGGGCGCTCAGCAGCACTACCACCGACACCAGCATGCCGCGTCGATTCAGCAGAATCTGGCGCAGCGTCATGCCGCTGCCGCGCAGCTGCACTCCAACGAGGAACAGCAGAAAGATCAGCGCATATTCGCTGGCGGTGGAGGCGTGGCGCAGAAAAGCGAGCTGCGTCAGCCCCGCCAGAAAGCCCATCACCACCACGCCGCACAGCGTCAGCGAGTCGAGCGCCATGCGCAGGCGCGACGGCAGCGCTTCCTGTCTATGCTTGTGCTGCCAGGGACGCTTTTTTTCCAGCAGGCGCAGCGCCAGCAGGTTGCACAGCAGGATCGCCAGCGCGCTGACCAGCGCGATATGAAAAACGCTCAGCAGATTGCGGCTGAGATTATCGAGAAAGGCGAGGCTGATGCCCATAAAGAAGAGAATGATATAGACCATCCAGCCAAGCAGACGATTCACCAGACGTAAAAAAGCGGGCTGATGCAGCGGCAACAGCCAGCCTGCCACCAGCGGCAGCAGAATAATAAGAAGCCCAGAATACATAACGGATGCGTTTCCTTGCAGAGAGTGCGGACACGCTAGCGAAAAAGCCTGATAGAGTAAACCCTTGTATTACAGCGGCATGGCCGGACCTGAGGAGAGAGCGTCATGATTCTGGAACATATCGAGATTACCGGCTTTCGCGGCATTAATCATTTATCGCTGCCGCTCACCCAGACAACCCTGCTGATCGGCGAAAACGCCTGGGGCAAATCGAGTTTGCTGGACGCCCTGAGCCTGCTGCTTGCGCCGCAGGAGAGCCCTTATCAGTTTACCCGGCACGATTTCCACTTCACGCCCGGCAACCGCGAGACGCCGATGCGGCGCCTGCAAATTGTGTTTCATTTTCGCGACGACGGCAGCGAACAGGCGGCGCTGTTTTCGCCATTCTGGCAGCGCGACGCGCAGGGCGCGCGCTGGCTCTACTTCAGCACGCGCGCCCGACTGCGCGAAAACGAGGTCACCGCCTCGCGCCGCTTTCTGCGCGCTGACGGCGAGGCGCTACCGCCGGCGGGCAGCGAAGAGGCGATAAGCCTGCTGACGCGGCTGCATCCGGTGCTGCGTCTGCGCGATGCGCGCTTTAGCCGCCGCGCGCGGCACGACAGCAGCGACGGACAGGCGCGAAGCGCTGAGATGAGCGCGCTGGCGGCGGATATCGGCAGCCTGACGCGTCAGCTGGCGTCGCAGCCCCATCAGCTCAGCGATGAAACGCTGCGGCAGGGCGTCGCTACCATGCAGCAGCTGATGGAGCACTATTTCCTGGTGCTGCAGCCCGCCGCGGACGGCGCGCGGCGCAGCGATCCGCAAACCCGCGACGGCGCGCACGGCTGGCGCGCGCTCGATCGCCTTAATCAGCTGATCGGCGAAACCGATTCGCGCAGTCAGCAGATCGTGCTGCTGCGCATGTTCGTTCTGCTGGCGCAGGCGCGCGGCGCGGCAGGGCTCTCGCCCGACGCGCGCCCGCTGCTGCTGATAGAAGATCCGGAGACCCGGCTGCATCCGATTATGCTGTCGGTGACCTGGAATCTGCTCGATCTGATCCCGCTGCAGAAAATCGCCACCACCAACTCCGGCGAGCTGTTGTCGCTGACGCCGGTGGAAAATGTCTGTCGGCTGGTGCGCGAACCGACGCGCGTCGCTGCCTGGCGCATCGGCCCGCAGGGATTGAGCGCCGAAGAGAGCCGCCGTATCGGCTTTCATATTCGCGTCAACCGGCCGTCGGCGCTGTTCGCCCGTTGCTGGCTGCTGGTGGAGGGCGAAACCGAGGTGTGGATCATCAACGAGCTGGCGCGCCAGTGCGGCTACCACTTCGCGGCGGAAGGGGTGAAGGTCATCGAGTTCGCGCAGGCGGGCCTGAAGCCGCTGCTAAAGTTCGCCGCGCGCATGGGCATCGCCTGGCACGTGCTGACCGACGGCGACGACGCCGGCAATAAATATGCCGCCACCGCGCGCAGCCAGCTGGCGCCGCACGATGAGCGCGACCATTATCTTACGCAGCTGCCGGCGCCCGACATGGAGCACTATCTGTTCGGATCAGGCTTTAAAGCGGTTTATCTGCAGATGGCGCATCTGCCGTTAAATGTGGCGATGAGTCCCAGGCGTATCATTACCAAAGCGCTTCAGCACGCCTCCAAGCCGGAGCTGGCCATCGCCGTCGCGACCGCCGCCGCCGAGCGCGGAGAACAGGCGATGCCGCCGCTAATGCGCCAGCTGTTTTCGCGCGTGATGTGGCTGGCGCGCGGCAAAGCGGATTAACCGCACGTGCGCAATAAAATAAAATGCCAGCGACACGGCTGGCATTTTTTGGGGGAGCGTTCAGAATGGGGTGATAGCAGTTCAGGCGTGCTGTACAACGTCCACCGGCACGATCAGACTGGCATGATTGCCTTTCGGGCCCTGATGAACATCAAACTGAACTTGTTGCCCGGCTTTTAATGTTCTGTAACCATCCATCTGAATCGTAGAGTAGTGCGCGAAGATATCTTCTCCGCCACCGATCGGACAGATAAAGCCGAAGCCCTTGGCGTTATTGAACCATTTAACAGTACCCGTCTCCATGCTTTTACTTCCCTCGCAAGACATTTTGATAATCAGGTGAGTAAATTAAAGCTGGGGTCGAGTTTGTTTAAAACTCAATCAGCTTGTGTCTGTAGAATGTAGAGAAAGGGCCCCTGGCGTCAAGCAAACCACCAGAGAGTGCAGGGATAAAATCATCAAAATTTGAGACAGTTAACGCTATTGCGAATTTTGTGATACAGGTCGCGCGCGGGTTTTTTCGCAAAAAATCGCTGCGGCGGAGGCGTGCTTGACAGGCGTGTTAAACTCTACGTATGGACAGATAATCGTCCGTATCGATGTACAGAATTTCAACGGAACATTATGGCAAATACTAACGACTGGCTTAACTTTGAACACCTGGCCGAAGACAAAGCGAAAGAGGGACTACAGCCGCCCTCTATGTATAAAGTCATCCTGAATAATGACGATTATACGCCTATGGAATTTGTTATTGACGTTCTGCAAAAGTTCTTTTCTTATGATGTTGAACGTGCAACGCAACTGATGCTGAAAGTTCACTACCACGGAAAGGCGATCTGCGGTGTCTTTACCGCCGAAGTGGCGGAGACCAAAGTCGCTATGGTGAACAAGTACGCGCGGGAGAATCAGCATCCATTGCTGTGTACGCTGGAAAAAGCCTGAACTCGCCCTCATATAGTGAAGGTGAGGTTGTCAGAGCGATAATTGGGGGAGGTGCCTATGCTCAATCAAGAACTGGAACTCAGTTTAAACATGGCTTTCGCCAGAGCGCGTGAGCACCGTCATGAGTTTATGACCGTCGAGCATTTGTTGCTGGCTCTGCTCAGCAACCCGTCGGCCAGAGAGGCACTGGAAGCCTGTACCGTCGATATTGTCGCGCTGCGGCAAGAACTCGAAGCTTTCATTGAACAAACCACACCGGTGCTGCCCGCCAGTGAAGCGGAGCGCGATACGCAACCCACGCTCAGCTTCCAGCGCGTCCTGCAGCGCGCGGTATTCCATGTCCAGTCATCGGGCCGCAGCGAAGTCGCTGGCGCTAACGTGCTGGTCGCCATCTTCAGCGAGCAGGAGTCGCAGGCGGCCTATCTGCTGCGCAAACATGAAGTGAGCCGTCTTGATGTGGTGAACTTCATTTCTCACGGAACGCGTAAAGACGAACCCGGTCAGGCGCCGAACAGTGAGAATCCGGTCAACGAAGAGCAAGCAGGCGGGGAGGATCGTATGGAAAACTTCACCACCAATCTCAATCAGCTTGCTCGCGTCGGCGGAATCGATCCGCTGATTGGTCGCGACAAAGAGCTGGAGCGTACCGTTCAGGTGCTGTGCCGTCGCCGTAAAAACAACCCGCTGCTGGTGGGCGAGTCGGGCGTCGGTAAAACCGCTATCGCGGAAGGCCTGGCCTGGCGCATCGTGCAGGGCGACGTGCCTGAAGTGATGAAGGACTGCACTATCTACTCGCTCGATATCGGTTCGCTGCTGGCGGGCACAAAGTATCGCGGCGACTTCGAGAAGCGCTTCAAAGCTTTGCTGAAACAGCTGGAGCAGGATAACAGCAGCATTCTGTTTATCGATGAGATCCATACCATCATCGGCGCAGGCGCGGCATCCGGCGGCCAGGTAGATGCGGCTAACCTGATTAAGCCGCTGCTCTCCAGCGGGAAAATCCGCGTGATGGGATCAACCACCTATCAGGAGTTCAGCAATATCTTCGAAAAAGATCGCGCGCTGGCGCGTCGCTTCCAGAAGATCGATATCACCGAGCCGACGCTGGATGAAACCGTGCAGATCCTGAACGGTCTCAAGCCGAAATATGAAGCGCACCACGACGTGCGTTACACCGCGAAAGCGGTGCGCGCCGCGGTTGAGCTGGCGGTGAAATATATTAACGACCGTCATCTGCCGGACAAAGCGATCGACGTGATCGACGAAGCTGGCGCGCGGGCGCGTCTGATGCCGGCCAGCAAGCGCAAGAAGACCATCAACGTCTCCGATATCGAGACCGTGGTGGCGCGTATCGCGCGTATTCCTGAGAAGAGCGTTTCGGCAACCGACCGCGACACGCTGAAAAATCTCGGCGATCGCCTGAAAATGCTGGTGTTCGGCCAGGATAACGCCATTGAAGCCCTGACCGAAGCGATCAAAATGAGCCGCGCCGGACTGGGCCAGGATCGCAAACCGGTTGGCTCCTTCCTGTTCGCCGGGCCGACCGGCGTCGGTAAAACCGAGGTTACGGTCCAGCTGGCGAAGGCGCTCGGCATCGAGCTGCTGCGTTTTGATATGTCCGAATATATGGAACGTCATACGGTGAGTCGCCTGATTGGCGCGCCTCCGGGCTATGTCGGCTTCGATCAGGGCGGGCTGCTGACCGATGCGGTGATTAAGCATCCGCATGCGGTGGTGCTGCTCGACGAAATCGAGAAAGCGCATCCGGACGTCTTTAACCTGCTGCTGCAGGTAATGGACAACGGTATGCTGACGGACAATAACGGCCGTAAAGCGGACTTCCGCAACGTGGTGCTGGTGATGACCACCAACGCGGGCGTACGTGAAACCGAGCGTAAATCGATTGGTCTGATCCATCAGGACAACAGCACCGACGCGATGGAAGAGATCAAAAAGATCTTTACGCCGGAGTTCCGCAACCGTCTCGACAACATTATCTGGTTCCGCCACCTGTCACCGGAGGTGATCCATCAGGTCGTGGACAAGTTTATTGTCGAACTGCAGGCGCAGCTGGATGCGAAGGGCGTCTCGCTGGAGGTCAGCGACGAAGCGCGCGACTGGCTGGCGGAGAAAGGCTACGACAAGGCGATGGGCGCGCGTCCGATGGCGCGTACGGTGCAGGAAAACCTCAAGAAACCACTGGCCAACGAATTGCTGTTCGGCTCGCTGGTGGACGGCGGCTCGGTCTCGGTGGCGCTCGACAAAGAGAAGAACCAGCTGACCTACCACTTCCTCAGCGCGGAAAAACGCAAAACGGAAGGCACGGTTCACTAAGCGCCGTACGACAGAAATAGAAAAGGCCAGATGCGAATCTGGCCTTTTTTTTCACCGCCGTTCAGGCGGCGAAAGCGAAATGAAGCCGCTTAGCGACTACGGAAGACAATGCGGCCTTTGCTCAGGTCGTACGGGGTCAGCTCAACAGTCACTTTGTCGCCCGTCAGGATGCGGATATAGTTTTTGCGCATTTTACCGGAGATATGAGCGGTAACCACGTGACCGTTTTCGAGTTCTACACGGAACATGGTGTTAGGTAACGTATCAAGTACGGTACCTTGCATTTCAATATTGTCTTCTTTGGCCATCGAATCCTCTGGGTGGACTAGCTTTCAGTGAACCGGCAAGATAATGCCGAATTCCACGATTTATGTAAAGAAACGTTGGCGGTAAGGCCAACGCTTCGCCGTGCTTCGCGCGAGGGCGCGAGCATCTCGGTTAAATTCGGGTGTTTATGTGACGTCTGCGGGGGATTAACGGGCTAAGAATCTGCATCAGTAGGCGGTAACACGCGCTCATCTGAAACAGTTCCGGGAGTGCGTTGTGATTCCCAGCCTGGCAATTCCGGCTCGCCGTTGCGAAGCGCGGACGACATACCAAACGCGACTATTATACCACTTTTACGCCTGATTGTGTGCAAAACATCTGCGCGGGCTTAAAAAAGGGTCTGAGTGCGCCAGCAGCCGGCGCTGACGGGCTGCCAGGCAAGGGTCTGAACATACTGCAAATAGTCGACGCGCGGGATCTCACGCGCGCCCAGCGAGGCGGTGTGCGGATTCAAAACCTGACAATCCACCAGCCTGCCCTGATGTTTGATGAAATGCTGGCAAAATACCCAGAGTGCGGTTTTTGAGGCGTTCTCGCTGCGGCTAAACATCGACTCGCCGCAGAAAATTTGCCCGAGTGCGAGGCCGTACATGCCGCCGACCAGCTGCTGATCCTGCCAGACTTCGACGGAATGCGCATGGCCCAGCTCATAGAGACGCTGCCAGGCGCGCTTTACCTCGAAGGTGATCCAGGTGCCTTCCTGACGACCGGCGGCGCAGCCTTCCACCACCTCGAAAAAGGCCTGATTCATGGTGACGCGGTAGGGCGAGCGGCGATGAAACCGCGCCATGCTGCGGCTGAGATGAAAAGATTCCGGCACTAAAACCGCGCGCGGATCGGGCGACCACCACAAAATCGGATCGCCCGGCGAAAACCAGGGAAAAATGCCGCGCTGATAGGCGCTGAGCAGGCGGGCAGGGGAGAGATCGCCGCCCATCGCCAGCAGGCCGTTCGGCTCGCGCAGCGCCATCTCCGGCGGAGGAAAATGTAGGGATTCCCGTGACAGTTGCACCAGTCTCATCGCATCGTTACTCGTCGCTTTTTCGCTAAGACTATAGCGCAAAGCGCTGCTGGAAATGCCAGTAGCGCCCCTCTTTTGAGATTAATTCGTGGTGCGCGCCCTGTTCGACAATCTGGCCATTTTCCATCACGCAGATGCGATCCAGCATTTCCAGCCCGCTAAGGCGGTGCGTCACCATAATCAGGGTCTTGCCGAGGGTGACCTGCTGCAGCAGCACCAGAATTTGCTGTTCGGTGGCGGCGTCAAGCCCTTCGGTGGGTTCGTCCAGCAGCCAGAGATCGCCGTCGTGCAGCAGCGCGCGCGCAATCGCCAGGCGACGCAGCTCGCCTCCCGACAGCGGGCGGCCCCCTTCGCCGAGCCAGGCGTTAAGCCCCTCTTCGCTCTCTAGCAGCCGCGTTAGCCCGCTCTGGCGCAGCGCCTCGCTGAGCTGCGCGTCGCTGGCGTCGGGACGCGCCACGCGCAGGTTTTCGCGCAGCGTCTGGTTAAACAGATGCACGCGCTGCGTCACCACGCTGATGCGCTGACGCAGCGATTTTTCATCCCAGTCGCACAGCGCGACCTCCTGCAGCCTAATCGATCCCGCCTCCGTGTCCCAGGCGCGCGTCAGCAGCGCCAGCAGGGTGGATTTGCCGCAGCCGGTAGGGCCGAGCAGCGCCACGCGTTCGCCTGCCCGCACCTGCAACGAAAATCCTTCCAGCACCGCTTCGGGGCGATGCGGATAGCGGAAGGTAAGCTGGTCGATCGCCACCGAAAGGCTGCCCGGCGCGCAGGCCGCGCTGGCGGGAAAGCGGATGGCGGGCGTCTGCCCGATAATGCCGGTGACGCGCTCTGCGGCGGCGATCACCTGCGCCAGCGGCAGAAAGGCGCCGGCGACCGGGCCCAGCGCTTCGAAGGCGGCCAGCGCGCAGAAGACCACCAGCGCGATAAGCGCGCCGGACGAGGCGCTGTGCGCCAGGCTATCGGCGCTCATCCACAGCAGCAGCGTTACGGTCGCGCCGCTTATCAGCAGCAGCAGGCTTTGCGACAGCGCCTGCAGACGCTGCTGCTGCTGCTGCGCTTTCTGCCATTGCGCTTCGTCGCGGTCGAGCTGCCCGCGCCAGCGATCGGAGAGGCCGTAAATCGCCAGTTCAGCCTGCCCGCTTAGCCAGTGCATCAGCCGCAGGCGCCACTGCGCGCGCTGCTGCGCAATCGCGCGCCCGGCTGGCGCGCCCAGCCGATAAAACAGCGGCGGCAGCAGCAGCAGCGTCGCCAGCATCACGCCGCCGAGGGTCAGCGCCAGCCGCACGTCCAGCAGGCCGATGCCCAGCGTCACCACCACAATCACCACCAAAGCGCCAGCCAGCGGGGCGATAATCCGCAGATAGAGATGGTCGAGGGTATCGACGTCGCCGACGAAGCGGTTAAGCAGATCGCCCTGGCGGAACGCCGCCAGCTGGCCCGGCGCCAGCGCGATAAGGCGGCTGAAGGTAAAGACGCGCAGGTGTTGCAGCACGCGGAAAGTCGCGTCATGGCTGACCAGCCGCTCGAAATAGCGCGCGGCGGTGCGTGTAATCGCCGCGCCGCGAACGCCTGCGGCGGGCAGCATGTAGTTAAAACTGTAGAGCCCGGCGAGGCCCGCCAGCGAAGAGGCGGCGAGAAACCAGCCTGAAAGCGCCAGCAGACCGATGCTGGCCAGCAGCGTAACGATGGCAAGCAGCACGCCCAGCGACAGCCGCCAGGGGTGACGTAGAAACAGGCGCAGGAAAGGACGCAGGGCGGACATCAGCTAATCTCCTTCTGACGATGCAGAGCCATCTGGCGAAACGGGCCGGGTTCGGCGATCAGATCGCGCCACTGGCCCTGCTGCGTTAGCTGACCCTCCTGCATCACCCAGACCGCATCCCACTGCTGCAGCGCATCGAGCTGGTGGGTGCTCATCAGGGTAGTCTGGCGGCGTGACGCCTTATCGAGCGCCCGCATCACGTGCTGTTCGCTGCGGCTGTCGAGGCTGGCGGCGGGCTCGTCCAGCAGCAGCAGACGCGCTGGCTTATAGAGCGCGCGCGCCAGCGCGATGCGCTGCGCCTGGCCGACGGAAAGCCCCGCGCCGTCGTCGCCGATCGGCGTCAGCACGCCGGCGGAGAGCCGCGGTAAAAATTCGCTGACGCCGCAGTCGGCGAGCAGAGCGTCCAGATCGACGTCGTCTCGCCCGTTCCCCATCACGATATTCTCCTGCAGCGTCCCGGCGGGCAGCTGCGGGTTTTGCCCAAGCCAGGCGATCTGCCGCTGCCAGTAGGCGCGGCGCATCTCGCGCAGCTCGACGCCGTTGACGCGCAGCGAGCCCTGATAGGGCAGGAAGCCGAGCAGCACGTTCATCAGCACGGTTTTTCCTGCGCCGCTCTGGCCGACCAGCGCCACGCGCTCGCCGGCCGCAAGCGTAAAGCTGAGGGGGCCGCACAGCGCTTTGCCCTCTGGGCTCAGGGCAATCAAATCCTGCCCGACGATGGCGAGCGGCGCGTCGCCGGGCAGCGTCGCCGCGCCCTCGGCGGCGGCAGGCTGCGGGCTCTCGCGCATAAAGCGCTCCAGAGCGTCCGCGCCGCCGACCGCCTGCGCTTTGGCATGATAAAACGCGCCGAGATCGCGCAGCGGCTGGAAGAATTCCGGCGCGAGGATCAGAGCGACGAAACCGGCAAACAGGGTAACGCCGCTTCCCCAGGCGCCGAAATGGAGTTCGCCGAGATAGGAGAAGCCGAAGTAGACCGCAACCACCGCAATCGCCAGCGACGCGAAAAACTCCAGCACGGCGGAGGAGAGAAAGGCGAGGCGCAGCACTTCCATGGTGCGCTGGCGAAAATCGGCGGTGGAGGCGGCGATAGCGGCGGTTTCCGCTTCGGCGCGATGAAACAGGCGCAGGGTTTCGCGTCCGCGCAGCCGGTCGAGGAAATCGCCGCTGAGGCGCGCCAGCGCGATAAAGTTGCGGCGGTTGGCGTCGGCCGCGCCCATGCCGACCAGCGCCATAAACAGCGGGATCAGCGGCGCGGTGACCAGCAGGATCAAACCGGCCGCCCAGTTAAGCGGGAAAACGGTCAACAGAATGCATAAGGGGATCAGCGCCGCCAGCGTCATCTGCGGCAGATAGCGCGCGTAATACTCCTGCATCTCCTCGATCTGCTCCAGCAGCAGCGTCGCCCAGCTGCCCGCCGGTTTGCCGCGGATCCACGCCGGGCCGAGCGCGGAGAGGCGATCCAGCACCTGCTGACGCAGCGCCTGGCGAATCGCCTGGCCGGCGCGAAAGCCTGCGGCCTCGCGCGCATAGTTAAGCAGCGCGCGCAGCGCAAAGCAAAGCAGCAAAAGGGCGAAGGGGAGAAGCAGGTCAGCGCGCGGCCGCTGTTCGACAATCAGCGCCTGCAGCAAAAAGGCGAGCAGCCAGGCCTGGGCAATAATCACCAGCGCGCTCGCCAGCCCAAACAGCGAGGTCAACCGCAGCCAGCGGCCGCCGTAAGCGCGTTGCTGGCGCAGCCAGCGGGTCAGTTCCTGTTGCCGGGTTTTGTTCATGCGAGACCGTAGCGTTATCGATATCCAGGAAAGAATAAGAAGGTAGCTTTCAGGCGCCTGAATCTAGCACGGCGGCATAAAAAAAGGCGACTGAAAAACAGTCGCCCCGAATAAGTAAGATCAGCTAATTAACAACTCACCGATCGTTTTTAACCAGACCGTCGAGATAGCGCTCGGCGTCCAGCGCGGCCATACAGCCGGTGCCGGCAGAGGTGATCGCCTGGCGATAGATATGGTCCATCACGTCGCCTGCGGCGAACACGCCGGGGATGCTGGTCTGGGTAGCGTTGCCGTGCAGGCCGGACTGAACCTTGATATAGCCGTTCTCCAGCGCCAGCTGGCCTTCGAAGATCGCCGTATTCGGGCTATGGCCGATGGCGACGAACAGACCCGCCACTTCCAGCGACTCGGTCTCCGCTTCGTTCAGCGTCGAGCGCAGCGTCAGGCCGGTCACGCCCATCTGGTCGCCAACCACCTCTTCCAGCGTGCGATCGGTGTGCAGCACGATATTGCCGCTGCGCACTTTTTCCATCAGGCGATCGATCAGGATTTTCTCCGCGCGGAAGCTGTCGCGACGGTGAATCAGGTGCACTTCCGCCGCGATGTTCGCCAGATAGAGCGCCTCTTCCACCGCGGTATTGCCGCCGCCGATCACCGCGACTTTCTGGTTGCGGTAAAAGAAGCCGTCGCAGGTGGCGCAGGCGGAAACGCCTTTGCCTTTAAACGCCTCTTCGGAAGGCAGGCCCAGATAGCGCGCCGAAGCGCCGGTCGCGATAATCAGCGCGTCAGCGGTGTATTCGGCGCTGTCGCCGATAAGACGGAACGGACGGTTCTGCAGATCGACGGTGTGAATATGGTCGAAAATGATTTCCGTGTTGAATTTTTCGGCATGCTCATGCATGCGCTCCATCAGCGAGGGACCAGTGAGATCGTGCGGGTCGCCGGGCCAGTTCTCTACCTCGGTGGTGGTGGTCAGCTGACCGCCTTTTTCGAGGCCGGTGATCAGCACCGGATTCAGGTTAGCGCGAGCAGCATAGACCGCTGCGGTATAACCCGCTGGGCCTGAGCCCAGAATGAGCAATTTACTGTGTTTGGCCGTACTCATATGATCCTCAGTTTCATTCGGCTGACAACATGACCTGGGATTGTAGGGAATTTACCGTGGCAAAAAAAGGGCTGAGGAATTTTGTTGCCGATAGCTGCAAACGGCGTAGACGATAACGGCGGGTTCTGCACGTCGGCTGCGCTAAAAGGGGGCAATAATCGGTTTTTACTGGTGCAAAAGTACAAAAATTCTCATTTAAAAACAGTTACCCAGCAGTCTGTCTGGCATCTTGTCCTGAATTTGGTCTTTTTACTTTGACAATCGCCTGCGCTTTTGCGAAAACAATGGCAGAAGCGAAGAAGAAGGAGAGAGTCAAAACAGGGTTTCGTTCCTCGTTTTGCCCCTTTATTCCCGATAAATTACAGCCTGGCATAGGTAATGACGCATGATGTGGACAGACAACATGCGTCATGCGGATGGATGCGCGACAGCGCACAGGCTTTGATTCTTCGCTTCACTAATGCCTTGAACAGTGAACGTTTCCAGGGCGTGGCAGGTAAAGGGAAGGAATTAAGAGAGACAATAATAATGGTAGACAATAAGAAACGCCCCGGAAAAGATCTCGACAGGATCGACAGAAATATTCTGAATGAGCTTCAGAAAGATGGTCGTATTTCCAACGTAGAGCTTTCCAAACGCGTAGGATTATCGCCTACGCCATGTCTTGAGCGTGTGCGTCGTCTGGAACGTCAGGGTTTTATTCTTGGCTATACCGCGCAGCTTAACCCGCACTATCTCGATGCATCGCTGCTGGTTTTTGTTGAGATTACTCTGAATCGTGGCGCGCCGGATGTGTTTGAACAGTTTAACGCCGCTGTGCAAAAACTTGAGGAAACTCAAGAGTGTCACCTGGTTTCCGGCGACTTCGACTACCTGCTGAAGACGCGCGTGCCGGATATGTCCGCCTACCGTAAGCTGCTTGGCGAAACCCTGCTGCGCCTGCCGGGGGTCAACGACACCCGCACTTACGTGGTGATGGAAGAGGTCAAACAGAGTAATCGGCTGGTGATCAAAACCCGATAACGCAGCGCAGGTGCAAAACCTGCGATATTTCGATACACTCCTGTGAATTCATACAGGACCAGCGTCGGGCTTGCCCGACGCTGTTGCCTTCATAATTTACAGGCACCTGGAGAGTTCTCTTGAGCCAGGAATACACAGAAGACAAAGAAGTTTCGTTAAAACCGCTGAGCAGTGGGCGTCGTCTGCTGGAAGCGTTGCTTATTCTCGTCTCGCTTTTCGCCGTCTATCTGATGGTCTCGCTCGTCAGCTTCAATCCTTCCGATCCGAGCTGGTCGCAAACCGCCTGGCATGAGCCGATTCATAATCTCGGCGGCGGCGTGGGGGCCTGGCTGGCGGATACGCTGCTGTTTAGCTTCGGCGTAATGGCCTACGCCATTCCGCCGGTGATCGTCGGACTCTGCTGGATCGCCTTTCGCCAGCGCGATCAGCAGGACTACATCGACTATTTCGCTATCGGCCTGCGCCTGATCGGCGTGCTGGCGCTGGTAGTGACCACCTGCGGCCTGGCCGCGCTCAACGCCGACGATATCTGGTATTTCGCCTCCGGCGGCGTTATCGGCAGCCTGGTGAGCAACGCCATTGCGCCCTGGTT
Source organism: Pantoea sp. X-Soil-MYKO-1289 (assembly GCF_059730625.1). NCBI lineage: Bacteria > Pseudomonadati > Pseudomonadota > Gammaproteobacteria > Enterobacterales > Erwiniaceae > Pantoea > Pantoea sp. X-Soil-MYKO-1289. The sequence continues at coordinate 1,460,139 of NZ_AP036004.1, forward strand.
CTCGCCGGCTACCGGCACGCTGGCGCTGCTCTGCGTCTGGGCGGCGGGCATTACGCTCTATACCGGCTGGTCATGGCTGACCATCGCCGAGCGCATCGGCGGCGTAGTAATGGGCGTGCTGACGTTCGCCAGCAACCGTTCGCGCCGCGACGAGCCGTGGCAGGAAGACGAGGACGAGATCGACGCTGACGTCGCGCCGCGCTTTGAGGCGGCCGCGCAGGATGAAGAGGATGTGCTGCTTGCCGCGCCGCGCGCGCCGGCCGCTCAGGCTGCGCCTGATGCCGCCGATCCGCTGCTGGCGAAAGCCGCTGCGGCGACGGACGCCGCGCTGACGTCCGCCGCCCAGGCCGCAGGCGTTGCCGCTGCCGCGTCGCCAGCGCCGACTGCCGCCGCTTCGGCGACGAATGCGGTACCGGCCGTTACGCCTGCTCCGGCTACGCCAGAAGCGGGTAGTTCGCCAGCGACGCCGACATTCTCCGCGCCTGCTGCAACGTCCGCCGCGCCTGTAGCGGCTGCGGCCGTACAGACTCCGACCGCCGTACAGGCTTCGACGCCTAACGCCTTCTCCGCGCCTCAGCAGCCCGCCAGCGCCTTTGCGCCAGCGACCGAGCAGCCCGCAGCGCCCGTCGAGCCGCCGCGCTACCGTTTTGAGATGCCGCAAGAGCCTGCCGCGCCCGCCTTTACCGGCTGGGAAGAGGACGAAGGTCCGCAGATGGGCAACTGGCGCGACGCCGATATGACCGCAACGGCGAGCGCCGCTGCCGCTGCCGCCGCGCAGGCAAGCTCTGCGCCGCTGTTCGATATCGTGCCGGAAACCAACCACAATCCGCAGGTGAAGCAGGGCATTGGACCGGCGCTGCCGCGTCCTAATCCGGTAAAACTGCCGACGCGACGCGAGCTCGCCTCCTACGGCATCAAGCTGCCTTCGCAGCGTATGGCGGAAGAAAAAGCCAAAGCGCAAGAGCAGCAGCGCGCCGAGGCCGATCGGCCAGCAGAGGCGCATGCCGAGTGGTCGGAACAGCAGCAGCAGGCTGAAGAGCAGGCACAGCTGCGCGAGGCGTTCGCCAGCCAGCAGCAGCAGCGCTACGGCAAGAGCTGGCAGCAGGAAGAGGAGCCTGACGCGGATGAGGCGATCGAACAGGCTGCGCTGGCGCAGCAGTTTGCCGCTCAGCAGCAGCAGCGCTACGGCGCCGACGAGCAGGAAGAGAAAGCGCCCGCCTTTAGCCTGGATACCTCCGCCGCGTTCGACTTCTCGCCGATGAAAGATCTGGTGGATGAGGGACCGAACGAACCGATCTTCACCATCGCCAGCACCCCTGAACCGGAAGCGCCCGCGGCGACCCATACGCCGTGGCAGCAGCCTGCTGAAGCGGCGGCTGCCCAGCCGGCGGTCTCCGTGGCCGCGCCGACGGTCTCCGCCGCGTTCGAACCCGCTGACGCGTTCGCGCCTGAGGCTGATTACGCGCCCGCCGCAGAGCCGGAACCGACGCCCGCGTTTCAGGCGTCTGCGCCTGCCGCTGCGCAGCCAACGGCCTCACACTCTGCTTCGCTGGATAACAGCCTGATCCATCCTTTCCTGATGCGTCACAATCAGCCGCTGGAGAAACCCTCTACGCCGCTGCCGACGCTCGATCTGCTCACCTCGCCGCCTGCGGAAGAGGAGCCGGTCGATATGTTCGCGCTGGAGCAAACGGCGCGCCTGGTCGAAGCGCGCCTGGGCGACTATCGCGTCAAAGCGGAAGTGGTCGGCATCTCGCCTGGCCCAGTCATTACCCGCTTCGAGCTGGATCTGGCCCCTGGCGTCAAGGCCGCGCGCATCTCCAACCTGTCGCGCGATCTGGCGCGTTCGCTCTCCGCGGTCGCGGTGCGCGTGGTTGAGGTGATCCCCGGCAAGCCCTATGTCGGCCTGGAGCTGCCTAACAAGCATCGCCAGACGGTCTATCTGCGCGAAGTGCTCGACTGCGCCAAATTCCGCGACAACCCGTCGCCGCTGGCGGTGGTGCTGGGCAAAGATATCGCCGGTCAGCCGGTGGTCGCCGATCTGGCGAAAATGCCTCACCTGCTGGTCGCCGGTACTACAGGTTCCGGTAAGTCGGTCGGCGTTAACACCATGATTATCAGCATGCTCTATAAGGCGACGCCGGAAGAGGTGCGCTTTATCATGATCGACCCGAAAATGCTCGAGCTGTCGGTCTATGAGGGCATTCCGCACCTGCTGACTGAAGTCGTTACCGATATGAAAGACGCGGCTAACGCGCTGCGCTGGAGCGTCGGCGAGATGGAGCGTCGCTATAAACTGATGTCGGCGCTCGGCGTGCGTAACCTTGCCGGTTACAACGAAAAAGTCGAGCAGGCGGAAGCGATGGGCCGTCCGATTCCCGATCCGTTCTGGAAGCCCGGCGACAGTATGGATATGACGCCGCCGGTACTGGAAAAGCTGCCTTATATCGTGGTTCTGGTGGATGAGTTCGCCGACCTGATGATGGCGGTCGGCAAGAAAGTTGAAGAGCTGATCGCGCGTCTGGCGCAGAAAGCGCGCGCCGCGGGCATCCACCTGGTGCTGGCGACCCAGCGCCCGTCAGTGGATGTGATTACCGGCCTGATCAAGGCCAATATCCCGACGCGCATCGCCTTTACCGTCTCGAGCAAAATCGACTCGCGCACCATCCTCGATCAGGGCGGCGCCGAATCGCTGCTGGGCATGGGCGATATGCTCTATATGCCGCCTAACTCCTCTATGCCGGTGCGCGTGCACGGCGCCTTCGTGCGCGATCAGGAAGTGCACGCCGTGGTGCAGGACTGGAAGGCGCGCGGACGTCCGCAGTACATCGAAAGCATTACCGCAGGCGAAGAGAGTGAAGGCGGCTCTGGCGGCCTGGAAGGCGATGAAGAGCTGGATCCGCTGTTCGATCAGGCGGTGGCCTTTGTGGTCGACAAGCGACGCGCCTCTATTTCCGGCGTACAGCGCCAGTTCCGTATCGGCTATAACCGCGCCGCGCGCATTATCGAACAGATGGAAGCGCAGGGCATCGTCTCGGAGCCAGGCCACAACGGCAACCGCGAGGTGCTTTCGCCGCCGCCGCACGAAATGTAGCGCGACACGCTTTGCAACAAACAATCATGGGCCAGTTTTTACTGGCCCATTGTTCAGGCGACATTTACCCCTCATATCAGAGAAAGCTTTCGGGTTTTTCTCCTGGCCCAATGCTAAAACGGCGACCAGAATTAAAACGGTATTCACTGGATAGAGATAAATAAGGAATTGAAGCGGATGAAATCAAGCGTAATCGTGTCTGGCCTGTTGGCCGTTTTTGCGTCTGCCAGCGTAATGGCGGACGCCTCCAGCGATCTGCAGCAGCGTCTGAACAAAGTTAACAGCTTCCACGCCAGCTTCAGCCAGAAAGTGACCGACAGCAGCGGCGCCAACGTGCAGGAAGGCGAGGGCGAGCTGTGGGTGAAGCGTCCCAGCCTGTTTAACTGGCACATGACCGCGCCGGACGAGAGCGTGATTATCTCTGACGGCAAAAACCTGTGGTTCTATAACCCGTTCGTGGAACAGGCGAGCGTCAGCCTGCTGAAAAACGCCACCAGCAACACGCCTTTCATGCTGATTGCCCGCAACCAGCCGAGCGACTGGCAGCAGTACAACATCAAACAGCAGGGCGATACGTTTGAACTGACGCCGAAAAACAGCGACGGCAATCTTAAACAGTTCACTCTTTCAGTCACCCCAACGGGCACCATCAACCAGTTCAGCGCCATTGAGCAGGATGGCCAGCGCAGCAGCTATCAGCTCAAAAGCCAGAAAAACGGCGCTATTAGCCCGGACAAGTTTACCTTCACGCCGCCTAAAGGGGTGACGGTAGACGACCAGCGTCAGTGAGGTGAGCGTGGGTAATCTGTCTCTGGATTTTTCCTCTGAAGATTTCAAGCCGCTGGCGGCGCGTATGCGCCCCGAAACGCTTAAGCAGTATATCGGGCAGCAGCATCTGCTGGCGCCCGGCAAGCCCTTGCCGCGCGCAATCGAGGCTGGCCATCTGCACTCGATGATTCTTTGGGGGCCGCCGGGTACAGGTAAAACCACGCTGGCGGAGATTATCGCGCGCTACGGCAATGCCGACGTCGAGCGTATCTCCGCCGTCACGTCGGGCGTCAAAGAGATCCGCGAGGCGATCGAGCGGGCGCGCCATAGTCGTCAGGTCGGCCGCCGCACCATTCTGTTCGTCGACGAGGTGCATCGCTTCAACAAAAGTCAGCAGGATGCGTTTTTACCGCATATCGAAGACGGCACCATCACTTTTATCGGCGCCACGACGGAAAACCCCTCGTTCGAACTCAACTCCGCGCTGCTCTCCCGCGCGCGCGTCTATCTGCTGAAATCGCTGACCACGGAAGATATCGAGCAGGTGCTCGATCAGGCGATGCAGGACAAAACGCGCGGCTACGGCGACAGCGATATTCTTCTGCCCGACAATACGCGCCGCATGATCGCCGAACTGGTCAGCGGCGATGCGCGCCGCGCGCTTAATACGCTGGAAATGATGGCGGATATGGCGGAGAGCAACGCGCAGGGCAAACGCGAGCTGACGCCGCAGCTGCTGACCGAAGTCTCCGGCGAGCGCGCCGCGCGCTTCGATAATAAGGGCGACCGATTTTACGATCTGATTTCGGCGCTGCACAAATCGGTGCGTGGCTCAGCGCCGGATGCGGCGCTTTACTGGTACGCGCGCATTATTACCGCCGGCGGCGATCCGCTCTATGTCGCGCGGCGCCTGCTGGCGATCGCCTCGGAAGATGTCGGCAACGCCGATCCGCGCGGTATGCAGGTGGCGATCGCCGCCTGGGACTGCTTTACCCGCGTTGGGCCAGCCGAAGGGGAACGCGCTATCGCTCAGGCGATCGTCTATCTCGCCTGCGCGCCGAAAAGCAATGCCGTCTATAACGCCTTTAAAGCGGCGATGCGCGATGCGCGCGAGCATCCCGACTATGACGTGCCGGAGCACCTGCGCAACGCGCCGACCCGGCTGATGAAGGAGATGGGCCTGGGCAAAGAGTACCGCTACGCCCATGATGAAGCACACGCCTATGCGGCAGGCGAGGTCTATTTTCCACCGGAAATGGCGCAGACGCGCTACTACACGCCGACCCAACGTGGCCTCGAAGGCAAAATTGGCGAAAAGCTCGCCTGGCTGGCTGAACAGGATCAAAATAGCCCGACAAAACGCTACCGCTAAAACAGGCGTTACGGTAAGGTGAGCAAGGATTTCAATGCATTCCAGCGGGAATGCATCCCTCTTTTCAACCTTTTATTACACAGGATAAGCATGCTCGATCCCAATCTGCTGCGTAATGAGCCAGACGCAGTCGCAGAAAAACTGGCACGCCGAGGATTCAAACTGGATGTGGAAACGCTGCGCTCCTTAGAAGAGCGCCGTAAAGTCCTGCAGGTAGAAACGGAAAATCTGCAGGCCGAGCGTAACTCCCGATCCAAATCCATCGGTCAGGCCAAAGCACGTGGGGAAGATATCGAGCCGCTGCGTCAGGAAGTGAACGCGCTGGGCGAACGCCTGGATGCGGCCAAAGCGGAACTGGATGCCCTGCAAAACGAAATTCGCGACTTCACCCTGGCGCTGCCGAACCTGCCGGCGGACGAAGTGCCGCTGGGCAAAGATGACAGCGAGAACCAGGAAGTCAGCCGCTGGGGCGAGCCGCGCCAGTTTGATTTCCCGGCGAAAGATCACGTTGAGCTGGGCGAGATGGCGAAAGGCCTCGACTTTGCCTCTGCGGTGAAGCTGACCGGCTCGCGCTTTGTGGTGATGCAGGGACAAATTGCCCGTCTGCATCGCGCCCTGAGCCAGTTTATGATCGACCTGCACACTGAGCAGCACGGCTATCTGGAAACCTACGTACCCTATCTGGTCAATCATGCGACCCTGTACGGTACCGGTCAGCTGCCGAAGTTCGGTGAGGATCTGTTTCATACCCGACCGCTGGAAGAGGAGTCAGAGAGCAGCAACTATGCGCTGATCCCGACCGCGGAAGTGCCGCTGACCAACCTGGTGCGCGACGAAATCGTGGAAGAGGAGAGTCTGCCGATCAAACTGACCGCGCATACGCCTTGCTTCCGCTCTGAGGCCGGCTCTTACGGTCGCGATACGCGCGGCCTGATCCGCATGCATCAGTTCGACAAGGTTGAGATGGTGCAGATCGTCGCGCCGGAAACCTCGATGGATGCGCTGGAAGAGCTGGTGGGCCACGCAGAGAAAGTGCTGCAGCTGCTAAACCTGCCGTACCGCAAGGTGCTGCTCTGCACCGGCGACATGGGCTTCGGCTCTGCCAAGACTTACGATCTGGAAGTCTGGCTGCCAGCGCAGAATACCTATCGCGAAATCTCCTCCTGCTCCAATATGTGGGATTTCCAGGCGCGTCGCATGCAGGCACGCTGCCGCAGCAAAACCGACAAGAAACCGCGTCTGGTGCACACCCTGAACGGCTCTGGCCTGGCAGTGGGCCGTACGCTGGTAGCGGTGCTGGAGAACTATCAGCAGGCTGACGGCCGTATTCAGGTGCCGGAAGTATTGCGCCCTTATATGAACGGCGTCGAGTTTATCGGCTGATACGCGCGTTAAGCAGAAACCCGGACCTGTCCGGGTTTTTTTATCTTCAAAGCGCGTCGGCGGCCAAAATCTATCAGAAATAATCGTTATCGACACGCTCGGCAGCGTCGTGCTTAAAAAGCCTGTTTTTCATTAAGATAGCGCTAAACCTCGTCTCGTTTGACACTTCTATAACCTACTGAAGATTAATAAATTAAATTATCTTGCAGCAAAATGTGCTGCGCCTTTTTTTTGTGCTTTTCCTTTAAATTAGCCAGTGGCAAACTGCGCGCAACTTCCCCTCTTTTCTTTGGTTTTTATTCCTATGTCCACCTGGTCACGTCCCGTGGTGCTGCTGCTTTGCGGCCTGCTTTTGCTGACGGTCGCAATTGCTGTGCTCAATACGCTGGTTCCGCTGTGGCTGACTCACGATGCGCTGGCTACCTGGCAGGTAGGCGTCGTGAGTTCCTCTTTCTATACCGGCAATCTGGCGGGTACGCTGGTGGCCGGCTGGCTGATCAAGCATTACGGTTTTAACCGCAGCTACTATCTCGCCACGACGGTGTTTGCCGCTGCGACCGCCGGTTTATTAATGATGGACGGTTTCTGGGCCTGGTCGCTGCTGCGTTTCGGCGCTGGCGTCGGCTGCGCGTTGATTTGGGTGGTGGTAGAGAGCGCGCTGCTTTGCAGCGGCACGGTACGCAACCGCGGGCAGCTGCTGGCCGCCTATATGATTGTCTACTATCTGGGCACCGTGGCAGGCCAGCTGCTGGTAAGCAAAGTCTCCACCGAGCTGTTCAGCGTGATTCCCTGGCTGACCGCGCTGATGATCTGCGCCATTCTGCCGCTGGTGTTCGTGAAGGTCACTGCGGCCGGCGAGGCGACCGACGCTGCGCCGGGCAAAATCTGGCCGATGCTGCGTCGTCGTAGCTCACGACTCGGCATTAACGGCTGTATTATTTCCGGTATCGTGCTGGGATCGCTCTATGGCCTGATGCCGCTCTATCTCTCGCATCAGGGCATGAGCGATGCCAACGTCGGCTACTGGATGGCGCTGCTGGTTAGCGCCGGTATTGTGGGGCAGTGGCCGGTGGGCCGCCTGGCGGATCGTTTCGGCCGCCTGCTGGTGCTGCGCGTTCAGGTGTTTGTCGTGATTCTGGGCGCGATTGCCATGCTGAGCAACGCCGCGATGGCGCCGGCGCTCTTTGTGCTGGGCCTGGCAGGCTTTACGCTCTACCCGGTGGCGATGTCATGGGCCTGCGAGACCGTGGCGCATCATGAGCTGGTGGCGATGAACCAGGCGCTGCTTTTGAGCTATACCATCGGCAGCCTGGCGGGTCCCAGCATGACGGCGGTGCTGATGCAGAGCTATTCCGATCGCATTCTGTTTGTGATGATCGCCGGCGTGGCGCTGGTCTATCTGATGATGCTGCTGCGTAAGGCCGATCAGCAGGCGACGCCGGTGGCGCACGCCTGACGTCATAAAACTCGTGCTTTGATGCGAAAAGGGCCAGTGCCTGCGTGGTTGGCTGGGCCAGATCGCAAAGTCGCTTAAGCATCCATGCACGCTCGGCCCGCGCCTTCCCTGGCGCGGGAAGCTTTGCTCTTCTGGCCCAGCCAACCACTGTCTCACTCTGGGTGCGGTTATGTTAATACATAACATGATGACCGTAGCCAGCGAGAATGTTTTTCACGCGCTCCATGGTCTCTTTCGTCGGCGGCTTCACGCCGTCAAGCTTGTACTCTTCGCCCATCGCAATCCATTTATGCTTGCCGAGTTCGTGATAGGGCAGCAGCTCAATCTTCTCGACGTTGTCCATATCCCGCGTGAACTCGCCGAGTCGGTGCGCCGAATCGTCGTCGTCGGAATAGCCAGGCACCACCACGTAACGGATCCAGGTGCGCTTGCCTTTCTTCTGCAGATAGCGGGCAAAATCGAGCGTGCGATGGTTAGAGACGCCGACCAGAATCTGATGGACGTCATCGTTCACCTGCTTGAGATCGAGCATCACCAGATCGGTGACGTCCAGCAGCTCGTCGATTACCGGATCGTAGCGGCGCACAAAGCCGTTGGTGTCCAGACAGGTATGAATGCCTTCCGCCTTGCAGGCGCGGAACCAGTCGCGCACAAACTCAGCCTGTAAAATCGCTTCGCCGCCGGAGGCGGTTACGCCGCCGCCAGAGGCGTTCATAAAGTGGCGATAGGAAAGCACATCTTTCATCAGCTCTTCGACGGTGACCTCTTTTCCGCCGTGCGTATCCCAGGTATCGCGGTTATGGCAGTAGAGGCAGCGCATCAGGCAGCCCTGAAAGAAGGTGATAAAACGGATGCCGGGACCGTCAACCGTCCCGCAGGATTCGAATGAGTGGATACGACCGTTGCAAGACATTGCGATGTTTCTCCAGGTTAGCCTGTAGCAGGCGCACAATCTCTGTTGTGCTCGATGAAAAAAGTCGGTTTTGACTGATTTCTGCAGTGAGAGCGCAGACAAAACGGGCCTTGGAGAAAAGGCTCCCGGAGGAGCCTTTTTTACAGCTTAGAGCAATATGCTTACAGCGAGTTAGTGAAGGTACGAGTAATCACATCCTGCTGCTGCTCTTTCGTCAGCGAGTTAAAGCGGACGGCATAGCCGGAAACGCGGATGGTCAGCTGCGGATAGTTTTCCGGATGTTCCATCGCATCCAGCAGCATCTCGCGGTTCATCACGTTCACATTAAGGTGCTGGCCGCCTTCAATGTTTGCTTCATGATGGAAGTAACCATCCATCAGGCCGGCAAGGTTAGCTTTACGCACGTTGTCGTCTTTACCCAGCGCGTTCGGCACGATAGAGAAGGTATAGGAGATACCATCTTTCGCGTAGGCGAAGGGCAGTTTAGCCACAGAGGTCAGCGAGGCGACGGCGCCTTTCTGATCGCGTCCGTGCATCGGGTTGGCGCCTGGACCGAAAGGCGCGCCAGCGCGACGACCATCTGGTGTATTACCGGTTTTCTTACCGTAAACCACGTTTGAGGTAATGGTCAGCACAGACTGCGTCGGTACGGCGTTGCGGTAAGTGGTGAGTTTCTGAATTTTCTTCATGAAACGTTCAACCAGGTCGCAGGCCAGGTCATCGACGCGCGGATCGTTATTACCAAACTGCGGATATTCGCCTTCGATTTCAAAGTCGACCGCCAGGCCATCTTCGTCGCGGACCGGTTTCACTTTGGCGTATTTGATCGCGGCGAGCGAATCGGCAGCCACAGACAGACCGGCGATGCCGCAGGCCATGGTGCGATAGACATCGCGGTCATGCAGCGCCATCAGCGAAGCTTCGTAGCTGTACTTATCATGCATGTAATGAATGATGTTCAGCGCGGTCACATACTGTTTCGCCAGCCAGTCCATGAAGTGGTCCATACGCGCCATAACGGTATCGAAATCGAGCACGTCGTCCATTACAGGCGCCTCTTTTGGGCCTACCTGCATTTTCATTTTTTCATCCATGCCGCCGTTGATTGCGTACAGCAGGGTTTTCGCCAGGTTAGCGCGCGCGCCGAAGAACTGCATCTGTTTGCCGACAATCATCGGGCTAACGCAGCAGGCGATGGCGTAGTCGTCATTGTTAAAGTCTGGACGCATCAGGTCGTCATTTTCATACTGCAGAGACGAGGTATCGATGGAGACTTTAGCGGCATATTTCTTGAAGTTCACCGGCAGTTTTTCTGACCACAGGATGGTCATGTTCGGCTCAGGCGACGGACCCATGGTGTAAAGGGTGTTCAGGAAACGGAAGGTGCTTTTTGTCACCAGAGTACGACCGTCGACGCCCATGCCCGCCAGCGATTCAGTCGCCCAGATCGGGTCGCCGGAGAAGAGTTCATCATATTCTGGCGTGCGCAGGAAGCGCACCATGCGCAGCTTCATCACCAGATGGTCAATCAGCTCCTGCGCCTGCTCTTCGGTAAGCTTGCCTGCCTGCATATCGCGTTCGATATAGATGTCCAGGAAGGTCGAGACGCGGCCGAAGGACATCGCGGCGCCGTTCTGCGATTTCACTGCGGCGAGATAGCCGAAGTAGGTCCACTGTACCGCTTCCTGCGCGTTGGTTGCCGGACCGGAGATATCGCAGCCATATTTGGCGGCCATCTCTTTAATCTGGGCCAGCGCGCGATGCTGTTCAGCAATCTCTTCACGCAGACGGATGGTGGCTTCCAGGTTCACACCGTTTTCCAGATCGTTCTGCAGCGAATGGAACTGGGCCAGTTTGTCCTGCATCAGGAAGTCGATGCCGTACAGCGCGACGCGGCGATAGTCGCCGATGATGCGGCCGCGGCCGTAGGCGTCCGGCAGACCGGTCAGCACGCCCGATTTACGGCAGCGCAGGATGTCCTGGGTATAGACATCGAACACGCCCTGGTTATGGGTTTTACGGTATTCGGTGAAGATTTTTTTCAGAGTAGGGTCCAGCTCACGGCCGTAAACCTTACAGGAACCTTCCACCATTTTGATGCCGCCGAACGGGATAATGGCGCGTTTCAGCGGAGCTTCAGTCTGCAGGCCGACGATTTTTTCCAGCGATTTATTGATATAGCCGGCGTCGTGCGCGGTAATGGTCGAGGCGAGATCGGTGTCGAAATCGACGGGGGCATGCGTGCGGTTTTCAATTTTAATGCCTTCCAGCACGTCGTTCCACAGCTTAGTGGTCGCGTCGGTCGCGCCAGCCAGGAATGACTCATCGCCCTCATACGGCGTGTAGTTCCTTTGAATAAAATCGCGAACGTTGACGCTGTTCTGCCATTCGCCCTCGGCGAACCCTTCCCAGGCCGCAGCCTGTTTTGTATTCAGATCGGTCATGATATACCTGCCTTATCTAAGAAGACGTTACGTTGGCGCCGCCAGCCAGGCGGCGTCGGTCAGAATCATTAATGTGCGTTAGAACCGTTGCGTAAATAGATCACCCAGTAGGTCAACCCAACCAGCAGACCGCCGCCGATAATGTTGCCGAGCGTGACCGGAATCAGGTTGTCGATAATAAAGTTGACGGGCGTAAGCGCCTGGAACTGGTCGGCGCTGGCGCCGGCGGCTTGCCAGAAAGCCGGGCCAGAAAAATCGCGAATGACGATCGCTAACGGAATAAGGAACATATTGGCGATGCTGTGCTCGAAGCCGCTGGCAACGAACATGGCGACCGGCAGAATCATCGCCAGGGTCTTATCCGTCAGGCTATGGCCGGAATAGCTCATCCAGACCGCCAGGCAGACCATCAGGTTCGCCAGCGTGCCCAGGCAGACGGCTTCAATAAAACTGTGATGCATTTTATGATCGGCGGTTTGCAGCACATTCAAACCCCACGCGCCGTTCGCCGTCATATGCTCGCCGGCGAACCAGATCAGGGCGACGAAAAACAGCGCGCCAACGAGGTTGCCGAAATAGACATTGATCCAGTTGCGCGCCAGCTGTCCCCAGGTGATGCGTCCGCTCGCTTTCGCGACGACAATCAGCACGGTAGAGGTAAAGAGATCGGCGCCGCATATCACCACCAGAATCAGCCCCAGCGAGAAGCAGATGCCGCCGATAAGTTTCGCCACGCCATAAGGCATGCCTGCGGTGCCGGTGGTCGCAGTGATATAAAAAACAAACGCGATGGAAATAAAAACGCCGGCGGTGATGGCAAGGAAAAAAGTGGTTAAGGGATGTTTAGTGGCTTTATATACTCCAGCATCTTCCGCCACTTTGGCCATTGCGGCCGGTAATAACAGATTAAAAGGGTTGTCAGCTTTCACACTAACGCTCTCCAAAAGATGTCTGGAAAAATACTAACAAAGGAGTATAGGACAGGATTTGATCTGGATCATATTTGACCAGAAGACAGCGGGGAGGATCGAGGCAGGAAACGAAATAAATGGCGTAATATATTGAATTTTAATAAATAAAAATTTTTTAAATTTTATATCTTTATTTTAAATGCGGATAATGAGCGGCGGCCCATTGTGTTAAGCAATGTCATCAGGCAAGTCTGTAATGTTAAAAAAACAATGTGACGAACGATTAAAAATAATGAAAGACGCTGCTCCGCGATAAATAATGGCGCCAATAGTATTGACGCCATGCCTGTTTAATTTAGCCTTGCGCAGCTGAACAGGTTAACTATTTTTTCCAGTAACGACGTTTTGCCGTCTGGAGTTTTTCATAAGCCTGCAGCAGCGCCTGGTGCGCCGGGAAGGCTTTGAGGTCGTCGTCAACGGCCTGCAGACCGTAGAAGGGCGCTTCGCCGCTGATGGCCGCCGACGCCGCTTCCAGCGCTTCCGCACCGTACATGCGCGTGAAGGCGTGATGATACTGCAGCGGGTCGCGCTCATCTTCCATCGCCAGCAGCAGCAGCGTCTGCAGGCAGCGGTAGTAGTTGGCGCGTTCCGCTGAAAAGATCGAGCCGTTGAACTCCATGGTCCATTCGGTCCAGATTAGCGCCTGATCCAGGTCGCCCCCAGCCAGCGCCAGCATCGCCTTCAGCTCGCCGATGCGCAGCGTGTACCAGCCGTTGTCTTTGCCGCTCGCCAGCCCCAGCAGTTCGCGCACGCGGGTAAAGTCGTCATGGCCTTCTTCATCCAGCTGGGCAATCAGGTCAAGATACTCTTCCGGATTCCAGTTGCTGGCAGGCAGCGCCAGCAGCGTGTCGCGCAGGCCCGCGCCCATGTTGTTGTTCGCCAGCACCAGATCTTCCGCCGGATAGATATCGGACATGCCCGGCACGATAATGCGGCAGGCGTAGACGCCCAGGTGATCGTAATCCGCGATATAGACTTCCTGCCCTTCCTCGCGGAAGATCGCCATCAGGGTGGCGAACTCTTCCTGGGTCGTGCCGCTGAATGACCAGTCGACGAAGGGATAGTCCGCTTTTTCTTTGAACAAATCCCAGGAGATAAGGCCGCTGGAGTCGATAAAGTGCGTCTCGAGGTTGGCGTGCTCGGCGACTTCTTCATCGTCGAAGGTTGGCGGCGTAAAGACGTCGAGATCTTTCAGGCTGCGGCCCTGCAGCAGCTCGGTAACGGTACGCTCAAGGGCGACGCCGAAATCGGGATGCGCGCCGAAAGAGGCGAAACAGGTGCCGTTTTGCGGGTTGAACAGCACCACGCAGATCACCGGATATTTGCCGCCCAGCGAGGCGTCATAGGCGAAAATCGGGAAGCCTTCCGCTTCGAGGCGCGCAATCGCCTCTACCACGCCAGGATAGCGCTGCATCACGCTCTCAGGAATTGTCGGCAGGCTGATCGCTTCGGCGATAATGCGGTTTTTGATATAGCGCTCAAACACCTCGGAAAGCCCCTGCACGCGCGCTTCGTTGGCGGTATTGCCCGCCGACATGCCGTTGGAGACGTAGAGGTTGCCGATGATGTTCATCGGGATATAGACGGTCTGCTGATCGGACTGACGGGTAAACGGCAGGCCGCAGATGCCGCGCTCGGCGTTGCCGGACTGCAGATCCACCAGCTCCGGCGCGGTCAGCGCGTCGTCAGGATCGTAAAAAGCGCGCAGGCGCGCATCCAGAATGCCTTCCGGCAATGAGCCGTCCGCCGGGATCGGGAACCATTTCTCGTCCGGGTAGTGAACGAAATCGCCGTTGGCGATCGATTTGCCCAGCCAGAAGTCGGCGAAGAAATAGTTAGTCGAGAGACGCTCGAAATATTCGCCCAGCGCCGACGCCAGCGCGGCTTTCTTGCTGGCGCCTTTGCCGTTGGTAAAGCAGAGCGGACAATCGCGGTCGCGAATATGCACGGACCAGACGTGGGGAACCGGATTAAGCCAGGAGGCTTCTTCAATATTAAAGCCAAGGTCGGTCAGTTTTTGCTGGAAGCGCGCGATGGAATCTTCCAGTGCTGCGTCTTTGCCGGGAATAAACGTTTGCGTCATGGAACCGCTCTCTCATATATATAGTGGGCGTAAAGCGCGCAATGATACGGACTTTGCCGCCGTGGCGCTATGAAGACGGGATAAATTTCTACCCGCCATTATCCTGAAAGCGGCGTGGCAGAAGGACTCTCTTTTCTCACTCAACGAGCCGCCTCACAAAATTTCGCGCTGCGTTTCATTTGTAACATAAGCTGCGGCGCGGCAGATTCAGAAAATGTGATCCCTTCCCGATTTATCATTGCAGGCGCCATAAGGCAGTGATAAAACCGGTAAGCAATTCATAACCGTTCTGGATAACGTGGTGAGGGGAAATGACGCAGATTTATAATTTTAGTTCCGGTCCAGCGATGCTGCCGGTTGAAGTGCTCCGTCGTGCAGAACAAGAACTGACAAACTGGCACGGTCTGGGGACCTCCGTTATGGAGATCAGCCATCGCAGCAAAGAGTTTCTCAAGGTAGCGGAAGAGGCGGAGCAGGACTTACGCGATCTTCTGAAAATCCCGGCTAACTACAAAGTTTTATTCTGCCACGGCGGCGCGCGCGCGCAGTTCGCTGCGGTGCCGGGCAACCTGCTGGGCGAGGCGACCACGGCGGATTACGTCGACGGCGGCTACTGGGCGCACAGCGCCATTAAAGAAGCGGAAAAGTATTGCACGCCGCGCACGCTGGACGTCAAGACTACCCGTGACGGCAAACGCGCTATCCTGCCGATGAGCCAGTGGGCGCTGAGTAGCGACGCCGCTTACGTGCACTACTGCCCCAACGAGACCATCGACGGCATCGCGATCGACGAACAGCCCGACTTCGGCGACAAAATCGTCGTTGCCGATCTCTCCTCTACCATTTTGTCGCGTCCGCTGGACATCAACCGTTACGGCGTGATCTACGCCGGCGCGCAGAAGAATATCGGCCCGGCCGGGTTGACCATCGTCATCGTGCGCGACGATCTGCTGGGCAAAGCCCGCCAGTCCGTTCCCTCTATTCTCGATTATCAGGTGCTGGCGGAAAACGACTCTATGTTCAATACGCCGCCGACCTTTGCCTGGTATCTCTCCGGCCTGGTGTTTAAATGGCTGAAAGAGAAGGGCGGCGTCAGCGAAATCGACAAAATCAATCAGGCTAAAGCCGATCTGCTCTACGGCCTGATCGATAGCAACCCGTTTTACCGCAACGACGTCGCGACGGAAAACCGTTCGCGCATGAACGTGCCTTTCCAGCTGGCGGACGCCGCGCTGGACAAACTGTTCCTGGAAGAGTCGTTCAACGCGGGCCTGCACGCTCTGAAAGGCCATCGCGTGGTAGGCGGTATGCGCGCATCGATCTACAATGCGATGCCGCTGGAAGGCGTCAAAGCGCTGACCGACTTTATGGCTGACTTCGCACGTCGTCACGGTTAAGCCTGAGCTGTAGCGTCGGCGCTAGCGCCGACTTCAGACCCCGTCTCGCGGCGGGGTTTTGTCCTTTTCTGGAGATTTGGTTTCACATGCAGGACTCCCTGACCTTACAACCGATTGCACGCGTTGACGGCACCGTTAACCTGCCGGGTTCAAAAAGCGTTTCTAACCGCGCGCTGCTGCTGGCTGCGCTGGCGAAAGGCACCACGCGTCTGACGAACCTGCTGGACAGCGATGACGTTAAACATATGCTGAACGCCCTTAAGGCGTTGGGCGTCGATTTTACTCTCTCCGCCGACCGCACCCAGTGCGACGTGGTGGGACAGGCAGGGGCGCTGCGCGCCTCTCAGCCGCTGGAGCTGTTTCTCGGCAACGCGGGCACGGCGATGCGGCCGCTGGCGGCGGCGCTCTGTCTCGGCGAGCAGGATATCGTTCTGACCGGCGAACCGCGCATGAAAGAGCGTCCAATCGGACATCTGGTCGACGCGCTACGTCAGGGCGGCGCGCAGATTGAGTATCTGGAGAACAGCGATTACCCGCCGCTGCGCCTGAAAGGCGGCTTCACCGGCGGCGACGTCAGCGTGGACGGCAGCGTCTCCAGCCAGTTCCTGACCGCGCTGCTGATGACCGCGCCGCTGGCGGAGCGCGATACCCAGATCGCCATTAAAGGCGAGCTGGTCTCTAAACCCTATATCGATATTACGCTGCATCTGATGCGCTGCTTCGGCGTCGAGGTCGAAAACCAGCACTACCAGCGCTTTATCATTAAAGGCCAACAGCAGTATCAGTCGCCAGGCGACTATCTGGTAGAGGGCGACGCCTCTTCCGCCTCCTATTTCCTCGCCGCCGCCGCCATTAAAGGCGGAACCGTGCGCGTCACCGGCATCGGCCGCGACAGCGTGCAGGGCGATATCCGCTTTGCCGACGTGCTGGAAAAAATGGGCGCAACCGTCGAGTGGGGCAGCGACTATATCGCCTGTACCGCTGGCGAGCTTAACGGCATTGATATGGATATGAACCATATTCCCGACGCCGCGATGACCATCGCCACGGCGGCACTGTTCGCTAAAGGCCCGACGCTGCTGCGCAATATCTACAACTGGCGCGTTAAAGAGACCGATCGCCTGGCTGCAATGGCCACCGAGCTGCGTAAAGTGGGCGCGGAAGTGGAAGAGGGGCATGATTTTATCCGCATCACCCCGCCGGAAACACTGCGTCACGCGGAGATCGGCACCTACAACGATCACCGGATGGCGATGTGCTTCTCGCTGGTGGCGCTCTCCGATACGCCCGTGACTATCCTCGATCCCGGCTGTACTGCGAAAACCTTCCCCGACTATTTCCAGCAGCTGGCCAAAATCAGCCAGAACGCCTGATTTTCACCGCGCCGGAGAGCGAGACTCTCCGGCATTCTCACTGCCTCTGGCCTCACTGACCAAGATATGTTCTGAATCTGCTGCAATTTATAGCGATGTCTCCGCTAAAAGGTAACGACATTAGCCTGGGCCGCGTATAATGCTTCCAGTTCTGAACAGCCTGAAGGCTGAACTATTTCGCGCAGCAACAGGAGAGAATAATGACGGCAACTGCCCCGGTTATAACTGTCGACGGACCTAGCGGCGCAGGCAAAGGCACGTTGTGCAAAGCGATGGCGGAAGCGCTGCAGTGGCATCTGCTCGACTCCGGCGCCATCTATCGCGTTCTGGCGCTGGCTGCGCTGCATCATCAGGTGGATATTGAATCCGAAGAGGCGCTGGTGCCGCTGGCGGCCCATCTGGACGTGCGTTTCGTGTCGCAAGAGGGCGAACTGCGGGTCATCCTCGAGGGCGAAGAGGTCACCGGCGAAATCCGCACGCAGGACGTCAGCAACACCGCGTCGCGCGTCGCCGCTTTTCCCCGCGTGCGTGAGGCGCTGCTGCGCCGCCAGCGCGCCTTTCGCGACGAGCCCGGCCTAATCGCCGACGGCCGCGATATGGGCACGGTGGTTTTCCCTGACGCGCCGGTAAAAATTTTCCTCGACGCCAGCCCGGAAGAGCGCGCCCAGCGCCGTATGCTACAGTTGCAGGAAAGCGGCTTTAGTGTTAACTTTGATCGCCTTTTAGCCGAGATAAAAGAACGTGATGACCGCGATCGCAACCGCGCCATTGCGCCTTTAGTCCCCGCCGCCGATGCGCTGGTTCTGGATTCTACGCAGTTATCCATCGAACAAGTCATTGATCAGGCGCTGGAATATGCCCGCACAAAGCTGGGCATTTAATCTTTTCGGCCAAACAGAATTGCAGTAACCCTGTGCCAGGGAAAGCGCGCAGGGCATGTGAAACAACCCCATCCGACAATGACGTCAGGTGGACGTTAAATTGAAGAATCCTAAGATTATCAATATGACTGAATCTTTTGCTCAACTCTTTGAAGAGTCCCTGAAAGAAATCGAAACCCGCCCGGGTTCCATCGTTCGTGGCGTTGTTGTCTCTATCGACAAAGACGTCGTTCTGGTTGATGCGGGTCTGAAATCTGAGTCTGCCATTCCGGCAGAGCAGTTCAAGAACGCAGCCGGCGAACTGGAAATCCAGGTTGGTGACGAAGTTGACGTTGCCCTGGATGCAGTGGAAGACGGCTTCGGTGAAACCCTGCTGTCCCGTGAGAAAGCTAAACGTCATGAAGCCTGGATCACGCTGGAAAAAGCTTACGAAGACGCTGAAACTGTTACCGGTGTTATCAACGGCAAAGTTAAAGGTGGCTTCACAGTTGAGCTGAACGGTATTCGTGCGTTCCTGCCAGGTTCACTGGTTGACGTGCGTCCGGTACGCGACACGCTGCACCTGGAAGGCAAAGAGCTTGAATTCAAAGTAATCAAGCTTGATCAGAAGCGTAACAACGTCGTGGTGTCTCGCCGCGCGGTTATCGAATCTGAGAACAGCGCTGAGCGCGATCAGCTGCTGGAAAACCTGCAGGAAGGCATGGAAGTCAAAGGTATCGTTAAGAACCTCACTGACTACGGCGCATTCGTTGATCTGGGCGGCGTCGACGGCCTGCTGCACATCACCGACATGGCGTGGAAACGCGTTAAGCATCCGAGCGAAATCGTCAACGTGGGCGACGAAATCACTGTTAAAGTGCTGAAGTTCGACCGCGAGCGTACCCGTGTATCTCTGGGCCTGAAACAGCTGGGCGAAGATCCGTGGGTGGCTATCGCTAAGCGCTACCCGGAAGGCACTCGCCTGACCGGTCGTGTAACCAACCTGACTGATTACGGCTGCTTCGTAGAAATCGAAGAAGGCGTTGAAGGTCTGGTACACGTTTCTGAAATGGACTGGACCAACAAAAACATCCACCCGTCTAAAGTTGTTAACGTGGGCGACGTGGTTGAAGTTATGGTTCTGGACATCGACGAAGAGCGTCGTCGTATCTCCCTGGGCCTGAAGCAGTGCAAAGCCAACCCATGGCAGCAGTTTGCTGAGACCCACAACAAGGGCGACCGCGTTGAAGGTAAAATCAAGTCAATCACTGACTTCGGTATCTTCATCGGCCTGGACGGCGGCATCGACGGCCTGGTTCACCTGTCTGACATCTCCTGGAACGCGACTGGCGAAGAAGCCGTTCGTGAGTACAAAAAAGGCGACGAAATCGCTGCCGTTGTACTGCAGGTTGACGCAGAGCGTGAGCGCATCTCTCTGGGCGTGAAACAGCTGGCTGAAGATCCGTTCAACAACTACATCACCCTGAACAAGAAAGGCGCCATCGTTACTGGTAAAGTAACGGCAGTTGACGCTAAAGGTGCTACAGTTGAACTGGCAGACGGCGTTGAAGGTTACCTGCGCGCTTCTGAAGCTTCACGTGACCGCGTTGAAGACGCAACTCTGGTTCTGAATGTTGGCGACGATGTTGAAGCTAAATTCACCGGCGTTGATCGTAAAAACCGCGTTGTTAGCCTGTCTGTCCGTGCGAAAGACGAAGCTGACGAGAAAGATGCCATCGCAACTGTGAACAACAAGCAGGAAGAAAGCAATTTCTCCAATGCTATGGCTGAAGCGTTCAAAGCAGCTAAAGGCGAGTAATCGACCTGAAGCAACCGGGCAGGGAAATCTGCCCGGTTACGGTAGCAAGCTGTCATACCTTTCCCACAAGGATTAACCGGAGGTTACATGACCAAGTCAGAACTGATTGAAAGACTTGCTGGCCAGCAGACTCATATTCCGGCGAAAGTCGTTGAGGATGCTGTAAAAGAGATGCTGGAGCACATGGCCACTACGCTGGCCCAGGGCGAACGCATTGAAATCCGGGGATTCGGCAGCTTTTCTTTGCATTACCGCGCGCCGCGTACGGGTCGTAACCCGAAAACGGGCGACAAAGTGGAACTGGAAGGTAAATACGTTCCCCACTTCAAGCCGGGCAAAGAGCTGCGAGACCGTGCAAACATTTACGGTTAAGCCGTAACCGAACGCAGAAACGACATCTCAGGATGTCGTTTTTTTTTGCCCGCCGTTTCTTTGCGAGCCTGGCTGACAGGCTCTGCAATCGCCCTGAAATCTTCCTCTTTTTTTGCGAGGCCGCGCTGAAGCGCGCCAGCCTCAGCCTGACCGCGCGCCGCATTATCTGCATACTCTCAGCGTGTTAAACCGGGACGAGAGCAAGATGACAGCAACGCTTATTGCCAGAATCGCTATTCTCGCCGCGCTGCCGCTGCTGTTTCTTCATCGGCTTCCATCAACAGCAGGCATCGCGGCAATCGCCTGCGCAGGCATGCTGCTGCTGTGGACGCAGTCGGCGTGGCTGCGCATGGCGGCGATAGCGCTGCTGCTGTGCAGCTGGATGCTGGGAGCCGCACGCTCAGCTGTGACCGCGATAGAAACCGCCAGCGCTGCGCCCGCCAGCTACAGCGTGCGCATCGATGAGGTTCAGCAAGAGAGGCGACAGATCAAGGTGCAGCTATTAACGCGAGAAGGGCGCTATCTGTTTCCGCCGCGTTTCGCCTGGCTGTCGCTCGGAGAGAGCGAGCAAGTCTGGTGCCCTGGGCAGCGCTGGGAGATGCAGCTCAGCCTGCGGCCCGTGCATGCCCGGCTCAATGAAGGGGAGTTCGACGCGCAGCGTTTCGCGCTGGCGAATCATATGGGGCTGCGAGGCCGTATTCAGCAGCAACGGCCAGAATCCCTGGCCTGCAGCTGGCGCTGGCAGCGCATCCTGCGCGATCTGCCAGCGATTAACGCGCTTGAGCAGCGCGCCGTTGTTGAGGCGCTCGCGTTCGGCGAGCGGGCGGAAATGGGCGACGCGCTGCGTCAGCTGCTGCGGGAAACCGGCACGGCGCATCTGATGGCGATTTCAGGTATGCATATCGCGCTGGCCGCCAGCAGCGGCTGGCTTATGGCGCGGGCGGTTCAGCTGGCGCTGCCGGCGCGCCTTATCGGCTATCTGTTCCCGCTGCTGACGAGCTGGCTGCTGGCGGCGCTTTATACCTGGCTTTCCGGCTGTCATGCGCCCGCCCAGCGCGCGTTAATCGCCCTGACGCTATGGCTTATTTTTCGTATCAGAGGCGTGCAGCTTAGCGGCTGGCAGGTCTGGAGCCTGTGCGTCGGCGGGCTGCTGCTGTTCGATCCCCTCAACGTGCTCTCAGAGAGTTTCTGGCTCTCGGCGCTGGCGGTTGCCTTTTTGCTGATCTGGTACCACTGGTTTCCTTTACCGGCGCGCTGTCGTCGCGGCTGGCGCTGGCTGCCGGTTCAGCTACTGCACCTGCAGCTCGGCATGATGCTGCTGATGGCGCCGCTGCAGGTGATGCTGTTTGAGGGCATTAGCCTCTCGGCGCTGGCGGCGAATATGCTGGCGATACCGGTGATCTCTTTTATCAGCGTGCCGCTTATCCTGCTGGCGATGTTGACGCCGGTCAGCGCGATCTGCGCCGCGCTCTGGCGGCTGGCGGACATCTCCATCGCCTGGCTGATGGCGGCGCTGGAGACTTTGCCCGATGGCTGGTGGGCGTTTCATGACGGCGGCACGCTGGCGCTGCTACTGTGGGGCGGGCTGATTATCTGGCGCTGCGCGCTGTTTCACGCCGCCCCGGTCAGTTGCGCGGCGCTGGTGCTGGCGCTGCTGGCCTGGCGCTGGCCGCGCGACGAACCGGGCTGGCGTATCGATATGCTGGATGTCGGGCAGGGGCTGAGCGTGGTGATCCGTCAGGGAAGAGAGGCGATGCTCTATGATACCGGACCGGCCTGGGAACACGGCGACGCCGGCACGCGCCACATTATTCCCTGGCTGACGCGTAAACGGCTGCGCCTTCAGACGGTCGTGCTCAGCCACCGCCATCTCGATCACAGCGGCGGATTAAAGGCGATAAAACAGCGCTGGCCCGCGGTGCCGATACGCAGCGCCACGCTCGATGCCGCTCATCTGCCCTGTATGCGCGGCGTGCGCTGGCGTTGGGGGGCGCTGAATATCGAAGCGCTGTGGCCGCCCGCGCGCTCGGCGGTCAGCAACAATAACGACTCCTGCGTGCTGAGCGTGGATGACGGCGTCACGCGCCTGCTGCTGATGGGCGATCTGGAGGCGCCGGCGGAGCGGCAGCTGGTGGCGCTGGAAAAAAGCGGGCTCAGGGCCGATATCATCCAGGTGCCGCACCACGGCAGTCGCACCTCGTCAACGCCGCTGCTGCTGCGCAACGTGGGCGGAGGTATCGCTATCGCCTCAATGGCGCGCTACAACGCCTGGCATATGCCGGTCAACAGCGTGCTGGAAAACTACCGCCGCGCGGGCTTCGCCTGGCACGACACCGCCCTGTCGGGCCAGATAACCCTGACCGTCGCCGGCCGCAAAACCGCGGTTTCTGGCCTGAGAGAGCAAATTTTGCCCCGTTGGTACCATCAGTGGTTTGGCGTCAAACGGGAATCCAGGTAGAATGAGCGGCTATTTCAAACAGCGTGAATAAATAATGCATCAAGATAAAGATCTCTCAACGTGGCAGACATTTCGTCGACTCTGGCCGATGATCGCGCCCCATAAAGCGGGTTTATGCGTGGCCGCTGTGGCCCTGATACTTAACGCCGCGGGCGACACGCTCATGCTCTCCCTGTTGAAGCCTTTACTGGATGATGGGTTTGGTAAAGCGGATAAGTCGGTGCTGATCTGGATGCCGCTGGCCGTTATCGGGCTGATGCTGATCCGCGGCGTCACCAGCTATATTTCCAGCTACTGCATCTCCTGGGTCTCCGGCAACGTCGTGATGAATATGCGCCGTCGCCTCTTTAGCCACATGATGGGCATGCCGGTCTCGTTCTTCGACCAACAGTCAACAGGCACGCTGCTGTCGCGCATCACCTACGATTCCGAGCAGGTCGCCTCTTCCTCCTCCAGCGCGCTGGTAACCGTAGTGCGCGAAGGCGCGTCGATTATCGGCCTGTTTATCATGATGTTCTACTACAGCTGGCAGCTGTCGCTCATCCTGATTGTGCTGGCGCCTGTCGTCTCTCTGGCGATTCGCTCGGTCTCTAAGCGCTTTCGCAGCATCAGCAAAACCATGCAGAACACCATGGGGCAGGTGACTACCAGCGCCGAGCAGATGCTGAAAGGGCACAAAGAAGTGCTGATTTTCGGCGGTCAGGAAGTGGAGTCGGAGCGTTTCGCCCGCGTCAGCAACCGCATGCGTCAGCAGGGCATGAAGCTGGTATCGGCCTCATCCATCTCCGATCCGGTGATCCAGCTGATCGCCTCGCTGGCGCTGGCGTTCGTACTTTACGCCGCCAGCTTTCCCAGCGTGATGGATACGCTGACCGCAGGCACCATCACCGTGGTCTTCTCATCGATGATCGCGCTGATGCGTCCGCTGAAATCCCTGACTAACGTCAACGCGCAGTTCCAGCGCGGTATGGCGGCGTGTCAGACGCTTTTCTCTATCCTCGACAGCGAGCAGGAAGTCGACACCGGCACGCGCGAAATTCAGCGCGCCAGAGGCGACGTGGAGTTTCGCAATGTCACCTTTACCTATCCTGGCCGCGATACGCCAGCGCTGCGCGATATCAACCTGGCGCTGCCGGAAGGCAAAACCGTGGCGCTGGTTGGACGCTCCGGCTCAGGCAAGTCGACGCTGGCCAGCCTGCTGACGCGCTTTTACGACATTCAGCAGGGCGAAATCTTGCTGGACGGCCACGACCTGCGCGAATACACGCTGCGTTCGCTGCGCAATCAGGTTGCGCTGGTTTCACAGAATGTTCACCTGTTTAACGACACCATCGCCAACAATATCGCCTATGCGCGCAGCGAGCAGTATAGCCGCGCCGAGATCGAGCGCGCCGCGACCATGGCGCACGCTATGGACTTCATCAACAAGATGGATAACGGGCTGGATACGGTGATCGGCGAAAACGGCGTGCTGCTCTCCGGCGGCCAGCGTCAGCGTATCGCCATTGCGCGCGCGCTGCTGCGCGACTGTCCGATTTTGATCCTGGACGAGGCGACCTCCGCGCTCGATACCGAATCGGAACGCGCCATCCAGTCGGCGCTGGACGAGCTGCAGAAAAACCGCACCTCGCTGGTTATCGCTCACCGCCTGTCGACCATCGAGAAAGCCGATGAAATCGTGGTGGTGGAGGATGGCCGTATTGTCGAGCGCGGCACCCATGCCGATCTGCTGGCTCAGCGGGGCGCCTATGCTCAGCTGCATAAGATGCAGTTTGGGCAATGATCGAACGTATCTGGAGTGGACGCTCGCCGCTGTGGCTGCTGCTGTGGCCGCTTAGCCTGATTTACGGCGCGGTCTCCTCTCTGATTCGTCTTAGCTATCAGCGCGGCTGGCGTAAAAGCTGGCGCGCGCCGGTTCCGGTGGTGGTGGTCGGTAATCTCACCGCAGGCGGCAACGGCAAAACGCCGGTCGCGATCTGGCTGGTGCAGGCGTTACAGCGCCGCGGCCTTCGCGTCGGCGTGGTTTCGCGCGGCTACGGCGGCAAAGCGGAGCGCTATCCGCTGCTGGTCAATGCCGATACGCCGACGGAGCAGGCGGGCGATGAGCCAGTGCTGATCGCTCAGCGCACCGGCGCGCCAGTCGCGGTGGCGCCGAAGCGCCGCGCCGCGGTTGAAGCGCTGCTCGCCAGCCACCCCATCGATCTCATCATTACCGACGATGGCCTGCAGCACTACGCGCTGCAGCGCGATCGCGAAATCGTGGTGGTCGACGGCGTCCGCCGCTTCGGCAACGGCTGGTGGCTGCCGGCCGGGCCGATGCGCGAGCGCGCTTCGCGTCTGGGACAGGTAGACGCCGTTATTGTTAACGGCGGCCGCGCGGAAGCGGATGAAATCGCGATGTCGCTGCGGCCTGGCGATGCGGTCAACCTGCACACGCAGCAGATCGCGCCGCTTTCCGCGCTGGAAAATGTGGTGGCGATGGCCGGCATCGGGCATCCGCCGCGCTTTTTCGCTACCCTTAACCAGCATGGCGTCACGCCGGTCGCCGAGATCGCCTTCGCCGATCATCACGCCTACAGTCAGGAGGAGCTGGCCGGTTTAGTGGCCAGGGGGCAAATCCTGCTGATGACCGAAAAAGACGCGGTTAAGTGCCGTCGCTTCGCCCAGCCTGACTGGTGGTATCTGCCGGTCGAAGCCGAACTGAGCGGCAGCGCCGTCGCCCCGCTGCTGGACGATATCGAACGTCTGGCGCGGCAGCGCCCAGGCAGGTCCGCAGACTAACCTCTCGCCGAATGCAGGAAGGGAATGAACACAACGCTTTCGCTTTCGCTTCAACAGGCACGAAATCTTCATCTGGCGGCGCAGGGTCTGCTGCGCGCGCCGTCGAAACGCGCGCGCTATGCGGATCTGCTCGCGGCGGTGCGGCGCATGTCGCTGCTGCAAATCGATACCATCCACGTCGTCGCGCGCAGCCCTTATCTGGTGCTGTTCAGCCGTCTCGGCAGCTACCCGCCGCGCTGGCTGGAAGAGGCGCTGGCGCAGGGCGAGCTGTTTGAATACTGGGCGCACGAAGCCTGCTTTATTCCCCGCGAAGATTACCGGCTGCTGCGCCACCGCATGCTCGAACCCGAGCGCCTTGGCTGGAAATATAACGCCCAGTGGATGCAGGATCATCAGCAGGAAATCGCCGACCTGCTGCGGCATATTGCCGATAAGGGGCCGGTTCGCGCCGCCGACTTCGCCAGCGGCGCCGATCACAAACCCGGCTGGTGGGCGTGGAAGCCGCACAAGCGGCATCTGGAAAATCTTTTCAGCGCGGGCGAGCTGATGGTCAGCGAGCGGCGCAATTTTCAGCGGGTTTACGATCTGCGTTCACGGGTGCTGCCGGAGTGGCAAGATGCGCTGCACGCCCTTAGCGAAGCGGACGCGCAGTGGGAGATGCTGCGCAACAGCGCGCGCAGCCTCGGTATTTTTCGCGCCGCCTGGCTGCCGGATTACTATCGCCTAAAACGGGTGGCGCTGAAGCCTTACCTGGAGAAAGCGCAGCAGGCGGGCGAAATTATGCCGGTCGAGGTGGCCGGGCTCGGCGAGATGTGGCTGCATCGCGATCTGCTGCCGCTGCTCGACGCGCCGCTTAACGCCACGCACAGCGCCATTCTGTCGCCTTTCGATCCATTGGTGTGGGATCGGCGGCGCGCGCTGGAGCTGTTCCAGTTCGACTATCGCATCGAATGCTATACGCCGGAGGCGAAACGCAAATATGGCTATTTCGTCCTGCCGGTGCTGCATCGCGGCGCGATCAAGGCCAGGCTGGACGCCCGCATGCAGCGCCAGGCGCGGCAGCTGGTGATCAACAACTTTTGGCTGGAGCCGGACACGCGCGTCACCGCCGCATTCGTCAGGGATATTCGTCAGGCGATTGAGCGCTTTGCGGCCTGGCAGAATGCGGAGAGCGTGCTGTTCGAACAGATGCCCGCCGCGCTACGGCCGCACTGGCCTGGCGTCTGGACGCTCGATTCCTGAGCTTTGCGGTCTGCGCCGCAGTTTCGCGGCCGCTTTCCGCGCACGCTGAAACACTGCGCTATGGTATCCTTAGCGCCTTATGCAATCGGTCCGCAATGGAGGACATATGGATCACCGCTTACTCGAAATTGTTGCCTGCCCGGTGTGCAACGGCAAGCTTTACTACAACAACGCCCAGCAGGAGCTGATCTGCAAACCTGACGCGCTCGCCTTTCCGGTGCGCGACGGCATTCCGGTGCTGCTGGAAAACGAAGCGCGCACGCTCGCTGTGGAAGAGATCCATCCATGAGTTTCACGGCGATTATTCCCGCGCGCTACGCCTCGACGCGCCTGCCCGGCAAACCGCTGGTCGATATCGCCGGAAAGCCGATGATCGTTCACGTGATGGAGCGCGCGCGCGCCTCTGGCGCCAGCCGCGTGATTGTCGCCACCGATCATCCGGATGTGAAAACAGCGGTTGAAGCGGCCGGCGGCGAAGTCTGCATGACGCGCGCCGACCATCAGTCAGGCACGGAGCGGCTGGCTGAGGTGATCGAAACCTGCGGGTTCGCCGACGATGAGATTATCGTCAACGTACAGGGCGACGAACCGCTGATCCCGCCGGAAATCGTACGCCAGGTGGCGGCGAATCTGGCGGGCGCGCAGGCGGGCATGGCGACGCTGGCGGTGCCGATTCATGACGCGGAAGAGGCGTTTAACCCTAACGCGGTGAAGGTGGTGATGGACGCGCAGGGCTACGCGCTCTATTTCTCTCGCGCCACTATTCCCTGGGATCGCGAGCGTTACGCCGCGTCCCGCGAGGAAATCGGCGATACGCTGCTGCGCCATATCGGCATCTACGCCTATCGCGCCGGCTTTATTCGTCGCTACGTCTCCTGGGCGCCTTGCCCGCTGGAGCGGATCGAACTGCTGGAGCAGCTTCGCGTGCTCTGGTACGGCGAAAAAATCCATGTCGCCGTCGCGGAAACCGTGCCGGGCACAGGCGTGGATACGCCGGAAGATCTGGCGCGCGTGCGCGCCGCGCTGCAGGGCTGATGGCGTCGGGGAGCCATCCCCGACGCTTTTATTGATCTATTTCTGCTTTTTCGCCCGCTGAGGCCTCCAGGATGGTGTGATGTTTTCCTTGAGGAGGATGCATGGAAAGTCTCAAATCTGAACTCTCGCTGGTGCTGGGCGAGACGGTCGGCCGGCTCGAAACCATCAGCGAACAGCCGCCGACGCGGCTCTATGCGCTCTACGATCGCCAGGACAAACCGATGCCGCTGGTGGCGAAATATTTCCGTCATCAGGGACGTGCCGCGCTTGAGGCGAAAAAGCTGGCGCTGCTCGGCCATGAAGGGCTGATCGCCGTGCCGGCGGTTTATGGTCTGGTGCTGAGCCAGCAGCCGCCGGCGCATGAAATGCTGCTGATGGCGCGGCTGAACGGCGTCTCCGCCGAAGCGCCGACCCGCGACGCCGCTCGCTGGCAGCAGCTGTGCGAAGAGGTGGTGGAAGGACTGCTCGCCTGGCATCGCATCAGCGGACATGGCCTGGTCGGCACCGTCGACAGCACCCAGCAAAACAGCTGGCCTGCCTGGTTCCATCAGCGCGTGGAAGTGCTCTGGTCCACGCTCAGCTACCTGCAGCCACCCGCGTTCACCCATGCCGACCGCCAGGTGCTGTTTCGCAGCCGCGAGCAGCTGGCGCATCTGTTTCGCGACTTCGACGATCCCTGCGTCATGCTGCATGGCAATCTGCGTCTCACCAGCATTGTCAAAAATGCGCGCAGCGATCAGCTGCTGGCGATGACCCAGCCCGGCGCCATTTTATGGGGGCCGCGCGAATATGAGCTGATGCAGCTGGGCGAAAGTCCGGCGGAGCAGGCGCTGATGGCGCGCTATCTACAGTGCGCGCCGGTCTCCGAAGGCTTTCTCTGGCGGCGCTGGCTTTATCAGCTGTGGGACTGCATCGACGGTCTGGTGCAGTATGGCGAATTCGACCGCGCGCGCTTCGATCACGCCCATGCGCAGCTACTGCCCTGGCTCGGCTGAGGGCGCGTCGCCACCTTTTAGCCACTGCCACGCCTGTCCCAACGTCTCATAGACGACCCGGTCGCTGTGGCTCAGCCAGAGCGGCGAAGGGATCGCGCGCTCCCACCAGTTAAGCGGCGAAGCGATCGCCAGCTGATTGGCGGGCGCGGCAAGCGGCGTTAAGCCGGCAGCGTGAAAGAAATTCAGGGCGCGCGCCATATGATTGGCGGAGGTGACGAGCAGGAAGGGGCGCTGGCCGACGACGCCGCGCACCGCGCGCGCCTCCTGTTCGGTATCTTTCGGCCGATCCAGCACCTGAATATGATCTGGCGGCACGCCCAGGCTCAGCGCGACCGAGGCGGCGACCTGCGCGTTGCTGACGGGGTTCTGTCCGGCGGCGGCGCCGGTGAAGATCATCGTTGCCTGCGGGTTGCGTCGCCACTGGCGCACGCCTTCGGCAACGCGCGGCAGGCTGTTGCCGATCAGGTTCGAACTCGGGGCCCAGTCGGGGTTAAAGGTGTAGCCGCCGCCCAGCACCACGATAAAATCGACCTTCTCGCTGCCGTTCCAGGTAGGGTAACGTGACTCCAGCGGCAGCAGCAGGCGATCGGCGACCGGCTGCAGACTCAACAGCAGCAGCAGCGCCCAGCTCAGCGAGACTAAAATTTTGCCGCTTTTGTGCCATCGGCTAAACCAAAGCAGTAAAATACCCGCTGCCATCAACAGCAGCAGCAGCGGTAAAGGCATCAACAGACCGCCTGTTAGTTTTTTCAGTCCAAAAAACATCAAAAAAACTCCTTGTTGTCCGAAAAAACAGCAGCTGGAAAGGAAGAAGGGGATGAAAGGTTCATTCTTCATGAGCCTGTGACAAAATAGCACAAGTCTGAGCGCAGCATACCGGAGCCCACGCCATGCAGGATCGTAACTTCGACGATCTCGCGGAAAAATTTTCGCAAAATATTTACGGCACCACCAAAGGGATGGTGCGTCAGGCGATCCTCTGGGACGAGCTTGAGGCGATTCTGCCGACGCTCGGCGCGGCGCCGCTGCGCGTGCTGGATGCCGGCGGCGGGCTGGGGCAAATCTCCAGCGGGCTGGCGCAGCGCGGCCACCAGATCCTGCTGTGCGATCTCTCGGCGGAGATGCTGCGCCGGGCGCAGCAGCATGCCGAGGCCCAGCAGGTGATCCATAACATGCAATTCAGACAAATCGCCGTGCAGCAGGTGGGCGATCATTTGGATACGCCGGTGGATCTGGTATTGTTTCACGCTGTGCTTGAGTGGGTCGCAGAGCCTGAAAAAGCGCTGCAGGCGCTGTTTGACGCGCTGCGCCCCGGCGGCGTGATGTCGCTGATGTTTTTTAACCGCCACAGCCTGGTGTTTCGCAACCTGACGCTGGGGAACTTCGGCTATCTGCGCGTCAATATGGCGAAGCAGAAGAAGCGCTCCCTGTCGCCGGATTACCCGCGCGATCCAGAGGATGTCTATCGCTGGCTCGCCGCGTGCGGCTTTGAGATCGAGCAGCGTACGGGCGTGCGCGTCTTCAGCGACTACATGAAAGCCCCGCCGGCGGACGGCGGAGGCGACGCGAGCATTCTTGAGATGGAGCGACGCTACTGTCGCCAGGAACCCTTTTTAAGCCTGGGACGCTACATCCACGTGACCGCGCGTAAACCAGGGCAGAAGGACGAACTATGAGTGAATTTTCCCAGACGGTACCCGAGCTGGTCAGCTGGGCGCGCAAGAATGACTTTTCCCTTGCGCTGCCGGTCGATCGTCTGGCTTTTCTGCTGGCCATCGCCACCCTGAACGGCGAGCGAATGGACGGCGAAATGAGTGAGGGCGAGCTGATCGACGCTTTTCAGCACGTCAGCAAAGCCTTTGAGCAAACCCATGAAACCGTGGTGGTGCGCGCCAACAACGCCATCAACGATATGGTGCGCCAGCGTCTGATCAACCGCTTTACCAGCGAGATGACGGAAGGGCACGCCATTTATCGTCTGACGCCGCTGGCGATCGGCATCACCGACTACTACATCCGCCAGCGCGAATTCTCGACGCTGCGCCTGTCGATGCAGCTGTCGATCGTGGCGGGCGAGCTGAAGCGCGCCGCCGATGCGGCGGAAGAGGATGGCGATGAGTTCCACTGGCACCGCAACGTCTTCGCGCCGCTGAAATATTCCGTGGCCGAAATCTTCGACAGCATCGACATGACGCAGCGCCTGATGGATGAACAGCAGCAGGCGGTCAAGAACGATATCGCCGATCTGCTGAACAAAGACTGGCGCGCGGCGATCTCCAGCTGCGAAATGCTGCTGTCGGAGACCTCCGGCACGCTGCGCGAGCTGCAGGATACGCTGGAGGCGGCGGGCGATAAGCTGCAGGCCAACCTGCTGCGCATCCAGGACGCCACGCTCAGCAGCCCCGATCTCGGCTTTGTCGATAAGCTGGTGTTCGATCTGCAAAACAAGCTGGACCGCATTATCAGCTGGGGCCAGCAGGCGATCGACCTGTGGATCGGCTATGACCGCCACGTCCACAAATTCATTCGAACCGCTATCGATATGGACAAGAACCGCGTCTTTGCGCAGCGCTTGCGCCAGTCGGTGCAGAACTACTTCGACCAGCCGTGGGTGCTGACCTACGCCAGCGCCGATCGCCTGTTTGATATGCGCGACGAGGATCTGACGCTGCGCAACGACGAGGTAATGGGCGAACTGCCCGCCGAGCTGGAATATGAAGAGTTCAACGAGATCCGCGAACAGCTGGCGGCGATGATCGAAGAGGCGCTGCTGAGCTACAAATCCGAACAGAAACCGCTCAACCTCGCCACGGTGATGCGCGACTATCTTGCCCAGTATCCGCGCGCGCGCCACTTTGACCTGGCGCGTATCGTCGTCGATCAGGCGGTGCGTCTCGGCGTGGCGGAAGCCGATTTAGCCGGTCTGCCCGCGCAGTGGCAGGCCATTAATGATTACGGAGCCAAGGTGCAGGCACATGTCATCGACAAATATTGAACAAGTGATGCCGCTTAAGCTGGCGCAGGCACTGGCGAACCCGATTTTTCCCGCGCTCGACAGCCAGCTGCGCGCCGGTCGCCATATCGGCATCGAAGAGCTGGACCAGCACGCTTTTCTGATGGACTACCAGACTTTCCTGGAAGAGTTTTACGCCCGCTACAACGTCGAGTTAATTCGCGCGCCAGAGGGCTTTTTCTACCTGCGTCCGCGCTCCACCACGCTGATCCCGCGCTCGGTGCTCTCTGAGCTGGATATGATGGTCGGCAAGCTGCTCTGCTACCTCTATCTCAGCCCGGAGCGTCTGGCGAACGAAGGCATCTTTACCCAGCAGGAGCTGTATGACGAGCTGCTGGCGCTGGCTGACGAGAACAAGCTGCTCAAGCTGGTGAACCAGCGCTCCACCGGCTCCGATCTCGATCGCGCCAGGCTGCAGGAGAAAATGCGCGCCTCGCTGAGCCGACTGCGTCGACTCGGCATGGTGTGGTTTATGGGCAACGACAGCAGCAAATTCCGCATTACCGAATCGGTGTTTCGCTTCGGCGCCGACGTGCGCAGCGGCGACGATCCGCGTGAGGCGCAGCTGCGCCTGATCCGCGACGGCGAAGCCATGGCGCTCGACAGCGTGAGCGCGACCAGCGAGCAGGATGATATTGACAGCGACGCGAGTGATAGCGCGGAGGAAGAACAGGCATGATTGAACGCGGAAAATTTCGTTCGCTTACCCTGATCAACTGGAACGGCTTTTTTGCCCGCACTTTTGATCTCGACGAACTGGTCACCACCTTGTCGGGCGGCAACGGCGCAGGCAAATCCACCACTATGGCCGCCTTCGTAACGGCGCTGATCCCGGATCTGACGCTGCTGCACTTCCGTAACACCACGGAGGCGGGCGCTACCAGCGGTTCGCGCGATAAGGGCCTGCACGGCAAGCTGCGCGCCGGCGTCTGCTACGCGGTGCTCGACGTGATCAACTCGCGTCACCAGCGCGTTATCGCCGGCGTGCGTCTGCAGCAGGTAGCCGGCCGCGATAAAAAGGTCGATATCAAACCGTTCAGCATTCACGGGCTGCCGATGGATAGCCAGCCGACCGACATGCTGACCGAGATTATGAATAGCCGCCAGGCGCGCGTGCTGCCGCTGAGCGAGGTCAAAGATCGCGTCGAAGCGCAGGAAGAAGTGCAATTCCGCCAGTTCAGCTCGGTCACCGACTACCACGCGATGATGTTTGAGCACGGCATTGTACCGCGCCGCCTGCGCTCCG
Organism: Pantoea sp. X-Soil-MYKO-1289; assembly: GCF_059730625.1. Classification (NCBI taxonomy): domain Bacteria; kingdom Pseudomonadati; phylum Pseudomonadota; class Gammaproteobacteria; order Enterobacterales; family Erwiniaceae; genus Pantoea; species Pantoea sp. X-Soil-MYKO-1289. Next base: position 1,493,214 of record NZ_AP036004.1, read on the forward strand.
CCGGCGATCGCAGCAAATTCTACCGTTTGATCGAAGCGTCGCTCTACGGCGGCATCTCCAGCGCCATCACCCGCTCGCTGCGCGACTACCTGCTGCCGGAAAACGGCGGCGTGCGCAAAGCGTTTCAGGATATGGAAGCGGCGCTGCGCGAAAACCGCATGACGCTGGAGGCGATCCGCGTCACGCAGTCCGATCGCGACCTGTTTAAGCATCTGATCTCCGAAGCCACCAGCTACGTCTCGGCGGACTATATGCGTCACGCTAACGAGCGACGTATTCATCTCGACGGCGCGCTGCAGCTGCGCCGCGATCTCCTCTCCAGCCGTAAACAGCTGGCCACGGAGCAGTATCGCCATATCGAGATGGCGCGCGAGCTTGCCGAGCACGGCGGGGCGGAGAACGATCTGGAAGCGGACTATCAGGCCGCCAGCGATCACCTCAATCTGGTGCAGACCGCAATGCGCCAGCAGGAAAAAATCGAGCGCTACGAAGCTGACCTCGATGAGCTGACGCATCGTCTGGAAGAGCAGAACGAAGTGGTGGCGGAAGCGCGCGAAGCGCAGGAAGAGAACGAAGCGCGCGCCGAAGCGGCGGAGCTGGAGGTTGACGAGCTGAAAAACCAGCTGGCCGATTTCCAGCAGGCGCTCGACGTGCAGCAGACGCGGGCGATTCAGTATCAGCAGGCGCTGCAGGCGCTGGAGCGCGCGAAGACGCTGTGCCAGCTGCCCGATCTGACCATCGACAACGCCGACGAATGGCAGGCGCGTTTCCAGGCGACCGAAGAAGAAGCGACGGATACCCTGCTGCGTCTGGAACAGAAGCTGAGCGTGGCGGAAGCGGCGCACAGCCAGTTCGAGCAGGCGCTGGCGCTGGTGACCAGCATCGCCGGCGACGTGCCGCGCCAGGAAGCCTGGCAAACCGGCCGCGAGCTGCTGCGCGACGCCGCCAATCAGCGTCACTACGCCGAGCAGCTCTCGTCGCTGCGCCTGCGCCTGAATGAGATGGAGCAGCGTCTGCGCGAGCAGCATGAGGCGGAGCGCCTGCTGGCGGAGTTCTGCAAACGGCAGGGCGCGCACTATGACGCCGACGCGCTGGAAGGGCTGCATAGCGAGCTGGAAGCGCAGATCGAACAGCTCAACGCCAGCGTCTCCGATGCGGGCGAACGCCGCATGGTGATGCGCCAGGAGCTGGAGTCGCTGCGCGAGCGCATTGCAACGCTGACCTCGCGCGCGCCGCACTGGCTGGCGGCGCAGGAGATCCTGACGCAGCTCAGCGAGCAGACCGGCGAGGCGCTGGAAAACAGCCAGCAGATCACCGAATACATGCAGCAGCTGCTGGAGCGCGAGCGCGAAACCACGGTAGAGCGTGACGAGGTCGCCGCGCGCAAACGCAGCGTCGAACGTAAAATTGAACGTCTCAGCCAGCCTGGCGGCGCGGAAGATGCGCGCCTGACGCAGCTGGCGGAACGCTTCGGCGGCGTGCTGCTTTCTGAAATTTACGACGACGTCACGCTGGAGGACGCGCCTTACTTCTCGGCGCTCTACGGCCCGTCGCGCCACGCTATCGTGGTGCCGGATCTGTCGCTGGTGCGCGAGCAGCTCGACGGTCTGGAAGAGTGCCCGGAAGATCTCTACCTGATTGAGGGCGATCCGCAGTCGTTCGACGACAGCGTCTTCGCCGTGGAAGAGCTGCAGAACGCGGTGGTGGTGAAGGTGGCGGAGCGTCAGTGGCGCTATTCACGCTTTCCAAAAGTGCCGCTGTTCGGCCGCGCCGCGCGTGAAAATCAGCTGGAGCAGCTGCACCTCGAGCGCGATCGCCTGGCGGAACGCTACGCCACGCTCTCGTTCGACGTGCAGAAAACGCAGCGTTTGCATCAGTCGTTCAGCCGCTTTATCGGCACCCATCTGGCGGTTGCCTTCGAGGAAGATCCCGAAGCGCAGATCCGCCAGTTCAACGCCCGTCGCACCGAGCTGGAGCGCGCGCTGGCGCAGCATGAAAGCGACAATCAGCAGCAGCGCCAGCAGTATGAGCTGGCGAAAGAGGGCGTGGCGCAGCTAAACCGCCTGCTGCCGCGCGTCAATCTGCTGCTGGACGACACGCTGGCCGATCGCTGCGACGAAATTCGCGAGCAGGTCGAAGAGGCGCAGGAGGCGGCGCGTTTCCTGCATCAGCACGGCGCGAAGCTGACGAAGCTCGAGTCGCTAATTGGCGTGTTGCAGAGCGATCCCGAGCAGCATGAACAGCTGCAGGCGGACTATCAGCAGGCGCAGCAGCAGCAGCGCGTCGCGCGTCAGCAGGCGTTCGCGCTGACGGAAGTGGTGCAGCGTCGCGCCCACTTCAGCTACGGCGACTCCGCCGGCATGCTGAACGGCAACAACGATCTCAGCGATAAGCTGCGTCGCCAGCTGGAGCAGGCGGAAGGCGAGCGCAGCCGCGCGCGCGAACGCCTGCGCGAGCAGCGGGCGCAGATGGCGCAGTACAGCCAGGTGCTGGCCTCCCTGAAAAGCTCGCACGACACCAAGCGCGACATGCTGAAAGAGCTGCTGCATGAGATGCAGGAGATCGGCGTGCACGCCGACGCCAGCGCGGAAGAGCGCGCGCGCATTCGCCGCGACGAGCTCTACGCGGCGCTGAGCCACAACCGCGCCCGTCGCAATCAGCTGGAAAAGCAGCTCACCTTCTGTGAAGCGGAAATGGAGAACCTGCAGAAACGGCTGCGCGTGCTGGAGCGCGACTACCACCGCATTCGCGAGCAGGTGGTGAGCGCCAAAGCGGGCTGGTGCAACGTGCTGCGGCTGGTAAAAGAGAACGGCGTCGAGCGGCGTCTGCACCGTCGCGAGCTGGCCTACCTGAGCGGCGACGAGCTGCGTTCGATGTCGGATAAGGCGCTGGGCGCGCTGCGTCTGGCGGTAGCGGATAATGAGCATCTGCGCGACGTGCTGCGCCTGTCGGAAGATCCGAAGCGTCCCGAGCGCAAGATCCAGTTCTTTATCGCCGTCTATCAGCATCTGCGCGAGCGCATCCGTCAGGACATTATTCGCACCGACGATCCGGTCGAGGCGATCGAGCAGATGGAAATCGAATTAAACCGTCTGACCGAAGAGCTGACGGCGCGCGAGCAGACGCTGGCGATCAGTTCGCGCAGCGTGTCGAATATTATTCGCAAAACCATACAGCGCGAGCAGAACCGCATTCGTCAGCTCAACCAGGGGCTGCAGATGGTGAGCTTCGGCCAGGTGCGCAGCGTGCGGCTTAACGTAAACGTGCGCGAAGCCCACGCCACGCTGCTGGATACGCTGTCGGAAGAGCATGAGCAGCATCAGGATCTCTTCAACAGCAGCCGTCTCACCTTCTCCGAAGCGCTGGCGAAGCTCTATCAGCGCCTCAATCCGCACATCGACATGGGTCAGCGCACGCCGCAGACCATCGGCGAAGAGCTGCTGGACTACCGCAACTACCTGGAGATGGAGGTCGAGGTCAACCGCGGCTCCGACGGCTGGCTGCGCGCCGAGAGCGGGGCGCTGTCGACCGGCGAGGCGATCGGCACCGGGATGTCGATCCTGGTGATGGTGGTGCAGAGCTGGGAAGAGGAGTCGCGCCGCCTGCGCGGCAAAGATATCTCTCCCTGCCGTCTGCTGTTCCTCGACGAAGCGGCGCGTCTGGATGCGCGCTCTATCGCCACGCTGTTTGAACTCTGCGAGCGTCTGGAGATGCAGCTGGTGATCGCGGCGCCGGAAAACATCAGTCCGGAAAAAGGCACTACCTATAAGCTGGTCCGTAAAGTGTTCAATAACACTGAACATGTGCACGTAGTCGGTCTGCGCGGCTTCTCTGCCGATGCGCCGACCACGCGCCGCGACAGCGAGGAGTCAGCCGGGGTGGAAGCGGAAAACTCGCAGGTTTAATCTGGTTAATAAGTAGCGCATTGGGTAATCTGTAAACGGCATTTGTCCTGTGAGGCAAATGCCGTTTTTTATTTGTATACTCAGGTCATGAGTAGCAGCCCAGTTGCAGCGGATCCAGGAAACGCTGCGTGGTAAACAAATAAGGGGGCAGGGATGTTGCTGACCAATAAAACCAACAATTATCTGTTTTCACTGCTGGCGCTCGCGCTGGCCTTGACGCCGCTGCATCTGACGCATGCGGCGGTTATTGCAGCGTTACCCGGTACTACGCACGCGACCATTTCAGTCAGCGATAGCCAGCAGCGCCTGCGTCAGGCGTTCGCCGGCAAAGAGCCGCCGTTCTATTTAGCCTCGCTGGCGACGCTCTATGCGGCGCACAATATGCAGCCGATGTGGCAGGATCGCGCGGCGGTGCAGCAGTTCCAGCAGCAGCTGGCGGAAATCGCCATGTCGGGCGTGCAGCCGCAGTTTACGCGCTGGGTCGATCGTCTGACCGATCCTGGCATCAACGGCTTCGCGCGCGACGTGGTGCTCAGCGACGCGATGCTGGGCTATCTGCAGTTCGTCTCCAGCGTGCCGACCCAGGGTGAAAGCTGGCTCTACAGCAACGTGCCCTACAAGCTGGCGCAGCCGCCGGTATCGGTAGTGAACCAGTGGCAAAACGCAGTGCTGGCGGGCGGCTCCGCCGCATTTGTCGCCTCGCTGGTGCCGCAGCACCCGCAATATGCGCCGATGCACGCCGCGCTGAAGCAGATGCTCACCGACTCGCGTCCCTGGCCGCAGCTGAAAAACCGCGAAACGCTGCGTCCGGGTCAGGTGAGCGACGACGTTCCGGCGCTGCGCGAAATCTTACAGCGCACCGGCATGCTCTCCGCGCAGCCGGTCGCGCCGGGCCCGGCGGACGATGCGGTGCCTACTGCGCCGGTTCCGGCGAACCAGAGTGGTCAGCCCGCGGCGGTTAGCCCTTCAGCGGCCAGCGTCGGCGATCTCGCCGCACAGACGCCGCAGCAGACAGGCAACGTGCAGAATGGCGCCGCTGACGCGGTTAGCGACAACGTCTATGACGCCGCGCTAGTGGAGGGCGTTAAACGCTTCCAGCAGTGGCAGGGATTAGGCGGCGACGGCGCGGTCGGTCCGCGCACCCGCGAATGGCTCAACGTCACGCCGCAGATGCGCGCCGCGCTGCTGGCGCTGAATATTCAGCGTTTGCGCCTGCTGCCGGACGATATGCACAACGGCATCATGGTCAACATTCCCAACTTTTCGCTGACCTACTACAACAACGGCAACAAGATCCTGTCGTCGCGCGTGATTGTCGGCCGTCCCGATCGTAAAACGCCGCTGATGCGCAGCGCGCTGAATAACGTGGTGCTTAACCCACCGTGGAACGTGCCGACAACGCTGGTGCGTCAGGATATTATTCCCAAGGTGAAGCAGGATCCGAATTATCTCTACAAGCACGGCTATACGCTGCTCTCCGGCTGGAGCGCGGACGCAGAGGTGATCGATCCCAGCATGATTGACTGGAGCATGGTATCCGCCTCGTCGTTCCCCTATCGGCTGCGTCAGGCGCCGGGCAACACCAACTCGCTGGGCCGCTATAAGTTCAACATGCCCAGCTCGGACGCCATCTACCTGCACGACACGCCCAACCACGCCCTGTTTCAGCGCGATATCCGCGCACTGAGCTCAGGCTGCGTGCGCGTCAACAAAGCGTCAGAGCTGGCGGGAGTGCTGCTGCAGGATGCTGGCTGGAATGATTCACGCATTTCCGACCAGTTAAAACAGGGCGATACGCGCTACGTGCCGATTCGACACCGCATTCCGGTGAATTTGTACTATCTGACTGCCTGGGTAGCCGATGACGGCAAGCCGCAGTTCCGCACAGATATTTACAATTATGATAATCCTGCCCGTTCCGGCAGTCAGGCGCTGGCGCGCGCTGGACAGCTGCTGCTCTAATCCTTGATTTTCCAACCCTGTTCCTTTTCGCCGCCGCTGCGATAAGGATTCCAGAATGGCGATCCCGTCCGGGATCGCCGCACAAACCTCTTTACCGCGGGTTGACGTAATCCGGATGGCCGGTTATGGTGCGGCCTTGTGCGGTTTTTGCACATTTCGATGGCTTCAATCTCAGGTAACCGTTTTTCATGTCCAGTTTTAACTTAACACGTCGCAAATTGCTTCTTGGCGGAACGGCCGCGGCCGGCATGGCGCTGCTGCCCAACGCAGCTATGGCCTCGCTTTCAACGTCGCGTCCTCGCGTGCTGACGCTGAGCAATCTTCACACCGGTGAAACCCTTAAAACTGAGTTTTTTAATGGGAAAAGTTACGATAAGAGCGAGCTGGCTCGTCTGAACCACTTTTTCCGCGATTATCGCGCCAATCTGACGAAAAGCATCGATCCTCATCTTTTCGATCAGATCTATCGCCTGCAGGCGCTGCTCGAGACCCGTAAGCCGATTCAGCTGATCTCCGGCTATCGCTCGCTGGCGACCAACAATATGCTGCGCGAAAGCGGCCCGGGCGTGGCGAAGCACAGCTACCACACCAAAGGTCAGGCGATGGATTTTCACATCGAAGGCATCGCGCTGAATAACATTCGCAAAGCGGCCTTAACAATGCGCGCCGGTGGTGTAGGATATTATCCTCGCAGCAACTTCGTTCATATTGATACCGGGCCGGTACGGCACTGGTAACGACGCCGGCAACGCTGCGTGCGCCGGTCATGGAGCGTTATGAACTACCACATTATTCCTGTTACCGCCTTTGCGCAGAACTGTTCGGTTATCTGGTGTGAGGCGACGCGCGACGCCGCCCTGGTCGATCCGGGCGGCGATGCGGCGACCATTATCGAAACGCTCCAGCAGCTCAATCTTACACCGCGCCAGATTTTACTGACGCACGGCCATCTCGATCACGTTGGCGCCGCGGCGGACCTGGCGGCGCACTATCAGGCGCCGATTGTCGGTCCGCACCGCCTGGACGCCTTTTGGCTGGAAGCGCTGCCGACGCAGAGCCGGATGTTTGGTCTGGCGGAGTGCGCGCCCTTTACGCCGGATCGCTGGCTGGAGGAGGGCGACAGCGTGCAGGTCGGCGACGTCGAGCTGACGATCCTGCATACGCCAGGCCACACGCCGGGCCATATCGTCTTTTTCGATCGCGCAGGACGCCTGCTGATTTCCGGCGATGTGATTTTCCATGGCGGCGTAGGGCGGACCGACTTCCCGCAGGGCAGCCATCAGGATTTGATCGCCTCGATTAAAGAGAAGCTGCTGCCGCTGGGCGACGATATCACCTTCGTGCCCGGCCACGGCGCCATGTCGACGCTGGGACGTGAACGTATCAGCAACCCCTTTCTGCAATAAAAAATGGGCCGTAGCGGCCCATTCTCTCTTCTGACGCACGCCAACTGCGAGCGTCTCAGCGCGAAGCTTCCCGCGCAGGCGCGGGAAACGTGGCTGATTTACAGCACTGCGACAATCGCCTCGCACAGCGCCGACATATTATCCGGCGTCATGCCCGCGACATTAACCCGACCTGAATTCACCGCATAGACGGCAAACTCGTCACGCAGGCGGATAACCTGATCTTTGGTCAGGCCGCTAAAAGAGAACATGCCGTTCTGCTGAATGATAAAGCTGAAGTCGCGCGTGGCGCCTTTCTCCGCCAGGGTATTCACAAACAGCTGACGCATGCGCTGAATGCGCTGACGCATATCGGTCAGCTCCTGCTCCCAGATGGTACGCAGCGCCTGATTGCTCAGTATGGTCGCCACCACCGCGGCGCCGTGCGCTGGCGGGTTAGAGTAGTTGGCGCGAATGGTGTACTTCACCTGGCTGAAGGCGGTCTCTGCGGTGGCCGCATCGGCGGCAACCAGCGTAATGGCGCCGACGCGCTCATTATATAAGCCGAAGTTCTTGGAGTATGAGCTGGCGACAATCAGCTCCTGATGCGAGGCGGCGAAAATACGCAAGCCTTCCGCATCTTCATTCAGGCCGCGCGCAAAGCCCTGATAGGCGAAATCGAACAGCGGCAGCCAGCCTTTGGCCTGAGAGAGCTGCGCCAGCTGGCTCCACTGTTCCGCCGTCGGATCGATGCCGGTTGGGTTATGGCAGCAGCCGTGGAACAGCACCACGTCGCCGGCTTTGGCTTCCTGCAGCGCAGCCAGCATGCCGTCGAAATCGAGCTGGTGCTGCTCCGCGTCGTAGTAAGCGTATTCGCACACTTCCAGACCGGCGGCGTTAAAGACGTTTTTATGGTTAGGCCAGCTGGGGTTGCTCACCCAGACGCGCTTGACTGTCGTCTGCGTGGCGAGAAAATCTGCGGCGACGCGCAGCGCGCCGGTGCCGCCAGGAGTCTGCGCGGTGCGCGCGCGGCCAGCGGCGATCAGCGAATTCTCTGCGCCAAACAGCAGCTCCTGGGTGCAGCGCGCAAAATCGGCCAGGCCATCAATGCTGAGATAGTTTTTGGTGGTTTCGTTTTCCAGCAGATACTGCTCGGCTTTTTTTACGCTGGTGAGCACCGGCGTATTGCCGGTTTCATCTTTATAAACGCCGATGCCAAGGTTGATTTTGTGCGGGCGGTCGTCAGCGCGAAACAGATCGGCCAGCCCAAGAATAGGATCGGCAGGTGCCGCAGAGATAGATTCAAACATGAGTCGTGTCCAGTAGCGTGAACTTTAACGAAATGAGCCTTCAGGTTAACGTCAGCGCTGCGCATTGCCAACCGTTTACGCAAAAAATCGTCGGCGGACGTTGGTCATTCAAGTGGCTTATGGCAAAAAACAGAAAGGTGCCGTTATACGGTGAATAGCAGGCATAAAAAAACGGAGCCGAGGCTCCGTTTTTTCTGCGACAGGTAACTTAGAACTGGTAAACCAGACCTACCGCTACAACGTCGTCGGTGTTCAGACCCAGGCGGTTGTTGTCATCCAGCTGGTTGATCTGATAGTCAACATAGGTCGACATGTTTTTGTTGAAGTAGTAGGTTGCGCCCACGTCGATGTATTTAACCAGGTCAGCATCGCCCACGCCTTCGATGTCTTTGCCTTTAGACTGCACGTAGGCGATAGACGGACGCAGACCGAAGTCGAACTGATACTGTGCAACCAGCTCGATGTTCTGCGCTTTGTTGGCGTAAGCAGTCGTAGTGGTGGTCGGACCGGTTGCCAGATCGAACGGCGTAGAGTTACGGGTTTCACCGTAGTAAGCCGCCAGGTAGACGTTGTTGGCGTCATACTTGATTGCAGTTGCCCAGTTTTCAGCGCGTTTGCCCTGACCAACAACAGAACCATCCGGAGCGACTACGCCAGACGCCTGGCTGTCGGTACGATCGCTGCTGCTGTATGCGCCTACGATGCCCAGGCCGATCGGCGAGGTGTAGGAAGTTGACAGGCCCCAGCCGTCGCCGTTGGCGCGACGAATGTCAGAACGCTCGTTTTTGCCCTGATACTGTGCCGCGAAGTCCCAGCCATCTACCAGACCGAAGAAGTTTTTGTTGCGGTAGGTCAGCAGACCGGTGCTACGACCGTTCATGAAGTTGTCTGAGTAGCCAGAGTCGCCGCCGAATTCTGGCAGCATATCGGTCCAGCCGATTGCGTCGTAAACAACGCCGTAGTTACGACCGTAGTCGATTGAACCCGCATCGCCAAATTTCAGACCGGCAAAGCCCAGACGGGTACGGTTGCCATCTTGCGCGTCAGAACCTTCAGAGTTGTTGGCCTGAACGTTGTATTCCCACTGGCCGTAACCGGTCAGCTGGTCATTGATCTGAGTTTCACCCTTGAAGCCGAAGCGAACATAAGTTTTATCGCCATCGTTGCCGTCATTATCAGAAAAATAGTGCAGACCAACAGCTTTGCCGTACAGATCCAGCTTATTGCCGTCTTTATTATAAATTTCTGCTGCGTTTGCTGCGCCGGCAGCTAACAGAGCAGGGATAACCACTGCAAGAATGTTGCGCTTCATCATTATTTATTACCCTCATTGGAGTTTATTCGGACACCTGCCACTGCCGTCAAGAAACCGTTACGGAACCCTGAGAGAAGTTTGGTGTCTTCCTGTGTCTGCACGCATCTTTCCATCCCGAAGCAGGATATGCCACACTGAAAATGCTACTAAACTCGTAATCTGGTTTCTAAAAGCAAATTTGTATTACAAAATGTAAATATCTGGGAACTTTGTGAGAGAACTCAAAATTTACAAAAATAAAAAAAGGCCGGCAGAGCCGACCTCGTTATATATATGAATTTCTTATAATTAATAGATAATTTTAGAAATTTGCATTGCGCGGGGTGCGTGGGAAAGGGATAACGTCCCTTACATTTTGTACGCCGGTGACATAGGCGATTAAACGTTCAAAGCCTAAGCCGAAGCCTGAATGAGGAACGGTGCCGTAGCGACGCAGATCGCGATACCACCAGTAATCTTCTTTATTCAGGCCCATCTCTTCCATACGCGCGTCCAGCACGTCGAGACGTTCCTCACGCTGCGAACCGCCGATGATTTCGCCGATGCCCGGCGCCAGTACATCCATCGCCGCCACGGTTTTATTATCTTCGTTAAGGCGCATATAGAACGCCTTGATCTCTTTCGGATAGTTTTTCACCACCACCGGCGCTTTAAAGTGCTGCTCGGCCAGATAGCGCTCGTGCTCGGAGGAGAGATCGATGCCCCAGGACACCGGGTTTTCAAAGCTCTGTCCGCACTTTTCCAGAATGGTAATGGCGTCGGTGTAGTCGACCTGCGCGAAGTCGGTGGAGATAAAGCGCTGCAGACGATCGACCGCCTCTTTATCCACGCGTTCGGCAAAGAACGCCATATCGTCGGCGCGTTCGTCCAGCACCGCTTTAAAGACATATTTCAGCATCGCTTCGGCGAGCGCGGCGGCGTCATCCAGCGTGGCGAAGGCGATTTCCGGCTCCAGCATCCAGAATTCCGCCAGGTGACGGCTGGTGTTGGAGTTTTCTGCGCGGAAAGTGGGGCCGAAGGTGTAGATTTTCGACAGGGCGCAGGCGTAGGTTTCGCCGTTCAGCTGGCCGGAAACGGTCAGGAAGGCCTCTTTGCCGAAGAAATCTTCGTTAAAATCGACAGCGCCCTGCGGCGTACGCGGCAGGTTTTCCAGATCCAGCGTCGAGACGCGGAACATTTCGCCGGCGCCTTCGGTGTCTGAGGCGGTGATCAGCGGAGTCGATACCCAGAAATAGCCATTCTCATGGAAGAAGCGATGCAGCGCCTGCGCCAGGGTATGACGCACGCGCGCCACGGCGCCGATCAGGTTGGTGCGCGGGCGCAGGTGCGCTACTTCGCGCAGATATTCGATGCTGTGACGCTTCGCCGCCATCGGATAGGTGTCGGGATCGTCCACCCAGCCGGTCACTTCCACGCGGGTCGCCTGGATCTCAAACGCCTGACCCTGGCCCGGCGAGGCCACCACGGTGCCGGTCACGATCACCGAGCAGCCGGTGGTCAGGTGCAGAACCTCGTCCTGATAATTATTCAGAGAATTATTCACAACGGCCTGAACGGGATTAAAGCAGGAACCGTCATAAACGGCGACGAAGGAAAGACCGGCTTTTGAATCTCTGCGGGTACGCACCCAACCACGTACGGTGACTTCACTGTCAACCGCGACGCGACCGTGCAGTACGTCCGCTACAGGCACTACGCTCATAAATATCTCTCTATATAGAAGAAGTGAGTTTAAACAATCTCCCCACACCGGGGTGTTGCTATGTTACTTGCGAGTCGCAAGGAAACAAGCAAAATCCGGCGGGACGGCAGATTTATTACAGCAGAAGCGGGGCGCATCAACGCCCCGATAACGCGAGGATTAGCTGGCTTTTTTCACCAGTGGCAGATCGAACGCTTTGCGCAGGGCGCGGACAAAAGCCTGATCCTGACAGATCGTTTTGCCCGGACTGTCGGAGAGCTTCGCCACCGGCTTGCCGTTGCACTCCACCAGTTTAATCACGATATTGAGCGGCCTGACGCCGGGAATATCGCAGGTCAGGCGGGTGCCGATGCCAAAGACGACGTTGGTGCGCTGGCCAAAGTGGCGATAGAGCGCCAGCGCCTTATCCAGATCGAGATTGTCGGAAAAGACCAGGGTTTTGCTGTGCGGATCGATGCCCAGCTTCTCATAGTGAGCCAGCGCCTTTTCGCCCCACTCGACGGGATCGCCTGAATCGTGGCGCAGTCCCTGATAGCGGCTGGCAAAATTGACGCCGAAGTCGCGCAGGAAGGCGTCCATCGCGATGCAGTCGGTGAGGGCGATGCCTAACTGCCCGTCATACTCGTCAAGCCACGCCTGTAGCGCCGCACGCTGGCTGTTGGCCAGCACCGGGCTAATCTGCTGAAAAGCCTGAAACCATTCGTGCGCCTGCGTGCCGACCGGCGTCAGCGCCAGGCGGCGCGCCAGATCGTAGTTGCTGGTGCCGATCAGCCAGGGGAAATCCTGCTTCAGCGTGGCGACGATGGCCTGCTGCACCTCCTGCGAGAAACGGCGGCGAGTGCCGAAATCCATCAGGCGAAAGCGTGACATATCGATGTCGGCGACGTCGCGGCGGAAAGCGCTCAGCTTCTGCTGCAGATGGTCGACCGCCTGCTGCGCGCTCACCAGCGGCGAGCGGTGGCGATGCACTACTTCGCTGATCAGCGCCAGCAGCGGCACCTCCCATAAAATCACTTCGCGCCACGGCCCGGTGATGCGGATAGCGAGATGCCCGTCGCGGTTGCGCACCTGCACCTGGTCGGGGTTATAGCGAAAATCGCGCAGCCAGTTAAGGTAGTCGGCATGGAAGAAGGGCAGGCCAGAGAGATACGTATATTCGTCATCGGTCAGCGCTAGCGTCTGCATGGCGTTAATGGCCTCGCGAATTTCGTTCGCATAGAGACCGAGCAGATCGTCGCCGCGGCAACGAAACTCAGCCGCCACCGTGACATCGTGATAACGGTGGAATACGGCTTGCTGCATATGAAGCTTATAGGCGTCAGTATCCAGCAGGGAAGTCAGTATCGGGGAAGCATGTCCTGTCATGGTGCGTTTCAGCATCCTGTTCGGCGGCGCAGAGCCCGGTGTGTGAGAGTCATAAAGACGCAGGAGTATAAATCAGTAACTGCGACCGATCACAGCATATTTCAAGCCCGCAGGTCGAGGTTAAAACGTGCCGTTGTTAATGAATTGTAGCTATTTATGCCGCGATGCGCATTGTGCATGGCAAGCTAAAGGCAACGCGCTTAGACTTTGGCGGTAAACCTATAACAATGCGAGACGGAATATGACGCAACAGCACCACATTAAATATCGCCACGACTACCGTGCGCCGGATTACACCATCACCGACATCGACCTGACCTTTGCGCTCGACGCCGCGACGACGCGCGTCACCGCCGTCAGCCAGGTTAAACGTCTCGGCGATGCGCAGGCTGAGCTGCGTCTTGATGGCGAAGCGTTAACCCTGATCGCCCTTGAAGTGGATGGCTCGCCCTGGAGCCACTATCGCCAGGAAGAGGGCGCGCTGGTGCTGAGTCAGCTGCCGGAGCAGTTCCAGCTCAAGATCGTCAACGATATTCATCCCGATAAAAATACCGCGCTGGAAGGGCTTTATCAGTCTGGCGAAGCGCTCTGCACCCAGTGCGAAGCCGAAGGCTTCCGCCACATTACCTGGTATCTGGATCGCCCGGACGTGCTGGCGCGTTTCACCACCACTATTATCGCCGACGAGGCGCGCTATCCCTATCTGCTCTCCAACGGCAACCGCATCGACGGCGGCAAAGCGGAGCAGGGCAAGCACTGGGTGAAATGGCAGGATCCCTTCCCGAAACCCTGCTATCTCTTTGCGCTGGTGGCGGGCGATTTCGACGTGCTGCGCGATAGCTTTAAGACCCGCTCCGGCCGCGACGTGGCGCTGGAGATCTTCGTCGATCGCGGCAATCTGGATCGCGCCGACTGGGCGATGACCTCGCTGAAAAACAGCATGAAGTGGGATGAGGAGCGCTTCGGCCTGGAGTATGACCTCGACATCTTTATGATTGTCGCCGTCGACTTCTTCAATATGGGCGCGATGGAGAACAAAGGCCTGAACGTCTTTAACTCCAAATATGTGCTGGCGAAGGCGGAAACCGCGACCGACAAAGACTATCTCGGCATCGAAGCGGTGATCGGCCATGAATATTTTCACAACTGGACCGGCAACCGCGTTACCTGCCGCGACTGGTTCCAGCTCAGCCTGAAAGAGGGGCTGACGGTATTCCGCGATCAGGAGTTCAGCTCCGATCTCGGCTCGCGCGCGGTCAACCGCATCGATAACGTACGCGTGATGCGCGGCGCGCAGTTCGCCGAGGATGCCAGCCCGATGGCGCACCCGATCCGCCCGGATCAGGTCATGGAGATGAACAACTTCTATACCCTGACCGTTTACGAAAAGGGATCGGAAGTGATCCGCATGATGCACACGCTGCTCGGCGAAGAGAATTTCCAGAAAGGGATGCAGCTCTACTTCGAGCGTCACGACGGCAGCGCGGCGACCTGCGACGACTTCGTGCAGGCGATGGAGGATGCCTCGAATGTCGATCTGTCGCAGTTCCGCCGCTGGTACAGCCAGAGCGGCACGCCGGTGCTGACGGTGCGCGACGACTACAATCCCGAGCTGGAGCAGTATACGCTGCACGTCACCCAGCACACGCCGCCGACCGCCGATCAGAAAGAGAAGCTGCCGCTGCATATTCCGCTCGATATCGAACTCTATGACGGCGAAGGCAAGGTGATTCCGCTGCAGCATAACGGTCATCCGGTGCATCACGTGCTGAACGTGACCGAGGAGTTCCAGACCTTTATCTTTGATAACGTCTACTTCCAGCCGGTGCCGTCGCTGCTGCGCGAATTCTCCGCGCCGGTGAAGCTCGACTATAAATGGAGCGATGCTCAGCTCACCTTCCTGATGCGCCATGCCCGCAACGACTTTGCACGCTGGGATGCGGCGCAGAGCCTGCTGGCCACCTATATCCGCCTTAACGTGGCGCGCCATCAGCAGGGCCAGCCGCTGTCGCTGCCGCTGCACGTCGCCGACGCTTTCCGCGCGGTTCTGCTGGACGAAGGGCGCGATCCGGCGCTGACCGCGCAGATTCTGACGCTGCCGGGCGAGAACGAGATTGCCGAGCTGTTCGAGGTGATCGATCCGCAGGCGATTACGGTGGTGCGCGAGGCGCTGGTGCGCACGCTGGCCACCGAGCTGGCGGATGAGTTTTATGCCGTCTACAACGCGAATCAGCAGAGCGAGTACCGCATTGAGCACGATGCGATGGGGCAGCGCGCGCTGAAGAATGTCTGCCTGTACTATCTGGCGTTCGGCGAAACAGCGCTGGCGGACAGGCTGGTGCAGACGCAGTATCAGCAGGCGAACAACATGACGGACGCGCTGGCGGCGCTGGCGGCGTCGGTGGCGGCACAGCTGCCGTGCCGCGGCGCGCTGCTGGCGCACTACGACGAGCGCTGGCATCGTGATGGCCTGGTGATGGATAAATGGCTAATGCTGCAGGCCACCAGCCCGTCGGCGGACGTCTTGCAGAAGGTGCGCGAGCTGCTGCATCATCGCTCGTTCACCATGAGCAACCCTAACCGCATCCGCGCGCTGATCGGCGCCTTCGTCTCCGGCAACCCGGCGGCGTTCCACGCCAAAGACGGCAGCGGCTATCAGTTCCTGGTGGAGATGCTGACCGATCTTAATACCCGCAACCCGCAGGTGGCGGCGCGTATGATCGAGCCGCTGATCCGCCTGAAGCGCTACGACGCCGACCGTCAGGCGCTGATGCGTCAGGCGCTGGAAACGCTGCAGGGGCTGGATAAGCTCTCGGGCGATCTCTATGAGAAGATCACCCGCGCGCTAAACGCTTAAATGGCAAAGGCGGGAAATATTCCCGCCTTACAGGCCGCAGAAAAGTATAAAACGCGGGTAGCAGGGACCGGAGAGCAAAGCGTCTCGCGACAGGGATGTCGCGGGCCGAGCGCGCAAGGATGCCTTGAGCGACTTTGCGATCGGTCCCTGCTACCCGCGTTGTCATCTGATCCCGGTGTTACCCACTCTTTTTAGCGCTGGTGGGCGTAGCGCGCCGGCTGCTCGCTTTCGCTGCGGCGCATCACGCGATCCAGCACCTCCGCCTCCAGCTCCGCCAGCCTGACCGACCCGCGACGGCGCGGACGCGGCAAATCCACCAGCAAATCGAGCCCAATCTGACCCTCTTCGATCAGCAGCACGCGATCCGCCATCGCCACGGCTTCGCTGACGTCATGCGTTACCAGCAGCACGGTAAAATGGTGCTGCTGCCATAACGACTCGATCAGCCCCTGCATTTCAATACGCGTCAACGCGTCAAGCGCGCCGAGCGGCTCGTCGAGCAGCAGCAGACCCGGACGGTGGATCAGCGCGCGCGCCAGCGCCACGCGCTGCTTCTGTCCGCCGGAGAGCGCAGCGGGCCACTCATGGGCGCGCTCCGCCAGCCCGACCGCCTCCAGCGCCTCGAGCGCCGCGCTGCGCCACTCGCGACCCTTCAGGCCGAGCCCGACATTATCGATAACCCGCTTCCACGGCAGCAGACGCGCGTCCTGAAACATCAGGCGGGTATCTTCGCGCGCGGTGTGCAGCGGCGCGTTGCCCGCCAGCAGCTCGCCCTGCGTGGTCTGCTCCAGCCCCGCCAGCAGGCGCAGCAGCGTGCTCTTGCCGCAGCCGCTGCGTCCTACCACCGCGACAAACTGGCCGGAGGGAATATGCAGATCGATCTGATTCAGGATAGTGCGGCTGCCGTACTGCTTGCTGACGCCGTTGACGCCGACCGGCGTGCCGGCATTCAGCCGCGCCGGAGAGAGTGAAGTGCTCATGCGTTCTCCTCCTTCAGTTGATAGGCCGGATGCCAGCGCAGCCAGACGCGCTCCAGCAGCAGGGCGGCGACATCCGCCAGTTTGCCGAGCAGGGCGTAAAGAATAATCGCCACCACCACCACGTCGGTTTGCAGGAATTCACGCGCGTTCATCGCCAGATAGCCGATGCCCGAGTTGGCGGAAATGGTCTCGGCGACGATCAGCGTCAGCCACATCAGGCCGAGCGCGAAACGCACACCGACCATAATCGAGGGCAGGGCGCCGGGCAGGATCACCTGAATAAACAGGCTCCAGCCCGAGAGGCCGTAGCTGCGCGCCATCTCCACCAGGCCGCGATCGATATTGCGGATGCCGTGGTAGGTATTGAGGTAAATGGGGAACAGGGTGCCGAGCGCCACCAGAAAAATCTTCGCCGCCTCGTCGATGCCGAACCAGAGGATCACCAGCGGGATCAGCGCCAGATGCGGCACGTTGCGTAGCATTTGCACCGAGGTATCCAGCAGTCGTTCGCCCAGCCGCGAGGTGCCGGTGATCAGCCCCAGTATCAGCCCGATAGAGCCGCCGATGCTAAAGCCGATCAGCGCACGCCAGCCGCTGATGGCGAGGTGCTGCCACAGCTCGCCGCTGGCGGCCAGATGCCAGAAGGTAATGACGATATTTTCCGGCGACGGCAGAATGCGCGTCGACAGCAGCCCGGTCTGGGAGGCAATCTGCCAGACCACCACCAGCAGCGCCGGGAAAATCCAGGGCACCAGCTGGTTAGTAATGCGTTTCGTGGTTTTCGCCATGATCTCTCTCTCAGCTCTGCGACACTTTTTGCGGACGGAAATCATTGGCGACGGTTTCGCCGAACGCCTGCACGTCGCGCGGTTGCGGGATCTGCGGCACCTCCAGGTCGAGATGCGGGAAGAGCAGCTCGCCGACGCGATACGCCTCTTCCAGATGCGGATAGCCGGAAAGAATAAAGGTCTCGATGCCGAGGTCGGCGTACTCCTGCATGCGCGCGGCCACGGTCGGGCCGTCGCCGACCAGCGCGGTGCCGGCGCCGCCGCGCACCAGACCGACGCCCGCCCACAGGTTCGGGCTGATTTCCAGCTGGTCGCGGCGCCCGCTGTGCAGCGCCGCCATGCGCTGCTGGCCTACCGAGTCGGTGCGGGCGAAGGCGGCCTGCGCCTTCGCGATGGTGTCGTCGTCGAGATGGGCGATCAGACGGTCGGCGGCGCGCCAGGCTTCATCGTTGGTTTCGCGCACGATGACGTGCAGACGAATGCCGAAGCGCACCTTGCGTCCCTGCGCCGCCGCTTTGGCGCGCACCTGTTCAATCTTCTCTTTCACCAGCGCGGGCGGTTCGCCCCAGGTGAGGTAGACGTCGACCTGCTCGGCGGCCAGATCCTGCGCCGGTTCAGAGGAGCCGCCGAACCAGAGCGGCGGACGCGGCTGCTGCACCGGGTCGAACAGCAGGCGCGCGCCGCGCACCTTGACATATTTGCCGGCGTAATCGACCGTTTCGCCCTCCAGCACGCGACGCCAGACGCGGGTAAACTCCGCCGACTCGACATAGCGTTCATGATGATCGAGAAACACGCCGTCGCCCGCCAGCTCTTCGGGATCGCCGCCGGTCACCAGATTAAACAGCGCGCGGCCGTTAGAGAGGCGATCCAGCGTTGCGGCCTGGCGCGCCGCCTGGGTCGGCGAAATCACGCCGGGACGCAACGCCACCAGAAAACGCAGTCGCTGCGTTACCGGGATCAGCGAGGCGGCGACCAGCCAGGCGTCTTCGCATGAACGGCCGGTCGGAATGAGCACGCCGCCGAAGCCCAGGCGGTCTGCGGCCTGCGCGATCTGCTGCAGGTAGCTGTGGTCGACCGGACGCGCCCCTTCCGAGGTGCCGAGATAGTGTCCGTCGCCGTGCGTCGGAAGAAACCAGAATACGGATAAGCTCATTATTCGCTCCTTACTGAAGTTGGGCGCTGGGATGCCAGATGCGATCGGCGATCGTCAGTTTGACCGGCACCAGGTGGCTGGCGTAGAAGAGATCGGCGGTATGCTGCTGCGCCGCTGCGGTTTGCGCGCTGACCGGCGAAATGCGGGTCGGCGGACGGTGATCGAGATAGCTGGCGATAACCGGCTTCGGCAGGCCCATCGCGGCGGCGAGCAGAGCGATGCTCTGATCGCGCTGGCTGAGCGTCAGCGCATCCGCCTGGCTAAAGGTATCCAGCACCTGTTGAACGAAGGCGCCGTTCTGCTCGGCGAACTTACGCGTCGCCAGGTAGAACGAGCCGGTAAGGTTGAGCTGGCTGCCGTCGGCCAGCACGCGCACGTTGCCCTGCTGCAGCGCGGCGGAATAGTAGGGATCCCAGATAGCCCAGGCGTCCACGTCGCCCTGCTGGAAGGCGGCGCGCGCGTCGGCGGGCGTCAGATAGATCGGCTGAATATCCTTAAAGCTCAGCCCTTCGCGCTGCAGGGCGCGCAGCAGCAGGTTGTGCGAGCTGGAGCCTTTCTGAAAGGCGACTTTCTTGCCTTTCAGGTCGGCGACGCTGTTCAGCGGGCTGTTTTTCGCCACCAGAATCACTTCCGATTTCGGCTTCGGCGGCTCCGAGCCGACGTAAAGCAGATCGGCGCCCGCCGCCTGAGCGAACAGCGGCGGTATATCGCCGGTGCTGCCGAGGTCGATGCTGTCGACGTTTAGCGCCTCCAGCATCTGCGGACCGGCGGGAAATTCGATCCACTGAATTTTGGTGCCGGGGAAGCGCTGCTCCAGCAGCCGGTGCGATTTCGCCAGCACCATGCTGACGGAACCTTTCTGATAGCCGATGCGAATCTGCGCGGGCGCGTCCGCCGCCTGCGTTTGCAGGCTCAGCACGGCGAGTGCGGCGAGTAGCCAGCCGGTGATGCTCTTCATGTCGGTTTCTTCCTTTAAACAGCCTGCGCCAGAGGTTTGTGATGGCGGGTCAGCGCCAGCCAGAACGCCTCGACCGCCTCATCCAGTCGGCGCGCCAGCGCCGCCTGCAGCTCGGGCTGGCGATCGTAGTGGGTAATCTGATGATCTTCGGCAAATACGCCGTGCAGGATCTCCTGCGCCTTTAGCGCGTTCAGCACCGGCTTCAGGGCGTAATCGACCGCGAGCATATGGGCCACGCTGCCGCCGCTGGCCAGCGGCAGCACCACTTTGTGCTCCAGGGCGCGTTCGGGCAGCAGATCGAGCAGGGTTTTCAGCGCGCCTGAGAAAGAGGCCTTATAGACCGGCGTGGCGACGATCACGCCGTCGGCGGCGAGCAAATCTTCCCGCAGCGCCAGCAGCGCCGGGGCATCGAAACGCGCGTTAATAAGATCGTCTGGCTGAAAGTTCTGGATATTCCACGGGATAACCTCAACGCCGCGCGCTTCCAGCGCGCGCTGGCACAGGGTAAGCAGCGAGGTCGAACGTGACGGGAAACGCGGGCTGCCAGCTAGCGTAATAACTCGCATCATTACTCCTTATAACTGAAAGTTATTGATTAGCTATTGTTGAGAACTGATGCTCACATCCTGACAGAGCGGGGGAGAGGGCTTAAATGATTTATCCGGCAAACTAAAGGCGAAAAGCGCAAAACGCGCAGCGTTATTAATGAAAGCATTGCCGGAAGCGGCAGGGCAGAGTTCCGAATAATCCTAAAACAGTGGCGTAGATCCAGCGGCATTGTTTATGCCGACTTAACAAATAGCAGTAAAAGTATCTGCACATTATCTGGCGCGGGCTGATTAACCAGACCAGGCACATAGCGCTATTTGCTTCCTGCAACAAGTTTGATGCGGCATAAAGGAGAGAGAGCTAATCAGACCGCATCTGCTATGGGATTGCAGGCGTTATTATCGGAATATCGCCATGCCGATAACGGTCATCGGCGAGGCGCTATTTCCGTTAAATGATAATAATGCTATCAAACAGAAACCCTTTGTGACCTTTTTCCCTTCTAAAAGCGCTGACGGTTTAGCCATAAAAGTTACACGATGTTAAGCAAAAGGCGCGCTTTGCCGCTGATACTTTATCTGGCGTGATAGATTAGGCGCTAAGCGAAAATCTGAATAAGAGACTGGCCCTGTTAATAGAAAAAAGCTTCTGCCTATACTATTCCACCACGAGAGACTCGCTGCTGACGTCTCGTTTAATTCTTTCTGCGCCATGCTTTAACACAATTTTAATATTTGTGTAACGCTCGTGCTTTTTCTTTTAATCGACCCAGAGAAAGATGTATGGCAAAGACGCTGCTATCAGTCATTATTCCCACGTATAACGTAGAGAAATATATAGTCGAATGTGTCGACTCCTTGTTGCGTCAGATTGACGCGCCGACTGAAATTATTATTGTTAACGACAGCTCGACCGACGGCACGCTGGCGCTGGTGGAGCAGAAATATGGCCACCAGCCGCAGGTTCGCATTATCACCACGCCCAATGGCGGCGCGGGTAAAGCGCGCGATACCGGCATCGACGCCGCACAGGGGGAATTTGTCTTCTTCTGCGACCCGGACGATATCGTGCCGGAAGGCTTCGTTGCAGAGCTTCAGCAGGTTACCGCCGCGCACCCTGAAATCGACCTGTTTTGCTTTAATTCGCAAATGTTTGAAGAGGGTCGGGAAAATCAGACCCGTCCTAAAGTGCGCCACGAACAATTCGGCCTGCAGTCGCCGCAGCAGGTTTTGTCGCGTCTGCTGAATAACGGCTCCTATACCTCCGCCGCCTGGAACTACGCGGTGAAACGAAGCCTGATTACGCAGCACAACCTGCGTTTTGTCGACCGGGTGCATGAGGATCATAAATTTACGCTGTCGGTATTCGTGCACGCCACGCACGCCTGGGTAAGCCAGCACGTTTACTATCGCCAGCGCGTACGCAGCGGCTCGCTCACCAACAGCCGCAAAAACGACGACTATTTTCTGCAGCGTTATAACGCCTTTATGCAGACCTACGGCATACTCAAGCATAATTTAGATCATTCGCCGCTGAAGACGCAGCTGGAAAAAGCCTATTTAATGCACTCTTTCCGCCTGATGATTTATCTGTCGCTCTACAACGGCACGCCGGTGCCGGAATATGTCATTAATGCGATTCGCTTTATGGGCGGCAAATTTAAGCCGGTCAACGCTAAAGAGTGGCTGCTTATTAATCGCCCGCGCATGTTTATCCTGCTGCAAAAATACAAAGTTACAAAAGAGCTGAAAAAAGCTGCCTGACTTTTTCGCTCGCATCGGAATGCCTGCTTACCGGACGATTCACCGCGGATAAATATTATTACACCCTCTGACTTCATCCGCGGCAGGTCAGATTAAATCTGGCGCGCAGCGCCAGAGATAAATTTAAGACTATGTCTGGTAGGCAGGTCTGATGATGTGTGCCACGCTTGTGGCCTCCGAGAAAACTGCCCAGATACAATCATACTTATGTCAATTAAACGTAACGCGATCGCCAATTATGTCGGTCAGATTTACCTGACGCTGTCAGGCATTCTGGTCGTGCCGCTCTATATTCAACATCTCGGGATGGAAGCTTACGGGCTAGTGGGTTTTTTCTCGATTCTGTTAACCTGGCTCCAGCTGCTTGACGCCGGCGTGTCGACCACGCTGATGCGCGAAGCGGCGCGCTATCGCGCTAATCAGGCGGAATTTATCTGGTTCCCGGCGCTCTTCTCCGCGCTGTCGAAATTCTTTCTTATCTCCACGGTCATTCTGGTGGTGATTGGCTGGCTGGCGACGCCGTGGATCGCCCATAACTGGCTCGACGCGCGCCATCTGCCTTCGGCGGACGTGACGCTCGCTGTTGCTATCATGGTGATTACGGCGGCTATTCGCTGGCGTACCAGCCCCTATCGCAGCGTGATTGTCGGCTTTGAGCATCAGGTATGGCTCAACGGCGTCAACCTGGTCATCGTTACGCTGCGCACCTTTGGCGCGGTGCTGATCATTCAGCTCTTCTCCAATCCGGTGCTGAGCTTCTTTATCTGGCAGCTGGCGGTGTCGATAGCGGAGGCGATCTGCCTGATTGCCAAATCCTATCAGCTGGTGCCTGCCGCCGCGCGTAAACAGAAGCACGAAAACTTAAAGACGGTGTTAAAGCCCTTTATTCGCTTTGCGCTGAGCGCGGCCTTCGCCAGCGCAATCTGGACCTTTATTTCGCAAATCGACCGTCTGGTGCTGTCGAAAACCCTGCCGCTGAGCGCCTACGGCTCCTTTACCGTGGTCGCCACCGCGGCTACCGGCATTATCCTGCTCAGCAGCCCGATTATGCAGGCGATTGTGCCGCGCATGACCGGCATTAAAACGCGTAAAGAGGGCGATGCCGAATCGCTGACGCTCTACCGCTACACCACTCAGGCGGTGGCGATCTTTATGGCGCCGCTTAGCATTACTATCGCGATGTTCGCCACGCCGCTGCTCTGGGCCTGGACGCAGAACACGCAGGTCGTGACGGATATGTCGTTCGTGCTCAGCCTCTACGCGCTGGGCAGCGGCGTGCAGGCGATTTGCGGCCTGCTTTACCATCTGCAGTACGTTAACGGCAACCTCAAGCTGCATCTGAAGGGCTTCTCCTGCTTCGCCGTGATCCTGGTTCCGCTCAACATCTGGGCCGCGATCCACTACGGCGCAGAGGGCACCGGCTGGCTGTGGCTGGGGCAGAACGTCTTCTATCTGGCCGGCTGGGCATGGCTGGTGCACCGCCGTTTCGCGCCGGGCATTCACTTTACCTGGCTGACGCGCGACGTGCTGCTGATCTGGGCGGTTGCGGGGCTGATCGCCTGGCTTTGCACCTTCCTGCCAGTTGAGTGGAACCAGAACCGCTGGCTTAACCTGCTGTGGCTGGGTCTGATCGGCCTGGTTAACCTCTCAGTCTGCTGTCTGCTGCACAGCCTGGTGATTAAGCGTTTGCTGCCTGCCCGAGCCAAAGGTTTTACTATTGAGGAGCGAGAATGAGCACACGGAACCCTGACAGCCGCGCAGCGACGATCTCTGTTATCGTGCCGAACTGGAACTGCGCGCCCTGGCTGCCGGAAGCGATCGATTCGCTGCTGGGTCAGTCATCTCCGCCGGAGCAGGTGATCGTTATCGACGACGGCTCCACCGACGACAGCGTCGCCCTGCTGGAGGCGCTGGCCGCCCGCCATCCGCAGCTGACGCTGCTGCGCGGCGAGCGCGGCGGCGTCAGCGCAGCGCGCACCAAAGGGCTGGAGATCGCCACCGGCGACTTTATCTACTTTATGGACGCCGACGATTTTGTCTCAAAAGATCTTTTCGCCGACTTCCGCAGTACGCTGGCGCAGCATCCCGAGATGGAGATGTTCTGCTTCGGCGCGCGCATGTTTACCGACAAACCTGTCGCCGAGCGTCAGTATGAGCAGTTCCATCAGCGTCACGTCGACGCCGTCCTGCCCGGCGGCGCCGACACGCTGCGCAGCATGATCCCGCACCGTTCGGCCCACCGCACGCTGTGGAGCAGCATTCTTTCGCGCGACCTTATTATGCGCACCGGGGTGCAGTTTCTGCCGATCCAGAATCATGAGGACGCGCCCTATATGTTCGCGCTCTATATGTCGGCGCGGCAGATCGGCTTTACGCGGAAAAGCTACTACAACAAGCGCTTTATGCCGACTTCGCTGTCGCAGGGCAAAGCGACCTTCTCCTGGGTGGAGAACTACTATATCGCCCGCCGCAGCAGCGAAAGCTTCCTGCGCGAGCAGGGAATGCCGCCGGAAGAGAAGCTGCTGGACATCTACTATCAGCCGGTAATGTACGGTTGCCTGATCGAAATCCGCAAAAACAATATTGCGGTGCCTGCCTCGTGGCATACCACTATCGATCAGCTGGTGCGCAAGGTCACGGGCGAAAGCAAACGTCTTAAACTGCTCTGGTACTATCCGACGATTTACAGCGGACTGCAGGCGTGTCGCCGTCTGGCGCGTTATGCCAGCAAGCGCTGATCGCGATCAATATTCTTGTCCCGTCAGTAATTTACTTTTGCGCCAGAGGCCTTTACCATTCTGGCGCACATTTTCCCGTGCACCCCGACAACTCATCGCTTCCGACCTCCAGGAGAGTGCATGCTTTATCCTATCGTCCGACCTGCGCTGTTTAAGCTCGACCCCGAGCGCGCTCACGAACTCACTTTTCAGCAACTGCGTTTCATCAGCGGCACGCCGCTGGAGGCGCTGATTCGTCAGCGTCTTCCTTCCCGTCCGGTGACCTGCATGGGCTTACGGTTTGACAACGCGCTGGGGCTGGCGGCCGGACTGGATAAAAACGCGGAATGCATCGACGCCTTTGGCGCGATGGGGTTCGGCTTTGTCGAGGTCGGCACCGTCACGCCCCGCGCTCAGGCGGGCAACGATAAGCCGCGCATGTTCCGGCTGGTCGAGGCCGAGGGCATTATCAACCGCATGGGCTTTAACAATCTCGGCGTCGATCACCTGGTGGAGAACGTCAAAAAAGCGCGGTTCAAAGGGATTCTCGGCATTAATATCGGCAAAAATAAAGATACGGCGGTAGAAAACGGCAAAGAGGATTATCTGATCTGCATGGAGAAGGTTTATGCGCATGCCGGCTATATCGCGATAAATATCTCCTCGCCAAATACGCCGGGATTGCGTACGCTGCAATATGGCGAAGCGCTCGACGATCTTCTGGCGTCGATTAAAGCCAAACAGAAAGCGCTGGAGCAGCAGCATCTGAAATATGTGCCGGTCGCGGTAAAAATTGCGCCCGATCTTTCTGAAGAAGAATTAATACAAATTTCCGACAGCCTGGTGCGCCATAATATTGATGGCGTGATCGCCACCAATACGACGCTGGATCGCTCGCTGGTCAGCGGCCTGAAATACAGCACGGAATCAGGCGGCCTGAGCGGTCGTCCGGTGCAGTCGCGCAGCACGGCGATCGTCAAGCGGCTGGCGCAGGAGCTGGACGGCGCGCTGCCGATTATCGGCGTCGGCGGTATTGATTCATTAACCGCGGCGCGAGAAAAAATGGCCGCGGGCGCCGCGCTGGTGCAGATTTACTCCGGCTTTATTTATAAAGGGCCGGGATTAATAAAAGATATCGTGACCCATCTCTAAGACATTTCTAATAAAACGACGCCGGGGGGTTTATTTCTGACTCCGGCTCGTTTATATTTTTTCCCTGTTGTGCGTATTTTCAGCTTTTTCCCCACAAACAGGGCTTCGCTGAGTCTGTGCAGAGAAACGCGGCGGTTAATGACGAGGCATATTATGAAAATCAAACCTGACGACAACTGGCGCTGGTATTTTGACGCCGACCATGACCGGATGATGCTGGACCTGGCTGACGGTATGCTTTTCCGCTCTCGCTTTCCCCGCAAAATGTTGACCCCCGACGCCTTCACCCAGACCGGATTCAGCGTTGACGACGCCGCCCTCTACTACACCTTCGAAGAACGCTGCCGACAAAGTTCGCTGAGCGTTAATCAGCGCGCCGAACTGACGCTTAACGCGCTGGTGGCGAGCCGCTTTCTGAAGCCGCTGATGCCGAAAAGCTGGCATTTCACCGCCTGGACCTGCGTGCTGCAGCCAGAGGCGGGCGATATGGTGGAGGTGACGCTGGCGGAAAACGGCGAACAGGCGCGGCTGCTGGCGGTGGAAAGCGGCGGCAACGCCACGCTCTGCCTGCTGGCGCAGCCTACGCTTACCCTGGCGGGCAAGCAGATGGTGTTAGGCGACGCCATCAAAATTATGAACGATCGCCTGCTGCCGCACCATGCGGAGAGCGCGCCGCGCTTCGCCTACGCGGTCTGATTCTCACGCCAGTTCTATATCGCCAGCGGGAATACAGCTGCAGCTCAGAATGGTGCCGTCGTCGCGAATGGCGCTCTTCTTCAGCGCTTTTACCTCTCCCGCAACCAGCGTCACTTTACAGCTGCCGCACAGGCCTGCCCGGCAGGAGTAGGGAATTTTAAAACCCTGCTGCTCTAACTGCTCCAGCAGCACCTGCTGGTTATCGCCCTGAAACTGCTCGCCTTGCCAGGTCACAGAGACCGCCGCCGCCGTTTGCTGCTGCGGCTTAAGGGTCTCTACCACCGCGCCAGGGCCGTAGGCACGCGGCGTATGGCGCGCCAGCACCTGCACCTCGTCCCCCACGCGCACGATGCCGCTGCCGCGCGCGATCAAATTCAGGCCGAAGTCGATATCGCCGCTGCCGTCCTGCGCGCTGCGGAAGCCCTGCAGGGTTTTTAGCGGCTCGCCGTCTGGATGCTTGCGGCCGCTTTCGGTGCCGACGGTGGTAAAGACGCAGCGGCTGCAGGGTTTAGGCACGTCGAAAATTACACTGCCGATCTGCACCGTTGCCCAGCTGTCTTCATCCCAGGCCGGCGCGCCGCTGACGATAAGGTTGGCGCGAAACTGCTCGGCGCGCACGCTGGCCGGGCAGCGCTGTTGCAGATCCTGCAGCGAGGCGCTGTTAACCAGCAGAAACGGATAGCCGTCGGCAAAACCCAGCGGCACCTCGTTAAAGCGTTTCACCCGGCGCGACGGCTGCGGCCCAACCCAGCGCAGCTGCACCGGACGGGGGAAAAAGGCGCTGAGCCAGGCGTTGATGTCGTCGGGAGCGATGCGCGCGGTAAAATGGTTGCCCCAGACTTCCGTCGGCGCCTCCTGCGCGGCGAAATCGCTGAAGCGGATCATCGCCTGGCTGCCGTCGGGCGCCTGCAGGGAGAGGCCGTCGGTCAACAGCGCCGGGGTAAAGCGCACCATCTCCGGATACTGGCGCGCGGTGATAAAGGTGCCGTCCAGATCCGTCACCATAAAAATGCGGTCGAAAGCCAACCCGCTCTCCAGCGCCTGCGCATGAGAGAGGTGTACACCCCGCATAGATTTGACCGGATGAATAAACAGACGGGACAGCGTAAGCATGGCGATCTCCAGAGAAGCGGGCGTGGGCGGCAAAAGAAGCTAACTTTATGATACATGGCGTCGGGACGCTATAGCCTCGTGATCGGTCGGGTGAGAGGCACGCGCGTAGCTTTCCAACAATGAGGCGTAATTAGGGTATAATGCGCAGCAATTTTCTCAAGAGTAATAGTGACGATATGAATTCTCTCTTTGCCAGTACGGCGCGTGGGCTCGAAGAGCTGTTGAAAAGTGAGCTGGACGCCCTGGGCGCGCAGGATCTGCAGGTGGTACAGGGAGGCGTTCACTTTGAAGCCGATGACCGTACGATGTATCAGAGCCTGCTGTGGAGCCGGCTGGCGTCGCGTATTTTACTGCCGCTCGGCGAATTCGGCGTCTACAGCGATCTCGATCTCTACGTCGGCGTACAGAGCATCGACTGGACCGAACTGTTCGGCAGTCAGCATACTTTCGTGGTGCACTTCAGCGGCACCAACGAATCGATTCGCAACAGCCAGTTTGGCGCGTTAAAGGTCAAGGACGCGATTGTCGACTCCTTTACCCGCCAGAAGCTGCCGCGTCCCAATGTGGATCGCGAGCAGCCGGATATCCGCATCAACGTCTGGCTGAATAAAGATCGCGCCAGCATCGCGCTGGATCTGAGCGGCGACGCGCTGCATCAGCGCGGCTATCGTCAGCAGACCGGCCAGGCGCCGCTCAAGGAGAACCTGGCGGCGGCGATTGTGCTGCGCTCCGGCTGGCAGCCGACCACGCCGCTGCTCGATCCTATGTGCGGCTCCGGCACGCTGCTGATCGAAGCGGCGCTGATCGCCTGCGATCGCGCGCCGGGCCTGCTGCGCAGCCGCTGGGGCTTTACCCACTGGCGTCAGCATAACGACGCGCTGTGGCGCGAGGTGAAAAGCGAGGCGCAGCAGCGCGCGCGCGCTGGCACCGCCGCCGCGCAGGCGCGCTTCTTCGGCTACGACAGCGACGGCCGCGTGCTGGAATGGGCGCAGGCTAACGCACGCCGCGCCGGCGTCGCCGATCTCTTTACCTTTGCGCGTCAGGATGTGCTGCAGCTGAAAAACCCGCTGCCGGGCGAGCAGCGCGGCACGGTGCTGAGCAACCCGCCTTACGGCGAACGTCTGGAGAGCGAGCCGGCGCTGATCGCGCTGCACAGCCAGTTCGGCCGCATCATGAAACAGCACTTCGGCGGCTGGACCCTGTCGCTCTTCAGCGGTTCGCCTGAGCTGCTGAGCTGCCTGCAGCTGCGCGCGGAGCGCCAGTTCAAGGCGAAAAACGGCCCGATCGAGTGCGTGCAGAAAAACTATCAGCTGGCGGAAAACAGCAGCGAAAACGGCGCGCAGATCGCCGAGGATTACGCGAACCGCCTGCGCAAAAACATGAAGAAGCTGGAGAAGTGGGCGCGTCAGGAAGGCATCGCCTGCTATCGCCTCTATGACGCCGATCTGCCGGAGTACAACGTGGCGGTGGATCGCTACGGCGAGTGGGTGGTGGTGCAGGAGTACGCGCCGCCCAAGACCATCGACGCGGCGAAAGCGCGCCAGCGCCTGTTCGACGTTATCGGCGCGACGCTCAGCGTGCTGGAGCTGCCCGCCAACCGTCTGGTGCTGAAAACGCGCGAGCGGCAGAAAGGCAAGAATCAGTATCAGAAACTGGGCGAGAAGGGCGATTTCTTCGAAGTGCAGGAGTACAACGCGCGCCTGCTGGTTAACCTGACGGACTACCTGGACACCGGGCTGTTCCTCGACCACCGCATAGCGCGCCAGATGCTCGGCAAAATGAGCAAGGATAAAGATTTCCTCAACCTCTTCTCCTATACCGGCAGCGCCAGCGTGCACGCCGGGCTAGGCGGCGCGCGCAGCACCACCACGGTCGATATGTCGCGCACCTATCTGGAGTGGGCGGAGCGCAACCTGCGCCTGAACGGGCTGACCGGCCGTCAGCATCGCCTGATGCAGGCCGACTGCCTGAGCTGGCTGCGCGAGAGCGACGAGACGTTCGATCTGATCTTTATCGATCCGCCGACTTTCTCCAACTCTAAACGCATGGAAGAGGATTTCGACGTGCAGCGCGATCATATTATGCTGATGCGCAACCTGAAACGCCTGCTGCGCGCGGGCGGCACCGTGATGTTCTCCAACAACAAGCGCGGCTTTAAAATGGATCTCGAGGGGCTGGCGTCGCTGGGCCTGAAGGCGCAGGACATTACCCAGAAAACCCTGTCGCAGGATTTTGCCCGCAACCGTCAAATTCACAACTGCTGGCTGATTACTCACGCCGGTAAGGAATAAGTTCAGATGTCATTAATCAGTATTCACGGCGCTTACCTCTCGTTCAGCGATGCGCCGCTGCTCGACAACACCGAGCTGCATATCGAAGAGAACGAGCGCGTCTGTCTGGTCGGCCGTAACGGCGCAGGCAAATCGACCCTGATGAAGATCATCAACGGGGAGCAGCCGCTGGATGACGGCCGCATTATTTTTGAACAGGACCTGGTGGTGGCGCGTCTGCAGCAGGATCCGCCGCGCAACATTACCGGCTCCGTCTATGACTTCGTGGCGGAAGGCGTGGAAGAGCAGGCCGAGCACCTCAAGGCCTATCACGCGATTTCCCATGCGGTGATGCTCGATCCCAGCGAGAAAAACCTCAACGAGATGGGACGGCTGCAGACTATCCTCGACCACCACAATCTGTGGCAGCTGGAGAGCCGTATCAACGACGTGCTGCAGCAGATCGGTCTGGAACCTGATACCGAACTGTCGTCGCTGTCGGGCGGCTGGCTGCGCAAAGCGGCGCTGGGCCGCGCGCTGGTGAGCAACCCGCGCGTGCTGCTGCTGGACGAACCCACCAACCACCTCGATATCGAAACCATCGACTGGCTGGAAACCTTCCTGAAGACCTTCAGCGGCAGCATCGTCTTTATTTCCCATGACCGTTCGTTTATCCGCAATATGGCGACGCGCATCGTTGACCTCGATCGCGGCAAGCTGGTCTCCTGGCCGGGCAATTACGATCTCTACCTTGAAGGCAAGGAAGAGGCGCTGCGCGTTGAAGAGATGCAGAACGCCGAATTCGACCGCAAGCTGGCGCAGGAAGAGGTGTGGATCCGTCAGGGCATCAAGGCGCGCCGCACCCGCAACGAGGGCCGCGTGCGCGCGCTGAAAGCGCTGCGCCGCGAACGCTCCGAGCGCCGTGAAGTGATGGGCAAAGCCAATATGCAAGTGGGCGAAGCGTCGCGCTCGGGCAAAATCGTTTTCGAACTGGAACACGTCAACTACGGCGTGGGCGGCAAAACGCTGGTGCATGACTTCTCCGCGCAGGTGCAGCGCGGCGATAAGATCGCGCTCATCGGTCCGAACGGCTGCGGCAAAACCACGCTGCTGCGTCTGATGCTGCAGCAGCTGAAAGCCGACAGCGGCCGCGTGCACAGCGGCACCAAGCTGGAAGTCGCCTACTTCGACCAGCATCGCGCCGAGCTGGATCCCGATCGCACCGTGATGGATAACCTGGCCGAAGGCAAGCAGGAGGTGATGGTGAACGGCAAGCCGCGCCATGTGCTCGGCTACCTGCAGGACTTCCTGTTCCATCCGAAACGCGCCATGACGCCGGTGCGCGCGCTCTCCGGCGGCGAGCGCAACCGCCTGCTGCTGGCGCGTCTCTTCCTGCGTCCCAGTAACCTGATGATCCTCGATGAACCGACCAACGACCTCGACGTCGAAACCCTGGAGCTGCTGGAAGAGCTGATCGACGGCTATCAGGGCACCGTGCTGCTGGTGAGCCACGATCGTCAGTTCGTCGACAACACCGTGACCGAGTGCTGGATTTTCGAAGGCAACGGCGAGATCGGCAGCTTCGTCGGCGGCTATCACGACGCGCAGCAGCAGCGCGCCGCCTACAAACAGCAGAAAAGCGCCCAGGGAAACAAGCCTGCCGCCGCGGCGAAACCAGCGGCGGAAAAAGCTGACGGCGTGAAACGCGGCGGCGGCAAGCTAAGCTATAACCTGACGCGAGAGCTGGAGCAGCTGCCGCAGAAGCTGGAGTCGCTGGAGGCGCGCATTGGCGAGCTGCAGGCGAAAATGAGCCATCCTGACTTCTTCAGCCAGCCGCATGACCAGACCCAACCGGTGCTGGACGCGCTGGCGCAGACCGAGCAGGAGCTGGAAACGGCGTTCGCTCGCTGGGAAGAGCTGGAAGCGCTGAAAAACGGCGCGTAACCATAAGGGAGGCGGGATGTGTTCAGCCGCTGAAAGTCAGGCGTGGATGCTCTGTCCACAGTGCGATTTAATGGTAAAACTGCCGGACGTGCCGCAGGGCAGCCGCGCGTCCTGCCCGCGCTGCCATTCGGTGCTGACCGCGAACTGGCCCGAGCCGCGTAAACAGCCGACAGGCTACGCGCTGGCGGCGCTGTTTATGCTGCTGCTGGCCAACCTGTTTCCCTTTATCACCATGAAGGTCGCGGGCCTCAGCAGCCAGATCTCGCTGCTGGAAATCCCGCAGGTGATGGTGTCGGAGGATTACAGCAGCCTGGCCACGCTGTTTCTGGCGTTCGTTCAGGCGATCCCTGCGCTCTGCATGCTGACCATTATTCTGCTGGTGAACCGCATACCGATGCCGGTAAGCCTGCGTCTGGGGCTGGCGCGTATCCTGTTCCAGCTGCGCAGCTGGGGCATGGCGGAGATCTTTATGGCCGGCGTGCTGGTCAGCTTCGTCAAGCTGATGGCCTACGGCGATATCGGTCTGGAGACCAGCTTCTGGCCCTGGTGCCTGTTCTGCCTGCTGCAGCTGCGCGCCTTTCAGTGCGTGGATCGACGCTGGCTGTGGCAGCAGATCGCGCCGCTGCCGCCGCTGCCGCATGCGCCGCAGAAGGGCGTCAGCGGGCTGGAGCAAGGGATGCGCTCCTGTCCGTGCTGCACCGCGATCCTCGCCGCGGATCATCCTGACTGTCCGCGCTGCGGCGTGATCGCCGCGCCGCGCCGCAAGCACAGCCTGCAGTGGACGCTGGCGCTGCTGTTTACCTCGCTGATCATCTATATTCCCGCCAATCTGATGCCGATTATGGTGACCGAAACCCTTGGCACGCCTTATCCGTCTAATATTATGGCGGGCGTGATCCTGCTCTGGAGCGACGGATCCTATCCGGTGGCGCTGGTGATTTTTATCGCCAGCATCATGGTGCCGTCGCTGAAGATGCTGGCGATTGGCTGGCTCTGCTGGAACGCCAGCGGCCGCGGCCAGCGCGACAGCGAACGCATGCATCTGATTTATGAAATCGTCGAATTTGTCGGCCGCTGGTCGATGATCGACGTGTTTGTTATCGCCGTGCTCTCTGCGCTGGTGCGCATGGGGCAACTGATGAATGTTTATCCCGCAACGGGCGCGCTGCTGTTTGCGCTGGTGGTGATCCTTACCATGATCGCCGCCATGACGTTTGACCCGCGCCTGACCTGGGATCGCGTACGGGAACATACTACAAAGGAGCCGCGCCTTGACGGAAAGTAACCACGGCCATGCCAAAGTCGACCAGATTAAACGCTGGTCGCCGGTCTGGATTGTCCCCATCGTGACGCTGTTGATCGGCGGATGGATCCTGTTTTACCACTTCAGCCACCTCGGGCCGGAAGTGACCCTGATTACGGAAAACGCGGAAGGCATCGAAGCGGGGAAAACCACCATCAAAAGCCGCAGCGTTGACGTCGGCGTGGTGGAGAAAGCGGAGCTGACCGACGACCTGCACCACGTTGAAATCACCGCGCGGCTCAACTCCGGCATGGAAAAGCTGCTGCACGGCGACAGCGTGTTCTGGGTGGTGAAGCCGCAGATTGGCCGCGAAGGGGTAACCGGTCTGAATACGCTGCTCTCCGGTGCCTATATCGAACTGCAGCCGGGTAAAAAAGAGGAGCCGAAAGAGCGCTATGATCTGCTCGACGCGCCGCCGCTGGCGCCGCCGGACGCCAAAGGCATCCGCATTACGCTCGACAGCAAAAAAGCGGGGCAGCTCAACGCCGGCGACCCGGTGCTGTTCCGCGGCTATCGCGTCGGCACCGTGGAGACCAGCACCTTCGATACCGATAAGCGCATGATGACCTACCAGCTGTTTATTGCCGCGCCTTACGACCGACTGGTGACCACCAACGTTCGCTTCTGGAAAGACAGCGGCATCGCGGTGGATATGTCGGCATCGGGCATGCGCGTCGAGATGGGCTCGCTGACGACGCTGTTTAGCGGTGGCGTCAGTTTCGACGTGCCGGACGGCTGGGATTTAGGCCAGGCGGCGGCGAATAACGCCGACTATCATCTGTTCGACGATCAGCGCAGCATCCAGGATTCGCTCTACACCAATCACGTCGATTTCCTGATGTTCTTCACCGATTCGATTCGCGGCCTGCAGGTGGGCGCGCCGGTCGAGTTCCGCGGCATCCGTCTGGGTACGGTGGCGCAGGCGCCCTTTATGACCGAAGGGGTGAATCAGGCGTTGAATAACGACTATCGCGTGCCGGTGCTGATCCGCATTGAACCTGACCGCTTCACCGCCAGACTGGGCCAGGACTTTAATCTGGAGCAGCATCTGCAGGACGGCAAAAAACGCGGCCTGCGCGCCTCGCTGAAAACCGGCAACCTGCTCTCCGGCTCGCTCTATATCGATCTCGACTTCTACGATAACGTGCCGGCCTATAAAGGGCCGAACAAAATCGCAGGCTACGAGATCATTCCGACCACCAGCGGCGGCCTGAGCCAGATCCAGCAAAAACTGGTGGCGGCGCTCGACAAGATCAACGCCTTGCCGCTTAACAACGTGGTGACCGAGGCGACCGGCACGCTGAAAGAGAGCCAGCGCACGCTGCGTGAAATGCAGGGCACGCTGAAAAATCTCAATCAGATCACCGCCAGCCCGGCGATGAAAACGCTGCCGGAAGATATGCAGCAAACGCTGCGCGAGTTGAATCGCAGCATGAAGGGGCTGCAGCCTGGCTCACCGGCTTACAACAAGCTGGTGGGCGATATGCAGCGACTCGATCAGGTGCTGCGCGAACTGCAGCCGGTATTGAAAACCCTTAATACCAAGAGCAACGCGCTGGTCTTCGAGGCCAAACCGGGTCAGGATCCACAGCCAAAGAGGGCGAAACAGTGAGAAAAGGGGCCGTTTTTTGCGCCGCGCTGCTGTTAAGCGCATGCAGCAGCACCATCGACAACACCTACTACCAGCTGCCGTCGAAGCCGGCGGCGATGCAGGTACGCAGCGGCGGCGAAGCGCAGCCGCCAGCGCTGTGGGTTCAGCAGGTGGCGGTGCCTGATTACCTGGCGGGCAACGGCCTGGTCTATCAGACCAGCGACGTGAAATACGTTATCGCCGCCAATAATCTCTGGGCCAGCCCGCTGGATCAGCAGCTCCAGCAAACGCTGGTGGCGAACCTGAGCAAGGCGCTGCCGGGCCGGCTGGTTTCCGGCGCGCCGCTGGGCGAAAAGCATGACACGCTGAGCGTAACGGTAACCGGGTTCCAGGGGCGTTATGACGGGCGCGCCGTGGTGAGCGGCGAGTGGGTGCTGCAGCATAACGGTCATGTGGTGAAGCAGGGATTCGACGTGGCGCTGCCGCAGAACGAAGATGGCTATGACGCGCTGGTGCGCACTCTGGCTATCGGCTGGCAGCAAACTGCGCAGCAAATTGCCAATGCGGCGATAACCACAGAATAAAATTCGCTAAAGATGTTGTTTAGCCCCTGGTGGTCGTCAGCGAAATGCGGCGGCGCTCAGGGGCTTTTTTATTGCCGCTTCAAGTCGATACGGGCAGCTGTCAGCCTGCGCGACAGGGAAATTATGGCGATCTGGCGTCAAAATGATGACACTGGCGTGAAATTTGCGCATTGACCTTTCGAGGCAGGGCAGGTAGAACTTAATGGTGGCTGAGTAATAATTCGCCACTCTTTTTCTTTCCACCAGATTCCACAGACCTGATATGAGGGATACGGAGTATGAAGAGACAGAAACGAGACCGCCTTGAACGCGCTCATGCACGTGGCTACCAGGCCGGTATTACAGGACGCTCAAAAGAGATGTGTCCGTATCAGATGATTGAGGCTAAGTCTCACTGGTTGGGAGGTTGGCGACAAGCCATGGAGGACAGGTCGGTTACGGTGTAATCGATCGTCAGGAAATGGAAGAAACCTCCGCGCTGGCGGAGGTTTTCATTTGCACAATCAGAAAGCGTTGGTGTCTTTAAACAGACCGACTTTCAGATCGCTGGCAGAGTAAATCAGGTTACCATCGACGAAGACTTCGCCATCGGCGACGCCCATCACCAGCTTGCGGTTAATGACGCGCTTGAAGTGAATGCGGTAGGTCACTTTTTTCGCGGTCGGCAGCACCTGGCCCGTGAATTTCACCTCGCCGACGCCCAGCGCGCGGCCTTTGCCTTCGCCGCCCAGCCAGCCCAGATAGAATCCTACCAGCTGCCACATCGCATCCAGACCGAGACAGCCCGGCATCACCGGATCGCCGATAAAGTGGCAGGCGAAAAACCATAAGTCCGGATTGATATCCAGCTCGGCTTCAACGAAACCTTTGTCGAACTTACCGCCATCTTCGGTCATCTTGACCACGCGGTCCATCATCAACATGTTGCCTGACGGAAGCGGCGGACCGTTCTCGCCAAACAGTTCACCGCGACCTGACGCAATCAGGTCCTCTTTGCTATAGGATTCGCGTTTATCAACCATGTTTTCAATAAGCCTTGTTTTAGTGAAGCACGAAGTTTAGCGAACAGCTGTACGCTGAGCAATTCAATCAGTTCTGGTTGAACCAGTTTAGCCAGCGAAACGGCCAGGGGCGATGACTCGCTTCCTGCTGATTGAGTTGGGTAATACGATCCTGGATCCGGTTCAGCAGCGCGTCGCCGTTATCCTCTTCGCTGCGCCAGACCACGCCGGTCAGCAGCGGCAGCGCCTCATCGGCGCGATCGATCGCCCAGATATGAAAACGGCCCTGTTCAACGGCGTCGACCACATCCTGACTCAGGCAGAGGTGACGCACATTGCACGCCGGAATAATCACTCCCTGCTGGCCGGTCAGTTCGCGCTCGTTGCAGATAGTGAAGAAGCCTTCGATCTTCTCGTTCAGGCCGCCTACCGGCTGAACGTTGCCGAACTGATCGACCGAACCGGTAACCGCAATCTGCTGATTAATCGGCTGATTAGCCAGCGCGCTGACGAGGGCGCAGAGTTCCGCCAGAGAGGCGCTGTCGCCGTCGACTTCTGAATAGGATTGTTCAAACACCAGCGAGGCCGAGAAGGGCAGCTGCTGATCGAGCTCCAGCTCGGCGATAAGATAGGCCTGCATAATCATCATGCCTTTGGCATGGATGTTGCCGCCCAGTTCAGCTTTGCGTTCGACGTCGGTAAACTCGCCGTCGCCTGGATGCACGACGCAGGTAATGCGCGAAGGTTCGCCCCACGGGCGCGGATGGCCCGGAAACTCCACCACGGAAAGGCCGTTGATTTGACCGATGACTTCGCCTTCGGTTTCAATCAGGATCTGCTTCAGCAGAATTTCGTCGCGCATGCGCTCGGCGAGGAAGGCTTCGCGCCAGGTGCGCACGTCCAGGGCGCTGACCAGCGCCGCCTCGTTAAGCGCATTCTCCTGCGCGAAGGCTTCGCGCATCTGACGCAGCAGCCAGCGCGGGCAGAGCGGCAGCACTTCCTGATCGCCGGTGTAACGCACCGCTTCGCGGATCAGCGGCGGCCAGAAATCGGCCTGCGGAGCGGGCAGTCCCGCCTGCAGCGCGACATCCTGCGCCCAGCGACACCAGGCCAGCATGTCGTCTTCGTCGACGATCTGCATGTTCTCTTCGAATTCAGTATAGATCGCCATCTCGTGCAGTTCAGGATCGCTCTCCTGAAACGCCGC
Source organism: Pantoea sp. X-Soil-MYKO-1289 (assembly GCF_059730625.1). Taxonomy (NCBI): domain Bacteria; kingdom Pseudomonadati; phylum Pseudomonadota; class Gammaproteobacteria; order Enterobacterales; family Erwiniaceae; genus Pantoea; species Pantoea sp. X-Soil-MYKO-1289. The sequence goes on from NZ_AP036004.1 coordinate 1,530,787, forward strand.
CAGCGCATCGCGGTCGCCGCAGAGCACCAGCTTCAGGCTAAGCGGAAGCGGGGGCACAGAGACCGGCAGAGGATGACGCTCATCGGGCGACTGCCATTCCAGGCGGCCCAGCTGGATAGCGCGTTTCAACCGCAGCCACAGCAGCGGCTGCGCCTGCAGAGTGCGCAGCGACAGCACCAGCGTTCCGCCGTTGGCGCGGTGAATCAGGCCCGGCTCAAGCTGCAGGCGGTCGCGATGCAGACGCACGCAGCCAAACAGCTGATCGTTCTCAATCCACTCCGCGAAATGAACCTGACCGCTGCCGGTAAAGGGATGCGAGGCATCGCCGGGCGGCTGAAGAGTCACGTTATCCGCGATGATATGATAATGTCCGCCGAACAGCTCAGTAGATTCGTCGGCGATACGCTCCATCTGGCGCGCGATAAGCGCCAGGTAGTCCAGGTTCTCCTGACTACACACCAGCAGAAGGGGAAAGCCCTCGCTCTGCTGATCGAGGCAGGCCAGCGCGTTCAGTAAACGCGGCTGCACCGTCGCCAGACTATCGGTCTCTTCTTCGGTAATACGGGAAAAAACGGACGCGTATCCGGTAATATTCGGCTGCAGGTCTTGCCAGGAAAGTTGGGAGCTGGTCAAAATAATCGCATTTGGTTAATTAAAGAAAAGCGGGATTATACAGGAAACCCCTTTGTTAAGCACTGCATGGTTCCGATTAACCCTGAGACATACAACGCCTTTTTCCTTACTGCATCCAGGAAAAAAACTGTTATTCTAAGTTTGTTACGCGGTCACGATGAGATTCCGATGAAATACCAACAACTCGAAAATCTTGAAAGTGGATGGAAATGGAAATACCTGGTGAAGAAGCACCGGGAAGGCGAGCCGATCACGCGTCATATTGAGCTCAGCGCCGCGCAGGCAGCCGTAGATGAACTGCTCGCAATGGAAAACCGTCCGGTCGATGTGGCTGAATGGATCGCGCAACATATTCACCCGGATCTGGATAATCGGCTGAAACAGACAATTCGCGCGCGCCGCAAGCGGCACTTTAATGCAGAGCACCAGCATACGCGCAAAAAGTCGATCGATCTGGAGTATCTGGTGTGGCAACGCCTGGCGGGGCTGGCGCAGCGTCGCGGCTGCACGCTGTCGGAAACCATCGTTCAGCTGATTGAAGACGCTGAACGTAAAGAGAAATATGCCACCCAGATGTCGAGCCTGAAACAGGATCTGCAGGCGATTCTCGGCAAATCAGAAACGAGCAGCGACTAGCCCGGCGCGGTAAAAGCCATAAGAGAGACATAAAAAAACCCCGCTTCGCGGGGTTTTTTCTTACGGAGTAACTTAAGCCTGCGGCTGAGTTACAACGTCTTTGATACCTTTCACGTCGATTTCTACGCGACGGTCCGGAGCCAGGCAGTCGATCAGAGCCTGACGGCCTTTCACGCTGTCACAGGTGTTGCCGGTAACTGGGTTAGATTCGCCCATGCCACGTGCAGAGATCTTGTTAGACGGGATACCTTTAGATACCAGGTAGTCAACCACTGACTGAGCGCGTTTCTCAGACAGTTTCTGGTTGTACTGGTCAGAGCCGATGCGGTCAGTGAAGCCCAGAACGACGACTGAACCGTCTTTCGGATCCATTGAGCTCAGCTGGCTGTACAGCTGATCCAGAGCCTGCTGGCCTTCCGGCTTCAGGGTAGATTTGTTGAAGGTGAACAGCACGTCAGACTTCAGGGTGAAACGCTTGGTTTCAACAACTGGAGCCGGAGCCGGCGCCGGTGCTACAACCGGTGCTACTTCATCCTGACCGAAGCGGTATGAAACGCCTACGCTCAGCATGCCGTTGTCAGGACGTGCGCCAACGGTCTGTGCGTCACCGATGTTGTTAACCCACTGGTAGTCCAGACGAGTTGCCCAGTTCTGAGTCAGAGCGTATTCAACACCCACTGCTGCCAGCGGAGAAACGCCGGTGTCGTGGTCGCTGATGCGGCCGTTGACAACGTTGTTCTGAGTTGCGTCAGCGCGCCATACCATACCACCCAGACGGGTGTAGACATCCAGATCGTCGGTGATCGGATAGCTCAGTTTAGCAGCCAGCTGAACGCCCTGTGCTTTGAATGCGCCGTTGTTCACGGTGCCTTTGTTCGGCATACGGCCAAGCCAGTCGTAACCCAGCTCGAAGCCCAGGTACGGGTTAGCCTGGTAACCGACGAATGCACCAGCTCCAAGCTGAGATTCGTGAGTCGGGCCATTGTTGTTGCCATAACCGTTACCGTAGTAACCAGTATCGTGATACTGAGACCAGCCCAGTTTAGCACCGGTATACCAGGTGTCATCTTTCGGAGCGGCCTGCGCTACGGTAGCGAAGCCAGCCAGTGCCACTGCAATTGCGATAGCTGTCTTTTTCATTTTGCGCCTCGTTATCATCCAAATAGGCAATGAGCAAAAAGGGATGCTCTTGGTTGTAATCCTTCGCCGGGTTAATACGCTCGCTTATGACTCTACCGATTAAAAAAACGGAGATTATTGAGCACCCTGGCGAGGTAAAGTCTACAACGAGATTGGAAAGTTACAAGTATGATGTGAGGGGATGCTGCAAAAAAACAGGGCTTTATACACATATTCTAACATTTCGCCCGGCCTTCATGCCGTCGCGCTTTAAGGCAAAATGCAGCTAAACCATTGTCAAAGCTGGAGGGAAAAGAATCAGTGGTTTAGCCGGAACAAAAAAGGTAAATGGCGCGAGAAAAATCCTATTTTTACTTAATGAAACAAATCCGACTGAATTTTTAGTCCTTTATTTGGTCGCAGCGTGGGTTCGCTCGTCCCATTTGGACGCATAATTAACCCCAGCGCTTTGCCTTCGGCCGCTGCCTGTTCTAATTCGCGGCGCTCTTCCTCATCCAGATCGTAAGGTATCCACGCCAGCACCACGCTGTAATTCCCTGTACGCAAAGCTTTAATCATCGCCTCGACAGAGGTGCATCGCTCAGAATCCGCAACGTGCATACTTTTTTCCAGCGGCAAGCCCGACTGCTGCAGCCAGGCGCGATTGAGCTTGTGCGCAGGCGTCAGCCACAGCTGCCAGCGAGACTCCTGGCTCAGCTGTTGCAGTAACGGCAGCAGCAACATTTGCATCATGCCGGGCTGCTCGCTGTAGCGCAGTTCCGTAATCCAGCCGCTGTGCTGCGACGGTTTAGACGCGGATACGTGACGGTGAGCGAAGCCTGCATTATTAAAGTGTTGGGTGCGCATAAGTTAACCACTCAGCATTGGACTGTATGGATATACAGTAATGACTTCCTGGACAAAGATCAACCTCAAATTTGGAAAACGGCTCGCAAAAAAAGGAGAAGGTCGGGCTGGAATAAAAGAATTAATTGAACCCTTAATTAATTTTTTCTATATCTCTAACGGTTTGATAGTGATGGCTTTTTATTAATTGCACACAAGGAGAGCGTGTCATGAAAAAACAGCACCCTATTGTAGAACAGTCCCGCAATCGTCTGGCCGCGCTAGGCCACATCGAGTCGCGCACTCAGTTTGGCGGCTATGCGCTGGCGGTGGAAAAAGTGGTTTTCGCTCTGGTCAACGACGACGCGCTCTACCTGCGCGCCAGCGAAGCGCTGCGGGAATATGCGGCGCGACAGCCGATGCAGTCGCTGGTGTTTCGCAAGCGCGGCGCCGAGGTGAGCCTTAACTACTATCGCGTCGACGACGCGCTATGGAGCGACACCGATCGTCTGCTGTCGCTCTCCGCCGCTTCGCTGCGCACCGCCCGACAGGAGACGCTGGCCAGGCAGCGGCCGCTGCGGCTAAAAGATCTGCCCAATCTTAGCCTGCGCATGGAGCTGTTGCTGCTCGAGGCGGGCGTGACAACCGTGCGCCATCTGAGGGAGCTGGGATCAAAACGGTGCTGGCTCAGGCTCAGAGCGATCAACCAGCATATCGGCTTTAAAACGTTGCTGGCGCTGGAAGGCGCGATAAAAGGGCGCCATGAAGCCGCCCTGCCGCAAACGGTCAGGGCGGAGCTGAATGAATGGTATCAGGAGACCTTAAAAGGCTTTTAAGGCTGCGCCAGCGTCCGGCGCAGTCGGGCGATCTCTGGCAGCAGGGCAACCAGTAAACCGAGCTGCTGCAGCACCAGCGGAGCGCGCGTCTCTTGATTGGCAGCCATATCGCTGATGCGCTGCGTCAGCGCGCTCTGCATCGTTTCCGCTTCGGCGTCGCTCACCACGTCGGTTTGCAGCACATCTTCGACATAGCAGACCGTATCGTCGAGCAGCGTCAGCAGCGCGCCGTCGTTCAGCTTATCGCGATGCGCGCCCAGCGCAGAGATATAGCTGAGGAAAGAGTGATTAAGGCAGAGCAGCTGGAAAGCGGACTCTTTGTATTTCTGCTGCGTTCGCGACTCGCCGCTCATATTGGAGACCACCGAAGCCAGCTCCGCATCGGCGTTGTGGGCGTCGCGGCGCGCGATACGATAGGCAAGGCGGTTGTCTTTGCCCTGGTGATACTGCTCCATAATCGCATCCAGATAGCGGCAGTTGGCATTCAGGGTGCGCGCCGCCACGGCGGGCAGCTGGCGAAAACGCCAGTCGGGCCAGATAAACGCCACCGCCAGCCAGGCGAGCGCGCATCCCAGCAGCGTGTCCACGATACGCGGCAGCGCCACCTCGAAACCCTCTCCCAGCAAATTGAAGCAGAGCAGCACCAGCAGCGTGATAAATAGCGTCGCCTGCGCATACTGCACCTGACGAAAGGCGAAAAACAGCACGCCGCTGACCACGATCAGCACCAGCTGGCCTTCGGTCGAAGGCACCAGCCAGAGCACCGGCAGGCCGATGGCGATGCCCGCCAGCGTACCGCCGATACGCAGCGCAAGCCTGCGCCGCGTGGCGTTATAGTTCGGCTGGCAGACAAACAGGCTGGTAAGCAGGATCCAGTAGCCGCGATCGAGGCCGGTAATCTGAATAAAGCCGTAGCCGATACAGAGCACCACCGTCATGCGCGCCGCATGGCGGAACAGCGCGGAGGCAGGCGTCATATGGCGGCTCAGCCGCAGGCGAATGTCGCTCCAGCCGCTTAGCCCTTCGCGCGACAATCGGTTATCGTCCGCCAGGTTTTCGCTGGCTAACGACTGCTCAGACTCTATCGATCCCAGCTGCGCGTCGATAGCGCGCAAATTGCGCAGCAGCCAGAACAGCGGGCGCAGATGGGGCGCATCAGGCTCGTTGTGCTGCAGGCGCTCCAGCGCCGTTTGCAGGCGATCGAAGGCGCGCTCGAAGCGCGGATCGTGCTCCCAGCGCTCGCGCAGCAAAATGCACTGAGAGAGCTGACGGCACGCCTGCGCCTGCATATTCAGCAGCCGCTGAAAGCGGAACAGGATCTCGTTATAGCGCCAGTCGTCGCGCAGCAGATGATACTGCAGATGGGAGGAGCTGGCGCGCTCGTGGATATCCTGCGCAACAAAGTAGTAGTGCAGGCTGCGGCGGGTGCTGCGCGATCCGCGATCGCCGCGCAGGCGGCTCTGCAGCGTGCTTTTAGTCAGATTTAGCTGCGCCACCAGCTGGCTGTTGACCATCGCGGTGCGGATCAGCGTGGCGTCGTCCTGCGCCTCGCCGTCGGGATCGAACAGATTCGCCTTGGCTTCAAGGTACTGCGCCAGCTGCGCGTAGCTGGCCGCCAGCTGTTCCTGCACTGGCCGCACCGGGAACATCAAATGGCCAAGCAGCGTCAGCACGTTGTACCAGAGCGCGCCGACCAGCAGCAGTATTGGCTGCATATACCACTGCGAAAAGAGACCGATGCCCAGCATGGTGTAAACCGCGATCAGCAGCGCGCCAAAGGCGATGGTGGCGTAGCGCTGGCCGAGCGCACCCAGCAGGATAAAGCCCCAGGTGGAGAGCGCCAGACCGACCATAAAGGCCAGCGGATGGGGAAACAGCAGCTCTACCGACACCGAGGCGATACAGAAGCAGAGCAAGGTGATCAGCAGATTGCGCAGTCGACCGGTAAGGCGATCGTCGAGATCGGCCAGCGCCGCGGCCACCACGCCGAGCGTCAGCGGGATGGTCCAGTCTATCTGATGCAGCCACCAGGGCACCGCCGCGCAGCCGGTCAGCGCCAGAAAGATGCGCAGCAGATAACGCCAGCTGCTGTTAAAAAGATAGTTGCGCCAGCCCGGCAAGGCTTTGGACATCATAGGGCGGCCTCAGTAGCGCCGACGGGCGCTGGCATCGCGCGCGGCGCGAGCTTCTTCAACCGACACCACGCGGCGGCCGACCGGCCAGAGCGCGATGGCGGCGATTTTAAAGTTGGCGAGGCCCACCGGAATGCCGATGATGCTGATGCACTGTACGATGCCGGTAGAGATATGGGTCAGGCAGAGCCACCAGCCGAAAAAGATCAGCCAGAAAATATTGAGGAAGGTGCCGCCGGTGTTCAGCAGCGCGTTTTTACTCTCCGGGCGCAGCACGTCCACGTGCACCGCCTCGTTGCCGTAAGGCAGCAGAGAGAGTTTGGTGATTTCCCAGCAGGAGCGCGTCAGCGGCAGGGTAAAGATCAGGACGATACTCACCAGCGTGGCGAACAGCCAGCAAAGGGTGGTGATAAACCCGCCGAGGATAAAATTGAGAATGTTCAACACAGTGCGCATGGCGTTTTTTTCCTTTTGCTTTCCGCAAGATGTGCCGCCAAGTTTAGCCTGTTTTAAGGCTGGAGCGCCAAGAGTCTGACAGGTAAACTCCCGATATTCTTTTCCCGGCTTCGACGGTGTGGACATGGAACTCAAAGCGACATCGATGGGCAAACGGCTTGCCCAGCATCCCTATAACCGGGTACGCCTGCTGGCGGCTGGGGTGGAAGTAAGCGGCGACCGGCACGAATACCTGATTCCTTTCAACGAGCTGCTCGATATCAGCTGCAAGCGCGGCATGGTCTGGGGCGAGCTGGAGTTTTTACTCCCTGACGACAAAGTGGTGCGGCTGCACGGCACCGAATGGCAGGAGACGCAGCGCTTCTACCACTATCTGCTGCAGGCCTGGCAGGGGTGGAGCGCCGAGATGAGCGCGATTTGCGCCGGCGTGCTGGACCAACTCAGGCAGGAGATCGCGCGCTTCGGCGAGCAGGATCGCTGGATCAAACGCAGCGAGCTGCAGGCGCTGCGCGCCACCATCGAAAAGCAGTTCGCCGCGCTGCCGCTGCCGCTGGCGCGTCTGGAAGCGTTCAGCGACTGCCGCGAGCCTTACCTGCTTTGCCTGCGCTGGCTGGAGCAGGGCGACGCGACGCTGCGCCAGCGCAACCGCGACTGGACGGCGCGCATGCTCAGCGCGCATCACGACTTCTTCGCCACGGTGGAATCCTCGCCGCTCAACGTGTCCCAGAGCGAAGCGGTGGTGAACGGCGAAGATGCGGTGCTGGTGCTCGCCGGCGCAGGCAGCGGCAAAACTTCGGTGCTGGTGGCGCGGGCGGGCTGGCTGCTGCGGCGCAAGCTGGCCGCGCCCGATCAGATTCTGCTGCTGGCGTTTGGGCGTCAGGCGGCGGAAGAGATGAACGATCGCATTCGGTCGCGGCTGGGCGTCGCCGACATCCAGGCGCGCACCTTTCACGCCCTGGCGCTGCATATTATCCGCGAAGGCAGCAATAAGCAGCCGGTCATCAGCAAGCTGGAGAGCGATACCGCGGCGCGTCACGCGCTGCTGATCGACACCTGGCGTCAGCAGTGCGATGAGAAGAAGGCGCAGGCGAACGGCTGGCGTCAGTGGCTGCGCGACGAGCTGGAGTGGGAGCTGCCTGAAGGGCACTTCTGGCAGGACGATCGGCTGGCGAAACGGCTGGCGTCGCGCCTCGAAAGCTGGCTGGGACTGATGCGCATGCACGGCGGCGCGCAGGCGGCGATGATCGCCGACGCGCCGGAAGAGGTGCGCGAGCTGTTCGGCAAGCGAGTGAAGCTGATGGCGCCGCTGCTGAAAGCCTGGAAAAGCGCGCTGAAAGAGGAGGGCGCGGTCGATTTTTCCGGGCTGATCCATCAGGCCGTGGCAATTCTCGACAAGGGACGCTTTATCAGCCCGTGGAAGCATATCCTGGTAGATGAATTTCAGGATATCTCGCCGCAGCGCGCCGCCCTGCTTGCGGCGCTGCGCCAGCAGAACAAGCGCGCCTCGCTGTTCGCCGTGGGCGACGACTGGCAGGCGATCTACCGTTTCACCGGCGCGCAAATGACGCTGACCACCGCCTTTCATCACTACTTCGGCGACGGCGATCGCTGCGTGCTGGATACCACCTATCGCTTTAACGATCGCATTGGCGATATCGCTAACCGCTTCGTCCAGCAGAACCCGCACCAGCTGCGCAAGCCGCTCAACAGCCTGATTAAAGGGAGCAAAAAAGCCGCAGGCCTGCTGCCGCAGGAGCAGCTGGAGCCGCTGCTGAACAAGCTGAGTGGCTACGTGAAACAGGACGAGCGGGTGCTGCTGCTGGCGCGCTACCACCATCTACGCCCGGATGTGCTGGATAAAGCCAAAACCCGCTGGCCGAAGCTCAACCTCGACTTTATGACCATTCACGCCAGTAAAGGACAGGAGGCGGATTTCGTTATTCTGCTGGGATTGCAGGCGGGCAAAGAGGGTTTTCCCGCCGAGGCGCGCGAATCGGCGATCGAGCAGGGACTGCTGCCGCAGCCGGAGGATTTTCCGGATGCGGAGGAGCGGCGTCTGGCCTATGTGGCGTTAACGCGCGCGCGCCAGCAGGTGTGGATGCTCTACGATCGTGAACAGCCTTCGCGCTTTGTCGAGGCGTTTCGTCAGCTCGGCGTGCCGCTGCTGCGTAAAGCCTGATTAGCTCAGGCGCGCCTGCAAATAGCGCTGATAGTCGGGGATGGCGATCTCCACCGACTCGGCAAACAGCGGCGACTGAATAATAAAGTTGGCCGTGGCGCGGTTGGTTGCAACCGGAATGTTCCAGACGGTGGCGAGGCGCAGCAGCGCCTTTACATCGGGATCGTGCGGCACCGCGTTAAGGGGATCCCAGAAAAAGATCAGCACGTCGATTTTGCCTTCGGCGATCAGCGCGCCCACCTGCTGATCGCCGCCCATCGGGCCGCTCAGCATTGCGTTCACGTTCAGGCCGGTGTGGCGATTAATCAGATTGCCGGTGGTGCCGGTGGCGTAGAGGGTGTGGGGTTCAAGGGTGGGCTGATTCTGTTTTACCCAGTCGAGCAGCGAGGCCTTGCAGTGATCGTGCGCAACCAGCGCGATATGTTTGCTGAGGCCAAGCGTGCGGGTGGTCTGTTCCATAAAGACGTCCTGGTGAAGTCGCGTGCGAAGAAGAGTGGCACGAGTTTACCCTGCGTCTTTCCCGCCTATCAACTTGTCCTTAACAATTTGACCAGCGACATAAACTGCTGACGGGTCGCCTGATCGAAGCGATGAAACCAGCGCTTAATCGCGGGCGACTCTGCTTCGTCTACCCAGACGAATTCGGCCTCGACGGGCGGGCGGTTGGCCGCGCCGTCGCGCACGGCGGCGAAATGAGGCACGGAGGCGATCTGGCCGTTGCGGTTATAGAGGATCATCGCCTTTTCCATATCGCTATCTGCCGAGATCGGCAGGCGATCGCGGCGAATATCGATCTCTTTGCCATGTTCGTCGACCAGCTGAAAATTGAGCGTGCGATCGAAATGATGGCGCTCGCGACGATTTTCCAGCGCGGGCAGACGAATGGTGATGGTTTTGACCTGGGCATTGAAGGTGACGATCATCGGCGCAGACTGATAGCGCAGCGACGCATCTTTGCGCGCGTCGCGCAGCTGTTCGACGCGGAAGAGAAACTGATGCTGCCCGCGCTCCAGCTCAAGACTGTCGGCGCCTTTCAGCAGCGAACCGGAAATTTTGCGCCCGTCCAGCACCAGCAGATCGATTTGCGGATCAAGCTTCAGCGTGATGGCCTGACAGGTTGCCGAGACGAGGAGAACAGTCAACCCCGTCACGGCCAGAGAGAGTTTCATGTAGACTCCAGAATAGGGCGCAAAGTTTTGTGTGTAGCAAATTCTTACATTATGGCAGTAAATTTACATTTGAACATATATTTTTGTGCGCCAGTGCAAAATTACGCTTTCTGGAGAGCGGCGCGCTTAACAGGCGACGCTACATTTAATGCTCTGAAATAAGGAGAGAAAGATGAACGATCAAACTATTCGCGACGTGTTGACGCGCACTCAGCGTATCGCACTGGTAGGCGCCAGCGATCGTCCAGACCGACCGAGCTACGGCGTGATGAAATATCTGCTGGATCAGGGATACGAGGTGATTCCCGTGAGTCCGAAACTGGCCGGTCAGACGCTGCTGGGCCAGACGGCCTACGCAAAACTGGAAGAGGTGCCAGGCAAAATCGATATGGTTGACGTATTTCGCAATTCGGAAGCGGCGTGGGGCGTGGCGCAGGAAGCGATCGCGGCGGGCGCGGATACCCTGTGGCTGCAGCTGGGCGTGATCAACGAGCAGGCTGCCGTGCTGGCGCAGGATGCGGGCCTGACCGTGATTATGGATCGCTGTCCTAAAATAGAGATTCCGCGTCTGGGCGTGACGCGACAGAAACAGTAGCATCACAGGCGGCGTATAAATGCCGCCTGCGATCAGTGGCGCAGGCGCGGGGCCTGCAGCTGCTGGCGAATCGATGCGGCCAGCTCGTCCATCTCCGGCTGCTCCGGATGCTCCGAACTGGTTTCGCCGGAAAGCTGAATCTCAGCGATATAGGTGTGCACCTGATCGCCTTCTTCATCTTCCATCACCACGTGATACCAGGGCGCGCGGCGCAGCGTTTCGGTCGCGCCGACCTCGTCCAGCTTCGGCGTATCCAGCGAATATTCGGGATCGACATCGACTATTACGCCCAGCACGCCGGAAAGGCGATGCCGAACCTGCTGACCAATACCAAATTTAGTGGCAATCATAGTGACCTCCAGAAAAACTGCCTCCTGATCAATATGGCGTCAGAAGGCGCTTTTTCAAGTCACACCACACGACATGCAAAACCTTTAAGATAAAGACCCTCAGGATAGCTGGCGATCACCGGGTGATCGGCCGCCTGACGGAACTGCTCAATAAACTGCGCTTCGCGGCCCGCATCCAGCGCGGCGTCGGCCACGATTTTCTGAAACAGCTCGGTCGCCATCAGGCCTGAGCAGGAGAAGGTCATCAGGATGCCGCCGGGATTGAGCAGCTGCATCGCCAGCATATTGATATCTTTATAGCCGCGACAGGCGCCCGCCAGCTGATTTTTGTTTTCCACGAACTTCGGCGGATCCATGATAATCAGATCGAACTTCTCGCCGGCGTCGCGGTAGCGGCGCAGCAGCTTGAACACGTCGTCGCGCACGAACTGGGCGCGCGACAAATCCAGCTCGTTGAGCTCGACGTTCTGGCGCGCCACGTCGAGCGCCTCCTGCGAGGTATCCACGCTAATTACTTCGCGGCAGCCGCCCATCAGTGCCGATACGGCAAATCCGCCGGTATAGGAGAAGCAGTTCAGCACGCGCGCATCCTGCGCGTAGCGGCGCGTCGCCAGACGGCTGTCGCGCTGGTCGAGGTAGTAGCCGGTTTTATGGCCGCCCTGAATATCGACCAACAGCTTCATGCCGTGCTCGGTTATCGGCAGCAGCGGCGGCGGTAGTTCGCCGGTCACCGGGCCCTGCGTCAGCTCCAGCCCCTCTTTTTTACGCACCGCCACATCGGAACGATCGTAGATGGCGCACTGGGGAAAGCACTGCTGCAGCGCGGAGAGAATGGCGGGACGCTGGTATTCCGCGCCGGCGGAGAGCAGCTGCAGCACCAGGAAGTTGCCGAAGCGATCGATGGTCACGCCGGGCAAGCCGTCAGATTCGCCGGCGATCAGGCGATAGCTGTCCAGCCCGTCTTTCTGCGCCAGCCAGTCGCGCCACTGCCGCGCCTGCTCGAAACGGCGTACGAAGAAGGCGATATCAATTGATTCGTCCTGCTGCCAGCTCCAGACGCGGGCGCGAATTTGCGACTGCGGCGACCAGGCCGCGCGCGCGAGAAATTTGCCGTTATGGTCGCAGACATCAACGGTTTCACCCAGTTGCGCTTTACCTTCAAGGCGCGCGACGGCACCGGAAAACACCCACGGATGGCGGCGGAGCAGGGATTTTTCACGTCCCTTAGCGAGAATCAATCGAACGGTCATAGTTTGCTATGCTTACCTGAAAAAATGAGGCGCCATTGTCCGGCGGATAACGGAAAATTGCAACGCGCAGCGGCAGGAGAGAGTGATGACATCAGCCTGTTATAAAATATGGGTGCACGGCAGAGTGCAGGGCGTGGGGTTCCGCTACAGTACCCAGGCGCAGGCGTCGCAGCTTGGCGTGCTGGGCTACGCGCGAAATCTGGATGACGGCAGCGTCGAGGTGCTGGCCTGGGGCGAGCCGGACAAGGTCGACGCGCTTATCGCCTGGCTCAAGGCGGGCGGACCGCGCAGCGCGCGCGTCGACAAGGTGCTTATGGAGCCGCATCAACCCGCCGAGCCGCCGCGCCGTTTCACCACCGGCTGATCAGAGACACTTCGCCGGTTTTGGCAGGCCGGCGATTTTCGTCGCCTGTTTCGCCGGGCCGTCCGGGAACAGACGGAACAAGTAGCGGCTATTGCCTTTCTCTTCGCCGTACTTTTGCGCCATCGCCTTGACCAGCATCCGTATGGCGGGCGATGTGTTGTACTCCAGGTAGAACGCGCGCACGAAGCGCACGACCTCCCAGTGGGCCTCGCTCATAGCGATGCCTTCTTTATCGGCGATCTGTTCTGCGAGCGCCTCGCTCCAGTCGTCGCGATGTTTCAAATAGCCTTCGCCGTCGACCTCGATGGTTTTACCGTTAAATTCCACGTTTGCTCCTGACTGCGTTATCCGGCGGCATTCTACCAAATTGCGCCGTCAGAAAAAGCAAAACCCCGCCGAAGCGGGGTCAGGGAGGAGCGGGCGCGAGACGCTTTGCTTTTTGCGTCAGGCTTGCATGCCTGGCTGTTAGTCGTTGCGGGCGAAGCCCAGAATGCTCAGCAGGCTGATAAAGATATTGTAGAGCGAAACGTAGAGGCTGACGGTGGCGCGAATATAGTTGGTCTCGCCGCCGTGAATAATATTGCTGGTTTCCCACAGGATCGCGCCGGCGGAAAAGAGAATAAACAGCGCGCTAATCGCCAGGTGCAGCGCAGGCAGCTGCAGGAACAGATTGGCGACGACCGCCACCAGCAGTACCACGAAGCCCGCCATCATCATGCCGCCGAGGAAGGACATATCGCGGCGGGTAGTCAGCACATAGGCCGAGCAGCAGAAGAAGACCAGCGCCGTGCCGCCTAACGCCAGCGCAATCACATCACCCATGCCTGCGGCTAAAAACGAGCTGAGGATCGGACCAAGGCAGTAGCCGAGAAAGCCGGTGAAGGCGAAGGCCGCCAGAATGCCCATCGGGCTGTCAGCCAGCTTATGGGTCAGGAACATCAGGCCGTAGAAACCGACCAGCATTAAAATCAGTCCTGGGCCAGGCAGGCCGAGCACGGTGCTCGCGGTGGCGGTCACGGCGGAAAACGCCAGCGTCAGGCCAAGCAGGAAATAGGTATTGCGCAGCACCTTATGGGTACTGAGCAGCGATGTCCGTGAAGACGAGGTAATAATTCTGTCCATAATGCGCTCCTTTATCAGAACACGAGGTTTGCGCTGAGAATACGCAGCGGGGGCAAAACGGGAAAGGCGTTTTACCCTTCTTTACGCGATAAATCGCTGTTTCTCTGAGCGGAATGGCGATTTAGCCAACGAATAACGCCGTTTTGGCTGTTTTTCAGGCGAATGAATTCGTACAGGCTTTACATCCTTCGGGGGGATGTTTATAGTGCGCCTCATTGCGGAGGGGTGGCCGAGCGGCTTAAGGCAGCGGTCTTGAAAACCGCCGATGGGAAACCATCCGAGAGTTCGAATCTCTCCTCCTCCGCCACTTTCCTGCTCAGGCAGGAACAGGCAATGCGGCAATGTCGTTTTGCCGATGTGAAAAGCATCACCCCGGAGGGATGGCCGAGCGGCTTAAGGCAGCGGTCTTGAAAACCGCCGATGGGAAACCATCCGAGAGTTCGAATCTCTCTTCCTCCGCCACACCAGACAGGCCAGCACAATGTGCTGGCCTGTTGCATTTCTGCCTTTCGATCTCTGCTCTCACTGCGCTTCGCAGGCTGCTTTCGGCCCGCTCTGCTATAGTCCATTCACGTTTTTACAAACATCGGGCGCATTTCGCGGCCAGCTTAGGTTACACTGTGGGCCACTATGCTCTGATCAGAGCTAATCGGTTGATAGCCAGAGTGTTTCTCTACTGAATAAATGGAATAGGCACAATGATCAAGAAACTGAGTCTTTGCGCACTGTCGGTGCTCGCCGCGCTGCCGATCGGCATGGCGGCCCAGGCGGCTGAAGGCGACATGCAGCTACAGCAGGTACTGATGTTTAGCCGCCACAACCTGCGCGCGCCGCTGGCCGATAACGGCAGCGTGCTGGAACAGTCGACGAAGAAAAGCTGGCCGCAGTGGAGCGTGCCGGGCGGACAGCTCACCACCAAAGGCGGCGTGCTGGAAGTCTATATGGGCAACTACACGCGTCAGTGGCTGGCGCAGCAGGGCCTGGTGCAGAACGGCAGCTGTCCTGACAGCAGCAACGTCTTCGTTTATGCCAACAGCCTGCAGCGCACCGTCGCGACGGCTCAGTTCTTCGTTAACGGCGCGTTCCCCGGCTGTGATATCGCCGTCACCCATCAGGACGCCATGGGCACCATGGATCCGGTGTTTAACCCGGTGATCACCGACGACAGCGAAGCCTTTAATAAGAAAGCGCTGGCGGCGATGACGGCGGAAAACGAAAAGCTGGCGCTGAAGCCTGCGCTGCAACAGCTGGATAAGATCGTCGATTACAAATCCGCGCCGGCCTGCAGCAACAAAAAACAGTGCGATTTAAGCAGCGGCGATAACGTCTTCAGCGCCGAGAGCGGCAAAGAGCCGAACGTAAGCGGCCCGCTCAAGGTCGGCAACTCGCTGATGGACGCCTTCACGCTGCAATACTACGAAGGCTTCCCGCTTGAGCAGGTCGCCTGGGGCCAGATCAAAACGCCAGAGCAGTGGAAAACCCTGTCGGCGATCAAAAACGGCTATCAGGACGCGCTTTTCACCAGCCCGGATATCGCACGTGAAGTCGCCGCGCCGCTGGTGGATTATATCCGCAGCCAGCTGGTGGATGAGGACAAAGCCAACGCGCCGAAAATCACCATGATGGTGGGACACGACTCCAATATCGCCTCGCTGCTGAGCGCGCTGCAGGTCAAGCCTTATGAACTGCCGGGCACCTGGGAGAATACCCCTATCGGCGGTCAGCTGGTGTTCGAACGCTGGCACGATGCGAAAAACAACAAAGATCTGCTGAAGCTGGAATATGTCTATCAGACCGCCGATCAGCTGCGCGACGGCGACGTGCTGAGCCTGAAGAATCCGCCGAAGCGCGTGACGCTGCAGCTGGAAGGCTGTCCAACCGACGGCAACGGCTACTGTAGCTGGGATCAGTTCGCTCAGGCGCTGAACGGCGCGCTGCAGGGCACGCCAATGGAGCCGGCCGCCCAGCCGCAGCCGACCGCGGCGGCCGCTGAGGATGCCGCTAAGCCAGCGGAGAATAAACCAGACGCCAGTAAGGCCGCCGCTGATAAAGCTGCTGCCGATAAAGCCGCTGCGGACAAAGCGGCAGCGGAAAAAGCCGCCGCGCAGAAAGCGGCTGAAGCGAAAGCTGCAGAAGAGAAGGCGAAAGCGGCCGAGGAGAAAGCGAAGGCCGAGCGCGCCGCAGCGCAAAAGGCGGCGGCTGAGAAGGCCGCCGCTGATAAAGCGGCGGCAGATAAAGCCGACGCGTCAGCGCAGAAGCCGGTGGAATCCGCGCAGAACAGCGACGCGAAGCAGACCGTTACCCAGTAAACGCTGTACCAGTGAAAAACCCCGCCGCAGCGGGGTTTTTTTATGGGCGAGGCGGATTAGCCTGCAACTACCACCAGTTTCTGGTTGGCGAACTCTTTGATACCCAGGTCCGACAGCTCGCGGCCATAGCCGGAGCGCTTCACGCCGCCGAACGGCAGCTCGGCTGAGGTATCGCTCTGCGAGTTGATAAACACCATACCGGTCTCTATCGCCGAGGCGAGTCGGCGTCCGCGCGCGCTGTCTTGCGTCCAGACCGAGCCGCCCAGGCCGTAGTGAGAGTCGTTCGCCAGCGCAACGGCGGCGTTGTCGTCGCCTACCACGTAAATTTGCGCCACCGGGCCGAAAAACTCCTCGTAGTAGGCCGGATTATCCGGGCGGATATCGGTCAGGATCGTCGGCTGGAAGTAGCAGCCGACGCCCTCAACCGGCTTGCCGCCGATCAGCAGCGTCGCGCCGTTGCGCACCGCCTCGTTGACCTGCTTCGCCAGGCGATCGCGCGCATCTTTAGAAGAGAGCGGCCCCAGCGTGGTCTGCTCGTCGAGCGGATCGCCAAGGCGGGCCGCCTTCAGCGCCGCGCTGAACTTATCGATAAAGGCGCTGGCGATCTTTTCATGCAGAATAAAGCGCTTGGCGGCGGTGCAGACCTGACCGCAGTTGCTGAGCCGCGCCTGCGCGCCCTGACGTACCGCTTCATCGATATCAGCGTCGTCGAGCACCACGAAAACGTCGTTGCCGCCCAGTTCCAGCGTCGATTTCTTCAGGTATTTGCCCGCCTGCTGCGCCACGGCGCTGCCGGCGCGTTCTGAACCGGTCAGGGCGACGCCCTGCACCCGATCGTCGGCAATCAGCTCGGCGACCTGGTCGCTGCTGATAAACAGGTTAGTCCAGGCGCCTTCCGGCGCGCCCGCTTCGATGACCAGCTTTGCAAACACGTCGGCGCAGTGGGGCACGATATTGGCATGTTTCGCCAGCACCGGATTGCCCAGCGCCAGGTTAGGCGCCAGCACGCGCATCAGCTGATAATATGGGAAGTTCCACGGCTCGACGGCGACCAGCACGCCGATGGGATGATACTCCACCCAGGCCTCGCCCAGTTCGCTGGGGTAGGGCTGCGGTTTAAGGATCTCTGCCGCATGGTCGGCATAGTAGCGCGCGATTTGCGCGCAAATTTTCACTTCTCCACGGCTCTGACCAATCAGCTTGCCCATCTCCTTGCTGGCGATGGCGGCCAGCTCGTCAACCCGGCTTTCTATCAAGTCCGCCAGCTTCGCCAGCACCTGCAGACGCGGCTCGATATCCCCTTTGCTCCATGAAGAGTGGAACAGGCGATCGGCAGTTTCCAGCGCCTCGCTTACCGCAGCGGCGTCGTGAGAAGGCCAGCTTTTCAGCAGCTGATTATTGGCGGGGTTAATGCTCTGATAGGAAGACATAGATTCTCCTTGGTCAGTAAAAAAGGTGAGGCGGGATATCCCGCCTCGCAATCAGATATTTTTGCGCTCTACTGGCGTATCGTCCCACGTCAGCACGTCGGCTTCCGTTTTATCAAAGGCGCGAAACAGCACTTCGTCATTGCCCTGCTGACGCCAGATCTCCTCCGCCAGCTTCTCGTCGTAGTTCGCCACTTCGAAAATAGCCTCTGCGATCTCTGGAGAGGTGTGACGCAGCGTGGCCCATTCGCCCACGTGGTGTGCTTTCGCTTGATCGTTAGACATCATTTTCTCCTTAGTGAAACTTACTCTTTGAGTTTTACCGTGAGTCCGGCAACGTGCTCGCCCTGAAAGCGGGCAATATTCAGTTCGGCTTCTGTTGGCTGGCGCGAGCCATCGCCTCCCGCCAGCGTAGTGGCACCGTAAGGCGTGCCGCCGCGCGTCTGCGAGATGTCGAACAGCTCTTTGGTGCCGTAGCCAATCGGCACGATCACCATGCCGTGGTGCGCCAGCGTGGTCCAGACCGACGTAATGGTCAGCTCCTGGCCGCCGCCGGTGCCGGTTGAGGTAAAGACGCTGGCAACCTTGCCAAACAGCGCGCCAGACGCCCACAGGCCGCCGGTGCGGTCCCAGAAGGTGCGCATCTGGCCGGACATATTGCCGAAGCGCGTCGGCGTGCCGATCAGGATAGCGTCGTACTGCGGCAGTATATCCGGCGTGGCTTCCGGGGCCGCCTGGTCAGTTTTTCCGCCCACCTGGGCGAAACGCTCGGCGTCCATGGTTTCCGGCACGCGCCGGATGTCGACTTCGACGCCCGGAACGCGACGCGCGCCTTCCGCCACCGCATTCGCCATGGTTTCGATATGCCCGTACATTGAGTAATAAAGCACAAGTATACGTTTAGTTCGCATTATTCGACCTCTTTGTGGTTTTGGCCTGCTCACGAGTATAGTAGACACAGAGAGGTAGCGAAGAATGGCGATAATAATCCAGTACATAAGGTGGCGTTCAACCGAACAGACATCTGGTGATAGCTTGCGCAGACAGCGTGACATGGTGGCGCGATACCTCGCCAGACATCCTGATGACACTGCACCCTCACAGTTCATCTACCTTGACAAAGGTGTCAGGGTTTAAGAAGAAGCCCGTGATGATGGCTGACGGTGAGTGGACAGAGCAATCACTGAACCGTTCCGTGCTTTTGGCGACATCGGAAAGATTGTTGATGCGGGTATCACCATCGTTACCTTGCAGGATGACGCTGAATACGATTCCACATCACTCAGTCGTAACATGTCCAGCCTGATGATGGTGTTGATGAAATCCTTCGTCGCATTTGAGGAATCGCTGAAGAAACGTGAACGTGGTCTTGCCGTAGCCGATGGCAAATACCAGAAGTTTGATGAAGACGGTAAACCGATGAAGTTCCTGGTGCCTGGCTGGATTATCCATGACCAGGTGAATGAACGTTTCCTTGTGAATGAAGAGAAGGCCAACATCGTCAGGTCTATCTTCGCTATGCGCATTGCTGGTGATAGCTGGTTGTGGAGGTCTGCAACCAGTTCTTTGCAACGCTCATCCTCGCCTTCATAAATCTCAGAAGCAGTGACCAGCGTCATCATTGCTATCTGAGGTAAGGCCATAAGCTGAGCCAGAGCAGCGCGATAGTTCGATTTGCTTCCATCGTTACCAGCAACGGTCAGGTGACTCATTTGACGCTCTCTAGCACGATAGGGCAGTTATGGCTGTTCCACACATTCAATGCACTCTGCATGTATTCCGCCCCGTATGACTTCACACCACGTGCAGCAGCATCGTTACCCACATCAACTGTTGCTTTAGTGTTTGCCGTCATCATGGTTGAAGCGAAATCAATCGCAAGGTCTTCAGGTGATGGATTGTATGCCTGAGCTAGTAGTAATGGCTGGTTAGCTTTGAATAACTTCAGTGCTTTTTGCTGAGCATCCAGCGCTACGCCTTCTGGAAGTGCTTTGAAGTCCATCATCTGAGTTAATGCAGCGCATTCAGTAACCTGTGACATGCGGTTGAACTCTGCCTGTGAAATACCAGTAGCAGATGCTGATACTGAAACCAGAAGGCTAACGATGGTGATTAATGTCTTTTTCATGATTACCTCAAAAGTTAATGTTCTGGTGTTGGTAAGGCTATTTTGGTTTTATGGTGCAGCATCTATTTCTGTGCTGGATATAAAAAGGGCTACCGTTCTGGTAGCCAAAGGTAGGTACAGCGTCGATGTTATTATTTCTGCGTTGCGTATTTCACAAACTGACCATCCCGCATTACAGCCATTTTCTCAGGATGTTTCTTGTAGGCAATGAATGTTAATCCGCATCCCTGATAAACGGTTGCAGCTTTGGTGCGCTCGGTTACTGCCAGCGGTTTACCATCACAGTATGCAAGTTCATCTCTGTCTATTTTCACTGTCATCTGGTCGAACTGGTAAACCTTCATCTTACGTGCTGCCTGTGCTCGCTGTGGTGGGTTGCGGTACATGTGCCAACCTGAATCTGTGTGGTAGAGGCCTGGCTCATCATGAAGAGAGTTAAACAATCTGTCGGTGATGGCTGGCTTCTCACCGCTCTCTTTATTCAGCAGGAAATTCAACAGTTCTGAGGTGTAATCACTGGTACGGATGGCGATTCCAGCAGCTTCAGCGCTATGACCAACGTGCGTGCTGATGGCTATGCTCAGCTTGTCGAGTCGGTCACCTATCACATAAAGCTGTGCCATAGAGATACCCATGAAGCACGCGGTGGCGATGGTTGCCGTTCTAACGTATTGCATCGGTGTTGACTCCAGCGTTTGCCAGTACCCGACTGACGACGTTTGTCGAGCAATTGAACCATGCAGCAAGGCGCTCTAACGAAAGGTTGCCAGCTTTGTAGAGGAAGACGATTTGAAGGTTCCGGTGGTAAGTGTTCATGTCGGGTGGTTTCCGCTGGTGATTATTGATGTGCGGAAAAGTAGAGCTGGATGACAGGATTTTTACTGATGCTGGTCAAAGAAACGACAAAACCGCCACGGTGGGCGGTCTCAATTAATCGGGGATGCTATCCAGGTCTTGTTGAATGCTGCTGGAGGCTACGCCCTTTGTCATCAGCGGTATTGTTTGCGGTGCGGCGGCTGCAGCTTCTGGTAAATCACGGTCAACCAGCATCAGGTATTCACGAAACTTCTGCTTATCTGTGTGATAAAGGAAATTAAAGAAAAGATTAGTTTAAAAGAAGAATGTCAAAGTCAAAACCTGGCTTCGCTATTACAGGGAAAACCTGTTGGTGATGAAGTTAGTTCTGAAGAGAGTACGCTCATCATTGCCTTGAAGCCTTCGCGCTTCATCGGTGCAATGGGTTCTGACCTGTTCTCATCAGCGTAGACAGCGTCTGGTGAGGCGTATCACTGGCTAATCTGGTGAACCTGGTTGTAGGCAGTCTGTTGGTCTGTACTACTCTTCAGATAATAAAAAAGGCGACTTGATAGCCGCCTCTTGATTATCGTTTCTGCATTCACGACAGACTGCATCGAACGCCTGTTACCTTCTCGATGAACGCAATCAGACTTTCTGCACCCGTCTGGATGTCATCGAAGAGTTCACTGTGAAACACTTTGTCAGCACGTGCTTCAAAAATGTGCATGTGTTCCGGTTTCACCTTCACTGAGGTCAGGCGTTTCAGGCTATCCGGGCAACAGCGATACTTGAACTTATCACCATAACGCTGAAGCATTCTGATACCCGTATTTGTGTGATGCGTAGCTCTCAAACTTATCGTCATTTTGCCATCTCTCATCAGGCTAACCAGACAACCATGAACACTATCAGATAAAAGACGCAGATAGTGGCTATGGGCTTATCCAGATAACGCATTTTACCAGTTACCGTGGAAGCCACCGTTCTGAGAAGAACCGCCACCCACATGTTCACCGCCACCTAAGCCGTGGGAATGTGACGCAGCATTGTTGCCGCCATTACCCGTGCCATGTTCACTGCTATGACCGTGGTCATTACCTTGCTGACCGCCTTTTACAACAGGGCTGCTGATTATGCCGTCAACATGCGGAACGCTTACCTGAAGGGAAGGGTCAACCTTCGCTACAACTGCGGCACGGGTAACCTGAGTAATGCCGTTGATGGTGACTGAAACAGGTGTATTACCTGGCAGGCTACCCACGCCAACATTGATGGAACCTGTTTGAGCAGGTTTGGATGGTGTGAGCGCTGTCATTGATACGATGTTTACCGGATGGCCTTCAGGATTGGTTTTAACACCGTAGTTGGCAATGTCTTTAGCTGCTTGTTCAGCAGCTATCTGTGCATTTACTTCAGCAACGCCGCCTGCCAGAAACCTGCTGACGTGTACGCTGACGATTAGCCTGTTCCAGAGCTTTACCCAAAGCGGCAGCAGCCTGAGCACTGACATTTGCTGGTGCGGCAAGGTGAGGTGATGCAATCGCAACGTGTACACCGTCCAGATGTGTAGGTGTGCCAGTCTGATTAGTAGGACTACCAGCAGGATCAGACTCTTTGACAATAGCTGGTTGCATAGTCCAGCCGCGTGAATCCATCGGTGAAAGCTGTCCGGTAGGTTTGCCAGCAGGGTTAGACTCTTTCACCACACCAGGGGCCATAGTGTTAAGGCTGGTCTGAGTGACATGCTGCTGTGAAGTTCTGGCAACGTTTGCAGCAGCCAGACGATTACCCAACTCTGCACGAGCTTCAGACATAGTTTGAGCATCGTTAGCAGCCTGTTTGTCAGCAGTCGCTTTAGCCTGAGCAGCAGCGGCGGCTTGTTGTGCATCACGAGCCATTTCAGAACGTCCCTGAGCATCATTAGCACGTGCATCTGCATAAGCCTGTGCACGAGCAGCGCCAGCAGCATTCATTGCATCACGGTCTGACTGCATTGTGCCGGTTGCGTCATGGTGAGCAAGAGCATGGTCATGTGCCGCGGCCACACCTGCTTCAGCTTCAGAAACAGACATTGCAGCAGCGTTATAAGAAGTAACAGCGGTGATTACCAGTAGAGCGATTTTTGTAGCTTTCATCATTTATTCCATCAAAGTTGATTGTCATTTGGGTTTATTTTCGTGACGAATCAAGTTGACGGAAATTTACATTCAGTTCTTTGCGCTAAGGCAAGAAAACTGTGACATCCATCACCTGGCTCGTTTCGATGGATGCAGCGTGATGGAGTTTAGTTGATCAAAATTCTGGTCATTGCGCGCTCCTCAGCATGTGAAAACTCAAGCAGAAGTATTGAAGAGCTTTTTGGCCCTGCGGCGAGATCGCAAAATTTGCGGTTTTCTGCTGCATTGCATTCAGGTCGCGACCTGCGCACAATGGCGCCCGTTAAATCGCTGAAGGTGAGATATGTCGGACGTTTCCCGCACCCTGACACTGCGCGTGTCGCGCGAAGAGCTGGTGCTGATTTTGATTACCATGATCTGGGGCGGCACCTTCCTGGTGGTGCATCGCGCCATGGCCGTTTCAGGGCCGTTCTTCTTCGTCGGCCTGCGCTTCGCCACCGCCGCGCTGATCCTCGGCTGCGTCTTTCGACGCGCGCTGGCGGGCACCACGCGGCAGGAGCTGATCGCCGGCGCGCTGATCGGCCTGTCGATCGCCGGCGGCTACGGCCTGCAAACCTGGGGCATGCAGACCATCTCCAGCAGCCAGTCCGCCTTTCTCACCGCGCTCTACGTGCCGGTGGTGCCGCTGCTGCAGTGGCTGTTTCTGCGGCGGCCGCCGGGCGTGATGGCGTGGTGCGGCATACTGCTCGCTTTTCTCGGTTTGCTGCTGGTGGCCGGGCCGCAGGATGGCCGCATCAGCCTTAATTCGGGCGAAATTGCCACCTTGCTCAGCACGCTGGCGATCGCCGCCGAGATCATCCTGATTAGCCGTTTCGCCGGTCAGGTGGACGTGCGCCGCGTGACGCTGATTCAGCTGGCGGTCGCCTCGCTGTGCGCCTTCGCCCTGATGGCGCCGAACGGCGAATCGATTCCGGCGCTCAGCCCGACGCTGCTGCTGAGCGCACTGGGGCTCGGCGCGGCCAGCGCGCTGATTCAGGTCACCATGAACTGGGCGCAGCGCAGCGTTTCGCCGACGCGCGCCACGGTGATCTACGCGGGCGAGCCGGTCTGGGCGGGCGTGGTAGGGCGTCTTGCTGGAGAGCGACTGCCTGCGGCGGCCATTCTCGGCGGCGCGCTGATCGTCTGCGGCGTCATCGTCAGCGAGCTGAAGCTCAGGCGAAAAAAAGCGGCGCCCGAGGCGCCGCGCGAATAATCATCCCTGCTGGCGCGCCGGACGCTCCGCCAGCGCCGCGCCGCGTCGGCGCAGAATCGCATTAAGCAGGATCGCGCCGAAGGTGGCGGTGCCGATACCGCCCAGGGTAAAGCCGCCGATCTTCAGCGAGAAATCGCCCGCGCCCAGCACCAGCGTAGTGGCCACCATAATCAGATTGCCGTTCTGGCTGAAGTCCACATGGTTCTGCACCCAGATGCGCGCGCCCGCGACCGCAATCAGGCCGAAGACCACAATCGAGGCGCCGCCGATAACCGGCGCGGGAATCGCATGGATCAGCGCGCCAAACTTCGGCGAAAAGCCGAGGATTAGCGCAATGACCGCCGCCGCCACGAAGGCGAGCGTGGAGTAGACTTTAGTGACCGCCATCACGCCGATATTCTCCGCATAGGTGGTCACGCCGCTGCCGCCAATTGAGCCGGAGATAATGGTCGCCAGGCCGTCGCCGACAAAGGCGCGTCCCATCCAGGGATCGAGATTGCGGCCGGTCATGCCCGCAACTGCTTTGAGATGGCCGAGGTTTTCCGCCACCAGAATAATCG
Source organism: Pantoea sp. X-Soil-MYKO-1289 (assembly GCF_059730625.1). Taxonomy (NCBI): domain Bacteria; kingdom Pseudomonadati; phylum Pseudomonadota; class Gammaproteobacteria; order Enterobacterales; family Erwiniaceae; genus Pantoea; species Pantoea sp. X-Soil-MYKO-1289. Next base: position 1,555,065 of record NZ_AP036004.1, read on the forward strand.
CCACCGGCGCGATCATCACCATCGCCTGAAGATCGAAGCTGGGCGCGGTGGTTTGCGGCATGCCGAACCACGCGGCCTGCGCCACGCCGCTAAAGTCGACCGGTTTGCCGAAGCCCAGCACGTTGGTCAGCAGCGCGTAGATCGCCCAGGCGACGATCAGCCCCACCAGAATCAGCAGGCGCTGCACCATGCCGTAAGTAAAGACCGCCACCAGCCCGATGGCGAGCACGGTCATCACCGCCATCCAGCTGTCAAAGCCGGAGGCCGCCACGCTGTGCACCGCAATGGGCGCGAGGTTAAGCCCAATCGCCATCACCACGGCGCCGGTAACCACCGGCGGCATCAGACGTTCGATCCAGCGCGTGCCGACTTTCATCACCAGCAGGCCGATCAGCATATAGAGCGCGCCGCAGGCGATGACTCCGCCGAGCGCGACGCTGAGATGCGGGTTGAGTCCCTGACCGTTGAAGCCGGTTACGGCGATCACCACGCCGACAAAGGCCGCGCTGGAGCCGAGATAGCTCGGCACGCGTCCGCCGGTGATAACAAAAAAGAGCAGGGTGCCGATGCCCGACACCAGGATCGCCAGATTGGGATCCAGCCCCATCAGCAGCGGCATCAGCACGGTGGCGCCGAACATCGCCACCGCATGCTGCAGGCCGAGGATCGCCGTTTGTCCAAACGGCAGCGTCTCATCCGGGGCGATAAGCCCGCCGTCCGATACCGCCGACTTTTTACGCCATTGAGGAAACCAGGAACTCGCCATCGTTATCTCCAGAAAGAGTGGTATCAGGCCGCGCAGGGCGGATTAGCGGGCGTCCTGCCGCTGCAAGGGCAGATAGCCGCGATCGAACCAGGCCAGCCCGTGCATTTCGTTGCTAAACGTCAGCGCCAGCACTTCGCAAAACAGCACGTCATGGGTGCCGACCGGCGTAATGTCGCTGATGCGGCAGTCGAACGAGACCAGCGCCCCCTCCAGCACCGGCGAACCTGTCGCCGCCGTGCGCCACTGTGCCGCCTGAAAGCGCGCTTCCATCGGCGTCTTGCCGCCGAACAGGCCTGAGAGCGCCTCCTGACCGGCCGCCAGGGTATTGACGCAAAGCTGGCGGTTGGCGTCGAACACCGACCATACCGAGGCGGAGCGATTCAGGCAGACCAGCAGCGTCGGCGGCGTATCGGTGACGCTGCACACCGCAGAGGCGGTAAAACCTGCGCGGCCCGCCGGGCCGTCGGTGGTGATGATATTAACGGCGGCGCCAAGGCGCGCCATGCCGTCGCGAAAGGCCTGCTTCTCGACCAGCGCGATCTCAGGCGTAAGGGTCAGGGTACTCATGGTTATCTCCTCAGCTCGCCGCGCGCTGCGGCGCGGCTTCGCCTCTGTTAAGCCACTGCAGCAGCAGCGAGTTGAATCCGTCGGCGTCGGTGACGCTCATGGCATGTCCGCCCCAGGACATGGCGATCTGCTGCGCGTTGGGCAGCGCAGCCGCCAGCTCTCCGTTGCAGCTCCAGGGCACCAGCATGTCGTCCTGGCTACAGATCGCCAGCACCGGCTGCTGAATGCGGTGGGCCAGCGGCGCGAAGTCGGCGCGCATCAGGGCGTTCAGGCGCAGCAGCAGGTTGTCGCGCCCCTGAAAATGGGCGAGATGCGCCGCCTCTTCGTCGGCGAGACGCGTCTGATGCTGCGCCATCCACTCCGCCGGATAGAGGAACAGCGGCTGCGCGCGCACGAAGGCCTCGACGCCCGCCTTGAGCAGCAGATCCTGCCGCACCTGAAAGCAGCGTCGCGTATGGGGATGCAGCCGCAGCCAGCCGTTGATGACCGCTACGCGCTCGACGCGTTCGGGGTAATCGAGCGCCAGCTGCAGCCCGACGAGGCCGCCAAGCGCGTGGCCGATGACGCTGAAGCGGGTTATAGCGCGCTGCGCCAGCGCCTCGGCCAGTTCGGCCGCCATCATCGCCATTGAATAGTCGGCGGGCAGCGGTTGCGCGCTACGGCCGGTGCCGCGCTGATCGTAAACCACCACGCGATAGCGCGCGCTGAGCGCCGCCAGCTGCGGCTGCCAGAAGCCCGCGACGCCGCCGAGGCCGGAAGCCAGCACCAGCGTCGGCGCCGCGGGATCCTGCCGTCCCAGTATCTCCAGATGCATTACGCCTCCCGCTTGCCGATATGCGCCACGCTGGCGATCTCCACCAGCGCGTCGGGCTTCACCAGACCGCACTGAATGCAGAAGCGCGCCGGCTTATCGCCGGCGAAATACTCGGCATAGACCTGATTGATGGCGGCGTAATTTTGCCAGTCGGTAAGAAAAATCGAGTTGAACGTCACGTCGTCGAGCGTGCCGCCCGCGGTTTCAATCACCGTTTTAATGGTTTCCAGCACGTGACGCGTCTGCGCGGCAGCGTCGCCGATATGCACCACGTTATTCTCTTTATCGAACGGCAGAGTGCCGGACACATAGACCACCCCGTCGGCCAGCGTGCCCGGAACGAAAGGAGCGATCGGCGTGGCGGTGCCGGGGGGAATAATCACAGACTTCGGCATGGCTTTACTCCTTATGACCTTGCAGGCTTTCGCAGAAGGCGTCGACGCTGGAGACCCAGCCGAAAAAGGTTTCGATGTTGAAAATCGCCGCCTGCTGGGCAAAAAGCGGGCCCGCCTGGTAGGTAGCGTCTTCCAGCACTACGCCGAAATATTCGAGGAAAAAGCCGTCGCGCAGCGTCGATTCCACGCAGACGTTGGTGGCGATGCCGGTAAAGATCAGATGACGAATGCCGCGGCTGCGCAGCATGCTGTCGAGCGGAGTGTTGAAAAAGCCGCTGTAGCGCGGTTTCGGCAGCACGATATCCTCTGGCTGCGGCTGCAGCGCATCCACCAGCTGATAATCCCAGCCGCCTTTCGCCAGCAGCGTGCCCTGCAGCTCAGGGCGCTTGCGCATGGTTTTCAGAGCGTTGGATTTATGAAAATTCGGCGAACCGGCATCGCCCGCCTCGACATACTGGTTATCCCAGCCGTTCTGGAACCAGACGATCTGCACGCCAGCCGCGCGCGCGGCGCTGACCGCCTGCGCGATCTTCTCGATCACCGGCGTCGTGGCGGAGACGTCGAAGCCGGCCAGATCGAGATAGCCGCCGGGCGTGGCGTAGGCGTTTTGCATATCGACCACGATCAGCGCGCTTTGCGTGGGCGGGAAAGCGATCGCTTCCGGGCGCGCAGGCAGCTCAACCTGCGGCAGCGCGGAAGTATGGGCGCAGTAAACGGTACTCATCAGGCCACCTCTCTGTTGTCATTGATCTCGCTGCGACACTGCATCAGCGGCTGGATATGCTGGCCGAAATCTTCAATGCCCTGCAGGAAGTCGTCGAAGGTGAGCAGCACGCCTTCGGCGCCGTTAACCTGCGCCACCTCGTCCAGCATGCGCGCGACGTTAGCGTAAGAGCCGACCAGCGTGCCCATATTGATATTGACCGCAGAAGTGGGGTCGGCCATCTGGCGCACGTTGGTGTCGCTGCCGGAGCGCTTGTCCTGCTGGCTTTGCGTGGTGAGCCAGGCGAGCGCCTCTTCATCGGCGCCCGCTTTGTAGTGCTCCCATTTGGCGCGCGCCGCCTCGTCGCTGTCGGCGGCGATAATCATAAACAGCACGTAGGAGCCGACGTCGCGGCCCGCCTTCTCTGCCGCCTGTTTCATCCGCGCGGCGGTCGGGGCGAAAGCAGCGGGCGTATTGACCCCTTTGCCGAAGCAGAAGTTGTAGTCGGCATGCTGCGCGGAAAAGGCCATGCCTGCATCGCTCTGACCGGCGCAAATCACCTTCATCGGCTTTTGCGGCTGCGGGCTGACCCGGCAGTCGTTCATGGTGAAAAATTCGCCTTTGAAATCGGACTGGCCGCTGCCCCAGAGATCGCGCAGCACGGTGACGTACTCCGTCAGGTAGTCGTAGCGGCGGCTAAAGTAGTCATCGCCTGGCCAGATACCCATCTGCTCATACTCCGGTTTCTGCCAGCCGGTCACCAGGTTGACGCCGAAGCGGCCGTTGGAGATGGAGTCGATGGTCGACGCCATACGCGCCACAATAGCGGGCGGCAGCGTTAGCGTGGCGGCGGTGGCGTAAATCTCTATACGCGAGGTCACGGCGGCCAGGCCCGCCATCAGGGTGAAAGATTCCAGGTTGTGATCCCAGAACTCGGTTTTGCCGCCGAAGCCGCGCAGCTTGATCATTGAGAGCGCAAAGTCGAAGTGGTAGCGCTCCGCCTTTTGTACGATCGCCTTATTCAGTTCGAACGTCGGCTTGTACTGCGGAGCGTGGGAAGAAATCAGCCAGCCGTTGTTACCAATCGGAATAAAAACGCCAATCTTCATGTCGAACCCTCTTTGCCAGGTGATAAATGATGTGGTGCGCTACGCGGCATCCTGCTTCATCCCTGATGGCGGCGCTTGCTGACAAATTTGCAAAGGTTGTGCCACAAAATAAAAGGGTCTATTTAACAAAAGGTTAAACATACAGGGCGGATAAAAAGTGGAACGGCTGGTCCGTTATGGACCATCTGGTCAAAAATCTCTGCACGTTTTGCAGGCAGGCTGAACAAAAAAGGTGCAGCGGCCGGGTTGGGCAGGGGAGAGCGGCTTTGCTATGATGCCAGTACGCTTAAGGAATGAGGTAACGCTGTGAAAACCGATGAAAAAAAACCGACGCGACGTTCGCGCGCGACTGCGGCGAAACGCGCCGCCATTCTGGAGGCCGCGCTGGCGCTTTTCTCGCAGTTTGGTATTCACGGCACGCGTCTGGATCAGGTCGCCGAGCGCGCCGACGTCTCCAAAACCAATCTGCTCTACTATTATCCTTCGAAAGAAACGCTCTATATCGCGGTGCTGAAAGAGATCCTCGACGTCTGGCTGGCGCCGCTGCGCGCGCTGCAGCACGATATGGATCCCCTCAGCGCCATACGCCGCTATATCCGTCTCAAGCTTGAGGTGTCGCGCGATCATCCGCAGGCGTCGCGGCTCTTCTGTCTGGAGATGTTGCAGGGCGCGCCGCTGCTAAAAGGGGAGCTGGCGGGCGATCTGAAACAGCTGGTGGACGATAAGGCGGCGATCGTTGAGCGCTGGATTAATGAAGGACGTCTGGCGGGCGTACAGCCGCAGCATCTCTTTTTTATGCTGTGGGCGGCGACGCAGCACTATGCGGATTTCGCCAGCCAGGTCGAGGCGATTACCGGGCAGACCCTGAGCGATCCCCAGTTTTTTGATGAAACGGTCGAAAACGTGCAGCGCATGATTATCGAAGGGATCCGCGTGCGCTAATTTCCTTGCGGCTGGCGCCGCCGCTCAGCCACGGAGTTATCGATGGATTCTGTTTCGCAGTTGCTGCTGGGCGCGTCGGTCAGCGTCGCGGCGATGGGTCGCCGGACGCCGATCTGGCAGGCGGCGGCGGTGGGCGCCGTCTGCGGTACGCTGCCCGATCTCGACGTGTTTATCGATCACGGCGACGCCATCCGCAATATGACGCTGCACCGCACCGAGAGCCATGCGCTGCTGTGGCTCACGCTGGCCTCGCCGCTGCTCGCCTGGCTTATCGCGGGCCTGTTCCGGCGCGGCGTAAGCTGGCAGCAGTGGTGGCTGGCGATCTGGCTGGCGCTGATTACCCATCCGCTGCTGGATCTGATGACGGTGTATGGCACGCAGCTTGGCCTGCCGCTCACCGATCACCCCTTCGCCGTCGGCAGCATCTATATCGTCGATCCGCTTTATACGCTGCCGCTGCTGATCTGCCTCGCGGTAGCGCTGCGGCGTGGCGGTGCCAGCGGTCTGCGCTGGAATCGCGTCGGATTAACCCTGAGCACGCTCTATCTCGCCTGGAGCGTGGCGATTCAGGGCGTGGCAGGCTGGCAGATCGGACAATCGCTGACGCAGCAGAAGGTGTCCGACGAGAAGGTGCTGGTGACGCCAACCGCGTTTAATACGCTGGTATGGCGCGCGGTGATTATCGACGGCGATCGCTATGGCGAAGCCTGGTGGTCGCTGCTGTCGCCGACGCGGCCACTGCAGATCCGCTGGCGGCCGCGACACACGGCGCTGTTCGCGCCGCTGCAGGGCAGCTGGTATGCGGAGCGCGTCGCCTGGTTCAGTCACGGCTTCTATGCGCTGCGCGAGCAGGATGGGCAGACGCTTATTGCCGATTTACGCATGGGGGAAGAGGGGAAGTATACCTTTACCTTCGGGCTGGGCACGCCGCAGTCGCCCGCCGCGCATCCTGAGCGGCTGCCTTCCGCGCGTCCTTCGCTGGGGCAGAGTTTTAAAAAGAGTGTAGAGCGCTTGTAAAAGCGGCAATGACGCACCTCCTCCCTGAGGTGCGCCAGCGCGTTGCGTTGTCTAAAAACGCTCCCGGCGTTTTTGTCCCTGCGCGGGACGCTTTGCTCTGGTTGATGCTTCCCGCCCCTTAGCCGTTTTTATCGCAGGGGAAAAAGCGATTAGCGTGCAGCGCGACGGCGCAGCAGCCAGCCCATGGTCAGCATGACAAACCACAGCGGGGTGACCATCAGCGCCTGACGGGTATCTTCCTGCAGCGTCAGCAGCACCAGCACGAAGGCGAAGAACGCCATCACCACCCAGCACATGAACTTGCCCAGCGGCATCTTAAAGCCCGACGCCGCGTGGCGCTCCGGATACTTCTTGCGGTAGGCCAGATAGCTGCACAGGATAATGGTCCAGACGAACATAAACAGGATCGCCGACACCGTGGTCACCATGGTGAACACCGTCATCACATCCGGGATCAGATAGATCAGCGCGACGCCGACAAGCAGGCAGAGGCAGGAGAAAAAGAGCCCGGCAGTCGGCACCGCGCGCGCGGAGAGGCGACCAAAGGCGCGGTGCGCCACGCCCTGCTGCGACAGGCCGTAGAGCATACGGCTGGTGGAAAAGATGCCGCTGTTGGCGGAAGAGGCCGCTGAGGTCAGCACCACAAAGTTCACGATACTGGCCGCCGCCGGCAGGCCGATCAGCACAAACATCTCAACAAAAGGGCTGCGATCCGCCAGCACCTGCGTCCAGGGCGTCACCGCCATGATCACCATCAGCGCCAGCACGTAGAACATAATCACGCGCAGCGGAATGGCGTTAATGGCGCGCGGCAGCACCTTATGGGGATCGTGCGTTTCCGCCGCCGCCGTGCCGACCAGCTCAATGCCGACAAAGGCGAACACCGCAATCTGGAAACCGGCGAAAAAGCCGCTTAGCCCTTTCGGGAACAGGCCGCCGTGATCCCAGATATTGCTCAGCGAGGCGGTGCCGCCGCCCGGCGAAGGATAGTGCAGGGTCACCAGCACGATGCCGGTGATAATCAGCGCCACGATGGCGACGATCTTAATGATGGCGAACCAGAACTCCATCTCGCCGAACATTTTCACCGTGGCAATATTCAGCGCAAGGAACACGAAGACGCACAGCAGGGCGCTCATCCATACGGAAAAACCGGGGAACCAGAGCTGGAAATAGGCGGATATCGCCACCACGTCGGCAATGCCGGTCACCACCCAGCAGAACCAGTAGGTCCAGCCGGTAAAGTAGCCCGCCCAGGGGCCGAGCAGGTCGGCGGCGAAGTCGCTGAACGATTTGTATTCCAGATTAGAGAGCAGCAGCTCGCCCATCGCGCGCATCACAAAAAAGAGCATAAAGCCGATGATCATATAAACGAAAATGATCGACGGACCCGCCAGACTAATGGTTTTGCCGGAGCCCATAAACAGGCCGGTGCCGATGGCGCCGCCGATGGCGATAAGCTGAATATGACGGTTATGCAGATTACGCCGCAGCTTGTCAGGATTCTCCTGTTCAGCGACGGCTTCTTTTACTTGATCAACCATAAAATCGTTATTCCTGTCTGGATGTTGTGTCAGCTCTGCTGGCTGTTTGCGATCGCTTGCCTGGAGGCAAGTGGGCATAAGATAGAGGAATAAGGCAAAAGCTCGCTAATTTTTTTGTCCAAATGCGACCTTTACGTCTTATTAACATGTCAGAAAATCTTTACGCGGCACAAACTTGCGGCACAATGCGGCTGTTTTAAGCGAAAAGCGCCGTTAACAGCGCTAAACCGGCGCGTAGCTTCTACACTTTTGTTCTCTAAATCAAGCTGCTGCGAGAGGGAGAATGCGCGCGATTATTCTGCTGCTGGTGTTAATAGCCGTTGGATGGTGGAGCCTGCCGTGGCTGAAGCAGCATCTGCCGCCTCAGTTCAACCCCTTTACGCCGCTGGCGGTCACCGATCCGCCCGGCTGGATGACGCGCTACAAACTCAAGCGGCTGGCTAGCGATCCCGCTGCCTGCCTCGACGTGATGCGCCGCGCGCAGCAGGCGGGCCTGGTGACGTTTAGCGCGCGTCCCGCCGTCACGGGCGCCTGCCCGCTGCCTGATCCGCTGCGCATCCAGCGTTTCGGCAAGGTCAGCCTGAGCAGCAGTTTTCTCGCCAGCTGCCCAATGGCCGTCGCCAGCACCATGTTTGTTCTGCGCAGCCAGCAGCGTCTGGCGCAGGCGCAGCCTGGCGCGTCGCTGACGCGCATCAACCATGTCGGCAGCTACGCCTGCCGCAATATCTATCACCGCACGGAAGGGCGCTTAAGCGAGCATGCCACCGCGGATGCCTGGGACGTCACCGGCTTTCAGCTGGCTGACGGGCAACGCATAGAGGTGGGGAAAAACTGGACGCAGCCGGAAAACAAGTCTGTTCTGCTGCATCAGCTCTGGCAGGAGGGATGTAATAACTTCGGCAATGCGCTTGGGCCGGATTATAACGCCGCGCATGCCGGCCATTTTCATTTCGGCATGCGCGGAACCGGATATTGTCGATGAATTAAACCGCCGGGTTCAGCCCGCGTTTAATCAGAAAATGATTGGCGGGCCAGGAAAATATAAATCCAGTCAGCGTTGCGAGCTGCAGCATAAACCAGAAAGCCGCCATCAGCGGATTGATTTGCTGATGAAGTACAAATTTTAGGGCCAGGCTCATAAAGAGGAAAATGCCCGCCTGATAAACCAGCAGCGGAAACGTTTCGGTGCGAAAGGCGACCAGCAAGGCGCGCCAGATAGAAAGCGCTTCGCGCTGCCTGATCGCCATAAATTGTAAAAACAGACCGCTAATCAGAGAAATAGCCAGGCAGATAATTGCCTGCATCCAGAGCGGCGTAGCAAAATGATAGTGGTTTAGCAGAGTGATAATCGGAATCGTAATCAGTTCGCTAAAAATGCAGGCTGCCGCCGAGAGAGAGGTCGTAATAAATATGGTTTGCCAGCCGGCGTAATGATGAATTTTTTGCGGAACTAATAGCGCAAGTTTAAGCTGACGCGAAGGTTTTCGACCAAGATACCACCAGGCCAGCCAGCCAAAGAACGGCAGATAGAGTCCAGTCAGCGGCCAGATAATGTTCATTATCCCGACAGGATGAGGATGGCGGAAAATATCCTTAAGGATCATCAGAGCGGTACAGGCTCCTAATACCAGGAAGGGTAATGCCAGCTGATTCAACATAGTGTTTCCCACCTGCAAAGGTAAAAGCGCATCCGTAAAAACGGCCGAAGGCTGCCAGCAGCCTGCCTGCCGTGCGTAATGAGTAGATAAGGGGTCCATGGTTAAGCGTAGCCCAATCGCGACACAAGCAAGCGATCTATGCTTAAGCGAAGCGGTAAAAAAAAGCACGCATTTCCACTGCTACTGGCATTTTCGCTTTAGAATACCTTAACTCTATGTTTACAAATAAATTACGTATCTAAACTAATTTAACTTAATAGTCATGCTGAATGATGGCCAATGTATGAGGAATTTATTGTTGTATTGCAGATTGAATCCGTTTAAGAAAAATCTTATTCTGTTTTTTCGGCGGCTCCACTGCTGAGAATGGGATTCTCTTTCGAGAAGCGCAGGGATCATGCTTTAAGAAAAAACACGCACAACCGGACGTGACGTGGTTTTTACTTGCATGCCTGTTTTTTTCTCAATAAAACTTTTTTCTCTTATAAATTTATTTTTTTAAAATGTACAACCTCAATAACCAGACGCGTCAGCGTGAGGATAACGCCGAGGCAATATGACTAACGAAAATTATTTCGTCTGGCGCCGAGAGACGGAAAAAGAATTTCAGGCTCTCGCTTCAACTGAAGAATTGAAGACGCTCATTCAGACCCACGTAGTGTCACTAGGGTTCGACAGCTATTCCTTTTTGATTCAGCATCCTGTGCCTTTTACCCGGCCGCGTATTTTTTTGCATAGCACCTATCCGGCCGCCTGGATTAAACGCTATGAAGAAAAAAACTATTACGCCGTCGATCCGGTGTTATTGCTTTGCCAGCAGCCGGGACGAGGGCTGGAGTGGACGGACGACATCTTCGCTGGGGCCGGCGATTTGTGGAAAGAGGCGCAGGAGTATGGGCTAAACAGCGGATTTTCCTGCTCCGCGATGGCGTCAAATCGCGCCATTGGTATATTATCTATAGCATCTCGCCTGGCAAGCAAGACGCAGCATTTGCAGACCGAGCTGGAAGTGAAACTGCACTTTCTGGCGGAACTGAGCTTGCGTGCGCTTCAGCGTTTTTCCGATGATGCGCTAATGGTGCTAAAAAATGATTTCAGTCAGCGCGAGCTGGAGATTTTGAAATGGACTGCTGAAGGCAAAACCTCGGCTGAAATTTCGCTTATTTTAGCTATTTCGCAGCATACGGTAAATTTTCACCAAAAGAATATGCAAAAGCGATTTAATGTTTCCAATAAAACCCAAATTGCCTGTTATGCGGCGGCAATTGGTCTGATATAGAAAAAGGCAACTACTAAATTTAGTAGTTACGTTGCCGGAAGCAGTTGTCTACCCTGCGCCGGGACTTTGCCAGGCGGGCGTAGCGTAAATCAGTGCAAACATGAGGATGTCAGGGGCGCATGATGAAGATAATTCAAACCCAGTTAAAGGATATGCCGTCCTCTCTGCTGGCCGAGTTAGGCAGCTACCGTTATAGCGTATTTGCGCGTGGAGAAGGTTGGTCGATTCCGCCGCGTCTCAGCACGCCGGGTCAGGAGTATGACCGTTTTGATCGTTCAGATGTCACCTGGCTGCTGGCATGGAGCGCGCGCGACGGCATTAGCGGCTGCGCGCGGCTGATGCCGTGGCATGAGCCTGCCCAGAGCGAAGGGCTGGTGGTGCCGTTCAGTCATGAAAAAGTGTGGGAGATGTCGCGCTTCTCGGCGAAGCTGGACGTGGACGCGGAACTGCCGTTCAACCTGTTATGGCACGCCGTACAGCTCGCCGAACTCAACGGTATGGAGTATCTCATTAGTTCGGCGACGCCGATGCTGGAGAAGATGTTTGAGGATCACCAGGTCGCCTATGAGCCGCTTACGCCGGGCTTAATCCAGTCAGAGGATAATCTGTTCGCGATTCGTATTCCGGTGGCGCAGCCGGCGCTGGCGGAAAAGTATCGCGGCACGCGGCGCTTCAGCCCGGAAGAGGTATTGCCGTCGCTGGGCGTCTCCGTCAACTGGCAGTCGCACACCTGACAGCGCGCCCCCGCGTCAGGCGGGGGCGAACGCATCACTGACGATACGCGGTTTTAATCTGTTTAATGGTGTTGCTAAACACTTCCGCCTGCGGCTTATCACCCAGGGTTTGCACGTAGCGTTCCATATTAATAATCACTTTGCCGGCATCTGCCTGGCCCATTCCTTTCAGAATCAGCGTCACCATCATTTTCAGACAGGCGACTTCGTCGGCCAGCTTCAGCGTGTCGTGCGAGGTAACAAATTCTTCATCGCTCATCGTGTTCTCCTTGGGGGTTAATCGATCGTGCCGGCATGTTCCGCGCAGCCGTGCAACAGTATATCACAGCACGCCATTTACCTGCGCAAGCGAAGCGTCAGCGCGGCCGACTCCTCAACAGGATATTATTTAAAGCAGCAGGTGAATAATTTTCACAGCCCGCCCAGGCTGCATTTAAGCGCAAACCGGCATTTTACCTGATGCATAATTTAACGGTTTGAAATCTAATGAAAAATAAAAAGATAAAATGATCATATTTTAGGCGGCCAACATATTAATTTGGCTGTCTGGAAAGCCTTGATGTAAATCATTTAATACGGCCAAACATTCGGGCGATTGATGTTCATTAAGGCGAAAAGCAGGTATCATGCGCGGATTCATTATCAGAATTATTCCTCATTTTAGCTTGCGGAGTGCTCCCCGTTGATCAGTGTTCTTCTTGTAGATGACCATGAACTGGTACGCGCCGGTATTCGACGCATACTGGAAGATATGAAAGGTCTTGTGGTCGCGGGAGAGGCCTGTTGCGGCGAGGACGCGGTGAAATGGTGCCGATCGCATCAGGTCGACGTGATCCTGATGGATATGAATATGCCCGGCATTGGCGGGCTGGAAGCGACGCGCAAAATCGTGCGCTTCAATCCCGATATCAAAATTATCATGCTGACCATCCACACCGAAAACCCGCTGCCCGCTAAGGTGATGCAGGCGGGCGCGGCAGGTTATCTCAGCAAAGGCGCCGCGCCGCAGGAAGTGGTCAACGCTATCCGCTCCGTACACGCCGGCCAGCGCTACATCGCGTCAGATATCGCCCAGCAGATGGCGCTGAGCCAGATCGAGCCGCAAAAAGCGGAATCGCCCTTCAGCTGTTTGTCGGAAAGGGAATTGCAGATTATGCTGATGATCACCAAAGGGCAAAAGGTGACGGAAATCTCCGAGCAGCTCAATCTCAGTCCTAAAACCGTTAACAGCTACCGTTATCGCATGTTCAGCAAGCTGAACATCAGCGGCGACGTAGAGTTAACGCATCTGGCCATTCGACATGGCCTGTTCAATGCGGAGCCGTTAATCAGTAGTGAGTGAAGTTTTCAACGCCAAAGCCTTTCTCAGCACGGTGACCAGCCAGCCGGGCGTGTACCGTATGTACGACGCCTCGGACACCGTGATCTATGTAGGAAAAGCCAAAGATCTTAAGAAGCGCCTTAGCAGCTACTTTCGCAGCCACGTCGGCAGTCGAAAGACCGAGGTGCTGGTCAGCAACATCCATCATATAGACGTCACCGTTACGCACACTGAAACGGAAGCGCTGCTGCTCGAGCACAACTACATCAAGCTCTATCAGCCGCGCTACAACGTGCTGATGCGCGATGATAAATCCTATCCGTTTATCTTTCTCAGCGGCGATACGCATCCGCGCCTGGCCTACCATCGCGGCGCCAAACACGCGAAAGGCGAATATTTTGGCCCTTTCCCGAACGGCTATGCGGTGCGTGAAACCCTGGCGCTGATGCAAAAAGTCTTTCCGATCCGCCAGTGTGAAAACAGCGTCTACCGCAATCGCTCCCGACCCTGCCTGCAGTATCAGATTGGACGCTGCCTTGGTCCGTGCGTCGCCGGTCTGGTGAGCGAAGAGGAGTATGCGCAGCAGACGGAGTACGTGCGGCTGTTTCTCGCCGGTAAGGATGACCAGGTGCTGAACATGCTGGTGAAGCGCATGGAAGAGGCGAGCATCGGGCTGCGCTTCGAAGAGGCGGCGCGTCTGCGCGACCAGATCCAGGCGGTGCGTCGCATTACGGAAAAGCAGTTCGTCTCCAATCAGGGCGACGATCTGGACGTGGTGGGCGTCGCCTACGACGCCGGCATGGCCTGCCTGCACGTGCTCTTTATTCGTCAGGGCAAAGTGCTGGGCAGCCGCAGCTACTTCCCGAAAGTTCCGGCCGATACCGAGCTGGCGGAAGTGGTGCAGACCTTCGTCGGTCAGTTTTACCTGCAGGGCAGCGAAGCGCGCACCCTGCCGGGCGATATCCTGCTGGACTTCGATCTGCCGGAGCGTGAACTGCTAGCCGCATCGCTGAGCGAGCTGGCGGGGCGCCGCGTGACTATTCAGAGCAAACCGCGCGGCGACCGTGCGCGCTATCTCAAGCTGGCGCGCACCAACGCGGCGACGGCGCTCACCACGCGGTTATCGCAGCACTCCACTATCCAGCAGCGGCTGGCGGCGCTGGCGCAGTTTCTCGAGCTGGACAAAATTAACCGCATGGAGTGCTTCGACATCAGCCACACCATGGGCGAGCAGACCATTGCATCCTGCGTGGTGTTCGATCCCAACGGGCCGCTGCGCAGCGACTACCGGCGCTACAATATCGAAGGCATTACGCCCGGCGATGATTATGCGGCGATGAATCAGGTGCTGCGCCGCCGCTACGGCAAAGCGCTGGAAGAGGACAAAATACCCGACGTCATTCTGATCGACGGCGGCAAAGGGCAGCTGGCGCAGGCGAAGCAGGTGTTTGCCGAGCTGGACGTCGAATGGGATAAATCGCGACCGATTTTACTGGGCGTGGCGAAAGGCAGCGATCGTAAAGCGGGCCTCGAAACGCTCTTCTTTGAAGCGGAAGGCGAGGGCGTTTCGCTGCCGCCGGACTCCGCGGCGCTGCACGTTATTCAGCATATTCGTGACGACGCTCACAATCATGCAATTTCGGGCCACCGTAAAAAACGGGCGAAAGTAAAGAACACCAGCGCGCTGGAGAGCATCGAAGGCATTGGCCCAAAACGCCGCCAGCAGCTGCTTAAGTATATGGGCGGCCTGCAACCTTTGATGAACGCCACGGTTGAAGAGATCGCCAATGTGCCCGGCATTTCGTTCGCGCTGGCGGAAAAAATATACCATTCGCTAAAACACTAGCATTGAAACAGGTGAGGCAATGTAGGAACATAGGGGAAATTCTACCCATTCCAGACAGTTACCGGCATATGCAATTTAACATTCCGACGTGTCTCACCCTGTTTCGAGTCGTCCTGATCCCCTTCTTCGTGCTGGCTTTCTATCTGCCGTTCTACTGGGCGCCGTTCGCCACCGCCCTGATCTTCGTGGTCGCTGCGGTAACAGACTGGTTCGACGGATTTCTCGCCCGTCGCTGGAAGCAAACCACGCGCTTCGGCGCCTTCCTCGACCCGGTAGCCGATAAGGTGATGGTGGCGATTGCGCTGGTCCTGGTGGCGGAATACTTTCACTCGTGGTGGATTACTCTGCCGGCCGCGACCATGATCGCGCGCGAAATTATTATTTCCGCGCTGCGCGAGTGGATGGCGGAAATCGGCAAGCGCAGCAGCGTCTCCGTCTCCTGGATCGGCAAGGTGAAAACCACGGCGCAGATGCTCTCGCTGGTGGCGCTGCTGTGGCGTCCCGACACCACGGTAATCGCCGTGGGCGTGGTGGCGCTTTATATTGCCGCCGTGCTGACATTCTGGTCGATGTTTCAGTATTTAAGCGCTGCGCGCGGCGATCTGCTCGATAGCTGATCGAAGCGACTTAAAAAGCAGCAAACGGACGCACTGTGAAGATAATTCTGTTGACTCAGTGCGTCAGGTCAGTAGAATGCATCGCATCGAACGGCGGCAAGCCCGCCAGAAGATAAGCAAAATCAGCAAGTTCCATTAGATTGCTGAACAATGCGGGAATAGCTCAGTTGGTAGAGCACGACCTTGCCAAGGTCGGGGTCGCGAGTTCGAGTCTCGTTTCCCGCTCCAGATTTGCAGGTCAGGATCCCCTGACGGCACAGCGGATAAAGGCGCGTTGGCAGAGTGGCCATGCAGCGGATTGCAAATCCGTCCACCTCGGTTCGACTCCGGGACGCGCCTCCACTTTACACCCTGCCCGGGTGGTGAAATCGGTAGACACAAGGGATTTAAAATCCCTCGGCTTATGGTCGTGCGGGTTCAAGTCCCGCCCCGGGCACCATCTCTATCGATTAAAAAAACCAAATTAAAACAAAGCAGTAGTAAGCAATGTCGTGACCGCCTTCAGGGCGGTTTTTTTGTGCGTTGCGCTCCCTTCCTGATACCCCTTCCTGATATTACTTGCGGCTTTTTGTCCATTCACGGCCGGGAGTACCACAGTTTTACGATCGTATATCACTGTTTGCTCCTCTCCTGACGTTCTCTTTGTCCTTTTGAGATGGTGCGCTCTGTACGTGGCCTGCAGCGGACAATTATCCGGCTGGCAGAGGTACAGTCGCGCGGCTGCGTCAGGCGAGGTCAGCAGGGGCGCTTCACCATGACCTCGGTCAATGCCGTCAAACAATCAATCCCTGTCAGAAGCAGCAAACCGCAAGTCGGTTTCTGCTCATCGTCACCAGGATGCCTCAACTGTTACATAACAGGGTCTCAGCAGGCCGAAATAGCCGTGCGTTCAGACTATCTGAGGCTGAGTCAACCAGAGTCACCGGTTTATCTATAAAACGGCAAAACCGCTGTTTTCAGAAACCTAAATTTTTTTCCATCCGGTTGAGGTCAGGTTGATATTCAGTGGCGCGATAAAAGCAGCGATTGTGCGCCTTATTTAAAGAAATGCGATCGCAGTCGATGTTATTTATTGCGCTAATCGACCAAACGCCTCAATCAAATTAAACGCCTGGTAAACATCCTCATTGTTTTATACCGGTGATTAACTTTCTCTGTGGCAGGTTGTGAACAAATTATGAACACTCCAGGTTATTTTTTTCACATTTTAAAACACACCGGCACCGGGAAATTCTCTTAAAACTCAGCGCTGTTGCGTAATCTTATTACGAAATTGTTTGCTTTTAGCAAATGACCTGCCCATTTAGATAGCCTTAGCCTATCGTTTGAGTTTTCATGATAGGTATATTCCCGATTGCAGGCTAATTCGGATTATTCTATAAAGTGCCCACGAAATGTGAGAATGATCACATACAAATGGATGTTGAAATGAAGAACTGTCGCTTTTGTTACGGCCTGGCGCGGTAAGAGAGGGCCAGCCAGACTAAAGCGGGAATGTTACTACAGCAACATCCTGATAAGAGGAGCATATGATGCCTGCACATCTTTCACACCTGACAGTCGCTAGCGCACAGTTATGTGACCACCTTTACACTGCTTTAGCGCCGTATGATTTTACTGAATCATAACATGCGGCCTGCTTATTCAGACTTCAATGCCGCCCCGCGCTAATGAAATTTAGCAGGAATATAAAGAGCGAGCCTGAATAAACAGAATAAAGCAGTCACTTATTTAACGGCATCCAGAAAGCTAACGATTATTTAAAATAATCGGTCATTTCTTTCATTTTTTTCAGCATGGAAGGCGTTCTGATATGCGCAGCAAAGACATATCACCGGTAAGCAGTTTTAATTAACTGTTTGTTGTTAAAGAACTTTCCAGGAAATTGAATATGAAAACCCTCATGAAATCTTTTTTCGTTTCTGCGGCACTGGCCACCGCGTTTATTAGCTTTTATAGCGCAGCTGACAATCAAAATATTGTCACAACAACAAAAGAGTTTCGCTTAAAACTGAGCGAAACGCGCATGATTTATAATCCAGCCTCCAGCGGGGCGGCGCTGTCGGTAACCAATCCGCAAAGCTATCCCATTCTGGTGCAGGGTAAAGTTTTTGCTGAAGATAAGAAAACACCCGCCCCCTTTATTGTGACGCCGCCGCTTTCACGCCTCGAAGCGCAGCAGCAGAGTCGTCTGCGCGTGATTCGCACGGGCGGCAGCGTCAGTAACGATCGCGAAACCCTGCAGTGGCTTTGCGTGGGCGGTATTCCGCCCAAAGATACCGATGTATGGGCAGATAAAAATGGTCAAAGCGCCGGGAATAATGCGGTAAACCTCCACCTGGAAGTCAGCGCTCATCAGTGCATTAAATTGCTGGTACGTCCTTCCGGCATTCACGGCAGCATGTTAGATGCCGCAAACAGCCTGAAATGGCAGCGGCAGGGCAATACGCTGACCGTCACTAATCCCTCCCCGTTCTATATCAATCTGCTGACAGTGAATGCAGGCGGAAAAGAGATTGCGAACCCGGACTACATTGCGCCTTTTGCTTCGCAACATTTTTCGCTCCCCGCCGGTGCCGCCGGACAGGTTCAGTGGAAAGTGATTACTGATGAAGGAGGCGAAAGCCAGCTGTTTCACAGTGCGCTTTAACTCCTCTCATTATTAAGAACGGATATTCATCATGCAATTCAGGCTTACAACGATAGCAATGGCCATAGGCTCAGCCCTGTTCTCCATGACGGTAGCCGCGCAAACATGGACGTTTGATGCTTCCCAGCTGGATGGTGACGTCAGCGCAGCCGATATGGCGCTGATTAACCAGGGCGGCGAACTGCCCGGCACCTACCGTGTCGATATTGTGCTCAACGGCGACGTAGTGGACTCGGGTGATGTGCTCTTTCGCCAGGTCAAAACCAGTGCGGGCGAACCTGAATTGCAACCCTGCCTGAGTCGCGCGCAGCTCGCACGCTACGGGATTAAAGTCGATGCTTATCCAGGGCTGAAAAGCGGGGCGGACGATGCGTGCGTTTCACTGAGCGCGATACCCCAGGCGCAGGCAACATTTAACTTCAGCCAGCAGCAGCTGCTGCTGTCGGTGCCGCAGGCGGCGCTGCTAAATGTAAGCAACGATATTGCGCCACGCAGTCAGTGGGATGATGGATTGCCGGCAGTTTTGCTCAACTATCAGATCAGCCATACCAGCACGACGTCACGCGGCACTGGGGGCAGCGACGATCAATCCAACTATGTCGAACTGGAACCGGGCGCCAACTTCGGCCCGTGGCGGCTGCGTAACGTCACCAGCTGGCAAAAAGATCGCGGTCAGCCGGGCCGCTGGCAGAGCGCCTATACCTATGTAGATCGCGGCCTCTACGGCATGCAGAGCCGTCTGACATTAGGTGAACGCTTCACGCCGTCTGACGTGTTCGACAGCGTGCCGTTTCGCGGCGTGATGCTGGCGACCGACGAAAGCATGATGCCCGCTTCGCAGCGCGGCTACTCGCCGATCGTGCGGGGTATCGCACGCACGCAGGCCCGGGTCGAGGTAAAACAGAACGGCTATACCCTCTATAACGCCACCGTGGCGCCCGGTCCGTTCGCGCTGGATAACCTGGCGGTAGCGGGTACGGGCGGCGATTTGCAGGTCACCGTCTGGGAAACAGACGGCAATCCGCAGGTGTTTACCGTGCCTTATCAGACGCCCGCCGTGGCGCTGCATGAGGGCCATATGATCTATAACCTGATGAGTGGTCAATACCGCGCCGCCAGCAGCGACGTAAAAGCGGCCACGGTGGCGCAGGCAACCCTGATGTACGGCTTGCCGGGTAACCTGACCCTTTATGGCGGTACGCAGTGGGCGCAGCACTATCAGGCCATTTCAGCAGGACTCGGGCTTTCGCTGGGTTACCTGGGGGCCATCTCGGTTGATGGCACTGGCTCCAGCGGTCAGCGTCGTGGAATGGCGAGTGAAAAAGGCGCCAGCTGGCGCATGCGCTACAGCAAATCGCTGGCGGCGACCAACACCACTTTTGCGCTGACCAGCTATCAGTACGCTAGCTCAAACTACGCCACGATGAGCGATGTGCTGAACAGCTACGGGCGAGAGGGATCGGCGCAGTTCAGCAGCAGCGATAAACGTCAGTCTCGCACCACAATTTCGCTCAGCCAGCCGCTGGGCGAGCTGGGAAGTATCAGCCTGAGTGGTTCACGCGACACCTATCGCAATCAGGGTGCCAGCGAATCCTTTAGCGCGGCCTACAGCGTGGTGATGCATGGCGTCAGTGTGGGGCTTAACTGGTCGCAAAACAGCACGCACTACAGCAGCGATAAGCAGCACGATCGCATTGTCAGCCTGATGGTCAGCCTGCCGCTGGATCGCTGGCTGAACGGCTCGGCCAGGGCGAACTATCAATACACCTCGCCTTCAAAAGGAGGCGACAGCCAGCAGCTGGGTGTTAGCGGCCAGGCGTTCGACCAGCAACTTCAGTGGAATGTCAGCCAGCGCTACCGTTCATCTGCCAGCGCAAGCGACAGAAATAACAGCGCCATGCAGCTCGGCTGGAACGGGCGCTACGGACAAATCAACGGCAGCTATAGCTACAGCCCGACGTCGCAGCAAACCGGCATCGATGTTGCGGGCGGTATGGTGCTGACACGTGACGGCCTGACGCTGGGTCAGCCGATAGAGGGCACCGTTGCGCTGGTTGAAGCGCCGGGCGCCAGCGGCGTTCCCGCCGGTGGCTGGAGCGGCGTAAAAACCGACTATCGCGGCTATACCACCGTTTCATCGCTGCAACCCTATCAGCGTAATACGGTAAGCCTCGACTCTTCGCAGCTGGCGACGGACGCTGAAATTACGCAAACCGACGTTACCGTCGTCCCCACGGAAGGCGCCGTGGTCGCGGCCTCGTTCCATACCCATATTGGCGCGCGCGCGATGATAACGCTGACGCGCGCCAACGGTAGCGCAATGCCTTTCGGCAGTATGGTGACCGTTGTCAATCAACAGAGTGCCGACAGCGGCATCGTGGGTGAAAAGGGAGAGGTCTATCTGTCCGGTCTGGCGCCTAAAGGGAAACTGATCGTGAAATGGGGCCAGAGCGCAAATGAACAGTGTCAGGCTGATTATCATCTTTCCGCGAAAAGCGGCGCTGCGGGTATTTATCTGGCTCAGGCGATCTGTCGTTAAACCCGAAGTAACAGGAGAACAGAAATGAATAAAACCGTGATGAGTTTACTGGCCAGCCTGCTTTTATTTACCGGCGCTGGGGGAAATATGGCGACAGCGGCAGAAGCGCCACAGCTGATGCTGCAAATGAAGCAGAGTTTGCTGGCGGGTAATATTAAGGATGGGATGCGGCTTGGTCAGGGCATGATTATCAGTCACAGCGAACATGCTGGCTTCTCAATATGGAGTGACAAAACTTCCGCTGCCCTGCGCGCTGGCCATTTTCTGCTGCGGGGGAAAAGAGAGGCTGCACATATATTGAAAGTGCGTCTGGAGCCTAAAGGCATTAACGCTGCGGAAACGCCCGACGGTCAGGGGATGCATTTTAATACCAGCGATACCAGAGTGAGCTTCAATATTATTGCTGATGGCGACCAGTCGCCGCAGGCCGATAGCTACACGCTGGATATTAATGCTGCTCTGGTGGGGATGTAATTTTCGATATTGTTCTGATGGATGCTTGATTGTTATTTAATCTCTGTTTATTGAGTTAAATAAAGTCCCGATAGATAATATTTTTATAGCAAGTTTTCTCTTTCATATTTAATTAAAAGGTGTTGTCATGATTACGTTAAATAAATTACTGCTGGCTTCTGCTGTAGCGGCCACAATGGTAACCGGTTTTGCTCATGCGGCTTCCGCACCTGTTGCGGGTAACGGCGTCGCGGCATCAGCGGATGTGGTATTCTCCGAGCCGGATCAGATTTCCCATACGCTGACGCCGGTAGCGAATCTGTTTGCTGGTGAGCATCAGGATCTAGAAAAAATTGCGGATGGCGTTGTACATTCACTGGACGGCGTCGCGCATCTCTATGTCGTGCGTTTTACCGGCGCCAGCTCATACAGCTCGGGCTATGCTGATATCCCCAGCGCAATTTATCCGGGTAAAAATAATCCAGACAATACCATTAATGTTGAGTTTGGCCTGAAAAACATAGCGACCAATAACAGCGCTAATCAGTATATGGACTCAACCAATCATGGCCTGGTACTTTATGGTCGTCAGGGCATACCTGCGGCGGCGAAAACAGTTAACTATGAAATTATTCTGAATAAAAAGCAGACGATTAAGGCTGACACTTACACTATTTCAACCGTTGCCTATGAGTATGCTGGCTAAGTCTTTTTATCCTGACAGCGCTGCTGTCTGTTAAATTAACGTCAGTAATTAAAAAAGTGGCCTCTTTATTTATATAGAGGATTATTTTTTTAATTTAACCAAAAGGTTTCATCATGATTAGCTTCAATAAATTTTTCCTGGCCTCTGCGGTAGCGGCCACAATGCTAACCGGTTTTGCTCATGCGGCTTCCGCGCCGGTTGCGGGCGACGGCGTTGCGGCATCAGCGGATGTAGTATTTTCCGAACCGGATCAGATTACCCATACGCTGACGCCGGTGGCGAATCTGTTTGCTGGCCCGCACAAAAAGATGGATAAAGTTGCGCACGGCGTGGTTCACACGCTTGACGGGCACGCGCACAATTATGTGGTGCGTTTTACCGGAGCCGCTTCTTTTTCCAAGGGATATTATGATATGCCAAGTGCAGTCTATACAGGAAGAAATAACTCAAGCAATACAATTAATGTTCAGTTTGCGACGAAAAATCTGGAGCAGTTTGCTGTGCAACAATACATGGACTCAAATAATCACGGCATCGTTTTGACTAATGAAATGTCAAAAGGTATTAACGATCTGGTTCCGGTAAAAACAGCAAACTATGATATTTCGCTAGCAGCCGATCAGGACGTTAAAGCCGATACCTATACTATTTCCACCATCGCCTATGAATATGCGGGGTAAGCGCTACGCGGTTTGACAGCGATTCAACATAAAACCCCGGCTAAAGCTGTTCAGCTGGCCGGGATAGCCGCTTAGTCCGCGCTGAAAATCGCAGTTGTCTGTTTAGTAACGACAGTAAGTAAAAGTGATAACTGTATTTAGAGAATGATTATCTTTTATTTATTAATTTAACCAAAAGGTTTAATTATGATTCACTTCAATAAATTTTTCCTCGCCTCTGCGGCAGCGGCCACAATGGTAACCGGTTTTGCTCATGCGGCTTCCGCGCCGGTTGCAGGCGACGGCGTCGCAGCATCAGCGGATGTGGTATTTTCTGAGCCGGATCAAATTTCCCATACGCTGACGCCGGTGGCAAATCTGTTTGCTGGCCAGCACAAAATGATGGATAAAGTTGCGCACGGCATGATTCACTCGCTTGACGGGCACGCGCACAATTATGTGGTGCGTTTTACCGGAGCCGATTCTTTATCCATAGCAGACTGGTATTTTATGCCAAGCGCAGTATATAAAGGGAAAAATAATCCAGAAAATACTATTAATGTCATGTTTACGATTAAATACCTGGATAGTTATGCTATACAACAATATATGGACACAGATAATTATGGGGTCGTTTTGACTAATGAAATGTCAAAAGATTTCGGCGATCTGGTGCCGGTTAAAACAGTAAACTATGATATCTCGCTAGCAACCGATCAGGACGTTAAAGCCGATACCTATACTATCTCTACCATCGCCTATGAATATGCGGGTTAATGCTCTTGCGTCTTAACTTACCCTAAAGGTGATGAGTGACGCTGTTTGACAGGCCCCGCGCAGTCGGGGCCTTGTTATGCCTGAACTAGCCCAGCCTGCCGCTTAGACGCTGATGAAAATCACTGCTGCGGGTATCCAGGCCAACAATTGTTACCTGCGCGCCGTGACGCTGATAGCGATAGGCAATGCCGTCAAGCGCCGCTACCGAAGAGGCGTCCCATATCTGCGCGTGCGTCAGATCGATCGTTACCAGTTTAGGATCGTGCCCATAGTCAAAGTGCTCAAACAGATCGTTGCTGCTGGCGAAAAAGAGCGGCCCGCGCACCCTGTAGTGCACCGAGTGGCCATCAGGGCTGAGCTGGCGCTCGGCATGAATAACATGCGCGATACGGCGCGCAAACAGCATCATGGCGGCGATCACGCCCGCCAGCACGCCGAGCGCCAGGTTGCCGGTCCAGACCGTAACGACAATGGTCAGCGCCATCACCAGCGTCTCCGACCAGGGCATGCGTTTCAGCGTAGCGGGTTGCAGGCTATGCCAGTTCACCGTTTTCACCGCGACCACCATCATGATGCCCGCCAGCACCACCATCGGGATCTGCGCCATTACGGCGCTCAGGCCGGTCACCAGCAACAGCAGCACCAGCCCGGCGACCAGCGTTGAGACGCGCGTGCGCGCCTTGCCCAGCTCGACGTTAACGATGGTCTGGCCGATCATCGCGCAGCCAGCGATGCCGCCGTAAAAGGCGGCGAAAATATTGGCGACGCCGAGTCCCCAGGATTCACGTCGCTTGCTGGATGGCGTATCGGTCAGATCGTCCACCAGCTTGGCGGTGAGCAGCGACTCCATCAGGCCGACAAAGGCGATACTGAGCGCGGTCGGCCAGACAATCTGCAATGTGCTGAAATCAAGCGGCACCTGAAGCGCATTCAGGCCAGGCAAGCCGGCGCTCATTGGGCCTTCGTCGCCCACGTTGGGCACGCGCCAGCCCATCAGCAGCGCGACGGCGGTGACCACCACGATCGCGACCAGCGGCGAAGGCACGCTTTTCAGCAGGCGCGGCAGCAGCAGCACGATCGCCAGCGTCACGGCGAACAGCAGCCACACCAGCGGGCTTTGTCCCCAGACGTGCGGCACCTGCGCGAAGAAGATCAGCACGCCGAGCGCATTGACGAAGCCGAGCATCACCGAGCGCGGAATATAGCGCATCATGCGCGCCAGACCGGCCACGCCGAACAGGATCTGAATCACGCCGCCCAGCACCACGGCGGGCAGAATATATTCCACGCCGTGCGCATGCACCATCGGGCCGATCACCAGCGCGACCGAGCCGGCGGCGGCAGTCACCATCGCCGGACGTCCGCCTAGTATCGAGAGCGTCAGGCAGAGCACCACGGACGCCACCAGGCTGACCCTGGGATCGACGCCAGCGATCACGGAAAAGGAGATGACTTCCGGGATCAGCGCCAGCGCGGTGATCACGCCGGCCAGACACTCGCGGGTGAACAGGGTGGGGGAACGCAGCACGCGACCCACGCTCAGGTCGTTGTCCAGCGATTGGGCAACGTCATCAGGTTGACTCATAAACTTGCAGGCTCTTTTTGATTATTCGCTCTCGCAGCAGAAGCGGAGAGCGCAGGAGAAATTAAGCTGGAGAGGGTACTGTCTGAAAGGAAAATTTGCCAGCGATGGCGTACCGGGCAGGATAACTCCGTCCGTGGAGTCAGGATTACACCGTTAAATCGTCGGGCGTTTTATGCACCACCAGCTCCAGCAGCTGACGATAGATGTCGAGCGTCGCCGGATCCGACTCCAGCTCCAGCCGGTGGATCAGTTTAGCGATAATCGCTTTATTGGTCACAGGATTGCCCGCCTGGAGGATCTCCGCGATGGCTACACCCAGCATTTCCATCTCGCTAGCGCCGTTGTTGGCCGCTGCGCTGAAGCGATCACCCATCTCTTTATCGGTTTGCGAAACAGCGTTTTGCATGTGTCAGCCCTAAAATAGCCCTGGCGTCCAGATTGAATACCAGATCAATTAACGATGAAAATCCCCTTACATGGACAGATGTAAAGGGTGCCAGCTCATCAAAAAAAGGACCTCTGAAGGTGGAAATCCACAGACACCTTCAGAGGCGACGCAAACGCATCATTCGTTACGGAATCGTTATCCGATTCATGGGACGTAAAGTTATACAATGAAGGTGTACAGACACAAGGATAAAATTAGTCAATTTGTGCTATTTGTTAATTATCAAATGCATAAATGTATACGAGGTGAGGCAAAGCTGTACAAGTTGTTTGTACAATGGGACACTTGTACAGCTATGTAGGGTAACGTACGGCGTTTCTGGCCGCGGCTTAGCTAAAAAGCTTTAACTTCGAGGTCAGTTTTCGCACCTGTTGTTTCTCGCCGACCAGCGCCAGACCCAGCAGCCGCCACTCGCTGGCCGGGATCTCGCGCATCGCCGCGCTAAAGGCCGCATAGTCGGTGGTGGTCTGACCCTGCTCAGGAAAGAGCACCAGATCGCACGCCAGCTCGGCGCAGCGGGCGCGCAGCGCGTCCATCTCGGCATGGGTGGCCGCCAGCACCGGAATGCCGACCGGGATAAGGCCGGGATAGCAGCAGGCGTCGGCATCCTGTAACGCTTCGCCGACCAGCGCGGGATGGCGCTGGCCAAGCGTCAGCGCGATGACCGCTGCGGCGTTGGCGGCTTTACCTGGGGCGAGATCGTTTTGCAAAATCATGACGCAACGAGGGTCTTGCATAGCACTTCTCCAGACAGAAAAGGGCATTGTGACCCGGTCTTCAGCCAGCGTCTGGAAGATTTGTGCAGGCCTGTTGATAGCGCGCCGGGGTCAGATGGCAGGCGCGCTTAAACCAGCGGCCCAGGTGGCTTTGATCGGCGAAGCCCAGCGCCGCGGCGACGTCGGCGGCAGGGACGCCCGCCGCCAGCTGGCGACGGGCCTGGGATAAGCGCCACTGCACCAGCCAGGCGTGCGGCGGCAAGCCCCACTGCGCCTGAAACAGGCGCGAAAGGCGAAAGCGATCCACCTGCAGCGCCTCGGCCATCGCCTGTAAACCTGGATTAAGCGCGTGATGGGCGATAAGCCAGTCGCGCGCCTGCTGCGCCAGCCGACGATCGCTATCCGCCGCGCGCGGCTCGCTGCGCCATAGCGGATGCTGACTCAGCTGCAGGAACAGGCGGTCGAGCGTCGCCTCTTTGATCAATGCCGGGTGGTCGTGCCACAGCGCGTCGAAACAGTGCCAGACAGCCCAGGCGAGCGCCTGGTCGTCGCGCAGCGTGGCGGCGAAGCGGAGTTCGCCGCCGTGGCCACTGGTGCAGAGCGGCGTCAGCTGCTGCGCGATCTGCTGCGGCGAGAGATAGAGCATACGATAGGTAAAGCCCTGCGCATCCACCGCGTCGCCGTCGTGCAGCTCTTCCGGCTCCAGCATAAATACCGTGCCGGGGCGGCTGCGATGCTGTTTACGGCGCGAGTGAAACTGCTGCACGCCTTGCTCCGTCACGCCGATCAGATAGCTGTCGTGCCAGTGGGGATCGTAGGCGTGGCCGGTGAAATGCGCGCGGATGGTCTCTATGCCGTGCAAGGCGTCGCGGCGCAGATCGATCCAGTTGCTGTTGCGATGGGACATAGTAGCTCCAGTTTTACCCCGTCTGGGTAGTAATATGACTTTAAAACCCGACGACACACGCGTCATTTTTTAACGCCCTGTGCTATTTTCATTAGCAATTTGCTCGGCGTATAATAACGCACTCATTTAGTTAGGACTCTAATAATCAGGTCGCTACGCTTTGACTCTGCACTATAAAACCTTTACCCATTTACTCTACCAGACCGCGCACGCGTGGCGGCTGGCCGTTGATCGTCACCTTAAACACAGCGGCCTGAGCATGAGCAGCTGGATGGCGATCGGCCTTATCGCCAGCGAAACGCGGCCGCTGACTCAGACGGAACTGGCGCAGATGCTCGGTCTGGAAGACGCCAGCATGGTGCCGCTTATCGACCGCCTGGTGAAACAGGAGCTGCTGACGCGCGTGCAGCCGCCGGAAGATCGCCGCAAGCGCCATCTGGTGCTGACGGAAAAGGGCAATCAGGCTTTCGCCTTAGTGAAAAACGAGGCGGACGCGCTGCGCGCTGAACTGCTCGGCGATATCGATCCGCAGGCGCTGGCGACGACGGAGCAGGTGCTGCAACAGCTGCTGACGCGTATGGGAAATATGTAGCGGTGGCGCGACGCAATCCCTATGCGCAGCGCGAATGGTTGCCGCATGAAAAACCCATGCTGCCGGGATCGCCCTCGACCCCGATTCATTCGCCGCCCAAACGGATTGCCTTTGGCCTGATCGGCCTGCTTATCTCGCTTACCGGCGCGCTTAGCAACGCGCTGGTTACCGCCAATCTCACCAACCTTCAGGGCACGTTCGGCGCCTACTCTAACGAAATCGCCTGGCTGCCCGCCGTCTACGTGATGGGCAATATCTCCATAAACCTGCTGCTGGTGAAGTTTCGTCAGCAGTTTGGCCTGCGCGTCTTTACAGAGGCTTTTCTGGTGCTCTACGTGCTGGTGGCCTTTTTCCATCTCTTCGCCAACGATCTCAGCTCGGCGATCATCGTGCGCACCGCCCACGGCATGGCGGGCGCGGCGCTCAGTTCGCTGGGGATCTACTACCAGGTGCAGGCGTGGCCGGCAAAGCACCGGCTAAAGGCGCTGGTGATCGGCCTGACCGTCTCGCAGTTCGCCATTCCGATGGCGCGGCTTTTTTCGTCCGAACTGCTGCAGCTGGAAGAGTGGCGCGGGCTCTATCTGTTTGAGCTGGGTCTGGCGATGATCGCGCTGGGCTGCGTGCTGGTGGTGAAGCTGCCGCCGGGCGATCGCATCAAGGCGTTTGAAAAGCTCGATTTCGTCACCTTTATGCTGCTGGCGCCGGGCATGGCGCTGCTTTGCGGCGTGCTGTCGCTGGGGCGCATCGAATGGTGGTTCACCACGCCCTGGCTCGGCGTCTGCCTGGCGATCGCGCTGGTGCTGATCGTCGCGGCGATCGTTATTGAGCACAACCGGAAAAATCCGCTGATCAACACGCGCTGGCTCAGCAGCGGCAACATGGTGCGTCTCGGCATCGTGATGATTATGATACGCATCGTGCTGGCGGAGCAGAACACCGGCGCGGTGGGCTTTTTGCAGCAGCTGGGGCTGCTCAACGATCAGATGCGCGGCCTGTCGCTGGCGATTATCGGCGGCATGACGCTCGGCATCGCCACCAGCGCGCTGACCATCCGTCCCGCGCACCTTAACTGGCCGATCGTCACCTCGCTGGCGGTGATGATCGTCGCGTCGTTGATGGATGCGCAGGCCAGCCCGGTCACCCGCGCCAACAATATGTATCTCAGCCAGTTCCTGCTCGGCTTCAGCAGCACCTTTTTTATGGCGCCCGCGATGCTGATCGGCATCGGCAGCGTGGTGACGCAGCCGAAAAATCTGGTGAGCTTCGTGGTGCTGTTCGGCATGAGCCAGAACCTCGGCGGCCTGATCGGCTCCGCCATTCTCGGCACCTTTCAGGTCTGGCGCGAGAAGTACCACTCCAGCCTGATCGGGGATCAGCTCTCGCTGCTCGATCCCAACGTGACGGAGCGCCTCAGCCAGTACGGCGCGCTGTTCAACAGCCAGCTGGCCGATCCTGCGCTGCTGAGCGCGCAAAGCAGCAGCCAGCTGCAGGTGGTGGCGACGCTGCAGGCGAACGTGCTGGCCTATAACGATACCTATTTACTGACGGCGGCGCTGGCGCTCATCACCCTGATGTGGGCGCTGTGGCGTCTCTCCCGTCAGCAATACCTCAACTGGCGACAGGCGCGCTTTAATCTGATGGAGCAGCGTCTGGCGGCTGCGTCACAAGAATCTATGGAGTCACGATGAGTCAGCAGGATGAACTTCAGGCAGCGGAGCGCGAGCGCGCCAGTCGCCGGCGCATTCTTTCTATTGCGGCGGGAAGCGGCATCGCCATTCTTGGCGTACTGATTATTTTATACGCCTGGCAGCTCTGGCCCTTCACCAGCGCCATACAGAGCACCGAGAACGCCTATGTGCGCGGTCAGGTGACCTTTATCAGCCCGCAGGTCAATGGCTATCTCACCTCGGTAGAGGTGGTGGATCTTCAGCCGGTGCAAAAAGGGCAGCTGCTGATGACCATCGACGATCGCATCTATCGTCAGCGCGTGCATCAGGCGCAGGCGCAGCTGGCGATGAAGCAGGCGGCGCTCAGTAACAACCTGCAGCAGCGCCGCAGCGCGGAAGCCACCATCGCCAGCAATAAGGCCGCGCTGGAGAACGCCAGAGCCCAGGCGCTGAAGGGGGGCTTCGATCTGAAGCGCGTCGAAAATCTGGCCGCCGACGGCTCGCTCTCGGTACGCGAACGCGATGCGGCGCGCGCCGCCAACGCGCAGGCGCAGGCGGCGGTGCGTCAGGCGGAGGCGCAGATGGCGGTCGCGCAGCAGAATCTGCAAACTGTAATCGTCAATCGCGCCTCGCTGGAAGGCGACGTCGCCAGCGCCCAGGCGGCGCTGGAGCTGGCGCAGATCGATCTCGCCAATACCCGCATCCTGGCCCCGGACGCCGGGCAGCTCGGCCAGCTTTCGGTGCGCAAAGGGGCCTATGTTACGGCGGGCACGCGGCTGACCTCGGTGGTGCCGGACCATAAGTGGATTATCGCCAATATGAAAGAGACGCAGCTGGCGGATATTCGGCCGGGCCTGCCGGCAACCTTCCGGGTCGATGCGCTCAACGGCAAGCGCTATAACGGCCATGTGGAATTTATCTCGCCGGCGGCGGGCTCCGAGTTCAGCGCGATTTCGCCGGATAACGCCACCGGCAACTTCGTCAAAATCGCCCAGCGCATTCCGGTGCGAATCGCCATTGACGCGCAGGATATGCGCGAGCTGCGCCCCGGCATGTCGGTGGAGGTCAGCATCGATACCGCCGCGCAGCCGCGCGACCAGGCGGTGAAGCAATGAGGCGGCTGTTATGCGCCGGTCTGGCGGCGCTCACGCTGTCCGGCTGCGCCACCGAGGTAGAGAAAGCGCCCGCGTCGCTGCCGATCCCGCCGCAGTGGCGTAATCAGGTCGGACCCGCCGCCGCGCCGGAAGCGGAGTGGTGGCGGGCCTTCGGCGACGACAACCTCAACCGGCTGGTGACGCAGGCGCTGCGCAATAACCTCGATATTCTCACCGCGCGTTCGCGCGTCGAGCAGTACCGCGCCGAGCTGCGCGCGGCGCAGGGCGACAACTTCCCGACCCTGAGCGCGGGCGTCGGCGTGACGCATCAGCGCGCGCTCTCCGCCGCTACCGGCCAGCCCTACGAGAGCGCCGTTTATCAGGGGCTGCTTCAGGCGAACTACAATGTCGACCTGTGGGGGGCGCGCAGCAGCAGCATCGCGGCCAGCGAAGCGTCGCTGGAGGCGCAGCGCGCGGCGGCGTCGGCGGCGGAGCTGACCGTCGCCAGCTCGGTCGCGTCGGGCTATCTGAGCCTGGTGGCGCTGGACGAGCAGCTGCGCGTCACCGAGGCGACGCTTGAGACGCGCGGCAATTCGCTGCAGCTGGCGCAGCGCCAGTTCGAAACCGGCTACAGTTCGCGGCTGGAGTGGATGCAGGCGGCGTCCGAGTACCAGACGGCGAAGGCGCAGGTGCCGCAGCTCAGGCATCAGATCGCCCAGCAGGAGAACGCCCTGAGCATTCTGGTAGGGATGAACCCGCGCGAGATCGCGCGTCGCCCGCAGTTCAACCAGATTATGCCGCAGCGGATGCCGCAGCTGCTGCCGTCGCAGCTGCTTAACCGGCGCCCCGATATTGTCGAGGCGCAGCGCCTGCTGCTGGCGGCAGACGCCACGCTCGCCTCGTCGCAGGCGAAGCTGCTGCCGTCGCTTAACCTGACCACGAGCGGCACCCTGCAAAGCAGCGAGCTGCATCAGCTGATCGATAATCCGTTCCGCCTGTGGAGCATCGGCGGCAGCGTGCTGGCGCCGCTGCTGAACCGCGAAGCGCTGACGGCGCAGGTGGACGTGTCGATGGCGGCGCGCAACCAGGCGCTGTACGGCTATGAGAAAGTGGTGCGCAACGCCTTCTCCGAGGTGAACGACGCGATGGACGCCATTCTGCAAGGGCAGGCGCAGCTGGCGGAGCTGCAGAAGCAGGAAGAGTACGTCTCTGAGGCGCTGCGCATCGCCCGCAATCGCTATCAAAACGGTTACGCCTCCTATCTTGACGAGCTGGACGCGCAGCGCACGCTGTTCACAACCCAGCTCAATCTGGTTTCGGTGAAAAACAACCTGCTGCTGGCGCAAATCGCCCTGTATCGCGCGCTGGGCGGCGGCTGGCAGGCGCAGTAGGCCGCTTTCGCGCGGCGGCGCAGGTCGCCGCGTTTTCAGCACGCTGCTTTCCATAAAAGCCCTTCAGCACGCATTCCTTAGACGTTTCTGGCTTATTGGCTGCCAAAATTTCGCTTGCAATAAAAGCAAGGCTGCGCATAATCGCAAACCGTAATAATAATGATTATCAGTAACCTTCTTATTAGGGATCGACTATGCGCCGTTCGCTTTCTTCTCCCGGATGTAAACCGACGCTGCTGGCCTTACTGGTCAGCGCCGGTTGTTTGCCAGTGATGGCTGCTACCAACACCAGTGACACCGCTTCAACCAACAGCGAGCAGACGCTGACCGTCACCGCCGCGCCGCAGAGCGATTTCAAACCCGGCGGCGACCAGCTGGTGCCCGCTTATCTTGATGGACAGGTGGCCCACGGCGGCCGTCTCGG
Organism: Pantoea sp. X-Soil-MYKO-1289; assembly: GCF_059730625.1. NCBI lineage: Bacteria > Pseudomonadati > Pseudomonadota > Gammaproteobacteria > Enterobacterales > Erwiniaceae > Pantoea > Pantoea sp. X-Soil-MYKO-1289. Next base: position 1,586,985 of record NZ_AP036004.1, read on the forward strand.
CATGCTGGGCGAACAGAGCGCCATGGAGGTGCCGTTCAACGTTATCGGCTATACCTCGAAGATGATCCAGGATCGGCAGGCGAAAACTATCGCCGACGTGGTGAAAAATGACGCGGGCGTGCAGAGCCTGCAGGGCTACGGCAACTTCGCCGAAACCTATCGCATTCGCGGCTTTACGCTGGACGGCGATGATATGACCTTCGGCGGGCTGCCGGGCGTGGTGCCGCGCCAGGTGATGGACGCGTCGCTGATCGATCGCGTCGAGATCTTTAAAGGCGCCAACGGCCTGCTCAACGGCGCCGCCAGCAGCGGGGTAGGCGGCATGATCAACCTTGAGCCGAAACACGCCGAGGATCTGCCGCTGACGCGCGTCGGCGTCGACTACACCTCGGCCCAGCAGGTCGGCGCGACGACCGATATCAGCCGCCGTTTCGGCGACGAGAACCAGTTCGGCGTGCGCCTGAACGCGGTGCATCGCGAAGGAGAAACCGGCGTCGACGGCGAGCAGAAGCGCACCACCGCCGCCTCCCTTGGGCTGGACTACCGCGGCGAACGCCTGCGCACCTCGCTGGATCTCGGCTATCAGAAAAAGACCTTCCACGATGCTGACAACGGCGTCAACATCAGCGGCATCGACTTTATTCCAGAGCTGCCGTCAAACAGCCACAACTACAGCCAGGACTGGGTCTACAGCGATATCGAGTCAGAGTTCGGCATGGCGCGCGCCGAGTATGACGTGACCGACAGCTGGACGCTCTACGGCGCGGTGGGCGCGCAGCACTCTCACGAGCTGGGCGACTACGCGTCGCCGAAGCTCACCGATGCAGACGGCAACGCGCAAATCGGCCGTCTCGACACCAACCGCATCATCAACAACTTCAGCGGCATGGCCGGGCTGCGCGGCCGCTTCGATACCGGCTTTATCAGCCATAAGGTCAACGTCGGCTATTCCGCCTACACCTCGCGCAACAACACCGCGTGGCGTATGGCCTATGGCGCGAACACCGAGTCGACCAATATCTATCACACCGGCAAGGTGCCGAACCCGACCAATAACCTTAGCGGCGGCGACTACAGCGATCCGCTTACCACCGGGCGCAACCGCACCCAGGGCTATCTGCTGAGCGACACGCTGGGCGTACTGAACGACAGCGTGCAGCTGACTTTAGGCGCGCGCCATCAGAAGGTGGTGGTGCGCAACTACAGCAACGCCACCGGCGCCGAAGATACCTCGAGCCGCTACACCGACAGCCGCTGGATGCCCACCTACGGCATTCTCTATAAACCGCTTGAGTCGGTGGCGCTCTACGCCAACCACACCGAGTCGCTGCAGCCGGGCGAGGTGGCGCCGAACAACGCCACCAACTACGGCACCACCACCGGCATCGCCCATGCGAAGCAGAATGAGGTGGGCGTGAAGGTCGATTTCCAGCGCGTGGGCGGATCGCTGGCGCTGTTCGAGATCAAGAAGCCGTCGGGCATTCTTAACAACGACGGCAGCTATGGCCTGGACGGCGAGCAGCGCAACCGCGGCGTGGAGCTGAATATCTTCGGCGAACCGGTGCTGGGCGTGCGTCTCAACGGCAGCGCAACCTGGATCGATCCAGAGATGACCAAAACCGAAAACGGCACCTATAACGGCAAAGAGGCGATCGGCGTGCCGCGCTATAACGTTGTGCTGGGCGGCGAGTATGACATCAGGCCGGTTGAGGGGCTGACGGCGACGGCGCAGCTGGAGCACTCTGGCGCGCAGTGGGCGGACTCCGCCAATACAAAAAGAATCGACAGCTTTACTACGCTCGATTTAGGCATGCGCTACCGCATGAAGGTCAACGAAAACGATCTGGTATGGCGCGTTGGCCTCGATAACGTCACCAACGAAAAATACTGGTCTTCCGTTGACGGCACCGGCACCTATCTGTTCCGCGGCGATGGCCGCACGCTGAAGGCCGGCGTCAGCTACGACTTCTGACCCGCTAACGGGACGCGTTTCGCGTCCCGTTTTTTTTTGCACAAGAAAAGGCTGGCGAGCGTCCCGGTTTCTATTACACTGGTCGCCGCCGCAAGCCTGCGGCGATCCACCGATTTCCGTTGAGAATCTATGCTTCCACTGTCGCCGCACGATCCGCAAGATGAGCCCCTTCGCCAGACAATGGACGATGCGCACTTCGCCATCGTGGTGCTTGCGGTGACCTCTGTTACGCTTATAATCTTCGTCCTGTTGGTGACGCTCTGGATGAGTTAAAAAGAGAATCGTAAGCGGCAGGGAGGTTCAGAAGGAGTAAAGTATGGAATCGCGAGATGACAAACTGATCGCCATTATTGGTCTGCTGGCCGCCTGCTTGATCGGCGTGGTTTTTCTCTTTGCTATGACCTGGCTCACCGATGTCCGCCATCCCGCCGATCCGTCGCTTGAAGTACAGAGCTGCACGCCGAAAAAACCGCCCGTTCACCCCTCCTGAAATCTGGTCTGAAACTTGATCTGCTGACTGCGCAGCACCAGCGCCAGCCCCTCATGCAGCGTGCGGTTGCCGTTGGGATCGCCCAGCCCGAACAGCGCGCCCGGCGAACGGCGATCGTCAGCCCAGGCGGGATATTCCACCACCGGATAGAGGGAAACGCCCTCCAGGCCGACGCCCTGATCGAGCGCCAGCATCACCTCTTCGCTAATATGCTGCAGCCAGGGGGCGCGCGCTTCGCCTTCCGCGCCGGTTTCCGCCAGCAGCAGCGGGCGCTGGTAGCGCTGCCAGCACTGCGCCAGCAGGCGATGCAGCGGCTGGCGCAGCGGATGGGTCGCCGACATCGGCTCGCCGGGAAAGAACCAGTGATTGTCGGGATAGTAGTTGAGTCCGAGAATATCGAGGCAATCCTCGCTGCCGCCTAGCTCGCTGTCGATGCGGCCCGCCAGCATATCCCAGGCTTCAAACTGCGCCTGATGCTGCACGTCGGCGTAGGGTTTGCTGTCGGGATTATGGGGATCGCTGGCGATCTGCACCAGCGGATCGGTAAGTACGAAGCGCGCTTCAGGATAGATCTCGCGGATAGCGTGGATCGCCGCCAGCGAGGCGCGCACCAGCTGACGCTTCAGCTCTCTGCCGCGGTTGGCGACGTGGGGATTGAACCAGGCGACGTCGGCTCCGGCCCATGACCAGAATGAAATCTGGTTAATGGGCGTGAAGAAGGGGCGCTCGATGCCCTCATCGCGCATCAGCTGCGCCATGGCGCGGGCGAAACGGGCGAAATGCTCGATAAACGACGCCTTCCAGATATTCAGATGATCGGGATAGCCGAAGTGCGCCAGCTCCCAGATAATCTCCATCTCATGACGTCTGGCCGCCTGCACCATCGGCAGGAAGCTGCTCCAGTCGTAGCGGTGCGGCTCTTTTTCAATCAGATACCAGCGCGCGCCGTCGCGCGCCGTATGCAGACGCTGCGCCGCCAGCGCGGCGTAATCTTTATCCAGCAGCATATCGTGGCCGCTGCTGATCACCATGTCCAGCCGCTTGCCCGCGGTGCGGCAGGCGGTAGAGCAGGGGAAGCTGCCCTGAAAAAAACTTTTGAACAGCCGGGGATGGTGGCGCTGAAGCAGGGATGAATCTGACGTCATGGTCCGCTCCTGTAACTGGCCGGTCGTGATAGTCTGGCTAAGTCTAGCTGAAAAAACGGCGCTGTCTGGCTGCTCTCAGACTGCGCGTATAGCCATATCCGGCGAAGCGTTAAATAATAAGAGCGTGTCGATTATTCAGGGAACCCCAATGACCGAAGCGTTAAATCTGCTGACTAAAGTGCCTGACGTCAGCTGGCTTGAGGAGATTATCGGCCCGCGCAGCGCCCGCCATCCCGGCCTGAGCGGCATTCATCCGCTGGCGGACGGGCTCGACGCTTTCGCGGCCCGCTATCTGCTGATGGGCAAAGCGGAGCGCACGCTGGATGTACAGTATTACATCTGGCAGAACGATATGTCGGGACGCCTGCTGTTTAGCGCGCTGCTGGAGGCGGCCGGGCGCGGGGTGAAGGTGCGGCTGCTGCTGGACGACAACAACACGCCGGGCCTGGATGATACGCTGGCGCGTCTCGATCGCCATCCCAATATCACGGTGAAGCTGTTTAATCCGTTCTCGTTCCGCACCCTGCGCGCGCTGGGCTATCTCTCCGATTTCGCCCGGCTTAATCGCCGCATGCACAACAAGAGCTTTACCGTGGACGGCGTGGCGACCATTGTCGGCGGGCGCAACGTCGGCGATGAATACTTCGCGACCGGCAGCGAACCGCTGTTCGCCGACCTCGACGTGCTGGCGATCGGCCCGGTGGTGGAAGAGGTCTCGGAAGATTTCGAGCGCTACTGGCAGAGCAAGCCGGTGGCGCCGCTCAAGAGCGTGCTGGATGAGAGCGAGCATCAGGACGGCGAGGTGGCGCTGCCGCCCGACTGGCGCGACAGCGAAGCGGTGCAGCGCTATCTGGCGCGGCTGGAAAGCTCGCACTTCGTCAGCCAGCTGGAGCAGGGCACGCTGAGCATGACCTGGGCGCGCGCCCGTCTGCTGAGCGACGATCCGCGCAAGGGGCTGGGCCGGGCGAAGCGCAGGAACCTGCTGCCGCAGCGCATGCTGGAGGTGATCGGCGTGCCGCAGCAACAGTTCGATATCATCTCCGCCTATTTCGTGCCCACGCGCGCCGGCGTCGCCCAGCTGCTGGCGCTGAAGCGGCGCGGCGTGAAAATCGCTATTCTGACCAACTCCCTCGCCGCCAACGACGTGTCGGTGGTGCATGCGGGCTACGCCAAATGGCGTAAAAAGCTGCTGCGGCGCGGCATCGAGCTCTATGAGCTGAAGCCGCAGTCGGGCGTGCCCGACGCGCCGCACGACCGCGGTCTTACCGGTAACTCCGGCTCCAGCCTGCATGCCAAAACCTTTACCGTCGATCAGGAGACGCTGTTTATCGGCTCATTCAACTTTGATCCCCGTTCGGCGGTGCTGAATACCGAAATGGGGCTGGTGATTGAGAGTGAAGCGCTGGCGCGGCAGACCCATCAGCGCTTTAGCGCCGCCATGCGCGATCGCGCCTGGGCGCTGCGGCTCGACAAGTGGGGGCGCGTCAACTGGGTAGAGTATGCGGGGGAAGCGCAGGAGATTGTGCATAAGCATGAGCCGCGCTGCACCTGGGTGCAGCGCCTGCTGGTGCGGCTGGTATGGCGTCTGCCTATCGAGTGGCTGCTATAGGCGTCGAGCGCGCGGACGGCAGGGCGTCCACGCGCTCGTCTTACTATTGTTTCTGCGGCTTGCCGGAAAACAGAAAGCGCAGCAGCGGGATGCGCAGATGAATTTCATAGAGCAGAAACGCCACGCCGAACACCATCGCCAGCCCGACAAAGAAGCCCAGCGTGTTGTTGCCGATCTGCGGGGTGATGAAAATGCCGTAGAGCAGCGTCAGCGGATGGTGCACCAGGTAGATAAACAGCGAAGCGTTCACCAGATACATAATGCGCGGCGAGTGGGCGTTGAGCATACGGTGGCCGAAGCTGAAGCAGACGTTTAGCATGCAGAGCCCCATCAGCGTGGTAATCAACGCGTCGAGCTCATAGAGCCAGCCGTCGCCGCTGCTGTAGCGCTGATTAAGGCTATAGGCGATGAAAACCAGAATCGCGCCGAAGCACATCACCGGATTAAAGCGCACGAACAGCTGCTTCAGGGCAGGGTGCTTCCACGCCAGCGCGCCCAGCATAAAGAAGGGCAAAAACAGCAGCGTCTGCATCACCATAATGCTGAACAGGCCGTCCATCAGCAGCGCGGGGAAAAAGGTAAAGATCGCGCGGCGGAAAATATCCCACAGCAGCGCATAGCCCATAATCGCCAGCGTCACCTTGCCCCAGCCGATGCGGCTGTAATCGATATGCCGATGCTGGCGGCGCAGCCAGTTAAAGGTCAGCATGCCCAGCGCGGTAAGGATCACCAGCACCACCAGGAACCAGAGGTGCGAAATCAGCTCCCACATCAGGTTATTGAATTTGCCGTACAGCGTCAGCTGATCCCAGTTGCTCATCTTGTCCGACAGCGCGCGTAGCATAAAAAACTGCGGCAGCGTAATCAGCGGCACGGCGGTCAGCAGCGGAATGCCGACGCGCTCCAGGCGCACTTTCAGCCAGCGCTTCGCTTCGTAGCGCAGGTAGAGCATGTAGGAGAAGTAGCCTGAGATAACGAAAAAGACCTGCATGCGGAAGGCGTGAATAAAGTCATTCAGCACCGTCAGCCAGAGCGACGCTTCCTGACTATTGACGGCCCATTTTTGGGTGGAATAGATGAGGGAAACGTGAAACGGCACCCCCAGCAACATCAAATACGCCCGAATCGAATCGAGGAAATATTCACGTTCAGGTTTTCCTGTACTCATAAAGTTCCAGTTTGTTAGTACGTTTCGGCCAGTTTCCCCCTGAAACTGGTTTATGCCGCAGGGAAATTCTACCTGCTGTAAACAGCGTATACTATCAGTTGATTCTGGAACGTTTAATTGTCCTAAAAGCAGGCGTAGTCCTGACGAAACCCTGGAACATTCTTTTGGATATGCTGTCGGAAAAGCGAATAATCCTTTAAGATAAATGGGTTTGTACTTAGCACACGAAAGGGGGGGATGTGCTGATTAATGTAGAAAAAAAAGGCGGGCTGATGAAGATGCGCTGGCTTGGCGCGGCAGTTCTGCTGGCGTTGTACGCCAATAATAGCTGGGCGTTTAACCTTGATGATGTCGCAAAAGAAGCTAAAACGCTGGCAGGGAAAAGTTTTGAGGCGCCTAAGAGCAATTTACCCTCTCAGTTTCGTGAAATGAAATTTGCTGACTATCAGCAGATCCAGTTTAACCACGACAAAGCGTACTGGGGCAAACTGCGTACGCCGTTCAAGCTTGAGTTCTACCACCAGGGCATGTATTTCGACACGCCGGTAAAAATCAACGAAGTGACGGCTAACTCGGCGCGCGAAATCAAATACAGCCCTGACTATTTCAACTTCGGCAACGTTAAACACGATGCCGATTCGGTGAAAAATTTAGGGTTCGCCGGTTTTAAAGTGCTTTATCCGCTTAACTCGCGCGATAAAAAAGATGATGAGATCACCAGCTTCCTGGGCGCCAGCTACTTCCGCATCATCGGCGCCGATCAGGTGTATGGCCTGTCGGCCCGTGGCCTGGCAATCGATACGGCGCTGCCGTCCGGGGAAGAGTTCCCGCGCTTTAAAGAGTTCTGGATCCAGCGTCCTAAACCGCAGGATAAGCAGCTGGTGATCTATGCGCTGCTCGATTCGCCGCGTGCGACGGGCGCCTATCGCTTTACCGTGCATCCGGGCAAAGAAACCACTGTCGACGTTCAGTCGAAGGTCTATCTGCGCGACAAAGTCGGCAAGCTGGGCGTCGCGCCGCTGACCAGTATGTTCCTGTTCGGCGCCAACCAGCCTTCGCCGGTAACCAACTTCCGTCCGGAACTGCATGACTCCGACGGCCTGTCGATTCACAGCGGCAACGGCGAATGGATCTGGCGGCCGCTCAATAATCCGCGCCATCTGGCGGTGAGCACCTACACCATCGAAAGCCCGAAAGGCTTCGGTTTGCTGCAGCGCAGCCGCGACTTCAACCGCTATCAGGATCTCGACGATCGCTACGATATGCGTCCGAGCGGCTGGGTTGAACCGCTGGGCGACTGGGGCAAAGGTCGCGTCGAGCTGGTGGAGATCCCGACCGCGGACGAAACCAACGACAATATCGTCGCCTTCTGGACGCCGGAGAATCTGCCGGATCCGGGCAAAGAGATGAACTTCAACTACCGCCTGCACTTTACGCGCGACGAGAGCCAGCTTCACTCCGACGATACCGCCTGGGTGAAAAACACGCTGCGTTCGGCGGGCGACGTGAAGCAGTCTAATCTGGTGCGTCAGCCGGACGGGTCTGTCGCCTTCACCATCGATTTCGTTGGTAAAGCGATGAGCCAGATGCCGGATAACAGCCAGGTCGCGCCGCAGGTCAGCGTGGGCGATAACGGCGAAGTGGTTGAGCAGAGCGTACGCTATAACCCGGTCACCAAAGGCTGGCGTCTGGTGCTGCGTCTGCGCGTCAAAGATAACAAACAGCCTACCGAAATGCGCGCCGCGCTGGTTAGCGGCGACAAGACATTGACGGAAACCTGGAGCTATCAGTTACCTGCCAATGAATAATCCGACATTTATTCCTAAAAACTACGTGGAAGCCCTGCCGCTGGATGCGGCAGGGAAGGCCCGGTTAAGCGCCTCGCTGCAGCACGCCGAGGCGTTTCACTTCATTCACGATACGCTTGGCCAGGATGTAGCCGCCAGCGATCGTCCTGACGATGCGCCGCTCAAGTCGGTCTCGGCCCGCGTCAAAATGGCGTGGCCGGATTCGCTGGCCGATGGTGAGCAGTTCGGCAAGGATTATCTCGATCGCACCACGCTGAAGGCGATGCCGAAGGTTAAGCGCTCGCTGATGTTCCCGGAAGCCTGGCGCACCAACCCGCTGGTGCGCGCCTGGCGTTCGCTGCGCGGCGAAAAGCTGACGCATCGCTATGCCACGGCGGAAGAGCAGCGCGCCGAGGAGAAGTGGCGTCACGTCGGCTCAATTCGCCGCTATGTGCTGCTGATCCTTACCTTGTTCCAGACCGTCATCGCCACCTGGTACATGAAAACCATCCTGCCTTATCAGGGCTGGACGCTGCTCGACCCGATGGAGATGCTGAACCAGAACTGGCAACAGTCGGTGATGCAGATCCTGCCCTATGTGTTGCAGACCGGCATTCTGTTCCTGTTCGCCATTCTGTTCTGCTGGGTGTCGGCGGGCTTCTGGACCGCGCTGATGGGCTTCCTGCAGCTGCTGATCGGCCGCGATAAGTACAGCATTTCCTACTCGACGGTGGGCGACGAGCCGCTTAATCCTGAACATCGCACCGCGCTGATTATGCCGATCTGCAACGAGGACGTAGAGCGCGTCTTCGCGGGCCTGCGCGCCACCTGGGAATCGGTCGCGCGCACCGGCAACGCAGAGCACTTTGACGTTTACGTGCTGAGCGACAGCTACGATCCCGATATCGCCATCGCGGAGCAGAAGGCCTGGATGGAGCTGGTGCGCGACGTGGGCGGGGCCGGCAAAATCTTCTACCGCCGTCGCCGTCGCCGCGTGAAGCGTAAGAGCGGCAACATCGACGACTTCTGCCGTCGCTGGGGCAGCAACTACAGCTACATGGTGGTGCTGGACGCGGACAGCGTGATGAGCGGCGAATGTCTTACCGGTCTGGTGCGCATGATGGAAGCGAACCCCAACGCCGGGATTATCCAGTCGTCGCCGAAGGCGTCGGGCATGGATACGCTCTACGCGCGCTGCCAGCAGTTCGCCACGCGCGTTTACGGTCCGCTCTTTACCGCCGGCTTGCACTTCTGGCAGCTTGGCGAGTCGCACTACTGGGGACATAACGCCATTATCCGCGTTAAGCCCTTTATCGAGCACTGCGCGCTGGCGCCGCTGCCGGGCGAGGGCTCCTTCGCCGGATCGATCCTGTCGCACGACTTCGTCGAGGCCGCGCTGATGCGCCGCGCCGGCTGGGGCGTGTGGATCGCCTATGACCTGCCGGGTTCCTATGAGGAGCTGCCGCCGAACCTGCTGGACGAGCTGAAACGCGACCGTCGCTGGTGTCACGGCAACCTGATGAACTTCCGCCTGTTCCTGGTGAAAGGGATGCACCCGGTGCACCGCGCGGTGTTCCTGACCGGCGTCATGTCCTATCTCTCGGCGCCGCTCTGGTTTATGTTCCTGGCGCTCTCCACCGCGCTGCAGGTGGTGCATACGCTAATGGAGCCGCAATACTTCCTGCAGCCGAGGCAGCTCTTCCCGGTCTGGCCGCAGTGGCGTCCTGAGCTGGCGATCGCGCTCTTCTCGACAACGCTGGTGCTGCTGTTCCTGCCGAAACTGCTCAGCGTCGTGCTGATCTGGTTCAAAGGCGCGAAACCTTACGGCGGCGCGTTCCGGCTCTTTATCTCGTTGCTGCTGGAGATGCTTTTCTCCGTGCTGCTGGCGCCGGTGCGCATGCTGTTCCATACCGTGTTCGTGGTCAGCGCTTTCCTGGGCTGGGAAGTGGTGTGGAACTCGCCGCAGCGCGACGATGACGCTACGCCGTGGAGCGAAGCCTTCCGTCGTCACGGCTCACAGATGCTGCTCGGCATCGTCTGGGCAGTGGGCATGGGCGTGCTGGATCTCAACTTCCTCTGGTGGCTGGCGCCGATTGTCTTCTCGCTGATCCTGTCGCCGTTTGTGTCGGTGATGTCGAGCCGCGCGACGGTCGGGCTGAAGAGCAAGCGCGCGAAGCTGTTCCTGATCCCGGAAGAGTATGAGCCGCCGAAAGAGCTGGTGGACACCGATCGCTACCTGCAGCTCAACCGCGAGCGCGCCCTGAAGCACGGCTTTATGCATGCGCTGTTCCATCCGGCGTTTAACGCGCTGGCGACCGCGCTGGCGACCTCGCGTCACCGACAGAGCCAGCTGCTTGATTACGCGCGCGACCGCCGCGTCGATCAGGCGCTGAGCGATGCGCCCGAGAAGCTGAACCGCGAACAGCGTCTGCAGCTGATCAGCGATCCGGTGGTGCTGGCGCGCGTTCACTCACGCCTGTGGGAGAACGGCGATAAGTATCATCAGTGGGTAGAGAGCTATCAGAAGCTGGCGCTCAATCCGCTGGCGCTGCCGCCTCAGGCGGGTTAATATTCGCCAACCAAAAGCGGCAGCGATGCCGCTTTTTTTATGCGCGCGATTTAACGCTATTATTACGCTTTGATGGCGTAAGCAGGTGACAAAACAGATGCGCCATTATCTACACTAGCCGCTGGCTGAAACGAGTATCGCGAGTGAAAAGTTTGCTGAAAACAGTGATGGTCGCGCTAATGGCGCTGATATTAAGCGGATGCGGCAGTATTATTAGTCGCGCCGTGCCCGGACAGGGACACGGCAACCAATACTATCCTGGCGTGCAGTGGGATGTGCGCGACGGTCCATGGCGCGTGCTGACCATTCTCGATCTGCCGCTGTCGCTGGTGGTGGACACCATGCTGCTGCCGGTTGATGCCCACCACGGGCCCTATGAGTAATCAGAGCAGGCGGTCGGACTCGCTATTGTCATCATCCCACTCCTGCGCCGCCGCTTCGCCTTCTTCGCTGTCGATCGGCGGCTCAAGCTGAAACTCGCCCTCATCCCATTCATGCAGGGTATTTTCGGCTAACCACTCCTGGCGCAGCTCGACTTCGTCGAAATCGCCGTCAAATATCGCCTGCGCCGCCTCGCCGCTGCGGATCGGCAGGCATTCGCCGCTCTCGCCTTCTTCTTCAAAGAACTCTGCCTGCCACATAATATCGCCATCCTGCATCACATACTTCTGCAGGCCAAACTGACTGATGCTGGCATCCTCTTCTTCAATGTCGGGATGATCGGCGAGAAATTCTTCACGCGCAGCCTCGATGGCTTCTTCTAAGGTGCTGAACATGCTCATTACTCTTCTCCTTGCCTGATTAACGGGATGTCAGAGAAGGATAGACGAAATTTTTCAGGGGAAAGTGTGAAAAAGAGACGGTGGGCGAGAAACTCCTCCCACCGTCATCGATCAGAGTGACTTTTGCGGGAAGTGCAGCACCGGCCGCACCGTTTCGCGCATAACGGGCGCCGCATAGCGAATACAGCATTTAATACAGGGTTTGACTTTTTTAAAATTAATTCGCGCAATAGATAACGCCTGATTCAAATTATATAACGTGCCGATAAAAACGATATCCTCTTTATCCGGCATACGTTTACACTCTTTGCGGTGTAAATAATGGTAATTATCCTGATCGGTACTGATTGTCACGTAGTAATAGATGCCTTTATTCATTTTTATGTTCCTGCTAGAGATTCGCTGTGTGTAATCTTTTTATATTTTTTGAAGGGCAGTTAAATAATTAACTGTCACGACCGAAATTACCGATATGTATCTAATTGTTCAAATTCCATAAAAGTATAAAACAGCCAAATAATTGGCACAATGCTTATATGCAACAGGTCTAATCAGACAATGCCTTGTAAAATAAGTTAATTTTACTGGATACATAAGCTAATGCAAAGAATTGATTATGAAGAAATAGGAAAAGGCCTGGAGTAGGTGAAAATCAGATCCAAATAAGATAAATCGCAAACATTAATTTCCCAGCCGCTAATTAGCCATATTACGGGATAATGCCTGCTTTTGGCCATAATTAATTTAGCGCGCATAACCAATTAAAAAAGAGGATAAATCAATACCTGCTTTCCTTTAGTTTAGAGTGGACCTCATCGGCAGGTATAAAAGCTTTTTTTATTATGAAACAAAAGGTTGTGTGATTTAGCGCAAAGTTTTACGCGTTAGCGAAGATGATGCTTAAGGCCGGCGGACGACAGCGCGTCCGCCGGAAAGGACTCAGTAGCGAGAAGGCTCGCCTTCGGGACGCGTTTTGAAGCGACGGTGCAGCCACATATATTGCTCCGGCGCCAGCAGGACGCCTTCTTCCACCACTTTATTCATCTGCGCGGCGGTGGCGACATCGCTGTCGAGCGGGATCTGATCGCTGACGTCGGGCAGGATCAGCATCTGATAGCCGCGGCCGTGCGGCAGGCGGCGCGGAACGAAGGGAATGACGTGCGGCTTGCCGCTGCGGATCAGCAGGTAGGTGCCAACGGTGGTGGCGGCTTTTTCTACCGCGAAGAAAGGCACGAACACGCTGCTGCGCGGGCCGTAGTCGTGATCGGGCGCGTACCAGATAATATCGCCGTTTTTCAGCGCGCGGATCATGCCTTTCAGATCTTTGCGGTCGAGCATGCCTTTGTTGGAGCGCATCCGGCCCCAGGTCTGCAGCCAGTCGATCAGCTTGTTGTCATTGGGGCGATAGACGCCGATGCCGGGGTTATAGATGCCGAAAATACGCGCGCCCAGCTCCAGCGTCAGGAAATGCATGCCGATCAGCAGCACGCCGCGCTGCTCATCTTTCGCTTTTTGAATATGCTCAAGGCCGGATACATCAAACCACTTCTTGATGCGCCAGTCGGGCCAGAACCACGCCATGCCGGTTTCAATCAGCCCCATGCCTACCGACTCGAAGTTATGCTTTACCATCGCTTCACGTTCGCTGGTCGGCATATCGGGAAAGCAGAGCTCCAGATTGCGTCGGGCGATGGCGACGCGGCGTTTCAGAAAGCGTATTGCAATACGCCCTAATCCGCAGCCCAGCATATAGAGCAGCGGGTAGGGCAGCAGCACCAGCAGATAAAGAAAGCCGATGCCCAGCCAGGTCAGCCAGTAACGGGGATGAAGGAGTTCTCGGGAAAATTGCGGCAGTTGAGTCATATGAAAAAGCTTATCCTGCGTAATGCGCCTGATGGCGCCAATATCTCGTTGATTTTCCCCTATTGTGCCAGCTTTTCCTCTGCGCTGAAATAAACGCAGGGCGAATGCGTATATGGCCCGCTGAAAAGAAACCCGCGTGAAGGGGGCTTAAAAAGCGATCCAGATCAATTTTCTTTGCATCCTGGCCTATTGCTGTATCATGTGCCGCGCAATTTTTTATCCCAGACAGGAACGAACACCATGCCAGTGTTACATAACCTTGTTAACAATAAAGAGCTGAAGGCGCGCATGCTGGCGGAGACCGAACCGCGCACGACCGTCTCGTTCTACAAATATTTTCACATCGCCGATCCCAAAGCCTTTCGCGACGCGCTCTATCTTGGCCTGACCGAACTCAAGGTCTTTGGCCGCGTCTACGTCGCGAAAGAGGGAATCAACGCGCAGATCAGCGTGCCCGCCAGCCTCTATGAGAAGATGAGAGCCTGGCTGTATGGCTTCGATCCGGCGCTGAACAATCTGCGCATGAATATCGCGCTCGACGACGACGGCAAATCATTCTGGGTGCTGCGCCTGAAAGTGCGCGACCGTATCGTGGCGGACGGCATTGAAGACGAAAGCTTCGACGCCAGCGACGTCGGCACCTATCTGAAAGCGGCGGAAGTCAACGCGATGCTGGACGATCCCGACGCGGTATTCGTCGATATGCGCAACCACTACGAATATGAAGTGGGCCGTTTCGATAATGCGATGGAGATCCCGGCCGACACCTTCCGCGATCAGCTGCCGATGGCGGTTGAGATGCTGCAGGAGCAGAAAGATAAAAAAATCGTAATGTACTGCACCGGCGGCATTCGCTGCGAGAAGGCGAGCGCCTGGATGCGTCATAACGGCTTCGACGATGTTTACCATATCGAAGGCGGCATTATCGAGTATGCGCGCCGCGCGCGCGAGCAGGGCCTGCCGGTGCGCTTTAAGGGCAAAAATTTCGTCTTCGACGAGCGTATGGGCGAGCGCATCTCCGACGATGTGCTGTCGCAGTGCCACCAGTGCGGCGCGCCGTGCGATACGCACACCAACTGCGTCAACGACGGCTGTCATCTGCTGTTTATTCAGTGCCCGAGCTGCGCCGAGAAGTTCCACAACTGCTGTAGCCCGCTCTGTATGGAAGAGTCGCAGCTGTCGCCGGAAGAGCAGCGCGCGCGCCGCGCCGGTCGTGAAAACGGCAACAAAATTTTCAATAAGTCGCGCGGCCGTCTGACCATGGCGATCCCGTCGCCGGAGAAAGAGTAACGGTCTGAGCCTGACGCGCATGCGTCAGGCTTTTTTATCGCTTCAGCGGGTAAAGCGAGAGAGCGAGAAGGGCGTGAGATCAAACGAAAAGGGTTTATCGAGCGCGAACTCCGTCGCCAGCTCCCCCAGCACGCTGGCGAACTTGAAGCCATGTCCACTCAGGCCGGTGATAATCAGCCGATTCGGCTCGCCCGGCAGGGTATCGATTATAAAGTCTTCATCCGGGCTGATGTCGTAGCTGCAGGCTTCGCCGTGCAGACAAACCCCGACGCCAGGCAGGAATTTACGCAGAAACGCAAAGGCGTCGCTGCCGTCCTCGGCAAAACTGCCAAAGGGTTTGCGATCCTCCGGCTGGCTCATTGGCTGGCCGCCGTCGTGACGTCCCACCTTCAGCGCGTTGTTATCCGCCGGAAAGCCGTAAAAGTGGCTGCCGTTTTCCATCTCTACCGTAAAGCCGGGAAACTTGTTGTTTTCGCTGTAGCGGCCGTCGGCCTGATACCAGGCGAACACTTTACGCGTCGGCTTGAGCGGTAAATCCGGCACCAGCTTGCCGACCCAGGTCCCGGCGCTGATCAGCATCTTGCGCGCGCGGAAGGTGCCGTCTGCGGTGACCACCTGCTGCAGGTCGCCGTCGCGGCCAATCTGCGACACGCCGCAGTTAAAGAGCTGCGCGCAGCCCGCCTGCTCGGCGAGGGCGATCCAGCTGCGCACCGCCTGCTCGCACTTCAGATAGCCCGACTGCGGTTCGAAAACGCCGATATAGCCATCCGGCACGCTGATCTGCGGCCAGCGCTGGCGCACCTCTTCCGCCTGCAGCAGCTCTACGTCCAGCTTCCAGGCCTGCGCGCTGTCGATGACGTTGCGGATGAATTCAGAGTGAATGGGCGCGAGGTTGATGATGCCGCTGCGGTGCATGATGCGTTCGCCCGCCTGCTGTTCCAGCTCGTCCCAGAGGGTCTGCGCGCGCAGCACCAGCGGCACATAACGTTCGCCTTCGCCGTAGGCGTGACGGATCAGCCGCGTTTCGCCGTGATGCGCGCCCTGGGTATGCGGCGGATGGCTGGAATCGATCATCAGCACCGACAGGCCCGCCTGGGTGGCGTAAAAGCCCGCGGCGGCGCCAACGGACCCGCTGCCCACCACAATCAGATCATAAATCATTGAAGGGTAACTCCTGAAAGCCGTAACACGCCCAGCAGCATACCAGAATCAGAAATGAAAAAGGCACCCCTGAGGGTGCCCGTTCATCTGGCGGAGACTAATGTTTGGACTGGAAACGCTCCATTTGCTCGGCCGATTCGATCTTGGCAATGCCAGCTTCAAGAATAGAAATAAATTGTCTTGCCACGTCTGTTGTCAGCCAGTAGGTCGGTCCGACGTCTGCTTCTTCTTCTTTTTGATCCTGCGAGGAGAGCGAGTGCAAACGGATCATCATAGCGTCGTAGCTGTCTACGGTACTGATATCCCAGCCCACCAGCGGGTGAGTCTGAATAACGTCTTTATGATTACTGTCCATTATAACCTCCTTATTACTCGTTAAACGAAGTGCATGATGAGGTTCAATGCGGCTTTTTTATCCGATAGCGAGACAATTATAACAGAAAAAGCGTTCTATCCGATTAAAATGTGCGGAGAACAAAAAGTGAGCGAAATATTCGGCGTTAAAAAAGCGATTAAAAAAAATAAAATGCCTGACGCATCAGGCAGTTTTTTACGCGCTCGCGCACCAGTAAAAATCAGGCCAGCGGGTCAGCCGGCTGAACGCTGTGGGGCTTTTGCAGCGTCAGCGCCAGACGGGCGAAGTGCTGCTGTAGAGGTTCGTCGTGATTTTGATTTTGCGCCTCAAGCGTCAGGTGATGCACCAGCAGCTGAGCGGCGCGCTCGTCGAGGCAGAGGGTAAGGCTGGAGAAGGCGCTTTCCAGCACCGTCAGGCGACGTTGCTGATCGGCGATTAGCGCCAGCAGCTCACCGAAGGTCATGGCCTCTTCCGGGTTTTCTGTCATCATTTCATCTCAACTCCTGTTAAGCATAACGAGCGCAAGAATAGGCGATTGATCGATCAGAGTCTAGATGCAGGAAAACGTTCTGGCGAGGGGAGAGAGCGATAAAAAAGCCGGATGGCGACACCCGGCAAAAACTGCGCAGTGGCGGTTAATCGGTAATGAACCAGTCGTCAGCGCTTTCCCAGGTTTCCTGTAAAATATCGCTGATTCGATCGCGCGTCTCTTTGCCGCCGCCCAGCACGCTGAGCTGGTTCGCGGTGGCATAGCGCACTTTGACGTGGTTCTGGCCGTCGGGAAACTCTTCATCGATACGGCGGGAAAGTTCTGCCGTCAGCGCTTCCATTGCGCCGGACGGAAGCGGGGACGTTTTGGCAACGGTAATTTCAACACGCATAGCAGCCTCCGGATTAGATGCTGTATATATTTACAGTATATTCAGGCCGGAGGCAAGCGAAAGCGCAGATCAGATTTTTACGCGCCAGTTCAGGGTTTCGCCGGCGAGGAAGGGCACCAGCGCGTGCTCGCCCATGCTGATGCTCTCGTCGACTTTCCAGGGTTCGCGCACCAGCGTCACGGTTCCTTCGTTCAGCGGCAGGCCGTAAAAGCGCGGGCCGTTCTCCGAGCAGAAGGCTTCGAGGTGCGCCAGGGCGTCCAGCTCTTCGAAAACGGTGGCGTAGGCGGGCAGCGACGTCGGCGCGTTGAAGACGCCCGCGCAGCCGCAGCTCGCCTCTTTGAGATGGCGCAGGTGCGGCGCGGTGTCGGTGCCGAGGAAGAAGCGCGGATGGCCGCTGGCGACCACTTTGCGCAGCGCTTCCTGATGCACGTTGCGCTTGAGGATCGGCAGGCAGTAGAGGTGCGGCCGCACGCCGCCTACCAGCATATGGTTGCGGTTGAACATCAGATGCTGCGGCGTAATGGTGGCGCCCAGCTTGTCATTGCCCGCCTCGACGTACTGCGCGGCTTCGCGCGTCGTGATGTGCTCGAACACCACTTTGAGTTCCGGGTACGTTTTGCGCAGCGGCTCCATTACGCTGTCGATAAAGCGCGCCTCGCGATCGAAAATATCGATGTCGGCGTGGGTCACTTCGCCGTGGATCAGCAGCGGCATGCCGATTTTCTGCATGCGCTCCAGCACGCTGCTGATGGCGGCGATGTTGGTAACGCCGTGGCTGGAGTTGGTGGTGGCATGCGCCGGATAGAGTTTAGCGGCGGTAAACACGCCCGCGTTAAAGCCCTGTTCGATCTCATTGGGATCGAGCGAGTCGGTAAGGTAACAGGTCATCAGCGGGGTGAAGCGATGGTCCGCCGGCAGCGCGGCCAGGATGCGATCGCGGTAGGCGACGGCGGCGGCGACGCTGGTGACCGGCGGCACCAGGTTGGGCATCACGATGGCACGTCCGTTAACCGCGCTAGTGTAGGGCAGGACCGTATTCAGCATCGCGTCGTCGCGCAGGTGAATATGCCAGTCGTCAGGGCGGCGGATAGTAAGTTGCTGAGGGTGTGCAGTCATCAGTGAAGCTCCGGCTAGTCAGGAAACGTAGAGGCGCGTTTTGGCCGGGTACAAAGCATAAGGTGTCGGGCAACCGTTTGCACTTCTTTTCTTGCAGGGAGGGGGAAAAGAACAGCGGGCACTGCGCCAGACCGCAGATGAGCTTACATCGCGGGTGACATGGACCAAAGAGCAAAGCGTCCCGCGCAAGGGACAAAAACGCCGGGAGCGTTTTTGAACAACGCAGCGCGTTGGCCCGTTAACGGGCGCACCTCAGGGATGAGGTGCGTAGCACGCGGGCCGAGCCGCCAGGGATCGCGCTTTTGCGTCTTTGCGATCGGGCCATGTCACCCACGCCTGCACCTTGTCACTGCGTAAACGGAATCACCAGCTGGCCAGGCTCGACCTTAAGGCCCTTCGCGAATTTCTTCGCCAGCGCCTCGCCTTTGCTGCGATCGACGCTCAATACATAGGCCGGCTTCTGGTTAAAGTAGCTTTTCAGCGACTGATTCAGATAGGGCGTCAGGCTTTTCATCACCGCGGCCATTTTTTCCGGCTGCACCTGTGCGTCGACGATCTCCAGATCGCGCAGATAGACGGCGCCCTGCTGCGCGTCGAATACCGGCTGCGCCTTCATTTTCAGCTGCATATCCGCTTCCTGCGGGCCAAACAGCGAAGTGACGTTGATTTTCGCCTTGCCGGTCAGCGTGACGCGGTCCGGCTCCTCGCGGCCAATCTGGCTGTTGAGGTCGGTCAGCAGAATATGAGCGTTCACCAGGCCGGCGACGCCGATATCTTTCTCATAATTGTTGTGCTTCGCCAGCGCCTGATTCACTTCCTGCTCGCTGATGGTGTACTGCGTAAGCTGATTGCAGCCGCTAACCAGCACGGCGAAAAACAGGGCCGTCAGCCCCAGAAATGCCTTTTTCATTGTGTCCTCATCCGGATTGATGCTCATGCAGCGCATAGGTTGCCTGAATGCGGATGAGGTGTCATTAAGAAGGCGATGAGAAACGCCAGCGCGCCTCTCATCGCACCGCGTCAGAGGGCGATAGAGGAGAGCAGATTGACCTGCGTCTGCTTCGCCATATTGTCGCGATAGTCTGCCACGCGGCTCGGCCAGTCGATGCCGGCCACCAGCGTCAGCGAGCGCAGCAGCGGAAAGAGGTGGATATCATCCTCCGACAGCTCGCCGTTGACCGCGTTGGGTTTGACGATCAGCTTGTCGAGCTGGCGCAGATCGTCGCCGATCTTCTTGATCAGGCCCGGCGCATGGCTCTTTAGCTCGGCGAAATCGCCGATCGCCGCCTCTTTCTTCTGGCGGAAATAGTCGCGCGCCTCTGGCGTGGCGAATTCGGCGAAGGCGGCGTCCGCAATGCGCGGCAGCAGCAGCTTATTAACGTAGCCGTTGACGCTGCGCAGCCAGTCGCCGATCGCCGGATTGATCTTGCCGTTCAGCAGCGGCTCACGGTCGCTTTTATCGATAAAGCGCACAATATCGAGACTTTCCGGCATAGCGCTGCCGTCATCTTTTTGCAGGATGGGCGCCACCTTCTGGCCCACCAGCTTTTTCGGCGTCGCTTCATCGTCGTTAAGCATCACGATAAGCTCTACCGGCAGGTTTTTCAGGCCGAAAATCATGCGCGCTTTGACGCAAAAGGGGCAGTGGTCGTAGATGTAGAGTTTCATCCCGGTCTCCTTTAGATGGTCAGGGCGACGGGCGTCACCCTGATTGAGGGCGTGTCGGAAGTATGGAAGAGATTCCGGGCGAGGGCAAACCGACGCCGCGAGCGGACCAGGATTTGCAAAATAAAATCAAGGCGTTTCACGCCGGTCGCTAACGAATATTTTACCGCGGCAGGGGCGGCGGTTATAGTGAAAGCAATGTTGTTGGCACCGCTTTCTTTAAGCCTCAGATTTCAGGAGTCATGATGTTTGGCTATCGTTCTGCCGCGCCCAGAGTGCGATTAACCACCGACCGACTGGTGGTGCGTCTGGTTCACGAGCGCGACGCCTGGCGACTGGCGGATTACTACGCCGAAAATCGCGCCTTCTTAAAACCCTGGGAACCGGTGCGCGACGAGAGCCACTGTTATCCCTCCGGCTGGCAGGCGCGCCTGGGCCTGATCACCGATATGCATAAAAGCGGCTCCGCCTACTATTTCATTCTGATGGATCCCGAAGAGTCTGAAGTGCGCGGCGTCGCCAACTTCAGCAACGTGCTGCGCGGCTCATTCCACGCCTGCTACCTCGGCTATTCGCTGGGCGAAAAGTGGCAAGGACAGGGCCTGATGTTCGAGGCGCTGCAGGTCGCCATCCGCTATATGCAACGCCAGCAGAATATTCACCGTATTATGGCGAACTATATGCCGCATAATCAGCGCAGCGGCGCGCTGCTGGCGCGTCTCGGCTTTGAGAAAGAGGGTTATGCGAAAGACTATCTGTTAATCGACGGCCGCTGGCAGGATCATGTGTTGACCGCGCTGACCCGTCAGGAGTGGACGCCGGATCGGCGCGGCTAATAAGGAGATCGGAATGAAAATGGCGCTTTCGCCGCTGGCGTTGCGTGTTTTGGGTTGCCTGCTGGAGAAGCAGGTCACCACGCCGGAGCAGTATCCGCTATCGCTGAATGCGGTGGTGACCGCCTGCAACCAGAAGTCGAACCGCGAGCCGGTGATGAACCTGACCGAAAGCGAAGTGCAGGAGGAGCTGGATCGGCTGACGAAAAAGCATCTGGCGACCGCCAACAGCGGCTTCGGCCAGCGCGTGGCGAAGTATGAGCAGCGCTTCTGCAATTCGACCTTCGGCAACCTGCAGCTCAGCAGCGCCGAGGTGGCGATTCTGACGCTGCTGTTCCTGCGCGGCGCGCAGACGCCGGGCGAGCTGCGCACGCGCAGCGGCAGACTGCACGAGTTTGCCGACGTTGAGGAAGTGGAAAGCGTGCTGGCTGGCTTAGCCGAGCGCGAGATGGTGACGCGCCTGCCGCGCGAGCCGGGCAAGCGCGAAAGCCGCTACCTGCATCTGTTCGGCGACGCGGAGTCCGCCAGCCAGGCGGCAACGGCAGAGGAAGATAACGGCGATCTCAGCGCGCGCGTCGCCGTGCTTGAGCAGTCGCTCGTCGCCTTACAGGCGCTGGTGCAGGCGCTGCTGCATAAAGGAGGCTGAGATGACACTGCGCATTGGCGTTGTCGGACTGGGTTCGATTGCGCAGAAAGCCTGGCTGCCGGTGCTGGCACAGGCGGAAAGCTGGAGGCTGGTCGGCGGCTTCTCGCCGAATCAGCAGAAGGCGCAGCGGGTGTGCGACAGCTACCGCATGACCTGTTTCTCCTCGCTGAACGCGCTGGCGGACGCCTGCGACGCGGTGTTCGTTCACACCAGCACCGTCACCCACTACGAGATTGTCAAAGCGCTGCTGCTGGCGGGAAAAGATGTGCTGGTGGATAAGCCGCTGGCCGATAATTTCAGTCAGGCCGAGGCGCTGGTCGCGCTGGCGGAAAAGCGCGGACGCAAACTGATGGTGGGCTTTAACCGCCGCTTTGCGCCGCGCTATCAGCAGCTGCGGCTGGCGATGCCGCAGGCTGCCAGCCTGCGCGTGGAGAAACACCGCAGCGACAGCGTCGGGCCGAACGATCTGCGCTTTACCCTGCTCGACGACTATCTGCACGTGGTGGATACCGCGCTCTGGCTTGCGGGCGATCGCGCCGTCCAGCGTCATGGCTACATCCACACCAACGAGCGCGGCGAAATGCTCTATGCCGAGCACCACTTCGCCGCCGGCGCCGTGCAGATCGCCACCAGCATGCATCGCCGCGCGGGCAGCCAGCGTGAGCGCGTAAGCCTGGTCGGCGACGGCAGCTGCATCGACGTGCTGGAGATGCGCGACTGGCAGGAGGAGCGCGGCGACGGCGTGCGTATCGATCCGCCGCCCGCCTGGCAAAGCCATCTGACCCAGCGCGGCTTCAGCGGCGCGGCGCACCATTTTATCCAGTGCGTGCAAAATCAGACGATGCCTGAAACCGGCGGCGAACAGGCGCTGCTGGCGCAGCGCGTGGTGGAAAAAATGTGGCGCGAGGCGGAGAAGGAATAACGCCTTGTAACACTCCGCGCTGGTCATTTCCCGCCGTGGCAGTAGACTATCGCCGGGCGCCGCTGGGCGCCCGCGCTAAGTAGCTCATTTTGCCGACTCTTTTCAGGACGCGCGCCAATTATGAATCTGTTGAAATCGCTGGCAGCGGTCAGTTCCATGACCCTGTTTTCCCGCGTATTGGGTTTTGCCCGTGACGCCATTGTGGCGCGGGTGTTCGGCGCCGGGATGGCCACGGATGCCTTTTTCGTCGCCTTTAAGCTGCCAAACCTGCTGCGGCGTATTTTCGCCGAAGGCGCCTTTTCGCAGGCGTTCGTACCGATCCTCGCCGAGTATAAAAGCAAGCAGGGCGAAGAGGCGACGCGGCTCTTTATCGCCTATGTCTCCGGCCTGCTGACGCTGGCGCTGGCGCTGGTGACCATCGCAGGGATGTTCGCCGCGCCCTGGGTGATTCTGGTCACTGCGCCTGGCTTTGCCGATACCGCCGACAAGTTCGCGCTCACCAGCGCGCTGCTGCGCGTGACCTTTCCCTATATTTTGCTGATTTCGCTGGCCTCGCTGGCGGGCGCGATTCTTAATACCTGGAACCGCTTTTCCGTTCCCGCCTTCGCGCCCACGCTGCTGAATATCAGCATGATCGGCTTCGCGCTCTTCGCCGCGCCGCACTTCCATCCGCCGGTGATGGCGCTGGCGTGGGCGGTGGTCGCGGGCGGCGTGCTGCAGCTTTTCTACCAGCTGCCGCACCTGAAGAAGATCGGCATGCTGGTGCTGCCGCGCATTAATCTGAAGGATGCGGGCGTCTGGCGCGTGATGCGGCAGATGGGACCGGCCATCCTCGGCGTTTCCGTCAGTCAGATTTCGCTGATCATCAATACTATTTTCGCCTCGTTTCTCGTCTCCGGCTCGGTCTCCTGGATGTATTACGCCGATCGCCTGATGGAGTTCCCGTCGGGCGTGCTGGGCGTGGCGCTCGGCACCATTTTGCTGCCGTCGCTGGCAAAGAGCTTCGCCAGCGGCAATCACGATGAATATTCCCGTCTGATGGACTGGGGCCTGCGCCTCTGCTTTTTGCTGGCGCTGCCGAGCGCGGTGGCGCTGGGCATTCTCTCCGGTCCGCTCACCGTCGCGCTGTTTCAGTACGGCAAGTTCACCGCCTTCGACGCCCTGATGACGCAGCGCGCGCTGATTGCCTATTCGGTGGGACTGATGGGGCTGATCGTAGTGAAGGTGCTGGCGCCGGGGTTCTACTCGCGTCAGGACATCAAAACGCCGGTGAAGATCGCCATGATTACTCTGGTGATGACGCAGCTGATGAACCTGGCCTTTATCGGCCCGCTGAAGCATGCCGGTCTGTCGCTCTCAATCGGTCTGGCGGCCTGCCTTAACGCCGCGCTGCTTTACTGGCAGCTGCGTAAGAAGAAGATTTTTCAGCCGCAGCCGGGCTGGGCGAGCTTTCTGCTGCGTCTGCTGATCGCGGTCATCGTGATGGCGGCGGCGCTGGTGGGGATCCTGTACTGGATGCCGGCGTGGGAAGAGGGCGCGATGGTCTGGCGTCTGCTGCGTCTGGCGGCGGTCTGCGCGGTGGGAGGCGGCGCCTACTTCCTGACGCTGGGGCTGCTCGGCTTCCGGCTGCGCGACTATGCGCGTCGGGCGCACGCGTAACAGCGCATTAAAAATCCCGCCTTAAAGGCGGGTTTTTTTTGCACTCCTGACAATGCAGCCATAGCAGCCTGTGCGGTTGATGCGGGTAAAATCTATGTTTAACCTGTTCCAGTAACAAAATAAATATATTTAACTAGCCTTTATCGCGGTTTTTATTTTTTATTTCTATTCATGTCATGCGGTTAACTTAATCTGTATCAAATGACCATGATTTTTAGCCGGAACTGTTTTAGTCCATACTTTTTTATCTTTATAGTCTGTAATCAGGCCCTTAAAAGAGGAAAGGGGAAATGGCTATACCTTTTTATGCATGGCTGTATGATGATGCGGGTAATTTAATAAAAGGTTGTGCTGACGTTCCAGTGAGAGAAACAGCATAGAGGTTTTGAACAGGCATGGCATGGATATATAAGCAAAGCTCAGGGGAATTATTTCATAACGGCGAAATGATTGAACAGGGATACGCGGGAAGGATGACTAACAAAAATAACCCTGATCGCCAGCAGGTCCGCGGATTAGGCCCGTTACCCCAGGGGACGTATCATATCGGCGGTTATACGCATTCCAGAGGACCGTTAACCATAACGTTAATACAAACATCGGGCGAAAGTTATGGCCGTAGCGCTTTTCGTATCCATGGAGAGCGCATCGCGCCTCCGGCGGGATGGGCTTCTGAGGGATGCATAATTATGGGTTATCACACTCGTCGTCTCATAGCCCTCTCATCGGACAGAACGCTAGAAGTGATAAGATGAAAAAACAATCTCTGTTTATCATGACCTCCATTTTGTTTATCTATTCAGCTGCTAATTTTGCCAATACAAACCACTGCAGAGGGATTTTAGATGAGAAAATAATTTTGACCGATCAATACTGTTTTAACGCTTTTGTTAGCGGCGTTGCTGGCGGAGATAAATTATTTATAGCATTCACGCCTGCTCTGTCCGGCAAAATTAATTCGGTTCAAAGCATTGCGTTGCGGGACGCGCTGGTCAATGCGCTATTGTCAGCGCCCGCTGAGACGCTTGAGACTTTAAATAAAATTGATAGCTATATCAGCCAGCAAGACCAGGACAGTGATACTGACAGAATAGGCAGCAACTCGGTCTGCGCGACCTTGCCTGATCCTGTTGTTTATAATAAGCCTTCGTTTCTGGAATATGCTGAAAGGGCGAATAAAAGTCTTAAGGCGACAGGGCAACAAGGCGCGCAATGCCTTTCGCTGGTTAATGGCGTTGTCGACGAGGTGTTAAATGATGAAAAACGCGGTCGAATAAAATGGGGGCTCAGCTCTTACTCTTTTGATGAAATCTCGCGATGAAAGGCCGTCAGGAAGCGCCAACCGGGGATGCACCAGGCGTAATTTCAGAGTGAAAAGCCGGATTTGCGCTATCCGGCTTCGAATGTTATGCCTTCCGGCTGAGCGTCGCCTGACCTTTACCCAGCCCGTCCGGGCCGTAAAACGCCTGCGTCTGATGCGGCTTAAGCACGGTCAGCGCCTCTTCGGTAAAGCGGATCTGCTGATTGAGCAGCAAGCCGTTATGGATATTGGCGTCGTTTAAGCGACGCGTCATCAGGCCGATACTCTGCCAGCGGCGCGTCATATCACTGTGACCAGCATAAGGTGCCTGGGTGCCGAGCTGTCGCTCGGTGCTGCGACGCATCTCGTCCAGATAGCTCAGCGTCGCCAGCAGCGCGCTTTTATCTTCGGTAATGCGCTGCAGCAGATTATTGTTAATCCTGCCTGCGGCCAGTTGGTGCTGCTCCTCTTCGAGAACGTTCGACAGCGAGGAAAGCACTTCCTGCATCTTATCTAGTGTGGTCAACAGGTTGCTCATGGGGATTATTTACCCTCTAAATACGCCTTAGTGTCGGCAATCAGCGCATCGGCGATCTTGCCGGTATCCATTTTCAGTTCGCCATTGCGAATGGCGGTTTTCAGTTGTTCGACGCGCGCCACGTTAATGTCCTGGCTGCCCGGCTGGGTCAGCTGCGACTGCGCATTGCTCAGGCTGACCTGGGCTGCGGCGGGCGTGGTTGCGGTAGCGTTCGACGCCTGGCGCGTTTTACCGGTTGCGGACTCGTTGCTTTCACGGGTTTGCACGGTAGCGACGGGCTTCAGAGGTTGCGTTCTGTCGATGCTCATATTCGGGCTCCTGTACGGTCAGGGGAAACTGCCACCTGAATCAGAATAGCGTAATCGCTTAATTGATTTCTCTATCGGCAGAAAAACAGCGTTCTTTAGCGCCTTATAGCGATATCAGAATATTCCCATCCGCATCCACTTTCCCGCTCACCACCTGGCCGTTGCCCATGCGCACGCGCACCGACTGCGCCAGGAACGCATTGTTTAACGCTTTGCCTTCGCCGCTGGCGTTAAAGCCTTCGCCGCTGGCGATCACCATCACGCTCTGACCCGCCTTCACGCGCCACGGCTGACGCACCATCGACAGCGTCACCGGCTGGCCCGGCTGAATATCACGCAGCACCACCGCATCCGCGACCGAACCGGCGTCAAGCATAGCGCGCGCCGGCAGGGTATCGAGACGGCCGCTCTGCAGGCGGAAATCGTCGGCGCTGACGGTCGAGCCGCGCGCCAGCAGGCGCGTCGCCACCAGATACTGGCCGGTAACCTGCACCTGCACCTGAAGAAAACGTCGCGTATCGCCGCAGGTGGCGGCCACGCTCATCGGGCCCCACAGGCGGCTATTGCCAGGCAGGGTGAACTGCGGCGCGTCGCAGGTCGGCCACTGCGCCTGCGGCGTCTTAATCTCCACCGTCATGCCCGCCGCATGCTGCGCGTCGCGAGCCTGAAAAAAGCCCGTTAGCTGGGCGGATAGATCGGCGGCGCCGGCGGGCAGGGTGGACAGCGCCAGCAGGCTGGCCAACAGGGCGGTAATGGTACGCATCAAATAACTCCTGGCTGCTAATGGCGACGAGTGTACTCGCGCTGCGACAAAATCAAGGCGAAAAATAGCCGTGGTTTTTGACGTTATTCAGACGATGGCTATTGCTTTTCCCCACATAAGCTGTCCGCTCGAAATTCTCATTTGCGGAGGAAGCATGCTCGACAAACTGGATGCTGCGCTGCAGTTCGGCACTGAAGCTCTCAATCTGCGTGCTCAACGTCAGGAGATCCTGGCGTCAAATATTGCCAACGCCGATACCCCTGGCTATCAGGCGCGGGATATCGACTTTGCCAGCGAGCTGAGTCGGGTAATGAAAAATGGTCGCGCCGAAGGCAGCGGCATGTCGCTGAAGGTCACCTCGCCGCGTCATATCGAAGCGCAGGTTAACTCGGCGGCGTCGGCCAACCTGCTCTATCGCATTCCCGATCAGCCTGCAGCCGACGGCAACACCGTCGATATGGATCGCGAACGTACCCAGTTCGCGGACAACAGTCTGAAGTACCAGACCGACCTCACCCTCATCAGCAGCCAGATCAAGGGCATGATGAGCGTGTTACAAGGGCAATAAACATGGCATTGCTGAATATTTTTGACATTGCCGGGTCAGCGATGACCGCGCAATCCCAGCGTCTCAACGTCAGCGCCAGCAACCTGGCGAACGCCGACAGCGTCACCGGCCCCGACGGCAAGCCTTACGTGGCGAAGCAGGTGGTGTTTCAGACCGATGCGGCGCCCGGCGCGGCGACCGGCGGCGTCAAAGTGGCGCAGGTGCTGGACGATCCCTCTCCGGCGAAGCTGGTGTACGACCCAGGCAACCCGCTGGCGGACGACAAGGGCTACGTGAAGATGCCGAACGTGGACGTGGTGGCGGAAACCGTCAACACCATGTCGGCGTCGCGCAGCTACCAGGCCAACGTCGAAGTGCTGAACACCGTGAAATCAATGATGATGAAAACCCTGACCATGGGTTCCTGACGGAGAAACGACATGGGCATAGCAGTAGGCGTCAACGAGAAACTGGACCCCACGGTCCTCAGCTCATCCAGCAGCGGCACCAGCAACAGCGCGCAGGATCTGCAGAACCAGTTTCTGACCATGCTGGTAACGCAGTTGCAGAATCAGGATCCCACCAATCCGATGGACAACAGCCAGCTCACCACGCAGCTGGCGCAGATCAACACCCTGAGCGGCATTGAAAAACTCAATACCACGCTGGGTTCGATCTCCGGCCAGATCAGCACCAGCCAGTCGCTGCAGAGCTCGACGCTGATCGGCCACGGCGTAATGGTAAACGGCACCCAGGTGCTGGTCGGCAAAGGCACCACTACGCCGTTTGGCGTTGAGCTGGCCACCGCGTCGACCGCCACCACCGCCACGGTGAAAGACGCGAGCGGCAACGTGGTGCGCACCATCGATCTGGGCGCGCTCTCGGCCGGCGTGCATACCTTCTCGTGGGACGGCACCCTGGCGGACAGCTCCACCGCGCCGGACGGCAAATATACGGTTTCAATCGCCGCCAGCAATGGCAGCACGCAACTGGTGGCCCAGCCGCTCAACTACGCCTACGTCAACGGCGTCTCGACGGCAGATAACACCACCAAACTGGATCTCGGCACCATGGGCTCCGCAACCCTTGATGAAGTACGTCAGATTCTCTGATTCATCTCTAAACAGGAGAAATAAACATGTCATTTTCCCAAGCGGTGAGCGGCCTGGGCGCTGCCTCCAGCAACCTGGACGTTATCGGCAACAACATCGCCAACTCCGCGACGGCGGGCTTTAAATCCAGCACCATCGCCTTCGCCGATATGTTCGCCGGATCCAACGTCGGCCTCGGCACCAAAGTGGCGGCGGTGATCCAGAACTTTAACGACGGTTCCACCACCACCACCAGCCGCGGCCTCGACGTCGCGCTGAGCGGCAACGGCTTCTTCCGCATGGCTGACGCCAGCGGCGCGGTCTACTACTCGCGCAACGGCCAGTTCACGCTGGATGAGAACCGTAACCTGGTCAACACTCAGGGCCTGAAAGTGACCGGCTATCCGGTAAGCGGCACGCCGCCGACGGTGCAGGCCGGCGCCAATCCGGTCGAGCTGAGCATTCCGACCACGCAGATGTCGGCGCGCGCCACCACCACCGCGACCCAGGTGGCGAACCTCAACTCCACCAGCACCATTCCGACCGTAACGCCGTTCAACGCCAGCAACGTTGACAGCTACAACGCGAAAAGCACCATGACGGTCTATGACTCGCAGGGTAACGATCACGCCCTCGACATGTACTACGTCAAAACCGCCGACAACAACTGGACGGTGCACACCATCGACTCCACTACCGGCGCCAGCGCAGGGGATTTCACCGCGACATTCGACGCGAGCGGCAATCTGACCGGCCTTAACGGCGGCACCACGTCAACCGTCAACCTGACCATCAACGGCTCCAACGGCGCGGCGGCGGGTCAAACCATTGCGCTGAGCATGCTGGGCAGCCTGCAGCAGAACACCGGCACCACCACCTTCGGCAACCCGACGCAGGACGGCTATGCGCCAGGCGATCTGACCAGCTACGCCATTAACGACGACGGCACCATTACCGGCAGCTACTCGAACCAGAAAACCCAGCTGCTGGGACAGATTGTGCTGGCCAGCTTCTCTAACCCGGAAGGGCTGCAGTCGCAGGGCGACAACGTCTGGTCCGCCACCAGCTCCTCTGGTCAGGCGGCGATCGGTCTGGCGAACACCGGCACCTACGGTTCGCTGACCTCCGGCGCGCTGGAAGCGTCGAACGTCGATATGAGCAAAGAGCTGGTGAACATGATCGTGGCGCAGCGCAACTATCAGGCGAACGCCCAGACCATCAAAACTCAGGACCAGATTCTCAACACCCTGGTTAACTTGCGTTAATTCACTAACGGGATTGCTTTATGGATCACGCGATATATACCGCAATGGGCGCGGCCAGCCAGACGCTGGATCAGCAGGCCGTCACGGCCAGCAACCTCGCCAACGCCTCAACGCCGGGCTTTCGCGCGCAGCTCAATGCGCTGCGCGCGGTGCCGGTCAGCGGCTGGTCGCTGCCGACGCGCACCCTGGTAGCCGCCTCGACGCCCGGCGCCGATATGAGCCAGGGCGCAATGGACAATACCGGACGCACGCTGGATGTGGCGATGGGACAGGACGGCTGGCTGGCGGTGCGCACCGCTGACGGCAGCGAAGCCTATACCCGCAACGGCAATATGCAGATCAGCTCGACCGGCATTCTTACCGTCCAGGGCAATCCCGTCATGGGCGACGGCGGCCCTATCGCGGTGCCGCAGGGCGCCGAGCTGACCATCGCGGCGGACGGCACCATCACGTCGCGCAATGCGGGCGACGCGCCGAACGCCACGGTGCAGATCGGCCGTCTGAAGCTGGTGAAAGCCACCGGCAAAGAGATGCAGCGCGGCGACGACGGCATGTTCCGTCCGAACCAGCAGACTCAGGCGACGCGCGGCGCGGCGCTGGCCGCCGACGCCACGGTGCAGGTCATGCCGGGCGTGCTGGAGGGCAGCAACGTCAAGCCGGTAGAGACCATGGTCGATATGATCGCCAACGCCCGACGTTTTGAGATGCAGATGAAAGTCATCACCAACGTCGACGAAAACGAACAAAAAGCCAACCAGCTGCTGAACATGAGCAGCTAAGGCAGAGGAAAACAGATGATTCGTTCCTTATGGATCGCCAAAACCGGTCTTGACGCCCAGCAAACCAATATGGACGTTATCTCCAACAACCTGGCGAACGTCAGCACCAACGGCTTTAAACGTTCGCGCGCGGTGTTTGAAGATTTGATGTACCAGACCCTGCGTCAGCCGGGCACCCAGTCTTCCGAACAGACGACGCTGCCGTCGGGCCTGCAGATCGGCACCGGCGTGCGTCCGGTCACCACCGAGCGCCTGCACACTCAGGGCAACCTGTCGCAGACCAGCAACTCCAAAGATGTGGCGATCAACGGCCAGGGCTATTTTGAAGTGCAGCTGCCGGACGGCACCTCCGCCTACACCCGCGACGGCTCGTTCCAGGTGGACCAGAACGGTCAGCTGGTCAACAACGCCGGCTATCCGGTGCAGCCGGGCATCACGATCCCGGCTAACGCCACCAGCATCACTATCTCGCGCGACGGCGTGGTGAGCGTGACGCAGCAGGGCCAGACCAACCCGGCGCAGGTCGGACAGCTTACGCTCAGCACCTTTATTAACGACGCCGGTCTCGACAGCATGGGCGAAAACCTCTACCAGGAAACCCAGGCGTCAGGCGCGCCGACCCAGAGCACGCCGGGCCAGAACGGCGCGGGCCTGCTCTATCAGGGCTATGTGGAAACCTCAAACGTCAACGTGGCGGAAGAGCTGGTCACCATGATCCAGACGCAGCGCGCCTATGAAATCAACAGCAAGGCGATCAGCACCTCCGATCAAATGCTGCAGAAATTAACGCAGATTTAATTGCGGTTATCAGGGCCAGCGCTGGCTGGCCTGAAGTCAACACATCTATAAGGTCGTGACTCCGTGGCGAAGCAACTGAACATAAAGCCTGGACATTGGTTGGCGGCGACAATGCTGCTGACCCTTAACGGTTGTGCGTTAGTGCCGCGCACGCCGCTGGTGGAAGGGGCAACCACGGCGCAGCCGCTGCCTTCCGCGCCGCCGGTGGTCAACGGCTCTATTTTTCAGGGCGTCGCGCCGCTCAACTACGGCTATCAGCCGCTGTTTGAGGATCGTCGCCCGCGCAATATCGGCGATACGCTCACTATCGTCCTGCAGGAAAACGTCAGCGCCAGCAAAAGCTCTTCAGCTAACGCGACGCGCGACGGCAGCGCCAGCTTCGGCCTCGACGCCATCCCGACCGGCCTGAACGGCCTGGTGGGCGCAGACGGCTCGAAAGCCAACCTGGGCGCCAACGGCAAAAACGATTTCGCTGGCAAAGGCGGCGCAACCGCCAACAACACCTTTACCGGCACCATTACCGTCACCGTGAATCAGGTTCTGTCGAACGGCAACCTGCGCGTGGTGGGCGAGAAGCAGATCGAGATCAACCAGGGCACCGAGTTTATTCGCTTCTCCGGCGTGGTGAACCCGCGCACGATCAGCGCCAGCAACTCGGTACTGTCGACGGCGGTGGCCGACGCCCGCATCGAATATGTCGGCAATGGATATATTAATGAAGCGCAGACCATGGGCTGGTTCCAGCGTTTCTTCCTGAACATCTCGCCGATGTAATGAGGTCATGATGAAAAGTGTGAAAAGTTTACTGCTCGGGCTGAGCCTGACGCTCGGCCTCTGCCTGAGCGCCCACGCGGATCGCATTCGCGATCTCACCAGCGTGCAGGGCGTGCGCGACAACCAGCTGATCGGCTACGGCCTGGTCGTGGGCCTCGACGGCACCGGCGACCAGACCACCCAGACGCCGTTTACCACGCAAACCGTCAGCAACATGCTCTCCCAGCTCGGCATTACCGTGCCGCAGGGCACCAACATGCAGCTGAAAAACGTCGCGGCGGTGATGGTGACGGCGCAGCTGCCGGCCTTCGCCCGTCAGGGTCAGACCATCGACGTGGTGGTCTCCTCGCTGGGCAACGCCAAAAGCCTGCGCGGCGGCACCCTGGTGATGACGCCGATGAAAGGCGTCGACAATCAGGTCTACGCGCTGGCGCAGGGCAACATTCTGGTTGGCGGCGCGGGCGCGTCGGCAGGCGGCAGCAGCGTGCAGGTCAACCAGCTTAACGGCGGCCGCATCACCGGCGGCGCTACCGTCGAGCGCGAACTGCAAAGCAACTTCGGCAGCCAGAACACCCTCAACCTGCAGCTGAACAATGAAGATTTCTCGATGGCGCAGCGTATCGCTGACGCCATCAACGGACGCGGCGGCTACGGCCAGGCGACGGCGCTTGACGCCCGCACCGTACAGGTGCGCGTTTCGCCCAACAACAGCTCCCAGGTGCGCCTGCTGGCGGAGATCCTGAATATCGACGTGTCGATTCCGATTGAAGACGCCAAAGTGATCATCAACTCGCGCACCGGATCGGTGGTGATGAACCGCGAAGTGACGCTGAGCACCTGTGCGGTGGCGCAGGGCAACCTGTCGGTCACGGTCAACCAGTCGCAGAACGTCAGCCAGCCGAATACGCCGTTTGGCGGCGGTCAGACGGTGGTGACGCCGCAGACGCAGATCGATCTGCGCCAGAGCGGCGGCGCGCTGCAGCGCGTCAGCGCCAGCGCCAACCTGAACAACGTGGTGCGCGCGCTCAACGCCTTAGGCGCCTCGCCGATCGAGCTGATGTCGATTCTGCAATCGATGGAGAGCGCGGGCTGCCTGCGCGCCAAACTGGAAATTATCTGACGATGGATACGCAATCGCTGATGAAGGCGGCCTTTGACAGTCGCTCGCTGAACGACCTGAAGCGCGAAGCCAGCACCGACCCGAAAGGCAAGGCGCTGCAGGTGGCGAAACAGGTTGAGGGCATGTTTGTGCAGATGATGATGAAGAGCATGCGCGAAGCGCTGCCGCAGGACGGCATCTTCAGCAACGAATCGACCAAAATGTTTACCTCAATGTACGATCAGCAGATTGCGCAGGAGATCGGCAAGCGCGGGCTCGGCATGGCCGATCTTATCGTCAAGCAGATGCAGCCGGCGCAGGAGCCTGACGAGCGCGCCGGCACCGTGCCGATGCCGCTCGACGACAGCTTTATCTACAGCGCGGCGGCCTCCAGCCAGCTGGAGCAGATGGTGCGCAAGGCGGTGCCGCGCCTGCCGGTCTCGCCGTCCAGCCTGCCTGCCGACAGCAGCGAGTTTATCGCCCAGCTGGCGCAGCCTGCGCAGGCCGCCAGCGCCGAAAGCGGCATTCCGCACCACCTGATTCTGGCGCAGGCCGCGCTGGAGTCGGGCTGGGGCCAGCGCCAGATCCTGACCCGCGACGGCAAGCCGAGCTACAACGTGTTCGGCATCAAGGCGAGCGGCGACTGGAAGGGCGAGAGCACCGATATCATGACCACCGAGTATGAACAGGGCGAGGCGAAGAAGGTGCGCGCCAGCTTCCGCGTCTACCACTCCTATTTCGAGGCGCTGACCGACTACGTCAAACTCCTCTCGAACAACCCGCGCTACGCCGCCGTCACCAGCGCGCAGACCGCCGAGCAGGGCGCGCACGCGCTGCAGGCCGCCGGTTACGCCACCGACCCGAAATACGCCCAGAAACTGGTGGGAATGATCCAGCAATTCAAAAACATGGGCGAGAAAGTGGTGAAGGCGTACAGCAAAGATTTAAACGATCTCTTCTAACGGCTCAGCCTCAAGTTTCACTCAGGCGCGCCGATACTATCAGCAGATGCCAGACGCGTTTTTGCGCACGGGCGAGCATTGATGAGTGCGAGCCCGCTTAACGGGAAAGAAAGGAACCGAGATGTCCAGCATAATAAACTCTGCGATGAGTGGGCTCAGCGCCGCGCAGGCAGCGCTCAGCACCACCAGCAACAACATCACCAACTATACGGTCGCGGGCTACTCGCGGCAGACGATTCTGCTGTCGCAGGCGAACAGCACCCTGCAGGGCAGCAGCTATTACGGCAACGGCGCGAACGTCACCGGCGTGCAGCGCGAGTATGATGAGTTCATTACGGCGCAGCTGCGCAGCTCCAGCGCCACCTACAGCGCGGCCAATACCCAGTACTCGCAAATCTCCAATATCGACGATCTGCTTTCCACCTCAACCACCAGTCTCTCGACGTCGATTCAGGACTTCTTTACCAACCTGCAGAACGTGGTGAGCAACGCCAACGATCCGTCGGCGCGTCAGTCGATGCTGAGCAACGCCCAGGGGCTGGTGAACCAGTTCCAGACCACCGCGCAGTATCTGACCAATATGCAGGGCAGCGTTAATACTGATATCGCTTCGAACATCGATCAGATCAACACCTTTACCAGCCAGATTGCCGATCTCAACAAGCAGATTGGCAAGCTGAGCACCGCAAGCGGCGCGCAGCCCAACGATCTGCTGGATCAGCGCGACCAGCTGGTCAACAACCTGAATAATATCGTTGGCGTTACCGTCTCTAAACAGGACGGCAACTATATCGTCGCCATGGGCAGCGTGACGCTGGTCAACGGCAACAAATCCACCAGCCTGGTCGCGATGCCTTCCAGCAGCGATCCGACGCGCACCGCCGTCGGCTATGTGGATAACAGCGCCGGCAACGTCGAGATTGCTGAAAAGAATATCAGCACCGGCTCGCTGGGCGGCCTGCTGGCTTTCCGCTCGCAGGATCTCGATACCGCGCAGAATCAGCTCGGCCAGCTGGCGGCCGCCTTTACCACCAGCTTCAACGCGGTGCATAAGCAGGGCTACGACAGCAACGGCGATCAGGGCACGGACTTTTTCACCATCGGCAGCCCAACGGTGCAGAGCAACAGTAAAAACAGCTCCGCCACGACCGTGACGGCGAGCTGGACCGATACCAGCGCGCTGAAAGCCTCTAACTATACCGTCAGCTATGACGGCGCGAACTGGAACGTCACGCGCGCGTCCGACAATGTGAAAATCACCGCCACAGCCGGCACCGACGCCTCGGGCAACGCCACGCTAAGCTTCGACGGCCTGCAGCTGACCGTGAACGGCACGCCGAACGCACAGGACAGCTTCCTGGTGAAGCCGGTGCAGAACGTCATCAGCGGCATGTCGGTCGCCATTACCAGTGAGTCGCAGATCGCCGCGGCGGGCGCGACGGGCGGCGAGAGCGACAACCGCAACGCCCAGAAGCTGCTGGCGCTACAGGATGCGAAGGTGGTGAACGGCAACGCGACGCTGTCGCAGGCTTACGCCAGCATCGTCAGCACCGTCGGCAACAAAACCAGCACGCTGGAAACCGCCAGCACCACGCAGAAAAACGTCGTGACGCAGCTGACCGATCGCCAGCAGTCGGTATCTGGCGTCAACCTCGATGAAGAGTACGCCAACCTGACCAAGTATCAGCAGTACTACATGGCGAACGCGCAGGTGCTGCAAACCGCCAGCTCGATTTTCGACGCGCTGCTTAATATCCGCTAAGGAAAAGAACCATGCGACTCAGTACCAATATGATTTTTGACCAGCAGGTGCGCGGCATCAGCGATTCGCAATCCTCCTGGCTGAAAGTGGGCGAGCAGCTCTCCAGCGGCCGCCGCGTCAACAATCCCTCCGACGATCCTATCGCCGCGTCGCGCTCGGTCGTGCTGGCGCAGACCCAGGCGCAGAGCAGCCAGTACTCACTGGCGCGCACCTTTGCGACTCAGGGATTGTCGATGGAAGAGAACACCCTCACCGGCGTAACCAGCACTATTCAGGATGCGCAGACGCTGATCGTAAACGGCTCGACCGGCACGCTGAGCGACGACGACCGCGGCTCTATCGCCACGCAGCTGGAGGGCCTGCGCTCGCAGCTGCTGAACCTGGCGAACAGCAAAGACGGCAATGGCCGCTATATCTTCGCCGGCTATAAAACCGACAGCGCGCCTTTCGTCGATAACGGCAGCGGCGCGGTCACCTATGCGGGCGGCACTGACGCTATTACGCAAAAGGTTGATACCAGCCGCACCATGACCGTGGGGCACACCGGCGACGACATCTTTATGTCGATCACCGGCAACGCCAAAAAAGAGCCGGACGGCAGCGCCAGCGAAACCAATATCTTTAATATGCTCGACAGCGCCATTGCCGCGCTGAAGACGCCGCTGGCAGACGCCGACGACGCCGCTAAAAAGACGTTCCAGGATGCGATGGATAAAACCAACCGCGGCCTCGGCAACGCGCTGAACAATGTTCTGACCGTGCGCTCCGAGATCGGCACCCAGCTCTCTGAACTGAGCACGCTGGATGGGCAGGGCGGCAATCGCGACGTTATCCTGAGCAGCGAAATGAGCGACCTGGTCGACACCGACTACACCTCGGCCATCTCCAGCTATACCATGCAGCAGACGGCGCTTCAGGCCTCTTATAAAACCTTTACCGACATGTCCAAGATGTCGCTGTTCCAGCTCAACGCCTGACAAAACCTGATTCGAGCATGCCTGAACCGGACATGCTCATTTTTGTCCCACGATCCTGACCGGCATCGTGGGATTTTTTTATGCGTAAGAAATAAAAAACCCCGGCAAGCCGGGGTTTTTTGTGGGTCGCGTCAGGGTATTACGCGCTTTCAGGTCGGGTCGCCGGAGCGGTGGCCTGATGCGTCGCGCTGTGACCGCCCGCTGCGCCTTTGCCTTCGAAGGCGAACGGCGCGCGCACCCAGTCGCTGTGGCGTGCCGGTTCCGGCTGCCAGGCTGGCGCCGGGGCTTTCGTCATCGGCGCAGAAGCGTGATGCGAGAAGCGGACGGCGGCGTCCTGCGGCGCGGCGTCGCGTGCCGGAACTGGCGCATGCGGCTCGCTAATCGGCTCAGGCGTGCTCTCTGCCGCAACCGGCGCGTTCAGCACTTCCTCAACCTGCGCTTCTGCTTTCGGCGTCACGTCGTGCGCTGATTCAGCGGCGATCTCGGTGGCGTCGGCGGCTGGCGTCGCTTCTTCAACAACCGGCTCGGCTGGAACAACCGGCTCAGCTGGAACAACCGGCTCAGCTGGAACAACCGGCTCAGCTGGAACAACCGGCTCAGCTGGAACAACCGGCTCAGCTGGAACAACCGGCTCAGCTGGAACAACCGGCTCGGCTGGAACAGCCTGCTCGGCAATCGCTTCCGCGACGGCTTCGTCGGCGGCCGGGATAACGGCAGGCTCATGATTGACCGGTGCCTCAATCGGCGCGGTGTTATCAGTGTTCACCACCGTAACCGGCGTTTCCGCCTGGGGTTCAGCCTGCTGCACCTCGTCAGCCGGTTGCGCTTCGGCGGCATTCACCTGCGGCGCGACGTCAGCCTGCGGCGCGGCGTCGATAGACGGCGCGGCTTCAACAGCAGCAACCGGCAGCGCGATAGCGCCTGCGGTCTCTTGCTGGCTGTAGTCCGGCGCATCCTGCTGCGGCTCCTGCATCTCTACCGGCTGAGCGACCGGATAACGTACCCAGACCTTGCCGGATGCCATTTCTGGCGACGCTGCGGCGGCAGCCAGCGGCATTGCTGACTCGGTCGGATAACGCTCGTCGCGATAGCGACGACGACGCTGCCCGCTGACGCGCAGGTGGCGCGGCGAACGGCGCGAGCGGCGCGGCATATTGCCGTTGTCGCGGTTTTCCGTCTCATCCTGCTCGAACTGCGCTGGCTCTTCGATCTGCGGCGCGTTGCGTACTGCCTCTGGCTGCGCTTCCACAGCTTCCGCGGTCGGCTGCTCCGTCTCGCCGCCGATACGCACTTTCTGCGTCAGCTGGCGCGGCTTGCGGCGCGGCATAACCTGAACGCGCTCATCTTCCTGCGCTTCCGGGGCCTCGACGACGTCAGCGACGGCAGCGGTCTCAACGGCTTTGCTCGCTTCCTGCTGCGCGCGCTTCTCTTCCTGACGACGACGCTGGCGCTCGGCGCGCTGTTCGCGACGCTGCTGCTGTTGCTCTTCGCGCTGCTGGCGCGCTTCGTCGCTCAGAACCGGACTGCGCTCTTCGCGCGCTTCGTTCTGCGATGACTGGCGCTTGTTGCGACGCGCATCGGCGTTGTCACGCGGCTCGCGGTTTTCGCGCGGTTCGCGATTTTCACGCGGCTCACGGCTTTCGCGCGGTTCGCGATTTTCACGCGGCTCGCGGCTTTCGCGCGGTTCACGGTTTTCACGCGGCTCGCGGCTGTCGCCGTTGCGCGGCGTACGCTCGCGACGGTTGTTGTTGCGGCGATTGTTGCGACGATCGCCGCGCTCTTTGGCGCTGCTGTCGTTCTCGCTCTCTTCGCTGCTGGCCTGCGGCGCCGGCGTCGCTTCCGCGGCTGGCGTCGGGGCGGGCTCGTCGCCGCCAAACAGTTTTTTCAGCAGACGGCTAAAGAAGCCGGTACCGCTGGCGGCGGCAGGCGCGGCGGCGGCCGGTTTGGCTGCAGGTTGCGCCTCAACGGCTTTAGGCTGCTCGGCTGGCGTCTCGGCCGGCGCCGGCGGCGCGTCAGGCATAACGAAGGCGGCCAGCGCAGGCTGCTCAGGACGACGGCGCTCGGCGTGCTCTTCTTCCGACGGCATCGCCATTTCGGCTTCATGCAGCTTCGGCAGGTGATAGCTGAGGGTCTGCGTCTCTTCGCCTTTGCGCACGCGCAGCACAGAGTAGTGCGGCGTTTCCATGCGATCGTCCGGCACGATAATCGCGCGAACGCCGCCCTGGCGCTTCTCAATCGCGTTCACCGCTTCACGTTTTTCGTTCAGCAGGTAAGAGGCGATCTGCACCGGAACAATGGCGTGCACCTCTTTGGTGTTGTCTTTCAGCGCTTCTTCTTCAATCAGGCGCAGAATTGACAGCGACAGCGATTCGTTATCGCGGATGGTGCCGGTGCCGCTACAGCGCGGACAGACGTGATGGCTCGATTCGCCCAGCGACGGGCTGAGGCGCTGACGCGACATCTCCAGCAGGCCGAAGCGCGAAATATGGCTGATCTGAATGCGCGCGCGATCCTGACGCACCGCTTCGCGCAGGCGATTTTCCACCGCGCGCTGGTGGCGTACCGGCGTCATATCGATAAAGTCGATAACGATCAGACCGCCCAGGTCGCGCAGGCGCAGCTGACGCGCGATCTCATCGGCGGCTTCCAGGTTGGTGTTGAACGCCGTCTCTTCGATATCGCCGCCGCGCGTGGCGCGCGCCGAGTTGATGTCGATGGCGGTCAGCGCTTCGGTGCTGTCGATAACGATCGAGCCGCCTGACGGCAGGCGCACTTCGCGCTGGAAGGCGGACTCAATCTGCGATTCGATCTGATAGTGGCTGAACAGCGGGATCTCGCCGGTGTAGAGCTTGATCTTGCTGCTGAAATCGGGACGGCCAAGCGCGGCGATATGCTGGCGCGCCAGCTCGAGCACTTTCGGGTTGTCGATCAGAATTTCGCCGATATCCTGGCGCAGGTAGTCGCGGAAGGCGCGCACGATAACGTTGCTTTCCTGATGGATCAGGAAAGGCGCAGGGCGGTTTTCAGCGGCTTTTTTGATCGCTTCCCAGTGTTTCAGACGGAAGCTCAGATCCCACTGCAGCGCCTCGGCGGATTTGCCGACGCCCGCGGTGCGAACGATCAAGCCCATGCCGTCCGGCAGCTCCAGCGAAGAGAGCGCCTCTTTCAGCTCGGTGCGATCGTCGCCTTCGATGCGGCGGGAGATGCCGCCCGCGCGCGGATTATTCGGCATCAGCACCAGATAGCTGCCCGCCAGAGAGATAAAGGTGGTCAGCGCCGCGCCTTTGTTGCCGCGCTCTTCTTTATCGATCTGAACGATCACTTCCTGACCTTCGCGCAGCACCTCTTTGATATTCGGACGGCCTTGCGAGTGATAGCTGGATGGGAAGTATTCGCGGGAGATTTCTTTCAGAGGGAGAAAACCGTGGCGCTCGGCGCCGTAATCGACAAACGCAGCTTCGAGGCTGGGTTCAATGCGGGTAATTTTACCTTTGTAAATGTTGGCTTTTTTCTGTTCGTGTCCGGGGCTTTCAATATCCAGATCGTACAGGCGTTGTCCATCAACCAGGGCAACGCGCAACTCCTCCTGCTGAGTTGCATTAATTAACATTCTTTTCATCGTTTCTGACTCGTTATTCTCACATGAGTGATAAAGCTGCGGGCATAGTTACCCTGGACGAGTTCTGACCGATGGCCCCGTGACTAAGTGCCTTACGTCAACCTCCCGGTTGTCGACTGCGCGAGGGGCGCAAATAACGTCGGTGGCCTGTTTTTCATAAGGAAAAACAGCGCCGTTGCGCTGAAATGCCTGAGAGAAATTGATAACTCCTGCATTTCAAACTTCCGTCCAGGCTGCAACCCGCAGCCCGCTAAGTGCCTGAATAAACATCACGTCTTACGCCATTGCTGCGTGGGCGTTTCATTCGGCAAAATGACTAATTAGCTCTTTTTCTGGCCTGAAATACATCAGACGAGAAACTCAGGCATTATTCCATTGCTAACCTTCATATAGCAAGGCGACTTTTATCGCCAGATGAAGATTAGTGATGCATAACACCTTAATATGTCGGACGAATGAGCAGGCTGCTGAAAAAGCCAGCGCACGCTGCGCTTTTTCGCGCGACAAGAGGAGAGTTAAGCACAGAAAAAGGGGTGGCGCTATCACAGGACACTATTTAGAATCGCCGCCATGAAAACAGAGAATCCTGGCGTACAGCTTGTCGCCATTTCGGCTGAAAATGCCGGACAACGCATCGATAACTTTTTACGCACCCAGCTAAAGGGCGTGCCGAAAAGCATGATTTACCGCATCCTGCGCAAAGGCGAGGTGCGGGTGAATAAAAAACGCATTAAGCCGGAATATAAGCTGGAAGAGGGCGACGAGGTGCGCATCCCGCCGGTGCGCGTCGCCGAGCGCGAAGAGCAGGCGGTGTCGCCGAAGCTGGAGAAGGTAGCGGCGCTGGCGGAGGCCATCATCTTCGAAGACGATCATATTCTGGTGCTCAACAAGCCTTCCGGCACGGCGGTGCACGGCGGCAGCGGGCTGAGCTTCGGCGTGATCGAAGGGCTGCGCGCGCTGCGTCCGGAGGCGCGCTTCCTCGAACTGGTGCATCGCCTCGATCGCGACACCTCCGGCGTGCTGCTGGTCGCCAAGAAGCGGTCGGCGCTGCGCTCGCTGCATGAGCAGCTGCGCGAAAAGGGGATGCAGAAGGATTACCTGGCGCTGGTGCGCGGCAGCTGGCCGTCGCATCTCAAGAGCGTGCAGGCGCCGCTGCTGAAAAACATTCTGCAGAGCGGTGAGCGCGTGGTGCGCGTCAGCAGCGAAGGGAAACCGTCAGAAACGCGCTTTAAAGTGGAAGAGCGTTTCGCCTTCGCCACGCTGGTCAAGGCGAGTCCGGTCACGGGCCGCACCCATCAGATCCGCGTGCATACCCTGCATGCCGGTCATC
The DNA here is from genome assembly GCF_059730625.1 of Pantoea sp. X-Soil-MYKO-1289. Taxonomy (NCBI): domain Bacteria; kingdom Pseudomonadati; phylum Pseudomonadota; class Gammaproteobacteria; order Enterobacterales; family Erwiniaceae; genus Pantoea; species Pantoea sp. X-Soil-MYKO-1289. The sequence goes on from NZ_AP036004.1 coordinate 1,628,810, forward strand.
CTATCGCCTTCGACGATCGCTACGGCGAGCGTGAGTTCGACAGCCAGCTGGCCGCGACCGGACTGCGTCGTCTCTTCCTGCACGCCGCCGCCCTGACCTTTACCCATCCTGGCAGCGGCGAAACGCTGCGTTTAGAGGCGCCGCTCGATAACGAGCTTAAGCGCTGCCTGCAGGCGCTGCGTCAGCAAAAAAGCTGACGCGCTGTCGGCCTCATTCCAGCGGATTGATGCCGACCGCCCGCAACATGCCGCTGAGCGCGATCAGCGGCAGCCCTACCAGGGTATTGGGATCGCGCCCCTCCAGCCGCTCGAACAGGCAAATGCCAAGCCCCTCGCTCTTGAAACTCCCGGCGCACTGCAAAGGCTGCTCCTTCTTTATATAGGCGCGGATCTCCGCATCGCTGAGAGAGCGGAAGTGCACTATAAAGGGTTCGCAGCACTGCATCAGCGTCTTGCTGCGCGGCTGGTAGAGCGCCAGCCCGGTATAAAAGGTGATGGCGTTGCCGCTCGCCTGACGCAGCTGCGCAAAGGCGCGGTCGGGCGTGTGCGGCTTGCCGGTAATGGTGCCGTCGAGCACGCACACCTGGTCCGAGCCGATAATCCAGCTGTCGGGGTAGTCGGCGGCCAGCGCCTGCGCTTTGGCGACGGCGAGGCGCGTCACCAGGGCGTCGGCGGCTTCGCCTGCGTACGGCGTTTCGTCAACCTCTGGCGCGGCGGTAATAAAAGGAAGGCCGAGTTTGCCCAGCAGCGCCTGACGAAACGGCGAGGTTGAGGCTAAAAGAAGAGAGTCAGGCATTTTTTCACAATAGTAATGGCGAATTGGTGACACTCATTTTAAACTGTGCGCCGCACTGGATGCGAATAACTGGTGAAAGATGCTGTGAAACGGCCTTTTTCTTTGACTCTATGACGTTACAAAGTTAATATGCGCGCCCTATGCAAAAGGTAAAATTACCCCTGACGCTGGATCCGGTCCGCGCCGCTCAAAAACGCCTGGATTATCAGGGCGTTTACACCCCTGAACAGGTGGAGCGCGTAGCCGAATCAGTTGTTAGTGTGGACAGTGACGTGGAATGTACCATGTCGTTTGCGGTTGACAGCCAGCGCCTCGCCGTACTGCAAGGTACAGCGGACGTGCAGGTTACATTGCGCTGTCAGCGCTGCAACCAGACATTCCCTCACGCTGTCCACGTAAGCTATTGCTTCAGTCCTGTCTCAACCGATGAGCAGGCCGAGGCACTGCCGGAAGCCTACGAGCCGATCGACGTCGATGATTTTGGCGAAGTCGATCTGCTGGCGGTGATAGAGGATGAAATCATTCTCGCGCTGCCGGTCGTTCCGGTGCATGATTCTGAACACTGTGAAGTGTCCGAGGCGGACATGGTCTTTGGCAAATTGCCTGCAGAGGCGGAAAAACCAAACCCATTTGCCGTATTAGCCAGTTTAAAGCGTAAGTAATAGGAGTAAGGTCCATGGCCGTACAACAGAATAAACCCACCCGTTCTAAGCGTGGCATGCGTCGTTCGCACGATGCGCTGACCACTGCAACTCTGTCTGTAGATAAAGTTTCTGGCGAAACGCATCTGCGTCACCACATCACTGCGGATGGTTACTACCGCGGTCGCAAGGTTATCACCAAGTAAGACTTGCGCTTAGCAAGGTGATACTTTGACACGTTTGACCCTGGCTATTGATGCCATGGGCGGGGATTTCGGTCCTTGCGTGACAGTGCCTGCAGCTTTGCAGGCACTGGCCTCTCATTCGCATCTCAATCTTCTTCTGGTCGGCATTCCCGACGACATCACTCCATTGCTTGCCAAAGCGGATTCCTCGTTAACAGAACGTTTGCAGGTCATTCCTGCGGAGTCAGTTATTGCAAGCGATGCGCGGCCCTCTCAGGCTATCCGCGCCAGTCGCGGCAGCTCGATGCGTATTGCGCTGGAGCTGGTGAAAGAGGGACGAGCGCAGGCCTGCGTCAGCGCCGGCAACACCGGCGCCCTGATGGGGCTGGCGAAATTAATGATAAAACCGCTGGACGGCATTGAGCGCCCGGCGTTAATGACCGTGCTGCCGCATCAGCAGCGCGGCAAAACGGTGGTGCTCGATTTAGGCGCCAACGTGGATTCCGACAGCGAGATGCTGGTGCAGTTTGCCGTAATGGGCGCGGTGATGGCGGAAGAGGTGTTAGCGATCCCCAATCCCCGCGTCGCGCTGCTCAATATTGGTCAGGAAGAGACCAAAGGGCTGGAGAGCATACGCGGCGCCGCCAGCATGCTGAAAGCGTCCGGGCAGATTAACTATATTGGTTACCTGGAAGGCAACGACCTGCTTACCGGCAAGACAGATGTGCTGGTGTGTGACGGTTTCGTCGGCAACGTCACGCTGAAAACCATGGAAGGCGTGGTAAGAATGTTCCTTTCCCTGCTGAAATCTTCAGGGAAGGGGAAAAAACGGTCATGGTGGCTGAAGCTGCTGGGGCGCTGGATTCAGAAACGTCTGGCGAAGCGCTTCGGGCATCTCAACCCCGACCAGTACAATGGCGCTTGTCTGTTAGGATTGCGCGGAACAGTGATCAAAAGCCATGGCGCGGCCAATCAACGCGCCTTTGCCGTGGCGATAGAACAGGCAGAGCAGGCGGTGCGACGGCAGGTTCCCGAACGAATCGCCGCGCGTCTTGATGCTGTATTAGCCAGGAGTGACAAAGCCTAGATGTTTACCAAAATTATCGGTACGGGCAGCTATTTGCCTAGCCAGGTGCGTTCGAACGCGGATCTGGAAAAAATGGTGGAGACGTCGGACGAGTGGATTGTAACCCGCACCGGCATCCGCGAGCGCCGCATTGCCGCGCCGGATGAAACCGTTGCCAGCATGGGCTTCGCGGCCGCGCAGCGCGCGCTGGAGATGGCGGGCGTAGAGGCAGGCGACATCGGCCTGATTATCGTCGCCACCACCTCGTCCAGCCACGCTTTTCCCAGCTCGGCCTGCATGATCCAGCAGATGCTAGGCATCAACGACTGCGCCGCCTTCGACCTTGCGGCCGCCTGCGCGGGCTTTACCTATGCGCTGAGCGTTGCGGACCAGTACATTAAAAACGGCGCGGTGAAGCATGCGCTGGTGATTGGCTCTGACGTGCTGGCGCGCACCCTCGATCCCAACGATCGCGGCACCATCATTCTGTTCGGCGACGGCGCGGGCGCGGTGGTATTAGGCGCGAGCGAAGAGCAGGGCATCATCTCTACGCATCTGCACGCCGACGGCCGCTACGGCCAGCTGCTGACGCTGCCTTACCAGGATCGCGCCAACCAGGACGAGCCAGCCTATCTCACCATGGCCGGCAACGAAGTGTTCAAGGTGGCGGTAACCGAGCTGGCGCACATCGTTGACGAAACCCTGCAGGCCAATAATCTCGATCGCGAAATGCTCGACTGGCTGGTGCCGCATCAGGCTAACCTGCGCATCATCAGCGCGACGGCGAAAAAACTCGGCATGGGCATGGATAAAGTGGTGGTCACGCTGGACCGTCACGGCAATACCTCGGCGGCGTCGGTGCCCAGCGCGCTGGATGAAGCCGTGCGCGACGGCCGTATCAAACCCGGACAACTGATTCTGCTGGAAGCCTTTGGTGGCGGGTTCACCTGGGGTTCCGCACTGGTTCGCTTTTGATTCACAGGAAAGAAAGATGACGCAATTTGCCTTTGTTTTTCCCGGTCAGGGATCACAGACCGTCGGTATGCTCTCTGAGCTGGCGGCGGCCTATCCGCTGGTGGAAGCGACCTTCCGCGAAGCCTCTGACGCGCTGGGATACGATCTGTGGCAGCTGGTCAGCGCTGGCCCGGCTGAAGAACTGAACAAGACCTGGCAGACGCAGCCTGCGCTGCTGGCCGCTTCCGTGGCGATCTATCGCGTCTGGCAGCAGCAGGGCGGCGCGCAGCCGACGCTGATGGCTGGCCATAGCCTTGGCGAATACTCCGCGCTGGTGTGCGCCGGCGTGCTTGATTTCGCCGACGCCGTCAAGCTGGTGGAGCTGCGCGGCAAGCTGATGCAGGAAGCGGTGCCGGAAGGCACCGGCGCGATGCAGGCGATTATCGGCCTCGACGACGCCTCAATTCGCAAAGCCTGCGAAGAGAGCGCGCAGGGCCAGGTGGTCTCGCCGGTTAACTTTAACTCGCCGGGCCAGGTGGTCATCGCCGGAAATAAAGAAGCGGTCGAACGCGCGGGCGCAGCCTGTAAAGCCGCAGGCGCCAAGCGCGCGCTGCCGTTGCCGGTCAGCGTGCCGTCGCACTGCGCGCTGATGAAGCCTGCCGCCGACAAGCTGGCGGTAGCGCTGGAAGAGATTGCGTTCAACGCGCCGTCCGTTCCGGTGGTGAACAACGTTGACGTAAAATGCGAAAGCGACGCGGCGGCGATCCGTCACGCGCTGGTGCGCCAGCTTTACAGCCCGGTTCGCTGGACCGAGAGCGTAGAATTTATGGCGTCGCAGGGCGTTACCCAGCTGCTGGAAATGGGGCCGGGTAAAGTGCTGACGGGTCTGACCAAACGCATTGTGGACAGCCTGACGGCGGCAGCGGTCAACGACCCGACGTCGCTTTCTGCAGCACTTGAACAGGAATAAGAGGATAAACATGAGCTTTGAAGGTAAAGTTGCGCTGGTAACAGGCGCGAGCCGCGGCATCGGCCGCGCGATCGCGGAAACGCTGGTCGCGCGCGGCGCTAAAGTTATCGGCACCGCGACCAGCGAAAGCGGCGCGGAAGCCATCAGCGCTTACCTCGGCGATAACGGCAAAGGTCTGCTGCTGAATGTGACCGATCCCGCATCGATCGACAGCGTGCTGGAGAAGGTTCGCGCAGAATTTGGCGAAGTAGACATTTTGGTCAATAATGCAGGCATTACGCGTGACAATCTGTTGATGCGCATGAAAGACGACGAGTGGGCGGATATCCTTGATACCAACCTGACGTCGGTTTTCCGTCTTTCGAAGGCGGTATTGCGCGCCATGATGAAAAAACGCGTGGGTCGTATCATTACCATCGGTTCCGTTGTTGGCACCATGGGCAACGCGGGCCAGGCAAACTACGCAGCAGCCAAGGCGGGTTTGATTGGCTTTAGCAAATCACTGGCGCGCGAAGTTGCGTCACGTGGCATTACCGTAAACGTCGTGGCTCCGGGCTTTATCGAGACGGACATGACGCGTGCACTGAGCGAAGATCAACGTTCCGGCATTTTGACGCAGGTTCCCGCAGGTCGTTTAGGCGACGCGCAGGAAATCGCCAATGCTGTTGCATTCTTAGCCTCTGACGAAGCAGCCTACATCACGGGTGAGACGCTGCACGTCAATGGCGGCATGTACATGGTCTGATAATCACGAAATCATTTGCATTGTTTGCGGTAAAAACCGCAAAATAGCGTAAAATCGTGGTTCGACCAGCCGGGATTTTGTTGCATCTTTTTCAACATTTTATACACTACGAAAACCATCGCGAAAGCGAGTTTTGATAGGAAATTAAATAGTATGAGCGATATCGAACAACGCGTTAAGAAAATCATTGCTGAGCAGCTGGGTGTGAAAGAGGACGAAGTAACAAACTCTGCATCTTTCGTTGAAGACCTGGGTGCTGATTCTCTTGACACCGTTGAGCTGGTAATGGCTCTGGAAGAAGAGTTTGATACTGAAATTCCAGACGAAGAAGCTGAGAAAATCACTACCGTTCAGGCAGCGATCGACTACATCAATAGCCACCAAGGCTAATGAATATCTTCAGGCGGTCGCTCGACCGCCTGAGTTTTATGCTAGTTCCTTAGAGTTTTTATTCCCCCTCCCTGGAGGACGAACGTGTCTAAGCGTCGTGTAGTTGTGACCGGTCTTGGCATGTTGTCTCCTGTCGGCAAAACCGTAGAGTCTACCTGGAGTGCTCTCCTTGCCGGTCAGAGCGGCATTAACCTGATCGACCATTTTGATACGAGTGCCTATGCAACCCGTTTTGCTGGCATCGTAAGAGATTTCAATTGTGATGAAATCATCTCGCGCAAAGATCAGCGCAAGATGGACGACTTCATCCAATACGGCATTGTTGCCGGCGTGCAGGCTATGCAGGATTCGGGTCTGGTCGTGACCGATGAAAACGCTGGACGCATCGGCGCGGCAATTGGTTCCGGCATCGGCGGACTGGGTCTGATCGAAGAGAACCATACCTCGCTGGTCAACGGCGGTCCGCGCAAAATCAGTCCGTTCTTTGTACCTTCGACCATCGTGAACATGATCGCCGGCCATCTGACGATTATGTATGGCATGAAAGGTCCCAGCATCTCTATCGCCACTGCCTGTACCTCCGGCGTGCACAACATCGGCCATGCGGCGCGTATTATCGCCTATAACGATGCTGACGTGATGCTGGCGGGCGGCGCAGAGAAAGCCAGCACCCCGCTGGGCGTGGGCGGCTTCGGCGCAGCGCGCGCGCTCTCTACGCGCAACGATAACCCGCAGGCGGCCAGCCGTCCGTGGGATAAAGATCGTGACGGCTTCGTGCTGGGCGACGGCGCGGGCATTATCGTGCTGGAAGAGTATGAGCACGCGAAAAAACGCGGCGCGAAAATCTATGCGGAAATTGTCGGCTTCGGCATGAGCAGCGATGCTTACCACATGACGTCGCCGCCGGAAAACGGCGCTGGTGCCGCGCTGGCGATGGAAAACGCGCTGCGCGACGCGCAGCTGTCGGCAGAGCAGATCGGCTACGTCAACGCGCACGGCACCTCTACGCCGGCGGGCGACAAAGCGGAAGCGCAGGCGGTGAAAACCATTTTCGGCGCCTCGGCGAAAACCGTTATGGTCAGCTCGACCAAATCGATGACCGGCCACCTGCTGGGCGCGGCAGGCGCGGTAGAGTCAATCTACTCGATTCTGGCGCTGCGCGACCAGGCCGTGCCGCCCACCATCAACCTGGATAACCCGGATGAGGGCTGCGATCTTGACTTCGTGCCTCACACGGCGCGTCAGGTTAGCGGTCTGGAGTACACGCTGTGTAACTCCTTCGGCTTCGGCGGGACTAACGGCTCACTGATTTTCCGTAAGATCTGACGATTCACGTTCTGGCAAAAGGCCCGCAGATGCGGGCCTTTTTTCTATCTGGAAAGGCTCTGAAACGGATTATCACACCACAACGCGCTACCATAGCGCTTTTGCCTGCGGGAGAGCCTCATGTGGATAAATGGAACGGAGCAGCGCACGCTGCCTGCCAGCGATCGCGCGACGCAGTTCGGCGACGGCTGCTTTACCACGGCAGCGGTGCATAACGGCCGTATTCAGCTGCTGGCGGCGCACCTGCGCCGTCTGCGCGAGGGTTGCGAACGGCTGATGATGCCCGACGTCGACTGGGCGCAGCTGGAAAAGGAGATGCGCGCCGCCGCGCAGCCGCACGCTCAGGCGGTTTTGAAAGTCATCCTCAGCGCCGGCGCAGGCGGACGCGGCTACAGCCGCCAGGGCGGCAGCGGCGCCACGCGCGTCGTCTCGATTGCGCCCTGGCCGCACCACTATCAGCCGCTGCAAACGCTGGGCGTCCGGCTGCGCACCAGCCCGGTGCGGCTGGCGCAGAACCCGCTGCTGGCGGGCATCAAGCACCTGAATCGCCTGGAGCAGGTGATGATCCGCGCGCATCTCGATCAGAGCGACGCCGACGAGGCGCTGGTGCTTGACACTTCGGGCTACGTGGTGGAATGCTGTGCGGCCAATTTATTCTGGCGGCAGGGCGAACGCGTTTTTACGCCCGATTTGACGCACGCTGGCGTCGACGGCGTGATGCGGCGCTATCTGATGGCGCAGATGGCCGCCGCAGGCCTGCATTGCGAGGTGGCGCGCTGTGAAGCGGCGCAGCTGCAGGCGGCCGACGAAATCGTCATCTGCAATGCCCTGATGCCGGTTTTGCCGGTACGGCAGCTGGACGACAAGGCGTTCAGCGCGCGCGCGCTCTACCACCGGTTTCAGCACAGCTGCTATTTAATGGAAGAAAAATGAGTCGAACGAAAAAATTTTTCGCCGTCGTCGCGGCGATTGTGGCCCTTGCGGCGGCCTTCAGCTACTGGCAAATTCAGCGCTTCGCCGCGACGCCGTTAACCATTGACCAGGAAACGATCTACACCTTGCCCGCGGGCACCGGCCGAGTGGCGCTGGAGGCGCAGCTGGAGAGCCAGCATATTATCCCGCAAAGCCTCTGGTTCGGTCCGCTGCTGAAGCTCGAGCCGGACCTGGCGCGCTTTAAAGCGGGCACCTACCGGCTGGAGAAGGGGATGACGGTGCGCGCGCTGCTGCAGCTGCTCGCCAGCGGCAAAGAGGCGCAGTTCCCGCTGCGGCTGGTAGAGGGCCAGCGCCTGATCGACTGGCTCGCCGAGCTGCGCGCAGCTCCCTATATCAAACATCAGCTGAAAGATGACCAGTTCGCCACGCTGGCGAAGACGCTGAACATCGATCCGCTGGCGCTGGAAGGCAGTTTCTATCCGGATACCTATCTTTATACCGCCAACACCAGCGATATTGCGCTGCTGCAGCGCGCGCACGTCCGCATGACGGCGCTGGTGGATCAGATCTGGAAAAACCGCATGCCGGATCTGCCCTATAAAAATCCGCAGGAGATGGTGACCATGGCGTCGGTGATTGAAAAAGAGACCGCCGTCAGCGCTGAGCGCGCGCGCGTCGCCTCGGTGTTTATCAACCGGCTGCGCACCGGCATGAAGCTGCAAACCGATCCGACGGTGATTTACGGCATGGGCGAGAAGTATACGGGCACGCTGACGCGTAAAGACCTGGAGACGCCGACCGATTACAATACCTATACCATAAACGGCCTGCCGCCTGGCCCTATCGCCGCGCCGAGCAAAGCCTCGCTGGAAGCGGCCGCGCATCCTGAAAAAACCGATTACCTCTATTTTGTCGCCGACGGCAAGGGCGGTCATACTTTTACCACCAACCTTGCCAGTCATAATCAGGCGGTACAGGCTTACCGGCAAACGCTGAAGGAAAAAGATGAAAAGTAAGTTTATCGTCATTGAAGGCCTGGAAGGCGCCGGAAAAACCACGGCGCGCGAGGCGGTGGTTGAAACGCTGCGCGAGCGAGGCGTTGAGGATATCGTCTTTACCCGCGAGCCGGGCGGCACGCCGCTGGCGGAGCAGCTGCGCGTACTGGTGAAGCAGGGCATTGAGGGCGAACAGGTCACGGACAAAGCGGAGCTGCTGATGCTCTACGCCGCCCGCGTGCAGCTGGTGGATACCGTGATTAAGCCCGCGCTGGCGCGCGGCGCCTGGGTCATCGGCGACCGGCACGACCTCTCTTCGCAGGCCTATCAGGGCGGCGGGCGCGGGCTGGACGCCGCGCTGATGCGCACGCTGCGCGACGCCGTGCTGGGCGATTTTCGCCCCGATCTTCAGCTTTATCTCGACGTCACGCCGGAAATTGGCCTGCAGCGCGCCCGCGCGCGCGGCGAGCTGGATCGCATCGAGCAGGAGTCGCTGCGCTTTTTCGAGCGCACCCGCGAGCGCTATCTGGCGCTGGCTGCCGAAGACGAGCGCATCCTGACCGTGGATGCCACGCAGCCGCTGGAGAGCGTCACGCAGGCGATCAAAGCGACCCTGACGGGCTGGCTGGATCGGCAGGCATGAACTGGTATCCGTGGCTGAATCAGCCTTACCGCTACATTATCGGCCAGCATCAGGCGGGACGCGCGCATCACGCGCTGCTGATCCAGGCGATTGACGGCATGGGTGAAGAGGCGCTGGTATGGGGCGTCAGCCGCTGGCTGATGTGCCAGCAGAAGCATGGACTGAAGAGCTGCGGCCAGTGCCATGGCTGTCAGCTGATGCAGGCGCAGACGCACCCCGACTGGTATCGCCTGGAGGCGGAGAAGGGCAAAAGCACCCTGGGTATCGACGCGGTGCGCCAGGTGACCGAAAAACTCTACCATTTCGCCCAGCAGGGCGGCGCGAAAGTGGTCTGGCTACCCGATGCCGCGCAGCTTAGCGAATCGGCGGCTAACGCGCTGTTAAAAACCCTGGAAGAGCCGCCGGCCAACAGCTGGTTCTTCTTAGGCAGCCGCGAATCGTCGCGTCTGCTGGCCACGCTGCGCAGCCGCTGTATGGCGCTCTCGCTGGCGCCGCCGGACGAGGCGCAGAGCCTGCAGTGGCTGAGCAAGCAGCTGCCGCACGAGACTGTCGCGCTGCAGACCGCGCTGCGCCTCAGCGCAGGCGCCCCTGCGGCGGCGCTACAGCTGCTGGAGCCGGCGCGCTGGCAGGCGCGCCAGAACCTGTGCGACGCGCTGCCCGCCGCGCTGCGGCAGGATATTTTGCTGCTGCTGCCGCTGCTTAATGCCGAAGATGTCGCCGCGCGCATCAGCTGGCTGATGGCGCTGCTGGTGGATGCGATTAAATGGCAGCAGGGCGCCGTGCGCTGGCTAAGCAACCCCGACCGTCAGGATGTGGTGGCGCTGCTGGCAGAGACCTTTTCCGCCCGCGCGCTGGATGAGAGCGCGCGCGCGTGGATGCATTGCCGGGAACAGCTGATCCACGTGGCCGCCGTCAACCGCGAGCTCCTGTTAACCGACCGACTTCTGAGCTGGGCGGACCAACGCAAGCCCGGCGTAGTCGCTTAACGACAAAACGAGACACCCTATGTTTATTGTGGATTCACACTGCCATCTTGATGGCCTGGATTATGAGAAGAATCATCGCGATCTCGACGATGTGCTGGCCAAAGCCGCCGCGCGCGACGTGAAGTTTATGCTGGCGATCGCCACCACGCTGCCGGGTTTTCATACCCTGAAGGCGCTGGTAGGCGAGCGTGACAATATCGCGCTCTCGGTCGGCGTGCATCCGCTGAATCAGGAAGAACCTTACGACGTCGAGGAGTTTCGTCGTCTGGCCGCCGATCCGCGCGTGGTGGCGCTGGGCGAAACCGGCCTCGACTACTATTATCAACAGGAAACCAAAGCACAGCAGCAGGCGTCGTTCCGCGAGCATATCCGCACCGGCATCGCGCTGAACAAGCCGATTATCGTGCATACCCGCGACGCGCGCGAGGACACGCTGGCGATTCTGCGCGAAGAGCAGGTTGAGCGCTGCGGCGGCGTGCTGCACTGTTTTACCGAGGATCAGGCGACGGCGGCAAAGCTGCTCGATATGGGCTTTTACATCTCGTTTTCCGGCATCGTTACCTTTCGTAACGCCGAACAGCTGCGCGAAGCGGCGCGCTATGTGCCGCTTGATCGCATGCTGGTGGAGACCGACTCTCCCTACCTGGCGCCGGTGCCGTATCGCGGCAAAGAGAACCAGCCAGCCTATACGCGCGACGTGGCGGAATACCTCGCGGTGCTGAAAGGGGTCGATATCGAGACGCTGGCCGCTGCGACCACGCAAAACTTCTCGACGCTTTTCCAGGTGCCCCTGAGCCGACTCGGCGGTTAAGGCTTTATTTCAAAGCCTGTAATAATTCGGTAATACCGACTGATTGCCCTGCTTTTTACCGCAGGGCTGCTGTTTTATGGGGCAAAACGCGCGCAGTCAGTCAGAATATACTGATATCAGCGTCAGCCGATCCAGGAAACGTGATAGTCGTCAAAGTAACGCCGACTGATTTATTTTACCCTTCGTAATAATTAAAAGGCGGTCACCGTCAAACGGGTTGCGGATCCTCCCCCGCGACCCAGCGCACAGCGCAAAATCGCACTCATACTCAGGAGCTTCAGGCTATGTTCAAGAACGCATTTGCGAACCTGCAAAAGGTCGGTAAATCGCTCATGCTGCCGGTATCGGTTCTGCCGATTGCCGGTATTTTATTAGGTGTTGGTTCGGCAAACTTTAGCTGGCTGCCGGCCGTCGTTTCCCACGTAATGGCGGAAGCGGGCGGCTCGGTGTTTGCTAATATGCCGCTTATCTTCGCTATCGGCGTGGCGCTCGGCTTTACCAACAACGACGGCGTTTCTGCGCTGGCGTCGGTGGTGGCGTACGGCATCATGGTGAAAACCATGGCGGTGGTCGCGCCGCTGGTGCTGCATCTCTCCGCTGAAGAGATTGCTGCGCACCATCTGGCGGATACCGGCGTACTGGGCGGCATTATCGCCGGTGCGATAGCGGCCTATATGTTCAATCGCTTCTACCGCATCAAGCTGCCGGAGTATCTCGGCTTCTTCGCCGGTAAGCGCTTTGTGCCGATTATTTCCGGCCTGGCGGCGATCGTGCTGGGCGTGCTGCTCTCCTTTATCTGGCCGCCGATTGGCTCGGCGATTCAGGAGTTCTCGCAGTGGGCAGCCTATCAGAACCCGGTTGTGGCGTTCGGTATCTATGGCGTGGTTGAGCGTGCGCTGGTGCCTTTCGGCCTGCATCATATCTGGAACGTACCTTTCCAGATGCAGATCGGCGAGTTCACCAATGCGGCGGGTCAGGTGTTCCACGGCGATATTCCGCGCTATATGGCGGGCGATCCGACTGCGGGCAAACTCTCTGGCGGCTTCCTGTTCAAAATGTACGGCCTGCCGGCGGCGGCGATCGCCATCTGGCATTCGGCGAAGCCTGAAAACCGCGCCAAAGTGGGCGGCATCATGATCTCCGCCGCGCTGACCGCGTTCCTGACCGGGATTACCGAGCCGATCGAGTTCTCCTTTATGTTCGTTGCGCCGATCCTCTACGTGATCCACGCAATTCTGGCCGGTCTGGCGTTCCCGATCTGTATCCTGCTCGGCATGCGTGACGGCACCAGCTTCTCGCACGGCCTGATCGACTTTATCGTACTGAGCGGCAACAGCAGCAAAATCTGGCTCTTCCCTATCGTCGGCATCATTTATGGTCTGGTTTACTACACCATTTTCCGCGTGCTGATTGTGAAGCTGAACCTGAAAACGCCGGGCCGTGAAGAGACCACCACCGAGTCCTCTTCAGCTACCGGCAGCGAGATGGCGGGCAAGCTGGTTTCTGCTTTCGGCGGCAAAGAGAACATCACCAACCTGGATGCCTGTATTACGCGTCTGCGCGTCAGCGTGGCCGACGTCAGCAAGGTTAACCAGAACGAGCTGAAAAACCTCGGCGCCCGTGGCGTGGTGGTAGCAGGTTCTGGCGTTCAGGCGATTTTCGGCACCAAGTCCGATAACCTGAAAACCGATATGGATGAATACATCCGCAGCATGTAATGCGGATGTAAGAAAAAAGCCCCGCACAGGCGGGGCTTTTTTTTATCTGCGTTTTGCTCTCAGAGGTAAACGCGCAGGTACTCCGTCAGGCACAGCAGCGCCATCGCCTGGCCGTAGGGCATCGAGGTCAGCGGCACGTTGCGGTAGTAGTCGAGATCGCTGCCCATCGCGGTGCCGAATGAAACCTGTTTCAGCTCGCCATCTTCGTCGATATTGGCGATCACGCCGCGCAGCGCGTTCAGGCCGGTAGGCAGATAATCCGCGCTCAGATAGCGTTTACGCACCGCCTTGATAATGCCGTAGGCGAAGCCTGCGGTCGCCGACGCTTCGAGATAGCTATCAGGATCGTCCAGCAGCGTATGCCACAGGCCGCTCGGATGCTGGCAGGCGCGCAGCGCTTTCACCTGGCTCTCCAGCACCTGCAGCAGGAAGCGGCGCGTCGCATGCTGTTCCGGCCAGTTCATCATCTCCAGGAAATCGGGGATAACGATGGTGAGCCAGCTGTTGCCGCGCGCCCAGCGCGCACTGGCGAAGTTATGACGGCCCTCGAAGTTCCAGCCGTGGAACCAGAGCCCGGTCTGGCGATCCATCAGATATTGCGTGTGCAGCAGGAACTGATAGCTCGCCTCTTCGATAAACTCCTGACGATTCAGCAGCTGGCCGATTTTCGCCAGCGCCATCACGCTCATCATCAGCGTATCGTCCCAGAGCTGCTGATGGTTTTCATTGTTGTAGACGATATGCTGCAGGCCGCCCTGTTCGGTGCGCGGCATCTCATACATCACCCATTCCGCCCAGCGCTCCAGCACCGGCCGCCAGGCGGCGTTGCCGGTCTCTTCGTAGCGATAAGCCAGCGTCAGGAAAGGCGCCACGGTATTCACGTTCTTGGTCGGCGTGCCTTCCTCCAGGCGCGCGGCAAACCAGTCGTCGATAATGCTCAGCGTCTGCCGATCGCCGGTTTGCTGATAATAGTGCAGCATGCCGTAGAGCCCGATGCCGTGAGTCCATTCCCAGCCAGCCCAGCCCTTGGTATCGATTACGCGCCCGTCATCGAGGCGCAGCAGAAATTCTCCCGTCTCGTCGGTGATGTTCACCAGGTTTTGCGTCAGCTTGTGAATCAGTTGCAACAGCTCCTGGCGCGGCAGCAGAAATTCTGGTTGGCACAAAAGAGCACTCTGTTTCACAGGAAATACAGTCATGGTTCATTCCTATCGTTTCAAGGTCGTAGTAAGGGGAGATGCGATCGGACGCGCGGTCTTGAGCGGCGGCGCGGCCGGTTTATGACGGTTAAGGAAGCCGATATTGTTGTTGCCCCACAGATTTTCGTAAGGCATGCCGGCCAGGGTCTCGACGATATCCCGCGCTTCCGCCGTGATGCGCTCTGGCAGAACGCGGTCAGCTTCGCGCATTTTCAGCGTCTCTTCGCGCAGCACGGTGTGGGTTTGCAGATTGAGCTTAAAGCGCAGCGAAACCAGGAAGCCGCAGGCCAGCACGCACAGGGTGCCGAGGCTGAGGATGCCGAGGATGGTATGGCTGACGCCTGGCGCCTGCGTCGCCTGCCCGGAGACAAAGCCGGAGAGCTGCAGCACGATGCCGACCAGCATAACCGCGCCCGCCTGGGAGGCTTTGCGAGTCAGGGTCATAATGCCGGCGAAAATCCCTTCGCGGCGCTGACCGGTAATCACCTCGTCCACATCGGCGATATAGGTGTAGATATTCCAGGGCACATAGTTGATGCCGCCGCGTCCCAGACCTGCCAGCGCGGAGATCAGCAGCAGCAGTGAGAAGTTGTCGTTCATGCCCGCATACCAGAGGCCGGCGTAGGAGAGCGCGGCGATGCCGAACAGCGTGACGACCATGCGATAGGCAGGCGCCGGTCCCATGCGGATGCAGAGCGGGATCATGCCCATGACGGCGATAAACTGCAGCACCGCCATGGTGCCCATCAGGTTGGACGCGATCTGCGCGCTCTGCATCAGTACGAACACCACATACCAGGTGAAGACGGCGTTAAAGACATCCTGCGCGATATAGCCGCCCAGATACATACCGAGATGCTGACGGAAAATGCGGATGCGCAGCGTAGAAGCGAGCTCGACGTAGAGACGCTTCAGGCTCTGCATCAGCGACAGCTGCCGTTTCTCCTCTTCGGCGCGGCGCGACTCCTCGGAGAAATCGTCGCCATCGCGCTCCCAGGTAAAGAGCCACACCAGCGTCAGCACCAGCGCGCAGATAACCGAGAACACCAGGCTGGCGTAGAAGAAGGAGAGCGGGTTGTCTTTGCCCAGGGCGCCGATCAAAATGCCCGGCAGGAAGGCGGCCAGGATCGCCGACAGCTGCGCCAGTGCGATACGCGCGCCGGAAAAGCGGGTCTTCTGTTTGAAATCGTCGGTCATCTCCGGGACCAGGGTTTCATAGGGCACCAGAATCATGGTGTAGACCACGTCAAACAGCAGATAGGTGGCGAGATACCACCAGAAACCCATATCGCTCAGCCACATCAGGCTGTAGCTGAAGACGCAGGGAATGCCGAGCAGAATAAAGAATTTACGGCGGCCGAAGCGCTTGCCCAGCCAGGTCGAGCCGAAGTTGTCGGTCAGGAAGCCCATCAGCGGGCTGACCACCGCGTCCAGCACGCGCGCGGCGGCGAAGATAAAGGTCGCTTCGATAGGTGTCAGACCGCAGAAGGTGGTATAAAAATAGAGCAGCCAGGCGGCGGTGAGCGCCGTGGTGCCTGCGCCGAGAAAATCCCCGGAGCCGTAAGCCAGATAGTGGCCAAAACCAATTTTACGTGAGCGCATACGGATGCTCCTTATAGCCATAGTCATTACATCCCCTGTTATCCGGACGACACACTCGGAATAGATAGAAAGTAGAGCCGCAGCGCAGGGCAAACCTTCGCAATTTCGACAGGCGTCGCACCTGGCTGGCAATGACGCAAAGAAAAGGGCGGCGTGTTTCTAATTTATGAAACGGCGTTTCATTTTAACTGTGGGCAGGGCGGCAATTTGCGAAGCGGCGCACAGTTAAAAGATGCGGCGAAAATGGCGCAAAGGCAGGCAGTTAATCGGCGAAAAGTGGTCCTGAGCTTGAAAGAAAACAAATTCCTCACGCATACTGATTGACTGTCCATCAGGCTTAAGGAAATGCACCATGGCTGAAGAAACGATTTTCAGTAAAATCATCCGTCGCGAAATCCCTGCCGACGTGGTGTATCAGGATGAACTGGTCACTGCGTTTCGCGATATCTCTCCCAAAGCGCCGACCCATATTTTGATTGTCCCCAACGTGTTGATCCCCACCGCTAACGACGCGCTGCCCGCCCACGAGCAGGCGCTGGGCCGCCTGTTTACCGTCGCCGCGAAAATCGCGCGCGCCGAAGGCATCGATCAAGACGGCTACCGCCTGATCGTTAACTGCAATCGTCACGGCGGTCAGGAGGTTTATCACATTCATATGCATTTACTCGGCGGACGTCCGCTGGGTCCAATGCTGGCCGACTGATCCTCCATACGGAAGCGAGTTATGCGTCAATGGCTGACAGGCCTGCCGCTCCTGCTGACTCTGGCAGGTTGCAGCAGCGATAAACCGATGATCGACACGTCGCAGTCGCTGGTGATGGAGTCCTCTGTGCTCTCTGCCGGCATCATTACCGACGAGCCGGTGGTGGACGAGCAAGACGGGCAGCAGCGCGCGCGCAGCGTGCTCTATAATCAGCGCGAAACGCCGGTGGTGATCCACTATCGTTATTACTGGTACGACGACAAAGGGCTGGAAATTATGCCGGGCGAACCGGCGCAGCGGGTCACCGTTCCGGCGCACGGCAGCATTGTCGCCGCTTCCCAAATGGGCAACCTGACGGCCAGCAAGGTTCGTCTCTACCTTTATCTCTGAGGATTGTTAAGTGATTCGCCGACTCCCTCGTTCCGGAGCGCTCCTGATGGCGCTCATTCTTTCCGGCTGCGTAATTAAACAGCAGCAGCCTGCGCCCGTTGAACCGACGCAGCCCGCCGAACCCACTCAGCCGCAGCCTGTGCCGCAGCCGCAGCCAGTGCCGGAGCCGACGCAGCCTGTGCCGCAGCCGCCGAAGCTGAAAACCATTAACTGGGACGCCAGCGTGCAGCCGCTGGTGGCGCAGATGCTGCGTGCAGCCAACGGGGTTACGCCGGGCAGCGTGCTGATGGTCGATCGCATTAAAAACAGCACCAACGGCGCGTTGCAGAGCGAAAAAGCCACAGACGCGATTCAAAACGCGCTGGCCAACAACGGCAAGTTTACGCTGGTGACCAACGATCAGCTGGCGCAGGCTAAGCAGACGCTGGGCCTGTCGCCGGACGACAGCCTGAACTCGCGCAGCAAGGCGATCGGCCTGGCCCGCACGCTGAACGCGCAGTATGTGCTCTACAGCACGGCGCAGGGCGACGTGAAAACGCCGACGCTGCAGATGCAGCTGATGCTGGTGCAGACCGGCGAGATCGTCTGGTCAGGCAAAGGTGTCGCCCAGAATTGATCCCTCGCTGCTGGCGCGCATAGCAAAACAGCTGCCGGGCGTCGCGCTGGAGAGGGTCGCGCCGCTGCAGGGGCTTACCGGCCACAGCAGCAAACTGGAAAGCGGGCAGGGCGCGTTTGTCGCGCGGCCTGCGCCGCAGCCGCCGATCCCCTTTGTCGATCGTCAGCGCGAAGCCCGCCTGCTGCGCAAATTGCATCCCAGCGGCCTGACGCCGCGCCCGTTGCTCGGTGACGCGCAACTGCTGCTGCTGCCGTGGCGCGCGGGCGAACCGCTGTCGCCGCAGGCGTTTCACCAGCGGCGCGATGAGGTGGTGGCGCTGCTGCTGCGGCTGCATCGCCAGCCGCAGACGGGCTACCGCCTGCGGATGATGCCGCTGCTGCTGCGCTACTGGCAGCTCTGCCGACAGCGGCATCTGGGCTGGCAGCGCGCCCTGCGTCAGCTGGCGCGCGCGGGCGAACCCGCGCCGCTGCGGCTGGCGCCGCTGCATATGGATGTCCATGCCGGCAACCTGATTGCAGACGCGGAAGGGCTGCACCTGATCGACTGGGAGTATGCCGCCGATGGCGACGTGGCGCTGGAGCTGGCGGCGCTGTGCGCCGCCGATCCCGAGCGGGCAGAGAGCTGGCTGGCGGCCTATGCCGAGGCGGCGCGCCTGCCGCCCGCGGCGCTGGCGCGGCAGGTTGCGCGCTGGCAGCCCTGGCTGCGGCTGCTGATGGCCAGCTGGTATCAGCTGCGCGCCGAACAGAGCGACGATGCGGCGCTGCGCCAGCTGGCGCGGCAGAGCTGGCAAACCCTTTAATTCGCGCGGCGAGAGCGCCGCGCCAGGAACTGATTATGACGACACAACTTCCCGGCCCGCTGATGCTGGATGTCGAAGGTTTTGAACTGGACGCCGAAGAGCGCGAAATCCTGCGGCATCCTACCGTCGGCGGCGTGATCCTCTTCGCGCGCAACTACCACGATCCGGCCCAGCTGGCTGAGCTGGTGCGCCAGATCCGCAGCGCGTCGCGCACGCGGCTGGTGGTAGCGGTCGACCAGGAGGGCGGACGCGTCCAGCGCTTCCGCGACGGCTTCACCACGCTGCCCGCGATGCAGTCTTTCGCGGCGCTGCACGATGCGCAAAGCGGCGGCGAGCTGGCGCAGCAGGCAGGCTGGCAGATGGCGGCGGAGATGATCGCCATGGATATCGACATCAGCTTCGCGCCGGTGCTGGACCTTGGCCATATCAGCGCGGCGATCGGCGACCGCTCCTTCCATGAGGATCCGCAGATTGCGCTGGCGATGGCGCGCCGCTTTATCGCCGGCATGCATGAAGCGGGCATGAAAACCACCGGCAAGCACTTCCCTGGCCACGGCGCGGTCAGCGCCGACTCCCATAAAGAGACGCCGCGCGACCCGCGCGATCTGGAGACGCTGCGTCGTCACGACATGGCGATTTTCCAGGCGCTGTTCGACGAGGGCGCGCTGGATGCGGTCATGCCGGCGCACGTTATCTATACTGAGGTGGATCCGCTGCCCGCCAGCGGTTCGCCCTACTGGCTGAAAAAGGTGCTGCGGGAAGAGCTGGGCTTTGACGGCGTCATCTTCTCTGACGATCTGTCGATGGAGGGCGCCGCCATCATGGGCAGCTATGCGGAGCGCGCGCAGCAGTCGCTGTCAGCCGGATGCGACATGATCCTGGTCTGCAACCATCGCGCAGGCGCGATCAGCGTGCTGGATAATTTGATCGCGATCGGCGCCGAACGCGTGCCGCGGCTGTACCATCGGGGAACCTTTACCCGCCAGAGCCTGCAGCAGAGCGCGCGCTGGAAGCAGAATGCGCAGCAGCTAAGCAACCTGCAGGCGCGCTGGCTGGAACACAAAGCGTCAGGGAAGTAATCTCTGCTCCCGGCGCGCACAACGCTGAGGAGTGTCATGATTATCTATCTGCACGGTTTCGATTCCAACAGTCCGGGCAACCATGAAAAGGTGCTGCAGCTGCAGTTTATCGATCCTGACGTCAGGATGATCGGCTACAGCACCCGCCACCCTAAACATGATATGCAGTTTCTGCTGAAAGAGACCGACAAGCTGCTGACGCGCGGCGGCGGCGTCCAGCCGCTGATATGCGGCGTCGGGCTGGGCGGCTACTGGGCAGAGCGCATCGGCTTTCTCTGCGGCATTCGCCAGGCGATTTTCAATCCCAATCTCTTTCCCTTCGAAAATATGGAGGGAAAAATCGACCGGCCGGAAGAGTATCTCGACATCGCCACCAAATGCGTCAGCGACTTTCGCGAAAAGAACCGCGATCGCTGCCTGGTGTTCCTGTCGCGCCGCGACGAGGCGTTAGATAGCCAGCGCAGCGCAGAGACGCTGCACCCCTTCTACGAAATCGTCTGGGATGAGCAAGAAGGCCATAAGTTCAGGAACATCTCCCCGCATCTCCAGCGCATTAACGCTTTCAAAACATTAGGTTAAGCATGCGGGCGCCAGCCAGGCGCCCGCGCCTTTTGCGTAATAATCTGAGTTATCCGCCGAGTAATTGATGTAAATCAATTTTGGTATGACCATCTTCCCTGCCCATGCTATTCTGCCCTCAGCAGCGATTTTAACTTCGCCAACCCTATGTTTATTAAGGTTTAATTTAACCATCGATTAACTATTGGTTCACATTTTGAGGGGGTCTTGTTGACTACATCCATGAAAAAAATCGTTATTGTCGGTGGCGGCGCGGGCGGGCTGGAGATGGCAACGCAGCTCGGTCACAAGCTGGGCCGCAAGAAAAAGGCCGAGATTATTCTGGTGGATCGCAACCACAGCCACCTGTGGAAGCCGCTGCTGCACGAAGTGGCGACCGGATCGATGGACGAGGGCATTGACGCGCTGAGCTATCTGGCGCATGCGCGCAACCACGGCTTTCAGTTCCAGCTCGGCTCGCTGACTAACATCAATCGCGAGCGTAAAACCATTGAGCTGGCGGAGATGCGCGACGACAACGGCGAAGTGCTGGTGCCGCAGCGCGAGGTGGCCTACGACACCCTGGTGATGGCGCTCGGCAGCACCTCGAACGATTTCGGCACGCCGGGCGTGAAAGATCACTGTATCTTCCTCGACAACCCGCACCAGGCGCAGCGTTTCCACAATGAGATGCTGAACCAGTTCCTGAAATTCTCCGCCAGCGAAGGCCGGCTGGAGAAGGTCAATATCGCTATCGTCGGCGGCGGGGCGACCGGCGTCGAGCTGTCAGCCGAGCTGCATAACGCGGTCAAGCAGCTGCACAGCTACGGCTATAAAGGGTTGAGCAGCGAGGCGCTCAACGTCACGCTGGTGGAAGCGGGCGAGCGCATTCTGCCTGCGCTGCCGCCGCGCATCTCTGCCGCGGCGCACAGCGAGCTGACCAAGCTGGGCGTGCGCGTGCTGACGCAAACCATGGTGACCAGCGCCGATAAAAACGGCCTGCACACCAAAGGCGGCGAATTTATTGAGGCGGATCTGATGGTATGGGCGGCGGGCATTAAAGCGCCGGACTTCCTCAAAGAGATTGGCGGGCTGGAGACCAACCGCATCAACCAGCTGGTGGTGAAAGAGACGCTGCAAACCACGCTGGACGACGATATCTACGCCATCGGCGACTGCGCCTCCTGCGCGCTGCCGTCGGGCGGCTTCGTGCCGCCGCGCGCCCAGTCGGCGCACCAGATGGCGTCGCGCGCTATGGAGAATATCCTCGCCCAGCGTAGCGGCAAGCCGCTGAAAGCCTACGTCTATAAAGATCACGGCTCGCTGGTGTCGCTGTCGCGCTTCAGTACCGTGGGCAGCCTGATGGGCAACCTGATGCGCGGCTCCATGATGGTAGAGGGCCGCATCGCGCGCTTTGTCTACATCTCCTTATATCGTATGCATCAGATTGCGCTCCACGGCTATTTCAAGACTGGCCTGATGATGCTGGTAGGCAGTCTTAACCGCGTGATCCGTCCGCGCCTCAAGCTGCACTAATGATTCCCAGGCGGCGCAAGCCGCCTTTTCTTTTCTCAGACGCTGGTTAAGCTGCTGACACATAACACAAATTAATTAAACTCCGCTCGCCAGTCCTGCTCAGAACTCTCCGAAAAGCTGGCCCTGATCCGCTTCCGGTGCGTTTTCCTCCATTAATCTGATGTTGCAATTTCGGGCCATCTGCAAAACTTCCTGCAACGATACGGCGGGTCGTGCACGCCGTTCTGTGCCATAGCGACAGGGGACATCGTCGCGGCACGCATGCACGGTAACAACTTCAGGAGGACAATCCTGTGAATAAATCAATGTTAGCGGGTATCGGTATCGGCGTTGCAGCCGCTTTGGGTGTGGCCGCCGTTGCCAGCATGGATGTATTTGACCGTGGTCCGCAGTATGCGCAGGTGCTTTCAGCGACGCCAATCAAAGAGAGCATTAAGCAGCCGCGT
This sequence comes from Pantoea sp. X-Soil-MYKO-1289, assembly GCF_059730625.1. Lineage (NCBI taxonomy): Bacteria > Pseudomonadati > Pseudomonadota > Gammaproteobacteria > Enterobacterales > Erwiniaceae > Pantoea > Pantoea sp. X-Soil-MYKO-1289. The sequence continues at coordinate 1,650,896 of NZ_AP036004.1, forward strand.
CAGGAATGTCGCAACGTGACGCTAACCCATCGTCGCGCGGTACAGGATGAGAACCGCATCGCCGGTTCGGTGCTGGGCGCGGTAGCGGGCGGCGTACTGGGTCATCAGTTCGGCGGCGGACGGGGACGCGATGTGGCGACGGTCGCAGGCGCGCTGGCGGGCGGCTATGCCGGCAACCAGGTGCAGGGCGGTTTGCAGGATCGCGACACCTACACCACCTCAGAGCAGCGCTGCAAAACGGTATACGATAAGCAAGAAAAGATGCTGGGTTATGATGTGACCTATAAAATAGGCGACCAGCAGGGCAAAATCCGCATGGAAAACGACCCTGGCACCCGCATCCCGCTGGACCGTAACGGCCAGCTCATCCTGAACAGCAATCAGGCTTAACGGGGCAAAGATTCCCACACAGCACACACATAGTAAAAAGGCACATCTTGCGATGTGCCTTTTTTTTAGCTTTGCTTTTTATGCCGTCTCATCCGCTTGCGAGACGACTTATCAGCCGATGGTCATCAGGCTGGCGTTGCCGCCGGCCGCCGCGGTGTTGACGCTCAGCGAGCGCTCAATCAGCAGACGTTCCAGCAGCAGCTGAGTGTCGCCGCGAGCGAAGCCCTGCACCGATACAATCGCGCCGTCGCGCGCCGCGATCTGCTCGCACAGCGTGCGCAGCTGATCGGCGTCGCCGTGGTAGATCACCGCGTCGAAGTGGGTGGCGAACAGATCCTTCGCCAGCGCGATGCGCGCCTGTACCGCCTGCGGCAGCGCCTGGCGCAGCTTGCGGTGCAGCTCATCGTCCGGCCAGAGCGCCTGACTGCCGACGCTGGTTACCGCCGCCAGCTGCACCAGCGCGTCCTGCTCGTTATCGGCGAGACAGAGCACGCGTTCGCGCGGCAGCAGCGAGAAGGTGTTGCGCTCGCCGGTCGGACCGGTCAGCAGCCGCACGGTGCCCGCCTGCGCCAGCGTGGCGTAGCGCTGACAGATCGCCGCCAGTTCCGGCTTATCCTGCTGCGCCCAGGCCGCCAGGGCTTTATGCGGCTCCAGCAGCGCCTCGCGCAGCGTGCCGTCAGCCGGACGTTCGGCGTCCTGGCGATCAAAGGTGGCGCTCAGCGCCGTTTCCGGACGGCTGGAGAGCAGGCGGTAGAGATAGAGCGGGCCGCCCGCTTTCGGGCCGGTGCCGGAGAGGCCTTCGCCGCCGAACGGCTGCACGCCGACCACGGCGCCCACCATATTGCGGTTAACGTAGAGGTTGCCGACTTTAGCGCTGGCGGTGACCTGCGCGATGGTTTCATCAATGCGGGTATGCACGCCCAGCGTCAGGCCATAGCCGCCGGCGTTGATCTGGTCGATCAGCTGCGGCAGCGCATTGCGCGCGAAGCGCACCACGTGCAGCACCGGGCCGAAGATCTCTTTATCGAGGTCGCTGACCTGATCAAGCTCGATCAGCGTCGGCTTGATAAAGGTGCCGCTTTGCCACTCCGCGCGATCCTGCGGATGCTCCTGCACCGCCTGGTAGACGGCATTGCCTTTGTTGCGCATCGCCTGGATATGACGCTCGATATTGGCCTTCGCCTCGGCGTCGATCACCGGGCCAATGTCGGTGGAGAGGCGCTCGGGATTGCCCATGCGGCATTCGGCCATCGCGCCGCGCAGCATTTTCAGGGTGTGATCCGCCACATCCTCCTGGATGCAGAGCAGACGCAGCGCCGAGCAGCGCTGTCCGGCGCTGTCGAATGCCGAGGCGAGGATATCGACTACCACCTGTTCGGTCAGCGCGGAAGAGTCGACGATCATCGCGTTAAGCCCGCCGGTTTCGGCGATAAGCGGCGTCGGACGGCCCTGGGGATCGAGGCGGCCGGCCAGGTTGCGCTGCAGCAGCGTCGCCACCGCGGTAGAGCCGGTAAACATCACGCCGCGTACGCGCGCGTCGCGCGTCAGCTGCGCGCCGACGGTTTCGCCGTCGCCCGGCAGCAGTTGCAGCACGCCCGCAGGCACGCCGGCATCCAGCAGGATACGCACCGCCTGCGCGGCGATCAGCGGGGTCTGTTCCGCCGGTTTGGCCAGCACGCTGTTGCCCGCCGCCAGCGCGGCCGCGATCTGGCCGGTAAAGATCGCCAGCGGGAAGTTCCACGGGCTGATACAGACCACCGGGCCAAGCGGACGATGCGTTTCATTATCGAAATCGTCACGCACCATGCCAGCGTAGTAGCGCAGGAAATCGACCGCTTCGCGCACTTCGGCGATGGCGTTGTTATAGGTCTTACCCGCTTCGCGCACCAGGATGCCGATCAGCTGCTGCATGCCGTCTTCCATATACTGCGCGGCGCGATCGAGGATCGCCGCGCGCTCGTCCGGCGGCGTCGCGAACCAGATTGGACCGGCGTTCACCGCCGCATCCAGCGCCAGCGACACTTCCGCTTCGCTCGCTTCGCGCACCTGGCCGACGATATCGCCTGGCGCGGCCGGATTGATGACCGGACGGGTTTCGCCGTCGCCCAGCTCGCCGTCAATAATCGGCTGCGCCAGCCAGGGCTGCGCGGCGCTGCTCAGCAGGGCGCTGGAGAGCGACGCCAGACGATGTTCGTTGGCCATATCGATGCCCGCCGAGTTGCTGCGTCCCGCGCCGTAGAGATCGCGCGGCAGCGGGATCTTCGGATGCGGCAGGCCAATCGCCCCTTCGCTCGCGCCCAGTTTTTCCACTGCCGCCACCGGATCGGCCACCAGCTCGTCAATCGGCAGCGAGGTATCGGCGATACGGTTAACGAAAGAGGTATTGGCGCCGTTTTCCAGCAGGCGACGCACCAGGTAGGCGAGCAGGGTTTCATGAGTGCCGACCGGCGCATAGATGCGGCACGGACGATTGAGCTTGCCGTCCGCCACTTTGCCAACCACCTGCTCATAGAGCGGTTCGCCCATGCCGTGCAGGCACTGGAACTCATACTGGCCCGGATAGTAGTTATTGCCCGCCAGCTGGTAGATGGCCGCCAGCGTATGGGCGTTGTGAGTAGCGAACTGCGGATAGATCAGGTTCGGCACCGCCAGCAGCTTGCGCGCGCAGGCGAGATAGGAGATATCGGTGTAGACCTTGCGGGTATAGACCGGATAGCCCTCAAGGCCTTCCACCTGGGCGCGCTTGATTTCGCTGTCCCAGTAGGCGCCTTTCACCAGGCGGATCATCAGGCGGCGACGGCTGCGCTGCGCCAGATCGATCAGCGAGTCGATGACGAACGGGCAACGCTTCATATAGGCCTGGATCACGAAGCCGATGCCGTTCCAGCCCTCCAGCTCCGGCTCAAAGCAGAGCTTCTCCAGCAGATCGAGCGACAGCTCGAGACGGTCCGCCTCTTCGGCGTCGATATTGATGCCGATATCGTAAGAGCGCGCCAGCAGCGTCAGGGATTTCAGAATAGGGTAAAGCTCCTCCATCACGCGATCGTACTGCGCGCGGCTGTAGCGCGGGTGAAGGGCGGAAAGCTTGATGGAGATGCCCGGCCCTTCATAAATGCCGCGGCCGTTAGAGGCTTTGCCGATAGCGTGGATCGCCTGCTGGTAGGAGACCAGGTAGGCTTTGGCGTCGCTGGCGGTCAGCGCCGCTTCGCCCAGCATATCGTAGGAGTAGCGGAAGCCTTTCTCTTCCAGCTTGCGCGCGTTCGCCAGCGCTTCAGCGATGGTTTCGCCGGTGACGAACTGTTCGCCCATCAGGCGCATCGCCATATCGACGCCTTTGCGCACCAGCGGCTCGCCGCTCTTGCCGATAATACGGTTCAGCGAGCGCGACAGATTGGCTTCGTTGTGCGTAGAGACCAGACGTCCGGTAAACAGCAAACCCCAGGTGGCGGCGTTAACGAACAGGGAAGGGCTGCGGCCCAGATGCGACTGCCAGTTGCCGTTGCTGATTTTGTCGCGGATCAGCGCGTCGCGCGTCGGTTTATCGGGAATGCGCAGCAGCGCTTCCGCCAGGCACATCAGCGCCACGCCCTCCTGAGAGGAGAGCGAGAACTCCTGCAGCAGGCTTTGCACCATCCCGGCGCGTCCGGTCGCCCCTTTTTGGTGCCGCAGCTTGTCGGCGAGGCTGTAGGCGAGCTGATGCGTTTTCTCCGCCAGCGACGCCGGCAGACGCGCCTGCTCCAGCAGCATCGGCACCGCGTCGGTCTCGGGACGACGCCATGCGGCGGTAATCGCGGCGCGCGCCACCGACTGCGGCAGAATATGCTCGGCGAAATCGAGGAAGGGCTGATGCGTCTCTTCCGGGGCGATCTCCTCCTGCTCCACCTGCGCGCCCGCCGTCATGGGGACCTCCGGCAGGGCGTCGCCGCTCTCCAGCTGGCCGAGGTAGTTGAAAATCGCCTGCTTAATCAGCCAGTGCGGCGTGCGGTCAACCTTCTGCGCCGCCAGTTTAATGCGTTCGCGGGTGGCCTCATCCAGCTTCACCCCCATTGTTGTCGTGCCCATGACCTGTCTGCTCCTGTCTTTAACTCTCACACTGCGTGGCCAGCACTATCTCTGATGTTGCAACTTTGTGCAACCGTGTTAAGTGTGACCTGCTTAACAGCCTTTTTAATGATTAATTTGTTAACGCTATAAAAGGCGGCATGGAACTTGCTGCAAGAATCTCGCCACAATTGCGCGGCGCTAACCTACTGCAATGCTGGCGGTTTACCTGGGTGCAACTGTGGAACTGTGAGCGAGTGCAACCTGTTAACATAATTTAGCGGTTAACAGGTGAAATCGCTGTAATGCCTGTGTTAAATCCATTGTGCGCATCGCGCCTTTCCGGCAGGATACCGCGCCTCAGGAAAGAGCAGGCGCCTGAATCTGGAAAAAAACCTGCGGCTCCGTCCCGTTCCGACGCGGCCGCAGCGTGCGGTTTCTCTCGGGAAATCAACTATAAAGTGGAGAGACGAATGAGTGTAAGCACACCGATGCTGGTGACTTTTGTAATTTATATCCTTGGGATGGTGCTGATAGGCTTCATCGCCTACCGTTCCACCAAAAACTTCGACGATTACATTCTGGGCGGCCGCAGTCTGGGCAGTTTTGTTACCGCGCTGTCGGCGGGCGCCTCTGATATGAGCGGCTGGCTGCTGATGGGGCTGCCGGGCGCGATTTTTCTCTCTGGCATTTCGGAAAGCTGGATCGCCATCGGCCTGACGATCGGCGCCTGGCTGAACTGGAAGATCGTAGCGGGGCGTCTGCGCGTCCAGACCGAGCACCATGACAACGCCCTGACGCTGCCCGATTTCTTTACCAGCCGCTTCGAAGATAACAGCAAAATCCTGCGCGTCATCTCTGCGCTGGTGATCCTGATTTTCTTCACCATCTATTGCGCCTCGGGCGTGGTGGCGGGCGCGCGCCTGTTTGAAAGCACTTTCGGCATGAGCTATGAAACCGCGCTGTGGGCCGGCGCGGCGGCGACCATCCTCTATACGCTGGTAGGCGGCTTCCTTGCGGTGAGCTGGACCGACACCGTGCAGGCAACCCTGATGATTTTCGCGCTGATCCTGACGCCGGTGATCGTGATTGTCGCCGTGGGTGGGCTGAATGATTCGCTGGCGGTGATTGAGGCGAAAAGCATTGAAAACCTCAATATGCTGAAAGGGCTCAATTTCGTCGCGGTGATTTCGCTGCTCGGCTGGGGACTGGGCTACTTCGGCCAGCCGCATATTCTGGCGCGCTTTATGGCGGCGGATTCGCATCGCTCGATCCGCACCGCGCGCCGCATCGGCATGGCCTGGATGGTGCTCTGCCTGGCGGGCGCGGTGGCGGTCGGCTTCTTTGGTATCGCCTATTTCCAGAATCACCCGGACCAGGCGGCGAACGTCAGCGGCAACGGCGAGCGCGTCTTTATCGAGCTGGCGCGCATTCTGTTTAACCCGTGGATCGCCGGCATTCTGCTCTCGGCCATTCTGGCGGCGGTGATGTCAACCCTCAGCTGCCAGCTGCTGGTCTGCTCCAGCGCGCTGACCGAAGATCTCTATAAAGGCTTCCTGCGCAAAAACGCCAGCCAGAAAGAGCTGGTGTGGTTCGGCCGCGCTATGGTGCTGCTGGTGGCGCTGATCGCCATCGCGCTCGCCTCGAACCCAGATAACCGCGTGCTGGGGCTGGTAAGCTACGCCTGGGCCGGTTTCGGCGCCGCCTTTGGTCCGGTGGTGCTGTTTGGCGTCTGCTGGAAGCGCATGACGCGCAACGGCGCGCTGGCGGGTATGGTGATCGGCGCGGCGACGGTGCTGATCTGGAAACAGTATGGCTGGCTGGGCCTGTACGAAATCATTCCGGGCTTCGCCTTCTCCAGCATCGCCATTGTGCTCTTCAGCCTGCTGGGTCGCGAGCCGTCTGCCGCGGCGCAGCAGCGCTTTGACGCGGCCGAGGCGGAATACCTGACCAAATAATTCATTACAACATACAAGCCCGCTTCCCGCATGGGAGCGGGCTTTTTTGCGTCTTCAGCAGGAGAAATAATTTCGCCGCATTACTTGTTTTTTCCTCCGCGATAATGATAATCGGTATCGTTCGCATTTTACCTAACTTTACCCGCGATTGACGCTGCTTAACATTCAAGAGGTCGGCGATGTTTGTTCCCTTTCTTATCATGCTGCGCGAAGGCCTCGAAGCGGCGCTGATCGTCAGCCTGATCGCCAGTTATCTGAAGCGCACCGGCCGCACTCGGTGGTTCCCGGCACTCTGGGCGGGCGTCTTTATCGCGGCGGCACTCTGCCTCGCGCTCGGCATTATCATCAACCAGACCACCGGCGAATTCCCGCAGAAGCAGCAGGAGCTGTTCGAAGGCATCGTGGCCGTGGTCGCGGTGGCGATCCTCACCTCAATGGTGTTCTGGATGCGCAAAGTGGCGCGCAATATGCGCGTGCAGCTTGAGCAGGCGGTCGATCAGGCGCTGAATCAGAGCGGGCGCGGCGGACTGGCGCTGGTGCTGATGGTGTTTCTCGCCGTGGCGCGCGAAGGGCTGGAGTCGGTGTTCTTTCTGCTGGCGGCCTTTACCCAGGATGTCGGCTACGCGCCGCCGGTGGGCGCCGTGCTCGGACTGGCGACGGCGGTGGTGCTGGGCATGCTGCTCTACTGGGGCGGCGTGCGCCTGAATATGGCGCACTTCTTCCGATGGAGCAGCCTGTTTATTCTGTTCGTCGCCGCCGGGCTGGCGGCGGGCGCTGTACGCGCCTTTCATGAGGCGGGCCTGTGGAACCATTTTCAGACGGTCGCTTTCGACCTGAGCAACGTGCTCTCCACCCATTCGCTGGCGGGCACGCTGCTTGAGGGCGTGCTGGGCTATCAGGAGACGCCGAGCGTCAGCGAAGTGGCGGCCTACTTTCTCTACCTTATTCCGGCGCTGCTGCTGTTTTTACTGCCGGCGCGTCCGGCGCGCCAACTCTCGACTAAACAGGGATAACTCTATGATGATTCGCTTTCGCCGCAAAACCCTGCTGGCTTCGCTGCTGGCGCTGACGGGAACCGCTGCGGCCGCCGATATTCCGCAGGTCGCCGTCAGCGTGACGGATACCCAGTGCGAACCGATGCAGCTGACGGTCAAGCCAGGCAAAACCCAGTTTCTGATCAAGAACAACAGTCAGAAAGCGCTGGAGTGGGAGATTTTGAAAGGCGTGCTGGTGGTGGAAGAGCGTGAAAATATCGCGCCGGGCTTCAGCCAGAAGCTCACCGCTAACCTTGAGCCGGGCGAGTATGAGATGACCTGCGGCCTGCTGAGTAATCCGAAAGGCAAGCTGATCGTGCAGGGCGAGGCGTCGCCCGCCGTGAAAGGCGGTAAACCCGACGTGCTGGCGCTGGCCGGCCCCATCACCGCCTATAAAGCCTACGTAACGCAGGAAGTGGCGCAGCTGGCGGCGAGCACCGAAGCCTTTACCCATGCGGTGAAAGCGGGCGATATCGAGAAGGCGAGAGCGCTCTATGCGCCGACTCGTCAGCACTACGAGCGTATCGAGCCTATCGCCGAGCTGTTCTCTGATCTTGACGGCAGCATCGACGCGCGCGAAGACGATTACGAGAAGAAAGCGGACGATCCGAAATTCACCGGTTTCCACCGCCTTGAGAAAGCGCTGTTCAGCGATAACAACACCAAAGGCATGGAGGGTTACGCCACTCAGCTCAACCGCGACGTGCAGGATCTGCAGACCCGCATCAGCGAGTTGGCGTTCCCGCCGGTGAAAGTGGTCGGCGGCGCGGCCGGCCTGATCGAAGAGGTCGCCTCCAGTAAAATCTCCGGCGAAGAAGATCGCTACAGCCGCACCGATCTGTGGGATTTCCAGGCGAACATCGACGGCGCGCAAAAGATTGTCGATCTGCTGCGTCCGCAGCTGCAGCAGGCGAATCCGCAGCTGCTGGCGAAAGTTGACGGCAACTTCAAAAAAGTCGATGCCATTCTGGGCAAGTATCGCGAGGGAGAGGGCTTCGCCTCCTACGAGAAACTCACCAGCGCGGATCGCAATGCGCTGAAAGGCCCGGTTACCGCGCTGGCGGAAGATCTCTCTTTACTGCGCGGTACCTTAGGTCTCGATTGATATGAGTCGTCAACAGGATGAGGCGCAGCCTGCAAGGCGGCGCCTGTTAAAAGGGCTGGGGCTGTTGGGCGGCGCGGCCGCCCTGAGCGGCGGCTGTCCGTTCCACGCGGCGGCCGACAGTTTTTCTCCCGGTACGGTTGCGCCCGACGCGCGACGCCAGGTGCAACCCTTCTACGGAGAGCATCAGGCGGGCATCACCACGCCGCAGCAGGCGTCGATGATGCTGGTCGCCTTCGACGTGCTGGCCAGCGATAAGGCCGATCTGGTGCGCTTGTTTCAGCTGCTCACCGCGCGCATCGCCTTTTTGACCAGCGGCGGCCCGGCGCCGGCGGTGACTAATCCTAAACTGCCGCCGATGGACTCAGGCATTCTGGGCGCAGAGATTGCGCCGGACAATCTGACGATGACGGTTTCGGTGGGCGCATCGCTGTTCGACGAGCGTTTTGGCCTGCAGGCGCTGAAGCCGAAGAAGCTGCAAAGCATGACGCGCTTTCCCAACGATTCGCTGGATGCCGCCCAGTGCCATGGCGATCTGCTGCTGCAGATTTGCGCCAACACCCAGGACACGGTGATCCACGCGCTGCGCGATATCGTGAAATACACGCCCGATCTGCTGGGCGTGCGCTGGCGTCGCGAAGGCTTTATCGCCGATCACGCCGCGCGCAGCCAGGGTAAAGAGACGCCCATCAACCTGCTGGGCTTCAAGGACGGCACGGCCAATCCCGACACGCAGAATAAGCCGCTGATGGATAAGTTGCTGTGGGTGACGGCCGATCAGGACGAGCCGGCGTGGACGCGCAGCGGCTGCTATCAGGCGGCGCGAATTATCCGTTTCCGCGTTGAGATGTGGGACCGCACACCGCTCGGCGAACAGCAGGCCATCTTCGGCCGCGACAAGCTGAGCGGCGCGCCGCTGGGTATGCAGCACGAGCATGACGTGCCAGATTATACGAAAGATCCGGAGGGTGAGGTTATCGCGCTCGATGCCCATATTCGCCTTGCTAATCCGCGCACGCCTGAGACGGAGAGCAGCCTGATGCTGCGCCGCGGCTACAGCTATTCGGCGGGCACCACCGCATCGGGGCAGCTCGATATGGGGCTGCTGTTCGTCTGCTATCAGCACGACCTGGAAAAAGGCTTTATCACGGTACAGAAGCGGCTCAACGGCGAAGCGCTAGAAGAGTATGTACGTCCCATCGGCGGCGGCTACTTCTTTGTTTTGCCGGGCGTTCCCGACGCAAAGCACTATCTGGCGCAGCCGCTGCTGGAAGCCTGACGACATCTGCGCCGCCGCATCGGCGGCGCGATTTATGCGTGAGGCGCAAAATATTTTTCCCCGCCTGAAAATTTAATCCCTTGATTGCTATAACAAAAAATTTTTTTGCCCGCCTGTCGGCTGCTGTTATTTCTTAATTCTGGGTATGGTCGTAAAATTAATGTTGCCAACTCTGTTAAAATTAGTGCAGTTTAATGGATAAGCGTGTTGTATCGCAGACTGGAGTCGCGCATGGGAAAGTCCTTTACAGGACAGACAGCTTTACCTCAGGTTTCACACTCTTCAGCGAGGGCATGCGCGCCTTCGACAGCCTCTTCTTCTTTATCAAATTGTTTCTCTATCTTCGATTTTACCGGTGTGTCTTTGCGCCTCGGTGCGGCGACACATCTTTATCAACGGTACGTCATGGCTCGAAAGGAAGCCAATCAAACCTCTAAAGCGTTCAGTTAATCGTGGCGGGCAGCGGCCCAACGCGGGAAATGAAACCAACTGTAAGGTGCGACTATGGGAAGACAGAAAGCAGTGATCAAAGCGCGTCGTGAAGCCAGAAGGGTGCTTCGTAGTGACTCTCGCAGTCATCGTCAGCGCGAAGAAGAATCGGTCACTTCGCTGGTGCAGATGGGTGGGCTGGATGCAATCGGTATGGCGCGCGACGTGCGCGACCGTTCGCCGATCGCCGCCAGGAACGATGCTCAGGCGCACTATCTCCAGGCCATAGAATCGAAGCAGCTGATCTTTGCAACCGGCGAAGCTGGATGCGGTAAAACCTGGATCAGCGCCGCGAAAGCGGCAGAGGCCCTGATACATAAGGATATCGACAGGATTATTGTCACCCGTCCGGTGCTACAGGCCGATGAAGATCTGGGATTCCTGCCAGGGGACATCTCGGAAAAATTCGCTCCGTACTTCCGGCCGGTCTACGACGTTCTGGTTAAACGTCTTGGCGCTTCCTTTATGCAGTACTGTCTGCGACCCGAAATCGGCAAGGTGGAAATCGCGCCTTTCGCCTATATGCGCGGTCGTACCTTTGAAAACGCGGTGGTGATCCTCGATGAGGCGCAAAACGTGACCGCGGCCCAGATGAAGATGTTCCTGACGCGCCTTGGCGAAAACGTCACGGTGATTGTTAACGGCGATATTACCCAGTGCGACTTGCCTGCTGGGGTCTCTTCCGGTCTCGCGGACGCGCTGGCGCGGTTCGAAGAGGACGAGATGGTCGGGATTGTGCGCTTCGGCAAAGATGACTGCGTGCGTTCGGCGCTTTGTCAGCGCACGCTGCATGCGTATGGTTGATTGATTTGAGTAAGTCTGTGTAGCAAGAAAAACCCGGCGCAAGCCGGGTTTTTTATGGGTGATATTTCTAAATGGCATCTTATTTTATTTTAGAAAGGTATCACTCAGGCAAAAGCAGAATGCGATAACGTTTTCTTGTTTGGTAAAATGCCCGGTCTGATAACGCCTGGAGATAGAGATCGATGGAAGGAAACTTAATTTTCTGTTCAGATGCCATACTGCGATTTCAGTCCATATACGATGAAACAACAGCGGTTCCCTTACTCTCGATACAGAACGCAGTAGCCAGCACCGATCCATTCTTTCTTCTTCGTTTTTTCCACCATAGCGTTCTGATAGAAGACGGGACAACGCTGGCAAGCATCTTTCTGGCAATAGAACCCTGGAAGGCGTTGTTAGCCGCTTATCTGGACAGAGATGTGGGCGCTTATATTGATGAGGTCCGAAAACCGTCGGGACCCGCTACATGGGATATAGAATGGATTGGTATTGACCGTCATAGTTCAGTTTATCGCGCTTACCAATATCAGGACATGGAAGAAGGAGAAGATCTTACAAGCTATTTTAACCGTGAGCGCATCCCAACCGAGGAGTTTGACATTGAAACGCGCTGTGATGCTTCCGGCTTCATTAAGGGAGATGAAGAGCGCTGGAGCATTAGCGGCGACATTCATGAAGTTAAAAATCTGCCTGTTATCCTTTACAATAAACAGGCATTGACTGACTCCGCAAAAGATAAATTGCTGAACAAAAATGTATCAGGTGTGAAAAGTGCAGGGCATAGCAGCTTCATTTATGGCGACACCTCTTTTTGTTTTAGGGAAGTCATGGAAGCTATTTTCATTAGCGGCCTCTTTTTTTATGCGCCGGAGGATGCCGCCAGCACTTTTAATGAACTTAAAGCCAGTCTGGCTGAACTGAAAGACGAAACTGACTGATGAATCTGACGTAGTTACGGCCGACAGGGAATCGGATAAAGATCCTGCCATCATTATTGCCGAGGGTGCTTTCGACTCGGTTACGACACATATGGAATCAGAGACTGAAGAGTGGCACGCTATTAAGAATCTATGCCAGCGTGAGGGGACCTTACCTGTACGCATTGGGCGTATCAAAATGGCAGAGCCTCCGGAATTGCGTCTGTGCGGTGAGATCCTTAATATAAAGGAATAAATATAATGAATATTATAGATACTATAAAAGATTCTTGGTTGTTCGAGGACCACTTGAAAGCTATTACGGGGCCTTTATTTGTTGCTGCTGCTTTATGGCTGGTTCGCTTAATAAAACGCCTTTGCTTCCCTTTTGTCTTCATTTTCAAAATGAATCTTTCATCTAATTTTATTAGGTTGTCTGTAGACGATAAAGTTATTGCGCTAAAGATAATTAGTGAATTTAATGATGTTGATGGAGAGTATGATGTTTTAATTAAGGAGCTAAAACTTAAGCAATATGGTTTATTTTATCCTCTACCTGTATTAAAGGTTCTGTTTAGCTACATTTATGATAATAATGTTCGAATGAATAGTACGGGTTTTTTATCTTTCCTTGACTGCAATCAGATTTTCAATTACAAACGAGATGAAATGCCTGTTTGTTCATTAAAAAAAATGACAGGCCACATAGTTTTTTATACTCTATTTCTTGCTTTTTTGGCGTGGTACAGTATTGACGTTTTTAATTCAATTTTGACCCTTTATCATCCCCCTGGGAATTTTATAAATATATCCACAATAATTTTAATGTTCATCATTATTATTTTAATCTTAAGGTTTGCTTACATTATTGTTGAAAATTTCATATCTCTTTTTTGGGCAATCTCTTTTTCAAAAAAATTGAGAAGATATGCTGTGTTAAGAGAAAAAATGAGACTCATTAAAAAATATGAACAATAAAATTTCGTGCCTGTATTTTCCTGATTTGCGGCGGTAAGAGGGGGATTGACTCGCTGCGCTCGCCCTGCGGGCAGCGTCGCAGGCTCCGCTGTCCAACGGGCTGCGCCCGTTGTCGAACCCCGGCGGGGGTTCTCATACCTCTCTCATCGAGTGATATAAACGAAAAAAGCCTGAACGTATGTTCAGGCTTCTCTCTGAAATGATGGCGGTGAGAGGGGGATTGACTCGCTGCGCTCGCCCTGCGGGCAGCGTCGCAGGCTCCGCTGTCCAACGGGCTGCGCCCGTTGTCGAACCCCGGCGGGGGTTCTCATACCCCTCTCATCGAGCGATATGCAAAAAAAAAATGCCTGAACGCGAGTTCAGGCATTTTCTTGAATTTGTGGCGGTGAGAGGGGGATTCGAACCCCCGATACGTTGCCGTATACACACTTTCCAGGCGTGCTCCTTCAGCCACTCGGACACCTCACCACATTTTTCCGCTGACCTTGCTGGGTCAACGGGGCGCTACTATAGGGAGTCGGCCTAAAAGGGTCAAGCACTATTTTTCTCTTTTTTTCTATCCGCTTAAGCTCTGTTCGAATCGATTTATCCCTGCGCATTCCGGCCAGATTGTCATCAAAAAGAAATCCCGCAGCCACAAAAATGTCACCAGAACATCACAGACTTAACGCCTGAAACCTCTGGTAAATTTTTCTCATAAAGGAATACAAGATGAAACCTGTGCGCCTCTTTACCTTTTCTCTGCTCGCCTCGCTGATCAGCCTCTCTGCGCACGCCGAAAACGGCAGCGCGCCTGCAGACGCAGGTTACTCGCGTGCCGCGACCGGCGACATTACCCAGCACGGCGGCGCGCGCCGCCTGACCGGCGATCAGACCGAGGCGCTGAAAGCGTCGCTGCGCAACACCACGGCGAAAAACGTCATTCTGCTGATTGGCGACGGCATGGGCGACTCGGAGATCACCGCCGCGCGTAATCTGGCGGAGGGCGCAGGCGGCTTCTTTAAAGGACTGGACGCGCTGCCGCTTACCGGCCAGTACACACACTATTCGCTCGATAAGAAAACCCACAAGCCGGATTACGTTACCGATTCCGCCGCATCCGCCACCGCATGGGCCACCGGCACCAAAAGCTATAACGGCGCCATCGGTGTCGACGTCAACGGCAAGGATCAGCAAACCCTGCTGGAGATCGCCAAAGCGGCAGGCAAAGCCACCGGCAACGTCTCTACCGCAGAGCTGCAGGACGCGACGCCCGCCGCGCTGATGGCGCACGTTACCAGCCGCAAATGCTACGGCCCGGAGAAAACCAGCGAATTGTGCGCCAGCAACGCGCTGGAGCAGGGTGGTAAAGGCTCGATCAGCGAGCAGATCCTGAAAACCCGCGCCGACGTAGTGCTGGGCGGCGGCGCGAAATCTTTTAACGAGGTGGCGAAAGCGGGCGACTATCAGGGCAAAACTCTGCGCGAACAGGCGCAGGCGCTGGGATATCAGCTGGTGAGCGACTGGCAGGGGCTGAACGCCGTTACCGCGGCCGACAAGGAGAAACCGCTGCTCGGCCTGTTTGCCGACGGCAATATGCCGGTGCGCTGGAAAGGGCCGAAGGCAAGTCATTATGGCAACATCGATCAAGCGGCGGTGACCTGCGAGGTGAATAAAGATCGCCCGGCCGCAACTCCGACGCTGTCGCAGATGACCGCCAAAGCGATCGATCTGCTGAAAACCAATCCGAACGGCTTCTTCCTGCAGGTCGAAGGCGCGTCGATCGATAAAGAGGACCACGCGGCCAATCCGTGCGGCCAGATTGGCGAAACCGTGGACCTCGACGAAGCGGTGCAGCAGGCGCTCGCTTTTGCGCGCGCAGAGGGCAATACGCTGGTGGTAGTGACGGCGGATCATGCGCACAGCAGCCAGATCATCGCCAACGGGACGAAGGCGCCCGGCCTGACGCAGGCGCTGAACACCAGGGACGGCGCGGTGATGACCCTCAGCTACGGCAACTCCGATACCGATTCGCAGGGCCACACCGGCACTCAGCTGCGCGTCGCGGCCTACGGTCCCTGGGCGGCTAACGTGGTGGGGCTGACCGATCAGACCGATCTCTTCTTTACCCTGCGCGATGCGATGGCGCTGAAGTGACGCGAACGCTTTGCTCTCCGGCTCCTGCTACCCACGCTATAAGCGCTTCAGCGGTCTGACGTCTCCCGGCTGGCGGGAGACGTTATTGCATCGCTAAACGCGGTTTTCGCGCAGCTGCGCCATAAAGTTCTGCACCCACTCCATGCGCAGCTTGCGCTCGGCCAAATCGCGCGTAAAGCGCAGTCGGGTCGGCCCATCCAGCTTCCACTGCTGCGGATCTTTCTGCAGCAGGCTAATCAGCCAGCCAGGGTCGACGCTGTTCTGCGGCGCAAAGTCGAAGAAGCCGCCTTTGTCGCTGACCTCGATCTTGCGAATGCCGAGACTGCGCGCCACCAGCCGCAGCGTGGCGATATCCAGCAGATTGCGCGCCGCGTCCGGCAGCACGCCGAAGCGGTCGATCATCTCTACTTTCAGCTCCTGCAGCTCCTCTTCGCTGTCGGCGCTGGCGATGCGCTTGTAGAGCGACAGTCGGGTATTGACGTCGGGGATAAACTCCTCCGGCAATAGCGCGGGCATGCGCAGCTCGATTTCGGTCTGATTGCTGGTGAGATCTTCCAGCGACGGCTCGCGCCCCGCCTTCAGCGCCTCGACCGCGTTCTCCAGCAGCTCCATATAGAGCGAGAAGCCCAGCGTCTCCATCTGCCCGCTCTGCTCTTCGCCCAGCAGCTCGCCTGCGCCGCGGATCTCCAGATCGTGCGTCGCCAGCGCAAAGCCCGCGCCCAGATCCTCCAGCGAGGCGATCGCCTCAAGACGCTTCTGCGCGTCGCTGGTCATCGCCTTGGGGTGCGGCGTCAGCAGCCAGGCGTAAGCCTGATGGTGCGAACGCCCGACGCGGCCGCGCAGCTGATGCAGCTGCGCCAGGCCGAAGTGATCGGCGCGCTCGATGATAATGGTGTTGGCGGTCGGGATATCGATGCCGGTCTCAATAATGGTGGTGCAGACCAGCACGTTGAAACGCTGATGATGGAAGTCGTTCATCACCCGCTCAAGATCGCGCTCGCGCATCTGGCCGTGGCCGATGGCGATACGCGCCTCCGGCACCAGTTCCGTCAGCCGCTGCGCCGCCTTTTCGATATTCTCGACGTCGTTGTAGAGGTAGTAGACCTGGCCGCCGCGCAGCACTTCGCGCAGGATCGCCTCGCGCACCACCAGCGCGTCATACTCGCGCACAAAGGTCTTCACCGCCAGGCGACGCGCCGGCGGCGTGGCGATAATCGACAGGTCGCGCATGCCGCTCATCGCCATATTCAGGGTGCGCGGGATCGGCGTCGCGGTGAGCGTCAGGATATCGACGTCGGCGCGCATCGCCTTGATGCGCTCTTTGTGGCGCACGCCGAAGCGGTGTTCTTCATCGACAATCAGCAGCCCTAAATCGTGCCACTTCAGATCGCTCATCAGCAGCTTGTGGGTGCCGATCAGGATATCGATCTTGCCCTCGCTCGCCGCCTGCAGCACCTGCGTCTGCTCTTTGGCGCTGCGGAAGCGCGACAGCATCTCGATGCGCACCGGCCAGTTGGCGAAGCGGTCGCGGAAGTTGTCGTAGTGCTGCTGCGCCAGCAGCGTGGTCGGCACCAGCACCGCCACCTGTTTATGGTTCTCTACTGCGAGGAAAGCGGCGCGCATCGCCACTTCGGTTTTGCCGAAGCCGACGTCGCCGCACACCAGACGATCCATCGCCAGCGGCTGGCACATGTCGCTCAGCACCGCGTTGATCGCCTGCGCCTGATCCGGCGTGGTTTCAAACGGGAAGCTCTCGCAGAAGAGCTGATACTGCTCGCGGTCGTGCTTAAAGGCGTAGCCCGCTTTCGCCGCGCGCTGGGCGTAGATATCCAGCAGCTCGGCGGCGACGTCGCGCACTTTTTCCGCCGCTTTCTGCCGCGCGCGCGTCCAGGCGTCGCTGCCCAGCTTGTGCAGCGGCGCATTTTCATCCGCGCCGCCGGCGTAGCGGCTAATCAGGTGCAGCGACGACACCGGCACATAGAGTTTGGCGTCGTTGGCGTAGGAGAGCATCAAATACTCCGCCATGATGCCGCCCGCTTCCAGCGTGGTCAGGCCGATATAGCGGCCGACGCCGTGCTCCAGATGCACCACCGGCTGACCGGGCGTCAGCTCGGCCAGGTTGCGGATCAGAATATCGGGATTGATAGTGCGGCGCGTATCCTGGCGGCGTCGGCTGACGCGCTCGCCCAGCAGATCGCTTTCGCAGATCAGGGCGCGGTCGCGCTGCGTATCGACAAAGCCGCGCTCGCTGGCGCCGATCATCAGGGTATAGCGCTCGCTGTTCGCCTCATCGAAGCGCCGCACCGTCTGCGGACGCAGCTTAATGCGCGCCAGTAGCTCCTGCAGGCTTTCGCGGCGGCCTTCGCTCTCAACCGAGAAGGTGACGTGGCCGCTGAAGCCGTCGAGGAACTGGCGCAGCGGATCGAGCGGCGCTTTGGCCTGCGCCTGCACGGCGATATCGGGCAGCGGCTGGTAGCCGAGATTGGTGTTGCCCGCTTTCTCCGGCAGCGCCTCGTTGGTCATCTGTATGCGCGGCCAGCGGTTCAGCTCGCCCAGCAGCGCATCCGGCCGCAGCCAGAGCGTGGTTGGCGTCAGCAGCGGCCGCATGGGATCGACGCGGCGGTTTTCATAGCGCGCCTCTACGTCCTGCCAGAAGCGCTCCGCGCTGCCGTTAAGATCGCCGCAGTTCACCACCAGCGTATTGTCGGGCAGATAGCTGAACAGCGTCGGCAGCGCCTGCTCGAAGAAGAGCGGCTGCCAGTATTCGATGCCGGCGGGCAGGGTGCCTTTGCTCACCTGCTGATAGATATGCTCCGGCTCGCGGCGCACGTCGAACAGCTCGCGCCAGCGGGTGCGGAACAGCTCGATCGCCGCTTTGTCGGTAGGGAACTCATGGGCCGGCAGCAGATTGATCGCCGGCACCGCCTCCAGCGTGCGCTGGCTGTCGACGTCGAACAGCCGCAGGCTGTCGATCTCGTCGTCGAAAAAGTCGATGCGGTAGGGCTGATCGCTGCCCATCGGAAAGAGATCGAGCAGCGCGCCGCGCGTGGCGTATTCGCCATGCTCCATGACCTGGTCGACGTGGCGATAGCCCGCCTGTTCCAGCTGATCGCGCAGGCGATCGCGCGACAGTTTCTGTCCCTGCTTCATCACCAGCGCGTGGCCGTGCAAAAAAGGATGCGGACAGACGCGCTGCATCAGGGTGTTCACCGGCATAATCAGCATGCCGCGCGTCATGGTCGGCAGCTGGTAAAGCGTCGACAGACGCGCCGAAATAATGTCCTGATGCGGCGAGAAGCTGTCATAGGGCAGCGTTTCCCAGTCGGCGAGATGGCTGACGGGCAGATCGGTGAACTGGCGGATTTCATCCAGCAGGCGCAGCGCGGTTTGCATATCGGGGGTGATCATCAGCACCGGACCGGCGTGGCGCTCGGTAATGCTGGCGCACTCCACCGCGTGCGCGGCGCCGATCAGCTGACCGAGCTGGCGACGATCGCCGGATTTTACGGGCAGGGCATAGCGGGTCTGTTCGGACATGGGATCTTGTGGTTCTCTCCATTTTTTCCAGGGCGTCATGATTCCACATTACGCCCTGGCGATCACCTGCTGCGACGGTTTTTCCTTTGCGCGGTGGCCGAGTTATTTAGCGGATGGTTGGGTGTAGTGCATGCGCGGACGATCGACGTTCGCCCAGCTCAACTCCATTTCCAGATGGTAGCTGTGGTTGCCGTCGTCCCACTTGACGTAGTAGCCGGTGGGCGCGTCTCCCTGTTCAAAAATGTTAACAATCTCGCCTTTTATCTCTCCCGATTTGTGTTTCACAATGCTGCCTTTGGGATATTTGAACATGGTGTTTCCTCCAGCGCCTCAGGAGCAGGTTGCTGACTCCATCTTATAGTGTAGCCTAACCCGATGGCAGGCGATTAAACGTACAGACGGGAGCGACGGGATTTCTTTTTGGCAAAAATCGGCCACACTTTGCCGCGTACTCAGAGGGTTAGAGGTTTCATAAACCGAACGCCTCCTTTATCATCACTGGTCTACTTTCAGGCAACTGCCAAGACGGAATACATGTATCAACCTGTCGCGCTATTTATCGGCCTGCGCTATATGCGCGGGCGAGCATCGGATCGCTTTGGTCGCTTCGTTTCCTGGCTCTCCACTATCGGCATCACGCTCGGCGTGCTGGCCCTGGTCACCGTGCTGTCGGTGATGAACGGCTTTGAACGCGAGCTGGAGGGCAATATTCTCGGCCTGATGCCGCAGGCGCTGGTCACCAGCGAGAAGGGCAGCATCAACCCGCAGCAGCAGCCCGCGGAGAGCCTTAAGCTGGCGGGCGTCAGCCGCATGGCGCCGCTCACCACCGCCGACGTGGTATTGCAGAGCGCGCATAACGTCTCGGTCGGCGTGATGCTCGGCATTCAACCCGATGAAAAAGATCCGCTCACGCCTTATCTGGTCAACACGCCGCAAAGCGTGCTGCAGTCGGGCCAGTACAACGTCATCCTCGGCGAACAGCTGGCGACGCAGCTTGGCGTCAAGCGCGGCGACGAGCTGCGCCTGATGGTGCCGTCGGTCAGCCAGTTTACTCCGATGGGCCGCGTGCCGAGCCAGCGTCTCTTCACCGTGGCGGGCACTTACGCCGCCAACAGCGAGGTGGATGGCTACCAGATTCTGGTCAACCAGCAGGACGCCTCGCGCCTGATGCGCTATCCGGTTGGCAACGTCACCGGCTGGCGTCTGTGGCTGGATAAACCGCTGGCGGTGGATGCGCTGAGCCAGCAGGCGCTGCCTGCCGGGCTGGTGTGGAAAGACTGGCGCGAGCGCAAAGGCGACCTGTTCCAGGCGGTGCGCATGGAGAAGAACATGATGGGGCTGCTGCTGAGCCTGATCGTCGCCGTCGCCGCTTTTAATATCATTACCTCGCTCGGCCTGCTGATCATGGAGAAGCAGGGCGAGGTGGCGATCCTGCAAACCCAGGGGCTGACGCGCCGGCAAATCGTCGCGGTCTTTATGGTGCAGGGCGCCAGCGCCGGGATTATCGGCGCGCTGCTCGGCACGCTGCTGGGCGTGCTGCTGGCCAGCCAGCTCAATAATCTGATGCCGGTTATCGGCCTGTTTTTAGATGGCGCGGCGCTGCCGGTCGACATCAATTTCTGGCAGGTGGTGACCATCGCCGTCACGGCGATGGCCGTCGCGCTGCTGTCGACGCTCTATCCCTCCTGGCGCGCCGCCGCCGTTCAACCCGCTGAGGCTTTACGTTATGAGTAACACCCCTTTGTTGCAGTGCCGCGAGCTGTGCAAACGCTATCAGGAAGGCAGCGTGCAGACTGACGTGCTGCGCAACGTCACCTTTAGCCTGCAGCCCGGCGAGCTGGTGGCGATTGTCGGCAGCTCCGGCTCCGGCAAAAGTACGCTGCTGCATCTGCTGGGCGGCCTGGACGCGCCGACCTCTGGCGATGTGGTGTTTGACGGCCAGTCGCTGAACGCTATGTCCTCTTCCGCTAAAGCGTCGCTGCGCAACCGCGAGCTGGGCTTTATCTACCAGTTCCATCATCTGCTGCCCGACTTCAACGCGCTGGAAAACGTGGCGATGCCGCTGCTGATCGGCAAAACCGGCAAGGCGGAGGCGCAGCAGCGCGCCCGCGAAATGCTGGCGGCGGTAGGGCTGGAGAAACGCGCGCATCACCGTCCGTCGGAGCTGTCGGGCGGCGAGCGCCAGCGCGTTTCTATCGCCCGCGCGCTGGTGAACCGCCCGCGTCTGGTGATGGCGGATGAGCCGACCGGCAACCTCGACGCGCGCAACGCCGACGCCATTTTTGAGCTGCTGGGCGAGCTGAATGTCCGTCAGGGCACCGCCTTTCTGGTGGTGACGCACGATCTGCATCTGGCGAAGCGCCTGTCGCGTCAGATGGAGATGCGCGACGGCCAGTTAAGCGAGCAGGTGACCTTAGCAGGAGCGCTCTGATGGGTTCGTCGTTATCCCTGTTGTTAGGGCTGCGCTTCAGCCGCGGCCGCCGCGGCGGCGGCATGGTGTCGCTGATTTCGATTATTTCGACTCTCGGCATCGCGCTGGGCGTGGCGGTGCTGATCATCGGCCTGAGCGCCATGAACGGCTTCGAGCGCGAGCTGAACAACCGCATTCTGGCGGTGGTGCCGCACGGCGAGATCGAGGCGGTGAATCAGCCGTTCCGCAACTGGCAGTCGCTGATTGCGCCCGTAGAGCAGGTGCCCGGCATCGCCGCCGCCGCGCCCTATGTTAATTTCACCGGGCTGATCGAGAGCGGCGCAAAGCTGCAGGCGCTGCAGGTGAAAGGGGTCGATCCGGCGCAGGAGCCGCGTCTTAGCGCGCTGCCGCAGTTCGTTGAAGGCGACGGCTGGAAAACCTTCGCCGCCGGCAAGCAGCAGATTATTTTAGGCGGCGGCATCGCCCGCACGCTGAACGTCACGCAGGGCAGCTGGATTACCATCCTGATCCCCAACAACGACGGCGGCACAAAGCTGCTGCAGCCGAAGCGCATTCGCCTGCAGGTGAGCGGTATTTTGCAGCTGAGCGGTATGCTGGACCATAGCCTGGCGCTGGTGCCGCTGGCGGACGCGCAGAGCTATCTCGATATGGGTGACAGTGTCACGGGCATCGCCCTGAAGATGAACGACCCTTTTCAGGCGGTGAAGCTGGTGCGCGACGCGGGCGAAGCGACGCACGGCTACGTCTATATTCGCAGCTGGATTGGCACCTTCGGCTATATGTACCGCGATATTCAGATGATCCGCGCCATTATGTATCTGGCGATGGTGCTGGTGATTGGCGTAGCCTGTTTTAATATCGTTTCAACGCTGGTCATGGCGGTGAAGGACAAGAGCAGCGACATTGCGGTGCTGCGCACCCTGGGCGCAAAAGATGGGCTGATCCGCGCCATCTTCATCTGGTACGGCCTGCTGGCTGGGCTGCTCGGCAGCGTCAGCGGCGTGGTCATCGGCGTGCTGGTGGCGCTCAATCTCACCACCCTGGTGCGCGGGCTGGAATCGCTGACCGGCCATCATTTGCTGGCGGGCGATATCTACTTTATCGATTTTCTGCCCTCGGAGCTGCACTGGCTCGACGTCGGCTCCGTGCTGCTGACGGCCATCGTGCTGAGCCTGCTGGCGAGCTGGTATCCGGCGCGGCGCGCCAGCCGCATCGATCCGGCGCGCGTGCTGAGCGGGCAGTAACCCGGCGAAAACGGCGGCATCGCGCTGTCATACGCGGCCGCTACACTTGAGAGTTCTGGCGGCGACCCGACGTCGCCTATAAGGAGTTTTTATGCGCACACCGCGTCGACGCTTGCGCCTCGCCCGCTATAAGAAGACCCGCCGCAAGGTGCACCAGCGTTTTCGCCAGCGTATTTTCGAGCGCGATCGCCAGGCGGAGCTGGCCTCCCATCCGCAGCCGTTCGTGGTGGTGTTGACCGGTGCGGGCATTTCGGCCGAGTCGGGCATCCAGACGTTTCGCGCCGCCGACGGCCTGTGGGAAGAGCATCGCGTAGAGGATGTGGCGACGCCGGAAGGCTATCGTCGCGATCCCGAGCTGGTGCAGCGTTTTTACAACGCGCGCCGTCGCGCGCTGCAGTCCAGCGAGATCCAGCCCAACGCCGCGCACAAGGCGCTGGCCGAGCTGGAGCAGGTGCTGGGCGATAACTTTCTGCTGGTGACGCAGAATATCGACAATCTGCACGAGCGCGCGGGCAACAGCCGCGTGCTGCATATGCACGGCGAGCTGCTGAAGGCGCGCTGCACCAGCAGCGGACAGGTGATTGAGTGGAGCGGCGATCTCACCACCGACGATCGCTGCACCTGCTGCCAGTTTCCTGCGCCGCTGCGCCCGCACGTGGTGTGGTTTGGCGAGATGCCCATCGGCATGGAGGAGATTTACCATGCGCTGGAGCAGGCGGATCTTTTTATCGCTATCGGCACCTCCGGGCATGTCTATCCGGCGGCGGGCTTCGTGCATGAAGCCAAACTGCAGGGCGCGCATACCGTGGAGCTGAATCTGGAGCCGAGCCAGGTGGGCAATGAGTTCGCCGAGCGTCACTACGGGCTGGCGAGCCAGGAAGTGCCGCAGTTTGTGGATGGTTTTTTGCGCAGTTTGTATAAGTAAGAGCTTTTTAGGCAGGCCGCACAAATGTTAGCAAGCGGGTAGCATGGTCCGAAGAGCAAAGCGTCCCGCGACAAGGATGTCGCGGGCCGAGCGCGCAGGGATGCCTTGAGCGACTTTGCGATCGGACCATGCTACCCGCGTTGGCACCTGTTCAACAAAAAGGCGGCTTTGCCGCCTTTTTATTACCGACCCGCCTTTAGCTTCTGGAACAGCGTCTCATACTGCACGCTGGCGTCACCGACGTCGTTCTGCCATTCGCCATTCTTAATCACCTCGGCGGAAGGGTAGAGCGACGGATCGTTCGCCACCGCTTTCGGCAGCAGCGCCCTGGCGGCGAGATTCGGCGTCGGGTAGCCGATGGTTTCCGCCACTTTCGCCGCCACGTCGGGACGCAGCAGGAAGTTAATCAGCTTCAGTGCGCCCGCCTTGTTTTTGGCGTTGGCCGGGATTGCCAGATTATCCATCCAGAAAATCCCGCCCTCTTTCGGCCAGACCACCTCCAGCGGCGTGCCCGCCTGACGCGCCACGTAGGCGGAACCGTTCCAGATCATGCCGAGATTCACTTCCCCTTCCATATAGGGGTTGCCGGGATTGTCGGAGTTAAAGGCGAGCACGTTCGGCATCAGCTTCTTCAGCTCTTCATAGGCGGCGTTGATCTCTTTGGGATCGCGGGTATTACCGGAGAGACCCAGCTTGCGCAGCGCCATCTGGAACACCTCGCGCGCGTCGTCGGTCAGCAGCAGGCTCTGCTTATACTCCGGCTTCCACAGATCGGCCCAGCTCTGCACCGACTTCGGGTCCACCGCGTCGGTATTGACGCCGATCGCCGTCGCGCCCCAGATATAGGGGATCGAATAGTCGTTACTGGGATCGAATGGTTTATTCAGCAGATTGGGGTCGAGGTTATTGAAGTTGCTGAGCTGCGTTTTGTCAATCTTCTGCAGCATCCCCTCGTTGCGCATCTTCGCCACGAAATAGGTCGAGGGCACCACCAGATCGTATGCGCCATTTTTCCAGGTCTTCAGCCTGGCGTACATGCTCTCGTTGGACTCGTAGGTGGAGTAAATCACCTTGATGCCGGTCTCTTTGGTGAACTGCTCCAGCAGTCCCGGCGGCACATATTCGGTCCAGTTATAGAAGTAGAGCGTGTTGCCGTCGTCAGCCTGCGCGCTCTGCATGCCCAGCGCCAGCGCCCCAGCCGCCAGCCAGTGAGACCATCTCTTCATCATCAATCCTCTATTTGGTTTTATCACGGAGCAACAGCTGGCTGACGCCGACCAGCAGCAGCGACAGCAGCAGCAAAATGGTCGCCAGCGCGTTCACCTCCGGCGAGACGCCGACTTTTACCATCGAATAGATCTTCAGCGGCAGGATCTCAAAGGTCGGCCCGGTCACAAACGAGGAGACCACCACGTCGTCCATCGACAGGGTAAAGCTCAGCAGCCAGCCCGCCGCCACCGCCGGCATCGCCAGCGGCAGAATAATTTTACGTAAAATCGTGGTTTCGCTGGCGCCCAGATCCTTCGCCGCCTCCAGCATGCGCACGTCGAAGCCCTTCAGACGCGAATAAACGGTAATCACCACAAAAGGCAAACAGAAGGTGATGTGCGAAAAGAGCAGCGACCAGAAGCCGAGCGAAATGCCGAGCAGCATAAACAGCACCAGCAGAGAGATCGCCATCACGATATCGGGCGACATCATCACCACAAACAGCATGCCGCTGACGAAAGGCTTGCCGCGAAAGCGGTAGCGGTAGAGCGCCACGGCGGTGAGCGAGCCAATCAGCGTCGCGCAGCTGGCGGAGAGCACGCCCATCAGCAGCGAATGCTGCGCCGCCTGGATCAGGCTGTCGTTATTCACCAGCAGGCTGTACCACTGGGTGCTGAAGCCCTGCCAGTTGATGCCGAAGCGCGAGGCGTTGAACGAGTTAACGATCAGAATGGCGATAGGGATATAAAACCAGGCGTAAATCGCGGCCATAAAGCCGCCACGTAGCAGGCGCGCGATCATTCCAGCTCCACCTTTTTATTCAGCAGGCGCGCGGCGCGCCAGTAAAACAGCAGCATCAGCCCCATCAGCAGCGTCATCACGATGCTGGTCGCCGCGCCGAACGGCCAGTCGCGGATGTTGAGGAACTGGCTCTTGATGACGTTGCCGATCAGCAGGTTCTTCGCGCCGCCCATCAGGTCCGCCACATAGAACAGCCCCATCGCCGGGATCAGCACCAGCAAACAGCCTGCGACGATGCCCGGCATGGTCAGCGGCAGAATAATGCGGAAAAAAGTCTGCGTTTTGCTGGCGCCAAGGTCGCGCGCCGCTTCCAGGCAGGGGCGGTCCAGCTTTTCCAGGCTGGAGTAGAGCGGCAGCACCATAAAAGGCAGCAGAATGTAGATCAGGCCGAGAACCACCGCCTGCGGCGTATACATGATGCGAAACGGCGTCTCGATAACGCCGAGCCACAGCAGAAAGTCGTTCAGCCAGCCGCGCGTGCTGAGAAAAATTTTCAGCCCGTAAATGCGGATCAGGGAGTTGGTCCAGAAAGGGACAATCAGTAGAAACAGCATCAGCGGCCGCAGGCGCGCCGGCAGCTTCGTCAGGCACCAGGCGAAGGGATAGCCCAGCAGCAGGCAGCCGAGCGTGGCGATAACCGCCATATTGAGCGAGTGCAGCAGCACCTCGGCGTAGAGCGGATCGAGCAGCCGCGTATAGTTGCTGAGGGTGAACGCCATACGCACGAAATGCGCGTCGTCGCGCGTCAGAAAGCTGGTGACGAAAATCATCAGGTTCGGCAGCAGCACGAAGAGCGCCAGCCAGCCGACGATCAGCGCCGTGACGCTTTTCTGGAAACGATTACGCATCAGCTTCATAGGGCAGCACCACCTCCCAGCTGGGAACCCAGTTCACCGCCATCTTTTGATTAAGGGAGTGATCGAAGTCGGGATCGTCCTCGTTGAAGAATTCGCTGACCGTCACCAGCTTGCCGTTTTCCAGCTCAACGGTCGATTCCAGCGTCATGCCTTTGTAGTTGCGCTCGCGCACGTAGCCGATCAGGCCTTCCACCGCCTGCTCGCTGTGCACCTCGTCGACGCGCAGATCTTCCGGACGCAGCAGCACATGCAGGCGGTCGCCGACGCTGACCGGGAAGGCACAGTGAATATCGCATTCGCGGCCCTCTACGCGGGCGCGCACGCGCGGCGCGTCGCTGGCGTCGAGGACGTCGGCGTCAAACACGTTGATTTCGCCGATAAAGCGCGCCACGAACAGATTCTTCGGCTCTTCGTAGATTTCGCGCGGCGTGCCGTCCTGCTCGATCTTGCCGTCGCGCATCACCACGATGCGGTCAGACATGGTGAGCGCCTCTTCCTGATCGTGCGTCACGAACACAAAGGTGATGCCGAGCTTGCGCTGCAGCGCCTTCAGCTCGTTCTGCATCTGCTTGCGCAGCTTGTAGTCGAGCGCCGAGAGCGACTCGTCGAGCAGCAGCACTTTGGGCCGGTTCACCACCGCGCGCGCGATGGCGACGCGCTGCTGCTGACCGCCGGAAAGCTGATGCGGGCGGCGATCGGCGAAGCTCTCCAGCTGCACCATCGCCAGCGCCTCGCTGACGCGCGCGGCGATCTCCGCATTCGGGGTTTTCTGCATGCGCAGGCCGAAGGCGACGTTTTCAAAGACCGACATGTGCGGGAAGAGCGCGTAGCTCTGAAAGACGGTGTTGACGTGGCGATGCTCGGCGGGCGTATCGGTGATGTCGCTGTCATCCAGCATTACGCGGCCGCTGTCGACCTCTTCCAGCCCGGCGATCAGCCGCAGAATGGTGGTTTTGCCGCAGCCCGACGGACCGAGCAGGGTGATAAATTCGCCATGGTCGATGGTCAGGTTGAAGTCGCTGATAATCGACTTGCCGTCAAAAGCTTTACTGATGCCAGAAAGCGTAACCAGCGCCTGCTGCGCGCGTGTTTGCGTCATTTTAGTCACTCAGTCGGTAATAGGGTCGAACAGGTTACAGCATAGCCGTTTACGTCGGCCAGCCAGCGAGAGGGCGCGATGATACCTGAAAAACCGGCCAATGCCATGTTTTGGCGGTGAAAAGAGGCGATTAGGCCGTTATCCGCTACCTTGACCACAGATGTTAACAACTCTGTTAAAAGTTCCTTCTGCAAACGCGCGGCGCAGGTTAACCTGTCAGATAATGATATGACGCAACATGCGTCGGACGCGACTGTTGATAATGATAGTCGGCTTCTTTTGAAGGATGGCATATGGATCAGTTACTTGAACGGTTTTTAAGTTACGTGGCGGTAGAGACGCAGGCAAAACCGCAGGCGCGTCAGGTGCCCAGCAGCGAAGGGCAGTGGACGCTGGCGCGCAAGCTGCAGGAAGAGCTGATTGCGCTCGGATTTATCGATGTCTCACTCAGCGATCACTGCTGCGTAATGGGCACGCTGCCCGCCAACGTAGACTGGCCGACGCCGGTGATCGGCTTTATCTCGCATATGGATACGTCGCCCGATTTCACCGCGAAGAATGTGAACCCGCAGATTATCGAGAACTATCGCGGCGGCGATATTGCGCTCGGCATGGGCGAAGAGGTGCTGTCGCCGGTGATGTTCCCGATCCTGCATAAGCTGATCGGCCATACCCTGATTACCACCGACGGCAAGACGCTGCTCGGCGCCGACGATAAGGCGGGCATCGCCGAGATCATGACGGCGATGGCGCGCCTCGCCAACAGCGATATTCCGCACGGCGCCATTCGCGTCGCCTTTACCCCGGATGAAGAGATTGGCCGCGGCACCTCGCACTTCGACGTCGAGGGTTTCGCCGCCGACTGGGCCTACACTATCGACGGCAGCGATCTCGGCGAGTTCGAATATGAGAACTTCAATGCGGCGTCAGCGGTGGTGAAGATTGTCGGCAATAACGTGCACCCCGGCTCGGCAAAAGGCGTGATGGTGAACGCGCTCGACGTGGCGACGGCGTTTCATGCCGAAGTGCCGGCGAAAGAGCGTCCGCAGTTTACCGACGGCTACGAGGGCTTTTACCATCTGCATCAGATCAAGGGCACGGTAGAGCACGCCGAGCTGCAATACATTATTCGCGATTTCGATACCAACGCGTTCGAGCAGCGTAAGCAGGTGCTGACGGCGATTGCCGAGCGCATTAACGCCGGGCTGCATAAAGACTGTTCCGTGACGGTGGAGATCAGCAATAGCTATCGCAATATGCGCGAGAAGGTGGAACCGCATCCGCATATTATCGAGCTGGCGCTGCAGGCGATGCGCGACTGCGGCATCGAGCCGAAGGTGAAGCCGATCCGCGGCGGCACCGACGGTTCCGCGCTGTCGTGGAAAGGACTGCCGTGCCCGAATATCTTCACCGGCGGCTATAACTATCACGGCAAGCACGAGTTCGCCTCGCTCAATATTATGGCGCAGTCGGTGGATGTGATTGTACGGCTGGCGGAGCTGGCGGCGCAGAAAAAGGGGTAAAAAACGTCTCCGTCAGTAGGCGCAGCGCTTACGCGGGTGGCGTAGAGCGATCGCAAAGTCGCTAAACGCATCCCTGCTCGCTCGGCCCGCGTAGCTACGCACCTCATCCCTGAGGTGCGCCCGTTACCGGGCCAACGCGCTGCGTTGTTTAAAAACGCTCCCGGCGTTTTTATCCCTGGCGCGGGACGCTTTGCTCTTCGCTCCACGCCACCCGCGTTTTAGCTTTTGAGTCGTCTGGTGGTTCTACTCAGCGTCGCCAAAGTACCAGTACCCGGCGTTCACCAGCGCGGCAAGCTGCGCCAGCAGCGACGGGTCGTCCAGCGCTTCGCCGAAATCCTGCAGGCTCAGCGTCTCACGACGCGCCAGCGCCTTCAGCACCTCCGGCTGCGAGCACTCGACGCGCTCGCCGTTGACAAACACCGCATCGCCAAGGGTCAATACGCGCAGGCCGCCAAGACGCGACAGGGTATCGCCCTGCTGCAGCGCATCGTAAATCTCATCGGGCTGATAGGGCGGCTCCGGCGGGGCGACGTCCAGCTCATGACGCGACTGGGAGATGAACTCTCCGAACCAGTTGGCGAAATGCTCCGGCTGGTCAATCACGTCCAGCATCACCTTGCGAATGCCCTCGATCTCCTGCGGCAGGATCTGCGACGGACAGTCGCGCGTCGGCACCTCGGGATCGCTGTAGCGATAGCTGCCCAGCTCGCGCGCCAGCACGTAGTCGGCGAAGCCGCTGATCAGCTCGCGGCCGTTCGGCGCGCGGAAGCCGACAGAGTAGTTGATGGCGTTCTCCAGCGAGTAGCCCTCGTGCGGGAATCCCGGCGGAATATAGAGAATGTCGCCAGGCTCCATCTCTTCATCGATAATGGCGTCGAACGGCTCGACCTGCAGCAAATCGGGGTGCGGGCAGTGCTGCT
Organism: Pantoea sp. X-Soil-MYKO-1289; assembly: GCF_059730625.1. Classification (NCBI taxonomy): domain Bacteria; kingdom Pseudomonadati; phylum Pseudomonadota; class Gammaproteobacteria; order Enterobacterales; family Erwiniaceae; genus Pantoea; species Pantoea sp. X-Soil-MYKO-1289. The sequence continues at coordinate 1,680,570 of NZ_AP036004.1, forward strand.
TCATCGGCACTTTCTCGCCGACGCGCCAGCGACGACGGCCGGTGCCCTGAATAATAAACACGTCGTACTGATCGAAGTGCGGGCCGACGCCGCCGCCCGGCACGGCGAACGAAATCATCAGATCGTCGATGCGCCAGTCGGGTAAAAAGCGGAACGGACGCATCAGCGCCGCCGAAGGCTCATGCCAGTGGTTCACCGCCTGCACCAGCAGCGACCAGTTATTTTCGCCCAGATGATCGTAGCTTTCGAAAGGACCGTGGCTCACCTGCCACTTGCCGTCGTTATGGCTGACCAGACGGCTGTCCACCTCATTTTCCATCGCCAGTCCGGCCAGCTCGTCAGGAGAGATGGGATCGACAAAGTTTTTAAAACCGCGCTTAAGCAGCACCGGGCGTTTTTGCCAGTAGCGCTGAATAAAGTCGGGCCAGTTAAGATCGAGCTGATAGTCCATAGGGTCGTTCCATGCAGGGCTGTAAATGCAGCCAAGTATAACAGCCCGCGCGCCTTTCTACTCGCGGCGATGTTCGACTTCCTGTCGGCGGAAGATCACTTCCATGCGCGCGCCGCCCAGCGGGCTGGAGGTGGCGATAATCTGGCCCTCATACTGCTCCAGAATATCGAGCGCTACCGCCAGCCCCAGCCCCTGGCCGGGCCGCAGCGTATCGGCGCGCTGGCCGCGCACGAAGACGAGATCGCGCTTGCTTTCGGGAATGCCGGGGCCGTCGTCGTCGATAAACAGATGCAGCGCCTGATCGGTCTGCCGCGCGCTCACCTCGATAAACTCCAGGCAATATTTGCAGGCGTTGTCCAGCACGTTGCCTAACACCTCCATAAAGTCGTTTTTATCGCCGATGAAGGTCACCTCCGGCGAGACGTCGAGCGTAATCTCTACGCCTTTGTGCTGATACACCTTGTTGAGCGCCGAACAGAGGCTGTCGAGCAGCGCCGACACCGGATGCAGGTCGCGCAGCAGCGGATTGTGATCCGCCTGCATGCTGGCGCGGTGCAGGTAGTAGCCGATCTGCTGCGAAATACGGCTGATCTGCTCCAGCATCACCGGCTCGGCCTGCTCAATGGTGAGATCCTTGCCGTTACGCAGCGAGCGCAGCGTGCTTTGCAGCACCGCCAGCGGCGTTTTCAGGCTGTGCGTCAGGTCGGAAAGGGTAGTGCGGTAGCGCGTATAGCGCTGACGCTCGTTGCTCAGCAGCAGATTGAGGTTGCGCACCAGGCTGCGCAGCTCCTGCGGCGGCGCATCGTCGAGATTCTCACGCTGGCTGGTTTCCAGTTCGCGTATCTGCGTGGCGAGATGGCCGATTGGGCGCAGGCTCCAGTGCGCCGCCAGCCACAGCAGCGGGATCACCAGAATCAGGTTGGCGGCCAGCACGTAGCTGAACCAGGACCAGACCACGTCCGAATGCTGCAGCTCCTGCGGTATCGAGTCCACCACCACGATGGTCAGCGCGGGCAGGTTGGTGGTGGCGTCATAGCGGTTCACCGCGACGGAGTGGGTAAAGGTGTCGTTACTGTCGTTATCGATGGCGTGCAGCCGCTTCTGCGCTGAGAGATCGTTGCCTATCGCCATGGCGCTGGTGCGATTGCTGGTGTCGATTTCGTAGAAGTCGGGCTTCAGCAGCCACTCATGCTGGATTTTAGCGCGGATCTCCGGCACGTCGCGCTGCTGCCACAGCAGCTTGCCCTGTTCGTCGTAGATAAACACCAGCGTCGGGAAGTTGAGCGTCATGCGCTCCGGCTGCGCGATGGTCAGCTGATTATTTTTCCACTGCGCCAGCGTAAAGAAGAGATTGCTTTCGCCGCGCATCACGCGATAGGTGTTTTTGTCGAAGCTGACCACGTAGCCGATCACCGCTACCATACCGTAGGAGAGCGAGAGAAACAGCACGATAGCGGAGCAGGCCAGCAAAAAGCGGGCGCGCAGCGACAGAGGACGATAGCGTTGAAACCAGCTCATCAGAGATCGAAGCGGTATCCCTGACCGCGTACGGTGGTGATCACTTCATCCGCATGCAGCGCCTGAATTTTTTTACGCAGGCGGCCCATTAGCACGTCGATGGTATGGCTTTCGCGCAGTTCGGCGTCGGGATAGAGCTGCAGCATCAGGGAGTCTTTGCTCACCACTTTGCCCGCGTTGCGGATCAGCGTTTCGACGATGGTGTATTCGAAGGCGGTCAGCTTGACCGGCTGGTCGTGAATGGTCAGCTCGCGGCGCGAGAGATCGACCTGAAACGGCGCCATGTCGATGATTTGTGAAGCGTGCCCGCTGTTGCGACGCATCAGCGCCTGCAGGCGCGCGGCCACTTCTTCAATATGGAAAGGTTTGGTGACGTAGTCGTCGGCGCCCGCTTCCAGCGCTTCGACTTTGGCCTGCCAGCCTTCGCGCGCGGTGAGCACCAGAATCGGCTGCCGTACCGACTGACCGCGCCAGCGGCGGATCAGCGACATGCCGTCTTCATCCGGCAGGCCCAGATCGACCAGCGCGATATCGGGCAGATGCTCCTGTAAAAAATAGTCGGCTTCCTTTGCGTCCTCTGCGGCGTCTACCTGATGGCCCATTTCGCGCAGCTGAACCGCAAGATGATGGCGCAGCAGAGCATTATCTTCCACAACCAAAACACGCATGGCTTTTCCTTACTCTCAGAGCATTTAAGTAAAGATAAAGTATACGCAAAAACATTTAAACAACAGCTTAACGCAGGCGGGTCCGGCCCGCCTGCGTCTGCGCTTATTTCAGATCGTCAACCATCTGCACGGCGCGGCCGAGATAATTAGCCGGCGTCATCTGCTTCAGGCGCGCTTTTTCCTCTTCCGGCAGCGCGAGACTGTCGATAAAGGTCTGCATGCCCGCCGCATCGACGCGTTTGCCGCGCGTCAGCTCTTTCAGCTTCTCGTACGGCTTCTCGATGCCGTAGCGGCGCATCACGGTCTGGATCGGCTCCGCCAGCACTTCCCAGTTGTGATCCAGCTCGTCCAGCAGACGCTCGCGGTTCACTTCCAGCTTTGAAATGCCCTTCAGCGTCGCCTGATAGGCGATCAGCGCGTAGCCGACGCCGACGCCGAGGTTGCGCAGTACCGTGGAGTCGGTGAGGTCGCGCTGCCAGCGCGAAACCGGCAGCTTGCTCGCCAGATGCTGCATCACCGCGTTCGCCAGGCCCAGGTTGCCTTCGGAGTTTTCGAAATCGATCGGGTTGACCTTGTGCGGCATGGTGGAAGAGCCGATTTCGCCCGCGATGGTTTTTTGTTTGAAGTGGTTGAGCGCGACGTAGCCCCAGATATCGCGATCGAAGTCGATCAGGATGGTGTTGAAGCGCGCCATGCAGTCAAACAGCTCGGCGATATAGTCATGCGGCTCAATCTGGGTGGTGTAGGGGTTCCAGGTGATGCCCAGCGAGGTGACGAACTGCTCGCTCAGCTGGTGCCAGTCCACTTCCGGATAGGCGGCGATATGGGCGTTGTAGTTGCCCACCGCGCCGTTGATTTTGCCCAGAATCTCGATTTTGCTCAGCTGACGCTGCTGACGCTCCATGCGGTAGGCGACGTTCGCCATCTCTTTGCCCATGGTCGAGGGCGTGGCCGGCTGGCCGTGGGTGCGCGACAGCAGGGGAATATCGCGGTATTCGTGCGCCAGACGCTTCACCGCGTCAATGATCTGCTGCCAGTAGGGCAGGATCACGTCGCGGCGCGCGCTTTCCAGCATCAGCGCATGCGACAGGTTGTTGATATCTTCGGAGGTGCAGGCGAAGTGGATGAATTCCGATACCGCGTGCAGCGCCGGCACGCTCTCGACTTTCTCTTTGAGAAAATATTCGACCGCTTTTACATCGTGGTTGGTGGTGCGTTCGATGGTTTTGATGCGCGCCGCATCCTCTTCGCTGAAATTAGCGACGATTGCATCAAGGAAAGCGTTTGCGTCAGCGTCAAATGCAGGAACTTCCTTGATCTCTGCGGTGGACGCCAGTTTTTGTAACCAGCGTACTTCAACCTCGACGCGGAACTTCAGCAAACCGTATTCGCTGAAAATAGCGCGCAGCGGGCTGACTTTATCGCCGTAACGACCATCGACGGGTGAGACGGCGGTCAGAGAGGATAATTCCATCAGTGCAACTCCTGAATCGTTAACAGTATGGACTTCGCCAGCTTAATAAGCCGGAGAGAGCCGGGATAAAATGGTTTTCGCTTCGCGCAGCAAACGCTGGCGCGACAGCATCAGCTGAAAGCGGCCGCCGCCGACCTGCTGCCACAGCACGGCGGCGCGAATGCCCGCCAGCAGCGTGGCGCGCACTTTGCTCTGCAGCAGCGGATTCTGCAGCACGGCGGGCGAGCCGGTGACCTGAATGCGCGGGCCAAGCGGGCTGACGACATCGACATAGATCGCCGCCATGGCGCTGGTGATGGTTTCCGAGCCGAGTTCATAGTGCGCCAGCTGGCGATCGAGCTGGCTAATGCGCTGCGCCAGGGTGTCGAGCGCGCTTTTGTTGCCGCTCAGCTTGCGCTCCAGCACCATCATGCTCAGCGTATAGCGCGTCAGCTCCGCGCCCATGCCCTGACGGCTGCTGCTGTTAAGCACCGCCATCAGCGTTTCCAGCCCGAGGCGCAGGTTAGCTTCGTCATTGCCGAACACCGCCAGCGTCGAGCCGGGGTTTAAATCAATTACGCTGCGTAGCGAGACGTTAAGCGCGTCCGGCTGGCACTGGCCCTGATGCGCCAGCTGCTGAACCAGATGCGCCGACTGACAGATGCCCGCCAGCGCCAGCGTAATATCGTAATAATTTTTAGCCACGGTTACTCCTGTCTACGCGTCAGCCATGCCGACTTAGTCTGCGCTCAGCGGCAGGCGCTCTTCGATAATGCCGCCGCCGAGGCACACATCGCCGAGATAGAACACGGCGGACTGGCCAGGCGTTACCGCCGCGACCGGCTCGTCGAAGCGCACTTCGATGCGATCGTCGCCGCGTGGCACGATTTCGCAGGGAATATCCGTCTGGCGATAGCGGGTTTTCACCGTACAGCGCAGCGGGGCGGCGATCGGCTGGCGATCGACCCAGTGCAGCTGCTGGGCGATAAGGCCCACCGACATCAGGCGCGGATGCTCGGCGCCCTGCGCCACGATCAGGCGGTTGCGCGCCACGTCTTTATCCACCACGTACCAGGGATCGTCGTTGCTCTCTTTCAGCCCGCCGATGCCCAGCCCTTTGCGCTGGCCCAGCGTGTGATACATCAGCCCCTGATGCTCGCCGACCACCTGGCCGTCCACGGTCTCAATCACGCCCGGCTGCGCCGGCAGATAGCGGCCGAGGAAGTCGCGGAATTTGCGTTCGCCGATAAAGCAGATGCCGGTAGAGTCTTTTTTCTTCGCGGTAACGAGATCGAGCTGCTCGGCGATGCGGCGCACCTCCGGCTTCTCCAGCTCGCCGACCGGGAACAGGCTCTGGGCGATCTGCTGGTGGCTCAGCGTATAGAGGAAGTAGCTCTGATCCTTGTTGCCGTCGAGGCCGCGCAGCAGCTGGCTTTTGCCGTCGACGTCCGCGCGGCGCACGTAGTGGCCGGTCGCGATGTAGTCCGCGCCGAGATCGTCCGCCGCGAACTCCAGGAAGGCTTTGAATTTGATCTCTTTGTTGCAGAGAATATCGGGGTTGGGCGTGCGGCCCGCTTTGTACTCTTCGAGGAAGTGCTCGAAAACGTTGTCCCAGTACTCTGCGGCAAAGTTGATTTTATGCAGCTTGATGCCGAGTTTGTCGCATACCGCCTGCGCGTCCGCCAGATCGTCCGCGGCAGTGCAATACTCCTCGCCGTCGTCTTCCTCCCAGTTCTTCATGAACAGGCCCTCTACCTGATAGCCCTGCTGCTGCAGGAGCCAGGCGGAAACGGAAGAATCGACGCCGCCGGACATACCGACGATCACTTTTTTCTGGCTGTTGTCAGACATGACGCACTCTTGATTACGATAAAAAAACAGGCGGCATATTCTATCACGCGTCGGCGTGGCGCGCACCCTCGCGAAACGGCCACTGGAACGGCGCGATCAGATGCAGCGGATAGCGCGCGCCCTGTTGCCACAGCCGGACGCTTTCGGCGACCAGCGGCGAACGGAGGTTATCTGCGGCGATAATCTGCTCAGGCGTCAGCCACCAGCAGCGGTCGATATCGCTGTCCTGCGGCGCGGTGGCGCGCTTTTCCGCCAGATCGACGCCAAACAGAAAACGCACAAAAGGCGTATTGTCCGGCGCGATCCACTGCTGGACGCCGAGAAAGTAGCCGAGCGCGCACTCAAGGCCGGTCTCTTCGCGCAGCTCGCGCCGCGCCGCCTCCAGCAGCGTTTCGTCCGCTTCAAGATGACCGGCGGGCTGGTTCCAGGTGGCGCGGCCCTTGACCCGCTCTTCCACCACTAACAGTTCGCCTTCGGCCTGCACGATGCAGGCGACGGTGACATGAGGTTTAAACATCGATCCTCCGGGATTGTTAACCTGACGTTATCGAAAAGCGTGGTGATGCTTACGCCGAAGCGGTTATATCGCGCCACTCGCTCGGCGCTAAGTCGTCGAGCCGATAGTCGCCCATCGCATAGCGGATCAGGCGTAGCGTCGGAAAGCCGATATGCGCCGTCATACGGCGCACCTGGCGGTTGCGGCCCTCGTAGAGCGTCACCTTCAGCCAGCTGGTGGGGATCGCTTTACGTTCGCGGATCGGCGGCTGGCGCGGCCACAGCCAGGCGGGCGCCTCGACCTTTTCGACCCCTGCGGGCAGCGTAGGGCCATCTTTCAGATTAACGCCACCGCGCAGCGCCGCAAGATCCGCTTCCTGCGGCTCGCCTTCGACCTGAACGTAGTAAATTTTGCCGGTGCGCTTGCCGGGCTGCGTCAGCGCCGCCTGCAGCGCGCCGTCGTTGGTCAGCACCATCAGGCCTTCGCTGTCGCGGTCCAGACGACCGGCGGCATAGACGTCGGCGACCGGGATAAAATCCTTTAGCGTCTGGCGGCCGGCTTCGTCGCTAAACTGTGGCAGAACATCGAATGGTTTGTTAAATAATATGACGCGTCGCGGTCCGCGCGCGCGCGGCGGTTTGCGCTGAGCGCCGCGTGGCGCGCGGTCAGGGCGTTTATGATGGTGAATTTGCTGAGAACTTTTTCGCATGAGCTTTGCAGTCGGTGACAATCGGCGCATTATAACGCGAAACAGTGACGATTGGCGCGGCGTAAATATTCAAGTATCATGGCTCCACATCTTACAATTTATTAACAAAACGCCCAGGAGAGGTTAATGGAAAGCAAAGTAGTTGTTCCGGCGGAAGGTCAGAAAATCACCCTGGATCAGGGCAAGCTCAATGTGCCGAATAACCCGATCATTCCTTACATTGAAGGCGACGGCATCGGCGTTGACGTTTCTCCGGTGATGCTGAAGGTCGTCGACGCTGCGGTGAAAAAAGCCTACAACGGCGAGCGCAAAATCTCCTGGATGGAGATCTACACCGGCGAGAAATCGGTAGAGCTCTACGGCCAGGACGTCTGGCTGCCGCAGGAAACCCTCGACCTGATCAAAGAGTATCGCGTCGCCATCAAAGGCCCGCTGACGACGCCGGTTGGCGGCGGCATCCGTTCTCTGAACGTGGCGCTGCGTCAGGAGCTCGACCTCTACGTTTGCCTGCGTCCGGTTCGCTACTACACCGGCACGCCGAGCCCGGTTAAACGTCCTGAAGATACCGATATGGTGATCTTCCGCGAGAACTCAGAAGATATCTACGCCGGTATCGAGTGGAAAGCCGGTTCTGCCGAAGCGGACAAAGTGATCAAGTTCCTGCGTGACGAAATGGGCGTGAAGAAAATCCGCTTCCCGCAGGATTGCGGCATCGGCGTGAAGCCCTGTTCGGAAGAGGGCACCAAACGTCTGGTGCGCGCAGCGATTGAGTATGCGATCACTAACGACCGCGACTCGCTGACGCTGGTGCACAAAGGCAACATCATGAAATTCACCGAAGGCGCGTTCAAAGACTGGGGCTACCAGCTGGCGAAAGAAGAGTTCGGCGCTGAGCTGCTGGACGGCGGCCCGTGGATGAAGATCAAGAACCCGAATACCGGCAAAGATATCATCGTGAAAGATGTGATTGCCGATGCGTTCCTGCAGCAGATCCTGCTGCGTCCGGCGGAGTATGACGTGATCGCCTGTATGAACCTGAACGGCGACTACATCTCCGACGCCCTGGCGGCGCAGGTCGGCGGCATCGGTATCGCACCGGGCGCGAACATCGGCGACGAATGCGCGCTGTTCGAAGCGACCCACGGCACCGCGCCGAAATATGCCGGTCAGGATAAAGTGAACCCAGGTTCCGTGATTCTGTCCGCGGAGATGATGCTGCGCCATATGCAGTGGTTTGAAGCGGCCGACCTGATCGTTAAAGGTATGGAAGGCGCGATCGCCAACAAAACCGTGACCTATGACTTCGAACGTCTGATGGAAGGCGCTAAACTGCTGAAATGCTCAGAGTTTGGCGACGCTATCATCGAAAATATGTAATATGCCTCTCTCCGATCGTCCCTGCGGCGATCGGAGTTTTCCTCGCCGCGCGTTTTCCTGATGCCTTCAACCGTTCTCATTCAACCTCTCTTTATTTGCATTTGCGTCTGCCGCCCTGTCACAGCACTGAATGATCGCCTGCGCGCCGCGTCATAGATCGTCCCCCTTGCCAGCGCTTAAGACAGGCTCGCTAAGACAGGCTCGCTGATGTGCGCCTTTTACATTTCGCTGTGCTCATTCTGGACTCACTTTGACCCGGCAGCGCACATAGCGCCTTGTTGCGGCAAATGGGCCAGGAATAACATCGCCAGACGACAATGATGTTCGATGATAAAGGGAGACAGGGAATGAAAAGAAACAGACTGGCGGCGCTGTTAATGGCGCTGAGCGCGACGGGTACTGCCGGCGCATCCGCACCGCACTGGAGCTATGAGGGCAACGCGGGGCCGGCGCACTGGGGCGAGCTGGCGGCGGATTATCAGACCTGCCATAACGGCAAGTTCCAGTCGCCGATCGATATTAAAAATGCGATCAACGGCAGGCTGCCGCCGCTGCAAATGGAATTTCATACCTCGGCCGAAACGCTGGTGAACAATGGGCACACCCTACAGGTCAGCGTTAATGACGAAGATGATTTCAGGCTCGACGGCGACATCTTTCAGCTCCGGCAGTATCACTTCCATACGCCCAGCGAGAACCAGATAGCAGGCCGCAGCTTTCCGCTGGAGGCGCATTTTGTTCACAGCAATGCAGCAGGCGAGCTGGCGGTGGTGGCGGTGATGTTTGATATCGGTAAAGAGAACCCGGCGCTTATTCCGATTCTGGCTGCGATACCGTCGCAGCTAAATCACGTCGTGGCCGTCGACAAGCAGGTCGATCTCCGTCCGCTCTTTCCTGCCGACCTGCACTATTATCGCTTCAGCGGCTCTCTGACGACGCCGCCCTGCAGCGAAGGGCTGCGCTGGCTGGTCATGAAACAGCCCGTCACGCTGTCCGAGGCGCAGCTGGAAGCTTTCCACCAGGCGCTGAAGTCGAGCAATAACCGGCCGCTGCAGCCTTTGCACGGGCGCTTAGTCGTGGAATAACGCGCTTTTCTCGGCGTTAATATACCGTTTTACGCTGTGCAGAATAATTGGTTACGTTCTTGCAACTAATCTTCTTATTTGAGAGGGGTGGCGAAAAAACGAGCCAGCCAAAATTGACTGAGATCATAAAGTAAAACGGCCGGTGCATTAATATAGCGGCGTGTGTTGTTATGTGACCCGGCTCAACAACCTCATCAAAATGTAATCTTTGTATTTTTGGCTTTTTAAAATTTACCCTGTTTATTCAGGGTATTTTTTTTGCCGATTTTCAGGCCTGCAAAAAAGCAGGGGGGAGTTGACGATCGGTTGAGATTATTTAATCCCAAAGGCCAGTCAGTATTAGTCTTTTTTTATATTGGCGGGGCGGCAATTTCCGTCCGCCATTAACACGGTAAGAAACCAGAGGTAGATGATGTTAAAAAAAACTGCGGCTGAATTTTTCGGCACGTTCTGGCTGGTATTCGGCGGCTGCGGAAGCGCGGTGCTTGCCGCTGCCTATCCGCAATTAGGCATCGGATTCGCCGGCGTGGCGCTCGCATTTGGTCTGACGGTATTGACCATGGCCTATGCAGTCGGACATATCTCCGGCGGCCATTTCAATCCTGCGGTCACGCTGGGGCTGTGGGCGGGTGGTCGCTTTAGCGCGAAAGGCGTTGTGCCTTATATTATCGCGCAGGTTATCGGCGGGATTGCGGCGGCTGGCGTTCTTTACCTTATCGCCAGCGGCAAAGCGGGCTTCGACGTCACCGCCAGCGGCTTCGCCTCTAATGGCTTCGGCGAGCATTCGCCAGGCGGCTATTCTCTGCAGTCTGCCGTTATTATCGAACTGGTGCTGACCGCGTTTTTCCTGATCGTTATTCACGGCGCGACCGATAAAAAAGCGCCGGCGGGCTTTGCGCCTGTCGCGATCGGCCTGGCGCTGACGCTGATTCACCTGATCAGCATTCCAGTAACCAATACCTCAGTTAACCCGGCGCGCAGTACGGCGGTTGCGCTTTTTCAGGGAACCTGGGCGCTGCAGCAGCTCTGGCTTTTCTGGCTGGTGCCGATTATCGGCGGCTGCATCGGCGGGCTTATTTACCGCTTCCTTTTGCAGAGTGAAGATTAATTGTCACGCTGTCGAACGCGCCGTTAAAACCTCGCCATCTGGCGGGGTTTTTTATCTGCTCAATTTAATCGGGCAGGGGACAATTAGCGCTGCTGGAAAAGCCCGCCACATGCAGAGATTACGTACCAGTCAATAACAGAACAGACGGCAAACGCGCCGCGAAAATAGACTTTTCGCTATTTTATCGGCGGCCCAGCATAAAGAATGCTACTCTTTACATTCTGGGTACGTTGTCATGAACGCAGGAAAACCCGCTGCGACGTTACATTCAGGCGTCGCTTACGTTTAGGCATGCATGAGTGTCTTTAAAACAGCGTTAGCTGATCGAGACACTTATGAAAGAAGGTTTTTACTGGGTCCGGTCGGGAAGCGAGCCTTTGCAGGTCTGGTACTATCTGCCTCAGTTCGGCTGGTACCGGCCGCAAAGCGCTATCCCGATGACGACGACTTATTTCCGCCAGATGGCCTTTGAAATAATCGGCGAGAGATTATCGCCGCCATCCTCTCTTGATACGCCAAATAAGCTGCCGTGATCGCCTAAAGCGAAACGGTAAAAGCGAAGCGGTGGAAGTGTAAATTTCCCTAAGAAAGCAGCTTTGTTTGATTGAAAGCAAAGTCATGCGTGGCGTATATCAGCTTAAATACGAAATGGCTTTTTTGAACACTCATCTTTTATCCGCTTGCATTATAATACTCAGGTCCGGCTAATATCCGGGCGCGTGCATTAATTATTATCAGGTGAATGAAGTGAACTATAAGCAGTTTGAAAACAAACTTGAATCCTGGGGAAAAATCTCTTTTACCGCCATTATATACAGCAAATATGGCGTGGATTTTGAAGTGTATGCTATTGACGAACACAGCAATACGAAAAGTCGCATCTTTCTCTGCTATGCCGAAAATGAAGCGGACGCGCAAAAAATGGTGGACCAATATTCTGTGTGGCTGGCGAAGTTCAACAGCCTTGCGCGCAAGCGTCTCAGCAGCGAACAGGCGATGAAGGAGGCGCTGCTGTAGCAGGCGTAGCGGCGTCTGTGTCGCTACGCAATAAGGCGTGTCAAACCGGCGCCGATGCCGCCTTTCTGCGTTGCCGTCGTCTGCCTGTTGCGGCTTTCGGCGCAGCAGGCGGCACGCTAAGGCATTCTTGCCAAACAAATTTACTTTTAACTTGCTTAAGTAGGGTGGACATGCGTTAATAGTCCGTCGGTCTGATTAGCAGACAGTTTCAGAGTTAGTTCATATTGTATTTCTCATCTCAGTTAGTGCCGCTTCAAGCCTTTCTTTTTGAGTCTACCTCAGGTTCTGATTTATTTCTGCAATTCAGCCTCTTATGCCGAAAGGCGAACTAAAAAGGTCATATATTATGTCGAATAAAATTTTTGGAACCGTAAAGTGGTTTAACTCAGAAAAAGGTTTTGGTTTTATCTCTCCGGAGAATGGCAGCAAGGACGTTTTCGTCCACTTCTCTGCTATCCAGGGCACTGATTACCGCTCGCTTGACGAAGGTCAGCGCGTTGAGTTTTCTGTTGAGCAGGGGCCGAAGGGTCCGTCAGCAGTAAACGTTGTAGGGCTTTAATATTAGCCTTTCAGCCAGACGCTTTCGATGCCCGTGCTGCCAGAGCTCTCAGTATCGTGTCTCTGCGTTCGATCAGTGCAAAAGCAATCCCCATGGCGCAAAATGCATTTTTTGCAAAACCGCGATGATCCTTGCTGACATATTCGATCGTTAACCGTTTCGCCGCTGTCGCGCAGGCCCTGCAGACAGGGTGAAAAGCCGTGCATCAGCTTATTAAGGCATCCTTCGGGATGCCTTTTTTATTGCCGCAACAGCAGGCATGCCCCATCGCGTCAGACCTCAAAAAAAAAGCCCCCAAAAGGGGGCAAGGGGTTGGAGTAACAGCCGCTCAGTAAGCATTGTGGATTTCATTACCGAGCCGCTTAAATATAGCTAACGCCAGCGATTATCGCCTGTCTGAAGGGTAATATTATAAATTTAGAGTTCTAATTATTAGATCCCTGAGAAAGCGGAACGATTGAATTATAGCGATTTTTTTTGTCTGAAAACGATTACTAAGAATGGTCTGCAACTCATATCTGACAGATGTGATAACTGGGCTGTTCTGGATGGGCCATTATTTCCTGTTGAGCAGCGCCTGCAGCGGTCACGCCGCATACAGCCGGGGAAGAGGCAGAGAAGAGCGACGTCGAAACTTAGCAACGCGAAATAAAAAATACCCCCGCAATGCAGGGGAGAGTCATATTGGATATAAAACGGACTCGTAGAGCAATATCTCTGGTGGAGGCTTGGGCTCAGAATTCATTTTAAGCATAACATAGTTAATAAACGCCGCCACTGATTTAAAAATAAATAATTACCTGAATATCTAACGGTTAGATCTCTACCTTTCTCGCGCTCTCCGTTATTTAACTGCCATTAATATAGCGATTTAGTCACTCTTTTTTAAGAAAGAGAAAGGCGCTGCTTTATATCCTCAAAGAGGGTTGTTCCCCTCTGCAAGGCAAAAAAGCCCAGGTCTGTTTTGACCGGGCGATGAAAAATTTAACAATCAGGGCATCGAAAGCGATTCGGAAAATGAGGGAGAAACCGCATCGCGGCGTCACTGGCAGATAAAGCAAAAGACAATGTGAAAAATAGTCGAGAGGGTGGCAAACACAGGGCGGGCCAGAGCACATTTTTCTCTGCGGCGCGGCGCTCATATTATCGCCATATCAGTTTGAATTAAGGCGATATTTTGCTCATGAAACAGATTAACCGCCCAGCCTTACAAAAAATAATCCCTTCAGCGTCAGTGGGTTCACCATTTTTATCACCGCTGCGCCTTGATTAAATCATGAGTTTGATATTACTGTATTTATATACAGTATCCAGAAGAAGGAGTCTTTCTCATGAAGTTATATCGCCCCGCGGAAGTCCGCGACCTGCTGCCTTTGCCGCTTTACATTGAGCGCGTGCCCTGCGGTTTTCCGTCGCCGGCGCAGGATTACATCGAAAAACGTATCGACCTGAATGACCTGATGGTGCAGCACCCCAGCGCAACCTATTTTCTCCGCGTCAGCGGCGATTCGATGATCGAGGCGGGCATCTGCGAAGGGGATATGATTGTCGTCGACTCCTCTCTTAAGGCGAAGCACGGCGATATTATCGTCGCCGCCATTGATGGCGAATTTACTATTAAGCAGCTTCGTATCCACCCCTCAGTGCTACTGATGCCGGCCAACAGCAAGCATAGCCCAATCCCTATCAATACCCCCGAAGGACTCCAGGTCTTCGGCGTTGTGACCTACGTTATTAAATCGACGCACTGATATGTACGCGCTGGTCGACGTAAACAGCTTCTACGCCAGCTGCGAAAGCGTTTTTCGCCCCGACTTACGCGGCGTGCCCGTTGTGGTGCTCTCCAGTAACGATCTAAGCGGTGAGAAACGTTAGTTAACCCTATGCTGTTCACATCATCTTATTACTGATGGTGTGAGGCGTGATTTGAGGTTTGTATTTGCAACAAAAGAGCTGACCCTGGCTGGCCGTTCATTTGAGGGATTTCCATTAACTGGATGAGATGAATGGCCAGTTCAGCTGACACAATCTTTCCTTTGGCACAACCTTATCGAGTCATGGGGATCGCGAAGCACTCTTAGCTGGGATAAGCTGCGCGCGCCAGGGGTACGCCGCTGGGAAACCGCTAAAATATGAGGATAATCCCGTGAAATCTGCAGTAATTAATGGCATTTCAAGATTCTGCGCAGAGCTATAGCTGCCGCTCAGTGGAACGAAAACCGACGTTAAGAGATTTTGGTAATGAGAGTGTGAAAAAAATATAGGGAATACCTTTGGGGGATTTTTATATTATTGATCCAAACTAAAGTTAGATTTTTCAGGGGTGAATAAAATACAGCCTTTATCAAACATAAGGATATACTGATGCCAATTCCTGCAAATATGTAGCTTAAGGACGACGGCGGCGCGGACATCAAAGGGTCTGTGGATGTTCAGGATCGTGAAGGCAGCATCGAAATTATTGGATTATCTCACGGTTTAACTCTGCCTGTTGATAGCGCTAGCGGTAAAATCACCGGCACGCGCCAGCATTCATCTATGATGCTTGAAAAAGAAATTGACAGCTCCTCTCCCTATCTCAACAGAGCTGCAGCTACGGGGCAGGCACTGCAAAGTGCTGAAATCCGTTTTTATCGAATCAATGACGCAGGGCAAGAAGTCTGCTATTACATCATCCTTCTGGAAAATGTAAAAGTCACAAGTGTAAACACTTCCATTCCTAATACTAAGCTATCCAGTTCACAGCTTAATCATGTAGAACACGTCAGCCTTAATTATGAAAAAATAACCTGGCACTATGTGGACGGCAATGTGAAATTTGCTGATGCATGGAATGAGCGCAAGACGGTCTAAAACATGCGCCCTTAGCGGCGCATTTTTCTGACAATCCACATTGAGAGCAGATATCCCACGACCGCGAACGCGAAAGAACCTGTCACCCAGGTCAGCACCCATAAATCGTCGAAGTTCTCCTGGCTGGAATACCCATGCACCCATTGCGCGAAACGCTCAGAAGTATGCAGACTGATGAATGATTCTGGGTATATCAAGCATGAACCAAACCAGACTAGCGCGGCAAACCAGGCGGTTTTTACCAGCCTACGGGCAAGTGTTATAGCCATTGTTGACCACCTCGATCATTCCGTATGCTTTCAAATTTTTCATACAGGGAACATCAATCAGCGTGGTGGCCAGTAAAGCGTTGCGCAGTGTGCGAAACTCGGCATTGCTTACCAGGGTTATGCAGCCATCGGACAGCACGCCCGGATGCAATCTGAAATGCTCACGTTTAATCCCTTCTATCCAGAGTGAATCATTAACGCTCCAGTTGTCCGGGTATAGTGCAAACCATTCATCACGTCTGAAACTCCGCGCCACTGGCATGCTGGTTGTACGTGTCTTTAACCCAGGCAATCGCCTTTGAGATTTTACCGCCACTTCCACGATTCACAATCCAGTAATTCCCTTCAGGAAGGGGGCCATCTCCGGCTTCCTTTCCCGAATATTTGCCACATCCTCCCCGGTTTTTATAAGCACCATTGCCAGAGAATGCCATGAAAGTACCTACGCCGGGAAAAGTTAGCGGCGCTATATCTGCTCCGTTTAGTAAAAACCTTCCATATAACGCCATGTAAATTCCTCCTTAAATTTACGAATATGTATTGTGCTAGTGAATGGCAAAAAATGAATTGAGCTGAAACAAAAGAATTTTTATTTTCGCCCCATGCCCAAAACATGGGTTAAGTCGGTTTTCGCTCCACTAGACGTCAGCCCCGTCTAACCATGCACCGCAGGAATAAAAAAGCCCGCTTGCGGCGGGTTTTAAGGCTATGCGTGGGCCTGGTACAGCTGCGTTACGCGGTAGTCATAGATGCGCGCCAGCTTTTCGAGCATCGCCTTTTGTGGCTTCGCCCTTTTCTCCATGTTTGAAACGCACCGGGGGTAATACCCAGCGCTTCAGCGACATACTCTTGCGAATCGTCTCATCGTCATTGTCAGAATTTAGTTATTTGGTTATGTATTTAATTTTGGCGGCATAAATAACTGTGTGTGGCATGGCGATGGCGGCATCACTAAATCAGCAGGTTGATAAATTTCCGGGTCTCATTGATACTGTATGGATAAACAGTGTCTAACCTGGAAATTTTGGTATGTTCGCGCTGGTTGACGTTAACAATTTTTACGCATCTTGCGAGACCGTATTCCGCCCTGATTTGCGCGGAAAGCCTGTCGTCGTCGTTTCCAACAACGACGGCTGCGTTATCGCCCGCAGCGCAGAGGCCAAGGCGCTCGGCATTAAAATGGGCGCGCCTTTTTTTAAGCTGAAAGAGACGCTGCGCCAGCACCGGGTGCAGGTTTTTAGCTCTAACTACGCGCTCTATGCCGATATGAGCCTGCGGGTGATGACCACGCTGGAGGAGATGGCGCCAGCGGTGGAAATGTACAGCATTGATGAAGCCTTTCTGGACCTGAGCGGCGTCAGTTTTTGCCAGCCGCTGGAGGCGTTTGGGCGCGCCGTGCAGGCGCGCGTGAAGCAGGAGCTGCATCTGCAGGTGGGCGTCGGGATTGCGCCCACCAAGACGCTGGCGAAGCTGGCCAACTTCGCCGCGAAAAAGTATCAGGGCACAAAAGGGGTGGTCGACCTCTCCCACGCCGAGCGGCAGCGTAAGCTGATGGCGCTGGTGCCGGTAGAAGAGGTGTGGGGCGTCGGCGCGCGCATCGCTAAAAAGCTGCATCAGATGGGCATTGAGAGCGCGCTGCAGCTGGCGGACAGCTCTACCTGGGTCATCCGCAAGCATTTTAACGTGGTGCTGGAGCGCACGGTGCGCGAACTGCGCGGCGAAGCCTGCCTGGATCTGGAGGAGATGGTGCCGACGAAACAGCAAATCGTCTGCTCGCGCTCTTTTGGCACCCGCCTCACCGATTACGGCGCGGTGCGGCAGGCGGTTTGTCAGTATGCCGAGCGGGCGGCGGAAAAGCTGCGGCAGGAGAATCAGTATTGTCGGCAAATCGCAGTCTTTCTGAAAACCAGCCCGCACGCGGAAAACGAGCCCTACTACGGCAACCAGGCGATGGGGCAGCTGCTGACCCCTTCAAACGACACGCGCGATATCGTCCGCATTGCCACAGAGGCGCTGGATCGCATCTGGCTGGACGGCTACCGCTATATGAAGGCGGGCGTCATGCTGGGGGATTTTTTCAGCCAGGGCGTGGCGCAGCTGCATCTGTTTGACGCCTGTGGGCCGCGAGCCAACAGCGAAGCGCTGATGCAGGTGGTAGATAAGATTAATCAGGCGGGCAGGGGAACGCTCTGGTTTGCCGGACAGGGCATTGAAAAAAGCTGGGCGATGAAGCGCGAGATGCTGTCGCCAGCCTATACCACCCGTTTTTCGGATCTGCCGATCGTCCGGTAACGATCGGCCGGAGCGGTTAGTGTTTTTTGGCGGTCGAAGAAGCGTGTTCGCCATAGCTGCGCGGCGGCGGTTCGCTGACGGCGCGCGCAGAAGGAAACTCCTGACGTATCTCCGCCAGCGCCAGCATCAGCGCCTGCTTGCGATCGCTGTCGCTTTCCGTTATCGCCATCGCTTTCAGGCGATTCGCCAGCGAGGCGCCGGAGATCGACGCGTTTTGCTCCAGCAGCGCGGCGACGGCTTCGCCAATCAGATAATCTGTGAGTTTTTCAATCTTACTTCTGTGCATACCCGCATCTCTTATTACAGTGTTTGCCCGTTGATGGGCAGAGTGACTGGAAGCAAGCCGTCTGCGTTGGGGCGCCTGCGGCGTATGTCCGTCAATGATGCTCTGCCTGACACGTTCCACTGTGAATCATGCTGCGGGCAGGAGCTGAACGCAATGGTCAGCCTGCAAATTAAAACTAAGGTTTAAACAACAAACTAATTAACTTTTGATAGTGCTGCTCTTCTTCCGGGCTGGCTGCCAGCTCAAGGCGGGCAAGCAGTTTGGTGCAGAGCGTTTTTCTGTTGAGCTGTTTACCGGCGCGCAGGATTTCGACCACAATTTCACCTAAGGTCTCCTGCTCGCACGGCAGCGCGGCCTTGTTGAAGTAGTGGGCGATATCACTGGCTGTGGTTGGCCTGTCTCCGATCTGACGCATAAACAACCCTTAAAGTCCGTGTGGTTAAAACATAATCAGTTAAGCCAGGGCTAAAGTTATACAATTTCCAGGAGGTTGTACAGGATTACCTGCGCGGGCCGACGTTTATTTTTTGAACTTCACCACGCTGTCAGTATTAACAACGAGTTAGCTTAAAACTCAGAACAAGCTAACGGTCATGGGTCAGTTTAACTTGCTGGCCAGCAGCCGAATGGCGCGCTCGCAGGCGGCCTCGATTGCCGGATCTTCCGCGCGTGCGCCCGCGCGATAGAGCGCGCCAATAATTTCCTGTATGGGAAGGGCTTCGCCAGGCTGCAGGAGCTGCGCCACAACACGGCCTAGCAGAGCGTAAACTTCCTGATTATCAGCAGTTTCATTGTGGTTCACGCTGTCTCCTGAAGGGCGATGACGAACGGGTAATTTTGAATGCATTATCTCTTTTACTGTTAATCGGAATAAAGCACAGCAAGAACGATCGCCTGAGAAAAAGCGCGCTGTGCAGATTGCATTTAGGAAATACTTATTTCCTAATAGGGCAAATCAATTAATCCAGAATGCCAAGCAGCATATTAATCGTTTCTGCTCCATTAGTCACATCCTGAACTTTTCCCACCACGCGCATGCCGAACGCCACGCACAGCAGCAGGCCCGCCGCCGTCTCCGCATCCAGCGCGGCAGAGACCGAGCCATCTTCCTGGCCTTCGCGCACCAGCGCGACCAGAAAATTTC
Source organism: Pantoea sp. X-Soil-MYKO-1289 (assembly GCF_059730625.1). NCBI lineage: Bacteria > Pseudomonadati > Pseudomonadota > Gammaproteobacteria > Enterobacterales > Erwiniaceae > Pantoea > Pantoea sp. X-Soil-MYKO-1289. The sequence goes on from NZ_AP036004.1 coordinate 1,699,706, forward strand.
GGTTGCGCAGTACCGCCTGGCGCACCAGCTCGGAAAGCTCCTCATCCAGGCTCTGCAGCTCGACGGTGCTGCCGACCACCAGGCAGCCGCGACGCCCCTCGATTTCACGGGCGGAGTCGAGATAAAACCGCAGCAGTTCGGCGATGCGCGCCCTGCCGGTAGGCTGCTGCTGCAGGCGCGCGCGCAGGTCGGCGCCGCGCACGCTGATATAGCGTTCGAATACGCGCAGGAACAGGGTGCGCTTGTCTTTAAAAGCCTTATAGATACTGCCTGCCGTCAGATTCATGGCTTCGCTGAGATCGGCTACCGACGAGGCGTGGAAGCCTTTCTGCCGGAAAACGATCATGGCGTTATCCAGTGCAGTATCGGTATCGAAAGCTCTCGGTCTGCCACGCTCTCTGGCGGGAGCGGCGGGGATGCGGGATGTGGTCATCGCTCAACTTAAGGGAATATTTGCTACCAAATTACCATAACCGCGCGCGGCAGGAAAAAATAAAAACGTCAGCGGCGCAGCCGACGTTCAAAATCAAGCAGGTCGGAAAAGCGCGGGCCGGGGAAATAAGCAGGCTAAATAATAATATTTATTAACCACAGCCGGAGGAGAATATAGCGCGCTGCGCTTCTCGGAAATTTCAGATATACAACGAAAATCGGTACGACGCGCCGCATGCTGGCTTAACCTGTGGACCTCAACATAAAAAAGGACGACTTATGAAATCTCTGTCAATGTTTGGTGCCGCAGCGCTGGCGGCTTTCGCTTTCTCCGCCACGGCAGCGGAACCTGCCGCGATGAAAAATCCGATCAGCGTTCACGTGCTGAATTTACAAACCGGCATTCCTACCGCTGGCGTAACGGTAGAGCTGGATCAAAACCGCAACGGCGACTGGGTCAAGCTCGCTACCGGCGTCACCGATGCCAACGGCCGCATCAGCGCGCTCTATCCGGCGGGCAAGCAGGCGGAGCAGGGCACCTATAAAGTGGTGTTCAAAACCGGCGACTACTATGCCGGCGTGAAGCAAAAAACCTTCTTCCCGGAGATCCCGGTGATCTTCACGATCGAGAACACCAGCCAGCACTACCATATCCCGCTGCTGCTTAGCCCTTACGGCTACTCCACCTATCGCGGCAACTAAGCGGCGAAACGTAACTTCCCAGGCCTGACGCGCAATGCCGCCTCAGGCCTTTTTTGTATCGCGCCACGGCGCGGCGAAATTAAGCGAAAATTAATCTTTATTCCGTAGGCTGCACTCACTGCTAACGCCAGGTCAGGATCCTGCCCAGGGGAGAAGGAACGCCCGGTGCCGTCGCGCATGTTGTCCGGCAAACCAGACGTTGATTGTTTTGACGGGAGCCACCCTCTTTGCTGCGATTGCTTTTTTTATTAATGGGCGGGCCGATGCTGCGCGCCAGCTGGCCAGGCCTGCTGCTGGCCGGCACGCTCTGCCTCGCCGCCAGCGCGGGCATCGTGCTGGAAAGCCTTTACCACGGCACGCTTGCCGTGCCGCTCTGTTTGCTGAGCGTTTTCCTCCTCTCTGAAGGCGTGATACAGGCCTGGCGCGCGCGAACCGGGTTCGACAGCGGCTGGGCGGCGCAGAGCAAAGCGCTGACGCTGCTGCTGCTGGGCGCGGCTTTGCTGGCCGCGCCGCAGGAGAAGGGCTGCGGCGTCGCCTGGCTGTTCGCGCTCGCCTTTTTGCTGGACGGCGGCTTTCGCATCATCTCCTGCACGCTGATGCGCTGTCGCCGCTGGCACAGCAAGCTGGCGATCGGCGGCGGCGAATGGCTGCTCAGCCTGATGATCGTCACCGACTGGCCGTTGCCCCATCGCGTGCTGATCCCGATGGGATTTGCTGTGGTGCTGCTGGGCTGGGCCTTCTCGCTGCTGCAAATGGTCTGGCAAATCCGCGCGCTGCCGCCGGAGACCAGCGTAGCGGCGCTGCCGCTCTTTACCCGCAAAGGGGTGCGCAAACCGCACGGGCTCGATTATCGCCACGTTCCCTGCGACGCCGCGCCCGCCAGCGAGCCGCTTACCATCTATATCTGGACGCCGCTGGGGTCGGGCAGCGTCGCCGGACGGCGTCCCTGGTTTGACCGCTGGGTCGCCGCTATCGATCATCGCGGACAGGTTTCCACCGGCCATACCTCGCTGGCGATGGGCGATGCGCTTTACATCAGCCTCTATCCGGTCGAGGATATGACCGGCACCCTGAGCGGTGTGCTGCAGATGCTGCACGCGCGCGAGGAGAATGACGTCGCCGGCTTTCATCAGCGCTCCCTTGAGCGGGAGATCAAAGAGTGGTGCCTGCCCGACAAGCGCCTCTCGCTGCCGCATTACAACCAGCAGGCGCTGATCAACTACTGGGCGCGCCACGGCCAGGATTGCCGCTACAACCTGACGTCGCGCAACTGCTCCACCAGCGTGATGCAGGCGCTGGACGTCGCCACCGAGGGGCTGCTGGGGCTGCGCGGCGTGCGCGGTTACGCGGCGCTGCTCGATCCTGACTTCTGGCTGCTGAGCCTGATCCGCAGCCGGGCGGAGGGCATGACCTGGACGCCGGGCCTGGTCATGGATTACGTGCAGGTGTTGCGCCGGGTGCTGGCGTCTCAGCCGAGCGGCTACGGCAGCAGATACTTATTTCACGAACGCGCGCAGGAAAATAACAGCGGCTGTCGCACAGAGCGCGGTTAATTATCTGTCGGATGAGGTCGGCCTTATTTAAGCGGGTAGGGGTTGCGCAGAATAAAAAATCGCGCTTGCAAGAGTGGTTAAATAAACGCCGGGAAGTATTTCCCGGCGTTCCTTTATTTTCAACTGGCGCTTTTATCTGCGGCAGAGCGGCGGCTGAGCTTACCGCCGACGCGTCCTGCCTCGACCGCGCGCTCGCGGTTATATTTAAAATTACCGCTGCTCATCTGCCCGCCTTTTTTACCCGCTTCACGCGCTCTGTCGGGATTCTCGGCAAAATTACCTGCTCCACCACGTCGCTGAGTCATATCAATTCCTCTCTGTATAAAATAATAATAATTAAAAAGAGTTTCAATGCGCTTTAACTATGTAAGCAGAATGGCGATTTAGCAATGTGACATCTGAGATGAATATTCGCCTTTCTCGCGGCAGGAAATAACAGTGCAGAAAAAAACGAAGGCTAATTATATATCAGGTAAAGAAAATTTAACTAAATATGTACAAGTTTAAACAGAGTTGTACAATTTGGCCGTTAGTGCTAATTTGTGATGCATATCACGAATAAAGAATCTGTTTTCCTGTCGCAATAAATAAAAAAGCGCAGCGGCCCGAAGCGGAGCGCTGCGCTTTTTGCGTTAGCGTTACGGTTTAGGGCCGGCGGAACAGCGCCAGGCTGCGCCCCTCCAGCTCGAAATCCTTCTCTTTAGTGATCACCAGTCCGCGATTGTCGTTGTCGGAGGTGGTGAGTTCCAGCACCCAGCCGCCTTCGCCAAACTGCGGAATGCGGAACGGCACCGTGCCCTCAAACGGGTTGATCAGCATCAGCACGTCGTGCCAGATGCCCTCTTCGGTTTGCAGGTCAGGACGGCCGATATAGACGCCCAGCGTCGAACCTTCCTCCCACTGCTCTTCCTGCTGGAAGCCGCCGCCGGCGTTGAACCACTTGATCTCCATGCCGTCGCGCCAGTTCTCACGGCGCAGCAGCGGCTGCTCGGCGCGCAGGCGGATAACGTGGCGCGTAAACTCGCGCAGCGCCTCCGCGCTGGCGGGGAGGTTATCCCAGTGAACCCAGGAGATCTCGCTGTCCTGGCAGTAGCCGTTGTTGTTGCCCAGCTGGCTGCGGCCGAACTCGTCACCTGCCAGCAGCATCGGCGTGCCGTGGGAGAAGAAGAGCGTAGCGAGGAAGTTGCGCTTCTGGCGCTCGCGCACCGCGTTAATGCCTTCATCTTCGGTCGCGCCTTCCGCGCCGTAGTTGTAGGAGCGGTTATCGTTATGGCCGTCGTTGTTATCCTCGCCGTTTTCGTCGTTGTGCTTCTCGTTGTAGGAGACCAGGTCGTTGAGCGTGAAGCCGTCATGCGCGGTGATGAAATTGACGCTCGCCCAGGGACGGCGGCCGCGCTGGTCATAGAGATCGCCGGAGCCGAGCAGGCGGGCGGCGAAGTCGGTCGAGACGTTATCGCCTTTCCAGTATTCGCGCACCGTATCGCGGTATTTATCGTTCCACTCCGCCCAGCCTGGCGGGAAGCCGCCGACCTGATAGCCGCCGGGGCCGATATCCCAGGGTTCGCCGATCAGCTTCAGCTTCGACAGCACCGGATCCTGCATAATGGCGTCGAAGAAGCCGCCGCGCTGGTCGAAGCCTTCCGGCTCGCGTCCGAGAATGGTGCCGAGGTCGAAACGAAAACCGTCGATATGCATCGATTCCGCCCAGTAGCGCAGCGAATCCATCACCATCTGCAGCACGCGCGGATGCGAGGTATTCACCGTATTGCCGGTGCCGGTATCGTTGATGTAGTAGCGATGCTGATCAGGCAGGGTGCGGTAGTAGGAGAAGTTGTCGATGCCCTTAAAGGAGAGCGTCGGCCCCAGCTCGTTGCCTTCCGCCGTGTGGTTGTAGACCACGTCGAGGATCACCTCGACGCCGGCGTCGTGAAAGGCGCGCACCATGTCGCGGAAGCCCTGAATGCCGCGCGGGCCGTAGTAGCGCGGCGCAGGGGCGAAAAAGCCGATGGAGTTGTAGCCCCAGAAGTTTTTCAGCCCGCGGTCCAGCAGATGCTGATCGTCCGGGAACCAGTGCACGGGCAGCAGCTCGACCGAGGTGATGCCCAGGCTTTTGATATAGTCGACCGTGGCCTGATGTCCCATGCCCTCATAGGTGCCGCGCAGCACCTCCGGCAGCGCCGGATTGAGCTGGGTGAATCCCTTCACGTGCGTCTCGTAGATCACCGTGTTCGGCCAGGCGATGCTCGGACGGTTATCATCCTGCCAGTCGAACTCGTTGGGATCGATGACCCGGCATTTGGGCATAAAAGGGGCGCTGTCGCGCGTGTCGAACGTCAGATCCTTATCTTCATGCAGCAGTTCGTAGGCGAAGTGCGCCTCGTTCCATTCGATATCGCCCGCCAGTTCGCGCGCGTAGGGGTCGATCAGCAGCTTGTTGGGGTTAAAGCGATGGCCGTTCTCTGGATCGTAAGGACCGTAAACGCGATAGCCGTAAAGCGCGCCGGGTTTCAGGCCCGGCACATAGCCGTGCCACACCTCGTGGGTGAACTCCGGCAGCTCCAGACGGGCGATCTCATTCTTGCCGCTCTCGTCAAACAGGCAGAGCTCGATACGCTCGGCGTGGGCGGAAAAAATGGCGAAATTCACCCCTTCGCCGTCGTAGTTGGCGCCCAGCTGCTGGCCCGAACCCGACGTAATAGTAAACTCTGTAGCTTCAGACATTTATCCCTCTCCATTCAGTAAAATGCTATCCACGACAACCGCGTTGAATCACCTGTTTTTCTTTATCTTGTCAGACGCTGAGCAGCACCAGCGGCGCGCCGCTGTTGAGCGCGTCAAGGCTGAGCCGGTCGGTCAGCTCACACTCTTCTCCAGTAAAAATGTTGCGGTAACGGCGCTGTGCCAGAGGTTCTTTCAGGGTAATCGAGGTGGCGTCGCTGTAGCGCTGACGGGCGAAAGCCAGGCGCGGCACCACGACGATCAGCGCGTGCTGCGCATCGGCGCGGGCGAAGGCGATCGCATGCGAGGCTTCGGTGCCGTTGACCACCAGCGGCAAATAGTCGCCGTGGCGGAACAGGGCGTGATACTGCTGACGCAGCGGCAGCAGCGTGGCGATGGTCTGCTGTTTGAGCTGGCCGCTTTGCCACCCCTCCGGCGCGGAGAAATCGCCGCGCTCGTCCAGCATGCGCTGTAGCGCGTCGAAGTCCGGCTCCAGGCGGTTATCGGGATCGACCAGGCTGAAGTTAAGCGCTTCGCTGCCCTGATAGATATCGGGCACGCCGGGCGCGGTCAGCTTAATCACCGTCTGGCTGAGGGAGTTGATCAGGCCGGCGGCGATAAAAGGCAGCAGCGCCTGGCTGAAGTCGGCGAGAAACCCGGCGTTATCGGGCGAGAGCAGACGGCGGGCATAGTCGAGCACCGCCGTTTCGTAGGCCTCGTCGCCGTCCGCCCAGTTGGTGCGCAGCTTGGCTTCGCGCAGCGCTTTTTCGACAAAAGCGATAAAGCGCGGTTCGATCGCCGCGAGCTGAGCGGCGTCCGCCACGCCGGAAGCGGGCCAGACGCCCGCCAGCGCCTGGTAAAGCATCCACTCCACCGCCGGTTCCGGCGCCGGGCCGCCGTCGAGCGCCGCCACCGCGCCGCGGTTCATCTGCCGCCAGCGCGCCACATGCTGCGCCCAGCGCTGCGGCGACTCCGTCAGGGTATAGAGGCGCGCGCGCGCGTCCTCGCCGCGCTTGGTGTCGTGCGTCGAGGTGCCGGTCAGGCCGTCAGGCTGACGCTCGCGACGCCTCTGCATCTCGTCGTGAAAGCGCGCCAGCGAGAAGGCGCGCGGCAGCGGCTCGGCGCCGACTTCGTTAAGCGCCAGCGCCATATGCTGGCGGAAAAAGAGCGTATCCTCGACCGACTTCGCCATCAGCGGGCCGGTCAGCTGCTGGAAGCGGGTGCGGAAGGTGGCGGCCTCCTGCGCGACGGCGGCGTCGAGTTCGTTGTTCATAATGCGCAGCAGCAGGTCGAGCGCCGCAGGCGAGAGGCCGGGCGCGTCGCGGCGCACCGTTTCCGCCACGCGCCGCAGCAGCGCCGCGCCCTCCGGCGGCATGCCTTCCGGCGTGCCGTAGCTGCGATAGACCGGAAAGGCCACCAGCAGCTCGCGCAGCGCGGCGCGCAGATCGCTCTCCGGCAGCGTGACGCCGGAGGCGCTGGCGATGGCGCCCGCCAGCTTCAGCAGAGTAGTGAATTCGCCTTCAAAGTTTTTATCCGCCATCAGCAGCTTGGCGGCGCGCAGCTGGTCGCGCATATCTACCGGCTCGCCCACCGTCTGATCGTAGGCCTGACGCAGCGCGGCGATCTGGCGGCCATCCACCAGCGCGTCGGAGAGCGAGGCGATAAATTCATAGCCGGTGGTGCCGGATACCGGCCAGTCCGCCGGAAGCTGTTCGCCTTCGCCGAGGATTTTCTCCACCGTGATGTAACAGTCCGCTCCCGCATGCTGGCGCAGCTGCTCCAGATAGCCTTTGGGATCGGCCAGCCCGTCGACGTGATCGACGCGCAGCCCGCTGACCGCGCCCGAATGCACCAGCTCCAGAATCAGCCGGTGGCTGTCGTCGAACACCTGCGGATCTTCCACCCGAACGCCCGCCAGCCCGGTGATTTCGAAAAAGCGGCGGTAGGAGAGGTCGCGCGGCGCGTCGCGCCACGACATCAGCCGGTAGGGCTGGCGATCGTGCAGCGCCGCGATCTGCGCCTTATCGGTCAGCGCCAGCACCTCGGCTTCGCGTCCCTGCCAGCTCGCCGGCGAGAGCGGATAAAAGCTTTCGTAATAGGCGAACGCCGGTTTGCCGCTGTCGGGAGCGGCTTTTATCGCGATCTCGCCGTTTTCCAGCGCCGCTTCGAAGCTGTCGCCGAGGAAGGGCAGCGTCAGCCGACGCGACCAGTCGATGTCGAAGTAGCGCGCATAGCGGCTCTGCTTGCCGTGCTCAATCACATCGCGCCACCAGGCGTTCTCCAGCGAGGCGGCCATATGGTTCGGCACGATATCGATAATCAGCTCGAGGCCCGCCTGCTTCAGCGTCTCTACCAGCCGGTCGAAACCGGCGCGGCCGCCGATAGCGGGATCGATGGCATTGGCGTCGGTTACGTCGTAGCCGTGGGTCGAGCCGCTGGTGGCGGTAAAGATCGGCGAGGCGTAGAGGTGGGTGATGCCGAGCCGTTTCATATAGGGCACCAGCGCCGCCGCGCGATCGAAGGTCATGCCGTTGCGAAACTGAATACGGTAGGTTGAAGCGGGAATAGTCATTGGGCATCTCCTTTGGCCAGGCGCACGACGATGGCGTTTTGCGGCAGATCGCGGCCGTTCTCCGGCCAGGCGAAAATCGTTTCGCCGGGCTGTTCAGGCAGCGGCTGTGGCTTCTCGCCGATATTCAGCGCCAGCGACAGCGTGCCGGCGGGGAAGCGCCAGCTCACCTGAATAAAGCCTTCTTCGCTCCTCTCTACGCGCCCGGCGTGGCCGCCGGCAGTAGCCAGCAGCGGCACGATATGCTGCTGGCGCAGCGCCAGCAGGCGGCGCGACAGCGTCAGCCAGGCCTTGCCCTCGTCGCTCTGCGGCTTGCGCCAGTCGAGCTTCGAGCGGGTAAAAGTCTCTTCGGCGTTAGGATCCGGCACGCTTTCGCCTTCATGTCCGGCGTGACCGGCGAACTCCTTCGCGCGGCCTTCGCGCACCGCTTTGGCCAGATCGCCGTGAAAATCGGTAAAAAAGAGGAAGGGATTGGTTTCGCCATACTCTTCGCCCATAAACAGCAACGGAATATGCGGCGAGAGCAGCAGCGTGGCGAGCAGCACCTTATTGCGTTCGGCGCCGATAAGGCTAATCAGTCTTTCTCCCAGCGCGCGGTTGCCGACCTGGTCATGGTTCTGGATAAAATCGACGAACGCTGCAGGCGGCTGGCCGCGGCTGTCGACGCCGCGCGCCTCGCCGCTGTGGGGCGAGACCTCGCCCTGATAGGCGAAACCTTCCGCCAGCACGCGGGCGACATATTTTTCCGGATGCGGCGTGAAGTCCTGATAGTAGGCGTGGGTTTCGCCGGTGGCGAAGACGTGAACCGCGTTGTGGAAGTCGTCGTTCCATTCGCCGCTGAACAGCGGCGCGTGGCCTTGCTCATCGCGCGGATGCAGGAACACCACGTTGCGGCTGTCTTCGGTGGTGAGATGGATCGGGCGGTCGGCGATCTCCGCGCGGATGCGCTCGGCGATCTCGATCAGCGCATGCTTCTCCGACGTATCTTCGATCTGGTCGATGGCGTCGAAGCGCAGGCCGTCAAGGCGGTACTCCTGCAGCCAGAAGAGCGGCGCCTCGACGATATAGCGGCGCGCCGCGTCGACGTCGTAGGCGATGCCTGCGCCCCAGGGCGTTACGCGCTCTTTATGGAAAAAGTCCGGCGCCAGCAGCGGCAGGTAGTTGCCTTCCGGGCCGAAGTGGTTCAGCACGATATCCAGCACCACCGACAGGCCGTGACCGTGCGCGGCGTCGATAAAGGCTTTGAAGTCGTCAGGCGTGCCGTAGGCGGCGTGCGGCGCATAGAGCAGCACGCCGTCGTAGCCCCAGCCGCGGTTGCCGCCGAACTGCGATACCGGCAGCACCTCAATCATGGTAATGCCGAGCTCCGCCAGCCAGGGCAGCTTGTCAATCGCCGCCTGGAAGGTGCCTTCCGGGGTAAAGGTGCCGATATGCAGCTCATAGACCACGCTCTCTTCCCAGGGGCGACCTTGCCACGCCTGATGCTGCCAGGCGTAGCGCGTGGGATCCACCACCAGCGACGGGCCGTTAACCTCATCTTTTTGCGCGCGCGAGGCGGGATCGGGCACGACGGTGCCGTCGGCCAGCACAAAATTATATTCGCTGCCGGGCGCGACGCCGTCCGTGCGCAATTCAAACCAGCCATCCTCGGCGGAACGCATTGGCGTATCTTTGCCGTCAAGACGCAGGCTAACACTGTGTTGACCGGGGGCCCAGAGACGAAAGCGGACCGCATCGTTGGCGACATATTCAGCGCCCCAGCTTTTGGTAAATGATGCTGACTCCATTCAATAACCTCGTCTGAATCAAATGTGATCGATAAACCACACCGCGCGGCCCAGGTCCGGCGATGCAGGCAACAAAAGGTAAGACGGAAACGTATCTGACACGTCGCTGGCGGAGCGCGCGCGCGGATGCGGGGGAAGCGCAATCGGCTCTCTACGACGCCATACGAAAATCAATCATAGTCCACGCTGCAAGAGTTGCCGGAGCGGGGCGCAGCGCGGAAGCGGCTATTCCGGCGCGCGGCGGGAAAATTAAGTGATGCCCGTCACAAATCAAAAAGTGCATCTATACTTGTTACTCTTGCCTGAGTTGGTGAAATTATATGCAAATTCAGGATGTTAAAACTCATGGAGTGAATGTGGAGCAAAATAAACCTGAATCAAACGACAGCAGCGCGCCGTCGGCCGATACCGTGCGCCAGCGGCTCTTTTTCGTGGTGCTGGTGGCGACCATGGGCGCGCTCGCCTTTGGCTACGACACCGGCATCATTTCCGGCGCGCTGCCCTATATGACGCTGCCGCCCGCGCAGGGCGGCCTCGACCTCACCCCGTTCACCGAAGGGCTGGTGACGTCGTCCCTGATCTTCGGCGCCGCGGTCGGCGCGTTTCTCAGCGGCTATGTTTCGGATCGCTTCGGCCGCCGCATCACCCTGCGCAGCCTGGCGCTGGTGTTTGTCGCCGGCGCCATCGGCACCGCCGTCGCGCCGAACGTCGAGGTGATGGTGGCGATGCGCCTGCTGCTCGGTATCGCGGTCGGCGGCGGCTCCTCTACCGTACCGGTGTTTATCGCCGAGATCGCCGGACCGCGCCATCGCGCGCCGCTGGTGAGCCGCAACGAGCTGATGATCGTCTCTGGCCAGCTGCTCGCCTACGTGGTCAGCGCGCTGATGAGCTACCTGCTGCACGATCCGAAAATGTGGCGCTATATGCTGGCGCTGGCGATGATCCCCGGCGCGCTGCTGTTTATCGGCACCTTCTTCGTTCCCGCCTCGCCGCACTGGCTGGTGGCGGAAGGGCGCATCAAAGAGGCGATGCGCGTGATGAAGAAGCTGCGCGAAACGCCGCGCGAGGTGCGCAAAGAGATGGCGGATATGCGCAAACAGGCGCGCGCAGCGGAGCGCGGCCCGTCGGCTGGCGAGCTGCTGCGCGAGAAATGGGTGGTGCGTCTGCTGCTGCTCGGCGCCGGTATGGGCATCGTCATTCAGTTCACCGGCGTTAACGCCTTTATGTACTACACGCCGATTATTCTGAAAACCACCGGCATGGGCACCAGCGCCTCCATTGCCGCCACCATCGGCAACGGCGTGGTGTCGGTGCTGGCGGTGATGGCCGGGATCCGCGCGGTAGGGCGCTTCGGCCGCCGTCCAATGCTGATGACCGGGCTGTGCGTGGTGATCGCGGCGCAGCTGGCGCTGGGCTCGGTGCTGGTCTTTATGCCGCAGAACATGACGCAGAGCCTGCTGGCGCTCGCCTGCATTATGCTGTTCCTGTTCTTTATGCAAATGTGCATCTCGCCGGTCTACTGGCTGCTGATGTCGGAGCTGTTCCCGATGAAGGTGCGCGGCGTGCTGACCGGCACCGCCGTCTCTTTCCAGTGGATCTGCAACGCGGCGGTCGCCTTCGCCTTTCCGCCGCTGCTGGCGCTGGCGGGCAACAGCACCTTCTTTATTTTCGCAGCGATTAACGTAGCGTCGCTGGCGTTTGTCGCGCTGATGCTGCCGGAGACGCGCGGTAAATCGCTGGAGCAGATTGAAACCCTGATGCGCGAGCGTTTTGGCGAAACGGATAACACCGCCGCCAGCGACGCGGCATAAGCGCAGGCTGCGGATTATCTCGCTGATAATCCGCAGCTATCACACCAAATACTATTACCGTCTGGCGGCCGACGCGCCGTCCGGGAATAATCTCAGCATGGCTACTTATCGAATCAAAGTGGGATTTCATAATCCCTCCGCGCTGACCTTCCGGGAGCTGGATGTGATTCTGGCTGAAGCGTCATTCCGCGCCGCGCAGTCACAGCGCGCCGGCGTTCGTTATTTCACGGAGTATGAATATGAGTCGGAGGGCGATCTCTGTTCGGTGTGCGCGCTGGCCTATAGCCACGCCTGCAAAGTGAGGAAATGTCCGCTGGTGCTGGTGGAGATGCAAAAGGCCGAGGCGGGCGTCTGATTGCGTGTGACGCCGCGCCTCGGGCGGCTACAGCAGTTCGTCGGCCTGGATCGGCTGCGCATGCCAGCGCTCGACCGCCTGCCTGACCTCATCTTCGCTGGGGTTCTCTTCCGTCGCCACGTTGTAGCGTTTGCCGTCCACCGCGATGACCGTGACCGGCAGCACATAGCGCTGCAGCTCCTCGCGGTTTGGCGAGGTGCTGCTCTCGGTCTCTTCAGGCGCTTTGATCTCAACCTCGACTTCTACCTGGCCCGCTGCAAAGCTTTTGACTTCGCCGTGGTAGCCGGCGCCGAAAATCAGATAATCCTGGTTCATAGTCTCTCCTGAGGGTGAGCGGCATCGCACAGCGCGATGCCGTCAATAGCGCGTTATGCCTGTTTCGGCTGCCCGTTGGAGGCGGTAATGCCGCCGTCGACCGGCAGATTGACGCCGGTGATATAACGCGCGTCGTCGCTGGCGATAAACAGCACCGCGCTGGCGATATCATCCGGCTCGCCGGCGCGGCGCAGCGCGATGCGATCATAGAAGCGCTCCATCAGCGCCTCGTCGTTTTTCATATCCTCGGTGAGGTCGGTGAAGGTCAGTCCGGGACAGATGGCGTTGACGCGTACGCCGTCGGCGCCGTAGTCCATCGCCAGCGAACGGGTAAAGTTGGTCACCGCGCCTTTCGCCGCGTTGTAGACGCTCATGCCCCAGTCGCCGCCAAGGCCGGACACCGAAGAGATATTGACCACGTTGCCCCGGGTTTTCAGCAGGTCGGGCATAAAGTGGTGAATACAGTAGTAAACGCCGTCGAGATCGACCTTCATCAGCTTGTGCCAGTCGTCCGGCTGCACTTCGTGAATGCGGCCCTGCACCACGCTGCCCGCGTTATTAACGAGGACGTCGACGCGCCCGTACTTCTCCGCCACGCGATCGCGCAGCGCTTTTACCTGGTCGACCTCCGCGACGTCGCACGGCGCCACCAGATGATCGCCTGACGCCAGCAGCGCCAGCGTCTTCTGCAGCTTCTCTTCGGTTCGGCCGACCAGCACCACGGCGGCGCCTTCACGGGAAAACTGTTGCGCCGTAGCCTGACCAATACCCGATCCCGCCCCGGTGACAACGACCACTTTTCCTGTAAATCTCGACATATTCTCTCCTTACGGTGGGATGACAGACATTACCTTTAAGCCTGGCAGCCAGATGAGATCGTTCAAGCCAGACGGCAATATCCCTGCAATAAGTCTGTACTTTATGGCTGACAGCTGGCCTACACTGTCAGGCACTAACCGAGGAGTGACCATGCCATCACAGACGCTTTCCGCTGACTGCTGCATCGTCGGCGGCGGCCCGGCGGGCCTGATGACCGGCTACCTGCTGGCGCGCGCGGGCCTGCAGGTGGTCGTTATTGAAAAACACGCCGATTTTCTGCGCGATTTTCGCGGCGACACCATTCATCCCTCCACGCTGGAGGTAATGCACCATCTGGGCCTGCTGGATAAGCTGCTGGCGCTGCCGCATCAGCGCGCCGAAAAGCTACAGGCGGAAATGGGCGGCGAAGAGGTGACGATGGCCGATTTCTCGCGCCTGCCGGTGCGCTGCCGCTTTATCGCTTTTATGCCGCAGTGGGATTTTCTTAACTTTCTCGCCGACCAGTGCGCCGCTTTTCCCGGCTTCAGGCTGTTGACCGCGACCACGCTCAGCGAGCTGATCGTCGAGCAGGATCGGGTGTGCGGCGTCACCGCGCTGCGCGACGGCCAGCCGCTGACCATCCGCGCGCAGCTGGTGATCGGCGCCGACGGGCGGCATTCGGCGGTCAGGGCGCAGGCGGGGCTGACCAGCCGCGCCTTCGGCACGCCGCGCGACGTCATCTGGTTTCGGCTCGACAAACAGCCTGAAGATCCCGCAATGGGCACCGGCCACAGCGGCCCACGCAATAACGTTATCGTTATCGATCGCGGCGACTACTGGCAGTGCGGCTTCACTATCGAGAAAGGGGAGTTTGAGGCGCTGCAGCAGGATGGACTGGCGGCGCTGAAGCAGCGCATCGCCGCGGTGTCGCCATTCGACGCCGGACGGCTGGAGACCATCGACGACTGGTCGCAGGTCCGGCTGCTGTCGATTCGTATCGACCGGCTGGATAAGTGGATGCGGCCCGGACTGCTCTGCATCGGCGATGCGGCGCACGCCATGTCGCCCATCGGCGGGGTCGGCGTCAACCTGGCGATCCAGGATGCGGTGGCCGCCGCCAACCTGCTGACCCGGCCGCTCCAGCGCGGCAGGGTCAGGCTGCGCGATCTGGCCCGGGTGCAGAAGCGCCGCCAGTTTCCCACCGTCGCCACCCAGTTTTTGCAGATCAAAATGAGCCGTAAGCGGCCGGGCGGAGGCGGGAAAAACCCGATGCCTGGCATGCTACGCAAATGGCCGTTCCTGCGCTTTGTCTTCGGGCGGCTGCTCGGCATGGGATTTCGCATGGAAAAACCGCGCCGCTTTGCGGCGCGCTGAGGCTGAACGCGCGTCGCAATCCTATACTTGACCGATTAAAAGGTCCGTCATCGGGATACGCCTGTGGAAAATCCTCAACTGCTGGCGCAGCGTCAGCGACGCGCGTTGCTTGCCGGTTCGGTCGGCAACTTTATCGAATGGTATGAGTTCGCCGTTTACGGCTTTCTCGCGACGCTGATCGCGCAGAATTTCTTTCAGCTGCACGGCGCCTCGGCGCTCAGCAGCCTGATCCTGACCTACGCCTCCTTCGCCATCGCCTTTTTCTTTCGTCCGCTGGGCGCCGTTATCTTCGGCCGTATCGGCGATCGCATCGGCCGCAAGCCGACGCTGATCGCGGTGCTGCTGCTGATGACGCTGGCGACCACGCTGATTGGCCTGGCGCCGACCAGCGCCGCGCTGGGCATCGCCGCGCCGCTGATCCTTACCGGATTGCGCATCCTGCAGGGGCTGTTCGCGGGCGGCGAGTATGGCGGCGCGGTGGCGCTGATGACCGAGTTCGCGCCGCCGGGCAAGCGCGGTCTCTACGGCGCGTGGCAATCTTTTACCGTGGCGCTGGGGCTGCTGGCGGGCGCGGGCGTCGTGGCGCTGCTTTCGGGGCTGCTCAGCCCCGACGCGATGCTGGCCTGGGGCTGGCGCGTGCCTTTCCTGCTGGCGCTGCCGCTCGGACTGATTGCGCTGTGGCTGCGGCTGAGCATGGAGGAGACGCCGAGCTTTATTCGCCAGCACCAGCAGACCCGTCCGCAGGCAAGCGCCGCGCAGACGCTGAAAATTATCCTGCTGGCGATAGCGCGGGTGATGCTCTGGTCGGCGGCGGGCTATACCTGGCTGGTAATTATGCCCAGCTATCTGCAGGCCGCGCTGCACACCGGCTTCAATCAGGCGCTGCTGAGCGCGGTGATTTCCAACCTGGGCTTTGCGGCCGCCATTTTGCCGGCCGGCTGGCTCAGCGATAAAATCGGCCGCCGCCGCGTGATGGTCACGGCCAGCGTCTTGCTGCTGCTGCTGGCGTTTCCGCTGCTCAACCTGTTGCAGGCGGATACCACCTCGACCGCGCTGCGCGCGCTGGTGGTGTTTATCGCCGGCGGCATCGTCGGGATGCTGGCGGGACCAGGTCCGGCGATGCTGGCGGAGATGTTTCCCACCCATGTGCGCTACACCGGCCTGGGCCTCGCCTATTCACTGTCGAACGCCATCTTTTCTGGCTGCGCCGGCCTGATTATCACCGGCCTGATGAAACAGACCGGCAATCTTGATATTCCGGCCTGGTACGTGATGGCCACCGCGCTGGTCAGCATTCCGGCGCTGATGACGCTGAAAAACAGCGATGCTCAGCAGCGGCTGTAATCGTTACATCAGCACGATGCCGAACCGTTTTAACAGCAGCGCCCACAGGGCGAAAAGCGCGAGGGTGAGAAGGCAGGAAATCCCGAGCGTCGGCCAGAAGCCGGCGCGCTGGTAGAGAAACGGAAACAGGATAAACATCGGCAGCGTCGGCACCACATACCAGAAGGTGTACCAGGCGTGTGCGGCGATCTTCTCCTGCGCCTGTCCCTCCAGCTTCATCCAGATCAGCACCAGCACGGTGACCAGCGGCAGGGCGGCCAGCAGCCCGCCGAGGCGATCGCTGCGCTTCGCCGTTTCGGATATCAGCACCACCATAAAAGCGGTAATCGCATATTTTGAGATAAGCCAGAGCATCGGTTTTTCCGTTAATAGGTGAGCCGCAGGCGCGGCTATTTCAGGTAGGCGCGTATAACCGCGACGATCTCTTCCAGATCCTCGCTCCGCTCCTGCGGGGTCGCCTCTTCATTCATCAGGTGTTCGCGGATATGGCCTTCCAGCAGCTCGCTCATCAGGCCGTTAATCGCCCCGCGTACCGCCGCCACCTGCTGCAGCACCTTCAGGCACTCTTCGCCCGACGCCAGCGCCGTTTCCAGCGAGGCGGCCTGACCTTTGATACGCCGCACGCGGGTCAGCAGGCTCTTTTGATTTTTCAGGGTATGCGCCATTCAGGATCTCCCGTTGATCGCTATCTATACTGGGGTATAGTATATGAGGCTGAATTCTACGGCTCCCGGTGGTCGTTTGCAACCTGCCGCCACGGGCCAGGGCGTCGCCGGTCTTAGCATCCATAGTCTCTGGAGATCTTTTATGGCAGTGAAATCACCCTGCATCGATTTATGCGTCTTTGACGGGAAAACCGGCTGGTGCGAAGGATGCGGACGCACGCGTAAAGAGGCGCAAGAGTGGCGCAAGCTGACTCCCTACCGCCAGAAAGCGATAGCGCGCGCGCTGGAAGGGCGAATGACGATTCTGCGACAGCCGCAGAAATAGCTTAAGAGATAAGGACGAGGTAAGGAGCGGGCGCCCCTTCCCGGCCTCCTCGCCAGGGCGAGGAGGCGCGCTGGATTATTTACGACCCAGCAGGAAGCCGATAAAAACGCCGACGCCAGCTGCAACCGCCAGACCGGCTAGCGGGTTGGCCTGAACCTGGTCTTTAATGGTGTCTGCCGCGTCGCGCGCAGCGTAGGTTGCCTGGTTGGAATAACGACGCGCTGCGCCGCGAACGCGGTGACGCGGTGAATCGGTCGCTTCGCCCCATTGCTGCTCAGCGGCACCAGCAACTTCTTTAACGGTATCTTCGATTTTTCCTGACATAGTTCGTCTCCTTTGAGTTGGCATTCACTAAAAGCGTAGCAAAGCCCGGCAGTTATGCTGGATGCTTACGCTTTTTCATCTTATGACTGAGGCTGGCCGACCGGGCCGCTGCCCCCTGGCGCGCCAGGAGGTTGCTGCCCGCTGGGCGCATGCGGCGGCGCTGGCGCGTCATGCGGACGCGGCGCGCAGGCCGTAACGGCGCACGCGCCGAGCCCGAGTAAAAAAATCATTACCAGCTGTTTCACAGGCTTCTCCAGGTTAAAAAAGGGCTGCTGAAAGCGTAGCGGGTGAATAGCCGGAGGGCAAACGAGGCGACCCAGCGTCACCAGCGCGCTGTTTATGTTCGACGCGAATGCAGCGCCAGCGACCAGATATCCCGCCCACATTCGGGGCAGTTGCCTGTGTCGCCGCTATGCATCTCCTGGGTCAGACCGCAGCGCTTACAGGCATACAATCCGTCGTGGGGGATTAGGGTGAAGCAGGGGCGATGCGCGGCCGGCAGAACGGAAAGGCCGGGAACGACATCTTCATCTTGATAGAAATAGAGGCTGAGCTGACCATCGACTTCTACCAGCCCGAGGCGGATCTGACCAAGATGTTCCGCGCCCGCATGCCGCAGCTCCATTAAAAACTCATCTTCAGAAATATTAAGTTTGTCGAGATTGCCGGATACATACTTCCCTTGTGAAATAAGGGTAACGACTTGTCCCTCAATTAAGGTCGACAGCGTGGTCGATCGCGACATAGCCCAGGTTGTCAGACGGTAAAGCGCAAGAAGAACGATAAAAACCATGATGACGGGCAGCACCGGCACATCGTCATAAAATGTCACGTCGCCGGAGGCTGACCCCAGCGTCAATATAATCACCACCTCGAAAAGCGACAGCTGCTGAACGCCGCGTCTGCCCGAAATTTTGAGAAAAATAAAAACCACGCTGTAGGCAATAAAAACGCGAATGACGACTTCAAAAAGAAAGGTATAAGGCAGGTCGTTAATAAGAAATTTATGGAAATCGAAGTCGGTCATCTCATGTCCTGTTCACTATTCCTGATGTTCTCGGCACGGATAAACTGTTAACTGACGTGGCCCATGGCAACGCGGATTAAGGGCGCGGGAAAAGGCGGATATCTCGCCAGCACGACCCGGCAAGAGGCGCGTGCTGACGCTATTACCGGCTGGCGATAAGGGAGAACGCCCTGATCGCCGACGCCATCACCACTCGACGCAAATTTTACCCAGATGGGCGCCGCTCTGCTGGTGGCGAAAAGCGTCGCCAAGCTCGGCGTATTTGAAAGTCCGGTCAATCACCGGCTTCTTGCCCATCATCTCCAGCGCCTTCACAAAATCGACCTGGTCCTGGCGGCTGGCCACAATCAGGCCTTTCAGCTGAACCTGCTTCGCCAGCAGGGAGAGCACGGAGATGTCCGCTTTATCGCCGGAGAGAATGCCGATCTGCGCAATATGGCCGCCGACTTTGACCGCCTTCAGGGATTCATTCAGGGTAGCCGGGCCGCCCACTTCCACGACGTGGTCGACACCGAATCCCTGCGTCAGCTCGAGCGCTTTGTCGCCCCATTGCGGCGTGGTTTTGTAGTTGATGGTTTCATCGGCGCCCATCGCGCGTACCGCGGCGAGCTTTTCATCGGAAGAGGAGGTGGCAATCACCCTGGCGCCCATCGCCTTAGCGATTTGCAGCGCCGCGACAGAGACGCCGCCGGTTCCCTGCACCAGCACCGTTTCACCCGCCTTAAGCTGACCATCTGTAACCAGCGCGCGCCAGGCCGTCAGGGCGGAAGTGGTGATGGTTGCCGACTCGGCATGGCTCCAGCCTTGCGGCGCATGGGTGAAGGCGCTTTCCGGGCGAACAACATATTCGCTCGCCATGCCATCGATGCCGTCGCCGGGCGTATGGGCAAAGTTGCCTGCCGCGGGCACCGGCTTGCCTGCCGGCCAGACAGGGAAAAAGGTCGAGACGACGCGATCGCCAGCCTTGAACGCTCCAACGCCTTCTCCCACCTCTTCCACAATGCCTGCGCCGTCCGACAGCAAGATACGGCCATCCTGAGTAGGGAATTGTCCGCTGGCCACAATCAAGTCGTGAAAGTTGAGCGAGCTGGCTTTAATCGCCACCCGAATCTCGCCTTTGCCAGGCCTGCCGGGGTCGGCAATATCAGTCAGGGTAATGTTTTCCAGACCGCCGGGCGCCTTGAGCGTAACTGCTTTCATCGTGAATCTCCTGTAAAAGCGTAGGTTTATCTGATAAGCGATTAATTAACCTAATAATAGGAGGAGTTTATTGAGCAGGGGACCTTTTTATTACTCCGGCGAGGGGCAGAGAACGTGCAAAAACGCGACCAGGCTAAACAGCATCGCGGATGACCATGAGCATGATGGTCCGCAGGTTGAGAAAGGGCAAACCGCAGCAGTGGCGATCTGCCCGCCGGCATTACTCTACGGCGATGGGTTTCTCATCCACCGCGGGCTGTTCATCGCCCTGAATCTGACTGATGCGCTGTTCGGTTGCGTTAACCGCGCTGGCGCTGCTCAGCAGGGTATAGGTCAGCTCAAAGGTGGTGCTTTGACCGGGCGCTAACTGCTTCACGCGACCCTGCTCTTTTTCAATCGTCACGGGGTAGGCGTAATTGGTGCCTGGCTCAATGCCGGTAACGTAGCCCTGTTTCAGCGTGTCGGTGTTCTTCCACATCGTCAGCAGGGGCAGCTGGTGGGTGTCGAACTCAATGGAGGCGCCTTTGTCGCCTTTGCTGTTGATCACCGCCGCCAGCGTTTTGCCGCTGCTGTCCGCCTTTGGCACCAGGTTAAACACCATCTCATCAAAGTCTTTGGTCGGCGCGTCGTAGGTGTTCCACGCTTTCAGGCCGGTTTTCGCATAGTCGTTAAAAGGCGAAACCGACTTCAGCGGGGCGATAAAGCGCGCGTCTTTTTCCAGAATCGGCGTGCCGAAGTTGCTGTGATAAATAATTTGATAGTCATGCGGATAGTCGCCGCGGTTGGTCAGCACGTCATGCAGGGTAAAGGATTTAGCGCCAGGCACGTAACGTAGCTCGGTCCAGGTTTCCAGATTCGCTTTTTTAAAGGTGTTTTCTTTCAGCAGACCACGCACGCGGATTTCATGCGGCGCCTTGTCGTCGATGGTGACCTCAACGCGGGACGCTGGCGTATTGCCTGCTTTGCCGTGCAGGGTGTAAATTCTGCCCTCTTTGACCACCGGATGCCCGGTCCACTCGTAGCCGCAGCGCACCATCATTTCATTGAATCCTTCCAGCCAGCCTAAGCCATTGCGGCTGTCGAGATTGATATAGGCCGGATTAACCACCTCGTCGACCGGCGAATCCCAGCCCAGCCGAACGCCATCGCCATTCACATGCAGCAAATCCATGCCGCGCGTCGGGCTCAGGGCAATCGTCAGGCCGCTTTTGCTGGTGATGGTCAGCACCTTCGAGCCTTCCTGCTTGCCGCCGTGCAGGACTTTCTGTTGTAAGCTGAAGTCATCGCCTGAAAGCTTCAGCTGTTTACTGCTGATCTGCCAGTTTCCCTTGTCGGTACCGGCTTCAGCATCTGTCAGCACCCACGTCTGCGCTGCTGCCTGACCACTGAATGCCGCCATCACCATGCCTGCTAAAAGTGCCTTTTTCATTTTTATGCATCCCGTTGCTGAATTGATTTAGCTTAAGTCGGGCAAGAGTATAAATTGCCGCCGCGCGAAAACGTGATGAGGTTCACCTGACGCAATTTTCTATTCGCCTGATGAGATAATTCAGATCCGCGTCACAGGTTTATGCGCAATAAACAGGCGATTCAGGAGAGTAGAAGCAGGGTTTAAGCTAAAAAAGAGGCGTTTTGTTAAATCGTTTCAGCTATCTGAGAGCGTGCCCGCTGCGAGACGGGTTGCGCGGCCGCAGCGACGACAGGGCGGTCAGGCGTATGCGGTTGGGGTTTGGCTGGTTTATCCAGAGGCAGCTTGCAGCCAGACAGCAGGAAGAATTTAATAACAGCGTCGTCAGGCTGCCACCGCGCAGCTTCTCACAAGGAGATATTGATGAAAGTACAGGTTAAAAACGAAAACGGGATGGTGCAGTGCTTAGAAGCCGCCTCCCTGGTGATTACGCTGGGCAATGGCGAAACCCTTGAAATCGGCGAAGAGAGTAGAGGTCGTCCAGACCATCTCTCTGAGGGCGTCACCGTATGGGGAGGAAGGATACCAGAGCAGGGCGCCTCACTGGATGCACTGAAGGCGTCCACGCGCGGGCTTGGTATCTATCCGCTGGCCGCAAACATGATCCATCTCTTTCCGCTCAGCAAATAACGCCGGGCCCTTTCTGCCGGAAAAGCAGATAGCTTTCCCGGTAGAGAGCCGGCGGGATCGCGCTGATGATTAACCGCGCTGTAGCGCGCAAAAATCCACCGCCGTTACCTTTAATCTCCGCATTAATCCGCAGCATTGTTCAGGTTGTTCTATCTTTAATGTCGTCAAAAGAATAAACCAACCGCTGGAGCATGGGTTAATGTCGAAAGAAACAGAGAAGCAACCACTGAGCCACCGCGCGCCCACTACGGGCCCTGAATCCTCAGAACCCGGTTTGGGTTCGCTGGCGCCGAAAGATGGGTCACATCAGCCGTCGCCTGAGCCGACCCCGCCAGGCAAACAGCCCACCGCGCCAGGCAGCCTGAAAGCCCCGCAGACGCATAACGCCAAACTCGACCAGCTCGAAGCCAGCCGTAAAAACGGCACCGACCGCGCCCTTACCACCAACCAGGGCACGCGCATCGCCAACGATCAAAACTCGCTGCGCGCCGGTTTCGCGCGGGCCGACGCTGCTGGAAGACTTCATCATGCGTGAGAAGATCACGCACTTTGACCATGAGCGTATCCCGGAGCGCATCGTGCACGCGCGCGGCTCGGCGGCGCACGGCTATTTTCAGCCTTACCGCTCGCTAAAAGATCTCACCAAGGCGCAGTTCCTCAGCGATCCCGAGCAGACCACGCCGGTTTTCGTGCGCTTCTCCACGGTGCAGGGCGGCGCGGGTTCCGCCGATACCGTGCGTGATATTCGCGGCTTTGCCGCCAAGTTCTACACCGAAGAGGGGGTGTTTGACCTGGTCGGCAACAACACCCCGGTGTTCTTTATTCAGGACGCGCATAAATTCCCTGACTTTGTGCATGCGGTTAAGCCAGAGCCGCACAACGAAATCCCGCAGGGGCAGAGCGCCCATGACACCTTCTGGGATTATGTCTCTCTGCAGCCGGAAACCATGCATAACGTCATCTGGGCGATGTCCGATCGCGGTATTCCGCGCAGCTATCGCACCATGGAAGGGTTCGGTATCCACACTTTCCGCCTGATCAACGCCGAAGGCAAAGCGACCTTTGTCCGTTTCCACTGGAAGCCGGTGGCCGGTAAAGCGTCGCTGCTGTGGGATGAGTCGCAGAAGCTCACAGGTCGCGATCCCGATTTCCATCGCCGCGATCTGTGGGAGGCGATTGAAGCGGGGGACTACCCGGAGTATGAGCTGGGCCTGCAGCTGATCCCGGAAGAGGATGAGTTTAAATTCGACTTCGATATTCTGGACGCCACCAAGCTGATCCCGGAGGCGCTGGTGCCGGTAGAGATCGTCGGCAAGATGGTGCTGAACCGTAATCCGGACAACTTCTTCGCGGAAACCGAGCAGGTGGCATTCCATCCGGGCCATATCGTGCCAGGCCTGGATTTCACCAACGATCCGCTGCTGCAGGGGCGTCTGTTCTCCTACACCGATACCCAGATCAGCCGTCTGGGCGGGCCGAACTTCCACGAAATTCCCATCAACCGTCCGACCTGTCCTTACCATAACTTCCAGCGTCAGGGCATGCATAGGCAGGATATCGATACTAACCCGGCCAACTACGAGCCGAAACTCCATCAACGACAACTGGCCGCGCGAAACACCGCCGGCGGCTGAGGGCGGCGGCTTCGAAAGCTATCAGGAGCGGGTTGAGGGCCATAAGGTCCGCGAGCGAAGCCCCTCATTCGGGGAGTACTACGCCCAGCCGCGTCTGTTCTGGCTGAGTCAGACCGAGGTTGAGCAGCAGCACATCATCGGCGCCTACTCGTTTGAGCTGAGCAAGGTGGCGCGTGCCTACATCCGCGAGCGTGTAGTGGATCATCTGGCGCGCATCGATATCGCGCTGGCGCAGGGCGTGGCGGATAACCTCGGCATCGCGCTGACCGACGAGCAGCGCGCTATCCAGCCGCCAGCTGCGGTAAATGGTCTGACCAAAGATGAAAGCCTGAGCCTCTATGCGAAGCCCGATGGCGAGATCAAAGGCCGTCAGGTCGCGCTGCTGATTAGCGATGGCGTCAAAGCCGCCGATGTGCTGAGCATTCTGCAGGCGCTGAAAGCCGAGGGCGTACACGCCAAACTGCTGGCGCCGCATATGGGCCAGGTGCGCGCCGATGACGGCTCTGTGCTGCCGGTCGACGCCACCTTCGCCGGTCTGCCTTCTCTGACGTTTGACGCGGCGATCGTGCCGGACGGCAATATTGATGCGCTGCTGCTGAGCGGCGACGCCCGTTACTTCCTGCTGGAAGCCTACAAACATCTCAAAGTGATTGGGCTGGTAGGCGGCGCGCGCCGCTTTAAAGCGCAGTTTGGTCTGGAGGATGCGGATCAGGAAGAGGGAATTGTGCAGGGCGACAAAGCGGAGAGCGCGCTGATGTCGCAGTTCACGCAAGCGATGAAGGCGCACCGCGTCTGGTCGCGCAGCCAGAAGGCTAAATCCATCCCGGCCTGACGAGCCACGCCCGACCTGCCGGGATCGCGCAGGAAAGCTAATCGGGGCGCCATCTATTCATGGCGCCCTTTTTTTGTCTAAAGGGGCCGAAAAACACGCCGCTTTGGGTTGCTGCTGTCAACCTGCAAGCACACTTCCGATATCACATCAGTGATATCAATCACACTAATCGCTGAAGCTATTGCCGCGCGCGTCGATAACTCCTGCTCAGCGTCTTTTTAGCGCTGAACAGGGAACATGAGTACTGATTGCGAACGGACCTGCTTTTAGCCCCTCTTTTTTCAACACACCAGCACCAGCAATTCTTTTCATTACAGTGGAAATAATAATATGTCTGTCTTTAAGACAATGGGTAAAAGCGTTATCGGCTCCCGTTTATCCGGCGCATCACAGCCCGCTAACGGTATTTTTAACTGTCAGGATCTGCCTGAATCGCTCTCTGCGGCAGGCATCAGTCGTCGCGCGGCGGGTATTCTGCTGACGTTCGTGCCGCCCGAGGCGAATTTCCATCAGGTCAGCCAGGCCTGGCAGCGCTTTACCTCGGCGGATCTGACCGTGGTTACGCTCTCCTCTAACGGCGCGCTCAGCGCCAGCGGCAAACAGACAACCTACTGCAAAGGGGATGGCCAGGAGGGGAGCTGGCTCTGGCTGCCCCGTAGCCTGATTGCGGAACATGAAACCCATATCGTTGACCTGCATCTCAGTGACACCCACACGGCGACCGATCGCATCAGCGCGATTGAGCAGGAGCTGGCCGCGCTCAGGCTGCGCATGCCGCTCTCCGCCGATCGCACCTTTGCCATGATCTACTGCGACGGGCTGTCGGCGTCGGAAGGATTTTTGATGCAGGCCTGGTACAACAGCGGCCGCTTTCCCTGCCTGGCGATTGGCGGCTCGGCGGGCGGGCGCGTCACCTTCGACGGTACCTGGATCGGCGTCGGCGGTCGCGTGCTGCAGGGGAAAGCGGTGATCGTTTTCTGCCGCATGGCGGCGGGCAAATCGTTCGCGCCCTTTAAGAGCCAGAACTTTGAGCCGCTGAACAAAAGCTGGCTCATTGCGGAAGCGGATCCGGTGACGCGCACCCTGACATCGGTGTTCAATCAGCAGGGGCAGCAGCAGCCCTTTACTCAGGCGCTGGCGGAACATCTGGCGTGCAACGAACAGCAGCTTACCGAGCGGCTGAAAGGGCTGACCTTCGCCGTTAAGGTGGGCGAGGCGTTCTTTATTCGCTCCGTGGCGAAAATGGCGAGCAGCAGCGTACAATTTTTTTGCGACCTGGAGTTCGGCGACCGGCTCTACCTGATGCGCGAAACCGATTTTAAGCAGGCGACGCTGCGTGACTGGCAGGCGTTTACCGGGCGCCACGGCAAACCAGCGGCGATCCTGATGAACGACTGCATACTGCGCCGCGCAGGCAACGCCGATCGGCTGCACGACGCCCACTTCTTTAAAGGCATTCCCGCCGCCGGCTTCTCCAGCTTCGGCGAGATCCTGGGCGTGCCGATCAACCAGACCCTCTCTGCGCTGGTGTTTTTTAATCACGACGCCGGTGCGATGGCGCAGTTTCCCGTGGAGTATGCCAGCTATGCGGCGCATTACGCCCAGCGCGCGCTGCGTCGCTGGGAGGCGCTGAACCGCGTGCAGTCAGGCGTGCTGGCGCGGGTGGTGAATTATCAGCAGGAGCTGGCCCCTATCGTGCAGGCGCTGCCGGTGCTGGAAGCCGCGACCCAGAGCCAGAGCGAGGCGCTGACCCTGGCTGAGGGCGCTATCCGCGGCATTAGCGATCTCGCCAGAGAGAGTCAGCAGGCGCAGAGTCGCCTGGGCGAAGGGCTGGACGATCTGGAGGCGATCTCGAACGGCATCAACGTCATCACGCACGGCATCACCGATATCGCCTTCCAGACCAATATTCTGGCGCTTAACGCGGCGGTTGAAGCCGCGCGCGCCGGCGAGGCGGGCAGGGGATTCGCCGTGGTGGCGGGAGAGGTGCGCCGTCTGGCTCACTCTTCCCGTGAGCAGGCGGAAGCCACGGCAAGCAATATTAACGATGCGGTGAACACCATTTCACGCATTCGCGACGTGGCCACCAACACGGTGCAAACCGCCACCGATATGGCCGAGCGCAGCATTCAGGCTGCCGATACCATCGCGGCGATGAGCCATCGCACGCGCGAAGAACGCGCAGGCATGACGAAACAGCTGGATAGCCTGCGCACCCTGACCGCCGGCATGGACGCCATGCAGGACGCGGTGGCGGAGCTGAAAGTGCTGCAAACCCTCTCAACCCGCCGATAAGGCATCGCTGGCGCAGCGCTCTGGAGAAGGGCTGCGCCGATGGCGAAGCGAAGCCCTAAGCCTCAGATGCTGTTCCGCCCGCGGCAGGTTTGCGGCGTGGGGCGATCCTGACTACCTTTTCTGAATACTCTTTTACGACGACGGGCGAAGCCTGGCAGGAGGAGCGATGAAGCGCGATGCATTAAATGAAGACGATTACGACGAAGTCTGCCGGGTCATCGGCGATGCGGTGGTCGTGCTGGCCGAATCGGGCCATGAGACGAAACGGGAAGAGATTTCCGCGCTGCTGAAACGTGCGCGGCAGCATCGTTCACACAGCGAGCGCGATGAGCAGCGCATGCTGGAGCACGCGATCCGCCTGGTTAAGCCGTAAATTGCTGGCCGCTATGCCTGCTGCGCCAGCAGTGCCGGGCGGCTGGCGGGATACCAGCTCACCAGGAAATGCCGCAGGTGATCGAGGCACCACTCCGCCTCGTCGCGCTGCTGGCAGTAATACATCACCGTCACTTTTTCATACTCCCGCGCGCGCTGACGCAGCGGCGACCAGCCCCATTCCAGCACGCAGCGGGCGTAGTTAATCAACGCGTCCGGCTGCATATCGTGCTGCGTCGCCTGCTCGCGCAGGTAGCGTCCAAAAGCCTGATCGAGGGTCAGCGTCTCTTGCCGGGCGACCGGCAGGTCAGGACGGAAGGCGAAATCGATAAAGCCGCATACCGCATCGGCGCGCTGCTGCCAGTCGCACGCCAGCGTCATAAACAGCCCATCCTGCAGATTAATCTCTTCCAGCAGCCGCCGCAGATTCGGCGACTGCGCCAGCACCGCAATCTCATCGATACGCTCTGTCTGCAGCGTGAGATCGATGCCGCACGGGTTGAGCGAACCATCCTCGTTGCGCGTGGCGGGGAAGGGGAAATCGATGTAGCCGTTGTTGTCCAGTCGCTTTTCCATGGAGGGTGAGCCTGCAGCCTGACGAGCCACGACAATAAACTATCTGGCCGCCGGACGCACGCCTAAGGGCACGTCCAGGTGATCATGGTGTCTTCGTGCGGATTGATCAGGCGGAACTGCTTATCCGACAGCCGCTGGGCGTAGTAGCCTTCGGCCGTCACGGCGGAGGGGATATATTTGAAACGATCCAGCGACTGCAGTGTCCCACTCTGCACGTTGACGCCGTCGCGGCTGACGGTGAAGGCGCTGACGAGGTCGAAAATCGTCGCCTGCGTCTGCCCCATCGGCTGGCCGTAAATGGTGCTGACTTCGCCAGCGCACTCGACCCCTTTGGGGCCGGAAGCGCAGCCGGCAAGCAGCGTAATAAAAGTGAAAACGGTGAGTCGCAACATATCCTGTACCTGCTTCGATCCCTGGGTATCCCGTGGCGCTGATTTTGACGCGTTGCGTCCCGGCTATTGTGATCATAGCAGGTCTGGCGCGGCATCCCATTTGCAGTTCGATTAATAGTTAAGCTTTAAACGTGCCAGAGGGTGACTTGAGTAGCACATTAAAGGTATTCTTGCCATCTTTGCGCACCAGTTGGGCGATTTAAGGGAAACTGAATGAAAGAAGAAGAAGCCAGTCTAATGATTATCCGTCATGCGATCGAGAGGCTTGAAGCGGAAAAGAAGCAGCAGGTGATCTCCTGCGTGGCGGCCATCCGCGATGTGATGCAGGGATACGACGAGGAGGATGCCTCGCTGGCGTTAATGCTGGTCGCCGCCGAGGTTGCGGCGGAATAAACGTCAGCCCGGGGTTGCATGATGCGGCGCCGGGCTTTTAGCGGTTCATCTCACTCACCAGCCAGCGGTGGATCACGCTGACAATCCACGCCTGCTGCGCTTCGTCCAGCGGCTGATGAGCAGCGATGCCGTGCCACTTCGCCAGGCAGCCGCGACAGCAGGTCGCCGTAGCGTGCTGGGCGATAAACACTGGATGGCCGCGCATCGGCGTCTGCTTACCGTCATTCTTCGGCTCCGCCTGCGCCAGACGCTGCGCGACAAAATCCGCCGCATGCCGATCGATCACTTCCGGCCCTTTCGCCAGACAGTATTCACGCTCCTTCACGCCCAGATGAAAGCGCCGCCGAAACGGCGACTGCGCCAGCCGCTGAAACAAGGCATCTTGCCGGTCCATAGAATCTCCTTTAGGAATCAATGCGTTTTAAGTCTCTTCCTGGTTTCGCTTTGGCGAAGCTGTGCTAAACCTAAAGCGAACCCAGGAAGGAGGAAATATGAAAAAAACAGTTATAGCGATCGGTATCCTGAGCGCGGGCCTGATGCTGGCCGGCTGCGCCAATGACCACGTGCTGCATACTAATGACGGCCGTACCATTGTGGCGCAGGGCAAGCCGCAGGTGGATAGCGACACCGGTATGATCACCTACAAAGACGTCTACGGTAAAGAGCAGCAAATCAATCGCGACAGCATCAAAGATATGTCGGAAGTTGGGGATTAACGACAGCTTTTGTCACACTTCGGCCCGCCCTGCGCGGGCCGTTTCGTTTATCCCTACCGTTTGTTGTGTTATTCTAAAAATAGCTAACTAAATCAGAGCATAACTTCGACGGAGCCTGAAGATAATGAAATCAACTTTGCTCACACTTGGTTTGCTGAGCTGCGCTATTGCGCCCGCCTGGAGCGAAACCCAGTTCCAGATCACCTGTCCCGGCCGTCCCACCATGACCATCTCGCGCGCCGCCTATGGCCTGAGTACGCTTACCTGGCCGCAGCACCATTTTCAGATTGCCGCCGGCCAGCAGCACACCCGGCTGAAGAGCGGCGACAGCGTCGCCATTACCCGCTTCCGCAACGGCGACCAGCTGATCGTCAATAAAGCGAGCGAGGAGACCTTCTTCGTTTACCGCGACAGCAACCGGCTGTTACCCTGTAGCCGCAGCGAAACGCGCGATGTCGACCAGCTGTCGCTGGAGCCCTACGACGATCGCGCCCATCCGCACTCTTAACCCGCTTTAGCCGGAGAGTCTATGCAACTGAACGTTACCGATGCGGTCACGCATCAGGATCTGGATGAGGTGCGGCTCGGCCTGAACGCCTTCAACAGCCGCTTTATCAATATTGACGAGATCAAAGCCATCGGCGTGTTCGTTACCGACGCGCACGGCAAAAAACAGGCGGGACTGACCGGCTCGACCGCCGGCAACTGGCTGCGCATCGACATGCTGTGGGTCAGCGACGCGCTGCGCGGGCAGGGCGTCGGCACCCGGCTGATCAGGGCGGCGGAAGAGGAGGCGCGTCAGCGCGGCTGCCGCTATGCGCAGGTCGATACCGCCAGCTTTCAGGCGCGCCCGTTCTATGAAAAGTTAGGCTACAGCCTGCGTTTCAGCCTGGATAACTACCCGCGCCACCATCAGCGCCACTATCTCAGCAAGGCGCTGTAATCAAAAAGGCAGCTGCTGGCGCATATCCAGCGGCTGCTGCTCCGCCTCGTCAATCGCCGCCAGCCAGCTTTGCAGCGTCACCTCGACCCATGAAAGATGGCCGCGCGTGGTGCTCATCAGCACCACATCGGGCCGCAGCGTGCGGTAAAACTCCAGCGACTGCTTGAGCTCGTGCGGATTGCTGTCCGCCACCAGCACCGTGACCCAGCGATGGTGATCGCGCGTCAGGGTGTCGCCGACGAACAGATAGCTGCGACCCAGCGGCGAATGGTAGAGAAAGCTGCAGCTGCCTGGCGTATGGCCCGGCGTCGGCAGCAGGTGGACGTCGCCGAAGTGGGTCTCCTGCTGGCTAAAGGTGTCGTCCGGCTCCAGCACCCGGCTGACGGGGCCGAGAGAGCGGCTGTGGCAGTAAAGCGCGCTGTTGAAGCGCTGCTGGATCACGGCAGCGCCGGGCGCCGCTTCGTGCCAGTGGGTCAGGTAGTGGCGGATCACGCCGCCCTCGTCGGCCAGCACCTCATGATCGAGCGGGTGCTCCACGCGGCCAATCAGCAGGTTGCCGCGCGGATGGCGCAGCATAAAGCCGTGCATCATTAAATCATTAACGGCATCTTCCGCCGGAAATTCCGGCGTGGAGATCCACAAATCGTCGTACAGCGGCTTCAATGGCGATCTCCCTGAGAACGGCTTAATGCTCGGGTAATACGGGATGGCCAGTGGCCTGCAGTTCGGCCTGATGGTTCGCCACGCGCAGACGGGCGCGCGCGCCAAGCGGCAGCGTGACGGTATCCGCATCATGACCAAAGGCCAGATCGCTTATCACCGGCAGGCCGGTGACGTCGCGCAGATATTGCCAGACGCTGGCGAAGTCAAACCCGTTGTCATAGTCGCTGAGCGCGCTGCTGGTAAAGCTGCCGGTGATAATGGCGCGCTGCCGCGCGAGGATGCCGCTCTGCTGCAGCTGGATCAGCATGCGCTCGATGCGGAACGGATGCTCATTCACATCCTCGATCACCAGAATGCCGTCGTCGAACTGCGGCAGCCAGGGGGTGCCGATCAGCGAGCAGATCATCGCCAGATTGCCGCCCCACAGCGTGCCCTGCCACTCGCCAGCGTCCGGCGTCTCGCTGCGCCAGCCAACATTGACTGTAGGCGAAGTCAGCGCCTGCCAGAAGTGCGTCAGGGTAAAATCAGATAAAACCTCCGCGCCGAAATTGCCGGCCAGCATCGGCGCGCTAAAGCTGACAAGGCCGGTCTGCGCCAGCAGGGCGAGCTGCAGCGCGGTGAAGTCGCTGTGGCCGCACAGCGCCAGCGGCTGATTCAGCAGGCGGCGCTGCAGCCCGACGTAGTCAATCTGCGCCAGCAGGCGGCTGGCGCCGTAGCCGCCGCGCACCGCCAGCACGATATCGGGCAGCGTCTCGAGCTGCGCCAGCCGGTTGAATTCGGCGAGACGTTCGGCGTCGGTGCCGGCGAAACGCTGAAAGCGGCGGCCGATGGTTTCCAGATTATCGACCTGATGGCCCGCCGCGCGCAGCCGTTCGACGCCGCGCCAGGCGGCAGGCTGGTTGTGACAATATCCGGAGGGCGAAATGAGATGGACGGAACGAGAAATCATAAGGCTATTCCTGCGGTTAGCGGGCGATTAACTGGCCGATGATGACGAAAAGCGCGACGGAAGTCACTGCGCGACACGGTTTTTTACGCAATTAGGATAAACGGTAATTTTGCTGCGGCGCGCGCCAGGTATGATAGCCTGCGACCACATTGCATCAGGATGAAAAATTGGTGAAATTTCGATACCTTGCCCTTTCCGCGCTGCTGCTGGCGGGCTGCGCCAGCGAACCGTCAAAACAGGTCGTTAAGCAACGCAACACGCCGCTTACGCAGGCGCCGCCGTCGAATATCAACGCCACCTGGGCGATGTTCACCGAAGATGCCGCCAGTCATTATGGCGTTGATGAGAAACTGCTCAGCGCCATTATCACTGTCGAATCGGGTGGCAACCCCGGCGTCGTCAGCCGCTCCAACGCGGTGGGACTGATGCAGATTAAAGCCGCGACGGCGGGCAGGGAAGTCTATCGCGTGCAGGGGCGCCGCGGTCAGCCGTCGACCGCGGAACTGCGCGATCCGGCGAAAAATATCGATATCGGCGCCGCCTATATCAAGATCCTGCAGGAGTCGGCGCTCTCCGGCATTCGCGATCCGCTCACGCTGCGCTACGCCACTATCGTCTCCTACGCCAACGGCGCGGGCGCGCTGCTGCGCACCTTTTCCCGCGACCGCGACCGGGCTATCGCCATGATCAACGCCATGTCGCCGGACGAGTTCTACCAGCACGTGCAGAACAAGCATCCCGCCGCGCAGGCGCCGCGCTACCTGTGGAAGGTCACCACGGCGTACCGCACCATCTGACGCCTTACTCCACCAGCAGCCGCGCGGTGGGGTAATCGACGATCAGCACGTTGACGTAGCCGCCGCGCAGCGCGCCGCGGATGGCGTGCGCCTTCTCTTTGCCGCCCGCCAGCGCCACCACCTGCGCGCAGTTGCGCACCTGCGCCAGCTCCATGCCGATCACCGGATCCTCTTCCGCGCTCAGCACCGGTTCGCCCTGCGCGTCGAAGTAGTGCAGGCAGATATCGCCCACCGCGCCGCGCTGCGCCAGGGTGCGCAGCATCTCCTCGTCATAATAGTTGCCGGAGTTGCGCAGCAGCGCCGACGGCTCCAGATCGCCGATGCCGACGATAGCCAGATCCACCTGATCAAACTTCTCCAGCACCTCCGCGACGTCCGGGTTGGCCGCCAGCCGCTGGCGATCCTGCACCGAGTGCTCGATCGACTGCGAGGGCAGCAGCCAGGAAGGGCAGTTCAGCAGCGCCGCGAGGTTTTGCGTCAGAATCGTCGCCTGCACGTTACCGTTGGCGCCGACGCCGCCCAGCAGCTGGATCACCCCTTTGCAGGCGGCGTTAAAGGGGTGCAGCGCATCCACCATGGCGCGGATGGTGCCGCTCCAGGAGGAGATGCCGATCAGCTCGTCGGCGCGCAGCCGCGTCTCCAGATAGTGCGCCGCCGCCGAGCCGATCGCCTGCTTGATCTGCTGCGAAGAGGCGTTTTCCGGCACGTCGACCACAATCGCCTGCGGCAGCCCATAGGTCTGCTCGATCGCCTTCTCCAGCGCCGGAAAGATATTGGCGGGCGGCACGACGCTGATCTTCACCACGCCCTCTTTCACGCTGCGGTTGAGAATGCGCGAGACAAAAGACTGCGACAACTTCAGCATCTGCGCGATATCTGACTGCTTCATCCCTTCGCTGTAGTAAAGCGTGGCGATCTTCACCATCAGCCGTTGCTCATCCTGTTTCGCCATTCATCCTTCCTCTCTGTGTCGGCCTGGTATTGTTAACCAGGATGCGGGAAATCACAACGCGGGACATTTTGTGATCCTTTTCGCTTTTTAAACAATCGGGGTTGCGCGCCCGCCTGAAGCGGGTGCATAGTCATCTTGCATATAAAATCGCAATTGAATATTTATTCAAGCGGAGAATAACTGATGAACGCACCTCTCGTCAAAATTACCCTACTGGCTTCACTGATGGCACTCTCGACCGCCGCGCTCGCCGCCGATAAAGGCCTGCTGGCGATCATCACCCCGTCGCACGACAACCCCTTCTTTAAAGCGGAAGCGGACGGCGCGCTGGAAAAGGCTAAGGCGCTCGGCTACACCACGCTGGTGGCGTCGCACGACGACGACGTCAACAAACAGAACCAGCTGATCGAAACCGCCATCGCGCGCAAGGCCAAAGCGATCATTCTCGATAACGCCGGGGCGGACGCCACCGTCGGCCCGGTGCAGAAAGCCAAAGATGCCGGCATTCCCACCTTCCTTATCGACCGCGAAATCAACAAAACCGGCATCGCCGTGGCGCAGATCGTCTCCAATAACTATCAGGGCGCGCAGCTCGGCGCAGAGAAGTTCGCCAAACTGCTGAACGGCAAAGGCAGCTACGTCGAGCTGCTGGGCAAAGAGTCCGACACCAACGCGGGCGTGCGTTCGCAGGGCTATCACGACGTGCTGGACGACTACGGCGATATGAAGATGGTGGCGCAGCAGAGCGCCAACTGGAGCCAGACCGAGGCGTTCAGCCGCATGGAGACCATCCTGCAGAAGAACCCCAACATCGTCGGCGTGATCTCCGGCAACGACACCATGGCGCTGGGCGCGGAGGCGGCGCTGAAGGCGGCGGGCAAAACCAACGTTATCGTGGTGGGCTTCGACGGCAGCGACTACACCCGCGACTCCATTATCAACAAAGGCAACATCAAGGCGACGGTGCTGCAGCCGGGCTGGGCGCAGGCGCAGATGGCGGTCGAGCAGGCGGACTACTACCTGAAAAACGGCAAAGCCCAGAAAGAAGAGAAGCAGCTGATGGACTGCGTGCTGATTGACGACAGCAACGCGTCGAAGCTGAAAAACTTTAACCTGGCGAAGTGACCGGAGGCGGCATGAAACGGAGCGGAGCGATGCTGGTGATAACCCTGGCGCTGACGGTAAGCGGTTGTACCGTGGTGGATCTCGACGCCAGCGGCAACCCGATCATGCCGAAAGATCCCCATGCGAAACCGAGCTACAGCAGCCAGACGCCGCAGCAGATCGCGGAGGCGAGCTGGCAGAGCCGGGTGCTCGACGCCGCGCAGCAGCGCGCCATGAGCTGGGCGGATATGGAGACCAAAAGCGGGACGGTGAAGGCGGGCGGCAGCGAAAGCGTCTTTGTGCGCGCCAGCGGCACGGTGGCGGCGGTGGACGAGAGCAACAGCCGCGAGCGCACCCTGACGCTGACCCTGAACGGCAAGCCGGTAAAAGTCAGCCTCGGGCCGGTGATCCGCAGCAACGCGCTGCGCGATGCGGCGGGTTTCCGCTTCGAGGAGTTCACCAATCAGGTGCAGTACGCGCAGCTGACCCGCGCGCTTAACCGCCACGCGGTGCAGCAGCTGCCGAAGGTCGACGCCAGCTGGGTCGGAAAACCGGCGCAGGCGCTGCTGGCGGTGGAAATGGGCCACGGCGTGGTCAACGATGTGATGGCGGTAGAGCTGAAGCAGGGAGAGGCGCCATGAGCGACGACATCATCCTGCAGGCCAGCAATATCACCATGCTTTTTCCCGGCACGCTGGCGCTGGATCGCGTCGACTACCGCGTCTGGCGCGGCAAGGTCAACGTGATTATCGGCGAAAACGGCGCGGGCAAATCGACCCTGATGAAAATCCTCGCCGGAGTGCAGCAGCCCACCAGCGGCGAGCTGTTCCTCAATGGCGAAAAGGTGGTGCTGAGCAGCACGCGCGCCGCCGCAAAGCTCGGTATCGGCATGGTGCATCAGGAGCTGAACCTGTTTGAAAACCTGTCGGTGGCGGAGAACATTTTTCTCGGCCGCGAGCTGCAGCACGGCATCCGCCCCATTAATGAAGCGGAGCAGGAGCGCCGCGCCGCCGCGCTGATGGCGCGCCTTGACCAGCCGATTTCGCCGAAAGAGCCGGTCGGCAATCTCAAGGTCGGGCAGCAGCAGCTGGTGGAGATCGCCAAGGCGCTGGCGGAAGACGCCGACATTCTTATCCTCGACGAGCCGACCTCGGCGCTCAGCAAAACCGAAGTGGAGATCCTGTTCCGCGTTATCCGCGAGCTGACGCGCCAGGGCGTCACCCTGATCTATATCTCGCATCGCCTCGAAGAGCTGATGGCGATCGGCGACGTGATCACCATCCTGCGCGACGGCCGCTTTCAGGCGGAAGCGCAGGTCAGCGATATCGACGTGCCCTGGATCGTACGCGAAATGCTCGGCAGCGAGCCGATGAGCAACTTTCTGCCGGACGGACGCACTTTCGGCGCGGCGGTGCTGGAGGCGGAGCACATTACCTGCGTCAGCCCCAACGGCAACACCCTGGTGGATGACGTCACCTTTAACGTGCGCGCCGGAGAGATCGTCGGCATCTACGGGCTGATGGGCGCGGGGCGCACCGAACTCTTCGAGTGTCTGCTCGGCAGCGAACGCAACTACCTCGGCAAAATCTGGCTCGACAGCAAGCCGGTGCCAACGCGGCTGCCGCCCGCCGAGCGCATCCGCATGGGCATGAGCCTGGTGCCGGAAGATCGCAAGCGCGCCGGCATTTTCCCGGGGTCCTCGGTGGCGAGCAACCTCACCATCGCCAGCCTGTGGCGCCGGCTGACGCACCGCTTCGCCATCGCCCAGCAGGAAGAGCGGGCGGCGGTGACCAGCACCGTCGGCAATCTGGCGATCAAGATCTCCTCGCCCGAGGTGGCGATCAGCGCCCTGAGCGGCGGCAATCAGCAGAAGGTGGTGATCGGCCGTTCGCTGCTGACCAATCCGCGCCTGCTGCTGCTGGACGAACCGAGCCGCGGCATCGACGTCGGCGCCAAAGGGGAAGTGTTTCGCATGATGGTGCGGCTGTCGGAGCAGGGCATCGCGGTGCTCTTCTCCACCTCCGATTTGAAAGAGATCATGGCGGTGGCCGATCGCATCCTGGTGATGTCGGGCGGCAAACTTACGGCTGATATTCCGCGCGGCGACGCGGAAGAGTCAGCGCTGGTGAAAGCAAGCGCACAGGGGTTTTGAGCATGAAAGGCAACAACGCTATGACAATGGCCGGCCAGCCGGCGAAGGCGTTTAACTCGCGCGAGAGCATTATCCTGCTGCTGCTGAAGCTGCGCACCTTTATCGCGCTGTTTTTGATTGTCGGCTTCTTCGCCATCACCGTGCCGGACTTTCTCGCGCTCGGCAGCCTGGTGATTATGGTGAAGCATATCGCCATCAACGCCTTTCTGGCGCTGGGCATCACCTTCGTGATTATCACCGCTGGCATCGACCTCTCTATCGGCGCGACGCTGGGGCTGTGCGGCATGATTGCCGGCTGGCTGATCACCAAAGGGATCGTGCTGCCGATGTTCGGCATCGCCATCTTTCCCAGCGTCTGGGTGATTGTGCCGCTGGTGCTGCTGGTGGGCGGCCTGATTGGCGCGGCCAACGGCTGGATCATCACCCGCTACAACGTCGCGCCCTTTATCTGCACGCTGGGCACCATGTATATCCTGCGCGGCGCGGCGATGCTCACCTCAGGCGGCGAAACCTTCCCTGGTTTGCAGGGCAATCCGCTGCTCGGCAACACCGGCTTCGACCGCATCGGCGCCGGATCGCTGCTCGGCCTGCCGTACGCCATCTGGATGATGATCGTGCTGGCGCTGGTGATCGCCTATATCGCCCGTCGCCTGCCGTTCGGCCGCCAGGTCTACGCCATCGGCGACAACGAGCGCGCCGCGGAGCTTTCCGGCGTCAAAGTGAAGCAGGTGAAAATCTGGGTCTATACGCTCTCCGGCTTCTGCGCGGCGATAGCGGGCATCGTGGTGTCGTCGCAGCTGGTTGCCAGCCATCCGGCCAACGGCACCTCGTTCGAGATGAACGCCATTGCGGCGGTGGTGCTGGGCGGCACGTCGCTGGCGGGCGGGCGCGGCACCATTCTCGGCACCCTGGTCGGCGCCTTTGTTATCGGCTTTCTCGCCGACGGCCTGATCATGATGGGGGTGAGCGAATTCTGGCAGATGGTGATCAAGGGCATCGTTATCATCATCGCCGTCATCATCGACCAGATGCAAAACCGCATGCAGCAGAAAGCGGCGGTGGTGGCGCAGAAGGCGCTGATCGAGGAGGGCGCAGAGGCAAAAAGTTAATCGGTGGCGGTGCAGGCGGATCGTTTTGCTGCACCCCCTTTTTTTACCCCTTGCGAATATATATTCGGACATGATTTTTAATTCAGAGGTGATGTATGAATCCTTTCAAACTTCCGGTCGACGAACTGCAGCGTAAGGCGCGCGCCGTGCGCCGCCGCATTATCCAGCTTAACGCGGGCAGCCCGGCCGGCGGCCATACCGGCGCGGATCTGTCGCAGGCGGATATTCTGACCGCGCTCTACTTTCGCATTCTCAACTGCGCGCCAGATCGCACCGAGGATCCGCAGCGCGACATCTATATCCAGTCCAAAGGCCATGCGGTCGGCGGTTACTACTGCGTGCTGGCGGAAGCGGGCTATTTTCCGGTCGACTGGCTGCCCACCTATCAGCATGCTGATTCGCATCTGCCGGGCCATCCGGTGCGGCAGAAAACCCCGGGCGTGGAGCTGAATACCGGCGCGCTCGGCCATGGCCTGCCGGTCGCGGTGGGGCTGGCGCTGGCGGCGAAAAAAGATGGCAGCAAGCGGCGCATCTTCGTGGTGACCGGCGACGGCGAGCTGGCGGAGGGGAGCAACTGGGAGGCGGCGCTGGTCGCGGCGCACTACGGCCTCGACAACCTGATCATCATCAACGACAAGAACAAGCTGCAGCTGGCGGGCGCGACGCGCGACATCATGAACACCGACCCGCTGCCGGAAAAATGGCGCGCCTTCGGCCTGGAGGTCACCGAGTGCAACGGCAACGATATGGCGCAGGTGGTCGAAACCATTGAAAGCCTGCCGCAGAACGGCAAGCCGCAGGTTATCGTGGCGCATACCGAAAAAGGCTACGGCATTTCCTTTATTCAGAGTAAAGCGGAGTGGCATCACCGCGTGCCGAAAGGCGAAGAGATCGAACTGGCACTGGAGGAACTGAAAGATGAGTAATGCACAACATTTAGCCAGCGTAATGGTGACCGCCTTTATCGACGCGGTGAACCGCGGCGTAGATCTGGTGCCGGTGGTGGCGGACTCCACCTCAACCGCAAAAATTTCGCCCTTTATCAAAGCCTTTCCCGATCGGCTGGTGAACGTCGGCATCGCCGAGCAGACGCTGGTCGGCACCGCCGCCGGGCTGGCGCTGGGCGGCAAGATCGCCGTGACCTGCAACGCCGCGCCGTTCCTGGTGTCGCGCGCCAACGAGCAGGTCAAGGTCGACGTCTGCTACAACAACACCAACGTCAAGCTGTTCGGCCTGAACGCCGGCGCCAGCTATGGCCCGCTCGCCAGCACCCACCACAGCATCGACGATATCGCGGTGATGCGCGGCTTCGGCAACATCGAAATTTATGCGCCCGCCTGTCCGCTGGAGTGCCGTCAGATCATCGACTATGCGCTTGATCATGTCGGCCCGGTCTATATCCGCCTCGACGGCAAAGATCTGCCGCAGCTGCACAGCGAGGATTACCGCTTCGAGCCGGGCAAAATCGACCAGCTGCGCGAAGGCAAGGATATCGCGCTGGTGGCGATGGGCTCGACGGTGCATGAGATTGTTCACGCGGCGGAGCAACTGGCTGAAAAAGGGATCTCGGCGGGTGTGATCAGCATTCCATCCATCAGACCCTGCGATACCCAACAGCTGCGCAACCTGCTAAATCACTATCCAGCCGTGATCAGCGTGGAAGAGCACAACGTTAACGGCGGCGTCGGCAGTCTGGTGGCCGAGGTGCTGGCGGAAGGGGGCTGTGCCATTCCGCTGCTGCGCCTGGGCATCCCGGACGGGCAGTACGCCATTGCGGGCGATCGCGCCTCCACGCGCGCGTATCACGGCATCGACGCCGCGAGCGTCGTCAACAGCGCGGTGCGCATTTGCGCGGGAGCCTGACCATGGAAGACGCCCTTATTCTGGCGATTGACGAAGGCACCACCAATGCCAAGGCGATCGCCGTCAATCGCCAGGGCCGCGTCGTGGCGCGCGGCAGTCAGCCGCTGACGCTGTCGCATCCGCAGCCGGGGCTGGCGGAGCAGGACGCGCTGGCGATCTGGCAGGCGGTGAAGCAGGCGGTGGCCGACTGCCTGGCGCAGTGCGGCGGCGCGCCGGTGGCGGCGGTGGCGATCAGCAACCAGCGCGAGTCGGTGCTGATCTGGCAGCGGCGCGACGGCAGGCCGCTTACGCCGCTGGTGAGCTGGCAGGATCGGCGCTCGGAGGCGTTTTGCCGCGATCTGCGCGCCGCGGGCAACGCCTCGCGCATTACCGGGCTGACCGGGCTGGCGGTGGACCCGATGTTCCCGGCGGCGAAGCTCACCGGCATGCTGGCGGCGATCCCGGACGGCGCGGCGCGCGCGGCGGCGGGCGAACTCTGCATCGGCACGGTCGATTGCTGGCTCGCCTGGCAGCTCAGCGCGGGCGAGGTGTTCGTTACCGATCACGCCAACGCCGCGCGCACTCAGCTTTATAGTCTGCACAGCGGCGGCTGGGACGATGAGCTGCTGCGTCTGTTTCAGCTGCCGCGCGCCGCGCTGCCGACTATTGTGCCGTCGGCCAGCGCGCAGGGCGCGGTGGCGATTAGCGATATTCCGGGCCTGGCGCCGGGCACGCCGATTCTGGCGCGCATCGGCGATTCCCATGCGGCGCTGCGGGCGCAGCGGCGCGGCGACGAAGAGGTGGTTAAGGCGACCTACGGCACCGGCTCTTCGCTGATGATGTCGATGGCGACGCCGCTGCTGACCGATAACGGCCTGAGCACCACCGTCGCCTGGCACGATGGCGAAATGCGCTTCGCCTTCGAAGGCAATATCACCCACACCGGCTCCGGCGCGGCCTGGCTGGGCAAGATGCTCGGCATTCAGGATCCGCGCGAGCTGACCGCGCTGGCGCGCACCGCCGACAGCAATCAGGGCGTCTATTTTGTGCCGGCGCTTTCCGGGCTGGGCGCGCCCTGGTGGGATCTGCAAGCGCGCGGCATGGTGTGCGGCCTGACCGACGCCGCTACGCCTGCGGTGCTGGCGCGCGTGGCGCTGGAGTCGATCGTGTTTCAGATCGCGGATGTGTTTTTCGCCATGGAGCAGGCGAGCGGCCAGCGGCTGTCGGCGCTCTGCGTGGACGGCAGCGCGACCGCCAACGACTGGCTGATGCAGCTGCAGGCGGACGTGCTGCAGCGCCCGCTACTGCGTGCGCCCACGGCGGAGGTCTCCGCGCTCGGCGCGGCGCTGCTGGCGGGCAAGGTGTTGGGCTGGTGGCAGCAGGGCAGCGAGATGCAGGCGCTGCAGGGCGGCACGCGCGTCGAGCCGCGCAGCGAGCAGGCGCAGGCGATGCGGGAGAACTATCAGGGCTGGATAGCGGCGGTGGCGCGCTGCCGGTTTCAGCCGCCTCAGTAAGAGCCTGATGACGTTTGAAACCTCAAAAAGGTCTCACCGCGCATCTCACAGCCGCACTATAGCCAAAGGGAAAGGGCGCTTTGCTCTTCGGCCGAAACGACCTTTCCCCTGAAGCAGCGGTGCGGTTTTGAGAATTCAGGCGCGGCGCGCCTCTTCCTCATCGTTCTCCGCGCGCAGCATCTCCACCGGCGGAATACGGCCGCCGCTGAACTCCACCTGACGGATCGGGAAGGCGAAGCGCACATCGCGCTGCTCCAGCGCCGCCATCAGCTGCAGGTTAATCTCCTGCTGAATATCCATATATTTGTTGTAGTCGGCGTCGAGCACGAAGTAGACCACTTCGAAGGTCAGCTTCGAATCCTCAAAGGCGAAAAAATGCGCGCGATCGAAGCGGGTCAGCTCAATGCCCTGAATAATCGACTTCACCAGATCGCTCACTTCGCGCACCTGCGCCGAAGGCGTGCCGTAGCTCAGGCCGAAGCGAAACACGATGCGCCGCTGCTGCATACGCTTGTAGTTGTGGATGGTCTGCTGCAGCAGAATGGTATTGGAGCAGACGATCTGCTCGCCGCTCAGGCTGCGCAGGCGCGTGGTCTTCAGGCCGATATGCTCGATAGAGCCGGCGATATCGCCGAAAACAATAAAGTCGCCGTGCTCGAAAGGCTTATCGAAACCGATCGCCAGCGAGGCGAAAACGTCGCTCAGCACCGTCTGAATCGCCAGCGCGATGGCAATACCGCCCACGCCGAGACTCGCCACCAGCGCGGTAATATTGATGCCCATATTCGACAGAATGGCGAGCAGCATCATCACCCACACCACCATGCGCAGCAGAATGCCGAGGATCACCGTGGTGACTGGATTGCGCACGTGCACCGGATCGCGTAGCAGATTATGCAGCCACAGCCGGATGCCGCAGTCGATCCACATGGCTAACTGCACGGCGAAGGCAAGGAACCAGCCGTGAGAAATAAAGCCGTCCCAGCTGGCGGGCACGTCGACAAAGCGCAGGGCGATCAGCAGCGAAAAAATCAGCAGCAGCAGCTGGCTGGTGCTGCGCAGGATCTCCACCAGAATCGAGGTGAAGCGCACGTGGCGCTGCTCGCTGTAGCGCGCGATGCGGCCAGAGATAAAGCGAATGGCGCTGCGCAGCAGCCAGTAGATCAACAGCGTGCCTGCCACCACAATAGCGCTGTTGATCCAGAAAGTCTGATTAAGAAAAAGACGTTGAAAATAGCCTGATGAGAGCCAGTTTTCCATTGGGGAGTTTCTCTTTGCTGGGAGCCGGTTTAAAAAAGAGAGCAAGGAGAAGCATAGCCTGGATGCGCCGGGAGGCAGCGCAAATCACTGAAAAACTACTGAAATCGATTCGCTTTATCGCGCGCCAGGCGCTCAAGGGCGAAAATAACCTGCTGTAGCTGACGCTCCTGCAGCGGCTCGATGGCGGTAAAACGAAAGCTGAGACGCGGCGTGACGCGCGTTTCATTTTTGCTGGTCACCACGCTGCGCTCGCCGATATGCAGCAGCTGCGCGCCGACCTCGAACTGGCCATATTCGCCCAGCTCGACGTGCAGCTTTTTTAAACTTGTCGCCGCTGCTCAGCCCCTCCGGCAGCGCCTCGTCCACCAGCACGCCGATGCCGCCCAGCGACAGATCCTGCAGGCGGAAACGCACCTTTTTGCCGTTGGGCCACTCGCTGTGACAGTAAAAGATCGGATCGAGCGGCGCGGAGATGCGGAAAAACTCACGACGCTGGATCTGCCACAGCAGCTCGGGCAGCGGCGCGCTAAAGGCGGGCAGCCCCTGGAAGGTGGTTCTTTCCAGCGAGGACAGGCTGAACTCTACTTTGGCGCCGTAAGTTTCCGCGAGGATGCTCACATCGCTGCATGAAAGCACATACTCGTTGTCGAGATTATTGCTGCCGAGGTCGAAAACAATACGATCCTCGTCGGCATCCAGCATACGGCTGATAAACTGACCGCGCGAAAAAGTGACCATTAAAGGCGTCTGAAACCGTAGCAAATCCTTTATCACGCCGAGAACCGCCAGCGTGCCACGTTTGAGATACTGTTCTTTGTCGGCTTCTTTCACTTACTGGCTCCAAAAGAGGGCAAATTAGCTGTTATCTGATGCTTTATTCTCTCTCCGTTATCGGCGGCGGGCGCGGAAGCTTTAGGTTTTTAAGTCAATTTTTGTCGCTGTTAATCCTGCAGCAGGAAATTTCCTGTCTATACTTAGCTCTGTAATTCTCCTGATTAATCAGGCGGTCACAACCTAATCAAAAAGGAAGGAGTAGTAGATGGGTATCATTTCATGGATCATCTTTGGTTTAATCGCCGGTATTCTCGCTAAATGGATCATGCC
Source organism: Pantoea sp. X-Soil-MYKO-1289 (assembly GCF_059730625.1). NCBI lineage: Bacteria > Pseudomonadati > Pseudomonadota > Gammaproteobacteria > Enterobacterales > Erwiniaceae > Pantoea > Pantoea sp. X-Soil-MYKO-1289. The sequence continues at coordinate 1,742,702 of NZ_AP036004.1, forward strand.
GGGCAAAGATGGCGGTGGTTTTATCGTAACCGTTATTCTGGGTATTATCGGTGCGGTCGTCGGCGGCTGGATCAGTACGCTGTTTGGCTTCGGTCGGGTTGACGGCTTTAACTTCGGCAGCTTTGTGGTCGCGGTTATCGGCGCGCTTGTCGTGCTGTTTATCTACCGTAAAGTCCGTAGCTGAAACGCATAGCGTAAGAACTGCAACGGGACGACTTTGTCGTCCCGTTTTACTTTCCCCGCTAGAAATCGTATCCCACCGACACCAGCAGCGAACGCTCCGCGCCCCAGTAGCAGTAGCCCGTGCCGTAACAGGCGGCCACATAGTGACGATCGGTCAGGTTATTCGCGTTGACCTGTAACCACGCGCCGCGCAGCGCGCTGTTCCAGACGCCGAGATCGGCGCGCACCGAGGCGTCGAACAGCGTTACCGACGGCACGCGTCGGCTGTTCTCATTATCCGCCCACTGTTTGCCGATATAGCGCACGCCCGCGCCCGCGCTGATGCCGCCGTCAAACTGATAATGACCCCAGAACGAGGCCATGCTGTTCGGCGTGACGTAAGGCGTGTGGCCATCATTGCCGTCCAGCGTCTCCTTATAGCGCAGGTGGTTAAGGGTATAGCCCGCCACGGTGCTCAGACGCGGCGTCAGCTGATTGCGCGCCTCCAGCTCGATGCCCTGCGAATGCACTTTGCCGGTCGGCGTATAGGTGGAGTCGACGATATTGCGCGTGGCGACATCTTTCTGCGTCAGATCGTAGAGCGCCAGGGTATAGAGATCGCGCGTGCCTGCCGGCTGATATTTTATGCCCGTCTCATACTGCTCCGAAGTGGTCGGGCGCAGCAGGTTGCCGTCGGTGCCGGTCAGCGCGGTCGACGTAATCGCCTGGCTGTAGCTCACATAGGGCGAGACGCCGTTGTCGAAGGCGTAGAGCAGCGCCGCGCGCCCGCTGACGTGATCGTCCTGTCGGCGCGCCGTGCCGCTGTTGTCGGCAACGATGCGGTCGTAGCGGCCGGAGAGATCGAGATGCCAGCGATCCCACGTCATCTCATCCTGCAGGTAGAGGCCGGTCTGGTAGTAGCGGCGCGTCTCGCGCGTCCAGCTATAGTCCGGCATCGGCCCCAGTGCCGCGCCGGTATCGGCGTTGAGCGCGCTGGCCGCGCCGCCCGCGTCGCTTAAATCGTTCTTGTAACGGTGATACTCCGCGCCGATCGACAGGCGGTGCGCCAGCTCGCCGGTGTCGAACTCCGCCGTAACGCGGTTATCCGTCGCCCAGGCGGAGAGCGAGGAGCGTTCGCCGGAGTAGTAGCGGTTAAGGATGTTGCTGCCGGGCGACTGCCAGCCGACCTGATAAACCTGGTCGAGATCGACGTTTGAGTGGCTGTAGCTTCCGGTCGAGGAAAACGACCAGACGTCGCTAAAGCGGTGCTGGAAATCATAGCTGTAGATCTGTTCGCGGCGCTTGAACTGGTCCAGCGACGGATCGCCGTCGTAAAAACCGGTGCTGAGCTTCGCGCCGTTGTGGGCGCTCAGCGCGCCGTCGCCCGGCACCGAGCCGTGATAGCCGCCCGAAGGATCTTTTTGCAGATAGGCGCGCAGCAGCAGCTGGGTATCTTCCGTGGGCTGCCACATCAGCTGCGGCATCAGCGCGTACTTCTCCTCGCGCGTGTGGTCATACTGGGTATCGCTGTTGCGCGTCATGCCGGTAAGGCGAAACGCCCACTCGTTGTTGATGGCGTTGGTGTAGTCGAACGCCGCGCCGCGCGTATCCTGGGTGCCTGCCGTCAGCCGGAAGTGGCCCGCTTCGCTGAACTGCGGGCGGCGCGTGGTCTGGTTCACCAGCCCGCCCGGCACCGTCTGGCCGTACAGCGCGGAAGAGGGGCCTTTAATTACGTCGACACGCTCCAGAAACCAGGGATCGACCTGCAAAACGTTATAGCTGCCGCCATCGCTCATCAGGCGCAGGCCGTCGAGGAAGGTATTATCCACGTCGCCGCCGTGGAAGCCGCGCAGCGAAATGGTGTCGTAGCGGGTCGCGGCGCCGCCGAAGTTGGAGAAAACCCCTGGCGTATAGTTCAGCACCTGATTGAGATCGATGGCGCCCTGATCGTCGATCTGCTGGCGAGCGATCACCGAGACCGACTGCGGCGTCGTGAGCAGCGGGCGATCGCTTTTGGTGGCGCCTGCGCTGGTGGTGACGAGATAGCCCTGAGTCGGGCCGTAGGCGCTCTCCCGTGGCGAGGCGGTTACCGTCAGCGTGTCGGCCGCCAGGCTGGCGGCGGGCAGAGCGATCGCCAGCGCGCACAGCAGCGCGCAGCGGTGAGGGGAAAACGGCAGCATCATATCCTGTCCTTGTTCGGCCCACCTTCAACAGGCGGCATATGTATGATAAAGATTCTCAAAATCAGAGTGAGAATTATTATCAATATGTGAAAAATGTTTCAAGGTTTGTTGAACAGGAGAAGACAAAAATAAAACGAAGGGCCGGGAGTGGCCCTTCGTCTGGGGGAGGTTACTTCGCTGTCGCCGCGGCCTGAGGAATATCCTGGGCGCTGTTGCAGGTTTTCTCTTTCGGACAATACTTATCGAGCAGCATCAGCGTCACGCCGTTGGTCCAGCCGAAGCCGTCCTGCAGCGGATATTCGCCGCCGCCGCCGCCGCCGAGGTTCGGCCCGTCGACCACATACTTCTCGACCAGCTTATGCTCTTTGTCGTAGGTGGTCTGGACGTTCTGCAGGAAGCGCATGCCGACCTGCTGCGCCAGCTGCGGCTTGTTGTAGTGCTCCAGACCTTCTACCGCCACCCACTGCAGCGGCGCCCAGCCGTTAGGCGCGTCCCACTGCTGGCCGTTGTTCACCGTGGTGGTGAGCAGACCGCCCGCTTTCAGCAGCTGTTTCTCTACCGCCGAGGCGGTGCGATCGGCCTGCTTGTCGCTGGCCAGCTGCATATAGAGCGGGAAGAGCGCTGCGGCGGTCAGCTGCGGGCTGGCCTGACGCGTTTTGCTGTCGTAGTCGGCGTACCAGCCCTGTTTCTCATCCCACAGATAGCGGTTCACCGCCGCCTGACGCTTCTCCGCCAGATCGGCGAACTGCTTCGCCTTATCCTGCTGTTTATCGAGGCGATACGCTTTGGCCAGCGTCTGCTCGAGATGGAACAGCAGGCTGTTGAGATCGACAGGCGCCAGCTGAGTGGTGCGGATCGAGGCGAGATTATGCGCGTCGCTGAACCAGCGCGAGCTGAAGTCCCAGCCGGACGCGGCCCCGGCGCGCAGATCGCGGTAGAGTTCGCCTTTGTCGCGCTGCGGCGCTTTTTTCGCGGTATTGACGTCATCCAGCCAGGATTCGGTGCGCGGCACGTCGCGCGCGTCCCAGTAGCGGTTAAGCACGGTGCCGTCCGCCAGCTTGATCACGCGCTTGCTCGCCTGACCGGCGGCGACGCTATCGCTGTCCGCCATCCAGTAGTCGTACTCTTTCTGCAGCTGCGGCAGGTATTGGGTGTAGGCCGCGTCGCCCTGGTGCGTCGCCAGCAGATCGACCATCAGGCTAAAGAAAGGCGGCTGCGAGCGGCTGAGGTAGTAGCTGCGGTTGCCGTTGGGAATATGACCGTAGGTATCCAGCTCCCACGCGAAGTTATCTACCATATCCTGCACGCGATCCCAGTGGCCGCTCTCGGCCAGGCCGAGCATGGTGAAATAGCTGTCCCAGTAGTAAACCTCGCGGAAGCGGCCGCCCGGCACCACATAGGGTTTCGGCAGCGGCAGCAGCGAATCGTAACGCCCGGCGCTTTTGGCGGTGCGCGTCAGCACCGGCCACAGGCCGTCGATATGCGCGCGCAGGCTCTGGCCGGCGGGCGGCACATATTTTTCGCCCGCGGCGGGCAGGGTAAAGTTGCTGGCGACGAAACGCTTCAGATCGAAATTGCGCTGATTTTTTTGCATCTGCCAGTCCGCCAGAATCGACGCCGGGTCGAACTTCGGCACCGCGTCGGCGAAGGTTTTCTGGTCGGGATAGAACTGCGCCTGCTGTACCGCGTTAAACAACGGACCCAGCCGAACATCCGGCGGCTGCGGCTGGCTGCTGAGCATACGTGAGTTATCGTCTGCGTGCGCCATCAGCGCAGGCAGACCCAGCAGCAGAGTCAGCAGCACTGGCGCGACTCCCTGACGCCCGACAGGCGCGGTTACGACAGTTTTCTTCATCGGTTTTTCTCCTTGTCCGAAAGGCGGCCGCGCGTAACGCATTGACCACTCGAACAACTTTAGTCGCAATCTGACAACGTGGCGCGACGACGCTGCGAAAATGTGAAGCAGCCCTGGCGGCGGGACGGCGGTTTTTGCTTGCCCTGGCGCCGCTTTTGCCGGAGGCTGAGGGCAAAAAACGAGGATTGAGATGGATATTATCTGGTATCACCCGACCCAGGATGGCGAGATCTGGCTGGCGGGCATGCAGCGGCGTCTGCCGCAGGCGCGGGTGCGGCGCTGGCAGCCCGGCGACGACGCGCCCGCCGATTACGCTATTCTGTGGCAGCCGCCGCGCGAGATGCTGGCGCATCGCGCCGGACTGCGCGGCGTATTCGTGATGGGCGCGGGCGTAGACGATATTCTCGGCCGGCTGGCGCGCTATCCCGATATGTTGCCGCCATCGGTGCCGCTGGTCCGCCTGGAGGATAGCGGCATGGCGCGGCAGATGCAGGAGTATGCGCTCTACTGCGTGCTCGGCTGGTTTCGCCGCTTCGACGACTACGCCAGACAGCAGCAACAGGCGCAGTGGCAGCCTTTGCCGCCGACAACGCGCGAGACGTTCAGCGTCGGCGTACTCGGCGCGGGCGTGCTGGGGCAGAGCGTTATCGAGGCGCTGCGGCCCTGGGGCTTTCCGCTGCGCGTCTGGAGCCGGACGCCGAAGCGCATCCCGGGCGTGGAGAGCTTTGCCGGACGCGAGAGCCTTGACGACTTTCTGCGCGGCGCGCAGGTGGCGATCAATCTGCTGCCCACCACGCCGGAAACCCGCAACCTGTTTGACGCGCGCACCCTGAGCCAGCTGCCGCCGCACGCCTGTTTCCTTAATATGGCGCGCGGCGCGCAGGTGGTGGAGGCAGATCTGCTGGCGGCGCTGGAGAGCGGACGGCTGCGCGCCGCCGCGCTCGACGTATTCCAGCAGGAGCCGCTGCCGCAGGAGAATCCGCTATGGCGTCATCCGCGCGTCACCGTAACGCCGCATATTGCGGCATTGACCCTGACGGATGAGGCGATGGACGCCATCACGCGCGGCATTGGCGCCATCGAGGCGGGCGAACGGCCTCTGGGCTGTGTCGATCGCCAGCGCGGCTATTGAATTCCGGTTAACTTATTGGCCGCCCGAGCGGGCGGCAGAGAGGAGAAAATAATGTACCCCGTTGATTTGCATATGCATACCGTTGCCAGCACGCATGCCTACAGCACGCTGCACGACTACGTCGCGCAGGCAAAAAATAACGGCATCAGGCTGTTCGCCATTACCGATCACGGCCCCGATATGGCCGACGCGCCGCACTACTGGCACTTCGTTAATATGAAGATCTGGCCGCGCGTGATTGACGGCGTCGGCATTTTGCGCGGCATTGAGGCCAACATTAAAAATCAGCAGGGCGAAATCGACTGCTCCGGCCCGATGCTCGGCTCGCTGGATCTGATTATCGCCGGCTTTCACGAGCCGGTTTACGCACCGCGCGACAAGAGCCATCACACCGATGCGATGATCGCCACCATGGCGAACGGCGTGGCGCATATCATCAGCCATCCGGGCAACCCGAAGTTCCCGATCGATATCCGCGCCGTCGCCGAGGCGGCTGCGCACTACAATGTGGCGCTGGAGATCAACAACTCCTCTTTTACCACTTCACGTCCCGGCAGCGAGCCGAACTGCCGCGCCATCGCCGAAGCGGTGCGCGACGCCGGCGGCAAACTGGCCTTTGGTTCCGATTCCCACACCGCCTTTACGCTGGGCGACTTCGAGCACTGCCTGCGCATCACGCGCGCAGTGGATTTTCCTGAAGATCGCGTGTTAAATGTCACGCCGCGCCGCCTGCTCGATTTTCTGGAGCAGCGTACCGGCAAGCAGATTGCCGAACTGGCGGATTTTTAACCCTTACTGCAATGGCATTACGCTTCGCAGAAGAAGCAAGATCACGCAAAAGGACGCTGGGAATACAGGATGGTAAGCACTACTGTGATTGTTCTCAGCACCATTAGGACAAGACTGATAAGCGGTGCCAGGGCCCCTGTATAAAGCGTTTGAGGGAGAGTGAACTGCTTGCGGGTATTATGAGTGACAGAGAAGAAATACAAAGCTAAATAAAAAGTTTGGGAAATAGCAGAGGGTATTTGCTGGTAAAGCCAGAGCCAGCAGAGAGGAACAATATTAGATCGTTAAATCGAAGCGGGCCGACTATAGAATCTCGACCGCTTCAGTCCTACAGACGTTATTACTGCAAAGGAATAGCCCAGCGTCGCATTACGGCAGCGCCTAAATTATCAGACCTGAAGAGAAATAATTTCTGCTAAAAACGATAAAATCAGAAATTGTTACCGCAAAAAACCTTCCCCAGCCCGGTTACAGAGGTGTACGATTAACGATCAATACCCATGTAAATTGAAGGGTTTCTATGGCTCTACAAGGAAAGTTAATTTTAAACGGTGCTGATTACGTACCGCTTACCTTTGCTGGGGTAGGTGTGTTCATGGCGTTTTCAGGTAATGGAGTTTACAAGAACAAGGGCGCGTGTGGGATGATAATCAATGATGGTCCACTTCCACCGGGAAAGTATTACATCGTAGACAGGCCAACCGGAAGCAAGTTAAACCAGGTCCGGGCCTGGGGTATTGACGTAGTTAAAAGCACCTTCATGTATCATGTTGATCATTCAGAATGGTTCGCCCTGTTTCGGGCTGACGGAGTGATTGACGACACCACATTCTACAAGGGTATTTCCAGAGGTAGCTTTAGACTCCATCCGGGACAAGTCTCAGACGGATGCATTACTCTTGCCCACCAGTCAGACTTCAACAGATTGCGTGACGCTCTGTTACGTACAAAGAAAGAGAAAGTGCCGGGTAAAAATTTAGACTCATACGGCACGATTGAGGTAGTAGCGAATGGCTCGAATAGTTGCCCGTAGGTTAGCAAAGGTTGTCTACTTCCTGTTAATTCTGCTCGTTGTTGGGCGTTCCCTGGGCGATCCCTATTTATGGGTTAATCATGATCTTGGCTATCGGGTTGTGCGCCTTTTTTATGGTGATAACGACGCAGGCGTCGAGAACATAGAAGATGTGTTTTTTTATATCGCTTTCCTTACTGAGATCGCGGCAGCAACAGCCATTTATCTTATGACGATGAAGTTAATACGAAAAATAAGGAGCAAGTAAAATGCCAATCCCTCCGTATATGTGGCTTAAAGACGATGGTGGCGCAGACATAAAGGGATCCGTTGATGTTCAGGATCGTGACGGCAGTATTGAGATCATCGGACTGAGCCACGGAATAAACTTACCTGTAGACAACGCTAACGGTAAGATCACCGGAACCCGTCAACATTCATCAATGATGATTGAAAAGGAAGTGGATAGTTCTACCCCGTATCTTTATAAGGCCGCTGCCACTGGCCAGACGCTGAAAAGCGCGGAGATCCTTTTCTATCACATCAATGACGCAGGACAAGAAGTACCCTATTACTCTGTACTGATGGAAAACGTGAAAATCACAGGTGTTAACTGTGGTGTTCCGAACTGCAAACTTGCAGCCAATGACAAAATGAACCATATGGAGTCTGTCGCATTGCAGTATGAGAAAATTACCTGGAAAATTCACGACGGGAATATTCAGTTTACGGACGCCTGGAACGAGCGCCCAACCGCGTAACATCAGAGGGTACTTTTAACAATCCGCCCCTTAGTCGTTGAGGGTCTGGTTTAGCGCTGTGATGGGAAACGTCCAACAGGCTTAAGCAATGGCGGAATGTATTCATTTATTTCTCGCTGAGAATCGGGCAATACTGATACCGATACCGGATCAAGATAGCTGACCTGATCCGGCTTTATGCTTATACACTATTAAACAATAGCAAACCCTAAGGTGTTTTCCCCTTCAACCGACAGGCTTTCTGTCTGAGAAATAAAATATTCAAACTCTACATGTAGCCACTTTTCCCAGTCATTTCTGTCACGTTCACAAATCAGGCGTGATCGTGCTTTCATGTTCGCATCTTTTACAAAGGATTCCATAATCGATCTAACGGTTATGGCGTCAGCTTTTATCGTCATTGTCGCTCTCCACTGATCAATCAGGTTACTTATCGGCAGAGACTCCTTGCGCATCACGCGCGCAGTGGATTTTCCCGAGGATCGCGTGTTAAATGTCACGCCGCGCCGCCTGCTCGATTTTCTTGAGCAGCGTACCGGCAAGCAGATTGCCGAACTGGCGGATTTTTAACCCTTTTGCCTCTGGAATAGTGCATGAACGAGTTTTCCATTCTCTGCCGCGTGATCGGCTCCCTGTTTAATCGCCAGCCGCAGGATCCGCTGCTGGTGCCGCTGTTTACCCTGCTGCGCGAGGGCAAACTCAGCGCGCAGTGGCCGCTAGAGCAGGATGAGCTGCTGCAGCGCCTGCAGCAGAACAGCGATCCGCAGGCGCTGGCGGCGGATTACAATGCGCTGTTCGTCGGCCCCGAGTGTAAGGTGCCGCCTTACGCCTCGCAGTGGCCGGAAGGCAAGGCGGAGCCGGAGGTGCGCGCCTTTCTCGCCTCGCGCGGCATGCCGCTCAGCGACGCGCCCGCCGACCACTTCGGCGTGCTGATGCTGGCGGCCTCCTGGCTGGAAGATCAGTCGGCGGAGGATGAGAGCGCGGCGCAGTGCGCCCTGTTCGACAGCTATCTGCTGCCCTGGTGCGGCGCCTTTCTCGGCAAGGTCGAGGCGCACGCTACCACCGCCTTTTACCGCACGCTGGCGATGTTAAGCCGTGAGGCGATCCAGGCGATGTGGGACGAGCTGAACGAGGCCGGCGAAGAGAGCGGCGAAGCCTGACGCCGCGCCTTTTACCAGCGCGCCGGATGCATGCCCGGCTCGCAGCCCGGTGTGGCGCAGAGCTGCGGCGTGCCGGGTAGCCGCGCGGCGGCGCGCAGCCGTTCCCCGATGCCCCAGGGCGTCAGCTCAACCGTCGGCAGCGTATCCTGCGCATGCGCCTTAATGCCCGCCGGCAGAGCGGCATCCCGGCTGGGATGCTGCTGCAACAGCAGGGCGGTGCGCGCCAGCGACAGCCGTGCCTCCACGCCATAGCCGGTAGCGTGGCGCTGGCGCAGTCCCTCCAGCGCCGCGGCGGCCATCAGATAGCCGGTAGCGTGATCCAGCGCCTGTACCGGCAGCGGCGTCGGCTTCCTGCTTTGCGACCAGCGCATGCCGCTCTCGGCGATGCCGCACGCCATCTGCACCAGACTGTCGAAACCGCGGCGGTTGCGCCACGGGCCGTGCCAGCCCCAGGCGTTCAGGCTAACGTCCACCAGACCCGGCGCCAGCCGGGCGCGCGTGTCGGCGTCGAATCCCAATTGCTCCAGCGCGTCGGCGCGATAGCCGTGCACCAGCACGTCCGCCTGCTGCAGCAGCTCGCGCAGCGTCTCGCGGCCCGCCGCCGTTTTAAAGTCGACCACGGCGCGCCGTTTGCCGCAGGCGATCTCTTCATCCAGCGTCGGCTCGCGCCAGCCGGGCGGATCGAGACGCAGCACCTGCGCGCCGAGGCTGGCGAGAAAGCGGGTCGCCACCGGCCCGGCGATGATGCGCGTCAGATCCAGCACCCGAACGCCGAGCAGCGGTCGCGCGGCGGGCATCGACCAGCTGCGCGCAGGCGCGGCGGGGCCCCGTCGCCAGGCGATCAGCGGCTCTTCGCGCACCGCCTGGCCCTGCGGATGCTGCTGCCATGCTTGTTCGCTGCGCATCTTTGCGGCGCAGCCGCCGGCGTCGACCACCGCCTGCTCCAGCGCGTCAGCCTGCCAGCGCGCCACCTGCCGCGCCAGCGCGTCGCGGTCGGGATGCTGGCCCAGCACGCGCTCCATCGCCGCGCGATGCTGCGGCGCATTGGTGTGCAGGCGGATCCAGCCGTCGGCGCTGCGGTAGTCGCCGGCAAAGGCGTCCCATAGCGCAGGCGCGGGGCGATTGCGGGGAAAGAAGCTGGTCTGAAACCAGCGCGAGGCGAGGCGTACGTTGACGCTTACCGGCTGGCGGACGCCGATAAAATCCGCCGTCGCCTGGGTCGCCAGCCCGATGCTGGCGGCCGCCAGCTCGCTGACGGCGAAAGCGGATGAGAAGGTCGCGGTATCAAGAAAGGTGGGCGGGGCGGTTGCGTCGCCGGGGCCACGCAATCCTTGCCACAGCTGCTGCCAAAGCGACGCGGCAAGCTGATAATCCATAATCATTCTCCAGAAACAGACGGTATCCAGAGCATAGCACCGCTTTTTCAGCGGCGGCGCAGACGCGGGAAGCGCGCGTGCATGCGCAGGCTGCGCAGGTTGATGACCGCTATCGCCGTGCCGCACACCACCAGCGATGCGCCGATGATTTTAAACGTGTTCAGGCTGTCGCCCAGCACCACGATGCCCATCAGCACCGACAGCACCGGCGTCAGCAGCGAGTAGGGCATGATCAGATTGACGTTGTACTGCTTCAGCAGCCCGTACCAGAGGGTATAGGCGACAATCGACGAGGCGAGCGCGCTGTAGAGAATGCCGAACCAGCCGCGCCATCCCGCCTGGCTCAGGGCGTAAAACTGGTGCGACTCCATTACGAAGCTCGACAGGCCGACGATGGGCACCGCCAGAAAGGCGATCCAGCCGGTCATGGTCAGCGGCTTGATCGGCGGCGATTTTTTCACGATCAGATTGCTGACCGCCCAGCCGGTGGCGCTGCAGAGCAGGATCGCCAGCACCCACCAGGCGGGAATGGTCGGGCTGCCGGAGAGCACCGCCACGCCGCACAGGGAGAGGGCGATGCCGACCAGCTGAATCGCTCTCAGCCGCTCTTTCAGCACCGTCATCGCCAGCAGCATGGCAATCGGCGTGCCGAGCTGCACCACAATCGCGCCGGTGCCGGCGTCGGTATAGCGCATGCCGACGAACAGCAGCGAGAAGTGCATAAAGCCGAAGGTAAAGGCGAGCGCCAGCAGCCAGGGAAGCTGCTCACGCGTGATGCGACAGAAGGGGATCAGCACAATCGCCACCACCACAAAGCGCATGCAGGTGAGGAACAGCGGCGGCAGCTCCAGCAGGCCCCACTTCACCGCCACGTTATTGAATGCCCAGATAGAGACCACCATTAAAATCAGAAAAAAATGCCGCAGAGCCACAATCCCGTCCTTCGCTGTTGTTTTTCGCCACGCCCTAATGATGGCACGAAGCGGTGAGACGCCGACAGGCGATGACAAATATTTTTCTGTTATGACAGCGGCAGGAAAATCATAAGACAGGCCGCCGCTTTGCTGGCAGACTGGTTCACCGAGACGCTAACCTGCCAGGGAACCCATTCGGTATGAATTCCACCTCCTCTTTGCCCCTTGCTCTGATTCAACTGGAAGTGCCGCCTGCCGACGTGGTTGAGCGTATTGGCGAACAGCCGCGCTGGTTTATTGACGCGCTTGATCTGCAACCTGATGACTATCTTATTGTGCGCCCGCACCTTGGCGAATCGCTGCCGCAGTTTGACCAGATCAGCGGCGCTATCCTCAGCGGTTTCGTGGGCGATGGTGACCGACCACGCCGAGTGGAGCGAGCGCAGCGCGGCGTGGGTGCGGGCGGCGATCGACGCTGAGCTGCCGCTGCTGGGCGTCTGCTACGGCCATCAGCTGATGGCCTACGCGCTGGGCGGCAAGGTGGCGGACAACCCCAACGGCTGGGAGCGCGGCCTGCTGCCGCTGACCTGTAAAGCGGCGATGCAGCGCGACACGCTGCTTTCGGCGCTGCCGGAACGCTTCAGCGCCTGGCTGTCGCACCGCCAGTCGGTGATTACCCCGCCGCCGCAGGCGCAGGTGCTCGCCACCTCCGAGAAAGATCCCTGCCAGATCCTGCGCTATTCGCCGCAGGCGCTGTCGGTGCAGTTTCACCCGGAATTCTCACGCCATATTATGAGCGCCAGCCTGCCGCAGGGCGTCAGCGACAGCGGCGCGGATATCGAGGGCGCGGACTGGGCGCGACAGCTGCTGACGGCGTTCTGGCAGCAGACGCGTCCGCAGCAGAGCCAGGCTCAGGGCGCGTAGCTGCGCCGGCAGCGATAAACCCAGGCGGGCGGCACGTTTTTTAGCACCCGCTGACGCTGCCAGATAAAGTAGCGCGAGAGATCGGGCTGGGTGATGGAGGTGTACTGAAACTGCACGAAAACGCCGTCCGGGCCGAGCGCGTTGAACGCGGCGCGCAGAATGTCGTCGCGCAGCGCCGGCGGCAGCGACAGCAGCGGCAGGCCGGAAAAGATCGCGTCATACTCGCCGGTCAGATAAGCCGCCGAACAGCTGCGTACCTGCAGGCGCGCATCCTCCAGCGCGCGCAGCTTATCCGCCAGCGGTGCGCTGATCTCAAATGCATCCAGTTTCGCCTGCGGCTGCATACGCGCCAGCAAGTGACGCGTCAGCACGCCGTCGCCCGCGCCCAGTTCCGCGACGCGCAGGGCGCTGCGCCAGCAGACGCTGTCGCTCATGGCGCGGCACAGCGCCGCCGACGAGGGCGTAATGCTGCCCATCTTGCGCGGATGGCGAATAAACTGATGAATAAAGTCTGCTTTTGCGCGCATAAGGGTAAAAGCCGAAGCCAGCATGTCACTCTCTCCTGTGATTAACCTTCTCTGTTGACCCTGTTCCGGCTCGAGGTTTCGCTTTTTTTCCGCGCCTCGGCTTATTCTCAGAATTATCCGTGCGCACGGGCGGCGCGCTTTTCCTTTGCGGCGGTCACAGTTTCCGACTGCAACATCTGACAGGCTGGCTTTGTTCATTCATTGTTAACAGCAAGTTTCATTGTTGTTTCAAATACTGCCATGTTAAGGAGATTCACCATGCGTTACGCCTCTCCCGGGGAACAGGGTTCTCTGATTCAGCTGCAGAAAACCTACGGCAACTTTATTAACGGCGAATTCGTGACGCCGGTGAACGGCAACTACTTCACCAACACGTCGCCGGTCAACGGTTCGGTCGCGGGGGAATTTCCCCGCTCGGACAAGGCGGACGTGGACAATGCCGTCGCCGCCGCGCACGCCGCCGCTGAAGCCTGGGGCAAAACCTCGCCGCAGCAGCGCTCGCTGGCGCTGCTCAGGATCGCCGATCGGCTAGAGCAAAATCTGGAATATATGGCGGTGAACGAGACCTGGGATAACGGCAAACCGGTGCGCGAAACCCTGGCCGCCGATATGCCGCTGGCGGTGGATCACTTCCGCTATTTCGCCGGCTGCGTGCGGGCGCAGGAGGGCACTGCCGCCGAGATCGACGAGTTTACCGCCGCCTACCATTTCCATGAGCCGCTCGGCGTGGTGGCGCAGATTATCCCCTGGAATTTCCCGCTGCTGATGGCGGCGTGGAAGCTGGCTCCGGCGCTGGGCGCGGGCAACTGCGTGGTGCTGAAGCCGGCCGAGCAGACGCCGCTGAGTATTACCCTGTTTGTCGAGCTGATCAAAGATCTGCTGCCGCCCGGCGTGTTGAACGTGGTGCACGGCTACGGCAAAGAGGCGGGCGAGGCGCTGGCCTCCCATCCCGATATCGCCAAAGTGGCCTTTACCGGCTCCACGGCGACCGGCGGCCATATTCTCGAGCTGGCGGCGAAGAGCATGATCCCCTCAACCGTCGAGCTGGGCGGCAAATCGCCGAACATCTTCTTCGAAGATATCATGCAGGCGGAGGAGAGCTTTATCGAGAAGGCGGCCGAAGGGGTGGTGCTCGGCTTTCTGAATCAGGGCGAGGTGTGTACCTGTCCGTCGCGCGCGCTGGTGCAGGAGTCGATCTACGAGCCCTTTATGGCGGCGGTGATGAAGCGCATCAAAACCATTAAGCGCGGCGATCCGATGGACAGCGAAACCATGGTCGGCGCGCAGGCGTCGCAGCAGCAGTTCGACAAGATCCTCTCCTATCTGGAGATCGCTCGTCAGGAGGGCGCGGAGGTGCTGACCGGCGGCGGCGTGGAGAAGCTGGAAGGCGCTCTCGCCAGCGGCTACTACATTCAACCGACGCTGCTGAAGGGCGACAACAGCATGCGCGTCTTCCAGGAGGAGATTTTCGGGCCGGTGGTCGGCATTACCACCTTTAAGGATGAGGCGGAAGCGATCGCCATCGCCAACGACTCGATTTACGGGTTAGGCGCAGGCGTCTGGACGCGCGATATCAACCGCGCCTATCGCGTCGGCCGCGCCATCAAGGCGGGGCGCGTCTGGACCAACTGCTATCACCTCTATCCGGCCCACGCTGCCTTTGGCGGCTATAAAAAATCGGGCATTGGACGCGAGACGCACAAGATGATGCTGGATCACTATCAGCAGACCAAAAATTTGCTGGTGAGCTATAGCGTTCAGCCGCTCGGTTTCTTCTGATTTCGCACTCTGCGGCGCGCTACTCTCTGGGCAGCGCGCCGTTTTTATTTCATATTTATCCCAGCGCATTTCGCGTTTTTTCGACCCATTGTTACCTGTCATAACCGTGTAAAATTGCTATGGCATGGTCAGGACAGTGGTTCCTGACGGGCCTGAGGCCGAACTGAATAAGGAATGTTGATGAACGAATGGTATAACGTGCTGAGCGAACATGACGAGGTGCTGGACGGCGTGGAGTACAGCATTATTGCGGTTAATCTGCCGGTCTCGCTGCGCAATGAGGATGCCGCCGCACGACTGCAGGCGGGAGAAGCGAGCGATGCGGCGGAAGTGCCGCGTTTCTGGTAACGAGCTGTAGCGTTACCTGAGTACAGGGTACCTGAAATCTGTTCTGGCAGGCAGCTCAGAGGCTTAATACGCGGCTGGCTGGGTTCGAGGAGCAAAGCGTCCCGCGACAGGGATGTCGCGGGCCGAGCGAGCAGGGATGCGTAAAGCGCCTTTGCGATCGAACCCTGCCAGCCGCGTGAGCACAAATGCCACGCCTTCTACGAGGTAGTTAAGGTTTATTTCACGCAGCGCGCGCAGGTGCTGTCCTGAATCTGCTTAAAGAAGTCGTTGCCTTTATCGTCCACGAGGATAAAGGCCGGGAAGTTCTCAACCTCAATCTTCCAGATCGCCTCCATCCCCAGCTCGGCATACTCCACACACTCCAGCTTTTTAATGCTCTGCTGTGCCAGCACCGCTGCCGGGCCGCCAATGCTGCCGAGATAGAACCCGCCGTGCTTCTGGCAGGCGTCCGTCACCTGCTGGCTGCGGTTGCCCTTCGCCAGCATAATCATGCTGCCGCCGTGCGACTGCAGCAGGTCAACGTAGGAGTCCATGCGGCCAGCGGTAGTCGGGCCAAGCGAGCCGGAAGCGTAGCCTGCCGGGGTCTTGGCCGGACCGGCGTAATAGATCGGGTGATCTTTCACGTACTGCGGCAGCCCTTCGCCGCTGTCGATACGCTCTTTCAGCTTGGCGTGCGCGATATCGCGCGCCACGATAATGGTGCCGCTCAGCGACAGACGCGTAGAGACCGGATAAGCGGAGAGCTGCGCCAGAATCTCTTTCATCGGCCGGTTAAGATCGACGCTCACTACGCCGCCTTCGCCCTGCTGACGCAGCGCTTCCGGAATATACTGTGCCGGGTTGTCTTCCAGCTTCTCAATCCAGATGCCGTCGCGATTGATCTTCGCTTTGATATTGCGGTCTGCCGAGCAGGAGACGCCCATGCCGACCGGACAGGAAGCGCCATGGCGCGGCAGGCGGATTACGCGGATATCATGCGCGAAATATTTGCCGCCGAACTGCGCGCCGAGGCCGAGCTGCTGCGCCGCCTCCAGCAGTTCCTGCTCCAGCGCCAGATCGCGGAACGCCTGGCCATGCTCGTTGCCGCTGGTCGGCAGGCTATCGTAATAGTGCGTCGAGGCGAGCTTCACGGTCTTCAGCGTCGCCTCCGCCGAGGTGCCGCCAATCACGAACGCGATGTGATAGGGCGGACAGGCGGCGGTGCCGAGCGACATCATCTTATCCACCAGATAATTCTTCAGCTTGCCGGGCGAGAGCAGCGCTTTGGTCTCCTGGTAGAGATAGGTTTTGTTGGCTGAGCCGCCGCCCTTGGCGATGCAGAGGAACTTATATTCGTCGCCGTCGGTGCTGTAGATATCGATCTGCGCCGGCAGATTGGTACCGGTGTTCACCTCGTTATACATATCGAGGGCGGCGTTCTGGGAATAGCGCAGGTTATCTTCGATAAAGGTGTTATAGACGCCCTGTGACAGCGCGGCTTCGTCACCGCCGCCGGTCCAGACGCGCTGGCCTTTTTTGCCCATGATAATCGCCGTGCCGGTATCCTGGCAGGTGGGCAGCACGCCTTTGGCGGCGATCTCCGAGTTGCGCAGAAACTGCAGGGCGACATATTTGTCGTTCTCGCTCGCTTCATCGTCGGCGAGGATAGAGGCGACCTGCTGCTGGTGCGCCGGACGCAGCATAAAAGAGGCGTCGTGAAATGCCTGCTGCGCCAGCAGGGTCAGCGCTTTGGGATCGACCTTCAGCACCTCTTCGCCTTCGAAGCTGGCGACGGAGACGTGCTCGCGCGTCAGCAGATAGTACTGGGTATCATCGTGGGACAGCGGAAAGGGCTCTTGATAGTAGAAAGGTTTGTTCGACATCTCGGCTCACTTATGCGGCGGCGACGGCTCGCGCAGCGCGAGACGAACAGCCGCAAATTTGTTGGTTTTTATTTCGCCAGCCGCGCGGGACGCGGCTGGCGTAAGCTGAAGGGAAAGGATTTTACACTTTATTAACCTGTTTCGTCGCCTGCTTTAGAACATCATCACCATCCACGGATAGGCGATCAGCATCAGCAGCACCAGGAACAGCAGGCCGAAAATGGTGCCCAGACGCCAGTAGTCTTTGGTCGGCAGATAGCCGCTGCCGTAGTAAATCGGGCTGGGGCCGGTGCCGTAAGGGGTGATAATCCCCATCACGCCAAGCGAGGTACAGAGCATCAGGCAGAACACCGGCATATTGATGCCCGGGATCGCTGCGGCGATGGTCAGCATTGCCGGGAGCAGCGCGGTGGTGTGCGCCGTGGTGCTGGCGAACAGGTAGTGCAGCAGATAGAAGGCGATAAGCAATACCACCGCGGAGACCTGCGGGTCATACCCCTGCAGCAGCATGCCGCCCTCTTTGCCCAGCCAGGCGATAAAGCCGACGCGCGCCAGGCCATCCGCCAGGGCTACGAGGGTGGCGAACCAGGCGAAGGTATTCCACGCCGCTTTATTGCTGGTGATGTCGCTCCAGTTCAGCACGCCGGTCCAGAGCATCAGGATAATAACCAGCAGCGCAGCCATCGCAGGCTCGATCCAGGCGGTGGCGAAAATCCACATCAGCAGCGCGCACACCACGAAAATCAGCAGCAGAATCTCGTTGCGCGACAGTTTGCCCAGCTTTTGCAGCTCGGCAGTGGCCCAGCGCGGCACTTCGTCGTTGACCTTCACTTCCGGCGGATAGAGCCAGTACGCCAGCAGCGGCATGGTCAGGATCAGCAGCACGCCGAGCGGCAGGAAGGCGAGGAACCACATGCCCCAGGAGATATCGAAGCCCACGACGCTTTTCACCAGCGCCAGCGCCAGCAGGTTCGGCGCCAGCGCCGACAGGAACATAGAGCTGGTGATACAGGCGGCGGTAATGGCGACCCACATCAGATAAGAGCCGATGCGGCGCGCGCTCGGGTCGTTGGGTTTAGAGCCGTAGAGCGGCGGCAGGTTGGCGATAATCGGGTAGATGGTGCCGCCGCTGCGCGCGGTGTTCGACGGCGTAAAGGGCGCCAGCAGCAGATCGGCGAAGGTAATGGCGTAGCCGAGCGTCAGGCTGCGACGGCCAAGATACTTCACCAGAATCAGCGCCAGGCGACGGCCGAACTGAGTTTTATCGTAGCCGGCGGCAAACATAAAGGCGCCGAAAATCAGCCAGACGGTGGAGTTGCCGAAACCGCTTACGCCCCATTTAAAGGCCTCGGTGGCGACCTTGAAGCCCGGCTTCGCCAGCTCGGCGGGGCTAAACAGCACGAACTGGCTGAAGAGGGCGATGACCACCACGCCGGTCAGGCCGATGACCGCGCCCGGCAGCGGTTCGAAGATCAGGCCGACGATCACGCCGACAAAGATAGCGAAAAAGTGCCAGGCATAGGGCTCGAGTCCGGCGGGCGTCGGCACCAGCAGCAGCAGGGCGGCGACCACGATGGGCAGCGCCAGCATGATCCAGCGTTTGTGTTGTCCCGGCGGCGGGACGGGCGCAGGTTGCGCGGCTTCGTTCAGCGTCGTTTTCATGTTCATAGTGAGGGTCTGCAAGTTATAAAGAAGAGAGTGTCGGCTTTGTTGATGCACCGTTTATTTAGTGCGCGTATAACGCCTTCAGCAAAACCTTATTGAATAACGTCTTCACATGACAACTTTATTAAATAAACTTTTGCGCCGTGGCTATATGATGCGCCTGCCATAATAGTAAATTTTGATCTAGATCAAAGAGTGAGTTTGCCATTTAATTGCGATTAAGGCTTTAAAAGCCGCGCTGCGCTCTTAAGAAGATTCTGAAGCGAGGAGTGGCGTTACTGGCGCTTTTTTCTGCAAATTTCATCGCTTTTACCTTATTGAAAAATATGAATTAATTTTTGATTATAACAATAATTTGATTTTTTCAGCGCTTTCGCTAACATTACTATAACTAAAATCTCAGTCTTTGCAAAATAAATAACTCCGCTCCTTTAAAAGTTTTATAACTATATTCATTTCTTTTGTAGCTAAAGTAACTGGTATATTAGTGGCATTAAGCCGGACCTTTAAATAATCACCAGAGTGCCTCGTCCGCAGAATTTCTCAGCTTTTAATTTCCGGAGTTAATCTAATGAATACTCGCACCCCGCTTTTAAATCCGCTGACTTTGCCCAACGGCGCGGTATTAAAAAATCGTCTGGTCATGGCGCCGATGACCACCTGTACGGGATTTTATGACGGCACCGTGACCAGCGAGCTGGTTGAGTACTACCGCGCGCGTGCAGGCACGCTCGGTACGGTTATCGTCGAGTCCTGTTTTATCGATAACAAAGGCCCCGCCTTTCCCGGCGCCATCGGCATTGACAGCGACAACAAAATCGCGGGCCTGGCGCGCATCGCCGACGCGATTAAATCGCAGGGCTCGACGGCTATCCTGCAGATTTACCACGGCGGCCGTATGGTGGAACCTGGGCTGATCGGCGGCAAAACGCCGGTGGGCCCTAGCGCCATCGCCGCACCGCGCGAAGGCGCGACCACCCCGCAGGCGCTGACCGCCGATGAAGTCGAAGTGATGATCACCAAATTCGGCGACGCGGTGAACCGCGCCATCAAGGCGGGCTTCGACGGCGTGGAGCTGCACGGCGCCAATACCTATCTGATCCAGCAGTTCTTTTCCCCTAACTCCAACCAGCGCGACGACAAGTGGGGCGGCAGCCGCGAAAACCGCGCCCGTTTCCCGCTGGCGGTGCTGGATATCGCCCACAAAATGGCGGAGCGCATCGCGCACAACACCTTTATCATCGGCTATCGCTTCTCGCCGGAAGAGATTGAAGTGCCCGGCATTCGCTTTGCCGACACGCTCTATCTGCTGGAAAAACTGGCGGAGCGCGGCCTCGACTACGTGCACTTTTCCATGGGCCAGCTGCTGCGTCCCTCTATTGTCGATACCCGCGACCCGATGCCGCTGATCGACAAATATATCGCGCAGCGTTCCGAACGGCTGGCGAAGGTGCCGGTTATCGGCGTCGGCGGCGTGGTGAATAAAGCCGACGTGGAGATGGCGCTGGAGCACGGCTACGATCTGGTGGCGATCGGCAAAGCCTGCATCGCCTACCCGGACTGGGCGGATCGCGTGCTGAACAACGAGCATCTCGACCTCTATATCGACAGCACCCAGCGCGAAGCGCTGATGATCCCGGAACCGCTGTGGCGCTTCTCGCTGGTGGACGCGATGATCCGCGAAGTGAGCGCGCCGGGCCGCAAATACAAGGCGGGCGTCTATCAGGAGAAAGTCGAGGCGGAAGCGCTGAAGCTGAAAATCAACGTCACCCTCGATACCGACCGCATCACCGATATTTCGATGGTGCCGGACGATACGCTGGACGTCGATTTCACCGAGACCTTTGAAAGCCTGCGTAACCGCATTCTGGTGGCCAACAGCCCGCACGTCGACGCCATCAGCGGCGCCACTACCCAGAGCGAGGCGCTGAAAAAAGCGGTATCGCGCGCGCTCTCCACCTCCAGCAAAGAGTATGTGATTGAAGAGGGCGGCAACCCCGCTGCGCCGCAGAACTACGACGTGGTGGTGATCGGCAGCGGCGGCGCAGGCCTGGCGGCGGCGATTCAGGCGCACGACGAAGGCGCGCGCGTGGTGATCATCGAGAAGATGCCGACCATCGGCGGCAACACCATCAAAGCTTCGGTAGGGATGAACGCGGCGGAAACCCGCTTCCAGGCGATGAAGGGCATCAAAGACAGCAAAGAGCTGTTCTATCAGGAGACGCTGAAAGGCGGTCAGCATAAAAACAACCCGGTGCTGCTGCGCGAGTTCGTCGAGCTGGCGCCGGAAGCGATCGACTGGCTGGCGGATCACGGCATTGAGCTGAACGATATCACCATCACCGGCGGCATGAGCATCGACCGTACGCACCGCCCTGCGGACCGTTCGGCGGTGGGCGGCTACCTGATCAGCGGCCTGGTGAAAAACATCAACAAGCGCAATATCGAAGTGCTGCTGGATACCTCAGTTGCTGAAATCCTCACCGAGAACGGCGCGGTTACCGGCGTGAAGGTGGTGGATGAGTACTACGACAGCCGCATCCTCTATGCAAAAAGCGTGATCGTCGCCACCGGCGGCTTCAGCGCCAACCGCGAGATGGTGGTGAAATACCGCCCTGAGCTGGACGGCTTCGTGACCACTAACCATAAAGGCGCGACTGGCAGCGGCATCGCCATGCTGCAGAAGCTGGGCGCGGATACGGTGGATATGGGCGAAATCCAGATCCATCCCACCGTTGAGCAGACCACCTCATATCTGATCTCTGAATCGATTCGCGGCGGCGGCGCCATCCTGGTGTCGCAGGAGGGCAAACGCTTCTTCAACGAGATGGAGACCCGCGACAAGGTTTCCGCGCAGATTATCGCGCTGCCGGAGAAAAGCGCCTGGGTGGTCTTCGATGAACAGGTGCGGGCGAACAACAAAGCGGCCGATGAGTATATCGCTAAAGGCTTTGTGATCAGCGCGCCGACCGTGGGCGAGCTGGCGGTGAAGCTCAATATGGAGCACACCACCCTTGAGGAGACGCTGGCGCGCTACAACCAGTTCGTGGTGGATCAGAAGGATGAGGATTTCGGCCGCACCACCGCGCTGCGCCATCCGCTCAATCAGGGGCCGTTCTACGCCATCCGCGTCGCGCCTGGGGTGCATCACACCATGGGCGGCGTGACCATCAATACCGACACCGCGGTGCTCGACAGCAACAAACAGGTGATCCGCGGCGCCTGGGCGGCGGGGGAAGTGGTCGGCGGCATCCACGGCGCCAACCGTATCGGCGGCAACGCCGTGGCGGATATCATTATCTTTGGTATCCTTGCCGGACGTAACGCGGCGGCCCTGGCGCGCGGCTAGTCCGCTGTCGGCAACGGCGCATCGGGCAACACCACCCGGCGCGCCGTTGCCGGATCCACTTTGACAGCCGAGGCGAGTATGTCAGCCGACGAAGGCGTTTACGCCTATTCCGCAGTACTGATGGGTTCGCCCATTCTTCTTAAGCTCTTTGAGGACAATGCGGCGCTGGCCGCGCAGGTCTTCCGTCTTATCCGCCATCAGGAGAATATCCTCACCGTCAACCGCGCCCACTCCGAGGTGATGGCGATCAACCACGCCGCAGGCAAAGAGCCGGTCTGCGTCAGCCGCGAAGTATTCAATCTGATTCAGTGCGCGCATCAGGTCAGTCTGCTGCCGCACAGCCTGTTCAATTTCACCATCGGTCCGCTGGTCAAGCGCTGGAAGATCGGCTTTCAGGGGCGCAGCGTGCCGCCGCCGGGCGAGCTGGAAAAGCTGATGGCGCTGACCGATCCGCGCGAGGTCGTGCTGGATCCTGCGCGGCGCAGCGTGTTTCTGCGCCAGCCAGGCATGGAGATCGATCTGGGCGCTATCGCCAAAGGCTATATCGCCGATCTGGTGCGCAGTTTTCTGCGCCAGCAGGGCGTGGAAAGGGCGCTGATTAACCTGGGCGGCAACGTGCAGACGCTCGGCGCGCCGCCGCAGGCCGCCGGCTGGTCGGTGGGGCTGAAAACCCCGTTCGGCCAGGCTGACGACTTAATCGGCGTGATTGAGGTTGCGGGGAAATCGGTGGTGACCTCTGGAGTCTACGAGCGCTACTTCGAGCTGGACGGCCGCCTCTATCACCACATCCTCGACGCGCGCAGCGGCTATCCGCTCGACAACGAGCTGCTGAGCGTCACGGTGATTTCCGACCGCTCGATAGATGGCGACATCTACACCACGCTGCTCTACGGGCTGGGCGTTGAGCAGAGCCTCGCGGCGCTGCGCGACGCGCCGCACATCGAAGCGATATTCGTGACGCGCGACCAGCAGGTGATCTGCTCCTCGTCGCGCCAGTTCGCGTTTCGTCTGCACGACCGCCGCTATCAGCTGACTACTGACAATACTGCCTGAGCAGCGAATGGTATTCCGGCTGCAGGCGGTATCGATAGACCGGACGGCCGGTCGCGCCATAGTGGATGCTGGTGAAGAGAATATTGATCTGCGCCAGCCAGATCAGGTATTTGCGGCAGGAGACGCGCGAGATATTGACCTCCGCCGCCAGCTCGTCGGTGGAAAACTCGCTGCCGGGATGGGCGTCGATCCACTGGCACAGGGTGCGCAGCGTCTGCGGCGTCAGCCCCTTCGGCAGCCGTTTGCTGTCGTTGGTGGTGGGCGGATTGCCGTGGATCAGCTGGTCGACTTCCGCCTGCTGGTAGTAGAGATGGTTATCCATCAGCGACTTCTTCTGCCGCCAGTTGGTGAGCGCCTCTTCGAAACGCGGGAACTGGAAAGGTTTGATCAGATAATCCACCACGCCGTAGTGCAGCGAGGTTTTGATGGTGGCGGCGTCGGCGGCGGATGAAATAATGATCACCTCGACAGGCTGCTTCGCCTCGCGCAGCTCCGGCAGCAGATCCAGCCCGTTCTCATGCTGCAAATAGATATCAAGCAGCACCAGATCCACGGCGGGCTCGCTGTGGAGGATCATCTCTTTCGCCTGCTGCAGCGTCGACGCCGTGCCGACGCAGTGAAAGCCCGGCACCTGCCCGACGTAAACGCGATTCAGCTCGGCGACCATAGCGTCATCATCGACCACTAACACATTGATCATGCGGTTTTGTTGCCTCCATCCCAGGGAAGTTGTACAAAAAATTGGGTAAACACGCCGGGTTCCGACTCCACGCTGACGCTGCCGCCGAGGCTTTCCGTCTGCTGCTTCAGCAGATAAAGCCCGACGCCGCGATCCTCGCCTTTGGTTGAAAAGCCTTTGTCAAAGATAGCATCCAGCTGGTCGGTCGGGATGCCTGGCCCGTCGTCGCTGACCTCGCACGCCAGCCAGCCGTTCTGGTAGTGCAGCATCACGTGAATATCGCCGTTGTGTTCACTGCCCAGCGCGTCGAGCGCGTTCTCGATCAGATTGCCGAGCACGGTGATCAGTACGGCGATCTGCTGCTCGTTGCCGATATCGGGCAGGAAGCTGGCATCGCTCAGCGTCAGACGATGGCCGCTGTCCGAGGCGCGATTGATTTTACTCAGCAGGAAGCCGGCGATCACCGGCGACTTGATTTTGTCGAGCAGCGAACCGATTTCGGTCTGGTAGTTGTTCGCCGTTTTTAAAATATAGGCTTCGACCTGCGCATAGTTTTTCATGTGCAGCAGGCCAAGGATCACGTGCAGCTTATTCATAAACTCATGCGAGCGCTCACGCAGCGCGTCGACGTAGTTTACCATGCCGCTCAGGCGCTGCAGCAGCCGCGTGATTTCGGTTTTATCCCTGAAGGTGCAGACCGCGCCGATAAGCCGCTGCTGGCTGTAGACCGGCACGGTGTTGCTCAGCAGCACGTGGCCGTTGATATTCAGCTCTTCGTCGCGCCGCGCGCGGCCGGTAGCCAGCGTCTCCTGCAGCTGGGCGTGGATGACGCTGGCCTCCTCCATGCTGCCGGAACTCTCTTCCGTCAGCAGCTTTTGCGCCGCCTCGTTGATCAGCGACACCTCGGCATGAGCGTCCACCGCAATGACGCCCTCTTTAACCGAGTGCAGAATCGCCTGGCGCTGCTCGAACAGCGAGGAGATCTCCCAGGGTTCGAGCCCGAAGAGGATGCGCTTCAGGGTTTTCACCAGCGCCAGCGTGCCCAGCGCGCCCGCCAGCGCGCCGATCAGAATGGTCCAGATAATGCTCCAGCGGCTCTGGTTGATCTGATCGCTGACCGCCTCCAGCGAGATGCCTATCGACACCACGCCGATCTGCTGCTGCTGCGCGTTATAGACCGGCGTAAAGACGCGCAGCGCCTCCGCCAGCGAGCCGCGATTGACCGAGACGTTCTCTTTGCCCTGCAGCGCCGGATTGATGTCGTCGCCGATAAAGTGCCGGCCGATCAGCGCCGGATTAAGATGGGAGTAGCGGATGCCCTGCATATTGGTCACCACCACGAACAGCAGATTGTTGTGCTGCTGCGCCGCGCGGGCGATGGGCTGGATAATGCCGGCGTCCGGCGGCCCGCTCAGCGCCTGCTGAATGGCAGGCACGTCCGCCAGCGTGCGCGCCACGGCCATCGCCTTATCTTCCAGCTGCTTCTGCGTGGCGTTGCCGATCTGAAAGAAGTAGAGCAGATGCACGCTGAGCAGCACGAAGGTCACTACCGCGCCGATCATCAGCGTAACCAGCGTGCTGAGCTTCATATGTTTTTTGCGGGTCAGGTTGCCTTGCGGAGTGTCGCGCATCGTCGGTCCTTTGTCGGAAAGCGGTGGGGTATTATCGCTTTCTGTGGGGCTTTGCAAAGGTTTTTAGCGCGAAGCGGGATGAGCCGTTGGTTAGCGGGCGTTGTCCGGGCGAGAAGCGCCTGTGTTTAGTTCAGAAGATATGCGGTCGGAAAGGGGCTGGAAAGTAAGAACGCGGGATACAGCATAGAACTATTTAGTTACAGCATACTAATCAAGGGTCTCTTTTCCGGGCATAAAAAATCCACGCGCAGGCGTGGATTTTAAAACCGAGCGGTTTGTTATGAGAGGCGCTAGCCCCTCATCAGACAAACGCGGCTTAGACGTTAAACAGGAAGTTCATCACATCGCCATCTTTAACGATGTACTCTTTCCCTTCTGAACGCATCTTGCCCGCTTCCTTCGCGCCCTGTTCACCTTTGTAAGCGACAAAGTCGTCAAACGCGATGGTCTGCGCGCGGATAAAGCCTTTCTCGAAGTCGGTATGGATCTTGCCAGCCGCCTGCGGCGCGGTAGCGCCGACCGGAATAGTCCAGGCGCGCACTTCTTTCACGCCCGCGGTGAAGTAGGTCTGCAGGTTCAGCAGGGCGTAACCGGCGCGGATTACGCGGTTCAGGCCCGGCTCTTCCAGACCCAGCTCGGCCATAAACTCGGCGCGATCTTCATCGTCCAGTTCGGCGATGTCTGACTCAACGGCGGCGCAAACCGGTACCACCACGGAGCCTTCCGCTTCAGCGATGGCGCGAACCTGATCGAGGTAGGGGTTGTTCTCAAAACCGTCTTCGTTGACGTTGGCGATATACATGGTCGGCTTCAGCGTCAGGAAGCTCAGGTAGCGGATCGCCGCTTTCTCATCGGCGTCCAGCTTCAGCGCGCGCAGCATACCGGCGTTTTCCAGATGCGGCAGGCACTTCTCCAGCGCGGCCAGCTCGACCTTCGCGTCTTTATCGCCGCCTTTGGCTTTTTTCTGCACGCGCTGAATGGCGCGCTCGCAGGTTTCCAGATCGGAGAGCGCCAGCTCGGTGTTGATCACGTCGATATCTTCCGCCGGATCCACTTTGCCCGCGACGTGAATGATGTTTTCATTCTCGAAGCAGCGCACGACGTGGCCGATCGCTTCGGTTTCACGGATATTGGTCAGGAACTGGTTGCCCAGACCTTCGCCTTTCGACGCGCCTTTCACCAGGCCCGCAATGTCGACGAACTCCATGGTGGTCGGCACCAGGCGCTGCGGTTTGACGATCTCCGCCAGCTGATCAAGGCGCGGATCCGGCATCGGCACCACGCCGGTGTTGGGCTCAATGGTGCAGAAGGGGAAGTTAGCCGCTTCGATGCCCGCTTTAGTCAGCGCGTTGAACAGGGTGGATTTACCGACGTTCGGCAGGCCCACGATACCGCATTTGAATCCCATGGTTGGTTACCCTTCTAACTTGAGGTGCAACGCCTGCTGCAGGCATTGCCGGAAACGAAAAAATTTGGCGCATTATACACAGAAATCGCGCGGGCAGGGCGTTTAGCTCGCCTTGAACGCGTGCAGCCGGTTCATCGCCTTCAGGCGATCCTCCTTCAGCCACACTTCGGTACAGCGCGCCGCTTCATCAATCGCATCGTCGATCAGCTTCTGCTCGCTGGCGGGCGGCTTGCCCAGCACAAATCCCGTCACCTTGTTGCGATCGCCCGGATGGCCGATGCCGATGCGCAGGCGGTGAAAGTTATTGTTGTTGCCCAGCTTGCTGATGATGTCCTTCAGGCCGTTATGGCCGCCATGGCCGCCGCCCTGTTTGAACTTCGCGACGCCCGGCGGCAGATCGAGCTCATCGTGCGCCACCAGAATCTCTTCCGGCGCGATGCGGAAAAAGGTCGCCATCGCCGCCACGGCCTTGCCGCTAAGGTTCATATAAGTCGTCGGCACCAGCAGACGCACATCTTCGCCCGCCAGGCTGATACGCGCGGTATAGCCGAAGAATTTCGCCTCTTCCTTTAGCGACTGATTATGACGCTCCGCCAGCAAATCGAGATACCAGGCGCCGGCGTTATGTCGCGTGGCGGCGTACTCCGCGCCGGGATTGGCCAGGCCCACAATCAGTTTAATGCTGCTCACGATGAATATCCTGCTCAGGTGGTGAAAAGGCGTTAGTGTACTTCGCGGCAGAGAAGAGAACAAACTTCGCAAAGGCTGGATGGTTACGTCGCGTGATTAACTATTTTGTTATTTAAATCAAGCTTCTGAAGGTAAATTTAGGTCAGCCTTTATTAGGGTTTGTGATCCTGGACGCAACTTGTCCGCAGGCCATTGCCTAAACTTATGACAAGTTAACATTATGTGCGGTTTGTTTGGCTTGTTCATATGGACAGAGGTGAGTTATGAAACATCAACATTGTCGGAAAGCAGGAAACGTCCTGATGATCGTAGGGCTGGTGGTGATGGTCTCCAGCATCATCTTCTCCGTGCTTAATCAACTGCCGAGCATTCAGATGCCGGCGCTGCTGGCGCAGGGCGCTATTCTCGGCATCTTTATCGGCGCGCTGCTGTGGCTCGCCGGCGCGCGCGTCAGCGGGCGCGAAAGGATCGAAGACCGCTACTTCTGGCACCGTCATTATGACGAGCGCTGCCGCCGCACGCCGAACCACTGATCCGTTTTTCCAGCCATAAAAAAACCGGGCGCATGGCCCGGTTTTTTATTTAACGAATCATTAATGCTCGAACATCGCCGAGATAGACTCTTCGTTGCTGATACGGCGGATCGCTTCAGCCAGCATGCCGGAAAGCGTCAGGGTACGAACGTTCGGCAGCGACTTCATCTCTTCAGAAAGCGGGATGGTGTCGCAGACGATAACCTGATCGATCACCGATTTACGCAGATTCTCTACCGCATTGCCGGAGAAAATCGGGTGAGTCGCGTAGGCGAAGACGCGTTTCGCGCCGCGCTCTTTCAACGCTTCCGCCGCTTTGCACAGCGTGCCGCCGGTGTCGATCATATCGTCGACCAGCACGCAGTCGCGGCCCGCCACGTCGCCGATGATGTGCATCACCTGAGAAACGTTCGCGCGCGGACGACGTTTATCGATGATAGCCATATCGGTATCGTTAAGCAGTTTGGCGATCGCGCGAGCACGCACGACGCCGCCGATGTCCGGAGAAACCACGATCGGGTTTTCCAGACCAATTTGCAGCATGTCTTCCAGCAGGATCGGGCTGCCGAAAACGTTATCAACCGGGACGTCAAAGAAGCCCTGGATTTGCTCGGCGTGAAGATCGACCGTCAGAACGCGGTCGACACCAACGCTGGAAAGGAAATCCGCGACCACTTTAGCGGTAATCGGCACGCGAGCGGAGCGCACGCGGCGGTCCTGGCGGGCATAGCCGAAGTAGGGAATAACCGCGGTAATACGACCAGCAGAAGCTCGACGCAGCGCGTCGACCATCACAACCAGTTCCATCAGATTATCATTGGTGGGAGCACAGGTGGACTGGATGATGAAAATATCACCACCGCGTACATTTTCATTAATTTGTACACTCACTTCGCCATCGCTGAAACGGCCCACTGCGGCGTCTCCGAGGCTGGTGTAAAGGCGGTTGGCAATACGTTGTGCTAGTTCCGGGGTGGCGTTACCAGCAAATAGCTTCATATCAGGCACGAGAAGAACCTCAGGCTTGGCGTCCAGAGAATGAACGGCGTCAGGGTAACCGGCGCATACCCTGATGCATGTTCATACGGGTGTGTTAATGCACAGCGTGCAGCGTCTGGAACAGGGTGACACTGTCACACATGCGCTTACAGCCCGGAAAGGGTGCGATGCAGAGGCGAGACGTTAACGCCTCGCGCGACAAATCCGCATACCCATTTCGGGGCGAGTTCCAGCACCTGACGAGCGGCTGACTCGGTGTCAAATTCGGCAAACACGCAAGCGCCAGTGCCAGTCAGGCGCGACGGCGCGTATTCTAGCAGCCAGGAAACAAGCTCATCAACCTCGCGAAAACGTTTTCTTACCACTGCCTCACAATCATTGTGAAAGGGTGTCGATAAAAGCGCCGCCAGAGAACGCACCGGCGTATCGCGCGTAAGCTGCGGATCGTTAAACACCAGCGGCGTCGGAACGCTCACGCCGGGATGCGCCACAAGATACCATTTTTCCGCCGGGTCGGCGGGCTGGAGCTGCTCGCCAACGCCCTGGGCAAAGGCGGCGAAACCTCTGACGAACACCGGCACGTCCGCGCCAAGCTTAATCCCCAGCTCCGCCAGCGCCTCCAGGGAGAAACCAACGCCCCAGAGGTGATTCAGCGCCACCAGCACGGTGGCGGCGTTCGAGGAGCCGCCGCCCAGCCCGCCGCCCATCGGCAGTTGCTTTTCGATGGCGATCTGCGCGCCGGCGTCGGCCGGCAGCCAGTCTTGGGCCTGCGCCGCCTGGCGCAGCAGCATCGCCGCGCGAACGATCAGGTTGTCGTCATGGGCGACGCCGTCGACCGGCGTAGTCAGGCTGACGCGGCCGCTGCTGTCCGGCGTGATATGCAGGCTGTCGCCGTAGTCGAGAAACTGAAACAGCGTCTGCAGGTTATGGTAGCCGTCTGCGCGACGGCCGGTGATATAGAGAAACAGGTTGAGCTTTGCCGGAGCGGGCCAGGTGGTGATCATTGCAGGGTCCAGCTATCCATACGCAGTTTGATGCGCTGGTCGCCTTCGCGCAGCTCCAGGTTCGCCGGCAGCGGCGGGGTGGATTTGCTGTCGTAATCCTGAATCGCGACCTGCCACTTCTGGCCGTTGCTGCTGTAGTTCAGGCTTTTAAGCTGATAATTGCTGTTGAGCTGATAGTCGCTGGCGTCGCCCGGCAGGCCCATCATCCACTGGCGCAGGTTGGCAAGCGGAATATCCATGCCGGTCAGCTGAGCGATCATCTTCTCCGCGTCGTTGCTGACGTAGCGTTTGCCTTTGTTGTCCACAATCTGTACGGTGTCGCCCTGAGCGTCAAGCTGCAACTCCGTGCTGCCCAGCGGGTTGGTCAGCAGCAGGCGATAGCGGTCCGGAGCGGTCTGCTGCCAGTTAAAGCGCGCGTAGACTTTCTGCTTGTCGGAAAGATAGGCGAAGGCGCCGCGTGTCTGGTAGTGCGTGACTTTCGCCACATCCTGCTGATGCTGCTGCCACTGCGGCGCGGTCGTGCTCGGGCCTGGGCCCTGAGGCTGATTAACGGCGCAGGCGGTAAGCAAAACGCTCGCCAGCGGCAAAAGGCGCAACATAGTGCGTGGTGAATAGGTCATCACGTGGTCATCTCCTCGGACACGTTTTTAATTCGTAACGGTTAACGCTAGCGATCCGCTTATAAACCGTCAATGCTGATTAGAGTAAAATTGCGCACGATCAGTTTAATCTTATTACAGTCATAGCCTTTGTATGGCTTTTCATGATCTGCCGCATCTTGTAGAATGCGCATCACAAAACCCTGACATTATTGGGACATCCCAACTTTTATCGCCATGACGCTGCTCGCTCTCGGAATCAATCATAAAACTGCACCTGTCGCGCTGCGCGAACGCGTCGCGTTCGGGCCGGACGTGCTGGAACAGGCGCTCGACAGCCTGCTTTCCCAGCCAATGGTGCAGAGCGGCGTCGTTCTCTCTACCTGCAACCGCACCGAACTCTACCTTAGCGTAGAGCAGCAGGCGGATCTGCAGGAGCGCCTGGTGCGCTGGCTGTGTGACTATCACCATCTCAATGAAGAGGACGTGCGTCAAAGTCTCTACTGGCATCAGGACAACGCGGCGGTCAGCCACTTAATGCGCGTGGCGAGCGGTCTCGACTCGCTGGTGCTGGGCGAACCGCAAATCCTCGGCCAGGTGAAAAAAGCGTTCGCCGATTCGCAGCGCGGCCATGCGCTGAGCAGCGAGCTGGAGCGGATGTTCCAGAAAACCTTCTCGGTCGCCAAACGCGTGCGCACCGAAACGGAAATCGGCGCCAGCGCGGTGTCGGTCGCCTTCGCCGCCTGTACGCTGGCGCGTCAGATCTTCGAATCCCTGTCGACCGTCAACGTGCTGCTGGTCGGCGCGGGCGAAACCATCGAGCTGGTGGCGCGCCACCTGCGCGAGCATAAAGTGCAGAAGCTGATTATCGCCAACCGCACGCGCGAGCGCGCCGAGCGGCTGGCGGAAGAGGTCGGCGCGGAGGTGATCGGCCTCGGCGACATCGACGCGCGCCTCGCCGAAGCCGATATCGTTATCTCCTCCACCGCCAGCCCGCTGCCGATTATCGGCAAAGGGATGATGGAGCGCGCGCTGAAAGCGCGCCGCAACAAACCGGTGCTGCTGGTGGATATCGCCGTGCCGCGCGACGTGGAGCCGGAAGTGGGCAAGCTGCCTAACGCCTATCTCTACAGCGTTGACGACCTGCAGGCGATCATCGAGCAGAATATGGCGCAGCGCAAAGCCGCCGCCGTACAGGCCGAAAGCATCGTGGTGCAGGAGAGCGGTGAATTTATGTCCTGGCTGCGCGCCCAGAGCGCGGTCGAGACCATTCGCGAATACCGCTCTCAGGCGGAAAGCGTGCGCGCCGATCTCGAATCGCGCGCGCTGGCCGCGCTGCAGCAGGGCGCCGATCCGCAGAAAGTTCTGCAGGAGCTGGCGCACAAGCTGACCAATCGTTTAATTCACGCACCAACCAAATCCCTGCAGCAGGCCGCCCGCGACGGCGACACTGAACGCCTGCAATTGCTTCGCGACAGCCTCGGTCTCGAGTAGACTCCCGGGCTGTTGCCCTCTGTGACGAGAATCCCATCACGACATGAAAACCTCTATTGTTGCCAAACTGGAAGCGCTGCAGGAGCGCCACGAAGAAGTGGAAGCGATGCTCGGCGACGCCAGCGTTATCGCCGATCAGGACCGCTTCCGCGCGCTCTCGCGCGAATATGCGCAGTTAACCGACGTGACCCAATGTTTCCGCGCGTGGCAGCAAACGCAGGAAGATATCGAAACCGCCCAGATGATGCTGGACGATGCCGAAATGCGCGATATGGCGCAGGAAGAGCTGCAGCAGGCGCGCGCCGAGAGCGAGCGGCTGGAGCAGCAGCTGCAGGTGCTGCTGCTGCCGAAAGATCCTGACGACGAACGCGCCTGCTTTATCGAAGTGCGCGCCGGCACTGGCGGCGACGAGGCGGCGATCTTCGCCGGCGACCTGTTCCGCATGTACAGCCGCTACGCCGAAGCGCGCCGCTGGCGCGTGGAGATCGTCAGCGCCAACGAAGGCGAGCACGGCGGCTATAAAGAAGTGATCGCCCGCGTCACCGGCGACGGCGCCTATGGCCGCCTGAAGTTCGAATCGGGCGGCCACCGCGTGCAGCGCGTGCCGGAAACCGAATCCCAGGGACGTATCCATACCTCGGCCTGCACCGTGGCGGTGATGCCGGAGGTGCCGGAAGCGGAGCTGCCGGAGATCAATCCGTCCGATCTGAAGATCGACACCTTCCGCTCGTCAGGCGCGGGCGGCCAGCACGTCAACACCACCGACTCCGCTATCCGCATCACCCACCTGCCGACCGGCATCGTGGTGGAGTGTCAGGATGAGCGTTCGCAGCACAAAAACAAAGCCAAAGCGCTGGCGGTGCTGGGCGCGCGCATTCGCGCCGCGGAGATGGCGAAGCGCCACGAAGCGGAGGCGAGCACGCGCCGCAACCTGCTGGGCAGCGGCGATCGCTCCGATCGTATCCGCACCTACAACTTCCCGCAGGGGCGCGTGACCGATCACCGCATCAACCTGACCATCTATCGCCTTGACGAGACCATGGAAGGCAAGCTGGACAACCTGATTGAGCCGATTGTGCAGGAGCATCAGGCCGATCAGCTGGCCGCGCTGGCTGGTCAGGAGTAATGGAGTTTCAACGCTGGCTGAAAAGGGCTGTCGCCGCGCTACAGGGCGGCGAGAGTCCGAAGCGCGACGCGGAGATCCTGCTGGGGCACGTTACCGGCAAATCGCGCAGCTGGCTGGTGGCGTTCGGCGAGACCGAACTGCTGCCTGAACAGCTGACGCGCCTTGACGCGCTGCTGGCGCGGCGCGTGCAGGGCGAGCCGGTGGCGCATCTGATCGGCGAGCGCGAATTCTGGTCGCTGCCGCTGCGCGTCTCCGACGCGACGCTGATCCCGCGACCCGACACCGAAGTGCTGGTAGAGCAGGCGCTGGCGCGCCTGCCCGCCGCGCCGTCGCGCATTCTCGATCTCGGCACCGGCACCGGCGCTATCGCGCTGGCGCTGGCGAGCGAACGGCCCGACTGCGAAGTGCTGGGCGTCGATCGCATCGAGGCCGCCGTGGCGCTGGCGCAAAGCAACGCCGACCGGCTGGCGATCCCCAACGCCGCCTTCGTCCTGAGCCACTGGTTCGACGCGCTGCCCGCCGCGCGCTTCAATCTGATCGTCAGCAATCCTCCCTATATCGACGCGTGCGACCAGCATCTTTCGCAGGGCGACGTGCGTTTCGAACCGCGCAGCGCGCTGGTGGCCGACGAGGCGGGGCTGGCAGATCTGCGCCTGCTTATCACCCAGGCGCCGCAGTGGCTGGCGCCCGGCGGCTGGCTGCTGCTGGAGCATGGCTGGCAGCAGGACGCCCTAGTCCGCGCGCTGATGCAGCAGCACGATTTTCTTCAGGTTGAGACCGTGAATGATTACGGCGGCAATCCGCGCGTCACGCTCGGTCGCATTCCCTCTTAAAAAGGACGTTTCATGGCCGCTTACTATCCGCTTATTAAGCAACTGCATCTGCTGACGGTGTTTATCAGCATTGCGCTTTTTATCCTGCGTTTTTACTGGCTGCGCCGCGGCTCGGCGCTGCTGCAGCGCCGCTGGGTGCGCATTACGCCGCACGTTAACGACACCTTTTTACTGCTGACCGGCGTGCTGCTGGTGATGATTACCCACTTTTACCCGTTCTCGCCGCAAGGAAGCTGGCTGACGGAGAAGCTTTTAGGCGTTATTATCTACATCGCCTTAGGTTCCGTGGCATTGAGTCGTCGCCCGCGCGCCAGCCGTACGCGCTGGATCGCTTTCCTGGTCGCGCTGGTCGCGCTGGTGACAGTGATTAAGCTGGCGGTGACCAAAATGCCGTTATTGGGGATAGTATGACCTCCACAGAG
Source organism: Pantoea sp. X-Soil-MYKO-1289 (assembly GCF_059730625.1). Classification (NCBI taxonomy): domain Bacteria; kingdom Pseudomonadati; phylum Pseudomonadota; class Gammaproteobacteria; order Enterobacterales; family Erwiniaceae; genus Pantoea; species Pantoea sp. X-Soil-MYKO-1289. The sequence continues at coordinate 1,776,971 of NZ_AP036004.1, forward strand.
CAATTAGATTTTAGCCAGACGCCGCTGTGCGAAGCGGTGATTGGCGCCACCCGCGCGATTCGCGCCGATTTTCCCGCCTCGTCCGTGCAGGAGCAGCTGGCGACGCTGGTGGCGGAAGCCCGCCGCTATGTGAGCAGCGAACAGGACGCCGACATGCAGCTGGAGAAGCTGCTGGAGCTTTTCTACCGCCATTGGGGCTTCGGCGGCGCCAGCGGCATCTACAACCTTTCTGACGCGCTGTGGCTGGATAAAGTGCTCAAGACGCGTCAGGGCACCGCGGTGTCGCTGGGCGTGATCCTGCTGCATATCGCGCAGGCGCTCGACATTCCGCTGATGCCGGTTATTTTCCCCACGCAGCTGATTTTACGCGCCGACTGGATCGACGGCGAGATGTGGCTGATCAACCCGTTCAACGGCGAGACGCTCGATACCCACACGCTGGAAGTGTGGCTGAAGGGCAACATCAGCCCCACGGCGAAGCTCTACGACGACGATCTGGAAGAGGCGAAGACCATTAGCGTGATGCGCAAGATGCTCGACACCATGAAGGCGGCGCTGATGGAGGAGAAGCAGATGGAGCTGGCGCTGGGCGTGAGCCAGGTGCTGTTGCAGATCGATCCAGACGACCCTTACGAGATCCGCGATCGCGGTTTGATCTACGCGCAGCTGGAGTGCGACCATATTGCGCTAAACGATTTAACCTACTTCGTTGAGCAGTGTCCCGAGGATCCGGTCAGCGAGATGATCAAAGTACAAATTCACGCAATTGAACAGAAACAGGTGACGCTGCACTAAGCGCACCACACCATTAAGGAAAGGGCATGACTCAGAAAGTCGTCACTATTGGTGATATCAAGGTCGCTAACGATCTGCCATTTGTGCTGTTTGGCGGCATGAACGTGCTGGAATCGCGCGATCTCGCCATGCGTATTTGCGAACACTATGTGAAGGTCACCGACAAGCTCGGCATTCCGTACGTGTTCAAGGCCTCTTTTGACAAGGCTAACCGCTCTTCCATTAAATCCTATCGCGGTCCCGGCCTCGAAGAGGGCATGAAGATTTTCCAGGAGCTGAAGCAGGCGTTCGGCGTGAAGATCATTACCGACGTGCACGAGGCGTCGCAGGCGCAGCCGGTGGCCGACGTGGTCGACGTGATCCAGCTGCCCGCCTTCCTGGCGCGTCAGACCGACCTGGTGGAAGCGATGGCGAAGACCGGTGCGGTGATTAACGTGAAGAAACCGCAGTTCGTCAGCCCTGGCCAGATGGGCAATATCGTGGATAAGTTCGCGGAAGGCGGCAACGATCAGGTGATTCTGTGCGATCGCGGCAGCAACTTCGGCTATGATAATCTGGTCGTCGATATGCTCGGCTTTAACGTGATGAAGAAAGTCACCAACAACAGCCCGGTGATTTTCGACGTGACCCACGCGCTGCAGACGCGCGACCCGTTCGGCGCCGCTTCCGGCGGTCGCCGCGCCCAGGTGGGCGAGCTGGCGCGCGCCGGGATGGCGGTCGGCATTGCCGGTCTGTTTATCGAAGCGCATCCGGATCCGGATCACGCGAAGTGCGACGGCCCGTCCGCGCTGCCGCTTGATAAACTGGAGCCGTTCCTGGTGCAGATGAAGGCGATTGACGACCTGGTGAAGAGCTTCCCGGAGCTGGATACCAGCAAGTAACTGGCGCTTCAGGCGGCGAAATAAAAAAGAGCGACATTGGTCGCTCTTTTTTTTGTCTCTTGTTCAGAGCATGATCGTCATCAGATAGCCGGCAAAAATCGCCAGGTGCGCGGCGCCGTTCAGCACGTTGGTGCGCCCGGTGGAAAACGAGATATGACACAGGATCAGCGCTGCTGACATCATCACCATCTGCGGCGGCTCAAGGCCGAACACCAGCTGCTGGCCGGTAAGGGTGGCGATAATGCTTACCGCCGGCACGGTCAGCGAGATGGTCGCCAGCACCGAGCCGAAAAAGAGATTCATGGCGCGCTGCACCTGATTCATCAGCACCGCCTTCAGCGCGCCCAGCCCTTCCGGCGACAGGATCAGCAGGGCCACCAGGAAGCCGGTGAACTGCGCGGGCGCATTAAACTCCGACAGCAGATGCTCCAGCGTATTGGCGTTCATCTTGGTGACGCTGATCACCGCAATCAGATGCACGATCAGCCAGACGGTGTGCCAGACGCTGCTGTGCGCCGAGGGCTTGCCGTGATGAGGGTCGCCATCGTCGCTGTCGTCTTCATGCTCGTAAACAAACAGGCTCTGGTGGGTGCGCGTCTGGATCAGCAGGAAAACGCCGTACATCGCCGCCGAAATCGCCGCGATCAGCAGCGCCTGCGTGGTGGTGAAGTTGCCGCCCGGCAGGGCGTTGGGAAACACCAGCACCAGGATCGCCAGCGGAAAGATGGCGATCAGGTACTGCTTTACCCCGGCAAGATTCACATACTGCGTGGCGAACTTGCGCCCGCCCAGCAGCAGCGAGAACCCCACCAGCCCGCCGGTGACGATCATGATGATGGAGTAGAGCGTGTCGCGCATCAGCGCCGGCGCGGCATCGCCGGTGGCCATCAGCGCGGAGATCAGACTGACCTCGAGGATCACCACCGACAGGCTGAGGATCAGCGAGCCGTAGGGCTCGCCCAGCCGATGCGCCAGCACGTCGGCATGGCGCACCACGCTGAAGGCGCTGCTGAGGATCGCCACCAGCGCCAGCAGGTTGATGCCGATAACCGCGGGCAGAGAGGTCTGTCCGCCAAAGAAAAACAGCACGCCCAGGGCGGCGAGAGGAAGTATCAGCGAGAACTCTTTGTGACGTGTTTTTTCATGTGTGGTCATTCACCATCCTCTTGAGAGAAATGCTTCGGCGAAACCCAACGGGGTTTCACAAAATAGTAGAACTTTTATTACATATCAGAGTGTAACTTTTCGCCGTTTAACCGGGGTAAAATTTACCGGTTTTTACTTTCATACAAATACACGGCCACACTGCCAAAAAGCAATATAAAAATGTTTTATCGCTTTCTATTCATCATATTAACGTAGTTCGTCAGGAAATAATAACGCAGTTAAATGCAAATTATTACTGCGATAACCCTGGGTTTCAGGCGCTTCGTGCGATTTTTTCGAAACGGCAGGTTGAATATCAAGGTTGTAATTTTTTCTCCATACGCCAGGCTTAAAGCTGACCTTTAATGGAGGAAATGCAATGCCTTACAAAAATCGTGAAGCGCTGCCGGATAACGTGAAGCATGTTCTGCCGCCGCATGCGCAGGAGATCTATCAGAAGGCGTTCAACAGCGCCTGGGATCAGTATAAAGACAAAGATGAGCGACGCGGCGACGAGTCTCGGGAAGAGGTGGCGCATAAAGTTGCCTGGTCGGCGGTAAAAAAAGAGTATGAAAAAAGGGATGATGATAAGTGGCACCCTAAAAAGTAGCCACGGGACCGGGGCCGGCGCAGCCGGCCTGACGCAGCGCTTTTTTAATTTCTCGCCTGGCCGCGGCCTTGAAAGCGGGGCGGAAAATGCATACTGTCAGAGCTTGCTGCGGCTCAAGAATGTCGCCCGTTAGCCGATTTTATAAGGGAGCCCGTCGGACAGGACGTTAAAAAGGTCAGGAGGTCGCATTGTTAACCCGAGAATTTTTATTAAAAGCAGACTGCAAAACCTCATTCGGCGATATTGAGGAATCGTTGCTCTGGAGCTGCGAGCAGCGCGCCGCGTCGCTGGCGGCCACGCTCGCCTGCCGTCCCGACCAGAGTCCGGTCTGGATCTTCGGCTATGGGTCGCTGATGTGGAATCCTGTTTTTGAAGCGGACGAGGTCGCCTCCGGCACGCTGGACGGCTGGCATCGCGCCTTCTGCCTGCGGCTGATCGCCGGACGCGGCACCTCGTCCCATCCTGGCCGCATGCTGGCGCTGAAAGAGGGCGGTTCGACCAGCGGCCTGGCGTTCCGCCTGCCGGAGACGCGCCTGCATGAAGAGCTGGAGCTGCTGTGGAAGCGCGAAATGATCACCGGCTGCTATCTGCCGACCTGGTGCGAATTAACGCTGGAGGATGGGCGCAGCGTCACCGCGCTGGCCTTTATTATGGATCCGCGCCATCCGCTGTATGAATCGGACTCCTGTCCTGAAGCGATCGCGCCGCTGATCGCCGCGGCGAGCGGCCCGTTGGGCAGCAACGCGCAGTATCTTTTTTCGCTGGAGCAAGAGCTGGCGAAGCGCGGCATGGAGGAGGAGAGTTTAAGCCGCCTGGCGCACCAGGTGCGCGCGCTGCAGGCGGGCGTGCGCTGCGCGCAGGGCTAAAGGGTAAGGCTCGCGGCGTGCGTATCCACGCCGCGAAAGCGCGCTAATTCCCCGGATTCAGCAGCCAGGTGCCTGGCTTGTCAATCACCAGCGACTGCGCGCGCATGCTGGTGCCTGAATGCACCTCGATACGATACTGACCCGCCGCCAGGTTGAGCGCGGCAAAGCCGTTGCTGCCGGTTTTCACCTCCACCGGCTGGCCGTTGAGCACCACGTTGGCGCCGCGCTCTAGCTTGAGGTAGACCGTCGCCAGCGTGGCGGGCGTCGCCGGCGGCGCGCTATTCACCACGGGATTGTCGACTACGGCAGGCGTCGCATTTTCCGGCGCCGCGTCGCGCCTGTTGGTCAGCCAGGCGACCACCACGACCGCCAGCAGCGCCGCAGCCGCCAGCGCCACCAGCCCCGGCGACAGACGACGCACGTTGCGCGGCGTCACCGGCTCGACGCTGGCCGAGGCGTGATTCACCGCCATCACCACCGGCGCGGGCGTCGCTACGTCCTCTTCCTCGACCACGGGCGTCGGCGCGGGCGCAGCAGCGACCGGCTCCGGCGCAGGCTGCAGGCTATTGACCACCGCCTCTACGTCGCTGACGGGCAGATCGATAAGCGCGGCAAAGGCGTCAATCGACTGCGGGCGATCGGCGGGCTTCATCGCCAGCGCGCAGTCCACCGCGTGCAGCAGCGGCAGCGAATAGCCGGGCGGCTGACGCTCGACCAGCGGCTGGTAGTTATCCTCGATGCAGCGCACCACGCTTACCGGCGGCGGATTGCCGGTAATCAGGCTGTGCAGCACCGCGCCGAGCGCGTAAATATCGGTCCACGGCCCCTGTTCGTTTTCACCCTCTTCGCTGTACTGCTCAATCGGCGCGAAGCCCGGCTTGAGCATAATTTCGGTTTCGTCCGACAGGTTGCCGATCTCTTTACGCGCCGAGCCGAAGTCGAGCAGCACCGGCAGCTGGTTTTCCTGAATCTGAATATTATCCAGCGAAATATCGCGATGCAGATAGCCCGCCTGATGGATGGTGCTGATGGCACCGAACAGCGGCGGCAGCAGGCGGCGGATCCAGGCCTCGCTCACCGCATCCGGGCTGGTCTGCTGCCACTCTTTCAGCGTCATGCCGCTGTAGTAGAGCGTGCCCATATAGGCGGTGCCGTTCTGCTCCCAGAAGCGCAGCACGTGCAGCAGGCCGGGATGGTTGAAGCGCGCCAGCAGACGCGCCTCCTGGATAAAGCTGGTCAGGCCGGCGTTAAACAGCTTTTGATAGCGTTCGCCGCGCAGCTCCAGCGACAGATCCTCGGCGCGCACCGCCAGCGACACCGGCATATACTCTTTAATCGCGATGGTGCGCTCAAGCTGATGATCCCAGGCGCGATAAACGATGCCAAACCCGCCGCCGCCAATCACTTCCTTGATTTCAAACTCGTTAAATCGGTATCCCGCAGGGAGCGCGTTGGGCACCGCTTTCTGATTATCATTTGCCGACATAGTGAACTCTCTGAACACCGCCTGGCAGCCAGGCTGCGCTGTAATTAATTGATGTTACGCCACGCACCTATCGCCGGATCGACCAGATCGGCGTGCAGGGTGTCGATCAGTAACACATTCACTTTTTGCTGTGGCATAAACTGCGGTCCCCAAAGACCACGCAACGTTTCCACCCGCGATTTCACGGCGTCCGGATCCTGCTGCGCCGTATTTTTATCCATTTTCACCAGCAGCGCGCCGTTAAAGCGCCAGACGTGGCTCGCCTCGTCGAAAGGCAGCACCAGCCAGCTGTCCGCGGCATCGGCGCGCGTCACGATCATGCGCTCTTTATTCGCGGCCACCACCTGTAGCGAGTTGCCGGCGATTTGCAGGTTCGCGATAGGGTAGCCCTGATAGAAGGTGACCGGCAGAGGCGTGTTTTTGCCCTTGCTGGCTAAGATTAACGCGCTTTTGCCTTCCAGCCAGCCGTCGTGCGGGCACTGCGCCTGCGCGACGTCGGGAATAAACAGCGACTGGCCGTCGGCGTCCCACGCCGTGCGGAAGCGGCAGCCGCCGGGCAGATCGAAATTCTGCAGCGGCGCGCTGTTGGCCGGGCGCGACAGGTCGAGCGGCGCCGCGTTGGCGGCGCTGGCGCTGGCGGTCGCGTCGGCCATGACAATCGGCCGCCAGTTTTGCAGCTTGCTGGCGCTGCCGCTGGCCAGCACGCCGCCCTCTTTATTGGTCATCTGCCAGGGCAGCTCATCCAGCGTGCCGCACTGGTTCGCCAGCAGCGTGCCGACGCGCGGCAAAAAGGTCGTCAGCACGGCGGAATCGGTGCTTTTGCCGGAAACGATGCGCAGCGGCAATGTCTCTTTGCACCAGTCGTCGGGCGCTTTGCTTTTTACGCCATCGATAAAAACCTCCAGCGCCAGGCTGGGAGAGTAAACCACGCGATAATCTTCGGCCTGCGCGCTGAAAGCGATAAGCAAGGTCGCAATGCCGGACAACCACAATTTCATAAGGATCCTTGGTATCAGTCGCGGGGCGGCAGAAAACGTGCCGAATCCGCCGCAGAATAAAGCAACGTAGCGTCCTGAGGTTCGCCGATCCATACAGAGAGCGCGCTGAGATTATCCTTTTTCACGCTGCGGCTGACCGCTTTTTCCATCAGCGCCAGCCACTCTTCGCAGGCGTTCACCATACGCAGCGCCTGCTCCATCTCTCTGGCCGTCAGGTTAAGCCAGAAACCGTCGGTGCAGACCAGAAAGGCGTCGCCATCCTCCAGCGCCAGCTCGGCGGAGAAGGTCACCGGACGCGCCGGATCCGCGCCGAGCGCATTATAGAGTAAATTACTGTTAATGCCGGTATTTTCATAGCCCGCATCCTTTAACTGCTGCGCCAGGCTGTGATCGCGCGTGACGTCGAACAGCGTGCCGTGGCGGAAGTGGTATACCCGGCTGTCGCCGGCGTGCGCCCACCAGGCGCGCCGCTGCGGGCGATCGATAAACAGGGCCGCCAGCGTGGTGCTCATGCGGGAGAAAGCGGGCTGCTGCGTCTGCGCCTCGCGCAGCGCCGCGCGGCAGCGCTCAATCGCCGCGTGCGTGTTTTCCGGCGTCAGCCGCGGCTGGTCGCGCAGATCGGCGAGCAGGGTATCGCGCACCAGCTGCGCGGCGCGATCGCCGCCTGCCAGGCCCGCCACGCCGTCGCAGACCACGAAGCACGCCTTCTCGTCGGTGATCTCCGCGCCGGTGCGGTCCTGGTTCTCATCGCGCAGCCCCTGCTGGCAGCGGCTGGCAAATACAATCTTCATGCGTCGTCCGTCCGGGTCTGCGAATCTTTGTACTGGTTCACTTCCACATCGTAGGCGTGCAGAAAGGCTTCGCCGAACAGCGTGTGGAAGTCATCTTCGATCTCGCCGGCGGTGCGCTGATAGTTACGCGTAAAGTAGTCCCAGAGCGCAGCTTTTCGGGCGACAGATAAGGGGAGCTTAGGCAGCACGCCCTCGCTGCGCGCCTGCTCTTCCAGACGCTGCGGGTTAAACGACTGCAGCATGGCGGCGATAATGGCGCGAATACCGGCGATCATGCCGAGCTGATGCGCCTGCAGATCCACCAGCGCATCGCGCACCGCCTGCTCCGGCGGCATAAAGCCAGGCATCTGGCTTTGATACATCTGCATCAGCACGGTTTTGCCGGAGGGCAGGATCTTAAAGGGGTTGTTCGCCTCGTTCAGGATCATCGTCATATCCGCCTTGACGCCGCGCTTCAGGATCTGGCGCGACGACAGCAGCGCGACCGTGCCCTGTGAAAAGAGACTCAGCATCCGTCCCGTGACGCGCATCTGCTCTTCGTCGATCGGCGTGGCGTGACCGTTGTTCAGCCCCATCCCCTCCAGCAGCGCGGCGATCAGCTTCTCCTGATCCTGTAAAGCGATGCCGGTCGGGCGCGGCGCCTCGCTCTTTTGCGGATCGATCGCCAGTCGCGCGTCGCTGTGGCGCGACGCAGCAGGCGGGGCAGAGAAAACGCTCTCTGTTGGTTCAATCTCATACATGCCCAGCGGATCGTCCTCCAGCTGCAGCTCGCTGACGAACAGCGCCAGCGGATCGTCCTTCGCCGCGTCGGCGCGCGCCGGATCCTGCACGGCAAGCTGATATTCGCCAATTTGCAGCGCGTCCCCATGGCGCAGCTGAACCTGCATGCCGCGCTCCAGCGCGACGCCATTGTGTACCACCGCGGTCACGCTACCCTGGTTGGTCAGGCGGCACTCGCCGTCGGCGGAAAGGTGCACCAGCGCCTGCAAACGCGAAATAGCGCGCGATTCGTCCGGCAATACCAGATCGTTATCCTGGCTACGGCCGATGGTACCGCCGGGCGGCTGAAACGCCACGGTTTTTACCGGAACATCCGTATTGCACTGCACAATGGTAAATTGCATGAGTCATCCCGTGTCTGATGGGCAAACGCAAGGCCGTTATTCGAACATTGGCGGATAGAGGCCGTTACGTCCCGGCTGAGTACCTGCCGCCGGGTTAAAAAGTAATAAAAACAGTTGCGCCGTCAGGTTGCCGCTGTGCTTATGGGTCGCATGGGCGAAGCCGTCGCAGCGGTTGGTCCACCAGTAGCTGATATGCTGCTGGGGATCGAAGCGGTCTGCCACCTCGCGCCAGCTCAGGGTGCAGGGCAGGTCGCTAAAGCCAATGACGTCCATAATGTCGGAATGCTGCTTCTCCGGCACCAGCAGCGGCGGCAGCGCCTGCATCTGCTGCTCCAGCTGGGCCGGCGCGATCTGCACCTGCACCGCCTGATAGAGCGTGGCGCCTAAGTCCTGAAACCAGTCGCCGGAGATCGCGAGCTGCGCCGGATGCCACTGGCTGAGCGGAAAGGTGCGCAGCGCCAGCAGCGGCCAGGCGCGGCCCACGCGATCGCACGAGGGCATCAGGCAGCCCATCTGCACCTGCTGCACGCCCGGCGTGATCGGCAGAACGAAGTTCCATACCGGCGCCTGCAAAAACCAGCTGGTGGCCGCCTGCTCCTGACTGTGCCAGTGCATCAGCCCCTGCTGAAACCAGTGGGTCCAGGGCGCGATATGTTTCTCGCTCAACCGGTGACGAAGGAAATCGCCGGTTGAGGGGAGCTTCCCGTACCAGCCGGGGGCGACGATCGCAGCCATACTCACCTCATCATTACTCGCTATGCGCGGTCAATCGCTGCGCGTCCGCCGCCGGCGTCACGGCCAGCGCGCTGCCTTCGCGGCCCGCATTTTTAAGATTTTCCGCAAGCTTGCGCATCATCAGCGCGTTGTCGCGCGCATAGGGCGAAGACTGAATCTGCTGATCCAGCAGCTGGCTGAGGTGCCAGTCGAGCTGCTGCAGGTCGCGCGCGCTAACGTTCTCAGGCAGCGAGCGCTGCAAATTTTGCATCAGCCAGGCGCGTAAAAATTCGCCGTCGTAGTTGCGCGGCTGATAGAGCATTTGGTAGGCGCGCAGCGCATTACGGCTGTACTCATTGTCGTCGCCCTTGTCGTTTCGCAGCAGGTTAGTGATCTGCTGCGCGACGCGCGGTAATAGCAAAGACTTTAGCGCATTTTGATAAAGCGCCCAGGCGGCATCGCTGACCTGGGTGCCGCGATAAAGCCCGGCGCGCATGGTAACTGGCGGATTATCCAGCGAAAAATGCTCAGAGAGCGGCAGTTTCACCAGGTTGTTCAAAAAGGGAAGCAGATCAAAAATATTATCCGCCGGCTGATGGATCACCTGCTGGCTCTGGCTGGCGATAACCGGCACGCGCTCCGCCACCTGGCTGAGGTAGCGCTGGTTCTGGAAAAAGCTGATCAGCCAGAGCCCCGAGGCGATAGTGAGGGCGCCCGCCAGCACGCCGTAGCCAATCCAGTGGAGCAGCTGGTTGCGGTGCTCCCAGTGGCGGTTGCTGCCGGCAAGGCCGCTTTCGCGGAACACCAGGTCGCTGAGCAGATCGCGGATAAAAAAGCTCTGGCCCTTGTTGCCGGGGATCGGGCTGTTGCGGTTGACGCTGTCCCAGGCGGCGATGGTCTGACCGCCCGCCTGCGGCAGCTGCAGCTTGCGGCTTAGCTCGCCCATAATACGGTCGAAGGGCAGACCCTCCTGGGTGCCGCTGGTAAAGAAGAGCCCGCGGGCGCTCCAGGCGATCGACTCCTGCTGGTCAGAGAAAACCACGTCGAGATACTCGCTCAGCAGCGGGCGCAGCGAGGCGAACTCCTGCGGAAAGAGGAAACAGTCGGCGCGCTGGCTGAGGTCGCGCTCCTGCGCCATCTTGTGGCTGAGCTGCTGCTGAAGCTGCTGCTCCAGTCGGTGGAACTGCTGATGAAAGCTGCGGTGCCAGTCATCTTTATGCGGCTTGCCCGGCTCCCAGGGAAAGGTAAAGCCCCAGATGGCGTCGCGCTGGCGCTTCTCCAGCGCGCCGAAATAGCCCAAAAAGCCTTTGAGCAGATCGGTTTTGGTCACCATGACGTAGACCGGAAAGTGAATGCCGGTCTGCTGGTGCAGCTCGCTCAGACGATTGCGCATGGCGCTCGCCTGGGCATAGCGCGCCTCGGCCGATTCGCTCAGCAGATCCGCCACGCTCAGGGTCATGATCACGCCGTTGATCGGCTGGCGCGTGCGGTAGCGCTTCAGCAAATTGATAAAGCTGTGCCACTCGCCGGCGTCGCGCGCGCGCTGGCTCTCCTGCAGGGTATAGCGTCCGGCGGTGTCGATCAGCACCGCCTGGTCGGTAAACCACCAGTCGCAGTGGCGGGTGCCGCCTACGCCGCGAATCGCGGTCTTGCCGACGCTGTCGGTCAGGGGAAAGTCGAGTCCGGCGTTGAGCAGCGCGGTGGTTTTGCCCGCACCGGGCGCGCCGATCACCAGATACCACGGCAGCTGATAGAGATAGCTCGACTGCATGCGCGCTAGCCAGCGGCTGTTGCTTTTGCGGCTGAGGGGCATGCGTTTCAGCTGCATCACCGCCTCGCTGAAGCGCTGGGTGAGCAGCTCCTCGGTCGCCTGGCGGTCGGAGAGATCCTCCGCGCCCGCCTGCTGCAGGTTATCGAGCAGCTTGCTGTTGAACCAGGCGCGATAGAGCGAAGGGATAAACTGAAACAAAATCCAGATGAAAAAGAGCAGGCCCACCGTCAGCTGGCGCGGCAGCGCCGGCTCCAGCGGGCGGGTCTCTCCCCAGCTCCAGAACGGGCCGAGGATCCAGACGAGACAGCTCAGCGCCGTCACGCCGATAAAACTCCACAGCAGGCGATGGGTGAGAGCAGGGCGTAAGGATGCGCGCATTACTGGGTTCCCTGATGATTACTGAGCGTTTCCGGCGCGGCGAACAGCGTAATTTCGACGCGGCGGTTGCGAGTGCGGTTTTCGTTGCTGTCGTTGGGCAGCAGGGGATCGCTGTCGCCGCGTCCTTCAGAGCGGATCGCATGGGCGTCGGCGAGCTGCGACTGCAGCAGCTGGGTCACGGCGCGAGCGCGAGCGAACGAGAATTCATAGCTGGAGGCGAAGCGGCTATTGTCCACCGGGCGATTGTCGGTAAAGACCGACACCAGCACCGTGCCTTTGACGTTCTTCATCGCCGTGGCGACGCGGGCCAGTAAGGCGCGGCCGACTGGATTGATAGCGGTGCCCTGTTCGGCGAACAGCTTGTCGGCGGGAATAATCACCTTGCTGCCGAACGCGCCGTCGCTGACTTCAAGCTGGCCAGCGGCGATCACGTCGTTCAGGCGCTGGCGCAAATCGAGCAGCGCCTGCGGCGAAGAGGGACGGCGGCCGACGGTGATCTGCGGCAGCGGCGTCTGATAAATGGCGCGCAGCAGCGGTTCGGCGTCGTTGCCGAGCCGCCAGTTCAGCGCGCTGTAGAGCAGGCAGGCGAGCAGCGCGGCGACGGTAGCGCAGGCCCAGAGCGGGATCATCGGGCGCGAGATGCTGCTGACCAGCGGATGCACCTGGACCAGCGGCCTGGCGCTCCCGCTTTGCGGCTGGCGCGTCTCCTCGATAAGCTTCGCGAGGCGCTTGCGAATGGCGTCGCACTGCACGCGTCCGCTGTCGCTGCCGCGATAGCGGCCTTCGTAGCCGAGCAGCAGGCAGTAGTGCACCACCTCCAGCAGCCAGAGGTGCTGGGCCGGGCTTTGTGAAATGCGCGACAGCAGCTGGAAAAATTTTTCGCCGCCCCAGCTTTCATTGTGAAAGGTGACCAGCATGCCGTTACCGGACCAGACGCCGCGCGTGCCCCACGGGGTTTGCGCCGCGGCCTCGTCCAGCGCGCTGCACAGGCAGTAGCGCGCGCCGATAATCATCTCGAACGGCAGTCCCGCCTGCTTGCAGCGCTGCTCGAACTGGCGGATTTCATCAATCAGCGACTGACGCAGGCCGGCGGGGTCGTCGTGCGTCACCGCCTGGCGAAGCTGCACCACGGCGTTCAGCAACGGCGCCGCAGCCTGCAGTAAAAGATTATCGTTGCCCGAGGCGTTCGCCTCTGCGGCCTGCGATTCCTGAGTCATTAACGGGGATTCTTCCAGACAAGAGCAGATCCCTGAGTGGCTAGCTCAGGGATGACAAACTGGCAATATGCGCCGGATTTCATTATCAGTCTAAGATCCAGGTCGCGGTATCGTTGGTGCGGCACGCTTTGCTGGCGCCGCCGACATCGACGCAAACCTGCTTATTTTTACCGCGCGGCCGTGGGCGATCGCTGCGCAGCGTGGCGTCGTAGCGGCTGCTCTCTACGCCCGCTTTCAGCGGAACATAGCCGATCAGCGGGCCGTCGGCCTGGTCGGCGATCGCCAGCCAGTGGTTTTCAACGCTGCCCAGCACTTCGAACGGCTTGCCGGTTTCCAGATAACGCACCACTTTGCCGCCGTAGTCGGGCGTGGTCATCACCGACGCCGCATAGAGCGCGCGCCAGGTTTCATTAACCGGGGTAAATTCAGCAGGCGCGGCGACCGCATGACGATGCACTAACTTAACGCCATTGACTTCGCTGGTGACCAGCGTGTCATCGGTGACAGACGGCGGCGGCGCTTTACAGCCCGCCAGGGTCAATGTCGCCAGCAGCATTAACGCAAGACTCTTTTTCACCATGTTCCTCGATTTCATCAGAGTAACTGCATAATACGTCGCCATCGTCACGCTGGTGACGACCTGCGCCCGGCATCATGCCTTCACAGCATCAGCTAAAAAAACAGACAAATTACATCAGGATAGTACTGCATCCAGTCTACCTAAGACTTTTGAGATTTCAAACCATTGCGCGGTCGCTAAAGCCATGCTAGTCAGCCTGACGCACGGCGCGCAAAAATACCAAAAAAGGTCGCTGAGTAGTTCAGTTAAACGAAATTTAAGGATGAATGCCGTAACGTGATGAGTTATGAAGCAGGCTATTTTGTCATGCGCCACCAGGAATAGGAAATTATTAAATTTTTTTAATCGCTTTAGCCACCTGCGCCTTCCGCGCCTCTCCTTTTTCGCCTGCGATTTTCAGAATATACGGGTGAAAGCGCGCGCACTTTTTCCATAAACCGGCACGGCTTTTGCTTTTTTTGCCCACATAAGGCGACGCTGAGCGAAAGGGATGCACAACAAGTGTGCGCATGGTGCGTTGGCGAAGTGCAGCCGCAAAGTCGATCGGGCGGAGAGGCGGTGCTCAGGCAGCGTTCCTGAGGGTTGTGCAATCTGGCATGTGGCTTGCTTGAGCAATAAGGCATTCGCATTGCTTTCGCCAGCCGTGGTGAAACAGTGCTTTGGATAAAGGCGTCCGTCTACCTGCGCAGCCAGGTCGATCGGACGCCTTTTTTTATTCTCTTTTACCGGACCGGCGATAAGCAGCCGCTTTGTCTGCCTTATGACGCAGGCCTAAACTGCGCGCCGCTGCGCCTGCGGCAGCGACGCCACCAGCACGTTGACGCCGAGCGCTTCAAAGGCGGCGATCTGCGCCGCGCTGATGCCGTTGTCGGTGATCAAATAGTGGATATGGCTCCAGTCGCAGGGCAGCGCGAACATCGACACCTTGTCGATTTTGCTGGAGTCCGCCACCACATAGACCGTGCTGGCGGAGTTAATCATCGCCATTTTCACCTTGATGTCGGTTTCACTGGGGAAGCTGAGGCCGAGGCGCGGCGAAATGCAGGCGGTGGCGAGAAACAGCTTCTGCGCCAGCACGTTTTCAAAAAAGCTCGCCGCTTTTTCGCCGGAGGTGGAGAGGGTTGGGAATTTAAAGGTGCCGCCGGTAAGCAGAATGTTGATGCCCGGTTCGCCGCCCAGCTTGAGGGCGATATTCACCGCGGTGGTCACCACCGAGAGGCGGCGAATATGGCCGATCGCCTCGGCGATGGCGGTAGTGGTGGTGCCGGAATCGAAAATCACCGTGTCGCCATTTTCGATATGCTGCGCCGCCAGTCGGCCGATCGCCTCTTTTTCCTCCAGATGGGTCTGCCGCTCCAGCAGCAGCGCGCCGGTATTCTGCTTGCCGGTCATCAGGGTCGCGCCGCCGTGATAGCGCTGCACAAATCCCTGCTTTTGCAGCATTCTCAGGTCGGTACGGATCGTGGCTTCCGTCAGGCCGAACGCCTCCGTCAGCGCCTTAACCGTCACCGTGCCGTCTTCGCGGATCATCTCCAGAATCTTTTCGCGGCGCTGCTGCATATCGGCAAGCTGCTCAGTTTTGCTTTTCAATCGAAATGCTCCCTCTTCTCAACCACGGTTATATCCGGCGAATTGATGCCTGACGCTGAGTTTACCCCGCACTTTTGGCGAATGCGAGACGACCCAACGCGCCGGTTATTTTCGAACGAAAATCATAATCTCGCATCCCTTTGAAAGCGCAGGGTTCGCGTAGCGCCTTTATCCATGCCCGTTTCAGGCCCATCAAGCTATATCACGCGAAAACAAGGGGATAAAAATAATTTTCGCGAGGTGTATGAAATTTGATCTCACCCACATACCATTGCGATTCGATAGCTTATATTTTTGTTCGAAAATCAAATATCCCGTAAGCCCGGAAAAATCCGTTTTAGCTGGAGCGGCCGCCGGCAGCGACACAAGAGAGGTAGAGATGAGCAGCGAATATGACGTAAACCTGCGCTACGGCGTCGACAGCGCGATGGATCTTGGCGGCAAAGTGGCGGTGGTGACCGGCGGACTCGGAGGCATCGCCATGGCGAGCAACGAGATGCTGCTGGCGAAAGGGGCGCGTCTGGCGCTGCTCTATCCCCCTTTCGAAGCGGAAAAGGTCGCCAGCCTGCGCGACAGCTTCGACGCCGACAAGGTGCAGTTCGTCACCTGCGACGTCACCGATCCGGCGTCGGTAGAGAGGGCGTTCGACGAGGTGGCGCAGCACTACGGCCAGATCGATATCCTGGTCAACTGCGCCGGCTACGTGATGCTGCAGCCGGTGCTGGAGACCGATTTCGCCGAATGGCAGAAGCAGATCGCCGTCAACCTGACCGGGCCGTTTCTCTGCGCGCAGGCGGCGGGCAAACGCATGGTCGCGGCGGGCAAAGGGGGCAAAATCATCAATATCGCCTCGCAGGCGGCCTCGATCGCGATTGATAACCACGTCGCCTACACCTCCGCCAAGGCGGGCCTGCTCGGCATGACCAAAGTGATGGCGAAAGAGTTCGCGCCGCACCGTATTAACGTCAATACCCTGTCGCCCACCGTGGTGCTGACGCCGATGGGCGAAAAAGCCTGGCGCGGCGAGAAGGGCGAAGCGATGAAAAAGCTGATCCCGTTAGGCCGCTTCGCCTACACCGACGAAATCGCCGCCGCCGTGCTGTTTTTCGCCAGCAACGGCAGCGACATGATTACCGGCGCCGATCTGATGATCGATGGCGGTTTCACCATCTGGTAATGCAGCACCAGCCCGAAAGCCTCATCCCCCTACAAATAGAAGAGAGAATATCGCCATGAAAATCCGCTCCCTGCTGTGCACCGCGATCGCCGCCAGCCTCTTCTCCAGCGCCGGCTTCGCGGCGGAGAAAGGCACCATCATGATCCTCGTCAACTCGCTGGATAACCCCTATTACGCCTCGGAAGCCAAGGGCGCCAACCTCAAGGCGCAAGAGCTGGGCTACAAAACCTCGGTGCTGTCGCACGGCGAAGACGTCAAGAAGCAGAGCGAGCTGATCGACGCCGCTATCGGCAAAAAAGTGCAGGGCATTATTCTCGACAACGCCGACTCCACCGCCAGCGTCGCGGCAATCAAAAAGGCCAAAGAGGCTGGTATTCCGGTGGTGCTGATCAACCGTGAAATCCCGGTCGACGATGTGGCGCTGGAGCAGATCACCCATAACAACTTTCAGGCCGGTTCCGACGTCGCCACCGTGTTCGTCGAGAAGATGGGCGAGAAGGGCAAATATGCCGAGCTGACCTGCAACCTGGCGGACAACAACTGCGTGACGCGTTCGAAATCCTTCCATCAGGTGCTGGACCAGTATCCCGATATGCAGAGCGTGGCGCGCCAGGATGCGAAAGGCACCCTGATCGACGGCAAGCGCATCATGGACAGCATTCTGCAGGCGCATCCCGATGTGAAAGGGGTGATCTGCGGCAACGGACCGGTGGCGCTGGGGGCGATCGCCGCCCTGAAAGCGGCGGGCCGCGACGACGTCACCGTCGTGGGTATCGACGGCAGCAACGACGAGCGCGACGCGGTGAAGGCGGGCACGCTGAAAGCCACGGTGATGCTGCAGGCGCAGGCGATCGCCGCGCAGGGCGTCACCGATCTGGATAACTTTATTCAGAAAGGGGTCAAGCCGGCGAAGCAGCGCGTGATGTTCCGCGGCATCCTGATTACGCCGGATAACGCCAGCGGCGTGCAGGACTTCAACTTTAAGTCGTAACCCCTTGCAGCGGCGCCCGTCCTGGACGGGCGTCAGGAGAACCCCATGGACAGACGACTCTGGCTTCTGCTTCCGATGATTGTGCTCAGCGGTTGCCGCATTGTGTCGCAGCAGGAGCTGGCGGATCTGAAAAATCCGCCGAACCCGAAGATGGCGAATATCGCCCAGACCTGGCGTGAACAGCTGGTGCCGCAGGTGCAGCGCGACGCGAAACCGGCGGGCGAACTGCTGAAGGCGCTGCAGGCGGCGAAAGATTTCGACACCGCCTGCAGCACGCTGGGCTATCGCAGCCAGGCTGAAAACCCCTGCGTGTTTAGCGTCAGCGTCAGCGGCGAAGTGACGGCGGTCAATACCACGTCGCGCAGCGGGCGCATGACGGTAAAAGACGCCTCTGGCGACAACATCACGGTGCAGACCGGACCGATTATTCCCGGCACCGCGCTGCGCGACGCCTATAAAGGGTCAAGCTATCAAGACTTTAACGACCAGGTGCTGTTCGGCGACTACGGCCGCGCCATCAATCAGCAGGCCTCCAGCATGATGACCGCCTTCAAGCCGAAAGTCGGCGACAAGGTGCAGCTGACGGGCGTATTCAGCAGCTGGGATGTGCCGCAGCAGATCCCGAACGTGACGCCTGTCGCCATCGCGCGGCAGTAAGGAGCGGTTATGCAGCATCCACAAGCGGACGGCGAGGTGATTATCGAGACGCGCGGCCTGTCGCGCATCTATCCCGGCGTCACCGCGCTCGACCAGGTCAACTACCGCGTCTATCGCAACAAGGTCAACGTGCTGATCGGCGAAAACGGCGCGGGCAAATCCACCATGATGAAGATGCTGGCCGGGGTAGAGACCCCTTCCAGCGGCGAAATTCTGCTCGACGGCGAGCCGGTATCGCTCTCCTCGACGCACCAGGCGGAAAAACAGGGCATCAGCATTATCTTTCAGGAGCTGAACCTGTTTCCCAACATGAACGTGATGGACAACATCTTTATCGCCAACGAGTTCTTCCAGCGCGGCGTGATCAACGAGAAGTATCAGTATGCGCTGGCGAAGTCGCTGCTGGAGCGGCTGGAGCTGGATGTCGATCCCTACGCGCCGCTGGGCGAGCTGGGCATCGGCCATCAGCAGCTGGTGGAGATCGCGCGGGCGCTCTCGAAAGATACGCGCGTGCTGATTATGGACGAGCCGACCAGCGCGCTCAGCCAGTCGGAGGTGAAGGTGCTGTTCAACGTTATCGAACAGCTGAAGCGGCGCGGCGTCACCATCATCTACATCTCGCACCGGCTGGAGGAGCTGATGGAGATCGGCGATCACATCACTATCTTCCGCGACGGCCGCTTTATCAGCGAGCGCGAGGTGCGCGACGCCAGCGTGCCCTGGATTATCGAACAGATGGTCGGCGACAAGAAAAAGCACTTTGACTATCAGGCGGCGGCGCAGGGCGAAACGGTGCTGGAGGTAGAGGGTCTGACCGCGCTGCATCAGAACGGCGGCTACCGGCTCAACGACGTCAGCTTCTCGCTGCGCAAAGGGGAAGTGATCGGCATTTACGGCCTTTTAGGGGCCGGACGCACCGAGCTGTTCAAAGGGCTAATCGGCCTGATGCACTGCCAGTCGGGCAAGGTGCGGCTGGCCGGCAGCGCGCTGGAGCGGTGCAGCTTTCAGCAGCGGCTGAAGCGCGGCATTACGCTGGTGCCGGAGGATCGCCAGGGCGAAGGCGTGGTGCAGCTGATGTCGATCACCGCCAACATGACGCTGACCGACCTCAGCCTGCGCGGTTTCCGCCGCGCGCTGCGCCTGCTGCATCCGGCCAAAGAGAAGCGGCGCGTCGACGAGATGATCCAGCATCTGGCGATCAAGGTCAGCGATCCCGAGCTGCCGATTACCTCGCTGAGCGGCGGCAATCAGCAGAAGGTGGTGCTGGGCAAGGCGCTGATGACCGGGCCGCAGGTGGTGCTGCTGGACGAGCCGACGCGCGGCATCGACGTCGGCGCGAAAACCGACGTCTATCACCTGATCGGCACGCTGGCGCAGCAGGGGCTGGCGGTGATGTTCTCCTCTTCCGAACTGGATGAGGTGATGGCGCTGGCGGATCGCGTGCTGGTAATGGCCGACGGCCGTATCACCGCCGATTTATCCCGCGCTGACGTCACGCGCGAAAAACTGATTACGGCCTCAACGCCGCATGACTAAGCCGCCGGTTTACCAGGCATGACGGGCGACATCGTTCGCCCGCAGGAGAGATGATGAACCAAAAATACCTGCTCTATATGTACCTGCTGAAAGCGCGCACCTTTATCGCGCTGCTGATCGTCATCGGCTTTTTCAGCGTTATGGTGCCGAACTTCCTTACCCCGTCGAACCTGCTGATTATGACCCAGCACGTCGCCATTACCGGGCTGCTGGCGATCGGCATGACGCTGGTGATCCTCACCGGCGGCATCGATCTGTCGGTGGGCGCGGTAGCGGGCATCTGCGGCATGGTGGCGGGCGCGCTGCTCACCAGCGGCGTGCCGCTGTGGGGCGGCAATACCCTGTTTCTCAACGTGCCGGAGGTGATCCTCGCGGTGGCGCTGTTCGGCGTGATTATTGGGCTGGTGAACGGCGCGGTGATCACCCGGCTCGGCGTCGCGCCCTTTATCTGCACTCTGGGGATGATGTATGTGGCGCGCGGCGCGGCGCTGCTGTTCAACGACGGCAGCACCTACGCCAACCTGGTCGGCCTGCCGGCGCTCGGCAACACCGGCTTCGCCTTTCTCGGCTCCGGCACGCTGCTCGGCATCTATCTGCCGATCTGGCTGATGGTGGGCTTTCTGCTGCTCGGACTCTACCTGACGCGCAAAACGCCGCTGGGACGCTATATCTACGCCACCGGCGGCAACGAATCGGCCGCGCGGCTGGCGGGCGTGCCGATCGTGAAGGTGAAAATTTTCGTCTACGCCTTCTCCGGCCTCTGCGCCGGGCTGGTGGGGCTGGTGGTGGCGTCGCAGCTGCAAACCGCCCATCCGATGACCGGCAATATGTTCGAGATGGACGCCATCGGCGCCACGGTACTGGGCGGCACGGCGCTGGCGGGCGGCCGCGGCCGCGTCTCCGGCTCGATTATCGGCGCCTTCGTCATCGTCTTCCTCGCCGACGGCATGGTGATGATGGGCGTCAGCGACTTCTGGCAGATGGTGATCAAGGGGCTGGTGATTGTCACCGCCGTGGTGATCGACCAGTTCCAGCAGCGGTTGCAAAGCAAAGTGGTGCTGCTGCGTCGCCATGAAAAAAAGCAGCAGTCGACATCGGTATCTGAAGTCAGTCATGGATAAGCGGAGGGCAACATGACGCGTAATTTTCAAGGAAAAACCGTAGTAATCACCGGCGCCTGTCGCGGCATCGGGGCCGGCATCGCGGCGCGCTTCGCGCGCGACGGCGCGAACCTGGTGATGGTCTCCAACGCCGAGCGGGTGTTCGCCACCGCCGAAGCGCTAAAGGAGAAGTACGGCAGCGATATTCTGGCGCTGCAGGCGGACGTCACCGACGAAGCCGCGGTCCAGCAGCTCTATCAGCAGGCGTTCGAGCGCTTCGGCCGCATCGACGTGTCGATTCAGAACGCAGGCGTGATCACCATCGATCGCTTCGACGCCATGCCGAAAGCGGATTTCGACAAGGTGCTGGCGGTGAACACCACCGGCGTCTGGCTCTGCTGCCGCGAGGCGGCGAAGTATATGGTGAAGCAGAACGGCGGCAGCCTGATCAACACCTCTTCGGGCCAGGGGCGTCAGGGGTTTATCTACACGCCGCACTACGCGGCGAGCAAGATGGGGGTGATCGGCATTACCCAGAGCCTGGCGCTGGAGCTGGCGCCCTGGCATATCACCGTCAACGCCTTCTGTCCCGGCATTATCGAGAGCGAGATGTGGGACTATAACGACCGCGTCTGGGGCGAGATCCTCAGCACCGATGAGAAAAAATATGGCAAGGGCGAGCTGATGGCGGAGTGGGTCGAGAATATTCCGCTGAAGCGCGCCGGCCAGCCGGAGGATGTCGCCGGGCTGGTGGCGTTTCTCGCCTCTGACGACGCGCGCTATATTACCGGCCAGACCATCAACGTCGATGGCGGGCTCATCTTCTCCTGACCCTCTCTTCAGGCTGGATAAATCTGAGTTTATCCAGCTTTTCCCCTGGTTTATCCGCTTATCACCGCCATTCTCTGCAAACTCATCATGATGTGTTAAAGTTGATTCAAGCCATTTTGTGAGACAGGTCTCGTTAATCAGCCGAAAAACCCGATAAGACGCTATGTTTTTTCACCGCTTTGCCCGCCCCTTTTTTGCCTCTTCGCCCCTTGTCGCGGCGATCCTTTCCGCTGTGCCTGCGGCGCAGGCTTTCACCGGAACCGCCTCCGTGGCGGAGACGCCTTTCGAGGATCCGGCGCGCTTTAACCAGCAGCTGGCGGCGCTGCCGTCGCTGGGCAACGCGCAGAGCGACGACGAGTGGAATAAGCGGCTCGCCGTTATCGCCAAAGATATCGGCGAAGCGAGCCAGAACAGCGATAACAGCACCAGTTTCGGCCAGCAGGCGGGCGTCTGGGCCTTTAACCATTTTCGCGACGAGGTGGCGAACCGCGTGGAAAGCGAAGGGGAGTCGCTGCTGTCGCCTTACGGCAACGCCCAGCTCGATCTGATGGTGGATATGCAGGGCAACTTTACCGGCACCGGCGGCGATCTCTTCACCGCGCTGGCGGACGAGCGCAGCCATCTCACCTTTAGTCAGGTGGGGGTGCGCGACACCAGCGATGGGCTGGTGGGCAATATCGGTTTGGGCCAGCGCTGGGTGACGCCGGACTGGCTATTGGGCTATAACGCCTTTCTCGATCGCAGCTTCGCTATCGGCCAGCAGCGCGCCTCGCTCGGCACCGAAGCCTGGAACGAGAATCTGCGTTTCTCCGCCAACTACTATCACCCGGTAGGCAGCTGGAAGAACAGCGGCGACAGCGAACAGCAGCGCATGGCGCGCGGCTACGACATCACCACGCAGAGCTATCTGCCGTTCTATCGTCAGCTCGGCGTGTCGCTGAGCTGGGAGCAGTATCTCGGCGACAACGTCGATCTCTTTCACAGCGGCAACCGCTATCACAACCCCTCCGCGCTGTCGCTCGGCCTCTCCTATACGCCGGTGCCGCTGGTGACGCTGTCGGCCAGCCACAAGACCAGCAGCGCGGGCGAGACGCAGGATCAGCTGGGGTTAAAGCTCAACTATCGCTTCGGCGTGGCGCTGAGCAAACAGCTGGAGGCGAGCAACGTCGCCGAGGCGCGTTCGCTGCGCGGCAGCCGCTATGACCGCGTCACCCGTTCCAGTACGCCGGTGCTCGATTTTCGCCAGCGCAAAACCCTGTCGGTGTTTCTCGCCACGCCGCCGTGGCAGCTGACGCCGGGCGAAAGCCTGCCGCTGAAGCTGCAGATCCGCCACAGCCACCCGATTAAGGCGGTGAGCTGGCAGGGGGATACCCAGGCGTTGAGCCTGACGCCGCCCGCCAATAACAGCCAGCCGCAGGGCTGGAGCCTGATCGTGCCCGCCTGGGATGACTCGCCAGGCGCCAGCAACGAGTACCGCCTGTCGGTGACGCTGGAGGATGATAAGCAGCAGCGCGTCACCTCGAACTGGATCACCCTGAAGGTGCAGCCGCCGATGCAGGCCGATGCCGGTGCGGCGTCCGATCGCTTCGATATTATGGCGCCCTGACAGCAAACGCGCGGCCGGCGATAAAGTGTGACAATTGTCACAATATTTCGCTGGTCAGGCGCGTGGGAAAGTCGCAGAATCGCCGCAAAATCCCTTATCACCTGCAGATCATGATCGTTCGTCCCCATCGCCACTGGTTCGTTCGTTTGTTCGCCTGGCACGGCTCTGTGCTGCCTGTTATTTCATTTCGTCTGTTTCTCAACCTGCTGATGTCGCTGCTCGCGCTCTGGCTGCTTAACTGGTACGAGACGCTCGGCATAAAGCTGACGCTGGCGCCTTTTAGCCTGCTTGGCGTCTCCATTGCGGTGTTTCTCGGCTTTCGCAACAGCGTCTGCTTTGCACGCTTCAGCGAGGCGCGCCATTTTTTCGGCGCGCTGCTGATCGCCTGCCGCACGCTACAGCGGCAGGTGCTGGCGCTCTTTCCTGAAGATGCGCCGCGTATTCAGGCGCTGCTGCTGGCGTTCTGCTACAGCCTGAAGCACCAGCTGCGCCGCAGCGACGCGCGCGCCGATCTGCAGCGGCTGCTCGGGGAAGATGCCGAGTGGGTGCTGTCGCGCCGCTCGCCGACCAATATGCTGCATCTTCAACTCTCGCACTGGCTGGCGGATCAGCGTCGCCAGGGCAAAATCAGCGATCTGGTGTGGAGCAATATCGACGAGAGCCTGAATCAACTGGCGGCGGTGCTCGGCGGCTGCGAACGGCTGGCGAGCATGCCGGTGCCGTTCGCCTACGGCCTGCTGCTGCATCGCACCGTCTATCTCTTCTGCACGCTGCTGCCGTTCGCGCTGGCGCCCGATCTGCACTACATGACGCCGCTGGTATCGATGTTTATCTCCTACACCTTTTTGTCGCTGGATACGCTGGCGGAAGAGCTGGAGATGCCGTTCGGCTATCAGAACAACCATCTGCCGATGGATGCGATCTGCGCCAATATCGAGATCAGCCTGCGGGAAATGGCGGGGGAAGAGGAGACGCTGCCGACGCCGCTGCGCCCGGACGCCTACTACCGTCTGACCTAGCCCTGACGGCGCGTCTCTGCGGGGAGCGAAAAAAGGCCGCTTGCGCGGCCCTGCGCGCCCGGTTGACACGGACCGGGCGCAGAGTGAGGGTAAAATCTTATCAGAACTGGTAGATCAGGCCGACGGCGGTGATATCGTCGGTCTTCAGGCCCAGCGGGTTGTTGTCGTCCAGCAGGTTGATCTTGTACTCCACGTAGGTCGACATGTTTTTGTTGAAGTAGTAAGTGGCGCCCACCGCAACATATTTGAAGATGTCGGCGTCGCCGATATTCTCAATCTCTTTGCCCTTTGATGAGACGTAGCCTATCGACGGGCGCAGGCCGTTCAGGAACTGATACTGCGCCACCGCTTCGAAGTTCTGCGCTTTATTGGCGAAGCCGCCGCTGATTGGGGTGGCGTTCAGGGTTTCGCCATACATCGCCGCCAGATAGATCTGATTCGCGTCATATTTCACCGCCGTCGCCCAGTTCTGCGCTCTGTCGCCGTCGCCGCGCGCCGCTGCATTCTGCGCTTCGGTGCGGTCGAGGCTGGCGTAGGCGCCGGTAAAGCTCAGGCCGAAATCGAAGGCGTAGCTGGCGGAAAGGGCGTAGCCGTCGCCGTTGGAGCGGCGCACGCCGTCGGTGTTGCCGGCGCGATCGTTTTTACCTTCATACTGCGCCGCCAGGCTCAGTCCTTTAACCAGGCCGAAGAAATCTTTGTTGCGCCAGGTGAGCAGGCCGGTAGAGCGTCCTGCCAGGAAGGCGTCGGTGTAGCCGGAATCGCCGCCGAAGAAGGGCAGCATATCGGTATAGGCGAACGCGTCGTAGACCAGCCCGTAGTTGCGGCCATAGTCGATCGAGCCGGCGTCGCCGAACTTCAGGCCAGCATAGCCGAGACGGGTGCGGTTGCCGGTCTGCGCGTCGCTGCCTTCCGAGTTGCGCAGGCTGTACTGATACTGCCAGAAGCCATAGCCGGTCAGCTGGTCGGTAATTTTGGTTTCGCCTTTAAAGCCGAGGCGCGTATAGGAAGAGGTATCGCCATCGTTGCTGCTGTCGTTGGAAAACAGGTGCGAGACGTTAATTTTTCCCACTAAGTCGAGTTTGTTGCCATCTTTATTATAAATTTCCGCTGCCTGGCCGGCAGATATTCCCACAAGAGACGACACCACTGCCGCCGCTAACGCGCGCTTCATCATTTATATTTACCCTGTCTTTGTTAGTTATTATTCCCCGCTATCTGGGGTGAAAGAAAAATGACACAAAAGGATAATTTGACCTAGTGCAATAAGTGTAACTGAATATTTCAAGGGCTATTTTGCCATTTCTGTTGTTTGTTTTTTAATCTTATTGTCGCGGGGGTAATTATCGCCGATTAAAGAGTTAAGGCGAGGCTTGAGGTATAATTTATTGATTTTATTGCTTTAAATTATGGTTTTCTGTCAGGCTTCTTTGTGTAACTGCGCTTTGGCGATCTGCTAGCCAATCCCAAATGAAAATCAAGCTTTACCGGAAAAGTTCAATATAAGATTAAGGGTAATGCTCTAATAATTAGCTTGCTTACAAGTCAGGCAGCCATCATTAATTCTTATTGCCACATTGATAATAACGTCAGTAATAATTGTTTTAACGGCCGCCATTTATTTACTGAAACCCGGTTAATGGAAAAGGCTGGTTTTTTTATGCACGACGTTATGCCCTCAGGTTCACAGGGCTTATTGCCTTTAGCATAAAGCCTGACCGTCTCTTTTCCGCGATCGATCTGCCCTGAAACAGCGCGCGCTGCACTTATAAAGTGCGTTTTTTGCCTGAATTTGAACATAAAAGTCAGGAGCGATCACAAAAGCAATATTTACTCTGGCAACTGCATAAATCTGCTGCGGATTATGCGGCGCAGGCGCGGCGCCAGTAAAATTATTCACTATGTATGCATTTAAAGTGAATAGCGCATGTTTTTAAGTTGTTGATATTTCGTTGCTAGTCCTCTTTTATGCATTTATTCGCTTTGCTGGCACGCAAGCTGCACTTTACAGTAGGGCTGTGTTCACCCGAATTTCACAAATTTAAAACATTCGCTTTACTCACCGGCGCGCCGGGCGGGAAGGCAGGAGAAACAGTTATGTCACTGCAGGTTTCGCGTCACGATTTCGATCAATGGATGGTGCCGGTCTATGCGCCAGCGACTTTTGTACCGGTACGCGCATCGGGCTCGACCCTCTGGGATCAGAACGGCAAAGAGTATATCGACTTTGCCGGCGGCATTGCGGTTAACGCACTGGGCCATGCGCACCCGGCGCTGCAGCAGGCGCTGACCGAGCAGGCGTCGCGCCTGTGGCATACCGGCAACGGCTACACCAACGAGCCGATCCTGCGGCTGGCGAAGCAGCTGATTGACGCCACCTTCGCCGACCGCGTCTTCTTCTGCAACTCCGGCGCCGAAGCCAACGAGGCGGCGCTGAAGCTGGCGCGTAAAACGGCGCACGATCGCTTCGGCGCGCACAAAAGCGGCATCGTCGCCTTTAATAACGCCTTTCACGGCCGCACGCTGTTTACCGTTTCCGCTGGCGGTCAGCCCGCCTACTCAAAAGATTTCGCGCCGCTGCCGCCCGATATCCGCCATACGCCGTTTAACGACCTGGAAGCGGCGGCGCAGCTGATCGACGACAATACCTGCGCGGTGATCGTCGAACCGATTCAGGGCGAAGGCGGCGTACTGCCTGCCGATCCCGCCTTTTTGCGCGGCCTGCGCGCGCTGTGCGACCAGCACCAGGCGCTACTGATTTTTGACGAAGTGCAGAGCGGCGTGGGCCGCACCGGTTCGCTCTACGCCTATATGCACTACGGCGTGACGCCGGACGTGCTCACCACCGCCAAGGCGCTGGGCGGCGGTTTCCCTATCGGCGCGATGCTGACCCGCGAGGATCTGGCGCAGGTGATGAATGTCGGCACTCACGGCACCACCTACGGCGGCAATCCGCTGGCGGGCGCGGTGGCGGGCAAGGTGCTGGAGCTGATCAACCAGCCTGCGACCCTGGCGGGCGTCACTGAACGCCACCAGTGGATCGTCGAGGCGCTGGAGGAGATTAACCAGCGGCTGCATCTGTTTAAAGAGGTGCGCGGCCTGGGCCTGCTGATTGGCGCGGTGCTGAACGAGGACTATGCCGGTAAAGCGAAGCAGTTCAACCTGGCGGCCGCCGAGCAGGGCGTGATGGTGCTGATCGCCGGCGCTAACGTGGTGCGCTTCGCGCCGGCGCTCAATATCAGCGAAGAGGAAGTCAAAACCGGCATGGCGCGCTTTGCCGTCGCCTGTGAACACCTGGCGCGAGGATCGACATCATGATGGTGATTCGCCCTGTTGAACATGACGATCTGCCGCAGCTCCTGGCGCTGGCCGGCAAAACCGGCGGCGGACTGACCTCGCTGCCGGTCGACAGCTCCACGCTGCAGGCGCGCATCGAGCGTTCGCTGCAAACCTGGCAGGGCACGCTGCCGCGCGCCGAACAGGGCTACGTTTTCGTGCTGGCGGACAGCGAAGAGAATCGCGCTGTGGGCATTTGCGCCATCGAGGTGGCGGTCGGACTGCAGGAGCCCTGGTATAACTTTCGCGTCGGCACCCAGGTGCACGCCTCGAAAGAGCTTAACGTCTACGCCGCGCTGCCGACGCTGTCGCTGAGCAATGACCATACCGGCAGCAGCGAACTCTGCACGCTGTTTCTCGATCCCGACTACCGCGACGGTAAAAACGGCTATCTGCTCTCGAAGTCGCGCTTTCTGTTTATGGCCAACTTTCGCCATCAGTTTATGGATCGCGTGGTGGCGGAGATGCGCGGCGTCAGCGACGACGCGGGACATTCGCCTTTCTGGGACAGCGTCGGCAGCCGCTTCTTCTCTATGGAGTTTCGCAAGGCCGACTTCCTCAGCGGCACCGGCCAGAAAGCCTTTATCGCCGAGCTGATGCCGAAACACCCGCTCTATATCGACTACCTGTCGCCAGAGGCGCGGGCGGTAATCGGCCAGGTGCATGAGAAGACCGCGCCCGCGCGCGCGGTGCTGGAGGCGGAGGGATTCCGCTACCGCAACTATATCGACATCTTCGACGGCGGCCCGACGCTGGAGTGCGAAATCGACGACATTCGCGCCATCCGCAAAAGCCATGTGCGCAGCGCCGCGCTCGGCGAACCGGACGAACATGCGCCGCTCTGTCTGGTGGCGAATCTGGACTATCACCGTTTCCGCGTCGCGCTGCTGCCAGCGCGCATCGAGCAGCACGACGTGGTACTTAATGAGAATCAGCTCAGGGCGTTGCACGTTGAGCCAGGCGATAGCCTGCGCGTAGTGACGCTGGGCGGCGAGGAGAAAAAAGCATGACGCAAATGATTAACGGCGAATGGCAGCCGGGCCGCGGGGACGCCTTGCGTAAAATCGATCCGGTGTTCGGCGAAACGCTGTGGCAGGGCGAGTCCGCCACGGCGGAGCAGATCGCGCAGGCCGCGGCCGCCGCCCGCGAGGCGTTTCCCGGCTGGGCGCGCCGACCTTTCGCCGAGCGTCAGGCGCTGGCCGAGCGTTTCGCCGCGCTGCTGGAGAGCCACAAAACCGAACTGGCGGAAACCATCGCCGCCGAAACCGGCAAGCCGCGCTGGGAGGCGCTGACCGAAGTGCAGGCGATGATCAATAAGATCGCTATCTCGGTGAAGGCTTTCCACACGCGCACCGGCGAACAGCACGAGGGCGAAAGCTCGCTGCGCCATCGCCCGCACGGCGTGCTGGCGGTATTCGGCCCCTACAACTTTCCCGGCCATCTGCCTAACGGCCATATCGTGCCGGCGCTGCTGGCGGGCAACTGCGTACTCTTCAAGCCGAGCGAGCTGACGCCGCTGACGGCGGAGAAAACCGTGCGCCTCTGGCTGGAAGCGGGTCTGCCGCGCGGCGTGCTGGCGCTGCTGCAGGGCGCGCGCGCCACCGGACAGGCGCTGGCGGCGGAGACGCAGATCGACGGCGTGCTCTTTACCGGCAGCGCCGGAACCGGCTATCAGCTGCACCGCCAGTTCGCCGGCCAGCCGGAAAAAATGCTGGCGCTGGAGATGGGCGGCAACAATGCGCTGATCGTCGAGGATCCGGCGGATATCGACGCGGCGGTGCATATCGCTATTCAGTCCGCGTTCATTACCGCCGGGCAGCGCTGCACCTGCGCGCGCCGTCTGCTGGTGAAGCGCGGCGCGGCGGGCGACGCCTTCCTGCAGCGGCTGCTGGAAGTCAGCGCGCGGCTGCAGCCCGGCGCGTGGAACGCCGAGCCGCAGCCCTTTATGGGCAGCGCCATCTCCGTCGAAGCGGCGGAAAAGATCTATCAGGCGTGGCAGCAGCGCGTCGCGCTCGGCGGCACGCCTTTGCTTGAGATGCGCTGGCCGCAGCGCAGCAACGCGCTGCTGACCCCGGGCATTATCGAGGTCACGCAGGTCAGCGGCCTGCCGGACGAAGAGGTGTTCGGCCCGCTGCTGAACGTTATTCGCTACGATCGCTTTGATGAGGCGATCCGCCTCGCCAACGAGACGCGCTACGGCCTGTCGTGCGGCTTAATCTCGCCGTCGCGCGCGCAGTTTGACCAGCTGCTGCTGGAGGCGCGCGCCGGGATCGTGAACTGGAACAAGCCGCTCACCGGCGCGGCGAGCAGCGCGCCGTTCGGCGGCATCGGCGCGTCCGGCAACCATCGCGCCAGCGCCTGGTATGCGGCGGACTACTGCGCCTGGCCGATGGCGTCGCTGGAGACGCCCGATTTGACGCTGCCCGCCGCGCTCTCGCCTGGGCTCGATTTCTCCGCGCGCGAGGAGCAGGCATGAAAACCACAGAAGCGAATTTTGACGGGCTGGTCGGCCTGACGCACCACTATGCCGGGCTGTCGTTCGGCAACGAGGCCTCGACGCGTCACCAGCATCAGCCCTCGAACCCGCGCCTCGCGGCGAAGCAGGGGCTGCTGAAGATGAAGGCGCTGGCGGACAAAGGCTTTGTGCAGGGCGTCATTCCGCCGCACGAGCGGCCGAACCTGCCGCTGCTGCGTCAGCTCGGCTTCCGCGGCAGCGACGAACAGGTGCTGGCGCAGGCGGCGAAGGCGTCGCCCGGACTGCTGTCGGCGGTCAGCTCCGCCTCGGCGATGTGGGTCGCCAATGCGGCGACGGTGTCGCCTTCGGCCGACAGCGCCGACGGGCGCGTGCATTTCACCGTCGCCAACCTGAACAACAAATTTCATCGCGCCATGGAGGCGCCGCAGACCGCCCGGCTGCTGCGCGCCATCTTTCGCGATCCGCAGCGCTTCGACGTGCACGACGCGCTGCCGCAGGTGGCGCTGTTTGGCGACGAAGGGGCCGCAAACCATAACCGCCTCGGGGCGGAGTATGGCGACCGCAGCCTGCAGCTCTTTGTCTACGGCCGCGACGACAACGGCGGCATCGCGCCGGGACGCTATCCCGCGCGCCAGACGCTGCAGGCGAGCCAGGCAGTAGCCAGGCTGCATCAGCTTGATGAGCGCCACACGATCTTCGCCCAGCAGAACCCGCAGGTTATCGACCAGGGGGTGTTTCATAACGACGTTATCGCGGTCAGCAACCGCGAAGCGCTCTTCCTTCATCAGCGGGCATTCGTCGATCAGCCTGCGCTGCTGGCGACGTTGCAGCGTCGCGTGCCTGGCTTTACCGCCATTGAGGTGCCCGAAAGCCGCGTCTCGGTGGCGGACGCGGTCAGCACTTATCTCTTCAATAGCCAGCTGCTGAGCCGCGACGATGGCGCGATGATGCTGGTGCTGCCCGAAGAGTCGCGCCAGCATCCCGGCGTCTGGGGCTACCTGAGCGAGCTGGTAGAGCAGGGTGGCCCGGTGCGCGAGCTGGCGAGCTTTGACCTGCGCGAAAGCATGCAAAACGGCGGCGGGCCCGCCTGTTTGCGGCTGCGCGTGGTGCTGACGCCGCAGGAGCGACAGGCGCTGAATCCGGCGGTGATGATGAACGATCGCCTGTTCGCCACGCTTAACAGCTGGGTGGATCGCCACTACCGCGATCGCCTGACGCAGGCGGATCTGGCAGACCCTCAGCTGTTAACAGAGGGCCGCGAGGCGCTGGACGAGCTGACGCGGCTGCTGGACTTAGGCAACGTCTACGCGTTTCAGCAGTAGCGGGAACGGCGCTGACATCGCAGAAAGGAGGTTTAATGCACGATTTTCTTCAGCAGACGCTGTCAGGCGAGGCGCCGCATCAGCCGTGCGGCGAAACGCCCTGGCTGCGCTGGCGGTGGATCGATCACGGCATTCTTCAGCTCGATCCGCTCGGCGAACCGCAGCAGGCGCTGGTGCTGTCGGCCGGCATTCATGGCAATGAGACCGCGCCGGTAGAGATAATGAACGCGCTTATCAGCGCGCTGCTGCGCGGCGAGATGCCGTTGCGTCATCGCGTGCTGGCGATCCTCGGCAATCCGGCGGCGCTACGCGCCGGAAAGCGCTACCTGCGCCACGATGTGAATCGCCTGTTCGGCGGCCGCTGGCAGCAGATCGACGACTGCGACGAGGCGCGGCGCGCGCTGCGTCTGGAGCAGGCGACAGAGGCTTTCTGGCTGGAGGGCGGCCAGGCGCAGCAGCCGCGCTGGCATCTCGATCTGCA
Source organism: Pantoea sp. X-Soil-MYKO-1289 (assembly GCF_059730625.1). Lineage (NCBI taxonomy): Bacteria > Pseudomonadati > Pseudomonadota > Gammaproteobacteria > Enterobacterales > Erwiniaceae > Pantoea > Pantoea sp. X-Soil-MYKO-1289. Next base: position 1,808,447 of record NZ_AP036004.1, read on the forward strand.
CACCGCCATTCGCGGCTCCTGGCATACCCGCTTCGGCGTGCTGCCGCTCAATCCCCATCCCTGGCCGGCGCCGTTTATCCACTGGCTGACGGCGGCGGGGCTGGAGGCGCTGGTCTTCCACACGGCGCCGGGCGGCACCTTTACCCATTTCAGCTGCGCCAACTTCCGCGCCGCCAGCTGCACGCTGGAGCTGGGCAAGGCCCTGCCGTTCGGCGCCAACGACCTGACGCAGTTCGCCGCCGCGCAGCAGGCGCTGGCGGCATTGCTGAGCGGCGGGCCGCTGCCGGAAGCGCGAGAGCAGCCGCGCCGCTACCGGGTGGCGCAGCAGATTACCCGCCTCAGCGAGCAGTTCCGGCTGCATATGGATGCGGAGACGCGCAACTTTACCGCCTTCCCGCAGGGCGCGCTGCTGGCCGAGGATGGCGCCACGCGCTACGTCGTGCAGCAGGCGCGCGAATATGTGCTGTTTCCCAATCCCGCCGTCGCGCTGGGGCTGCGCGCCGGTCTGATGCTGGTAGAGGAGGATGCGCCCGCCGAGGCGCCGCCGCGCTGATATTCTCTCCGGCGGCGAAGCGGTGAATTTTCCTTCCGCTTTGCTGCCGAAACCCTTACACTCCTCCATAATTCCTGCCAAATCCGCTTTGAATTCATATTCTTTTGCAATTCCTCACCTTATTCTTCTTATTCTCTTCATGATTGCCCGATTTTTGTCTTTTATGCTTTCACGGCTTTACTCACTCTCTGAGAGATTGACATTCAGCAGCGTAATCTTGTTCTCGAAGACGCGACAGGCTGCTGTCGTCATTAACTGAATGATAAGGACAACTATTATGCGTAAACTGACTTCCCTGATTCTCGCTTCTACCCTGGCATTCGGTGCGGCAAGCGCGGTCCATGCAGCGGCCGACAACCTGACGCCGCCGCCGGCCGGTAGCGAAAAAGCGATGCATAAGCCGCCGATGCACCACGGCATGATGATGTTCAAAGGCCTGAACCTGACCGAGGCGCAGAAGACCCAGATTCGCGACATCATGAAAGAGAGCCATAAAGACTTTAAACGTCCGTCGCTGGAAGAGCGCCGCGCCGGTCACGCGATTATCGCCTCTGACACCTTTGACCGCGCGAAAGCGGAAGCGCAGGCAGAGAAAATGACCGCCGACGCGAAAGAGCGCGCGGTAGCGATGATGGAGACGCAGAACAAGCTCTACAACGTGCTGACGCCGGAACAGAAGAAGCAGTACAACGCTAACTTTGAAAAGCGTCTGACCGAGAAAGGCCCGCACGACGAGAAAATGGCGCCGCCAGCCGCTGAATAACCGGCTGAGGTAAGGCAGTAAGACCGCCGACGTTGTCCAGAGACGCAGAAAGTCTGGGCAGCGTCGGCGGTTTTTTTATAGCGGTTCGATGGGGTAGTGGCCCGAAAGTAGCGGCCGACACAAAATTTTATAGCCGTCATGGTCGAAGCCGCTCGGCGCGCGCTTCAGCCGACGCGCCTCTTCCATATCGCTGACCGATCCGAGATAGAACCAGTGGTCGATCACGTGGATCTGCGTCATCAGTTTTCCCTCCTCGATCAGCGCGACCGGGCCCTGCCACGGCCAGCAGATCACCCGCACGCTCTCCAGCGCTTCCAGCAGCCGCGCCTGATGATCGTCCAGCGTTTCACGGCCGCAGCAGGCGCCGGCGCAGCGGCGCAGCGCAGCGCGAAAACAGGCGCGGTTGGCGCTCAGCTTCTCCAGCCCCAGCAGCCCGTGGCAGAGCTGATGCTCGTCGGCGAGATACTTAAGCGTCTCCAGCGCCTTATGGCGGCTGCGATAAAGACCGAAGAGGTTGGGGGAGTGAGAAAAATCGACGTCGCGCGCGTAGACCACCTCAGGCTTGCCCTCGGCGATCTGAATCGAGCAGAGCTGGCGATTTTTGCGCAGGCGCTTGTTGAACAGCGGCTGCTGCGTCTTGATCATCTGCGCTTCCAGCAGCAGCGCGCCGAGATCGCCCGCGGTGGGGATCCAGCTAACGCGTCGCGCCTGGCGCAGCATGCGCGCCTCTTCCGGCGTGCGGAAGTGCGACATCACGCGCGAGCGCAGATTGATGCTTTTCCCGATATAGAGCGGCAGCGTCTCGCTGTCGCCGTGAAAGGTATAGACGCCGGGCTGATTGGGCAAACCTTCCAGCCATTCGCGCAGGTGTTCGGGATATTCGTAGATGGCAGCCGCGTCGAACTCGAGGCGGTGCGTGGCGGCACGTCGAACCAAGACAGACTCCTGTAACTGTGTATTCATACAGCATATCAGGCTGCTCAGGCTTTCGCCAGCGGGTTAACCGGTGAACATTGAGGCGGGATAACATTTCCCCTGCCGGGCAGCAGGGGAAAAGGGGGATTATTTCCAGAAGTCGTCGAACACCGTAATCGGCGGACGACGCTTGTGCTCGGTCTTCACATACCAGTTTTCGATGATCTTCGCCGTTTCCGGCGCGACGCTTTTGCCTTCCAGGTAGTCGTCAATCATCTCGTAGGTCACGCCGAGCGCCACTTCATCCTCCAGGCCAGGACGATCGTCTTCCAGATCCGCCGTCGGGCGTTTCAGGTAGAGGTGTTCCGGACAGCCCAGAGTTTTCAGCAGCAGCTTGCCCTGACGTTTGTTGAGGCGAAACAGCGGGTTGATGTCGGTGCCGCCATCGCCATATTTGGTGAAGAAGCCGGTCACCGCTTCCGCCGCATGGTCGGTGCCTACAACCAGGCCTTTGGTCATGCCGGCGATGCTGTACTGCGCCTTCATACGCTCGCGCGCTTTTTCGTTGCCGCGCACAAAGTCAGAGAGTTCGACGCCCGCCTCGCGCAGCGCGCGTTCGCTGGCCAGCACCGACTCTTTGATATTGACCACCAGCGAGCGATCGGGCTGGATAAACGCCAGCGCATCCTGACAATCCTGCTCATCCGCCTGCACGCCGTAGGGCAGACGCACGGCGATAAAGGTGTAGGCGCTGTCGCCGCTCTCTTCGCGCAGTTCGCCGATCGCCAGCTGCGACAGTTTGCCCGCCAGCGTCGAGTCCTGACCGCCGCTGATGCCGAGCACCAGGGTTTTCAAAAACGGATTGCGCTTCAGATAGCTTTTGAGGAAATCGACGCTGCGGCGAATTTCCTGCTGCGCGTCGATATCCGGGCTAACGCCGAGTGCGGTAATGATTTCCTGCTGCAGTGACATGAATCTCTCCTCAAGTCAGAGGCCTGTCGGCCCGTGCGAACCTTTTATTAAAGCTAACGCGCCTCGCCGAAAACAACAAGCCAAAGCGCCAGTTGTTTCCGGCTAACTGTTGCCATATCAGGCAGTTTATTCGCGCGGCGCCGGTTTCTGCGCCAAGAAGATAAACATCAGGATCGCCAGCATAAAGCAGCCGAAGATGGTGCCGGTCATGCTGACGAGCGAGGTGCCCCCCAGCCCGGTAATGGGCACCGATATCGCGCCGAACGAGAACATGCAGACGCCGATCACCGCCGACGCGCTGCCGGCGCGATGGCCCTGGCTCTGCATCGCCAGCGACGAGGCGGTGGTGGCGATCACCCCGTTGCTCGCGATGGTGAAAAAGAGCGCCACCAGCACCAGCGGCAGCGGTGCGGCGAGAAGGCCCGCCAGCAGCAGCAGGCTGGAGGCGGCAAAGGCCAGCGTCAGGCCGCCCTTCAGCACGCGATATTCGCCCCAGAGCGGGCAGAGACGCGCGCTGGTCTGCGAGGCGATCACCAGCCCGATGCCGTTCGCGGCGAAGCAGAAGCTGAACGCCTGCGGCGACAGGCCGTAAATCTGCTGCAGCACAAAGGGCGACGCGCCGATATAGGCGAACATGCCCGACATCATAAAGGCCTGCGTCAGACAGAAGCCCATAAAGGGACGATGAACCACCACCTGGCCCAGCGCCGCCCAGGCCGAAAAGACCGATCCCTGGCTGCGGCGCTCGGGCGGCAGGGTTTCGTGCAGTTTCCAGCGCGCCAGCAGGATCAGCAGCAGCGCCGTCGCGCCCAGCACCACGAAGATGCCGCGCCAGTTAAGCAGCGTCATCAGCACGCCGCCCAGCACCGGCGCGCCGATCGGCGCCAGGCCGTTCACCAGCATCAGCAGCGCGAAGAAGCGCGTCAGCTCATGGCCGCTGTACATATCGCGCGCCACCGCGCGCGACAGCACCGCGCCGCCCGCGCCCGCCAGGCCTTCGAACAGGCGCGCCAGCAGCAGCTGGTGGATATCCTGCGCCAGCGCGCAGCCGATCGAGGCGATAAACAGCAGCGCCAGCGAAAGCGTCAACGGACGCAGGCGGCCGAACTTATCGCTCATCGGTCCGAACAGCAGCTGTCCGGCGCCGAGGCCGAGCAGGCCGGCGGTAAGGCTAAGCTGCGCCGTGGCGGTCGAGGTTTGCAGATCGCGCGCCAGTTCAGGCAGCGCAGGCAGGTAGAGATCGATGCAGAGCGGGCCGAGCGCCGCCAGCAGGCCCAGCGTGATGGCATAGACCAGTCGGTTATTGCGTGCAGGTGTCATTTGTCCTCTGAGGGGTTGACTAAGTTGTGGATCATCTGTTTGTAGAGGGTATAAAGCAGATCCGCCGACGCTTTCTGCGTCGTCAGGCGGCGAAAAGCGGTGCCTTCTATCAGCACCGCCAGCACTTCGACGCAGGCGGCACGCTGCGGCTCGGTAAGGTGCGGATAGTCCGCGCGCATTTTTTCACAGGCGTTGTGAAACAGGCGCGTCTCGGCGGCCTGCAGGATATCGCTGACGCGCGGATTGCGGCTCGCCTCGGCGGCAACCTCCAGCATCAGCATCTCATCCTCGTCGTGCAGGGTTTCGCGGCGGGCGATCATATCGGCGATATGGCTGGCGTCGCTCTGCGCGCTCATCGCCACCACGCGGCCGTCGACGATGCGTTTCACCATCTCTTCAATCAGCGCGTCTTTGCTGGGAAAGTAGCGATAGATCTGCCCGACGCTCAGGCTGGCGGCGCTGGCAAGCTGCGCCATGCTGGCGCCGTGGAAGCCTGACTGACGAAAACAGCGCCGCGCCGCCGCGATGATCTCATCCTGGCGCTTGCGATGCCGCGCGTCGCGCTGTGGGTTCATCCTGCCTCCGAAAATAGTTTTGAGAGTGCTTATTCTCGCGCCGGATTATACGGAGCGATCGCGTTTAGGCCAGCCTTTTTACGCTAACCTGACAGTTCAGACTGAACTTAAAAGTGCGCCATAAAGTTGATTAATCTGCATTTCTGTTCCAGGCTTAAGCTTACATGGACAATACAATGAGGAACAACTCGATGAATAAAGCAATGGGATGTATCGCTGCGGCGCTGACGCTGGTCGCACTGTCTGGTTGTACGGCTTACGATCGTGCTGAGAGCTACGTGAGCAAGCCCGTGGTTAAGGATGTGAAAAAAGGCATGACGCGCGATCAGGTTCGCCAGATTGCAGGCCCGGCTTCTACTGAAATCACCATGGTTCACGCGCGCGGCACCTGCCAGACCTATGTGCTGGGCGAGCGTGACGGCAAGCCGCAGACCTACTTCGTGAGCTATAGCGACACCGGTCGCGTCATGAACTACGGTTTCCAGAGCTGTAAAGATTACGATACCGATCCGCAGGCTGCTCAGTAAGCTGCGAAGCGAAAGAACAGAAAGCAAACGGCCCGTCATTGACGGGCCGTTTTTCGTTATGGCTGCTTAGAGTCCTGCGGGACGCGGCACCTCGATATAGTTGCCGCTGATATCGCGCTGATAGTAGTGGCCCTCCTGCACGTAAAAACGGCGTCCGTTAAAGTCGAGCACGCGCAGCGCGCCATCCTGCTCGGCAGGCGGCTGCACCACCACGTAATTTTCGCCCTGACGCTGATAGTAAGCGCCGTTGAGCATGTAGTAGGTCAGGCCGCCGATCAGCACCGCGGTCGCCGCTTCAGGCAGAAAGCGCAGCGGGCCTGGACCGCCCCAGCCGCGGCCGTGGCCGCCCCAGTGCGGACCCGGGCCGGGACCCCAGCCGCCGGGGTGAGCAGAGACAAGCGCTGGCGACAACAGCGTTAGCGCCAGCAGCGAGGCGATAACTTTTTTCATGGGTTTTCTCCTGCGATAACTGCCTGAAGCATTCTCTTTTTCCGCTGTGAAAACAAGCGCAGAAGGGCGACTTTTTCCTCTCTTTACCACGCTTAACGCTTTCTTAACGGCGTCGCCATAAAGGGGGCGGATTATGAAGCGCGGAGATAAAAAAACCGGGCGCGATGGCCCGGTTTATCGTCATGCAGCGCGCGCTTAGCGGTGCGCCAGCTCTGCGTGCTCGTCACTCTCCAGCACCGCTTTGTCGGTCATGCCGAGCCAGCGGCTGGTGAGGGAGCCAGCGGTCATCGAGCCGTTGACGTTGAGCGCGGTACGGCCCATATCGATCAGCGGTTCGATAGAGATCAGCAGGGCGACCAGCGTCACCGGCAGACCCATCGCCGGCAGCACGATCAGCGCGGCGAAGGTCGCGCCGCCGCCTACGCCCGCCACGCCTGCGGAGCTCAGCGTAACGATGCCCACCAGCGTGGCGATCCAGACCGGATCGAACGGGTTAATGCCAACGGTCGGCGCAACCATCACTGCCAGCATGGTCGGATAGAGACCTGCGCAGCCGTTTTGACCGATTGTCGCGCCGAAAGAGGCGGAGAAGCTGGCGATCGATTCCGGTACGCCCAGGCGACGCGTCTGCGTTTCCACGTTAAGCGGAATGCTCGCGGCGCTGGAGCGGCTGGTAAAGGCGAAGGTGATCACCGGCCAGACCTTGCGGAAGAAGCGCAGCGGGTTGATACCGTTGACCGACAGCAGCAGCGCGTGCACGCCGAACATAATCGCCAGACCCAGGTAGGAGGCGACGACGAAGCCGCCCAGCTTGATAATGTCCTGCAGGTTGGAGCCGGCGACCACTTTGGTCATCAGCGCCAGCACGCCGTAGGGCGTCAGCTTCATGATCAGACGCACCAGCTTCATCACCCAGGACTGCAGAGTATCGATCGCCACCAGCACGCGCTGGCCTTTGGCTTCGTCATCCTTCAGCAGCTGCAGCGCGGCCACGCCGAGGAAGGCGGCGAAGATCACTACGCTGATAATCGAGGTCGGGCTGGCGCCGGTCAGATCGGCGAACGGATTTTTCGGCACGAAAGAGAGCAGCAGCTGCGGCACGGTGAGGTCCGCCACTTTGCCCGCGTAGTTGCTCTGGATCGCGGCAAGGCGCGCGCTCTCCTGCGCCCCTTGTACCAGCCCCTCGGCGCTGAGGTGGAACAGGCCGGTGACCAGCACGCCCACCAGCGCGGAGATGGCGGTGGTGAACAGCAGCACGCCGATGGTGAGCAGGCTGATTTTGCCCAGCGACGAGGCGTTATGCAGGCGCGCGACGGCGCTGAGGATAGAGGCGAACACCAGCGGCATCACGATCATCTGCAGCAGCTGCACATAGCCGTTGCCCACGATATTGAACCAGCTAATAGAGGTTTTCAGCACCTCGCTCTGCGCGCCGTAAATGGTCTGCAGCGCCAGGCCGAACAGCACGCCGATCACCAGACCGACCAGCACCTTTTTCGACAGGCTCCAGCTATCGCGGCCGAGGCGCGACAGCAGCAGCAGCAGCGCGACGAAGGCTGCGAGATTAAGAATCAGAGGTAGATCCATGTTGGCTCCCGAAAGACACGCCCGACGACAGCTATTGCGCCGGAACGTCAGATATTGTGACGCACGAATTAAGTGGCGCTATGTTACCAGCTCACCCGGACGCCGACTTATATCCAAATGGAATGCCTTATAACCAGACAGCGTTTTCTGCTGCTTTAATGCGCTTTTTGGGTGGAAATCAGACGAGAGACGCCATTTTGCAGCGTATCGAACAGCTGCGTTGGCCAGCCGTTCGCACCAAAAGAGGGCGAGCCGGGCGGAAACCAGAGCGCGTAGCCCACCAGCGCCAGGCAGAGCGTGCGCTCCAGCTGATTGCCTTTCTGGCTTCTGAGGATCGGCAGACGAAAGCGCCAGCGGCACGGCCACAGCAGCGGCACGCCGGCGGGCGTCAGCATATCGGCAACAATATGGCTGAGATAACCCAGCGTCATGCCCTGCAGCACGTCAGCGGGCAGCAGCCAGTCGTCGGGCACGTTTATCTGAAACAGCCACAGGCTGGCGGCCACCGCCAGCAGGCTATGGGTAAAGCCGCGGTGGCCGAAGGCGCGGGCGATAGGGTACGACAGCCATTTTAGCCGCTGGCCGAGCAGAGATTTAGGGTGGTCGATGTCGGGCAGCAGACAGGTGAGCAGCGAGGCGGAAATCAGGTGCCACCAGTCGGCCTGCGCCAGCACGGGCGTCAGCTCTGCGCGTTTGGCGAAAATAGCGGTGGCAATAGCGAAAATTACGTGGCCTTCGCCCGTCATGATAAAACCTGGCTGCAAACTGTCGATGCATCCAGTATAGGGATTTATCCAGTAAATGAGAAGTTGTGACGCTGTAACGAAGCGTGAATTTTTTTAGCGAAACGGCGGCATTGCGCCGCCGTTTCGTCGGGTTTGTCAGCAGCAGGCCGTTGGGCCGCCTCTTATGCTCTGCGTGACGCTAGCGCGCCAGCCAGCCGCCGTCGACCGCCAGCGTGTAGCCGTTGACATAGTCAGAGGCTGAAGAGGCGAGGAAAACCACCGGACCCATCATATCTTCCGGCACGCCCCAGCGCGCGGCGGGGATGCGTCCGAGGATCTCGGCGCTGCGGCCTTCGTCGCTGCGCAGCTGTTCGGTATTGTTGGTCGCCATATAGCCCGGCGCGATGGCGTTGACGTTGATGCCGTGTTTCGCCCACTCGTTCGCCATCAGCCGCGTCAGGCCCATCACCGCGCTTTTCGACGCCGTGTAGGAGGGGACGCGAATGCCGCCCTGGAAAGAGAGCATCGAGGCGATGTTGATGATTTTGCCGCCCTGGCCCTGCGCGATAAACTGGCGCGCCACCTGCTGCGACAGGAAAAAGACGCTTTTGCTGTTGATGTTCATCACGTCGTCCCAGTCCTGTTCGCTGAAGTTCAGCGCGTCCTCGCGGCGGATAATCCCGGCGTTGTTGACCAGGATGTCGATTTTGCCTGCGGCGGCAACCGCTTTCTCCACCACGCCCGGCACCTGCTCGGTGCGGATAAGATCCGCCTGCAGCGACCAGAAGCGGCGGCCCAGCGCTTCGACGCGCTGCTGCGTTTCCGTGGGATCGTCGCGGTTAACGCCGACGATATCGCAGCCGGCCTGCGCCAGCCCCAGCGCCATACCCTGGCCGAGCCCGGTGTTGCAGCCGGTGACCAGCGCGATTTTACCTTCCAGATTAAATGCGTTGAGTATCATGAGAGCGCCTCCTTTGTTAGCGCAGATCGCGGATGTTGACATGATCCATGTCGTCGAATACCTGATTCTCGCCGACCATGCCCCAGATAAAGGTGTAGCGTTCGGTGCCGACGCCGGCATGAATCGACCAGCTGGGCGAGATAACCGCCTGTTCGTTATGCACCAGCAGATGACGCGTCTCCTGCGGCTGGCCCATCATATGAAACACCGCGCTGTCCGGGTTCATATCGAAGTAGAAGTAGACCTCCATCCGGCGTTCGTGGGTGTGACACGGCATGGTGTTCCACAGGTTGCCTTCGTCCAGGCGCGTCAGGCCCATGGTGAGCTGGCAGGTCGGCAGCACGTCCGGCACCAGATATTTGTTGATGGTGCGGCGGTTTGAGGTCGCCGCATCGCCCAGCGTGGTGCGGACCGCGTCCTCTTTGCCGACTTTTTTATCGGGAAAGCGGCTGTGCGCGGGCGCGCTGTTGAAATAGAACTTCGCCGGACGTGAGGCGTCGTTGCTGCGGAAGCTCAGCGTCTGGGCGCCTTTGCCGACGTAGAGCGCCTCTTCCGTCCCGATCTCCCAGACCTTGCCGTCTACCTCGATGGTGCCCGGTCCGCCGATATTGATAACGCCCAGCTCGCGGCGCTCCAGGAAGTAGCTGACGCCCAGCTGTTTGCCCATCTCGTTGCCGAAGGTCACGCCGTCGGCGACCGGCATCACGCCGCCGATAATAATGCGGTCGATATGGCTGTAGGTGAGCGTATAGCGGTCGGCTTCAAAGATCTTCTCAATCAGAAATTCGCGGCGCAGCGCGGCGGTGTCGAGCTGACGGGCATGCTCGCTGTGAATGCTTTGACGAACGTCCATTCTGGTCCCCTCTGGCGAAACAGGTGCATAGGCCCCGCAGGGCGTCTGAGGGCATCTTAGGAGGAGTGGAGGATCAATTCAATAAAAATGAAACGCTGTTTTATTTATTTGAGAGGGGGATCATGCCGCAAAGAAAAACCCGCCGGCGGCGGGTAGGTGCGAATAAGCGGCGCGTTCGCGCTTTAGCGTGCCGACTCGCCCAGCAGATGCGCGGCGGTCAGCTGGGTCAGATCGTCCAGCTTTACGTTAGCCAGCGACCAGCGCGGATCCTCGCGCAGCGCGGCGGGCGGCACCACCACAGAACGCATGCGCGCCGCTTTGGTGGCGATCATGCCGTTAACCGAATCCTCCAGGGTTACGCAGTTGAGCGGATCGACGCCCAGCCGCGCGGCGGCGTCGAGATAGACCTGCGGATGCGGTTTGCTGTAAGGCAGCGCCTCGGCGGAGACCAGCACGTCGAAATGGTCGCGCAGGTCAAACAGCGCCAGCACGCGCTCCAGCATCATCAGCGGCGAGGCGGAGACCAGGCCGGTTTTCAGCCCGCGCTGCCGACAGAGCTGCAGCGCCTGTTTCACCCCTGGCAGCAGCGGGCGCTGCTCTTCAATCAGCGCCAGCGCGCGGGCGATAATGCGCGCCGTGACCGTCTGCTGATCCGGGCCTGACCAGGGCAGGGTTTCATACCACATGCGCACCACCTGATCGATGCGCAGACCGAGCGTGTCCGGCAGCTCGCTGCGGCGCGACAGATCGACGTTGAGCGTGGCGAAGATATCCAGTTCTGCCTGATCCCACAGCGGTTCAGAGTCGATAATCAAACCATCCATATCAAACAGGGCGGCATAAACGGGGCGGGTGTAACTCATCGGCTGGCTCCTTGTAGAATTTGCGCTACCTTATCATGGGCCGGCGCGCGCCGCGAAAGTGGCGCAGGCGGCGCTTTTTACGGGAAATAAAAACCACAGGCAGGTAGACTGGCTGCAAACGGGATTCAGGTACAGGAGATACCATGACTTATCAACAGGCTGGCCGCATTGCCATCCTTAAGCGAGTGGCTGGCTGGGCGATTTTTTTGCTCGCGCTGCTGTCGACCGTGATTTCAGTGCTGAGCTTTATGTTCAGACACAGTGAAAAACAACCGGGCATCGACGCGGTGATGCTCGATTTTGTCCATGTCATCGTCGATATGATCCGCTTCAACACGCCGTTCCTCGGTTTCTTCTGGCGTAACTCGCCGGTGCCGGAGTTTCACGGTCAGATGAATATCGGCTTCTGGATTATCTATATTCTGATTTTCGTCGGTCTGGCGCTGGAAGCGTCCGGCTCGCGCATGGCGCGTCAGGCGCGCCATATTAAAGAGGGTATTGAGGATCAGCTGATTCTTGAGCAGGCGCGCGGCAGCGACGCCCGCACGCGCCAGCAGCTGGAAGAGAAAATCCGCGTGCCGCACCACACGATTTTCCTGCAAATCTTTCCGCTCTATATCCTGCCGGTGGTGATCGCCGTCGCCGGTTACTTCGCGCTGTCGCTGCTCGGCTTTCTGTAACGGGTCAGGCCGGTCTGGCCTGACGCTGCGCCAGCGCGTCCTCTTCCAGCAGGCGCGCGACGGCAAAGCGCGCCTCGCTCAACCAGCTGCCGCCGAAAACGTTGGCGCGGTTAAGCAGGTAGTAGAGCTGGTAGACCGGCTGGCGCTGCGAGAAGCCGTCCGGCAGCGGCCAGACCGACTGATAGCCCTCATATATCTGTCGCGGCAGATCGGGAAACCAGCCGAGCATCGCCAGGTCGCATTCGCGATCGCCCCAGTAACAGGCGGGATCGAACAGCCAGGGGCCGCTGGCGCTGCCGGCGCAGTTGGCCGGCCAGAGGTCGCCATGCAGCAGGGAAGGCTGCGGATGGTGCGTGGCCAGCGCGCGCTGCACGCAGTTAACGATCTCTTCCGTATTGCCGTAGGCGATGCCTTTCTCTTCCGCCAGCTGCAGCTGCCAGCCGATGCGCTGCTCCGCAAAGAAAACCGACCAGCGGCGCAGCCAGCTGTTGGGCTGAGGCGTAGTGGTGATGTTGTTGTCGAAGTCGAGGCCGAACTGCGCCTGTTCGCTCCACTGATGCAGGCGCGCCAGCTGCTGCCCCAGCTGAAAGGCGTTCTCCGCGTCCAGCGGCTGCGGCGCAATATACTCCAGCAGCAAAAAGCTCTGATCGCGATGGTGGCCGACGCCGTAGACCGCCGGCACGCGCACGCTTTGGGTGCGCGCCAGCAGCGCCAGCTGATCGGCTTCCCAGGTGAAAAGGGTAAGCATCTCGCGGCTGTTGCACTTCATAAAGACATCATGCTCGCCATAGCGCAGGCGCCAGGCGGGATGAACGTCGCCGCCGGGAAGCTCGTGGCGTTCGGTAATTTCGGCATGGCCAAACTGTTCGCTTAACAGACGACTAATAGCGTTCCACATTGGGCGATCCTCTTTTAACCTGTCAGGCTGCGGTGTCAGTCAGAACGGTCTACGACATAAAAACGATTATATCGCGTGTATATCGCTGAAAACCCGCGCTTGCGCACAGCTTACCGGAACGGATAGCGAGCGCGGCTACGGCGTCGCATCGCGTAAAAACGCCTCCAGCGTCGTTACGGCGACGTCAGGTTTCTGATGCAGCACGCTTTCGCCCGCGGCAGTGGCCTGACGCTGCAGCTCCTCCTGCGACAGGGCGCTGACCAGACCGAAGCTATTGGTGCCCAGCTCGTGCGGGTGGCCCTGGTCATCGTTGAGCGTGGTGCTGAAGCCGGCGGCGATCATCGCGCTGTTGAGCGCCTGAATATCACCAAGGCCCGCTTCCTGATAGTGAAATGTGACAATGTAACGTTTAAGATCGTCGCTCATGTTTCACCTCTGTGCGGCATGACTGTGCTCAGCGTAGACCATGGTGAAAAAATGCGCGAATAATGAACAGGATAAAGCGGTTAATTAAGGCAGGCATAAAAGTAAACCTGGGTAAAGCCGCCAACGGGCGGTTCAGAAAAATCTTGTAGTAACTCCGCTGTTTTTCAGCCTGCTCCGCTCTATAATGCGCGCCGTTAATGAGAAAAGTCCCAATAATCAAGCGGGATAGCCTGTGTGAAGCCTGTTTCAGGCAGGTTAATATTTATTTACAATACTTACCGTAAATTGCATTGATTGGCCGGTAAAACTCTTCACACTCACTGTTTTTTAAACTGTCGTACGGGTCACAATAAATGAAAGTGCTTCACAAGCTCTCAGCCGTTCTTTTGCTTTCCGCCGGCGCATTTTGCCACCAGGCATTGGCGGACAACACCGTTTTTACCGCGATGGACGATCCTTCAACGGCGAAAAAGCCGTTCGACGGCAGCGCCTCCGCAGGCTATCTGGCGCAGACCGGCAACACCACCAGCTCCTCGCTGACTGCGCAAACCAATATGACGTGGTATCAGAGCTCCATGGCTTACAGCCTGTGGGGTAACGCGGCGAACACCTCGTCCAACGACGAGCGCTCTTCTGAAACCTACAGCATCGGCGGCCGTTCGCGCTACAACCTCAACAGCTTCGACTACCTGTTCGGTCAGGCGAGCTGGCTGAGCGACCGCTTTAACGGCTACGACTCGCGCGATGTGCTGACCGCCGGTTACGGTCGTCAGATCCTGAGCGGGCCGATCCATTCGCTGCGCGCGGAATTTGGTCCGGGCGTGCGCTATGACGATTTCCATGACGGCGGCAGCGAAACCAAAGCGCTGGGCTACGGCGCGCTGAGCTATCAGTGGCAGCTGACTGACAACACCAAATTCATTCAGGGCGTATCTGTGCTGAGCAGCTTTGGCGAAGACACCACCGTCAACTCGGAAACGGGTCTGCAGGTCGGCATCAACGATCACTTCGCCCTGAAGCTGGCGTACAACGTGACCTGGAACAACAACCCGCCAGAGTCCGCGCCCGATCGCACCGACACCAAAACCAGCATCATGCTGACCTACGCCATGTAATTCACGGCGTAATCGCTTCCTGACCGCAGCCCGTCTGCGGTTTTTTTTCGTCTGTTCCTCGACTTAGCGGCGAGAGGGCGGGTTTTGCTCACCGCTCAAAGCTGTTATCATCAGCGGCGCACTACCATTCCCGGCGTCATTCCGACAATGTGGGTCTGACATCGCGCCGGGCAATCAATTCTACTCAATGTTGTATGTAAGCTTTCGTGTGGCTTACCACTGCAATTAAGGATATTAAATGCCTGTAATTACTCTTCCTGATGGCAGCCAGCGCAGCTATGACCGCGCGGTAAGCGTGATGGATATTGCGCTGGACATCGGTCCTGGCCTGGCGAAAGCCTGTATTGCCGGACGCGTTAATGGGCAGCTGGTGGATGCGGTCGATCCCATCACCGAAGATGCCTCCGTCGCCATCATTACCGCTAAAGATGAAGCGGGTCTGGAAATTATTCGCCACTCCTGCGCGCATCTGCTGGGACACGCGATTAAACAGCTGTGGCCCAATACGAAAATGGCGATCGGTCCGGTTATCGACAACGGCTTCTACTATGACGTCGATCTCGATCATACCCTGACGCAGGAAGATATCGACGCGCTGGAAAAACGCATGCACCAGCTGGCCGAAACCAACTACGACGTGGTGAAAAAAGTCGTCAGCTGGCAGCAGGCGCGCGACGTATTCGCCGAGCGCGGCGAAAGCTACAAAATCACTATTCTGGATGAGAACATCAGCCACGACGATCGTCCTGGCCTTTATCATCACGAAGAATATGTCGACATGTGCCGCGGTCCGCACGTGCCGAATATGCGTTTCTGCCATCACTTCAAGCTGCAGAAAATCGCGGGCGCCTACTGGCGCGGCGACAGCAACAATAAAATGCTGCAGCGTATCTACGGCACCGCCTGGGCGGATAAGAAGCAGCTCAACGCCTATCTGCAGCGTCTGGAAGAGGCGGCGAAGCGCGACCATCGCAAGATCGGCAAGCAGCTCGACCTCTATCATATGCAGGAAGAGGCGCCGGGCATGGTTTTCTGGCATAATGACGGCTGGACCATCTTCCGCGAGCTGGAAGTGTTCGTGCGCAGCAAGCTGAAAGAGTACCAGTACCAGGAAGTGAAAGGTCCCTTTATGATGGACCGCGTGCTGTGGGAAAAAACCGGGCACTGGGAAAACTACAAAGAGGCGATGTTCACTACCTCGTCAGAAAACCGCGAATACTGCATCAAGCCGATGAACTGTCCGGGCCACGTGCAGATCTTCAATCAGGGGCTGAAATCCTACCGCGATCTGCCGCTGCGAATGGCGGAGTTCGGTAGCTGTCACCGCAATGAGCCGTCAGGCGCGCTGCATGGCCTGATGCGCGTACGCGGCTTTACGCAGGATGACGCCCACGTCTTCTGTACCGAAGATCAGGTGCGCGACGAAGTGAACAGCTGTATTCGCATGGTTTATGACATGTACAGCACCTTCGGCTTTGAAAAGATCGTGGTGAAGCTCT
Source organism: Pantoea sp. X-Soil-MYKO-1289 (assembly GCF_059730625.1). Lineage (NCBI taxonomy): Bacteria > Pseudomonadati > Pseudomonadota > Gammaproteobacteria > Enterobacterales > Erwiniaceae > Pantoea > Pantoea sp. X-Soil-MYKO-1289. The sequence continues at coordinate 1,824,129 of NZ_AP036004.1, forward strand.
CCACGCGGCCTGAGAAGCGCATCGGCACCGATGAAATGTGGGACCGTGCTGAAGAAGATTTAGCCGCCGCGCTGAATGAAAACGAAATTCCGTTTGAATTCCAGCCCGGAGAAGGTGCATTCTACGGCCCGAAAATTGAATTTACACTGTATGACTGTCTCGATCGCGCCTGGCAGTGCGGCACAGTTCAGCTAGACTTTTCCCTGCCAAAACGTCTGGACGCCACCTATGTGGGCGAAAACAACGACCGTCAGACCCCGGTAATGATTCATCGCGCGATTCTTGGCTCGATGGAGCGCTTTATCGGCATCCTGACCGAAGAGTTCGCTGGGTTCTTCCCGACGTGGCTGGCGCCGATGCAGGCGGTGGTGATGAATATCACCGATGCACAGGCGGAATATGTCGACATGTTGACACGCAAATTGCAGAATGCTGGCATTCGTGTGAAAGCAGACTTGAGAAACGAGAAGATAGGCTTTAAAATCCGCGAGCACACATTACGTCGCGTCCCTTACATGCTGGTTTGCGGTGACAAAGAGGTGGAAGCAGGCAAAGTAGCCGTTCGCACCCGCCGCGGTAAAGACCTCGGGACGATGGACATCGATGTGTTTGTTGAGAAGCTGCAACAAGAGATTCGCAGCCGCAATCTTCACCAATTAGAGGAATAAGGTTATTAAAGGCGGAAAACGAGTACAACCGACGCGTCCGAATCGAATCAACGGTGAAATCCGTGCCACTGAAGTACGCTTAACTGGCGTGGATGGCGAACAGATTGGTATTGTCAGCCTTCGCGAAGCTATTGAAAAAGCTGAAGAAGCGGGTGTTGATTTAGTTGAAATCAGCCCCAACGCCGAACCGCCGGTGTGCCGTATTATGGATTACGGCAAGTTCCTTTATGAAAAAAGCAAATCTTCTAAGGAACAGAAGAAGAAGCAAAAAGTTATCCAGGTTAAGGAAATTAAATTCCGTCCTGGTACCGATGAAGGCGACTATCAGGTAAAACTCCGCAGCCTGATTCGTTTTCTGGAAGAAGGCGATAAAGCCAAAATCACGCTGCGTTTCCGTGGTCGTGAGATGGCGCACCAACAGATCGGCATTGAAGTGCTTAACCGCGTCAAAGAAGATCTGACAGAACTGGCAGTAGTCGAATCCTTCCCATCGAAGATCGAAGGCCGCCAGATGATTATGGTGCTCGCTCCCAAGAAGAAACAGTAGGCTTTCAAGTAGCAACGACCGCGCAGCGTTCGCGCTGTGCGGCTCTTTGTTCGCCTGTCTGATTCGTTTTATTAACAATGCGAAGTGGATATTTTTAAAATGCCAAAGATTAAAACTGTACGTGGCGCCGCTAAGCGCTTCAAGAAGACCGCTTCTGGCGGCTTCAAGCGTAAGCACGCAAACCTGCGTCATATTCTGACTAAAAAATCAACTAAGCGTAAACGTCACCTGCGCCCGAAAGGCATGGTGTCTAAAGGCGATCTGGGTCTGGTTGTTGCCTGCCTGCCGTACGCATAAGTTAACTTTTTTATAAATCTGCCTCGACGACTCTGCATAACGGCCGCTGGCCGGCAGGGGATAAAGGCATCACAGAATATTGATACAGGAGAGCTCACATGGCTCGCGTTAAACGTGGTGTAATTGCTCGCGCACGTCACAAGAAAATCTTAAAACAAGCTAAAGGCTACTATGGTGCACGTTCACGTGTATACCGCGTTGCCTTCCAGGCTGTTATCAAAGCTGGTCAGTATGCTTACCGTGACCGTCGTCAACGTAAGCGTCAGTTCCGTCAACTGTGGATTGCGCGTATCAACGCTGCAGCGCGTCAGAACGGCATCTCTTACAGCCGTTTCATCAATGGCCTGAAAAAAGCGTCCATTGAAATTGACCGTAAAATCCTGGCTGACATCGCTGTATTCGACAAAGTGGCGTTCACCGCACTGGTCGAAAAAGCAAAATCAGCTCTGGCGTAAGTCAGATGAAAAAGGGAGCTTGCTCCCTTTTTTATTGCCTGTAACTCAAGCAAAAGATTGACATTTTCACCGCAGGGCTTTTCAATAGTGCCCTCAGAGTCACAGCAAGGTAACGCAAGCATGAATGCTGCTCTTTTCCGTTTCTTTTTTTACTTTAGCACCTGACACTCAGGGGCTTTTGCGCATAGAAAAGAAACGAAAAATCGCGCCGAAAGCCTCCCTCGTGGAGGCTTTCGTGTTTCTGGCGAAGCATGACGGCAACGTCCCAACGAGAACTGACCAGCCCGCCTGGAAGAAGAGGAAACCATGTCCCAACTCGCAGAACTGGTGGCCCGCGCCACAGCCGCTATCGACGAGGCGACGGATATCGCCACCCTTGACGCGGTGCGCGTCGAATATACCGGTAAAAAAGGCCACCTGACGCAGCTGATGACAACGCTGCGCGAGCTGCCGCCGGAAGAGCGTCCGGCTGCGGGCGCAGTGATCAACGACGCCAAGCAGCAGGTGCAGGAGCGCCTGAACGCGCGCAAAGAGACGCTGGAGTCCGCCGCGCTCAACGCCCGTCTGGCCGCCGAGACCATCGACGTCTCGCTGCCGGGACGCCGCACGGAAAACGGCGGTCTGCATCCGGTCACGCGCACCATCGATCGCATCGAAACCTTCTTCGGCGAGCTGGGTTTCGCGGTGGTGACCGGCCCGGAGATCGAGGATGACTACCATAACTTCGACGCGCTAAATATCCCGGGCCACCACCCGGCGCGCGCCGATCACGACACCTTCTGGTTCGACGCCACGCGCCTGCTGCGCACCCAGACCTCCGGCGTGCAGATCCGCACCATGAAAAACCAGCAGCCGCCGATTCGCATCATCGCGCCGGGCCGCGTCTATCGCAACGACTACGACCAGACGCATACCCCGATGTTCCACCAGATGGAAGGGCTGATCGTCGACAAGAACATCAGCTTCACCAATCTGAAAGGCACGCTGCACGACTTCCTGCGCAACTTCTTTGAGGAAGATTTGCAGATCCGTTTCCGTCCTTCTTACTTCCCGTTCACCGAGCCTTCGGCGGAAGTCGACGTCATGGGCAAAAACGGCAAATGGCTGGAAGTGCTGGGCTGCGGCATGGTGCATCCGAACGTATTACGCAACGTCGGCATCGATCCGGAAATCTACTCCGGCTTCGCCTTCGGCATGGGCATGGAGCGTCTCACCATGCTGCGCTACGGCGTCACCGACTTGCGCGCCTTCTTCGAAAATGACTTACGTTTCCTCAAACAATTTAAATAAGGGCAGGTTATCCAATGAAATTCAGTGAACTCTGGTTACGCGAATGGGTAAACCCGGCTCTGGACAGCGCTGCCCTTTCTGAACAGATCACCATGGCCGGTCTGGAAGTGGACGGCGTGGAGCCGGTTGCCGGCGCGTTTCACGGCGTGGTGGTCGGTGAAGTCGTCGAGTGCGGCCAGCACCCGAACGCTGACAAGCTGCGCGTCACTAAGGTCAACGTCGGCGGCGATCGTCTGCTGGATATCGTCTGCGGCGCGCCGAACTGCCGTCAGGGCCTGAAGGTGGCGGTTGCTACCGTGGGCGCCGTACTGCCGGGCGATTTTAAAATCAAAGCGGCGAAGCTGCGCGGCGAGCCGTCTGAAGGCATGCTCTGCTCGTTCTCCGAGCTGGGCATTTCCGACGATCACAACGGCATTATCGAACTGCCGGGCGATGCGCCCATCGGCGCGGATATCCGCGACTATCTGCAGCTCGACGACAACACCATTGAGATCAGCGTTACGCCGAACCGCGCCGACTGCCTCGGCATCATCGGCATCGCGCGCGACGTGGCGGTGCTGAACGGCCTGCCGCTTACCGCGCCGGCAATCGAGCCGGTGGCCGCCGCGATCTCCGATACCTTCCCGATCCGCGTCGACGCCACCGACGCCTGCCCGCGCTACCTCGGCCGCGTGGTGAAAGGCATCAACGTTAAAGCCGCCACCCCGCTCTGGATGCGTGAAAAGCTGCGCCGCTGCGGCATTCGCTCTATCGATCCGGTGGTGGATATCACCAACTACGTGCTGCTTGAGCTGGGCCAGCCGATGCACGCCTTCGACCTCGACCGCCTCGACGGCGGCATCGTGGTGCGCATGGCGGAAGAGGGCGAAACCCTGACGCTGCTCGACGGCAGCGAAGCGAAGCTCAACAGCGATACGCTGGTGATCGCCGATCACCACAAAGCGCTGGCGATGGGCGGCATCTTCGGCGGCGAGCATTCTGGCGTCAACGAAGAGACGCAGAACATTCTGTTTGAGTGCGCCTGGTTCGATCCGCTGGCGATCACCGGTCGCGCGCGCCGTCACGGCCTGCACACCGACGCCTCGCACCGCTACGAGCGCGGCGTCGATCCGGCGCTGCAGCATAAGGCTATCGAGCGCGCCACCCAGCTGCTGCTGGATATCTGCGGCGGCCAGGCCGGCCCGGTTATCGATCAGACGCACGACGCGGCGCTGCCGCCGCGCGCCACCATCACGCTGCGCCGCGAGAAGCTGGATCGCCTGATTGGCCACGCCGTCGCCGATGAGCAGGTAACCGACATCCTGACGCGTCTCGGCTGCAAGGTGATGCCAGGACAGGGCGAGTGGAAAGCGGTCGCGCCGAGCTGGCGCTTCGACATGGCGATTGAAGAAGATCTGATTGAAGAAGTCGCCCGCATCTACGGCTATAACAACATCCCGGACGTGCCGGTGCAGGCGAGCCTGGTAATGACCCAGCACCGCGAGGCGGATCTCTCGCTGAAGCGCGTTAAAAATCTGCTGGTGGATAAAGGCTATCAGGAAGCGATCACCTACAGCTTTGTCGACCCGAAAATCCAGCAGCTGCTGCATCCGGGCGAAGAGGCGCTGATCCTGCCCAGCCCGATCTCCAGCGAGATGTCGGCGATGCGCCTGTCGCTGTGGACCGGCCTGCTGAGCGCCGTGGTCTACAACCAGAACCGCCAGCAGAGCCGCGTGCGCCTGTTTGAGAGCGGTTTGCGCTTTGTGCCTGATACCCAGGCGAATTTAGGCATCCGTCAGGATCTTATGCTGGCGGGCGTGCTGAGCGGCAATCGCAATGAAGAGCACTGGGATCTGGCGCGTCAGGCGGTTGACTTCTATGATTTGAAAGGCGATTTAGAATCGCTGCTCGATTTAACCGGCAAGCTGGACGACATTCGCTTCCGCGCGGAAGCCAATCCGGCGCTGCATCCGGGGCAGAGCGCGGCGATTTATTTGCATGAAGAACGAATCGGATTTATCGGGGTGGTTCATCCTGAGCTGGAACGTAAGCTGGATCTCAACGGCCGCACCTTAGTCTTTGAACTGCTTTGGAATAAGGTCGCAGACCGCGTCCTGCCTGAAGCGCGCGAGATTTCACGCTTCCCGGCGAACCGTCGCGATATCGCTGTGGTAGTGGCTGAAAACGTCCCCGCAGCAGATATCATCGCCGAGTGTAAGAAAGTTGGCGTAAATCAGGTAGTTGGCGTAAACTTGTTTGACGTGTACCGCGGTAAGGGTGTTGAAGAGGGTTTCAAGAGCCTCGCCATCAGCCTGATTTTGCAGGATACCAGCCGGACACTCGAAGAAGAGGAGATTGCCGCGACCGTTGGCAAATGCGTTGCGGCATTAAAAGAGCGATTCCAGGCAACCTTGAGGGATTGAACCTATGGCGCTTACAAAAGCTGAAATGTCAGAGTACCTGTTTGAGAAGCTTGGGCTGAGCAAACGCGACGCAAAAGAGCTGGTGGAGCTGTTTTTTGAAGAGGTTCGCCGCGCTCTGGAGAATGGTGAACAGGTAAAACTGTCTGGGTTTGGTAATTTCGACCTGCGCGATAAAAATCAGCGTCCAGGCAGGAATCCAAAAACGGGGGAAGATATTCCAATTACCGCGCGCCGCGTGGTAACGTTCCGCCCGGGTCAGAAGCTGAAAAGCCGCGTCGAAAACGCTTCCCCGAAAGATAACGACTGACCGATTTCAGTGTTCTAAAAAGGCCGCTTATGCGGCCTTTTTCATTTCCGCGCCGCGCGCGTTCCCCTTTTTCTGCCGTATCTCTTCATACTGTCAGCATTCTGTAAGCATAAGGGAAATAAGCTGAAAATCCGCCTGCGCCGATAGTGACGCGCGAGGCGCTTTTGCTATAACTGCGGCGAGAGACAACAAGAGAACGCCCTGATGAAAAAAACCGCACTGCTTTTAAGCCTCCTGCTGGGAATGCCGCTGCTGGCGAGCGCCAATGCGCCGCACCATGACGATCCGCCGCGCGTCAGCGCCCATATCGGCGATCGCGACCATCGCGGCTACTACTGGGACGGCTACGACTGGCGCTCGGCGAAATGGTGGCAGACGCACCACGGCCGCAACGTCGGGCTGAAAGGGCCGCACGGCTACTGGAACGGCAACGGCTGGCAGGCGCAGCGCCCCGATCGCGGCAGGCCGGTAGCGAAACGCGATAATCCGTCGCACAGCGGCCGTCAGCCGCACGGCGAGCCGCTGCCGCCGCGCCCGGAGCACGGCTAATCCTCAAGGCGGCGCCCGACGGCGCCGCCGACGCCAGCCTTTCTTTTTCCGCCAATCTCTCTACAATCAAATCTCTGTTTTCTCAACGAATCCCCAACTATGTCCCTGCTGGATCAGCTTGCTTATCAGGCGGATCGCCGCAGCCGTCGCGCGCTCACGGCGCTGTGTCTTCTTCTGCTGGCGTTAATGGCGCTTAGCCTGTGCGCGGGCGATAGCTGGATCGCGCCAGCGCAGTGGCTGAGCGACAGCGGCCGGCTGTTTGTCTGGCAGCTGCGCCTGCCGCGCACCCTGGCGGTGGTGCTGGTCGGCGCGGCGCTGGCGGTGTGCGGCGTGGTGATGCAGGCGCTGTTTACCAACCCGCTGGCGGAGCCGGGCCTGCTCGGCGTCTCTAACGGCGCCGGCATCGGCCTGGTGCTGGGCGTGCTGTTCGGCAGCGGCTCGCTCTGGAGCCTGAGCCTGGCGGCGATGGCGGGCGCGCTGCTGATCACGCTGATCCTGCTGCATTTCGCGCACCGGCAGCTCTCTGTCACGCGGCTGCTGCTGACCGGCGTGGCGCTCGGCATTATCTGCAGCGCCATCATGACCTGGGCGGTCTACTTCAGCACCAGCCTCGATCTGCGCCAGCTAATGTACTGGATGATGGGCGGCTTCAGCGGCATCGACTGGCGCTACGGCTGGATGATGCTGGCGCTGCTGCCGGTTACCGCTGGGCTGATCGCCACCGCGCGCGTGCTCAATCTGCTGGCGCTCGGCGAAACCTCGGCGCAGCAGCTGGGCCTGTCGCTTTTTTTCTGGCGTAATGCGCTGGTGCTGGCGATGGGCTGGCTGGTGGGCGTCAGCGTCGCCATGGCGGGCGCCATCGGCTTTGTCGGTCTGGTGATCCCGCATCTGCTGCGGCTCAGCGGCATCAGCGATCATCGCTATCTGCTGCCGACCTCGGCGCTGGCGGGCGCGGGCGTGCTGCTCGCCGCCGACATTATCGCGCGCCTGGCGCTGACCTCGGCGGAGCTGCCGATCGGCGTGGTGACCGCCACGCTCGGCGCGCCGCTGTTTATCGCGCTGTTAGTTAAATCTTCGCGCTAGCTTCGGCTGGCTTTCTGCATCCTCTACAGGAGACTTTCATGAGCCTTTATCAAACTGAAGTAACCACCATCGACGGCGAAAAAACCACGCTGGAGCAGTGGCAGGGCAAGGTGCTGCTGGTGGTTAACGTGGCGTCGAAATGCGGCCTTACGCCGCAGTACGAGCAGCTGGAGGCGCTGCAGCAGCAGTATCAGGCGCAGGGCTTCAGCGTGCTCGGCTTTCCCTGCAATCAGTTCCTCGAGCAGGAGCCGGGCAGCAACGACGAGATCAAAACCTTCTGCAGCACCACCTACGGCGTTACCTTTCCCATGCTGGCCAAAGGCGACGTCAACGGCCCGGCGCGCCACCCGCTCTACACGCAGCTGGTGGCGGCGCAGCCGGAGGCGGTGCGTCCGGAAGGCAGCGGCTTCTACGAGCGCATGGCGAGCAAAGGCCGCGCGCCGAAAACGCCTGGCGATATCCTGTGGAATTTTGAAAAGTTCCTGATTGACCGCGAGGGCAACGTGGTGCAGCGCTTCGCGCCGGATATGACGCCGGACGACGCCGTTATCCAGCAGCGCATTCAGCAGGCGCTGGCGCAGTAAATGGTTCTGAGCCTCAAGGACGCCGCCGTTGCTGGACGGCTGGCGCCTTTTTCCGCCGAAGTGGGCGCCGGTACGCTGCTGCACCTGGTCGGGCCTAACGGCGCGGGCAAAAGCAGCCTGCTGGCGCTGATGGCGGGAATGCTGCCGGGCGAAGGAGAGATTAGGCTGCTGCAGCGCCCGCTGCGCGAATGGCGCGGCGCGGCGCTGGCGCGGGTGCGCGCCTGGCTGCCGCAGCAGATAGCGCCCGGCTTTATGCCGGTCTATCACTATCTGCGCCTGCACCTGAGCGACGCGCGGGCGGATGAGGCGCTGAGCGGGCTGCTGGAGACGCTGCGGCTGCAGGACAAGCTGGCGCGGCCGCTGACGCAGCTGTCGGGCGGCGAGTGGCAGCGCGTCAGACTGGCGGCGGCGTTCGCCCAGATCGATCCCGCCCTTAATCCGCAGGGGCAATTGCTGCTGCTGGACGAACCGATGACCGGGCTGGATATCGCCCAGCAAAACGCCGTGCACAACCTGATCGTCGGGCTGCGGCGCGCCGGCGTCTGCGTTATCGCCAGCAGCCACGATCTTAACCATACGCTGCGCCATGCCGACAGCGTCTGGCTGATGGCGCAGGGTCGCGTGGTGGCGCAGGGCGCGGCCGCATCGATTCTTACGCCCGAGCGCCTCAGCGACCTCTACGCGATTCCATTCCGCCAGCTGGAGCTGGACGGCCAGCCGCTGCTGACCATACAACCCTGAACCTCGCGTCTTGCCAGGCTGCGCGCCTGACGCTAGAGTGAGGCCGTTGCGATAAAAGGAGATGCGCGCGAATGCGGATGGGCGTGATTTTAATGGTGCTGATACTGGCGGGATGCAGCGGCCATCGTGCGCCGCCGGTGAACGGTCGGCTGTCGGATTCCATTATGGTGGTGGCGCAGCTCAACGAGCAGCTGGGGCAGTGGCGCGGCACCCCTTATCGCTACGGCGGCATGAGCCGTGGCGGCATCGACTGTTCCGGGTTTGTCTATCTCACCATGCGCGACAGGTTCGATCTTCAGCTGCCGCGCAGCACGCGGGCGCAGAGCGGTATCGGTACGCGCATCAGCAAGGATGAGCTGCAGCCGGGCGATCTGGTGTTTTTTAAAACCGGCCGCGGCGAAAACGGTCTGCACGTCGGCATCTACGACAGCGACAACGCCTTTATTCACGCCTCTACCAGCCAGGGCGTGATTCGCTCTTCGCTCGACAACGTCTACTGGCGCAAAGCCTTCTGGCAGGCGCGACGTATTTAAGGCAAATTAAGTATCGCCCCCCTCGGCGCGCGTCGGAATAGCAATGGAAATAGCAGCAACAAAAGGGGGATTTTATAACTCTTATTTTAAATGGCACTTTACGCTGCCGGGAAATAATTATATCAATAAGGCGGAGAGTTAATTTTCTGGTAAAGGGTATTATACGCTACCGTTATTTGGCTTAGGGATCTGGCGCAGAGGGCAAAGCGAAATTTAACGGCAAAGATGTCCATCTCTTCCCGCGTTTGGTACTATTGCCTGCCCGATTTCGATGATATACGATGCGCCAGTTGCCACTTTATCTGGCTGTAAAAATGAAAGTTCATTTATCTGCCGACTATCAGTCGGAAATTTGGTTTTATCCTGCCTGCACAATTAGCGGGCAGCTGGTGGCTGTCGAGCTGGTTAGCCAGTTCGTCCATGATACTGCGCCTGTAACCTTGCCGCAGGACCTGCTGTTGCCGCAGCTTGACGAGCCGCAGAGGCTGCGCCTGCTGCAGCGACAGATCGGTTTGCTGGAACAATATCGCGACTTCTTTGATAAAAATCATCTTCTGGCATTAATGCGTATTGATGAAAATCTGGCGCACACGCTGCTGGCGAGCGAATTGCTGATACGTAAAATTAAACAGCTTCCTTTTTTATTACTCGACCTTAGCGAAACGTTTCCGCAGCTTTTAAACGGAATTAATGACCCTGTTATTTCTGCGCTAAAACAACAGTTCCGTTTATCATTATCCCATTTTGGCGCGGGTAAATCCTCGACTCGCGCGGTCTACGATAATCTGTTCGACTGCATCAAACTGGATAAGCAATTTATTCAGTCGCTGGCGAAACGCGCCTCATTCCAGCCCTTTATTCAGAGCATCGTCGATAACTTTCGCAGCCATACGCAGCTGATGATTATTTGCGGCATCGACGACAGCGCGCTGTTCGATAAAACCGCCACGCTGCAGCATGCGGTGCTGCAGGGCGCGCTTTTCCCGCCGGTGAAGGCTGAGTCGCTGTCGCGGCTGATTGCCAGAGAATGCCGCGCTCCTGACTAAGCCCGCCTGTTGTATTTGATTCCTCGCCACTATACTTGCGGTGTCTCGCGCGGCCGCGTCTGCCGCGGGACGACCCGATATCCGGTTATTCACAGCGACGGCGGCTCTGGTTTCGCCGGGCTGCCGCTCGGGAGAGTCTATGTTGTTTGATAACAGCTGGCAGCGCGAGCTGCCGGGTTTCTATACCGCTCAGGCGCCGACGCCGCTCAAGGGCGGACGCCTGTTTTACCACAATGCGCCGCTGGCGCAGACGCTGGGCGTCGATGCGGCGCTTTTCGCCGGCGAAGGCCATGGCGTCTGGCACGGCGCCGCGCTGCTGCCGGGCATGCAGCCGCTGGCGCAGGTTTACAGCGGCCATCAGTTCGGCGTCTGGGCCGGTCAGCTTGGCGACGGGCGCGGCATTCTGCTGGGCGAGCAGCGCCTCGACGCGGGCGGCAAGGTCGACTGGCACCTGAAGGGCGCAGGGCTGACCCCTTATTCGCGCATGGGAGACGGGCGCGCGGTGATTCGCTCCACGGTGCGCGAATTCCTCGCCTCGGAGGCGCTGCACCATCTGGGCATTCCCACCACGCGCGCGCTCGCTATCGCCATCAGCGACGAGCCGGTCTATCGCGAATCGCCCGAGCGCGGCGCGACCCTGATGCGCATTGCGGAAAGCCATCTGCGCTTCGGCCATTTCGAACACTTCTTCTACAGCCAGCAGCAGGAAAAAGTCGAGCAGCTGGCGGACTATGCGCTGCGCCACCACTGGCCGCATCTGGTCGACGAAGCGGATAAATACCTTTTATGGTTTACCGACGTCGTCGAGCGCACCGCGCGCCTGATCGCCCAGTGGCAAAGCGTGGGCTTTGCGCACGGCGTGATGAACACCGATAACATGTCGCTGCTGGGGCTGACCATAGACTACGGCCCGTACGGTTTCCTGGACGACTACCAGCCCGGCTTTATCTGCAACCACAGCGATTATCAGGGGCGCTACAGCTTCGAAAATCAGCCGATGATCGGCCTGTGGAACCTTAACCGGCTGGCGCATGCGCTTTCCGGCCTGCTGAGCGTCGACCAGCTCAGGCAGGCGCTGAGCCGCTACGAGCCGGAGCTGATGCGCGTCTGGGGCGAACGTATGCGGGCGAAACTGGGCTTTAGCCAGGCTGACGGCGGCGACAACGACCTGCTGGTGGAGCTGCTGGCGCTGATGACCCAGGAGCGCAGCGACTACAGCCTGACGTTCCGCCTGCTGAGCGAAACGCAGCAGCAGGAGGCGCGCTCGCCGCTGCGCGACGAATTTATGGATCGCGACGCCTTTGACCGCTGGTATCAGCGCTATCGCGCGCGTCTGCTGCAGGAAGGGGTCGATGATGAGACGCGACAGCAGCGGATGAAGGCCGCTAATCCGGCGCTGGTGCTGCGCAACTATCTCGCGCAGCAGGCGATCGACGAGGCGGAAAAAGGTGAGAGCGGGGCGCTGGCGCGGCTGCATCAGGCGCTGCAGCAGCCCTTCAGCGACGAAACGGCCGCTGAGTATCGTCAGCGGCCGCCGGAGTGGGGAAAATCGCTGGAGGTCAGCTGCTCCAGCTAACGACTCAGAAGCGGCTGTTCACCGCCTCGGCCAGCAGCGACAGCACCGCTTCGCTGTCCTGCCAGCCGAGGCAGGGATCGGTAATCGACTGGCCGTAAACCAGCGGCTCGCCCGCGACCACCTTCTGATTTCCCTCTTCGATAAAGCTTTCGATCATTACGCCCGCGACCGCGCGCGAGCCGGCGCGGATCTGCTGCGCCACCTCGGCCGCCACCTCTTTCTGGCGACGATGCTGCTTCAGGCAATTGCCGTGGCTGAAATCGATCACCAGCTGTTCCGGCAGGTTAAATTCGCGCAGGCTGGCGGCCGCGGCGGCCACGTCCTCGGCGTGATAGTTAGGCGCTTTGCCGCCGCGCAGGATCACATGGCCGTGCGGATTGCCGCTGGTCTGGTAAATCGTCATCTGGCCATCTTTATCGGGCGACAAAAACATATGGCTGGCGCGCGAGGCGCGAATCGCATCCACCGCGATGCGCACGTTGCCGTCGGTACCGTTCTTGAAACCCACCGGGCAGGAGAGCGCGGAGGCCATCTCGCGGTGGATTTGGCTCTCGGTGGTGCGTGCGCCAATCGCGCCCCAGCTGATCAAATCGGCGATAAACTGGCCGGTGACCATATCGAGAAACTCCGTCGCGGTAGGCAAGCCCAGGCGATTGATATCGAGCAGGATCTGACGCGCCAGGCCGATGCCGCGGTTAACGTTGAAGCTGCCGTCCAGATCGGGATCGGAGATCAGGCCTTTCCAGCCCACCACGGTGCGCGGTTTTTCGAAATAGGTGCGCATCACGATTTCCAGGCGGTCGGCGTAGCGCTCGCGCAGCGCATTCAGCCGCTGGGCGTAGTCGAGCGCCGCACGCGGGTCGTGCAGCGAGCAGGGGCCGATAATCACCAGCAGGCGCGGATCCTCGCCGGTAAGAATGCGGGCGATGCGCTGACGCGCGCGGGTGACGTTATCCGCCACATCGGCGGAGAGAGGGTGTTCGACGGCTAACGCGGCAGGCGTAATCAGGCTGCCGATGCGTGCCGTACGCAGTTCATCAGTTTTGTTCATGAGCATCTCGAAAGCTTTTTCTTCGCAGCGGTGACATACCGGGAAGTGATGATGATCACAATAAATTATTAGCCTGCGAATGCAAGCCTATAAACTGAAATGATATTTTTTACGTCGGCAGCGGCGCTTTACAAAAGCGCCGCTGCCAGCGTCTCAGTACATGCGGCGCGTCAGGCCCATGATGTCGAGAATTTTGGTGGCGATCTCTTCGACCGAATAGTTGGTGCTATTGAGGTAGCGGATCTGATGGGTGCGAAACAGCGCCTCGACCTCGCCGACCTCAAGCCGGCACTGGCGCATAGAGGCGTAACGGGTATTTTCCGCCCGCTCCTGGCGAATGGCGGCAAGGCGCTCGGGATCGATGGTCAGGCCAAACAGCTTGTTCTGAAACGGGCGCAGGGCGGCGGGCAGCTTGAGGTTATCCATATCGTCGGCGATAAAAGGATAGTTGGCGGCGCGGATGCCGAACTGCATCGCCAGATAGAGGCTGGTCGGCGTTTTGCCGCAGCGCGACACGCCCAGCAGGATCACCTGCGCCTCTTCCAGCCCGCGCAGCGAGATGCCGTCATCGTGCGCCAGGGTGTAGTCAATGGCGGCGATGCGCGCGTCGTACTTGCCGAGGTTGCTGGCGTCGAGACCGTGAGTGCGGTGCGCCACCGGGGCGGGCGCCATGCCCAGCTCCTCCTGCAGCGGCGCCACCAGCGCCTGCACGATATCCTGACAGAAGCCCTCGCTCTGCGTAATGATGTCGCGCACTTCCGGCGTAACGATAGAGAAAAACACCAGCGGGCGCACGCCGCTTTTCTGATAGAGCGCGTTGATCTGCGCCTTTACCGCCTGCGCGCGCTGCACGTTCTCGACAAAGGGCAGCGTCAGGCTGTTGAAGCCCACCGGAAACTGCGACAGCACCGCGTGGCCCAGCACCTCTGCGGTAATCGCGGTGCCGTCGGAAATATAGAAAACGCTTCTTTCGCTGCTCATGGCCTTTACCTTATGGGTAGAGAGATAGCGTCAGGTTAGCAGCTTTAATTAGCGCTCAGAACAAAATAAAAAATCCATGTCTAAATTTTGTGAACTTTTCGTTTTTTTCTCGCCTGAGGCGGCAAAACCGACGCCGCTAAATAATGAAATGACGTTTTAATCTGGTTTTTCTTGCCGTCGCTGCCGGCTGCCGGAAAATAACGCGACAGATTGTTGCGCAACGAAAATGGCTGATAAGCTGATGAAAAATAGCGAAAACAAGCAACATCATAGCCTTAGCGCAAAATAGCGGATTTGCGCAACCTGGCGCAATTATCGGAATAATTCCTAAAGTGATAAATCTTGCGCGCTTTAACGATTCAACACTTAGTCATTAATTGCGCATTGTGCCAGGCTAATTTTGCGAATAGCTAAATTTTCCATGTGCCCATTCATTCTTAAAAGGATAATCTCGATGTCCATTACAGGCGAACAGCCGTTAGTGCTCTGGTATAACCAGCTTGGCATGCATGATGTCGATCGCGTGGGAGGCAAAAACGCCTCTCTGGGTGAAATGATTACGAATTTATCGTCGCTGGGCGTTTCCGTGCCCAACGGATATGCGACCACTTCTTTCGCCTTTAATCAGTTCCTCGATCAGAGCGGCCTCAACCAGCGCATTTACGATTTACTGGACAAGACCGATATCGACGATATCGACGAGCTGGCGAAAGCCGGCAAGCAGATCCGTCAGTGGGTCGTGGATACTCCGTTCCAGCCCGAACTGGAAACGGCTATTCGCGAGGCTTACGAGCAGCTCTCCGCAGACGATGCCGAGGCGTCATTCGCCGTACGCTCTTCCGCCACGGCGGAAGATATGCCGGACGCCTCCTTCGCCGGCCAGCAGGAGACCTTTCTTAACGTGCAGGGCTATGACGCGGTGATCATCGCCGTGAAGCACGTTTACGCCTCGCTGTTTAACGATCGCGCTATCTCTTACCGCGTGCATCAGGGGTACGACCATCGCGGCGTCGCGCTGTCGGCGGGCGTTCAGCGTATGGTGCGCTCCGATCTCGCCTCCTCGGGCGTGATGTTCACCATCGATACCGAATCGGGCTTCGATCAGGTGGTGTTTATTACCTCCGCCTTCGGTCTCGGCGAAATGGTGGTGCAGGGCGCGGTCAATCCCGACGAGTTTTACGTGCACAAGCCGACGCTGGCTGCCGACCGTCCGGCGATCGTGCGCCGCAATATGGGCTCGAAAAAGGTGCGTATGGTCTACGCCGATTCGCAGTCGCACGGCGAGCAGGTGCGCATCGAAGACGTGCCGGAAAGCGAACGCGACCGTTTCTCGCTGACCGATGAGGAGGTGCAGGCGCTGGCGCGTCAGGCGGTGCTGATCGAGCAGCATTACAAGCGCCCGATGGATATCGAATGGGCCAAAGATGGCCACACCGGTAAGCTCTTTATCGTGCAGGCGCGACCGGAAACCGTGCGCTCCAACGGACAGGTGATGGAGCGCTATAACCTGCAGGGCACGGGCAGCGTGGTGGTGGAAGGCCGCGCTATCGGCCATCGCATCGGCGCGGGCGAAGTAAAAGTGATCCACGACATCAGCGAGATGAACCGCATTGAAAAAGGCGACGTGCTGGTCACCGATATGACCGACCCCGACTGGGAGCCGATCATGAAGAAAGCCTCGGCGATCGTCACTAACCGCGGCGGACGCACCTGCCACGCGGCGATTATCGCGCGCGAGCTGGGCATTCCGGCCGTGGTGGGCTGCGGCGACGCCACCGATCGCCTGCAGGACGGCAACAAAGTCACCGTTTCCTGCGCCGAAGGCGACACCGGCTATGTCTATAGCGATCTGATCGATTTCGAAGTCACCAGCTCGCAGGTAGACGAGATGCCGGCGCTGCCGCTGAAGATCATGATGAACGTCGGCAACCCCGACCGCGCATTCGATTTTGCCTGCCTGCCGAACGAAGGCGTGGGCCTGGCGCGTCTGGAGTTCATCATTAACCGCATGATTGGCGTGCACCCGAAGGCGCTGCTGGAGTTTGACCAGCAGACCCCGGAGCTGCAGCAGCAGATCCGCGGCATGATGAAAGGCTTCGACAGCCCGGTCGAGTTTTATATCGCGCGCCTGACTGAAGGGATCGCCACGCTCGGCGCCGCCTTCGCGCCGAAGCGGGTAATTGTGCGCCTGTCGGACTTCAAATCGAACGAGTACGCCAACCTGGTAGGCGGTGAGCGCTACGAACCGGAAGAGGAGAACCCGATGCTGGGCTTCCGCGGCGCCGGACGCTATGTGGCGGACAGCTTCCGCGACTGTTTCGCGCTGGAGTGCGAAGCGGTGAAGCGCGTGCGCAACGAGATGGGCCTGACCAACGTCGAAATCATGGTGCCCTTTGTGCGCACCGTGGCGCAGGCGCAGGCGGTGGTTGAGGAGCTGGGCCGCCAGGGGCTGAAGCGCGGCGAGAACGGCCTGAAAATCATCATGATGTGCGAAATCCCCTCTAACGCGCTGCTGGCCGAGCAGTTCCTCGAACATTTCGACGGCTTCTCAATCGGCTCGAACGATATGACGCAGCTGGCGCTGGGGCTGGATCGCGATTCAGGCGTGGTGTCGGCGCTGTTCGACGAGCGCAACGAGGCGGTGAAAGCGCTGCTATCGATGGCGATTCAGGCGGCGAAAAAGCAGGGCAAATATGTCGGTATCTGCGGCCAGGGGCCGTCCGATCATCAGGACTTCGCGGCCTGGCTGATGGAGGAGGGTATCGACAGCCTGTCGCTTAATCCGGATACCGTGGTGGAAACCTGGCTGTCGCTGGCTGAGTTAAGCAAAAACTGATGATTATTTAGGTAAATTGTCGCTAAAAGGCCAGCTTTGCTGGCCTTTTTACTTTCTTCAGGCCAAAAAAAAGCCCATCACAGGGGATGGGCAAAGACTACACACAGCAATTCTTCACTTTACTCAGGGGAAAAAGGTTGTTTAAAAATCAGTAGGTTGATTTCAAACTTAGGAATCATGTTATTCATCGCGCGGTTCTGAGTCTTTAAGAATCCTCTTATTAGTTTAAAGCCAGTAAACTTTTGTCACCTGTTTAGCCGTAATATCGGGGTAAACCAGTGCGAAAAATAAACTATTCGCCGCTGATATGCGGCCTCATGGCCGAAAACTGCGTTTTTTCTTAAAAACCGCTAATGAAAAAAAATACTACCGCGGCGCAAATGAGTCAGGGCGATTAACCGCCCTGAACCCGGTTTCAGGAAGGCAGCTGTTCTTCGTCGTGGTCGGACAGGATCTCCACCACGCTGGCGAGATCGCCTTCTGGCGGCGGCGGGGCTTCATGCATCCAGACGGAGACCAGTCGGTAAGAGACCGCCAGCACCACCGGACCGATAAACAGACCAATCAGGCCGAAGGCAACCAGTCCGCCGATAACGCCGGAGAGGATCAGGATCATCGGCAAATCGGCGCCCATGCGGATCAGCATTGGGCGCAGCACGTTGTCCAGCGTGCCGACCACGCAGCTCCAGATCAGCAGCACCGTGCCCCAGGTGGTGTCGCCGCTCCAGTAGAGCCAGATAATGGCGGGCACCAGCACGATAAGCGGCCCTATCTGCACCAGACAGCAGAGGATCATCAGCACGGTCAGCAGCGTGGCGTAGGGGATGCCGGAAAGCGCCAGGCCGATGCCGCCCAGCACGCCCTGCACCAGCGCGGTCACCACCACGCCGAGCGCAACGGCGCGGATCGCCTGACCTGCCAGCAGCACCGTGGCGTCGCCGCGACGGCCCGCCATGCGAAAGGCGAAGTGGCGGATACCCTGCGCCGCCTGTTCGCCGCGCCAGAACAGCAGGGCGCTGAACAGCAGCATCACGCCGAGATGGATCATCAGCCGACCGAAGTGGCCCGCCTGCGCGACAAAGAAGCCGGTGGTGCGACCGACGTAGGGCTGCAGTTTCGCCATAATGGCGGATCCGCCGCCCGCCACCATCTTGTGGTAGCTGGAGAAGAGTTTGTCGCCGATGGCTGGAATATCATTCAGCCACAGCAGCGACGGCATCTCCATATGGCCCTGCGTCGCCCAGGCGATAACGGGCGCGCTATTGTCGATAAGGCTGTTGACCAGCAGCGCGATGGGAATAATAAACAGCAGCAACAGCAGCAGCGTCATCACGATGACCGCCAGCGAACGCCGGTTCCACAGCAGGCGCTGCACGCGCAGCATCAGCGGCCAGGTGGCGATCACCACCATGCTCGCCCAGGCGAAACCCAGTATAAAAGGCTGAACTATCCAGATGCAGGCGACGATCATCAGCAGGATAAAGAGCAGCGTGAAGAGCCTCTGCGGCATATCCGTGGTGCGGTGCAGGTTTTTCATAACAGAGAACGACCTCAAATAATCCTTCATTAGGGGGCAATCAGGCCCGGTTTAATGATGAGCTATTTTGTCCTGTTTAAACAGAGGTGAAAGCAGCGGTTTTTCCCTTTCCTGAAAAAACAGCGAGCGCGAAAAAAATGTGTTAAAACGGAACGTTCAGACAAAACAAGCAACGCAAACGTTTACAACATCTGGTCTCCCAATAATGATCCCACAGATTTCTCAGGCGCCCGGCCTCGTTCAACGGGTGCTGACATTCCTCGACGCGCTGAAGGCGCAGGGCTTCACCGGCGATACCGCCACCAGCTACGCCGACCGTCTGTTAATGTCCACCGACAACAGCATCTATCAGCTGCTGCCGGACGCGGTGCTTTTTCCGCGCTCCACCGCCGACGTCGCGCTGATTGCGCGTCTGGCGGGCGAGGCGCGTTTTAACGAGCTGATCTTCACGCCGCGCGGCGGCGGAACCGGCACCAACGGCCAGTCGCTGAACCAGGGCATCGTGGTGGACATGTCGCGCCATATGAACCGCATCCTGGAGATTAACCTCGAGCAGGGTTGGGTGCGCGTCGAGGCGGGCGTGGTCAAGGATCAGCTTAACGCCTGGCTCAAGCCCTACGGCTTTTTCTTCTCGCCGGAGCTTTCCACCAGCAACCGCGCGACGCTGGGCGGGATGATCAATACCGACGCCTCGGGCCAGGGCTCGCTGGTCTACGGTAAAACCTCCGATCATGTGCTGGGCCTGCGCGCGGTGCTGCTCGGCGGCGATATTCTCGATACCCGGCCGATGGCCGCCGCGCTGGCGGAGACGCTGGCGCAGACCGCGACGCCGGAAGGGCGCATCTATCAGCAGGTGCTGACGCGATGCCGCGAGCAGCGCGCGCTGATCCTGGAAAAATTTCCGAAGCTGAACCGCTTCCTCACCGGCTACGATCTGCGTCACGTCTTCAGCGACGATATGCAGACTTTCGACCTGACGCGGCTGCTGTGCGGCGCTGAGGGCACGCTGGCCTTTATCACCGAAGCGCGGCTCGATATTACGCCCATTCCCAAAGTGCGCCGGCTGGTGAACATCAAATATGACTCTTTCGACTCCGCGCTGCGCAACGCGCCCTTTATGGTCGAGGCGAAGGCGCTGTCGGTAGAAACGGTGGATTCCAAAGTGCTTAACCTGGCGCGGGAAGATATCGTCTGGCACTCGGTGCGCGAGCTGATTACCGACGTGCCGGAGAAAGAGATGCTCGGCCTCAATATCGTCGAATTCGCCGGGGACGACGGCGCGCTGATCGAGCAGCAGGTCGCTTCGCTCTGCGCGCGGCTGGAGAGCCTGATGGCGCAGCGACAGGGCGGCGTAATCGGCTATCAGCTCTGCGAGGATCTCGACGGCATCGAGCGCATCTATAACATGCGGAAAAAAGCGGTAGGCCTGCTGGGCAACGCCAAAGGGCGCGCCAAGCCGATCCCCTTCGTCGAGGATACCGCCGTGCCGCCGGAGCACCTTGCCGACTATATCGTCGAGTTTCGCGCGCTGCTCGACAGCCACGGCCTGAGCTACGGCATGTTCGGCCACGTCGACGCGGGCGTACTGCACGTGCGTCCGGCGCTCGATATGTGCGATCCGCAGCAGGAGATGCTGATGAAAACCCTGTCGGACGAGGTAGTGGCGCTGACCGCGCGCTACGGCGGGCTGCTCTGGGGCGAACACGGCAAAGGGTTTCGCGCGCAATACAGCCCGGCGTTCTTCGGCGAAACGCTGTTCAACGAGCTACGCCGCATCAAGGCGGCGTTCGATCCCGATAACCGCATGAATCCCGGCAAGATCTGTACCCCCATCGACAGCAACGAGCCGATGATGCAGGTCGACGCGACCAAGCGCGGCAGCTATGACCGCCAGATCCCGCTGACGGTGCGCAGCGAGTGGCGCGGCGCGATGGAGTGCAACGGCAACGGCCTCTGCTTCAATTTCGATGCGCGCAGCCCGATGTGTCCCTCCATGAAGATCACCCGCAACCGCATCCATTCGCCGAAAGGACGCGCCACCCTGACGCGCGAATGGCTGCGCCTGCTGGCGGAGCAGGGCGTCGATCCGCAGCAGCTTGAAAAGCAGCTGCCGGAAAACAGCCTGTCGCTGCGCGCCCTGATCGGCCGCGTGCGCAACAGCTGGCACGCCAGCAAGGGCGAATATGACTTCTCCCATGAGGTGCATGAGGCGATGTCCGGCTGTCTCGCCTGTAAAGCCTGCTCGACCCAGTGCCCGATCAAAATCGACGTGCCCGATTTTCGCGCCCGTTTTTTGCAGCTCTACCATACGCGCTATCTGCGCCCGGTAAGCGACCATCTGGTGGCGGCGGTCGAGAGCTATGCGCCGCTGATGGCGAAAGCGCCCAGGGCGTTCAACTTCTTTCTGCGCCAGCCCTGGATGCGCGAGCTAGGCAAAACCCATATCGGCATGGTCGATCTGCCGCTGCTCTCGTCGCCTTCGCTGAAGCAGGAGCTGAGCGGCCATCCGGCGATGGGCATGACGCTGGAGAAACTTGAGGCGCTGAGCCCAGCGCAGCGCGCCGAAACGGTGCTGGTGGTGCAGGATCCCTTTACCAGCTTCTACGAGGCGCAGCTGATCGCCGACTTCATTCGCCTGATCGAAAAGCTGGGCCTGCGGCCGGTGCTGCTGCCCTTTATGCCGAACGGCAAGGCGCAGCACGTTAAAGGCTTTCTGCAGCGCTTTGCGCGCACCGCCGGCAAAACCGCTGACTTCCTGAATCGGGTGGCGAAGCTTGGCATGCCGATGGTGGGCGTCGATCCGGCGACGGTGCTCTGCTATCGCGATGAATATAAGCAGACGCTTGGCGACAAGCGCGGCGATTTTCACGTTCAGCTGGTGCATGAGTGGCTGCGCGAGGTGGTCAGCACGCGCGAAGCTGTGCCGGGCAGCGGCGAAAGCTGGTATCTGTTCGCGCACTGCACCGAAGTGACGGCGTTGCCCAACACGCCGAACCAGTGGCAGGAGATCTTCTCGCGCTTCGGCGCGCGGCTGGAGAATATTAATGTCGGCTGCTGCGGCATGGCGGGCACCTACGGCCATGAAAGCAAGAATCTCGACAACTCGCTGGGGATTTATGGGCTGTCGTGGCATCCGCAGCTGCAGAAACTGCCGCGCCAGCGCTGCCTGGCGACCGGCTTTTCCTGCCGCAGCCAGGTTAAAAGGCTGGAAGGCAACGGCATGCGGCATCCGCTGCAGGCGCTGCTGGCATTGATGTAACGAAATTGTGCGCGACGTCACGACGCGGCTGGATTAGAATGTCCAGCCCGCGTGACGCACGAAGTCGCTCTGCAGCGCGGTGGCCTTGTCCCACTCTCCCACCAGCGCCAGCTGATGGCACAGGCGAGTGAGTGAGAGGCGGGCCAGCTGCCAGGCCTGGATGCGGAACAGCCTGTCGCGCTCGCTGTTGCCCATCTCCTGCACCAGCCGGTGGTGCAGCTTGCCCATGGCGTACAGATAACTTTGATCGTCTCCGTTGATCTGGCAGATTTCGGCCATATCCAGACAGGTGTCGTTGAACTGGCGCAGCTGATGAATAGTAGAGTGGGCCCGGTCAAGCTTTGCCTGCGCCAGATAGAAATCAACGGTGATATCGCGCACGGAAAACTTATAGTCGTCGATTTTGCCCTGCAGCCAGGCAGAGACGGAGAGCGTCATGGCGCCACCTCGGATGTTGAATGATAATAATTATCATATTCAACTGGGGCCGGAATGCAATTGCGCCGCGCGAAAATTTTTACGATTTACTTAGCCTGTTAATAAAATCGGCAAGAACAATTTTTGCGTAAGCGATAAAGGCGTAACCTATCAATAAGAAATTATTAATAACTGGCTGAAAAAAATTTTACGTATTTTTAACAGGTTAGACCGCTGGTTCAGGCGCGCGCGGCCTTGCCGCAAAGGCCTGTGAAGCAGCTATGCTTAATAAAGCAGCGATTAAAAAGAGCACAAGATGATTATCCCTGCAAAACAAGAGGTTGAAGTGATCGTCCAGATCCTTACCATAGGGGGATAGCCTGAAAAGGTCCGGACTTACGAGGTAACAACATGGCATCTGTAAATGCAGCAACGTTCTCTCCTGATGATTTCGTCTGGAAAGGGGTCACGCTGACTGATTCCGCGGCAAAGCAAATTCTTAGCCTGGTGGCGCAAGATCCTGAAGTGAAAGGTCTGCATCTCGGCGTGAAGCAATCCGGCTGCGCCGGTTTCGGCTACGTCATGGATCTGGTGAAAGAGCCTGCCGACGACGATCTGCAGTTTACCCATAACGGCGCAACGCTCTACGTGCCGCTTCAGGCGATGCCGTTTATCGACGGCACGGAAGTGGATTATGTCCGCGAAGGCCTGAACCAGATTTTTAAATTCAATAACCCTAAAGCTCAACACGCCTGCGGGTGCGGTGAAAGCTTTGGCGTCGAGTAAGTGAAATATGTCACGACACAGCGAAACATCTGACGATGTACAAATGTGGGAAGGCAAGCTCAACTACAAAGAGGGCTTCTTTACCCAGTTGCAAACCGACGAAATGGCGCACGGCATCAACGAGGATGTGGTGCGCGCGATCTCGGCTAAACGTAACGAGCCAGAGTGGATGCTGGAGTTTCGTCTTAAAGCCTTTCGCGCCTGGCTTGAAATGGAAGAGCCGCACTGGCTGAAAGCGCATTACGACAAACTGGATTATCAGGATTACAGCTATTATTCGGCGCCGTCGTGCGGCAACTGCGACGACAGCTGCGCCTCTGAGCCGGGCGCGCTGCAGTCGTCGGGCATCGAAGAGACCAACAACTACCTGACGCAGGAAGTTGAGAAGGCGTTCGATCAGCTGGGCGTGCCGGTGCGCGAAGGGCGCGAAGTGGCGGTCGATGCGATTTTCGACTCTGTTTCCGTCGCCACCACCTATCGCGGCAAGCTGGCGGAGCAGGGCATCATCTTCTGCTCGTTCGGCGAAGCGATTCAGGAACACCCTGAGCTGGTGCAGAAGTATCTCGGCACCGTGGTGCCGGCTAACGACAACTTCTTTGCGGCATTGAACTCCGCGGTCGCCTCCGACGGCACCTTCGTTTATATCCCGAAAGGGGTGCGCTGCCCGATGGAGCTGTCGACCTATTTCCGCATCAACGCGGCGAAAACCGGTCAGTTCGAACGCACCATCCTGATTGCCGACGAAGACAGCTACGTCAGCTACATCGAAGGCTGTTCCGCGCCGGTGCGCGACACCTATCAGCTGCATGCGGCGGTGGTGGAAGTCATCATTCATAAAAACGCGGAAGTGAAGTACTCCACCGTGCAGAACTGGTTCCCAGGCGGCGAAGGCGAAGGCGGTATTCTGAACTTCGTCACCAAGCGCGCGCTGTGCGAAGGCGAGAACAGCAAAATGTCCTGGACGCAGTCCGAGACCGGCTCCGCCATTACCTGGAAATACCCGAGCTGTATCCTGCGCGGCGACAACTCCATCGGCGAGTTCTACTCGGTGGCGCTGACCAGCGGCCGTCAGCAGGCGGATACCGGCACCAAGATGATCCACATTGGTAAAAACACCAAATCGACCATCATCTCTAAAGGTATCTCTGCCGGTAAGAGCCAGAACACCTATCGCGGCCTGGTGAAAATCATGCCGACCGCGACCAACGCGCGTAACTTTACCCAGTGCGACTCGATGCTGATCGGCCCCGACTGCGGCGCGCATACCTTCCCGTATGTCGAGACCCGCAACAACACCGCTCAGCTGGAGCATGAGGCGACCACCTCGCGCATCGGCGAAGATCAGCTGTTTTACTGCCTCCAGCGCGGTATCAGCGAAGAAGATGCGATCTCAATGATCGTCAACGGCTTCTGTAAAGACGTTTTCTCTGAGCTGCCACTGGAATTCGCCGTGGAAGCGCAAAAACTGTTAGCCATCAGCCTTGAGCACAGTGTGGGCTGATGCCGTCACACGCGTTGCCGGAAGCAATGTGAAGGAATAAGTATGTTAAGCATTAAAGATTTACAGGTTAGCGTTGAAGACAAAGAGATTCTGCGCGGTCTTAACCTCGAAGTAAAACCGGGCGAAGTGCACGCCATTATGGGCCCGAACGGCTCAGGCAAAAGCACGCTCTCTGCAACGCTGGCTGGCCGTGAAGATTACGAAATCACCGGCGGTTCCGTGAGCTTCAAAGGCAAAGATCTGCTGGAGCTTGACCCGGAAGATCGCGCGGGCGAAGGCATCTTTATGGCGTTTCAGTATCCGGTCGAGATCCCGGGCGTCAGCAACCAGTTCTTCCTGCAGACCGCGGTCAACGCGGTGCGTAAATATCGCGGTAAAGAAGAGCTGGATCGTTTCGACTTTCAGGACTTTATCGAAGACAAGATCCACCTGCTGAAGATGCCGGAAGATCTGCTGACCCGTTCGGTCAACGTCGGCTTCTCCGGCGGCGAAAAGAAACGTAACGACATCCTGCAGATGGCGGCGCTGGAGCCGGAGCTGTGCATCCTTGATGAAACCGATTCCGGTCTGGATATCGATGCGCTGAAAATCGTCGCAGAGGGCGTCAACAGCCTGCGCGACGAAAAGCGCGCCTTTATCATCGTGACCCACTATCAGCGTATTCTGGACTACATCAAACCAGACTTCGTGCACGTGCTGTACAAAGGTAAGATCGTCAAATCGGGCGACTTTACGCTGGTGAAACAGCTGGAGGAGCAAGGCTATGGCTGGCTTACCGACGAAGAGTGATAACGCCCTGCAGCAGTGGCACCATCTGTTTGAATCGCGCGGCGAGTTACGCTCGCTGCAGGCTCAGCAGCACTGGCAACAGCTGATGCGCGTCGGTCTGCCGACGCGTAAGCACGAAAACTGGAAATACACCGCGCTGGATGGGCTTCTGGCCCACCAGTTCGCGCTGCCGCAGGCGAAAAGCCTGAGTCAGGCGCAGGTCGACGCGCTGGCGCTGCCGCTGGACGCGATCCGCCTGGTTTTTGTCGACGGCCAGTTTCAGCCGTCGCTGAGCGCGGCCGATACCGAACTCTTCGCCGTTCAGCATAGCCGCGCCGCCGAGCGCCGCCCGCTGCCGGCGCCGGTGCAGCCGGAAGTGTTTCTGCATCTGACCGAAAGCCTGGCGGAAGAGGTCACCTCGATTCGCCTGGCGCGCGGCAAGGCGGCGGCGCGTCCGCTCTACCTGCTGCATATCACCAGCGGCCAGGCGGATGCGCTCAACACCGTGCATCATCGCCACCATTTCGAGCTGGAAGAGAGCGCCCAGGCGCAGGTTATCGAGCATTACGTCACGCTGGACGGCGCACAGCACTTCACCGGCGCGCGCTTTACCTTCGCGGTCGGCGACAATGCTCAGCTGAAACATATCAAGCTGGCGTTTGAAGAGAGCAGCAGCTACCACTTCGCCCATAACGATATCGTTATCGGTCGCGATGCGCAGGTGAGCAGCACCAGCTTCCTGCTGGGCGCGGGCCTCTCTCGTCACAACACCAGCGTGCAGCTCAACGGCGAAAACACCCAGCTGTCGCTGAACAGTCTGGTGCTGCCGATGAATTCGGAAGTGGCGGACACCCGCAGCTATCTGGAGCATAACAAAGGCTACTGCCTGAGCCGTCAGCTGCATAAAACCATCTCGCGCGACAAAGGCCGCGCGGTGTTTAACGGCCACATCAAAGTGGCGCAGCACGCGCTGAAAACCGACGGGCAGATGACCAACAACAACCTGTTGCTGGGTCGTCTGGCGGAAGTGGACACCAAGCCGCAGCTGGAAATCTACGCTGACGACGTGAAGTGCAGCCACGGCGCGACCATCGGCCGCATTGATGATGAGCAGATGTTCTACCTGCGCTCGCGCGGCATCGCGGAAGAAGCGGCGCAGCAGATGATTATTCACGCTTTTGCGGCTGAACTGACCGAAGCGCTGGATGATGAGACGCTGCGTCAGGCGGTTCTGCAACGCATCGCGGCGCGTTTCCCTGGAGATGCCTCATGATGAACTTCGATCTCGAACGTATCAGGGCCGACTTCCCGATCCTGAAGCGTGAGGTCAACGGTCATCCGCTGGCCTACCTTGACAGCGCGGCCAGCGCCCAGCGTCCGCTGGCGGTGATTAACGCCGAAAGCCATTTTTATCAGCATGGCTATGCGGCGGTGCACCGCGGCATTCACAGCCTGAGCGCGCAGGCCACCACCGATATGGAAAACGTCCGCCTGCAGGCGGCGCGTTTTCTTAACGCCTCCTCGCCGGAAGAGATCGTGTTCGTCAAAGGCACCACCGAGGGAATCAACCTGGTGGCGAACAGCTGGGGCGCAAGCCAGCTGCAGGCAGGCGACAACCTGATCATCACCGAGATGGAGCACCACGCCAATATCGTGCCGTGGCAGATGGTGGCGCAGCGCACCGGCGCAGAGATCCGCGTGCTGCCGCTGAATGACAACGGCGAGCTGGCGATCGACGCGCTGGCGGGGCTGATTGACAGCCGTACGCGCCTGCTGGCGGTGACGCACGTCTCCAACGTGCTCGGCACCGTTAACCCGGTTAAAGCGCTGGTGGCGCAGGCGAAAGCCGCCGGGCTGGTAACGCTGGTGGACGGCGCGCAGGCGGTGATGCATGGCAAGGTCGACGTGCAGGATATCGACTGCGATTTCTACGTCTTCTCCAGCCACAAAATTTACGGCCCTAACGGCGTCGGCATTCTCTACGGGCGCAAAGCGCTGCTCGACGAGATGCCGCCCTGGGAAGGCGGCGGCTCGATGATCGATCAGGTGGTGCTGCCTGTCGGCACGACCTGGAACAAAGCGCCCTGGCGTTTCGAAGCGGGCACGCCTAACACCGGCGGGATTATCGGCTTCGGCGCGGCGCTGCGCTATGTGGAAGAGATCGGTCTTGAGGCGATTCAGCAGCGTGAACAGGCGCTGATGCGCTACGCGCTCGATAAGCTCGCCTCGGTGCCCGATCTGGTGATCTACGGCCCGCAGGATCGCGCAGGCGTCATCGCTTTTAATCTGGGCAAGCATCACGCCTACGACGTCGGCAGCTTCCTTGATCAATACGGTATCGCCATCCGCACCGGCCACCACTGCGCCATGCCGCTGATGCGCCATTTCGCCGTGCCGGCCATGTGCCGCGCCTCGTTCGCCTTCTACAACAGCGAAGAAGAGGCCGATCGTCTGGCGGCGGGTTTGACCCGTATTCATCGTTTGCTGGGCGGTTGAGCAGAGTTCAGGAGTCAGTCATGGCCACGTTGCCAGATAAAGAGAAACTGGTGCGCAACTTTAACCGTTGCGCCAACTGGGAAGAGAAGTACCTCTACATCATCGAGCTGGGCGCAAAACTTCCAGAATCATCCGAAAGCCTGCATCAGCCGGAAAACGTTATCTCCGGCTGCCAGAGCCAGGTCTGGATCAAGATGACGCCGCAGAGCGACGGCACCCTGGCGTTTGAAGGGGACAGCGACGCCGCTATCGTTAAGGGATTGATTGCAGTGGTATTTAGTCTGTATCAAAACCTGACGGCAGCCGATATCGTCGCGCTGGACGTGCGGCACTGGTTCGCCGAGCTGGCGTTAACCCAGCATCTGACGCCGTCGCGTTCGCAGGGCCTTGAAGCGATGATTCGGGCAATTCGCCATAACGCTCAAAATCTCCTCTGAGGTAAACTAGCAGACGCCAACAGGCGTCTGTTTTTTTATCTGAAAGAGAAGATTGCATGAAATCAGCCTTACGTTTCGCCGGTGCGCTGCTGCTAAGCGTTGGACTTGCCTCGCCGGCTTTCTCCAAGGAATACCCGCTTCCTGCCGCCGACAGCCGCCTTATCGGCGAAAATCAGTTAACCACCGTTCCCGACG
Organism: Pantoea sp. X-Soil-MYKO-1289; assembly: GCF_059730625.1. NCBI lineage: Bacteria > Pseudomonadati > Pseudomonadota > Gammaproteobacteria > Enterobacterales > Erwiniaceae > Pantoea > Pantoea sp. X-Soil-MYKO-1289. The sequence continues at coordinate 1,852,471 of NZ_AP036004.1, forward strand.
ACAAACGTCCTCTTGAAGCGATTGCGGCGAAATACCAGATTGGGCTGCTGAGCATGCTGGAGGCCAATCCCGGCACCGATCCCTGGCTGCCAAAGGCGGGCACGCAGTTAGTGGTGCCGCAGCAGATGCTGCTGCCGGATACGCCGCGCGAGGGGATTGTGGTAAACCTGGCCGAGCTGCGCCTCTATTATTACCCCAAAGGCGAAGACAAGGTCATCGTCTATCCCATCGGCATCGGCCAGCTCGGCGCCGCGACGCCGGTGATGGTGACCAGCATCAGCCAGAAGATACCTAATCCGACCTGGACGCCAACCGTCAATATCCGCAAGCGCTACGCTAAAGATGGCATTACGCTGCCGGCGGTGGTGCCTGCCGGCCCGGAAAACCCGATGGGGCTGTTTGCGCTGCGTCTGGCGCGCGGCAGCGGCAACTATCTGATCCACGGCACCAACGCCGATTTCGGCATCGGCATGCGCGTCAGCTCCGGCTGCATACGCCTGCGTCCGCAGGATATCGAAGCGCTGTTCAACAGCGTGCCGAAAGGGACGCGGGTGCAGGTGATCAACCAGCCGGTAAAATATGCCGTCGAGCCGGACGGAAAGCGCTATGTCGAAGTGCATCAGCCGCTGTCGCACAGCGATAAAGACGATCCGCAGACCATGCCGATAGCGCTCAGCCCGGCGATGAAGAAGTTTATCAAAAGTCCGCAGAGCGACAGCGCGCTGATCAAAGCGGCGCTGGAGCGTCGTTCCGGCATGCCGGTGCTGGTATCGAGCGGGGAGGCGGTGGCAGAGCCGTCTGAGGCGGTCTCAGAGCAGGCGCAGAGCGCGCAGACCACACCCTGAGCCCGACAGTCGCCGCCGTATCCCGGCGGCAAAATCAGGGCAAAAAAAATGGCGCCACATGGGCGCCATTTTTAATACCAGAACTCTTACTTACGGTAAGAGTGAGCCTGGTTGTCCAGACGCTGGTTAGCACGAGCTGCGTCATCTTTAGCAGCCTGCACGTCAGAACGGATTGCGTTCACGTCGTTGCTCAGCTGGTCAACTTTAGCGTTCAGAGTCTGAACGTCTGAAGACAGCTGGTCGATTTTAGCGTTGCTTGAGCAACCAGCCAGCAGAGTTGAACCCAGGATTACCGCGCCCAGTACCAGTTTAGTACGATTCATTATTTATACCCTCTAGATTGAGTTAATCTCCATGTAGCGTTACAAGTATTACACAAAGCTTTTTAAGTTGAGAATAAATTTTTGATGAGAAGATGCTTAAACTTGATCGTTCGCTCAAAGAAGCAGCGCTTAACCGCATATGATAAAAATATTTAGCGAAAACAGAGAGATTTAATCGGATTAACCTTAATTTCGGAGGATATTGAATAGTTATTATCGATTGGAAATTTCCCGGTTTTGTATTAGTGACGGAATAAAAAAAGCGCCCCTGAAGGCGCTTTTAAATAAATGCTCAAACGAATTAAATGACGTGTACTGAGGCCGTATTTGTGGTACCGCTTGGTACTAATGCGCCCGATACCATTACAACCACGTCACCTTTTTGCGCATAGCCGCTTTCCAGCGCCGCTTCTTTGCCGATGCGATAGAAATCGTCGGTAGAGGCGATCTCGGTAACCAGACGCGTTTCGATGCCTTTGCTCAGGATCAGCTGGCGTGCGGTGGTCTCATTGGTGGTCAGCGCGAGGATAGTGGCGTCCGGGAAGTATTTGCGCACCGATTTGGCGGATTTGCCGCCTTCGGTAGCAACCACGATCAGCGGCGCTTCCAGCTTCTCGGCGGTTTCCACCGCGCCACGGCAAACGGCTTCTGTGATGCGCAGCTTACGGGAATCTTCCAGCGCGTCGATGCGTGACTTCATCACGCGGTCGGTACGCTCGCAGATAGTGGCCATAATGGTCACAGACTCCAGCGGGTATTTGCCCTTGGCGCTCTCGCCAGAAAGCATGACCGCATCGGTGCCGTCGAGGATGGCGTTGGCCACGTCGCCCGCTTCCGCGCGGGTAGGGCGCGGGTTCTTGATCATCGAGTCGAGCATCTGGGTAGCGGTGATCACCACTTTGCGCGCCTTGTTGCACTTCTTGATCATCATCTTCTGGGCGAAGATCACTTCTTCTACCGGGATCTCTACGCCCAGATCGCCGCGCGCCACCATGATGCCGTCAGAGGCGTCGAGGATTTCGTCGAAGTTGTTCAGGCCTTCCTGGTTTTCGATCTTGGAGATAATCTGAATATGTTCGCCGCCGTGGGCTTTCAGATGCTCGCGGATCTCCAGCACGTCGGAGCGCTTGCGAATAAAGGAGGCCGCCACGAAGTCGACGCCTTGCTCGCAGCCGAAAATCAGGTCGCGCTTGTCTTTTTCCGCCAGCGCAGGCAGCTGGATAGAGACGCCCGGCAGGTTAACGCCTTTGTTCTCGCCGAGGTCGCCGTTGTTCAGCACGGTGCACACCACGGTGTTTTCCGTCACTTCTTTTACTTCCATGCCGATCAAACCATCGTCTACCAGTACGGTGTTGCCGATTTTCAGATCTTCAGTAAAGCCGGCGTAGGTGACGGCGACGCGTTCGCTGTTGCCGATTACGCTCTGGTCGGTGGTGAAGGTAAAGGTCTGTCCCGCTTTCAGGGAAACGTCGTTACCGCCTTCCAGTTTCATGGTGCGGATTTCCGGACCTTTGGTGTCGAGCAGAATAGCGGCCTGACGACCGGTTTTCTGCATCACCGCGCGCATGTTGGCGATGCGCTGGCCGTGCTCGGCGTAGTCGCCGTGCGAGAAGTTGAGGCGCATAACGTTCATGCCGGCTTCAAGCAGCTGGGTCAGCATCTCTTCAGATTCGGTTTTCGGGCCGATAGTACAAACGATCTTGGTCTTTTTCATGACAGGTTATCTGTAAGTTGTGATGGATGATGAAGGTTGGGATTCGATGACGACGCATCGAAATGAGAATTCTGGTTGATAACGAAACGGACAGTACAACGTAAGAATAGGTGACGCAGGCTGAGCGTGCAGGGAAGTTGTGCGGTTACGTCTGGAAACCGACAATAGCGTGTTGCGCAAAGAGTGTGAGTTATCGCCATAGGCACGCCGCGCTGAAACCTTTCAAGTGGAACAACGCCGGATAGTATAGACGCTAAGTATCCGAAAACCAATTAAAAAGCGGAGAAGGAAACGACGGAGATCAATAAATAGTGAAGTTGCGCAAGGAGAGAAATTAGCAAAAGTGGTGCGCTCTAATGGACTCGAACCATCGACCCCCACCATGTCAAGGTGGTGCTCTAACCAACTGAGCTAAGAGCGCATTCAGAAATTTGGTGCGTCCGAGTGGACTCGAACCACCGACCCCCACCATGTCAAGGTGGTGCTCTAACCAACTGAGCTACGGACGCACTTGGTGCGCTCTAATGGACTCGAACCATCGACCCCCACCATGTCAAGGTGGTGCTCTAACCAACTGAGCTAAGAGCGCAACACGCTGTCAGGGCGACAGCGGGGACGAATATTATCGACACGCCGCAACGCTGGCAAGGGGAAAAACGCTTTTTTAGTGCTGACTGACCAGCAACTGCGCTATGCGTCGTTTTTTTAGACGTAGCAGGACGTTAAAGGCGGGGCAAAGCCGCAGAGAGATGAGTCGAGACCCATCTCTCTGTTTCTCTTAGCGCGCCGCGCGCGCAAGGATCACCTGCGCAGGCAGCTGTTGCAGGCGGCGTATGCGCCACAGCATCATGATCGCCGCCGAGGTCAGGCCGATAATAAACCCGCACCAGAAGCCCGCCGGGCCCATACGCGGCACCACCCAGTCGGTCATCGCCAGCGTATAGCCGCTGGGCAGCCCCAGCAGCCAGTAGGCGATAAAGGTAATAAAAAAGATCGAGCGCGTATCTTTATAGCCGCGCAGAATGCCGCTGCCGATAACCTGAATCGAATCGGAAAACTGGTAGATTGCCGCCAGCAGCATCAGCTGCGCCGCCAGCGCCACCACTTCCGGGTTGTCGTTATAGAGCAGGGCGATCTGATGGCGGAAGGTCACGGTCAGCAGCGCGGTCATCGCCACCATGCAGACGCCAACGCCCTGCGCGGTCCAGGCCGCGACGCGCGCCTGTTCGGCCGAGCCTTGGCCCAGCCGGTAGCCGACGCGAATAGTGGTGGCGACGCCGAGCGACAGCGGCAGCACGAACATCAGCGAGCTGAAGTTGAGCGCGATCTGATGGCCCGCAACGTCGACGATGCCCAGCGGCGACACCATCAGCGCCACCACGGCGAACAGCGTCACCTCGAAAAAGAGCGCCAGCGCCACCGGCAGGCCGAGCGAAACCAGCCGCTGCAGCACGGCGCGCGACGGCGGCGACCAGCGGGATCGCATGCGGATATCGCGCATACCGCCCATGCGGCGCACCCACAGCCGCATCACCAGGAACATCACCCAGTACACCGATCCGGTCGCCACGCCGCAGCCCACGCCGCCCAGCGCCGGCATGCCGAAGTGGCCATAGATAAAGATCCAGTTGAGCGGGATATTGACCAGCAGGCCGATAAAGCCCATCACCATGCCGGGTTTGGTTTTCGACAGGCCTTCGCACTGGTTGCGCATCACCTGGAAGAAGAGATAGCCGGGCGCGCCCCATAGCAGCGCATGAAGATAGCCTTCCGCCTTCAGCGCCAGCTGTTCGTCAATATCCTGCATGGCGCGAATGACGTAACCGGCGTTCCACAGCACCAGCATAATCAGAATGGCGACGAAGAAGGCGAGCCAGTAAGCCTGGCGAACCTGTTCGGCGATACGTTCGCGGCGGCCGGAGCCGTTGAGTTGCGCAACGGTTGGCGTCAATGCAAGCAGAAGACCATGGCCGAATAAAATGGCCGGAAGCCAGATAGAGGTGCCGACTGCGACGGCGGCCATATCCGTGGCGCTAACCGCGCCGGCCATGATGGTATCTACAAATCCCATTGCGGTCTGCGCCACCTGAGCAAGGATGACCGGAATCGCAAGGGCAAGCAATTGACGCGCTTCTGTTAAATACTTCTGCACGTTAACACCTGTTAAAAAAGAAAAGGGGAGTGATCCCGGAGAAATGCGCGGTTAGTGTAGCGGCATTAACAGGATTCACCAAGTTTTGTCACGCTGTGCGTTATATTGCGACTGTAAAGCGGACGCGACGCGGAAATAATATCCGCGCGCTAAGCTGTGGTAAGCTAGAGCAAACTTAGCAGAGGCCAAAACTATGTTTACCGGAATTGTGCAGGGCACCGCAAAGATTGTGTCCATTGAAGAAAAAGATCTGTTTCGCACCCATGTCGCAGAGCTGCCGGAAGAGCTGCTGCCGGGGCTGGCGCTGGGCGCGTCGGTGGCGCATAACGGCTGCTGTCTGACGGTGACGGCCATTGAAGGCAACCGCGTCAGTTTCGATCTGATTAAAGAAACGCTGCGCGTCACCAATTTAGGCGACCTGCAGGAAGGCGACGTCGTCAATATTGAACGCGCGGCGAAATTCAGCGATGAGATCGGCGGCCACCTGATGTCTGGCCATATTATGACCACTGCGGAAATTTGCAAAATTATCCAGTCGGAAAATAACCGCGAAGTCTGGTTTAAAATTCAGGACCCGGCGCAGATGAAATATATTCTGCATAAAGGCTTTGTTGGTATTGACGGCATTAGCCTGACCGTCGGCGAAGTGACCAAAAGCAAATTCTGCGTCTATTTAATCCCGGAAACCCTGGAGCGCACCACGCTTGGCGCGAAGAAGCTGGGCCACCGCGTCAATATCGAGATCGATCCGCACACACAGGCGATCGTCGATACCGTCGAACGCGTGCTGGCGCAGCGCGAAGCCGCCGCCTTGCGTCCGGACGTCGAATAAGCATAAAAAAAGGCGCTCCAGGCGCCTTATTCACTAGCGCGGCTTAGCGCGCGACGCGCAGGCCGCCTTCTACGCCGCGGCTAAAAACCACCTGCCACAGCTGAATATCGCGGGCGCGAAAGGCGCCGGCGCAGGCGTTAAGGTAGTAGCTAAACATGCGCTTAAAACGTTCGCCGTACTTTTCAGCCAGCTGCGGCCAGGCCTGCAGGAAGCGCTCATACCAGGCCATCAGCGTGGTGTCGTAATCGGCGCCGAAATTATGCCAGTCTTCCAGAATGAAATGCGACTCGCTGGCGTCCGCGATATGGCGCACCGACGGCAGACAGCCGTTGGGGAAAATATATTTATCAATCCAGGGATCGACATTCATATCGGTGCGGATCGCGCCGATGGTGTGCAGCAGGAACAGTCCGTCTGGCTTGAGGTTACGGTCCACCACGTCGAAGTAGGTGGCGTAGTTTTTCGGTCCAACGTGCTCGAACATGCCCACCGAAACGATACGGTCGAACTGCTGGTTAAGATCGCGATAATCCTGCAGCAAAATAGTGACGTCCAGCCCTTCGCAGCGCTGCTGCGCCAGCTTCTGCTGCTCTGCCGAGATGGTTACGCCGTGCACCACCGCGCCGTAGTGGCGAGCGGCATACTCGGCGAGGCCGCCCCAGCCGCAGCCGATGTCCAGCAGCGTCATGCCCGGCTCCAGCTGCAGTTTGCGGCAGATCATATCCAGCTTCGCTTCCTGCGCCTGCTCCAGCGTCTCGGCCTCTTTCCAGTAGGCGCAGGAGTATTGCATATAGGGATCGAGCATCAGCGAGAAGAGGTCGTTCCCGAGATCGTAATGCTCTTTACCCACGATCCATGCGCGTTTTTTCGACTGTAAGTTGGTGAGACGCGCGGCGGCCACGCGCAGCGTATCTTTGAAGTGGTGCGGCAACTGCTGGTCCAGCTTGTGCTTTAGCACGCGGTGAAAAAACATATCCAGCCGTTCGCAATCCCACCAGCCATCCATATAAGCTTCGCCAAGACCAAGTGAGCCTTCCTGAATCACACGCTTAAAAAAGTCAGGCTGTTTGACCTGAATATCCCAGGGGCGGCTGCCGTTGATTTCGATGTCCGCTTTTTCCAGCATTTCGTGGACAATGCGATACCAGTGGTTTTCTTCAAGGCTCACTTCTTCTATTAACGATGAACTCATAGCTTCTCCATCACCTGTCCGCGTTGAACCTGAGAAAAAGAATAGCCAATTTCTCAAGGCCTGTGAGAAATGTCACGGATTGCTCCGTGCGCCTGATATCCGACGTTTTACAGAGGATTGGATCTGAATATCGTTGTCTGACGAGCAGGAAACGCGCGCGCAGACACCATCCGGGCGATAAGCTTCGCCTAAAAATAAAACAATTATGTTATTGATTTGTTGCAGATTTATTGACCTGATCGAGTATATGCTCAACCAGGTCAGTATTCAACGACTTATTGTTAGGCAGCTAACTATAAAAGTTGCCTTAGTGATTATCCTGGCAGGGAGTGGTAACGCGGACAATATCCATTTGTGCGCTGGCGCGTCGCTGCCAGACGTAGCCCGCTATCGCCAGCGCGATAGTGGTCACCATAATCAGCGTAGTCATCAGCAGCGGCTGTTGTAAACCTGCGGAGACCGCCAGACTGGCAACAAAGCAAAGACCGAGCTGCAGGGTATTCTGCAGCGCCGCGGCTTTACCGGTGGCGTGCGGGAACGGCAGCAGCGCATTCGACACCACAATCGGGTAAATCGCGCCGTTCGCCAGCGCCATGCCGCAGAAGGGCGCAAGCAGGGCGATCAGACTGTGGCTTCCGGTCAGCGCCACGGCGAACAGCGTCGCCACGCTCAGGCTGTAAAGCGCCAGCAGCAAGGGGAGCAGCTGCGCGCCGGCAAAGCGGTTCAGCAGCGCGCGGCAGCCAAATCCGCCCAGCAAAAAGGCGATGGTTTGCGGAATATAGCTCAGGCCGATATCCGCCGGCGTCAGGCCCGCATCGGCGAGAATAAAGGGCGAGCCGGTCAGCCAGGCGAAAAAGCTGGCGGAGCAGGCGGCATAAATCAACACGTTGCCGCCATAGACGCCAGAGCGCAGCAGCGAGAAAAAGCCCGGCTGATCGTTCGCTTCTTGCGCTGTCGGACGACTGGCGGGCAGGCGCAGCGTTACCAGCATCAGCGCCACGCCGGTCAGCGTCAGCACCAGAAAAATCGCGCGCCAGTGAAAATGGCTAATCAGCCAGGCGCCAAGCAGCGGCGCCAGCGCGGGCGAAAGCGCCACCAGCGGCATAATGGTGGCGAACACCTTATTGGCGCGCGCGCGCGGATAGCGGTCCACCACCAGCGCCTGCCAGCTCACCGCCGCGGCGCAGACGCCGATCGCCTGAATAAAGCGCAGCGCCAGCATCAGCATTGCATTTTCCACCCACAGCATGCCGGCGCAGCCGAGCGCGAACAGCCCCAGCCCCATCAGCAGAACCGGTTTGCGCCCGATGCGGTCGGAAAGCGGGCCCCAGAAAAGCTGGCCGATGGCGAAGCCCGCCAGGAACAGGCTCATACTGGCGCTGATAATGCCGGGCGAGGTATTGAAGCTGATGCGCATCGCGCCGAAGGCGGGCAAATACATATCGGTCGCCAGAAAGCCCAGCATGCTGAGCAGGGCGAGGTAAGGCATAAATCCTTTTGATGACAGCATGGTTTTTAATCTCATTTTCGTCAGGCAGGTTAAACGCGGCAAAGTGTAAAAGGGTGCGCCTGCCGCTGTGAAACGTTAATATTTGCAGAGTGCTGTGAAAATTTTTGAAAGGAAAAAGCATGTGGTCCGAATATGCGCTTGAAGTGGTAGACGCCGTGGCGCGCACCGGCAGTTTTAGCGCCGCCGCGCAGGAGCTGCATCGCGTGCCTTCTGCCGTCAGCTATACGGTGCGCCAGCTGGAAACCTGGCTGGCGGTGCCGCTGTTCGAACGGCAGCATCGCGAGGTGGCGTTGACCGCCGCTGGCGAGCATTTTGTGCGCGAGGGCCGTGAGGTTATCAAAAAAATGCTCGCTACCCGCAGACAGTGTCAGCAGCTGGCGAACGGCTGGCGCGGGCAGCTCAGCATCGCGGTCGATCGCATCGTGAAGCTGCCGCGCAGTCGTCAGCTGGTGACCGACTTCTATCGCCACTTTCCCGATATGGAGCTGCACATCAGCTATGAGGTGTTTAACGGCGTCTGGGACGCGCTGGCCGACGGACGCGTCGACGTGGCGATCGGCGCCACCCAGGCGATCCCGGTCGGCGGGCGTTTCTCCTTTCGCGATATGGGCGCGCTGAACTGGCGCTGCGTCGTGGCGCGCCAGCATCCGCTGACGCGGCAGCCGCAGCTCGACGACGACGCGCTACGCGCCTGGCCGTCGCTGGTGCTGGAGGATACCTCGCGCGCGCTGCCGCGGCGCATGACCTGGACGCTGGATAACCAGCGGCGACTGGTGGTACCGGACTGGCAGGCGGGGCTGGCGTGCGTGCTGGATGGCTTATGCGTGGCGATGATGCCGGGCCATCTGGCGCGTCCGCTGCTGGATAAGGGCGAGCTGGCGGAGCTGACGCTGCCTGCGCCCTTTCCGGAAAGTCCCTGCTGCGTGAGCTGGTCGGAGGCGCGCGCATCGCCGGCGCTCAGCTGGCTGCTCAGCTATCTCGGCGATGCGCGAACGCTCAATCAGGAGTGGTTAAGCGAGGATTAACGGCGGTAGTCGCGAAAAGGGCCGTCGCCGACCGAGCGGCGCTCAATCAGCGTGGGATGCACTTCGATGGTCTGCGACACTTCGCGTTTGCTGGTAATGCGGTCGAGCAGCATCTCCAGCGCCTTCTCGCCCAGCTGGGCTTTCGGCTGATGCACGGTAGTCAGCGCCGGCGTGAAGTAGCGCGCGTTGCGCACGTTGTCATAGCCGATCACCGAAATATCCTGCGGCACGCGCAGCCCCATCTCGTCGGCGGCGCAGATCGCGCCCATCGCCATAATATCGCCGCCGCAGAAGATCGCCGTTGGGCGCTGCTTCTGCTGCAGGATCTGCTGCATCGCCTGATAGCCCGATTCCGGCTCGAAATCGCCCTGAACGATCCACTCGGGACGTACCGCGATGCCCGCTTCCTGCAGCGCTTGCAAAAAGCCCGCATGGCGCCCGCCGCCGGTATTGCGCTCCAGCTGGCCGGGAATGGCGCCGATATCGCGATGGCCGCGCTCAATAAGATAGCGTCCCGCCAGATAGCCGCCCTGGAAGGCGTTATCGAGCACGGTGTCGGTAAAGTCGCCGCGCGATTCGCCCCAGTCCATCACCACCATCGGAATATTGCGGTTCTCTTCCAGCATCTTCAGCAAATCGTCCGGATACTCGGAGCACATCACCAGCAGGCCGTCGACGCGCTTTTGCGCCATCATCGACAGATAGGCGCGCTGCTTCTGCAGATCGTTATGAGCGTTGCCGAGAATGAGGGTATAGCCGCGCTCAAAGCAGTGATGCTCGACCGCTTCGATGATTTCCGCAAAATAGGGCGCTTCGCTGGAGGTGGCGAGCAGCCCCAGCGTTTTGGTGTGGTTGACCTTCAGGCTGCGCGCCACGGCGCTGGGCGAATAGTGTAATTCCTGTATCGCCTGCCAGACGGCGTTGCGCGTCTCTTCCGCAACGAAGCGCGTTTTATTGATCACGTGGGAAACGGTGGTGGTGGAAACACCCGCGCGCTTCGCGACATCTTTAATTGTTGCCATTGAAAAGAGACTCCAGAACTTATCAATAAGCCACTGATAAGCATAATGTTAAACGTTTGCGTCCGCTAAGAGAGTTTTCTGTTAATTCGCTACAGTTTTTGTCGGTGAAATACTCACTGGGCAGGACAAAACAGGGGCTGTTGCGTGCGAACGGCACGGGCGTTGCGTCAGTTGCGCAACAAAGCCGGGGATTCTAACAAGGCTTGCGGGATAAAACGAGATTTTTACCGGCAACTATGGGAAAATCGCATAAGACCCTGACAACTGTGTGGATAAGGAGAGGTAATGAGCACCGATTTGAAACTGGCATTAATGACTACCGGCGCGGCGCTGCTGATGATTGTGGCGTTTGGTTTTACCGCCGTCATGCACTAACAGAGAGCGATAAAAAAACCGGGATTATCCCGGTTTTTTTATGGCGTTTAGCGAATGGTTTTCGGCGTCATCACTCGTCGCGCGCCGATATAGTGACGCTGCCAGTAATCATCCGAAAGCCCGCTAATCTGGATATCTTTGCCGGTGCGCGGCGACTGAATAAATTTGCCGTTGCCAAGGTAAACCCCAACGTGGTCGGCGGTGCCGCGGCCGTTGATACGGAAGAAGACCAGATCGCCTTTCTCCAGCGACTCGCGCTTGACCGGCGCAGCGTCGCGCAGGTGATACATTTCGTTGGCGGTGCGTGGAATTCTGAATTTCACCAAATCTTTATAGGCGTACCAGACGAGGCCGCTGCAGTCAAAACCGGTATGCGGCGAGGTACCGCCCCACTGGTAGGGCTTGCCCAGCTGACCCATCAGTTTGGTCATCGCCGTTTCGCGCGCTTTCTGGTAGCGCAGGCGATGGGACTTGCTCATTTTGATGGTAGAGGTGTCGTCGGCATTCAGCTGCGGGAGAGTGGCGGCTTTTGCGGTGCTCAGCGTGCGCTGGCGGCCATAGCGTTTGTGAGAAGATTTAAGGGTTTTTTTCGTATCGGCGGCGGAAGGGGAAAGCTTAGCCGTTTCAATTTTCTTCTGCTTTTTCAGTTTGAGTTTTTGCGCAGTAGAAGGGCGCGTTTTTTTCGCGCTGGTTTTGACCGGTCGCCGTTTGCGGCGCTCATCTTCGCGCGCGCTTTTTTTCTCCGCCTTGTGCAGGCTGGCGTTAACCGGCGCTTGCGGCGAGGCCGAAGCGATGTTCATGAACAGCTGCGCGAAAGCTAATATAAAGAGCGTAATCAGTAATCGCATAGTCCGGTTACAGGGTTAGCGGTTACGACAACAGGCCGTAACGTGGTTAGAAAAATCTGATCGGAGATCAGCGCCGGGGCCATTCTAAGCCAGGTTTTTTTCAAAAGTTAAGCCATTTTTCTATTAAACTGTTACAGGGTTGCAGTTGAGTTTAAAATAAGCAATTTCAGCAGCTTATAGCAGCAAAGTTATTACCAGTTATGAACAGCTTAAGTTTTGATTATCGTCAGAAAAACGCAGATCTTTAGTAAAGAACTTAACAAACATGGCGGTTTCGCCTGGCAAGCGAGAAATTGTCGTTTTCAGGGACGGGGCGAAGTCGCTACAATAAACAAACACGAAGTAGGGAATTAAGGAAGGCAATTATGAGTACTGTAGAAAAAATTCAGCGCCAGATCGCAGAAAACCCGGTCCTGCTGTACATGAAAGGCTCGCCGAAACTGCCAAGCTGCGGTTTCTCTGCGCAGGCGGTGCAGGCGCTCTCTGCCTGCGGTGAGCGCTTTGCTTACGTGGATATTCTGCAGAACCCTGATATTCGCGCCGAGCTGCCGAAATACGCCAACTGGCCGACCTTCCCGCAGCTGTGGGTAGACGGCGAGCTGGTCGGCGGCTGCGATATTATCGTCGAAATGTTCCAGCGCGGCGAGCTGCAGTCGCTGATCAAAGAGACGGCGGAAAAGCACAAAGAAGCGGAATAAAAGAAGTGTAAAAAAAAGGCCGACGCAAGTCGGCCTTTTTTTACGCCTGCTCCGGCGCCGCTTCCGCGTCGTCGCTTGCCGCCATCGGCAGCGGCCAGCCGCCCAGCCGTTTCCAGCGGTTGACCAGCTCGCAGAACAGCGTCGCCGTCTGCTCAGTGTCGTAGAGCGCAGAGTGCGCCTGGGTGCTGTCAAAATCCATGCCTGCCGCTTTGCAGGCTTTCGCCAGCACCGTCTGCCCCAGCACCAGCCCGCTCAGCGCGGCGGTGTCGAAGGTGGCGAACGGATGGAAAGGGTTGCGCTTCAGCCCAGCGCGCCCGGCGGCGGCCATCATAAAATTGAGATCGAAGGTCGCGTTGTGCGCCACCATGATGGCGCGATTACAGTGGTGATCCTTGATGCCTTTGCGCACCATCTTAAATATGGCGTGCAGCGCCTCATATTCGCTAATCGCGCCGCGCAGCGGGTTGCTGGGATCGATGCCGGTAAACGCCAGCGCCTCTGGATGAAGCAGCGCGCCTTCGAAAGGCTCGACGTGGAAATGCAGCGTCTGGTCGCGATGCAGCCAGCCCTCTTCGTCCATTTTCAGCGTGGTGGCGGCGATCTCCAGCAGCGCATCGGTCTGCGCGTTAAAGCCTGCGGTCTCGACATCGATCACCACAGGATAGAAACCTCGGAAACGTTGATTCAGCGCGTTCAGGGAGTTCGTTTCAGACATCAGCATCTCATAGCAGAAAATAGGCAGCGCGCATTATGGCAAAAAAAAGAGGAGGGTGCAGCAGAAGGGAAAGCTTCAGCCTGCTGCCGCGCAGACTGAAGCGGCAAACTTAGTTGCCCAGGCCGTGACCGGCATGTTTATTTTCGATCAGCTCAATCTTGTAGCCGTCTGGATCTTCGACAAAGGCGATAATGGTTGAACCGCCTTTCACCGGACCCGCTTCACGCGTGACTTTGCCGCCCGCGTTGCGGATACGGTCGCAGGTCGCCGCCACGTCGTCCACGCCCAGCGCGATATGGCCATAGGCGTTGCCGAGATCGTAGCTGTCCACGCCCCAGTTGTAGGTCAGCTCGATAACCGCGCCTTCGCTCTCTTCGGTATAGCCCACGAATGCCAGCGTATATTTATACTCCGTGTTTTCGCTCTGACGCAGCACGCGCATGCCGAGAACGCGGGTGTAGAAGTCGATGGAGCGTTGCAGATCGCCAACGCGCAGCATGGTATGAAGTAAACGCATAACATCCTCTTTTATTAATTCGTCATCTTCTGATGACTCAAACGCTAAGTATAGCGGTGAAAATAGCAAAAAACGGGCGCTGGCGTAACCGTTGTCACGCCAGCGTCGCGCTTAAAGCGTCGGGTAGTCGGTATAGCCTTCCGCGCCGCCGCCGTAGAAGCTCTCCGGGCGCTGCGGGTTGAGCGGGGCGTCCTGCTGCAGACGCGCCACCAGATCGGGGTTGGCGATAAAGTCTCGGCCAAAGGCCACGGCGTCAATCAGGCCGCGCGCAATCAGATCGTCCGCTTTCTCCACGGTATAGGCGCCCGCGCCGATAATCACGCCGGGGAAGAGCGCGCGCACTTTTTCGCGGAAGGCGTCGCTGTAGGGCTTGCCGCCCGCCCAGTCTGGCTCGGAAAGGTGCAGGTAGGCGATATTGCGCTTCGCCAGCTCGCCGATATACCACAGCGCGGCTTTCTCTTCTTCAGGGCCATTATCCAGATTCTGGAAGCTGCCGATCGGCGAAACGCGAATGCCGATGCGGTCGGCGGACCAGTTGGCGATAGCGGCGTCGACCACTTCCAGCGCGAAGCGGCCGCGTTTTTCAATGCTGCCGCCATATTCGTCGGTGCGACGGTTGGAGTCGGGCGCCAGGAACTGATGCATCAGATAGCCGTGCGCCGAATGCAGCTCCAGCAGATCAAAATCCGCCTCGCGCGCATTGGCGGCCGCCTGGCCGAAATCCGCCACAATCTGTTTGATCTCGGCGAGGGTAAGCTCGCGCGGCGTCGAGGTCTCTTCGCGGTAGACGCTGCCGTCTTCCGCACGCAGCGAGGTGCGCGTGCCGGCGGCGATAGCAGAGGGCGCGACAGGCGCTTTGCCTTCCGGCTGCACGCTGTTGTGCGAAATGCGGCCGGTGTGCCACAGCTGAACGGCGCTGTGGCCGCCCGCCTCGTGAATGCCTGCGTTAATCGCTTTCCAGGCAGCAATCTGCTGCTGAGTATGCAGGCCCGGCGCGCCGGCGTAGCCTTTCGCCTGGAAAGAGACCTGCGTCGCCTCGGTGATGATCAAACCGGCGCTGGCGCGCTGACGATAATATTCGCCCATCAGCGGCGTCGGGATGTCGCCTGGCTCGATGCTGCGCAGACGCGTCAGCGGCGCCATAAATACGCGATTCGGTACGGTAATCGCACCCACTTTAAGCGGGCTAAACAGCTGGGTACTTGCCATAACAACTCCTGTAGTAGACCGGTCTGCTATAAAACGGCATTTTTAAAATCAGTGGGTTTGCAGCCACTGTTCGATAGTGCTCAATGCGAGGCGCAGCGGCTGCGGCTCGCGGGATAGCTTGCTCTGCAGGCTGGCGCCCAGCCACAAAATATAGATTACTTCCGCCATCTCGCGCGGCGCATAGGGCAGCTCCATCGTCTCCTGCCGCAGCGCCGCTTCGAGCGTTTGCGTATAAGCCGCGATAATGCGGCTGGCGCCGCGCTGCAGGGCGTCGCGCATCGGCTCGGAGAGATCGCAGACTTCCGCGGAGAGCTTCACCGCCAGGCAGCCGACGATATGTCCCTGTTCGCTGAACAGCTGCTCAGCCTGGCGAAAGTGCGCCAGCAGCCGCTCGCGCGGCGTGCCTTCGCCGTGCTGCAGCCGCGCTTCGACCTGCTGGTGCAGATGGAGAAAGTAGCGCTCCAGCAGCGCCACGCCAAACGCCTCTTTCGAGCGGAAATAGTAGTAGAAAGAGCCTTTCGGCACCTCCGCCAGCGTCAGCAGCTCGCTGAGTCCCATTCCGGTGAAACCGCGCTGCAGACAGAGCTGCTCGCCGGTGGCGAGCAGATGTTCACGGGTTTCGGTGCGTTGCAGCGTCTTGTTCATGGCGCTTAAGGTAGTAGACCGATCGGTCGGATGCAACCATTAGCCCGTTTTACGGCACGTACTGATCATGTCGAGCTGCGGCTGATATTCGCTGGTCTGGACGTTGAACATCCCCAGCAGCGTATGGAACAGGTTGTCCTGCGACACCTCTGCCGTCGGCGCCTGCTGGCGCAGGCAGGCCTGATTAATGCCGTAGGTTCTGGCGTAATCATCCGACATCCACAGCAGCAGTGGGATATGCGTCTGCTGAGACGGCGCAATCAGATAGGGCGCGCCGTGCAGATACATGCCGTGTTCGCCGAGCGATTCGCCGTGATCGGAGAGATAGACCAGCGCGACGTTAAAGCGATCGCTTAATCCCTTCAGCATATCGATGGTGCGGCCGATCATATCGTCGCTGTAGAGCAGAGAGTTATCGTAGGTGTTCATCAGCGCCTGATGGTCGCAGTCCTGAATCTGATTGCTGTCGCAGGTCGGCGTAAACTGGCGGAACTGCGGCGGATAGCGACGATAGTAGGCGGGGCCGTGACTGCCCATCTGATGCAGCACGATAATGCCGTCGTTGTTCAGGCTGTCGGTGTAGTTATCCAGCTGGTGCAGCAGCACGTCGTCGAGGCAAGAGCCCTCCTGGCACCAGGCGTTCAGCTTCCACAGCGTCATATCGGTATGCGGCACGCGATCGCAGGCGCCCTTGCAGCCGCCGTCGTTTTCGCGCCACAGCACGCTGACGCCCGCATGGCCGAGGATATCCAGCACACCGTCCTGATGATGGGCCAAATTAGCGTCATAGTGCGCGCGCGGCATATTAGAGAACATGCAGGGCACGGAGATGGCGGTTTCCGTGCCGCAGGAGGTCGCCTGCGGATAGTAGATAACATTCTGCTTTTTCAGCTGCGGGTTGGTTTCGCGCGCGTAACCGCCCAGCGAAAAGTTTTCCGCGCGCGCGGTTTCGCCGACCACCAGCACCACCAGCGTTTTTTTCTGCTCCGCCGCGATAGTGGGGCCTTTATGCGCGTCCTGCCCGATATGCACCCAGGCCTGGCTGCCTTTCATCCAGCGATTATTAACGTAGTGGCCGGCGCCGCTGACGATGTTGGCCGGCGTCACCATTTTGATCAGCCCTTTGTTATTGCGGATCAGCGAGGCGTAATCCTTATAAAAGAGCAGCGCCATCAGCAGGATAACGCCCAGCGACGCCGCCATAAACAGCGCGCGCCAGGCGAGATTCATCCACCAGCATTCGCGGCGTTTGAAGCGCGTCAGGAAGATGACGATGGTCGGCACTACGCCCATCAGCAGCAGCCAGATGACGGCGTTACGGCTCAGCAGCGCGGTGGACTCCTGCAGATCGGTTTCGAAGACGTTCTGCACCATGTTGGTATCGATAACCGTGCCGAAGCTAAACATAACGTAGTTTGCCGCCGCGCTCGTCAGGATCAGCACTGCCAGCAGCGGCTTACGCAGGTAAGGCCAGGCGATCAGGTTAAAGATCAGGCCGAACGCCGCCGTCAGCACAAGGGGCAGGCTGGCGGCAAACAAGTAGTCGTGCAGAGAGGTATAAGGAATGCGTTCCCAGGCGCGGAACAGAAAGAGACCGTTCAGGACCAGCGCAAAGAACAGGGAAACCGCAAGATTAAAGGCGTTTTCGTGACAGCGTAACTTTTTCAACTGCATGAGTATCCAGAAAAAAATTAATAATCGCCAAAACAGAATAGAGGCAATAAGCTGGGAAAACCTTAACAAAGGCTCAACACTATGCGCGGAATTATCTGTTTAGCCAAACTAATTAGTTACATTTAGTGACGTAACGCGTAGCACGCTGCGAGAAAGGCTCGCGCCTTGAGCTATCTTTAAAAGAGATAATCAGCGATGTGGAGATCCTGTGGCGGAGCAACTTGAGTTTTTCCCGGTACCCAGTCCCTGTCGCGGCATCTGTCAGGTGGATGCGCGCGGCTACTGCCTCGGCTGCCTGCGCAGCCGGGAAGAACGCTTCAACTGGATGAAATTCAGCGACGCGCAGAAGCGCGACGTGCTGCGCCTGTGCCATCAGCGCCGCCTGCGTCTGCTGCGCCAGCAGAAACCGGAAGAGGATGTTGAACCGCAGCAGCCATCCCTGTTTTGAGCGCTTTTCGTTATACTCCCTGACACTGACTGAAAGAGCAAACACAGGGATATCACCATGCTACAAGCGCAACAGATCTCGCTGCAGGGCCCCGCTTTCTCTCCGCTGATTATGGGTTACTGGCGGCTAATGGAGTGGGGAATGACTCCGCAACAGCGCGTCAGCTTTATCGAACATCATCTCGCATCAGGCATCACCACGGTCGATCACGCCGACATCTACGGCGACTACCGCTGCGAAGCCGCCTTTGGCGAGGCGCTGAAGCTGTCGCCCGGCCTGCGCGATCGCCTGCAGATCGTCACCAAATGCGGCATCGCCACGCGCGCGAAGCCGGAACATCGCATCGGACACTACATCACCGACAAAGCGCACATTGTGCAGAGCGCGGAAAACTCGCTGCGCCATTTCGCCACCGACCGGCTCGACCTGCTGCTAATCCATCGCCCCGATCCGCTGATGAACGCCGACGCGATGGCCGAGGCGTTTCTGGCGCTGCACCAGAGCGGTAAAGTGCTGCATTTCGGCGTGTCGAACTTCACGCCGTCGCAGTTCGCGCTGCTGCAGTCGCGTCTGCCCTTTACGCTGACCACCAATCAGGTGGAGATCTCGCCGATTCAGCAAAACGTGCTGCTGGACGGCACCCTCGATCAGTGCCAGCAGCTGCGCCTGCGTCCGATGGCGTGGTCCTGCCTGGGCGGCGGCGAACTGTTTCAGGATCCGCACTATCAGCCGCTGCGCGACGAACTGGAGCAGGTGCGTCTCGAAACCGGCGCCGCCAGCCTGGCGCAGGTGGTTTACGCCTGGGTACTGGCGCTGCCGAGCCAGCCGCTGCCGATCATCGGCTCCGGCAATCCTGAACGCGTCAGCGAAGCGGTGGCGGCGCTAGGGGTTACGCTGGATCGCCAGCAGTGGTTCCGTATCCGTAAAGCGGCGCTGGGTTACGATGTGCCCTGAAGCGTAAAGCTGTGTCAAACAGCAGCGCAGATCGGAAATTGCGGCCAGGCTTATCACACCCTGTGGGAGATAAGAGGCAAGCGATAATGAAAAAATCGGTCTTAGCATGTCTGTTCGCGATAAGCGGCGGCCTCGCCGGCAACGCGCTGGCGCAAGAGGTCACACTGCATAAAGTCAGCGCCGAGGGCATCGGTGAGGCGATCGGCACGGTCGATATCGAGCAGACAAAATATGGTCTGCTGTTTACGCCGAAGCTGAACGGCCTGACGCCCGGCGTGCACGGCTTCCATGTGCACGCCAACGGCAGCTGCGAGCCCGGCGTTTCTGAAGGCAAAACGGTGGCGGCGGGCGCGGCGGGCGGCCATCTCGATCCGCAAAAAACCGGCAAGCACCTCGGCCCGTATGGCGAGGGCCACCTCGGCGATCTGCCGGCGATCTACGTCAATGAGAAGGGCGGCGCCGACTATCCGGTGCTGGCGCCGCGGCTGAAATCCCTGGATGAGATCAAGGGCAAAGCGTTAATGGTGCATATCGGCGGCGATAACCACGCCGATCATCCGCAGCCGCTTGGCGGCGGCGGCGGGCGCTACGCCTGCGGCGTGATCTAATTGTTCGTTCACCGACGGCTCCTCAGGGAGTCGTTTTATTATCGTTTAGTTTCCGGCTATGTTCTCCTGATGATTTACCGCCTATGATACTGATTCTGGACACTTTCATCTGGTGCGATCAAAGGAGAAAAGGAATGAAGAAATCGGGCGCACTGCTGCTCTGCCTGCTGCTGGCGGGCTGCGATCAACCCAATGAAACCCAGCTCAGGACTGAAGCAGGACGTCAGCTTCAGCGCACCATTGATGCCAGCCCGGCGCGCGCCGAATGCGAATCCATCGCGAAAGGACGCGAGTGGCTGAGCCACAGCGTGCGCAAACGGCTTGAAGAGAAGGACTGCCAGTTTATTCTGCGCAGCCCTACCGAAACTAACTTTGAGCAAACGGCGATCTACCACACCAGCATGACCATGGTGTGCGGCAGCATTATCGGCAAGAGCTTTACCGGCAGCGAAATCCGGCGGCGTTTTATCTACTCGCCGGAAGAGCGCGAGCTGGTGATTGAGCCGATGTCCGCCAACGATAAAACCCGTTTCGAACAGCGTAAGACCCTGGCGCAGCTGCAGGCCGATTTCGACCGCCAGCAGCAGCAGTACTGCAAATAGCTATTCCGGCACCGCCTGTTTCAGCTGCGCCAGCGAACAGCGCAGCCGCCATAAAATACCCGCCAGGGTATTCGCCTCCGTATCGCCCTCCGCCACCAGCTGGCGGATGGTCTCCTCCAGCGTCGTCAACGTCTGCTCAAGCGAACTGTGCCGCACGCCGCGCGCGCTGATGATGCGCTGTAAATCCTGCAGGCTCGCCTCACGCATCTGCGCCAGCGCGGTTGACGCGGGCTGCCAGTCGCGCAGCTGCCAGACGATATGCGAACAGTTGAGCAGCACGACGCCCCAGCGCAGCAGCCAGACGCGCGCCTGCTCGTCGCGGCTGCTGCTCAGCTGGCTGATACGGTGGTAGATCTGCGATTCAAAGCGGCTTTCGCTCAGGCGCGGACGGCGGCGCAGCTGGTCGAGAAACGCCATGCGCAGCGCGCGGATATGACGGCGGCTGCGGCGCGCGTCGGAGCTGGGGCGCAGGATCTGAAACGCCAGCCAGGCGAGCATCACGCCGCACACTTTGGCGATATTGTCGTTGAGGAAGTCGGCGTAATCCCAGCTCGGCGGGTTAGTCACCGCGATAAACGAGCCCATAAAGACAATAAACTGGCCCCAGAGCGCAGCGCGCTGCTTTTGCTGCAGCTTAAACAGCTGCAACGTCAGCAGCAGCGGGAACAAAAACAGCAGAAACTGCCACAGCTGGGAGATCTGCACCATCAGGCCGAACTTCATCACAAAGCTGAACAGCGACAGCCAGAGTAGGGTTTTCAGCAGCAGCGTGACGCTGCCGCTGGGCGAGGGGGCGGACGAGTAGAGCACGCAGGCGATAGCGGTGAGGGTCAGCGCCGCCGCGCCGGCCGACCATTGCGTCGCGATCCAGAAGGCGCAGCCCGCCACGACGGCGCAAAAGGTGCGCAGCGCGCTCCAGCCCGCTTCGGCGCTGTCGCTCTCCCGCGCCAGCGCGGGCACCGGCGGCGGCTGAAAGCGGGTATCGGCGTCGGCGCGGGCCAGCAGGCGGATCCAGCGGCTGACGTTGAGGTACATCCAGCAGAAGTAGCGCAGGCGCTGACAAAAGGCGCGCTGGCGGTAATCGCCGTCGGCGGCGGGAGTGACGCTGCGCAGGATCCGCGCCAGCCGGTATTTGTCGCACTGCGCGCTCGCCAGCTCCTGCATCAGGGCGTCGATGGCGTCGTAAAGCGGCTGCGGCGCGTCGGGCCAGTTAAGCAGCATGCGGCGCAGGCTGGAGAGCACGCTGGTCAGGCGCAGCTGCTGGTGCAGCACGTAGTTGAGCACGTTGTTCTGGCGGCGAAAGCGGTAGTGGCTCCAGAACGCCTGAATGCGCAGCAGATTCATGGTAAGGATCTGGCTGATCACCGCTTCATGGGCGGCGCGCACCTTGTCGACTTCGGTAGGCTGCAGCAGCAGCCCGGCGTGCTCCAGCAGGCGGGCATGCATCTTTTGCAGCGAGGCGATCAGCGCCTCGCCGTCTGAGGTGCTCGGCAGCACCATCATCATAAACCCGGCGCACAGAATGCCGGAAATCACCTCGCAGACGCGCGCCTGCGTCAGATTCCACAGATCCGTCGCATCGGTCAGGTCGACGCTGCTAAAAACGATAATCGCCGCGGTGTAGCCCGCCAGCGAAAAGGCGTAGGCCACATTGTTCTGATAGTGGTTGGCGATGCCGGTGCAGAACGCCAGCCAGCCGGCGATAAAAAAGGTGAACAGCCAGGGTTCGTTGAGAGTATGGCCGGCGATCAGCAGCGCGGCGCCTGCGCCCATCAGGCTGCCGACGATGCGTCCGAGGCTTTTGCTTATCGCGCCGCCGACGGTGGGAAAGCTGATCACCGCCGCCGAGGTCATCGCCCAGTAGGGCTCATCCAGGTCGAGCGCATAGGCGATGCTGAGCGCCAGGCACATCGCGATGGCGTTGCGCAGCGCGTAGCGCCATTGGTTGGCGTCTGCCTTCACCCAGGGGAGCTGGTCCCACGCCAGCCAGCGCAGATTCATCGCGCGCTCACGGCTGGACAGAGATAGAGCAGGTGGTGCCCGCCACCAGCGGCACATTATCCGGTATCTGCGCCAGGCGAATGCGCACCGGCACGCGCTGCGCCAGCCGCACCCAGGGCACGTTTGGCTTGATATCGGGCACCAGGCCGCTGTCGCTGTCGATGCTCTGGTCGTAGATGGCGCGGCCGATGCTTTCCACCTCGCCCTGCAGCCGCGCGCCGTTGCTGTAGAGCACAATCTGCGCCGGCGCGCCGGGACGAATATGGCGCAGCTTGGTCTCTTCGAAATAGCCCATCACGTAATAAGAGCGGCTGTCGACCAGCGCGAAGAGCGGCGTGCCCGCCGTGGCGTAGTCGCCGACGCGCAGCGTCAGGTTGCTGACCCAGCCGTCGGTCGGCGCCGTCACGGTGGTCTGCTGCAGGTTCCAGCGCGCCTGGTCCAGCGCCGCCTGCGCCGCTTTGGCGCTGGCCGCCATCGACGCGGCGTTCAGCTGCGCGGCGTCGAGATCTTCGGCCGAAATTACGTTGCGCGGCAGGCTGGCGCGGCGTCGCGACTCATGCTGCGCCTTCGCCAGGTCCGCCTGCGCCTTCGCCAGCTGCGCCTCGGCGTTGTCCAGCGCAATCTGCCAGGGCACGGTATCCAGCGTCAGCAGCGTCTGGCCCTGATGCACAAACTGATTATCCTTCACCGCCAGCGAGACGATGCGCGCCGAGATCTGGGGGGTAACCTGCGCCAGCTCGGCGCGGACTTTGCCGTCGCGCGTCCAGGGCGACTGCATGTAGTAGTTCCACATCCACCAGCCCGCCAGCAGGGCGGCCGCGAAGACGATTAGCGTGGAAAAATATTTCACTGCATTGAATTTCATGGTGAGTATCCCTGTCCCAGCAGAAAAAGCGCGGCGGCGACGCAAAGCACGAAAAGAGAGAGATCCAGCAGCGTCGGATGCCAGATATCGCCCGAGTAGATCCAGCCGCGCAGCAGCGGATGAAGAAGAAGCCAGAAGAAGAAGCCGAGCAGGACCGCTTTAAACAGCGGTGGAAAAAACAGCGAGGCGCCGAACACCAGGTCGGTCAGGGGTCCAGCCGCATGAAAGGGAAAAATAGCCACGCATCGTCCTTCTGATATCACCCCGGCACCGGTCTCAAAAAGCGTAGATGAACCGCTGCGGCTTCGCCCGGGGTTTGTAATTTGTCCTTTAAACTCGCAGAATAGTGTAAAATCTGGCTTGATAGCTAGCAAGCTAATTATAAGGAGATGAAATGGATACGCCCCTTGGAACGGATTTGTCTCGCCTGGTGCGCATCTGGCGCGCGTTGATCGATCAGCGACTGAAGCCGCTTGAGCTGACGCAGACGCACTGGGTCACGCTGCACAACATTCATCAGCTGCCGCCGGAACAGTCGCAGATTCAGCTGGCGAAGGCCATCGGCATTGAGCAACCGTCGCTGGTGCGTACGCTGGATCAGCTGGAAGAGAAAGGATTGATTACCCGCTCAACCTGCGCGAACGATCGCCGCGCGAAGCGTATCAAGCTGACGCGTCAGGCGGAGCCGATTATCGAACAGGTTGAGAGCGTTATCGACGCCACGCGCGACGATATTCTTGCCGGCATCAGCCGCGAAGAGATCAACCAGATGGTGACCCTTATCGCCCGTCTGGAGAAAAACATTCTCGAGCTGCAGCATCGGGAAAAATAAAAAAACCGACGCCGCGGCGTCGGTTTTTTTTGGGCTGAGGCGATCAGCGCGGGGAAACGGTGATCTGGCTGCCGTTAGACGCCAGCGCGACGCGCTGCCCGACAGAGTAACGGCTGGCCGCCTGCTTCTGCACCACCATGATGGTATTGCCGTCATCCTTACGGATTTCCAGCTCGACGCCGTCGGTTTTATTCACTGCGCCCTGAACGCCCTGGCCCGCCAGGCCGCCGGCGATGGCGCCGCCCGCGGTCGCCAGGCTGCGTCCGGTGCCGCCGCCGATAGTGTTACCGAGGAAGCCGCCCAGCACCGCGCCGCCGATAGCGCCGATCACGTTGTTGTCATCGCCGCCCTGAATCTTAACCGGACGGACCGAGACCAGCGTGCCGTAAGACACGCTCTGAACCTGTTTGGCCTCACTGGCACTGTAGGTATCGCCTGACAGAGTACTGGTATTTGTGCAGCCAGCCAGCGTAATGCCGGCCAGTGCGACAGCAACGAAACGCTTGATCATTTGTAACTCCTTTCTTAAGCAATGCGCCATGTGTATCGCGAAATCCTGCAAACAGTATAAGACACAAAGCAAATTAATCTTAGTCTGAGTAAAACATGGTGAAGCCAAACATAGACTATTGGCGATCAACAAAAATTCAACCAGGCGATAAAAAAAGTTGCGCAATGTTATTTGTTGCATAAAGTCGGGGAAAACATCAGGTAATCGTCGAATCGGGCGCGAGAATTTGCCAGACTGAAAGGTGTTGAATCGCACTTCCGCCACTCAGTAAGGACCAGGAATGAAATCAGGACGTTATATCGGCGTTATGTCAGGCACCAGCCTGGACGGCGTTGACGTGGTGCTGGCCGCCATCGATGAGCATATGGTGGCGCAGCAGGCGAGCTACTGTCATCCGATGCCGGGCGAGCTGCGCCAGCAGATCCTGGCGATCAGCCAGGGCCAGCAGCTGACGCTTTCGCAGCTCGGCCAGCTCGATACGCGCCTTGGCCGGCTGTTCGCCGACGCGGTCAATACCCTGATGCGGCGCGAGGCGCTGGAGCCGAGCGATATCGTCGCCATCGGCTGTCACGGGCAGACCGTCTGGCACGAACCGCAAAGCGACGCGCCGAACACGCTGCAAATCGGCGATAATAATCAGATCGTCGCTGCCACCGGCGTCACCGTGGTCGGCGACTTCCGCCGCCGCGATATGGCGCTGGGCGGGCAGGGCGCGCCGCTGGTGCCCGCGTTTCATCAGGCGCTGCTAATGGATGCGGTTGAGCGCCGCATGGTGCTCAATATTGGCGGCATCGCCAATCTTTCGCTGCTGATCCCCGGCCAGCCGGTGCGCGGCTTCGATACCGGCCCTGGCAATATGCTGATCGACGCGTGGATCTGGCGCCACCAGGGCAAGCCTTTCGACCAGGACGCCAGCTGGGCGCGCAGCGGCAGCGTGGTGCCCGCGCTGCTGGATCAGATGTTGCGCGATCCCTGGTTCGCGCTGCCGCCGCCGAAAAGTACCGGGCGCGAATATTTCAATCTGGGCTGGGTTGAGCGTCAGCTGCAAACTTTCCCGGGCCTGGCGCCGCAGGACGTGCAGGCGACGCTGACCGAGCTGAGCGCCGTCACCATCGCCGATCAGGTGCAGCTCAACGACGGCTGCGATCGACTGCTGGTGTGCGGCGGCGGCGGCCGCAATCCGCTGCTGATGACACGCCTCGCCGCGCTGCTGGCGGGAACCGAGGTGACCACCACCGACGCCGCCGGCATTCGCGGCGACGATATGGAGGCGCTGGCGTTCGCCTGGCTTGCCAGCCGCACGCTCGCCGGTTTGCCCGGCAATCTGCCCGCCGTGACCGGCGCGGCGGCAAAAAGCGTGCTCGGCGCTATCTATCCCGCTAATCCGCTCTACTGACAGGAAGGAGAATCACGATGAAACAGGGGTTAACGCTTGCCGCCGCGCTGCTGCTGAGCGGCTGCGGTCTGCTGCACAAACAGGCTGAAGCGCCGCAAACGCTGCACTATCGCTGCGGCACGCTGCCGCTGACCGTCACGCTCGACAACGCCAGCGAACAGGTCAGCTTTATCATGGATGGTCAGCCGTTAACGCTGAAGCGGGCGATCTCCGCCTCAGGCGCGCGCTACAGCGACGGGAAATATGTCTTCTGGAGCAAAGGCGAAACCGCCTTTATCGAACGCGACGATAAAATCGTCGTTAACGACTGTGAATTGCAGCCTGCCAGCCAGCCTGTTCATTTCGAGTAACCCGTATGAGCACGAATTTCACTCTGCAAGATATCGCCAGCCTGCGCCGCGAATATACGCGCGGCGGGCTGCGTCGCAAGGATCTGCCGGACCAGCCGCTGGCGCTGTTTGAAACCTGGCTGCGGCAGGCGTGCGAGGCGCAGCTGCCCGATCCCACCGCCATGACCGTGGCGACGGTGGACGATCAGGGGCAGCCTTACCAGCGCATCGTGCTGCTCAAACACTATGACGACGGCGGCCTGGTGTTCTATACCAACCTCGGCAGCCGCAAGGCGCAGCAGCTGGCCAACAATCCGCGCATTTCGCTGCACTTTCCCTGGCACTTTCTGGAGCGCCAGGTGATGGTGCTGGGCGAAGTGGAGAAGCTGTCGCCGCTTGAGGTGCTGAAATATTTCCATAGCCGCCCGCGCGACAGCCAGATCGGCGCCTGGGTATCGCGCCAGTCGAGCCGGATATCGGCGCGCGGCGTGCTGGAGGGAAAATTTCTCGAGCTGAAGCAGAAGTTTCAGCAGGGCGAGGTGCCGCTGCCGAGCTTCTGGGGCGGATACCGCGTCAAATTTCACACCATGGAGTTCTGGCAGGGCGGCGAACATCGCCTGCATGACCGTTTCCTCTACCAGCGCGACGACAACGGCTGGAAAATCGACCGCTTAGCCCCGTAAAACAACGTTTTTCTCCTCTCTCAGCGCTGGCACAGAAGTCGCCAGCGCTTTATGCTATAGCCCTCTTTTTTTTTCTTCCGCACTCAGCGGAAAGCTGTGTACCAGCATAGGTGCAGTCTGATCAATTTGGAGTCAGTAATGACCAGCAGTAACCTGATACAACAATTGCAGGAACGAGGCTTAATCGCCCAGGTAACGGACGAGGAAGCGTTGGCAGAGCGACTGGCGCAAGGGCCGATCGCCCTCTATTGCGGCTTCGATCCTACCGCTGACAGCTTGCATTTGGGCCATCTGGTGCCGCTGCTCTGCCTGAAACGTTTTCAGGATGCCGGACACAAACCGGTCGCGCTGGTGGGCGGTGCCACCGGTCTGATCGGCGATCCCAGCTTTAAAGCAGCAGAACGCAAACTCAACACCAGCGAAACCGTAGGCGAGTGGGTGGAGAAGATCCGCCGTCAGGTCGCGCCTTTCCTCGATTTCGACTGCGGCGACAACAGCGCTATCGCCGCCAACAACTACGACTGGTTCGGCGGCATGAATGTGCTGACCTTCCTGCGCGATATCGGCAAACACTTCTCTGTGAATCAGATGATTAACAAAGAAGCGGTCAAACAGCGCCTGAACCGTGACGATCAGGGGATCTCCTTTACCGAGTTCTCCTACAATCTGCTGCAGGGCTATGACTTCGCCGAGCTTAACAAGCGTCACGGCGTGTCGCTGCAGATTGGCGGCTCCGATCAGTGGGGCAACATCACTTCCGGCATCGACCTGACGCGTCGTCTCTATCAGAACCAGGTCTTCGGCCTGACGGTGCCGCTGATCACCAAGTCCGACGGCACCAAGTTCGGTAAAACCGAAGGCGGCGCGGTGTGGCTCGATGCGAAGAAAACCAGCCCCTATAAGTTCTACCAGTTCTGGATCAATACCGCGGACGCCGACGTCTACCGCTTCCTGAAGTTCTTCACCTTCCTCAGCCTTGACGAAATCAACGCGCTGGAAGAAGAGGATAAAAACAGCGGCAAGGCGCCGCGCGCGCAGTATGTGCTGGCCGAGAACGTCACGCGCCTGGTGCACGGCGAAGCGGGCCTGGCGGCGGCGAAACGCATTACCGAGAGCCTCTTCTCCGGCGCGCTGAGCGACATGACCGAAGCGGACTTCGAACAGCTGGCGCAGGACGGCATGCCGACCGTGCAGCTGAGCGCGGAAGACGATCTGCAGCAGGCGCTGGTGAATGCCGAGCTGGTGCCGTCACGCGGTCAGGCGCGCACCATGATCGGCTCCAACGCCGTCGCGATTAATGGCGAGAAGCAGTCAGACGCGGAGTACCGCTTCAGCGAGAGCGATAAGCTGTTTGGCCGCTACACGCTGCTGCGTCGCGGGAAAAAACACTACTGCCTGATCGTCTGGCAGTAAGCGCTTCAGGGCCGGTTTCCGGCCCTTTTTTATGGCAGGCAAGGGCAAGGCAGTTCAGAAAATAATGAAAAATATTCTCGCAATTCAGTCGCATGTAGTATTCGGCCACGCCGGCAACGCCGCCGCCGAATTTCCGATGCGGCGCATGGGGGCCAACGTCTGGCCGCTCAACACCGTACAGTTCTCTAACCATACCCAGTACGGCCACTGGACGGGTACGGTGATGCCCGCGACGCACCTGACGGAGATCGTCAAAGGCATCAGCTATATCGATCGGCTGAAAACCTGCGATGCGGTGCTGAGCGGCTATCTGGGCTCGGCTGAACAGGGCGAACAGATCCTCGAGATCGTGGGTATGGTGAAAGCCGCCAATCCAGACGCCTGGTTCTTTTGCGATCCGGTGATGGGACATCCTGAAAAAGGGTGCATCGTGGCGCCCGGCGTGGCGGAGTATCACTGCAAATACGCCATGCCCGCCAGCGACATCATCGCGCCGAATCTGCTGGAGCTGGAGATGCTCAGCGAGCGTAGCGTCACCAGCGTAGAAGAGGCGACCGCGGCAGCGCGCGCGCTGATTGCCCAGGGCCCGCGCGTGGTGCTGGTGAAACATCTGGCGCGCGCCGGACGCCGCAGCGATCGCTTCGAAATGCTGCTGGTCACGGCGGAAGAGGCCTGGCATATCAGCCGTCCGCTGGTGGATTTCGGCGTGCGCCAGCCGGTCGGCGTCGGCGATCTCACCAGCGGCCTGCTGCTGGTCAATCTGCTGCACGGCAAGGATCTGAAGCAGGCGCTGGAGCACGTTACCGCCGCCGTGTACGAAGTGATGCTGACCACGCACGCCATGGGCGAATATGAGCTGCAGCTGGTCGCGGCGCAGGACGCTATCGCCCAGCCGACCCAGCACTTCGCCGCCGAAGCGCTGTAAACCTGCCGGGCCGATATCGCATCGGCCCCGTTAGTCAGGCGGCGCCTTCCGCCTTCAGCGCCGCCTGCACCGCAGGCCGCTGCGACGCGCGCTGAAACCAGGCATCCAGCGCCGATAGCCCTTCCAGCTCCAGCTTCAGCGCCTGCGCCCAGCGCACCATCACGTAAAGATAGGCGTCCGCCACGCTGAAGCGCAGCCCCATCAACCACTGCTTGTCCTGCAGCGCCTTGTCGACAAAGCGAAACTGCTGCTCCAGCCGGGCGCGCAGCAGAGGCTTGTAGCTGTCGGGCGTATCGGACTTAAACAGCGGCGTAAAGGTTTTATGCAGTTCGCTGCTGATAAAGCTGAGCCACTCCAGCGTGTGGTAGCGCGTCAGGCTGCCGACCGGCGCCAGCAGCTGGCGATCGGGCTTCAGATCCGCCAGATACTGCACAATCGCCACGCCTTCGGTCAGGATGGTGCCGTCATCCAGCTCCAGCGCCGGCACCTGGCCTTTTGGATTGATTTGCCAGTAATCTTCGCTGCATTCGGTGACTTTTTTCATCAGATCGACATTGACCTGCGTGAAGTCGAGCCCGCACTCACGCAGCACGATATGCGGCGAAAGCGAGCAGGCGCCAGCTTTACAGAACAGTTTCATCACGGACCTCCGGATTGCGACAGGATCATTGCAGCTTAATGCCTCGTCGCCGAATTGCCAGTGACCGCGATCAAGCGTTGCCTCTGGCCCGGAAAAGGATAAAAAAAAGCCGGGCGCATGGCCCGGCTGCATGTTACCTGAACGATCAGGCCTGCGCTTTTTTCAGCTCTTCTTGCGGCGTCTGCGCCATGCGGTTCAGCAGCGGTGCGGTCAGCAGCATCAGCACGGCGATCACGCCGGTCACGATGCCGATCTGCTGGAAGACGCTGCTGTAGACGCTCAGCGAGGCGAGCGGATCGGTCACGTTCTCCGGCACGGCCATCAGGCCCGCCACTTTGCCGGCGATCATCGCCGCGCCAGCGGTGGTGAGGAACCAGGAGCCCATGATAAAGCCCATCAGACGTTGCGGCACCAGCTGCGCCACCATCGCCAGACCGAGACCGGAGATCATCAGCTCGCCGATGCTCTGCAGCGCATAGCTCAGGATCAGCCAGTTAACTGAAACGATACCGGCATCCGAGGCGAACTTCGCGCCCAGCGGCAGCACCAGGAAGGCGGCCGAGCAGAGCACCATGCCGATAGCGAATTTAAACGGCATCGGCAGACGGTCGCCCAGCTTGTTGTAGACCGCAGCCAGCAGGGGGCTCGCCAGCATAATCCAGAACGGGTTGAGCGCCTGGAACTGCTCGGGTTCGAAGGTAATCCCCAGAATGGTGTGTTCGACGTTGCGAATCGCAAAGAAGTTAAGCGAGGTCGGCATCTGCATATAGAGCACGAAGAAGACAATCGCTTCGACCATCAGCAGAAAGGCCACGATCATTTTGCGACGCGCCGCGCCTTTCAGCGAGAAAGCCTCTTTGGCGAAGATCAGGATAATGCCCAGCGCGACCACGCCCAGGGTAATGCGCGCGATAGTCTGGTTATGCAGCAGCCAGGTGGCGATAGCGACCAGCACCACTACGCCCACCAGCGTCATCAGCAGCTTGCTGACGTTAAGCGGCGCGAAGTCCGGCTTCGAGCCGTAGTTTTTCACCAGGCCTTTGCAGAACAGGAAGTTAAGCAGGGTAATCACCAGACCGACAACCGAAAGGGAAAAGGCTACGCTCCAGCCATATTTCGCCGCCAGCCAGGGGGTCAGCATCATCGAGAAGAGCGAGCCGACGTTGATTGACATGTAGAACATGGTGAAGGCGCCGTCGAGACGCGGGTCATCTTTCTCGTAGCAGGTAGAGAGCAGCGAAGAGGGATTCGCTTTAAACAGCCCGCTGCCTACCGCGATGGTCGCCATGCCGACATAGACCATGCCGACGTCATGGCCGGAGAAGGCCACCAGCGCGTAACCCAGCGCCAGCACGATGACGCCCAGCACGATAACGCGCTTGGTGCCCAGCACTTTATCGCCCAGCCAGCCGCCGATGGCCACCAGGCCATAAACCAGCGCGCTAAAAGAGGCGAACAGCGTAATAGAATCCGCTTCCGACATGCCCAGCTGTTTAACCAGGTAAACAGCCATGATGGCCTGCAGGCCGTAGAAACCGAAGCGCTCCCACAATTCGATCGAGAAGATCAGGTAGAAGGCCTTCGGCTGTTTGAACGCATTGAGGCTAACGGCCTCATCAGTGTGTTTGTTTGCAGTTGACACGTGTACCTCAGTTTTTCGCGTACCCTGTTTTACGACAGGAAATAAGTCCGCGTCATGTCAGGATTCCATGCGCGACATTGTTATTAGTAGGGAAAAGCGGCGCCTAATGTGGCTGATTAAGCGCATCAGGGCAAGAATTTTTTGAATGCTGAAAACCCCTGGTGAGGTAAGGTTTAAAAACTTAACCACGCGGGGGAATCGGATTTAAATTTCAGTGGTAAAGATTATATCAGAACAAACGTTTGTTTTTCACGCTTGCCTGTCCATATTAACAAGATAAACTGCTTTTGAGGTAACGGGCAGTTTATGGTGTCAGTGATTGATAATTAATCAGATTATTATGCCGCATTTATGACGTTTATTAGCCAGTTTGCATAAGTATCAGGCAATTTATCTTCTGGAACGCGGCGCAGCGCGGCAAAAGTTGATCTCTCACACAAAATTTGCAATTAATTCATGGAGTAAAAGAAGAAAGCGTTTGTGCTGGCATAAACGGCGGTAAAAAAGCGGCGATAAGGCAAAAAGCAAGGGGAAAAAACGATAACGCTTCGACGGATGGAAAGATGCGTTTTTTAGCGCCTTTACTCAACCTTGTTGTCAGATAAAAATTGCGATTTTTACCGTATCGACATCAAATTAACGATCCGGTAACCTCGAAATTTCCCCTTACAGGACGTTATCATGGCAGCTTCTTTGAACCTGGCGCTGGTAGGCGATTATCGCGCCAGCGCCGTTGCGCATCAGGCTATTCCTCTGGCTATCGAGCGCGCCGCCGCGCATCTGGGCGCCGCCGTCAGCTTTCGCTGGCTCGCGACTGACCAGCTCGGCGATCTCAGCGCCGTCAAAAAGAGCGACGCCGTCTGGGTGGTGCCGGGCAGCCCCTATAAACACGACGAAGCGGTGTTTGACACCATACGCTGGGCGCGTGAGCAGCAGCATCCCTTTCTCGGATCCTGCGGCGGTTTTCAGTATGCGGTGATTGAGTATGCCCGCAGCGTGCTGGGCTGGCAGGATGCGAACCACGCCGAAACCGACGAGGGCGGCCGCATGGTCATCGCGCCGCTCAGCTGTTCGCTGGTGGAACAGCGGGGCGAAGTCAGGTTCGCGCCGGGATCGCGCATCGCCGAGGCCTACGGCGCGCAGTCAAGCGATGAAGGCTACCACTGTAATTTCGGCGTTAATCCCGCGTTTAGCGAGGCGCTGGAAGGAGAGAACCTGCGTATCACCTCCTGGGACGCTTCAGGCGATGTGCGCGGCATTGAACTGACCGATCACCCGTTCTTCGTCGCGACGCTGTTTCAGTCGGAGCGGGCCGCGCTGCAGGGGAAAGATTCGCCGCTGACGATCGCCTGGCTACAGGCGGCGCTGGCAGGGCGCTGAGGCATGACGGGCGCGGTGCGCCCGTTAGATTTCCGTCTTGTCGGGAAACTCGCACAGATCTTCAATCAGGCAGGCGCCGCAGCGCGGCTTGCGCGCGACGCAGGTGTAGCGGCCATGCAGGATCAGCCAGTGGTGGCAATCCACCTTAAACTCGGCGGGGACCACTTTCAGCAGCTTCGCCTCTACCTCTTCCACGTTCTTGCCTGGCGCGAAGCGAGTACGGTTGCTGACGCGAAAAATATGGGTATCCACGGCGATGGTCGGCCAGCCGAAAGCGGTGTTCAGCACCACGTTAGCCGTTTTGCGCCCGACGCCCGGCAGCGCCTCCAGCGCGGCGCGATCTTCCGGCACCTCGCCGCCGTGCTGCTCCAGCAGAATACGGCAGGTTTTGATTACATTCTCAGCCTTGCTGTTATACAGGCCGATGGTCTTGATATGCTCCTTCACGCCCTCTACGCCCAGCGCCAGCATCGCGGCGGGGGTATTTGCCACCGGATAGAGCTTCGCTGTCGCCTTATTGACGCTGACGTCGGTCGCCTGCGCCGACAGCAGCACGGCGATCAGCAGCTCGAACGGCGACGTGAAATGGAGTTCGGTGGTGGGGTGCGGGTTGTTGTCCCGCAGCCGGGTAAGGATTTCTCTGCGTTTCGCCTGATTCACACCGCTTTCCCTGCAGGCGCGTGCGGCTCGGCCGCCGCGGCTTCCGCCTCGCGGCGCGCGGCGCGCTGTTTCAGTTTCTGATCGATCAGATACTTCGCGGCCAGCAGCATGCCGAGGCCGATAAAAGCCCCTGGCGGCAGCATCGCCAGCAGCATCGGCGAGTCGAAATGCACCACCTCGATGCGCAGCGCCCTGGCCCAGGGGCCGAGCAGCTGATCCGCGCCGTTAAACAGCGTGCCGCTGCCGATCAGCTCGCGAATCGAGCCGAGAGTCACCATGGCGCAGGTTGCGCCCATGCCGATGGCGAAGCCATCCAGCGCGGCGAGGGGAATGCTGCTCTTCGAGGCGACCGCTTCGGCGCGGCCGACCACGATGCAGTTGGTGACGATCAGCGGAATAAAGATGCCGAGCGACTCATAAAGGCCATAGGCGTAGGCGTTGATCAGCATCTGCACGCAGCTCACCACCGAGGCGATGATCATCACGTAGATCGGGATGCGGATTTCCGACGGCACCCAGCGGCGCGAGGCGGAAATGGCGCTGTTGGTTATGGTCAGCACCAGCGTGGTCGCCAGGCCGAGTCCCAGCGCGTTGGTCGCCGTCGAGGTGACGGCCAGCAGCGGGCAGAGCCCCAGCAGCTGCACCAGCGCCGAGTTGTTTTTCCACAGGCCGCCTACCAGCAGGTTTTTGGCTTCACTCATTTGCCTCTCCACATTCGGGCAGCGACGAGACGTTGCCGCTCAGCGTTTCAATCAGTAGCGCGGCGCGCTTCGTGGCGTTAACCACGGCGCGCGGCGTGATGGTGGCGCCGGTAAACTGGTCGAACTCGCCGCCATCTTTCTTTACCGCAAAGGCTTTGTCATCGGCGCCGTGCACCACTTTGCCGTTAAAGCTGTTAATCCAGTCAGAGATCCGCAGCTCGATCTTGTCGCCAAGGCCGGGGGTTTCGTGATGTTCGATAACGCGTACGCCCAGCACCTTGCCGTGAAAATCGGCGCCGACCAGCATCTGTATCGCACCAGAATAGCCATCCGGCGCGGTGGTCTCAAGCGCGGCCGCCACCGGCGCATCGCCTTTGCGCGCCAGATAGAGGTGGTGCGGCGCGGCGTTGCCCAGCGCGGCATCGGTGACAAGGTAACATTCGCGCTGAATCTGATTATCGTACAGATCGACCGGCACCACCTGATCCAGCAGGTTTTTCTGATTCAGCGCCGTTTGATGGGCAATGGTGGGTTTGGTCACGTAGTTCACCACGGCGGTCAACCCGGTGGTGAACACCGCGAACAGCGCCAGGGTAACGGCGTTTTTACGGATAGTCTCAAGCATCGATCACTCCTTGCGATGGCCGTAGACGCGCGGCTGCGTGTAGTAATCGATTAGCGGCACGCAGATATTCGCCAGCAGCACGGCAAAGGCGACGCCGTCGGGATAGCCGCCGAAGCTGCGGATCAGCCACACCAGCAGACCAATCAGCGCGCCGTAGAGCAGACGCCCGCGGTTGGTGGTGGAGGCGGTTACCGGATCGGTGGCGATGAAAAACGCGCCGAGCATGGTGGCGCCGGAAAAGAGGTGGATCAGCGGCGTGTTAAGGCTCTCCGGCGAGATCAGCCAGCCCAGCGTGGCGCAGAACGCCAGCGACAACAGCATCGCCGCCGGAATATGCCAGCGAATGGCGTTTTTCCACAGCAGAAACAGGCCCCCGGCCAGATAGCCAAGGTTGATCCACTGCCAGCCCAGGCCGGCCAGCACGCCGGTATAGATCGGCTGCGCCAGCAGCTGCTCCGCGCTGTGGCCGGCGCGCAGGCCGGTTTTAAAGGTATCCAGCGGCGTCGCCTGGCTGATGCCGTCGGCGCCGATCTGCAGCTGCTGCATGGTTTCGCCCGCCAGCGTATGGCCGGAAAAGATCATGCTCAGCGAATCGAGCAGCCCCGGTTTCACCACCTGCAGCGCATCGGGCGGCAGCCAGCTGGTCATCTGCACCGGGAAAGAGATCAGCAGCACCACATAGCCGACCATTGCCGGATTGAACGGGTTCTGGCCGAGACCGCCGTAGAGCTGCTTGGCGATCACGATAGCGAACAGGGTGCCGATCACCACCAGCCACCAGGGCGCGAGCGGCGGCAGGCTAATGCCGATAAGCACGGCGGTCAGCAGCGCGGAGTTATCCGCCAGGCTGGGAGCGATCGGCGCCTTGCGCAGCCGCAGAATGGCCGCTTCCGCCAGCCATGCGGTCAGCACCGCCAGCAGCACCTGCAGCACGCTGCCATAGCCAAAGAAATACCATTGCGCGGCGAAGCCGGGGACGGCCGCCAGCACCACCAGCAACATAATGTTGCCGGTGCTGCGACGGTTATGGGTATAAGGGGAGCTTGCGATACGAAAAGCCATTTATTCCTCAAACGTCGACGGCGGCTGCGCTTTACGCGCTTTCGCCCGGGCGATAGCGGCAGCGACGGCTGCCTTGCGCGCGTCTTCCGACGGACGCGCATCACTGTTGGCAACGTCGAGGGTCACGACGTCCTTTTCTGATGCCTGCGCGGCAGCGGCTTTCTTTGCTTTGGCGCGGGCGATAGCGGCTTCAACTGCCGCCTTGCGCGGATCAGCCGGCGGCACATCCTCGACCGGCTGCACCTCTTCGGTGGGCGTGCCGGCGGCGGCCTGCGCGGCAGCGGCTTTTTTCGCTTTGGCGCGGGCGATAGCGGCTTCAACTGCCGCCTTGCGCGGATCGGCCGCTGGCGCGTCGTCGACCGGCTGCGCCTCTTCGGTGGGCGTGCCGGCGGCGGCCTGGGCCGCTTCAGCTTTTTTCGCTTTGGCGCGGGCGATAGCGGCTTCGACTGCCGCCTTGCGCGGATCAGCCGGCGGCACATCCTCGACCGGCTGCACCTCTTCGGTGGGCGTACCGGCGGCGGCCTGGGCCGCTTCAGCTTTTTTCGCTTTGGCGCGGGCGATAGCGGCTTCAACCGCCGCCTTGCGTGGATCAGCCGGCGGCACATCTTCGACCGGCTGCACCTCTTCGGTGGGCGTGCCGGCGGCGGCCTGGGCGGCAGCGGCTTTCTTCGCTTTGGCGCGGGCGATAGCGGCTTCAACTGCCGCCTTGCGCGGATCAGCCGGCGGCACATCCTCGACCGGCTGCACCTCTTCGGTGGGCGTGCCGGCGGCCTGGGCCGCTTCAGCTTTTTTCGCTTTGGCGCGGGCGATAGCGGCTTCGACCGCCGCCTTGCGCGGATCGGCCGCCTCACTCTGGGGGGCTTCCGCCGCTTCCGGCTGCGCGACTTTCTTCGCTTTGGCGCGGGCGATGGCGGCTTCCACCGCCGCTTTGCGCGGATCTTCCGTCTGGCGGGTCACCGGCTGGGTTTCTGCCTGCGCTTCCGCCTGACGCAGATGCGCCTGCGCATGGCGCGCCTGACGCTGCGCTTCTTCCACCGCCGGATCGACGACGCCCGCCGCCTGGCGTTTCGCCATCACGCGTTCGCGGGCGGCGGCCAGTTCGCCTTCGTCGCTGCGCGCCACGCGCTGCTTCGCCTGTTCATGCTTCGCTTCGCGCGCCAGCTTCTCGCGTTCCAGACGCGCCTGGCGCGCCTCGAAGCGCGCTTTCGCCTCGGCGGTGCGCTTCGCTTCAAGATCGATGGCGCGCAGTTCCGCCTTCTCCTGACGGTAGTACTGCACCAGCGGAATATTGCTCGGGCAGACATAGGCGCAGGCGCCGCATTCGATGCAGTCGTCGATATGGTGGGCGCGCGCTTTATCGTGATCGCCGCCCTGGCTGTACCAGTAGAGCTGCTGCGGCAGCAGCTTCGCCGGGCAGGCGTCGGCGCAGGCGGAGCAGCGAATACAGGACTGTTCTTCTTCGTTGTTGCCCATTTCACTGGCGGAGGGCGCAAGAATGCAGTTGGTGATCTTCACCACCGGCACGTCGAGCGACGGCAGGGTAAAGCCCATCAGCGGGCCGCCCATAATCACCATCTGACGCGGCGCGGGCGTAAAGCCGACCTGATGCAGCAGATGGCTGATGGGGGTGCCGATGCGGCTCCAGACGTTGCGCGGCTGCGCAATCGCCTCGCCGGTCAGGGTCACCACGCGCTCGGTGAGCGGCTCGCCGTCGATCACCGCGCGCTTCACCGCCCAGGCGGTGCCGACGTTCTGCATCAGCACGCCGATATCGGTAGAGCGTCCGCCGTGCGGCACTTCCAGTCCGGTCAGAATTTTGGTGAGCTGCTTCGCGCCGCCGGAGGGATATTTAGTCGGAATCACGCGGATTTGCAGATCGCGCTCGCCGCCCAGCGCCTGCTTCAGCGCGGCAATCGCTTCCGGCTTGTTGTCTTCGATGCCGATCAGCACGCGCTCGGCCTGCAGCACCCAGGCGAGGATGCGGCTCCCTTCCAGCACTTCGGCGGCATAATCCTGCATCAGGCGATCGTCGGCGGTGATATAGGGCTCGCACTCGGCGGCGTTGATAATCAGGGTTTTCACCCCGCGCAGGCCGCCGCGCAGCTTGGTGCCGGTAGGGAAGCCCGCGCCGCCAAGACCGGCGACGCCCGCGTCGTGAATGCGCTGCACGATGGCGGCGCGCTCGCGCTGGCGGTAGTCCGCCATCGGCTCAAGCAGCGTCCAGCGATCCTCGCCGTCCGGCGACATAAAAATACACAGCTCCGACAGCCCGGAGGGGTGCGCGGTCATATGCTGGCCAATGGCGTCAATGGTGCCGGAGGTCGGCGCATGCACCGGCAGCATCCGGCCGCTGCCGAAAGTCAGCGGCTGACCGCGCAGCACGCGATCGCCCGGCGCGACGCAAATCTCGCCCTCATGGCCGATATGCTGCTTCAGCGGGATAATAAAGCGGTCCGGCAGCGGCAGCTGGCTCAGCGGCGTGCCGTTCGACTGGGTTTTCATTTCCGGCGGATGAATGCCGCCTTCGAAATCCCACAGCTTCTCTTTACGAAAGATATTTAACAGATTAAGCATGACTTTCTACCGGGATCACCCGTACAGGAATGGTCTCAAGATCCCATTTCCAGTTAGCGGTGGTGGTCGCCACCGGACGCATCTCGATGCAGTCGGTGGGACAGGGCGCGACGCAGAGGTCGCAGCCGGTGCAGACGTCGCTCAGCACGGTATGCATCGCGCGCGTTGCGCCGACGATGGCGTCGACCGGGCAGGCCTGGATGCACTTGGTGCAGCCAATGCAGTTCGCTTCATCGATCCAGGCGACGGTGCGCACCGGCTCTTTCGCCGTTTCGTCGCCGTCAATCGGCTGCGGGTCGACGTTCAGCAGCGCCGCCAGCTTGAGCATGGTCTGCTCGCCGCCCGGCGCACATTTATTGATCGCCTCGCCGTTATTGCCCACCGCGTCCGCATAGGGACGGCAGCCGGGATAGCCGCACTGGCCGCACTGGCTTTGCGGCAGCAGTTCGTCGATCTGCTCGACGATGGGATCTTCTTCAACCTGGAAGCGGCGCGAGGCATAGCCGAGCAGGGCGCCGAACACCAGGCTCAGCGCGCTCAGAACGATAATGGCAATCCAGATCGCGCTCATCAGAATTTCACCAGACCGGTAAAGCCCATAAACGCCAGCGCCATCAGGCCGGCGGTCACCAGCGCGATAGAGGAACCTTTAAAGGGCGCAGGCACGTTTGCCAGCACCAGACGCTCGCGCATGCCGGCGAACAGCACCATCACCAGCGAAAAGCCGAGCGAGGCGCTGAAGCCGTAAAGCGCCGCCTGCAGAAAGGTATGATTCAGATTGACGCTGAGCAGCGGCACGCCGAGCACCGCGCAGTTGGTGGTGATCAGCGGCAGAAAGATGCCGAGCAGACGGTAGAGCGACGGGCTGGTTTTACGCACCACCATTTCGGTGAACTGCACCACGACGGCGATCACCAGGATATAGGCCATAGTGCGCAAGTAGACGAGGTCGAGCGGCACCAGTATCAGGTGGTTCACCAGCCAGGCGCAAATCGACGCCAGCGTAATGACGAACGTAGTCGCCAGGCCCATGCCGATCGCCGTTTCCAGTTTTTTGGAAACGCCCATAAAGGGGCAGAGGCCAAGAAATTTCACCAGAACGAAGTTGTTCACCAGCACAGTGCCTACAAACAGCAGCAGATAATCGGTCATTTTTTCGCCATTGATTCGGAAAGCGGCCCATTATCTGTGATCTGTGACGCTATCTCAACCACTGCGCGAAACGCCGCGCGCTGTTTCGCACTCAGAATTAAATTATTGACGAAACTCACGGCGTTACGGCTGGATAAAGGTCGATTTCACCCGCTGAGAGCGTTTGAAATAGGGCACGAACACCGCCGCGGCCAGCAGCGCCAGCAGCAGCGTCTGGGCGGCCTTGCCGTCGGAGACCGGCGTAAAAGCGAAGGTCTTCAGCGCCAGCAGCAGCGTGACCAGCAGCCAGATAATGTAGTGGCGCGGCAGACGACGCGAGCGCTTGCAGAAAATCCAGCAGACCCAGAGGCTGTAGAGCCAGACGGCGAGCGCGGTCAGCAGGGAGATCGCCCAGTTGGTCACCAGCATGCCGCCATGCGAAAACAGCGTCGCGCGCCATACCGGATTGAACAGAGGGCTGAGGTACATCGCCAGCACCATCGCGCTGGTGAGCATCATCATAATCAGCCAGGCGAGCGGCACAAGCAGCCAGCCGCCCAGACGCGGCGCAGTTACCGATTCGTTCATGGAGGAGATCCTGTTGCGACAAGGAAAGCGGGTGAGGATAACACGTTCAGACAGGGCCTGCCTGTGCAGAAGCGGCGTCTTGCCGGCAGGCCAGATAACCTCTAATCAGACCACGTAACGCCACACCGTTTTCGGCACGCGGCCGAGGTCGTAGAGTCGCCCGCCAGACGCCAGCTCTGCGCGTCGGTGATCCGCCGCACGGTACATGCTGATGATCTCGCTGTCATCGGTAAGCGAGTAGTTAAGGTGATCGTAGAGTTTTTCCAGACTTTCCAGATTATTCACTTTGCGGAATTTGAGAAGGTAATCTTGCGCAGTCATGATTGCCGTAATTAGAGAGAACAGAGAAGCGGTCAGTATAGGGAGCAGGCGCAGAGTGTCCAGCGACTTATTCTGGGAAAAAGACAAATTATTAATTTTTTTAATCAATGCGCTAAAAAACCCACTTTTTAACATACAAGCATAAATAAAGCGAAACGGCAAAAACCTGACAAACCGCTCTCCGCGCCGTGCCGCTGCGCTTAGCGGCGTAAGGGCAGCGCGCGCACGTTACTCCCGCTTTCCTGAAAGAAAACCGCCTCGCCTGAGGTAAGAAAGTATCCTGAATTACTTACCCCGACGCGCTGGCTGGATTAAGCCAGAGGATATTCCCTCTTGTCTGGCGCAGGGCTGATTTAACCCGCGCGGTAATTCTGCTGGCCCGAGCCTTCAAGGCGCACCACTGTGCGGGAAATCACAAAATTGTTATCTCGCCAGCAAGGCAGGCGGTGACCAAAGTTTACGTATTATTGTAATCGCTTTCAGAGGAAGATTTCATAAGCGATTCTGTTTATTACATTTATTTAACCAGCACGTTTACATAACCCAGTCGTTTTGTCCATGAACAATAGCGTGCCAGACTGCCATACCTGCACGTAACCCCTTTAATTTGAACCGATTTGTGAAGCGCGTCGCCCTTATTCAGGCCGATTTGCGCCAGGCTAAACGGGCTCTTTACCCTTACTCGCAAAAGCCCTTCAGAGGAATGCAAACTATGTGGAAACGTTTACTTTTGACCAGCCTGGTCAGCGCCGCGCTAGCTGCGCCGGTTATGGCGGCAGACCTGACGGTCGGCTTCTCTCAGGTCGGCTCCGAATCGGGCTGGCGCGCAGCAGAAACCAGCGTGGCGAAAAGCGAAGCGGCGAAACGCGGCATCACGCTGAAAATTGCCGACGGTCAGCAGAAACAAGAGAACCAGATCAAGGCGGTACGTTCATTCATCGCTCAGGGCGTCGACGCGATTTTTATCGCGCCGGTGGTGCAGACCGGCTGGGAGCCGGTGCTGGAAGAAGCTAAAGACGCCAAAATCCCGGTTTTCCTGCTCGACCGCGCCATCGTGGTGAAAGATAAATCGCTCTATATGACGGTGGTCACCGCTGACAACGTGCTGGAAGGCAAGCTGATCGGCGACTGGCTGGCGAAAACCGTCGGCGACAAGCCGTGCAACGTGGTTGAACTGCAGGGCACCGTGGGCGCCAGCGTCGCCATCGACCGCAAGAAAGGCTTTGCCGAGGCGATAGCGGGCCATCCGAATATCAAGGTGGTGCGCTCGCAGTCGGGTGACTTTACCCGCAGCAAGGGTAAAGAGGTGATGGAGAGTTTTATTAAGGCGGAAAACAACGGCAAGAATATCTGCATGGTTTACGCCCATAACGACGACATGGCGATCGGCGCGATTCAGGCGATCAAAGAGGCGGGGCTGAAGCCCGGCAAGGATATTCTCACCGGCTCAATTGACGGCGTGCCCGATATCTATAAGGCGATGCTGGCGGGCGAGGCTAACGCCAACGTCGAGCTGACGCCAAATATGGCAGGCCCGGCATTCGACGCGCTGGAGAAGTTCAAAAAAGACGGCACGCTGCCGCCGAAGATCACCAAAACCGAAACCCGCCTCTTTTTGCCTGCCGATGCGCAGGCGCAGCTGGATTTGAAAAAAGGCATGGGTTACTGAGCCGCGAGCCGCTCTCCTGAGCGGCTTTTTATCTGTTGAGGCGGGGCTGACAAAATGATTAGGCACAATGACGATGCGCTGCTCACCATCAGCGGCGTCAGCAAAGGGTTTCCCGGCGTGAAGGCGCTGGATAACGTATCGTTTAGCGTGCGCAAAGGCGAGATCATGGCGCTGCTGGGCGAAAACGGCGCGGGCAAGTCGACGCTGATTAAGGTGCTGACCGGGGTCTATAGCCGCGACGCGGGCACGCTGACGCTGAACGGGCAGACCATTGCGCCGCGCAGCACCGCCGATGCGCAGAAGATGGGTATCGGCACCGTCTATCAGGAGGTCAATCTGCTGCCGAATATGTCGGTGGCCGACAACCTGTTTATCGGGCGCGAGCCGCGCCGCTTCGGCATGGTGGACCGCCGCAGGATGGTGCGCGACGCCGACGCGCTGCTGCGCAATTACGGTTTTATTCTCGACGTGACGCGTCCGCTGGGGCACTACTCGGTGGCGATGCAGCAGATTATCGCCATCTGCCGCGCGGTCGATCTCTCGGCGCAGGTGCTGATCCTCGACGAGCCGACCGCCAGCCTCGACGCCAGCGAAGTGGAGATGCTCTTTACCCTGATGGCGCAGCTGAAGGCCAAAGGGATGAGCCTGATCTTCGTCACGCACTTTCTCGATCAGGTCTACCGCATCACCGACCGCATTACGGTGCTGCGCAACGGCCAGTTTATCGCCACGCGCGATACCGCCACGCTGCCGCAGATTGAGCTGATTAAGCTGATGCTGGGGCGCGAGCTGCTGGAAACCGCGCTGCAGCGTCAGGGCAGCACGCTGCGCAGCAATCAGCCGGTGGCGTCGTTTCGCGACTACGGCAAGAAGGGCACCATCGAGCCTTTCGACCTTGAGGTGCGTCCTGGGGAAGTGGTGGGCCTGGCCGGCTTACTCGGCTCCGGCCGCACCGAGACCGCCGAGGTGCTGTTCGGCATTCGCCGGCCCGATCGCGGCACGGCGACCATTAAAGGCAAACCTCAGACGATCCGCTCGCCGGCGCAGGCGTCGCGGCTCGGCATCGGTTTTTGTCCGGAGGATCGCAAGACCGACGGCATTATCGGCGCCGCCTCGGTGCGCGAAAATATTATCCTGGCGCTGCAGGCGCAGCGCGGCTGGCTGCGTCCGATTAAGCGGCGCGAACAGCAGGCGATCGCCGAGCGCTTTATCAAGAGCCTCGGCATCCGCACGCCGCACGCCGAGCAGCCGGTGGAGCTGCTTTCCGGCGGCAATCAGCAGAAGGTGCTGCTGTCGCGCTGGCTGGTGACCAAACCGC
Source organism: Pantoea sp. X-Soil-MYKO-1289 (assembly GCF_059730625.1). Classification (NCBI taxonomy): domain Bacteria; kingdom Pseudomonadati; phylum Pseudomonadota; class Gammaproteobacteria; order Enterobacterales; family Erwiniaceae; genus Pantoea; species Pantoea sp. X-Soil-MYKO-1289. The sequence goes on from NZ_AP036004.1 coordinate 1,895,645, forward strand.
AGTTTCTGATCCTGGATGAACCCACGCGCGGCATCGACGTCGGCGCCCACGCCGAGATTATTCGCCTGATCGAATCCCTGTGCGCCGATGGCCTGGCGCTGCTGGTGATCTCTTCCGAGCTGGAGGAGCTGGTGGGCTATGCCGATCGCGTGGTGATTATGCGCGACCTGAAACAGGTGGCGGAGATCCCGCTTGAGCAGCTTTCGGTGGCGTCGATTGTTAACGCCATCGCGGACGGAGGGGCACAACATGCTTGAATCCCATATGACGAAGCCAGAACGCCGTAAGTTTCGCCTGCCGCCGGGCCTGCCGCAGATCGCCGCGCTGATTCTGGTGCTGCTGGTGGATAGCCTGGTGGCGAATAATTTTTTCGCCGTGCATCTGCAGGAGGGTCGTCTGTTCGGCAGCCCGATCGATATTCTTAACCGCGCCGCGCCGGTGGCGCTGCTGGCGGTCGGCATGACGCTGGTGATCGCTACCGGCGGCATCGATCTTTCGGTGGGCGCGGTGATGGCGATTGCGGGCGCGACCGCCGCTACCCTGACGGTGTCGGGCCACAGCCTCACGACGGTGATTTTGTCCGCGCTGGGCGCCGGGCTGCTGTGCGGGCTCTGGAACGGCGTGCTGGTGGCGCTGCTGCGCATTCAGCCTTTTGTCGCCACGCTGATTTTGATGGTGGCGGGGCGCGGCATCGCGCAGCTGATTACCCAGGGGCAGATCGTGACCTTCGACAGCGCGGCGCTCGGATGGCTGGGCAGCGGGTCGCTGTGGCTGCTGCCGGTGCCGGTGTGGATTACCCTCGCGGCGGCGCTGCTGGTCTGGCTGCTGACGCGCAAGACCGCGCTCGGGCTGTTTATCGAGGCGGTGGGGATTAACCTGCGCGCCGCGCGCAACGCGGGCGTGACCGGCTGGCTGGTGGTGATGTCCACCTATGCGATCAGCGGGCTGTGCGCGGCGGTGGCGGGCCTGATCGTGACCGCCGATATTCGCGGCGCGGACGCCAATAACGCCGGCCTGTGGCTGGAGCTGGATGCGATTCTCGCGGTGGTGATCGGCGGCGCCTCGCTGATGGGCGGCCGTTTTAATCTGGTGCTGTCGCTGATCGGCGCGCTGATTATTCAGGCGATGAATACCGGCATTTTGCTTTCCGGTTTTCCGCCGGAGCTGAATCAGGTGGTGAAGGCGGTGGTGGTGATGGGCGTGCTGCTGCTGCAGTCGCCGCGCTTTCTGGCGATGTTGAAACGGAGACGGCCTCAATGATTAAACGTCATCTTCCCCTGATGATTACGCTGCTGGTATTTGTCGCCGGCTATCTGTTCTGTCTGAGCCAGTTTCCCGGCTTCGCCTCGACGCGCGTGATCTGCAATATTCTGACCGATAACGCTTTTCTCGGCATTATCGCCGTCGGCATGACGTTTGTGATCCTCTCCGGCGGCATCGATCTGTCGGTGGGCGCGGTGATCGCCTTTACCGGCGTGTTTCTGGCGCGCGCCATCGGCGATTTGCATATTCATCCGCTGCTGGCGTTCGCCATTATTTTGGCCGCGGGCGCGCTGTTCGGCGCCATGATGGGCTGGCTGATCGACGCGCTGAAGATCCCGGCGTTTATTATTACGCTGGCGGGGATGTTTTTTCTGCGCGGCTGTAGCTATCTGGTGTCGGAGAATTCGATTCCCATCGATCATCCGCTCTACGCCACGCTTTCCAGCCTGGCGTGGAAGGTGCCGGGCGGCGGGCGTCTGAGTTTGCTGGCGCTGGTGATGCTGCTGGTGGTGGCGGGCGGCATTTTGCTGGCGCACCGTACGCGCTTCGGCAATCAGGTTTACGCGATCGGCGGCAGCGTGACTTCGGCGCAGCTGATGGGCATTTCCACGCGCGCTACCACGATTCGCATTTATATGCTGTCGACCACGCTGGCGACCCTGGCGGGCATTGTGTTTTCTGTTTATACCTCGGCGGGTTATGCGCTGGCGGGGCTGGGCGTCGAGCTGGACGCTATCGCCTCGGTGGTGATCGGCGGGACGTTGCTTTCCGGCGGCGTCGGGACGGTGCTGGGCACGCTATTTGGCGTGCTGATTCAGGGGCTGATTCAGACCTGGATTAATTTCGACGGCACATTGAGTTCCTGGTGGACCAAGATCGCCATCGGTATTTTGCTGTTCGCGTTTATCGCGCTGCAGCGTTTGCTGACGGTGATGTGGGATCGGCAGAAGAATGCGCCGGTGAAGCGGATAGCGACCTGAGAGTTTGTTTTTGACTAAGCCGCCTGAGGGCGGCTTTTTTGTGGTTATGAGAGTGTGCGGCGTGGCTGGTGTTAGGATATGAGTACGAGCGGTAAGCTATAGCTGTGAGAATGTGCAGCGTGAAAGCGGGTTCTGCCCGATCGCAAAGAATGCCCGCATCCATGCGGATCGGCCTCGCCATCCTGGCTCGGACGCTTTGCTCTTCGGGCAGAACCCCCTTCCACGGATGGGCATTTTTATGGCTGCATGAAACAACCGCAATTATGTGGCTCGGACGCTTTGCTCTTCGGGCAGAGCCCCCTTCCACGGTTGAGCATTTTTATGGCTGTTAGACAAACCGCACAGAGGTTCATAAAGGAGGGAGGATGGGCAGTGGAGTGAAGCGTCCGAGCCATGGACAAAAACGCCGGGAGCGTTTTTGAATAACGCGTAGCGTTGGCCCGCTTGCGGGCGAGCCCCAGGGATGGGGCGAGTAAGGCGAGGCCGAGGCTCCAGGGATGGATTTACGCCGTCTTCACGGAACTGCCCATCTTCCCGACTGATCAGCTCAGGCCTGATAAAAAACGCCGACTTTAAAAGTCGGCGCTGATTTCTCTCTAACCGCAGCTTAGCGCTTCGAACGGTAATAAACCTCATTCCAGCGCAGCGCGTCTTTAAACGCCGGCAAACGCGTATGCTCGTCAATCACCAGCACTTCGATGTCGTTCATCTCGCCGTAGAGATACATATCCTCCAGCGTCAGCGCCTGGCTGAATACCGTATGATGCGCGCCGCCGCCCAGAATCCACGCTTCCGACGCGGTGGCCAGCGACGGCTGGGCGCGCCACAGGGCGCGTGCGACCGGCAGCTTCGGCAGCGGCTTCGGCTGCTCAATCGCATCTACCACGTTCACCAGCAGGCGGAAACGGTCGCCCATATCGATCACGCTGGCGTTGACCGCGCGGCCGGCCGGGGTCGAGAAGATCAGGCGCGCCGGATCCGCTTTGCCGCCGATGCCGAGGAACTGCACGTCGATCAGCGGCTTCTCCTCTTTGGCGATAGAGGGGCAGACCTCCAGCATATGCGAGCCTAATACCAGATCGTTGCCGGGCGAGAAGTGATAGGTGTAATCCTCCATAAAAGAGGTGCCGCCAGGACGGTCGCCCGCCAGCACTTTAAAAATGCGCAGCAGCGCGGCAGTTTTCCAGTCGCCTTCGCCGGCGAAACCGTAGCCCTGGCCCATCAGGCGCTGCACCGCCAGTCCTGGAAGCTGCGTCATGCCGTGCAGCGTCTGGAAATTGGTGGTGAAGGCTTTGCAGCCCTCGTCGTCGAGAAAGCGCTTAATGCCGATCTCGATACGCGCCGCGTCAAGCACGTTCTGGCGCTTCTCGCCGCCGCTGGCCGCCACGTCGCTGAAGCGATAGAGGCTCTCGTACTCGTCAATCAGCGCGTTAACCTCGCCGTCGCTTACCTGATTAATCACCTCGACCAGATCGCCGACGCCCCAGCCGTTGACCGCGTAGCCGAACTGGATCTGCGCCGCAACTTTATCCCCTTCGGTCACCGCCACTTCGCGCATATTGTCGCCGAAGCGCGCCACTTTCAGCTGCTGGCTGCTCTGCTTCGCGAAGGCGGCGCGCATCCAGTTGCCGATGCGCTGCTGGCTCGCCGCATCCTGCCAGTGGCCGGTGATCACGCTGTGCTGCAGCCCCATGCGCGCGCCGATAAAGCCGAACTCGCGGCCGCCGTGCGCGGTCTGGTTCAGGTTCATAAAGTCCATATCCATACTGTCCCACGGGATCTCCGCGTTGAACTGGGTATGGAACTGCAGCAGCGGCTTGTTCAGCACGCTGAGCCCGCCGATCCACATTTTGGCGGGCGAAAAGGTGTGCAGCCAGGTAATGATGCCGACGCAGCTGTCGTCGTGGCTGGCGTCGCGGCAGAGCGCCAGCGCTTCATCCGGCGACTTCACCAGCGGTTTGGCGATAAGCTTTAACGGCAAGGCGGAAGAGGCGTTCAGGCCTTCGACCACCTGGCGCGCGTGCTCTTCGACCTGACGGAGGGTTTCCGCGCCGTAAAGATGCTGGGTGCCAATCACAAACCATACGCTGTGCGCGTTGTACTGATCCATAAAACCACTCCTTAATTAGCGTTGGCGGGGCGCGACGCATACTGCGGCTCAGCCGCCGCGCACCAGAGTTGATAACGTTCGTAAAGCTGCTGATAGCGCGCGACTCGGGCGGCGTCGGGCTGTAGCGTGACGGCAATCGGGCTGGCCATCGCTTTCTGCGCCTCGGGCACCGAGGCGTAAACGCCCGCGGCGACGGCGGCGAAGATCGCCGCGCCCAGCGCACAGCACTCGTCGGAGGCGACGATATCCAGCGGACGGTTCATCACGTCGCAGCACGCCTGCATGATGGCGGGCGATTTGCGCGCGATGCCGCCCAGCGTCAGGATGTTCTCGACCGGGATCTGCTGCTGTTCGAAGCACTCCATAATGGCGCGCGCGCCGAAGGCGGTGGCGGCGATCAGGCCGCCGAACAGCGCGGGCGCGTCAGTGCCGAGATTCAGATCGGTGATAACCCCTTTCAGGCGCTGGTTGGCGTTGGGGGTGCGGCGACCGTTGAACCAGTCGAGCACCACCGGCAGATGATCCAGCTGCGGATCGGCAGCCCAGGCTTCGGTCAGCTGGCGGATCAGGTTGCGCTGCAGCTCAGCCAGCTGCGGCTGAAGTTCAGGATGCTGCGCCGCCGCCTGCTGCAGCGGCCAGCCGAGCAGGCGGCTGAACCAGGCGTAAATATCGCCGAACGCCGACTGGCCCGCTTCGCAGCCGATGGCGCCCGGCATGACGCTGCCGTCGACCTGGCCGCAGATGCCTTTAATGGCGCGGTCGCCCACCTGTTCTGCATCGGCGATCAGGATGTCGCAGGTAGAGGTGCCGATCACTTTCACCAGCGTATAAGGCTGCGCGCCTGCGCCGACGGCGCCCATATGGCAGTCGAACGCGCCGCCGGCGATGGTGACGCTCTGCTTCAGGCCGAGCCGCTGCGCCCAGTCGGCGCTCAGCGTGCCAACCGGAATATCGGCGGTCCAGGTGTCATGGAACAGCGGCGAGTCGAGCTGCTGGGTCAGCAGCGGGTCGAGCGCGTTAAGAAAGTCGGGGTCGGGCAGTCCCTGCCAGTCGGGATGCCACAGCGCCTTATGCCCGGCGGCGCAGCGGCTGCGGCGCAGGCTGGCTGGAGCGGTGGTGCCGCTCAGCAGCGCCGGCACCCAGTCGCACAGCTCCACCCAGGACACGGCGGCGTCGCGCACCGCGGCGTCGGCGCGCGAGACGTGCAGAATTTTCGCCCAGAACCACTCCGACGAGTAGATGCCGCCAATATAGCGGCTGTAGTCGGTAAAGCGTCCGCTGCGGCAGAGCTGGTTAATCGCTTCCGCCTCTTCAATCGCCGTGTGATCTTTCCACAGCACGAACATGGCGTTGGGGTTGTCGGCGAAGTCGGGACGCAGCGCCAGCACGTTGCCGTCGCGGTCGACAGGGGCGGGCGTCGAACCGGTGGTATCGACGCCGATTCCCGTGACGCTGTCACGTTGTTCCGGCGTCAGCGCGTCAAGCACGCCCAGCAGCGCCTTTTCCATCGCCTCAATATAGTCCAGCGGATGGTGGCGGAAGCGGTTGGTATGGGGATCGCTGTACAGTCCCTGCTGCCAGCGCGAGTAGTTCACGACGGCGGTTTTCAGCTCGCTGCCGCTGTCGCAGTCTACCGCCAGCGCACGCACCGAATCACTGCCAAAGTCGAGGCCCAGAGTGATGGCTCCAGCACGCATCGGAAATCTCCTGTTATGAATAATCGTCTCTTATCCTGTGGCGGCGGCACAGGAAACGTTATTCCGCGATCGCTGAGAATATGCACTTTTCTGTCATGGGCAGCGATTTTGTGATCGCCGACAAAAGTTGCCGGTCGGTTAAAATTGCTGAATATATGGAACATTTTGTCGTGATTTCAGGGTGTGATACCGCTCTACATTTTTCCTCGCCTTTCCCGCTACAACTAGCCCAGCGTTTGCACAGGCTTTACTCATTCGCACGTCTAACGCGCTGATTTTCATCTGTACCCAAAAAAGAAAATTGACTGGTAGCGTTTACACCGATTCGTTAACAGCAGGGAAAAACACCCTGGCTCCGGAGAGCATCATGCATAAATTCACTAAAGCGTTCGCGGCCATCGGCCTGGCAGCGGTTATGTCACATTCCGCTATCGCCGAAACCATGAAGCTGGGTTTTCTCGTTAAGCAGCCTGAAGAACCCTGGTTCCAGACCGAATGGAAATTCGCGGACAAGGCCGGCAAGGATTTAGGCTTTGAAGTGATCAAAATCGCCATTCCCGACGGCGAGAAGACCCTTAACGCCATCGACAGCCTGGCCGCCAGCGGCGCGAAGGGCTTTGTCATCTGTACGCCCGATCCCAAACTCGGCTCCGCTATCGTCGCCAAGGCGCGCGGCTACGATCTGAAGGTGATCGCCGTCGACGACCAGTTCGTCAACGCCAAAGGCAAGCCGATGGAGAGCGTGCCGCTGGTGATGATGGCCGCCACCAAAATCGGCGAGCGTCAGGGGCAGGAACTCTATAAAGAGATGCAGAAGCGCGGCTGGAACGCCAAAGAGACCGGCGTGATGGCGATTACCGCCAACGAGCTTGATACCGCGCGCCGCCGCACCGGCGGATCGATGGATGCGCTGAAAGCGGCCGGTTTCCCGGCGGCGCAGATCTATCAGGTGCCCACCAAATCCAACGATATCCCTGGCGCCTTTGACGCCGGCAACTCGCTGCTGGTGCAGCATCCGGAAGTGAAACACTGGCTGATCGTCGGCATGAACGACAACACCGTGCTGGGCGGCGTGCGCGCCACCGAAGGCCAGGGCTTTAAGGCGGCGGACGTGATCGGCATCGGCATCAACGGCGTCGACGCCATCAGCGAACTGTCGAAAGACAAAGCGACCGGCTTCTACGGCTCGCTGCTGCCCAGCCCGGACGTGCACGGCTACAAGAGCAGCCAGATGCTCTATGAGTGGGTGAGCAAAGGGGCTGAACCGCCGAAATTCACCGAAGTCACCGACGTGGTGCTGATTACCCGCGACAACTTCAAAACCGAACTGGCGAAGAAAGGGTTGATGTAAACCCGCGTACCGTGCCGCCGCCCGCGCGGCGGCACCTTTACGGTAAACCAGAGGAGTTACCATGAATAGCGAGCCAACCTTTCTGTCGTTTCATGGCATCAGCAAGACGTTTCCCGGCGTTAAGGCGCTGCAGGATATCTCGTTCGACTGTCGCGGCGGCGAAGTGCACGCCCTGATGGGCGAGAACGGCGCGGGCAAATCGACGCTGCTGAAAATTCTCAGCGGCAGCTATCAGCCCAGCGGCGGCCAAATCCGCATTAAAGGGGAGCCGGTCACTTTTCAGCATACCAGCGAGGCGCTGGATGCCGGCGTCGCCATTATCTACCAGGAGCTGCATCTGGTGCCGGAGATGAGCGTGGCGGAGAACATCTACCTCGGTCAGATCCCGCACAAGCGCGGCCTGGTGAACCGCAAGCTGCTGCGCTACGAAGCGGGTTTGCAGCTAAAAAACCTCGGCATGGATATCGATCCTGATATGCCGCTGAAATATCTTTCGCTTGGCCAGTGGCAGATGGTGGAGATCGCCAAAGCGCTGGCGCGCAACGCGCGCATTATCGCCTTTGACGAGCCGACCAGCTCGCTGTCGGCGCGCGAAATCGAGAATCTGTTCCGCGTGATCCGCCAGCTGCGCGCGGAAGGGCGCGTGGTGCTCTACGTCTCGCACCGCATGGAGGAGATCTTCGCCCTCAGCGACGCCATTACCGTATTTAAAGATGGCCGCTACGTGCGCACCTTTACCGATATGGCCAACACCCATCACGACGATCTGGTGCAGGCGATGGTGGGACGCAATCTTGGCGATATTTATGGCTATACGCCGCGTCCGCACGGGCCGGTGCGCCTGGTGCTGGAGAAGGTCGAGGCGAAGGGCGTGCGCGAGCCCATCTCGCTTGAGGTACGCGCCGGTGAAATCGTCGGCCTGTTCGGGCTGGTGGGCGCCGGACGCAGCGAGCTGATGAAAGGCATCTTCGGCGCGACCCGGCTGCGCGGCGGCCGCATTCTGCTGGACGGCGAGGTGCTGAAGCTGCGCGAGCCGATCGACGCCATCCGCGCCGGCGTGATGCTCTGCCCGGAAGACCGTAAAGCCGAAGGGATCATCCCGGTGCACTCGGTGCGCGACAACATCAATATCAGCGCGCGACGTCACAACCTGACCGCCGGCTGCCTGATCCAAAATCAGTGGGAGACCCGCAACGCCGACAGCCATATTCGCTCGCTCAATATCAAAACGCCGCACGCCGGGCAGCTGATCATGAATCTCTCCGGCGGCAACCAGCAGAAGGCGATTCTCGGCCGCTGGCTGTCGGAAGAGATGAAGGTGATCCTGCTGGACGAGCCGACGCGCGGCATCGACGTCGGCGCTAAGCATGAAATCTATAACCTGATCTATCAGCTGGCGAGCAAAGGCATCGCGGTGCTGTTCGCCTCCAGCGATCTGCCGGAAGTGATGGGCCTGGCCGACCGCATCCTGGTGATGCGCGAAGGCGCCATCGCCGGCGAACTGCTGCATGACGCCGCCACGGAGCAGCAGACGCTGAGCCTGGCGATGCCTAAAACCACCCAAGCGGCCGCTGTGGCCTGACAGAGGAAAATATTATGTCTTCATCCACAACTTCAGGTACGCCGCCGGTGCAGCAGCGCAGCGGCATGCGCTTCGGGCGTATCTGGGATAACTTCGGCATGCTGGTGGTGTTCGCGCTGCTGTTTGTCGCCTGCGCCCTGTTTGTGCCTAATTTCGGCTCCTTTATCAATATGAAAGGGCTGGGCCTGGCGATGTCGATGTCGGGCATGGTGGCGTGCGGCATGCTGTTCTGCCTCGCCTCTGGCGATTTCGATCTCTCGGTCGCCTCGGTGATCGCCTGCGCGGGCGTGGTCGCCGCGGTGGTGATCAACATGACCGAAAGCCTGTGGATCGGCGTCTTCGCCGGCCTGCTGATCGGCGTCGCCACCGGCTTCGTCAACGGCTTCGTGATTGCGCGTCTCAAAATCAACGCCCTGATCACCACGCTGGCGACCATGCAGATCGTGCGCGGCCTGGCCTATATCTTCTCCGACGGCAAAGCGGTCGGCATCGAAGATGAGCGCTTCTTTACCCTCGGCTTCGCCAACTGGCTCGGCGTGCCCGCGCCGATCTGGCTTACCATCGCCACCATGCTGATTTTCGGCTTCCTGCTCAACAAAACTACCTTTGGCCGCAACACCCTGGCGATCGGCGGCAACGAAGAGGCGGCGCGGCTGGCGGGCGTGCCGGTGGTGCGCACCCGCATCATCATCTTTATTCTCTCCGGGCTGGTGTCGGCGGCGGCGGGCATTATTCTCGCCTCGCGCATGACCAGCGGCCAGCCGATGACCTCGCTGGGCTATGAGCTGGTGGTGATCTCCGCCTGCGTGCTGGGCGGCGTCTCGCTGAAGGGCGGCATCGGCAAAATCTCCTATGTGGTGGCGGGGGTGCTGATCCTCGGCACCGTTGAAAATGCGATGAATTTACTCAATATCTCGCCATTCTCACAGTACGTGGTGCGTGGTCTGATACTGTTAGCGGCGGTGATTTTCGACCGCTATAAACAAAAGCATAAAGCCTGACGGCAAAAAGGGGCGGCGCTCAGGCGCCGCGCTCTGTTTAACCCTGACTGAGTGAGGACGTTATGTACCACCGTGAATCCACAGCGGCGCAGCAAAATCCTCTGTTGCCCGGTTATCCCTTCAACGCCTGGCTGGTCGCCGGGCTGACGCCGATTACGGCCGACGGTCCGCTCGATTTTTTTATTGACCGTCCGCACGGCATGAAAGGCTTCATTCTCAACCTCACCATTAAAGGCAAGGGCCGGGTGTTCGACGGCGAAAACGGCTTTGACTGCCTGCCGGGCGATATGCTGCTGTTTCAGCCGAAAACGCCGCACTACTACGGGCGCGCCTCAGACAGTCCGGAGTGGCATCACCGCTGGGTCTACTTCCGTCCGCGCGCCTACTGGAACGACTGGCTGCAGTGGCAGGACGCGCGCGAAGGCGTCGGGCGGCTGCATCTCAACGAGACGCTGCGCGCCGAGTTCGACCGCCTGTTCGCCAGCATCGAGCAAACCCATAATTCCGGCCGCCGCTTCGCCGAAGAGCTGGCGATGAACCTGCTGGAGCGCCTGCTGCTGCGTGCGGTAGAGGAAGATCCGCGCAGCCATCAGCAGGTGCGCGACCCGCGCATCATCGAGGCCTGCCAGTACGTCACCAACCATCTGGCCAGCGAAGTGAAGATCGAAGAGGTGGCTCGCCACGTCTGCCTGTCGCCGTCGCGCCTGGCGCACCTGTTCCGCGAACAGATGGGCGTCAATTTGCTGCGCTGGCGCGAAGACCAGCGCGTGATCCGCGCCAAGCTGCTGCTGCAAACCACGCAGGAGCCGATCGCCAGCGTCGGGCGCGAAGTAGGCTATGACGACCAGCTCTACTTTTCACGCGTGTTCCGCAAACGGGTCGGCGTCAGCCCCAGCGATTTTCGCCGTCGCAATCAGGATGCGCAGGATACCTTGTTCGCGGAAACGCCCTGGCCGATGGCGCAGAGTGCTATCTCCTGATTTTTCGGGGGATTCCTGCTTGTTCTAACCGACGCTATGGTCTTAAATCAGTCGGGTATGCGAATAAGAGGAGTGATAATGAGCGACAAACTTCGTGTTGGACTGATAGGGTACGGCTTCGCGAGCAAGACGTTTCACGCGCCGCTGATTGCGGGCACGCCGGACGTCGAGCTGGCCGCCATCTCCAGTAGCGACGAAGGGAAAGTGCACGCTGACTGGCCGCAGGTGAAAGTGGTGGCCGATCCTCAGGCGCTGTTAGAGGACCCGTCGCTGCAGCTGATCGTGATCCCGACGCCCAACGATACCCACTTTCCGCTGGCCAAAGCTGCGCTGAACGCCGGCAAGCATGTGGTGGTGGATAAACCCTTTACCGTGACGTTGTCACAGGCGCGCGAGCTGGACGCGCTGGCGAAGGCTAAAGGCCTGCTGCTTTCCGTCTTCCACAACCGCCGCTGGGACAGCGATTTTCTGACCCTGAAACAGCTGCTGAAAGAGGGCACGCTGGGCGAAGCGCGCTATTTTGAATCGCATTTCGATCGCTTCCGCCCCGAAGTGCGTCAGCGCTGGCGCGAGATGAAAGGCGCCGGCAGCGGCATCTGGTACGATCTGGGGCCGCATCTGCTCGATCAGGCGCTGCAGCTGTTCGGCGCGCCGGTCGCCATCAACGTCGATATGGCGGAGATGCGTCCTGGCGCGCAGACCACCGACTACTTCCACGCCACGCTGACCTATCCGCAGCGTCGCGTGGTGCTGCACGCCAGCATGCTGGTGGCGGCCGAGTCGCCGCGTTATGTGCTGCACGGCACGCGCGGCAGCTACGTGAAATATGGTCTGGACCCGCAGGAAGACCGGCTTAAGTCGGGCGATTTCCCGCCGGCCGAGGACTGGGGCTACGATATGCGCGACGGCGTGCTGACGCTGGCCGACGGCGAAGGCGTCAAGGAAGAGACGCTGATGACGCAGCCGGGCAACTATCCCGCCTATTATGCGGCGGTGCGCGACGCGATCAGCGGGCGCGGCAATAACCCGGTGACGGCGGAAGAGGCGATCCAGGTGATGGAGCTGATCGAGCTGGGCCTGCAGTCGGCGGAGAAGCGCCAGACGCTCTCGCTGAAGTGACACACAAAAGGCCAGAGCGATGCTGGCCCTGAGATAGTGAGGCCGCCTTTGCGGCCTTTTTTTACGCCTGCACTTTATTGCGGATAGCGGTTTTCTCGGCGTCGCTCAGGAAGGCGATGGTCAAACCGTTCTCCTGCGCCTGGCGGATCTGCGCGGCGCTCAGCCCGGCGGCGGGCGCGGCGTGCTGATACTCGTGCGCCAGCTCAATCCCCTGAACCGCCGGATCGTCGGTGTTGATGGTCGCCAGGATGCCGTGCTCCAGGAACTGTTTCAGCGGATGGTGCGCCAGCGAGGAGACGGTGCTGGTCTGAATATTGGAGGTGAGGCAGGACTCGATGCCGATGCGGTGCTCGGCGAGAAAATCCATCAGCGCGCGGTCTTCAATCGCCTTCACGCCGTGGCCGATACGCTCGGCGCCCAGCTCGCGGATCGCCTGCCAGATGCTCTCCGGGCCGGCCGCTTCGCCCGCATGCACCGTGACGCGGAAACCGGCGTCGCGCGCCTGAGTAAAGTGGCTCAGGAACTCGCTGCCGGGAAAGCCCAGCTCGTCGCCCGCCAGATCGACGGCGGTGATATGATCTCGGTGCGCCAGCAAGCCTTCCAGCTCGCGCAGGCAGGCTTCGTCGCCGAAGGTGCGGCTCATAATGCCGATCAGGCGCACGTCGACGTTATATTTCTGGCAGCCCGCTTTAATTCCGTCAATAACCGCTTCCACCACGCCCGCCACCGGCAGGTTATGGTTCATCGCCATATAGCCCGGCGAGAAGCGCAGCTCGGCGTAGTGGATGCCGGCGCGCGCCGCATCTTCCACATTTTCCAGCGCGATGCGGCGGCAGGCGTCGAGATCGCCCAGCACCTTAACGCCCCAGTCGAGCTTATTCAGGAAGCTCACCAGATCGGGCTGGTTTTCCACGACCTGAACGTGAGGACGCAGCGCTTCCAGCGTAGTGGCGGGCAGGGCGAGGTTAAACTGGCGGCCTAAATCCAGAATGGTTTGCGCGCGGATGTTGCCGTCAAGATGGCGATGGATATCGGTAACGGGAAGGCTGGAATCGAACATGCTGCACTCTCTGACAGGAATAAAAGTGCAGACCATTATAGAAACAACGTGCGCAACATAGCGAGTCCTTTGCGCAACCCGCGCCGCAACTGCTGGGATAGTAAGCGAAAGGGCGGCTGTTCAGCCGCCCGCTGTCAGACTCCGAGCGCGTGCAGCGCCGCAATCAGGCGGCCCACGCCATCCTCCAGCTTGCTGCGCGGACAGCCGACGTTAAGACGCAGAAAGCCCCGGCTGGCGTCGCCGTAGGTCGAGCCGGGCATTATCGCCACCTTCTGCCGCTGGATAAGCTGCTGCTGTAGCGCCGCCTCGTCGACGCCGAGCGGGTTGAGATCGATCCACGCCAGATAGGTCGCCTGCGGCGGCTGCCAGCCAAGCTGCGGAAAGGCGCCGTTGAGCCGCTGCGCCAGCCACTGCATATTCGCCCGCAGATAGTCGCGCAGCGCGTCAAGCCAGGCCGCGCCGTGGCGATAGGCGGCGATGTGCGCCGCGACGGCGAGAACCGCAGGGGAAGAGAGGCCGTCCGCCGCTTTCATCTGGTGCAGCAACGCCTGGCGATCGGCAGGGTCGGGAATGACTCCCCATGCGCCGGTCAGCGCCGGCACGTTAAAGCTCTTTGATGCCGAGGAGAACAGCGCCCAGTCGCTGCGCGCCACTTCGCTCCAGGGCAAATGCACAACATCAGCCATAACCATATCCATATGGATTTCATCGCTGATTACGCGTACCTGATAACGCTCGCACAGCGCCGCCATCTGCGTCAGCTCGTCGCGCGTCCAGACCTTGCCGGTAGGGTTGTGCGGGCTGCAGAGCAGCATTACTTTGCAGCGCGGCCGGGCGAGCTGCTGCTCCAGCGCCTGCATATCGCAGCGCCAGCCGCAGACGTCGCGCTGCAGCGGCTGCGTCAGAATCTGGCGTTGACTGGCAGTCAACAAGGCGTAAAAGGCGTCATAGGCGGGGGTATGGATCAGCACTTCGTCGCCTGGCGCGGTCCAGCGGCGCACCATCTGCGCCACCATATAGATCACCGACGGCCCGTAGACCAGCGTGCTCTCATCGAGCGCTGTGTTAAATCGCGTCTGCATCCAGTGGCCGATCGCCGAGAGAAAGTCGCTATGCTGCCAGCGGCTATAGCCGAACACGCCGTGGTCGAGCCGCTGCTGCAGCGCCGCGCGAATAGCGGGCGCGACGGCGAAATCCATATCCGAAATGGTGAACGGCAGCAGATCCGGCGCGCCGAAGCGATCGGCGACAAAATCCCACTGCGTGCAGTAGCTGCCGCGCCGGTCGATAAGCTGGTCAAAATTAAAATCTTGCGTCATATGCGTTACACCGTCACATTCATCAGCGACGCCAGCTCGTCTTTAACGGACTGCACCTGAGGACCGATCACCACCTGCAGCGTAACCGGGCTCAGATGCACAACGCCAATGGCGCCGTTGGCCTTGAGCGCGGCGTCATCCACCTTGCTCATATCGACGATGCGCAGGCGCAGGCGGGTCAGGCAGTTATCCAGCGAACTGATATTTTCCACGCCGCCCAGCGCCTCGAGGATGGCGGGCGCGTTATAGCCCGATTTGCCTGCGCCGGCGCGGCTCACCTGCCGCTCGACGCCGCTCTCTTTTTCGCGCCCTGGCGTGGCGATATTGAAGCGAATGATGGCGAAGCGGAATAGCGCATAGTAGCCCGCGAACCACAGCGCGGCGGCGACCGGCACCCAGTACCACTTAGTGGCGAGGCCGTGCAAAATGCCGAACACCACAAAATCGATGATATTGCCGTCGGTATTGCCGATGGTGACGCCGAGCACCGCCATCAGCGTAAAGCCGAGTCCGGTGAGCAGCGCGTGCAGCAGATAGAGCGCCGGCGCGACGAACAGAAACAGGAACTCGATCGGCTCGGTGGTGCCGCCGACCACGCAGGCCACGACGCCGGAAATCAGCAGGCCTTTAATCTTGTGGCGATTCTCCGGCCTGGCGCAGTGGTAGATGGCGAGCGCCGCGCCCGGCAAGCCGCCGAGAAAGGCGGGCATTTTCCCCTGCGAGAGAAAGCGGGTGGCGCTTTCTGAAAAGCCTTGCACTTCCGGGCAGGCGAGCTGCGCCTGGAAAATGGTCAGCGCGCCGCTGACGCTTTTGCCGCACACCTCCATGGTGCCGCCCGCGTCGGTAAAGCGAATAATCGCCACCAGAATATGCTGCAATCCAAACGGCAGCAGCAGGCGTTCGCCGGTGCCGAACAGCATCGGGCCAAAGTCGCCCGCGCCGTTAATCATCCAGCCGAGACCGGCGATGCCGCGCGCGAGGAAAGGCCAGATCAGCGGCACCGCCAGGCCGAGCAGGCCGGTAACCAGCAGGGTAATAATGGGAACAAAACGCGTGCCGCCGAAAAAGGCCAGCGCGTCCGGCAGCCGGATGGTGTGGAAGCGCTCATGCAGCCAGAACACCACCACGCCGACAATCACCGCGCCAAGAATACCGGTGTCGATCGCCTGGATGCCCAGCACCGACTGCACGTTGTTGGCCTTCAGCAGTGCGGCGTCGCTGGTGGGCAAAATGCCTTTCATCGTGAGCCAGAAGTTGGTGCTGAGGTTCATCACCGTATAGCCGACAAACCCGGCGAAGGCGGCGACGCCTTTATTCTCGCGCGCCATGCCGAGCGGGATGGCAATGGCGAACATCACCGGCAAAAAGCGGAAGGCGAAGGCGCCGGTGGCCGCCATCCAGACAAACAGATGCTGCAGCAGCGGCTGGTCGAGCAGCGGGATTAGCGTCAGCACGTCGCGGCTGCTGAGCGAGCTGCCGATGCCGAGCATAATGCCGCAAAACGACAGCAGGGCGACGGGCAGCATAAAGGTCTTGCCCAGACTCTGAAAAAACTCCCAGAGCGACAGGCGCGGAAGTGGAGCGGACATATTTTCTCCTGGAAAGAAAGTAACAGCAGATCGAGGTGAAAAGATGATAAAACGTTTTACCATCGTGTTTTGAGCGGCCTGTCACACTGTTCGCTGGTGCTGAAAGGTTAAGTTTATTCGGCGGGTTTAACGTTTTACCTATATGATACCGGCATACAGGAGCTTTCCGCAGGCGTGCAACATGTCGCAGCAAAAAATCACCATCAACGACGTCGCCGAGGCGGCTGGCGTCTCCGTCACCACCGTTTCGCTGGTGCTTTCCGGCAAAGGCCGCATCTCGCCCGCCACGGCGGCGCGGGTCAATGAGGCGATCGAGCAGTCGGGTTATGTGCGTAACCGCACGGCGGCGGCGCTGCGCGGCGGCGCCAGCGGCGTAATCGGCCTGATCGTCAGGGATTTGAGCCAGCGCTTTTATGCTGAGATGACGGCCGGACTCAGCGAGGCGCTGGAGGCGCAGGACAAGATGCTGGTGCTGACCCAGAGCGGCGCGCAGGGTCAGCATCTGGCGCGCTGCTTCGAGTCGCTGGTGGCGCAGGGCGTCGACGGCGTGGTACTGGGCGGCGATGCGGGCAACGGCGCGGCGCTGGCGACGCGCGCCGCCGAGCTTGGCCTGCCGCTGATCTGCGCCTCGCGCGCCAGCTATCTGGAGGGGACGGACAGCCTGCGGCCCGACAACGCGCTGGGCGCGCGCATGGCGACGGAATATCTCATCCGTCAGGGACACCAGCATATTGCCTGGCTGGGCGGCAGCGGCGCGTCGCTGACGCGTGCCGAGCGCATCGGCGGCTACTGCGCCACGCTGCTGCAGTACGGCCTGCCTTTTAAGCCGGAGTGGATTATCGAGTGCGAAGAGAGTCAGAAAGCGGCGGCCGAGGCGACCACGCAGCTGCTGCAGCGCCATCCGCGGCTGACCGCCATTATCGCCGCCAACGCCGCCACCGCGCTGGGCGGCTACTTTGCGCTGCTGCGCAGCGGGCGCTCGCTGGGTCAGGGCGCGGTTGACAGCTATTACGCGCAGCAGATGGCGCTGGTGGGTTTCAGCGACGAGCCTCAGGCGAACCTGAGCGATCCGCCGCTCACCTTTATCTGCAGCCCGGCGCGGGAGATGGGCCGCGCCGCGGCGGCGCGCATCCTGCTGCGGCTTAGCGCGCCGGAGACCGCCAGCCAGCACATGATTTTGACGCCGAGCCTTATCGGCGGCGACAGGAAATAAAAAAGCGACCCAGAGGTCGCTTTTGCCTTTTTACCGCTTACGCTTACTGCGGCATGCCTTCGCTGGTGGGCAGGCCGAGCATATAGCGCGACATAAACTGCTCCAGCGTCATGGTGTCGCCGTTCATGTTCACCTGGCCGCCGTTGTACTGCAGGCTGGTGACGATATTGTTATCCTGCTGCTGGGTCAGACGGAACATCTGTCCCATCGCCGCCAGACCTTTCACCTGCTGATCCGCCAGCTTCTGCGCGTCGTCGCCGGTATAACCTTCGGCCAGGCCGACGTTGCGCATTACTTCGGTCGCCATCGGCATATTGATCACCAGTTTGGCCGATAAGCTCTTCAGCACGCGATCCACCATGCCGGAGAGATTTTGCGGCTGTCCGGTAACGGTGGCGGGATCGTTGAAGTTAGCGGTGAGGTTAAAGGTGCTTTCGCCTTTCTCGTTTTTCCAGCTCAGCGGCGCGATGCTGACCATCGGCGCGCCTTTCAGCAGCGTCGGCAGGTTATTCATCAGAATGGTGTTGACGCCGGCCTGATAGCGAATCGGATCGTTGGCGAGGCCCGGCTGATTCAGCAGGTCCTGCATCTGCGCGTGGTAGTTATCGGAGAAGGCTTTCACCGCCTGGGCGTCGAACTGCGCCAGCTTCATGCTCAGCTTCGCTTCGCCGAAATCGTTATTCTGCAGGTGCACGTTATCGACGCGATAGTCGATATTGCCGCTGATTTTGCCCGCTTTGTTATCAAACGATGAGGTGCCGTTGAGCTTTTGCAGCGTCAGCGCATCCTTGCCGTTAACGCTGGCGTTAAATTTCTCCAGCTCGACTTTCTGATCGCCGATGCGCACGCCTTCCGGCGTCAGGTGTGTATTGCCGCTCACCTTCACGCCGTTAGCGGTAAACAGCACCGGCATGCCCATTTCATTTTTGCTGGTGATGGCGATGCTGTCGATATCGCTGTCTACTGAGACCTTATCGCCTTTGCTGTCCGCGCTGACGTTAAGCGTGCCGCCGTTGGTCGCGACGCGCTGGCCGGTCTGCGCATTCTGATAATTAACCGGCAAAAAGTGCAGGGCGGTATCGGTGGCGCCGCTATAGCCGATGCGGGTATCCGCATTCGCCGGCGATTTATTGTCGGTCAGGGCGAACAGGTTTTTCAGCGCATCGGTATTTTCCAGCTCGGTGTGCACCGACGCCATGCTTGGGATCAGCGTAAAGCGACGCAGCTGGGCGAACGGGAAGGGGCCGTGATCGATGGTTTCGTTAAAAACGATGCTCTGGCCGGGCTTCAGGAACGCGTTATCTTCTGTCTGCGAGTTGGCCTGCAGCACCAGCTTCGCCTTGCTGCTGAAGACGCCGCGCTGGTAATCCTGATAGCTGAGCTTGAGGCGGCTGTTGGGCGCCAGGGCGTTGAGCTGGGTATTGGCGTTCTGCACCAGTTCATCCATATGGCTTTCCAGCTGCTTACCGGTAAACCATGCCGCGCCGGTCCAGATTACGCCCAGGGCGATAATCACACCTACGGCAACGTTGGTCTTTTTCATTGCTGAGTCGTCCTTATCCTTGTGTCCGCTTACGCCGCTGTCCGACGTCCGGCGAGGGAAAAAAAACGCCCGCAGG
The DNA here is from genome assembly GCF_059730625.1 of Pantoea sp. X-Soil-MYKO-1289. Taxonomy (NCBI): domain Bacteria; kingdom Pseudomonadati; phylum Pseudomonadota; class Gammaproteobacteria; order Enterobacterales; family Erwiniaceae; genus Pantoea; species Pantoea sp. X-Soil-MYKO-1289. The sequence goes on from NZ_AP036004.1 coordinate 1,914,528, forward strand.
CGTTTTTCGCTAATAGGTTGAAATAATAGCAGTTAGGGCCAGTTCCGTCAGCCGAATCAGCGTAATGCGTTAAAAACGCGCGCCAGGCGGCCGCTTCCGGTAGCTTTCAGCGCGCCGTCACTGGCGGAAACAAAGCAGGATTCTCCCGGCCGCAGCGTCAGCTGCTGCTGGCCCAGCGTCAGCGTCGCCTCGCCTTCGATGCAAAACAGGATCGCCGCGCTCTCCTGCGAGAGGGGCTGCGGTTCGCTGTCCAGCGCGTGAATGGCGAAAGCGAAATCCTCCACCGGAATCGGGAAGTTCAGGACGCGGTCCTGCTGTTGCGGCTGGGTCAGCAGCTGCGAGGCCGGTTTTGACTGAAATTTGACGTTGGCGAGCAGCTCGGGAATATCAATATATTTCGGCGTCAGGCCGGCGCGCAGCACGTTATCGGAGTTGGCCATCACCTCCAGCGCCACGCCGTTGAGGTAGGCGTGCGGCGTTTCGGCGTAAAGGAACATCGCTTCGCCCGGCTGCAGCGTAATCACGTTCAGCAGCAGCGGCGAAAACAGTCCGCTGTCGTCCGGGTAATCCGCCGCGATCGCCTTAATGGTCTCCCACGGCTGGCCGTCGCGCGCGTTGAGCGCGGCTTTCAGCACGCCCAGCGCCAGCGACTTCGCTTCGCCCTGCAGCGAGAGCAGGGTGGTGAACAGCGTTGCCAGATTATCGCTGTCGGGGTGCTGCAAAAAGTGGGCGATCTGCGGATGCGCGCCCGCCACCGGCTGCAGCAGCGAAGCGATCTCCGGCAGCTCGCGAAAGCCGTTCATCGCCTGAAAAGGGGTCAGCGCGTAGACCAGCTCCGGCTTATGGTTGGCGTCTTTATAGTTGCGCTCCGGCGCGTTGAGCGGGACGCCCGCAGCGTTCTCGCGTGCGAAACCCTCTTCCGCCGCGCTTTTGCTGGGATGAACCTGAATCGACAGCGGCTGTTCGGCGCACAGCACCTTAAACAGGAAAGGCAGTTCGCCAAAGCGTTTTGCCACCGCATAGCCCAGCGTCTCCTCGGGCGCGGCGTTGATGACGTCGCGCAGCGAGCGCCGCTCGCCCTTGATCTCGACCTGAGAAGGGCTTTTGGGATGCGCGCCCATCCACAGCTCCGCCATCGGCGCGCCGCTGGGATTGGCGATGCCGTAGAGTTCCGTTAAGGCGGTTCTGCTGCCCCATGCGTAATTTTGCAGCGAATTGACCATTTTTTGCATAATTAACCCTTTAATCACGGGAAGTTATTGCGCCTATTAAAGCAGAAAATGGCGGCGATAATACATATGAAGTGCAAACAGCGCGTCAGACTCGCATAATGTTAAATTCTTGTATGTAAGAATTCTGCGCGTCCAGTGTTCTTCCCGCGCTGGGCGACCAATCACCACAACCTGTGCTAAAGGAGACGTAGACATGGCAGCCACGCGCATTGAAAAAGATTCAATGGGGCCCATTGATGTACCCGCAGACAAGTTATGGGGCGCGCAAACGCAGCGCTCGCTGGAACACTTCCGTATCTCGACAGAAAAAATGCCTACCGAGCTGGTCTACGCGCTGGCGCAGACCAAGCGCGCCGCCGCCACCGTCAACCGCGATCTCGGCCTGCTGCCGGCTGAACGCGCGGACGCCATTGTTAAAGCCGCCGACGAGGTGCTGGCGGACCAGCACAGCGGCGAGTTCCCGCTGGCGATCTGGCAAACCGGCTCCGGTACCCAGACCAATATGAACATGAACGAGGTGCTGGCCAACCGCGCCAGCGAGATCCTCGGCGGCGAACGCGGCATGTCGCGCCTGGTGCATCCCAACGACGACGTCAACAAAAGCCAGAGTTCTAACGACGTCTTCCCGACCGCAATGCACGTGGCGGCGGTGATCGCGCTGCGCGAAAAACTGATCCCGCAGATTGACTCGCTGAAGAAAACCCTGAGCGAGAAGTCCAGCGCCTTTCAGGATATCGTCAAGATCGGCCGCACCCATCTGCAGGATGCGACGCCGCTGACCCTGGGCCAGGAAATCTCCGGCTGGGTGGCGATGCTGGAGCATAATCTTAAGCATATCGAGCAGAGCATTCCTCACGTCGCCGAACTGGCGCTGGGCGGCACCGCCGTCGGCACCGGGCTGAATACCCATCCTGAGTATGCGGTGCGCGTGGCGAAAGCGCTGGCCGAGCTGACCGGGCAGCCGTTCGTTACCGCGCCGAACAAGTTCGAGGCGCTGGCGACCACCGATGCGCTGGTGCATGCGCACGGCGCGCTGAAAGGGCTGGCGGCCTCGCTGATGAAGATCGCCAACGACGTGCGCTGGCTGGCGTCAGGCCCGCGCTGCGGCATCGGCGAACTCTCCATTCCGGAAAACGAGCCGGGCAGCTCTATCATGCCGGGCAAGGTCAACCCGACCCAGTGCGAAGCGATGACCATGCTCTGCTGCCAGGTCATGGGTAACGACGTGGCGATCAATATCGGCGGCGCGTCAGGCAATTTCGAGCTGAACGTCTTCCGGCCGATGGTGATCCACAACTTCCTGCAGTCGGTGCGCCTGCTGGCTGACGGCATGGACAGCTTTAACCACCACTGCGCCGTCGGCATCGAGCCGAACCGCGACCGCATTTCGCAGCTGCTCAATGAGTCGCTGATGCTGGTGACCGCGCTGAATACCCATATCGGCTACGACAAAGCGGCCGAAATTGCCAAGAAGGCGCATAAAGAGGGGCTGACGCTGAAAGGCTCGGCGCTGAAGCTGGGCTATCTTACCGAAGAGGAGTTTGACGCCTGGGTGCGGCCGGAAGAGATGGTCGGCAGCATGAAGGCGTAATCCGCCGTCGTAATACAAGGCCAGCGCTGCTGGCCTTTTTTCGTTATATCGGACAGTCGACCCACAGGTGCAGCCGCGGGATCAGCAGGTTGAGCGGCTGCGCCGCCGGCTTATAGCGGTGCTGCACGTTATCCGCGTTGTAGTTCAGCAGTTCGCCCAGCACCGGCACCTGGCTGCGGTCGCGACACAGCACGACGATCGGCGACGGACAGGCGAGCTGCGTCTGTTTTTTCTCGTCGGCGCGCCAGACGCGCGCGATCGGCTGCACCTTCACCGGGCGCTTGATCTTCAGCCGCGCGGTGGCGGGCAGGGCGCGCACGCTCTCCAGCTCATCCTGCACTTTTTCCGCCCACTGCTCACGCGTCCAGGGCGCCTGCGCGCGACTGGCGCTGAGGCTCTTTTCCAGCTGCGCGATAATCTCTTCGCGCTTGACGTTTTTAATCACATGCTTGTTGGCCCAGCCGAAACGCAGGCTGTCCGGCGCCTGCAGCAGGGGAATGGTGCGATAGGCGTTAAGGGTAATCAGGCCGCGCAGATGCTGGTGCACGAACTCAAAGCGCGCCTCGCTCGGCAGGCCCGATTCCACCGTGATGATCTGCTCCAGCCGCGCTTTATATTGATTCACCAGCGCGATCTGGTCGATAAGGGCGGTTTCGCGTTCGCCCTCGGCTTCAATGCAGAGAGCGCCGGGCAGGCGAACGGCCGCTTTGGTGCTCAGCTTTTCTGACTGATGCTGCATAAAAAGCCGACAGAAGTGCGCCAGCGCCATCTCGCGCGCGGCTTCGCCCAGGTGCTGCTCAACGGCGATTTCGGTCACGGCGTCATGTTCGTGGCCTTTTTCTATCGGCGGCAGCGAGAACACCCGCGCGATTAGCAGCGGCTGCGCCATAATCATCTCGCGCAGCTCGCCCAGTGACTGTTCGAGGCGGTTGGCGCAGTCATGCAGGTCGGAAATCAGATCGTAACGCATCAGTGCTCCTCATAGTTACAACATACCTTAATGTGACAGAGAGTGGCGCTGCGTGCAATCTGTTCTATTAGTTACAGCATACTTAAAGAGATTAATTAAATAAACCGTGCGGCCTGACGGCTAAGCAGGCAAAGCGGGGCGAGCGGCACCGTTTCGGTTTTTTCCTTATCTCATAACATGTTATAAAAGTCGCTACTGTACAAAAGGGTAACGGATGTGAATCAACGGAATAAACCCGGCGTGCTGGCGGTAGTGGTGCTAGGGCTGGTGCAGATACTCTCCTGGGGCGGCTCGTTTTATCTGATGGCGGTCATGGCGGCGCCGATCGTCGCGGAAACCGGCTGGTCGCAGCAGTGGGTCTACGGCGCGCTGTCGCTCGGCATTCTGGTTTCCGGCCTGCTGGCGCCGCTGAGCGGACGCATTATCGCGCGCACCGGCGGCCGGCTGCTGCTGGCGCTGAGCGGGGCGGTGATGGCGATCGGGCTTGCGATAATGGGCTTAAGCCATTCGCTGCCGCTGTTTCTTGCCGCCTGGGTAGTGATCGGCGTCGGCATGGCGATGGGACTCTATGACGCGCTGTTCGCCACGCTGGGCACGCGCTACGGCAGCCAGGCGCGCAGCGCCATTACCAGCATTACGCTGATTTCCGGCTTTTGCACCTCGCTGGTGTGGCCCGGCACCGCGCTGCTGATTCACCTGCTTGACTGGCGCGGCGCCTGTTTCGCTATCGCCGCCATGATGCTACTGCTGGTGCTGCCCGCCTATTTTTACGCGCTGCCGGATAAAGCGGCGGTGCTGAAGCCGAAAGCGGCGACGGCGCCTGTGCCGCAGAGCGATATCGCGCCGTCGCTGTTCTGGCTGCTGTGCGCCATTTTTACGCTCGCCTCGGTGATCATGACGGCAATCTCGGTACAGCTGATCGCTTTGCTGCAGGCGAGCGGCTACACGCTGGCTGCCGCGCTGGGGCTCAGCGCCATTCTGGGGCCATGTCAGGTGGGATCGCGCGTCGTCGATATTTTGTTTAAACGCGGCCATCCCATCTGGACCGCCTTTTTCTCGGTGGGACTGGTGGCGCTCGGCCTGCTGTCGCTGGCGCTATTCCCGCAGCTTGCGCTGCTCAGCATGGTGCTTTACGGTGCAGGAAATGGCCTGCGCGCCATCGTGCGCGGAACTTTACCGCTGGCGATGGTCAAACCGGAGGCGTATGCCGTAGTCGTTGGCAGAATGGCGCGCCCGGCGCTTATCGGTCAGGCGCTGACGCCTCTGGCGGGCGGATATCTGTTTGAAACCTTCGGCGCGTCCGCTACGCTGTGGATGCTTTGCGCGCTGGCGCTGCTTAACGTGGCGCTGGTGATGCTGCTAAAAAATCGGCTGCCGTCGGCGCCGCCAGCGGCGCTTTAAGGGCAGGGCGGAAGCTGGCGCGGCGCGGGCTGAACAGCTTGTGCTGTCGGCTGCCGGGTTTTAATGAATACGTGCCCTGGCGCCGTCGCCTTGCTTCTAAAAAGCAACAGTGTTTGTTATATTTATTGCTCACTGAATGTTCACTTACGCGGCAATAAAACAATAAGATGCACCGCAACTCAGGATAATGAAATGCTTGATTACCGCTTCCCGACAGCTTTGCAAATGGTTCTTAGCGTAGCGATGGCGGAGCAAATGGGTAAACGCTCGACCAGCGCCATTCTGGCATACGGCCTTGAGGCGAATCCCAGTTTCATCCGTAAGCTGATGGTTCCGCTCACCCGCGACGGCATTATCGTCTCGACGCTTGGCCGCACCGGTTCGATTCATCTGGGGCGTCCGGCCAGCGAAATCACGCTGCGCGATATTTATACCTCGGTGATTGAGGACAAAAAGCTCTGGGCGTCGCGTCCGGACGTCGCGCCTCGCTGTCTGGTCAGCGCCAATCTCTGCTGGTACTTCAAATCGATCGCCGATGAAGCCGAGCAGGCCTCGCTCGACGTGCTGGAAAAACGCACCGTCGCCGACGCGCTCGAAGAGCTGAAGAAAGGCAATGAAACCGAGTGCGCGCCGGTGCTGGAACCGGATGCCATCGAAGACCTGTGCAAAAAAAGCCGCTAAAAGCGGCTTTTTTTATGCCCGCCGCGCGGCGCACCCGATCCCTGCCATAAGGTTTTTCTCTCCAGCCGCAACAGACGAACCCACGCTATAGCAAAAGCATCCGGCGAAATGATGGTTTTTTTATCCGATTGATAATGCAGAAAAAGCGTATTTTTCCGTCTGATTATTTTGTATCTATGGAGAGAGAAATGGCCTTAATCAACTGTCCGGAATGCAAGTCGGACGTCAGCGATTCCGCTTTTAAGTGTCCTTCATGCGGGCATCAGGTAAAAAAACCGAAGCGAACGCTGTTTGGGAAAATCGTTAAGATCGTATTTATCCTGTTTAACCTGCTGATGATCTATTCTATTTTCGCCGGTATGGGCGCGAGCGGAGACGTGATCAATAATGCGGCTTCCGATGCAGAACGCGCGGGCGCGGCGTTAGGCGCAGGCATGGGCGCGATGATGCTGGGGATCCTCTGGGTCGTGGGCGATATCATTATCGGCACGCTGGTTTTTCTGACGCGTCCCAAAGCCTGATAATATCTGCCGCAAAGCGGGTACATCCGTGTGAACATAAAAAGCCGCTAATGCGGCTTTTATTATATTTCTCGCCGGGCTATTTTTTCCGTAAAGGATGCTGCTTCCAGCGCGTGACCAGCCACTCAAATTCCTGATATGTCGTCTCTGAGTGAATATGCTCTCTAATCGCCTTAATCAGGGGCTCCGCGATATCCCATGCCTGAATAACAGTGGTGAAAGAGGTTCTCTTAATCATCTGCTCATCATATATCCCTTCGCGAATACTGACGGCGACTCTCTCATAAAAGTTTAAAATATATTGTAGCTTGCGCCGCTCAAGCTTCTCTTTTTCTGTAATGATTTTACCTTCTCGCGGAAAAATATATGAACGAAAAGACTTACCCGAACGATTTACTTTTTTAAGAACGTGTAAGGATTCCATGTAATCCTTATCCTGGCGGCTTTCAAATAAAAATTTTGCGGTCTCCTTTTTCTTGGCTGTGCGCACGTTATAGAAGATGGCGCATGTAGCGACGATAACGCCGAGCAGGACGATGGCGTTACTGATGAATGGCCATATAGTCAGGTTTGAAGTCATATTTTTCGTCCATGAAAAAGGCGGGTTGCTTCCCCGCCTTAGTTATTTTGCGTCTGCTTAGAATCCGTCAAACTCGTCTCTTGCTTTGTTCATATAGCCTCCCTGAATAGCCTTGTTGCTTTTGCGTTAATAGTTAATTCTTCACGCTTCTGCTGACTGGAAAATTAACCTGGCAGTTTTTTCCTGTCAATGAGTTGTCTGTACAGATTGCGTAGCGTTACGCAATTTTCACATTCCACTGCCATTGTCTGAATTAAAGAAAGGGCGATCGCTGACCGCCCTTACTCTTTACGCTGTCTGCATCGCCTCTTTCGGCGCCTTGCGCGTCACCAGCTTACGCAGCGTGACGTAGAACACCGGCGTCAGGAACAGACCGAACAGGGTAACGCCCAGCATCCCGGCGAATACGGTGATGCCAGTGACGCCGCGCACTTCCGCGCCCGCGCCTTCGCCCAGAATCAGCGGCACGGTACCGGCGATAAAGGCGATAGAGGTCATTACGATCGGACGCAGACGCAGACGGCAAGCCTCCAGCGCCGCTTCCACAATGCCTTTGCCCTGCATCTCCAGCTCGCGGGCGAACTCCACAATAAGAATGGCGTTCTTACAGGCCAGCCCCATTAGCACCACCAGACCGACCTGCACGAAGACGTTGTTATCGCCGCCCGTCAGCCAGACGCCGACCAGCGCCGACAGCATGGTCACCGGCACGATCAGGATCACCGCCAGCGGCAGCGTCCAGCTCTCATAGAGCGCGGCCAGCACCAGAAACGCCAGCAGCACCGCCACCGGGAAGACGATAAAGGCGGTATTGCCCTGGGTCGCCTGCTGATAGCTGAGATCGGTCCACTCGATATTCATGCCGTTTGGCAGCAGCTGACTGGACATCGCTTCCAGCTGGGTCATCGCCTGCGCGGAAGAGAGAATGCGCGGATCGGCATCGCCAATCAGGTCTGCCGCCGGGTAGCCGTTATAGCGGATCACCGGATCGGGCCCGTAGGTGGTGGTGATATGCACCATGCTGCCGATAGGCACCATCTCGCCGCGATCGTTGCGGGTGCGCAGGTTAGCGATATCCTCCACGCTGTCGCGGAACTCGCCGTCCGCCTGCGCCATCACGCGCCAGGTGCGGCCGAAGCGGTTGAAGTCGTTGACGTACGAAGAGCCGAGATAGGTCTGCAGCGTGCTGAAGAGATCGGTCAGCGACACGCCCTGCGCCTTGGCTTTATCGCGGTCAACCTGCACGTCGAGCTGCGGCACGTTCGCCTGATAAGAGGAGATGGGATAGTGCATGCCCGGCGTCTGCATCACCGCGCCGGAAAGGGTGTTAATCGCCGTCTGCAGCGCCCCATAGCCCAACCCCGCGCGATCCTGCACGTAGAGCGAGTAGCCCGACCCCTGGCCGAGGCCCAGAATCGGCGGCGGCATAATCGAAAAGCCGAATCCCTGCTGCAGCTGGGCGATCTTGGCGTTGATTTCCGCGTTAATCTCTGCCGCGCTGTGGGTACGCTCGCTGAACGGCTTCAGGCCGAAGAACACCGTGCCGGTATTGGGCGTGTTGGTGAACTGCAGCGCATTCAGGCCGGGGAAGGCGACGGAGTAGGCCACGTCTTCGGTATTCATGCCGATTTCGCTCATCTTGCGGATCATTTCATCGGTACGCTCCAGCGATGAGCCTTCCGGCATCTTCACGCCGCCGATCAGGTAGAGCTTATCCTGGGTCGGGATAAAGCCGCCCGGCACGGCGTGGAACATAAAGCCCGCGCCCGCCAGCAGCAGCACGTAGACGCCAAACACCGCGCCGCGACGGCGCAGCGTTTTGCCGACCAGCCCTTCATAGCCGTGCGCGCTGCTGTTAAAGAAGCGGTTGAACGGCCGGAACAGCCAGCCGAGCAGGCGATCGATAATGCGCGTCGGGATATCTTTCGGCGCATGGTGATCCTTCAGCAGCTTCGCCGCCAGCGCCGGCGACAGCGTCAGCGAGTTGATGGCGGAGATCACCGTGGAAATGGCGATGGTGACCGCGAACTGCTTATAGAACTGGCCGGTGACGCCGGAGAGAAACGCCATCGGCACGAACACGGCGCAGAGCACCAGCGCGATAGCGACAATCGGCCCGGAAACTTCGCGCATCGCCTGATGCGCCGCCGCCTGCGGCGAGAGGCCCAGCGCGATATTACGCTCGACGTTCTCCACCACCACGATGGCGTCATCCACCACGATGCCGATCGCCAGCACCAGCCCGAACAGGCTCAGGGTATTGAGCGAGAAGCCGAGCAGGTAGAGCACGCTAAAGGTGCCGACGACCGAAACCGGTACCGCCAGCAGCGGAATGATCGAGGCGCGCCAGGTCTGCAGGAACAGGATCACCACCAGCACCACCAGGGCGACCGCTTCCAGCAGCGTATGCACCACCGCGCTGATGGAGTCGCGCACGAATACGGTAGGGTCGTAAGGCGCGGCCCACTGCACATCGTCCGGGAAGCGCGTCGCCAGCTCGGCCATTTTCGCGCGCACCGCATTAGAGAGATCGATGGCGTTGGCGCCCGGCGCCTGGAAAATACCGATGCCGACCGCGTCTTTATTGTTGAGCTGCGAGCGCAGCGCATAGCTGCCGGAGCCCATCTCGATGCGCGCCACGTCGCGCAGCCGCACCAGCGAGCCGTCGTCCGAGGTTTTCAGGATGATATTGCCGAACTGCTGCTCGTTTTCGAGGCGGCCCGCGGTATTGATCGAGAGCAGGAAGTCGGACTGCTTCTTCAGCGGTTCAGCGCCGAGCTGGCCAGCCGACACCTGCACGTTTTGCTCCTGCATCGCCGTGATCACGTCGGCGGCGGTCAGGCCGCGCGCGGCGACCTTGTTGGGATCGAGCCAGACGCGCATCGCATATTCGCCCGCGCCGAAGATCTGAATCTGGCCCACGCCCGGCAGGCGCGCCAGCTCATCCTTCACCTTCAGCGTGGCGTAGTTGCGCAGGTAGAGCGAGTCGTACTTGCCGTGCGGCGAGAACATATGCACCACCAGCGTCAGCGTCGGCGACATCTTCTGGGTGGTAATGCCGAGGCGACGCACATCCTCCGGCAGGCGCGCTTCCGCCTGGGCGACGCGGTTCTGCACCTGTACCTGCGCCTGATCGGGATCGGTGCCGGGACGGAAGGTGACAGTAGTCACCAGCACGCCGTCGGAACCGGCTACCGATTTCATATACATCATATTTTCAACGCCGTTGATCGCCTCTTCCAGCGGCGTCGCCACCGAGTCGGCAATCACCTTCGGGTTGGCGCCGGGATATTCAGCGCGCACCTGCACGCTGGGCGGCACCACATCCGGGTATTCGCTGATCGGCAGCAGCGGAATGGCGATCAGGCCGGTAACGAAAATCAAAATCGACAAAACGGCGGCGAATATCGGCCGGTCGATAAAAAAGCGGGAAAAGTCCATAGCGGCAGTAGCCTCAGTTAGTTGGCGTTAGCCGCGCGCATCGCGACCTGCTGAGCCGTTACCGGCATTCCGGGCATAAACACTTTTTGCAGCCCGTCGACGATCACGCGATCGCCCGACTGCAGCCCGCTTTTCACAATGCGCAAACCCTCGGCCATCGCGCCGGGCTGAATGTCACGGCGCTGCGCCTTGCCTTCTTTGTCCACGACATAGACATATTTGCGATCCTGATCGGTCAGCACCGCCTTGTCGTCAATCAGCAGCGCCTGGAACTCTGCGCTGCCCGGCAGGCGGACGCGGGAGAAGAGGCCGGGCGTAAACTGACGCTGCCGGTTATCAAGCAGGGCGCGCATGCGGATGGTGCCGGTGCTGGCGGTGAGCTGGTTGTCGGTAAAGTCGACCATGCCGCGGTGCGGATAGCCGCTTTCGCCCGCCAGACCGATTTCGACCGGCAGCGAGCCGCGCTGCTGGCCCTGACGCGCCATCGCCTGATAGTGCAGGAAGGTGGTTTCATCGACGTCGAAGTAGACATACATACGATCCTGCGACACCAGCGAAGTGAGCACGCTGGCGCTGTCGCCGGCGGTCACCAGGTTGCCGGTGGTGATCATGGCGCGGCTGGCGCGTCCGTCGATCGGCGCGGTCACCCGGGTAAAGTCAAGATTGAGCTGCGCCATATCCACGGCCGCCTCAGCGGAGAGCACGTCCGCCTGCGCCTGGCTGGCGGCGGAGCGCCGCTGCTCCCACTGCTCGCGCGACACCGCCTGGGTGCCGATCAGCTTCTCGGTGCGCGCCGACTCGCTGCGCGCCAGCGCCGCCTGGCTGCGGGCGCGCGCCAGTTCGGCCTTCGCCTGCTCCAGCGCGGCGCGGTAGGTGCGGTCGTCGATGGTGAACAGCACCTGGCCTTTTTTCACTTCGTCGCCTTCGCGGTAGTTCACCGCATCGATATAGCCGGAGACGCGCGGGCGCAGCTGCACGCTCTGCACCGCTTCGATGCGACCGTTAAAGCTGTCCCACTGGCTGACGGGCTTCACCACCACGTCGGCGACGCTGACCTGAGGAGGCGGCGGTGGGGCGTTTTGCGCCACGCCTTTGTCACATCCGCTGAGTATGCTGCTGAGCAGCACCGCGCCCAGAAGGGTTGAACCCTGACGAACCCACTTCGTTTGTCTGTTCATTATTGTTATTCCGCATAGCGTTAAAAAAGAGCCCACAAAAGCGGGCCAATATTTGCAACTTTTAAGATTGCAATTAATCGCGAGGAGTGTAGGCTTGGGCATCCAGCAACTGCAAGAATATCTGATACACTTTATGTGCGGTTTTGACTGAGGCAGAGCGGGGCGGAGAATGTCCTTACGGCGAGTGCGGCATTTAATGTATCAATCCAACTTGCATTAAATGGCAAAGTCAGTCACCCTTAAAGTGTAATTGCAACTGATACTGATACTGTTCGCAACGGCGACGGGAGAAAATGGGATGATGAGCGACGCATTTATTCACGATCTAATCGACTGGATCGATAACAACATCGAAGCACGTCTGGATCTGGACACCGTATCGGAGCGCGCAGGCTATTCTAAATGGCACCTGCAGCGTATGTTTAAAGAGCACACCGGCTATCCGCTGGGTGAGTACATCCGCATCAAGAAGCTGAAGAAATCCGCGGATCGGCTGACCACCACCAATGAGCCGATCCTTAACGTCGCGATTTCGCTCGGCTTTGACTCGCAGCAGTCTTTCAACCGCAGCTTTAAACGCCAGTACGGCGTTGCGCCAGGCGCCTGGCGTCGCCACGGGGCGCAGATGCAAGCCATGCAGTGATCCCCGCAGGGCCAGCTTCGCTGGCCCGCGCTGTATCTGCCCGCTAAAGCTGGTATCATCAGCGTCCTGTTGTCTGGGATGCCATCATGTCGAAAAAACTCTGGATCGCACTGATCATCGTGCTTGCGGCCGCCTGGGCCGGTTTTAAACCCCATCTGAATGTTTCACCCACGTCTGAATCCGGCGACATCAGCTCGCTGACCGATGCGCGCACCGTAGCGCGTTACCTGCTGCAGCATCAGCAGCTGCCGACTTATTACATCAGCAAAAACGACGCGCGCCGCCGCGGCTGGGATCCTGCCAAAGGCAATCTGTGCGAGGTGCTGCCGGGCAAGGCGATAGGCGGCGACCGTTTCGGCAACCGCGAAAAGCGCCTGCCGCAGCGCAGCGGACGCTTATGGTATGAAGCGGACGTCAACTATCGCTGCGGCCATCGCGAGGCGGATCGGCTGGTTTACTCCTCCGACGGCCTGGTCTATATCACCACCGATCACTACCGCAGCTTTAAACAGGTGCCCTGAAAATGCTGACCATTACGCTCGACTTTCGTCGCCTGGCGGATCGCGACGCGCTCTACCAGACGCTGGCGCAGCAGAGCCACTGTCCGTTCGCCTTCGGCAATAATCTGGACGCGCTGTGGGACTGGCTGACCGGCGGCATGGCGCTGCCGGCGCGCATTCATCTGCGACACGCGGCGGAGGCGGAACGGCGCGACGAGTTCGCCGCCGTGCTGGCGCTGCTGGAAGAGGCGGCGCAGGCGCTGGAGGGCGACCTGCGCCTGAAGCGGGATTAGCTGCGCAGCGGCGTGAGGATCGCGGCCAGCGCGGCGCGCGCGGCAGGCGTCACGTCGCGTCCGCCAGCGTAGCCGTTGTTCTCCAGAATCACCGAATTCAACCCGACCAGCCAGTCGTAAATATAGTAGGCGGTATGGTTGGCGGGCGCGGCGGAGAGGCGCGTCAGCCGCTGTCCGGCAGAGAAATTAACGCTCGGCGCGGGCGGACGCGAGAAAATCGGCTGACCGCGATTGACGCGGCTCGGCGGCCGCTCAGCTTCGTCACGCTGTATAAAGCCCAGCCAGGCGACAAAATCCCCCAGCACCGTCATGGCGCGGGACACCTGACGATCGGCGCGCGACTCGTGGGTGACGGAAGGGTTATCCGGCTCGTGCAGCGCCTGCTCCAGCGACGTCAGCATATCGAGGCGGAAGCTGGCGACGATCAGCTCTTCAACCAGCCACTCCAGCGTGCCGCGATCCACATTCAACAGCGTCAGCAGGCTGCGGTTCTCCGGCAGTTCGCGCAGATGATCGAGCCACAGCGCCATCACCTGGCGCGCGAAGCTCTGTCCCGCGGCGCTGACGTGATGCTGCGCGGCCGCAGGCTCGGCCAGCGGCGTATCGCTAAAGAGATCGAATTCAAACCCGACGCCGAAATGCTGCGCGGGCGCCTCGGCGCGGATCGCGGCGGCGGCGGCCGGCGCGTCATGCTGGCTCAGCCAGAGCTGACGCAGCGTCTCGCGCGGCGGCTGCAGCCGCTCCAGCAGTTCGCCGTGCAGGCCGGTGCGGTGCTGCAAACATTTCAGCAGGGTGTCGGCGATGGTCTGCCTGCGCGCCGCCTGTTCGGCGCTCGCTTCAGCGTCGGTCCAGGGCAGCAGACGACGCTCCAGCACGCTGTGCTGCAGGGCGCGCAGCTCGGCCAGCAGCCGATCGCGGCGCGCGTCGGGCTGCATCTCTTCCTGCAGCCACTCCGCCATGCGATCGACGCCGGCGCGATCGAGCGCCAGCATCGAGCCCCAGCGCTGGCCGGGCTGGCCAATCTGGCGCTGCACCGCCTCATCGACGTTGATCTGCTGATGGCGCGCGTCATAAGGCGTGATCGCCCAAATCAGGCGCGGCTTTTCGCCGTTTTCGCGCGGCGGCTGATGCAATTGCCACTCGCGCAGCGCGCGGCTGGCGACATCGACATCCTGACGCTGGCTGGCGGCGGTGCAGACCAGCATTAAATCGATCCCCTGGCGCGCAGCGTAGAAGCCGGGCAGCAGGGCGCGTTTCTGCTCCAGCAGTCGGGCGCGCAGCGGATCCAGCTGCTCCAGGCGCTGACGCTCCTCCAGCGCCGCCGCATCGGCGGGCGCGCCGGGCGCGGGCAGATCGAGCATATCGGCGTCGTCAAACAGGGCGGTGCGCGGCATCGAGTTCAGGGGGATAACCAGCTCCAGCGTCAGCAGCGCCAGCCAGCCGAGCGGCACCTGCTGCGGCTTGCCGATGCGGTTGCCGTTCAGCGGGCAGACTTCCACCTTCATCTGCTGATCCTGCTCGCTGGCGGGGGCGATCAGCTGTTCGCTCGGCAGCAGCGCGTCGTCCGCCAGCAGGCTGAGCGGCGCGAGCAGGCGGCTGGCGCTGCGCAGCTGATGGCGCAGATGCAGCAGCGCGCGCAGCGCTTCGCTCAGCTCCGGCTGCGTCGGCCACAGCAGCGCGAAAAGCTGCACCCGATCGTCGACGCTGAGCGCGGGCGCCAGCTCGACCGCCTGCGGCCAGAAATGGCGATCGAGCCGCGGCTCGTGACAGCGGTGGCGGCGGCTCCAGGCCCAGAGCGTCACCAGCGCGTCGCTGTCGAGCCCGCCGACCGGCGCGCTGAGGCGCTGGCGCTGCAGGCGCTGCAGCTGCTGGTCGAGCTGGGCGCTTTCCGGCTGGGGCGCCGCATGGCGGCAGCTCAGCACCAGACGTAAAATTTCCGCCTCGCTCAGCAGCGTCAGCTCTACCGGCCATTCGCCGGAGAGCGGCTCGCGCTGGTGGCAGTAGCGGGTCGCCGCGGCGAAGTCGAGATTGCCGGGATTGATCTGCTGGAAGACGTTAAGGCTCTTTTCCCCCAGGCGCGTCAGCAGCTGGCCCTGGGCGTCGGCGACCATTTCGCTCAGCAGCCAGGCTTTGCCCGCCTGCGACTGGCCGAACAGCGCCAGCGTCACCGGTCGGGCGACCTGCTGGGCGAGCGCGTCGCTCTGCGCGCGGGCGCGGCGCAGCTGGCGCGTAAAAGTTTCCGCCTCCAGCGCCAGGCGCGGCGACGCGTCGCGGTGGTCGGCGATCCAGCCCAGGCTGGCGTTGAGCGCCTCCTGCAGCAGGCCAAGTCGTTTTGCCAGCGTCTGCGGCTGGCGCGGTTTTACAGTTCTCATCGTTTGCAAAGGCTTCCGCTGTCAATCCAGTACTGGGCATTGGCGTTGCCCGTCGGCGAGAGAGTATTGAGCTTCAGGCTCAGCTGCTCGAGCGGCACGCGGGTGCCGTCGTCGAGGCGCGCGTCGCTCAGCACCAGCCGCTCGGGGCCGGGCAGCGTCGGGCCTGGCGCCACCGCCAGCTTCACGCGCAGCACGCTCTCTCCGGCGACCTTGCGCGCCAGCTGGGCGTCGTTCAGCGTCAGGCTATAGAGCGGCGACGCGGGCCAGCGATCGTTATCGAGCTGGCGGAAACCGAGGCAGACGTTGCCGCGAATGCGGAAGCTGTTTTTGCGGTCCAGCGCGAAGCTGCGGTCGTCGAGATCGATATCGCTGTAGCAGAGATTATCGTCGGTCAGCGCCTGGTTCTCGTCGAGCACGCCCAGATAGCGGATGGTTGAATAGGGCTCGAAATCGCCCGCGCGGAACCAGAAGCTGTTCAGGCGCAGATCCAGCGCCAGCAGGCAGAGCATCGCGCCGACCGCCGCGGTGGATTTCGGGTTGTCGATGCGGCCATGCTTATTGAACGGATACCAGTCGCTGGTGTGATAGCCCTCCAGCGACAGAATGCGACTGCCCGGCAGCGGCTGCAGATGGCGCACCAGCGCCTGGATGCCGGGGAAGCGCGACGGGCGTCCGGTGAGCAGCAGCACGTCGCACTGATAGAGCGACACCACTTCGCACATCGAGCGCAGCGCCGGGATGATCGCCATGCGGTGCTGCATAAACTCGGCGTGCAGCTGCGCGAGACTGACGATCAGCGGCACCTCCAGCAGATCGAAACCGCTGTCGGCGCCCAGCGCGCGCTGGATCTCGCCGTTGATAAAGGCGAGCACCGCGTCGGCCGGACGGCTCTCCACCAGTTCGCCGAACAGGGCGTTGATCTCCGCGTGGCTCTCCAGCGGATCCCAGTTCTCGTAGCGCTCCAGCACCGCCTGCGCCAGCGGAATAAACAGCTGCAGCGTCGCCTGCTGGCGCAGCGTCGCCTGGCCGTCGAGGCGGCCGTCGTGGCCGAACAGCTTGTTCAGCAGCGGCTCGGCCAGCGTCAGGCCCGCTTTCTGCAGGCTCTGCTGCAGCGCGGGCAGGATCCAGAGCTGGATCACGTCCAGCAGAATATCGTCGCCTGCGACTTTGAAGCCTTCGCGGAACAGCAGACGCGGGGTGATTTTGACGTTATTGCCCTGGCCGTCGTCGAGACGGTAGTGGGTAATGGCCAGATCGGTGGTGCCGCCGCCGATATCGATCGAGGCGATGCGCAGGCTTTTGCCCGGCACTTCATCCGCTTCGCGCGGACGATCCGGGCGCGCGGTGCTGCTGAAGAAATCCTGCGCGCGACCGGCGAAGTTGACCTGGGTTTCGTTAAACAGCCACACCATCTGGCCGCAGGTGGCCTCGTCCCACTCCATCTGCACGTCGGGCACCGGCTTGCGGCAGGTCGGCGGCGCGGCGGCGTCGAACGGCTCGTCGGCCGCGTGCCAGCCCTCGGCTTTCCACACCAGCGCGATCGCCTGCTGCATGCGGCGGCGGAAAATTTCGCGCTCCGGCTTCGGCATCGCGGACGGCAGGGTAAGGATAACGTGGCGCAGCTGGCGCGGCGCGTGGCTCTGCGGCATGCGCTGGCGCTGCGCGGCGCTGTTCATCTGCATCAGCGCCTGCGCCAGCAGTTCGCACAGCATAAAGGTCATCAGCGAGCTGCGGCTGTAGTGGGCGGAAAACACCGGCAGGCGATCGTCGTCGGCGAGCGCGTGCAGCGGCTCTCCTTCATCATTCAGCAGAAAGGTAAAGGGCGCGGCGTTGGCCTGCGGCTCGTTCGATCCCTGCGGCTGGTTAAAGCGCCAGCCTGGCTGATAGCGCGCCTCGTCCCACAGATAGCGGCGCGGGCTGGAGATGCCGGTGCTGCCCTCAAGGCCGGCGCGCTGCAGCGCCAGGCGGCTCGCTTCGCGGCCGACGCGCGTCAGCGACGGCCACATAAAAGCGTTTTCGCGGCCGCTCTGCAGTGAAAAGCTCGCCTTGCCGAAGTCGGTTTCAGCGAACTCCAGGCGGCTGTCGAACAGTTCGTTATAGACCTGATGCGGCTGCGAGAGGTCGCGCAGCTGCAATTCGTAGGTCTGCTTCAGGCCGTTGCTCTCTTCGGGATGATCTTCCACCAGAATGCCGCAGGTGTGCGAATTGCCGACGTCGAGAATAATGTCGACGTTCACCGCCGGCGTCTGCTGGGTGGCGGCCTGAAGGTGGATATCGCTCAGGTTAAGCTGCTCGCCGAGCAGCTCCAGCAGGTTCAGGTAGTGCGCCTGATATTCGAACTCGCGCAGCGCCTGCGCGATCGCCTGCTCGCGACGGTCGCCGACGCGGTCGCTGAACGCCTCGCGCAGCCAGCCGTCGACCCAGATATGATCGAGGAACTCGCCCAGCTCGTAGTTGTGCCAGGCGAGCGAGAAGGTGACGCCGTTCTGCGCGTCGGCGGCGGTCAGGCCGAGCTGTTCGCCGCCATCCTCCTGCGCGACGCAGCGGGTATCGAACGCCAGGGTCACACGATGGGTGTTGCCCGCCGCGTCGGGCTGCGCCAGCGCGGTGAGGCGCAGACGCGCCCAGTTCTCCGGGCCGCCGATAAAGCGGCGGCCGCTGGCGCAGCGCAGCATCGGCAGCGGCAACCAGCAGTCCGCCAGCAGCGCCAGCGAGTCGGCCAGCGCCACGTCCGATTCCGGGCGCACCACTTCCGGCGCGCCGCCGTCCTGCGGATAGAGCAGAAATTTGCCGCTGTTGCCGTCGACGTTGAGGCGCAGCAGCGGGCCGTTCGCGGTCTGGCGCACGAACTGGCGGCGCGCCTGACCTGCGGCGATGCGCAGGCCGAAATCGAGAAACTGTACGCCGCTCTCTTCAATCAGCGTGATTTTTTGTTTGTCATCGATCAGGGGAGCCAACATGGTTACTTACTCTCACGCTTAATCGTCATCGGGAAGGATTTTTCGTCGCTGAACAGCGCTTCGCACACGGCGGCGCCGTCTCCCGGCTTACACATCAGCTGCGGCATGCGGTAGCGCGAGCCGTCGCTGCATTTGGCCGTATAGCGGCTGCGCACCGAGAGCTGGCCGCTGCCGAGCATGGCGGCGGTGACCTCGTCGGCGCTGCAGCGCAGGTTATTGCCCTGGGTGACGGTGGCGCTGCCTTTGCCGCCGCTGAGTTCATAGTGCAGCACCGGTGACGCGCCGCCCGGCAGGGAGTTTTGCATCACCACGCGCCAGCGGCCGTCGACGACGCTAATCGCGCCGGTGCGGACATCCTCCACGCTCATTTTCAGCGCGTCGCCCGTGGCGGGAACGGCGGGCGCCACGACGCTGGCAAGCGTTGCGGAAGGCGCAGGCGTCTCGGCGGGCGCGGCGACGCTGGCGGGCGTCTGCGGCAGGGTGGCGGCGAGCTTCTGCGCGGCGATCAGCGCGGCAGGCGGCGCGATAGCGGCGGCCGCCGGAGCGGCGACAGGCGTCGGCTGATGCAGCCAGAAAGCGGCGGCGCCGGCAACGGCCAGCGCCACCGGCGCAAGATAGAGGAGGCGGAAGGCGCGGCGCTGTGTGGCCGGCGCAACCGATGCAACCGCGGGCGGCTCAACGACCTGAGGGGCTTCGACAATGGGTTCCGGCAGCGGCTCAGGCTCAGCGATCATCGGCACCATCGCCGGCTGCGGCTCGACGACAGTCAATTCCGGCAGCAGCGGCGGCAGCGACGCCTCCAGCGTATCGCGCAGGCAGGCGAGCGCATCGTCGCGCGTGCGCGCCTGCGCGTCGACAAAGCCCCAGAAGGTGATCACCGGCTTGCCGTCCACCAGGTAGACATACTGCTGATCGGGAAACTGCAGCGCTTTGCCCAGCAGCGCGCCGAACAGGCGCATCGCCGGATTCTCCGCCTCGCGGGCGCGGGTGCTGAGATCCTGCATCTCCTGCTGCGTCGCCGTCAGCTGTTCCAGCGCCAGACGGCGCTCGTAATCGCTGGCGGCCAGCCAGGATTTCACCTTGCCGCTGAAGGGCGCGTACCAGTCGAGGCGGTCGCCGCGCGCGTTGGGCTGAGGAATAGCCAGGCAGTTTGCCAGCACGGTCTGACGGCGCAGCCGCAGCGTTTCACGAATTTGCAGGGCGGATGCGTAGACCGGCTGGCCGTTTTCACCCAGCGCCAGCACCGCGTCAAGATTGCCGCTGCGCAGAAAAGTTTTTGCCACCTGTTGGGCCCTTATCGGTCGAAGTGTGAGGCAGAAAATCGTGTGATATCGGCGATTGAAGCGATGTTACGCGGAGAAAGGGCAAATCAAACGCCGGAAAAAAAGGGAATTAAGGGCGTTTATCGCGCGCTGCGACAAAAAATGCGCAGCGCGCCCAGGGGGTTAAGCGGCACGGCGCGTCAGCACGACATGCGCCGCCAGGCCGCCGACCAGCCCCCAGAACGCCGCGCCGAGGCCGAACAGCGACAGGCCTGAGGCGGTAATCAGAAAGGTAATGGCGGCGGTATCGCGCGTATCCGGCTCCGCCAGCGCGCGCGTCAGGCTGCCGCTGAAGGTGGAGAGCAGCGCCAGCCCGGCGAGGGTGGCGATCAGCGGCGACGGCAGCGCCACAAACAGCGCGGCGATAAGCGCGCCTGAAAGCCCGGCCAGCAGATAAAAAAGACCGGCCAGCGCGGCGGCCATCCAGCAGCGGCGCGGGTCGGAATCGACCTCGTCGCCCATGCAGATAGCGGCGGTAATGGCGGCGATGCAGACGGAAAAGCCGCCGAACGGCGACAGCAGCAGGGCGACCAGCCCGGTCCAGCTCATCAGCGCGGAGACCGGCGGCTGATAGCCGTGCGCCTGCAGCGTGGCGACGCCCGGCGCGTTTTGCGACGCCATGGTGACGAGGAAAAAGGGCAGGCCGACGCCGAGCAGTGCGGTCAGGCTAAAGTGCGGCATGATGCCCTGCGGCAGCGCGAAGCTCGCCATCTGCGCCGGAAAATGGATCGCGTGCCGGGCGAACGCCAGCGCGACGCCCACCGCCAGGGTGGCCAGAATGGCGTAGCGCGCCAGCCAGCGCCGCGCCAGCAGCCAGGCGAGCAGCATCGCCCCGCACAGCGCAACGTCGCTCTGCAAGCCGGTAAAAGCTTCCAGCCCGAAGCGCAGCAGGATCCCGGCGAGCATGGCGGAGGCCAGCGCGGGCGGAATGACCTTCATCAGGCGCGCGAACAGGCCGGTGACGCCGCTCAGCACGATCAGCGCGTTGGCGAAGATAAACACGCCGATCGCCTCATTGATAGAGAGTCCGTGCAGGCTGGTGGCCAGCAGCGCCGCGCCGGGCGTGGACCAGGCGCAGAGGATCGGCATGCGCGTCCAGAGCGACAGGCCCAGCGAGCAGAGGCCCATCGCGATGCCCAGCATCGACAGCCAGCCGCCGATCTGCGTCGGGGAAGCGCCGGCGGCCTGCGCCGCCTGAAAAATAATGGCTGCTGAGCTGCTGTATCCAACCAGTACGGCGACGAAACCCGACACCAGCATGGGAAAGGAAATGGCGGATCGCGCCGTTATGCGCTGCATAAGACCTCCACTGTGCGTTATAGCGCACATGGTAACAGTGTGCGCTATAGCGCTCAAGTGCTACACTGCCGCCATGATTTCAGGAGAACCTCATGGAAAATCTGCATCAGCATCTTAGCGAGGCGCTGAAACAGCTGCGTCAGGCCAACGGCTGGAGCCTGACGCTGGCGGCGGAACGCACCGGCGTCAGCAAAGCGATGCTCGGCCAGATCGAGCGCGGCGAGTCCAGCCCGACGGTGGCCACGCTGTGGAAAATCGCCACCGGTTTTAACGTTCCTTTCTCTTTTTTCATTCAGGGCAATGGGCTGCAGAGCGGCGATAGCGCGCGCTTCAGCCAGCCCAACGCGCAGATGACGGTACGCCCGCTGCTGCCTTACGACGCGCGGCTGCGCTTCGATCTGCTGGCGGTCGAGCTGGCGGCAGGCGCGCAGAGCGACTCCTCGCCGCACGAGCAGGGCTGCGTCGAGCAGGTGGTGGTGATCGAGGGCGAACTGCTGCTCGGCACGGGTGGCGTCTGGCGACGGCTGCAGGCGGGCGAAGCGCTGCAGTTCGCCGCCGACGTGGCCCACAGCTACCGCAATCCGCTCGCCACGCCGCTGCGCTTTCACAGCCTGATCCACTACCTGCAGCGTCCCGACCTTACAAATTGATACGAAGGCAAACTACACAGTTTACCTTCGTATCTCTATACTGGCGCTAACGTAAGGAGAAAGGCGATGAGCGAACTCACTGAAGCCGCCGCGGCGCTGCGCATGCTGACAGGCAAGCTAAGCCGTCGGCTGCGCGAATCCGCGCCGCCGGGCGATCTCACCTGGTCGCAGGTGTCGGTGCTGGGTTATCTGGTGCGCGACGGCGCGATGACCATCACCGAGCTGGCTGCTGCGGAAGGGGTGCGCACCCAGTCGATGGGCGCGACCGTCGCCAGCCTGCTGGCGGCGGGCATGGTGCAGGGCGAAGCGGATCCGCACGACGGCCGTAAAACCCGCTACTCGCCGACGCCGGCCGCCTGCGCGCTGATCGCCGCCAACCGCGCGATGCGCGACGACTGGCTGGTGCGCGCCATCGACACCCGGCTCAGCGCCGATGAGCGCCAGCTGCTGATCGCCGCGATCCCCTTACTGCAACGACTCGCCGACAACGCATCCTGAGAGGACTTTCCATGGCTCTGACTACCCTTGATACCCACACCGCACTGATTATCATCGACCTGCAGCACGGCATCGTTCGCCTGCCGGTGGTGCATGAGCCGCAGCCGGTGATTGACCGCTGCGCACAGCTTGCCGCGGGTTTCCGCGCCCGCCAGCTGCCGGTGGCGCTGGTCAATGTCGCCGGCGGCGCGCCGGGCCGTAACGAGCAGGGCAGCCACAGCGGCGAACTGCCTGCCGACTGGGCGACGCTGGTGCCGGAGATGACGCCGCAGCCGGGCGATATCACCGTCACCAAAAAAACCTGGGGCGCCTTTCACCATACCGATCTGCATGCCGAACTGCAGGCGCGCGGCGTCACCCAGGTGGTGATCTGCGGCATCGCCACCAGCATCGGCGTCGAATCCACCGCGCGTCAGGCGTATGAGTTAGGTTACAACGTCACTTTAGCCACCGACGCCATGACCGATCTCAACCTCGACACCCACAACAACAGCGTGAAGCTGATCTTCCCGCGCCTTGGCGAAACCGGTACCAGCGCCGAGGTGCTGGCGCTGGTCGACGCGCGCTAGCATGGCGACGGCGCAGGCGGGCCTGGCGCGCTGGGCCGGGCTGATCCTTAGCTCGGCGGCGCTGGTAGCGGTGCTGGAGTGGCTGCATATTCCGGCCGCGCTGCTGCTTGGCCCGATGTTCGCCGCCATCGGCTTTGCCGCCTCTGGCCGCACGCTGAAAATCGCGCGGCCGCTGTTTAACGGCGCGCAGGCGACGGTGGGCGCGATGATCGCCGCGGCGATCCCCGCCTCGATATTTCATGAAATTGCCGATGACTGGCCGCTGTTTGTGCTGTGCGTCGGCTCGGTGATCGTCGCCAGCCTGGCGCTCGGCGGCCTGCTGGCGCGCTTCCGCGTGCTGCCGGGCTCGACCGCCATCTGGGGCTCGTCGCCCGGCGCGGCAACCGCCATGACCCTGATGGCGGAGAGTTTCGGCGCCGACGTGCGCCTCGTCGCCTTTATGCAGTATCTGCGCGTGATGATGGTGGCGCTGGTCGCCACGCTGGTGACGCGCCTCTGGACCCACGAGGGCAGCGCGCCCGCCGCCTCGCCGGCGCTCGATCTCTTCGCGCCTTTCGCGCACACCGCCTTCCTCTTGACGCTGCTGACCATCGCCGCCGGCCTGCTGGCGGCGCGGCTGCTGCGCATTCCCGCCGGCCCGATGCTGATGACGCTGATTATCGCCTCGCTGGCGCAGGATATCGGCGGCGTCGATATCACGCTGCCGAAGTGGCTGCTGGCGCTGGCGTACGCCTTCGTCGGCTGGGGCATCGGCCTGCGCTTCAGCGCCGATATTCTGCGCTACGCGGCGCACGCCTTGCCGCGCGTGCTGCTGTCGGTGCTGACGCTGATCGCTATCTGCGGCCTGTTTGCTTTTCTGCTGGTGAAGTTTGCCGGTATCGATCCGCTGACCGCCTATCTGGCGACCAGTCCGGGCGGCGCCGATTCGGTGGCGATTATCGCCGCGTCGAGCAACGTCGATATGCCGTTTGTGATGGCGATGCAGACCGGGCGCTTTATCGTGGTGATGTTCACCGGCCCGATTCTGTCGCGCTGGATCGCCAACTGGATGGCGCGGCGCGCGCCATAAAAAAAAGCCCCGGTTTCTGGCCGGGGCGACAGGGCTTACTGAAAGGCGTAGCTCAGCGTCAGCCCGACGCTGTAATTGCGACCCGGCGCCGGTTCGAAGTAGCGTCCGTTGCC
The DNA here is from genome assembly GCF_059730625.1 of Pantoea sp. X-Soil-MYKO-1289. Classification (NCBI taxonomy): domain Bacteria; kingdom Pseudomonadati; phylum Pseudomonadota; class Gammaproteobacteria; order Enterobacterales; family Erwiniaceae; genus Pantoea; species Pantoea sp. X-Soil-MYKO-1289. The sequence goes on from NZ_AP036004.1 coordinate 1,938,411, forward strand.
TTCGTTAACGATCACCGAGCCGACGTAGTTGCGATCGAAGAGGTTATCGACGCGGCCGAAGAGATCGAGCGTCCAGTTCTGCACCAGCCATTTGTAGCCGCTGTTAAGCGCCGCGACGGTATAGGCGGGCGCCTTCACGTCGTTTTCGTCATCGGCGGCGATATCGCTCATATAGCGCATCTCCGCGCCCGCATAAAAGCCCTGTTCCGGCGCGTAGGCCAGGCTGGCGTAGAGCATATTGCGCGCAATGCCGGGAATGCGGTTGCCGTCGCAGCTCGCGTCGCCGCAGGCGTTGCTGCGATAGCGCGCGTCGAGCAGCGTCCAGGCCGCCTTCGCGCGCCAGTCGGCGGCGAACTGCTGATCCACGCCCAGCTCCAGGCCGCGCCGGCGGGTTTGCCCGGCGTTTTTATAGGTGGTGCGGCCGCCGAGGCTGGTATCGGTCACGATTTCGTTTTGCGTGTCGGTCTGGAACAGCGCGGCGGTGATCAGGCCGTTGCCGATGCGTTTTTTGCTGCCCAGCTCGACCGTGTCGCTGGTCGCCGGTTTCAGGCCGGTATTCAGGCCGGTTTCGCCGTCGGCGCGATAGGATAGCTCGTTGATGGTCGGGGTTTCAAAGCCGCGGCCCGCCGAAAGATAGGCGTTCCAGCTGCTGTCGATCGCGTACTTCAGCGACGCGGCGGGCAGCCATTTGTGGTAGCGCGCGTCGCCGCTGTCGTCGCCGTTGCCGGCGGTAATGTAGTTGTCGTTGGAGTCGAAATTAACCGTGCTGTAGCGCAGCCCGGCGTCCAGCGACCATTTGTCGGTGAGCTGCCAGGCGGTCTGCAGGTAAGGATCCAGGTTCCACATCAGGTTGCGTTCGTTACGGCGAATGTTGCCCTTCACGCCGAGGTCGTCGCCGCTGAAGTTTTCAAAACCCTTGCGGCGCTCGGTCATGGTTTCATAGTCGAGGCCGCCGGTCAGCGTCACCGGCACGCTGAACAGGCTGTCGCGGTGGGTCCAGCGCGTGTCGATGCCCTGGTAGTGGCGCGTCAGATCGATCACGCCGCCAGGATGTTTCGGGCTGAGCTGCACGTTTTTCGGGATCGACTGATACTGGGTGGTTTCGCGGATGCCAGCGTACATCATCACGCTGAGATCGTCGTTTTCGCCCATCTGACGCTGGTAGTGCAGGCCGCCCTGGGTCTGATCGACCGTTTTGCGCGTGTTGTAGAGGGTGACGTTGCTGACCACCTGGCGCGGGTTGGCGCGCCACTGATCCGGCGTCAGGCCGCCGGGATCTTGCGCCTCGATATGCACGCTGTTGAACAGCAGCGTCAGGGTGCTGACGTCGTCGATGCGCACGCCCAGCTTCGCGTTGCCGAGGTTCTTTTGCGCCTCGCTGTGATCGCGGTAGCCGTGCGTGGTAAAGCGCGAGGCGGAAACGGTGTAGTTGACGTCGCCCGCCTGGGTGCCGTCGCCGGTCGCGCCGCTCGCCTTGACGCTGTTGCGCCAGCTGCCGTAGCTGCCGTACCAGCTGCCTGCTTCCAGCGTCGTCGGCTGCTGACCCGTCTGGGTATCAACGTTAATCACGCCGCCCGAGGCGTTGCCGTAGAGCGCGGAAAAGGGGCCGCGCAGCACCTCGATATGGTCGATCGATCCGATATCGATATTGGAGGTTTGCCCCTGACCGTCGGGCATGGTGGCGGGAATGCCGTCGACGTAGAGGCGCAGTCCGCGCACGCCGTAGGTGGAGCGCGAACCAAACCCGCGCACCGAGAGCTGCAGATCCTGCGCGTAATTCTGGCGGTTCTGTCTTGCATGTATCCATAGGTATTTTTATGTATTCATACAGCTATTAATGTATTTAAGCATTTGAAATTAAAATGGATAAAATGAACCTTCTGTATTCTTTGTTATTTGCGTGTCCTTTGGTGTATTCCTTTGTCCAACGATGATCAAGTACAATATGAGTACCAATAAAATAAGTTGAGTACATATATGGCCATCAGTGACACAAAGCTAAGAGGCTTGCACGGCAAGCCCTATGACGGACCGCCTGAGTTAACTGACGCAGATGGCCTGGGAATCCGCATCACTCCAAAGGGTATTATCAGCTTTCAGTACCGATACCGATTTAACGGCAAGCAACATCGCCTCGGGATCGGTCGGTATCCAGAAATTTCGCTGAGGGATGCCAGAATAAAAGTAGGAGAATTCAAGGAGTCGCTTGGAGCAGGGAAAGACCCTAAGCACCATAAGCCACAGGTTAAGTTTCGCCCAACGCTTCAAGACTGCATAAACTACTGGTGGAAAAATTATGTGCAGCAATCGCTCCGGGAAAGTACGCAAGAAGTTTACAACCGCGTAGTTCTGAACGAAATGGAAGGCGTGTTTGAGGGTATTCCTCTTGAGGATATAAACGTCAGTACATGGGTGGATTTCTTTACCCAAAAAGAGCAGGAAAACCCTGTTAAGGCCCGGAGGCTTCTGGTTAATCTGCGTGGTGCCGTAGACTGGTGTACACGAAGGCAATACATAGACAGTTCAAGCCTGCTTCGCCTTGACCCTAAAGACTTTGGCAAAAAACCAAGGGTAGGGGAAACAGTCCTGACCTATCGCCAGCTGGCCCAAATTTGGCTGGAAAATGAAAAAACCACGGCGACCGCGTCCTCTAAGCGTCTGGTTAAGTTGCTCATACTTTATGGCGCTCGAAATAGTGAGATGCGCGAAGCTCTAAAGCAAGAATTCGACTTCGAAGAAAACATTTGGACTCTGCCGGCCGCAAAGAGCAAAACAGATAAAATTATCAGGCGTCCTATTTTCAAGCATGCGCTGCCACTGCTTGAGGAGGCTAAGGCATCAGGAAAGGATATTCTTTTCCCGGGCGCTTACGATCGCGATATTCCCTTGTCGATTGGCTCGGCAACAAGATATGTCAGGCTATTGCGTAATCAGTTGAGCATCGGTGATTTTACGGCTCATGACTTCAGGCGAACTCTGGCGACCAGGCTTTCTGAGGAAGGCGTTGCGCCGCACGTAATCGAGAAGATGCTTGGACATGATTTAGGGGGCGTGCTTGCCGTTTATAACAAGCACGACTGGTTAGCAGAACAGAAGGCGGCATATGAGCTCTATGCAGAAAGGATATTTGAGCAACTTAAGCTGATTTCTGGTTAACGCCGCCGTTAAGTATCCAACCATCAACCTCGGCCAGTAAGTAAAGCTTTGGACGGCTTCTTACTGGTTTAGGGAACCCCATCTTATGGGTATATTTCCAGATGGTCATTCTGGATGAAACCTTTAGCTTATCCATAACCTCTTTCTCTGAAATCAAATCTGTATTGGCCATGCTATTTCTCCACTCCTGCTGCAACAGGTTAAGGCACCGTGACATGTCACGGTGCGATGTTTAATTTTGTCTCAAGCCAGCCGCTGGTGGTCCAGCACTGCGAATCCCCCTGGCACGGGCAGGCGCTGACCGGGAGGCGATCGCCACACTTCCCGCACTGGCGCTTTGCCAGCACTTCCAGCTGCTGCGCCAGCTCGGCCGCGTCCTGGCGAATAAGCAGCGCTATGTACTCATTCAGCTCATACGGTTCGCGACCGGGGCGGCGTGCGGCGCAGTTCTGCGCCAGCATCTCCAGTTCCTGACTATCTAGCGTCAGCTCCAGCTTCCGGTCGCCGCTGGCGGCCTGACGGGCACGCTGCGCAGCTTTGCGTTCGGCGGGGGATTTAACCTTTATCGCCCTCCGTATTCACCCAGCCTTTAGACGTGCTTCTTATTTTGCCCGCTTTGCGCAAAGCCTGCAGGCGGCGGTCCATGACCCTGAACGGCTCTTTACCGGCTTCCAGCTCTGCAAGGCGAAAACACTCGCTGACGAGCGCGCCAATATAGATTTCGGCGAAGCGCTTCGGCACATGCGTGATCGCGTGCAGAATCAGATCATCAAGCTTTTCGTATTTGTTCGGCATCATTCCACCTCCGGTGCTGCTGCCAGCATGGCATCCCATACCTGCTTTGTGGCAAGCTGCTGGTCGCCTGCATCGTACATAGCCGCTGTTGGCTCAACCGGCACGAGCTTCCATCCAGGAGGGGCTACGTGGTGAACGATTATCGTTTTCTCATCACTGCCAGCTGGGTCAAAACCGATATGCGCAGCTGTCGTGGTAGCGTTCAGGCGCTTAACCACATCAGGCGGAGTAAATCCGATCACCTGATCGCCTTCTTTCACCAGGCGAATGAGCATAGCCAGATTGTCAATCAGCTCCCCCTCTACGCTTAACCAGTCCTCACGACCTTCGGTATAATGAATAACGGCTTTGATAACCTCACCGCTTTCCTCCGCCACTTTGTTCAGGACATAGTTAGGTTGCGGGAATTTGCGCATAGCTTTGTCTGCTCGCAGCCTGGCTTCTTGCACCAGTTTTGCGAAATAATCATTAGGTACTTCTGGTTCGACAACGGGCGGGGCGATGGTGCTTAGACGGTTAAAAACCCACGCGTTATATCTCTCGACAGCTACGTCATCTGCGCTTCCGCAGTCAACAAGCTGCTCCACGATTTCGGCTGCCAGCGCCTTTCTCTGCTCTTCAGTATATGCCTGCATCATTCCCCCTCCACGCGCTTAAACTCGATCACCCACACCCACGGGTTAGCCTACCAGCTGTCAGCGCCGTAGATAGATTCCCATACGTGATGAAAATGTTCATGAGGTGTGGCGCTGTACATGTAGCCGGGGATAGAGCCGTGACCGCCGATGCACCCTTCAGCAATCGCATCCTGCTCCGTCATGCTATTCAACCGCTCGACCCGCACGCCGGTAATCTCCAGCGTTATGCGTGACGCCCAGCGCGGCATGTGGATGGATGGTCGGCACGTCCCTTTCGGTGGCTCTTTTCCGCCGTCTGCAGGGTAAATAATATTGGGCCATGGCCCATCTTTCAGGTCATGAGGGCGACCAGGGAAGCACCAGTCAGCATCGAAGGCTGCGAAAGCCTCACGCACCCAGAGGCGATCACCTACTGCACCAAACGGGCACTTAGCGAGAAATTGCTCTTTGGTGTAGTCGCACCATGTGCCGCTCTGGTTGCGCATTGAGAATACATGTTCGCCATACCACTTGTCGCCAGGCTCGCGATAATCGATAACCTTCTGCCCAGTGACCTGCATGTTTTTTGCCGGTGACTGGATGATCCGGCGCGTCTGCGTCTTGCTGCCGTTCAGTACGGCACGAACCATGTCGGCGTTAAAGATGATTGGGCGCTCACGCATCTTCTTCATCCTCTTCAACAGGCTCTACTTCCGTGCCATCGTAAGCCGCTTTGACGCTATTGGCCGCTGCGATAATGGCGTTGAACTGCTCCGGGTTAACCGTCACACCAGGGAACTGGCGCGAGACTTCAAAGCTAATGGCAGCAACGAGTTTCATCTGGTCGATGCAGATAGTGGTTTTCATCACTCACCATCCTTACCGGCGGTTATGTAATTCATCTCAACTTGTGCCAAACACTCAAGCGCGCGCTCTACGCCTTTATCCTGGTGGTTCATGGTGGCCATTATCATCTTGGCAGCATGGTTAACCGCCTCAGCCCGCACAGAGTTGAGCCAGGCGTCGGTGACTGGGGTGTCGGCTTTCATGATTTCCAGCGCGCGAGAGTGGCTGATGCTGTCTTTACTCTGCTCAGTAGCCCAGGCGTCGATTTCTTCTGTTAGCTTGAGGTTCGGAGCCTCAATACCCGGCCCAGCAACCGTGTTTTGCAGCCATTGCTCAACTTCATAAATGCGGCCGACACGCAGGTGCATAAGTGCCGTATGAATGCCTACCCAGTATTTATGCAACACCCAGGCATTCGAGAGTTCGCTTGCGGCTTTTGGCAGAAGATATGCATTCTCCGCTGCCAGCGCGTCACGCTGCTTACCGGCTTCAGCTGCTGCTGCGAGCGCGCAATCCAGGCGGGTGGCCAGTTCACTGACCATCTTTGCCCTGTCGATCAGCGGCGTATCTGCGTCCAGATTGGCTGCAAACTTATGACCTGCCGCTACCAGCTCTTTATTTGATAATTTATTCATCATGCAGGTGGCCTCAGTGGATAGTGATGTTGCGGTACATTTCCTCAGCCATGCGCTGAGCTTTAATCGGGTTCTTAACCAGCTCACCATCCGGGGCGATCCAGCCGCCGAAAATTTTGGAGTAGGGGAAGATGATGATCCCTACTCTAATGTCGTCGTTAGGCGATTTCATTCTGGCGCTCCCGTTTTGCCTGGTCGAACTCGCTGCCGAGTATTTCGATAGCGCCTGCGGTGGTTTTAGGCGTTGCTGAGGTTTCAACGTAGATTGCGTCACCATGTCGGAAGTAGGTGATGCCGGTAAAAAGTAAGGTTCCCCAGTCGAGCCCGATAAGTGGGAAGAAAGCGGCTTTATCGACGTCGATTTTTGGTCGCTGTGCATTCCAGAGAGCCTGCAGAGCCTTGTGCTCTTCAGCCATTCCGACTGGCGCCTTACTTTTAGGCCAGCATGCAAAACCAGTGCGGCTCGATGCTTTTGTCCAAAGATCGGCGGAAAGGAAAATGCCGCCTGAGAATTTGACGCCATAAAAAACTTCTCGGACGCCATCAGAATTGAAAACAGGTTTTGCATCAAACATGGATGCAAATGAGGTTCCCGCATCGCGCAGCAACTTCGCATCGCTCTGTAGTTTTTCCCAACCTGCCAGAGCTTCCGCGCTGGTAAATTTAAAAAAGCCCATAAAACTTTCTCCACACGATTTTTGATTGCATGAATCCCTTGCCAGTGACGGCAATAAAAACTGAGGGATTCGCTTAAATAGCTGTTGGGTTACTGCAATAACCCACAGCCTGATTTCTCCACACCGAAACATCGAAGGGAATTGTGGTGGCCGGAGCTTCCCCGGCTTGCTGGTATTTGCCGCCATACTTTCAGGCGCGTCCCAAGTATCCTATTCCCAGCCGACCGGCTATTACGGCTGCGCATAAGTGCGCATTCACCACAATGGAGAGAGCACTGTCAGAACGCCGCTGGCGCTATACCCGCCTTTGGCCAATGCTCTTTCCTGTTGTGAAAAAGAGGGCGGTTAAATCAGATTGCGAACTGAAGAAACCGCCAAACAACACACCGTCATCCATCAAAAAACCGGCTTCACTGCCGGGCTATCGACACAGCACTCCAACAACACGATCCCCATATCCCCATCGCAAACCAGCTCGGCATCCGGGAACAGGTACAGAAAAGTGATCAGGTCCCAAAACTTGGTGTTGCTCATGTTCTTGACCATTCTCATCTCAACATCCGTAAGTAACCGCTGATGAGGGAAACAATAATGCGAATATGCATATAACGCAAGTGGTAAAATGCGTTATTTGCAAACAATAAATGTTAAAGACGCAAAAAAGCCCGGCAGAACCGGGCTTATCGGGTTTTAAGGAGCGGTTAGCCGTGTCGTTTGAAGGATTGCGACTGGCTGATCATGACCTTGCCGAAAATATAAAAGCGATGCTCATTCGATTCATCAATGAACCAGTCACGGTATCGGGTATTGTCAGAAATGACGACGATTTTATCGGGAACCATCTGTAAGCGCTTTATGTGAATTTTTCCATCGAAACCAAACACATAAATTCCATCACCATCAAACTGATTCACTGAAACATCTACGAAAACCAGATCTCCTGGCTCGATAGTGCCCGACATACTGTCACCGCGGACATTAACCATCTTTACCGTAGTCGCAGGCTTACCGCCGAAGAAGTTTCTTGGCGTGCTCAGTGTTGTACTCAATAGAGCGAATGACATCGATAATGTCACTACCAACAAAGGCTCCTGGGCCAGCACTTACATTTACATCAAGCAAATCCACACGATACACATCCCCCCCTTGTATAACCTTGACCATATCCTTACTGTTATTATATACAGTATTTTTTGGATCGGAGGGAATAAATAATTCACCTAGGCTCACATTTAGCGCATTCGCTATTTTATTAAGCGATTGCTCGGTAAAGGATTTTTGCTTTCCTGTCTCAAGACGTGAAATGTTCGCCTGGTCAACACCTACGGCATCAGCCAGATCGTTCATTGTCAGCCCGCGCGCAAGCCGCAGTTCTCTGATTCGATTTCCTATATTCATGTGCCTATTTAATGGCTGGTTTGCATGAAACGCAAATTAACTTGCGCAATCCGCCAGCATGAAATAATATGCGAATTACGCAACTAAGGGGGTTAAAAATGTCTTCACCGTTACGAAACTTGCGCAAGTCGCAAGGCAGAACACTAAGTGAAGTGGCCGGCGCCATCCATCTGGATGTAGGCAACCTGAGCCGTATTGAGCGCGGTCTGCAGGTGGCATCACTGGATGTGGCAGAGCGCCTGGCTTTGTTCTTTAAAGGCGAGATCAGCGAGCTGGAAATTCTTTATCCCCAGCGCTACCTGACCAGCACCGAGACTTTAACAGCTACGCCATCCGTAGCGAAACCACAGTAGAGAGGGCTTAGCCGTGGGTAAACCTGACTGGCAAATAGAAAAGCAACCAGCCTGGCTTGTTGCTGCGATCCGTAAAACCATCACCAGTATGCCTGGCGGTTATGCGGAAGCAGCTGAATGGCTGGGCATCACAGAGAACGCGCTCTTTAACCGTCTGCGTCTTGAGGGCGACCAGATATTCCCTATGGGCTGGGCGATGGTTCTTCAACAGGCCAGCGGAACCAAATACATCGCCGACGCAGTGTCGCGTCAGTCGAACAGCGTAAACGTCCCGATGGTGGATATCGAAGATGTTGATAACGCCGACATCAACGAGCGCCTGATGGAGTCAGTTGAGTGGATCGGCAAGCATTCAGCCTATCTGCGTAAAGCCACAGAGGACGGGGTGATTGATGCAGCTGAAAGAGAGCAGATTGAGGAGAACAGCTATCAGGTAATGGCTAAGTGGCAGGAGCATCTGACGTTGCTATATCGCGTTTTTTGCCCGCCAGATAAGGCGAACGCCCCAGGTTGCAGCCCGGAGCGTTCAGTTGCGACCAAATCACTTGGTGTGGAGAAATAATCGCATGGTCAATTTAAACAGATTCCATCCTGTTCCGCAATTTAGGTGCCTGCCGTCGGCTGGTGGCCGAGTGAATCAGGAGCCGCTGCGGTATGTGCTTAATGTACCCGGATGCAGCGAAGAGGTGAACCACAGCTTTGTAGAGTGGGCTGTGGGTGAGTCACACCGTCAACTGGGATTAACGAAATGCGCGAGCTCAACCGAAGGTTTAAAGACAAGCGCGGCGTTATCGTCCGCGTCGTTCGCTGGGAACCTGAAACAAACCGCGTTATCTACCTGCGCGACAACTATGAACATGGCGAGTGCTTCAGCCCACTTGACCAGTTTCAGCGCAATTTCAGGGAAGTAGGGGCAGAGCATGAGTCTACTTCTGAAAGTAAAACCGCTAGTCATCAGCCCAGTGCTGGCATGCCGTATCGGGCTGAATGAAGCCATCGTGCTTCAGCAAATCTGTTACTGGCTGGAAGACACCACCTCTGGCGTTGATCATGACGGTCGCCGCTGGGTCTACAACACTATTGACGAATGGACAGAGCAATTCCCGTTCTGGTCGGAAAAGACAGTCAAGAGGGCGCTTTCCTCATTGAGAGGCAAGGGGCTTATTTATGTCGAGCAGCTGAAGAAAACCCAGCATGATCGGACAAATTTCTATGCGATTAACCACGCAAGCCCACTACTTTCCGATGGGGACAAATTGACCCCATCGAAGAGGGCAAATTGTCCCGCTCGAAAAGGTCAATCCGTCCCTATGGATAAGGTCAATTTGAACCCATCCAGCGGGTCAAATTGGGCCGCTCTTACAGAGAATACAACAGAGAATACTACAGAGAGTACAACAGGGACTTCTTGTCAGGTTGCTGCGCAACCCGACCGCGATGTTGAACTGACTGATCGCGCTAAGAAGGTTCTGGCTCACCTCAATATGACCACCGGCGCCAAATTTCAGGTTTGCAAATCATCCCTGGAGAATATCCGTGCACGGCTGGCAGAAGGTTATGAGCTCGGTGAGCTGTTGCTGGTGGTCGATTATAAAAACGCACACTGGCAGAACACTGAGCAGGCCCAGTATCTGCGCCCAGCAACTCTGTTCATACCCAAAAACTTCCCTGGCTATCTCCAGTCTGCGACCAAGTGGGATAAATCAGGGCGCCCACCATGCGTGAACGGCAAATGGCAGCGCGATGTGATGCAAATGCCCAGCGCTAATTACGAAATCCCCGATGGCTTCCGTGGCGCTTAACAGGAGACGCGACGATGAATACTGAGCAAATGATTCTGGCGTACCTGGTAGAGCATCCGGGCCTGACGGCTTCCGAACTGGCGAAGGGGATGAAGGCGAACGTGAGAACGGTACGCGAAGCAGGAAAAACACTGGTGGCAATGGGCGAAGTCTACCTGGACGTGAAATTCCGTTACTACCGGGTTGAAGAGGCAACAGCTGTAGACGCCGAATACGCGCGCCTGAGCAAGTTGGCTATGTCTCTTCAGGCTCGCAACTGCTGGAGCCGCGCGGCAACAGTCTGGCTGAACGCGATGGACGCAACGGCTAAGCCTCGCTTTCGTGATCAGGCTGTAGCGCGCCGCAGGATGTGCATGCAGAAGGCAAAAGCCTTGAGGCCGAAGCCGAGCGCCGACGCATGGGGTGGCATCTGATGAAAGCCTATGTACTGCGCCATTACGAGCGCAACGTGATTTTTTACCAAAGCATTCGCACTGCGGCCCTGATGATCGCCGCGCTGATCGTTACCCTGTCCTGGGAGCTGGCAACCAAATGACTAACTTAGCAAGAATTTACGACAACAAAGCAAAGACCGAAACCAATATCACTACCCGCAAAACTTACCTGCTGGGCGTCGATGAGCTGTATGTCGAAAGTGGTTACAACATCCGTGAAATTGACCAGACCCACGTCGAAGAATTCCGCGATGCCTTCATCGCCGGCGAACACGTGCCTCCGCTCGCTGTGCAGGTCACTGAGCAGGGCATTAAGATCATCGACGGTCATCACCGTTACCACGGCGCGCTAATGGCGAAAGAAGCTGGTTATGACATCCGCCTGGAGTGCAAAGATTTCGTAGGCTCCGAGGCCGATCGCATCGCCTTCATGGTCACCAGTAGCCAGGGCCGCGCGCTGGAACCACTGGAGCGTGCAGCAGCTTACCAGCGCATGAGCAATCAGGGCATGGAACCGGCAGAAATTGCGAAGAAGGTGAAGCGCTCTATTGCTGACGTGGAGCATCACTTGCAGCTACTGACGTCTGGTGACGAGCTGATCGCCATGGTGAAAAACAAAGAGGTCGCAGCGACTACTGCCGTGGCGCTGGTGCGTGAGCATGGGGTGAAAGCTGGCACCGTGGCCAGAACAAAGTTGGATAAAGCTAAAGCGACTGGTAAGAAAAAACTGACCAAAGCCGATGCGATGCCGCAGTTCAGCGCCGCGCGGGCTCGCCGCCTTGTTGAATTGCTTTGTGATGCGCAGAACGGAGAGACCGACGAAGGACACACAGCGCTATTCATCGATCCGAACTGTGTTGAAGAAGTTATGGCCATCATTGCTGAATACCGCTCAGGCATTCCCGCCGTCGCCTCTCAGCCGATCGTTAACGCGGATAGCCAGTATGACGAAAACATGCCACTAACCCGCGCTGGCATCCTTGAGCAAAGCGGCATTGAAGTATGGGCCTGCGCAGCTGCGATGTTTGGCGACAAAGACATTTACCCGTTTCAGGAGTCCCGATTTGCGCATACCTGGGCGGCGGACTCTTTCGAAAATCCAGCGGTAGTGGTAGTGCCAGCGGAGATTCTTGCCAAAGCACAGCGCCTGAAGCAGAAAAAGCTGGAGAACACTGAGCTGAAAGCGTGGGTGACCGCTCAGTATCCCGACCTGGACGCTGCAGAAGTTATGGATAAGTTCAACCGCTTCAGTTCAGTAGCCATCGAGACGCGCCTGAATACTGAAATGACCATGGCGGAGTTTATCGGGCTGGTGGAGCGTGCTGATAAATCATCGTGGGAAAATATCCGCATGCTGCGCGCCGCCGTCGCCGAACTGGCCGGGCAGATGACGATTCCTGACATTGGAGGAGCCGCGTGAGGAATCCGATCACTGAACAGCTCCATGCGGGCTGGTTAGAGAAACTGGAAGCCGACAGGGTCAATGCAGTGAAAGAGCGAGCAAGGATGTTCGCTTTCGACTACAAGGCCGCCAAGAAGGTTTTCAAAGGTTTCACAGCTGAGTATCAAACCAATGGCTGGGTAAGAATTTACGTAAGTAGAGCCTTCCTGTCGGGAATGGCAGGGCTTAAAACTTTTAAGCAAACTGGTTCGGATTACTACGAGCACTACTCCAGAAATATGGGTATTTACCTGCCATCCGGAATTGGCGATGAGGCATATTTAAAGATGAATCTTCCTGCGCTGGTAGCCGGGAGGGTGAAATGAGGAGTGGCACATTCAACCAGGCAATAATGGTCGCAATAAAGATCTCTGTATTGTGGGCGCCCATTAGCATTTTGCTGTTCATAGTAATTTATGGAGGAGATTCTCGCCTTCAGTGGTGGCAAGGGATTGTGTCATGTGGGCCTGCATTGGCTGTTTGCTTGGTTGAGCTTATTTGCTCATTACGGGAGCGCAAGGCATGATCACTAAGAATGAATTGGAGCCGTGTCCGTTCTGTGGTCGATCCGACTTGCTCCACATTGAAAAGCATCCCAGGAGCAGATTCTTGCATGTGCACTGCTGGGCATGTGGCGCAAATGGCCCCGCTAAGCGTGCCATGACAGAGAAAGAAGCCTATGCCAGCTGGAATCAGCGCAACAAGCAGGAGGAAGCATGAAGCTAACTCTGCCGTTCCCGCCCAGCGTCAACGGTTACTGGCGGGCTACCAGCCAGGGTATGAAAATTAGCGCCTCCGGGCGCTCTTTTCGCATCAATGCCTTCGCAGCCGTCATAGAGCAACTTAAGCGCGCACCTCAACCGATTACAGTGGGCGTTGAAGTAACTGTGATCCTTTACCCACCCGACAAGCGGAGGCGCGACCTAGACAACTACCAGAAGGCGTTGTTCGACAGCCTTACCCATGCGCGCATCTGGGCTGACGACAGTCAGATAAAGAGATTCACTGTAGAGTGGGGCATGCTCACCAAAGGCGGCAAAGTGGAGGTAACAATCACGGAATTTCAATCAGCTGCCGAATGCACATAGGTAGTACTTTTCATTTCGAAATCGTTATGATGGTTATGCCGGTTAGCGTTTGCAGACGCTGCCGGCAAAGGTTGGTCCCGTTCATTTGCAGATGAGGGGGCGGGACCGGATAAAACAAATGGTGTGGAGAGCAAAATATGCCGAATCAGGTACTGGGCGCAACTGCGTCTGGCGTAAACCCCGTAGTTATCTCTTCGAACGCTTCAGTTAGCGTTCCCGTTCTCATGTACCGCGATCAGCGGGTGATCACCACTGAGCTATTAGCCAGAGGCTATGGCACTGACGAAGCCAACATCCGTAAAAACCTTTCACGCAACGTTGGTCGTTTTGTCGAGGGGATTCATATCTTCACCGTGGATGGTGACGAGCTCCGCGATTTGCGAGTGACTAATAGTCACGCACAAATTTCATCCAAAGCCAGAAGCCTGACGCTATGGACAGAGAAGGGCGCCGCGCGCATGTCCAAAATCGTCGATACGGATGAGGCATGGACCTTCTTTGAAGGGCTGGAGGACAGTTATTTTCGTCTCAGAGAGGTCGGCGGGCTTCTACTGCCGGACATGAACGATCCGATTAAGCTGGCGCGCGCATGGGCTGATGCTATGGAAGCGAAGCAGCAGGCCGAAGTGCTGACCCATCGGCAAGCCCAGTATATCGATCACCTTGAGAACCTGTTTAGCGATGGGCTTTCTCCTGTCCAGTTCTGCAAACGTCTTAACGGCGTGAACGTCAGCAGGGTGAGCGCATACCTGCAGGAGTCGAACTGGCTCTATGACGACAACCCCAACGGGAACCATGCTCACTGGCGCGTACGCTCTCAGGCGCGCGATAAATATCTCACAGAGAAAAGCAGCCAGATTAACCCGTCATCGGCGGCCAGCTTCACCAGCTACCAGCCCGTTCTGCTGCGTGAAGGCGCGGTGTGGCTTTACCGTCGCTATCTCAAAGGCCAACTGCCTATGAAGCGCTCCTGGAATGGCGAGTTCACCCACGATAAAGAACTGGCGGGCAACGCATGAGGGCAATTCTCACACCGGAAGTGGCACCGCGCACAGGGATAGTCCTGTTCAAGCCTGGCTCAGAACTGATGAGCTTGTTTCGTGGACGCGTACTCATCAGCACGCCGACTGGTGATATGGCTGACCTGCCGTCAGGGAAAATCAACGATGGCAATCAGCCCTTGCTGGATGATCCGCTACTGAATTCATTTTTCCGCCATGAGCGCGTTATTGCCGCCGCTGGTGGCTTTTCCGATCTTACTGTCTGGGTAGCCATGATTAACGCATGCCAGTGCGATGACGGCGACGGCTTCCACTTCCACGAAATGACAACGCTTGAAACAGAAGACGGCGTGCTGTCGCTCTGCTACCACCATGACAACAAGCTGCGCAATAACGGCGTATCTGGCGAAATGGAGGAGGTTGCTGCCGCGAACGTCGCAGCGTGGATCATTCACAGCGCCTGCCTCGATATGGGCCTGCATGCTAACCACACGCTGACCTTGCCCGAACTGTGCTGGTGGGCATCCATCAAAGACGTAATCGACCTGATACCCGAAGCGCCGGCGCGCCGCGTTCTGAAGATGAAGGCAGTGCAGGTGGCTACCGGAACGCTGAAGGAATCACTGATTGCGCCAGAGCGTCCGGGCCGAGAGGTTTTGCAAGAGGTCGGGGAAGTCGTGAAGAAGGTTATAGGCCTGGCGGCAGACCCGGAGTCGCCGGAATCGTTTATGCTTCGTCCAAAGCGTAAGCGCTGGGAAAGCGAGAAGTATACGCGCTGGGTAAAGGCGCAAAAGTGCGCCTGCTGCGGTAAGCAGGCAGACGATCCGCACCACATCATCGGACACGGTCAGGGAGGAATGGGAACGAAGGCGCATGACTTATTTGTGATACCGCTTTGCAGAGCACATCACGATGAGCTGCACCGGGACATGAGGGAGTTTGAAAGCAAATATGGCAGCCAGATTGAGCTGCTGTTCAGGTTCCTCGATCACGCGATTGCAGTCGGCGTTATCGGGGCAGATAAAAAATAAAGGGTGTGGAGAAGGATTAGCATGAAAATTGAATCGGCGTTAAAGCATTTCAGCCCAAAGACTATGAACATCAGCGACACCTCGCGTGCGACAGCGTCAGAATCGCTGACGGGTACAGACGTGATGGGTGCCTTCGGTATGTGCCAGTCAAAATCTCCATTAGGGGTGGCGGCCGTTCTGGCTAAAGCCGGGCTAGGCGAAGAGGACAAAACGCGCGCCATTAATTATTTACTGGCTTATGCGCGTAGCTCGGTTCCCCGTCTGATCATCAAAGGTGCAGGCGCTAAGTTGCTGCCTTGTCTGACCGTAATGTGCAAACTCGCTTTTGAAGAATACACACGCTCCGCTGCGTCTAAAAATGCCTGTCCAGATTGCGAGGGACGAGGCATTACCAAAAGCATCGCCAATGTGATGATTCATCCGGGCTGCGGCGAAAAGACCCCGCCTAAATATCGCCTCGATACAACAGAGCATCAGTGCGTGACATGTCACGGCAAGGGTTTCATCAGCGCGCGCTGCCGTTGCAACGGAACTGGACGCGTTCGCGATCTTGAAAAGTCAAAGCTCAGCGGTTGCCCGGTTGAAAAAGAATGCGATCGCTGCAGCGGTAAAGGGTTCAGACGCAAACCATCCAGTAAGGCCTATAAGGTCGTCAGTATGATTGTCCCGGATTTGCATGTCAGGACGTGGGAGCGCAACTGGAAACCTTTCTTCGACGCGCTAGTTTCAAAGCTGGAAATGGAAGAAAGCCACGCGGATGCGGCCTTTAAATCGGTGACACGCCAGTAACTCCGTAAAAATTATTATCCATATGGCTGAATAAAAGAGTTGATTTTGTCGCAAAATGGATTAATATCGTTCCCATAGTGGGCTTTCTGTACACGACGCTCACTACCATCATCAGTAAGCCCCGCCGCCCGGTGGGGTTTTTTATTTCCACACAATACCAAAGGCGCTGAGCGCAGGCGGCTTATCCGCGCTGTCCAGGACTGCAAACCTGTAGCGCCTTTCATATTGTGATAAATACAGCAAGATTTACCCTGTTGCCGACGGGCAAGGCAGTTACCGCGTTTTGCGTCAGGGTATTCAAATATTAGGGCTCGCTTCGGCGGGCCTTTTTCGTTTTTGCGCCCGGCCAATCAACTCAAGCTGAACCTTAACCGATGTGGCTGAGGCGCATTCTTATTCGACTACTGACGGCACCGACCAAATTGGGAGGTGAGGATGAAACACATGCCAGAGAGAGATCCAGGCTTTTGGGCAAGCCTGCTTGCCTGGCTGTACGCCCACAAAAACGAATCCGGCTATGCAGGTCTGGCGGGAGTAATGGCTATTCTGCGCGCGTCGTGGATTGGCAAAGACACATGGCCCCGTCGTCTGCTCGATGCCGCGATGTGCAGCGTCTTTGCTTTCTTCCTCCAGCCGACGCTGCAGGTAATCGGATCGGTCTTTAACTGGAACTTCAGCGACGACACCACGCGTGTGGTTGCGGTGTTTCTCGGCTTTCTCGGCGTGGACTGGCTTTCATCAAAGCTGCGCAGGCTGATTGATAAGCGTTTGGGGGATAGCAATGCTGACACCCAGTGATTTCCAGCGCGCTACTGGCGTATCTAACGCTGTTCGTGACGCATGGTTCCCGCATATAGCGGCTAGCATGGCGGCGTTCGGCATCACAACGCCACTGCGGCAGGCTCATTTCCTCGCGCAGGCCGGGCATGAGTCGGCAGGCTTTACGAAAGTAGAAGAGGGACTGAACTACAGCGAGTCCGCGCTGCTGGCAACCTTCAAAGGGCGGATAACTGCCCAACAGGCTAAAGCCTATGGACGCAATGAGGCGCACACGGCAAACCAGAAGATGATCGCCAACATCGTTTACGCAAACCGTAACGGCAATGGCGACGTAAGTTCAGGTGATGGCTACCGCTATCGTGGACGTGGGTTAATCCAGATTACCGGCAAAGCTAATTACGCGGCGCTGGTGAAGCAGTTAGGCGTGGATATCGTTGCGTACCCTGACCGGCTGGCAGGGAATATGCTCGCGGCAATGTCGGCTGGAGCCTGGTGGAAGAACAACGGTCTGAATGAACTGGCTGACTCTGATGATGTTACCCGCATCACCAGAATCATCAACGGTGGCATTAACGGTCTGGACGACAGGAAATCCCGCTTAACTAAAGCTAAGGGGATTCTATGCTCAACGTAATCAGCTTCATCCGAAATTACTCTCATCTCATCATCATCGGCCTTATCTGCGTTTGTCTATGGGGGCTCAATGCCCGCAACTCGCAGCTGAGCGCTACTAATGACCGGCTGGAAAAGCTTTCGAACAGCAAAGACGAACAGATTAACGATCTGCGCTCGAAGAATGACGATCTGGCCGGTAGCGTGAACGACCTGGTGAAAGCGGTAAATCAGCAAAACTCCGTTATGAGCCAGGTAGCCGAACAGCGCGCAGTTACAGCGCAGCAGAACCGGAAGCTCCAGAATGAAATTAAGCGTTACCTTGCGGCGGACAAGTGTGCTGTTGCTCCTGTCCCTGCTGATGCTGCTGACAGGCTGCGCGACGCAGCAAAAGCCGCTGGTGGAGTACCGGACAGTAAAGCAGCCTCAGCTAAACCTTCCGGCTGAGCTTACCAGCCAGATTGACGTGCCAGCGCCGTCACAGGATATGACGTTCGGTGACAGCGTCAGTCTCAACGCTGAGTTATATGGGGCTTTGGGTCAGTGCAACATTGATCGAGCCGCGATTAGAAAATTGATTAGGTGACTGACTAGTTAACTTAATATTAACCACCTTTTAGTTAGCGGCTGCATAGTTCTTACTAGCAATAGGATATTGCCTAAAAGCCAACATAGTTATAATCTCCACCCCCAATCTTACATTAATATTTCTGGGGTTTGCATGAGTGAGGATGCGGGACTGCATGAGGTCGAACGTTTCAGTATTTTTTATGATGCTGACGACAATGAGCTCTCTGAGCATAAAATGGATGCAATTTTTCTCGGTCAGGCAATCCAGCAAGTAGGTTTAATGGTCAAGCAGGCAGGGCGACTGCTAAACCCAAACGAAGCAGATCTTGATGTCAAAGTTACAGTGCCAGCCCAGGAAGGGTCATTTGCTGTAGAGTTTGCATTATATGCATATAATAATTTTCGCGAGGTTTTACCGGCGCTAGGCCTCCTGGGTGGCGGTGCTTTGGCTGTAACTCAGCAACTTCGCAGCCGCAAAGTCATCAATGTTCAGACTTGGGACAATAGTGATGATGCAGTCATCACTGTAGAGTATCGTGGTAGGCAGGAAGATATAGTATGCCGTAAAGATGAAGCATTGCTTGCTACTGACCCTGTGATCAGAGAGGCTTACAATGAAATCATAACTCAGCCCTTGATCAACAAAGATGCCCCTGTTTTTCGCGTCGAGATTGAGGGTGAAGAAGTCTTACGGTTAGATGGGGTTGATGATGTTGAGTTTGCACCATTACCTAAAAAGTCTCTTACCTTCGACCACACCGAGCGTCTTGATACCACAGTTGCTTTAACTCAGGTGAACTTTACATCTTCCACGGGATGGCGTATCAAATACCTGGATGAAGATCGCGCCGTAAAGATGGAAGACACTGCATTTATGGAGCGCGTGCTTAATAATCAGGCAGCCTTCGTGAAAGGTGATCTGTACAGGGTTATGCTTAGAATTAAGACTATTGAAAGGCCTGACAACACCATAAGAACGACCTATGCTATTGAGCAAGTTCTTCATCACTTCGCTGATGAAGATCGTCGCTTAGTTTAAGGAGTATATGTTTACCAATCTGTCTTACTTAATCCAAATCCTTCAAGGATTCAGCTGGATACCCTTAACGGCATTTTTTGCCGTGTTTGGTTATGCCGCTGTGCGCTGGATTGGTAACACTTTTTTTCCTGAACGTTTCGTTACGTTAAATCGGTATCACAACAACAGATTGATTTCCACCGTTCAAATCGACGTCAAGACCGCCGAGCCCCTTGTAGAGCAGCTAAGAAAGATAGGGGACGCTGAACGTGGCCGATAAGTCTCTTCCTGAAGCTGGAGTAGGTATTGGATCGGGGGTAACAACTACACTTATAGCCTTTTTGACAAACTGTAGTGAGTTTTTACCCGAACAATACAGACATGGATACACTCAAATCATTCCTTACCTGTGTCCATTGATTAGCTGGGGATTAGTTTGGTGTTACAACCGATTTGTCGAGCCTCCAGAAATGGCTAGCATTAAAGGTAAGCTCAAGCGTGATTTGAAACTGCTCAAAAAGTGCATTAAAAACAAAACGATGTCCCAAGCCGCAAGGGATAAAGCGCAGCTTGACTATGATGAGACCAGCTTAAAATACGCTAGTCTGGGCAGGGATTATGCTGCAGGGCTTTATAGCAAGCCTACTCAGTAGATTTACTCTGGTAACTATCGCTCAATACACTATCAAAATGCCGCCCTCGGGCGGTTTTTTATTTTGTGCTGAAAACTGCATTCACAGAGTTCAGTTTTCAGCATAAAGATACTGAATCATCGGATGGTAGTCTCGCCATTGCCGACCATTTATCACATCAAGCCAGCAGGAAACTCTGATGAGCCTCAAGTCTGAAGTGCTAAAAGTGATCATTCATGATGATTACTTGGAAGTTATTACATCTAAAGGTAGCGCCCGCTATGAAGGATTTTTTTTGACTACACATAAAGGTGATCGCGATAGCTTGCCGGGAGCACTGATTGTTACGGACGCCAGATCTATTAATCCTGCAGTTAATGTGACAGCAAAAAGCGCCTTGTGGGGTGTAGATGTGAAGTGGCAGTGGCCTAAAGAGGCGGATGATAAGTGGCGTGCCGAAATTAAAGCTGAATACAGCAATGGCGAGTTAACCACTTATCAGGGGCGCAATGTCACTTTCCCTGGCTGCGCTTTTCAAGTAACAGGCGTTCCTGCTGGTAAAGACATCAGCCTGACAGTGACGCTGAACGATGGAAGCGGCAAGCGATCCAAGCCAATACAGCTCAGCGCCAAATCCTCAGATGATGCAGGCGCAATCCTGAACGATACCTTTAAAATTCTCGGCGGTCAGGTGTTTATCAATGAGGCGCTGATCGGACCCTATAAGCAATCTAAGGTTGGTTGGTTTCACAGTCAAAACAGTGAAGTTACATACTGCGCAGAAAATGGTGAGCATCGCGTGCGCATGCAGGTTGGTGTCAATACTGGAAAATCATCCATCGCCGACAATGTCCGTGACATCGACTCGAAGTATGTGGAAAGCGAAGCCACTGAGTATGAAGATGAACTGGTGGCTGAACTGAAAGCATTGCTTGAAAAAGAAAGAGACCATACCCGACTGGCAACGCTCATCAGCGAGCAGGTTCGCCAGCGCATCAAAGCAGAGAGCCAGCCTGGCGGCTTGCTTCACAAACGATAACCTCCTTCGGGAGGTTTTTTATTGGGGTGAATATGGACGTTGTTATTGATGGGGTGCAATACGCGCCGGTAAGCAACCGCGCCTCAAATATCGGCATCGCTATTTCTACCCACAACCGCCACGACGTTTTATCCCGTGCGCTGGAGCACCAGGTGAAGTATCTGCCGTCCGGCGCGTTGCTAGTGGTTATTGATGACGGGTCAGCAAAGCCGGTTGCAGTGCCTGATGGTGTGAAGCTGATCCGCTTTGAAACATCACGCGGAATTGTAGCGGCGAAGAACGCCAGCCTCGAGGCGCTGATTGATGCGGGCTGTGAGCATCTTTTCCTGTGGGACGATGACGCATGGCCTATCGCTGGTAGCTGGGAACGGCCTTATATCGAATCCCCTGAGCCGCATCTGGCTTACCAGTTTCAGGATTTCGCGACAGGGCAGAAGCTGAACGACATAGCTGTGCTGTACCGGGACGATAAACATATTGCATACACCGGCCAGCGCGGCGTGATGCTTTATTACCATCGCAGCGCGATTGGAAAGGTCGGCGGCTTTGACCCCATCTATCAGCGCGGCATGTACGAGCATTCAGACCTGGCACTACGGATTCACAACAGCGGATTAACCAGTTGGGCCTTTGCTGACGTTGTGGGCTCGGACAAGCTGATTTATTCCCTCGACGAACATCAGGCTGTTGAGCGGTCAGTGCCTAAGCCCGATCGTGAAGCACAGGTGAAGCGCAACGTTACTATCCATAACCAGCGCCGCGATGACGGTTATGCCGGATATGCCGAATACCGACAGCAGCGCAATGTGGTAATCACCACGCTACTGACCAGCCAGCCCGACCCGCAACGCGGAACGAAGCTAACGGCGTCGCCTGAACTGCTGACCCAATGGGCGGCATCGGTAAAGGGCAGTGATGCTGTTGTCCTTGCCGACGAACTGACTACCGCACCGGCAGGCGCATCGCTGATGGCCGTTCCTGACGTGAACATGAATGTCTACTTCCGTCGCTGGCTGCATATCTGGCAGCACCTCCGGGATCACCCTGAATATCATTTCGTCTGGTGCACCGATGGCACTGACGTAGAGATGCTGCACGAACCGTGGGAAGGGATGCAAGATGGCAAGATTTATGTTGGCTCTGAACCGAAGACATATGCGGACCCGTGGTCCACACAGAGTCATCCTGAAGCTATCTATCGGGCGTTTGTCGCTGACCATCAGAATGATGTGATGCTAAATGCTGGCCTGCTTGGTGGCAGTCGCACTGACGTAATGGCTATAGCGCACGGCATTGTGCGCCTTTACTACCATATCGAGTCTCTGCGTTTCTGGAATAAAGAAGGTTCAGCCGCGGCTGTTGGCGACATGATTGCCTTTGGCATTGTGGCGCATCGATACAGCGACAGGCTGGTGACGGGTCCTAGCGTGCATACCGTATTCAAGTCCGATGGAATCGGTAAGGAGTTTGCCTGGTGGAAACACAAATAAAGTTCGTTGTCGTCGGACATCATACGCGCCGGCATCAGGCAGAACAGCTTGCATGGTCGCTACGTGCTCACCTGCTGATTGATGAAGGCCAGCACGGCGCAAACTGGAATCACCGGCGCGCTATCGAGTGGGCCAGTGAGCAGAGCTGCAGGGTGGTAATCGTTGAAGATGATGCGCTGCCGGTGTCAGGCTTCACCGATAAGGTGACTGACTGGCTGGCGATATTCCCTGATGACCTGCTGAGCTTCTACCTTGGCACTGGCAGGCCGCCACAGTATCAGCTTGAAATAGCGATGAAGCTTATCGAAGCAGATAAGCGTCAGGGTGAGTACATCACAATGAACCGGCTGATTCATGGCGTCTGTTACAGCGTGCCACAGTCGAAGCTGCAGCAGGTCATCAGCCGCTGGAATCACGGCGCACCAGCTGATTACGCGGTGGGTGATGCGTGCGGTGGTTCGGTCATATATCCATGTTACTCGCTGGTTGACCATGCCGACGCCGTCACTGTCGAGCGACACCTCGATAACACTCCGCGTACAGAGCGTCGGAAAGCCTGGAGGCTGGCATCACAGGAATATCAATGGCAAAACTCGTGACGCTTAAACCGCGGCTCTCTCCTGACCGCACTCAGCGACTGAAGACGCTGACCGTAGCTGATACGCGCATTACAGGCTGGAAGCTTCAGGCACGCCGAAAACGATTATGGGCAGCCAATCCCTGCTGTGCGATGTGTGGTCGCCTGACCGAATATCCTCACGGATTCGAGCTGGATCACAAGGTCGCACTCTTTCAGGGCGGTGAGGATACGGATGCGAATTGCCAAATCCTTTGCTGCGGTCCGGATGGATGCCATCGGAAGAAGACACGCAACGACCTGAAGCGATAACTTGCATGAAGTCGGTGATGTCTCAGACGCGCGCAAATGATAATGATTATCGCCTGACGGCGAAAGGGTGGGGGGGTATGCCGAAAGTCTGAGGCGATAACGTCAGGAAACCGCCCCCCCTCTCACGCACAGAAAATTTCCCCCTTTGGAGGGTGTAAACATGTTAACCGCGCAGAAGCGTAAATTCGCGATCGCGCTGGTTTCCGGTATGTCACAAAAAGATGCGGCAGTTAAAGCTGGATATTCCGAAAAATCCGCTCGCTCCAAGGGGTCGCAGCTTGCAAATGACCCGGAAGTCATCGCTTTCATCAAACGAAAAAAGAATGAAAAAGTTGAAGTCGATGATGAGCCATCCTTCGGTAAAAAAGTTTACACCCCAGCAGTAACAGACTCTCCTGGTCAGCCTGAAGAAAATAGCGTAGGCATCGGAACGTATGATGACCCGCTGGAGTTTTTAAAGGCTGTCATGAATGACGCTGGTGAGGACATAGATACCCGAAAAGACGCTGCTAAGGCGATGTTACCGTACCTTCACAGCAAAAAAGGTGAGGGCGGTAAGAAGGAAGCGAAGCAGGCTGCAGCTAAGGCAGTCGCCAGCAAGTTTACAGGCATGGCACCGCCGCAGCTGATTGTGAATAATGGGAGATAGCAATGCCGGAATGGTCCACAGCATGTACTGACTGGGCCAGCAGGCTCATTAACCGCGAATCGATCATCCCGCCGCCCATTTTTCAGAATTCAGGTGAGCATGCGCTTTCAATTTTCAAGGAGCTGAGAGTAACCGACCTGCCCGGCAAGCCAACATTCGGTGAGTGCTCTGAGCAGTGGGTTTTCGATTTCGTGCTGGCTATTTTCGGTGGCTACGATCAGCAGACGGGCAATCAGCTTATCCGTGAATACGGGCTGCTCATTAGTAAAAAGAACACAAAATCTACCATTGCGGCAGGAATTATGCTGACCGCACTAATTATCTGCTGGCGCGCTGATGAAGAACACCTGATTCTGGCGCCAACAAAAGAGGTCGCGGACAACTGCTTTAAACCAGCGGCCAGTATGGTGCGTGAAGATGAAGAGCTCTCCGCACTGTTTCACGTTCAGGATCACATCCGCACTATTACACACCGCGTCAACCGCAACAGCCTTAAGGTTGTGGCAGCTGACAGCGACACGGTGTCAGGGAAAAAGGCCGGGCGTATCCTGGTTGAAGAATTGTGGCTGTTTGGCAAGAACGCCAAAGCAGACGCGATGTTCATTGAGGCGTTAGGCGGGCAGGTATCGCGTAACGAGGGGTGGGTGATTTATCTGACTACCCAGAGTGATGAGCCGCCGGCGGGAGTCTTCAAAAAGAAACTGGATTACTGGCGCAACGTGCGCGACGGGATCATTAAAGACGGTAAAACTCTCGGCATCCTTTATGAATTTCCGCCTGAAATGGTGGAAAACGAAGGCTTTCGCAATCCTGATAACTTCTATATCACCAACCCGAACATGGGCCGCTCGGTCAGTAAAGAGTGGCTTGATGATGAGTACCGCAAGCGCTCTCAGGAAGACGAAGGAAGCCTGAGAAAGTTCCTGGCTAAGCACCTTAACGTAGAAATCGGTATGAATCTGCGCGGCGACCGCTGGGCTGGTGCCGAATTCTGGGAGACACAGGCCGATCCGTCAGTCACTTTCAAACAGATTCTGGAGCGATGCGAAGTCATCTCCGTTGGAATAGATGGTGGTGGTCTCGATGACCTGCTGGGCCTCTCAATCGTCGGACGCGATAAAAAAACGCGTAACTGGCTGACGTGGTCGCATGCCTGGTGCCATGAAAAAGCCATCGAACGGCGAAAAAGTGAAGAAAGCAAACTGCGCGATTTTGAAAAGCAGGGCGATCTGACCATAGCCCGGAGGGTGGGCGACGATGCCAATGAAGTGGCGATGTATGTCTCACAGATTTATGAGGCGGGGCTGCTCGACAAGGTCGGCATGGACCCTGCAAGCGTGGGCGTCCTGCTTGATACCCTGATTGAGGCCGGTATTCCGCAGGAGCTGGTCGTCGGCGTAAGTCAGGGCTGGCGCCTCGGTGGCGCATGCAAAACGGCAGAGAGAAAGCTGGCAGAGGGCGCGCTGCTCCATGCAGTTCAGCCTCTTATGAACTGGTGCGTCGGGAATGCGAAAGTGGTTATCAGTGGCAACGCTCCACTGGTAACGAAAGGGGCCAGCGGCATCGGTAAAATTGACCCTCTGATGGCACTTTTTAACGCCATATACCTGATGGCACTTAATCCCGCAGCGACCAAAAAAGAATACAGCGTGTTTTTCATATAGAAATTCCGCTCTCAACGACCCGCTACGGCGGGTTTTTTCGTTTCTGGAGATATGGAAATGAAGCAACAACACGCCGTGAGCCTTTTAAAGGTGAAGGCGGTCAATGAGGACACTCGGGAAATAACTGGCATTGCCACCACCCCGAGCCCTGACCGTTACGGTGATGTCGTGATGCCGGAAGGGGCTGAGTTTCAGCTTCCTATCCCGCTTTTGTGGCAGCACGACCACCAGTCTCCCATCGGGCAGGTAACCAGCGCCAAGGTGACTGCCGAGGGAATTGAAATAAAAGCCACGCTGGCTAAAGCGGACTCACCAAGTCAGCTTGCGGCGCGACTGGAAGAAGCATGGCAGAGCATTCGTCTCGGCCTTGTAAAAGGATTGTCGATCGGCTTCCGGCCTATTGAATACGCCTATATCGACGAAGGGGGCATCAGGTTCACGAAATGGGAGTGGTACGAGCTCTCTGTCGTGACGGTGCCGGCCAATGCCGAAGGCACGATCCAGACCGTTAAATCTATCGATGAGAAGCTGCGGGCCGCGTCAGGCGTAGTGCAGAACGACTCGAAAAAAAGAAAACCCGCTGGCGCTACAGCACCTAAAAATTCTCAGACTAAAGGAATCACTATGAACATCGCCGAGCAGATCAAAACGTTCGAAACCAAACGCGCTACGCTCGATGCAGAGCGCCAGGCTGTTATGTCTAAAGCCTTCGATGAAGGCCGCACGCTGGATGCGGAAGAAGAAGAGAAATACGACGAAGTTACCTCGGAAATTAAATCCGTTGACTCCCATCTGGCGCGCCTGCGTGACATGGAGTCAGCCAAGGCCGCGACGGCACAGCCGGTACAGAAGGCAGCGGCGGGCACTGTGGTAAACACGACCGATACCCGTGCACCCGCGGTTATCCATGTCGAAAAACCGCTGGAAAAAGGGATCGCATTTGCGCGCTTCGCCAAATCACTGGCAGCGGCAAACGGTAGCCGTACCGAAGCGCTGGAAATCGCAAAGCGCCAGTACCCGCGTGATGCAAAACTGCATCATGTTCTGAAAGCAGCCGTGGGTGCAGGCACCACTACCGATCCGCAGTGGGCTGGCAGCCTGGTCGAGTACCAGGAGTACGCACAGGACTTCGTAGAGTTCCTGCGCCCGCAGACCATTATCGGCCGTTTCGGTCAGGGCAATATCCCTGCGCTCCGTCAGGTGCCGTTCAATATTCGCATTCCGGCGCAAACTTCTGGCGGCTCCGCTAGCTGGGTCGGTCAGGGCAAGGCTAAACCGCTTACCCGCTTCGATTTTGAATCGATCACCTTCGGTTTCTCCAAAGTAGCAGCAATCGCCGTGCTGACTGATGAGCTGATCCGCTTCTCCAATCCGGCGGCTGATGCGCTGGTACGTAACAGCCTGGCAGAAGCGGTAATCGCTCGCCTTGATGCTGATTTCGTCAATCCGGCAAAAGCAGAGGTTGCCAACGTTTCTCCGGCATCTATCACCAACGGCGCGCAGCAAATCCCGAGCTCTGGCAGCCCCGACACTGACAGCACCAACGCGTTTCAGGTGTTCATCGATGCTGGCCTGCAGCCGACCGGCGGCGTATGGCTGATGTCCAGCACTACTGCGCTGGCATTGTCCAAGCGCAAAAACGCCCTGGGTCAGAAAGAGTATCCGGATATGACCATGTTCGGCGGCACCTTCGAAGGTCTCCCGGCGATCGTTTCTCAGTATGTGGGCAATCTGCTGGTGCTGGTTAACGCGCCGGATATTTATCTGGCGGATGACGGCGGTGTTGCAGTTGATATGTCTCGTGAGGCGTCTCTCGAAATGGAGAGCGAGCCTACTGGCGACAGCGTCACTCCGACCCCGACCGAAATGGTTTCCATGTTCCAGACTAACAGTGTGGCAATCCGCGCGGAACGCTGGATTAACTGGAAACGCCGCCGTACGGCAGCCGTAGCCGTAATCACCGGCGTTAACTACAGCGCTAACGCTGGCAGCTAAGGAGAGGCGGGGAGAAATCCCCGCTTTTTTCTATGAAACAGGTTCGTTATCTGAAAAGCACTCATGATGCACATGTGGGTGAAAAGCGCTTTCTGCGTGACGATCATGCCGAGGTTTCTTCGCTTAACCGGACACGTCGAATTTATCGATATTGTCGAGAAAAAAGCAAAGAGCCAGAAAAAGAATTGATGCTCGGGAGAAGCAGCCATGTTCGGTTTCCGCAAAAAGCCTAAGCAAGAAAAGGCGCTGCAGGCTGCAAATGGCGGCTGGTGGCGCAGAATATTTGAGTCATTTTCCGGCGCATGGCAGCGAAATATTGAGGTAGACAGTACAACGGTGCTGGCTTACCACGCGGTATTCTCCTGCATTTCTCTGATTTCTGCCGACATCGCAAAAATGCCGCTGTTGCTTAAAAAGAAGCTGAGCAGCGGCATCTGGGCAGATCACAGCGATGCGAAGATTTCTCCGCTGCTGAGAAAGCCAAACAGTTTTCAGACGCGCATGCAGTTCTTTGAATGCTGGATGAATTCAAAGCTTTCTGATGGCAACACGTACGTGCTGAAGTTGCGTGATGCCAGCGGTAACGTTAAGCAGCTGCGCGTGCTGGACTATAACAAAGTTACCCCATACGTGACGGATGATGGTGAAATTTTCTATCAGGTAAGGCCGGATAATATTCACGGGCTTGAACAGGAAGTAATGGTGCCAGCACGGGAAATTATTCACGATCGCTTCAACTGCTTTTTTCATCCTCTTTGCGGACTTTCTCCCATTTATGCCTGCGGACTGACAGCTATGCAGGGCGATGCGATCCTGACCAACTCCGCAAATCATTTTAAAAACGGTGGAAAACCCGGCGGCGTGATAAAAGTACCCGGCGCGGTTGATGCTGATAAAGCACGGGAAATAAAACAGAACTGGGATGAGGGCTACTCTGGAGCAAACGCTGGCAAAACCGGCCTGCTGGCAGACGGTGCTGAGTTTGTTTCTGTGTCTATGACCGCTGTGGATGCGCAGATGGTAGAGCAGCTTAAGCTCACAGCTGAAATCATCTGCTCTACGTTTCACGTCCCGATTTATAAGGTAAATACTGCATCCACGCCGTCATATAACAATATTGAGGCTCTGGATCAGGGTTATTACTCGCAGTGTCTTCAGACGCATATAGAAGGAATTGAGCTTCTGCTGGATGAGGCGTTTGACCTCGATACGCAGACCGGAGTTGAATTCGACCTGAATACGCTGATCCGCATGGACACTGAAGGGCGTTACAAAACCTACAGCGAAGGCATCGGCGCCGGATTCCTTACTCCCAATCAGGCCCGCAAAAGTGAAAATATGCCTCCTGTTGAAGGTGGCGATACACCATACCTGCAGCAGCAGAACTATGCGCTGTCAGCCCTGGCTAAACGGGATGCCAGCGATGACCCGTTCGGCACTCAATCCAAAACTGAAGCGGCCACCACGCCGACACCGCCTGTTGACGATGAAACCAGTAAGGCTCTGACGGAGCATGAGAGTTTCATGGTCAAGGCAATGCTGAAAGGACTGCTTACCCATGAATGAACGTGACATGTCACTGCTGAAGGCAGTCAGTGAGGCAGTAAAAGAGCAGCTGGCGGCGGTGCATAAAAAATACGAAACAGCCTTCCAGTCGCAGGCGAACAAAATAGCCGAACTGGAAAAAATGCTGATTGGATACCAGGCGGCCTCTGTCGATGAGCAGTCAATCATCAAATCTGTACTGGAGCAGATTGAGGTGCCGGCGGCGCCCAGGCTGCCTGATATCGGTAAAATGGTGAAAGATGCGGTGGCGGACATACCCGTTCCTGCCGCACCCGAACAGCCTGCACTTCCCGATATCGGTAAGATGGTGCGTGATGCCGTCGCTGACATCGAACTGCCAAAACCTGAGCCGTTGCCGGATATTGGGAAGATGGTGAAGGATGCGGTGGCGCAGATACCTAAGGCCAGAGACGGTGAGGATGGCGAAGACGGTAAAGATGCGCTGCAGCTTGAAATCATGCCTGAAATTGTCCCTGAAAAGTCATATCCGCGCGGCAGCTACGCCATTCATTCGGGTGGCCTGTGGCGATCATTCCAAAAAACAACTGGCATGAATGGCTGGGAATGCCTGGTAGATGGTATCAGCGATATAGATATTACTCAGGCCAGTGAGCGTCAATTCACTGTCACCGCAGTTAAATCAAGCGGTGAAAAAACAGAGAAAACCTTCAGCGTGCCGGTAATGATTTACCGCGACATCTTCAAAGACGGCGAGAAATACTATCCCGGGGACAGTGTGACGTGGGGTGGTTCAATCTGGTACTGCTATCAGGAGACGGGCGATAAGCCAGGAGAGGATGGCTCGAAGGGCTGGAAGCTGGCGGTTAAGCGCGGTCGCGATGCGAGGGCTAAGTGATGCTGGAATTTGTATCGCTAGATGAAGCTAAAGATCACCTTAAAATCGATACTGATGCCGGTGATGCCGACCTGCAATTGAAAATCTATTCGGCCAGCGCGGCGATACTGGATTATGTCCAGGGAAGCCGCGACCGGCTGATCGACACAGCCGGCAACGTTATACCTGATACGCCCGAGCTGCAAAGAGTGAAGCAGGCAACGTTAATTTTTGTCGGCATTCTTGACCGCGTTCGCGGCGGCGAAGAAGAAACTCAGTATCAGCAGGGGCAATTACCTTATTCCGTGACCAGCCTGATTTACTCACTCCGAAAACCAACGATCGTCTGATGAGGCTTATATGCAGGCAGGAAGACTAAAGGACAGGGTGACGATCCAGAATTTCTCTACCTCACGTTTGCCTTCAGGTCAGGTCAAAGAAATCTGGCAGGATGGAAAAACTGTCTGGGCGGAAATAAAGGGAATTAGCGGCAGAGAGATCTTGTCCTCAGGTGCTGAAAGGGCTGAGGCAACGATAAGAGTCTGGGTACGTAACAACCATGAAATTTCATCTGCCTCAAGGCTCAGATGCGATTCCGGCCCGTTTAAAGGAATAACGCTTGATGTAGTGGCACCTCCAATCCCAGACGCAACAAACGACAGGATGGAAATCCTGTGCAAGCAGGGGGTAAAGACATGATCGATACAAGGCTGGATTTTTCCGGACTTATGGATCTGAGCGATGACTTAATGGCGCTAAGTAAAGCCGAAAATCGTAAGGTCATGCGTGATGCAACCCGCGCCGCTGCCACGGTTTTTCAGGACGAAGTCATCAAGCGAGCCCCGGTAAGAACCGGCAAGCTGAAGAAGAATATCGTTGTGATGACCCAGCGGACGCGTAACGGCGATATTTCCTCTGGGGTCCACATTCGCGGTACCAACCCGCGCACAGGGAACAGTGACAGCAAACTGAAAACCAAAGACTCGCGAAATGCTTTTTACTGGCGCTTTGTTGAGTTGGGCACGTCGAATATGCCAGCGGTCCCTTTTGTTCGGCCGGCTTATGATGCTAGGCAGGAAGAGGCCGCAAATGCCGCGTTTGCCCGCGCCAATCAGGCTATTGATGAGGCGCTGTTAAAATGACGGAATCGCAAATTTACGCTCTTCTCAGTGAACTGTCTGGCGGGCAGGTTTACCCCTATGTGGTGCCGTTAAATCCGCAGGGGGAAAGGTCGGTTTCCCCGCCCTGGATTGTATTCACTGTAGTAAGCGAGGTGTTTGGCGATACGCTGTGCGGTCCGGCAGAGGAAAACGGCACGCTGCAGGTTGACGTGTACGCATCGACGCCTGATGAAGCCCGCGCCATCAGGGAACAGGCTGCTGATGCTCTTTCGCCGCTCAACTTCACGCAAATGAACAAAACGAACGGCTACGAATCTGACACCGGCTTATTCCGGGCGACTCTGGAAATTCAGAGCCAGCAATAATCACCCACCTAACCAACACCACAGCCACCGGAAGGTGGTTTTTTTTTCGTCTGGAGAAAACATGACCAGCAAATATGAAGTAACGAAGGGGATGACGTTTGCCGTCTCTGATGCGCCGGTAACTGCTGGAGATTTCGAAGCCGCAGGTTTCCCTACCGCCAGCGTTAACTGGCTGGAGGCGGCCTGCGCAACGAAGGAAATCACCTATACAGGCGGTCAAAAAGGCGACATCGACGTCACCACGCTTTGCTCGACCGAGCAGGAGCAGACCAATGGCCTTGCCGCGCCGGCAGAGATGAGCATCAGCCGTAACTGGGTTGGTGATGAAGAAGCGCAGATGGCATTACAGACAGCGTATGACAATGATGAGCTGCGCGCGCTGCGTGTTCTTTTCCCGTCAGGTAACGGCTATTACGTGCTGGTAGAGGTTCGCCAGAGCTCGTGGGGTGCGACTACGTCATCTGTAGTCAGCGCCACTTACTCGCTGCGTGTTCGCGGCAAGCCTAAGCGTATCGTTGCGTCAGGTTCGTAAGTAGCGTTTTTTCTGAGCCACTGACTGTGGCTCTGTTATTTTCCTTTCAGACTCAGAGATCATGAAATGTCTAAAGCAGAACAAAGCAAAGCATCATCGGATTCACTTCGCGATCTGGCGCTTGCTCCATCCTCCGGCTTTCGCTCCAAAGTAATTTCCGTTCCCGAGTGGAATGACGCCAAAGTCATGCTGCGCGAGCCATCAGGTGAGGCCTGGCTGCATTTTCGCGAGATCATGACACCTGATCTGCCAGAAGGCGAAGAAGCGCCGAAACTGACCCAGCAGGAAACGTATCTTCGTAACAAAAAGGCAGACGTCGTGATGTTTATGGATGTGCTGCTGGATGAGAACGGCAAGCGCGTTTTCAGCGATCAGGACGAAGCCATCGTGTCTGAAATTTATGGTCCCGTGCATTCCCGCCTGCTTTCTCAGGCCCTTAATCTGGGCATGTCTCAGGAAGCCGCAGAGGCAAAGTAAAAGAGCCGCTGACTTTCTTCTTAATGTCTCTGGCGCTCCGGCTGGGGCGCACCCTTCATGAACTCCGTAACTCCCTCACAGCAAGCGAGCTGAAAATGTGGATCGCCTATGACCGTTTCAGCCCGATTGGTGACTGGCGCGGCGATATTCAGGCGGCGCAGATTTCAGCGGCAATCCTGAATTCGCAAGGCGGCAAAGCCACGATCAGCGAGCTGCAGCTTAAGTGGGGAGAAAAAGACGAAGAGGCGGAAATCAGCGGCCTTGAAGAATGGATGGGTGGTCTTTAATTTCCCGCGCAGGCGGGGTTACACAGGTGATATATGGCTGCGCTGCGCGAACTTATTATAAAGATTTCTGCTAACTCCAGCTCCTTTCAGTCTGAAATTTCCCGTGCGTCTCGCATGGGCGCGGATTACTACAAGACAATGGAGCAGGG
This sequence comes from Pantoea sp. X-Soil-MYKO-1289, assembly GCF_059730625.1. Lineage (NCBI taxonomy): Bacteria > Pseudomonadati > Pseudomonadota > Gammaproteobacteria > Enterobacterales > Erwiniaceae > Pantoea > Pantoea sp. X-Soil-MYKO-1289. The sequence continues at coordinate 1,971,144 of NZ_AP036004.1, forward strand.
AGGCAAAAAGGCGGCCGCGGCCACCCGTGAAACCCAGCGATCACTGACTGAGCTTAACTCTGAACTGGCAACGGTAAAATCATCCGCAGCTGGTCTGGCCGGCGCATGGGCGGGGGCATTTGCGACCCATCAGCTAATTGAATTTGCTGACACCTGGAACCAGATGAACGGGCGCCTGCGACTTGCGTCCACATCCACTGAAGATTTTGCTACCTCACAGCGCACGCTGATGGAGATAAGCCAGCGCACCGGCACGTCTCTAGAGGCTAACAGCAATCTATACAGCCGTATCGCGCAGTCGCTTCGTGCAGCCGGCTATGCATCATCAGATGTGGCCAAGGTAACGGAGACGGTAGCCACATCGCTCAAGCTGTCTGGAGCCAGTACGGAAGAAGCCAGCTCTGTGATTACTCAGCTTAGCCAGGCATTAGGCTCCGGCGTTCTGCGTGGCGAAGAGTTCAACGCCATCATGGAAAACGGCGGGCGGCTTGCCAAGCTGCTGGCTGATGGGCTGGGGGTATCGGTTGGCAGCCTTCGCAACATGGCGAATAACGGCCAGCTGACGACTGACAAGATCGTACCGCTGCTGACTAACGTTGAGGTACTGCGAAAAGAGTTCGAAAGCCTGCCTGCTTCCATCAGCGGATCGGCGCAGAAAGTGCAGAATGCATTTCTTGCCTGGGTCGGCGGCGCCAATGATGCAGTTGGTGCATCATCCTCTCTTTCCGGCGTGCTTGATGGCCTGGCAAATAATATCGATTCAGTTGCCAATACTGCAGGGCTGCTGGTCGGCATAGGGCTCGCACGCTATTTCGGCAATATGGTTGGCAATGTCGCTCAGTCTACAGCCGCAGTGGTCAGTAACACGGCTGCAGAGGTGGCACTCGCTCAGGCACAGGTACGCGGGGCACAGGTAAGCGTTGCTGCAGCCCGTCAGACGCTTTATCGCGCCCAGCAGGCAAAAGCCGCTGCGGTGTCTATTGAGGCGCAAATCCTTGCAGAGAGAAATCTCGCTGCAGCGCAAACGAGCCTTAACAGTGCGATAGCTGGTCGCTCATCAGCGGTAAATAACCTCACCAATACGGCATCAGTGATGTCCCGTCTGGGGAGCGGTGTGCTGGGTATACTTGGCGGCTGGCCGGGCGTAATCATCGGTGCCGGCGCGGCAATGTACGGCCTTTATGAGCATACGCAGCAGGTTCATAAAGAGGCTGTTGGCTTCTCCAATAACCTTGATGAAATCAACGGCAAGCTCAAGCAGATGTCTGTGCTGGGGCTTAAATCCACAGCTGCAGATGCCCGTACATCTTTACAGGCTCAGAAGCAGGACCTCAGCGACCTTGATGCTCAGATTCTGAAGGTGAAAGACAGCCTTGCCGGTCTCGACCAGATCCAGCAGGATTACAACAAGCATCCAACGCTCACCTATATCAACACGTTTATGGATCAGGCCGACATTACGGCCAAGAACGTGGAGCTGACCGACAAGCTCAACAAACTGGAGTATCAGCGCGAGCAGGCCGCAGCTAAAGTTGCCAGCACTCAAAAGCTGGTTAACGATGCAAGCGATCTGGCAGCTCAGAAAGCGGCAGAGCAGGCTGGTGCCGTTGCCATACTGCGAGGTGCCTATGACCTTCTAAACCGCTCGATGTCAGCGACTGCCGGCGCTAAGCCGCCACAGTACGCAGGCCCGGTAGTAAATCTAGCCAGCGCGACACCTCAGCAGCAAACTGCGCTCGAGAAGGCCAGACGCGATAACGAGCTTGCCAGCCTCGACGGACTGCAAAAGCTTCATCGTCAGCACCAGTATGAAGCCGACGACCTGAAACTGACCGGCGCGCTTTATACGCAGTACGTTTACAACAAGGACCAGGCTGCCAAAAAGGATGATGAAGCGGCAAAAGCCAAGAAAGCCGGAACGGCAGCGACTAATGCGCAAAACAAAGCGGAACGTGAAGCGGCCACTCAGGCAGAGAACTATGCGCGCAAGATTGCCGATCTCAGCGTTGCGATTGAGGTCCAGAAAGTCAGGGCGACTGACGGGGAAAAAGCAGCTGAACTTTATGCAGCTTCCCATCAGGCAGGTACGAAGTGGACCGAAGAACAGCGCAAGGCAATTCGTGATAACTCAACTGAGCTTGAAAAGTGGACGCAGCTTGCTGACGCAAACGTGAAGAAACAGCGCGAGCAGGTTGATGCGCTCAAAGACCTTTCCGACGCTGCCCGCAAGTATCGGGATGATGCTGCACAGACTACCGACACAGCAGGCATGAGCGATCGCCAGCGCAGCCGGTATGACGATCAGCAGCAAATTGAGCGCGTATTCGACAAGACAGACAAAGGTTCCGCTGCCATTGCTGCCCGCCAACAGGCACTTGATGATCTCGATAAGAAATACCAGGCTATCGCGGCTTCAGAGTCAAACTGGCTGAGCGGCGTCTCGCGTGGCTATGAGAACTGGCTCGAAAGCGCGAGTAATATCTCCGGCGCGGTATCCTCAGGGATTACCTCAACGCTCGACAGCGCTATGGACAATATGTCCGCGATGCTGGTGGGCAGCAAGGCTGACTGGAAAAGCTGGGGATTATCCGTACTGCAGACGATTTCTAAAGTTGCGCTGCAGATGGCAGTAGTTAACGCGATGGGAAGTGCCAGCTCGTCTTTTGGCAGCATTCTCGGTTCGGTTTTCAGCAGTGTTGGTGGTGCTGCCGTTGGTGCGGCTGGCGTTTCGACCGGCGCGATGGGGATGTCAACGAGCTATGCCGCTTATGATGACGGCGGGTATACAGGGCCGGGCGGCAAACATGACCCTGCCGGCATCGTGCACAAAGGGGAATTTGTTTTCACCAAAGAAGCAACGCAGCGTATTGGCGTCGCCAACCTCTATGACATGATGCGGGGCTATGCTAGTGGCGGCTACGTTGGTGAGATTCCCGGGCAGCGCGCTTTCTCATCTGGCGTTAACCGCGCCACAGGAAGCGGCAATACGATCATTCAGGTCGATGCGCCGGTCAGTATAGTTCAGGACAATAGCTCGGGAGACGTATCATCTGCCGGAACTGCGAACGCAGCAAACCAGATCAAAACCATCGTGCAAACCACCATTACAGAACGTCTGAGAAAGGAAATTTCTCCGGGCGGGATTCTGTATCGCACATAAGGTGAGAGTGACAAATGGCTACGGATACATTCAACTGGTGCGCCAGAGTAGAGGCCAGCGAGCAACTTAACGTCGCTACCATTCAGGCCCAGTTCGGCGACGGTTATAAACAGATCGCTGGCAAAGGCATCAATGAGGCATCAGAAAGCTGGGCGCTAACCTGCAACGGAAGGCTGGCTGCTATGGCGCCGGTCAGGGCATTTCTTAAGGGGCATGTGGCCACCTCATTCTGGTGGACTAACCCGTGGGGTGAAAAAAAACTGTATCGGGTGAAGTCTGATTCGATAAACCCGAAGTTCGTCAACGGTGACTTCGTGGAAATCTCTTTCACGTTTGAACAGGCGTTCGCACCGTGACGTGTTGCAAAACCATCAGGCGCTCCGGCGCCTTTTTTTATGGGTGAAATATGAGCTTTACTCAGGACGTTCAGTCGCTGGAGCCGGGCCAACTGGTGCAGCTGATAGAAATCGACGGGACAGAGTTCGGGCTTGATACCATCCTTCGATTTCATGCATATAACCTGCCGACAGAGGGATGGGCCTCATTCGCAGCGGATAATCTCCCGTCCATTATCTGGCAGGGCAACGAGTACGATCCGCATCCGTACGAACTGACCGGGCTTGAAATGAGCAGCTCAGGCTCACAACCCACACCAAAGCTGTCGGTGGGGAATGTCGGGAATTACGTGACTGCACTTTGCCTGCAGTATCAGGACCTGGTGAAAGCAAAAGTCCGTATCCGCTCCACGATGGCAAAGTATCTGGATGCGGCTAACTGGACTGCTGGAAACCCTAACGCTAATTCTCTGGAGGAGCGTGTTCAGCTGTTTTACGTAAATGCGAAAACGGCAGAAAATCGGGTCCAGGTAGATTTCGAACTCTGCTCGCCGTTCGACATTCAGGGGCTGCAGCTTCCCTCCCGGCAGATCACCCCTGTCTGCACCTGGTGCATGCGCGGCTGGTACCGCACCGGCACCGGCTGCGATTACAACGGGAATCGTTATTTCCTCAAAGACGGCACACCGACAGACAATCCGGCTCTTGATGTGTGCGGCGGGCGCCTCGGTGATTGCAAACTGCGATTCGGCGAAGATCAGCCGCTATCATTCGGCGGATTCCCTGCGGCCAACCTTCAGGGCAAATAACTATGCGTAAAAAGATTCTGGAAGCCATACGCGAGCACGTTGCTGCGGAGTATCCAAAAGAAGCCTGCGGGCTGGTAATTCAGGCTGGCAGGGCTCAGACATATGTGCCCTGTCGGAACATCCACGAAGAGCCGACCGAGCACTTTACCCTTTCACCTGAAGACAGGCGTGCGGCTGAAAAACAGGGTGATGTGCTGATGGTTATCCATTCGCACCCGGATGTGCCGCAGCTTATTCCGTCTGAAAGGGACCGGGTGATGTGCGACCACTCTGGCGTCGAGTGGGGGATCATGTCATGGCCGGACGGCGATTTCTGTACCTTCTCCCCGCGTAAAGACAGGGAGCTGGTCGGTCGCCGCTGGGTGCTGGGGCTCGCCGACTGCTGGACGCTTATCATGGACTATTACCGTCAGGAGCACGGCATCATCCTGAATAACTGGTCTGTTGACTATGAGTGGTGGGTAGACGGCAAAGAAAGTCGCTACGACGATAACTGGCTGGCTGAAGGGTTTATTGAGGTGACGGCGTCAGAGATGCGTGAGGGCGACATGATCATGATGCAGATTCAGGCGCCAGTGACAAATCACGCGGCCATTTATCTCGGCGACAACATCATTCTTCATCACAACTTTGGCAACCTCTCAACGCGCGTCCCGTATGGAGATTACTGGCGTAACAGAACCGTGCGTGTGGTTCGCAGGAAGGAGTTAATGGATGCTTAAGACAATGACCCTGAAAGGGCCGATGGCAAAGAAATTCGGTAAGATTCATAGATATCACGTTGCCGATCTTCGCGAACTGCTCCGTGCCATGTGTTCGCAGGTTCCCGGCTTCAAAAGCTATGTTTCAACGGCGCACCTTAACGGCGTGCGTTTCGCCTTTTTCAGCGGCAAAAATAACATCAGCCTTGAAGAGTTCGATATGTCCTCCGGAGCTGTTGAGTTTGAGATGGAGCCCATCATTGAAGGTTCAAAGCGGGGCGGCGCGCTTCAGGTAATCATCGGTGCCGTGGCGATCGTGGCTGCATTCTTCACTGCGGGCAGCACTCTCGCTCTTTATGGTGCGGCACTGGGGACAACGACAGCAACAGGGCTTGCCGTAACAGCATTAACCAGCCTGGGCATTAGCATGCTGCTTGGCGGCGTGGTCCAGATGCTTACCCCGCAACCAAAATACAATATCGGCGCATCATCAAGTACGGATAACAAACCCAATTACGCCTTTGGCGCGCCGGTCAACACTGTAGCGATGGGTTATCCCGTTCCGGTTCTCTATGGGGAGCGGGAAATCGGCGGGGCAATCATTAGCGCCGGAAGCTTTACCAGCGATCAGCAATAAACTCTCTGACTTAAATTCAGGCCACCTTCGGGTGGCTTTTTTGTGGGTGAAATATGCGACTACTTGAAGGGGCGACTGTCATCAGTGCCAGCAAGGGCGGTGGAGGCAGCGCGCACACGCCTACAGAACAGGCAGACGATCTGCTTTCCATTGCGAAATTGAAAATGCTGCTTGCCATTTCTGAAGGTGAAATTCAGGGTGACTTGACGGCGCAGCAAATTTATCTGAATGACACCCAGCTGGCGAACGATGACGGCACATATAACTTTACCGGTGTTGTCTGGGACTGGCGCAAGGGCACCCAGGATCAGGGTTACATTCAGGGTATGCCTGAAGTCGATAACGAACTGTCTGTTGGCGTCGTCGTTACACAGTCGGTGCCGTGGACGCGCCAGTATACCAATCTCACCCTCGATGCCGTCCGAATCAAGCTCAGCCTGCCAGTTCAGTACGCCTATAAAGACAATGGCGATATGGTCGGCACGGTTACGCAATATGCGATTGACCTTTCAACAGATGGTGGGTCGTGGGTCACGGTTGTGGATGGCAGCTTTGACGGCAAAACCACATCAGAATACCAGCGCGATCACCGTATCGATCTGCCAAAAGCATCAAGCGGCTGGGCTATCAGGGTAAGGCGCATCACCGCAGACTCTTCATCTTCGAAGCTCGTCAATGCGTTCAAAGTTTTCTCGTTTGCTGAGGTCATAGACAGCAAGCTGCGTTACCCAAATACGGCGCTGCTTTATGTCGAAGTCGATGCCAGTCAGTTCAACGGCAGCGCGCCAAAAATCACCTGTAAACCTAAAGGTCGCCTGGTACGCGTGCCGACCACGTATGATCCGGTAAGTCGCACCTATAGCGGCAACTGGCTGGGTGATTTCAAATTTGCCTACACAAATAACCCGGCCTGGATTTTTTATGACCTGGTGCTGGATAAGATTTTCGGGATGGGCAACCGCGTCGATGCCTCAATGATCGACAAATGGGAACTTTACAGCATCGCGCAGTATTGCGATCAGATGGTCAGTAACGGTGCCGGCGGAACAGAACCGCGCTTTACCTGTAACGTTTTCATCCAGAATCAGCAGGACGCCTATACCGTACTCAAAGACATTGCGGCCATCTTCAGGGGCATCACGTTCTGGGGTAATAACCAGATATTCGTCAATGCCGACGTGCCGCAAGTCGATAGCAACGGCAATGTCGATGTTGACATGGTTTACCATGCGGCGAATGTTATCGACGGGCTCTTTAGCTATGCGGGAGGCAGCTACAAAAACCGTTACACCTCCTGTCAGGTGTCATGGTCTGACCCCGTAAATCATTTCTCAGATACGGTCGAAGGGGTCTACGATTCCGATCTCGTTAGCCGGTATGGTGTGAATGAAATGTCCCTTACCGCTATCGGCTGCACATCTCAGAGTGAGGCTCACCGACGAGGCCGCTGGGCCATTTTGTCCAATGCTAAAGACGGAACCATTTCATTCGGCACCGGCCTGGACGGATATCTTCCCGTGCCGGCGGAAATTATCGGCATTGCCGATCCTTTCAGAGCCGGAAAGCAGAACGGCGGCCGCATCAGTGCCGCTAGCGGCCTTACTATAACGCTGGATCGCGCAATTGACTACGGCGCCGGCGACAGGCTGGTGGTTAACCTGCCTGACGGTACGGCACAGACGCGCACTATCGCCAGTATCAGCAGCGATAAAAAAACGGTAACGGTAAATACGGCATTCAGGCAGACGCCGGTGGCGGGCGCTGTATGGGCCATCGACAGCGATAATTTGGCCATTCAGTATTACCGTGTTACCTCAATAGCTGGCAATGATGATGGAACGTTTACCATCGCAGGCGTTGAGCACGATCCAAACAAGTATCGTTATATTGATGATGGTGTTCGGATTGAGCCTGCGCCCATTACTGTCACGCCGATAAGCGTCCTGAAGGCCCCGACCAATATCGCTATTTCTGAAGTCAGTTACGTCGAGCAGGGCCTGTCTGTTTCAATCATGCAGGTTACGTGGGACAGGGTTGAAGGAGCGATCAGCTACGTTGCGCAGTGGCGCAAGGATAAAGGCGACTGGGTCAATGTGAGCCAGACCAGCGCGCAGGGTTTCAGCATTCAGGGAATTTATACGGGCGTTTATGACGTCAGGGTGCGCGCAGTTAATGCCGCGGAAGTTTCCTCTCCCTGGGGATACGCTGATTCAACTTCCCTGACAGGCAAGGCAGGTAAGCCAGGCACGCCTGTTAATCTGATGGCTACAGACAATGTTGTGTGGAACATCGATATCACCTGGGGCTTTCCTGAAGGCTCGGGCGATACGGCCTATACCGAAATTCAGGTGGCCACCACTGCAGACGGACAAAACCCTCAGTTCCTTGCCTATGTTCCTTATCCCGGCGTGAGCTATCAGCACGGGCCAATGCCTGCTGGCGTTCGCCGTTGGTATCGGGCCCGGCTGGTGGACAAGATCGGCAATGTGGGCGACTGGACGGCTTTTGTGGCTGGCATGTCCAACGTAAATGCAGATGACCTGATTGGCAGCGTGGTGGAAGAGTTCCTGACGTCTCCTGACGGTAAGCAGCTGCTCGAGCCACTCATCACCGATCCGCAGGCGCTGTTACAGAGCATGCTGTCGGAATATGATTCGGTTAATCAGCAATGGGCGAATTATGGCGAAAACCGCGCCGGAGTCCTGCAGGCGCAAAAAGTTGCGGCAGATGCCGAAAGTGCTGTTGCTCAACTTGAAACTGACGTAGTAGCTCAATTCGCTGAGCAACAGGCAGCAATTCAGCAGAAGTTCACAGCTTACGCTGATGTATCCAGCCCCTCTGCAATTTACACACTGAAAACGGGCATCCGATATAACGGGACGAATTACGATGCCGGTCTGTCTGTCGCCGCAACGGTAAATGGCAGTGGAGGCGTAGATACGCGTGTTGCGGTCAACGCTAACCAGTTTCGTCGTCATGAGTGGCGTTGGCAACAGCCTTTATTCTCCCTTTGTTATCAAGGACGGGCAGGTGCTTATCAGTCAGGGCTTTATCGGTCAGGGCTGGATCAATAACGCAATGATCGGCGATTATATCCAGTCAAACAACTTTGTTGCAGGCTCTGTGGGATGGCGCCTGGATAAAGCAGGAACATTCGAGCGAAACGCGGCGAATGGTTCAGGCAGAGTTATTGACACAGGGGTTCTCAAGCTGACCTACGACGCTAATGGAACGTTGCGAATCAGAGAAGGACTCTGGTAAGGAGAAAAAATGCCATGTGGTCTGCAATGTTGGGATGCGTCAGGTAAATTAGTCGTCGATATCGGCGACTACAACACCAGATATTTAGGCAGAACTACTGTAACTATCCCGGCCAACGTAAATATGGTGACTGGTTCCTATGGAGGGATAACATCGGTAGGCTCGTTTGCTGCCGTTGTCTCAACATCCAGCGCCAGCTATTTCAAAACCAACAACTTTGCTACCCGAACCTATGATGGCGGTTACCGAGTCTGGCGATTATCCCGAGACGTCACCGCTGTTACATTAACCTTGGATTTATACGCATTCATATGAGCGGATATCAGATTTTCAATTCTTCAGGCGCATTAGTAATAGATTCAAACTATAAGGGAAGCTATTACCGTGATAATGTGCAATACGGAGGGATTACTGATGTTGGCTATTACAATATTAGTTGTCAACTAGGTAACTCTACGGATATGGGTTTTGTAAGCGGAGGGGTGCCCGATGACGATAACTTGCGATGGTTTAAGCCAAATAACAATGCGAAATTTTTCGCATCTAACCCAGCATGGATGACGGCTAACGCTGGTTTGATGGCCAGGACGCACAGCGGTATGCCAGTGGAGAGCGGCTACAAAGATGTTTTTAATTCATCGGGTGAGCTTATTTGGTCAGCCGTCATGGCCGCAAAAATTCCTCGAATCATTGGTTTCTTTGAAATTCCGGCGAATTACGATCTCGATAGTACGGTTTACTCTCAGGCAATAGGTAATAACACGTGGATTCTTATGAGTTCTTGCCCAAGCGGAAACATATCTGACGACGGGGCGGCTACTGGTTATTCGGGGCTGTTTTTTAGGTTTGCAAATGGAACTCTTCAGTGTCAGTGGGTAAACCAACTTCAGCAAAGCTGGGCGAACACCTTAAAGCCATATGGTTTGCGCATACCTTATGCCATTCTTCCTAATCTAAGCTAAAGGTGATCGTTACGATCAAATAATTAAATTGAACTTTTCAGGCTAAAGGTATTCTATGCGATTATAACTTTTGAGGTGCTTATGTATAAATTCCTTTTTCCTGTTTTTTTTATGTTTGCTATCTTTAATGCCAATGCAAACATTATCAAATATCCTGTTCGAGCTGCAAATCTTCGCATCGATGGCGAAGTTAATGTGCTTTACGATGTTAACAGAAACGGGAGGGTAGAGAACATCCGTCTCATCAGTGCGGAACCGCCTGATGTTTTCGATCGTAGCGTACGCAAGCAAATTTCGTACTGGAAGTTTACATCAGGCAAAGCCAAAAAAAACGAGCAGCTAAAAATCATTTTCAAAGCTAATTAAGCCAACATAAATCAACTAACCCGGCCATTGTGCCGGGTTTTTTTTATTGCCCGGAGAGAAGCATGTCAGCAGGCACTATTGCACTAACAAACAACTCTGTCGCAGTCAGTGGCACTGGAACAAGTTTTACGACAGAGCTTAAGGTAGGCGATTTCATCGGGGTAATTGTTGGAGGAACACCCTACACGCTGATTGTAGCAGCCATCGCCTCCAACACTCAGTTAACCCTTGGCGGCGCCTATGCAGGCCCAACAGCTAGCGGTCTCGCATGGAATGCAGTTCCTGCCAGCCTGCTATATGCCGTTACTCAGCAGATCATGAATGATATGGGCACAGCGCTGCGCGGCATGAACTCACAGCTGGTTAACTGGCAGAGGATTTACAGCGATGCGTCTTCGGTTACTGTAGAGCGCCCGGATCGCACCACATTTACCGGGCCGAGCTGGGGATATATGGCGCAGCAGTACGCCAGCAAGGCAAATACTGCAGATGTTTTGGCCAAAGCTGACAACCTGAATGGTCTGACTGATAAAGCCACTGCCCGATCAAATCTTGGCGTAAGCTACGGAACCACAGCGGGCACAGTTACGCAGGGTAATGATACCCGGCTGGGAACGCTGAATAACAAAACAGGCGGCAACGTATCTTCACTGGTCAATGTGAAGGGCGACATTCTCTCTCAAAACGTGTTCGGCGACAGCACGCAGGGACGCTGGTCCTCTGAGTTGAGGGCTGTTCTTGATGGATGGGGAAAACCCAACGACGCACCTTCAGGCGTAAACGGAGCTTTCTTTGGCTTTGCAACAATTTCGCCATCATCAGCCGGCGCGCCGGTACAGGGGCAGATAACAGGAAGCAGTTACTGGCACGGGACTAAGCGCTGGTACTTCCCGTTTGATACTGGCAATGCGATTGCTCCGGGAAACCTGGGTGTCGAACTCAGACGAGCGCATCAAAACCAAAATTCAGCGCATCGATGACCCGCTTGGCAAGATGAAGTTGATTAAAGGGGTGACCTGGGAACGACTGGACAACGCCGCCCCTGGTATTGGGTTCATTGCGCAGGACGTGCAGGCAGTATTCCCAGACAGCGTATTCGTTTCAGGCGACAGGACGCTAAAGGATGGCAAGGTTGTTAAAGACATCCTTTCTCCTGATACGTCAGGAGTGTCAGCAGCCTTGCACCATGAAGCAATCCTGGCGCTGATGGACGTCATCGAAAAACAGAACGCCATAATTGCTGAGCTACAGAGTCGTATGAAATCCATTGATGGGCTCGATGCCTAACCACTCGCGCCAGGCTTCTTAAGAAAATCTCCAGTGCCAGCCTAGGCTTTACAAAAAACCGAATCGTAGCGGCTTGCCAAAAACAGCTCTCAATATTACTGTGTTTATATACAGTTATTTTATAGGGAGGTTTTCATGCCACGCGATTATGAGATTACCGCGGCTTTCAAAGACGCGATTAAGTTAGACGCAAAAAGACGTCAGACAATAACTACAGATGATTTTCGGCTGGCGCTGGAAAAGTACAATCACCACTGGCCACTTGAGGAGTGCAATCGGTGGATCAAGCGCTACCAGTCATTTTTCTTTGAGCTAGTCACTGATGGGGGCGCAAACAAAACGTGGGCGCTGCGAAACATGGGCTATGTGATCTGATGGGCTTTCAATCTCCAGCTCAGGACTACATTGAGCGGCGCCTCACCGTTAACGACCTTGTTGTTCATAATCCCAGCGCAACGCTATTCATAGAGCGTGAGGAGGGGCTTATTGTAGTGGACAGGTCCGCCCGCATCGCCAGTGGTGACAAAATAGCTCTTCTGCATGATGGCGTGTCGCTGATAGCAAGAACTGGCGAGCACTATGTGATTACCGACGAAGGGCAAAGAATTGCTGGTGAAGAGCTTGAGGGAGTAGTTGTGCTCGGCAAAGTAACGTATGAAATCATGCGCGTTTGGCACGATGATAGCCCGGTTTAGAAAAATGCCCGCAAAGTTGCGGGCATCTTCATTAACGGTTAGAAATGTACAGCGTCACTTCCAGACCGAGGCGCAGATCAACAAATTCTGGCTTCTTCCACATAATAAATCCCTCCTGAAGAGTTAAACACCTCTCAATTATACCTCAAAACCCCAAGATAAATTGAGTACATAAATGAGTACATAATTGTTCACGACTCATTTCACGCGACGCTCGCTAAACCTCAGCGCAGCGTGAAATTGCCCATGAATAGCGCGCTTTAAAATCCGTAATTCTGTCTTCTCTATTCATAATTCTGGCGGTTCTGGATTTGCAGGCCCGGCACGCTGCCGAGATTTTCCGACAGATTGACGCGCGGCGCGGCCTGGCGCATATCCTCGCCGTTCACCACGCTGACCGCGGCGGGCGTATCGAGTTCGGAGAGGCCGGTTTGCGCCGGCGCGGCGCTGACCACCATGGTCGCGCTGCCGGTATCCTCAGCCGCCAGCAGCGGCAGCGGCAGCATGGCAGGCAGCAGCACGCTGACCTGTCGCAGTGATGCAATTTTCATGAATGAAAGACCGTCATTAAGAGATGAAATGAACCAGATGGAACATTGTGCGCGTATGTTACGGCTTTTTACGATTATTTGAAAAGCGTAAATAATAAGGTCGTTTTATGCGAAATTCAGCGTCGAAAAATGTTTTTCCCGACTGGATTTTTCGTGACTTTCCCTTCAGTGTTAAATGCTTAGTTTACGGATAACCCGAGGAGTCAGTATGAGTCAACAACCCGCCGTCGCCGTATTAGGTTTAGGCGCCATGGGGCGCGCGTTTGCCGCCAACCTGCTGAAAAAGGGGTTTACCGTCTATGGCTGGAACCGCACGCGGGCGCGCGGCGAAGATCTGTTAGCCTCCGGCCTGACGCTGAGCGCCAGCCCGGAAGAGGCGGTGCGCGACGCTGACGTGGTTATCGCCATGCTCTCCGACGGCGAGACCACGGAAAACACGCTGCATCAGGTGAAGGAGGCGCTGAAGCAGGGCGCGACCCTCGCGCAGATGGGCACCATCGGCGTAGAGAAAACCGACGCCCTGATCGGCTGGTTCGCCAGCGAGCGCCCGGACGTCGTCTTTATCGACGCGCCGGTTTCCGGCACCAAAGCGCCGGCCGAGAATGCGCAGATCCTGGTGATGGCCAGCGGCGATCGGACGCGCGCCCAGGCGGCGGAAACGGTCTTCGCCGCGATTGGCAAAGGCACGCAGTGGCTGGGCGAGGCGGGCAAATCGTCGCGCATGAAGCTGGTGGTCAACAGCTGGCTAATCGGCCTGATGCAGAGCCTGGCGGAGAGCACGCGCCTGGCGGAGGAGTTTGGCTTTACCACCGACGATCTCTGGAAGGTGCTGGACGGCGGCCCGCTGGCGGCGCCCTACGCCAAAGCGAAGCTCGCGATGATCGCCAGTGAAGATTTCACCCCGCAGATGAGCCTGGTGTGGGCGCTGAAAGACGCGAAGCTGGCGTTAGAGGCGAAGGGCGACGCGAAGCTGCCCGCGCTGGAGCAGATCGCCGCACTCTGGCAGCAGGCGGTCGACGCCGGCTACGGCGAGCAAGATCTGGCGTCGATCCACCGCTATCTGAAGCAATAACCGTGACGGCGCGGCTGTCGTTCGATTTCACCTCTCGTCCGCTGGTCTCTTACGCCCATGACTACGCGCACGGCGACAGCGAACCCTGGCATCATCACAGCTGCGCGCAGCTGATCCATACGCTGAGCGGCGTGGTGCGCGTCGATACCGCGCAGGGCAGCTGGATCGTTCCGCCGGGCCGTGGCGTCTGGCTGCCCGCCTATACGCGCCATGCGCTGCAGATTACCGGGCCGGTCGCCGCGCGCACCTTATTTGTCGATCCGCTGGCGCGCGCCGACCTGCCCGCCAGCTGTCAGGTGGTGCCGGTATCGCCGCTGCTGCGCGAGCTGATCGTCAGCGCGCTGCCCTTGCCGGAGGTTTATGCGCCCGGCAGCCGCAGCGAGCATATCTATGAGTTGATTCTGGATGAGCTGCGCGGCCTGGACGTGCTGCCGTTCAATCTGCCGGAGCCGCAGAGCGCCCGGCTGCAAAGGCTCTGCCGCGCCATCCAGCAGGCGCCGGGGGATCGCTGGACGCTGGAGGAGGGGGCGCGGCGGCTAAACCTCTCCAGCCGCACCCTTGCGCGCCACTTTCAGCGGGAGACCGGGCTGCATTTCAGCGACTGGGTGCGCCGCGCGCGCCTGGTTATCGCCCTGACCCGTCTGGCGCAGGGCGAGTCGGTGCTGGCCGTGGCGCTCGATCTCGGCTATGAGAGTCCCAGCGCCTTCAGCGCGATGTTTCGTCGCCTGCTGGGGGTTGCGCCTGCCGCCTATTTTCCACAGGCAGAGAGGCCGTCGCCGCGTTAAGCAGCGCCTGTAGGGAGGCGCGGGCGATATCGCTGTCGATGCTGACGCCCCAGGCGCGCTCGCCCAGGCTATTCAGGCAGCAGACGTAGGCGACCGAACGGCTGTCGCTGCGTTTGCCCAGCGTATGCTCGTGGTAATCCGCAATCGTCAGCTCCAGCCCCAGCGCGCGACGCAGCGCATCCACCGCCGCTGACAGCAAGCCGTTACCGCTGCCGCGCAGGCGACGACTGCCGCCGTTTATCCCGAGGTTCGCCTCAAGCCGGGTCATATCGCCGTCGCTTCGGCTTTCCGCCTCCAGCAGGGTCAGCGTCGCCTGCTCGACGCCGTAGTGCAGGCAGAAGCAGCGCCAGATGGCGCGCTGCGTCATCTCCTTGCCGTGGCGGTCCGTCTCTTGCTGCACCCGCTGGCTGAAATCCTGCATCAGCGCGCGCGGTAGCGCCAGGCCATGATTTTGCTCCAGCAGCCAGGCGGCGCCGCTCTTGCCCGACTGGCTGTTGACGCGGATCACCGCCTCATAGCTGCAGCCGATATCGGCCGGATCGATCGTCAGGTAAGGCATCTGCCAGATCGTCTCCTGCCGCTGCTGACGCAGGGCGAAACCTTTGCGGATCGCATCCTGATGCGAGCCGGAAAAGGCGGTGAACACCAGCTCGCCCGCATAAGGATGACGCGGATGCACCGGCAGCTGGTTGCAGCGCGTCACCACCTCCGTCACCTTGTTGATATCGCTGAAGTCAAGTTGAGGCGCGATCCCCTGGCTGTAGAGATTTAGCGCCAGCGTGACGATGTCGACGTTGCCGGTGCGCTCGCCGTTGCCGAACAGGCAGCCTTCAACGCGATCCGCGCCCGCCAGCAGCGCCAGCTCCGCGCAGGCGGTGCCGGTGCCGCGATCGTTATGGGGATGCACGCTGATACAAACGGCATCGCGGCGGCTGAAGTGACGGCAAAAATATTCAATCTGATCGGCATACACGTTCGGGGTATTGACCTCCACGGTCGCGGGCAGATTGACGATCATCGGACAGGCGGCGCAGGGCTGCCAGATATCCGCTACCGCCTCGCAGATCGCCAGCGCGAATTCCGGTTCGGTAAAACAGAAGGTTTCCGGGGAGTATTCAAACGTCCAGTGCGTTTCGGGCCGGGCGTCGCAGCCGTCACGGATTTGACGCGCGCCCGCGCACGCCAGCGCGACGATCTCCGCCTGGCTCTGGCCAAACACCCGTTCGCGAAACAGCGGCGCAGTGGCGTTATAAAGATGCAGAATAGCGCGCGGCGCGTCCTGCAACGCCTCGAAGGTGCGGGCGATAAGCGCTTCGCGCGCCTGCGTCAGCACCTGGATAGTGACCCCTTCGGGAATACGGCGCTGCTCAATCAGATCGCGCACAAACTGGAAGTCGGTTTGCGATGCGGCGGGAAAGGCGACTTCTATCTCTTTAAAGCCGCACGCCAGCAGCAGATCCCAAAACGCCAGCTTGCGTTCTGCATCCATCGGTTCCGCCAGCGCCTGATTACCGTCGCGCAGGTCGGTGGAAAGCCAGCGCGGCGCCTTTGTCAGCTGGCGATCTGGCCACTGACGATCGGGCAGGGCGATAACGGGAAAAGCACGGTACTTCTCTTTGGGGTGCGTCAGCATAAAACCTCCTTATGGTGTCAGCGCAGTCTGCCGCGTCGCGCCGCGCCGCCGCGCGCGCAAAAATGACAACCGATAACGCAAAAGCGACAGCCTTATGCGGCCGCCGGCTAACCTCATGCGGAATCGGCATCGGCGTTTCTCAAGGTCCGGTTTATGCTGGTTTTTTTTGCGCCAGGAGAAAACAGGATGAAATACCACGCTCTTTATATCGCGCTTGCGCTGACCAGCGCCTGCTCCGCGCAGGCCGTCACGCTGCGCATCGCCGATCAAAAAGGCAATATGCGCGCCGAGATGACGGCGGCGCATCAGCTTGACAAGCTAAGCTACGCAATTGAGTGGGCGGAGTTTCCCGCCGCCGCGCCGCTGGCGGAGGCGCTTAATGCGGGCGCGGTGGACGCGGGCATTATCGGCGACGCGCCGCTGCTCTTTTCGCTGGCCGCCGGCTCGCAGGTGAAAGCGGTGGCGGTGAGCAAATCGGTGCCTGCCGGGCTGGCGGTGCTGGTGCGGCCCGATTCGCCCATCAAAACCGCCGCCGATCTCAAAGGAAAAAGCATCGCCACCGGACGCGGCTCTATCGGCCATTTTCAGGCGCTGAAAACCCTGGAGCAGGCGGGCCTGAGCGATAAAGATGTCAGCTGGCGCTTTCTACAGCCTGCCGACGCGCGCATCGCGCTTTCTAACGGCGCGGTAGACGCCTGGGCGACATGGGATCCCTATACCGCGCTGGCGGAAGTGACCCAGAGCGGACGCATACTGGTCAACGGCGTGGGGCTCTCGACCGGCAACAGCTTCCTGGCCGCCACCGACGCCGCCATCAACGATCGCGAAAAGCGCGCCGCGCTGCAGGACTACGTCAACCGGCTGGCGGCGGCGGATCGCTGGGCCAACAGCCACGTCGCCGACTACGCGCAGACGCTGGCGAAAATTATCGGCTTCCCGCCCGCGGCGGCGGAAAAAGCGTTCTCGCGTCGCCAGTCGCACTGGCAGAGCATTGACGACAATACGGTGCAGCAGCAGCAGGAGACCGCCGACTTTTACCAGAAATATGGCCTGATCCAGAAAACCCTGGATGTGAAGCCGACCTTTTATCGCGGCCTGACGGTGGCGCAGGGCGGTTAAATCAGGATGCGGTTGCGCGTCCGCGCAAAACAGCGTAGAAAACTGTACAAGGAATGTTCGCGGCGCCTGACGTATACTCAACAGGGCGCAACCGCACAGGTTATCGCGCCGTTAAGACGAGGAGGACAAATGAACAGGCTAAAAAGGTTAATGGGCAAGTGGTTCGCCGAGCCGGATAAGTTTATGCGCGGCTTAACCAATGAAGATCTGCGCTACACCGATCAAGACAAGCTGATTCTCGACGTTAACGGCAACGCCCGTCTGAATATGAATAACCCTGATGTGGGCAGAGCGATGCGTGCCCGTATGGAAGAGCTGGCGCAAAAACGCTAAGGGCGTGCGATGGGACCGCTGGTCATTATGGTCGTGCTGGTCTGCGGCTACTGGTATACGGAAAACCACTATCCCTCGCGCACGCGTCAGGCGCGCTCTAGCGGCTGGATCGCCTATTTTTACGTGGCGATGCACGGCGCCAAGTTCGCGCTGCAGGGCTTTTTCGGCGTAGCGCTTATCTACGTCGCGCTCTTTCTGCTGAGTCTGCTGCTTTCAGTTCCCCATCTCTTTTTTCCCGATTACGCCATACAGGACTACTACTCCTGGCTGACCCACACCACGCTGATGAACTATCCGCTCTTTTTCGAGCTGGGTCTGGCGCTCGCCGCGCTGCGCGCCTGGCGCGCGGGCGAAGCGGCGCGGCGGGCGATGCGTGACGGGAAAAGCAGCATGGCGGAGTATCGTAAAGTCGCCCGGGAAGATGGCATGGAGTCGCTGCTGCTGCAGGCGATCGAAGAAGAGAAGCTGGTGTTCGTGACGCTTAAATCGCGCAAGGTCTATATCGGCTACGTCGCCGCGCCGCGCATCGAACACACGCAAACCCAGCATCTGGCGCTAATCCCCTATATCAGCGGCTACCGCGATAAAGAGACGCTGCAGTTCTGCGAGCAGCATCGCTACTACGAACTCTACCTGGCGCAGAATATCACTCCCGATTCCGAACCGCTGAACCTGCAGCACTTCCGCCATCTGATTCCCATGGCGGAGGTCGAGGCGGTTTCGCTGTTTGACGTCGCCACCTACAAGATTTTTGACCAGTTCTCGGTTACGCCGCAGGCAGAGTAACCATTCGTGCCCTCTGATTTGGCGTTTATCCTGCGGCCGCGTAACATAGCGCGATGTTGAGTTTTTTAAACGCTTATTTCTCCGATGTTAACTTTTGATGGCCATAACGATCTGCTGCTCAATCTGTGGCTGAATCATCGCGACGCGCCGGTCGACGCCTTTTTCAACGGCATCGAACGTGGCCAGCTCGATTTTCCGCGCATGCGCCAGGGCGGCTTTTTCGGCGGCCTGTTCGCTCTCTTCGTGCCGCCGCAGGCCTATATCGCCCAGATGGCGCCGCACCTTGCCGAGACGCCTTATCAGCCGCTGGAGATCATGTGGCAGCAGCTGGCTATTCTTACGCAGATCGCCGAGCAGTCGCAGGGGCGCGCGCGGCTGTGCCGCAGCGCGGCTGAGATTGTCGCCTGCCGCGACGCGGGCGTGCTGGCGCTGGTGGCCCATATCGAAGGCGCGGACGCGCTGGATGAAGAGGGCGAGCAGCTGCAGGCGTTTTATGCTGCCGGCGTGCGCAGCATCGGGCCGTTCTGGAATCTGCCTAACCGCTTCGGCGTCGGCGTGACCGGCGCATTCCCCGGCTCGCCGGACAGCGGGCCAGGCCTGACTGAAGCCGGCAAGGCGTTGATTAAACAGGCCAACGCGCTGAATATGCTGATCGACGTCTCCCATATGAATGAAAAAGCGTTCTGGGATACCGCCGCGCTCTCTCGCTCGCCGCTGGTGGCGACCCACTCCAACGCCCATGCGCTCTGCGCCCAGCCGCGTAACCTGACCGATGCCCAGCTCGCCGCCATTCGCGACAGCGGCGGCATGGTCGGCATCAACTTCGGCAATGCGTTTCTGCGCGCCGACGGCAAGCGCGACGGCGATACGCCGCTGAGCGACATCGTCAGGCACTATGAACGGCTCATAATGATAATGGGCAGCGATCGTGTGGGATTCGGCTCCGATTTTGACGGCATCTCCGTGCCAGACGCGCTAAAAGACGTGGCGGGGCTGCCGCGCCTGTTCGCGGCATTCCGCGAAGCGGGCTATGATCAGGATCGGCTGGAAAAGCTCGCTTCGGATAACTGGTTGCGCCTGCTGCGCCAGGTCTGGCAGGGCTGATTCATTTCCTTAACATTTGCGGGTTGATCTCGATGCGCCGTTAGCGCACCATCAGCCGGCTCAAAATTGCGTGCATAATCACTGGATTGTTTACGTAATGATACCTGACGGGTATCGCTTTGTTCATTCACCTTAGAGGAAGACTATTATGTGGAAAAAAACCTGAATTTGTTGATTTACGTCTCGGTCTGGAAGTGACGCTGTACATCTCCAACCGTTAATATCCATGCCCGCCAGCTGCGCGGGCATTTTGTTTCAACGCCGGGTTTCTCCTATGTTCATCAAAGTCCTTGGATCCGCCGCTGGCGGCGGTTTTCCTCAGTGGAACTGTAACTGCGCCAACTGTCAGGGCGTGCGCGAAGGCACCATTCAGGCCAGCCCGCGTACGCAGTCCTCGATTATTCTCAGCGACGACGGCGAAAACTGGGTGTTATGCAACGCCTCGCCGGACATCAGCCAGCAGATCGCCCATACGCCAGAACTGATAAAAAAAGGCGCGCTGCGCGGCACCGCCATCGGCGCCATTATTCTTACCGACAGCCAGATCGATCACACCACCGGGCTGCTCAGCCTGCGCGAAGGCTGCCCGCATCAGGTGTGGTGCACGCCGGAAGTACACGCCGATCTCACCAGCGGCTTCCCGGTCTTCACCATGCTGAAGCACTGGAACGGCGGGCTGCAGCATCGTCCCATCGCGCCGCTCGAGCTGTTCAGCGTCGATGTCTGTCCGAACCTGCGCTTTACCGCGATCCCGATCCTCAGCAACGCGCCGCCTTACTCGCCATACCGCGACCGTCCGCTGCCGGGACACAACGTGGCGCTGTTTATTGAAAACCTCGCCAGCAAACAGACGCTGCTCTATGCGCCGGGCCTCGGCGAGCCGGATGCGGTGATTATGCCCTGGCTGCAGAAGGCGGACTGCCTGCTGATCGACGGCACCGTCTGGAAAGATGACGAGCTGCAGGCCGCCGGCGTCGGCAACAACACCGGCAAGGCGATGGGCCACCTGGCGCTCTCCGAAGAGCAGGGGCTGATGGCGCTACTTGCCTCGCTGCCGGCAAAACGCAAGATCCTTATTCACATTAACAACACCAATCCGATCCTCAACGAGCAGTCGCCGCAGCGTCAGTTTCTGACGCAGCAGGGCATTGAAGTGAGCTGGGACGGCATGGCGATTCATCTTCAGGAGTGAGTGATGCAGATCACCGAGACGCTGACGCCGCAGGCGTTCGAACAGGCGCTGCGCGATAAGGGCGCTTACTACCATATTCATCATCCATACCATATCGCGATGCACAACGGCGACGCGACGCGCGAGCAGATCCAGGGCTGGGTGGCGAACCGCTTCTATTATCAGACCAGCATCCCGCTGAAAGATGCGGCGATCATGGCGAACTGCCCCGATCCCGCCACTCGCCGCAAGTGGGTGCAGCGCATCCTCGACCACGACGGCAGCAACGGCCACGAAGGCGGCATCGAAGCCTGGCTGCAGCTGGGCGAAGCGGTTGGGCTGACGCGCGAGGCGCTGCTGTCTGAGCGCCATGTGCTGCCGGGCGTGCGCTTCGCGGTCGACGCCTATCTCAACTTCGCGCGCCGCGCCAGCTGGCAGGAAGCGGCCTGCAGCTCCCTTACCGAGCTTTTCGCGCCGCAGATCCACCAGTCGCGTCTCGACAGCTGGCCGCAGCACTATCCCTGGATTAAGGAAGAGGGCTATTTTTATTTCCGCAGCCGTCTGAGCCAGGCGAACCGCGACGTCGAGCATGGCCTGGCGCTGGCGCTGGAGTTTTGCGATACGGTCGAGAAACAGAACCGCATGCTGGAGATCCTGCAGTTCAAGCTCGATATTCTCTGGACGATGCTGGACGCCATGACCATGGCCTACGCGCTGAACCGTCCGCCTTACCATACGGTCACCGACAAGGCGGCCTGGCACACCACAAGGCTGGTATAACAGATGAATGACAACTCTATTCCCGCGTTCCGCCGCGGCTATCGCATGCAGTGGGAAGCCGCGCAGGAGAGCCACGTCGTGCTTTATCCGGAAGGCATGGCGAAGCTGAATGAAACCGCCGCCGCCATCCTGGAACAGGTCAACGGCAAAGAGAGCGTCAGCGCGATTATCGCCGGGCTCGACGCGCGCTTCCCGGAAGCGGGCGGCGTCGGCGAAGACGTCAGAGAGTTTCTGCGCGCGGCGTATGAACAAAAGTGGATAATGTTTCGTGACCCAGAATAAACCCGCCGTTAATCCGCCGCTCTGGCTGCTGGCGGAGCTGACCTACCGCTGTCCGCTGCAGTGTCCTTACTGCTCCAATCCGCTCGATTTCGCGCAGCAGGAGAAAGAGCTAACCACGGAGCAGTGGATTGAGGTATTCCGCCAGGCGCGCGCCATGGGCAGCGTCCAGCTCGGCTTTTCGGGCGGCGAACCGCTGACGCGCAAAGATCTGCCGGAGCTGATTCGCGCCGCGCGCGATCTCGGCTTCTATACCAACCTGATCACCTCCGGCATCGGCCTGACCGAGAAGAAGCTCGACGCCTTCGCCGAGGCGGGCCTGGACCATATCCAGATCAGCTTCCAGGCGAGCGACGAGACGCTTAACGCCGCGCTGGCGGGATCGAAAAAAGCCTTCCAGCAGAAGCTGGAGATGGCGCGCGCGGTGAAGAAGCACGGCTACCCGATGGTGCTCAACTTTGTGTTACACCGTCACAATATTGATCAGATCGACAAGATTATCGACCTCTGCATTGAGCTGGAAGCGGACGACGTCGAGCTGGCGACCTGCCAGTTCTACGGCTGGGCGCAGCTTAACCGCCAGGGCCTGCTGCCGACGCGCGAGCAGATTGCGCAGGCGGAAGCGGTGGTCAGCCGCTATCGCGAACGCATGAGCGGCAGCGGCAACCTGACCAATCTGCTGTTCGTGACGCCGGATTACTATGAGGAGCGTCCCAAGCCCTGTATGGGCGGCTGGGGCGCGATTTTCCTCAGCGTTACGCCAGAAGGCACCGCGCTGCCGTGCCACAGCGCGCGCCAGCTGCCGGTGCAGTTCCCGTCGGTGCTGGAACAGTCGCTGGAGGATATCTGGTATCGCTCTTTCGGCTTCAACCGCTATCGCGGCTTCGACTGGATGCCGGAACCCTGCCGCTCGTGCGACGAGAAAGAGAAGGACTTTGGCGGCTGTCGCTGCCAGGCCTTTATGCTGACCGGCAACGCCGATAATACGGATCCGGTGTGCAGCAAGTCGCCGCACCACGACGTGATCCTCGAGGCGAGGCGCGAAGCGGCCTGCAGCGACGTGAAAATCGGCCAGCTGCAGTTCCGCAACCGCGCCAACTCCCAGCTGATCTACAAAACCCGGACCTTCTGACCATGCCTGAGCTGCGCCAGTTGCAGTTGCCAAATGGCCTGCGCGTCACGCTGATCCATCAGCCCGACGCGCAGCAGGCCGCTGCGCTGGCGCAGGTGGCGGCGGGTAGCCATGATGAGCCTGAAGCCTGGCCAGGCCTGGCGCATCTGCTGGAACATCTGCTGTTCAGCGACAGCGCCGGTTATCAGGGCAACGAACGGCTGATGCCCTGGGTGCAGGCGGCAGGCGGGCGGCTCAATGCCACGACGCTGCTGCGCAGCAGCGCCTGGTTCTTTGAGGTGGAAGCCGGGCTGCTGGCCGACGGCGTCGCGCGGCTGGCAGATATGCTGGCTGCGCCGCGGTTTACGCCTGAGGCCATCGCGCAGGAATCGGCGGTAATCGATGCCGAGTACCGGCTGATTCAGCAGCATACGCCGTCGCGTCGCGAAGCGGCGCTGTTTACTTGCGTCAGCGCACCGGCCGATTTTCAGCGTTTCCATATCGGTAGCCGCGATGCCTTTGGCAACGATCCCGACGCGCTTAAGCAGGCGCTGCATC
The DNA here is from genome assembly GCF_059730625.1 of Pantoea sp. X-Soil-MYKO-1289. Lineage (NCBI taxonomy): Bacteria > Pseudomonadati > Pseudomonadota > Gammaproteobacteria > Enterobacterales > Erwiniaceae > Pantoea > Pantoea sp. X-Soil-MYKO-1289. Next base: position 1,994,639 of record NZ_AP036004.1, read on the forward strand.
AGTTCCATCAGCGTTTTTTCCTGGCGGGCCAGATGCAGCTGTGGCTGCAGGGGCCGCAGCCGCTGGATGAGCTTGAACAGCTGGCGCGGGCCTTTAGCCAGCGTTTTCAGCCGGGGCTGGCTGAAGTGTGGGCCAGGCCTTTACGCTTCACCACTGAGGCCGACGTTGCGCTTGAAACGCAGGGAGCCGGTCAACTCTGGATCACCACATTTCTCAGTGGAGAAGCGGGCCCCGTACGTGACAACGTCACACTGTTGCGCGAGTTTTTACAGGATGAAGCGCCATACGGCGCAATGGCAAGCCTGCGGCAGCGCGGCTGGGCACAACAGCTTGAGTGTAAATGGCTGAGTCTGGACAGCACAGGCGGCTGGCTGGCGCTGCAGTTCGATACGGATCGGCCTGATGCGGTCTGCGCTTGGTATCCACATGCGCTGCGCATGCTGGCAAAAACGTCACCGCAGCAGCAGCGCCACTATCTGAATTTAGCCCATCAGCGTTTCGCCGCGCTGACTCCGCTTGACCAGCTGCGCGAGCGCGCCTTTGGGTTTGTCCCGCCAGCGCATACAAGAGGATTTGCCTCTCTGCTGCAACAGCTGGCAAACGCGCCGCAGGCGCGGCTGTGGAGTGCGGCCAGCGTGCAGGGCGACCAGATTGAAACTCAGGGATTCAGGCTAACGCTGCAATCCTGGACCGCTGGAGTTTGCCATGAGGCGCTACCAGAACTGCACTTTCACCCGCTGGTACCGCTTTCAAAGCAGCAGCCCGCGCCGCCCGAGCTGTGCGCACCGCTGCTGCATCTTGCCGCTGGCGACACGCCCGCCACGTTACTGCTGCGTCCCGATTTTTTTACCTCACTGACACCCGCGAATGCTGTCGCCCTCGATCGGCGACTGCGGCCACTCTTTGCGCTGCTGCGTCATCAGGGCGGCGCGGCAAGCTGGCAGGAAAACCAGGGCAGCTGGCAACTGGTGGCGCAGCTGCCGTTCGGTTGTGAGGCCTGGCTGGCGTCGCTGCCGGATGCGATGCGCCTTGACGACAGCCCGCAAGACGAGCCGCCGCCGGATGATGTGGCGATCCGCGAACTGCTGCGTCGGCTGCCGCAGGCGGTTGCCGCTTCTCCATCGGCGGGCGGCTGGCGCGCGGCGCTCTATGGCGGTTTGCCGCAGCAGCATGAGATCATCGCGCGCTGGCTGGCGCCGCTGGCGGGCGAGGCCCACGGCGATGGCGCAGAGCCTGAGCAGGGCAAACGGCTGACGGTGGCGCATCAGAGCCGCGACGGCGCGCTGCTGCTGTTTTTGCCCTGTCCCGCTGAGGTGTCGCTGGCGGCGCTGCGTGCGCTGGCGCTGCTGATGGAGCCGCGCTTTTTCCAGCGCATGCGCGTTGAGCAGCAGATCGGCTATGTCGTTAGCTGCCGCTATCACCGCTGCGTCGATCGCGACGGTATTCTGTTCGCCCTCCAGTCACCGAGCGTCGCTCCCGACGCGCTGCTGGCGCAGTGCCAGATCTTTTTGCAGCAGCTCAGGATACCTGATGAAGCGGAGACGCTGGAGAAATGGCAGGCACGCCTGCGCGCGCCGCTTCATGCTCCGCAGGAAGCGGCGGCCAGCTTACAGCTGGCGTTGCGTCGCGCAGGTGGACTGCGCGATCTCGATGATGCATCGGTCGCGGCCTTGACCTGGACAGCGCTGCACCAGGCAAAAGCACAGCTTCTGAGCAGATGGCAGAGCGGCGTGGTATTGCAAACCCGTTACCTCGGTTCGTAATAGTCACGCCAGGATATTGCTGAATTTATTTGAAAATTAAGACCAAAACTCTTCACTATATCTGCGCGAGCCTTTCAGCGACACTCAAATGGATTCGGTTGTTTTAAAAGGAACCCAAAGTGAAAAATATTAAACGTCTTGCGCTGCCGCTGTTGGCCGCCACCGCCCTGTATGTCCCGCTGTCTCAGGCCGCTGCGCAGCAGTACGAGCTTGATCCCGCGCACACCTCTGTGATCGTGACCTGGACCCACTTCGGCTTTTCACATCCCACCGCAGATATTCCTGACACCAAAGGAACGCTGGTGTTTGACAGTGAAAACCCAACCGCCTCACGCGTTGACGTCACGCTGCCGATTACCCATATCGACAGCCATGTTGCAGCGCTGACCAAAGAGTTTAAAGGCGCGGAATACTTCGATACGGCGAAATACCCGACCGCGACGTTCCACAGCACCAAAGTGACCGCGAAGGGCGATAATAAATTCGACGTGGAAGGCAACCTGACGCTGAAAGGCATCACTAAACCGGTTACGCTGCACGCTACGCTGAACAAGCAGGGCGAGCATCCGATGGTGAAGAAGCAGGCGATTGGCTTTGACGCCACGGGTACCATTAAGCGTTCAGACTTTAAGCTGGATAAATATGTTCCGGCCGTCGGCGATGACGTCACGCTGACTATTTCTACCGAAGCTTACGCGAAATAACGCTGTGACTCTCTCTCGTTATCGGGAGAGAGTTTAATTCCTGCCTTAAATTCTCTTATCACTTTCTCCGGCATTTTCCACTTCATTACGGCGCTAAGGCGATTGATCACTGATTATTGATTGCGGTGTGAATTATCACGCCTGAAATGAAAAACAGTGCTTAATGAACGGTTAATCCAGTGAAAATGAGGTGAAAATCACAATTTCGCATTAACGATAAAAGCGAGTGAATTTCATATCCCCTTTGCCTGCATAAATTACCTCTCTTTAACCCAACCCAATGAATCTTATCGAAAATCAATTTCCCTCTCGATTTACCGGCTGTGATCCAGCTCGCAAATAAAAGCCTGAAAAAAGAAGTGTCAATACTCTGAGCTTCTTAATCTCTGCTGGATTTGTGATATCCGTTGCAAATTTCAAGTCCTTCACCTGGAACAATAACCTCAGAGCGGATTAAGCCAGAGAGGTTTTCATAATGAGAATTGGCATGGTGATAAGCGGTGGCGACGTCGCCGGCATTAATAATTTTATCTTTCAGGTGGCGCGACTGGCGCAGGCGGATATGGTGCTATTTAACGGCGGCATTCCTGGGCTGCTGGAAAATCGACATCAGGAGATAGCCTGGCGCGATTTAGTGGATTATTCCGTGGCCTCTATTCCGTTAATGCAATCTGGCAGAACCGAAAAGAAATTAGCGCGCAGCGAATATGAGCGAATTACCCGGCAGCTTAAAGCCTTGCGCGTGGAAATATTAATTATGGCGGGCGGTGATGGCTCGCTGCAATTCCTGCACACGCTAAGCGAATTTGGCGTGAACTGTTTCGGCGTCGGTATGACTATCGACAATGACGTTTACGGCAGCGACTACACCATCGGTTTTTCCACCGCCTGTGAGCAGGTATTAAAAGAGGTGGCGAAGCTGCGCAATACCGGTCGGGCGCTCACCGGACGCGTATTTATGGCGGAACTGCTGGGCGGTTTTTGCGGCGAACTGACGCTACAGTCAGCGATTAAAAGCAACGCTGACTTTGCGCTTATCCCGGAGTGCCAGATTCCGGTACAGCAGCTGGCTGAACGCATTCGCGCCCGGCTGGAGGTACAGAACAGCGTGGTTATTCTCTGCTCGGAAGGCTACACGCGCGAATATTCACCGGGGTTTCAGGGAGCCATCGACACCCTGATTAAACAGCTGGAGCCGCTGACCGGCGTGCGAATTCGTAAAACCATTATTGGTTATGGTCTGCGTAACGGCGATCCCACCTGCGAAGAGATTTATCAGGGCGCAATTATGGCGACCGAAGTGGTGCGTTGTATTCAGTCGGGTATGCGAAACAAAGCCGTAATTATTAATGGCAGCAATAAACCCATCCCGATTGATTTAATTAGCATGAAAAAACGTCTTGTCGATACTGAAGGGCACTATTACAAACTCGCTAAACAACTGAATATAGTCTGAGGAGATAGCCATGCTTAAAATTTTATGTGTCTGCGGCTGCGGTCTGGGATCCAGCTTTGCCATTGAAATGAGCGCCAAAGCAGTATTAAAGAAGCTGGAGATTGAAGCTGACATCGATCACACCACTATATCGGAAGCCAGTGCTTTTAAGTCCGATATTATTCTGACGCAAAAAGCGTTCGCTGACGTATTAAATGCCGACGCCTCGCCTGAAGAGATGAAACGCGTGATTGTGCTGAACCGACTGACCGATAAAGGGGAAATTGAAGAGAAGATCCTGGCTTTCCTCAAAGAGCGTAACCTGAAGGTTGTGAATCATGAATAGTGTTATTAATTTCCTGGTGAAAGATCTGTTAGGGCAGGCATCTATCCTGATCGCCTTTATTGCGCTCATTGGCCTGCTGCTGCAGCGTAAATCGGCAGGGAAGGTAGTTGAGGGCACCTTTAAAACGCTGCTCGGCTTTTTAATCATGATGGCCGGTATCAATATTATTGTCGGCACCTTAACTTTCCTGAATACTATATTTACCCACGGGTTTGGTATGCAGGGCTATATTACCGACGTCGCCGCGATCGCCGGGCTGGCAAATCGCGAACTGGGATCGGAAGTGGCCCTGACGCTGCTGGTGATCTTTATCGTCAATATTATTATCGCGCGCATCACGCCCTTTAAATATATCTTCCTGACCGGGCAGGCGCTGCTGTGGATGGCGACCATCGGCACGGTGATTGGCTATAAGGCCGGGCTTACCGGGCTGCCGCTCATCCTTACCGGCGGCATCTTTGGCGGCATTATGGCGGTGGTGATGCCTGCGCTGGCGCAGCCGGTGGTGCGCCGCATAACCAATTCCGACGATATCGCGCTGGGCCATTTCTGCACCATTGGCTATCTGGTCCAGGCAGCGGTAGCGAAGCTGGTCGGTAAAGGATCGCGCTCTACGGAAGACCTCAAGCTGCCGGATAACTTCAAGTTCCTGCAGGACACCTATCTGGCGATGGGTATCGTCATGGTGCCGATGTACCTCATCCCGGCGCTGGCCGCAGGCCCGGCCTTTATCGCCCAGTACAGCAACGGCATGAACTACCTGATGTATGCCTTTATGCAGGCGATGCAGTTCGTTGCCGGGGTATTTGTGCTGTACAGCGGCGTGCGGCTGCTGCTGAACGAGCTGGTGCCCGCGTTTCGCGGTATCGCGATGCGTATCGTGCCAGACGCGAAGCCCGCGCTCGACTGCCCGGTGCTGTTTCCCTATGCGCCCAACGCCGTCATTGTCGGCTTCCTTGCCACCACGCTGGGTTCGGTCATCGGTATGATCGTCTTCCCGATGTTTGGCCTCGCCATGATTCTGCCCGGCCTGCTCACCAATTTCTTTGCCGGTGGCGCGGCGGGAGTGTTCGGCAATGCTCTCGGCGGTCGTCGCGGCGCGATGATTGGCGGTGTGGTGCACGGACTGTTTATCACCTTTTTACCCGCCATCCTGGTGCCGATGCTGGAAAGCTACGGTTTCACCGGTGTGACCTTCAGCGATGCCGACGTTATCAGCACCGGCCTGGTATTAGGCCACGCCTTCCAGGGCAACTGGCTGTTCGTCGCGCTGTTCGTGCTCTTTATTACCCTGATCGCCTGGTTTGTTAACGGAAAATCCACTAAGCCCCGTGAGGAAAATATCCATGAGTCTGTATAATTTTACCGATCTGTTACAGGTGGCAAAACAGCGTGAATTTAAAGCGCTTGGATCCTTTAATTTGCACTGCCTGGAAATGCTGCCCGCTTTTTTTAAAGCCGCAGAAAAGACCAATAGCCCATTAATGATCCAAATCTCGACCGGCACGGCGAAATATTTAGGCCATCGGCTGCTGGTTGACGCTATTCGTTCACTTTCGGCCAGTAAAAATGTGCCGACCTGTCTGCATCTCGATCACTGTTCCGATTTAGAGGCGATTCAGACCGCGATTGATGCGGGATTCAGTTCAGTGATGTATGACGGCTCACACCTGCCGATTGAGGAAAATATTGCTAATACGCGCCGCGTGATTGATATGGCGCGCCCGCGCAATGTGTCGGTAGAGGCGGAACTGGGTGCGATTGGCGGATCGGAAGATGGCAAAGTGGTGGCGATAGAGGATATTGCGTTTACCCCCGTTGAGGATGCGAAACGCTTTGTGCAGGAAACCGGCGTCGATATGCTGGCGATCTCTATCGGCACGGTGCACGGCCTCTACACCGGCAAAGCGCATATTCAGCATCAGCGACTGGCCGAGATCACCCATGCCACCGGCACGCCGCTGGTGCTGCACGGCGGCACCGGTGTCAGCGATGAGGATATGCGCCTGGCGGTACGCAGCGGCATCGAGAAGGTCAATGTCGGCACCGAGATGAATGTGCAGTGGGTGGCGCGCTGCAAGCAGACCTTTGAAAAAGGTAAAGTAAACGACAGCGTACGTAATTTCCTGGTTCCGGCCAATGACGCCGTGACCAACGTATTAGTCGAAAAGATCCAGCTGTTCCGTTAATTCTATTCTCACTCATATATCATTGCCCGGCGCGATTCGGGGCAGGAGAGGCTATGTTTGGATTTATGAAAAAGTCCGCGCCAGATAACCAGCAGGATGAGGCGGAAATCGAGAGACAAGCTGCTGCTATCAGCGTGGAAATAAAGGATCTGGAGCAGCGGCTGGATAGCAATTCCCGCGACGGTGAGGCGCAGAAGCAATTAATGGTGGCCTATAACCGCGCGCTGAGTTTATTTGCCAAAAGCCGACGTCACCGCAATGAAATGGATGCGCTGTTTGTCAAAATGGATGAGCTGCGAAATATTATTCGCAAGTCGATCTGAGGAGACCTGATGAGTATTAAACAGGTATTACAGGAGGCCAACGCCATTCAAACAGGCGTCAGGGCCAGCGACTGGCGGCAAGTGATTGCGCTGGCGGCGCAGCCGCTGGTTCGCGGCGGCTATGTTAAAGCCTCTTACCCTGAGGCCGTCATCGCCAATACCCTGACGCACGGTGCCTATTACGTATTTGAAGAGGGCATCGCCATCCCCCATGCGCGGCCAGAGGCAGGCGTGGTAAAAGATTGCTTTAGCCTGCTGCTGCTGGAGGAACCCATCTCATTCGATGGGAGCGACAAAGCGGATATCGTCATTATGTTCGGTGCACGCGACAGCAACGCGCATATTGAAGAGGGCATCCGCGCCATTGTCTCGCTGCTGGATAATGAAGAGACGCTGGCGCGTTTACGGCAGGCTCGCAGCGTGGCGGAGGTTATCGACATCCTATGACGCTCGCAACGCAACAAAAGCAGGTGGTGCTGGTGAACGGCATTCCCGCCTCAGGCAAAAGCACGCTGACTCAGGCTATCTCCTCGCGGCTGAACCTGCCGGTGCTGACGCTCGACGCGGTGAAGGAGCCGTTTATGGCGAGTTTCGCGCCGGTCGATCGCCAGCGCAATCGCCAGCTGGGCTGCGCGGCCTACCAGGCAATCTGGAAAATTGTCGGCCAGGCCCCCGCTGGCTGCGTCTACCTGATTGACGCCTGGTTCGGCTTTCAGCCGAAAAGCGTGCTCGAACAGGGGCTGGCGACCGCAGGCGCAGGCCGCGCCCTGGAGCTATGGCTGGATATTTCGCCCGACGAGGCGGTGGCGCGCTACCAGGCACGGTTGTCGAACCGGATGCCGGGCCATCCCGGTGCGGAATATCTGCCAGAGCTGCGTCGTCTGGCGGAGCAGGCGCAGCCGATAGCCGTCGGTCCGGTGCTGCGTATGGATGCGGCTGATCTTGATATCGACGCTGCTGAGCGCTGGCTATTGCAGCAGTTGCAGCCCTCATATGCCCGAACCTGTGACCCCGATAAGCCTTTGTATCAGCAAAGTTAACCCGCTACCGGCCTCAGGGCCGGCTTTTTTATCATCCCGCACCGCTTGACGCGCTGGCAATTAGTGACCGTACTTAACAATTAAACCGCCCCTTTAAGGAGAGGATTATGCCAACGCCACCCTTTCTCAAACCCGGCGAAAAGGTCGTGCTCTATGACGGCGTCTGCAAAATTTGTAACAGCTGGGTCAATCTCTTGCTGCGCCTGAAGCTTTCCCGACGCATCCGGTTTGCGGCAGTACAGAGCGAAGAGGGCAAGGCGCTGCTGCGTTTTGCCGGCCTGCCCGATGAAAATATCCGCACCATTGTGCTGATTGACGGCGATCGTCACTGGATCCGCGCGCAGGCTATTTTACGCGTCATGCGGCTGCTGCCGTTTCCATGGGGAGTGCTGTCGCTGCCAGGCCTGCTGATCCCCCATTTTATTAGCGACTTTTTCTACAACCGCATTGCGCTAAATCGCTACCGGCTGTTTGGCCGCTACGAAAAGCAGCATCCCGTCCCCTCTGATTTCCCCGGACGTTTCCTGCATGCCTAGCGCTTAGCCGGGCGACAAAAAGTCCTCACGCTGCGGGGTAAAGGTATCCAGCAGCGTGCCCGCCTCCAGGCAGACGCAGCCATGCACGACGTTGGGCCCCTTATAGAGCGTGTCGCCTGCGCCAACCTCCTGGGTGACGCCGTCGATGGTGAAGGCGAAACGCCCGCTGAGCACCCAGGTCAGCTGCTCATGAGGATGATGATGCAGGGGGCCGACCGCCCCCTGTTCAAAGGTCACTTCCACCGCCATCATGGTGCCGCCGTGCGCCAGCACGCGGCGCGTCACGCCATTGCCTGCGGCTTCAGGCTGCGTCTGCGATCGATATACAAACATGTTGTCTCCTCATTCGGATCGGCCTTTGACTGCCGTTTTTGTGATACGCCTCACGCCACTGTGGACGATTAATTCATGCACTTTAGCCGCTTTTGATTAAAATGAAACGGTGTTTCATAAATACTTAAGGGCAGATCATGAAAATCGCATTAATGATGGAAAACAGCCAGGCCGCTAAAAACGCCGTCGTGCGCAAAGAACTGGAAAACGTCGCGCAGCCGTTGGGCCATCAGGTCTTTAACGTCGGCATGAGCGACGAACAGGATCACCATCTGACCTATATTCACCTCGGCATCATGGCCAGCGTGCTGCTCAACAGCAAAGCGGTCGATTTCGTTATCGCCGGCTGCGGCACCGGACAGGGCGCCTTAATGTCCCTTAACCTGCATCCGGGCGTGGTGTGCGGCTACTGCATCGATCCGGCGGACGCCTATCTGTTCGCGCAGATCAACAACGGCAACGCGCTGTCGCTGCCGTTCGCCAAAGGCTTCGGCTGGGGCGCGGAGCTGAATGTGCGCTTTATCTTTGAAAAAGCCTTCACCGGCGAAAAAGGGCTGGGCTATCCGCCGGAGCGTAAAGAGCCGCAGGTGCGTAACGCCGGCATTCTGAATCAGGTAAAAGCGGCGATGCTGAAAGAGAACTATCTCGATACGCTGCGCGCGCTCGATCCGGAGCTGGTGCGCACCGCGCTCAGCGGCCCGCGTCTGCAGCACTGCCTGTTCGAGCATGGTCAGGTGCCGGAAATCGCCGACTTCGTGCGTCAGATTACGCAGTAACGCCTCTCCTGGCGCGCGGCCTTCGCCGCGCGCCTCTCTTTCCCCTACATCTCTCTCGCCAGCGCCGGATTGTAGTGACGGCTTGCCGCTACCAGCATGCGCGTATAGGGCATCGCCGCGCGATCGGCCACCAGCGTCGGCACGTCGAGCGTCTCCAGCACGCGTCCTTGCTGCATCACCGCCACGCGATGGCAGAGATGCGCCACCACGCCTAAATCATGCGTGACCATTAGGTAGGTGAGATTCGCCTGCTGCTGCAGATCGCTCAGCAGGTTGAGAATTTCCGCCTGCACCGAGACGTCGAGCGCCGAGGTCGGCTCATCAAGCAGCAGCACGCGCGGCTCCAGAATCAGCGCGCGCGCGATGGCGACGCGCTGGCGCTGACCGCCGGAAAGCTGATGCGGATAGCGCGTCAGCCAGGCGCGATTCAGCCCGACCTTTTCCAGTATCGCCACCACGCGCGCCTGCCGCTGGCCGATGCCGTGGATCAGCAGCGGCTCCTCCAGAATATCGCCGAGGGTGTGGCGCGGATGCAGCGAACCGTAAGGATCCTGAAATACCATCTGCACCTGCCTGCAGCGCGCGCGGTCGATGCGGCGGCCGAGAGGCGCTCCGCCTATCGCCAGCGCGCCATGCCAGTGGGTAATCAGTCCCGCCAGGCACTTCAGCACCGTGGTTTTGCCCGAGCCGGACTCGCCCACCAGGCCGAAAATTTCCCCTTCGTTAACCTTCAGAGCGACGTCGAACAGCACCTGGGTTCGGGCCGTCTCTTCGCCGAAGCTCAGGTTAAGATTCTCAACAGCGATCATGCGCGCTCCTTAATCGTTTAGCCAGCTGGCCTGGCGCTGCAGCACCGGCAGACGGCTGCGGCGCTGGTCGATATCCGGCAGCGCCGCCAGCAGGCCCTGCGTATAGGGATGGCGCGCGCGATCGAGATCGCCCGCCGCCAGCGATTCCACCACGCGACCGGCGTACATCACCAGCACGCGGTCGCAGAAGCTGCGCACCAGGCTGATGTCGTGGCTGATAAAGATCAGCCCCAGCCCGCGCGCCTTCACCAGCTCATCCAGCAGCGCCAGAATTTGCAGGCGAACCGAGACGTCGAGCGCGGAGGTCGGCTCATCGGCGATCACCAGCTCCGGCTCGGTGATCAGCATCATGGCGATCATCACGCGCTGGCCCTGGCCGCCGGAAATCTCATGGGGATAGCGCTGATAAAGGCGCTCAGGCTCGTGAATGCGCACCACCTCCAGCATCTCCAGCGCGCGCTTTTTCGCGGCGGCGTGCTGGCCGCGATGGTGGCTGCGCCAGGCCTCGGCGATCTGCTCGCCGACGCGTACCACCGGATTAAGCGAATATTTCGGGTCCTGCATAATCATCGAAATGCGCCTGCCGCGGATGGCGCGCATCTGCGCCGGGCTGGCGCGCAGCAGATCGATCTCGCCGAACTGCATGCGCGCCGCCTCGATGCGCGCCTTCGCCGGATGCAGCTGCAGCAGGGCGCGGCCCACGGTGGATTTGCCGGAACCGGACTCGCCGACGATCGCCAGTTTTTCCCGGCCGAGCTGAAAGGAGACGCCGCGCACCGCCGGGGTGCTATGACGTCCATTAACAAAATCGACGTGCAGATCGTGCACGTCCAGCAACGGCGCGCCGTTACTCACTGCGGGGATCGAGCAGGTCACGTAGGCCATCTCCTAAGAAGTTGAACGCCAGGCTGTTGATCAGGATCGCCAGACCCGGCACGGTCACCACCCACCAGCACTCCAGCATGTAGGTACGGCCGCTGGCGATCATCGCGCCCCATTCCGGCGCGGGCGGCTGCGAGCCGAGGCCGAGGAAGCCGAGCCCGGCGGCGGTGAGGATTATGCCCGCCATATTCATGGTGATGCGGATAATCACCGACGGCAGACAGAGCGGCACGATATGGTGCCACAGCACGCGCAGCGGCGATGCGCCCTGCAGCCGCACGGCGGAGATAAAGTCCGCCTGGCGCAGCGACAGGGTTTCGGCGCGCGCCAGCCGCGCGATGGGCGGCCATGCGGTCAGGGTAATGGCGATCACCACATGCTCCAGGCCAGGGCCGAGCGCGGCGACAAACGCCAGCGCCAGCACCAGGCTGGGAAAAGAGATAAAGATGTCGGTAATGCGCATCAGCGCCGCGTCCACCTTGCCGCCGAAATAGCCGGCGGCGACGCCCAGCAGCAGCCCGAGCGGACCGGCGGTGACCGACACCAGCAGCACGATATAGAGCGTAATGCGCGCGCCCCACACCAGGCGGCTGAAGATGTCGCGGCCAAACTCGTCGGTGCCGAACCAGTGCTGCGCGCCCGGCGGGCTGAGGGCGTTGTCGAGATCCTGCACCAGCGGATGATAAGGGGCGATCCAGGGGGCGAACAGCGCCGTCAGGCAGAGCAGCAGCACAATGCCGCCGCCGATGGCGGTCAGCGGATTGCAGGCCATGCGCAGAAGGAAATGGCCGGCGCGCAGGGCAGAGCGACGGCAGCGCGCCAGCCGTTCGCGCGCTCTGCCGACCGGCGGCGTCTCGATCGAAAGCGTCATACTTTGGTCCTCGGATCAAATACCTGATAGAGCAGGTCGGAGAGCAGATTGAGCAGCACGAAAATCAGCCCGACCACCAGCACGCAGCCCATCACCGCATTCATATCGCCCAGCATCAGACTGCCGGTCAGGTAGGAGCCGAAGCCCGGCCAGGAGAAGACGGTCTCGATCAGCACCGCGCCCTCCAGCAGCGAACCGTAGGCGAGCGCCACCACCGTCAGCAGCTGCACCAGAATATTGCGAAAGGCGTGCTGCCAGATTACCTGCCACTCCGTCAGCCCTTTGACGCGCGCCGTGAGGATAAACTCCTGCGACAGCTGCGCCAGCATAAAACTGCGCGTCATGCGGCTGATATAGGCGAGGGAGTGAAAGCCGAGCAGCGACGCGGGCAGCACCAGATGGTTCAGCGCGTTCCAGAAAACCGTGGCGTTGCCTGCCAGCAGCGCGTCCACCAGCATCAGGCCGGTGCGGCGCGGCACCACGCCGTCCAGGCTGAAATCGACGCGCCCCGCGCCGCCGACCCAGCCCAGATGGGCATAGAAGAGCAGCAGACCGATCATGCCGACCCAGAAGATCGGCGTGGAGTAACCCGCAAGGCTCACCACGCGCACCGCATAATCGATCGCGCCATTGCGTTTCGCCGCGGCGATCACGCCAAGCGGCACGCCGAGTCCGGCGCCGATCACGATCGCCAGGGTTGCCAGCTCCAGCGTGGCGGGAAAGACGCGCAGAATATCCTGGCTGACGGGCTGGCCGGTCAGCAGCGCATGGCCGAGATCGCCGTGCAGCAGGCCGTTCAGGTAGATGCCAAACTGCGCCCACAGCGGCTTGTCGAAGCCGAGCTGGTGGTAAACCTGCTGATAAGTGGCGTGATCGGCGTCCGGGCCGACGATCGCCAGCACCGGATCGAGCGGCATCACGCGGCCGATAAAAAAGGTGAGCAACAGCAGGCCGAACAGGGTAATAAAAACCTGCGTCGCGCGTTGGCTGACGCGGCGCAGCTGCGGAAGGGCGGCGATCATGGCGTACCTCCCGCCAGGCTCTCTGGCGTTTTCCAGACGTCACGTAAAAAAGTGGTGGCGGACGGATGCGGCTGATAGGCCTGTACGCGGTTATTCACCACCACCGAGTCGACCATCTGGGAAATCGGCATCAGCGCTGGGATCAGCTGGTCATAGCGCTGCTGGATGGCGAAATAGGCCTGCTGCTGCTTTGCGGCGTCGCGCTCCGTCAGCGCCTGGTCGATCATGCTGTTGAGCTGCGCGTCGTAGAAGCTGGTGCGCCAGCCCTGGAAGTTGGTCAGCCGCGCGCTGTCGGCGTTGTCCGGGTTGTAGACCAGCGAGCGCAGGCTGGAGTGGGGATGCGGCTCGACGCCGCTGCCGCCGCGTCCCACCAGCAGCCCGAACTGCCGGTCGCGCATCGCGCCATAGATCTGGTTGCCGGTGCCGGTGATAATGCGCGCGCGGATCCCCGCCTGCATCAGCGTCGACTGGATGGCGATGGCGACGTTAAGAAAGGGCTGATCCGCCAGCACGCGCAGCGTGGTGTCGAAGCCGTCGGGGTAACCCGCCTCCGTCAGCAGCGCCCGGGCGCGCGCAATATCCAGCCGGTAGCCGGGATCGGGCAGCGTCGCGGGCATGCCGGCCTGGATCGGCCGCTGATGCAGCACGCCGTAGCCTGCCATCAGCGTTTTATTGATCCCCTGATAGTCCACCAGATAGCGCAGAGCTTCGCGCACCTTCGGGTTGGCGAAAGGGGCTTCTTTCATGCTCATCGCCAGATAGTAGATTGTGCCGCGCTGCACGCTGTCGATGCTGAGATCGGGGTCGTTGCGCAGGGCGCGCACGTCGGGGATCGCCATATTGCTGGCGATATCGAGATCGCCTTTCTCCATCATCAGGCGCAGGGTCTGCGACTCCTGCAGGTGACGAAACACCACGCGCTGCATCTTCGCCGCGCCGCGCCAGTAGTCCGGCGCACGGCTCATGGTCAGCACATCTTTCGCCTGCCAGCCGTCGAGCCGGAACGGGCCGGAGCCCGCCTCATGGGTGGTGAGCCAGCGGTTGCCCCAGTCGTTGTTGACGGCGTGCGCCTGCACGGTTTTGCTGTCGAGCACCACCATGCTGCCGAGCGCGGCGAGCGAGTAGAGCACCAGCACGGGATCGTTGGGCTTCGGCAGACGGATAACCAGGGTGCGCGCGTCAGGCGCGGCGATCATCTCGTCAACGTTGGCCTTGCTGAAGCCGTAGGATTTCCACACCGACGCCTGCGCCAGGTTAAGGTGCAGCACGCGGCGCATCGACCAGAGTGCGTCGGCGCTGGTCAGGGCATTGCCGGAGTGAAAGCGCACGCCGTCGCGCAGCCGAAAGGTCAGCGTGCTGTTGTCCGGGCTGATGCGCCAGCTCTCCGCCAGCGCCGGGCGCACGCGCGTCAGCTGCTGCGGATCAAGCTCCACCAGCCCGTCATAGAGGTTAACCACGATGCCGACCACTTCGTTGCCGGTCATCGCGGCGGGATCGAGCGTAAGCAGATTGTTCATATTCATGCCGACGATCAGCTGGTCGTCAGGCGTATTCGCCTGAAGCGATGCGCTGCCCGCCAGCAGCAGCAGCGTGGCGAGCCACGCGCCGCAGCGGGTGCGGATAGTCATAAAGTAAGTCCAGCAGGTCAGAGGTTTATAGTTGTTTGCTGTACTTCTCTCTCAGCGTTACCAGCGGTTCAGCGTATGGGTCTCAATCCAGCTGAAGTTGATATCTTCGCCCAGGCCGGGCCGGGTCGGCAGCTGCACAAACCCCTCATCGTCCATCGGATCGATCAGGCTGTTGAGGTAAGCCGGCGGCTGCTCATAGTCGAGAAAGGGGTGCAGCAGGCCGCGCTCGTACCAGCGGCAGTTGCGGATCGCCCCGACCACCGCCAGGCTGGCCGCGCCGTTGCCGTGTACTTCGCAGTCCATGCCGAACGCCTCCGCCAGGCTGGCGACCTTCATGGTGGCGGCGATGCCGCCGACGCCGTTAGCGCCGGCGCGCAGAATGTCGCAGGCGCCGGCGCGCACCCAGTCGGCGCGGCTGTGATGCTTGCCGCCGAGGCTCTCCGGGCCCAGCACGTCGATGCTGAGGTTTTCCGCCAGCCAGGCGTAGGAGGCCATGCTCTCTTCCTCCATCGGCTCTTCGAACCAGCTAAAATTCAGCTTCTCCAGCGCCTTGCCGATGGTGAGCGCCTCGCTGCGGCTGTACCAGTGGTAGCCGTCCAGCATCAGGGCGATGTCCGGGCCGACCGCTTCGCGCACCGCGGCGCAGGCCCTGATATCCATCTGCGGGCTGGGAGCGAACGCCACCGGCGGCATCCAGGTGTGCAGCTTGATCGCTTTATAGCCGCGCGCCACCAGCGTTTCGGCGAAGCGCGCATAGTCGTCCGGCGTCGCCAGCCCGCCGGGCAGCTCGTCGCCGCACATGGTGCTGCCGTAGGCGGGCACCCGTTCGCGATAGCCGCCGAGCAGCTTGTGCACCGGCTGCTGCAGCCGGCGGCCGATAAGATCCCACAGCGCCTGCTCGACGGCGGAAAGGGCGCGCTCGGTGAGCTGATGCGCGCTGCCGCGCTGCCAGTGCGCCAGATCCTGCCACAGCCGTTCGCGATCCATGGCGTTCTGCCCGATCAGCACCTTGCGGAAGAAGGCGTTGACCACGTGCGGGCGGATCACCTCCGCCGGCGCGAAGGCGTAGCCGCTGTGGCCGTCTTCGGTGCTCAGGGTCAGCAGCGCCATCTGCGCCTCGGTTTCCTCGCCGGGATGAGAGTGTCCTGCGCTGTCGGCATGACGCCTGCTGGGATAAGTAAACTGGGTGACTTCAATGGCGCTGATCTTCACGGCACAGGCTCCTTATGCGACGGCTCTCGCTGAATGTGAAATAAAAGTGAAACGATGTTTCATTTCGTAATCTAGCGCTCACGGATTGTTTACGCATTAGCCAAAGCGAGGTAAATGCAGCCGTAAATTAGGGCAGCCGCACAGGGTGATGTGAACAGATTCACGAAGCCTGGCTGCTTTGTGAGCAAGGCCGCACTGGGAAAATGCGCAGCCCATTGTGCCGCTCACGCTTGCAGATGCGGCAGGGCTGACCATTATTGTTTAATTAACCCGTTCATCATTAACCGGCTTTTTAGCCGCTACGGCGAAAGGCAAGGAGGAAACCATGCGCGTTCATCACCTCAACTGCGGCTGTATGTGTCCCCTCGGCGGCGCGCTCTACGACGGATTCAGCCGCTCGCCGCTGGCGCACCTCAGCTGCCACTGTCTGCTGCTGGAAACCGACGCGCACGGGCTGGTGCTGGTGGATACCGGCATCGGCCTGCAGGATATGGCGCACCCCGGCCGCCTGTCGGGCTTTTTCCGGCTGTTCAACAATATTCAGTTCGACCGCAGGCTCAGCGCCTGGCAGCAGATCGTCGATCTCGGCTTTAAGCCGGAGGATGTGCGCCATATCATCCTGACGCATCTCGACTTCGATCACGCAGGCGGCATCAGCGACTTTCCGCAGGCGCGCGTGCATCTGCTGCAGCGGGAGCTGGATACCGCGCCGCAGCGCCAGAGCTGGCTGCAGCGGCAGCGCTTCCGGCCGCAGCAGTGGGGCAACCACAGCGGCTGGCGCGGCTACGCCGCCGGCGGCGAACGCTGGTTCGGCTTCGATGCGGTGAGGGCGATCGACGATCTCAACGACGAAGTGCTGCTGGTGCCGCTGCCCGGCCACACGCTGGGCCACGCGGGCATTGCGGTGCGGCAGGGCGACGGCTGGCTGCTGCACGGCGGCGACGCCTGGTTCTACCGCGAGGAGATGCGGCAGGCGGAGCGCCACTGCACGCCAGGCCTGCGCTTCTACCAGTGGATGATGTGCAGCGATCGCGACGCCTGGCGCGCCAACCAGCAGCGGCTGCGCGCGCTCTCCCTGCAAACCGACGCGCAGGTGACGCTGTTCTGCAGCCACGACCGGCGCGAGCTGGGCCTGCTCGACAGCCGGTAAAAGATTTTTCCCAGCCTCTTTTCCTTTAACCCATTTTGCGTGATAGTAACGGCGCTTTACATAAATAATTATCATTATCGTTTGAATGGGTTAATCAATGAAGAAATGGATGTTAGCGCTGGGGTTGTTGTGCATCGCGGGAACGGCTGCGGCCAAAACCATCACCGACGTGGCGGGCCGTCAGGTTGAAGTCGCCGCCGAGTCGAAACGCATTATTCTGGGCGAGGGGCGGCAGATCTATCTGCTGGCGGCGTTCGACACTGACGCGCCTTTTCAGCGCGTCGTAGGCTGGCGCGACGATTTTCATAAGGCGGACTGGGACGGCTACCAGGCGTATGAAAAGCGCTATCCGCAAATCAAAACGCTGCCGACCTTCGGCGGCGCCAAAGACGGCACCTTTAACGTCGAGCAGGCGCTGACGCTGAAGCCCGATCTGGTGCTGATGAACCTGGAGTCGAAAGCGGCGACCGACGAAGGCAAGCTGATTGAGAAGCTGCAGGCGGTCGGCATCCCGGTGGTGTTTATCGATTTCCGCGAAGCGCCGATGGTCAACGCGGAAAAAAGCATTCGCATCATGGGCGAGCTGCTGAACAAGCCGGAACGCGCGCAGGCGATTATCGATTTTCGCCGTCAGCAGATTGAGCGCGTCACCGCGCGGCTGAAAGAGTTTCACGGCACGCGTCCCAGGGTGATGATTGACCGCGCGGGCGGCTACACCGATGAGTGCTGCATGTCGTTCGGCAACGAAAACTTTGGCCAGATGGTGGAGATCGCAGGCGGCAGCAACATCGCGAAAGATCTGATTCCTGGCACCTTCGGCACCCTTAACCCCGAGCAGATTATCGCCAGCCGTCCCGACGTGGTGGTGGTGACCGGCGCGAACTGGAAAAACTACAACACCGTCGGCAAGTGGGTCGGGGTCGGGCCGGGCGCCGACGTGAAGGAGGCGGAAAAGCGCCTGCAGATGCTGATGATGCGCGACGCCTTTAAAACCCTGCCGGTGGCGCACAACGGCCACGCGCACGCCATCTGGCATCAGTTCTACGACAGTCCCTATCAGTTCGTCGCCATTCAGGCGCTGGCGAAGTGGCTGCATCCCGATCTCTTCGCCGATCTCGATCCCGACGCGACGTTCCGCGCCTTCCATGAGAAATTTTTACCGCTGCCTTATCAGCCCGGTTACTGGGTAACCCTGCCTGCCGACAAGCGTTAATCGCCGCAGCGCGGCAGGGACGCCGCGTCATCGCCCGAATCTTTCCGTCATCTTTCTTCATATTTACTAATATTTTACAGGCGCGGCGCGTTTTACGCGCTGTAACGCTCAATGATAGGGAGAGGATAATGACCAGAACTTCGGGACGATCGGCTTTCGCCGTGGCGCTTTACACGCTGTTCGAACCTGTGCCGCTCGGCTTTTTCGTGGCGGCATGGATCTTCGACATTATTTACCTTAACAGTTACGTCGTAGAGTGGACGCACGCCGCCAGCTGGCTTATCGCCATCGGGCTGGTCATCGCCATTCTTCCGCGTCTTATCGCCCTGATTGATCTGTTCCGCGGCAGCCGCCGCGCGGAAAAGGCGCATTTCTGGCTTACGCTGGTGGCGATCCTGCTGGCGATCGTTAACGCCTTTGTTCACAGCCGCGACGCTTATGCCGTGGTGCCGTCCGGCGTCATCCTGTCGACCCTCGTGGTGGTGCTGATGCTGATCGCCAATGTTCAACTCGCGCTGCGTCAGCGCACGGCTTAAGGAGAAGCACCGATGAAAAAGCAAACGCTTATCGCGATGGCGCTGACCGCGCTGCTGGCAGGCTGCGACAGCGGCGCGCAGCTCGATCCGCAAAAGCAGATCGGGCCGAATCCGGAACTGCCCGAGGCGAAAAACTTCTTTATGCCGCCGATGCAGGTGCCGGAAGGGGTGCCGTGGAAGCAGGGCGAGATGCCGAAAGTGGCGCAGGGGCTGAAAATCGAGAAGATCGCGGAGAACCTTAAGCATCCGCGTCAGGTGCTGACGCTGCCGAACGGCGACGTGCTGGTGGCGGAGTCCAACGGTCCGGCCAAACCCACCACGCGTCCCAAGCAGCTGATTATGGGCATGGTGCAGAAAGCCTCAGGCAAAGGCGGCGAGGGCGGCAACCGCATCACGCTGCTGCGCAACGTGAACGGCAAATGGGAGCAGCACGTCTTTATCGAGAACCTCTTTTCGCCCTTCGGCATGCAGCTGATCGGCAATACGCTCTATGTCGCCAACGCCGACAGCCTGGTGAAGTTTCCCTATCAGGAAGGGCAAACCGAGATCCGTACGCCGCCTCAGCTGGTGACCGATCTGCCCGGCGGGCCGATTAACCACCACTGGACCAAAGCGCTGGTGGCCAGCCCGGACGGCAGCAAGCTCTATGTCGGCATCGGTTCTAACAGCAATATCACCGAGAACGGCATCGGCGCGGAATACCATCGCGCCGCGGTGCTGGAAGTCGACGCCGCCAGCGGCGCAACGCGCCTTTACGCCACCGGGCTGCGCAACCCGACCGGCCTGCAGTGGGAGCCGCAGAGCAACCGGCTGTGGGCTATCGTCAACGAGCGCGACGAGATCGGCTCCGATCTGGTGCCGGATTATATGACGTCGGTGCAGGAGAACGGCTTTTACGGCTGGCCTTACAGCTATTTCGGTCAGCATGTGGATACGCGCGCGCAGCCGCAGCGTCCTGACCTGGTGGAGAAGGCGATTAAGCCGGATTATGCACTCAGCTCGCACGTCGCGCCGCTGGGGCTGCTCTTCTACCAGGCGGACAATATGCCGCAGTATCGCGGCGGCGCCTTCGTCAGCGAGCACGGCAGCTGGAACCGCACGCCGCTTAACGGCTATCAGGTGGTGTGGGTGAAATTTGAAAACGGCAAGCCGGTCGGATTGCCGCAGCCGGTGGTGACGGGATTCCTGACCGACGATCAGAAGCAGGTAAGAGGTTTGCCGGTCGGACTGTCCGCCGATCGGCAGGGCGGGCTGCTGATTGCGGATGATGCCGGCAACACGGTGTGGCGCGTCAGCGCGAAGTAGTTTTTCACAGGCATAAAAAAAGGATTTGGCGTCGCGGCCAAATCCTTTCTTTTTTTGTTCGCTTAACGGCTGGTGACCGCGCCGCGAACGAGGTGCTCAGCACTCTCCACACCTGCGATTCTAAATAGCGCGGAGAAATATTTCAAGTTTCGCCAAAATACTGTATGGTTATACAGGTGTTGAGCGCGAAGCAGAGCCGACTTGCTGACTGGCCGCTCCCAGGGGCACGGTTTCGAAAATCCCGGCAGGCATCAGGTGGTGCTGGCCTGTGGCTTTAGCAACGAGTGCCGCTCAGCGCTCTCCACAAGATGTGCTTAGGCGCCCGGCGGGTAGAGTCAAAGCCTCGGTAGCCGAACAGCGCGCTCCTGTTGAAGGAGAAGGAAAGTGATGGAACTGATTAGATTGCTCCTGGATCTTATCCGGGTCATCTTGCAGATCATCGTTGCCCTTTTGCAACTGACCGGCCAGGCTCACTAGCCGGAACTTGAATAAAGGCGGAGCTAACCACTCCGCCTTTTTCGTCGCGCCGTCCCGCCGCAACCACACTGTCTTTTGCCTGTCATCTTCGCCCGTTACCGTCAG
Source organism: Pantoea sp. X-Soil-MYKO-1289 (assembly GCF_059730625.1). Classification (NCBI taxonomy): domain Bacteria; kingdom Pseudomonadati; phylum Pseudomonadota; class Gammaproteobacteria; order Enterobacterales; family Erwiniaceae; genus Pantoea; species Pantoea sp. X-Soil-MYKO-1289. The sequence goes on from NZ_AP036004.1 coordinate 2,015,294, forward strand.
CGCTGTTTCCGCCGCGCCGCGCGCGCTGCTTATCCAGACATCCGACCAGACGAGGCCTCTATGTCTTTGCACGCTCTCTCTTCCGCCCGACTGCAGCAGACCTTTATCGACAGCAGCGTACGCCTGCGCGACACCACCGTCGGGCGGCAGTGCGAAATCCTGGCGCACAGCTACCTCGAATACAGCACGCTGGGCGACTTCTCCTATATCGGCGAACAGTGCCACGTGGCGGACGCGCAGATCGGCCGCTTTACCGCTATCGCCAACCATGTGCGCCTCGGCGCGCCCAATCACCCGATGGATCGCGCCTCGCAGCATCGCTTTACCTACTGCCCGGAGTATTACGACGCCAGCGCGACGCGCGACAGCGGCTTTTTCGCCGACCGCCGCGCCGCGCGCGTTATTATCGGCCACGACGTCTGGATTGGCCACGGCGTGATTGTGCTGCCGGGCGTGACGGTCGGCGACGGCGCGGTGCTGGCGGCGGGCGCGGTGGTGACGAAAGATGTTGCGCCCTACAGCATTACAGGCGGCGTGCCGGCGAAACCGATCCGCATGCGCTTTACGCCCGCGATCGCCGCGCGCCTGCGGCAGATTGCCTGGTGGGAATGGCCGCTGGAGAAGCTGATGGCGAACCTGGCTGATTTCCAGTCCGGCGACATCGCGCGCTTCTGCGATCGCCACGGCTGACTACACTTACCGCATCGCAACCACATGAGGAGAGCGCTATGTTCACGCTCTATGGCGCACCGGGCTGGGGCTCGGCCATCAGCGAGCTGATGTTTGGCCTCTGCGGCGAACCCTATCGCTGGGTGGATGTTTCCGGCTTCGATCGGCCGGGCGAGGCGCGCGATCGGCTGCTGGCGCTTAACCCGCTGGGGCAGGTGCCGACCTTGCAAAGCGAGGATGGCGCGGTGCTGACGGAGAGCGCCGCCATTGCGCTGATGCTGGCGGATCGCCATCCTGGGCTGATCCCGCCTCACGGCGATCCGCAGCGCGCGCGTTTTTACCACTGGCTGGTGTGGCTGGTCGCCGCCGTCTATCCCACCTTTACCTACGGCGACTATCCGCAGCGCTGGACCGCCGCGGGCGCGCAGGAGCTGAAACAGAGCACCGACGCCCACCGCGAAGAGGCCTATCGCTGGCTCGAGTCGCAGCTCGGCGACAGCGCCTTTCTGTTGGGGGATAACATCACGCTGCTTGACGCCTACCTGCCGGTGCTGGTGCGCTGGCAGCCGCGCGAGGCCTGGTTCCAGGCCAGCGCGCCGAAGCTGTGGGCGATTGCGCAGCGCGTGAAGGCAAGAGAAGGGCTGCAGAGCGTGGTGGCGCGCAACCAGCTGTAGCGCGCCGCCAGAGGTTACAGCGCCTGCTGCGCCACGCCGCCGGCGCTGTGCGGCTGCAGCGGTTTCTCCGGCTGCAGCAGCGTCATCGCCAGCATGCTGCCCAGCGCAATAACGGCGGTGACGGTAAACATCGCATTGTAGCCGTAGTACTCCGCCAGCCAGCCACACAGCATCGGCGAGACGATGGCGGCGAGATTGGCGATCGCCAGCGTCATGCCGCTAAAGGCGCCGACCGAGGCTTTCGGCGTCACGTCGATCACCACAGACCAGTAAACGTTGTTCACCATAGCGTTGAGCGCGTTGCCCAGCGTCATCAGCGCAATAATCGCCGTTGCCGATCCGGCATACGGAATGGCCATAAAACAGCAGGCGGTGCCCAGCAGCGTCACGGCGGCGAACAGGTTGCGCGCCACCCGCAGGTTATTGAAGCGCGCCAGCAGGCGATCGGCGAGACGGCCGCCGAGCAGCACGGTCAGGCAGGCGCCGCTCCAGGGGATCATCGCCACGTACCAGAGCGAATGGAGATCGTAATGGAAGCTGTCCTGCAGATATTTCGGCAGCCAGGTCACCAGCGTAAAGGTGATATAGAGAAAGGAGAAGTAGCCGAGAGCATTGCACACCAGGGTGCGACTGGTGAAGAAACGCCACCAGGGCAGCGGCGTATCGGCGTGCGCCTCCTGACGCTGACCGTCGCGGATCAGCGCGCGCTCTGCCGCATTCGCCGCGGGGTGCAGCTCCGGAGCGTCGTTGAAGGTGCGCGCAAACAGCAGCATCGCCAGCAGCGAGAAGAGGCCCAGCAGAATAAACATCATGCGCCAGTCGTGGGTCAGCAGCAGCAGGCCGACCGCAATCGGCGCGGTCAGCAGCGATCCTACCTGCGTGGAGAGCAGGCCGATGCTCAGCGCGAAGCCGCGCTCGTTATCCGGCGCCCAGTGGGCGATGGCTTTGTTCATCAGCGCGTAAGCAGGGCCTTCGGAGAAGCCGAACAGAATGCGCAGGGCGGCGAAGCCCATAATCGCCGAACCGCCGAACAGCGCCATGCCCAGATCGCCAGCCCAGGCGGTGGCGATCTCCAGCAGCGACCAGAGCACACCCGCCATCAGCCAGACCTTGCGCGTGCCGAGCCGATCCGCAAGGAATCCGCCGCACAGCGATCCGAACAGATAGCCGAAACCGAAATAGCCCAATACCGCGCCCAGCTGCACTTTACTGAACTGATACTCCTGAGAGATGGCGTTAGCGGCAAACGACAGCGCGCCGCGATCGATGTAGTTGATCAGCGCGACAAAGAACAACAGGGAAAAGATAACGTAACGATAGCGACTCGGCTGCATGGTGCCTCTCCTGCATGAATAGGGTCTGCAAGGGATAAGCAAGATCGGTGCCGAACTTAAAGCGGGTAGGCTGGCCGGGCGTTGCGCACGAGGCAGGCATCAAATTACCAGCCTAATGGTTCGCCTGCGCATCATTAAGGTGCAGTAAAGCGGCGTCGACGGCAACAGCAGGGAAGACGTCAGCCTTATAGGGCGCCGATACGTTAAATTTGTGTGTGTTATTTGCTGGCTGCTTGAACAAAAGATGCGGTAAAGCCAGGTAACCTATTAGCTATATCGTACCATCGCGCCAGGTTACACCCGGCAGCGCCACTGCACAGCGAGCCGGCTCCCTTTTTAGCTGCCGTGAATCCGTTAGCCAGGCTAAAGACTCCCAACATATTGTGTTTTTAACAAAAAGTTACCTAAGTTAAAATAACGTTGAAGTTATGTGTATTTATTTTATTTCGTCCCTTGAATGAGGAAAAGATGGATCATGGTTAACAAGCTAACCAGTATCGTGATGGCGATTGTCGCCGTGGCGATGCTGTATATGGGCGGGAAACTATTGCTGCTGGGGGGCAGCGCGTTCTATGCGCTGATGGCCGCAGGCTTACTGCTTACCGCGATACTGCTGTTTCTGAATAAACGCAGCGCGCTGTCGCTTTACGCGCTGCTGATGTGGATCACCCTGTTCTGGACGATCTGGGAAGTGGGCTTTGATAAGTGGCAGTGGATCCCGCGCGGCGACCTGTTTGGTCTGTTCGGTGTCTGGCTGGCGCTGCCCTGGGTGGTGCGTCCGCTGACCCAGCGCACGTTCCATCCTTTCCTCGGCACCACGGTGGTGGTGATGATCGCCCTGGTGATCGGCCTCTGCTTTTACGATCCGCTGCCGCAGCAGGGCACCATCACCAATGCGCGCACGCCGTCCGCCTCGACCGGCGCGGGCAACGACTGGACAGCCTACGGCGGCTCCACCAATGCGCTGCGCTTCTCTTCGCTGAATCAGATCACCAAAGATAACGTGAAAGATCTTGAGGTCGCCTGGACCTACCACACCGGCGATCTGCGTCAGAGCGACGACGCGACCGAATACACCTTTGAAGCGACGCCGCTGAAGGCGAACGGCATGCTCTACTTCTGTACGCCGCATAACGAGGTGCACGCGCTCGATCCGGAAACCGGCGCGGTGAAATGGAAATATGCGCCGCCGCAGGATCGCTCCTATATGCAGCAGCACCAGACCTGCCGCGGCGTCAGCTTCTACGACGCTGGCAATCCGGCGGCTGACAGCAGCGCTGCGCAGCCTGCGATCTGCCGCAAGCGTATCTACAACGCGACCACCGATGCGAAGCTGGTGGCGCTGGATGCCGACAGCGGCAAGCCGTGCGCCGATTTCGGTCAGAACGGCGTCGTCGATCTGCACGCCAATATGGGCGAGGTGCGTCCGCATGCGCTGATGCAAACCTCTGCGCCGCTGGTGGCGGGTAATCTGGTGATTGTCGGCGGTTCGGTAATGGACAACGGCTTTAACCGCGGCAACCCGTCCGGCGTTATCCGCGCTTACGACGCCGTTACCGGCCGTCTGGTGTGGAACTTCGATCCGGCTCAGCCGGAGGCGACCCAGCCGATTGCGGCGGAGGCGACCTATCCGCAGGACACCCCGGTGGCCTGGGCGACGCTGAGCGCCGACCTGAAAAACGGCCTGGTCTATGTGCCGTTCGGCAACGCCTCGCCGGATGAAGTGGGCATCGAGCGCGATCCCAACAGCAACACGGAGAAATTCCGCGATGCGCTGGTGGCGCTCGATCTGAAAACCGGCGCCTTTAAATGGCGTTATCAGAGCGCCAACCACGATCTCTGGGACCGCGATAACCCGTCTCAGCCGTCGCTGGTGGATATCGACTATCAGGGCAGCCAGCAGCCGGCGGTCATCCTGCCGACCAAAACCGGCAACCTGTTCGTGCTCAATCGCCTGACCGGTCAGCCGATCTATCCGGTTAATCAGGTGAAGGTTTCGACCGAGGGCGGCGTCGAGGGCGAGAAGTTCGCCGCTACGCAGCCGGTCTCCAGCCTGAATTTTATTCCGCAGCCGCTGACGGAGAAAGCGATGTGGGGTATTACGCCGTTCGACCAGATGAGCTGCCGCATGGGGTTCCGCGAGCTGCGCTATGACGGCAACCCGTGGACGCCGGCGACCGAGAAGGGCTCGCTGATTTTTCCGGGCAATATCGGCGTATTCAACTGGGGGTCGGTGGCGGTTGATCCGGAACGTCAGCTGCTGATCGCCGCGCCGGTGCGTCTGGCCTATAAGTACAACCTGATCAAGCGCTCGCCCGCCACCGCGACCGAGCGCCTGTTCACCAAAGATGGCTCGCCATACTGGAATGAAAACTTCCACGGCGATTACGCTATCCATATTCAGCAGTTCGCGTCAGAGCTGGGCATACCCTGTATCGCGCCGCCGTGGGGCCGTATGGTGGGCGTCGATTTGAAAACCGGCAAGACCGAATGGCTGCGCCGCATCGGCACCACCAAAAACCTCAATACCTCATTCCTGCCGGGGCGTTTCCCGATTGGCTTCCCGATGGGAATGGTGGCGCACGGCGGCCCGCTGGTGACGGCTGGCGACGTGGTGTTCCACGGCGCGACGGCGGATAACTTCTTCCGCGCCTATGACAGCACCACCGGCGCGCTGCTGTGGCAGACCGAGCTGAGCGCGGGCGCGCAGGCCACGCCGTCAACCTTTATGGGTAAAGATGGCAAGCAGTATGTGGTGATTGCCGCTGGCGGTCACGGATCGCTCGGCACCAAAAGCGGCGACAGCGTGGTGGCGTTCCGTCTGAAATAACGGCGTCCCGGCGCGTTGCGCAGAAAAAGAGAAAGCGCCCGATTGGGCGCTTTTTTTTAACTGCCTGAGCGCGGCGGGTGTTACTTGTCGTTGCCGAAGCCCTGTTTTTTCAGCGCGCCCAGCACGTGCGGGAAGTAGATGTTCTGATAATAGCCGCTGACGCTTTCGCTCCAGCTTTCGCCGTCGGAACGGCCGATGTTCTGCCAGTGCTGCACCATCTCCTGATTGTAGGCGGCGATCTTCTCCTCCAGCCCGGCGGTGCGGTAGGCCTCTTCATGGCGGAAGGTTTCCAGCGGCAGGCGCGGTTTCTGGTGCGACGGCTCATCGACATAGCCAATCACTACGCCTGCGACCGGGAAGGTATATTCCGGCAGTTCCAGCAGGCTAATCAGCGCGTCGGGATCGCGGCGGATACCGCCGATCGGCACGATGCCCAGACCTTCCGCGCGCGCGGCGGCCATCACCGAGCCCAGCGCGATGCCCACATCGGTGGCGCCGGAAACGATGCTCTCGATACTCTGCTGCGCGACCTGCTCGCGGCCGATCGCCTCGATTGCCACGCGCGATTTATGCATATCCAGCACGAAGGTCAGAAACACCGGCGCTTTGGCGATCCACGGCTGGCCGCCAGCGATTTGGGAGATCGCCTTACGCTTCGCCGCATCGCGGGTCACCACCACAGAAACCTTCTGCGAGTTGACCGAGGTCGGCGCGCGGTAGGCAGTGCTGATAATGCGATCCAGAATCGCGTCGTCAATCGGCTGCTCGGTAAAACTGCGTTCGCTTTTATGACTGGTAAAAATATCAATTAGTGAATTCATGGATCCTCCAGATGTGGAGGCTAAGAGTAGCAGGTTCAGGCAGGGCCAGATTTAACCGCATTGGTCATTCGCGGCAACCTGAGGTTCTTCAGAGGATTAGCGGACGAACCGGCAGTGAGCCAGCACACATTTCTGCATAAATGGCAAAACATAACAACTATGTAACAATATGAATGCGCTGGCGTTTTGGGCAACCCCACAACAGGCCTCAGGCAGCTACACATAACCACGCCGCGTCCGGCTGCGTATACCTGAAGCGGCAACTCTCAACCTACTGAGGTGACAAATGAATAACACTCTGGCGCTGCGCCGGTCGATTCTCCTGCTGGGCATGGCCTTTAGCGGTCCTCTGCTGGCGCAGACCTTTGTCTACGTTTCGGCGGCGACGGATGGCAACATCGCGCGTTACGCCTTAAACGATCGGACCGGCGCGCTAAAGCGCCTTGGCGACACCCCGGCGGAGGGCAAGGTGATGCCGATGGCGATAAGCCCGGATAAACAGACGCTTTACGCCGCCGTGCGCAGCCAGCCGATGCGGCTGGTCAGCTGGTCCATCAACGGCAAGAGCGGGGCGCTGACGCCGGCGTCAGCGAGCGCGGCGGCCGCAAGCTACCCCTATATCAGCCTGGACAGGCAAGGGCGCTTTTTGCTGGCGGCTTCCTATGATAGCGGCCTGGTGCATGTGTATCGCCTCGGCGCAGGCGGGAAGGTGGTAACGCCTTTGGTGTCAGAGGTACAGGCCGGTCACGCTGCGCATTCGGTGATTGTTGATGCGACGGATCGCTCCGCCTACGTTGGCGTGCTGGGCACCGATCGCGTGCTGCAGCTGGCGCTGCACCAGGATGGCCAGCTGACGCCGCTGGGTAAGGGTTTCGTTGCCACGGCGGAGAAAAGCGGACCGCGGCACTCGACGCTGTCGCCAGATAACCGCTTCCTTTATAACGTTGGCGAGATGAGCGGCGCCATCGTGCAGTTCGCGCGGCAGCCGGATGGCACGCTGGTAAAGGTCGCTGACTATCCCAGCGCGGTCGCGCAGAAATATCAGCTGCAGCACGGCGTGGAGCGCACTGCCAGCTACAGCGATGCCACGCCGCGCATCTGGGCGGCCGATATCAAAATTACGCCTGACGGGCGCTTTCTCTACGTCACAGAGCGTACCAGCAGCACGGTAACGGGCTATCGCATCAGCCAGCAGGATGGAAAGCTGCAACTGATCGGCAGCTGGCCGGTTGAAAAGCAGCCGCGCGGCATAGCGATTACGCCTGACGGGCGCTGGCTGATCGCCAGCGGCGAAAAGAGCGCGGTCATTGGCAGCTACGCCATTGCCAAAGAGAGCGGTAAGCTGCAAAGGGTCGCCGAAGCGCCGGTCGGCAAAGGTGCAAACTGGGTCGCCATTGTCAGCATCGATTAACCGCCCGCCGCTTCGTTCAAAAATTTTGGCTAAACGCAGCCGTTAATTTCTTTTGTGAAGCGAATGCATTGATGTGAACCTGGCCGAAAAGATGTTCTACACTTAAAAATCAATCAAAATATTTGATTGACGAGACGGCATCAATAAGGGCGGCGACAGCAGCAGGTCGCGATCGCCGCCATTAAACTGATCACTCATAAGAGGAGAGCATTATGAAAGCGGTCGTTTACAACGGGCCTTTCGATGTGTCAGTAAAAGATGTTCCGGACGCGAAGATTGTTCGTCCAACCGATGTGCTGGTTCGCATCACTACCACGAACATCTGCGGTTCTGACCTGCATATGTATGAAGGTCGCACCAGCTTTGAGCAGGGGCGCATATTCGGTCATGAAAATATGGGGCAGGTTATTGAAGTCGGCGGCGCCGTAGAGCGGATAAAAGTGGGGGATTATGTCTGCCTGCCGTTCAATGTTGGCTGCGGATTCTGTGAAAACTGCGAAAAAGGGTTAACCGGCTATTGCCTGACGGCTAACCCGGGAACGGCTGGCGCCGCTTACGGCTTTGCCGAGATGGGAGAGTGGGATGGCGGACAGGCGGAACTACTGCGCGTTCCTTATGCCGATTTTAACTGTCTGGTCTTGCCGCCGGATGCGGTTGAAAAAGAAGAAGATTACGTCTTCCTCTCCGACATCTTCCCGACCGGCTGGCACGCCACTGAACTGGCGGGATTGCGGCCCGGAGAAAGCGTCGCCATTTATGGCGCAGGACCGGTGGGCTTAATGGCTGCGCATTCCGCCATTATCAAGGGCGCATCCCAAGTGTTTGTCGTGGATACCCATCCCGATCGGCTGGCGTTGGCGGAAAAAATCGGCGCGGTTGCCATTAATGGCGTGGGCGACGATGCGGTGAATAAAATTCTCGAGTTAACCGATGGGCGCGGCACGGACTGCGGCTGTGAATGCGTTGGCTACCAGTGCTGCAATAAACATGGTCACGAGGATAACTCCGCCACGATGAATAGCCTGGTGGCGTCAACCAAAGCGACGGGCGGCATTGGCGCGGTAGGTGTGTTTGTGCCGCAGGATCCCGGCGCGGCGACTGAACTGGCCAAACAGGGCAAGATGCCTTTCGATTTTGGCAACTTCTGGTTTAAAGGTCAGTCGATTAAAACCGGCCAGTGCAACGTGAAGGCTTATAACCGTCAGCTCGCCAGGCTTATCCATCAGGGCAAGGCGAATCCGGCGCAGATTATTTCGCACCGGCTACAGCTGTCAGAAGCTCCAGAGGGTTATAAGCACTTTGACGCGCGCGACGAGGGCTGGACCAAAGTAATTCTGAAGCCCTGAATGCTAAACGGGTAAAAAGCCGCATTCAGGCTCGGTTGCGAAGGCAAACGGATACCGCTGTCTGCGGCTTAAAGAAATCAGTTTTTAACATCGGGTTTTATTCAGGGCGGATAATATCCGCTGGATGAAAACCTTTCTGAAACCGTTCTATGAACTGGGCAAGGCAGACCGTGCGAATGGCCTGACGCAGAAGCAGGCGGAACAGCGGGTAAAAAGGTTTAACGAATGCGAAAAGGGAGCATTTAGCGCTGACGCTCAGCGAAGCTTTTTCGGGTCACAGGCGTATAGTGCGGACCGGCCAGTGAAGCAGAGTCAGATTATGCTGGAGAGCGCCACCGCGACATACTGGGATGGCTATTACGGTCGTCCGTAGATGGGCGCAACGCGGGTTAACGCGCCGACAGCGTTCGGCGCTTTTAAGTCCGATAGCCGACATGACGAACGGCGCTGTGGCAGATGGCGGCGTTTAGGTGATGAGAAAAGAAGAGGGAAGAGAGAAACAGCGTCCTGACCATCAGTGATATCGTATTTAACATAATATACATTATGTGCACCTGGATTGATCTGGTGATAATCCCGCGTTTCAGCCTGATTTTGCCTTATCCGGGTTACGCTTCCTTTTTCGTTACGCTGGCCAGCCAGCCAACACCTGATTAATGATCCCTTCAAGCTTGTCGCGGCCGAATCCCGCTTTGGCCTGAATAGCCATGCCGTGCAGTACGGCGCACACATAGGCAGCTAACGCCGCGCTGTCTGCGTCCGGCGGCAAATCGCCTTCCTGTTTCGCCCGCTCGAACCGTTCGCGCAGTTTCGTCTCTCCCTCTTCACGCGCGGCAATCAGCGCCTTCTGTATCGACTGCGCATCGTCGGAACAAGCCAGCGCGCCGTTGATGCCCAGGCAACCGGTGTGTTCAGGATATCGGGTATGCAAATCCGCTGCGGCGCGCAGCACGTAGGCTGCTGCGGCTTTCGCGGATGGCTGCGCCAGCGCGGCGGGCAAGAAATCGAGATAATGAGCGTAATAGCGATCCAGCGCGCGTAGAAACAGCGCCTCTTTATTACCGAAGGCGGAATACAGCGCCGGACGCTCCACGCCGGTTGCTTTGGTTAAATCTGAGTAGGACGTGCCCTCATACCCTTTGCTCCAGAACACGCCCAGCGCTGCATCCAGCGCCTGCTCTACATCGAATTCGCGATTACGTCCCATTACCTGACCTCAAAATTTCATAACGGTCGATATTAAATCTCTTGACGGCATAAGTCTAATTACATAACGTTCATTACGTAATGGTCGTTATGGAATATCAAACTCCCCCTAACCGGGCAACTTATTTACGGAAGGAGTGTTGTCATGCAGCAATCGTTAACGGGTAAAGTGGCGCTGGTGACCGGCGGATCGCGCGGTCTGGGCGCGGAAATTGCCGGGCAACTGGCCGATCAGGGTGCGGATGTGGCGATTACCTACGTGGCGTCCAGCGCAAAAGCAGAGGCCGTGGTGGAAAAATTGCGGGCTAAAGGAGTACGCGCCGTCGCTATTCAGAGCGATCAGGCCGACACGGGCGCCGCTCAACCGCTGATCAACGAGGTGCTTGCTCAGCTCGGCCGGCTCGATATTCTGGTGAATAACGCGGCTATCGCGGTTCAGGGTAAAACGGTGGACGATCCGGAGCTTGATACCGAAAATCTCGATCGGCAATGGCGTACTAACGTCATGGGGCCTGTCGCCGTGACCCGCGCCGCTGCGCAGGTACTGTCGCCGGAAGGCCGGATTATCTTTATCGGCTCGCTGCTGGGCGGCCATGTTCCCTTTGCTGGCGTCGCCGACTATGCCGGTACCAAAGCGGCTATTGTGGGCTATGCAAAAGGCGTGGCGCGGGATCTTGGCGCAAAAAACATTACGGTCAACGTTATTCAGCCCGGCGTGATGCCGACGGAAATGTCGCGTGAGGCGCTTGGGGAAACGGTGCCGGAATCGCTGATGGATCTCCATCCTATTCGCCGTATCGCCACGCTGGAAGAGGTCGCCGCTATGGTCACCTTCCTGGCGGGCCCGCAAGGCGGCTATATCACCGGCGGCGTTATTGATATTGCGGGCGGCCTGAGTATTTAACCCCCTTCTCAGCCGGAAACCTCTCCGGCTGAGGCGTTACAGCCCGAAGCCGCGCTGAAGATCTGAACGGGTATCAATATCCAGCACGCACCCCTTATCCGCCAACGCTACCGCCTGACACGGCGCGCTGTTAAGCACCGCGCGTGCGCCGCTGTCTCCGCTCAGACTGGCGAGCGCGGAAAAGAACGCGCGCTGAAATCCCACTGGATGCCCAGCTACGCCTTCGACTTCTGCCCGAACCAGCGGCGCGCGATGCAGCGCATCCGCCACGGCCAGCACGCTTTCCACGGTCAGAAACGGCATATCGCCCAGCGTAATCAGCCAGCCGTCGTACTCCGCGGTGGCTTTCACGCCCGCGGCGATAGAGTCGCCGATGCCCGCGCTGCGGCAGATAACGGCGCGACCCGCGGGGATCAGCGCATGAATTGTCCTGTCTTCCGGCCGCGTCACCGCGAAAACGTCAAGCCCTGTGGCGACAGCATGATCCAGCGTGTGCTGCAAAACCGGCTTGCCGTTCAGCGAGGCGAGCAGCTTATGCTCTCCGCCGCTCGCTTTAAAGCGGCGGCTGAAGCCGGCCGCCATCACCAGAATGGCGATTCTCATATCAAACTTCCCTGCTCCCACGGCTCTGCCTGAGTCGGCTCAACCGCCGCTACGCAGCCGTTTTTGTAGCGCACGATATCCGCCATCACCGACAGCGCGATCTCCGACGGCGTTTTACTGCCGATATCGAGCCCGACTGGGGCGTGAATGCGGCTAATCTGCTCAGGCAGCAAATCGCCATACTCTCCCAGCCGCGCTTTTCTTCTCAGGCTGTTCTTTTTCGATCCCATCGCGCCGATATAGAACGCCGGCAGATTGACCGCTTCCATCATGGTGAGATCGTCAATGCGCGGATCGTGGGTCAACGACAGGATCGCTGTCCCGGCATGGCAACCTTCTCGCTCCAGGTAAACGGCGGGAAACTGCTTAATCAGCCTGACGTTCGCGTCCAGCAAGGCGGCCATATTCGCCAGCGCCTCGTCCCGGTGTTCGCACACGATGGTTTCGAAGCCGAGCGCGACGGCAAAGTTGGCGCAGAACACCGCGACGCTGGAAAGTCCGCCGATCACCAGCCTGGGCGCGGTGGAGAGCGTCAGGGTAATGGCGGCACCGTCGCGGTACGTCAGCGTGCTGTTGGTATAGGCGGCCGGCTCCAGCGCATGGCAGGGATGCGGCAGAATAATTTTCTTTTTCACCGCCGTGGCGGCGACCAGCGCATCGTGCATTTTCTGCAAATAGGCGCGGCTCTCAGCGCCGGGCGACAGTTTTTCCACCAGAATATCGAGCACACCGCCACACGGCAGCGCCCTGTCCGGCTCAAATCCGCCCTCGCCGTAGCGCACGATTTGGCTGGCGGCCGGGAAGGCGTTGCGATCGATGCGTTCGATAAAACTCTCTTCAATGCAGCCGCCTGAAAGCGACCCGCAGTGATGCCCCTCTTTGCGGATAATCATCATCGCGCCGGGCGGGCGCGGCGAGGATCCGTAGGTAGAGAGCACCGTGCAGAGCCATACCTCATGCGCGTCAACCCACTGCAATCCTGCCTGTAATACCTGCATATCAAGGTTGTGCATGACCTGGTGCCTCCGGCAACGGTTAAGCCAGGGCGCTTGCCCTGGCGGTAATTAAGTCGACAATGCCCGCCTTAGCGTACGGCATGTCGGTAACGATCGCGGCGGCTCGCCAGCACGGAAAAGATAGCCGAGATAATTAGCAGCGCCAGGCCAAAGGCGAAGGGGCTCCACCAACCTGCCGCGTCAAACAGTTCGCCGCCCAGCGCCGCGCCCAGGGTGATCGCCAGCTGGATCACGGCTACCATCAGGCCGCCGCCCGCCTCCGCGTTTTCCGGCAGCGCGCGGCTCAGCCATAGCCCCCATGCGACCGGCGCAGGCGTGGCGATCAGGCCCCACGCGGCTAACAGCACGCCCGTTATCAGCAGCGAATGTCCCTGCCAGATCAGCAGCGCAGCCAGCGCTGCCATCGCCAGCGGGATCAGGATCAGCCAGCGAAACAGATGTCGCTGCAGCAGCAGGCCGACCGACCAGGTTCCCAGCAGTCCCGCTGCGCCCAACAGCAGCAAAACAAACGAAAGCTCGCTGACGCTGGCTCCTGTAACCGACTCCATAAACGGGCGTAGATAGGTGAAGATCGCAAACTGCCCCATAAACAGCGTCAGCAGCGCGGCCATTCCCGCCGCGACGTGCGGCAAGCCAAGCAGGCGCAGCGGGTTCGCGCTGTGGTTATCGCCCTGCGCAGGCAGCGACGGAATCGCGCGCCACTGCCAGATAAAGGCGCCGACGGCCAGCGGCACGACGATAAAAAACGCCCCGCGCCAGCCGATATACTGGCCGAGAAAACTCCCCAGCGGCGCGGCGACGGTGGCCGCCAGCGCATTGCCACCGTTAATCAGCGCCAGCCCTTTCGCCACCGCATGCGGCGGCGCGAGGCGCATAATGGTCGCCGTCGACATCGACCAGAATCCGCCGATCGCCACGCCGAGCAGCGCGCGTCCGACAATAAAAACTAGTCCGTCTGGCGCGAATGTGACAGTCAGGCCGGAAATTGTCAGTAAAAGCGTAAAGGCGATCAGCACTTTTTTACGGTCGAAACGACCGGTTAACGGCGTATTAAGCAGGCTGGTCAGCACCGCGAAAAAACCGCTGACGGAGATCGCCTGGCCCGCCTGTCCCTGGCTAATGCCCAGATCCTGCGCCACCGGCGTCAACAGACTAACGGGCATAAATTCCGAGGCGATCAGCACCACGACGCCAAGCGCCATAGAGAAAATAGCGCCCCAGACAGCGTGGTGACGCGAGGCGTGAGTTGTCATAGTTGTCATCGGTTAATCCATAAGTTTCAATGCCGTAAGATGCTACCCAAACTGCCGGCATGAATTAACCTGGATAAACGGGATGTAATTGTGAATTAAATTCAATAATGGCCGAGGGGCCGCGCTAAAACCAGGCGGCGCCCCTCGGCATGGCTTAACGCATCTGCAAAATGATCGGGTTGCTGCTGGCGGGATCGGTGTGCTGACGCATCTCCGCTACCGCTTTCGCCTCTGTCTGCGCCCCGCCGTTACCCCAGGATGAGCGAATATAGTTGAGCACATCTGCTACCTCACGATCGGAAAGCTGTTTGCGGTATGGCGGCATCCGATAGGCGTCCGGCACGCCGCCGGCAACCACGCGGGCGGAGCCGTTCAGCACGATATTGATCGCCGAAGAGGCATCGACCTGCATCGAAGTGGCGCCTGCCAGCGGCGGGATCCACGGCGCCTGTCCGCGTCCGTCGGCGCCATGGCAGCTGCTGCAGCGCGCGATAAAGGTCTGCTCGCCTGGATGGCGCGCGCCCTGTTCGCTTCTCGCCGCGTAATGCCAGGCGTTGCCGCTGTCGTTGCTGCCCGGCGGCAGCGACTTGAGGTAGTGCGCGATGGCGCGCAGATCGTCGTCGCGCATAAACTGGGTAGAGTTGTTAAACGCATCCGTCATCGAGCCGAACACCACGCCGTGGGCGTTGCGTCCGGTTTTCAGAAAAGTTACTACCTCCTCTTCGCTCCAGCGGCTTATCCCGGTGCTGGCGTCGCCGCGCAGGCTGGGCGCATACCAGCCGTCAAGCAGCGCGCCCGCCAGATAGTCCGGGCTGCGCGCATCCAGCGCTTTTTCGTTGAAGGCCAGGCCGCGCGGCGTATGGCAACTGCCGCAGTGGCCGGGCCCCTCCACCAGGTAGGCGCCGCGGTTCCAGAGCGCGTCGCGGTTCGCCACCGTCTGCCAGGGTTCGCCGCTGGCGAACGCGGCGCGCCACAGCGCCAGCGGCCAGCGCATGTTGAGCGGCCAGGGGATCTCTGAGGGCTGATTTTGCCGCGAGGCGGGCTGCACGCCGTGCATCATAAAAGCATAGAGCGCGCGGATATCCTCATCGCTCAGCTTCTGATAAGAGGGAAATGGCATTGCCGGATAGAGCCGATGTCCGTCCTGCGCCACGCCCTGACGCACCGCGCGATCGAAGTCAGCCAGCGAATAGCGGCCAATACCGCTCTCGCGGTCGGGCGTAATATTGGTGGTATAGATTTTCCCGACCGGCGTCGCCATCGCCAGACCGCCGGAAAATGGCGCATTCTCCGGCGTACTGTGGCAGGCGACGCAGTCGCTCAGACGCGCGACATATTCGCCGCGCTGGATAAGATCCGGCGGCGCGGCGGTCCCGGCGTTCGCTTCATTGTCGAAAGGCGACGCGGGCGTACGCAGCATCCACAGCAGCGCGCCCGCTGCGATAGTGAGCGCTGCAATCAGCAGCAGGCAGAGCCTTTTCCTGGTCATGATGTTTTCCTTAAGAACCTGCGGCTCAGGTAAAGTTGTAGCGTGAAAGCGGCATAGAGCGAATACGCTGACCGGTCAGTCTGGAGACCGCATTCGCCACCGCGGGCGGCACGGCGGGCAGCGGTGGTTCGCCGATGCCGCCCATTTTGGCGCCGCTCTCGATAATGCGTACCTCGACCTGCGCCATGCGCGACGCTGGCAGGATCGGATAGAGATCGAAATTACGCGCCACCGGCTGCCCCTTCTCAAACAGCGCCTCTTCCAGCAGAACCTGCGACAGCCCCAGCGCGACCGCGCCGTTGACCTGCGCCTCGACGATGGCCGGATTAACGATGCTGCCGGGATCGATCGCTTCCCAGACTCGATGCACTTTGACCTGCCCATTCTCAATCGAAACTTCCGCTATCGCCGCCGCCTCGGTGCCGAACGGCGACGCCATCGCCACGCCGCGGGCGCGCCGGCTGCCATCTTCGGCGGTATAAGGGCCCGGTTTCCAGCCGCCGGAGAGATCGGCCACCGCGTGCAGCAGCGTCGTCAGGCGCGCATTGCCCTTCAGCAGCCGCAGACGCAGCTCAAAGGGATCGAGCCTGCCGTGGTCCGCGATCTCGTCGAGAAAGCTTTCATAAAGAAAGTCGTTCATCGAGTTGCCGACCGAGCGCCAGTAGCCCAGCTTTACCGGCCCTTTTTTATAGATCTGCGCGATGCGCAGGTGGGGAATGTCATAGGATTTGCCGGTCAACCCCTCAGTGGCGGTGGGATCGAGCTTATCGCCCTGTTTACCGGAGATGCCTTCGGTCGGGCCTTCGCAGATGCTGATCGCTTCCAGCGCCAGCGGATAGCCCTGGTTATCAAGTCCGGCGCGGAAGCGCACCGCCGCCATCGGGCGATGGGTGTCGCGCAGAAACTCCTCTTCGCGGCTCCAGATTAGCTTAACTGGACGGCCGACCGCCTTCGCCAGCTCAACCGCCTGCGGCCAGGCCATCGCCCCGTCATAGACAAAGTGACGCCCGAAAAAGCCGCCCAGCAACGGGGAGTGAATCAGGATTTTGCTGGCGTCGAGCCCGGTGCGTTTCGCCACCTCGCCCTGGAACATCTCCGGCGCCTGGTTAGGGATCCACAGCTCCAGCGTGCCGTCGTCGTTAAAGCGCGCCAGCGCCGAAGGCGGCTCCAGCTGAGCATGATTTAGATACTGGCTGTGGTAGGTGGCGCTGAGCGTGGTTTTGGCGGCGGACATGCCCGCGGCCAGGTCGCCTTTGACCTCTGCATCCTGGCCGTCGCCCGGTTCGTCCGCCAGCGTGCGGGCGAAATCGTCAGAGGAGAAATCCGGCGGCATTAGCCCGGCGTCGTCAGGCGCCAGCCATTCTACCTGGAGCGCCTCAACCGCGCGTTTCGCCTGCCACCAACGCTCGGCGACCACCGCCACCGCGTCCGGCAGCCGGTGCACCGAGTGCACGCCCTTCATCGCCCTGACCTGCGACTCGTTGCGCCATGCGCCCGGCGTCATGCCAAAACGCGGCGCGTGCTGCACCGCCGCATGCAGCATATCGTCGACGCGGCAGTCGATGGTGTAAACCGCCTGCCCGGTCGATTTCTCCCAGGCGTCGAGGCGCTTGACGGGCTTGCCGATCCAGCGGAACTGCGAGGGATCTTTCAGGCTGACCGCGTCCGCAGGCGGAACCGGCAGATCGCGCGCGCGGCTGGCCAGCTCGCCGTAGGTCAGCGTCCGCCCTGAAGCGTCGTGTACCACCTTCCCCGGCTCGGTGCGCAGCGAGGCGAGCGGCACCGCCAGCGCGCTTGCCGCCGCCTGCAGCAGCATATGGCGCGCCAGCGCGCCGAGACGGCGCATGGTGGTGTAGCTGGTTCGCACCGACTGGCTGCCGCCGGTGATGCGCATGCCGCTGTCCATGACCTTGTACTCGTCGCCAGCCGGGGCGTTCTCAACGACAAAGGTGGCGGGATCGGCATCCAGCTCTTCGCCGACGATCTGCGCCATGGCGGTAAAGATCCCCTGTCCGCCTTCGATAAACGGTGATAAAAAACGCACGCTGCTGTCAGGACGGATCTCAAGAAAGGCGGGCACGCGCGTGCCGGGCGGCAGGCTCTGCTGCGCAGCCTGGGCGCGCGGCTGGCCTAATGGCAGGCCGATGCCCAGCACCAGTGCCCCCGCTACGCTGCCCGACGCCAGCAAAAAGCGGCGGCGCGACAGGTTGGCGGGGTCATCGCCGAGGGAAAATTCAGATGATGCGGGCTGTTTTCTCACCGATCGCCTCCCTGACCCGCCACCTCGTGGATGGCCGCGCTAATGGCGTTATAAGTGCCGCAGCGGCAAAGATTCACCATCGCCGCCGCGATCTCCTGGTCTGAAGGATGGGCGTTCTGCCTGAGCAGCGCGGTTGCCGCCATCACCTGTCCCGACTGGCAGTAGCCGCACTGCGGCACCTGATGCTTCACCCAGGCCGCCACCACGCGCTTGCCTACGTCGTCGCTCTCGATCGCTTCAATGGTGGTGATCTGCTTTCCGGCGACCTGATCGATCGGGGTTACGCAGGATCGCACAACCTGCCCGTCGATCATCACCGAACAGGCGCCGCACTGCGCCAGACCGCAGCCATATTTCGTTCCCGTCATACCCAGATCGTCGCGTATTACCCAGAGTAACGGCGTATCCCCTTCGGCATCGACCTGAACGGTTTTATTGTTTATCTGAATATCCATAGTGCTCCGGTCTTAATCGCTTTTGCTTTCACCCTATCCTTACAGAGAATAATGGAATGATTAACCGACTCTCGCCGCATACGCTGCTGAATAAAATTCATTAATTAACGAAACGCCCGCGCAGCGCCATTTATCGGCGCATTGCGGCTTTTAATGATCCGTGCGATTAGCGAAATGGCGTTGGATTCATTCTCCTGACCAGGCTAATTTGCCTGTCTCTGTGAATTAAAATCATAAATAAGGACGGGATAAGATGAACGATATTCAGGCATTTATTGCTGTGGCGCGCGAGCAGAGTTTTACCAAAGCAGCGGCAGGCCTGGGTGTGAGTCCGTCGGCGCTCAGCCACACCATCCGCAATCTGGAAGAGCGTATTGGCGTGCGCCTGCTGGCGCGCACCACGCGCAACGTCGCGCCAACCGAAGCGGGCGAACGGTTGCTGCAGTCCGTGGCGCCCTTGTTCGAACAGATCAACAGCGAAATTGCGCGCATTGGGGAATTACGCAATACCCCGGCCGGCAATATACGCATCACCTGTTCCGACGATGCCGCCGAGATCCTGCTGCGCCCTGCGCTGCCCGCCTTTTTTGCCAGCTATCCCGATATCAGCGTGGAAATCTGCATCGACTACGGCTTTACCAATATCGTCACCGAACGTTTCGATGCCGGCATTCGACTGGGGGAGTCGATCAGCCGCGATATGATTGCGGTGCGCCTCGGGCCCGACTGGCGGCTGGCGGTGGTCGGCACGCCCGCCTATTTTCAGGCGCATCCGGTTCCGGTGGTTCCGCAGGATCTGACAGCGCACCGCTGCATCAATATCCGCCACTCGCCGGGCGGCAGCGTCTACGCGTGGGAGTTTGAAAAAGCGGGCCGCAAGTTAACGATTCGGGTAAACGGTCCGCTGCTGTCCAACAGCATTATCCATGTGCTGAACGGGGCGCTGGACGGCATTGGCCTGGCCTGTGTGCCGGAGCATATGGCGCGTCCCCATATCGAGGCGGGCCGCCTGATTGAAGTGCTCGCCGACTGGAGCCCGTTGTTCGAGGGCTATCACCTTTACTATCCCAACCGACGCAACACCTCTTCCGCCTTCGCCGCTTTTGTCGAGGCTGTCCGATACCGTGGCTGACGCTGCGCGTCAGGCGTCCAGCTGCGCCTGAATCCACTGCAAAAAGTAACTGACGCGCGGAAACTGCGCATAGCCGCGCGGATAAACCAGGTGATGGGCGCTGACCGGCAGGCTCATGGCGTCGTCAAATACTCTGACCAGTTTGCCGCTGCGAAGATAGTCGGCGGCCAGCAGTTCGCTTTCGAAGATCAGCCCGTGGCCAAGCATCGCCGCCTCCAGGCTCATATAGGATCGGTCGAAGCGAAACAGCCACTCCTGAGTCGGCTGCGGCAATTGCTGCGTGGCGAACCACTGCGGCCACTGAATTAACGGCGATTCGGAAAGGATCAGCGCGTGGTTATTTAATTCGTCCGGCGAGCGCAGCGGATATTTATCCAGATAGTCGGGCGACGCCAGCACCGACATTTTTTCATGGCGAATTGTTTTTATTTCAAACGCCTTCCATTCCGGAAAGCCATGGCGCACCGCAATATCAATATTATCGCGACTGAAGGATAAGTTCTCATAGGAGCAGGAGAGCGAAACCTGTATGTCCGGGTGCGCTTCGCGAAACTGATGAATTCGCGGCAGCAGCCATAACAGCCCAAAACTGGGCGCGCAGTGAATGCACAGCGCGCTGCGATCTTTCTCATTGCACAGCCGCGCTGTCGCCTGCGTCAGGCTAAGGATTAGCGGCCGAATCTCCGCTAAATAGCGCTCGCCCGCCAGGGTTAACGCTACCCCTTTCGCCGAGCGGTGGAACAGAATCGAGCCCAGCTCTTTTTCCAGTTTCGCCAGCTGGTGGCTCGCCGCCGAGGGGGTGATATTTAATTTTTCCGCCGCGCGCGCCACGTTTCCTGATTGCGCCACTTCCTCAAAGACGCGCAGCGATTTTAATGAAGGGAGCTGGCTGACTGGCTTTTCCATAACTATTCCCGCTCACGGTTTTGTGATTTATATCCGTTTTAAACATTGAAAATTGTTAACTGCATCAAACCAACAATTTCATTCAGCATCAAATGAATTTTTTTGCATTGCCACTTTGCGCGCTATTTCTGATGCTGAGGATGAACCCTGCCGGTAGCGATACCGAACCCTATAAAAAAAGAATCTGGAGTCAGTTATGTTGCTGAAAGAGAAAGTTGCGATTATTACGGGCGCCGCGTCTCAGCGCGGTATTGGACGCGCTACGGCCGCCTGCTTCGCTCACCACGGCGCGCGCGTGGTAGTGCTCGATCTTGATGAAGCGGCAGCGCAGCGCACCGCGCTGGAGCTGGGATCCGGCCATCTGGGCCTTGCGGCCAACGTCACCGACGCCGAGGCGATTCAGCGCGCCGTCGCTGATGTCCTGAAGGAGTATGGCCGCATCGACGTGCTGGTGAATAACGCCGGCATTACGCAGCCGGTGAAAACGCTGGAAATCGGCCTCGAAGACTACAACCGTATACTGGATGTCAACCTGCGCGGCACGCTGCTGATGTCGCAGGCGGTGATCCCTGTGATGCAGCGTCAGGGCGGCGGCAGCAT
The DNA here is from genome assembly GCF_059730625.1 of Pantoea sp. X-Soil-MYKO-1289. Lineage (NCBI taxonomy): Bacteria > Pseudomonadati > Pseudomonadota > Gammaproteobacteria > Enterobacterales > Erwiniaceae > Pantoea > Pantoea sp. X-Soil-MYKO-1289. Next base: position 2,036,203 of record NZ_AP036004.1, read on the forward strand.
CGTCTGTCTCTCGTCGGTATCGGCGCAGCGCGGCGGCGGCATCTTCGGCGGTCCGCACTACAGCGCTGCAAAGGCGGGCGTCCTGGGCCTGACCAAAGCGATGGCGCGCGAGTTCGGGTCGGATCAGATTCGCGTCAACGCCCTGACGCCCGGCCTGATCCAGACCGATATCACCGGCGGACTGCTGCATGACGAGCGCCGTCACGCCATTATCGATTCGATTCCTCTGGGGCGCCTCGGCGCGGCTGACGACGTGGCGCACGCCGCGCTGTTTCTCGCCAGCGATCTCTCCAGCTACCTCACCGGCGTCACTTTAGACGTGAACGGCGGCATGCTGATCCACTGATCGTCCCCCTTTTCTCCAGCAGCCAGGCTGCTGGTTCACTCCCGGAGTGTTAATCATGACAACGCTGAATATCGGTGCGGCGGTCGCTGCGCGCGACGGCGCCTATCGCAAAATCGCCTGGCGCCTGATGCCGTTCTTAATGTTGTGTTACCTCTGCGCCTATCTGGATCGCGTCAACGTCGGCTTCGCCAAGCTGCAAATGATGGACGATCTCTCGCTGAGCGAAACGGTCTACGGCCTCGGCGCCGGGATCTTTTTTCTCGGTTACTTTTTCTTTGAGGTGCCCAGCAACCTGATCCTGCATCGCGTCGGCGCGCGCCGCTGGATCGCCCGCATTATGATCACCTGGGGCCTGATCTCCGGCGCCTTCGCCTTTGTCGAGACTGCCTGGCAGTTCTATCTGCTGCGCTTCCTGCTGGGCGTGGCCGAAGCCGGACTGGCGCCCGGGTTGCTGCTCTATCTCACCTACTGGTTTCCCGCTCAACGTCGGGCGCGCATGACGGTGCTCTGGTTCGTCGCTATTCCGCTCTCCGGCATGATCGGCGGCCCGCTCTCCGGCTGGATTATGGAAACCTTCGCCGGATCGCACGGCTGGGCCGGCTGGCAGTGGATGTTCATGCTGGAGGCGATCCCGACCATTCTGATGGGGTTTGTGGTGCTGGTGGTGCTGAAAGATCGCGTCGAACAGGCGAGCTGGCTCGATGAAGGCGAAAAACGTATGGTGCGCGCCGATCTGGATGAGGATAACCAGCAAAAGTCGCATCACGGCACTATCAAAGAGTTTGTGGCGGACAAACGCCTCTGGACGCTTGCGGCGATCTACTTTTGCGTGGTGATGGGTCAATACGCCCTGACCTTCTGGCTGCCGACGCTGGTAAGAAATGCCGGCATCCGCGAGCCGCTGCATATCGGCCTGCTCACCAGTCTGCCCTATCTGTGCGCCATCGTGTTTATGCTGATGGCGGGCCGCAGCGGCGATCGCCATCGCGAGCGGCGCTGGCACCTTATCGTACCGATGGTGCTCGGCATGGCGGGTCTGACGATGGCAACCCTGCTGGGCCACAGCGTCACGCTGTCGCTGTTCTTTCTATGCCTGGCGGCGGCGGGGATTCTCTCCGCCTCGTCGCTGTTCTGGATGCTGCCGACCAATCTGCTGGGCGGCGTCTCTGCCGCCGCGGGCATCGCGGCGGTGAACTGCATCGCCAATCTCGCCGGCTTTTTTTCGCCCTGGCTTATCGGCTCGATTACCACGCTGACCGGCTCGCCCGCGTCGGGCATGTACTTTATCGCTGCGGTTCTGCTGCTCGGCGCGCTCTGCGTGCTGCGTATTCGGGCTGCGGACGTTAATCGTTAATCAGGAGGTTCTATGCATACCCTTACTTCGTCGGCACCGCTGACCCTACGACAGCGCGCCACGCGCATTCGACGCCATGCGCTGCTGATGGGCCAGGTTCAGGGCCAGGGCTATATCGGTCAGGCGCTGGGCGCCGCCGATCTGCTCGCCGTGAGCTATTTCCACGCGCTGAACTATCGCGCCGAGGATCCCGAATGGGAAGGTCGCGATCGTTTCTATCTCTCTATCGGCCACTACGCTATCGCCCTCTATGCGGCGCTGCTGGAGGCGGGCGTCATTCCCGAAGCGGAGCGTGAAACCTACGGCAGCGACGAGAGTCGTCTGCCAATGTCGGGCATGGCGGCCTATACGCCCGGTATGGAGATCACCGGCGGCTCGCTCGGCCACGGCCTGGGCATTGCGGTTGGCGCCTGCCTGGGGCTGAAGCGTAAGGGCTCGACCTCGCGGGTCTATAACCTGCTTTCCGACGGGGAACTGAATGAGGGATCGACCTGGGAGGCCGCCATGTCGGCGTCACACTGGCGGCTCGATAATCTGATCGCGATTATCGACGTCAATAACCAGCAGGCGGACGGCCATAGCAGCGAGATTCTGGCGTTTGAGCCCATCGTCGAGCGCTGGCAGGCTTTCGGCTGGTATGCGCAGCGGGTGGACGGCAACGATATCGATGCGCTGGTCGCCGCCTTTGACGCCGCGCGCGACTGGCCGCAAGCGCAGCCGCGCGTAATTATATGTGATACCCGAATGGGCAAAGGCGTGCCTTTCCTGGAAACCCGGGAGAAAACCCATTTTATCCGCGTCGACGCCGATGAGTGGGATAAAGCCCTTACTGTGCTGGAACAGGGAGAATAAGATGAGTACTTCAACGGTAAAAAAACGCCTGACGACCTCGGCGATGATCGCCTCGATTGCCGCCGAGGGCCAGCCGACGGAAGCTGCGCCTTTTGGCCATGCGCTGGTCGAGCTGGCGCGTCAGCGCCAGGATATCGTCGGCTTAACCGCCGACCTGAGTAAATATACCGATCTGCACCTCTTCGCCGACGCCTTTCCTGACCGTTTCTTTCAGATGGGCATGGCGGAGCAGCTGCTGATGAGCGCAGCCGCCGGCATGGCGCGCGAAGGCTTTACGCCGTTCGTCACCACCTACGCGGTGTTCGCCTCGCGCCGCGCCTATGACTTTATCTGCATGGCGATCGCCGAAGAGAATCTGAACGTGAAAATCGCCTGCGCCCTGCCCGGGCTCACTACCGGATACGGTCCGAGCCATCAGGCGACCGAGGATCTGGCGATATTTCGCGGCATGCCTAACCTGACGATTATCGATCCCTGCGATTCGCGGGAAATCAGCCAGGTGGTGCCGGCCATCGCCGACCATCAGGGGCCGGTCTATATGCGCCTGCTGCGCGGCAAGGTGCCGCTGGTGCTGGATAAGTATGACTATCGCTATCAGCACGGCAAAGCGCAGCGGCTGCGCTCAGGCAAACATGCGGTGATTATCAGCAGCGGCTTAATGACGATGCGCGCGCTGGAGGCGGCTGAACAGCTGGAGAGCCGCGGCATTGAGGTCGGCGTGGTGCACTCGCCGGTGATCAAGCCGCTGGACGAGGCGACGATACTGCGCGAGGCCGGCGAAGCGGTCAGCGCGGGACGGCTGGTGATTACGGCGGAAAACCACTCGATTACCGGCGGCCTGGGCGAAGCCATCGCGGCAACGCTGCTGCGCCACGGTGTGACGCCCCGTTTCCGGCAGATCGCCCTGCCCGATGCCTTTCTCGACGCGGGCGCGCTGCCAACGCTGCACGATCGCTACGGCATTTCGACTCAGGCGATGGTGACGCAGATTACGGCGTGGCTGGAGCATGGCATCTGACAGATGGCAACGATCCGGAAGCCCTGCGCTTCCGGACGGATAAGCCAGTCGCCTTCTCTGTTAAGCAAGATGTATTTGCACAGATGTTGATGGTGGATATTATAGATAAGCTTTATGTATGCTGTAACTAAATGGAGCGCTATCTTCTCCCTGTTCGCTATAGGGTCTGTTATCACTCTTATCGACGGTGCACAGGCTGCTACGCCAGTCGAATTTTTGCTGCCTGACGCGCAGAGTTGAGCGCCGTAGTTGCGTTTCTCAGGCGGCGACGCGATGCTGCCCGCTGTCGATTCCACCAGCAGGAGAGCGAAGATGGATAATCCACTCTGCCGCGCTTTACAGATAGCCTTTCCTTTAATTCAGGCGCCAATGGCGGGCGTCTCTACTCCCGAACTGGCCGCCGCGGTGAGCAATGCGGGGGCGCTAGGCTCGATCAGCCTGGGCGCCTCAAACCAGCAGCAGGCCAGCGCCATGCTGAGCCGCCTGCGGCAGCTCACCGCCGCGCCGGTAAACGTGAATCTTTTTTGCCATGCCCCGCCGCAGCGCAATGCCGAACGCGAACGCGCCTGGCTGGCGCGCTTTGCGCCGCTGTTTGCGCAGTATGGCGCCCCGCCGCCGCCCGCGCTGAGCGAGATTTATCCGACGTTCAACGCCGCCTCCCCGCTGCTCGAACCGCTCCTTGAGGCTGCGCCCGCCGCGGTAAGCTTTCATTTCGGCCTGCCGGAGCAGTCGGTTATCGAGCGGCTGAAAAAGCAAGGTATGGTGACACTGGCGAGCGCCACTTCCGTTGAGGAAGCGCGTCTGGTCGCCGCCGCAGGCATCGATTTCGTGGTGGCGCAGGGTTTTGAGGCGGGCGGCCATCGCGGCATTTTCGATCCTGAACAGGCGGATGCGCAGATGAACACGCGGACGCTGGTACAGACAATCCGCAATGCGTGCGATCTTCCCGTTATCGCCGCAGGCGGCATCATGGACGGCAGCGATATCGCTGCAATGATGAAGCTCGGCGCAGCAGGCGTACAGCTCGGCACGGCCTTTCTACTCTGCCCTGAGTCGGCCACCAACGCCGCCTGGCGCGCGGCGCTGAAAAGTGACGCGGCCAGAGAGACCGAAATGACCGCCGCGATTTCCGGCCGCCCGGCTCGCTGCCTGAGCAACGCCTTTTGCCGCGCAACGCGCGGTATCTCTCAAGAGGCGATTCCGGACTATCCGCTGGCCTACTCGCTGGGCAAAGCGCTCGCCGCCGCAGCCGCCGCGCAGGGCGAGCACGGCTTTGGCGCGCAGTGGGCGGGCCAGGGCGCAGCGCGCGCGCGGGAAATGGCGGCGACGGAGCTGGTTAACACTCTGATTGCGGAATTTCGCGCGGCGCAGTAGCCCGCACCAGTCGCCCTTTTAAGGTGCGGGCTCCGCCAGCAGCATTAGCAGCGGCACCAGCGACAGCCCGTCCGGTATCTCGCCGTCAGCGATCATCTGGCGGATTTCGGTGCGGGTAAACCAGCCGGTGGCCATCACCTCATCCTGCGCTTCGTCCATGCCGACAAATTCCAGATCGGTGGCGACAAAGGTAATAAACAGCTGATCGCTGCTGCCATAAGAGGGGTTGTAGCGGATAAGCTCGCGAATAGAGCTGGCGCGATAGCCGCTCTCTTCCTGCAGTTTCCCGCCGCGCCGCGCAGGCGGGCGTTTCATCGGCGTCGACGCCGCCGGAGGGAATGGCCCACACCACGCGATCAATCAGATAACGATACTGCCGGATCAGCAGGATCTTCTCCTGCTGCATCGCCACAATGCCGACCGCAGGACGCTCATGATGCACGGCGTAGAAATCCCGTGGCGCGCCTTCGCTGAGCGCGATACGCGCTTTACGCACGCTAAACCAGGGGTTGTGCAGGAGGGTCTCTACTTCATGAATATCTGACTCGGTGAGCTGTTTTTTCACATTTATCTCCCGTCGATAAAGGTAAAACAGACTACCTTAGTGCCCCACCGTTTTGGAAAAAAGATTCACCACCAGCACGCCGGCGATGATCAGCGCGAGGCCGATGATAGCGGGCAGGTCGAGCTTCTGCTTGAACACCACCCAGCCGACGGCGGAAATCAGCACGATGCCGACGCCCGACCAGATAGCGTAGGCGATGCCGGTCGGCATGGTGCGCAGCACCAGCGTCAGGAAATAGAAAGCGATGACGTAGCCAGTCAGCGTCACCACCGCAGGCCAGAGCCGGGTAAAGGATTCTGAAGCCTTGAGGCTGCTGGTCGCGATCACTTCCGCCACGATGGCGATAAACAGATAAACGTAAGTCATAACATCCCTAAAAAAGGCGCGTAGATTGTCCGGCAGCAGCGCCGGTTCAGGCAGCACAAAAGAGCTATTTTAGGCGATGGCCAACAGGAAAGGGAAACGGCGGCGGACCAGTTTGACCTGAATCAATAAACGGCAAATCCGTTGATTTGCCGTTTAGGGCGTTATCTGCACTGGCTGGCGCAGTTCTGCACGCAGATCTGCGTCTGGCTGCTGCAGGAGCCGTTGCCGCGCGTATTGCAGTGCGAGCGCTCGACGTAGCAGTTCTGCTGACAGCTGGCGAGATCGCACTTCGCCGCTACCGGCGTCAGCTGAGCGATGGGCGCCCGTCCGCTAAACAGCGCTGATGACGCCGTCGGCTGGGCGGTAGCGCTCTGTCCCAGCAGTAAGGCGGTGATCAACAGTATGATGTAACGACTTTTCATTTTTGACTCTCCCCGGATGCAATCCCGACTAAGTATGGCTGGCGAACGGGCAACCGTCTGCGCCGCACGCCTAAAAGCGCCGGCCGATCACACTTCAGCTATCGGTCTGAAACAAAAGATTCACCCAGCCTGCAAAGCACCAAAAAGAGGCATTTTCACTGCCCGGTTGCCTGCTGCTGGCGCGCCCTCGCTGCGCTGAACGTGTCAAGGGCCCGCCTGACGGGCGCTGCCGGGTTGGTACAAAAGTTGCAGCCTCTACTCCATCGACAAGGAGAAAGATATGAAAGCGATTGTAATTGGCGGCGGCATTGGCGGCATGAGCGCGGCGCTAGCGCTGGAAAAAGCGGGCATCAAAACAGAAGTGTTTGAAGCGGTAAAAGAGATGAAGCCGGTGGGCGCCGCGATCTCAGTCTGGCCGAACGGCGTGAAGTGCCTGAACGCGCTAGGGCTGAAAGCGCAGCTGCGCGCCCTGAGCGGCAATATGGCCTTTATGGCCTACCAGGATTTCGCCAGCGGCGCGACCCTGACGCGTTTCAGTATGGAACCGCTGGTGCGCCAGGTTGGAGAATATCCCTCGCCGGTGGCGCGCGCCGAACTGCAGGCGATGCTGATCGACAGCTACGGACGCGAACGCGTCAGCTTCGGCAAACGCGTAGCGCAGGTCGAACAGCATGAGCACGGCGTCACCGCTCTCTTCGAAGACGGCACCACCGCGCAGGGCGACCTGCTGATCGCCGCCGACGGCGCGCATTCGGTTATCCGTCAAAGCGTGCTGGGCGAAAAAGTCGAACGCCGCTACGCCGGCTACGTCAACTGGAACGGCCTGGTGGAGATCGATGCGGCGCTGGCGCCCGACGATCAGTGGACCACCTTCGTCGGCGAAGGCAAACGCGTCTCGCTGATGCCGGTGAGCGGCAACCGCTTCTACTTCTTTTTTGACGTGCCTTTGCCGAAAGGCCTCGCGGAAGACCGCAGTACGGTAAAAGCGGATCTGCGCCGCTACTTCCAGGGCTGGGCGCAGCCGGTGCAGCGCCTTATCGACGCTATCGATCCGGCGACCACCAACCGCGTCGAAATCCACGATATCGATCCCTTTAGCCGTTTTGTCAGCGGGCGCGTCGCGCTGCTGGGCGATGCGGCGCACAGCACCACGCCGGACATTGGCCAGGGCGGCTGCGCGGCGATGGAGGATGCGCTGGTGCTGGCCGCCTCTCTCGCTGCCCACTCGCTGGGTATTGAGGATGCGCTGCAGCGTTATGAGTCGCGGCGCGTGAGCCGTACCCGCGATCTGGTGCTGAAAGCGCGCAAACGCTGCGACGTGACTCACGGTAAAGATCCCGCAGCGACCGCGGCCTGGTATCAGGAACTGCGGCAGGAAACCGGCGAGCGCGTGCTGGCGGGCATGTGCGAAACCATTGAGGGCGGGCCGCTGGGATAAAAAAGCGGGCATTGCGCCCGCTGAGGATTAGTCGGCCAGGCCGCGATTTTTCAGCATCGGCTCAAGCTGCGGTTCGCCGCCGCGCCAGTTCTCATAGAGCTGTTTCAGATCGCTGCTGTTGCCGCGCGACAGGATCATCTGGCGGAAGCGGTCGCCATTCTCGCGCGACAGCCCGCCATTCTCCACAAACCACTGATAGCCGTCGTCCGCCAGCATCTGCGTCCAGATATAGGCGTAATAACCGGCCGCATAGCCGCCGCCCCAGATATGCTGAAAATAGCTGGAGCGATAGCGCGGCGGCACGGCCGTCAGCGCCAGATTGTCACTCTGCAGCGCCTGCTGCTCAAAGCCCTCAACCGACTGCGGCGTCTCGCCGACGGCGATGCTGTGCCAGTGCAGATCCAGCAGCGCGGCGGCCAGCAGCTCACTCATGTCGTAGCCTTTGTTGAAACGGCTGGCGCGCACGATCTTCTGGTGCAGCGCCTCCGGCATCGCCTCGCCGCTCTGGTAGTGACGCGCATAGTTAAGGAACACCAGCGGCTCGCTTGCCCAGTGCTCGTTGAACTGCGAGGGAAACTCGACGAAGTCGCGCGGCGTGGCGGTGCCTGAAAGGCTCGGATAGCGCTGGGTGGCGAACAGCCCGTGCAGCGTGTGGCCGAACTCATGGAACAGGGTAATGACCTCATCCCAGCTGAGCAGCGCCGGTTCGCCTTCCGGCGGTCGGGTGTAGTTGCAGACGTTGTAGATGACGGGACGCGTCGCCAGCAGTCTTGACTGATTGACGAGGTTGCTCATCCAGGCGCCGCCGCCTTTGTTGTCGCGCTTAAAGTAGTCGGTATAGAACAGCGCCAGCGGCGCGTCGTCGACGTCGAAGATCTCATAGACGCGCACGTCAGGATGGTAGACCGGCAGATCGTGACGCTCGCTGACGCGGATGCCGTAAAGCTGGTTCGCCGCCCAGAACACCCCTTTCTCCAGTACGTTGTTAAGTTCGAAATAGGGGCGGATTTCGCTTTCATCGAGGTCGTACTGCGCTTTGCGCACCTGCTCGGCATAGAAGCTCCAGTCCCAGGCGGCGAGAGTAAAATCGCCCTGCTGCTGGTCGATGGTCTGCTGGATGGCGGCCGCTTCGCGTTCGGCGCGCGCCCGCGCGGCTGGAACGATATGACGCATAAAGGCGAACGCCGCGTCGGGGGTTTTCGCCATCTGATCCTGCAGCTGCCATTCGGCGAAGCTGGCGAAGCCCAGCAGCTGCGCCTGCTGCGCCCTTACCTGGGCCAGCTCCAGCACCAGCGCGCGGGTATCGTTTTCGTCGCCCTTCTCGCTGCGGCCGACCGAGGCGGCGAACAGCGCCTGACGCGTCGCGCGCGAACGCAACGCCTGCAGCGCCGGCTGCTGGGTAGTATTCTGCAGCACCAGCAGCCAGGCATTTTCCAGCCCGCGCGCCTGCGCCGCCGCCTGCGCCACCGCTAAATCGGCCGGGCTCAGGCCCGCCAGCGCCTCGGCCTCCTGCACCACCAGCCCGCCCGCTTTGGTCGCGGCCAGCAGCTTATTGGTGAAGCGCGTGCTGAGGCGCGCCGCCTGCTGATTGAGCGCTTTGAGCTGCTGTTTGGCCTCTTGCTCCAGACTGGCGCCCGACAGCTGATAGTGCTGCCATGTCACCTCCACCAGCCGCAGCGATTCAGGATCGAGCGCCAGGGTCTCGCGCTGCTGATAGACAGCGTCAAGACGGGCGAACAGCGCGCTGTTCAGGACGATCTCGTCGTTGAGCGCGGTCAGCTGCGGCGCGATCTCTTCATCGACCTGCTGCAGATAATCGCTGGTATTCGCTGAGGTCATGGCGCCGAAGACCAGATTGACGCGTTCAAGCAGCTGTCCGCTGCGCTCCAGCGCCTCGTAAGTGTTGGCGAAAGTAGGCGCCTCGGGATTTTGCGCAATCGCCTGCACCTCTTTACGCTTCTCCTCAATGCCCGCCAGCAGCGCGGGCAGAAAGTCCGCTTCCTGAATCTGATCAAATGGCGGCGCCTGCCAGGGCAGCGTGCTTACCTGAAAAAACGGATTTTGTCTGACGTTCATGCCTCGCTCCTGATTACCGTGCAAAGATTTATCCTGGCAGGTTGCTACGCCCGCAACAACTCGCTCTGCGCTTGCGTCTCGTCGCGTTGCCATACCGCGCGTCCGTTAACCCAGGTCTCGGCGATGTTGCGATCGTCGCCGAGCGTCATCAGCACAAACAGCCGCTCCCAGATATCTTTACTGTTGCTGATGCGCAGCCGCTGCAGCGGCGAGACGGCCAGATCCAGCACCACGAAGTCCGCCTCCTTGCCCGGCGCAAAGTTGCCGATATGCGGATGCAGATCGAGCGCGTGCGCGCCGCCGAGGGTGGCGTGGTAGAACGCTTCTGCCGCGCTGAGCCGATACTGCTGCAGCTGCCCGACCTTATAGGCCTCGCCGAGCGTTTGCAGCATATTGAAAGTGGTGCCCGCGCCGACGTCGGTGCCGATGCCGATCCTGACCCCCTGCTGCCAGCTGCGCTTGAGATTAAACAGCCCGCTGCCGAGGAACAGGTTCGAGGTCGGGCAAAAGGCGATGGCGGAATCGGTATCATGCAGACACTGCCACTCATGATCCTCCAGATGCAGACAGTGCGCGAACAGGCTGCGCCGTCCTGTGAGCTGATGGCGATGATAAACGTCAAGATAGCCGTCGTGCTGCGGAAACAGCGACTTCACCCAGGCGACCTCCTGCGGGTTTTCGCTCAGGTGAGTATGCAGCCAGACGTCGGGATATTCCTGACGCAGCTGACGCACCTTTTCGAGCAGCGCCGGCGTCGAGGTGGGCGCGAAGCGCGGCGTCAGCGCGTAGCTGAGCCGACCGCGCCCGTGCCAGCGTTCGATCAGCGCCCGCGTGTCGGCATAACTCTGCTCCGGCGTCTCCAGCAGCGCGTCCGGCGCATGGCGATCCATCATCACCTTGCCGGCGATCAGCCGCATCTCAATCGCCTCGGCGGCGCCGAACAGCGCCTCCACCGACTGCGGATGCACCGTGCCGAACACCAGCGCGCTGGTGGTGCCGTTCGCCAGCAGCTGCTGCAGAAAAAAGGCGGACATGGCGGCGGCGTGATCGGCGCAGTGGTACTGGCTTTCCACCGGAAAAGTATAGTGGCTGAGCCACTGAAGCAGCTGCTCGCCGTAGGCGCCGATCATCTCGGTCTGCGGATAGTGAATATGGGTGTCGACAAAGCCCGGCACAATCAGGCGGCCGCGCAGATCGATAACATCGTCTGGCGCCTGCGGCAGCGCCTCCCAGGCATGCAGCCCGAAGATGCGCCCCGCCTCCAGCAGCAGCACGCCGTCGTCGATATAGCGCGCCTGCGCCATAATCTCCTCGGGCTGCCGCGCCACATCGGTAAAATCAAAAAAGCTGGCGCGAATGGCCGTAAGGGTTGATGACATACTCGTTCCTTTATTCCGCGTGCGGACCTGATTAACGGTCAGATGAATGAGGTTAAATTGCAACCCGCATGCCAGAACCCGTCGCCTATTCAATATGTTATGTGAAAAAAGCATTTTTTCCGCGGCGACAGAAACGGTATCGTATGCGCAACCGGTTGCCTCTCTGACAGGCAAACTGCGCTAAAACAACGCCGCGGATAACGCGTGCGCCTCTGCTCCTCTTTGGTGCAGCGCGCGCCACAATAGCGCAGCGCAACGCCTGAAAAATTCCTTTACAGCCCGCGCGCGCTTTTATCGCGCAGCGGCGCCGTTGAAGTGATATGGTGAAAACAGGTCAACTGAAAAACGTGTTAAGGAACAGTGAGATGATTATTTTTGTTACCGGCGCGACGGCCGGTTTTGGTCAAAGTATCACCCGCCGATTCATTGAAACAGGTCACAAAGTGATTGCCAGCGGCCGGCGCGCCGAGCGCCTGCAGGCGCTGAAAGAGGAGCTGGGCGAGAACCTCTATACCCTACAGCTTGACGTGCGCAACCGCGCCGCAATCGAAGAGGCGGTCGCCTCGCTGCCCGCCGAGTGGCGCAATATCGACGTGCTGGTCAATAACGCCGGGCTGGCGCTCGGCATCGAGCCGGCGCATCGCGCCAGCGTCGAAGACTGGGAAAATATGATCGACACCAATACCAAAGGGCTGGTCTTTATGACCCGCGCCCTGCTGCCGGATATGGTGGAGCGCGACGTCGGCCACATTATCAATATCGGCTCCGTCGCCGGCAACTGGCCTTACGCGGGCGGCAACGTCTACGGCGCCACCAAAGCTTTCGTGCGCCAGTTCAGCCTCAACCTGCGTACCGACCTGCACGGCACCGCGCTGCGCGTAACCGATATCGAACCTGGCCTGGTCGGCGGCACCGAGTTCTCTAACGTGCGCTTCAAAGGCGACGATGAAAAAGCGGATAAAGTTTACGAAGGCGCGACGGCGCTGACGGCGGAAGATGTCACCGAGGCGGTGTACTGGGTAGCGACGCTGCCGAAGCACGTCAATATCAACACCCTGGAGATGATGCCGGTAAGCCAGACGCAGGCCGGCCTGAAAGTGCACAAGCCCTGACAACGCCTGAGGCCAGCCTGCCGGGCTGGTCTCCTCTCAGGCGCGCCCCCAGCCCGCCACGATAATCAGCATGCCGCAAAACGCCACCAGCGCCCCGCTCCAGTCCCATGCGCTAAGCTTCACGCCGTCCACCACGCGCAGCCACAGCAGCGCGGTCAGCACGTAAACGCCGCCGTAGGCCGCATAGACGCGCCCGCTCGCCGCCGGATGCAGGGTCAGCAGCCAGACAAAGGCCGTCAGGCTCAGCGCGGCAGGCAATAACAGCCAGACGGAGCCGTTCTTTTTCAGCCAGAGCCAGGGTAAAAAGCAGCCGACAATCTCTGCAATGGCGGTGAGAAAAAAGAGCAGCGCGGTTTTGATCAGCATGGGATCCTCTCGCAAAGATAAACAGCTCGCCCACCACTGGTGAGCAAATAAAGCGCGATGATATACTAAGCCCTGTCTGCCGCAACCCTGAACCATCCCTGCGCGCCAGGCATTAACCGAAGGAAAAGACGATGAAAAAATTGTTTCCGACCCTGTTCGCCGCGCTGCTGGCCGGCAGCGCGATGCTGACCGCCGTGCAGGCCAGCGCCAATACCAGCCGCCTGATTATTGAAGACGGCAACAACGCCGCCAGTAATGAAGCCGCGCGCCAGAGCAAAGAGCAATGGAATGACACGCAGCACCTGCGCCATAAGGTGAACACCCGCGTAGAGAAAGAGTTCGATAAAGCGGATCGCGCCTTCGATACTCGCGACGCCTGCGAAAAGAGCTATAACGTCAACGCTTACTGGGAAGCCAATACCCTGCGCTGCCTCGATCGCCGCACCGGCCGACCGGTCGCCCCCTGATTTATTCCAGGGACTGCTATAGTCAGTAAGGTTCACTACGCAAAAGGAGAAGATGATGAAGAAACAGACCGGAATGTTAATCGCAACTTTACTGGCGCTGCCGATGCTGGCGCACGCCTCCTGCGAGTCCGTTAAAGCGGACATCAGCCAGAAAATCATTCAGAACGGCGTCCCGGAATCGGGTTTTTCGCTGGATATCGTGCCTAACGATCAGGTTGACCAGGCGGGCGGCCAGGTAGTGGGCCATTGCGAAAATGACACACAGAAAATTGTTTATAAGCGCGTGGGACGCGGCGAGGAAGGCAGCGTGCCTGACAGCGCAGGCAGCTCGCAGGATGCGCCTGCGCAGTGAGCCTACTCTGCTGACAAAGCCGGCCATTCTTATCCGCGTCGGCATTCAATAAGGGCGACGCCGTCGCCCTTTTCTATTCCGCCTGTTCCGGTCGCTGTCGCGGCATCATCCACGCCACACCCAGCGCAAACAGCGCAATGACCAGCGCCACCACGAATACCCAGTGCAGCGAGGCGGCAATCGCCTGCACCATATGGTGCAGCGTCTCGCTGGAGAGCGCCTCGCGCGACGGCGCCGACATAACCTGCTGCACCGGATCGGCGGCGTGCGGCAGCCGCTGCGCCAGGTTAAGGTTCAGCACGGCGCCCATCAACGCGGTGCCGATAGCCGATCCCATCATGCGGCTGAACATGATCGACGCGGTGCAGATGCCGCGAATATCGTAGTGCGCATGGTTCTGCACCGACACCAGAAAGGTGGTGCTGGTCATCCCCATGCCGGTACCGATAATAAAGGCGGTCGCGCCCGCCTGCCAGATTGCGCTTTCCGCGCGCAGCAGCAGCAGCAACGCGCTGCCCGCCACCAGCAGCAGCGCGCCGAGCTGGGCGGTAAACCGGTAAGAGGTATGCAGCATCAGCCGCCCGCTCAGCGTGCTGGCGAGCGGCCAGCCGATCGACATCATCGCCAGCGCGCTGCCCGCCTGCAGCGGCGTGCCGCCTGTGATGCCCTGGATCCAGGTCGGCAGAAAGGCGCTGATCCCCATCATCGCCGCGCCGATAATCAGATTTCCGGCGTTGCCGGCGATAATCAGGCGGCTACGCCAGATCTCCAGCGGAAACAGCGGCGCATCGGCGCGCAGCTCATGCCTTTTTAGCTGCCAGCCGGCGAACAGCGCCAGAACCAGAAAAGCGACCAGCCAGTAGCCGAGCCACTCCGCCTGCAGCAGCGCCATCAGCAGCGCGCTGACGCAGATCGTCAGCCAGAGGCTGCCCGCGACGTTCAGCGGCTGCGGCTTCTCGTCGACGCAGTGGGCCGGCAGAAAGCGCGCCAGCATCGCCATGCTAATCAGCCCTATCGGCAGATTGACCCAGAAGATCAGCGACCAGCTAAAGTGCTGCACCAGCCAGGCGCCGGTCAGCGGACCGACGATCGCCGCCACGCCCCAGACGCTGGAGAGCCAGCCCTGCACGCTGGCGCGCTCGCGCGGCGAATAGATATCGGCCACGATGGTGGAGCTGAGCGGCATAATGGCGCCGGCGCCCAGTCCCTGAAAAGCGCGGAAGAGGATCAGCCACAGCATGCTGTGTGCGAAGCCGCAGAGCACCGAGCCGATCAGAAACAGCGAGGTGCCGATGAAAAACATTTTGCGTCGCCCCCACATATCCGCCAGACGGCCATAGAGCGGCACGCTCACCGCCTGCGTCAGCAGATAAACAGAGAAGACCCAGCCAAACTGTGAAAAACCGCCGAGGTCGGCAATGATGGTCGGCATCGCCGTAGCGACGATGGTCACCTCGATAGCGGCCATAAACATCGCCAGCATACAGGCGAAGAGGATCCAGCCGCGGTGGCTGACCTGCAGGTGTGCGCTCTCAGTCATACATCTCCCTTTTGTTATTCAGCAAGGCTAGCCTAAATTCGCGTTGCCGCTGTGCCTGGCGTGCGCACGTTGTGTGACGGCGTCACCTTAACCCGCTAAAAATAGTTAATTTCCTGCTGAAACCAGATGCCACGCGGCTTTAACCGCCGTTCAGGCTGTTTCTATCTGTCTGATTTTGCCGATAAAAAGTAGCGCCCCCTCTTTTAGGCTGCTATAGGCTTAATAGCTTTTTATCCATACCTGAAAAAATTGGGCGACGTGATTGTCCGCCTGCACAACAAACAACAGGGAGATCGAGAATGCAAAATGGTTCGCTGGTCAGACGCGCCGGACTCGCGCTGCTGGCCATAGTCTGCGTGCTGACGCTGCTGGTCTGGGGGCTGGGGATCGAGACGCTGCGCGCGCGCCGCGTCGACCTGATCTACCTCGGTCAGCAGCATCTCTATCTGGTTTTCTGGTCGATGCTGTTCGCGCTGCTGATCGGCATTCCCAGCGGCATCCTGCTGAGTCGTCCTTTTGCCCGTCGCTGGGCCGAATATGCGATGCAGATCTTCAACGTCGGCAATACGCTGCCGCCGCTGGCGGTGCTGGCGCTGGCGATGGTCGTGCTGGGGATTGGCGAAAAACCGGCGCTGTTCGCCCTGTTCCTCGCCTCGCTGCTGCCGATTGTGCGCAACACCTATTCCGGACTGAGCGCGGTGCCGCCCGCCCTGATTGAGGCGGCGAACGGTATCGGCATGACCAAACTCCAGCGCCTGCGTCAGGTTGAGCTGCCCAACGCTTATCCGGTGATGCTGGCCGGTATCCGCATCGCCACCGCCATTAACGTCGGCACCGCGCCGCTGGCCTTTCTGATCGGCGCCAGCAGCTACGGCGAACTGATTTTCCCCGGCATCTACCTCAACGATTTTCCCACGCTGATCCTCGGCGCGGTCGCCACGGCGCTGTTCGCGCTGCTGCTCGACATGCTGCTGGCGGCGCTGGGCCGCTTTCTCAGCCCGCACGCGGCTTAACAGGGAGACTGATATGACGACGCTGACGCGCTGGTTCAGACGCACCGCGGTGGCCCTCGCCGCGACGCTGGCATTTAGCCAGGCGGCGCAGGCCGCCGCGCCGCTGGTGATGGCGACCAAAAGCTTTACCGAACAGCATATTCTTTCCGCCATGACGGTGATATGGCTGCAGAAGAAAGGCTTTCAGGTGATCCCGAAACGCAATATCGCCACCACCATCGGCCGCAACGCCATGCTCAATAAACAGGTGGATATGACCTGGGAGTATACCGGCACTTCGCTGATCATCTTCAACCACATCAACAAGCCGATGTCCTCTGACGAGGCGTATCAGACGGTGAAAGCCCTCGACGCTAAGCTGGGGCTGGTCTGGCTCGACCCGGCTCCGATGAATAATACCTATGCGTTCGCCATGCAGCGCGCGCGCGCCGAGAAAGAAGGTATCAGCAGCATGTCGCAGCTGGTGGCGAAGATCGAACAGGTGCGCCAGCGCGACCCCGATCATAACTGGCGGCTGGGGCTGGACCTGGAATTTTCCGGCCGCTCCGACGGTATGAAGCCGCTGCAGACCGCCTATAACCTGACGCTCGATCGGCCGCAGATTCGGCAGATGGATCCTGGCCTGGTCTACAACGCGGTGCGCGACGGCTTTGTCGATGCGGGCCTGGTCTACACCACCGACGGACGCGTTAAGGGTTTCGATCTCAAAGTGCTGGAGGATGACAAGCACTTCTTCCCCAGTTACAACGTCACGCCAGTGGTGCGCAAGGATGTGCTCGACAGTCATCCAGGCCTTGCGCAAGCGCTGAATCAGCTTTCGCCGCTGCTGACCAGCGAGGCGATTACCGAGCTGAACAAGCGCGTCGATATCGATCATCAGTCGCCCGAGCAGGTTGCGCGCGACTTTCTCAACGCTAACAAGATGCTGTAAGGCGGCCATATGGATACCTTTCACTACATTATCAACAACTGGAGCAGCCTGCTGGCGCTGACCTGGCAGCATACCTGGCTGGTGCTGGTGGCGGTCGGATGCGCTATCGTCGCCGGCGTGCCGCTGGGCGTGCTGATCGTGCGCGTCAGATGGCTGGCCGCGCCGGTGCTGGGCATCGCCACCGTGGTGCTGACCATTCCGACCATCGCCCTGTTCGGCCTGATGATCCCGCTCTTTTCGCTGATCGGTCAGGGCATCGGCGCGCTGCCCGCCATTACCGCAGTATTTCTCTATTCGCTGCTGCCGATTGTGCGCAACACCCATACCGCGCTGGAAAATCTGCCGGACGGCCTGCGTGAGGCGGGACGCGGTATCGGCATGACCTTCTGGCAGCGGCTGCGCTGGGTGGAGATCCCCATGGCGCTGCCGGTAATTTTCGGCGGCATTCGCACCGCCGTGGTGATGAACGTCGGCGTGATGGCGATCGCCGCGGTGATTGGCGCAGGCGGCCTTGGCCTGCTGCTGCTCGACGGCATCAGCGGCAGCGACATTCGTATGCTCATCGCCGGCGCGCTGATGATCTGCCTGCTGGCCATTATTCTCGACTGGCTGCTGCACCGTCTGCAGTCGGCGCTGACTCCTAAGGGGATTCGATAATGATAAAACTGGAAAACCTGACGAAAACCTTTACCCAGAAAAACGGCGCCAGCGTGACCGCCGTCGATAACGTCAGCCTGCATGTGCCGCAGGGCGAAATGTGCGTGCTGCTCGGCCCGTCAGGCTGCGGCAAGACCACCACCCTGAAGATGATTAATCGCCTTATCCCCAGCACCAGCGGCAGGATATATATTAACGGCGAGGATACCAGCACCCAGGATACCGTTACCCTGCGCCGCAACATCGGCTATGTGATCCAGCAGATCGGCCTGTTCCCCAATATGACGATTGAAGAGAATATCACCGTGGTGCCGCGCATGCTGGGCTGGGACAAGAAACGCTGCCGCGAACGCGCCACCGAGCTGATGAGCATGGTGGCGCTCGATCCCGCCAAATTTCTTCACCGCTACCCGCGCGAAATGTCGGGCGGCCAGCAGCAGCGTATTGGCGTGATCCGCGCGCTGGCGGCGGATCCGCCGGTGCTGCTGATGGATGAGCCGTTCGGCGCCGTCGACCCGATCAACCGCGAGGCGATCCAGAACGAGTTTCTTGATATGCAGCGTCAGCTGAAAAAAACCGTGATGCTGGTCAGCCACGACATTGATGAAGCGCTCAAGCTCGGCGACCGTATCGCGGTATTTGGCCAGGGAAAAATCGTGCAGTGCGCCAGCCCGGATGAGCTGCTGGCCAGCCCGAGAAATGATTTCGTCGGCTCGTTTGTCGGCCAGGACCGCACGCTGAAGCGCCTGCTGCTGGTGCAGGCGGGCGACGTCACCGATCAACAGCCCACCATCACCGTTAAACGCGCCACGCCGCTGGCGGAGGCGTTCGCCCTGATGGATGAAAACGAGATGCGTTCGGTGACCGTTGTAGATAACGACGGCAAACCGCTCGGCTTTGTGAAGCGCCGCGAAGCGCGCCACGCCAGCGGCAACTGCGAGTCCCTGCTGCATACCTTCCGGGTAACCGGCAAGGCGGAGGAGAATCTGCGCGTGGTGCTCTCTAAGCTCTATGAGCACAACACCGTCTGGATGCCGATCGTCGACGAAGATGGCCGCTACAGCGGAGAGATTTCGCAGGATTATATCGCCGACTACCTCAGCTCCGGCCGCACGCGACGCCGCCTCAATCCGTAATTTTTTAGCGACCGCCTGCAGCAGGCAAGCGGCCCCGACGCAAACGTCATGGCGCCGGGGCCGTACTCTTTTCTACAGCCCTTTTTCCACCGCTTGGCCCTGCGGCAAGGCAGCAGCGCGCGGCTCGCTGGGCAGCACCAGATTCAGCAGGATCGCCAGCACGCCGCCGGTGGTTACCGCATGGCCAAAAATCTGACTTACCAGCGGCGGGAACTGCTTCAGCGCTTCCGGCACCGCTTCGACGCCCAGCCCCAGACCAAAAGAGACCGCTACAATCAGCATCTCGCGACGCCCCAGCGGCGTTTGGGTCATTACGCGGATCCCGGCGGCCACCACGCTGCCGAACATCACCAGCGTCGCGCCGCCCAGCACCGGCGGCGGGATCTGCTGCATCAGCGCGCCCACGGCGGGAAACAGCCCGAGCAGCGCCAGCATCGCCCCCATCACCATGCCGACATAGCGGCTCGCCACGCCGGTCATCTGAATCACGCCGTTATTCTGCGCAAAGGTGGTGTTGGGAAAAGCGGAGAAGACCGCCGCCAGCACGCAGCTCACGCCGTCGGCGCAGATGCCGCCCTGCAGGCGACGCTGAAACTGCGGGCCGCTGATCGGCTGCTGCGACAGCATACAGTTGGCGGTCAGGTCGCCCACCGCCTCAATCACCGAAATCACCGACACCAGCGCGATAGGCAAAAAAATCGTCCAGTCGAAGGCGAAGCCGAAACGGAAAAAGCCAGGCAGCGCCAGCCAGCCCGTCTCCGGCAGCGGCTTCAGCACCAGCGTGCCGCTGAGCGCCGCGGCGAGGCAGCCAGCGGCGATGCCGGCGATCACCGCGATCAGCCGCGCCCAGCGGTTGCGCATCCGGTTCAGCGCGATAATCACCAGCAGCGTCAGGGCGCCGAGCGCCAGGTTGCCGGGCGCGCCGAAATTCACCGCGTTATGCCCGCCCGCCCAGTCAGTGATGCTCACCTTAATCAGGCTAATGCCGATCAGCGTTATCACCGTTCCGGTCACGACCGGCGTCAGCACGCGGCGCAGCTGCGCGATGCAGCGGCTAATCAGCAGCGGGATCAGCGCGGCGACCAGCGTGCAGCCGAAGATCATCGCCATAATATCCTCCGGCGAACCGCCGCGGCTTTTGACGATCATCCCGCCGGAAAGGATGACGCCAAGAAAGGCGAAGCTGGTGCCCTGCAGGCAGATCATGCCCGCGCCGATCCCCGCCACGCGCCGCGCCTGCAAAAAGGTGCCCATGCCGGAAACCAGCAGCGACATGCTAATCAGATAGGGAATATAGGCCTGCAGCCCCAGCACCGAGCCAATAATCAGCGGCGGCGTGATAATGCCGACCACGCTGGCCAGCAGATGCTGCAGCGCGGCAAAAAACGCGGGCGCGGGCCTGATGCGCTCGTCCAGCCCGTACAGCAATGCTTTCTCTTCTGAATGCGACATAATCGTGCTCCGGCAGTCTTGTGATTAACGCTGTTAATGCATTTATCACGCCACGCGCGCGGGCAGCGAAAGGAAGTAATGTTAACTGGTTGACGGATAAGAAGTTAAAAACAAAAAGCGCCGCGCCAAATCCTGAAACCATCGATTCAGACGCAGCGGCTTTGCAGCATAATGTTTCACTCTCAGGCGATCTTTGCACCTGAATCGGGCAGCGCGGCGATGCCCAGCGAAGAGAGATCGAGATAACCGGCCAGGTCGCGCTGTTCGGCGCGCGGCAGATAGGGCAATTCCCCCAGCAGCGGCGCATCGATGCTGTCGCGCAGCACGTCGATCAGCTCAGCATAGTGCGCCAGGCCGGGGTTAATGCGGTTTGCCACCCAGCCGGCCAGCGGCAGCCCGTCACGCGCGATCGCCTCGGCGGTCAATAGCGCATGGCTGAGGCAGCCCTGCTTGATGCCCACCACCAGCACCACCGGAATATGATGCTGCGCCACCCAGCCGGAGAGCGGCTTCGCATCGTTCATCAGGCTGCGCCAGCCGCCGGTGCCTTCAACCACGACGCAGTCAGCCTGCTGCTCCAGCCGCTGCAGGCTCTGATTCAGCAGCGCATAGTCCATGGGCCTGCGCGGACGAATGCTGACTTCGTCTTCTTCATAAATCAGCGGGTTAATCGCATCGTAAGGCAGGGTAAGCGTCGAACTGCTCTGCAAAACCAGCGCATCCTTACTGCGCAGGCCTTCAGCGCTCCGCTCAGCGTTTCGAGCAACCGGTTTGAAACCCACCGCGCTCAGGCCAGCGCGAGCGAGATACTGCAGAAGCGCGCGCGAAACCACGGTCTTCCCTACAGCGGTGTCAGTGCCGGTAATGAACAGATTTTTCACCCCACTCCTCCTCAACGTAACGGTTTTGTTTTACAAAAAAGCAAAACCTATTGTAAGGAGTGCGGGCAGCAGGCGGCTTGCGTTAGCGCAAAGTTCAGTCGCGCTTAACCTTGTAACAGTTTTACCAGCAGATAGCCGCTGTAGAGGGCGTCTTTGATCAGGGCCGCCGCGCCGAGGGTGCCCGGCTCGCGGAACTCCGTGGGCGCCAGCTGAATCGCTTCGCTGTAGGCGGGCAGCGCCTGCTGGCGGATGGTGCTGCTGACGGCGGGAAACAGCACTTCAGCGGCTTCGTTAAGCGGCGAGCCGATCAGAATATGCTGCGGGTTGAAGATATTGACCATCATCGCCAGCATCCGTCCGACATGATGCCCGACGCCCGCGATGGCGTCGCGCGCCAGCCGATCGCCCTGCTGGGCCGCCACACAGAGCCTCTCCAGCGTTAACGGCTGCTGGTGCAGCACGCTGTCGGGCTGCGCGGCGAGGCGCTGCGCCGCCAGCGCCAGCAGGCTGCCGGTGCTGGCAACCGTCTCCAGACAGCCGTGATTGCCGCAGTAGCACTGCTGACCGTAGGGATCGATCTGGGTATGTCCAATCTCAACCAGCGCACGGCCGCTTTTATGCAGCAGCTGGCCGCCGCTGATCACGCCCGCGCCGACGGTATCGTCAATGACAATCTGGATGACGTCCTGCGCGCCGCGCGACGCGCCGAACAGCGACTCCGCCAGCGTCCAGGCGGAGATGTCGTGCTGCACAAATACCGGCACGCCGGTGCGCTGCGCCAGCGTATCGCCCAGCGGTATCTCGCGCGCCTCATAGCCTGGCAGCCGGTGCACCACGCCCGAGGCGGCGTTAATCAGCCCTGGCAGCGTGATGGCAATTGCCGTCAGCCTTTCCAGCTTGCGCTGGTGGCGCATAAAAAAGGCGTCGACACGATCGATCAGCGAGGTCAGCAGCGGCTGCTGCGCTTCATCAGGTAGCGGTGAGGTCTCCTCCACCAGCGCGCGGCTGCTGAGATCGCGCAGCGTCAGGGTCAGCGCGCCATGATGCAGGCGCACCGCGAGGTAGTGCCAGGCGAGCGTATCGAGGATCAGGCCGATGGCCGGTCGGCCGCGCGAGCCTGGCTCCTGAAATTCCGTCTCCTGCACCAGATGAGCATCAAGCATTTCACGCACGATTTTGGTGATGCTGGCGGGCGCCAGCTGCGCCAGGCGGGAAAGTTCGATACGCGAAATCGGACCGTAGAGATCGATCAGGCGGTAAACAACGCCTGCATTAGTCTGTTTGATCTGGTCAATGTGACCAGGCTGACTATCCAGCTTCACGCCCTGTGCTCCCGGTTATTTTCGCGCTTCTAAATAAACAGCGACTATGGTGAGGCAGATTGCGCCTGAGCGTCAAATATTTGATTTGAAATGTGATTTGCAGCACATAAAAACCGGACTTTGCTTAAGGTCTGGCCCTTATTTTTGCGCTTCTGGCGACAGAAGCCGCATCATATTGCGCATCTGCATCGACGGCTCGCGCTCGCCCGACCAGACCAGCCACACCTCCGACAGCGCATCTTCCTCTTTCAGCGGCAGCCAGACCACATCGGCCAGACGCGCGCGCGCGAAGGACGCAGGCAAAATCGATACGCCAAGGCCGGTAGCCACCAGCCCGAGGATGGTCATCGCCTCGCCCACCTCCTGCATGATGTAGGGCTTAATCTGATAGCGGCGCAGCAGGCTGAGGATTTCGCCGTGCAGCGCCGTGCCGCCCTGCGGATCGAAGAAAATGAAAGGTTCGTTCGCCAGGGCGCTGACGGAGAGGGTTTCCACGTCCGCCAGCGGATGCGCCCAGTGCACCACCGCGCGCAGGGGTTCGCGCAGCAGCAGCTGATGACGCAAATCGGGCGGCAGCGCGGTGTTGCGCATCACCCCCAAATCGAGTCGGCCCTCATGCAGCGGCGCAAGCTGCTGTCGGGTGTTGATCTCCTGCATCTGGATATGCACCTGCGGCCAGCGCTGGCGAAACTGATAGAGCGCGTCCGAGACCAGGCCGGTAAAGGGCGCAGAAGAGGTAAAGCCGATGCGCAGCTCGCCCTCTTCGCCGCGCTCCAGCCGCGCCGCGCGACTGGCCGCCTGCTCGACCTGCTGCAAAATCGCCCGCGCGTCGCTGAGGAACTGTTGCCCGGCCGGCGTGAGCTGAACGCTGCGATTGGTGCGGGTAAACAGCTTCGCGTCAATCTCCTGCTCCAGCTGCATGATCTGCTGGCTGAGCGGCGGCTGAGAGATGTTGAGCCGCTGTGCGGCGCGGCCAAAATGAAGCTCTTCGGCGACCGCGAGAAAGTAGCGCAGGTGACGCAGTTCGATATTCATATTTTAAACATATCAATTGAGATTATTAATATATTAGACAACCTATTAGCGCTTTCCTAGAGTAGTCCTACTCTTTTCAGCTGAGGAATTAACGTGCGTCGCTCTTCTCAGGCGGTTACGCTCGACGACGGCGAGTTAGCCGATTCGACGGCAGTCTCTCCCGCGGCATCATCCGTATGGATCAAACGCGGCACGCCGCAATTTATGCGTGTCACCCTTGCGCTCTTTTCCGCCGGTCTGGCAACCTTCGCGCTGCTCTACTGCGTGCAGCCAATTCTGCCGGTGCTGTCGGCGCAGTTCGGCGTATCGCCCGCCGAGAGCAGTATTTCGCTCTCGATCGCTACCGGACTGATGGCGCTGGGGCTGCTGGTGACCGGCCCGCTTTCCGACGCCGTGGGCCGCAAGAACGTGATGGTGACGGCGCTGATGCTGGCGGCAATTTGCACCCTGATTTCCGCCACCATGAACAGCTGGCAGGGCATTTTGCTGATGCGCGCCCTCACCGGCCTTTCGCTCAGCGGCGTGGCCGCCGTGGGCATGACCTACCTCAGCGAAGAGATCCATCCCAGCGTTATCGCATTTTCTATGGGGCTCTATATCAGCGGCAACTCCATTGGCGGCATGAGCGGCCGCTTGCTGAGCGGCGTGCTGACCGATTTCTTTTCCTGGCGCGTCGCCATCGCGGCGATTGGCTGCTGCGCCCTCGCGTCGGCGCTGATGTTCTGGCGCATTCTGCCTGCGTCACGCCATTTTCGTCCGGCGTCGCTGAAGCCGCGCAGCCTGATGATTAACTTTCGCCTGCACTGGCGCGACCCTGGACTGCCGCTGCTGTTCGCCGAAGGCTTTCTGCTGATGGGCGCCTTCGTCACGCTGTTCAACTATATCGGCTACCGTCTGCTCGGCGCGCCTTACCATCTCAGCCAGGCGGTCGTCGGCCTGCTCTCTGTGGTCTATCTGACCGGCTCCTGGAGTTCGCCGAAGGCGGGCGCGCTGACGATGAAGCTGGGACGCGGCCCGGTGCTGCTCGGCGCTACGGCGCTGATGCTGACGGGCCTGCTGCTGACCGCGCTGAGCGCGGTGTGGTGGATTTTCGTCGGCATGATGCTGTTTACCGCCGGCTTCTTCGCCGCTCACGCGGTCGCCAGCGGCTGGATCGGCCCGCGCGCGCGTCGCGCCAAAGGCCAGGCGTCGTCGCTCTACCTTTTCAGCTACTATGTCGGCTCCAGCGTAGCCGGCACGCTTGGCGGCCTGTTCTGGCACAGCTACGGCTGGCCTGGCATTACCCTTTTTATCTCCGCGCTGCTGCTGCTCGCTCTGCTGACAGGCTGGCGTTTGCAGCGAAAACAGCTCTGACGCCGTACGGCGCTCACCAAAAAGGACGCAGCTGCGTCCTTTTTCGCCTCTTGACCCTGAGCCTGCTAACTTATTAGGGCCATAAAAAACAAAGTCGCCAATCCTCGCTATAATCCCTCTCACTCCAACAATAAATGTACTTTTTTTTACAGCAATGAGGATGTCCCAATGGGCCATTACTACTACGTTTCTAAAATTTCTGGCTACAACGATAACCATGTGGTGCATGCCGCAGGCTGCCAGTATCTTCCCCCGTTAGAATCCCGCCTGTTTCTCGGCACTTTTTATACCGCCAACGCCGCGATCCAGCAGGCGCGCAAGTATTACCCCGGATCGCTGGGTTGCGAGGCGTGCTGTCCGCTGCCGGTAAAAAAAAACCTGAAGGTACAGAATAGCGTGGCACTAAAGCATATCGCCTGACTCTGATTATGCTGGCCTCGCCGCGGAGGTCAGCAATGCTTTGCGCCGTTGCGCCAGTTTGTTAAGATTTCTCCTCTCTTTCCAGTAAGGTAGAGCTCTTCTTCCTGATGCCTGAGCAAACTATGCGCGAAAAATATGCCGCTTCACAAATTGCCCTTCACTGGCTGACCTTTCTGCTGGTGGCGCTGGCGTACGCCACTATCGAGCTGCGCGGCTTTGCCGAGCGCGGCTCCTGGCAGGGCTATGCGATGATCATTACCCACTTCAGCGCAGGCTTTACCGTCCTGCTGCTGATGCTGGCGCGTCTGTTTTTGCGCACGCGCCATCGTACGCCACCCATTACGCCGCCGATCGCCCGCTGGCAAACCGGCCTGGCGCATCTGGTGCATACGCTGATCTATGCGCTGTTTATCACCCTGCCGATTCTGGGCCTCACCTCGCGCTATCTGCGCGGGCGAGACTGGTGGCTGTTCGGCATACCGATGCCGGTGGCGAGCGAACCCAGTTTCGATCTCTCTGACAGCCTGATCGAATGGCATGAAACGCTGGCACCGCTGGGATACTGGCTGATAGGCCTGCATGCCGCGGGCGCGCTGTTTCATCACTATTTTCTCAAGGACAATACGTTGAAACGTATGATGCCGGGCAAAACGCCGCGCTGATAACCCTTGTTTATCGCCCGCGGGCCGGGCGATAAAAAACTTTCAGGAATAAAACTGCGTTTCACCGTTCCCCTTACCGTGCAATTCCCTCACAATGGTCAATAATTGTGACGCAAGTCACTTTCGTGGATGTGAAAACCGCATCTTTTTGCTGCTGCTCTGACTGATTTTATTTTCATGCAATCAACTACTGTATCCCGTAAAACGGCCTGGCTACGCGTGGTGCTGCTGGCTATCGCCGCCTTTGTTTTCAACACCACTGAATTCGTGCCCGTCGGCCTGCTTTCCGATATCGGCGCCAGCTTCAGCATGAAAAGCGCCGACGTGGGCATTATGCTCACTATCTACGCCTGGGTGGTGGCGCTGCTTTCGCTGCCGCTGATGCTGCTGACGCGCAATATCGAGCGGCGCATCCTGCTGTCGGCGCTGTTCCTGATCTTTATCCTGAGCCATGTGCTGTCGACCTTCGCCTGGAGCTTCACCTCGCTGGTGGTGTCGCGCATCGGCATCGCGCTGGCGCATGCGGTGTTCTGGTCAATTACCGCCTCGCTGGCGATTCGCGTCGCGCCCGCCGGTAAAAAGACCCAGGCGTTAAGCATGCTGGCGACCGGCACTGCGCTGGCGATGGTGCTGGGCGTGCCGATTGGCCGCGTGGTAGGACAATATCTGGGCTGGCGCACCACCTTCGGCATGATTGGCGCCTCGGCGCTGGTGCTGATGGTGCTGCTGGCGCGTATTCTGCCGCGTCTGCCGAGCGAACACACCGGCTCGCTGAGCAGCGTGCCGATGCTGTTTCGCCGGCCCGCGCTGGTGAGCATGTATCTGCTGGTGACGCTGGTGGTGACCGCGCACTACACCGCCTACAGCTATATCGAGCCGTTTATGCAGTTCGTGGCGAATGCGGATGAGAACTTTACCACGCTGCTGCTGCTGCTGTTCGGCTCCGCCGGGATCCTGGGCAGCGTGCTCTTTAGCTCGCTGGGCAATAAGTTCCCCTCTGCGCTGCTGATCGCCGCGATAGCGATTATCACCCTCTGCATGGGGCTGCTGATTTTCGCCGCCGTTCGTCCGGCCGCGATTGCGACGCTCTGTATTCTGTGGGGCATGGCGATGATGATGATCGGCCTGGCGATGCAGGTGCGCGTGCTGTCGCTGGCGCCGGATGCCACCGACGTGGCGATGTCGCTGATGTCAGGCATCTATAATATCGGCATCGGCGCGGGCGCGCTGCTGGGCAATCAGGTCAGCGAGCATCTGAGCATGGGGGACGTGGGTAATATTGGCGGGCTGCTGGGGCTGGCGGCGCTGTTCTGGTGTATCGCTATCTTCCGCAAGTATCCGCAGTTGCGCAGCAACGGATAAAAAAAGGGCGTCGGAACCGGGTTCCGACGCCCTTTTTCTTAATTAAGGCTGGCGGCTGTGCCAGACAGCCTGCTCGCGCCAGAGGTCGAAGCGATGGGAAAAGGCTTTACGCGCACGTTGTCCTGCTTTCCCGACAGCTGCTGCTCCAGCGAAATCAGGCTGCCGCTGCCGCTGACGTTTACCGCTGCGGCCTCTGTCTGGTAATAAGGCGCAGCCTCAAGCTGCTCCGCCGCCGCGCTGGTCAGAGAAACCGCACTGAATAGCGCCGCCATAACGACATACTTCACGCTTTTCATCCTCTCTCTCCTTCTCTCCGACGCCGCTGACTTACTGATAAATCACTGCGGTGCCGTGCAGGTTGTTCTGACCGGAAGTCGAGGTGATGCGGAAAGATTTCGCGCCTGCGGCATCCGCTTTCGCGTTCAGCTGCGCTTCCAGTGAATCCAGGTTAGTGCCGCCCTGAGCGGAGATGGTGCCAACCGGAGTCTGGTTCAGCGGGTCGCTGACAACCTGATCAGCTGCGAATGCGCCAAAAGTCAGGGTAGTAAGGGCCAGAGCGGCCAGGGTCAGTTTGGTGGTTTTCATGATATCGGCTCTCATATTCGGGTTTATAAAAGTGTCGCTAAATTAATTAACGATCGTTAAATAAATAGTAGAGCATGGTGCGACTCTGCGTCAATGTTTTTTTATCGATCGTTATTTTAATGCGGAAGAGGCGTGAGTATGGGCTTCAGCGCCCTTTTCCACTTAACCATATGGGGGAAAAGTGGGCGGCAACGCACAAAATGCCAACCCCGTTTTACGGGCGCGCTGGCTGACTTGCATATTTTCTTAATGATCGGTAATTTAATAGGGTGTTTTTCAGACGTGAGGATCTATGAGCCAGCAATATGATGAAGTCCTGAAAAAATGTCGTGGTCGGCCAAAAACCTTCGACCGGGACGCAGCGCTGGACAAAGCCCTGACGCTGTTCTGGACCCATGGTTATGAAGGCACCTCTCTTTCCGATCTGGTTGCTGCCACCGGCGCTAAGGCGCCGACGCTCTACGCCGAGTTCGAGAATAAAGAAGGCCTGTTCCGCGCGGCGATGGAACGCTATATCGAGCGCTTTAGCGCTGAACGCAACGCCGCGCTGCAGGATGAGAGTAAATCGGTTGCTGAAGCGATTGAAAGCTGGTTCCGCGCCACGGCGGCCTGCTTTACCAACTGCGATACGCCGGCGGGCTGCTTCTTTATCTGTACCTCTACCGCGCTCTCTTCGTCATCGAGCGAGATCGCCCATATGCTGCGCCAGCAGCATGACGCGCAGCAGCAGACGCTGCTGGATTTTCTCACCGCCCGCCAGCAGCGCGGCGATATTCCGGCGCAGGTCGATATTCACTCTCTGGCGCGCTATCTCGCCTGTATGCTGCAGGGTATGTCGGTGCGCGCGCGCGAAGGCGCGCCGAAAGCGGATCTCGATAACATCATCGACACCCTGATGGCGATGTGGCCGGCGCTCACCGGTCAGTGCATGAAGCCGCGCTGAATATTTTGCGCTATGAAGTAATCAGGGCGGGAATGTTCCCGCCCTGCTCGTTTGCGACCCTTACTCGAGAAAGAAGACCGGCTTCAGCACCTGGCTAACCGGACTGTTGTCGGGATTGCTCGGCATGAGATCCTTCATCGAGGCCCACCAGCGCTGGCATACTTCCGTCTGCGCCACCGCGTTCCAGCGCTCTTCCGACTCGATCTCCACGCTGGCGAACAGCAGATGCCGTTCGGCGTCCAGCCAGATAGCGTAGTTGTGCGCGCCGTGCGCCTTGAGCGTTTGCGCCAGCTCCGGCCAGATGGGCGAATGGCGACGCTCATACTCCTGATGGCAGTCGGCATTCACCTGCATGACAAAGGCTTTACGCAGCATTGGCTGGCCCCGCGTCAAGCGCCGCCTGCCACGGCTTAACGTTGAAGCGTTTGCCCAGCGCCACCAGCTGTTCGGTCGTGATGCTCTGGCGGATGCCGCCCATCGACAGCACCTTCACGATCACTTCGGACGATTTCTCTGCGGTGTCGATCAGGCCGAAGGTTTCATCCAGCGTCGGGCCGGCGCCGAAGATGCCGTGGAACGGCCACATCACGATGCTGTGAGACGCCATCTGATCGGCTGTCGCCTGACCGATTTCATCGGTGCCCGGCACCATCCACGGCAGAATGCCGACGCCGTCCGGGAACACCACCAGACATTCGGTGCTGCCTTCCCACAGCAGGCGGGTAAAGCGCGCCGAATCGAGCTCCACCACGTAGCTCAGCGACATAAAGTTGGTGGCGTGGCAGTGCATGATCACGCGATCCGCGCCGCCGGAGACCGCTTTGCGCACGCAGTGAGACTGGAAGTGCGACGCCAGCTCGGAGGTCGGCAACCCGCCGTTGCTCAACCCCCAGTGAATTTTATAAGAGAGACCTTGCTCGTCGACTTTCAACAGCGCCAGGCTGTCGGCGGGATCGAGCTGCACGTTGCGGAAAAACTTGCCCGATCCGGTGACAAGGAACCAGCAGTTGGCCAGCTCAGGCGCCGGTTTCGTCAGCTCAACGCAGCGCGGCTCGGCATAAAAGTCGCCGGCGAAAGGCTTTACTTCCTCTTCCAGCAGGCGCAGCGACACGTTGCCGCCGTTACGTTCGTCCCAGCCCTTCAGCCACATATCGCTGGTGGCTTTAACCATTCCCTGTACAAACCAGGATGAAAGAATGCTTTGCATAGTGAACCCTTAACGTTGATTCAGAATTTGTTTTTCATAGTGACGCACATCGCCTAACCAGCTGGCGTCGGCGGGCACGTCGTGGCGCAGGCACCAGGCTTCCCATACCGCCTGCCACGGCAGCGATTTTTGCTCTTCCAGCAGCGCCAGGCGCGCGGTGTAGTCTCCGGCGGCTTCGCTCTGACGCAGGCGATCGGTCGGCTCCAGCAGCGCGCGCAGCAGCGCTTTCTTGGTGTTGCGCGTGCCGATCACCCAGGCGGCGATGCGGTTAATCGAGGCGTCGAAGAAGTCGAGGCCGATATGCACCTTGTCGAACAGCTGGTGGCGCACGATTTCGCTGGCGATCGCCTGGGTTTCATCGTCGAGCAGCACCACATGGTCGCTGTCCCAGCGCACCGGACGGCTGACGTGCAGCAGCAGGCGCGGCACATAGAGCATGGCGGTGGAGATCTTGTCGGAGATCACCTCGGTCGGATGGAAGTGGCCGGCGTCCAGCGTCAGCGCGGTCTGACGGCTGGTGGCGTAGCCCATAAAGAACTCGTTGGAGCCGACGGTGTAGCTTTCCGCGCCGATGCCGAACAGCTTGCTCTCGACCGCGTCGATATGGTGCTGCGGGCTGAGCTTCTCGGCGATCACCTCATCCAGCGCGCTCAGCAGACGCTGACGCGGCGCCAGCCGATCCACGGTGAGATCTTTCATGCCGTCCGGCACCCAGATATTCATCACCGACGGCGTGCCGAGCTGCTCGCCAAAGTAAGCCGATACGCGACGGCTCGCCTTGCAGTGATCGATCCAGAACTGGCGGATCGCCTTGTCGGCGTGCGACAGGGTGAATCCGTCGGCGCTCAGCGGATGCGAAAAGCAGCTCGGGTTAAAATCGAGCCCCAGCTTCTGCTGCTTCGCCCACTCCACCCAGTTGGCGAAGTGCTTCGGCTCGATGGCGTCGCGATCCACCGGCGACTCGCTCTCCAGATAGATGGCGTGCAGGTTCAGACGTTTGGGGCCGGGGATCAGCGACATCGCTTTTTCCAGGTCGGCGCGCAGCTCAGCGGCGTTGCGCGCTTTGCCGGGATAATTGCCCGTCGCCTGAATGCCGCCGGTCAGCGCGCCCTGCGGGTTCTCAAAGCCGCGCACGTCGTCGCCCTGCCAGCAGTGCATGGAGACGGGGACGCTGTCCAGGCGCGCCATCGCCTGTTCGACATCCACGCCGATATCGGCATAACGTTGTTTAGCCAGCTCAAAGGCTTGCTCAATCAGCTTTGTCATATGCGAGTTCCTTAGCAGGCTGACTCAGCGCCGAAAAGCGTGCCTGGCAGGCACGAAAGGCGCTGTTGGTCAGCGGTTCAAATGTCTTCAGAGGGAAGTTGTTTTCTACGCAGCGGCGGAAATCCGCCACGTCGGTAAGTTCGCCTAAGGCGATAAGCTGGCAGCCAACGTTGCCCAACGTCGAGGCTTCGACCGGCCCGGCCAGCACCGGGATTTCGCAGGCGTCGGCGCAGAGCTGGTTAAGAAACTGGTTCTGGCTGCCGCCGCCCACCACGTGCAGCTGGCGAAACGCCCCGCCGCGCAGCGCGGCCAGCTCGTCGATCACCTCGCGGTAGAGCAGCGCGAGGCTGTCGAAAATACAGCGCGCCAGCGCGGCGGCGGACTGCGGCACCGCCATATGCTGTTCGGCGCAGGCGTTCTGAATTTCGCTGACCATGCTGTCGGGGTTAATAAAGCGCGCGTCGTTGGGATTGATCAGCGCGCGGCAGGCCGGCTCTTGCGCCGTCTCGGCGATCAGCGCGCAGAGATCGTCGATTTGCAGCTCGGCGCAGACCCGCTGCAGCAGCCAAAGCCCCATGATGTTTTTCAGCACGCGATAGCCTTCGGCGCCGCCCTCATTGGTGATGTTGGCTTTAAGCGCATGCGCAGAGGCGTAAGGCAGCAGGCTTTCGAATCCCATCAGCGACCAGGTACCGGAGCTGAGATAGGCCGCGTTGTCCTGGGTCAGCGGCGTGGCGAGCACCGCGCTGGCGGTGTCGTGGGTGGTGACGGCGATGACCGGGATCTCGACGCCGCGGGCGTTCTGCCAGCAGCCGATAACATTGCCCGGCGACGTCGGTTTGCCGAACCAGGCGGGCGACGCGCCTGCCCAGTCGAGCAGTTCGGCGTCCCATTCGCCGCTTTCGATATTCAGCAGCTGCGTGGTGGTGGCGTTGGTGTACTCCCAGTTAAGCTTGCCCGTCAGGCGATAGTGCAGATAGTCAGGGATCATCAGCGCGTAGGCGACCTTCTCTTTCCAGTCTGGCTGTTGCTGGCTCAGGGCGCGGAACTGATAAAGGGTATTGAACGGCAGAAACTGAATGCCGGTGCGGGCGTAGATCGCCTCTTTGCCCAGCTCGCGCAGCGCCTGCTCCATCACGCCGTGGGTGCGTTTGTCGCGATAGCTCACCGCTTCGCCGACGCGGTTGCCCACGTTATCCAGCAGCACCATATCGACGCCCCAGGTGTCGATGCCGATGCTGTCCGGCACGATATTCTCCTCGTCCAGCTGCGCCAGCCCGGCGCGGATTTCGCGCTCCAGATGATCGAGGTCCCAGCAGTCATAGCCGGCGCGGCGTTCGCGGCGGCTGGCGAAACGACGCACTTCGCGCAGATCGATTTGCTGTGATGCGGCGTCCCACCGGGCGAGCATCACGCGTCCGCTGGATGCGCCCAAATCAACCGCAACGATATTTCGCTTACTCATGGCCCGTTCTTCCTTAGATATGATGCTGACAGAGTAGGAACCTTGAGCGCGCGCCACCTTCCCCGTACTGCCAGCGCCGCAACGCCGCTGGCAGGTTTGCAAAGAAGTTCGTGAGAGAGATCACAGAGGCGCAAGGGCGACGGATGTGAGCTTCGCCGCAATTCTTTTAACTGGTGGGAATATCTTGAAAAAAAAGCGAATTTCCTGCGCTTCGCGGTTGAAAATTCAAGGTCAGCCGCGCGGGCGCTGAGTAGACTCGGTTACGCTTTTGTTAAACGACCGAGGCTCCAATGACGATTTTACACAGCGCCGATTTCTTCCCTCAGGGCGACTACGCCATCGCTATCGAACCCCGGGTGCCGCAGCAGGCGTTTCCCGAACATCACCACGATTTTCATGAAATCGTGCTGGTGGAACAGGGTTCGGGGATCCACGTTTTTAACGGACAGCCGCAAACGCTGTGCGCCGGCTGCGTCTGCTTCGTGCGCGATCACGATCGCCATCTGTATGAACAGACAGAGAATCTCTGCCTGACCAACGTGCTTTACCGCAGCCCGGGCGCGTTTCGCTTTCTCTCGGGACTGCAGGCGCTGCTGCCGAACGATCAAGACGGCAGCTACGCGTCGCACTGGCGGATAAATAATAAAGTCATGACGCAGGCGCTGGATGTGGTGGCGAAGATGCGGCAGGATGATGGCTGGTCGCTGGAGAAGCAGGCGCGACAAGAGCAGCTCTTTTTGCAGCTGCTGGTTTTGCTGCGCGAAGCGTGCCGCAACGAACAGGCGCAGGATCAGGAGGCGCGTCTGCACCGCCTGCTCGACTGGCTTAACGATCACTACAGTGAAGAAATTTTGTGGGAAGCGCTGGCCGACCGCTTTTCGCTGTCGCTGCGCACGCTGCACCGTCAGATGAAGCAGCAGACCGGCAATACGCCGCAGCGCTATCTGAACCGTCTGCGTCTGCTGCAGGCGCGCCACCTGCTGCGCCACAGCGATCTGCGCATCACCGATATCGCCTTTCAGTGCGGCTTCGGCGACAGCAACCATTTCTCCACCCTGTTTCGGCGTGAATTTGGCTGCGCCCCGCGAGCGGAGCGCCAGCAGATGATGTAAAAGGAGCACGCGATGACGCTGATACTGAGTCGGGACGACTATTTTGCCGCCCCAGGCCTGCCGGTTACGGTGGCTGAACGTATGCCGCAACCCTCTTTTCCCCCTCACCGGCATGAGTTCAGCGAAATTGTCATCGTCTGGCGCGGCAACGGCCTGCATATCCTCAACGATCGCCCCTGGCTGATAACCTGCGGCGACGTCTTCTATATCCGCGACCAGGATTGCCACAGCTACGACAGCGTCAACGATCTGGTGCTGGATAATATACTTTACTGCCGCGATCGCTTCGGTCTGGCTCTCGACTGGACGCAACTCCTGCCGCCGCAGGGCATCGACGCGCCGGGCTGCTGGCGGCTGACCACGCGCGGCATGGCGCTGGCGCGCGGCGTTATCAGCCAGCTGGAGCGTGAGAGCCGCAAGAGCGATCCCCTCTCTATTCAGCTGACGGAAGCGCTCTTTTTGCAGCTGGCGTTGATCCTGCGTCGTCACGGCTATGCGGCGGATCGCCCCTGGGCGCTGCCGGAGGGGGAACAGCTCGATCTGCTGATGTCGGCGCTGCAGGGCGCGGTGGCGCGTCCCTTCGACCTGACAGCGTTTTGTCAGCAGAATTCGCTGAATGAGCGCGCGCTAAAGCAGCTGTTTCGTCAGCAGACCGGCATGACGGTCGGCCACTACCTGCGTCAGCTACAGCTTTGTCAGGCGAAGCATCTGCTGCGCACCCAGGACTGCCTGATCGGTGAAGTGGCGGCGCGCTGCGGTTTTGACGACAGCAACTACTTTTCGGTGGTGTTTACGCGCGACACCGGCTTGACCCCCAGCGCCTGGCGCCAGCAGTTTGTGCCGCAGCGATCGGGAAGTGCGACGCAAGACAGAGCGCCCTCTTAACCGTTTATCTCTCAGGCAGCGCCCTATGCCTGCGAGCGCGGGCCAGACAATTGCAAAAACGCAAAAAGCGGCATCCATGCCGGCTCGTCCCGCAACATCCCTGTTGCTGCTCCTTAGGCCTTGCTGGCCACGCGGGCAGGTTATTTGCAAACCAGAACCTGCTTGTTTTACTCCTGCAGACTTACGCGGCCATGCCAAGCCCAACGATATTGGCGGCAATAATAATCACCACGCAGCCGATGGAGAGCACACCGACTGGACGACGCCCGGCCGACTTCCACTCTTTCATCAGCAGACCCACCAGCCCGCCGCACAGCACGTAGAGGCTCATATGCAGCATCCAGCTGACGTAGTCATACTGCGGCGGAATGCTGGCGTGGCCCCAGGCGTAGAAGAAAAACTGCAGATACCACATGGTGCCGCCCAGCACCGCAAAGGCGATATTGGCGATCAGCAGCGGCTTCGCCACTGAGAGATCCCGGCGCAGCGACAGTTCCGGCTTCATCGCCAGGCGGATAAAGCAGAACGCCAGATTGACCAGCGCCCCGCCGCCCATGATCACCACATAGCTTGGCAGCGCGACGTAGAGCGGATCGATGCCCAGCTGGGCCGCCGCTTCATGCATCGGTTTAGCCGCATCCATCGCGAACGACATGCCTGCTGAAAAGATGCCGCACATTACCGCCAGCACCAGCCCTTTCTTCAGGTTGAACTCCTCGGCATTGATCCCCAGCGCGCGCTCCTTCAGCAGACCGGCGCGCGAAACGATGGCGACGCCCACCAGCGCCACGGCGACGCCGAGCAGCGTTAAACGGCCGCCGGTTGAGGCGAACAGTTCGCCGAAGCGCCCCTGGATCAGCGGCGTCATCAGGGTGCCGACCACCAGCGTAATGCCGATAGCGATGCCGATGCCCATCGACATGCCGAGATAGCGCATCGTCAGGCCGTAATTAATATTGCCGATGCCCCACATCGCGCCGAACAGAAACACCGGCAGCAGCTGAGAGAAGCTAAAGCTGCCGTAATAAGCCCAGAAGTTCGGCAGCAGCACGGCGCTTACCGCCCAGGGCAGGATCAGCCAGGACATAAAGCCGCCTATCGACCACATCGTTTCCCATGACCACTTTTTCACCTGTTTAAACGGCGCGTAGAAACACGCGGCGCTGGCAGCTCCGACGAGATGCCAGAAGATACCTGCAATAATGGCACTGTTCATTGTTATTCCTTGCATAAGGTTGAGGCCTACAGGAAACCCGGTTCCTGATTAGCAGGCAGTCTACGGCGCGCCTGAACGCCTCAGCCTTTGAATGGCTGCCGACCGCAAAGCCGAAATGGCAATATCCGCCGGTTACTCCTTACGCGGATCACAGTTTCGACTTTGTCGGACTGGCAGCAAATTAATCCTTTAAGTGACTTATTATTCAGGTTTTTTTTGAAAAATGCTGTGCCGCGCAGCACATTTATCAGCTGGCTGCCGCTTTTTCCTCGCTCCTGGCAGCAGCAGAAAGATCGCTTCACTAATGGCGCTTAACGCCGTATAAAACGTAGAAAATCTTCAACGCCGGAATAGAGATGACGGGTAAATGGTTAACGCTGTTCTTAACGCGTGCGGTGAGTCGCGTGATGCTGGACGATCTGCGCGCCATCCTGCCCGCCAGCGCACTTAAGATCTTTATTAATGGACTGGAAGAGGCGCAGTACGCCACGCTGGAATGCCAGCAGGCGGAAGAGAATTGCGCGCTGATCGCCTCTGCGCTGGTGGTGTGGCGTCAGCTGGGCCAGGTGCACAGCATTACCTATAAAAAAGGCGAAGTGCTGCGCGACGTCAGCGACGCCAGCCAGTTTCAACTATTTAGCATGCTGAAAACGCACCGCGCGGTGATGCAGGTCGCCTGACGCGGAGATAACGAGGTTTCTATGAGAGTGGGTATTCTGTTTCCGATCGCGATTATCGTCGCTGGCGTCGGCTTTCTGGCATGGTTTATTGGCAGCGGACTCGCCATGCCAGGTTCCTGAGCTAGCGCAGCTGACTGTCTTTACTGCCGCGGCGGTTGAAGAGCGCGCTGCCCTTTAGCTCTTTATCGTGCTCCTGCTGACACGCCAGGCAGAAGCGCACGCCCGGCACCGCCTCACGGCGCGCCTGCGGGATCGGCTCGCCGCACTCGTCGCAAAATTCCGCGCTTTCGCCCTTGCTCATGGTGCCGCGCACGCGCGCAATCTCATCGTTAACCGTACTTTCGATCTGTTCCTGAACGGCGCCGTCTGACGCCCATCCGCTAGCCATAACATCCTCCTCATGCCTCCTGAAAGTGTTGGCCCAAATTCCGTTTTGCGCAACCTGGTGAAGATATGCGGGCCAACACCGCTGAATACAACCTTTTGCCTCCCTTATCGCCCTAATCTGCGTCTGTTTGCCAGCGCCACGCCGCCTGTGGCAATCAGACTAAGGTGTCCCCTGCCATTTTGTTTCACGCTGCATTTATAAAACATTTTATTAACGTACCCGACATCGGAGATTCGGCAGATGACAACAGAACTCAAACATTACATTAACGGTGAGTTTGTCGCGCACGGCGCAGACAGCTGGATTGAGGTGATCAACCCCGCCACCGAAGCGCTGCTGGCGCGCATACCTGAAGGCTGCGCGCAGGACGCCAGCCGCGCGATTGACGCCGCCGAAGCTGCGCAGCCGTCATGGGAGGCGCTGCCCGCCGTGGAGCGCGGCGGCTGGCTGCGCAAGCTGGCGACCGCTATTCGCGATCGTGAGCCGGAACTGACCGCCACCATCGTTGCAGAAGGCGGCAAAACGCAGGGACTGGCGCAGACCGAGGTGCTGTTCACCGCAGATTATCTGGAATATATGGCCGAATGGGCGCGCCGCTATGAAGGCGAGATCGTCAACAGCGATCGGCCTGACGAAAATATTTTCGTCTTTAAAAAGGCGATCGGCGTGACTACCGGCATTCTGCCGTGGAACTTCCCTTTCTTTTTGATCGCCCGTAAAGCCGCGCCTGCGCTGATCACTGGCAATACCATCGTGATCAAGCCCAGCGAGCTGACGCCGCTTAACGCCGGCATCTTTGCCGAGATCGTTCATCACATTGGCCTGCCGCCGGGCGTGATTAACATTGTCTATGGTTACGGCCCGGAGATTGGGCAAGAGCTGGCTGCAAACGCGAAGGTGGGTCTGGTCAGCCTGACCGGCAGCGTCGGCGCAGGCGTCGCCACCATGACGGCAGCGGCGAAGAACGTGACTAAAGTGTCGCTGGAGCTGGGCGGCAAGGCGCCCGCCATCGTGATGGAAGATGCCGACATCGAGCTAGCGGTTAAGGCGATCGTCAGCTCCCGCGTGATCAACAGCGGCCAGGTATGCAACTGCGCGGAGCGCGTCTATGTGCAGGAGGGCATTTACGATCGCTTTATGACCGCGTTAACCGAGGCGTTCAAAGGCGTAACCTTCGGCGATCCGGCGGAGCAGCGCGATCTGGATATGGGGCCGCTGATTAACGCCGCCGCGCTGGCGCGCGTCGAGAAGAAAGTGGCGGACGCCGTGGCGGCGGGCGGCAAGGTGGTGCTGGGCGGCAAGCGCGCCGGCGAAAAAGGCTTCTTTTTTCAGCCGACGATTATCGCTGACGTCCGTCAGGATATGGAGATTATGCGCGAGGAGATCTTTGGGCCGGTGCTGCCGGTGATGACCTTTAAAACGCTGGACGAGGCCATTGCGCTGGCCAACGACTGCGAGTACGGCCTCACCTCCTCTCTCTATACGCGGGATCTGAATACCACCCTGGTGGCGCTGCGTAAGCTGAAGTTCGGCGAAACCTACGTGAACCGCGAGAATTTTGAGGCGATGCAGGGGTTCCATGCGGGCTGGCGCAAATCGGGCATCGGCGGCGCCGACGGTCGCCATGGGCTGGAGGAGTATCTGCAGACGCACGTCGCCTATCTGCAGTTTTCGCTGTAATGACAAGCCGCCCAATGGGCGGCTTTCTCGTTCGGTGAGAACACAATTTTGTGAAGCCGAACAGATAAAAATGATTGCTGCCGTTAATATAAAGCCACATATTCATGATGGGTATTGACCCGATAATTATTTTGACAAGGAGAGCAAAATGGCTTTAAGCGATCATGAATATGTCAATTTTTCTGAAGACTATGAGCTTAATTATCATCTACGTAAGGTCGATAAGCAGCAAACCTCCGGTAATCGCGCAACCCTTTGCACAATGGGCGTAGAACTCAAGGGGCAACTGGGTAAGACCTTCCTGACCCACGCAGAATTCCATACTTATATCCTGACCCAGCTTCATCGACTCACCTGAAACCGCGCGGTTCGTCAGGCTGCCCTTGTCGGGCAGCCTGTTTTTCACGCTACGCGCGACCGGCTACGCAGCAGCGCCGCGGCGCTCAGCAGCGATACCGCCATCAGGTAGTAGCCCGGCGCGAGACTGCTGCCGGTGGCGTTTATCAGCAGCGTGCAAACCAGCGGCGCGAAGCCGCCGAATATCGTCACCGCGACGTTATAGCCGATCGCCATGCCGCTGGCGCGCGTGCCGGCGGGAAAGAGATCCGCCATCACCGACGGCACGGTGGAAAAATAGATCGATTTCAGCAGCGCCATCCATCCCACCAGCAGCATCAGCGTCAGCGCCGACGTGTGATTCACCATATAGCGGAAGGCGGGATAGATGGTCACCAGCAACAGCAGCAGCGAACCCCACATCAGCGGCACGCGCCCTACGCGCTCGGCCCACAAGCCCATCAGCGGCGTCACAAGGGTGAGGATCGCCCCCGCCAGCAGCGTGGCGCTAAACGCGACGCTGCCCGGCAGATGCAGCGTTTTGGTGGCGTAGGTCGGCACATAGTTCAGCATGTAGTTAACCGCCGTTGAGATCACCATCAGCCCGATCGCCAGCAGCAGCAGCTCTTTCTGACTGCTGAACAGCTGTTTCAACGGCGCCGCGCTTTTCTCCTGCTGCGCAAAGCTGGCCGGCTCATGAACGTGGCGGCGGATATAGATCCCCAGCGGACCGATCAGCAGACCAAAAGCGAAGGGAATGCGCCAGCCCCAGGACTGAATCTGCGCCTCGCTCAGGATCTGCGTCAGCCCGAGGCCGAAGGCGGAAGCCATCAGCGTGCTTGCGCCCTGCGTCGCGAACTGCCAGCTGGCGATAAAGGCTTTGCGCTCGGGAAAATGCTCCACCAGAAACGCCGTCGAGCTGCCGAACTCGCCGCCCGCTGAAAAGCCCTGGATCAGGCGCGCCAGCATGATCAGCAGCGGCGCCGCCAGCCCGATGGTGCCGTATTCCGGCATAAAGGTGATGATCGCGCCGCCCAGCATCATCAGATTGATAGAGAGCAGCAGCGCCTTTTTGCGGCCGTGGCGGTCGGCGTAGTTGCCCAGCACCACCGCGCCGAGCGGACGGATAAGAAAAGAGACGCCAAAGCTGCCGAAGGTTAACAGCAGCGACACGGAGGCGTCGCGGGAAGGGAAAAAGGCGTGGGCGATATAGCTGGCGAAAAAGCCGTAGACCGCAATATCGAACCACTCCAGCGCGTTGCCGATACAGGTGGCGAACAGGGTTTTGTGCAGGCTCGGCTTCGCCTGAACCTGCGTTGCTGCTTGCGTCAGCGTGCTCATACGCGCGCTCCCTGGTAAGCCTGCTGCCGCGCCAGCAGCGCCTCGCCCTCTTCGCCCAGCTGCCAGAACAGCCGCGTCATAATCTGCAGCCCTTCGCGCGCTACGGACTTCAGCATATGCTCGTTGACGCCGTGCTGGCCGCAGGCGGGATAAGAGTGCGGCACCCACAGGGTCGGCAGGCCGAGGATCGCCGAAAAGACCTCGTTCGGCAGAGAACCGCCCAGGTTCGGCAACAGCGCCGGTTTTTTGCCGCTGCTGACGGCCATGCTATCCAGCGCCCAGGCGACCAGCGGGCTTTGCGGATCGAGACGCGTGGCGGGCGAGCCGCGCAAAAACTCGACCTGCACAGCGTCGAATCCGTGTGCGCGCAGATGCGCCTCGACGTGCGCCACCAGGTTTTCCCAGTCGGTGCCCACCACAAAGCGCAGCTGACACACCGCGGTCGCCTCGCCGGGGATCGCGTTCATCGGGCGCGCCGGGTTGCCGGTCTCGAAGGCCAGCACCTCTAGCGTGTTCCAGCCGTACAGGCGTTCCGCCGCCGTCAGGCCCGGCTCGCCCCAGCCGGCGTCCAGCGCCGGATCGCCCGGCATGCCGCCTACCTCGATATCGCTGAGAATGGCGCGTACCACCGCGCTCAGCGAGTCGGGCTTCAGCGCTTCGACCTGCAGCACGCCGCGCGCGTTGACCAGCGAGGCGATGGCGTTCGCCAGCTGGATGCCGGGATTGCTGAGCAGCCCGCCCCAGTTGCCGGAGTGATAGGCGTTGTCGCGCGCGCGGATGGTGAGACGAAAATTGGCCGCGCCGCGCGAGCCGAGAAACAGCGTCGGGCGCGGCGCGCTGACGCGCGGGCCGTCAGAGGCGATAAAGAGGTCGGCGTGCAGCAGCGCCTGCTGCTGGCGGCATAGATCGGCCAGACCCGGCGAGCTGATCTCTTCGCCCATCTCGAACAGGATCTTACAGTTAAAGCCGAGACGGCCGCCGCGCGCCTGATAAACCTGCTCCAGCGCCGCCAGATTGACGCAGTGCTGCCCTTTATTGTCGGCGCTGCCGCGGCCATACCAGCGATCGCCCTCTTCGATCAGCTGCCAGGGATTCAGGCCGTCGCGCCAGTTTTCATCGTCGCCGAACACCACGTCGCCGTGTCCGTAAACCAGCAGCGTCGGCAACGCCTCATCCTCGATGCGCGTCGCTACCAGAAAGGGAGGACTCTCCGCTGCCGGATTGTCGATAAAGTGCAGCGTAAAGCCAAGCGCCGCCAGCTGCGGCGCGATCTCCTGCTGCAAATAGTGAGTTAACTCGCCGTCGCGATCCGCCCGCTGGCTTTCGGTGGCGCACGCCACGCGACGCGCCAGAAGCCGCTGGAATTCACCGCTGTCGAAATAGCGCATCGCCTGTTGAATCGCCTGTTGTTCCGTCATGTTTGCCCTGTCTTTTTTATTGTGTGTTGCGCTATCTTTGCCAAAAGGCTGGCGTTGCCACAATTATCAATTTATCGACGTAGCCTTGCTTTAAAAGCAAAGCCAAAATGCCCGATAAAGAAGCATGCACCGTTGGGGTGCAGAGGAGAGAGGATGCTGAGCAGTGAAATCCGTTATTTCCTTGCCGTGGCCAACAGCGGTTCGCTGAGCGCGGCCAGCGAGCAGCTGTTTGTAGCGGTCTCCGCCATCAGCCGACAGATCCAGCGGCTGGAGGCGCAGGTGGGCGCGCCGCTGTTCGATCGTCACGCGCGCGGCATGGTGCTCAATGAGGCGGGAGAAATTTTTGCCCGTCAGGTACGGCAGAGCCAGCTGGATATGGAGTACGCGCTGGCGGAAATTAAGGGGCTGAAGGCGATACGCCGCACGCTTATTCGCGTCGCCTGCACCGACGGCATGGCGTTCAGCCTGCTGCCTGGCCTGCTGGCGGAGTTTCGCGCGCGGAATCCCGGCGTCTATTTCGCGCTAAAGGTAGAGAGCGCCCAGAGCGTAGCGGAACGCGTGCGCGCCGGGGAGTGCGACGTGGCGCTGCAGTTTAGCCTGCATCCAGAACGCGGCGTGGAAGTCATCGGCTCCTGGCCCGCGCCGGTGCTGCTGGCGATGCAGCAGGATCATCCGCTGGCGCAACAGCCGGTGACGCTGGAAGCGCTCAGCCACTACCCAATGGCGCTGCCGGAGCAGAACACCACGGTGCGGCAGCTGTTCGATCTCGCCTGCCAGATGCGCGGCTGCGTGATTGAACCGGTGCTGACCTGCGACTACTTCGCCACGCTCTATCAGTTTCTGCTCAATACCCCTGAGGCGATCACCATTAGCAGCGCGTTTACCCTGATCAACACAACGCAAACCCAGCATCTGGTGCTGCGCGAGATGGGCGTCGACCAGCTCAGCCAGCGCACGCTGCAGCTGCAGCGCGTGTCGGGACGACAGCGCAACGCGGCGCTGTCGCCCTTTCTCGCGTTTCTCCAGCAGCGTATCAGCGCGATCGCCGCCGGTCTGGCCTGATTACTCTTTTATATCGACCGGATAGAAGATGTGCTTGCCGAACGGGTCGATATCGTAGCCGCTCACCTCTTTGCGTACCGGCTCGAAGATGGTCGAGTGGGCAATCATCACCGCGGGCATCTGATCATGCATGATCTGCTGCGCCTGCAGGTAGAGCGCGGTGCGCTTGCCCTGATCCGGTTCGGCGCGCGCCGCGACGATCAGCTTTTCAAACGGCTGATAGCACCACTTCGAGGAGTTGGAACCGCCCTGGGTCGATTTGCAGCTGTAGAGCGGCCCGAAAAAGTTGTCGGGATCGCCGGTGGCGGTGGTCCATCCCATCAGCGCCGCCTGATGCTCGCCGCTGCGCACCCGCTTGAGATACTCGCCCCATTCGTAGGTGACAATAGAGGCCTTGATGCCGACCTTCGCCCAGTCCGCCTGAATCATCTCCGCCATACGGCGCGCGTTAGGGTTATAGGGACGGGAAACCGGCATCGCCCAGAGCGCGATTTCCGTGCCGGGCTTGATGCCCGCCTGCTGCAGCAGCGCTTTGGCTTTCTCGGGATCGTAGCTGTAATCCTTAAGGTCTCTGTTTTCGCTCCAGACGCCCGGCGGCAGAATGTTTTTCGCCGCGGTGCCGGTGCCTTTGAAAATCGCGTCGATAATCGCGGGTTTGTTGATCGCCATCGCCAGCGCCTGTCGCACCTCGACCTTATCCAGCGGCGCTTTGGTGGTATTGAACGCGAGGAAGCCGGTATTCAGCCCCGCCTTTTGCATCAGGTTGATCGCCGGATTGCTGCGCATTTTCTCCAGGTCGGCGGGATTCGGGAACGGCATGATCTGACATTCGCCCTTCTCCAGCTTGGCAAGCCGCACCGAGGCGTCGGGCGTAATGCTGAACACGATGCGGTCCAGCTTTGCCTTGCCCGCCCAGTAGTGCGGAAAAGCCTTATAGAGAATGCGCGAGTCTTTCTGATACTGCACCAGCTGGAACGGCCCGGTGCCGATGGGATCCATATCGACCTTCTCCGGCGTGCCCGCCTTCAGCATCTGGTCAGCATATTCAACCGAGTGAATCGAGGCGAAATACCAGGCGAGATCGGCAAGGAAAGGCGCCTCCGCGTGATTCAGGGTAAAGCGCACCGTGTGGTCGTCGACGCGATCGATACTCTTGATCAGGGTAGTTAACTCAAGGCTGTCGAAGTTAGCGTAGGTGCCGCCAGAGACGTTGTGGTAGGGATTTTTGCTATCCATCTGCCGCATAAAAGAGAAGATAACGTCGTCGGCGTTGAAATCGCGGCTGGGCTTGAAGACTTTATTGCTTTGAAAAGAGACGTTTTTGCGCAGGTGAAAGGTATAGACCTTGCCGTCCGGGCTTATCTCCCAGCTTTCCGCCAGGCTCGGCACCAGTTCGGTGGTGCCATATTTAAAATCCACCAGCCGGTTAAAGACCGGCACCGCGCTGGCGTCCACGCTGGTTCCCGAGGTGTAGAGCTGCGGATTGAAATTTTCCGGCGACCCTTCGGCGCAGTAAACCAGCGTTTTCGCGCCGGCATTATGCGCCAGGGTCGCGGTCAGCAACGCCAGCATCGCTATCTTCACTTTCATCATTTCCTCACTTTTTATTGACTTCCGTTGGTCAGATTCCCTAAATGATCCAGACGCTTTATGGATACCACGTTTTCGTAACATAACGAATCCCGCTGTTGGCAGACAA
Organism: Pantoea sp. X-Soil-MYKO-1289; assembly: GCF_059730625.1. Lineage (NCBI taxonomy): Bacteria > Pseudomonadati > Pseudomonadota > Gammaproteobacteria > Enterobacterales > Erwiniaceae > Pantoea > Pantoea sp. X-Soil-MYKO-1289. The sequence goes on from NZ_AP036004.1 coordinate 2,080,737, forward strand.
ATAAGGATCGGTGATGACAGCCCTTGCAACTCAGTTAACTCAACGTTTTTTTCGCTATCTGGCGGTCAGCAGCCAGAGCGACGCTAAATCAGACACCTTGCCCAGCACGCCGAGCCAGCACGCCATGGCGCAGCTGCTGGCGCAGGAGCTGACCGCTCTCGGGCTGGATAAAGTGGAAATCGACGACTGCGCCACGGTGACGGCGGTGAAGCGCGGCAACCGGCCCAGTGCGCCGCGCATCGGGTTTATTACCCATATCGATACGGTTGATGTAGGGCTCTCGCCCGATATTCATCCGCAGATCCTCACCTGGCAAGGCGAGGATCTGTTGCTCAACGCGCGTGAAGATATCTGGCTGCGCCGCGACGAGCACCCGGAGATCGCCCCCTATCTCGGCGAGGAGATTATTTTCAGCGACGGCACCAGCGTGCTGGGCGCGGACAATAAGGCGGCGGTGACGGTGGTGATGACGCTGATGGAGAATTTGCAGGGCGATCACGGCGATATCCTGGTGGCCTTTGTGCCCGACGAAGAGATTGGGCTGCGCGGCGCGAAGGCGCTCGATCTGGAAAAGCGCTTCAACGTCGATTTCGCCTGGACCATCGACTGCTGCGAGCTGGGCGAAGTGGTCTATGAGAACTTCAACGGCGCGTCGGCGGAGATCACCTTTACCGGGGTGCCGGCGCATCCAATGTCGGCCAAAGGGGTGCTGGTCAATCCGCTGCTGATGGCGCACGACTTTATCAGCCTGTTCGATCGTCGGGAAACGCCGGAGCATACCGCGGGTCGCGAAGGCTATATCTGGTTTAACGAGCTGCAGGCGGGCGCCAGCCAGGCGACGCTAAAGGCCTCGATCCGCGATTTCGATCTGGCGCAGTTTGCCGCACGCAAAGCGCAGCTGCAGCAGGCCGTGGCGGAGATTGCGCAGCGCTATCCAACCGGCAGCGTCGCCATCAGCATCAGCGACATCTACAGCAATATCAGCAACGCCGTGGGCGAGGATCGCCGCGCCATCGATCTGATCTTTGCCGCCCTGGCGGATCTCGATATTGAGCCAAAGGTCATCCCGATGCGCGGCGGCACCGACGGCGCGGCGCTGTCAGCGAAAGGGTTGCTGACGCCGAACTTCTTCACCGGCGCGCATAACTTTCACTCCCGCTTCGAGTTTCTGCCGATCTCATCCTTTGTGAAGTCTTATCAGGTGGCGGAAAGGCTTTGCTTGCTGGCGGCGCAGAGTGGCGGTTAAGAAGCTAAATGTGTATTAAAAGTAAAATTGCATCCTCTATCCTGGCACTCAGGTTAGAGGGTGCAAAATGCTTTCCATAAAAGCAAATGATTAGCTTGCAAAGAAGAGAAAGATTTTTTTGAACGAAAGCCAAAGCTATGAATATTTAATTCATCGGAAAGGATAAAGCTCTTTTAGGCACTATCCTTGCCCACGACCAAAAAAGCTTAATGATTAAGCAACTAATCAGCAACATAGTAAGTTGATTATACAAACTTAAGGACAATCTTATATGACTGAAACAATATTTAGCATTGCAAAATATGCATTGACGGTTGCTGGCATTGTAATCACCGGGCTTGGGCTATATCAGAAATGGACATTTAAAACAGATCGTTTATTTGAAAAATATTCTAAATTGAGTAACTTCTCGCATGAACTGGCGGAAAAAACAGGTGATGAAACCTTACACAAAATAGCAAAGGAATATGGCTATGCTGCTGTTACACGTGAAATAAAACTTTCGCATGAAGAAAGGCGCGTTTTACTTCAAATGGTTAACCCAATAGCTGGCATTGAGAGTTATCATAAATGCTCTCCTTATTTGAAAATCAACATAATAAATAAATGTTTCACATGGAAAAACAAAAGACATAATAGTAAAATTTATCGCGCATTGATTTACACCACCTTTCTCCCGGTATACTTTACCGGAGCGGCAATGCTTTTCAGCCCAACATTCTACCCACTTTTGCATCACGTTTTGGGGGGAGAATTTATTCAGTCGCTTCCTGCATTGAAAAAAATAGCATTTTTCTTATTTCTTATGATTTATGGTGCTTTTTTCTTTTTTGGAAGTTTAAATAAAATATCTAAAATAGCCATTTCCAGGAATCTAATCAAGGAATCAATATCAAAGAACTGAGTAATTATTCAGAAGCCATACATGAACCTATTTTTTAAATGGCTGGCCGATTGGTATAGCTCTTGTCAATCCACCTTGTAATTACTTGCTTTCACCTGATCACTTTATACTAATAAAAAAGGCGGCCATTCGGCCGCCTCCTTTTGCTATTTCGTCGCGCTGACGTCAATGCCGGGGAAATATTTCGCCGCCAGCTTTGTCACCGTGCCGTCATCCTGAATTTTGGTAATCGCCGCATCCAGCTCCTGCTTCAGCTTCGTATCGCCTTTACGCAGGCCAAAACCGATGCCGGAGCCGAGAATCGCGTCATCTTCAACCGCCTTGCCGGCAAAAGCAAAGCCTTTGCCCTGCGGTTTATCGAGGAAGCCCGACTGGCCGGCGGCGGACATCACCAGGGTGCCGTCCAGACGGCCTGCGACCATATCGTTATAAACCTGATTCTGATCCTGATAGGAGGTCACGGTCACGCCCTGCGGCTCCCAGTGCTTTTTGGCGTAGGTCTCCTGAATCGAGCCCTGCAGCACGCCGATATTCTTGCCTTTCAGCGCTTCAGCGGTCGGCTGCAGCTTCTCGCCCTCTTTCACGATCAGCATGCTTGGAATGCGGTAGATCGGCTTCGTGAAGTCGATGCTTTTTGCCCGCGCCTCGGTGATATTCATCGCCGAGTTAATGGCGTCGAACTTCTTCGCCTGCAGCGCCGGGATCAGGGCGTCGAAGCTGCTCTCTACCCATTGACAGTTAAAATTCCCGGTGGCGCAAATGGCGTTGCCCAGCTCGATATCGAACCCTTCCAGCTCGCCCTGCGCATTGCGGCTCTCAAACGGCGCATACTGCGATTCAAGGCCGTAACGCAGCGTTTCCGCCGCCAGCGCGTGCGCTGAACTCATCATGCCCAGCGCAAGAAACAGCGCATTGATTTTTTTCATTTTGTTTTCCCCTGAGATTAACCCTTCACCCGACAGAGCGCTTCTGCGCCGCGCTGCAGGGTGGCGTCGTCTTTTGCAAAAGAGAGACGAATCACGTTGTTATCGGTGCCGTCCATATAAAACGCCGAAAGCGGGATGGTTGCCACGCCCTGTTCGACGATAAGACGTTTTACCATCTCGCTGTCAGGTTCGTCACTGAAATGTCCGTAGCTGGCCAAAACAAAAAACGAACCGGCGCACGGCAGCAGTTTAAAGGGCGAATCCTGCAGCAGCGTCACCAGGCGATCGCGCTTCTGCTGATAGAACGCCGACAGCGACAGATAGTTCTCGGCGCGCTGCAGATAGTGCGCAAAGCCGATCTGCATCGGCGTATCGGCGGCGTACATCATAAACTGGTGCACCTTGACCAGCTCCTCCATCAGCCCGGCGGGCGCAAGGCAGTAGCCGACGCGCCAGCCGGTCACGTGAAAAGTTTTGCCGAAAGAGGAGACGATAACGCTGCGCTGCGCCAGCTCCGGATGGGTCGCCATGCCGCAGTGGGCGCGGCCGTCGAACAGGATATGCTCGTAGACTTCATCGGAGAGCACCACGATATCGGTGCCGCGCGTCAGCGCTGCCAGCTGCGCCAGATCGGCAGGCGTCAACACCTGCGCGCTCGGGTTGTGCGGCGTGTTGATAATGATCATGCGGGTGCGCGGCGTCAGCGCGGCGCGCAGCGCTTCCCAGTCGATGGCGTAGTCAGGGAATGGCAGCTTGAGGCCAACCGGCGTGCCGCCCTGCAAACGCACCACCGGCGCGTAGCTGTCGAAAGCGGGCTCGAAAAAAATCACCTCGTCGCCCGGGTTCACCAGCGCCGCGATCGCCATAAAGATGCCCTGACTGGCGCTGCCGTTAATCAGCACTTCGGTCGCAGGATCGTAGTGCTGGCCGTAGAGCGCCGCCACCTTGGCCGCCAGCGCCTCTTTCAGCGCGGGCCAGCCGGTCATCGGCGCGTACTGGTTATGCCCTTCGCGCATGGCGCGGCTGACCGCTTCCACCAGCGCCGGATCGCACGGAAAATTGGGCGCGCCCTGCGACAGGTTGATTGCCTGGTGCTGCGCGGAGAGCTGGCCGATGACGCTAAAGATGGTGGTGCCTACGTCGGGCAGTTTCGAGGTGACGTTAACGCTGCTTTTCATCGTGCGGGCTCCTGCGCGGCTGCATAAAAATGTCGATTTCGTTGATATCTATTCAACGACCCGGCGCTTGAGCCGACAAGCGAATTGTTGTCATAATAGCCATGACTAATTTGCATAGCTGGAGTGAGGATGCCGCGTTCTTTGCCGCTTAACGCCATACACGCTTTCCTGGTGACCGCGCGTCATCTCAACCTGACGCGCGCGGCGGGCGAACTCTGTATTACCCAGGGCGCGGTGAGCCGCAAAATCGCCACCCTTGAACACTATCTGGGGTTCGCGCTGTTCGAGCGCCACGCGCGCGGTCTGCGCCTGACCGCGCAGGGCGCGGCGCTGCTGCCGGAGCTGCGTCAGGGTTTCGAGCTGATAGCGGGCGCGACGGACAAGGCGATGCGCCAGCATGGGGTGATCCGGCTCAAGGCGCCGACCTGCGCCATGCGCTGGCTGGTGCCGCGGCTGGTGGCGCTGGAGCAGCAGCGGCCGGAGCTGCACGTCGCGCTGACCACCACGCTGGAACATCACGCGCAGCTGGAGGGGTTCGACGCCGCTATTCTCTACGGCACGCCGCCGCCTGGGGCGATTCATCTGTTTGACGAGGCGATCACGCCGGTGATGGCGGCCGACGCCGCGCCGCCCGCCTCGCCTGAAGCGCTGGCTTCCATGACCTTTCTGCATCCCACCGGCGATACTCGCGACTGGCAGCTGTGGCTCAGCGCCCAGAATACCCGGCTGACGATGACGCGTAATCAACACTTCAGCACCATGGATCTGGCAATCAGCGCGGCGATACAGGGGTTTGGCGTAACGGTGGCGGATATTAATCTGGTGGAGAGCGATCTGGCGAACGGGCGTTTGATTGCGCCGTTCGCCAGCCGGGTGAAAACCGGGGCGGCCTACAGTTTGCTGCAGCGCCCGGTCAGGGAAGCGCCGCCCTACCTCGCGGATCTGGCGGCGTGGCTGTCACGCGCTTAAAAGGTGACCCAGTCGGCGCTTGACGCCGCTTCAGGACGCGGCGTGCCGTCGGCGGCCGGGGTCGGACGGTGGTTGCGTGACGGCGCGCTGGCCAGCGGCTCCTGCGACGAGAGGCGGAAGCGGGAGACGGAGGCCTCCAGCGATTCGGTCTGACGCGCCAGCGCGGCAGCGGCGGCGGAGACCTCCTCCACCAGCGAGGCGTTCTGCTGCGTGACGCTGTCCATTTCGGTGACGGCGACGCCGACCTGCGAAATGCCTTTGCTCTGCTCTTCCGACGCGGCGGCGATCTGCTTCATGATGGCGTCCACGTCCTGCACCGACTTAAGAATGTGATGCATGGTGTTGCCGGTGTTGCCCACCAGCGCCGCGCCCTTATCAACGCGCTGCACCGAATCCTCAATCAGCGCGGCGATCTCTTTCGCCGCGGCGGCGCTACGCTGCGCCAGATTGCGCACCTCGCTGGCGACCACCGCGAAGCCGCGCCCCTGCTCGCCGGCGCGTGCCGCTTCCACCGCCGCGTTCAGCGCCAGGATATTGGTCTGGAAGGCGATACCGTTAATGACGCTGGTGATCTCGGCGATCTTTTTCGAGCTGCCGGAGATGCCGTTCATGGTAGAGACCACTTCGCTCACCAGCTGGCCGCCCTGCTGCGCCGTCGACGAAGCGGTTTCCGCCAGCCTGCTGGCCTGACGGGCGTTGTCGGCGTTGAATTTCACCGTCGCGGTCAGCTGCTCCATGCTGGCGGCGGTCTGCTCCAGCGCCGCCGCCTGCTCTTCGGTACGTGAAGAGAGATCGTTATTGCCTGCCGAAATCTCTGCCGCGCCGCGGGAAATATTTTCGGTGCCGCTGCGAATGGCGCTTACCGCTTCGCGCAGGCTATCCTGCATGGCGCTCAGCAGCGGCACCAGTTTGCCGACGCAGTTGCGGCCGAACGGCGTGACCGGCTGGCTGAGATCGCCGGTGGCGATCACGGCGAAATGCTCACGGATACGGTCCAGCGGCTTAACCAGCATGGTGACCAGATAGCGGTCGGTAAACAGCAGGATCAGCAGGCCGGTGAACACTGCCGCCACCAGCGTGATTTTAGTCAGCACGGTCAGGCGATCGACGTTAACGCGGGTCTGATCGAGCTTAATCGCCGCCGCCTGGTTAAAGGCTTCAGCGCTGGCGCCAAAGGCGCGGCTCAGCGCGGGCGTCACCGTACTGGCGTGCTGACGATAGACCTCGAGCGTCCCCTGGCGCGCCTTCTCCAGCTGTGGCGTCACGCCCTCATCCAGCAGCTTTTGCCAGCTGGCGATGGTCTGGTCAACGATCTGCGGCTCCATCGGGCCCGGCGCCATCTGCTTAAACTGCGCCAGCTGCTGGGTCATATTGTCCAGCGCCTGCTGCACCGGCTTCCAGTCGGCGTCGGCCGGCTCCGTGCCAGCGGCTTTCATCTCCATCACGCGCGACAGACGCGTAATGACGCGGAAATACTGGTCGTTGCCCTTGCTTAAGGTGGTCATCTGCGCGACCAGATGGCGGTCGACATCATTGCCGTTGCTTAGCTCGCCGAGCGAATGGACGCTGAACCAGCCCACTGCGCACCACAGCAGGCAAAACAGGCCGAGAATCCACAGCATAACGGCGCGAATCGTGAAATTTTTTAATATACCCATAGCCAAATCCTTGACGATGAAAACCGAGAGGGGCCCGATAATCTCGGGCATACAGGCGTTATCGGCAGGGATTAAGGAAGGTACAGCCTTTTAGTTAGCAATAAAGTTGCTCAATGCGCCAGCGCGACGCTGAGTTAACCTTATGATTTAACGGAATTTGCGCCAGCAGGCTCAGGGGATAAACCTTGCCGGCGGCTTATTAATTAGCCGTCAAAGCTTCACCATGCTTTTCATCATCAGGCGAAACAGCCTCAGTCGGGCGCGTAAGAAATTGCGCTTTAGCCGCAGCGCCTCTTTTCCGCCGTCGCCGAACGCCAGCGTGACATCCTCGCCGGGATGCCAGGCGGGCCAGCTTATCTCGCCCTCCAGCCGATGGCTGAATGCGCTTGCGTCGCGCGCAAAGGCGAACCAGTAATCCCCCATGCGCTGCGCAAAGGCGCGATCGGCGGCGGTATAGGGCCGTTCGCTGTCGGCGGGCTGCATCGCCGTGAGGGTATTGAGCGCATAGGGCACCTCATTGCCGTGCCAGGCGCCGTGCGGATAGAGATCGCGCGACTGCTCGGAGATATAGTCGAACCAGTAGCGCCAGCCCGGCATGCCGACGTTGTGCTGCGCGCGCATCAGGATCCACGGCATGACGCTGAAGGCCATATCGCGCGCCGCCGCGCGCCCCAGCAGGCGGTCGTCGTGAATATCGTAAAGCCACTTCAGCAGCCGGTAGCTGAACGGCCTGTTGACGCGCAGCTGGCGCATCGCCTCGGCGCTGTCGACATTGAAGTATTCCAGCACGCTCGCTTCGTCGCTGTTGCTGCCCGCCATAAGCGGAATGCGATGCTGGCGCGCCGCCATAAAGGTATTCAGCATCGGCTGGGGCAGCACGGCGTCGCCGGCAATCGGCACCGGCCCGTGCCATAAAGGCGACTCCAGCGGCCAGAAGGCGTCGGCAGGCAACGCACGCAGCTGCTGCGCAGTGGCGTTGGCCAGACCGAAATGCGCCGCGACCTGCTCGCCCTGCTGCAGCGCGGCTTTTCGTGGTTTGTCCGGCAGGCTATAGGCGCTCTGCACGATGGCTTTATGAAACAGCCCCTCCGCCAGCGGCGAACAACAGAGCGAAAGCACGCTGCGCGCGCCGGAGGATTCCCCAAATAATGTGACGTTGTCACGGTCGCCGCCAAAGGCGGGAATGTTGCGCTGCACCCACTGCAGCGCGGCGATCTGATCGAGCAAGGCGAAGTTGTTGACTATGCCGCCGTCGCGATATTCCGCGTCCAGCGCAGGATGGGCGAAAAATCCGAGGTGGCCGAGGCGGTAATTAATCGTCACCACCACGGCGCCGCGCGCCGCCAGCGGCTTGCCGTTATAGGGTGCCAGCCCGCCCGATCCCATCACAAAGCCGCCGCCGTGCAGCCACACCATTACCGGCAGCGGCCGCGCGGGTTCTACGTCGGGGGTCCAGACATTAAGATAGAGGCAGTCTTCGCTGAGCGGACCGGGATCGCCGCCGCCTGCGACGGCGCAGAGCGCGCGATTCTGCCAGCAGGCGGCGCCGAACTCGGTCGCATCGCGCACCTCGTGCCACGGCGTAACGGGCTGCGGTGCGCGCCAGCGCAGCGCGCCTACCGGCGCGGCGGCATATGGAATACCCTTAAAGACAAAGAGATCATCATCCATACTTCCTCTTAGCTCGCCTTCGGCTGTGCTGAGGCGCAGAGGTCGTCTGTTTTTCATTACCTGTTCCCTGATAAAGCGTTAAGGCATTATCTACAGGGCGTTAAGATGTTGTCTATGTCCTTAGTGCATTTGCAGATTATGCTGAATCGACGCCGTCAGGCCTGAGGGAAACCGCACCGGGCCAGCGATTGCTGCTGGCGCGCCTGATAAAGCCGCATTTCATCCTGCACCGGCGCGCCCAGCGCCGCTTCAAAATCGGCCCTGCTGGCGTGACCGGCGGAACGGCCCTGCGCCCGATCGCCCAGATTTGACTGAAAGATGCCCGCCGCGCTGACCGGCAGGAAATCTTCGTACACGATCGGATCGGCGATGATGCGCCCCTGTTCGATCAGCGCCGTCAGCGATTCGCCCGGCTGCGGCGGCTGCGCCTCGCCCTGTTCGCTCAACCGATAGTCAAACCAGGCAAGCTCCTGTTCGCGCAGGCTCTGCTCATCATCGGGAAAGGCGCGAAACACCTCGGCCAGCCGCTGCTGATGCTGCTGGTTGTCGACGCCGGTGCCGGCTGCCGCCAGCAGATGATCGTAGAGCGCGCGGCCTTTCGGCGTCAGCGCCGCGCCGCGCTGCTCGATTTCACCAAAGCGCGCGGTATGGGTGCCGCTTTCGCCCTGCTGGAAAATCACCGGCTCCTCCAGCGCTTTAAAGCTGGTCTGACGCAGCAGGATCGGCACCTCTCGCCGCGGCGGCCCTTCAATCAGCGCCTTAGGATCGATGCCATATTCCGGCATCAGCGCCTGCACCTGGTCGATATCGAGGGTGCGCGGCGTCAGGTGGTTGATATGGCATCCCGGAAAGCAGACCACGTCGGCGACCAGACGGTGCTGCTGGCTTAACGCCTGATAGGTGGCGCTGTCGACGGTGCTCAGCGCGTGCCAGCGGAAAGTCTCCAGCGCCTCTTTAACGAAGGCGTCGGCGTCCGCTTCATCCAGGCCGCCCTGCTGCTGGTGCTGCGCGATCAGCGCCCGGCAGCGCGGCGTGAAAATATCGCGCTGCGCCAGAATCGCCGCCGCTTTTTCCCGCAGCGGGAGATCTTCGATCAGCTCCAGCCGCAGCAGCGAGGTAAAAATGCGAAACGGATTGCGCCGCAGCGCCGCGTCGCTCACCGGCCGAAACGCGGTGGAGTGCACCGGCACGCCCGCCTGCGAGAGATCGTAATAGCCGACCGGCTCCATGCCCATCACCGCGAACATCTGCCGCAGCGTCGCAAGCTCCTGCGCCGTGCCGACGCGAATGGCGCCGTGCCGCTCAAGGTTAAGGCGGTCCAGCTCGTCCGCCGCGGCCAGCCGGGTTTTCAGCGCGGGTCGTGCGGTTAAACAGCTCTCGTTGACGCGCTGCACCAGCGTCATCAGGGTGCCGTACTGCGGCACCTCTTGCTGATACATAGCGGACATCGCCTGCGAGAAGCGCGTACGAATAGCGTCCGCGCTAAGGAAGTGATTCATGGTGCCTGCTCCTGACGTGATCGAGATTGCTGCTACTGTAGAGCAACGCGCTGTCGGCAGGCGAAAAAGTTACGGATTTGTGATCGGCTTAAAGCCGAAGCGGTTTTTCATCACCAGCATCACGGTGGTCAGCAGCGCAGGGATCGCCAGCAGCATAAAAATCAGGCTGAATGACCAGCCAAGCGAAAGCATCTCCGCGCCGACAAAGGCGCTGAGGATGGCGCCGACGCGTCCGACGCCGTGCATCCAGCTGGAGCCCGTGGCGCGCGCATGAGTGGGATAGTAGCTGGCCGACAGCGCGTTCATGCCGGTGTTGGCCCCGTTAAAGCAGAAGCCGCTGAGAAAAGCGATGCCGCTCATCATCCCGACTTCCGCCGGGGAAAAGCCGAGCGCGACGATCGCCAGCCCGCCGCAGAAGTAGATCGCCGCCAGCGCCAGCGTAGCGTTGAAGCGATCCATCAGCCAGCCGGCGAACAGCGAGCCAAGGGTGCCGCCCGCCTGATACATCGCGGTGATAATGGCCGCCTCGGTGACCGACATGCCCAGCGTATTAATCAGCGACGGCAGCCAGCTGCCGATCAGATAGACCAGGAACAGCCCCATAAAATAGCCGCCCCACAGCATCAGACTGCCGAACAGATAGCGGCGCGACACCACGGTAGCGATTGCGCCCTGCGTCGGCAGCGTCGGCTCCTGAGAGTGAAACGCGCTGTCGGGCCGCGTGGCCCCTGGCAGCATCCGCTCAACAATGGCGTGAATGCGCGTCGCCGGCGCGCGGCGGCTTATCAGAAAGCGCACCGACTCCGGCAGGCCACGCACCAGAAACGGCAGAACCGCCAGCGGCAAAATGCCGCCCAGCAGCATTACGGCATGCCAGTTATAGCGTGGCAGCAGCCATGACGCGGCGAAACCGCCGCTGGCGGCGCCGAAGGTAAAGCCGCAGAACACCACGGTGATAAGAAAGGCGCGGCGGCGCTCCGGCGCATACTCCGCCACCAGCGTGCCGACGTTGGGCATCGCCGCGCCCAGGCCCAGACCGGTGAGGAAGCGAAACAGCATCATCTGCTCGATATTGTTCGCCAGCGCGGTGGCGAGCGTCCAGAGCCCGAAGAAAAAGACGCTGAGGATAATCATCATGCGTCGACCATAGCGATCGGCCAGCGGCCCCGCCAGCATCGCGCCAAGCGCCAGCCCGACCAGCGCCGCGCTGATCACCACACCAAGCTGATGGTTGGTCACCCCCCAGCTCGCCTTCAGCGTAGGCGCGATAAAGCCCATCAGTGCGATATCCATGCCGTCAAGGGCCACCACAATAAAGCAGAGCGCGATGAGGCGCTTTTGCCAGCGGCTGAGCGCTGACTGATTGATTAACTGGCGAACGTCCACGGCTTCGACGCTGGTCACTGCGAACTCCTCACTGCGCTCACCCTGAGGCATCAGTTTTGGTAAAAAAAACGGCGCTTATGATAGCCCATCGTTAACGATAAGACGCCTGATTTTTATATGATATTGATAATTATTCAACATTAAAGCGCTAACCTGTTGAATTTATGATGGTGGGATCGGTGCAATTAGTTTGCCCAGCTCGCAGGTCAGCAAATTTTTTTGCTTTATCAATCACTCGCGTAAAAGGCGGTTTTTTGTTAATTTTATTTTGCAACAAAGTTAACAAAACCCAACTTTACTGGTTGCCGACCGGCGGTAAAACTCATTAGGTTTGCAAGATGGACAAAAATATCCTTTTCAATCAGCGCATTCGCTTGCGCCATCTTCATACCTTTGTTGCGGTGGCGCAACAGGGAACCCTGGGACGCGCGGCGGAAACGCTGAGCCTTAGCCAGCCTGCGCTGTCAAAAACCCTTAACGAACTCGAGGAGCTGACGGGCGTTCGCCTGTTTGAACGCGGCCGACTAGGCGCGCAGCTCACGACCATGGGCGAACAGTTTTTAATCCACGCGGTGAAGGTGCTGGATGCGCTTAACCACGCGGGCCAGAGCGTTAATCTGCCGGTCTCGACGCGTCCGGTGGTGATCCGCCTCGGCGCGCTGACCACCGCGGCCATGGGCATGCTGCCGCAAATTCTCGATCGTTTTCACCAGCAGCAGCCCCATGCGACCGTGCAGGTCGCCACGCTGCACAATAACGTGCTGCTCGCCGGGCTGCGCGCGGGCGAATTCGAGATTGGCATCGGCCGTATGGCAGACAGCGATATGATGGCCGGTCTCACCTACGAGCTGCTGTTTCTTGAATCCCTCAAGCTGGTGGTGCGACCGGAACATCCGCTCTTAAGTGACAATGTCACTCTTTCCCGGGCGATGCAGTGGCCGGTGGTGATTTCGCCTGAAGGCACGGCGCCGCGCCGCATCGCGCAGCAGATGCTCGATGAACAGGGCTGCACCCTGCCGGGCACCTGCGTTGAAACCTCGTCAACCTCGCTGGCGCGTCAGCTGGCGCTGCGCTATGACTACGTCTGGTTTGTGCCGTCGGGCGCGATCAAGGAAGATCTGGCGCATAACGCGCTGTGCGCCCTGCCCATCAGCTCATCGGGGCCAGGGGAACCGGTAGGGATTATTACCCGCACCGGCCATCCTCTGAGCCTTAGCGCTGAGATCCTGATGGCGACCATCCGCAAGGCGCCGGACTAACGGCTGCGTTTCGCGTGGCGCTCGCGGTTGTCCAGCCGCGCCTTTTCGGTCTTACGCAGGCCGACATAGAGCGCGCCCGTGCCGCCGTGCTGCGGCTGCGAGGTGCAGAAGGTCTGGACGTCGTCGAACTGACGCAGCCAGCGCGCCAGATAGCTGCGCACGATATTGGCATGGGATTCGTTGTCGCGCCCTTTGCCATGAATGATCAGTAAATTGCGCAACCCCTCTTTGCGCGCCTGCTGCATAAAGCTGAATACCGCCTGGCGGCAGGTCTCCACCGGCTGGCGCAGCAGGTTCAGACTGGCGTCCATCTTGTATTCTCCTTTGCGCAGCTTATCCAGCACCCCCTGCTGGATGCCGTCAGCCTTATACTCCAGCGGCGTAGCAAGGGGAATGATGTCGAGGTAGCCGCGCGTCAGAAAGTTCTCTTCTTCCGCCTCTGCGTCAGGCCGACGCGGCGCTTTGGTTGAGGGCGATTTCAGCCACAGGGTGCTGGCGCTGTCTTTCAATGGAGTGACGTCACCCATGGCATCCCGAAACAGGTCTTCATCGTCCAGGTTCATAGTCATTTCTCACCCCAGGTTATCAAAGAAACAGAGATCACATCCGCCTCTGTAAATGCAATAGTAGCAAACGCCAAAAAAGGTGCGCCAGCGCTGAATCGCACCAGATTGCTGTTGAGAAAATGCGCATCGGGATCAAAAAAGTGGAAAGTTTTCGTGCCAGATCGTAAAAATGTGACGCGCAGGGCTTGCTACAGCGCGGTTCCGCGCCACGCCTGACATCCCTACTCTTTATAAGCCTAAAACTGCTCGGACGAGTTCCCTTCAGCACAAAAAATGTTAAAATTGACACCAGTCAATAATCGTCGAGCGTACATTATGATCACTGAAAAACGCACCATTCGCCGTATTCAGTCAGGTGGCTGTGCCATCCACTGTCAGGACTGCAGCATTAGTCAGCTGTGCATTCCGTTCACCCTGAACGAACATGAGCTGGATCAGCTCGACAATATTATCGAGCGCAAAAAACCGATTCAAAAAGGTCAGACGCTGTTCAAAGCGGGCGATGATTTGAAATCGCTCTACGCTATTCGCTCCGGCACCATCAAGAGCTATACCATCACCGAACAGGGTGATGAGCAGATTACCGGCTTCCACCTGGCGGGCGATCTGGTTGGCTTCGACGCCATTATGAGCGGCAGCCACCCGAGCTTCGCGCAGGCGCTGGAAACGGCGATGGTCTGCGAGATCCCATTCGAAACGCTGGACGATCTGTCAGGCAAAATGCCGGCTCTGCGCCAGCAGATGATGCGTCTGATGAGCGGCGAAATCAAAGGCGACCAGGATATGATCCTGCTGCTGTCGAAGAAAAACGCCGAAGAACGCCTGGCCGCGTTTATCTGGAATCTTTCTCGCCGTTTCGGCCAGCGCGGCTTCTCACAGCGCGAGTTCCGCCTGACGATGACGCGCGGCGACATCGGCAACTACCTCGGCCTGACCGTCGAAACCATTAGCCGCCTGCTGGGACGTTTTCAGAAATCGGGCATGCTGGCGGTGAAAGGCAAATATATCACGATTGAAAACCACGACCTGCTGTCTGAACTGGCCGGTCAGAGCGTTCAGGCTGCTTAATTAATTGGTCGCCTAATGATTAGAGTTGCAGGTATGGGCGCGATGCCTCTGCAACTCTGATTCGCGCCGCCAATTTGTTAGTTTATTGATCCCACAGCAACTTTTCCGCTTCTTCCCGCCCTGAACTTAGGCTATCTTTAAACCAGTTCGCCTTGGTTTAAGGAGTTATTCCCTATGTCCCGCTACCAAAATATGCTGGTCGCTATCGATCCCCAGCAAGACGATCAGCCGGCGCTGCGCCGCGCGGTTTACCTTAATCAGCGTATCGGCGGCAAAATCAAAGCCTATCTGCCGATTTACGACTTCTCGTATGAGATGACCACGTTGCTCTCCCCTGACGAGCGCGCCTCAATGCGGCAAGGCGTGATCAGCCAGCGCACCGAGTGGATCCGCGAGCAGGCGCGCGCCTATCTTGAGGCGGGCGTGGAGATCGAAATCAAGGTGGTCTGGCATAATCGCCCCTATGAGGCGATTATCCAGGAGGTGCTGGCGCACGGGCACGATCTGGTGCTGAAGATGGCGCATCAGCATGACCGGCTGGAAGCGGTGATCTTTACCCCCACCGACTGGCATCTGCTGCGTAAGTGCCCTTGCCCGGTGTGGATGGTGAAAGATCAGCCCTGGCCGGAAGGCGGCAAAGCCGTCGTGGCGGTCAACCTCGCCAGCGAAGAGCCGCACCACGATGAGCTGAATCAGAAGCTGATCCGTGAAACCACGCGGCTGGCGGAGATGGTGAACCACACCGAGGTGCATCTGGTGGGCGCCTATCCCATTACCCCGATCAATATCGCGATTGAACTGCCCGACTTCGATCCCAGCGTCTATAACGACGCCATCCGCGGCCAGCATCTGGTGGCGATGAAGGCGCTGCGTCAGAAGTTTGCTATCCGCGAGGAGTTTACCCACGTCGCCAAAGGGCTGCCTGAAGAGGTGATCCCCGATATCGCCAGCCAGCTCAGCGCCGGGATTGTGGTGCTCGGCACCATCGGCCGCACCGGCCTGTCAGCGGCGTTTCTCGGCAATACGGCGGAACAGGTGATCGACCATCTGCGCTGCGATTTGCTGGCGCTCAAGCCTGACGATTTTACTTCGCCCATCACGCTCGATGATGACGACGAAGAGGATGATGAGGAATAAAAATAAGGGCGGCCAGCTGGCCGCCCTTGTCGTTACAGCGCTTTCAGTATCCCTTCCACGCTCGCTTTAGCATCGCCAAACAGCATTTGCGTGTTCTCTTTAAAGAACAGCGGATTCTGCACGCCGGCATAGCCGGTATTCATCGAACGCTTAAACACGATGACGTTCTGCGCCTTCCACACTTCCAGCACCGGCATGCCCGCAATAGGGCTGCGCGGATCGTCCTGCGCCGCCGGGTTGACGGTGTCGTTGGCGCCGATAACCAATACGGTATCGGTGTCGGCGAAATCGTCGTTGATCTCATCCATCTCCAGCACCACGTCATAAGGCACTTTCGCCTCGGCCAGCAGCACGTTCATATGGCCTGGCAAACGTCCCGCGACCGGGTGAATGCCGAAGCGCACCTTAACGCCGCGCGCGCGCAGCTTCTCGGTGATCTCCGCCACCGGGTACTGCGCCTGCGCCACCGCCATGCCGTAGCCTGGGGTGATAATCACCGATGAAGAGTGCTTCAACAGTTCAGCCGTCTCTTCCACGCTGATTTCACGGTGCTCGCCCGCCTCTTCGCTTTCGCCGCCCGCGCTGCTGTCGGTGCCGAAGCCGCCGGCGATCACGCTGATAAAGGAGCGGTTCATCGCCTTACACATAATGTAAGAGAGGATGGCGCCCGACGACCCCACCAGCGCGCCGGTAACGATCAGCAGGTCGTTGCTCAGCATAAAGCCCGCCGCCGCCGCCGCCCAGCCCGAGTAGGAGTTAAGCATCGACACCACTACCGGCATATCTGCGCCGCCGATAGAGGCCACCAGATGCCAGCCGAAGGCGAGCGCGATCAGCGTCATCAGCAGCAGCGCAAAGACCTGCGCGCCGGTGCTTTGGGTGCGTACAAACCACAGCAGCAGCAGGAAAGAGACCACCAGCGCCAGCAGGTTGAGCTTATGGCGATGCGGCAGCATCAGCGGACGCGACGAAATTTTGCCGCGCAGCTTGCCGAACGCCACCAGCGAGCCGGTAAAGGTCACCGCGCCGATAAAGATGCCGAGGAAGACTTCGGTCAGGTGAATATTTTCCATCACCGCAGGCAGGCCTGGACCATGATCGATAAAGCTGTTGAAGCCCACCAGCACCGCGGCCAGGCCGACGAAGCTGTGCAGGATCGCCACCAGCTCCGGCATCTCCGTCATTTCGACCTTCTGCGCCAGGCGCACGCCGATAGCGCCGCCGATCACCATCGCCAGCAAAATCCAGGCGACATTGCCGCTGTCGGGGCCAAAAATGGTCGCCAGCAGCGCCAGCGCCATCCCGCTGATGCCGAAGAGATTGCCCTGCTTCGAGGTCTCATGCTTTGAGAGCCCCGCCAGGCTGAAAATAAACAGAATCGCGGCAACAATGTATGCTGCAGTTACTAATCCGCCAGACATCGGTTACCCCTTACGAAACATTTTCAGCATGCGCTGGGTGACGGTGAAACCGCCGAAAATATTGATGCTGGCAATCAGCACCGCAATAAACGAAATAAAGGTGACCCAGCCGCCATGCCCCATCTGCAGCACGGCGCCGACCACGATAATGCCGGAGATGGCGTTGGTGACCGACATCAGCGGCGTATGCAGCGCGTGGCTGACGTTCCATACCACGTAGTAGCCGACCACGCAGGCGAGCGCGAACACGGTGAAGTGCGACAGGAACTCCGCCGGCGCGACGTTGGCGAGGCAGGCGAACAGCACGATCGCCAGCGCCAGCAGCAGATACTTGCGCCAGGTCGGCGCCGGTTTGGCCGCCTCCTTAACCACCGGCTGCGCCGCCGCAGGCGCGGCTTTCGGCGCGGCGGAGACCTGAATCGGCGGCGCGGGCCAGGTGACCTCGCCGTCGCGGATCACGGTTACGCCGCGCACCACCACATCGTCGAAATCGATGGCGATTTCGCCGTTCTTCTCTTTGCACAGCAGCTTCATCAGGTTCACCAGGTTGGTGCCGTAAAGCTGCGAGGACTGGGTCGGCAGACGACTGGGAAGATCGGTATAGCCGATGATCTTGACGCCGTTGTCGCTGAGGGTAACGCGATCGGCGACGGTCAGCTCGCAGTTGCCGCCGGTTTGCGCCGCCAGATCGACAATCACGCTGCCCGGCTTCATGCTGGCAACCATCTCGGCGGTAATCAGTTTCGGCGCCGGTTTGCCCGGAATCAGCGCCGTGGTGACGATGATGTCGACCTCTTTCGCCTGCGCGGCGAACAGCGCCATCTCCGCCTTGATAAAGGCTTCCGACATCACTTTCGCATAGCCGTCGCCGCTGCCCGCTTCCTCTTCGAAATCGAGTTCGAGGAATTCGGCGCCCATGCTCTGCACCTGCTCTTTCACTTCCGGGCGGGTATCGAAGGCGCGCACGATGGCACCGAGGCTGCCCGCCGCGCCAATCGCCGCCAGACCGGCGACGCCTGCGCCGATCACCATCACTTTCGCCGGCGGCACTTTGCCCGCCGCGGTGATCTGGCCGGTAAAGAAGCGGCCGAACTCATGGGCGGCTTCGACGATGGCGCGATAGCCGGCGATGTTGGCCATCGAGCTGAGGGCATCCAGCGACTGGGCGCGCGAGATGCGCGGCACGGCATCCATCGCCATCACGGTCACCTGACGCGCCGCCAGCTTCTCCAGCAGCGCCGCGTTCTGCGCCGGCCAGACAAAGCTCACCAGCGTGCTTCCCGCACGGGTCAGCGCGATCTCCTCGTCGTCGGGCGCGTTGACCTTCAGCACGATATCGGACTGCCAGATCTGCTGGCTGTCGCAGAGGGTGGCGCCTGCGGCGACGAAACTCTCGTCATCAAAACTGGCGCGTTTGCCCGCATCATGCTCAACGGCGACGCTAAAACCCAGTTTGATAAGCTGCTCCACGGTTTTCGGCGTCGCCGCCACGCGCGCCTCGTTGGGCAATCGCTCTTTGGGTATTCCAATTAACATATTCATCCCTTTCATCGATTGATGATGGTTTGTCGACTGCATAACGACGCAGCGCCTGAAACAGGGTTCCAGGCGCTTATGTACGAAACGCACTTGTATCAAAGTATTTATAACCTACTGAAAATATGAACAGCGATCTACAATCAGAACCTCTGCCGGTAACATTCATGCGATTATTCAGCGTCAAAAGAGAAAAGCCGCGCTATGCGACTGCAAATTGAAAAGTTTGAAATATATTCTGCTAAGCAGAATCGTGTCATGACGAATATCCGGTTTATAAAAACCTTTATTTAACAATGCATTAACTGTTTCAGCACTAAGCATTACCACCTTTAGTGATAATCAGTATAAAAAATGTCCTTAGCAAATTTGCATGACGCCATGATGAATTTCGCTATCAATTTCCCGTGATTTGTCGCATAAATTGGCTGCGACAGCCTGTTTATAACATGCAATAATCATCGGCTAATCTGTTATACATCAAGAGTCCAGCACGTTTTCGTACTCATTTTGCGTAAGGCGAAGGATCATTTTTATGAAGCTGAAGAACACCATTCTGGCGTCAACCTTGTTATCCCTGCTCGCGGGCAACGCATTCGCCGCACAGGAACTGACGCCGGAAAAAGCGGCTGAGCTGAAACCATTCGAACGTATTAACGTCACCGGCCGCTTCAATGCGATTAACGACGCGGCCGACGCCGTGTCGAAACGTGCGGATGAGCTGGGCGCCGCCTCTTACTACATTCAGGGCATCAACGACAGCAACGGCAACAGCGGCAACTGGCGCGTGACGGCCGACCTCTATAAAGCGGACGCGCCGAAAGCGAACGACACCAAAACCTACCGCGTTATGAACGGCGTGAAAGAGCTGCCGAAAGCGGAAGCCTTCCGTCTGGAGCCGTTCGACACCGTGAGCGTCAGCGGCTTCTTCGCCAGCCAGCCGGACGTTAACGACGCCATCAGCAAAGCGGCGAAAGAGAAAGGCGCCGCCTCGTTCTTTATCGTGCGCCAGGTTGACGCCAACAACGGCGGCAACCAGTACGTGACCGCCTACGTCTATAAGGCCGACGCGAAAGAGCGTAAGGTGCAGAGCCCGAACCTGATCCCGGCGGACTCCGAAGCGGGTAAAGCGGCGCTGGCGGCTGGCGGCGAAGCGGCGAAGCGCGTGGAGATCCCGGGCGTCGCCTCATCGGAAACGCCGAGCAGCAGCGTCGGTCGCTTCTTCGAAACGCAAAGCTCTACCGGCCAGCGCTACACGGTGAAACTCGCCAACGGCAAGTCGATTCAGGAAGTGAACGCCATCACCGCCGCGCAGATGCAGCCGTTTGACACCGTAACCTTTACCGGCCACTTCGGCACGCCGACCGAAATCTCGGAAGAAGTCGCGAAACGCGCCGCGGATAAAGGGGCGAAGTTCTACCACGTGACCCGCCAGTGGCAGAACCAGAGCGGCGGCAACCTCACCGTCACTGCCGATCTCTTCAAGTAATCTCCTTCAGGGCGGCGCCAGCCGCCCTGCTGTTTGCATTATCCCTTCACAATTTTGCATAACCACGCATTGCCATCCCTTTTCGCACTCCGTAGAATCTGCGCCCTGCTTTTAGGTGAATCCGTCATGTAAAAGCCAAACAGCGCGGTTAAATTCGCCGCTCAGAACATAATCCAGCCACTTATGCTAGCGGGAAGGGTATTTTGGAGAAAAAATTAGGTCTCAGCGCGCTTACCGCGCTGGTGCTCAGCTCAATGCTCGGCGCGGGCGTGTTCAGTTTGCCGCAGAATATGGCGGCGGTAGCGGGTCCGGCCGCCCTGCTGATCGGCTGGCTGATCACCGGCGTCGGCATCCTGTTTCTGGCGCTGGCGTTGCTGCTGCTCACCCGGCTGAAACCAGGCCTCGACGGCGGTATCTTTACCTATGCGCGCGCCGGGTTCGGCGAGCTGCTCGGCTTCTGTTCCGCCTGGGGCTACTGGCTGTGCGCGGTGATCGCCAATGTCTCCTATCTGGTAATCGTCTTCTCGGCGCTGAGCTTTTTTACCGACACGCCTGACCGCGTGGTGTTCGGCGACGGCAATACCTGGCAGGCGATGCTGGGCGCGTCGCTGCTGCTGTGGATGGTGCACTTTCTGGTGCTGCGCGGCGTACAGACCGCGGCAGGCATCAATCTGCTGGCGACGCTCGGCAAGCTGGTGCCGCTACTGCTGTTCGTGGTGCTGGCGGTCGCGGCCTTTAATTACGACCAGTTCCATTTCGACTTCTCCGGCCTTACGCTCGGCGTGCCGCTGTGGGAGCAGGTGAAGCAGACCATGCTGATTACCCTGTGGGTATTCATCGGCGTGGAAGGCGCGGTGGTGGTTTCCGCCCGCGCGCGGCATAAAAAAGATGTGGGTCGTGCCACCCTGCTGGCGGTGCTGGCGGCGCTGCTGGTCTATCTGCTGGTGACGCTGCTGTCGCTCGGCATCGTGCCGCGCGCCGAACTGGCGCAGATGCGCAATCCGTCGATGGCGGGCCTGATGACGCGCCTGATGGGCCACTGGGGCGATGCGGTGATCGCCGCCGGCCTGATCGTGTCGGTGTGCGGCGCCTACCTGAGCTGGACGATTATGGCGGCGGAAGTGCCGCTGATCGCCGCGCAGCAGGGCGCCTTCCCGCGCAGCATCGCGCGTCAGAACCGGCGCGGCGCGCCTGCCGCCTCGCTGTGGCTGACCAACGGCAGCGTGCAGATCTGCCTGATCCTGATCGCCCTGACCCACGCCGACTACAACATGCTGCTGACCATCGCCTCAGAGATGATCCTGGTGCCCTATCTGCTGGTGGGACTCTATCTGGTGAAGCTGACGCGCGGCAAAGCGCAGCCGCTGGCGCTGGCCGTCGGCCTCGGCGCCAGCCTTTACGGGCTGTGGCTGCTCTATGCCTCAGGGCCGCTGCATCTGCTGCTGTCGGTGGTGCTCTATGCGCCAGGCCTGCTGCTGTTTCTCTTCGCCCGTCGCGGCGGACGCGGCGACGTCGCGCTGACCCAGCTGGAGCGCGTGGCTATTGGCTTGTTGATGGCGGCGTCGCTGCCTGCGGTGTGGCAGCTGGTGGTTTAGTGCGGCTGACCGGGGATCGCCACGCACAGCAGGTCATCCTGCTGTGTGAGGTTGAGCGGTTTGCGGTATTCCTGATGGATGGCGTCCAGCTGCTGCGCGGAAAGCGGATAAGGCAGCTGGATATCGAAACGGCTAATATGCTGCTGTTCGGCCAGGGTAATGAGGCGAGCGATATTGATTTCGTCGCTGACCTGAGTCGAAATGATTTGCAATGCTAATTCTTTCAGATGTTCGTCGCTCGCCTGTAGACTGCGAGCCGAGGATTTACGCGTCACCATGCCGAAAATCGGCATTACGCCGTAGATGGCGTCGACGAAACTCCAGCGTTTTTTGCAGGAGGCGGAGAGAAAATCACTGTAGTTCAGGCAGATGTGGTCACTGTATATGGCTGAAGCCAGCTCTTTATCAGACACCCTCTCTCTCCCTCTGTTTTTCATTATGGTTCAGAATGTTGCTTAAACGCGCTGTTAATGATGGCACATTTTGCCGTGCGGATACCAGTCGCGCAGGGATATTTCGTGCGGTGGCATAGTGCTCAGGAGCGGGAAAAGCTATGCTGCTCGTCAGGCTTATTTGTCGCAGTGGATTATGAATAAAATCGTTTTTGTAGAAGACGAACCGGAAGTGGGTTCGCTGATTGCGGCCTATCTTGGCCGCCACGATATCGAGGTGATCGTCGAGACCCGCGGCGACCGCGCCGAAGCGGTGATTGCGGCCGAACAGCCTGACCTCGTGATGCTGGATATCATGCTGCCAGGCAAAGACGGCATGACCCTGTGCCGCGATCTGCGCAGCCAGTGGCAAGGCCCGATTGTGCTGCTCACCTCGCTCGACAGCGACATGAACCATATTCTGGCGCTGGAGATGGGCGCGCAGGACTACATTCTGAAAACCACCCCGCCTGCGGTGCTGCTGGCGCGGCTGCGGCTGCATCTGCGCCAGGCGCAGCTCGGCCAAGGCGATGACGCCCCTGCGCCTGCTCCGGCGCAAAAACAGAAGCTGCTGCGCTTCGGCTCGCTCACTATCGACGCGCTGAATCGCGAGGTAACGCTGTTCAGCGAGCAGATCGTGCTCTCCACCGCCGACTTCGATCTGCTGTGGGAGCTGGCCACGCACGCCGGACAGATCCTGAATCGCGACGCGCTGCTGAAAACCCTGCGCGGCGTCAGCTACGACGGACTGGATCGCAGCATCGACGTGGCGATTTCTCGCCTGCGCAAAAAGCTGCACGACAGCGCCACCGAGCCTTTTCGCATCAAAACCATCCGCAACAAGGGCTATCTGTTCGCCCCGCAGGCGTGGGATACCCAGGCATGAGAAAGCTCTTTATCCAGTTCTATCTGCTGCTCTTCGTCTGTTTTCTGGTGATGGCGCTGCTGGTGGGTCTGGTTTACAAATTCACCGCCGAGCGCGCCGGCAGACAGTCGATGAACGATCTGATGGCGAGTTCGCTCTATCTGATCCGTAGCGAGCTGCGTGAAATCCCGCCGCGCGACTGGAACAGAACCATTAAAAGCCTCGATCTCGGCCTGTCGTTCGACCTGCATATCGAGCCGATGAGCAAATATCAGCTCGACGAGCCCGATATGCGCCGGCTGCGCGCCGGCGAGATTGTTGCGCTGGACGACCAGTACACCTTTTTGCAGCATATTCCGCGCAGCCATTACGTGCTCTCCGTCGGCCCGATCCCCTACCTGTTTTACCTGCATCAGATGCGGCTGCTGGATATCGCGCTGCTGGTGTTTATCGGCATGTCGCTGGCGCTGCCGGTGTTTATCTGGATGCGCCCGCACTGGAAAGAGATGCAGCGCCTGGAGATTGCGGCGCAGCGCTTCGGCCGCGGCGAGCTGGATGTGCGCACCCATTTCGACAACACTTCCAGCCTGTTCCGCCTGGGTGTCGCTTTTAACCAGATGGCGGAAAACATCAATACGCTGGTGGCGAGCAAAAAGCAGCTGATCGACGGCATCGCCCACGAGCTGCGCACGCCGCTGGTGCGCCTGCGCTACCGGCTGGAGATGAGCGATAACCTCACCGCGGGCGAGTCCGCCGCCATCAACCGCGATATCGGCCAGCTGGAGAGTCTGATTGAGGAGCTGCTGACCTATGCGCGGCTCGATCGCCCGCGCGTCGATCTCAACCTGACCTCGCTCGATCTGGCGAACTGGCTGCGCGAACACATCAACGACGTGCGCGCCCTTAATCCGCACGTGCAGATCGATCTCGACCTGCCGCAGCGCGAAAATCACGGCGTCTCCGACACCCGCCTGATGGAGCGCGTGCTGGACAACCTCGTCAACAACGCGCTGCGTTACGCCGGTCATCGACTGCGCGTCAGCCTGTGGTTCGACGGCGCGCTCGGCTGTTTGCAGGTAGAAGATGACGGCCCCGGCATTCCGGCCGAGGAGCGCGAACGCGTCTTCGAGCCCTTTGTTCGCCTTGACCCAAGCCGCGACCGCGCCACCGGCGGCTGCGGTCTGGGACTCGCTATCGTTCACTCTATCGCGCAGGCGCTCGGCGGCCACGTCAGCATCGAAGGCAGCCCGCTCGGCGGCGCCAGCGTTCGCTTTTGCTGGCCGGTTGATCTACCTTTGCGTGACCCTTCGGTGCGATAAACCTTCACAAGGAGTTACTGTTGACTACTGCTTATCAACAACTTAGTGCGACTTTTCAGAGACTCTCCCGCTTCGGCCATCTGATGGCGGTCGCGGGCTGGGATATGCAGACCATGATGCCGGCCGGCGGCAGCCAGGCGCGCGGCGAAGCGCTGGCGGAGATGGGCGTGCTGCGCCATGCGATCCTGACCGATCCCCGCGTCGGCGAACTGATTCAGGCAGCCGAGCAGGCTGACCTCAACGACGTCGAGCGCGCCAACCTGCGCGAGATGCAGCGCGCCTGGCAGCAGGCGTCGCTGCTGCCCGCCTCGCTGGTAGAGGCGAAATCGCTGGCCGGTTCGCGCTGCGAGCACGCCTGGCGCGAACAGCGTCCGGAGAACGACTGGCAGGGCTTTGCCGCCAACCTGAAAGAGGTGGTGCGCCTGAGCCGCGAAGAGGCGCAGCTGCGCGCGGAGGCGAACAACACCTCGCGCTATGACGCCCTGCTCGATCTCTACGAGCCGGGCATGACCGGCGCGAAGCTGGACGCCACCTTCGGCGAACTGAAAAGCTGGCTGCCCGATCTGCTGCAGCGCGTGGTGGAAAAACAGGCGCAGGAGCCTGTCGAGCAGCCGCAGGGCCCCTTCGCTATCGCCGCGCAGCGCGAGCTCGGCCTGAGCGTAATGACAACCCTCGGCTTCGATTTCCGCCACGGTCGTCTCGACGTTAGTGCACATCCCTTCTGCGGCGGCGTGCCGGAAGATGTGCGCATCACCACGCGCTACAATCAGGAAGAGTTTCTCAGCGCGCTGATGGGCGTTATCCATGAGACCGGCCATGCGCGCTACGAGCAGGGCCTGCCGCAGCAGTGGCGCAACCAGCCGGTTGGCCTGGCGCGATCGACCGCCATCCACGAGTCGCAAAGCCTGTTTATGGAGATGCAGCTGGGCCGCAGCCGCGAGTTCCTGCAGCGCATTCTGCCGCAGGTGTGCGACAAGCTGGGCGCGCAGTCGGCGTTGAACGCGGAAAATTTCGTACGCCTGACGCAGCGCGTCAAACCCGGCTTTATCCGCGTCGACGCCGATGAGCTGAGCTATCCGGCGCACGTGATTTTACGCTTCGAGATTGAGCGCGCGCTGATCGAAGGCGACATCGAGGTCGACGATATCCCGGCGCTGTGGGATGAGAAGATGATGCAGGCTTTAGGGCTGGATACCCGCGGCAACTACCGCGACGGCTGCATGCAGGATATTCACTGGACCGACGGCGCCTTCGGCTACTTCCCGACCTACACGCTGGGCGCCATGTACGCGGCGCAGCTGTTCCAGGCGGTGAAGAAAGCGCTGCCTGATTTAGGCGAACGGTTGCAGCACGGCGAACTGCAGCCGGTATTCGACTGGCTGCAGCAGAACATCTGGCAGCACGGCAGCCGTTTCCCGACCGAGCAGCTGTTAATCAACGCCACCGGCGAAGCGCTGAACCCGCGCTTTTTCCGCCAGCATCTTGAACAACGCTACCTGAATCGTTAATCTGTGCGGCCTTCGCGGCCGCCCTTTTCCCGCTTTGTACAATCGGTTACACGCCGATACCAAACACCCACGGAAACCCATCCTCGTTTTTTTTATAGTCTTTTCACCGGCCCCGCAGTGGGCTACACATGAAAAAAATGTTCGAGGAATTTGCAATGAAAAAATTGTTTGCACTGGTCATCGCCGCTGCTATGGGTCTCTCTTCTGTTGCTTTCGCTGCTGAAACCACTGCAGCGCCGGCTGCAGCCCCTGCTGCCACCACCACTACCGCTGCGCCGGCTAAAACCACGCACAAAGTCGCGCACAAGAAACACAAAGCCGCTCAGAAAGCGCAGGCTGCTAAAAAGCATCACAAAAAAGCAGTGAAAAAAGACGCTGCGCAGAAAGCGCAGGCCGCTAAAAAGCATCACAAAAAAGCCGCTAAGCCAGAAACTGCGCAGAAAGCCCAGGCTGCGAAAAAACACCACAAAGTAGCGAAAAAAGCCGCTGCGCCGCAGAAAGCTCAGGCTGCTAAAAAGCACCACAAAGTCGCCAAAAAAGCTGCTGCTCCGCAGAAAGCTCAGGCCGCTAAAAAGCACCACAAAGTTGCCAAGAAAGCCGCTGCTAAATAATTAAGGTCGCGCACCCTGCGCCTTAAGAAGCGTTGACTAATAAAAACACCCGGTTCTGCCGGGTGTTTCGTTACTGGAGTTGCGGAAATGGTGCGTCGCTATCGTTTTGAAATTATCCTGCTGGTGATGATCCTCTGCGGCGTCATCGCGGCCTTCTTCTTTATTTAGTCGTTGTAGCGTGCTGATTATTCCAATAAATCTCCCTTTTTTACCGCTCACCGACTATAGTTATTGCGCAAGCGTGATGACAATAACCTCTTCTTAAATCTCGCCATTGAGAGACCTATGCGCCTGGCTATTTTGCTGTTGACTGGATTGTTCTGTTTCACCACTCTGGCCCACGCCGATGATGATGACGATGCGCCGAATCCCGATGAAATCAAAATGCTTTTCTTTGGCAAAGATCACCGCAAGGCGATCGGCGATATCACGGCCGCGCCCTGGGACGCCATTGGCCAGCTGGAAACCGAGAGCGGCAATCTGTGCACCGCCACGCTGATCTCCGCCCATCTGGCGCTGACGGCTGGACACTGCCTGCTGACGCCGCCGGGCAAATTCGACAAGCCGGTGGCGCTGCGCTTTATGGCGAGCGACAGCGGCTGGCGCTATGAGATCCACGATATCGACGCGCGCGTTGAGCCGACGCTGGCGCGCAAGCTGAAAGCGGATGGCGAAGGCTGGATTGTCCCCAGCGACGCCGCGCCGTTCGACTACGGCCTGGTGATCCTGCGCAATCCCCCTTCCGCCATTAACCCGATTCCGCTGTTCGACGGATCGCGCAGCGATCTTACCGCCGCCCTTAAAGAGGCGGGCCGCAAAGTGACCCAGGCGGGCTATCCCGAAGATCACCTGGACACGCTTTACTCCCACAGCGACTGCCTGGTTACCGGCTGGGCGCAGCGCGCCGTGCTGTCGCACCAGTGCGACACGCTGCCGGGCGACAGCGGCTCGCCGCTGCTGCTGAAAAACGAGAACGGCTGGCAGCTGATCGCGGTGCAGAGTTCGGCGCCGGCGGCGAAAGATCGCTATCTGGCCGATAACCGCGCTATCGCGGTCACCTCGTTCCGCGACAGGCTGGAAGCGCTGGCGCAGTAAAGCGAAGCGCAAAAAGAACAGGCGCGCCGGGTTTGCCGGCAGCGCCTTTTTTTTATCGCTGAACGCCAGCTTCAGAAGCTGTAGCCGAGGTTAAGCACAAAGCCGTTAATCGACATCGCTTTATCGGCTACGTCGAGACGCGATCCCTCATAGCCGATATCGATCGCCAGATTTTCGGTGGGATTAATCTGCACGCCTGCGCCATACATCAGCGACGTTTTTTTCTCGCTGAGAGAACTGTCGCCCATATAAACGTAGCTCCCTTCGTAGTTATACCAGCTTTCGCGATAGTCGACTTTATTGTAATTAAGACCGAGCAGGCCATAGAGGCTGATATATTGATTAAAACGCCAGGCGGGGCCGACAGATAACGAATAATATTTTATTTTCGCATCGCCGTCTATTATATCCATTGAGCCGGTGGAAGGCGTATAGTTGCCGCTGCCGCTCATATAGGTCAGCGAGCCAATAAGACTCAACGGCGAATCCCACTCATAGCGATACTTAAGGTTAATCCCGCGGATATTTTTAAAATCCTGCACTTTACTTTGCGCATAGCCGAGCGTCACCGTCTGTTGATCGGCATTCGCGCTGGCGTGTATTCCCATAGCAGCCACAATGAGGCTCAATAAAAAGGACTTTTTCATATTTATCTTCCTTAATTAAATTCAATCATCCGGCGCGTACCTCGCGCCGCCGTCGATTTTATCTAAAAAACAGGGCGCCGGCCGATGTTCGCGCGATATTTCGCGTTTGTTTTAAGCACGCTTGTAAAATAAATTTTAGCGCAGGCGATATAACGCCGTTTCAGGGCAAAAAAAAAGCCGCAGCGTATCAGGCTGCGGCTTGCTGGAACGTCAGGCGATGTTACGCCGCAAACTGCTCCATCGTCTGCAGGATGCGCTTGTCGGACACCGGATAAGGCGTGCCGAGCTGCTGAGCGAAGTAGCTGATGCGCAGCTCCTCGATCATCCAGCGAATATCACGCACCTCTTCATCATCCTGGCGCTGCGGCGGCAGCTTGTTGCGCCACGTCTGCCAGGCCTGTTCGACCGCCTGCACCTTCAGCATGCGCGCGCGATCGCTGTGCGGATCGGCCGGCAGTTTTTCCAGCCGGCGCTCAATGCCGTGCAGATAGCGCAGCGTGTCGCCGAGGCGCTTCCAGCCGTTGCCGGTGACGAAGCCGCGATAGACCAGGCCGCTCATCTGCGCCTTGATATCCGACAGCGCCAGCGCCATGGTCATATCGACGCGCCCTTTCAGCCGCTTGTTGATGTTGAACACGGCGGTGAGGATCTGCTCAACTTGTTTAGCGATCTCCACCACCGTCTCGTTCAGCTCGGCGCGCACCTTCTCATGCAATTGCTCGAAGTTCTGCTGCTGCCAGGCCGGGCCGCCCGCTTCCGCCATCAGCTTATCAACGCCGCAGGCGATGCAGTCGTCGATGAGATCCAGTACCTTGCCGTAGGGGTTGAAATAGAGCCCCAGCTTGGCTTTGTTCGGCAGCTTTTCATGCAGGTATTTTATCGGCGAAGGAATATTGAGCAGCAGCAGGCGACGCTGGCCGCGCCACATCATTTTCTGCTGTTCCTGCTCGCTGTCGAACAGGCGGATCGCCACGCTCTCTTTTTCGTCGACCAGCGCCGGCCAGGCCTTGACCTGATAGCCGCCGCGCTTCTGCTCGTAGCTGCGCGGCAGATCGCCGAAGCTCCAGATATGCAGCCCGTTCTGCTCCAGCCCGTCATCCGCCACCTTCGACAGCGTCTCCTGCACTTTCTCTTTCAGTTCGGCTTTCAGCGCGCTGAGATCCTTGCCCTCTTTCAGCTTGCGGTTATGTTCGTCCACCACGCGGAAGGTCATTTTCAGGTGATCGGGCACCTGTTCCCACTGCCAGTTTTCCCGCTCCAGCGTAACGCCGGTCATGCGGCGGAACTCCTTCGCCAGCGCGTCGAGCAGCGGCAGCTCCATGGCGGTGACGCGGCCGAGAAAGGCGTCGGCGTAGTTGGGCGCAGGCACCAGATTGCGGCGCAGCGGTTTCGGCAGCGACTTGATCAGCGCGATAATCAGCTCGCGGCGCACGCCGGGGATCTGCCACTCGAAGCCCTGATCCTCGATCTGATTCAGCAGCGGCAGCGGAATATGCACCGTGACGCCGTCGGCGTCCGCGCCCGGCTCGAACTGATAGCTGAGCTTCAGCTTGAGATTGCCCTGATGCCAGAAGTTGGGGTAGTCGAGCTGGCTGACCTTGTCCGCGCCCTCTTTGATCAGCATCTGTTTGTCGAAGCTGAGCAGATCGGGGGTTTCGCGGCTCGCCAGCTTCCACCAGCTGTCGAAATGCTTCGCCGATACCACCTGCTGGCCGACGCGCTGGTCATAAAAGTTGAACAGGGTTTCGTCATCCACGAGGATGTCGCGGCGGCGTGATTTATGCTCGAGATCTTCGACTTCGCTGCGCAGCTTCTGGTTGTTGCGGAAGAAGGCGTGGCGCGTCTGCCAGTCGCCCTCCACCAGCGCATGGCGGATAAACAGCTCGCGGCTCAGCGTCGGGTCGATGCTGCCGTAGTTGACCTTACGCGCGGCGACGATCGGCAGGCCGTACAGCGTGACCTTCTCCTGCGCCATCACCGCGCCCTGGCCTTTTTCCCAGTGCGGCTCGCTGTAGCTACGTTTGATCAGGTGCTGCGCCAGCGGCTCGATCCACTCGGGATCGATACGCGCCGCGATGCGTCCCCACAGGCGGCTGGTTTCCACCAGCTCTGCCACCATGGTCCATTTGGGCGGCTTTTTGAACAGCCCGGAGCCGGGGAAGATGGCGAAGCGCGCGTTGCGCGCCCCGGTAAACTCCTGCTTTTCGGCGTCTTTGAGGCCGATATGCGACAGCAGGCCGGTAAGCAGCGCGCAGTGCACCTCGCGGAATCCCGCCGGCTCGCTGTTAACGGGGATCCCGAGTTCACGCACCACCTGGCGCAGCTGGGTATAGATATCCTGCCATTCGCGCACGCGCAGATAGTTGAGAAAATCCCCTTTGCACTGGCGGCGGAACTGGTTGCCCGACAGCGCCTTCTGCTGCTCGCCCAGGTAATTCCACAGGTTGACGAAGGCGAGGAAGTCGGACTCTTTGTCGGCGAAGCGGCGATGTTTCTCATCGGCGGCCTGCTGTTTCTCGACCGGGCGCTCGCGCGGA
This sequence comes from Pantoea sp. X-Soil-MYKO-1289, assembly GCF_059730625.1. NCBI lineage: Bacteria > Pseudomonadati > Pseudomonadota > Gammaproteobacteria > Enterobacterales > Erwiniaceae > Pantoea > Pantoea sp. X-Soil-MYKO-1289. The sequence goes on from NZ_AP036004.1 coordinate 2,111,258, forward strand.
TCCTGAATCGACAGCGCCGAGGCGATAATCATTACTTCGCGCACGCAGCCAAAGCGCTGCGCCTCCAGCACCATGCGGGCCAGGCGCGGATCGACCGGCAGCTGCGCCAGCTGGCGGCCTGAGCTGGTGAGCTTGTAGTGGCCGCTCTCGCTATTGAGCGTCAGCGCGCCCAGCTCCTCCAGCAGGCGCACGCCATCCTGGATATTGCGCTTGTCGGGCGCTTCGACGAAGGGAAAGGCGGCGATATCGCCCAGCCCCAGCGCCGTCATCTGCAGGATCACCGACGCCAGGTTGGTACGCAGGATTTCAGGGTCGGTAAAGGCCGGACGGCTGAGGAAATCATCTTCCGAATAGAGACGAATACAGATGCCGTCGGATACGCGGCCGCAGCGCCCTTTACGCTGGTTGGCCGAGGCCTGGGAAATCGGCTCGATCGGCAGACGCTGCACCTTGGTGCGATAGCTGTAGCGGCTAATGCGCGCGGTGCCGGGATCGATCACATATTTAATGCCGGGCACGGTCAGCGAGGTTTCCGCCACGTTGGTCGCCAGCACGATGCGTCGTCCGCTGTGCGACTGAAAAACCCGGTTCTGCTCGGCGTTCGACAGGCGCGCGTAGAGCGGCAAAATTTCGGTATGCGGCAGGTCGCGCTTCGCCAGCGCGTCGGCGGTGTCGCGAATTTCGCGCTCGCCGCTCATAAAGATGAGAATATCGCCGCGTCCTTCGTCGCCCAGCTCGTCGACCGCATCGAAAATCGCCTGCAGCTGATCGCGCTCGCTGTCGTCCGCCTCTTCCACCACCGGCCGGTAGCGTACTTCCACCGGGAAGGTGCGGCCCGAAACCTCAATCACCGGCGCATTGTGAAAGTGGCGCGAAAAGCGCTGCGGATCGATGGTCGCCGAGGTGATGATGATTTTCAGATCGGGACGGCGCGGCAGCAGCTCGCGCAGGTAGCCGAGCAGGAAATCGATATTCAGGCTGCGCTCGTGCGCCTCATCGATAATGATGGTGTCATACTGCAGCAGCAGGCGATCCTGCTGAATTTCCGCCAGCAGGATGCCGTCGGTCATCAGCTTCACCTGCGTGGTGTCGCTGACCTGATCGTTAAAGCGCACTTTATAGCCGATGCAGCCGCCGAGCGAAGTTTCAAGCTCCTCGGCGATGCGGTTGGCGACGGTGCGCGCCGCCAGACGACGCGGCTGCGTATGGCCGATCAGCCCTTTAACGCCGCGTCCCAGCGCCAGACAGATTTTCGGCAGCTGGGTGGTTTTGCCCGAACCGGTTTCGCCGGCGACAATCACCACCTGATGATCGCGGATCGCCTCGGCGATCTGCTGCTGCTTCTGGCTGACCGGCAGGTTGTCGGGAAAGGTAATTTTCGGCGTCGCGGCGGCACGGGCGGCGACGCGCTGCTCCGCCGCCGCGATCTCCTGGCTGAGTTCGTCGACGACGGCCTGCAGCGCAGCAGGGTTAGCCACTTTACCTGCGCCGCGCAGGCGGCGCTGCAGGCGCTGGCGGTCGCGCAGCATCAGATTGTCGAGTCGCGGCCACAGCGGCGCGAGAGGAGAGGAAACCGATGATGACATAATAATGGAGTACCTTCTCAGACGGAGCCGCTGCACGTCGCAGCGTCCGATAGCCGGGGTAACCGACTGATTCTAAAAATTGTATTGGGCAAAGAGTAACACATTTTATCACGACCAGCTGCGCCTTCCATGCCATGCTTATTCAAGAAATTCGAACATAGCTCTCGAAATATTGCGCTTTTACCGCGTCGCTAATGACCGTAGAGTGTAACCCATTGAGCGGGAAGCCTTCCGCGTAACAAACAGGAAACAGCAATGAGCAAAGTATTAGTTCTGAAATCCAGCATCCTCGCTGGTTACTCACAGTCAAGCCAGCTGGCTGATTTCTACGTTGAAGAGGCGAAAGCCAAAGGCGATCAGGTTACCGTTCGCGACCTGGCTGCGGATCCCATTCCGGTGCTGGATGGCGAGCTGGTCGGCGCGCTGCGTCCGTCAGACGCGCCACTCTCTCCGCGTCAGCAGGAAGCGCTGGATCTCTCCAACGCCCTGATCGACGAACTGCAGGCGCACGACGTGATCGTGATCGCCGCGCCGATGTACAACTTCAACATCCCGACCCAGCTGAAAAACTATTTTGACCTGGTTGCTCGCGCCGGCGTCACCTTCCGCTACACCGAAGCGGGTCCGGAAGGCCTGGTGAAAGGCAAGCGCGCGGTGATTCTCTCCAGCCGCGGCGGCATTCACAAAGATACCCCGAGCGATCTGCTGACGCCGTACGTGAAGCTCTTCCTGGGCTTTATCGGCATCACCGACGTTGAATTCGTTTTCGCCGAAGGCATCGCCTACGGTCCGGAAGTCGCGACCAAAGCCACCGACGACGCGAAAAACGCCATCAAACAGATTGTTTCTGCCTAATCATTATTATTATTCGCTCTGTGTTTCGATTGCCAGGCATGACGCCTGGCTTTTTTTTTATTTCTGCATCCACAGGCCGTTGAGGCCGCGCACGTACTCGCCCTCGCCCGCACGCTCCACCAGTTTTGCGCCGGCAATACGCGCCACCTGATCGGTGGTGAGATTGTTCTGCTGCGCGATACGCTGATATTCCACGCTACGCCCGGCGTTGATGCGCTTTACCAGCGCCTGCGTCTCGCCATCCTGCTGGCGCGCGGCGATATAGCCGCTAAAGGTTTCCCCGACCCGGCCCTGATGGCGCGCCTCATCCAGCGTCAGCGCCAGCGCCGGCTGCGCTGCGCCGATGAGCAGCAGCGCAGCGAGCAGCGGCTTGCGCAACGCGCGCATCAAAACAGATCGCTCTGATTCTTCAGCAGCGCCTCCACGTCTTTGTCTACTTTGATATGAATTTCATGTTCGATCTTCACGTTCATATTGATGGTGATCGGCTCCTTCGGCGCGGCCACCTCGATGCGCGGCACGCAGCCGGTCAGCGGCAGCCCGACTGCCAGCACCAGTAACGCCCTGAGGCTCATGGTTGTTGATCCCTATTGGTCGGCAGAGTGGCGTTCTGTTCCACCCAGGATTGCAAATTATCGCCAAAGCGCAGGCTGCGCCAGAGTTGAAACAGGTTCTGCTGATGGCGGTAGTTGAGATTCACGGTCTGTTTGCGGTTGCTGAAGCGGCTGACGCCCTGTACCTGCGCCTGCATGGCGAGGTTGCCGAGGTTATCGAGATCGAGCGTCGCCCACGAGCGGGAGATCTCCATATAGCGCAGCCAGTCCATCGCCGCGCCCGCAGCGACGTTGCCTGCGGTGATGGCGTCAGCCATATCTTTATCCATACGGAAAGTCAGGGAGCCGCTGTTGGCGATCCAGCCGTTCTGCACCAGCCAGTGCGGATTGTTCACCCACAGCGGCAGCTCGCCGTTGATCCTGCCGGACATGGCGAACTGCTTAGGCTTCAGCGCGGTGACCAGCTTGCTCAGGCTGATATCGCGCAGGCTCAGCGTCGCCGCCTGGTGCTGCGGCAGCCGCAGCGCGGGCAGCGTGACCTTGCCGCCCAGCAGCGCCATGCTGACCGCCTGCAGCGTCAGCGGCTGCGCCTCGCTCCAGGGATAGTAGCCCTGAAGATCGGCGCGGATATTCTGCATCGAGAACTGGTTGGTGATTTCGCCGATGCGCAGCTGTACCGGCCCGCGCACGCCGAGCTGCCACTGCTGATCTTTCAGGCGGAACGGCAGCGAGAAATCGACGCCGTTGATCTGGTTATCCGACGTCCAGAGGCTGCCCTGCGTCACCGTCCAGTGGCCGCCCGCGCTAAATCCCTCTTTCGCCGCGGCGGAAAACGCCACCTGCGCGCGCAGCTCGCCCGCGCGGATTTTCATCTTCAGCTCAGGATTAAGCAGCGGCTGGAACACCGTCAGAGACTGCGTCGGCCACCAGGCCTCGCCGCGCAGGCGCTCGCCGTCCCAGCGGCCGTGAACGCGCAGCGGCCCGATCGCCTGCGCCTGCAGCGCGCCGCGCCAGATAAAGTGGCTGGGATCCTGGCCTTTCGCCTCGAAGCTTAGCGACGAAGCGGGCAGCCGACCGCCAAAGTCGAAGCGCGTTTCTCCCGCGTCAATGCGGAAGCCGCCGTTAAAGGCGGGTCGCTGCGCGTCGCGCTGCCAGTTGACCGGCGCGCTAAGGGTCAGCCGCGGGCGCACCACCTGCGCCATGCCGTACTGCATCCGATCGAAACCGGCATTCAGGCTGTCGAGATGGATAAGGGTGTCGCGCCAGCCGCCCGCGCCCTTAATGGTCCAGGCGGCGTTCAGCGGCAGCATTTGGCCGCTCCCCCAGTAACGCCATTTCCACTCTCCTTTATCGGGCCAGAAGTCGCTGGCGCGCCCGTCGAGGTGCAGCCTGAACTGGCCGAAGCTCGGATCGTGCGCCTTGAGTATCGCCTGCAGTCGGCCGTCGATGCCCTGCGCGGCGAGCCGCACGCCCGCCAGCGGCCAGCGCGCCTCATCCACCTCCAGCGTGGAGAGAATGCGCCCGCGCAGGCGCAGCAGCGCGCCGGGCTGGAATTTGAGCTGCGGGTCGAGCAGCGGCCCGCTGAGATTGCCCGGCAGCGCGGCGTAGAGCTGCATCGCCGCCAGCTTGCTTTCGCCGTTAAGGCGCAGCGGCAGCGCGCTGTTGGTCATGCTCAGCGTTCCCGGGCCGATATTCAGCACCGCGTTGCCTTTGCCGCCGCGCCCCTGGGTCAGCACGTTGAGGCGGCCGGTAATCTGCGTCTGTTCCAGACCCTGCCGCCAGTTGTCGAGCGTAAGATCGAGAAAGCCGGAGAGCGTCTGCTCGCCGGTCGGCCAGCGGTAGCGCCCTTTGACAATGCGGAGCTGCTGCGCGTCGGCCTGCCACGGCAGCGTCAGCAGCGGCTGGCCGTCGCCGGTGGCGTAGAGTGCCAGCTCGCCCTGCTGCTGCCGCCAGTCGAGCGTCAGACGCAGCGGTTCGCCGGCGTATTGCAGCTCGCCCTCCAGCTCACCGTTGACCGGCAGGCCGTTGGCGAACTCGGGCAGTTCGAACCGGCCATGCAGCGTCACGGGCTGCGGCAGCGCGTTATGGCGCAGCGTCAGCTGCTCGACGTTGAGCTGCTGCCCCTGCAGGCTGGCGTCGATATTGAGGTTGTCGCCGCGATAGCGCAGCGTCTGTTTAGCGGGAGTAAGGCTGAGATCGAAACGTCCGGCGTAGGCTTGCCAGGGCGCGATGGTGAGATTGTCGAGCTGGATATCGGCGCCGGGCAACAGCTGCTGCCACGCCGCAAGGCTTTTCGGCGCGCCGGGCTGCTCGCTTTGCGGCAGTTTCTGCAGGCAGTCGCTGTCGAGCGTCACCTGACGCGCGGCGAGCCGCCAGCGCCGGTCGTGCCAGCCAAGCGAAGCCTGATCGACGCTTGCCAGCGCGCACTCGCCCGCCAGGTAGCGCACCTGCGGAAACCAGAGGCCGCCGCTGCGCCAGCGCGGCGATCCTTCCAGCACGATGCGCGTATCCGCCGGCAGCCAGATGCCGGCCAGCCGCGGCAGCCATTGGGTCACGGTGAGCAGCAGCCCCAGCACCAGCAGCGTCAGCGCCAGTAATGCAGCAAGTAGTCGGCGGAGGCTCCGCGGCATGGCAGCACTATTCCTTTTCCTGACAGGATCCTGCCCCTGATGATGGCACGTAATTGGCCAGAGTTGAAGGCGCGCCGCCGACGGCAGCAAAATCCACAATAAAACGTTATGCTGTGTGGATACCCGAATGCAGGAGCGTAACGATGAAAATCGCGGTTTACAGCACGAAGCACTATGACCAGAAGTATCTCGATCATGTTAATGAAGGCTACCGGTTCGATCTGGTCTATTTCGACTTTTTACTGACGGAAGCGACGGCGAAAAACGCCGTCGACTGCGACGCCGTCTGCATTTTCGTCAACGACGACGCCAGCCGTCCGGTGCTGGAGGAGCTAGCGGCGCTGGGCGTGAAGTATATCGCGCTGCGCTGCGCCGGGTTCAACAACGTCGATTTAGCCGCGGCGGAGGAGCTGGGCCTGAAAGTGGTGCGCGTGCCCGCCTATTCGCCGGAAGCGGTGGCGGAACATGCGGTTGGTTTGATGATGACGCTTAACCGCCGCATCCATCGCGCTTATCAGCGCACGCGCGACGCCAACTTTTCCCTCGATGGCCTCACCGGCTTTAATATGCACGGCAAAACCGCGGGCGTGGTCGGCACCGGCAAGATCGGCGTGGCGACGATGCGTATTCTGAAAGGTTTCGGCATGCGCCTGCTGGCGTTCGATCCCTACCCGAGCGCGCAGGCGCTGGAGCTGGGCGCGGAGTATGTCGATTTGAAAACTCTGTTCGCCGAGTCGGACGTGATTACGCTGCACTGCCCGCTAACGCCGGAGAACCATCATCTGCTGAACGCCAGCGCCTTTAGCCAGATGAAAGATGGCGTGATGATTATTAACACCAGCCGCGGCGGACTGATCGACTCCCAGGCAGCGATTGACGCGCTCAAACAGCAGAAAATCGGCTCGCTCGGCATGGACGTGTATGAGAATGAGCGCGATCTTTTCTTTGAAGATAAGTCCAACGACGTGATTCAGGACGATGTGTTCCGTCGGCTGTCGGCCTGTCACAACGTGCTCTTCACCGGCCATCAGGCGTTTCTGACCGCTGAAGCGCTAACGGCGATTTCGGAAACGACGTTGTCAAATCTCAGCCAGCTTGAAAAAGGCGAAGCCTGCCCGAATCAGATCTCGGCGTAGCCCTCGTAAAGCGCCTGCTGCTGAATTAGCGGGCGCAGTTGCCGCCAATCAGCGCCTGTTCGTCGCAGCGGCGGCCGTTTGCCAGCTGGCACATGCCGATGCGCGTGCCGTCCAGCTGGTGAGAAAATGCCAGCGTGCCGCCTGCGCCGGCGCAGTTGCTTTCCGCCAGCGACGACATAATGACGTGCGGCTGAATATGGGCTGCGGTGGCTTGTTGCGGCGGCTCGTTATCGCTGTTGCTGCTGCATGCCGAGAGCAGCAGCGCGGCACCGGCCAGCAGAAAGGTGGCTGCTTTCATCAGTCGGACTCCGGAAATATTAGGGTTAGAGGCCGGTCAAGCATAAGGCAGGCGTCGCAGCCGGTCGATAGGCGACACAGCTTTTTACAAAATTTTCTCTGGCGCTTTGCAAGCAGAATAGTCCTGTTTCGCTTCGCTCACTGTTTCACCTCCTGCGATCGCCGTCGCGCCCCTTTCTCGCCCAATAAACGCTTTTGCGCAGATGCGGCTACAACGCCAGCCAATTAAGTGACAACGTCACCTTTACCGGGTGACATCGCCGCCCGTGTTTATCACTTCGCTTTTGCCAGACGCCAACGCCCTGCGCTAGCTGACTCGCTAATCTGTTGATCTCGCGCAATAAATTATCCATCCCGCCCGGCGCCATTGAGATTTGGTTAAGAAAGGCGCCGTTATAGTGGGCGGTGAGGTACGCCTCACTACAACAAGTACGGCTGTTGATACATTTAGCCGGGTGCTCCGGTAACGCTCCTCGACAGGAGCGTTTTTTATTTAGCCGGTTAATGTCCGCACCCTTTGCACCCGCCGCAGCCGCCCTCTGTTACCGGCTGTAACGCAGGCTGCAGGCTGACGCGCAGCTGACGCAAAAGCGTGACCGCCGCGACAATGGCCGCAACAATGGCCGTCAGGCAGATCAGGCTGAAACCAGGATGCTGGGTAAAGGTGCCGATCTGGTAAACCAGCGTCGCGGCGCTATAGGCCATAACGGTTCCCCAGATCAGGGCGAACCACATCCACCGTCGTCCCGCCTCTTTCGCCAGCGCGCCCATCACCGAGGCGCAGGGCACGTAGAGCAGCACGAAGACCAGATAGCTGTAGGCCGCGAGCGAGCTGCCGAACATTGTCTGCATGACGCCTACTGCGCCCTGGCTCATCTCGCCGTCTCCCTTGCTCGCTTCAACCGGATTAAACAGCGTCTGCGGGCTGAGCGCCTGCTTCAGGTTCTGCCAGGTTTCATCCAGCGCCGAGGCGAAAACCGCCGTCAGGCTCCTCGCTGGCTCGGCGTCCGGCGCATTTTGCGGTTCCGCCAGATAGAGCGCGTTCAGGGTGCCGACCACGCTCTCTTTCGCCATGGCGCCGGTCACCAGCCCCACCGTCGCCTGCCAGTTATCGGGCCGAATCCCCATCGGCGTAAATAACGGCGTCAGGTAGCGGCTGGCGGAGGCCAGCACCGAGTCGTCGACGCGCTGTGCCTGATGGCCGCTGGCCGTCAGGTTGGAAAGCAGGCTTATTGCCACGCAGGCCGCGACGATCACCACGCCTGCGCGGATAACGAAGGCGTGCAGACGAAACCAGGTTTGCAGCAGCAGGCTGCGCATCACCGGCACATGCCACAGCGGCAGCTCCATGATCCCAAAGGAAGATCCGCCCTTCAGCACGGTATGCTTCAGCACCAGCCCGGTCAGAACCGCCGCCGCAATGCCCAGCAGATAGAGCGAAAAGATCACGCTGGCGCCGGCGTTGCCGAAAAAGGCGCCGGAAAAGACGGCGAATATCGCCAGACGCGCGCCGCAGGACATAAAGGGCGCCATCAGCATCGTCACCAGCCTTTCCCGCTCGGTTTCCAGCGTGCGCGCGCCCATCACCGCCGGCACGTTGCAGCCAAAGCCGACGATCAGCGGCACAAAGGATTTCCCCGGCAGCCCCAGCCAGCGCATCAGACGATCGACCACAAACGCGGCGCGCGCCATATAGCCTGACTCTTCCAGCAGCGTCAGAAAGAAGAACATCAGCGCCAGCTGCGGCACCAGCGGCAGGACGGTGGTGATGCCGCCGCCGATGCCCTGCGCCAGAAAGGAGGTGAGCCAGTCGGGAAAGCGAAGCGTGGCGCAGAGCTGCGCGGTGCCGTCGATAAACAGCGCCGTAGAGCCCTTATCGAAGACCGGCTGCAGCGCGCCGCCGATATTGATTGAGAAGTAGAACATCAGGTACATCACCCCTAAAAACAGGGGAAAACCGAGCCAGCGGTGGAGAAAAAGATTATCCAGCGCGCGCGTCAGACGGTGGGCGCGATGCAAAGCGCGATCGCAGGCGGCCTGGCTGATGGCGCTGATGCGCGCCAGCCGCGCTTCATGGTCAACCTCGGCGCGGTTCAGCAGCAGATCCGCAGGCGGCGCGGCGGCGATGCGATCGATCGCTGCCATCAGCGTCGTTACCCCTTCCGCGGTCGAGGCGGACATCAGCACCACCGGACAGCCAAGCTGCGCGGCCAGCTCATCGGCGTCCAGCGCGACGCCGCACGCTCTGGCGACGTCGGCCATATTCAGCACCACGATCATCGGCAGGTTCAGCTCGCGCAGCTGCAAGGTGAGCCACAGGCTCTTCTCCAGGCTCGACGCGTCGACCACGTTGATCAGCACGTCCGCCTGGCCGCTCATCACATAGCTGCAGGTGACGCGCTCGTCGGCCGAGAGCCCGTCTTCGGCCTGCACCGCTTCAAGGGAATAGATGCCAGGCAGATCGATCAGCGTGACGGCAGACTCGCCGGTGGTAAAGGCGCCCTGCTTGCGTTCGACGGTGACGCCGGGCCAGTTGCCGGTGCGCTGCCGCAGCCCGGTCAGCAGATTGAACAGCGTGGTTTTACCGGCGTTAGGATTGCCCGCCAGAACGGCGTTGATACGCTTCATGCCCGCTCGCCTCCGTCAACGGCCTCAAGGCGCAGCATCGCCAGTTCGGCTTTACGTAGCGCATAGCTGCTGTGGCTGAGACGGACTTCCGCCGGATCGCCCAGCGGCGCGAACCTGACGATATCGATTACCGCGCCAGGCACGAAGCCCAGCGATAAAAGTTTACGACGGAAAAGCTCGGACAGGTCGTTCCTGAACCCTGTAATACGCCATTGACTCCCGGGTTTTATCAGCATGATCTCATCTCCGATATTTCTGTGCCGCAACTATGCAATTGCGAACAATTATCGTTATTGATTTAGATCGCATCAGAGGCGAGAAGCAGGGAAAAAGTGGCGCGGTTGAGGTGGAGTTGAAGAAACAGCCCTCTGCGGGCCTGGCCGGTTAAACGCCCGTTAAGGCATAAGGCGGGAGAATAGCCGGCACGGTGGTAAACTGAAATCTCTCAATGCTGAAACCTGTTGCGCTTGTTGTCTGCCTGCTGCTCTCCGGCTGCGCGGTGCCGCGCCATCATCAGGCGAAAAACCTTAACGCCCCGCCTGAGTGCGCCTCCCACGACAGCGAGATCGACTGCACCTGGAACGACGTGCCCGATAATCCGCAGGCTCAGGCGGCCGCAGAGGCGCAATAGCGCAGGCGCGCCTCAGCGACATTTGTTGCGCAGCCGCCAGTCGAGCCACGCATCCAGCTCGCGGTCGGGCAGCGGTTTGGCATAAAAATAGCCCTGCGCCTGGTCGCAGCCATATTCGCTTAGCATGCTGGCCACGTTGCCGCACTCGATGCCCTCCGCCAGCACCACATAGTCCAGCTCTTTCAGCATGGTGATAATGTTGCGCGCGATAATGCGCGACGCCGTGTCGGAGGCGAGGCCGCTGATTAACGAACGGTCCAGCTTAATCACGTCCAGCGGCATACGGCGCAAATAACTGATATTGCTGTAGCCGGTGCCGAAGTCATCCAGCGAGATGCCGAAGCCGCGCAGCTTTAGCATCTCCAGCCCGCGCATCGCGGCCGGACTCTCAATCAGCCGCTCGGTCTCCAGACACTCCACGCCAAGCAGCGCGTTAGGCAGCCTGAATTTCAGCATCTTATCTTCCAGCTCGTCGGCAAACCCCTGCCGGGCGAAATCATGGAGGCTGACGTTAACGGAAACCGGCAGCTGGATGCAGTGATTTCGCAGCCGCGCCAGACGGGCGATGACGCGATCGATCACCCAGGCGTTCAGCCCGGAGAGCAGCTCGGTCTGCTCCGCCAGCGGCACGAAAGCTGCGGGCGACAGCTCGCCCAGCAGCGGATGGCGCCAGCGGATCAGCGCCTCAAGCCCGACCGGCGCGCCGCTCTGCAGGCAGATCTTGGGCTGGTAGGCCAGATAGAGGCCCTCATCGTTTCTTAACGCCGACGCAAGCTCATGCATCAGGTTGAAATCGCGCGTGCGGCGCACATCTTCAGACGCGCTAAAGGTCCGCGTCGCCACTCCGCTGCCGATCGCCTCATGCAGCGCGCTGAGGCCGCGACGCAGTATCTCCTGCGCTGGCGACGCCTCGGCCGTGAAGTCCACTCCGCCGGTAAAGGTATTCAGGGTCACCGACAGCCCCTCGCCCAGATCCGCGCTGATGCCCTCCATGCGATTCGCCACCCAGGCCGCGCTGAGCGAGCTGCTCGCGCCGGTCAGCAGCGCAAACCGGCCGGTGGCCACGGTGTAGAGCAGATCGCCGGGCCTCAGACGCAGGCGCAGCGGCAGAAGCGTGGCGACATCTTTAAGCAATCCCTCGACCGGCCCCATTCCCATCGAGCGCGCCAGCTCGTAGGCGCGCGGCATGTCAATGCAGTCAATCAGGATCAGCCGCCGCGGCTGCGTATCGCCGCCCGCCGTCAGGTAGTGCAGATCGCGGATCAGCCGCTGACGATTAGGCAGCCCGGTCACCGGATCAGTAAAGCCGGCGGCGTGCCAGGCTTCCAGAAAGGAGATCACCAGCGCGCCGAGCAGCGTCAGCGCGCTCAGCTGATCCTGGCTCAGCTGATGCGGCTCGCCGTCGGTTACGCACAGCGTGCCGAGGATATGGCCGGCGCGGCTTTTCAGCGGCACGCCGGCATAAAAGCGAATCCAGGGATCGCCGATGACAAACTTGTGCTTAACGAAGCGGGCATCCAGCCAGGTATCAGAGACCACCATCGGCGCTTCGGAATCAATCACGTAGCGGCAGAGCGAATCCTCCCGCGTCGAGTGCATGAGCGAGAAATTGCGCGCCGCCCGAATGTACTGAAATTCATCGTCGACGATAGAGATAAAACAGCCGGGAATGCCGAGCGCCTGGCTGGCCAGCCGAACAAACTTCTCAAGTACGCCATCGCGACTTTCGTCGGGTTCGCGCAGCGCTTCAAGCGCGCGCAGGCGACTTTCGTCGTCGCCGGAACATGTTTGCATGGTTCCTCCGGCCCGCTCCGGTTCTGGAACGAACAGAAAATAAAACGTTTAAAAGCAGACCGGGAAAAACCGACTAAAGTACAAGGCAAGTTATCTGATTTTGTCTGGTACGAAATCTTAAGCGCATTTCGTCCTTCGAGCACAATAAATTCTCGCGAACAATATCAAATAATCCGAAAAATAAAAAAATTACAAAATGATCGTTTCCTTTTTCCAGATTCACTGCCAAACTGATGATGTCAATAAAATTGCGCACAATTAAGTAGCAAGCTATATAAAAATAATATTTCGCAGTTCTTTACACAGCAATAACAACACCAGGGAACCTAATATGCACTTCCTCAGAAATTTTACGATCCGTCGGGTTGTACAGGCTATTTTGCTGGCTGCGCTGCTGGTCGTGGCGCTGGCAGGCGCTTACGGCTCTGTGGTTATGCGCGACCTGCATCAGCGCGCCGAAGGGAGAGATGTCATCAGCGCGCAGCTTGTTTTTCTGACGCGCGCCGGGAATGCGATGGCCTCAGGCTCCGCAGAGGAAAAAGCAGCGCTGCAGGCTGTGACGCCCGTCGGCGCTGACTGGGCGCGCCTTAGCGCGGCCCTGAACGACACCCCCGCCCACTTTTCCGCCGCGGCAAACGAGCGGCTTAGCTTTCTGCAGCGTCAGGTTGCGTCGGACGAAGCGGCAACCGCCCGCGATCGCCAGCGTCTGGAGAGGGCGTTTCTTGTCGCCGCGCTGATGACGCTGGGGCTGCTGGCCTTCTGCGACCGCTTCCTGGTCACCCATCTGGTGAAGCCGCTTGGCGTGTTGCGCGAGCATTTCAGAAGCATCGCCGCCGGCGATCTCGCGCGCGAACCGCAGGAGTTTGGCCGCAACTGCGTCGGACAGCTGGTTCCGCTGGTGCGGCTGATGCAGCAAAGCCTGCTCACGACGGTGCAGGCGGTACGTGACAATAGCGGCGTGCTGCGCCGGGAAGCGGCGGATATCGCCGCCGGTAATAGCGACCTCTCCGACCGCACCACCCGCCAGGCGGCAGCGCTCGAACAGACCGCCGCCAGCATGGAGGAGCTGACCGCCACGGTGAAGAATAACGCGCTGAGCGCCCAGGAAGCGCGCGAGCTGGCGAGCGCCACCGCCCAGACCACCCGGCAGGGCGAGGCGCTGGTTCACTCGGTCTCTACGCTGATGCGCGATATCGCTGAAGAGGCGGAGAAAATTCGTCAGTTTACCGCCACGGTCAACAGCATCGCTTTTCAGACCAATATTCTGGCGCTCAACGCGGCCGTTGAGGCAGCGCGCGCGGGCGAACAAGGTCGCGGCTTCGCCGTGGTCGCCTCCGAGGTGCGCACTCTCGCCCAGCGCAGCGCCGCTGCAGCCAAAGAGATTGAGGAGTTAATCGGCGGCGCGGTAACGCGCGTGCAGGAAGGCGCGGCGGCAGCCGGCCGTGCCGGGGAAACCATGGGCAGCGTCACGCAGCGCGTCTCGGCGGTCAACGATCTTATCGGTCAAATCGCGCAGGCCTCAGAGGAACAGAGCAGAGGCATTTCTCAGGTCACGCTGGCTATCGCCGATCTGGATCGCGTCACCCAGCAGAACGCGTCGCTGGTTCAGCAGGTCACCGCCTCCGCAGGCAGCCTGAACGGACGCACGGAAACCCTCGCCGCCGTTATCAGCCATTTTAAAACGCCGGTCGACGTGGCGGATGACAAAGGTCGTCACGCGGGATTTAGCAACGTTAATGCCTCTGCCGCGCCGCAGGCGGCAGGCGCCGCTGCCTGACGGAGGGTTTCAGGAGCAGGGGCGGCGCGAAGGCGGATTCTCTTTCAGCCAGAGGCGCACCTTTTCTGCATCCGGGCCCGCTTCCTTTACGGCCCGGATAAGCCGGTCCTGAGTAATGTGCAGCGTCAGCATCCAGAAAGTGATTTGCCACTGTTCGCTGACTTCCACGCAGGAAAGATCGGCAGGAACGCGACGAACGATTGGGTCTCTCATAGTGGTGTCCTTATTACCGGCAAAGCATAAGCGCCGGCAGAATATTCGGCCTGCAAAGCCACACATCCTGAATGTCTGGCGCAGGATATAAAGCGGATTTATCCCTAAACGATGCTTAAGCGACATTATGAGAGGGTTCTGAGAGGCGCAGCCCGTATTAAATTCGCCCGCGCAGGTTCGAATACATTAAAAACAGACCGGGCGTGGTGAATTAGCCGCTGCGCTAATCACATTTCTCGGTTGATTTAGCGCAAGCGCGTTAAAAGCGCGTGACGGCATTATCCTACCGCGACGGAAGCAGGCTTTTTTACGGCTGTTCCGTTACCCATTTTCGATTGTTTTATGTTGACCAAACAACGCCCTGCTGGAGCAGAGCTGGCGACATAAGAGAGAAAATTATGACGAATAAATCCTTTAAGCCAGGCGTAATTGTCCAGTCCGATGTCCGTACTCTGCGCATCGCCGCCGGTCTGACGCAGGAACGGGCCGCCGAACGGTTCGATCTCAGCCTGCGCGGCTGGCAGCTTAAGGAAGCCGCATCCAAACCCGGATTGCTCAGCCAGGGAGAATATGAGTTTCTGCTGCTGCTGGCTGGCCGACATCCCCATTTCACTCTTGCGCCGCGCTAGCACCTCAGCTTATAGATAGTCGCGCCGCCTTTTTATGCGCCTTGTTGATTATCTGATTGAAATAAAAAACAAACCAGCAAGAAATAATCTATTTCTCGTTGATCATGCTGGCAGAACTTTAATTGAAGCCGGCCCAATGCATGCCGATAATTTATCGGTTTTATGGCTCTTCAAACTGCTCGGTTAACCTGTGTGGAATGAGAAATAGATGTTCAGAAATGACCGATCAAGAAAAGTCCTTTTTTGCCCGCTCGATTACCCTTCCGCCTGAAGAGGCGGAAAAGGGGCGCAGCTCGACCGCGATGTTAAAACTCGCCTGATACGCCGATTTACCCAAAAAAACCCCGCTATGGCGAGGTTGTTTATCAGACGCGGCGAAGCGCGGGTTACCAGGGCACGCTCTTGCCAAAGCGATCCAGGAAGGCCAGGCCGGGCTGACCGCGTCGGCTTTCAATGACGCTGACGATATCGGGGATGGTCTCTTCCAGGCTGTAGGCGCCCTCCTCTCCGCCCAGCTCGGTGCGGATCCAGCCCGGCGCCAGCAGCAGCAGTGCGCGAGCGGGCGCGAGCCTCGCCTGCCGCGCGGCGTAGCTGCGCATATACTGATTCAGCGCGGCCTTGGTGCCGCGATAAACCTCTCTGCCGCCCTGCTGATTGTTGCCGATGCTGCCCTGCCCGGAAGACATCACGCCGATCAGCCCGTCCGCATCCACCCGATCCTGCAGCGCCTCTATCACCCGCAGCGGCGCCAGCGCGTTGGTGATCATCAGCTGCGCGAACTCGTCGGTGCTGACCTCTGCAATGGTCTGGTTCTGATCCCGGTTGGCGATGCCGGCATTGACGAACAGCGCGCTGAAGCGCTGATGCCGCAGACGATGACGCAAAGCGGCCAGCTGCGCCTCATGGGTGATATCGAGCTGTTCCATGAGCAGCGCCTGCCCATAGCGCAGCGCCAAACTCGCCAGCGCAGGCGCGGCCGCGCGAACCGTGGCGGTGACGCGCCAGCCGCGACGGAGCAGCTCTTCAGCCATGGCCAGTCCGATGCCGCGCGAGGCGCCGATCAGTAAAAAATGGGGCGATGAGTTCTCTTCGCTATTGAGTGTCATGGCGATCTCCACGCAAATTCAGGGATCTCCACCCTAATCGGCAGCAGACCATTACACCAGACGCGCTACGTGCAACAATAGCTTGCATCGCACGCAACCGACCCTATTCCTATGCCTGATATCGATCTGAATCTGCTGACCGCGCTGGATGCCCTGCTGACCGAGCGCAGCGTGACCGGCGCGGCGCGGCGGATGGGCCTCAGCGTCTCCGCCATGAGCCGCGCCCTGACCCGCCTACGGGCGGCGACCGGCGACCCGCTGCTGGTGCAGGCCGGCCGTCAGATGGTGCCGACGCCCTACGCCGCAGAGCTGGCCGGGCGCGTCGCCCATATCGCCCGCAGCGCGCAGACGATCCTGCAGCCGCCTGCCGATCGGCTCAACCTCGCCAGCATTGAGCGCAGCTTTCTTATTCGCGCCAATCAAAACTTTGTCGATCTCGCCGCCGCCGCGCTGGCGGCGGAGCTGCAGCAAACCGCGCCGCTGATGCGGCTGGTGTTCGTCGCTAAAGGTGACAAAGCGCCGCACGCCTTGCGCAGCGGTGAAATCGACCTGGAGATAGGCGTGCTCGGCACCGACGCGCCTGAGCTGAAGCTGCGAACGCTCTTTAGCGACCGCTTTGTCGGCATCTGCCGCCGCGACCATCCGCTATTGCAGGCGCCAGGCGTGACGGCGGAACGCTACGCCAGCTATCCTCACGTTGTCGTTTCGCGCCACAATAAACAGTGGGGGCCGGTAGATGCCGCGCTCGCCGCGCTGGGTTGGCAGCGGCGCGTCAGCGTGGTGGTTCCCGCCTTTGCCAGCGCGTTCCCGCTGGTGCGCGCCTCCGATATGCTCGGTCTGGTGACGCTCTCCTCGCTCAACGGCGTCGCCTCCGGCATGGCGGCAGGCGACGTGGTCTGTTTTGAGCTGCCCGTCGTCACGCCCGCCATTAGCATCACCGCTATCTGGCATCCCCGACTCCAGGCGGACCCGCTGCACCGCTGGCTGCGGGAGACGCTTATTGCGGTGTGTCGGCGGGAACAGGCGACCTGGCGCTATCGCTAGCGCCGCGGCAGGCTGGCGCGCGCGGGACGAGATGGACGAGCGGCCCTCGGCGGCCACCCGATTTACAGGTATAATCAGAAAAATTTTTCAACGGGCTTAGAAACAACAATGACGAAACTTACCTTACAAGAGCAGATGCTCAAAGCTGGCCTGGTCAGCAGCAAGAAAATGGACAAGGTGCAGAGAACCGCCAAAAAATCGCGCGTTCAGGCGCGCGAGGCGAGACAGGCGGTAGAAGAGAATAAAAAGGCCCAGCAGGAGCGCGATAAGCTGCTTAACGAACAGCAAAAACAGGCGGTGTTGTCGCGCGAGTATAAGGCGCAGATCAAGCAGCTGATTGAGATGAACCGCATCGTTATTTCGCGCGGCAATATTGGCTTTAACTTCACCGACAACAATCTGATCAAAAAAATTGAGGTAGACAAGGCGACCCAGGCGCAGCTGATTAGCGGCCGACTCGCCATTGCGCGCCTGGCGGCGGAGAACGGCGAAAGCGAGTACGCCATTATCCCCGCCAGCGTCGCCGATAAGATCGCGCAGCGCGACGCCAACTGCATCGTATTAAACAGCGCGCTCAGTCAGGAAGAGCAGGATGAAGATGATCCCTACGCCGACTTTAAGGTGCCTGACGATCTGATGTGGTAATGCCCGCCCTGACGCGCGCTGTCGAGGCTAACCTCCGCTGAAACGCGGTTAAAACGGACTGGCATGGCGCGCGGCTATCCGCTCTCCGCTCACCGGATGGGTAAAATGCAGCTCGCTGGCGTGCAGCATCAGCCGCGGCGCGCGGTCGGCGCCCGGCAGCAGACGCCCGCCATAAAGATCGCAGCCTAAAATAGCATGCCCCAGCAGCTGGCAGTGAATGCGCAGCTGATGGGTGCGCCCGGTCTCCGGCGTCAGCGCGACGCGCGTCAACGGCAGCGCCACGCCGCCTTCTCCCGCCTGATAAAAGCGTTCGACGACGCGATAGCGCGATCGCGCGGGCTTGCCGCTCGCGGCGCAAATCGCCATCAGCGGGAAGCGCGCCGGATCTCTGGCGATCGCCGCCTCGATCATCCCCTCATCCTCCGTCACGTGTCCGCACAGCAGCGCGCTGTAGCCCTTGCTCACCGTGCGCTGGCTGAACTGCTGGCAGAGCGCGGCGTTAACGGCTTTATTGCGCGCAATCACCATCAGCCCTGACGTGCCGAAATCGAGCCGATGCACCAGCGTACAGCCGGGAAAACGCGCCGCCAGCCGGTAGTGCACCGAATCGAGGTTAAGCGGATTTTTCCCCGAAAGGCTGAGCAGCCCGGCGGGTTTATTGATCAGCAGCAGATGGTCGTCCTGATAGAGCGTCTCTATCTGTTCCAGACACGGCGGAGCGATAAAGGTATCGACAATAGATGACATCAGGCGGTCCGTTGAGAGATGAGCGCGGATAGTAGCGAATTTTGCCCGCGCTGGCGACGCTGGCGCGCAGTGGTGGGTTCAGAGCTTCTGCGCCTGCACCTGAGGCTGCGCTGCTGTCTCGCGCTTAACCCGGCTGGCGCAGAAAATCGCCACCAGGAAATAGCGCTGGTAACCAATAGCAGGCAACCGGCGTCCAGTCGCCGTTATAGATTGTTAATATGTGAAGGAACCTATGTTATAGCGTGATCCATGACAAGCCTGCGCCACCGACAACTGGTCAGATCTCGCTGAATTTATCAACAGATATCGCTTATCAAACGGCATGTTGCGGAGAAAAATAGGGCTGACGGCGGTTTCGCTGGTGGAAGATCGAGGTGCAACCCGGGGATTTCTGGATGTTTCTGGTTATTTCAGTTTAATGACGAAAAGCCTTTTGCTGCGACAATGCCGTCGCGCTGTCTTTTCATCGGCGTTCGCCTTAATGTGTCATGAGTATTAGCTCATAAACAGGATGCCATGATGCGTGATTTGCCTCCGACCGCGACGCTGCGCGCGTTTGAAGTCGCGACGCGCCATACCACCTTTACCTCGGCCGCCGCAGAGCTGTGCGTTACGCAAAGCGCGGTCAGCCACCAGCTGAAGCATCTGGAAGCCGTCTGGGGCGTGCAGCTCTTTCAGCGCGGCAAAACCCTGAGCCTGACGCCCGCAGGCGCCGCCCTCGCGCCCCTGGTGCGCGAGTTTTTCAGCAAGCTGGATACCACGCTTGCCGATCTGCGCGAGCAAAAGGGGCGCGTGCGGCTGCGCGTCAGCACCACCTACTCTTTCGCCCTGAAGTGGCTGCTGCCGCGCCTGCCTGATTTAGCGCGCCTGCACCCGGAGATTCTGGTGACGCTGGAAAGCACCGACAGCGCCATCAACTTCGCCAGCACCGATTCAGACGTGGCCATTCGCTTCGGCCAGGGAAATTACCCGGCGCTGCACACGGAGTTTATGTTCCGCGAGCAGCTCTTTCCGGTCGCCAGTCCTGCGCTGCTGCAGCGCTTCGGCGTTCCGGAAGAGCCGGCCGAGCTGCTGCGCTACCCGCTGCTGACGCGCGACGGCGCCGATCTGGTGCCGAAATGGGACGTCTGGTTCAGGCTGAATGACATCCCGATCGATGTGCTGCACGAGAGCGTGCGCTTCGCCGACACCAATATGACGATTGAGGCCGCGCTGCTGGGCCAGGGCATCGCGCTGGCGCGCAGCGGACACGTTGAAAAAGAGCTGGCGGAAGGCTCGCTGGTGCGGCTGTTCGTTATCCCTTTCCCCTCGCCCGCTGCCTATTACTTCGTCTGCCCGAAAGGGATTGAAGCCGAGCCGCATATCCTGACCTTTCGCCGCTGGCTGCTGGAGCACTCTCGCGAGGCGCAACGCAGCTACGCCTGAGGTATGAGCCATTGCTCATGCAGCAATGACGAGGCTTCGCTTTTCATTCAGGCATGGGCTGATAGCATCAGCCTATGTCCAGTCACCTTATTTTACTGACCCTGTTTGCTGCCCTGCTGCATGCGGGCTGGAACGCCCTGCTGCGCGGCGGCGACGATCGCCTCTGGTCGATGAGCATCATGTGCCTGACCATCGCCGCGGTTTGCGGCCTTGTCGCGCCCTTTATGCCGATGCCGGCGCGCGCCAGCTGGCCCTGGGCGCTGCTATCGGCGCTGCTGCATGTCGGCTATAACCTCTGCCTGGTGCGCAGCTACCGCAGCGGCGATCTGGGGCAGAGCTACCCGATTGCGCGCGGCTCGTCGCCGCTGATGGTGACCTGCGCGGCGGCCATGGTTGTCGGGGAGAAGATTGAACCGCACGCTCTGGTCGGCGTTGCGCTGATTTCCGGCGGCATCCTGCTGCTGGCGATAAGCGGCGGCAAAGGGCGGATGCCCAACCTGCGCTATCCGCTGGCGACCGGCGCGTTTATCGCCGCCTACAGCGTGGTGGACGGTATCGGCGTGCGCCTCTCCGGCAGCGCGCTCTCCTATACGCTGTGGATGAGCGCCTGCTGGGGCGTGCTGATGCCGGCGCTCTATATCGCGCTGCGCGACGCGAATAGCCTGCTGCGCTGGCGCCCGGATCTGCCGGTCGCGGCGGCGGGCGGGCTGGTGTCGCTGCTGGCCTACGGCATTATTATTAACGTGATGGCCCTGGCGCCGATGGGCGCGGTTTCCGCGCTGCGCGAGACCAGCGTACTGTTTGCCGCCGTGCTGGGCTATCTGTTCCTCGGCGAGACCTTAACGATCGGGAAAATGCTGGCGTGCGCGGTGATTGCCGCAGGCACCTTTATGATGAATTAATCCAGTGAGGAGAGCTTACCATGTCACATCGCTTCACCACTGCGCTGCTGGGCCCGGGCGCGATTGGCACCACCATCGCCGCCGCGCTGCATGAAGCGGGCCGCACGCCGCTTTTGTACGGGCGCAGCGCGCATCCGCAGCTTGTCCTGCGTCACGATCGGGGCGAAATCGTGGTGCCCGGCCCCGTCTTGACCGATCCGGCCGCTATCGAGCGCCCGTTCGATCTGCTCTTCGTGGCGGTAAAAACGACCCAGGTCGCCGACTGCGCCGACTGGCTGGCGAAGCTGTGCAACAAAAACAGCGTGGTGTGCGCGCTGCAAAACGGCGTGGAGCAGCAGGCGCAGCTCGAACCCTGGGTAAACGGCGCCGCCGTGCTGCCTGCGGTGGTCTGGTTTCCGGCGCAGCGCGAGCCGGACGCCTCGGTCTGGCTGCGCGCCGCGCCGCGCCTGACGCTGCCGGATCGCCCTGAGGCTCAGCGGGTGGTGGAGGCGCTGAGCGGCACGCGCTGCGAGGTGGCGCTCTCGGCGGACTTCGTCTCGATCGCCTGGCGCAAACTGCTGCAGAACGCAGTGGCGGGTCTGATGGTGCTGGCTAACCGTCGCGCCGGCATGTTTGCGCGCGCCGATATCACCGCGCTGGCGCTGGAATACCTGCGCGAGTGCCTGAGCGTCGCGCGGGCGCAGGGCGCGACCCTGAGCGATAAGGTGCCGCAGGAGATCCTCGACGTGTTTCATCAGGCGCCAGCGGACTTAGGCACCTCGATACTTGCGGACCGGCAGGCGAATCGCCCGCTGGAGTGGCAGATCCGCAACGGCGTGATACAGCGTTATGGCCGCGCGCACGGTATCGCTACGCCCATCAGCGATGTGCTGGTGCCGCTGCTGGCGGCGGGCAGCGAGGGGCCGGGTTAAGCTGAAGGTCACTGCCCGCGCAAGCGGGCCTGTGTCTGATCCGCGATGAATGGCGTTAGCCGTCGGCGGGCTTCTGGGTTGAAAGCGCTGCCCGGCGCGGGCTGCAACCCCATAAAGCGCGAAGCGTCAAACAGGCTGCGATGTTGTTTTCCTGGGGCCGCCGCATTATTTTAAAGAGAATCAATTTTTATAAAAAATCAATACCTTGTTTTTTTGATCGCGGCCTGTTATTTAATAACTACCTAAATGAATAAGCACGCCGGAATAAAGCAAAGCAGATCAAATAACAAATAATCACCTTAAATAAAGGCTATTCCGCTTGAGAATAACTGCCAGCTCCGGTTGATTTAGATCAAACACCCTGGCTATCGCTGAATAATTGTTTAGCGAAATAAAATAAATATATTAATCTGTAGGGCGTATGAGTTATGCATTTCCCTGGTGTTAGCCATTATGGCTATCCCGCTTCAGCCTGCCGGTCGCCAACGACCCACGAAGCGGGATTTTTTTTGCCCAGCATCTGCTATTAGCGCCCGCTTATTACGCTTATTAGCCTTTCACCGCCGCAGTAAAACCTTTTTCACCCGTCGCGAGTTTCACAAAAGGCAGATCGTAAAGCGCATCCTTATCGCTTATGAACAATATGCTGCCGCCACGCGACGCTCCCGCTTTATAGGGCGGAATGAGCGACGCCCTTATTCTTTCTGCTAATTAAAATAAAAAATTGTTAATTACCCTGCCATTCTGGCGCGGAAAGATTAAAGCGGACGTAAACAGCATGCGTTGATATTTTCAGTTCTGACCAATGACTGGCTTTTATTAAATAAAGGTTGTCAAAAGAGAATGCTATCCGCTAAGCAGGTAAAGCATTAACAGGCTATTCATCAATTCACATAGACGGCGCACAATTTTGCTTCAGGCGCTGGCGCGCAAAATCAGTCGCCACGCCATCATTACCCGTTCCGTGGGCGCCTGCGGATTGGCTATTTTTTTCTGCAGCAGGTCAAAGGCCGTGCGGCCAATCGCGCGCGACGGCTGAGCGACGGTGGTGAGCGCCGGCGAAACGATTTCAGCGAGTTCGGTGCCGTCAAAGCCGGCCACGGCGATATCCTGCGGTATGCGCAGACCTGCGGATTCGATGGCGGACATCGCGCCGGCCGCCAGCGTATCCGATACGGCAAACACCGCGTCGGGCCGGGTGTCGCGCCTCAGCAGCGCCTGCATCGCCTGTTTGCCGGCGCTAAAACTCAGATCGCTGGCGTAGCCGATCGCCTGCCAGCGCAAATCGCGGCTCTCCAGCTCCTGCTGATAGCCCTGCTGGCGCAGCTGGGCATATTTGTAGCTGAGATCGTGGTTAATCAGGGCGATCTGGCGACGGCCGCCGTCGGCCAGGTGGGCGACCAGCTGGCGCGCCGCGTCGGTATCGTTGATCCCTACGCAGGAGATATCGCCGGCGTCAGCATACTCCGCGCACTGCACCCAGGGCATATCGCCGATAAGCTGCGTCAGCTCCGGCAGCCGGGTGAAGGCATCCATGGTAATCACCCCCTCCACCATTTTCCCCGCCAGCAGCTGCAGGCTGGAGCGTGAGCGATTAATATCGGCGCCGGAGTTGCACAGCAGAATGCGATAGCCGTTCTGCTCCGCCTGCTCCTCGATCCCCTTGACGATTTCCGCGCAAAACGGGTTGGAAATATCGGAAACCAGCACCAGCACCATCGAGCTGCGCGCGGTGCGAAGCTGGCGCGCCAGCAGGTTAGGTTGATAGTTGCTGGCTTCTATCGCCTTCAGCACCTTATCCCGGTTGATTTCCTTGACGCTGTCGCTGTTGTTAATGACGCGAGAGACGGTGGCAACAGAGACGCCGGCCAGCCTGGCGATTTTTTGAATGGACATGATGGGATGACTTCCTGGGTCAGTTTCTCGTCTGCTGGCTATCATAATCCCCTGCGAGACAAGACGTTAGTCCAATTCGGACGCTGTCGCCGCCGGCAGGTCAGAGAGCGGCGTCGCCGCCGGTCAATTCTCCAGCCCAAGCGCGGCGCGCAGGCTGGCGCTGCTCTGCCGGGCGGCGAAGTCATCAAAGGCGTGCTCCGCCACCGGAATAATATGGCGGCGAATAAACTCCGCGCCCTCGCGCGCGCCGGTCTCCGCCTCTTTCAGGCAGCACTCCCACTCCAGCACCGCCCAGCCATCATAGTTGTACTGCGCCAGCCTGCTGAAAATGCCCTTGAAGTCGATCTGGCCGTCGCCCGGCGAGCGAAAGCGTCCGGCGCGGTCGATCCATTTCTGGTAGCCGCCGTAGACGCCGCTGCGGCCGTTCGGCAGGTACTCGGCATCTTTAACGTGAAAGGCTTTAATGCGCGCGTGATAGATATCAATAAACTGCAGGTAATCGATGTGCTGCAGGTGCAGATGGCTGGGGTCAAAGAGAATATTGCAGCGCGGATGATGATCAACTTGCTCCAGGAAGCGCTCAAAGGTCACGCCGTCATGCAGATCTTCGCCGGGATGCAGTTCATAACAGAGGTCGACGCCGTGGCGATCGTAGAGGTCGAGCAGCGGCCGCCAGCGGCGCGCCAGCTCGGCGAACGCCTCCTCGAACAGCTGCGGATTGTGCGGCGGCCAGGGATAGATATAGGGCCAGGCGAGCGAACCGGAAAAGGTCGCATGGGCGCGCAGCCCGAGGTTTTGCGACGCGGCCGCCGCCAGCGCCACCTGCTCTGTCGCCCAGGCGGTGCGCGCCTCGCGCTTGCCGCGCACGCCTGCCGGCGCGAAGTTATCGAAGGCGGCGTCGTGCGCCGGATGCACCGCGACCAGCTGTCCCTCCAGGTGCGTTGAGAGTTCGCTGATGCATAGCCCATTTTCCTGCAGCAATCCGCGCACCTCGTCGCAGTAGGTCTGGCTGCTGGCGGCGCGCTGCAGATCGAATATCGCAGGATGGTTGCAGGGGATCTGCAGGGCTTTATAGCCGAGCGACGCCGCCCACTGCGCCAGCCCCGCCAGCGAATTAAAGGGTGCCTGCTGGCCGATAAACTGCGAAAGAAAAATGCCCGGACCTTTCAACGTTTTCAAAAACCACCTCCCGTAAAACCGCTCAGTCGCGATACTTAAATGTGAACAGAAACAGCACGGCGATCGCCGCGGCGGCAATCGCCGGGATCCACCAGAACAGCGCCCAGCT
The DNA here is from genome assembly GCF_059730625.1 of Pantoea sp. X-Soil-MYKO-1289. NCBI lineage: Bacteria > Pseudomonadati > Pseudomonadota > Gammaproteobacteria > Enterobacterales > Erwiniaceae > Pantoea > Pantoea sp. X-Soil-MYKO-1289. The sequence continues at coordinate 2,135,952 of NZ_AP036004.1, forward strand.
GGCGGCGGAAACCTGACCGGCTACCAGATGGTTATAGAGCGCGCCGGAGATTTGCGACCCCAGCAGCATGCCGATGCCGTAGGTGAACATCACAATCATGCTCTGCGCCTGACCCTTTACTTTCTCGCCCGCGATGCGATCGGTATAGATAAAGCCGACCACAAAGAAAAAGTCGTAACAGACGCCGTGCAGCAAGATGCCCAGCCAGATCAGCGCGCGCCCCTCTTCTCCCATGCCCATAGCGAACAGCGCATAGCGTACAAACCAGGCGGCCATGCCCACCAGCAGCATGATTTTCACGCCGAGACGACGGAACAGCAGCGGGATGACCAGCATAAAAAAGATTTCCGACATCTGGCCAAACGACATCAGGGTACTGACGTTTTTCACTCCGGCGTCGGCCAGCCAGGAGGCGGTAAAGGCGTAATAGGTGCCGAGCGGCACAGAGATCAGGGTGGCGCAGAGCGAAAAGATAAAAAAGTGGCGAATCTTCAGCAGCGCGAAGGCGTCGGCGCAGAAGAGATCGCGCAGGTGGAAAGGCGCGCCTTTCGCCGGCGCAGGCGTGTGCGGCAGCGTCAGGCTGTAGATCGCCAGCGCCACCGAGCTGATGGCCGCCAGCGTAAAGATGGCGACGCTTGAGGCGATGCCGAGAACGCCGATAAAAATCCCCGCCACGATCCAGCCGATGGTGCCGAATACCCGCACCACCGGGAAACTCTTCTCGCTGCTCGCCAGGCTGTGGAAGGCGATATTATTGGTCAGCGCCAGCGTGGGCATGTAGCACAGGGTGTAGCCGAACAGTAAGGCGATCAGCAACCCACCGTTTTCCGCCACCACCGCCTGCGGCACAAACCACAGGATCACCGCGCCGGCCAGATGCATCACCGCCAGCACCTTCTGGGACGGGAAGAAGCGGTCTACCAGCATGCCCAGCACAAAGGGCGACAGTATCGACGCAATCGGCCCGGCGGAGAAGGCATCGCCAATCAGCAGCGACATATTGTGCTGCGTCATCACCAGCCCGAGCGTTACCGACCAGCTGCCCCAGATAAAGAACTGCAAAAACATCATCAGCGACAGCCGCGGCACCAGCATGCGCTGCGTCGCTACGGCGCGATCGTTACCTTGCGTATAAGAAACCATAGCCGCCTCGCAGTGAAAAGTAATCGATTACAATGAATGCCCGCTAAAAAAGTAATCGATTACAAAATATCTTTCTCTCTTATTGATCACATTTTGCGCAGCGCGCTGGCGACAAGCCCCGTATCGGGATGACTGTTTTGTGATCCACATTGTAGTACAACTATCATTTATCGTACTACAATGCCGCCATACTGATAGCGGCTTACGTCCGCGTTGTACTTCAAACATGAGGCAAAACTGAGCGCTCAGGGTAAAGTAGAAGCAAACAGGCAGGCACAAGGAGCTTCTATGACCCTCAACAAAACCGACCGTATTGTGATTACGCTGGGCCAGCAGATCGTCAGCGGCAAATATCTGCCCGGCGCGCCGCTGCCGGCCGAGACCGAGCTGTGCGACGAGTTCGCCACCTCGCGCAATATCATTCGCGAGGTGTTCCGTTCGCTGACGGCGAAGCGGCTGATTGAAATAAAGCGTTACTACGGCGCCTTCGTCACGCCGCGCAATCAGTGGAACTACCTGGACTCGGACGTACTGCAGTGGGTGCTGGAAAACGACGACGACCCGCGCCTGATCGCAGCCATGAGCGAAGTGCGCAATCTGGTGGAGCCAGCCATCGCCCGCTGGGCGGCGGAGCGCGCGACGTCGCAGGATCTGGCGCAGATTGAAGCGGCGCTCAACGACATGATCGCCAACAACCAGCACCGGGACGCCTTTAACGAAGCGGACATCCGCTATCACGAAGCGGTGCTGCGCGCGGTACACAACCCGGTGCTGGAACAGCTTAGCGTGGCGATCAGCTCCCTCCAGCGCGCCGTCTTCGAGCGCACCTGGCAGGGCGACGAGGCCAATATGCCGAAAACGCTAAGCGAACATAAAGCGCTGTTCGACGCCATACGGTTGCAGAACGGCGATGCGGCAGAGCAGGCGGCGTACACCATGATCGCCAGCTCGACACACAGGCTTAAGGACATCACATGAGATCTCGCTATATCGCCGTTGACTGGGGCTCCACCAATTTGCGCGCCTGGCTTTTCGACAACGAACGCTGTCAGGAAAGCAGAGAGTCAGAAGCGGGCGTTACCCGGCTGAACGGGAAGCGCCCGCAGGCGGTATTAGACGAGGTCACGCAGGGATGGCGCGACGGCGCGACGCCGGTAGTGATGGCCGGCATGGTAGGCAGCAACGTGGGCTGGAAAAGCGTGCCCTATCTGCCGCTGCCTGCCCCTTTTTCAGCGATCGGCGCGCAGCTAACGCCGGTCGACCACAACCTCTGGATCGTGCCCGGCTTGTGCGTCAGCCGCGAGGATCACCATAACGTGATGCGCGGCGAAGAGACGCAGCTGCTCGGCGCGCACGCGCTGGCGCCCTCGCCCGTTTACGTGATGCCGGGCACCCACTGCAAATGGGTGCAGGTCGACAACGAACGTATCTGCGATTTTCACACCGTGATGACCGGCGAGCTTCACGCTCTGCTGCTGCGCCACTCGCTGCTTGGCGCCGGTTTGCCTGCGCAGCAGCCGTCGCAGGCGGCGTTCGACGCCGGTCTGGCGCGCGGACTGGCGACGCCGGCGCTGCTGGCGCAGCTGTTCGAGATCCGCGCCGCGCATATCCTCGGCAGCCTGGCCCCTGAAGAGGTCAGCGAATTTTTATCCGGTCTGCTGATTGGCGCGGAGGTCGCCACGATGCGCGAACGCTTTGGCCATCAGCCGATCGTCCTCGTCGGCGGAGAAGCGCTGACCCGCCGCTATCACCAGGCGCTGGCCGCCGCTGGCCAGCAGGCCAGCGTCATAGCCGGCGATACCGCCTTTCAGGCAGGCATAAGGAGCATCGTTAATGCAATGGCAAACTGAACTTCCCCTGATCGCGATTCTGCGCGGGGTCACGCCCGACGAGGCCGTGGCGCACGTCGGCGCGGTTATCGACGCGGGTTTCGATGCGGTGGAAATTCCGCTCAATTCGCCGCAGTGGGAGCGCAGCATCCCGCTGATCCTTGAGGCTTACGGCGACAGGGCGTTGATCGGCGCCGGCACGGTGTTGAAAACCGAACAGGTGGACAGGCTGGCGGAAATGGGCAGCAGGCTTATCGTGACGCCGAATATTCAGCCGGCGCTGATCCGCCACGCCGTGAGCCTCGGCATGATTGTCTGTCCCGGCTGCGCGACGGCCAGCGAAGCCTTTAACGCGCTGGATGCCGGCGCCCAGGCGTTGAAAATATTCCCCTCCTCCGCGTTCGGCCCCGGCTACATCAAAGCGCTAAAAGCGGTGCTGCCCGACGACGTGCCGGTGCTGGCCGTGGGCGGCGTAACGCCGGAAAACCTGGCGCAGTGGCTCGAAGCGGGCTGCGCAGGCGCCGGGCTCGGCAGCGATCTTTATCGCGCCGGTCAGCCCGTGGAGCGAACCGCGCAGCAGGCGGCCGCATTTGTTCAGGCATACAGAGAGGCAGTGAAATGAAAATAACCCGGCTCACCACATACCGTTTACCCCCGCGCTGGATGTTTCTTAAAATCGAAACCGACGAAGGCGTCGTCGGCTGGGGAGAACCCGTTATCGAGGGACGCGCGCGCACCGTCGAAGCCGCCGTGCATGAACTCGGCGACTACCTGATCGGTCAGGATCCGGCGCGCATCAACGATCTGTGGCAGGTGATGTACCGCGCCGGTTTTTACCGCGGCGGCCCGATCATGATGAGCGCCATCGCCGGCATCGATCAGGCGCTGTGGGATATTAAAGGCAAGGTGCTTGGCGCGCCGGTATGGCAGCTGATGGGCGGCCTGGTGCGGGATAAAATCAAAGCCTATAGCTGGGTGGGCGGCGATCGACCGGCGGACGTCATCGCCGGCATCCATACATTGCGAGAAATCGGCTTCGACACCTTCAAGCTTAACGGCTGCGAAGAGCTGGGCATTATCGACGACTCGCGCAAAGTCGACGCCGCAGTGAATACCGTGGCGCAAATTCGCGACGCCTTCGGCGATAAGATTGAGTTCGGCCTCGACTTTCACGGCCGCGTAAGCGCGCCGATGGCGAAGGTGTTGATCAAAGAGCTTGAGCCCTACCGCCCGCTGTTTATCGAAGAGCCGGTTCTGGCGGAGCAGGCGGAATATTACCCCAGGCTGGCGGCGCAAACCGCTATCCCTATCGCGGCGGGCGAGCGCATGTTCTCGCGTTTTGAGTTCAAACGCGTGCTCGAGGCGGGCGGACTGGCGATTCTGCAGCCCGATCTCTCCCATGCCGGCGGCATCACCGAGTGCGTCAAAATCGCCGCCATGGCGGAAGCCTACGATGTCGCCTTCGCGCCGCACTGCCCGCTGGGTCCTGTCGCCCTCGCCGCCTGTCTGCACGTCGATTTCGTCTCGCGCAACGCGGTTTTCCAGGAGCAGAGCATGGGGATTCATTACAACCAGGGCGCGGAGCTGCTCGACTTCGTGAAAAATAAAGCGGACTTCAGCATGGAAGGCGGCTTCTTTAAACCCTTAATGAAACCGGGACTCGGCGTGGAAATCGACGAGGAGCAGGTGATCGAACGCAGCAAAAACGCGCCAGACTGGCGTAATCCGCTGTGGCGCCATGCGGACGGCTCCGTCGCCGAGTGGTAAGGCGGATTATTTAGCCCAGCTCCGCTCGCCGCGAATTATCTGACAATACATAAATAGAAAACACACCCTCTGTAAATAACAGGGCATGGTGAACGGCTTCGCCATGCCCAAAATCTGGAGACAGATTGCGATGGATATTTCCGTAAATAATGCAAAACCAGGGCGACGTCGTTATCTCACGCTATTCATGATCTTTATTACCGTTGTGATCTGCTACGTCGACCGGGCTAATCTGGCCGTGGCTTCCGCGCATATTCAGCAGGAGTTCGGCATCACGAAAGCGGAGATGGGCTATGTCTTTTCCGCGTTCGCCTGGCTTTATACCCTGTGCCAGATCCCCGGCGGCTGGTTTCTCGATCGCATTGGTTCGCGGCTGACCTATTTTATCGCCATTCTGGGCTGGTCGGTGGCGACCCTGCTGCAGGGCTTCGCCACCGGGCTGCTATCGCTGATCGCCCTGCGCGCCGTGACCGGCATCTTCGAAGCGCCCGCCTTTCCCACCAATAACCGCATGGTCACCAGCTGGTTCCCGGAGCAGGAGCGCGCCTCCGCGGTGGGTTTCTTCACCTCCGGTCAGTTTGTCGGCCTGGCCTTTCTCACGCCGCTGTTAATCTGGATTCAGGAGCTGCTGAGCTGGCACTGGGTCTTTATCGTCACCGGCGGTATCGGCATTATCTGGTCGCTGGTCTGGTTCAGGGTTTATCAGCCGCCGCGCCTTACCAAAGGTATCGGCAAGGCAGAGCTGGATTATATTCAGCGCGGCGGCGGCCTGGTTGACGGCGATGCGCCCGTCACACGTGAAGCGCGTCAGCCGCTGAGCAAAGCTGACTGGAAGCTGGTGTTTCATCGCAAGCTGCTGGGCGTCTATCTGGGACAGTTCGCCGTGACCTCGACGCTGTGGTTTTTCCTGACCTGGTTCCCCAATTATCTGACTCAGGAAAAAGGCATCGCCGCGCTGAAGGCGGGCTTTATGACCACGGTGCCCTTTCTCGCCGCTTTTGTTGGCGTGCTGCTCTCCGGCTGGCTGGCGGACAGGCTGGTGAAGAAAGGCTATTCCCTCGGCGCGGCGCGTAAAACGCCGATCATCTGCGGACTGCTTATCTCCACCTGCATTATGGGCGCCAACTACACCGACGATCCGGTCTGGATTATGGCGCTGATGGCGGTGGCCTTTTTCGGCAACGGCTTCGCGTCGATCACCTGGTCGCTGGTGTCGTCGCTGGCGCCGATGCGGCTGATTGGCCTGACCGGCGGCGTGTTTAATTTCGTCGGCGGGCTGGGCGGCATTACCGTTCCGCTGGTGATCGGCTATCTGGCGCAGGATTACGGCTTTGGTCCGGCCCTGATCTATATCGCGGCGGTAGCCTTGATCGGCGCGCTCTCCTATATCCTGCTGGTGGGCGAGGTCAAACGCATCGCCGAGCCTGAAGAGAGCCGGAAGGGTCTGCGTCTACTGGAGAGCCCTCAGTCAAAATAGGGTTTGAGCAGCGCTTCGGTCCAGTGCATAAAAGCCCTGACCCGTTGCGACAGGCTACGGCGGTGCGCCACCACGAAAAAGGCGTTAAGCGGCGCGGGGCGCAGATCGGGCAGCACCTCCACCAGCGCGCCGGCGGCGAGATGCGGCGCCAGCGCGGAGTAGCCCGCCTGGATGAGTCCCATCCCTGCCAGCCCGGCCTCGTGATAAGTCTGAACGCTGTTCACCTTCATCATGCCCGGCAGCATCAGCGTTTTGTAGCCGTCGCCCGACGGATATTCCCATCCGTCGGGCTTCGCGCCGAAATTTCTTACGTAGTGCACCATGCGGTGTTCCTGAGTGACCAGCTCCTCAAGGGTGCGCGGCGTGCCGTAACGGGCGAGATAGGCCGGGCTTGCGGCATTGATCATGCGCAGCTTGCCTAACGGCCGGGCAATCAGCGTCTCATCCGCGACGGGGCCAAGACGGATCACGCAGTCAAATCCTTCCTGCACCAGGTCGACGCGGCGATCGGTGCTGGAAAGCTCAATCTCCAGCGCCGGATGCGCCGCCATCAGCTGCGGCAAGGCCGGTATCACCACCGACTGCGCCAGCACGGTGGGCATATCGACGCGCAGCCGCCCGCGCAGCGGCGCGCCCTGATCCGCGAACATCGACTGCAACTCTTCCGCCTCCGCCAGCAGATCCCGCGCGCGGGAATAAAAGGCGCGGCCATCCTCGGTGAGCTGCACGCTGCGCGTGGTGCGGTGCAGCAGCGTGGCGCCGACCTCCGCCTCCAGTTCGCGTATCACTGCCGATACGCGCCCTTTCTGCATGCCCAGGCTTTCCGCCGCGCGGGTAAAGCTGGTCATTTCCGCCACGCGGGCAAAGACCAGCAGCGCATCGAGATTCTTCATTGTTCACTTTTCCAGTAACAGCGCGTTCTTATTTCACCCATTTATGCGCAGTTTAATACTCAATAAACTCGCTTTGCATCCTGCTTTTAAAGCTCTGTTAACTAATGAAGGTACTTATCATGACGGCAAAAGGTTATTTAATCGCTCACGTTACCGTATCGGACGCCGCGGCCTACGCGGAATACGCCAGCGCGGCCGGCGAGGCGATGCGGGAATTCGGCCCGGAAATCGTCGCCTGGTCCGGGCAATATGAAAATCTGGAAGGCGAAGCGCATGAGCGGCACGTGATTTTCGCCTTCGCCTCTTTTGCCGAGGCGAAGCGCTTCTACGAAAGCCCGGCCTACCAGGCCGCACGAACGCTGCGCGCGGGCGCGGCCACCGGCACCTTTGTGCTGGTCGAAGGCCGCGCCTGACATAGTTCTGACAGGGACGCCTCGCTGGCGGCCCTGTCAGCTCGCAGACGGATATCTGTCGGACCCGCGCCTCGCCCTGGCACTTGCTTCCGCCTGCATCACCAGACTGAGCGCCGCCGGCAGCACCGTCAGGATAACCAGCGTCGCGGCAAGCAGCCCGCCGATAATCGCCAGCGCCATCGGGCCCCAGAAAATCTGATGCGAAACCGGGATCATGCCCAGAATGGCGGCGCTGGCGGTCAGCAGCACGGGTCGCGCGCGGTGCATGGCGGCGGCGGCGATCGCCTCGTTACAGGGGCGTCCCGCGCTTAGCTGGCTCTCCGCTTCGGCGATGAGGATCACCGCATTGCGGATAATCATGCCCGCCAGCGCGATAATGCCCAGCAGCGCCACAAACCCCATCGGCGTGCCGCTCGGCAGCATCGCCAGTACGATGCCCGGCAGGGCAAAAGGCGCCATCAGCAGCGCAAGCAGCATGCGGGAAAAGCGCTGAAGCTGGAGCATCAGCAGCGTCAGCATGCAAAGCAGCGTGACAGGCAGCACGGCGAAAACCGATCCGTTGCCCTTGTTCGACTCGGCTACGGCGCCCTCTTCGCTGATGCTGTAGCCTGGCGGCAGGCTGGCGCTAAATCTGTTGAGGATCGGGCGCAGGCCGGCCGACACCGCTTCGGCGCGCAGGCCGGGCGGCAGGTCGGTCTGCACGGTGATAAACGGCAGGCGCTGGCGACGCCAGATCACCGGATCCTCCAGCCCCCACTGCGGCGTAGCGACCTGCGCCAGCGGGATTTTCACGCCCGTCGGCGCCGTTATCATCAGCGCCTGGAGGCTGCTGAGATCGTTTCTTTCCGCCGCGTTGCCCTGCAGCAGCACGTCAACCAGCCGGTCACTATCGCGCACGCGGGTGATCGTCGCGCCAGACCAGAGGGTGTTGAGATAGCGGGCGATCTGCTCTGAGGAGAGCCCTGCCGCGCGCGCGGCCGTCTGATTCACCTTCAGGGTCACCACCCGCTCAGGCTCGCCCGCCGTCTGATTCACCTCACGCGTCAGAGGGGATCGGCCGAGCGCGGCGGCAAGCCGTTCCGCCAGCGCCTGAACGCGTGCGTAATCCGGGCCGCTAATGCGATAACGCACCGGCCAGCCGACCGGCGGCCCCAGCTCAAGGGGCGACACGCGGGTGGTGATATCGCTGAATTCCCGGGCGAGCAGCGCGGCGAGATAGCGCTGAAGCCGCGCCCGTGCCGCCAGGTCTTTCGCCACCACCACCAGCTGGGCGGTGTTTTCATCCTCCAGCAGAACCTCCATCGGCAGATAAAAGCGCACCGCCCCGCTTCCGACGTAAGCGGAGTAGCGAGCGATATCGCGGCTGGCGGAGAGCGCGCGCTCCAGCCGCTGGGTCTGACGCAGCGTCGCCGCCTGCGAGGCGTTCGCCGGCAGCGCCAGGCTGACCAGCAGTTCGGGCCGGTCGGAGGCGGGAAAAAATTCGCCCTGCATAAAAGTGGCGCCCACGCCCGCCAGCAACAGCGCGGCGAGCGCGAGAGCAAGGGTGATAAGCCGATGCCGGAGAATGCGCTCAAGCAGGCGGCGATAGCGCGCGCTCAGCCCGCGGCTGCCCGACGCCTGCGGCGGCAGTCGGGCGGGCAGCAGCCAGCTGCCGGTCAGCGGCGAGAAGAGCACCGCCACGATCCACGAACAGAGCAGCGCGATAAACACCACCGCAAACAGGGTGTAGCAGTATTCGCCGGCGCTCGAGGCAGCAAAGCCAACCGGAATGAAACCCGCGATGGTGACCAGCGTGCCGGTCAGCATCGGCCAGGCCGTCGCGCGAAAGGTCCCGATCGCAGCGTCGGTGCGCGATTCACCCGCTTCGAGGCGCGCCACCATCGTTTCCACCGCGATCATGGCGTCATCGACCAGCAGACCCAGCGCGATAATCAGCGCGCCAAGCGAGATGCGCTGCAAACCGATACCGGCCAGATGCATACAGGCAAAGGTCATCGCCAGCACCAGTGGAATGGCAGCCGCCACCACCAGACCGGCCCGCATCCCCAGCGACACAAAGGAGACGGCCAGCACGATAACCACCGCTTCGGCGAGCACGCGGAGAAATCCGCTGACCGCCTGTTTCACCACCGCCGACTGATCGGCAACCTGGGTCATCTCTATGCCGTGCGGCAGCTGCGTGCCCTCCTGACGCATACGCGCGCGCAGCGCCTGGCCGAACGCCAGCATGTTCCCGGTGGGCGCCATGGAAATGGCCAGGCCAATAGCAGGCTGGCCGTTAACGCGAAACAGCGGAGCCGGAGGCTCCGCCACCCTGCGCGTCACCGTGGCGATATCGGTAAGCGGCACATAGCGCCCGTTGAGGCGCAGCGTCACCGCGCGCAGGCTCGCCTCATTGCGGAAGGCGCCGCTGACGCGCAGGGCGATATTATCCTCCGGCGTGCGCACCGTCCCTGCTGGCGCCACCACATTCTGCGCGCGCAGGGCGTCCGCAACCTGCTGTAGATCCAGCCCCATAGATGCGAGCTGACGCGGTGAAAAGGCGACCACCAGCTGTTCCTGCTGCTCGCCCAGCAGCTGCACTTTGCCTGCGTCGGGCAGGCTCATCAGGTCGCGGCGGATCGCCTCGACGCGATCGCGCACTTCCCGCAGGCTAAAGCCGTCGCCTGTGAAGCCGTAAATAGTGCCGAACGTATCCTCGAACTCATCGTTGACGGCGGGGCCCTGAACGCCCTGCGGTAATGCGGGCGCGATGTCCTGCATCGCTTTTCGTACCTGATACCAGATATCGGCCACCCGCTCCGGCGGCGTCTCATCGCGCAAATTAACGAAGATCACGCTGCGTCCGGCGCGCGTTTCGCTCTGAACGTAGTCGAGCATGGGGATCGCCTGCAGCTTCTTCTCTAGCGGATCGGTGAGCAGATGAACCGTGTCGTCAAGGGTCGCGCCGGGCCACGCTGCGGAGACCACCGCCGTTTTGATGGTGAAGGCGGGATCTTCGTTGCGCGCGAGCTGCTGGTAGCTGATGACGCCGGCCACCACGATCAGCAGCATCAGGAACGCCATCAGCTGCTGGCGGCGCAGCGCCCAGGCGGAAAGATTGAAGGCGGGCATCATAAAGCTATTCCTTCTGTCTGCGTCACCCGCTCGCCGTCGCGCAGGGTTCTGACCCCTGCCGTCACCACTCGCTCGCCCGGCGCAATGCCTGCGCGAATCAGCACCGACTCCGACGCATAGCCAGCGATGCGCACCGCGCGACGGCGGACCAGGCTTCGCAGCGGATCCAGCACGAACACCGCCGGCTCTCCCGCCAGCCGCGTCAGCGCGGCGGCCGGCAGCCTTATCAGCGGCTCGCCCTCTGCTGCGGGCAGCGCGATCGTCGCGCTTGCGCCCAGTACCATCTCCGGCGGCGGGTTATCCAGCGTGACGCGTACCCGCCAGCTGCGCGTTTGGGCATCGGCCTGCGGACTGACGTCGCGCAGATGGCCGGTGGTGGCGACGGCAGCATTGCGCAGCAGCGCGACGTGAAAAACCGCGCCGGGCCGCCGGGAAACGCTGTCGGGCGCGGCGACGTCAAATACCACGTCCCGACGGCTGCCGAAGGCGACGCTATAGACCGCCTCTCCGGCGCTGATGACCTGGCCTGCCGACGCGCTGACGCCGATCACTATTCCATCATCGGGGGCGGTCAGCGCGCGCCAGCGCAGGTTTTCCTGCGCGTTCTTTAGCGCCGCCTCGCTGCTGCGCAGCCGCGACAGCGCGGCCTGCCAGTCAGCCGCAGCGGAATCGAGCTGCGCCCGCGCGACGGCGCCGGACGGCATCAGCAGACGCATGCGATGCAGCGTAAGCGCCGCGACTTTTTCGGCGGCGCGGCTGCTGTCGAGGTCCGCCTGCGCGCGCGTCATCTGGCTAAGGGCCAGCGGGCTGTCGAGGGTGGCCAGGGTGTCGCCGCGCCGGAATCGCGCGCCCGGCTCGGCGCTGCGCGTCAGGATCCTGCCCTCAAGCCTGAAGCTCAGCGTGGTTTCATCGTGGGCGCGTATGTCGCCGGTCAGGAGAGGCGCCGTGACGGCGGCAGGCGCGACCGTCACGCACTTGACCGGACGCGGCGGCGGCGGCGCGCTGGCGGGCCGCTGCCGATCGCAGCCGGTCAGCATGACGACCATCAGCATCAGCCCCGGCAGCAGCGGCAGCCAGTTGAGATGGCGGGTCACGAGCAAATGCCCGGCGCCCTGCTCGATCAGGGCGGTAACTTCATCAGACATGGCGCAGTTCCTTCGTAATGTTTGCGCCATTACACCGCTTAATTATCGAGATTCTTGCGGTGAACCATCAAGACGGTGTCAAGAAAGGTCTCCGGGCAGCAGAATGCGCATCCGCAGACCGCCCTCAGGCGGAAGCGACGCCGCGATGGCGCCACCGTGCGCCTGACAGATCGCCTGGGCGATAGAGAGGCCCAGCCCGCTGCCTCCGGAGTGACGCGCCCGTGACGCTTCGCCGCGCGTAAAGCGCTCAAACATAACCGGCAAAAAGGCCGGCGGCACGCCGGGGCCGCTATCCTGAACGCTGATTTCATATCCCTCATCGCAGCGGCGGGCGCTGAGCATTATCCTGCCGCCGGCGCCAGCATAGCGCAGCGCATTTTCCAGCAGGATGGTTAATACCTGTCCCAGCCGAAACGGATCGATATTCAACACCGTGTTCTCCATTACCCCAATTTCCGCGCGCATGCCCGCCGCATCAAGCTGCGGCCTGATCCACAGCAGGCGCTCGCGCAGCAGATCTGCTGGATTACAGGGTTTGGTGTCCAGGCTGAGCTGCCCCGCGTCGGCCAGCGAAAGCAGATGTAGCTCATCAATCAGCCTGCGCAGACAGCTTAACTGCTCCATGATCAGCCCATGCTGACGCCGATCCGCCGTGAATACACCGTCGATCAGCGCCTGCAGCCGCACCATCGCCGCCGTCAGAGGCGAGCGCAGCTCATGCGCCATAGCGACGTGAGAGGCGCGCAGCTCTTTGTCATAGCGCGCCAGCTGTCGCGTCATGGCGTTAAAGTTCTGCGCCAGATGCGCCAGCTCCGCCGGCGCGCCCGGCGTCAGCGCGGCCTGCGCGCCGAAATCCCCCTCCGTTACGCTCTCCGCGGCGCGTCTGAGCTGGCTGAACTGCGCCGAAAGCGGCCGGGCGTGACGCAGGCCAAAATAGGCGATAAACGGAATGGTCACCAGCACCAGAATGCCGACGGTGATCCAGTCGGCCGAGGCGATAGAGGGATCGGAATAGCGAATGCCCCACCAGCTATCGACAATCTGGTGAAAGCGAGCAGGATCGATTTGCGGATTCTCACGCAGGATCAAAAAGGTTTTCAGCACATCAGGCGGCATATGCCAGGTGATCCAGAGATACTGCGCCGTGAAGCGCAGCCACATGCAGAGCGCGATCAGCACCACGGTGCCGATCGCCAGGGTGAGAATGCGGACGCAGAGCCAGCGCCACAGGGTTTGCGGATGCGTTTTTTTCATGGCTGCCGGAACCGGTAGCCGATGCCGCGCACGTTCAGCAGCACCTCGACGATGCCCGCCGCTTCCAGCTTGCGCCGCAGGTTATAGATGTGCGTATCCACGACGCGCTCCAGCGCGTCGCTTTCGGGCAGGCACTGCTCAAGCAGATACTGGCGGCTCAGCGCGCGCACCGGCGCGCGCATCAGCGTGGCCAGCAAGGAAAATTCAGTCGGCGTGATGTCGAGGCTGGCCACGCCCTCTCCCCGCTCCACCGTCACCGTCATGGCCGCGGTATTGACCTCCAGCGCCCCCCATCTCAGCACCTCTTCCGCCGGCGGCTTCGGGTGGCTGCGGCGTAATACCGCCTGCACGCGCGCCACCACCTCGCCGGGATGATAAGGCTTGACCACGTAGTCATCCGCCCCGTAGCGCAGCGCGCCGATGCGATCCGGCGTATCGCCCATCGCCGTGACCATAATAACCGGCACATCGCTGCCGCGTCGGATCTTTGCCAGCACCTCGGTGCCGTTCAGGCCGGGCAGCATCACGTCGAGCAGCACCAGATCGGGCCGCCAGCGCTCGGCCTGCTCCAGCCCGGACAGGCCGTCCGCCGCCACTCTGACCAGATAGTTTTCCCGGCGCAGATAGGCTTCCAGCACCTCCGCCACGCTGGCGTCGTCTTCGATAATCAGAATCTTTTTGTTCTGCATGGCTCACCTTGACACTTTCTTCATAAATCCCTGGCCGTTTATTGACACGTCCGCCGGATAGTTGCGGCTGGCGGTGCGATCGCCCGTCAAGGGGCGGAGAAAACGGATGACGAGGAGGCATGATGATAACCAGAAATACGACGCTGTACATGGCCGGACTGGCACTGCTCGCCAGCGCCGCGGCGCGCGCAGATGAGGGCGGGACGCAGGATGGCGTAATGGTCGGCCTTGGCGCGCAGTATGCGCCGCGCTACAGCGGCTCCGATAAGATGCGGCTGCAGCCGGTGCCGATTTTTCAGGCAAGGCGCGGCGCTTTTTTTGCCGATGCCCAGAAAGGCGTTGGCTACGATCTGCAGAGCGACGGCGGCTTCTACCTTGAGCATACGCTGGGCTACAGCCTGGGCCGCGCCGATAAAGACGCCGACTGGCGCGACGGCGCCGACAGGCTTAAAGGCATGGGCAACATCGACGCCAGCGTCAATACTGCGCTGGCGCTGGGCTGGCAGATCACGCCCTGGCTCAGCGCTGAGGGCAAGGCGGTGCTGCCGCTCAGCGACAGTCAAGGCGTCAATTATCAGGCGTCGCTGACGCTGGTGCCGCTGCAATCCGCCAGCGATACCCTGGCGCTGCAGTCGGCGGCGCTGTTCGGCGATGCGCGCTATATGAACAGCTGGTATGGCGTCAGCGCCGCGCAAAGCCGCCGCGCCGGTTTTGAACGCTACCGTGCGCCCGGCGGATTTTATGGAGTGCAAACCTCGCTTAGCTGGAGTCATCAGTTTGATGCCAACTGGGGAAGCCTGGTCAGCGCAGGCTACAGCTGGCTCGGCGATGGTGCGGCGGAGAGTCCGGTGGTATTCCGCCGCGGCGAAGGCGTGGGCACGCTCGCCATCACCTACAGCTTTTGATGATGTATTCCACAAAGGACCTGCTCACGCTTGTCGCCGTCTATTTAGCGTGCGTGACGGTCTATCTGCTAGCCTGGGCGCTCTATCTCATTTGATCTCGCGACAGACGCCAGCTAAAGCCCCACAGGGAGTCTCTCTATGTTGCCAGAACAGCAGCTATACGCCGACCTTGCGCGCTGGATAAGGGAAAATGTTGCTCATCGCCTGCTCCTTCGGGATATCGCCGCCCGGTTTGGCTATTCACAGTGGTATTTAAACCGGCGCTTTCTTCTTTTTTACGGCATCAGCCTCGGCGCGTTTATCCGTCTGGAACGCATGAAAGCGATCGCCAGCGAACTGATAACCAGCGATCGGCGCATTGCCGATATTGCCGTCCGCTATCATTTTGAGTCGCAGCAGACGCTTACCCGGGCTTTTAGCCGTCAATACGGCATCCCTCCCGGCCTGTACCGGCGCACGATGCGGGCGGCGCGTCTGCGGCGTCACCAGCGCGACGCGCGGTAGATGCCCGGCGGCCGTTGAGGCGAGCTGCACCCCCTCCACGGCGCTGAGCCGATACGGCAGCCCGGCGCCGCTGTCCAGATGGCCGCCGCCAGGCACGGTCTGCTCCGGCAGCGTGTCGCGGCGCTGCTGCTCCATCAGGCGACAGCATTGGAGTAAAGGCGTCGCCCTGTTTACTGGGCGGGGATCCGGGCAATCACCTTGATTTCAAAATCGAAGCCTGCCAGCCAGTTGACGCCAACGGCCGTCCAGTTCGGGTAAGGCGGTTCGGGGAATATGGCGTGTTTGACCTGCATAATGGTCGGGAACTGCTTTTCCGGCTCGGTATGAAAGGTCGTGACGTCAATCAGATCGTTAAAGGTGCATCCGGCGGCGGCCAGCGTCGCCCGGAGGTTGTCGAAGGCAAGCTGCACCTGCGCGGCGAAATCGGGCTCCGGCGTGCCGTCGGCGCGACTGCCGACCTGCCCTGAGACAAACAGCAAATCGCCGGAGCGGATGGCGGCGGAATAGCCATGCTCTTCATAGAGCGCGTGGCGGTTAGCCGGGAAAACGGGTTGAGGCTGGTTCATGATATTTCCTTCTGTAAGGGCAGGAAGCGGGATGCGCAGCCGGTATAAATAATTTAATATACGCCGCGTATGTAAAACTAATCACACATACGCCCCGTATGTCAATTCAGATACGCTACGTATGTGACAAAGGAGTAGCTATGGCTGTAACACGCCGCGCCGAAACCATGGAGGCAAACCGCGCCAGGCTAATTGCCGCCGCGCGAAAAGCCTTTGCGGAAAAGGGCTTTGCCGCCGCATCGATGGATGAGCTGACCGCCAGCGTCAATCTGACGCGCGGCGCGCTCTATCATAATTTCGGCGATAAAAAAGGATTGCTTGCCGCTGTCGTTACACAGATAGATAGCGAGATGGCGCAGCGCGCCAGGGATGCCGCGGCGGAGGCTGAAGATGAGTGGGAAAAGCTGCTGGCGGAAGGGGTCGCCTATATCAAGATGGCGCTGGATGAGGAAGTGCGGCGCATCGTGCTGCTGGATGGCCCCGCTTTCTTAGGCAATCCGGCCCAGTGGCCAAGCCAGAACAGCTGCCTTGAATCCACCCGGCAGCGCATTGCCGAGATGCTCGAGCGCGGCGTCATTAAAACGGTAGATCCGGACGCCACCGCCTGCCTGCTGAACAGCGCCGCGCTCAATGCCGCCCAGTGGATTGCCGCCAGCGACGATCCGCAGCAGGCGCTGCCGAAAGTCATTCAGGTGTTCACGCTGCTGGTGAAGGGTTTACGTCAGACGGCCTAGCAGCCTGCCGTGATAAAATCGCCGTTCGCACTGACCGGGATCACGGTGGAAAACAGCACCGCCGCAAAAAGGATCAGCGCCATGCCGCCCGCGACTATCGCCACTCTGCCCAGCGAGGCCGCATAGCGCATTATCGCGGGACGGTTCGCGGCAAGCATCCACTCCCTGAGGTGATGCACCCAGGTGGCCAGCATCATAATGGAGACCGCGGTGCCCAGCGACATCGCCATCACCGCCGCGACGCCCCAGCTGAACATGCCTACGGCGTTGGCAAAGACCAGGATCATCAGCGCCCCGCTACAGGGACGGATGCCGATACCGGCAATCACCCAGGCCGCATTGCGCCAGCCGCCAGTGAGATCGGCGGCGTTGGGCTGATGCTTATGCCCGCAGCCGCAGGCCGCATCATGCTGATGGCTCGACGCTCTGGCACCGAACAGTCGCAGGCGATCGCGACCGATCGCCCGTCCGATGAGCGCGAGACCAAATCCCGCGATAAGCACTGCGCTCGCTTTTTCCATCCAGAAGCGGCTTACGCTGAGGTCGCCCATAGAGAGATTTAGCGAGATGGCGAGAATAAGGACAAACAGCACCGCGACGACGCCCTGCATCAGGCTGCCTGCCAGCGTAATCAGGCGGCTGGCGTTGAGTTTTTCCCGGTGCGTGGCCAGCCAGGTGGTAATGACAAACTTGCCGTGGCCGGGGCCGACCGAATGCAGAAACCCGTAGGCAAAGCTGCCTGCCAGCAGCAGCAGTCCGCCTTTGATGTGATGGTCGCGCTGCAGAAGCAGGTACTGCACCAGATAGCGATGCAGTGAAATCTGCAGGGTGAGACAGTACTGCACAAACTCGCCCCAGTGCCGGGCAAAAAGAGAGAGCAGCGCCACGCCCACTACCGCGCTAAAGCTCAGTAGCATGATCAGTGAGGCGGCGCTGCGGCGATCGTTTTTCAATAGACTATCCTGCCAGGTTTATCGTACAGCGCAGAGCCGGATACCTGAGATCCGCGTTTGCCGGTTCGGTCAGGCACCATGCTGTTACGCTACTCATCGACCCTTTTCTGAGTTATGTCTTGTTTATAACACACTGGCGCAGCCCCGCCCTGTTTACTCCAGGCGTTTCGCCTGGCGCAGCTGCTGCCATTACGCGCTGAGTTAACGGAACAGGCGCATACGTTTGGGTAAGAGGCGATGGAGTCTTCAATAATCAGCTGACGAAGCTGATCGTCGGTCTGCTACGGCGACTGCGCCGCTGAAGCCCGGACCCAGAGCAAACTCATGGCCATGCGTCTGAGCTAAGACATATCTTAATTGCAGATATTTTATCCAGCCCATGCTCTATAATTTAAGAATTCTTAAATTACATATTATCAGGGTATCATCATGACCAGCTATACCATCCAGGTCGAGCTTAAAGAGCAGAGTGAGAAAACGCGCATTGAACTGCATATTACTATGCTGGAAAACGGCTTTTCGCATAATGTTATGTGCGACAAAGGGATCACCTACGCCCTGCCAACCAATGATTTTGTTTACGCGGGCAGTGAGACTATCGGCATTTTAATGGACCGGATCGTTCTTCTGGTCAACACGCTGAGCAAAGACTCCTCTATTCTGGTCACCCGTTCCGAGGAGCGCTGCTGGTCGGGATTGCGGGTGGTTCATCCAGAATAGCAAGCGCGTTACTGCGGCGTTAATGCCGTCAGCCGCCCTGTTAAGCAAACTTAAAAACCGCCCTGCACGCACCTTGCCCGCGCTGACTGGCAGCGCGATCGGAGTGCGGTTTGCTGTCCGCCCTTCCAGTCGAAGCGGCTGACGGAACAGGCGGGCCTTCTCTATGTCCGTGCTAAGCAGCGCTTTTGCATGCTTCATAATTTCGCTTATGCATTCATAGCGCTTAATCTTTGCTTAAGAATAATCCTATAAAGTGGACGCTGTATTAGCCCAGATCGGGCTTTTCCGGAGCCTACCCTCATGCAAAATAAGATCGCAGATTCTCAAACCCTCAGCAAAGTACCTGCCGTTACTCTGGCGTTCTGGTTAACCAAAATCGCTGCAACCACGCTGGGTGAAACCGGCGGCGATGCGGTGACCATGTCGATGAATCTGGGCTACCTGACCGGTACGCTGATTTTCGCCATTATCTTTTTAGTCGCTGTCGTGGTGCAGATTAAACGCCACAGCTTTAATAAGTGGATCTACTGGTTTACCGTGGTCGCCACTACCACCGTCGGCACCACGCTGGCGGACTTTGCCGATCGCTCGCTGGGGATAGGCTATCTGGGCGGCACGCTGCTGCTGAGCACGCTGCTGGTTCTCTCGCTGTTTATCTGGCGCATTACCTGCGGCACTATCGCCGTGAATTCCGTCAACAACGGCGTGACCGAGTGTTTTTACTGGGTCACTATTATGTTCTCGCAAACCCTGGGCACGGCGTTAGGCGACTGGACCGCAGACAGCGAAGGACTGGGCTACGACGGCGGGATCCTGCTGTTCGTCGGCGCGCTGGCCATTATCTGGGCCGCCAGCCGCTTTACCTCGCTTTCGCGCACCGCGCTGTTCTGGGCGGCCTTTATCCTGACCCGACCGCTTGGCGCGGTGGTGGGCGACTTCCTGGATAAGCCCGTCGCATCGGGCGGCCTTGCGCTGAGCCGCTACAGCGCCTCACTGACGCTGGCGCTGATTATCATCGCGTTTCTCTGGCTGTTGCCGCAGCGTGCGGCGATGAAGACCGCGGCGGCGAGTTAATACCACCGCGCCAACGGCAGCCTGGCTGCCGGCGCTTATCGCGCTGAGATTATGTCGAAGCCGCCAGCGATGGCGGCTTTTGTATTATCTGAGGGGAGGGAAAAGTCGCGCGGCTCGTACGTCGAGGACGGAGCAGGCTATTATTGAACATCCGGATCATATGGCTCGTGTCATTGGGGAAATTCCTCTGCCGCGCCTCAGTGGTGGGCTGGTTATGCAGAGATTTGAGCCATAAGAGGGGGGAATTAGCCCATAACGGATGAAATGGAGGTTGAGTGAAGATCAATAGCCCTGAGAGTATCGGCACGTCAGAAAAGTCAGCTTTAAACCGCATGCTCATCCTGCTGTTCGCCATCACGGGCGGGATGGCGGTCGGTAATCTCTACTGGGCACAGCCGCTGCTCAATGATATCGCCCTCTCATTTGGCGCTCAGCCAGACTCAGCCAGTATGCTAATCACCTTTACCCAGTTGGGTTATGCAACCGGCATTCTGCTGCTGGTGCCGCTGGGTGACATCCGCAATCGCCGCAGGCTGATTCCTGCCATCCTCTTTCTCTCAGCGCTTTCGCTTTGTCTGACAGCGCTTGCGCCCTCGATGCCACTCCTGATGGCGGCAATGGCGCTGACAGGGCTGACGACCGTCGCTGGCCAGCTTTTGACGCCGTTTGCCGGCGATCTGGCGAGCCCCTCCCAGTTGGGAAAGGTGCTGGGCACTATCATTTCAGGGATGCTTATCGGCATTCTCTTGTCGAGAACCGTCAGCGGAGTGATTGCCGATTTGCTCGGCTGGCGTGCGGTCTATTTTATCGCGGCGGGCGGCGCGTTCATCCTGTCGCTCCTGATGCTGCGTATGCTTCCAGCCGATATTCCTCGCCAGCATCTCAGCTACAGAGCATTGATGCGCTCGCTGCTGTCGGTGATAGCGGAAAGCGCAACGGTGCGTATTACCCTGCTTATCGCTGCCTGCGGCTTTCTGGTTTTCACCATGTTCTGGACCAGCCTGACCTTTCTGTTAAGCGCTGCACCCTACTCTTATACGGTCAGCCAGATCGGCCTGACGGGGCTGGCAGGACTGGCCGGCGCGCTGATGGCCAGACGGGCAGGCATTCTGCACGATCGGGGGCACTCGGTGACGGCGACGGGTCTGGCGCTGTTGCTGGCCCTCGCCGCTATCGGCGTCGCCGCCTGGGGCCGCAACAGCATTGGGTTGATCGTCCTGGCGATTATCCTGATCGATATCGCCGTACAGACATTAAATGTGTTGCATCAGACACGCATCATTTCAATTAATCCGGCGATGCGTAGTCGCCTGAGCACCATCTTTGTCGTCTCTAACTTTATCGGCGCGGCGATGGGTTCAGCGCTGGCGGGCATACTGTGGCACGCTGGCGGCTGGCGCATGGTCATGATCGGCGCGGCGGGATTTCTGGCGCTGGCGCTGGCGATCTGGTTTCTGAAGCGAGATAGCCTTAAGCTCAAGTAACCGCTGTCAGGCTGTATTACAGAGCTGAGAAAAACGCGCGCTGCCCTCGATACTGAAAGCGACAAATACCCGTAATTGATGCCCAGCCCGACGCCCCTGGGTGAGGGTGGCATTAGCTTGCATTGATAATGCTGGAGTCAGCACGCCGTTATCAAAGCATGGAGGGACAGCGGATTTCAGACAGTGAACGGGCATACTGTTCCCGGTTGCCGGCCTTCAGGGCATCAGCCGCTTTGATAATGGCGCGATGATTTTCAGAGTCGGCCAGAAAGGTACTGCGGATTTTCTCGTCTGAAACTCCCTGTCCGATGCGGCAGTGCGTTCTGAGATCGTTAATCATCACCTGTTGACGCAGTGCGAATGCCGCACCTTCGAGGGGGCTGGCAGCCGCAGTAAAACTGATAAGCAGGATACCTGCCAGCGGCAGGCGTAGAGCTTTTATACAGGTCATTAATTTCATCTTTTCTCCTGAGACTGCGCGGAGCGCAGGATTAATTCACCACTTGCAGGTTCAGCTCGCCCAACTGGCCTGACAGCCGAGTGCGGCCGCGGCAGGACAGGTATCCGGGCATGCAGGCGCATATCTGTTTCAACGTTCAGATGAAGCAAGCCGGCCGAATGCCCCCTGCTTAAGGCGGCAGGGGGAACTGACCATCAGGGGGTGACCATGTTGAACCAGAACTCGAACTTATCGAGACTGCCCAGCAGCTCGTCTACCTTTTGCGCATTGCCGTTAATTTGCACTTCGCCCTTGTCCTGCGCCTGCTTCAGCGTCTCTTCACGCAGCAGGATTTTGTTCATGGTGTCGCGGGACATACTGATGCTGGCGTCCGCCTTCTCATCCCTGACGCCCGCGCTATGGTTCAGCACGCCGTTTTCCAGCTCAAGCTTGTACATCCCCTCCTCGCCGCCAAAATCGACGTTCAGCACGGACTTCAGGTTGGCCGCCTTCTCGCCGTTGACGTGCAGCGCCAGATAGTCGAAGAACATCTCCGGCGTCATCGAGCGCACCGTATCCGGGCTGGCGGTATTCGGCGTCGGCAGCTGCTTCACGCCGCTGCGCAGCTCCTGCGCGCCGGTCAGATAGAAATTGCGCCACGGGCCGGACTCCGCCTGATAGCCCAGCTGCTCCAGCGCATCGGCCTCCAGCTCACGCGCCGCCCGGTTATCGGGATCGGCAAAGACCACCTTGCTGACGACCTGCGCCACCCAGCGGAAGTTGCCTTTGTCATAGTCCGCTTTCGCCTTTTGCAGGATGGCGTCCGCACCGCCCATATACTCGACGAACTTTTTCGCGCCCTCTTCCGGCGGCAGCTCGTCGAGCGTGGCCGGGTTGCCGTCAAACCAGCCCAGATAGAGCACGTAGGTCGCCTTGACGTCGTGACTCACCGAACCGTAATAACCACGGTTGGCCCAGGTGTTGGCCAGCGACGGCGGCAGCCTGAACATCGATGCGATTTCATCGCGCGTGTAGCCCTGGTTCGCCAGGCGAAGGGTCTGGTCGTTGATATAGCGATAAAGATCGCGCTGGCTCTTCATCAGGTTATTGACGTTATCGTTGCCCCAGGTGGGCCAGTGGTGCTGAGCCATCAGCACTTCAGCCTTGCCGCCCCAGCGGTTGATGGCGTCGTTGATGTATTTAGACCAGGGCAGCGGCTCGCGGATTTTGGCGCCGCGCAGGGAATAGGTGTTATGCAGCGTATGGGTGACGTCTTCCGCAGTCTGGATAGTTTTCTTCTCTTCGATATACCAGAGCATTTCTGCCGGCGCTTCTGAGCCTGGCGCCATCATAAAGTCGTAGGTCAGCCCGTCGATGGTGCGCTTTTCACCTGTGTGGGTGATATAGTCCGTCGGCGCGATCAGCGTTACCGTACCCGCTGAGGTAGTGGTGCCCAGTCCGGCGCCAACCTGGCCCTTCGCATCAGGCTGCAGCAGGTTGCCATACATATAGCTGGCGCGGCGGCTCATCACATTGCCGGCCATAATGTTTTCCGCTACCGCTGCCTCCATAAAGCCCGCCGGCGCATAGACTTTAGTTTTGCCCGACTTCACATCCTCTTCGCGCACCACGCCGCGCACGCCGCCGTAATGGTCAACATGGCTGTGGGTGTAAATCACCGCCACGACCGGCTTCTGGCCGCGATTTTTGAAGTAAAGATCCATCCCCACTTTGGCCGTCTCCGCCGAAACCAGCGGATCGACCACCGTTACGCCCTCCTTGCCCTCGATAATCGTCATGTTGGACAGGTCAAGGTTGCGGATCTGATAAATACCGTCAGTGACCTCAAACAGTCCACTGATATTGATCAGCTGGGCCTGCCGCCACAGGCTGGGGTTGACGGTATCCGGCGCTTTCTCTCCCTCTTTGATGAAGGCGTATTTTTTCGGATCCCAGACAAGGTTGCCGCCTTCACCTTTGATTACCGCGTCGGGCAGCGCGGCGATAAAGCCTTTATGTGCGTCGGAAAAGTCGGTCTTGTTGTCAAAAGGCAGCTGCTGGTAGAGCGCATCATTGGCCTGTTTTGTCGCGGAAGCGGCATCTTTCTGGCTGGCATCGGCGAAGACCTGGACGGGAAGCGTGGTGAGTAGCCCGCAGAGTGCAAGACTCTGAACAAGGGGTTTGAGTTTCATTGACATCCTCTTGGACATTAAAGGTTAACGTACCGTGTAAAGCAAAGAGGCCTGTCAGCGCCTTCCCGATGTCTGACAGGATTTTATGGTGAAATGGATGAGCTCGGTTACATTTCGATATAACTGTAGTGAAGAAACTTACATGCGCCAGTTTGACTTAAGTCATTTGAGAAGTAATCGGCATTATTGAAAAAGGGTTAAATAAAATAATTAAGGCAATTACCGGAGAGAAAAAAATAAAATCATGAAAAGACCTTTTTAATTAGTCGTTTAGCCTGGATGATAATTATAAAATACAACCATTTATAATTAGAGGGATATTTTAACAGAAAATAAAAAACCAGGATTTACGCCAGGCTCAAATTACACGCCCTTAAGATTCTCCCGAGTCCGCATCCTCCTTTAAATGACTGAATGAATCGAAAGTGTTTTATGGCCGAGAGGGTGAAATAATGAAAAAAATTTATTGGCCATCACTCTTTCAATTCGCTTCATTGGGCGACCATCATCCCAGACACGCAAAATTTCGTATGTGATTTTACCCAGCGATAAAACGTGCTGGCATTCGCCGCCGTAATCCGTACCATACGCGGCATACTTTTGCCTGCTGGCTATGCTGAATAGCAGGATAGCGCGCCGAGGCGCTGCGCGTTATCTGCCCTCTTTTGGTTGCTGAGATATTACCTAATGCAAGAAAATCAATCGGTTGACAAGAAAGAACAGTACAACCTCAACAAACTCCAGAAGCGTCTGCGTCGCAACGTCGGCGCCGCTATCGCCGACTACAACATGATTGAAGAAGGCGACCGCATAATGGTCTGCCTGTCAGGCGGCAAAGACAGCTATACGCTGCTGGAGATCCTGCGCAATCTGCAGCAGAGCGCGCCGGTTAACTTCTCGCTGGTGGCGGTCAACCTCGACCAGAAACAGCCGGGCTTTCCGGAGCATATCCTGCCGGAATATCTGGAATCGCTGGGCGTCGAATACAAAATCGTCGAGGAAGATACCTACTCCATCGTTAAAGAGAAGATCCCGGAAGGCAAAACCACCTGCTCGCTCTGTTCGCGCCTGCGCCGCGGCATTCTCTATCGCACCGCCACCGAGCTGGGCTGCACGAAAATCGCGCTGGGCCACCATCGCGACGACATTATGCAGACGCTGTTTTTAAACATGTTCTATGGCGGGAAAATGAAAGGCATGCCGCCGAAGCTGATGAGCGACGACGGCAAGCATATCGTGATCCGCCCGCTGGCCTACTGCCGGGAGAAAGATATCGTGCGCTTCTCGGAGGCGCGCAGGTTCCCGATTATTCCGTGCAACCTCTGCGGTTCGCAGCCGAACCTGCAGCGTCAGATAATCGGCGATATGCTGCGCGACTGGGATAAGCGCTATCCGGGACGGCTTGAGACGATGTTCAGCGCGATGCAAAACGTCGTGCCGTCGCATCTGGCGGATACCGCACTATTCGATTTCAAAGGTATCCAGCACGGCGATGCGGTCGTGGACGGCGGCGATCTCGCCTTTGACCGTGAAACGCTGCCGGTGCAGCCTGCCGGCTGGCAGGAAGAGGAGGATGCCGCACCGGCGGTTCGCCTCGACGTGCTGCAGCTGCCCTAATCCGCAGCCGAATGAAAAAGGGCGCGCTGTTGAGTCAGCGCGCCCTTTTTTTACCTGTGCGGCAGCGGATCGAGAATCGGCGGATAACCCGGTTCTGGCTGCGGATCCGGTTGCGGACTCGGCGGCGGCTGCGGTATTGGATCGGGGATCGGGACGGGATCGGTAGGAATCGGATCGCTGGCGAAAATGGATGTCATACCCTGCTCCTCTGTGGTCGTTGTCCTTCAAGCATAGGTATAACTCAGCCGCAGGGGCAAAAAAAAAGCCGGCGGATAAGGCCGGCGTATCGAATTAATATGTGCTATGCAGTAATTCTAAAAAAAAGGAAGTAAGACAATATGGAGCACAACGCCCATCGCTTGACGTTGCATTCACCTGCGGAACAAAGTTTGCCGCTGTTGCCCTAAAGGGTTATTGACCTCGATCAGCTTTTTTTCCCTTTTTGCCTCTTGCCGCGCATTATTGTCCTGACGTTAACCTTAGTAACCCGTTGATTACAATATTGTCACAGCCAGCGGCGCCGCTTCAGCCACCAGGCGACGCCGACAATCATAATCAGCAGCAGCAGACAGAACATGCTGAAGCCAAGATGCCAGTTGGCGCCCGGAATGCCGCCGAGGTTAACGCCGAACAGCCCGGTCAAAAACGTAGTCGGCAGAAAGATCATCGCCAGCAGCGACATGGTGTAGGTGCGGCGGTTCATCGCCTCCGCCATCTGCGAGGCGACCTCATCGGCCAGCACGGCGGTGCGCGCCACGCCAGCGTCGAGATCGTCCAGCCCGCGCCCTAGCCTGTCGGAGACCTCCTGCATACGGCGGCGGTCGCTGTCATCCATCCACGGCAGCTTCTCGCTGGCAAGGCGCGAATAGACGTCGCGCTGCGGCGTCATATAGCGCCGCATCACGATCAGCTGCTTGCGCAGCAGCGACAGCTCGCCGCGCGCCGGCACGCGCTGGTCCAGCAGCGCATCTTCCAGCACGATAATTTTGTCATGCAGCTCTTCAATAAATTCGCTGGCGTGATCGGTCAGCGCGTCGCAGATATCCACCAGCCAGCTGCCGCCATCTTCCGGACCGTTGCCGTTCTGCAGATCGGTCAGCACCGCGTCCACCGCGTAGACCTTGCGGCGGCGCGTCGACACGATCAGCTTGTCGTTGATAAAGACCCGCATCGCTACCAGCTGTTCCGGCCGGGAGTCGGCGTTATGGTTGACGCTGCGCAGCACGATCATAAAGCCGTCGCCAAGGCGGCTGACGCGCGGCCGCATGCTGTCGCCCGCCAGCGCGTCGCGCACCGTGTCGGGGATCAGCGGCGTAGACTGCAGCCAGTCGGCGCTCTCACGATGGGTATAGTTAAGATGCAGCCAGCAGGGACGCTCGCAGTGGATGACGTCCTTATCTTCGATGGGGATCAAGCCGCCCTTGCCATCAAGCTGGCAGGCGATTATAGCGTCGGATACCTGCAACGCTTTGCCTTCAATGACGTTCACTCACTTGCCTCACTACAAAAATCAATACGATACAGTCTAGCGCGGCGCGGTTGAGTTGCAATCCTCAGGCTGTGAGCAAAGGTGTCTGCAGGCGGCCTGCCAGGCAGGCCGCGCAGGGCCTAGTGTTTTTCGATCCACAGCTCGCGGCTGTAGGCGACATCTTCAGGGTTGTTGATGGGATAGCCTTTCACCCACGGCTTGATCAGGCGGCCGTTGGTGTACTGATAGATCGGCGCGATCGGCGCCTGGTCCGCCAGAATCTGCTCCGCCTTGTTGTAGTCGCTGTTGCGCGCCTCGGCCTGGGTTTCGCCGCTCGCTCTGGCGAGCACCGCGTCGTAGTCGGCGTTGCTGAAGCGCGCGATATTGCTGCTGTTGCCGCTGGTCAGCAGGCTGAGAAAGGTAGACGGCTCATTGTAGTCGCCGACCCAGGAGGCGCGGATCACGTCGAAATTGCCGCTGTTGCGGCTGTCGATATAGGTCTTCCACTCCTGATTCTGCAGCGTGACCTGAACGCCGAGGTTCTTCTTCCACATCGACGCGACGGCGATAGCGATTTTCTGATGGCTTTCCGAGGTGTTGTAGAGCAGCGTCAGGTGCAGCGGTCGGCCTGGCCCGTAGCCGGCGGCGGCCAGCAGCGCCTTCGCCTGAGCGTTAAGCTCCTGCTGGCTGTGCTGTTCAATATACGACTGCGCCGGCTTAAAGCCTGCGGTCACGTCGGGAGTAAAGCGCCAGGCGGGCTTCTCGCCGGTGCCCAGCACTTTTTCCGCGATAATGCGGCGGTCGATGCTCCACGACAGCGCCTTACGCACGCGCGCATCCGCCGTCGCGCCTTTTTGGGTGTTGAAGGCGTAGTAGTAGGTGCCGAGCTGATCAGGCGTATAGACCTCGCCCGGCAGCGTTTTTTTCAGCTGCGCATACAGGTTTTTCGGGAACGATTCGGTGATATCGATATCGCCCGCGCGGTAGCGCTTGGTGGCGCTGGACTCTTCGTTGATGGGAATAAAGGTCACTTTGGTCAGCACCGAATGCGCGTCGTCCCAGTAGGCTGGATTGCGCGTCAGCACGATCTTCTCATTCACCACGCGCGATTCCAGCTGATAGGCGCCGTTGCCCACCAGCTTGCCCGGCGCGGTCCAGCCGTCGCCTGCGCTGGCGATAACGCGCTGCGGCACCGGGAAGAGCGCCACATTGGCCGCCAGCGCCGGGAACCAGGGCACCGGACGATCCAGCGTTACTTTAAGGTGCTGCGCGTCGACGGCGCTGACGCCGAGCCGATCCGCCGGCATCTCGCCTTTGGTTATCGCGCCCGCGTTGCTGATGCCCGCCAGCCCGGCGAACCAGGCAAAAGGCGAGCTGTTTTTCGGTTCGACCAGACGCTGCCAGCTGTAGACGAAATCCTGCGCCGTCACCGGCTCGCCGCTGGACCATTTCGCATTGCCGCGCAGCGTAAAGATCCAGGTTTTATTGTCGCTGCTGCTCCAGCTTTCGGCCACGCCCGGCACGATATTGCCCTGCGCATCCTGACTGGTGAGTCCTTCGAAAAGATCGCGGATCACCTGAATTTCCGGCAGGCCGACCGCTTTCATCGGGTCGAGCGAAGCGGGCTCGTCTTTGATATGCCGGACGATCTCCTGCTTATCGGCCAGCTGCGCGCCAGCCGGCAGCTGCGCCGCCAGCGCAGGCGTCGCGTTGGCGGCGAGGATCAGCGCCGTCAGCGTCTTGCGAAATGTGCTTTTCATCTTCACTCCCTTACCCTAATGAAGCGCTGCGCAACGCACTGCAGGGCGCAGCATGACCCAGGCACTGTAGCGCAAATGCCTGAAGAATAAATAGCGATTTTCCGCGCGCGGCTTTTCCGCTACTTTGTCTGAAGAGGCAATAAAGGAGAAAGCCGATGACGGTGTTACACCCGCGACCACGACGCGGCAAACTTGAGATTCCGTATCAGCGCTACGGCGACAGCGTGCTGGGCGCGCCGCTGCTCTGGTTTCCCGCGCCGGCCGCCGATAGCGACAGCGGGCTGATCCTGGCGGGCACCCATGGCGATGAGAATGCCGCCGTCGCCACCCTTTCCGCGGCGATGCGCACGCTGCCGGACCGGCTGCGTCGTCATCACGTGGTGCTGGCGGTCAATCCAGACGGCTGTCAGCTGGGCCTGCGCGCCAACGCGCACGGCGTCGATCTCAACCGCAACTTTCCAGCGGCCAACTGGCAGAGCGGCGAGACGGTCTATCGCTGGAACAGCGCCGCCGAGGCGCGCGACGTGCTGCTCTCAACAGGCGATCGGCCCGGCTCCGAGCCGGAGACCCAGGCGCTGTGCGAGCTGATCCACGGGCTGAAGCCGCGCTGGGTGGTCTCCTGGCACGAGCCGCTGGCCTGCATCGACGATCCGCGCAGCAGCGAGCTTGGCCACTGGCTGGCGCAGCAGACCGCGCTGCCGCTGGTGGGCAGCGTCGGTTACGACACGCCCGGCTCGTTCGGCAGCTGGTGCAACGACCTCGGTCTGCCCTGCATCACCGCCGAGATGCCAGCGATTTCAGTGGATGAAGCGACAGAGCGCTATCTGGAGCCGATGATTAACCTGCTGCGCTGGCAGCGATAACCACTTTGCCGGCGCTGACCTGAATGGCGGGCTCGACATCCACCGCCAGCCAGGTCGGCCCGTCGAGATCGGCGAAGCGCGCCGCCGGCGCCAGCGGCAGCGCGGCATGGATCGCGCGCGAGGTGCAGATCATGCAGCCGAGCATCACCTCCAGTCCGAGCGCCTTCGCCTCTGCGGCCAGCGCCAGCGCTTCAGTCAGCCCGCCCGCTTTATCCAGCTTGATATTGACCATCTCATAGCGTCCCTGCAGCGCAGGCAGGCTGTCGCGGGTATGGCAGCTTTCGTCAGCGCAGATCGGCAGCGGATGGATAAAGTTCGCCAGCGCCGCATCCTGTCCGGCGGGCAGCGGCTGCTCCAGCATCGCCACATCCAAATCCGCCAGCAGCTGGCAGCGCGCCGCCAGCCCTTCGGCCTGCCAGGACTCGTTGGCGTCGACAATCAGCGTCGCCTGCGGCACCGCCGTGCGGATCGCCACCAGCCGCTCGGTGATAAAGGTGTCGTCCAGCTTGATTTTCAGCAGCGTCGCGCCGTGCTGCCAGAGCGCCCGGGCGCTGCTCGCCATCGCTTCGGGGGTGTCGATGCTGACGGTCTGCGCCGTCACCACTTCGGCAGGCGCCGCGACGCCGTTCAGCGCCCAGAGATCCTGGCGCTGCTGGCGGCTCTGCAGATCCCACAGCGCGCTGTCGATAGCGTTGCGCGCCGCGCCCGCCGGCATCGCCAGCTGAAGCGCGTCGCGCGTCATGCCCTGCTGCAGCGACGGCAGGATCCCGGCGATTTGCGCCAGCACGGAGGCTTCAGTTTCGCCGTAGCGCGCATAGGGCGTCGCCTCGCCGGTGCCTTTGACGCCATTCTCTTCAATCTCCACCACCACCACTTTTGCTTCGGTGCGGCTGCCGCGGGCGATGACGAAAGGGGTATGCAGCGGCCAGGATTCGGGATAGCTTTTTACCGTTCTCATACTCTCTCCATGTCATTCGATAACTGCGCGTCGTCTCGGATAATCTGCGTTTTCCGCTCGTAAGTCTTTTATAGATATGTCATAAACCTTTTTTCAAACCATACTTACCTGTAGCCAGTTATCTGACATTTAAGGAATCGCTATGTCTCACACTGTTCATTTTCAGGGCAACCCGGTTGAGGTTGCTGGTCACTTTCCCCAGACGGGCGAGCAGGCTAAAGCCTTTTCGCTGGTGGCGAAAAATCTCTCCGACGTGTCGCTCTCTGAGTATGCAGGAAAACGCAAGGTTCTGAATATTTTTCCCAGCGTCGATACCGGCGTCTGCGCGGCCTCGGTGCGCCGCTTTAACCAGCTGGCCAGCGAGCTGACCAACACGGTGGTGCTCTGCATCTCCGCCGATCTGCCGTTTGCGCAGTCGCGCTTTTGCGGCGCCGACAACCTGAATAACGTCGTGACGCTCTCGACGCTGCGCGGCGCGGAATTTAAACAGGATTACGGGGTGGCGATTTCTGCTGGCGCGCTGGCGGGCCTGACGGCGCGCGCGGTGGTGGTGCTGGATGAGCATGACAAGGTGCTGTACAGCCAGCTGGTCGACGAGATCACCACGGAACCCGATTACGACGCGGCGCTGGCCGTACTGAAGTAGCGTTAACTCCGGCGGCGGTTAGCCGCCGCTTTTCTCTTCCTGCTCGCCGCGTCTCTGCCCCAACCCATACTCACGCAGCTTGTTGGCGATAGCCGTATGCGAGACGCCCAGGCGTTTCGCCAGCTTGCGGGTGCTGGGATAGGAGAGATAAAGACGGGTAAGCACGGAACGCTCGAAGCGGCTGGTGATCTCGTCGAGCGTGCCTTCCATCGCCTCTTCGCCCAGCGAGGCGTCCAGCGCCTGCTCAGGCAGCACGATATCCTGCGGCCGCAGCTCATGCCCCTCCAGCTGCGTCAGCGCGCGATAAAGCGCATTCTTCAGCTGGCGCACGTTGCCCGGCCAGTTGTAGCGCGTCAGCAGGCCGTTAAGCTGCGACGAGAGGCGTGGACGCGGAATGCCCTGCTCATCGGCAAAGCGCGCCACAAACATTTCGGTAAGCGGCAGGATATCGAGCGGGCGCTCGCGCAGCGGCGGCAGATGCAGCGTCAGCACATTGAGACGATAAAAAAGATCTTCGCGGAACTCGCCGCGCTGCACCAGCTCGATCAGGTTTTTCTGCGTGGCGCAGATGACGCGCACGTCGACATGCACCTCATGCTCCTCCCCGACGCGGCGGAAAGTGCCGTCGTTGAGAAAGCGCAGCAGCTTGGTCTGCATGCGCGGCGACATTTCGCCGATTTCGTCGAGCAGCACCGAGCCGCCGTTGGCCTGCTCGAAGAAGCCCTTTTTCCCCTCTAACGCGTTGGGATAGGCGCCGGCGGCATGGCCGAAAAGCTCGCTCTCCGCGACGTCGTCCGGCAGCGAGGCGCAGTTAAGCGCCAGGAACGGCTTCTTGCCGCGCGCGCTGCGCAGGTGGCAGGCGCGCGCCAGCATATCTTTGCCGGTGCCGGTATCGCCGACGATCAGCAGCGGCGCATCGTGCATCGCCAGCTTGCGCGCCTGATCGATCACCTGACGCATCTTCGGCGTTACGGCGATGATATGGTCGAACTCCGATTCGTCGGTCACCACCAGGTTTTGCAGCTGACGCCCCATGCGGGCGGTGGATTTCAGCATCACCATCGCGCCGACCGGCTGGTCGCCTGCGCCTTCGTCGGCGGTCAGGTAGATGGGACGCGCCTCCATCAGGAAGTCGCGGCCGTCGATCACCACATGCTGCGCCTGCGCCTCAACGCGGTCGCTCTCCAGCCAGCGCTGGAAGTTGAAGCCGCTAATCAGGTTGCCTGCGCTGTGGTTGCGAATTTTTTGTTCATCGAGATCGAACAGGTTTTGCGCCGCCGGATTGGCCAGCTCGACCTTGCTTTTCAGATCGATAGAAAAAACCGGCTCCGGCATGGCGACCAGCAGCGCGCTCAGGGCGCGGTGCTCCCGCTCCGAGGGCATATAGGCGACGGTGCGCACGTCGGTTACGCCGGGCGTACGGCGAATCTCCGCCATCAGGCTGCTGAACTGGTCGAATTCAAGCGCAGAGAAGTTAAGATAAATACGGCCGAGCGCCGCGATTTCAATGCCGCGTAAATCGATGTTACGGGCGACTAACAGATCGAGCAGCTCGCGCGCCAGACCGATGCGGTCCTGGCAGAAGACTTCAAGACGCATTGCGATGGCCTTAGTCAGGTGAAGAATCTGGAGATAATACGCTAACTTGCGGCAGGTCTGAAGAGGCGTGGAAGCAAAAGTTGACAGTGGTGTTCAGCCTGCGGTGCGCATGGCGGCGCACCAACAGGGAAAGCGCTTAGCCTTCGCGCTTCGCGCCGCTTTTCGGCAGCGTCTCTTTAAGCTGGCTGATAAGATCGCGGCGAAAATCGCCCAGCCGCGGCTTATCCTCCTCCAGCCAGGGCAGCGGGCGGCACAGCTCCATCGCCTTGATGCCGAGCCGCGCGGTGAGCAGACCGGCGCCGATGCCCTGCGCGGCGCGCGCGGAGAGCCGGGCGGCGATATCCTGCGACATCCAGTCCATGCCGACTTCGCGCACCAGCTCCGACGCGCCGGCGAACGCCATATTCAGCAGCACCAGCCGAAACAGCCGCAGCCGGCTGAAATAGCCCAGCTCAATGCCGTAGATGGCGGCGATGCGGTTAACCAGCCGCAGATTGCGCCAGGCGATAAATGCCATATCCACCAGCGCCAGCGGGCTGACGGCGATCATCAGCGTCGACTCCGCGGCGTGGCGACCGATTTCGCGCCGCGCCTGGCGATCCTGCACCGGCTGCACCAGCTGCGCGTAGAGCGTGACGGTTTCACGGTCGTTCTGGGTTTCATGCAGCGAAGCGTGCCAGCGCTGCAGCGCCGGATGCGCCTGATCGAGCCCCGCCTGCTGCGCCAGTTTTTCGCAGAAGGCGCGCCCTTTGCCGACGCTGTGGCTGTGCAGCAGTTCGCGTCCGACGTCGCGCGTCTCAGCTCTTGCGCGCAGCTTATAGAGGCGGCGCCACTCGCTGGTCAGCGCGCCGACGCCGGCAATCACAATTAAGGCGCCCGCCGTGCCGCTGCCGAGCGCAAACCAGTCACGCGTCAGCCAGGCGTCGTGCATCCACTGCACGCTCTGCGCCGCAACGCTGGCGGCGAACAGCGCCGCGCCCGCGCCGACCAGCCGACGCCACAGGCTGCGCTTCGGCCGCAGCGCCTGCTCCACCGCCCGCTCTCCCGCGCCCTCTTCCATCACCTCGTCGGCCTGCTCGTCGACGGCGAGAAACGCCTGCCGCGCCTCGCCGTCGAAAGCCTGCGCCGGACGCAGCGCAGGCTCGCGCGGGGCGTCCAGCGGACGGGCGAAATCGATACGCGGCTTGAGTTGTTCGTCGTTCATCGCAGCTTGTCTCCTAATAAAAATTCCAGCGCGGCGTCCATGCGGATATGGGGCAGCGGTCGATCGATATCGAGCGGCTGCGGCCGGAACTGCTCAAACTGAAATCCCTGCTGCTGCCAGAAGGCGTGGCCAGGCAGGCGCGGCGGCACTTCACCTGGATAGAAGGTCAGGGCCTCGCCGTCCGCCAGCCGCTCGCCGCGCAGCGCCGGGATCTTTTCACCGCGGTGATCCACCAGCCCGCTCTGGGTGGCCTGCACCGACGCGAGGCCGACGCAGTCCATGCTGATGCCCTCGAAGGCGGCGTTTTGCCACGCGTCCTGCACCAGCTGCTGCAGCAGCGACACCATATTGCCGTGCTGATCGGCGGTGATATGGTCCGCTTTGGTGGCGGCAAACAGCAGCTTGTCGATCACCGGCGAAAACAGCCGGCGGAACAGGGTGCGCTGCCCGTAGTGAAAACTTTGCATCAGCTGAGTCAGCGCCAGCCGCATATCGTTAAACGCCTGCGGGCCGCTGTTCAGCGGCTGCAGGCAGTCCACCAGCACGATCTGGCGGTCGAAACGCAGGAAGTGGTTGCGGTAAAAGTCCTTCACCACATGCTGACAGTAGTAGCGAAAGCGCTGCTGCAGCATGGCGAAGTTGCTGCCTTTGTCAGCCTGCGCCAGCTTGCCGCGTTCCGCCTCGTCCGCCAGCGGCCAGGGAAAGAACTGCAGCGCGGGCGCGCCCGCCATCTCGCCCGGCAGCACAAAGCGCCCCGGCTGAATAAAGTGCAGCCCTTCGGCCTTGCAGCGGTGCAGATAGTCGGTCCAGGCGGCGGCGATGGCGGCCAGCCGGTTTTCGTCGGCGGGCGCAAAGGGATCGAGCGACGCGCAAAGCTCACGCCAGGGCTGCGCCCACTGGGCGCGATCGCCCTGCAGCAGCCCGACCATCTGCCGCGACCAGTCGAAATAGTCCTGCGCCAGCATCGGCAGATCGAGCAGCCATTCGCCGGGATAGTCAACGATCTCCAGATAGAGCGTCGCGCTCTCTTTGAAGTGACGCAGCAGCGAATCCTGCGAGCGGTAGCGCAGCGCCAGCCGCATTTCGCTGACGCCGCGCGTTGGCGTCGGCCAGGCGGGCGGCGTGCCGTAGAGCTGCGCCAGCCCTTCGTCATAGGTGAAGCGCGCCGTGCCCATATCGCGCTGCGGAATGCGCTTGACGCCCAGCAGGCGTTCGTCGCGCACCACGGAAAAGAGCGGCAGCCGCGCGCCGCTGTGCACGTTAAGCAGCTGGTTGACTAATGAGGTGATAAAGGCGGTTTTACCGCTGCGGCTCAGGCCGGTTACCGCCAGGCGCAGATGACGATCCGCGCCGCGGTTGAGTAGTGACAGTAGTTCAGACTTGTTTATCATCTTTTTCCCTGATGAAGCGCGCCGCCGCCCGCTTCATTACGCGCTGCAGCAACGGCTCCAGCGCCAGGGAAAGCAGCATGCGCAGCGGGCGACGCGCAACCGATTTTACCGCCCAGCCGGTCAGGCCGGCCGGTCCATAGCTCACGGCATTGATAATGATGAATTTCCCGACCGACTTCAACGCGGGGGTCGCGCGGCGGCGAAAAGAGGACGTGCGTGAATATAACAAAGTATACCTCCGGTTGACGGGTATAACGGGGCCGAAGCGGCCCCGTTCAGGGAAAGTCAGAGCTGGCGAAAGCGGCTGCGCACGCTGAAGGTTTCAGAAGTGACGTAGCGTTCGATCTCGCGCACGCTGTACTCATCGCGCCGCAGCGCGCTTTCCAGCCGATCGAGCAGTTCGCCGGCGTTGGGCTTCGCCGCGCCCTCTTCGGCATCGGCCGGTTTCACGTCAAGCACGAACCCCAGAATGAAGTAGGCGCAGATGGTAATCGCGAACAGGCCGAAGAACAGCGACAGCACCACGATAACGCGCAGCAGCCGCACTGGAATATCCAGGTACTCCGCCACGCCAGCGCAGACGCCCATCAGCTTCCCTTCGTCCGGCTTGCGCCACAGCTTGCGTTTAATCATGGCTGCCTCCAGTTAGGATGTTCGGCGTCCAGAATAGACTCCAGCGCATGGATGCGGTCGCGCATACGTTCCGCATCCTGCGTCAGCTGCTGCAGGCGCTGAAGATCGCCTGCCGACAGTTCGTTGCCGCTGCGGCGATTGCTGTAGTGCAGCCATAACCAGATCGGCGCGACAAACAGCACGAATATGGTCAGCGGTATAGCGAGAAAAAGTGCGCTCATTGACTCTCCTTAATCACTCTCGCAGATCAAATAGTGTTATTCGCTACGGTTCAGTTTGGCTTTCAGCGCTTCCAGCTGCTGGCTGATTTCGTCATCGGCCTGCAGATCGGCGAACTGTGCGTCCAGCGACTTCGACTTGCCGAAACGCTGGCTTTCCGCTTCTGCTTCCATATGGTCGATGCGGCGCTCAAAAGATTCAAAGCGCGCCATGGCTTCATCCAGCTTGCCGCTATCGAGCTGACGACGCGCGTCGCGCGAGGTAGAAGCAGCCTGATGACGCAGGGTCAGCGCCTGCTGACGAGCGCGGGTTTCGCTCAGCTTTTTCTCCAGCTCGCCGATTTCACCCTTCATGCGCTCCAGCGTCTCTTCGACGTGAACCACTTCCTGCTGCAGCGAGGCGATCAGATCAGTCAGCTTCTGTTTTTCGATCAGCGCCGCACGCGCCAGGTCATCTTTTTCTTTGCGCAGCGCCAGCTCCGCTTTTTCCTGCCATTCGGCCTGCTGGATTTCCGCCTGTTCGATGCGGCGGTTCAGCTGTTTTTTCTCCGCCAGCGCGCGCGCCGAGGTGGAGCGCACTTCAATCAGCGTGTCTTCCATTTCCTGAATCATCAGGCGTACCAGTTTCTGCGGATCTTCCGCACGCTCCAGCAGCGAATTGATGTTGGCGTTAACGATGTCGGCGAAACGAGAAAAAATACCCATAATGATGTTCCTCTTTGATTATGTTGGTGCGCCATGCGCTGATTGTTATATTCAAAAGGCGTGCCAGTTTTTATTTTACTGATTTTTATAGCTATTTATATTTTACAGCCTAGCGCCGCTCGCGTAAGGTAGTTAAATTGATTAAGAGGTGGTGAATTTCATCATGGCAGACAGCAACGATAACCTGTTAGGCGAATCCAATAACTTTCTCGAAGTCCTTGAGCAGGTTTCCATGCTGGCGCCGCTGGAGAAGCCGGTGCTGGTGGTCGGCGAGCGCGGCACCGGCAAAGAGCTGATCGCCAGCCGCCTGCACTACCTTTCCGACCGCTGGCAGGGCCCCTTTATTTCGCTTAACTGCGCCGCGCTGAACGAAAACCTGCTCGACTCCGAGCTGTTCGGCCATGAGGCGGGCGCCTTTACCGGCGCGCAGAAGCGCCATCTGGGCCGCTTCGAGCGGGCGGATGGCGGCACGCTGTTTCTCGACGAGCTGGCGACGGCGCCGATGCTGGTGCAGGAAAAGCTGCTGCGCGTTATCGAGTATGGCCAGCTGGAGCGCGTCGGCGGCAATCACGCGCTGCAGGTTAACGTGCGGCTGGTGTGCGCCACCAACGAAGATCTGCCCGCGCTGGCGGCGGCGGGAAAATTCCGCGCCGACCTGCTCGACCGCCTCGCCTTTGACGTGGTGCAGCTGCCGCCCTTGCGCGAGCGGCGCAGCGACATTCTGGTGATGGCGGAGCATTTCGCTATTCAGATGTGCCGCGAGCTGGGGCTGCCGCTGTTTCCCGGCTTTACGCCCGAAGCGCAGGAGACGCTGCTGGCCTATCAGTGGCCGGGCAACGTGCGCGAGCTAAAAAACGTGGTGGAGCGCTCGGTGTACCGCCATCACAGCAGCGATGAGCCGCTGGATCGCATTATTATCAATCCCTTTGCGCCGCGCGCGCAGCCAGTGACCGCCGCGCCGGATGACTCTTCAGGCTCCCTGCCCGCTTTGCCGCTTGATTTGCGGCTGTGGCAAAATCAGCAGGAGCGCGCGCTGGTGGAAGCCAGCCTGCAGCAGGCGAAATATAATCAGCGCCGCGCCGCGGAGCTGCTGGGCGTGACTTATCATCAGCTGCGGGCGATGATGAAGAAGCACGGGATTGAAAAAGAGTAAGATAAATGTCGTTATGGCTTTATTTGTATTTCAAGGCTCGCCGAAGCGAGCCCTGAGATATTGATGGGCTTACTTGCCAGACATCTTAATAAAAAAAAGAGTTAGATCCTTTAAGATAGCTATACCTCCATAATAACTAATCAAAACCAGGAGGGAGCTTGCAATATTGCAGGGTAATAATGCCAACCAGGGATTATGCAAAACATTAACCGATGATAGCAACACCCCGGCTAAAATTATGCCTGGGAAAATGCATGCTCCTTTGATCCTTTTTTCTCTACCAGGTACATTGTCCGCCAATGCTATTGCTCCCTACACCGCCGCCATTTCCATTGCCTCCGGAGAAACATCCTCCTGCTACAGCGCCTGCAATGCCACCTTTAATTGCATTCGCCCAGGAAACTTGAACCTCCAAACATGCCTGAAGCAATTCCAAAGATACATCTGTTACTATTGAGAATCGTGCCTAAATCCAGCCCTGCGGAATGGGTACCAACAAATCCTTCCCCTGAGCACCATAACTGGTGTGGCCGGTATAATTACGAGGATTGTTGAATGATTCATAGTTACCGCCGCCGTTCGCACCAGAAACCCTGTAGACATTCGCGTTATTCAAAATTTTCATTTCCGAATCTCCTAAGAATTATTCAAGCCAGAAGTAAGCAGCGCTGCATCAGTTTTTATACTAGTCCTTTTTTAAAAAGTCAAAATCCAATTCACCCCCTTCTCCTTAAAAAAATACACTATTAAAACATTGCTTCTCAATAAAAGGTTTTTTACTGGAATGAATTAAGCTTGCAGTTAATTTAAATCCACCGAATATATTCGAATAAATGCGAATCTGAACACAGTATTTTCTTATATGAAAATCAAGTGTTAAAAAATAATTTTTTTACCGTTATTTTTAGCAATAGCTTAATTACGATTAACTCTCTGACGCGCTCAGCATAACAAGAAGCGCTTTCCTCCTTTTGCAATTTTCCCTGCTTATTGCTGATTCATCAGGGAGTGTCGCAGGCACCATGCATCGACGGCCTTGAAAGCATCCCGCGAGAATCTGTCGAGAGGTGGGTTTACATCTGTTCCAGGGAAGTGTGGTCGAATATGTGTTTGCCTTTTTCCTG
This sequence comes from Pantoea sp. X-Soil-MYKO-1289, assembly GCF_059730625.1. Lineage (NCBI taxonomy): Bacteria > Pseudomonadati > Pseudomonadota > Gammaproteobacteria > Enterobacterales > Erwiniaceae > Pantoea > Pantoea sp. X-Soil-MYKO-1289. The sequence goes on from NZ_AP036004.1 coordinate 2,174,589, forward strand.
CTTTTGCGCTGTCCCCCTAAGCGTACCTCACCGGGCACATGGGATTGCAGAACGCAGCAGGCAAAAAAAAAGCCCGCTTGCGCGGGCAACAATACTGGAAGCAATGTGAGCAATGTCGTGCTCTTCACCGGTAGAGCCACCGCTGAAGCGCAATGAAATAATAATCATTCTTGTTCTCACTTGTAAAGCCCTAATTGAGAATTTTTCTCATTACCACAGCAAGGGTGTGTCTATTTTCTGCGCTCTGGCGAAAATCCCCTCAGCCGCGTCACCATATTTTGGGACATCGCCGCCTTTGCGATACACTCAGCCTATTGCCCGAACACCGTTGAGTTCTATGTCAAAACTAATCCCGTCGCTGATGCTTATTCTCAGCGTATTCAGCGCGTCTGCCTGGTCGGCAGAGAGCCGCGATATTCGCCATAGCGGCTTCGTCTACTGCGTCAACGGCACGCTGAATACCTTCAATCCGCAGATGGCGAGCAGCGGCCTTGCTGTCGATACCCTCGCCGCGCAGCTTTACGATCGTTTGCTGGATGTCGATCCCTACACCTATCGTCTGGTGCCCGATCTGGCCTCCTCCTGGGAGGTGCGCGATAACGGCGCGACCTACCGCTTCCACCTGCGTAGCAAGGTTTCTTTTCAACGCACGTCCTGGTTTACGCCAACGCGCGCAATGAACGCTGACGACGTAGTATTCAGCTTTGCCCGCATGTTCGATCGCCACCATCCGTGGCACAACGTTAACGGCGGCAACTATCCCTACTTCGACAGCCTGCAGTTCGCTGACTCGGTGCAGAGCGTTAAAAAGCTCGACGGTAATACGGTTGAGATACGGCTCAATAGCCCAGACGCCTCCTTTCTCTGGCATCTGGCGACCCACTACGCGCCGGTGCTGTCGGCGGAATATGCCGACCAGCTGACCCGCAGCGGCCGCCAGGAAGAGCTCGATCGTCAGCCGGTAGGTACTGGCCCTTACCAGCTCAGCGAATATCGCGCCGGACAGTATATTCGGCTGGCGCGCAATCCCGCCTACTGGAAAGGCGTGCCGCGCCTGCAGCAGGCGGTGATCGATATGGGCGCAGGCGGGACGGGCCGCCTGTCTAAGCTGCTGACGGGAGAGTGCGACGTGCTCGCCTATCCCGCCGCCAGTCAGATATCTATCCTGCGCGACGATCCCCGCCTGCGCATGACGCTGCGCCCCGGCATGAACATCGCCTATCTGGCGTTCAACACCCGTAAAGCGCCGCTGGACCGTCCGGAAGTGCGCCACGCGCTGGCACTGGCGATCAATAACGAACGCCTGATGGAGTCGATCTACTACGGTACGGCGGAAACCGCCGCTTCGGTGCTGCCGCGCGCCTCATGGGCTTACGATAGCGAAGCGCGCGTCACCGAGTATGACCCGAAAAAAGCGCGCGAGATGCTGGCGTCGCTGGGCATTACCGATCTCCATTTGCGTCTGGTGGTGCCCTCCGCCTCGCAGGCCTGGAACCCCAGCCCGCTGAAAACGGCGGAGCTGCTGCAGGCCGATCTGGCGCAGATTGGCGTTAAGGTCAGCATCGCGCCGGTAGAGGGCCGCTTTCAGGAAGCGCAGCTGATGGCGATGAACCACGACCTCACTCTCACCGGCTGGGCGACCGACAGTAACGATCCCGACAGTTTTTTCCGCCCGCTGCTGAGCTGCGCGGCGATTCGCTCGCAAACCAACTATGCGCACTGGTGCTCGCCTGGCTTCGATGAAGCTCTGCAGAAGGCGCTGCTGTCGCAGCAGCTGGCGGGCCGTATTGAGAACTATCACCTGGCGCAGCAGATGCTGGCACGCGATCTGCCGGTGCTGCCGCTCGCCTCTTCGCTGCGGTTACAGGCCTACCGCCACGATATTAAAGGCCTGGTGTTAAGTCCGTTCGGCAACGCCTCTTTTGCCGGAGTCTACCGTGATGAGCGCGAGGAGCAGTAAGTGATCATCTATATGTTGCGTCGCCTGTTATTGCTGGTGATTACCCTGTTTCTGCTGTCGCTGGTGGGCTTTAGCCTGAGCTACTTCACGCCCAACGCGCCGCTGGAAGGCGCTTCGCTGTTCGATGCGTGGTGGTTCTGGTTCAGCGGCATGCTGCAGTTTGATTTCGGTGTCTCCAGCACCAACGGCCAGGAGATTGGCCTGCAGCTGCGCGAAGTGTTCCCCGCCACGCTGGAGCTGTGCGTGCTGGCGTTCGTACTGGCGCTGCTGACCGGGATTCCGCTCGGCATCTGCGCCGGCGTGACGCGTAATAAGTGGCAGGATAAAGTGATTAGCGCGCTGGCGCTGCTCGGCTTCTCGATGCCGGTATTCTGGCTGGCGCTGCTGTTTACGCTGTTCTTCTCGCTGACGCTCGGCTGGCTGCCGGTGTCCGGCCGGTTTGACCTGCTCTATCCGGTGCAAAATATTACCGGTCTAGCGCTGGTTGACGCCTGGCTGAGCCCGTCGCCGTGGCGTCATGAGATGCTGGTCAGCGTAATGACGCATATGATCCTGCCGGTGATTGTGCTGGCGGTCGCCCCCGCTACCGAAGTGATCCGCCTGCTGCGCGCCAGCACCAGCGAGGTGATGGATAAGAACTACGTGAAGGCGGCCGCCACGCGCGGGCTGTCGCGTTTTACCGTGATCCGCCGCCACGTGCTGCATAATGCGCTGCCGCCGGTGATCCCGCGTCTGGGCCTGCAGTTTTCCACCATGCTGACGCTGGCGATGATCACCGAGATGGTGTTCAACTGGCCTGGGCTGGGCCGGTGGCTAATTAATGCTATTCGTCAGCAGGATTATGCGGCGATTTCCGCAGGCGTGATGGTGGTTGGCGGTCTGGTTATTCTGGTGAACGTGGTTTCTGATATTATTGGCGCGGCGATGAATCCGTTGAAGCATAAAGAGTGGTATGCGTTGCGGTAGGGAATGTGGGATGGCGGTGCGTCTCTTGCAGGCTGATGCACACGAGGTCCAGGTTATAAAGCCGATTGTTTATATATGGGCGCATCAAAAGCAGCGATTCCGGCATAAGCCGGCATCGCTCATTCAGTCAATAGTACTGGCAAGATGATAAAAAACATGTCGATTGTTTCTTTATCTTTTTCATGAAAAACAATCTCTAGTTGATACCTTTCATCGTTGATCCAATCAAGGACTTAACCTTTTAATACCTCTAAATATACACACAGATCAGCATCTGGAGTGCTCGGCAATGACTCATGCACGATCATTGCTTTATTTTCACCAATTAACTCTAGATTACGCAAACAATCATAGAGAGTTACAGTTGAGACCAAATTACCTATGAAACCAAAGTAGGTAATAAAAAGATATTAGTAATTCATCAGTATGAGCGATGTTTGTACCCACACTGGCTACAAACACCCGCCACCATTATAACACACTGTTTTATTTGCGAATTCAAATACAGGCATCTCATCATTACCTGATTTTTGTGAACGTCTTATAATGATCATTTGTATAATAAGTCTCGCCATTTTGTTCGACAATGACTCGTTGAGGACCAGCCCTGATATATTTGGATACGGTAAAGTGGCAGATGATGCATAGGGGTAAGTGGTTGGTTATAAAAAAAGCAATAAAAAGGATCGAGGTTCATTTTCAAGTATGAAAAAGTTTTTCTATTTTTTCTATATCCTTAATGATCTTATTATCAAAGATTGATTTATCCAAAGGATTTAAAAATAACTAATACGCCGATGAGTATGCAATACGGCTCTTGCCTCATTACTATCTAAAGAAGCTATAGAGGATATCAATTGTCCATCATAGTCTTCTTCAGCCAACGGATCCTGCTTAAGTATAACTTCAGCTCTTGGTAAAATCTCTGCCAAAAATAGCTCTTGTCTTATTGCTCGTGCAACATCACCAACATCTAATTCATCAAGAGGAATAACTAAAATCCCATTAAACCACTCATCTAGAAATGAGTGATTTTTTCTTTTATAATCAATTGTATTGATAAGTGAGATTTCTCTAAACGTTGTCATATTCCGTATATATCCTTTCATATTCTTCTGGAGTTATAGCAACTTTATACTCACTTATATGATCGCATAATATCTCAAAGGCAAGTGGTTCTTCATTTGACTGGATATAAACTAAAGCTCTTTGATCAAAGCTGGTTATAACCAATCTTCAAGATTTTTCCTAAGTAACTAATTACGTTACCAAAAATTTATACATTCCTTACTATTTTTATCGGGTTAGACTGCGCCTGAATAGGTTTCCTATCAAGGGTCAATCAAGTTGGAAGTCAAATTGCATTTCCTCTCCTTTGCCTTGATATCTTTTTTTTGTTTTATTAAAAAGATCAATAATAATATCAAATTTTTCACCCAACCTTTCTTTGGAAGTGGATGAGTTCTTCCAGCATATAAAAAAACCACAAGCCATACCCGAACTTAACATATCCCATAAAGCGTCAGTATTATTACCATAGTACGGTCCAAAATCTAACATCTCAGCTAAATTACGATGAAAATCTTTCTCTGAATTCATGATATCGCCATCTATTATGATACTTTGATACATATACTTCCCCTTTGTCACTTCCACTTGCCTATTGATGTTACTGTTTCATAGTGGTCTGTTGTTATATATAAAAGGCCATCATCAGAATACAGTAAACATGTGCCACCTTGTTTTGCTCTTGACATCACATTATTTATTCCAATATCAGCTTCATACCAAGTCCTTCCTACCGAAGAGGGTAAAATACCAGTTGTATTATTAAACACATCACCACCTATCTGCCCTCCAGGTACATAATTATTTAAAGCTTTTCCAGCAGACCATCCATTATCTTCTGCAGTTTGTTTGATTACATAATTTGATGGTAACCTCCCAGTGTTACGCAAGCTATCAACAATTTCATTAGCTGCTTGGGTAGTTTTCAGATCCATTTTAAGGCCAGCATAATAGGTAGCATTATGCGCGGCATTAGCCGCTACAGCTTCAGCTTTCGCCGTCGTCGCCTCTGCAACTGTTTTGCCAATACCTATTGCTCCACCAGCTCCAACTCCGCCCGGAACAACTGTCTCAGAAACCTGAATACCAATATTGTTGAGGCAGATGGCAAAGGCGCCTTTGCAAGTCTGGAGTGCAACTCTGGCCGCTGTCGCTATTTCTGGTGTTGCCGCTGCCAATAGACCACCGCCAAGACCTGCTGGCAATGCAACCATCAGCGTATTTTGCATAGCCAGGCCTTTCTGACATGAAGCCGAATCAGGGTCCGTACTGCATGACAAGATATTTTTGCCATGTTCCTGAGCAAAATTTACCTGACCATCTTCTGTACCGCCGAAGAGATTATTTTCTACATCATTACTCTCCTGCGCAAATTTTTAAAAAATTACAACTTAACTAAAGAAATATTATTTTGTAAATCATCGCTGACTCCATGAATAATTGGCAAGCACCCATCAACTTCCAGCACGCTGAACCCACAATCCCCACAATCAAAGTATATCCCGACACATCCCTCTTCGATTTTATTTATCCTGTATTCATAAGTGTTTAATATTTTTTTCCGATGTAACAGGTTAAACCTTTAACATCTTGCACTGGATATGCAAATTCATCATCAATTTTTGTTATATCTAAAAGTGATGGTTCACAAGGCTCTCGAGAAAGCTTTGATACACCTTCATCAATAGTCAACGACATCCAACCAGACGATGACGTTTTAAAAAACAACACAAGAACCTGACAAATTAATTCTTTCTCTATGAAAAATGAACGACACCTAAAATTATCAAAGGTTTCATTTTTTAACATGATTGCCTCTTTTAAAATTTTGAATACTTTTCCGGAATCAACGTATCAAAGTCATATTTTCCATTAGGTAACACTCTTAAGCTCACAGTGCTATTGGTTTTGGAGCTATATACATGAATCAAATCATACTCTCCCCTAACAGAAGCACTTGGAATTTTGGAGCTGATCTAAGTAGCATTTTCCAATGTTTCTTTAATGGTTTTTTTCGCCATTTCAACCCCATTTTTTCCCGCCTCATAAGGTAATCGCCCCTCTCCGATTTTAGCACCTAATTTTTTATTAAGGTTTTTGGATTGTGATGCAAGGAATTCATCGATACTACCCAAGCTTTCGACTCGAACAATACCCTGAGCTACATTTCCTGCCTTAAGCGCTGCAACGTTCCCCATAGTATTTGCGGCCGCAGCTATCGCCCAAGTAACGCGCTCTGCATCTGTCGGCATCTTACCACTGACGGGATTTGTTCCTCCTGCTGCCATATAACTCTGACACTAGGCTGTTGCCACTCCCGGCATCCCACAACCTGCTTCAAAATATGCAGCACCAAGCTCTTTTATAAAATCTTCCGTCTTACCATTCTGGTGTTTTGCGGCAATTGCCTGAACTTCATTTGCAGGTTCAAGCATCCACTCCCGCCCGTTTACCGCTGATGTGTCTGTTACCACACAGTATCCGTTACTGGAACCAACACAGGAGACCACTTCACCTGGCTTATGCTTAATACTGTCCACGCCGCCCAGCTGAAAATCCGGTCCAAGTTCGCTGTATTCGGTTTTATCAATACTCTGACCTTTTTCGTACAGCTTATCGATATCCTGTTTCAGTTTCCGGCATGAGCTGTTACCTGCATTCTCACCCTGACATGATGAGTTATATTCTTTCTCTTTACTGGTCAGGGTGATTTTTTCAACTGTGCTAAGGTGGTTATTCTCAACCGCATTCTTTCCGGCCCCCGCCCCGGTCCCTGCTCCCAGCGCCGAATCCGATGCTATCCCGCCCGCCAGTCCTGCCGCCATCTGGCTCAGCGCGCTTACCCTCTGCTTCTGGCTCTCCGTCAGGTCACGGATGTCCGTGCCCGGATACATCACCTTCACGATAGCTTTCGCTGCCAGCTCTCCGCCTGTCGCACCCGCTGCGCCTGCCGCCGCGCTGCCGCCCGCTATCTGCGCCAGCACCGCGCCCGCGACCGCGTGCGCCATGGTGTTCGCCAGCACGTCGGTGTGCGGGTTACCCTGAGCGTCATAGGTTGTCGTGGCTTTCTTGATTGCGTTAGCGAGGTACGGCGCCATCGCGCCGCCTGCTGCGGCACCCAGGTTGCTGGCGCTCAGCCCGCCCAGCGCGCCCGCCACCGCGGATGCTATTTAAATTATTGCGATTATCTTTTCAAGATAATTATTTTCGCAACAAAATCATGAATGAAACATTAAATTCCCTGGCAATCTTAGTAAGATTTATTTTAATATAATCCTAACTGATACACTTATTTACCCAGCTTTAAAATTAATGCATAGCATTATTTATTTTCGCTCAATCAATGCCCAGGAGATTCGTACCCCTTCTGACATAACCGCCAGAAGCGGTTATTTTAAATCAGATAGTTAAACTTAGGTAACAACAGTGGTATTTTTGAAAATCCTTATATCTTTCAAACAGGATTTGAATTATCAACGTCAAGCTTTATTGTTCCACCATCAGGTAGGTTTCTGATTTGAACCGCGATACTCCCCCTGTATCTCATTGCTGTTACAGAATGTTGCATACGCAAGTTCTTCACTGAAAAATCCCCACCCAAAACAAACGGAATTACAGGAATAAGCCTATGTCCTTCCTTAACTCTACCATTTCTGGCTTGCCACTCATGCATTAAAGAATGCCCCGTAAGAAAATCATAATCATTCAGAATTGCCTCGCACCATTGGGATAAGCTATCACATAGTTTTTGGCTTTCACCTGTCTCAGGGTCAAATGTGAATATTCCATCTTTTTTGATAGAAAACTGGCCACCAAAAGCATCTTCAGCAAAAAAGAAATGCTCCTCTGTCATACCGTCATAACTATCTCGCCAAAGCTTATTATCGTTCCATTGTAAGACATCAAGACTATTCTCTTTAGATATTAAAGGAAAAACATGTAATGCTGATTCGAAACCATAAAACCCATTACACTTCCTCAATACAGAAATATATTCTGTAAAATCTGATAAAAAGCCGAAAGGAAAGAGGTCAAAGTCATCATCGAAGGGCTTCGCTATGCCATTACTGCAAATCGATAATAGTTTTGAAATTGGATCTTTCATGTTATTCCTCTTTTTTCGTTTTGATTACGATAGTTGTTCCATCGGGTAGCCCACGACATTGTAAGCCAATGCATGCTCCTGCACCTCTGTTATCCGATGGTGAGATTGGCCTGATGGATGCTCCTTGCCCCCCCTCCTTAAACATTGCTGGCGGATATTCATCTCTATCTTTTCCGCTGACCACAGGTGTGTCTTTCAAGGATTCTCGGCGACGTTGGGCGGCCCCTGATCTGTCAATTGTAAGAGTTGAAGGGTAACCCGCATCCTGGGCATCTTCAATGTGCTTAGCAGACTCTGGATACTTAGATTTATCAACTGTAATGACTTTGATGCCGCTATCTTCGTTTGATTTACCCCCAAATGGTCCAACCATGCCCATGCCATATGAACCGGGGATCGGATGGCCTAATGCATCATGTTTTTGGCCTATTCCATTTGTTACATGAACTATATCAGGTTCGTGAATGCCTAATTTATCTTCATGTGTAGAATCTTTTTCATCACCCAGGGTATTATTTTCGACAGCATTCTTTCCAATTCCTGCGCCGGTAATTATCCCCACGGATGAGTCCGACGCGATCCCGCCCGCCAGTCCGGCCGCCATCTGGCTCAGCGCGCTTACCGTCTGCTTCTGGCTCTCCGTCAGGTCGCGGATGTCGGTGTCCGGATACATCACCTTCACGATGGCTTTCGCCGCCAGCTCTCCGCCTGCCGCACCCGCTGCGCCTGCCGCCGCGCTGCCGCCCGCTATCTGCGCCAGCACTGCGCCAGCACTGCGCCCGCGACCGCGTGCGCCATGGTGTTTGCCAGCACGTCGGTGTGCGGGTTACCCTGGGCGTCATAGCTTGTCGTGGCTTTCTTGATGGCGTTAGCGAGGTACGGCGCCATCGCGCCGCCCGCTGCGGCGCCCAGATTGCTGGCGCTCAGCCCGCCCAGCGCGCCCGCCACCGCGGTCATCGCCATCGAATAGGTGCCGCCCGTGCCCCACTGCGCCGCCGCCGCTTTGTAGCCCGGGTCGCCCTGCACGATTGCGCTGAGCTGGGTCTGCGAGAGGCGGGCATAGTCAGGATGCTCTTTAAGCAGGCGCGCTGAGGTCTCTTTCGCTGCCGCATCCAGCATCCACGCTTTCACATCGCCGACAACGTTTCCTGCCAGCTGCTGGACGCCCTGCGCAAACGCTATCTGGTTGTTGACTTTCTCCTTGTCGAAAATCTTGTCGATGTGGCCGTTGGCGTTTTCGGTGTCGCGGCTGAGGCCCGTCACGTCCTGCGTCTGATGCTGAGCGTCGCGCACCGTGACCGTACCGTCCGCCACCGCAGAGCGCGTGGTGCCGGAGGCGCTGCCGCTCATGTTTACAAAGGTCGGCAGCGCGCCGTCCGCAAACTGCTGGCCCGGCGCATTCTTGCTGTCATAGCCGCCGCTGATGCCGAAGGAGGCGCTGCTGGCGCTGTAGGAGGCGTGATTATCAATGCTGTCCCAGCCCAGCGTGCCGGTAGACAGGCGGTTATTCGCCGCATCCGCAGTGGAGGCGATGACCGCGCCGTTAAGCTGTGTATGGTTGCCGACAAAGATGTCATAGCCGCCGTCGCCCGCAAACAGCCCGCTCTGGTCGCCAACGCTGGCGTACTCGCTGTTTATCTTGCTTTTGCTGAGGCTTAACCCGGCCGAACCGCCCGTGCCCCAGGTGAAGCTGAAGCCGCCGCTGGCGCTCTGCTGTTTGCTCTGTACGTCTTTGCCAGTGATACCACTGACAGCCAGCGTCAGATCGCCGGTGGCGACTACAGCTACGCTACCGCCCCCGCTGAGAGAACTGCCACTGACGGTATTGCTACTTTATTCCGATGTGGATTTGCTTTACTGGATCCAACGGAGAGTTTCTCTTCTAAAGCAGGAATGAATGATATAGCAGCAAGTGCGTCGTTTATTTTTTGATTAGAAGACAGGTCTTCTACTGCTTGATTATTACCCGGCAGGAGCCGCAGCCAGAGTTACCCGCCGAACCGGACGTGGTGACCACGCTGCGTAAGGCCTGTAAGAGGCTTTCGGCCCGCAAGCAGCGCGAGATAGCGGCGTTTATTGAGCTGGTTGCCACGCTACAGAAGCAACCACGCAAGATCCGGGCCGGGGCTGTGGAGTGGCGACCGTTTTGAGGTAACTGGCTGGTTGTAAAGTAAAATCCCAGCCGGTTGGCTGGGATTGATAATTTACCATCCATAATCTTCTTTCATTATCTGATAAAACTGGTCACATGCCTGTTCTTCACTATTAAAAGATTCTCTATACGTAATTTCCCCACGGCTGTTATATACAATATCCCATGCATTTTCTGCTTGAATAAGGCACAAGCATTCACCATCTTTTATTCCATCAAGGCTATAAATACCTTCAGGAACATTTTTCTTATTTAATTCTGCTATTAACTTTTCTCTTTTCATTTTTTCTCTCCTAGGTACTTATTATCTAAATACCATTGGACTGGCTTGTTCAGTTCATATTGTGTGCCCTGTCCAGGCTGGCCGAACCACGGTAAAATTTTACTTTGAGAAACACCATCTATAGGTTTTAACACTTCATACACATTATATGGTGCGTTTGCGGAATATGATGGTAACGCCCTGTTTTCAAAAGGGACACCAACAGGGGAAGTAAATGTTCCTCTCGTTGAACCATACCGATCAATTACGGTTCCTGTAGGCAATGTTACCTGCTCTACTGGCCCATAAGCCCCACGATTCGGTGGCCAGATCCCCAGATTTTCCTGAACTGCACCTTCAGCTTTGCTGTATTGCCTACAATTAGATGACTCACGGGATTTTTGGCTGGTTGCAACGTTTTCTTTTATTTTTTCAGCCTGGGAAATCGCTGCACTACCGCTTTTCCCTGCACTGCTGACGCTATTACTTCCATAGTAACCCGCCAGAGTAGAGACCAGTGCCTGTGTCTGCATCGCCGTATCATAGCGACTGGCGGCAGTTTCCCAGCTTACGCCGGATGCCTGCGCTATTGCCGTGATTGCCTGATCACGGCTGATGCTGCCTGCATTCAGTCCCTGCAACACGCTTTGCAGATTTGCTGCATCCTGCGGATAGAGGTCTTTGTACAACAGTGAGTAAGTGACGTTTTCGCCATATTTACTCAGCGCCTCCTGTGCTGGTGCTATCAGCGCACCGCAGGCCGCGCTGCCTTTATTGCCCTGTGTACATACATCGTGAATAGCCTGGTCACGGGTTTTATCGGTCTGATTGATACCTGACAGCTCCTGCCGCTCGTCAGGCGTGATGGTGCCAGCCTTTTCCTTACGCTCCAGAATGGCTTTTCTTTCGGCTTCCTGCACGCTCAGCCAGTTATTCTCAACCGCGTTCTTACCCGCCTGCGCTCCGGCAACCGCATCCGCTATGCTGTCTCCGGCCACGCCGCCCGCCAGTCCGGCCGCCAGCGTGCCCAGCGCACTTATCGTTTGCTTCTGCTCTTCGCTCAGGTCTTCCCGCTTAACGTCTGGGTAAAGCTGCTGCGCGATATACTCGCCCATCACTGCGCCCGATGCGCCCGCCAGCGCGCTGTTGCCCGCCGCGTAAGCCGTTACCGCCCCCACTACCGCGTGCGCTATCAGGTTCGCTTCGATGTTCACCACGTCTTTGCCATCCGGGCCTTTCGTGGTGGTCATGTCGTGAATGACTTCAGCCAGGTAAGGCGCCGTCGCGCCGGTCAACGCCTGCCCGATATTGCCGCCCGCCAGCCCCTGAAACGCCGACGTTGCCGCCTGAATCCCTCTTTGCAGGCTGCTACCAGTGCCGAACCACCGCAGAAGCGGCCACGGCGCAACGGTAAGGTCGAATGGCGGGCGGTGTGAGAGGATAAAAAAAGATCCCGGCCAATAACCGGGATCTGTGTTGGATCAGTAAAAGTCTTCTTGAGTGAGTTGCTTCCCTGTCGGAACCACTTCATCTTTATCAAAAGATAAAAGATATTCTTCGTCGTAAAGTTTTATTGAGTATCCGTACAGTACTCCATCTTCTTCACTTATTCCCATGACTCCGCCTTTCTTACCGACATACTTTTTATTTTTATCTTTGCAACCAGAAGTTATTTCTATCTCCTGATAAAAACCGATTTTACTTTCCATAAATACGCGCCTTACTTATTTATGTGTGATTTTTCCGTCAAGGGACACATTCAAGTGCGATCCATCTCTTGTCGCCCAGCCAAGCTGAGCTTTCCCTTTAGGTGATAATTGAACATCCCATTCGAAGGCTTGCCCTGCGGTGCGGGAGGGACCTTTCACCCATTCATTACCAAATTTATCAAGATAACCGTTATTTGGTCCTTTTGGTAACGGATTACTGGGAGAGTAATTACCATCAGGAACAAACCTTATTTTCCCTTGAGTCGGAAGCTCTACGTATTTTATACGTCCCTTTGTGGACCATTACTGCGCACCTCCTGCTGTACCGCCGGGGTTAAACGGTGGTTCATCAACATAACTAAGGTCCTTGTCAGCCTTTGCTGCCGGTGACTTGCTGACGGTCGAGGGCTGTTTTATCTCAATACCCTTCATGCCCGCCAGCGCAACAGCGATTGCCTGTGCCTGCATGGCTGAATCATATTGTTCAGCAACTTTGTCCCAGCTTTGCCCAGACTGCTTTGCTATCGCCGTTATCGCCTGATCACGGCTGATGCCTCCCGCATCCAACCCCTTCAATGCGCTTTCAAGATTTGCAGCGTCCTGCGGGTACAGGTCTTTGTAAATCAGCGAGTAAGGAACCCTATCGCCGTATTTTTCAAGTGCCGTCTGAGCCTGGCTGACCAGCGCACCGCAGGCCGCGCTGCCTTTATTGCCCTGTGTACATACATCGTGAATAGCCTGGTCACGGGTTTTATCGGTCTGATTGATACCTGACAGCTCCTGCCGCTCGTCAGGCGTGATGGTGCCAGCCTTCTCCTTACGCTCCAGAATGGCTTTTCTTTCGGCTTCCTGCACGCTCAGCCAGTTATTCTCAACCGCGTTCTTACCCGCCTGCGCGCCCGCCACCGCATCTGCCGTGCTGTTACCCACAACGCCGCCTGCCAGACCCGCCGCCAGCGTGCCCAGCGCACTTATCGTTTGCTTCTGCTCTTCGCTCAGGTCTTCCCGCTTAACGTCTGGGTAAAGCTGCTGCGCGATATACTCGCCCATCACTGCGCCCGATGCGCCCGCCAGCGCGCTGTTGCCCGCCGCGTAAGCCGTTACCGCCCCCACTACCGCGTGCGCTATCAGGTTCGCTTCGATATTCACCACGTCTTTGCCATCCGGGCCTTTCGTGGTGGTCATATTGTGAATGACTTCAGCAAGATAAGGCGCCATCGAGCCGGTCACCGCCTGCCCGATATTGCCGCCCGCCAGCCCCTGAAACGCCGACGTTGCCGCCTGAATCCCTCTTTGCAGGCTGCTACCGGTGCCGAACTTCTGCATTTCGGCTTTGTATTCTGGCGAGTCACGCAGCATATCCAGATAGGCCGCACGCTCTTTCTCCGTGGCATTCTCTTTCAGCGGGCCAAGTTTCTCTTTCGCCGCGTTAAGTCCGTTGATGTCGCCCTGCGTCCGCGCTATATCTGCAACCTGCCCCCCAATCTCGCCTATCAGCTGCGCGGTCTGGAGACGCTTTTGCTCTTTCTCTTTGTTAAAGATCGCAATTAGGTTTCTTTTTTAAGTAAAATCCCAGTCAGGCGTTGGGGTTTTACTAAGTATTACTGGCCGAAGTTTTTCCAGGCTAGTGCATGTTTTTTGGATTCAGGCTGTAAACAGGTTTCTATTTCTTTCCAGAGTTCTTCATTTTCATCAGAAGCGGTAACTAATGATTCAACTAATCCAGTTGCAACTGCCGTAGCCAATTCATCGTTTTCAGAGCACATACCTAACTCAATGTGCTTAAAAAAAAGTGTTCTTTCAGCTTTGTTCAGTGAATATAATTGATCCGCAAGAACCTTCCCTATTTGTGAAAATAATATAATGGTAGGCACCGGTTCCGGAAGCCAATATTCCACAAGCTTTTCAACGATATTTTTTACTGGCTCTGAATTTAGAGTAAAAAAACTCAAATAATCATTAATATAATTATCCATTACTATTTCCCTTTGAGAGCATTTTGCATATCTTTCAACACGTTCTCAGCCGCAGCCCTATCTACCTGAGAAGCTTGAGGATTTTTATTTAACCAATCCTGAAGTGCTTTAGAATATGTCTGAGCTTTTTCAATATGGCCTCGCCCCCCAACTTTTTCTCCTGTTGCCAGTTCATAGCGGACAGCATCCGCAGTACTTCCGCTACCAACTTTCGCATTAGGTCTATAAAGATCATTAATTAAATTTTTAAGATTTTCATCTTTGACATCTGGCTTTTCCATCGAGGCACGTAAAGAGTCTACATATTCTTCATGTTGCGCTCGGTTTTTAGGATCCAGTGAACTGCTATTGTTACGCCCAGATTCTTCATCCTCTGGCTCATGTCCTCCCGGTGTTCCCGATCCCGAACCACCCAGCTCCGCTTTTTCCGCATCCGTCAGATCTTTTGCCACATTCGGATCGCGGGATTTTGCAGCGTCATCACGTTCTTCAACGATTGAGGGGCCATCAGTAATCGGCGGCGTATCTGCCTCGACGACTGACCCGCTCAGAGCCTTATCCAGTTCCGATGCAATATTGTTGTTAGCGTCCAAAACAACTTTATCGCCTGGACTAAGCGGCAACCCCGGAACAAGCACCGGGGTTGCCCTTAGTGATAAAAGGTTGTTGTTTTCCGCCGAATTTTTACCCGCCTGCGCTCCGGCAACCGCATCCGCTATGCTGCCTCCGGCAACGCCGCCTGCCAGACCCGCCGCCAGCGTGCCCAGCGCACTTATCGTTTGCTTCTGCTCTTCGCTCAGGTCTTCCCGCTTAACGTCTGGGTAAAGCTGCTGCGCGATATACTCGCCCATCACTGCGCCCGATGCGCCCGCCAGCGCGCTGTTGCCCGCCGCGTAAGCCGTTACCGCCCCCACTACCGCGTGCGCTATCAGGTTCGCTTCGATGTTCACCACGTTTTTCCCATCCGGGCCTTTCGTGGTGGTCATATTGTGAATGACTTCAGCAAGATAAGGCGCCATCGAGCCGGTCACCGCCTGCCCGATATTGCCGCCCGCCAGCCCCTGAACCGCCGACGTTGCCGCCTGAATCCCTCTTTGCAGGCTACTACCAGTGCCGAACTTCTGCATTTCGGCTTTGTATTCTGGCGAGTCACGCAGCATATCCAGATAGGCCGCACGCTCTTTCTCCGTGGCATTCTCTTTTAGCGGACCAAGTTTCTCTTTCGCCGCGTTAAGTCCGTTGATGTCGCCCTGCGTCCGCGCTATATCTGCAACCTGCCCCCCAATCTCGCCTATCAGCTGCGCGGTCTGGAGACGCTTTTGCTCTTTCTCTTTGTTAAAGATCGGACTGATGCTGTGGTTAGCATGCTCAGTATCACGACTCAGGTCAGCAAGGCTCTGCTGCTGGTTTGCCTGATCGCGAACCACAATCGTACCTTCAGCCACTGCAGATTGTGTAGTGCCTTCAGCATGCCCCTTGCTGCCGGCCCCGGCAAGAAGAGTGTTCGCCATATTACCGGCAAACTGTCCACCCATGCTCGCGCCAGAGCTGATTCCGATACCCTGATGCTCGGTTTTGTAATCCGCCTCGTTATGAATATCCGTAAAGCCCAGGGTTCCGGTATCGAGACGGTTTTTGTCGGCGTCAGCCTGGCTGGCGATAACGGCGCCGTTCAGCTGGGTGTGGTTGCCAACGATAACGTCGAAGCCGCCTTTCCCGGCATAAATACCGCTCTGCTCCTGCACGCTGTCATAGTTGCTGTGCATTTTGTCCTGGCTGACATTGATGTAGCCCGATCCCGTCATGGAGCCGATGGTAAAGCTGCCGCCTGCGCCAAAGCTGGTCTGCTTCGAATCGTAATTATCACTGTCCTGCAGACTCGTTATCGTCAGATCGCGCCCGATATCTGCCCTGACGCTGTTGCCATTTACCTGCGCACCGCTGAGTGTGGTATCGTGGCCGCTGGTGATAGATACGTCTCCTCCGCTGTCCAGCGTGGTTTCACTCCAGACAGTACCGTTGCCCTTTTCATGACCTTTAGCGCCATTGGCGCTGGCAAAGATACTGAGACCTGCACTTCCTGAACCGACGCCAAAGCTGAGTCCTATTCCGCCACCGCTGCTGCTGTTCTTTCCGGTAGTCTGTTGCGTACTGGCAGCGCCCGTCAGGGTGATGTCATTGGCTGCTTGTAAAGAGGTATCCCCGCCGGCTTTCAGCTGACTGCCTGCAATCAGCAGGTTCCCGCTGTTGACCCCGTTACCTTTACCGGTCGCATCGATACTCAGATTTTTACCGGCGTTGATTGTCGAGCCGCTGACAGTATCAGAGGCCTGATGCTGTTGCGATTTTGATTGTTGAGTGGTCAGCGAAATGCTGATGCCTACCCCGTTATTAGGATCGCCCTTTGCCTGCGCCAGCTGACTTGCCTGACTGGCCTGCACCCCGGAAAGGACAGCCTTTGTCGCCTGCAGAGCGGCGAGTCGTCCGTCACTTTCCTGTTTTGCCGACTGCGCTGCGGCAACCGCGCTGTTAACCGCTTCAGCGACGGCTCCTGAAAGCGCCAGCGTCAGGCCGCTCGTGCGTTGCTCAAATCGTTCATCACGCGTACGCAGGTCATGACCCGGTGTGATGGCTATGCTGTCGCCCTGAAGTGACATGTTGCCACCGGCAATCAGATCGGCCCCGTTGACCTGCAGCTGCTTACCCGCCGTAATGGAAACATCTCCGGCGGTGCTGCCCACCGTGCTTACGCTCTGACTCTGCGTGGTGCCTTTATCCTTAACCTCATGGAGCGTTTTGCTGCTGCCGATACTGATCCCGAGCCCGCCCGTGCCCATCAGGCCACTTTTGTGGGTTTCTGAGAATCGCCAGGTTGAATCCGTGTTCGTTGCGGCGAAAATTTCAACATTATTGCCCGCGCTCAGGGCAACCTTGCCGTCACCGGCTACCTGCGATCCTGTCACCATCAAGTCATTACCAGCGGAAACAGAGACATTATTACCGCTTAGCAGAGTGCCTTTTTCACGGGTGGCGCTGTCTTCCTGAATGGTATGTGTTGTCTTCTTACTGAACAGACCTTTTTTGGTTTTGGTCTCTTCTTTGTAGTAATAATCGCTTTCTGTCGCAGTACCCAGATCCACGTTATTACCGGCCTGTAACGCAATATCCTGTTGAGCCGTCACGTCACTTGCCTTGCTGGTGATGTCATGACCTGCGTTCAGACTGATATTTCCGCCACTGGCTATTTCAGTGCCCTGCTGACGTATCGTTTCATTAATAACGGTTTTCTTGCTGCCGCGTTCGCTGTTGCCGGTTCGGCTCTCTTCCGCGTTCAGGTTGATATCGCGTCCGGCCTGCAGCCCGACATCGCCGTCTGCAACAATCGCTGCTGCCTGGCTGGTGAGATCCTGCCCTGCAGCCAGTACCAGATCCCCACCCGAAGAAATTGTCGTGCGATCAGAACCAGAGCTGTGCGTTTCCTTATTCCCCTTGCTCTGCTTGCTGCTCTCACTGGTTTGGGCGGCGTTAAGCTGCAGATTGTTTGCCGCGCTGAGGGTGGCATTGCCTTTGGCAGTAACATCACTGGCCGTAATCGCCACATCGTGTCCGGCCTCAATAACAAGGTTACCACCAGCACTGATGCGGCTTCCCTGATAGGAGACTTTATCGTTCTGAACTGGCTTATAACCACTGCCGGATGTAGTGGCTAACTGATTGGCATTCAGGGCAATGTCGCCCCAGGCGCTCATTAACAGATTGCTGCCTGATGAGAGGGACGCTCCTTCAAGCGTAATATCTTTACCCGCATTGAGTGTTAAGGATTGGCCTGCAGTGATGGCGGCAATGCTGCCAGTCTGAACATTTTTCAGGCTATTACTGACTATCCCGAGTGGATTAGATAACGTGATGTTGTTGATGCTGCCATTCAGCGTTTCCAGTGCGACGGTTTTGCCCTGAAGGACGCTGCTGACATTGTTGATATCACCTATTGCGCTGAGATTCAGGCTGTTACCCGCTTTCACCAGCCCATCATTCAGGTTGCTAATACTGTTCTGACTATCGAGAGACAGGCTGTCTGATGCCAGCACCGTACTGCCGCTGTTGGTTAATGAGCCGGCGGTCAGGTTGACATTTTTAGCGGCGATCACGCTACCGTTATTAACGGCGGTATCTTTGGCTGAAAGGTAGAGTTTGGGCACCATGACGGTTTCGCCGTTAATGGTCGTCGACTCCCACCACAGAATGCTATGGTCGAGAGAGGCGATCTGATCGGCGGAAAGTGAGACGCCAAACTGCAGCCCCAGCGACTGTTTAGCCGCAGCAGCGTTATCCATCAAATACTGCATCTGTTCCAGATCCGACCCAATGCCATTCAGATACTGGCTGCCGGTCTGGTTTAGCACCACATTGCTGACGTAACGGGTATCAAAAGCCGCATCGCCGAGGAATCGATAGTCTCGCTCAGGTTTCAGATTGAGGCGGTCAAGCAGGTATGAAGAGCCAAGGAAAGCATTCGCATCCGTATACTGCTGGCGATTTTCCTTTGGCGCGCTGCCAGGCTGTTTGCCCAGCAGCGTATTGAGATCGCTAAACAGACGCGTGTCCAGCTGACCCATCCCATCCAGCTTCGGGTTGACCGTGATGAGATAAGGACTTGAGGAGCTGGTGGAAACAACAAAATAGCCGTTGTCACTGACTGGTATCGGATACGCGCTAATATCAACCGCTTTACCCTGAAAGTTTTTCAGCGTGGTTCCTTTGGCATCAGACCCGGCATCTTTCAGGGCATTTGACACACCAAAACCGACGCGGCCTTTCTGGCTGACGGACCTGTCAGCAAGGGGTTTAATATCATTGCTTTCCGCTGCCAGCGCACCAGCGCCGTTGATCTGTAGAAGTGCGTTCTGGACCTGGTCTTTCCACGCAGGGGAGTTCACCGCGACTTTGTCTGCGGTTCCAGGTGATTGCTTCTGAGCCTTTCCACCTATCGTCTGCTGAGGCAGCGTGTTTAATACCGGTGCGTTAAGCGTGTTTACAATTCCGCTAACATGCGGATCGGTGGAGGTGTTGCTGATGTTCTGACTGAAGTCAGCATTGATGGTATTCCCCGCCTGAATGACGCTGCGGTAGACGTTGCCACTGCCGGTCGTTTCATATACCGGGCTGCCATCTAGCGTGTAGCCAAATGAGCTTGAGGACGCGCCGCCGTTATAACGGTAGATCTGGTAAACCGTTGTCGTGCCATCCGTCCAGCTCTGGTTATTCAGCTGATCGCCCGACAGCGCCATATTGTTACGGGCAAGCAGAGTGGACGCGGAATTGTCCAGCTGCGCGGCCTGTACATTCAGATCCCTGCCCGCCGCAATACGTCCTGCACCTCCGTTGGCAGTGGCGGTCACGGCAATCGACTGATACGCCACCTTTTGCACCTGAACATCAGCGTTGGGTCTGTAGCTGTATGTATGGGTTTCCCAGTCATCCCCATGACCGTGATGATATTGGGTACCACTAATGTATTGGCTGTAATCGCTGGACTTAAACCACGTAAACGGGATCCTGACATTGGTACCATTCGCCCATGACGGAGTAGCTAACTGAGTGACCTCATCATGAGTACTTAGCCCATCCCGCGTATTCAGCAGATGCCCGGTCCTGATAGTGATATCGCCATTCTGCGACTCAATGGTGCCCGACGTATTGATCACCTCGCCGTTAGCATTTCCCGCCGCATCGCCCTGCATCCACAGGCTGTCGCCCGCCAGCATATCCCCGCGCTGGTTGCGGATGCTGTTCGCATAGAGCGCCAGGTTTTGCCCGGCATAGAGCAGCGCAGCGTTGACGATGCTGCCTGGCGAACTCAGGGTCAGACTGCCCAGCGTACCGGTAAAACCATCGACCGTGATGTCGCTGCGGCTGTTCAGGCTGACGTTGCCGCCGCCCTGTAACGTGCCGCTGCCGTTCAGGGCGATACGGCTGCCGCTCAGGCTGCTGTCGCCGGTTCCGGTGGTGATCTGGCCGTTATTGGTCAAATCGCCGCCCGCGCTCAGCGTCAGCGCCTGGCCCTGCAGGGTGCCCTGATTATCGATCGCGCCGTTGCTGCTGATGCTGAGCCGATTGCCCGCCGCCAGCGTGTTGCGGGCGGTAAAGCCGTTAATCAGGTTCAGGGCGGCGTCGCCGAGCGCCACCACCTGACCCAGCTGATCGAAGCCGCCGCTCTCCAGTAGCAGGTTGCCGCCGCTGAAGAGTCTGCCGATCGCCTGCTGCGTCACCTGCGACGCCTTCACGTTAAGCTGACTGACGCCCAGCAGCGTTCCACTGTTAGTGAGCTGCGCGTAGTTCACCGTCAGGCTGCCGCCCTGCGCGGTGCCCTGATTTTGCAGCTGCGCGCCGGTCAGCGTGCCTTGTCCATCGGCCAGCAGCGTGCCGCTGTTGCTGGCGTTTGCCGCATTCAGCGTCAGCTGCGTCGCCTGCAGCCAGCCGCTATTGGTCAGCTGCGGCGCGTTCAGCGTCAGCTCGCCGGCCGACAGCACTCTGCCGGTATTGGTTGCCGAATTGTTTGCGGTGAGGCGGCTGTTGGCGCCCTGAATCAGGCCGTAGTTATACAGCTCCGGCGTGGTGAGCGTCAGTCCGCTCTGGCTGAGCAGCGTGCCGCTGCCCTCATTGGTCACGCGGCCGCTGGCGCTGAGCAGCAGGTTGGTGTCGCCCTGCAGACGCCCGCTGTTGGCGACGGCGCCGGTGGTCATGATCAGATCCGCGCCCTGCGCCCGTCCGGCGTTGTTGACGGCGGCGGCCTGCAGCTCCAGCCGGCCGCCGCTAAGCAGCGAGCCGTTCTGCTGCTGCGTCAGCGTATTGCCGAGCAGGGTCGTTAGCCCGTTAACGCCGGAAATCTCTCCGCTGTTATCTAACGTGCTCCCGTTCAGCGTCAGGTTTTTCGCTATCCACTCTCCCTGATTGCTGAGGCTGAGCGCACTGAGCGCGGCGGCGCCGTTCGCGGTGATTTTACTGCCCGCCGAGGATGAGAGCCGGTCGCGCAGGCTGAGCTGCATGGCGTCGGCGCTCTGGATCGCGCCGCCGTTAGCGAGGCTCGTGGCGTTCAGCAGAATTTGCTGCCCCTGCCAGGTTCCGTTATTGGTGACGGTATCGCCGGTAATGCTTAGCGTGCCCTGCGTCAGCAGCTGCCCGCCGGGGTTATTGATCAAGACGCGCGCCGGCTGTGCCTGCGCCGCCAGCAGGCGCAGGCCGCGGACCGCAGCAGCCGGGCCCAGCGTCAGCGACTGCAGACCGATCAGGCTGCCCTGATTGGTAACGCTGGCGGGCGTAATGGTCAGCGTCTCGCCCTGCAGGGTGCCGCCGTTGTTGAGCACGCCGCCCCGCAGCGTCATCGCTTTTTCTGCCAGCAGCGAGCCGCTGTTCTCGGTATCCTGCGCGGTAATCAGCGAAGCGCCCTGCGACATCACCTCGCCGCGGTTGCGCAGCGCGCCGCCGATCGACGCCGTGAGGTTGCCGCTGCTTATCAGCGAGCCCTGATGCTGCCAGCTCTCAGCGTCGATCTGCACGCCGTTGCCCTGCAGCGTGCCGTCGGTATTCAGGTCGCGCGCACTGAGCAGCAGATCGCCGCCGCTCAGGGCTTTGCCGGACGATGTCTGCGTGATGTCGCCCGTCGCCTGCGCGTCCAGCAGCGTGCTGCCCTGCCACAGCCCGCCGTTGCTGAGCGTATCGCCGCGCAGCGCCAGGCTATCCGCCATCAGCCTGCCGCGGTTGTCCAGCCGACCCGCCGTCAGGCTGGCGCTGCCTTTTGTCACCATCGCACCGCTGTTGTCGAGCAGCCCGGCGGTGGTGCCGGTCAGCGTCGCGATGCCGTTTATCGTGCCGCTGTTGGTCAACGCGCCGAACTGATAGTGCAGATCGCTGCCCTGCATCGCGCCAGCGTTGTTGCCGCTGTTTGCCTGCAGGCCGAGATCGCCGCCGCTCAGCAGCGTGCCCGCGCTCAGATTGTCGATCTGACCAAAATCGGCCGAAAGCGCCGCGTCGCCCTGCACAAGACCGCGGTTAGTCAGCGTATCGCCTGACGCAGCGAGCTGCTGCGCGGCCAGCGTGCCGGCGTTGTCCAGCGTCGCGGCCTGCAGCGTCGCCTGCTGACGCGCCAGCAGCACCCCGGCGTCGTCGTTGCTGAACGTGCCGGTCAGACGGGTGGTGACGTTGTCCGCCGTGACCCGTCCGCTGTTGCTGAAGTCGCGTCCGTTTAAGTCGAAGTCGCCAGAGACCTGCAGCAGTCCGGCGTTGGTGAGTGTCACCGGCGAGAGCAGCAGCGAGGAGCCGCTGATAAGCTGGCCGCCGACTGCGTTGGCAATAGTCTCGCTGCTGAGGGTGAGCGCGTTGTTGCCCTGCAGCAGACCCGCGTTAGAGAGATTCGCTGCCGTGACATTAAGCTGGTCCGCCGCCAGCGTACCGGCATTGCGCGTCTCGCCGCTGGTCAGGTCAAAACGCTTCTCGCTCAGCAGCGCTCCGCCGTTATCCAGCAGGCCGCTGACCTCTGCGGTAAGCTGCGAGGCAGCGCGCGCGCTGCCCGGGTTCTGCCAGCGGTTTACCCGCAGGTCGAGCCGGTCGCCCTGCAGGCTGCCCTGATTAGTGAGATTATCGCCCTGCACCGCCAGCGTACCGCCGCTGAGCAGCTGACCGCTCGCCTGGTTGCTGAGCTGGCTGCCCTGGAGCGTCAGCGCGTCCGTGCCCTGCATCAGCCCGCTGTTCACCAGATCGCTCTGTAGCGTCAGCACCTGCGCCAGCAGCCAGCCGCTGTTGTCTGTTTTGCCCGCCTGCAGCTGCACGCCCTGCTGTCCCAGGATCTTGCCGCTGTTGTTCAGGCTGTCAGCCTTCAGCTGCGCGTCGCCGACGCTGAGCGCGTTGCCGCGGTTTTGCCAGTCGGCGGCCGTCAGGTTCAGTCGCTCGCCCTGCATCAGGCCGCTGTTTTCAAGCTGGCCGGCGTCCAGCTTCAGCTCCCCGCCGCTCAGCAGGGTGCCGCTGTTGCTGAGCTGATGGACTGCGGCGAGCAGCGCCTGCTTGCCCTGTAGGATGCCGCTGTTGTCCAGGGTGCCGCCGTCGATGTTCAGCTGACCGGCGGCGATCTCTCCGCCGTTAGTCAGCCTGGCGTTGTTTAACTGCAGGGCGTTATCCGCCAGCAGCCGCGCCGCCTGCTGGTTGCTGAAGCTGTTGTTGCTGGCAAGGATATCCGCCGCGTTGATCTCGCCGCCGTTGATCAGGCTGGCGCCGGCCAGCGTCAGGGTGCCGCCGCTGGTGATCAGGCCCAGGTTGTTCAGCTCGGGCAGATTCAGCCCAAAGCTGTTCTCAGAGCTGACCGTGCCTTGCGCCAGGTTAGTGAGGCGTTGTCCTGTCAGGCTGAGCGCGCGGGTGCCCTGAATCAGCCCGCCGTTGTCGGTTTCCCCGCTGCTGAGCCGCAGCGCCTGCTGGCTGAGCAGGCTGCCGCTGTTGTTGAGGCGGTTCAGAGTGATCGACGCATCCCCCAGGCTCAGCACCTTGCCGCTGTTCAGCCCGCTGTTGGCGGTGACGGTTAACTGCTGTCCCTGAAGCGCGCCTGCGTTGCTGAGCGTGTCGGCATTGAGAGTTAGCTGCCCGTCGCTCAGCACCGTTCCGCGGTTGTCGAGCTGCTGGCCCTGCGTCTCCAGCGTCTGCTTCGCCTGCAGCGTCCCGCTGTTGCTCACCGCGCCGCTGTTAAGGGCCAGCTGTTCGGCGGCGATCTTTCCGCTGTTGTCCAGCGCGTTGTTGTTTAGCTGCAGGCGGTGCTCCGCGAGCAGCGACCCGCCCTGGCCGTTACCGATCGTCTCATTGAGCGCCGTCAGGTTCGCGGCGTTGATTTCACCCCGGTTGGTCAGGCTGCCGCCGCCCAGCGTCAGCGTCGCGCCGCTGCCGATCAGGCCGCCGTTATCGAGAGACTGGAAAAAGAGCGAGAAGCCGTTATTTGAGCTGAGGGTGCCGCCCGCCAGGTTATTGAGCTGACTGCCGCTGAAGCTGAGCGCATCCGCGCCCTGCAGCAGCCCGCTATTGTCGGTTTGCGCGCTGTCGAGGGTCAGCGCAGGTGCGGAGAGCACGCCCTGGTTGAGCAGATAATCGCTGCGCACCGCCAGGCTGTCGGTGCCGGCAAGGGTCGCGCCGCTGTGGTTGGTTAAGGTGCCCGCGCTGAGCGTAGCGGCCGCCGCGGCAAGCGAACCGCGGTTATCGAGCTGCTGCGCGGTGGCAGAGAGCGTGTTGCCAGCGGTAAACTGCCCGGCATTGTTCAGCTGCTTAGCCGCCTGCAGCTGAATCGTCTCGCCTGCATTTGCCCGGCTCTCCTGGTCTGCCGACAGCGCGCCGCCGCTTAAGCGGATATCCCGCCCCGCCGTCAGGCTGGCGCCTTGCGTGGTGAGATTGCCGCTGGCCGACACGGCGATGCCGGCATCGCTCACCAGCGCGCCCGGCCCGATGGCGACATCCCTCTGCGCGTTGACGGCAATCTGCCCGGCCGCTTTATTATCGCCGCCTAGCGCGACCGACGCGCCTTTTGCCGTCAGCGCGCCGCTGCTCAGGCTGGTATTCAGCGTCAGCTGGCCGTTGCTGTCGAGCTGGATATCGCCCTGTTTCGCCACCAGGTTGCCGAGGTTGACCCCCACGCCCTTTTCGCTGGAGACCAGGCGAATGCGGTTGGCGTACATGCCGCCCAGCGCGCCGGTATCCACCGCCACCGACGGCGCGGCGCCCTCGCCGGCGATCGGCGTCACTGACCCGTCTGCGCCGACGCGGTTCGCGCCCACCGTCACCGAAAGATCTTTCGCATGAATGCCGGCATTGATTTCCGTGGCGCGCGCGACGATCGACACCGCGTCCGCGCTGCTGCCGTCCAGACCTTTGCCCTCGACGATCACCGCGCCTTTGCTCACCTCCAGCGCGGCGAGGTTGCCGTTTGCATCCAGCTGCGGCCTGCCGGTGGTGAGCGTAACGTTCGGCGTGTTGATAAAGCCGCAGCCGTTGCAGGTAATGCCGTACGGGTTGGCGACCATCACGTTGGCGGCTTTGCCCGCCACTTCGGTGTAGCCCTGCAGCTGGGAGCGGTTCGCGCCCGTGACTTCGTTGATGATCGCCCGCGCTTCCTGCCCGGCTTTCAGGTTGGGGTTGTTCTGGATCAGGCCGCCCAGCTGCGTCTGATTAAGCTGACCGGTGGCGTTATTGAGGATCAGCCCTTCCTGCCCGACGTTGTACTGCTGGTACTGGTTATGCGAAACGCCCGCGCCGTTCGGCGTGGCGATATTGATCACCGGCACGCCGTTGCCCGCGGCATCCATCTGCGTGCCGGGCGTGACCGGCGTAATCTGCGCCGCCACGGCGGGCAGCATCGGCTGCACGGCCACCAGATAACAGATGAGGTAGCTCAGCGCGCGGCGGGCAAGGGAAACAGGTTGACGATCGTCCATAATCTTTGCCTCTTAGAAAACCAGCCCGACGCGGGCGTAAATGCTGACGCGATCCGGCTGCAGATAGCCGGGATAGCTGAGGGGAATAGCGAGGGTGTACTGGGTGTAAAAGTAACGGCCGCGCGTGCCGAGCCCGACCGCGCCGCCCCACAGCGTGCCGGTCGCTTCCCGGTTCTGCGCGTCGCTTTTCAGCCAGCCGCCGTCCACCGCGGCCAGCGCGCTGACCTCGCCCATGACCGGCAGCGTGAACAGGCGGTAGCTGAGCTCATTACGCAGATAACCGCCGGCGTCGCCGGAGAGATACTGCTCTTTGAAGCCGCGCACCGAGCTTTCGCCGCCGAGCGTCAGGCGCTCGCTGCCGTAAAGCCGATCGGGCGACCACTGGCCATAGAGGCTGCTGAGCCACCAGAGATCGTTCGTCAGGGGGCGCTGGAAACTGCCGCTGAGGCTCCACTTGCGGAACTGCGCCTTCGGCAGCTCGCTGTTTTTTCCCGCGTCGCTTTCGGCATCAAACCAGGGCATGCCGCGGCTGAAGGTCGGATTCAGCGTGGCCACGCCGCCGAACATTTTTTGCGTGTGGTTCAGCCCCAGTTGCAGGCTGGTGATTTTGCGGCTGCTGCCGGAGAGCAGCGTGTGGTTGAGGAAGTTATGGCTGCTGTAATGGTTCAGGCCGAGCTGCACGCCGGTTTTAATATCGCCGTTGCGAAACAGCACCCAGGCGCCGCTCAGGCGGTGCGCGACGTTGTCGCCGTTGCTCAGCCAGGTAAAGCCGTTGTTGACGAAGCTGCTGTGATAGCTGCTCCAGCTGTAGCTGTAGTCGAGCAGGCCGTAGCCGTACGGCACGCTGACGCCCGCCTGCAGGTTCTGCGCGTCGCGCCAGTCGCTAAAGGCGCTGCTGCGTCCGCCGCTGATAAACCAGCGGTCCGCCAGTCCAAGCAGGTTATTGCCGGTAAGCGAGGCGCTGAGCTGGCCGACGCCGGTGCTTTTCTGTCCGCTGTTGTCAACGCCCACAGCGGCGCTCAGCGGAAATTCCGGCTTCGCGGTAAGATTAACTACGGAATAGCCCGCTCTGGGCGACGGCTGAATATCGATCTGCACCGGCGTGCTGCGCACCCGGTTAATCTGCTCCATGCCCTGCTCAATATCACGCAGGTTGAGGATTTTGCCTTCCAGCCCGGGAAAAGCCATCGTCAGGGCGTGCGGATGCTGGCCCTCAAGACGAATTTCATCCAGCTTGCCTTCCAGCACCGGAATAGTCAGTTTGCCCTTTGATAAATCCTGTTCGGTAAGAAACGCCCTGCTGGTAATATAGCCGCGCTGCATATACCAGTCGGAAATGCTGTGCACCAGCGCGTTTATTTCCGTTAAGTTAAGACAACGGTTAATATAGGGCGCGGCAATCTTTTCCCGCTGGCGTGCAGAGAGCAGCGAAGCGTCGCGAATATCGACAGCGTGGACTGGAAAACAGGGGCCGGTTTGCGAGGAGGCCACCTTGGGCATACGTTCAGGCGACGCCGCGCGCCACAGGGCGTCGCGCTGCTGCTGATCCTGATTCAGTCGCTGCTGCTGCTGATTTTGAATATAATCGCGGTCGGCGGGATTTAACGGCGCCGCCATAGCCGAAGTTGCCAATAAGCTGACGCACAGCGCCAGTAACATCCCTGATTTAGCCATCATCAAAAACTTAAGTTAATTATCATTGCTCATTCTTCCCTGCGACACAGAATATCACTTAAACAATGGGAAAGTTCCGGTTAAATGCATAAAAAATTAATCTCGCCTGGGTTTTATATAGTAAAGCGTTAAATAACAAATTAACTCAAATGGAGAGAGTTAAAGATGGCATTGCATATTAATGGATAATTAATCGGGCAAGAGACTGATATTAACGCTTAACGTTAACCTCGTTTTTAATTTAATCCGTGACGCGACTGATAAATAAAGCAGGCGCTGATGCATCGCCTCCGGCGGGAAAAGCGAGTCTCTGCCGTATGGCATCGCGTCACCTTTCCGGCGGCGGTTAAGGCGGATTTTCACCGTTTTGCCCGGCATCGAACTCCTGCAGGGCCGCTTTCAGCGCCTTCAGCAGCAGCGTCGTGCGATAAGGCGTGTACTGTCGGGTCGGCAGCAGCGCCCAGACCGCCAGCGCGTGTCGACTGGCGTCTGACAGCGCAATCTCCACCAGATCTCCCCGGCGCAGCTCGTCGCGAATATCGAGAAAGGTCAGCTGCGCGATGCCGATCCCCGCTACGCACATCTCCCGCACGCCTTCGACGCTGCTGCAGCTAAAGCGCGCGGCGATCGGGCAGTTCACCACCTGTCCGTGCTGCTCGAACATCCAGTGCGCCACCCCGGAAATTTTCAGGCAGCGATGCTGCTGTAGATCGCTGAGGCGGGTCGGCTGGCCGTAGCGCGCCAGATAGCCGGGCGCGGCGCAGAGTATGCGCGGATTATCGGCGAGCCGGTGGGCCACCAGCGTCGAATCCTTCAGCGGCGCCAGCCGCAGCGCCATGTCATAGCCCTGGCCGACGATATCGACCACGCTGTCGCTGAGGTTGAGATCGACCCGCAGCGCAGGGTTCGCCTCCATCAGCGCAGGCAGCAGCGGCAGCAGATGGCGCTTGCCGAATTCTGACGCCGCCGTCACGCGCAGCAGCCCGCTGGCGCCCTGCGATGCTGAATTAAAGAGGCTTTTGGCGGTTTCTCCCGCCTCCAGCATCAGGCGCGCATAGGGCAGGAACTCCTCGCCCTCGCTGGTTAACGACACCGCGCGGGTGGTGCGCTGAAACAGGCGCACGCCCAGTTCGCTCTCCAGCTGCGCTAACCGTCGCGAAATGGTCATGGCCGTTGCGTTAACCCGTCTGGCCGTCTCGGTAAGGTTGCCTGTGTCGGCGATGCTGCAGAAAATCTCAACGTTCTTTAAGTCCATTGTAACGTTATCCGTTATACAGCTTGTCGATTTTGGCGATTATTCGCCGCCTGCCGCTGCATTACAATAGCTTCAGTAGATAATCACTCAGGAGAGCCTGCCAATGGCTAAAAAACTTTTTACGGCTGGCGTTATCAACGCTACACCCTTTAACAACCGCGCGCTGGTGGCGCCGATGACCCGCATCTCCGCCTCGGAAACCGGCGTGCCGGGCGAGACCATGCAGCGCTACTACGCCAGCTTTGCGCGCGGCGGTTTCGGCGGCGTGATTTCCGAGGGGCTTTATGTCGACCAGGCCTGGTCGCAGACCTACGCTTTTCAGCCTGGCATCGTCACCGACGAGCACGTCGAGGGCTGGCGCAAGGTGGTCGACGCAGTGAAAAGCCAGGGCGCCGTGTTTATCGCGCAGCTTATCCATGGCGGCGCGCTGTCGCAGGCCAATATCTATCGCCGATCGACCGTTGCCCCTTCGGCTGTGCGGCCGGTCGGCCAGCAGCTCGGCTTTTACCACGGTCAGGGCGACTATGCGCTGCCGGAGGCGATGAGCGAGGAGCAGATCCAGCAGGCGATTAGCGCCTTTGCCGCCAGCGCGGCGCGCGCGGTCAACGCGGCGGGTTTTGACGGCGTCGAGATCCACTCCGCCAATGGCTATCTGCTCGATCAGTTCCTGACCGACTACACCAATCAGCGCACCGACCGCTGGGGCGGCGACATCGAAGCGCGCCTGGGCCTGACGCTGGCGGTGATCAAGGCGGTGCGGGCGCAAATCGGGCCTGACGCCATCCTGGGCGTGCGCATCTCGCAGGGCAAGGTCAATGATTTCCATCACAAATGGAAAGAAGGTAAAGCGGGCGCGGCGAAAGTGTTCGCTCTGCTACAGGCCGCGGGCGTGGATTATATCCACGTGACGGAATATCAGGCGTGGAAACCCGCCTTTAGCGACGGCGAACAGACTTTTGCCGCTATCGCCCGCGAGGCGGCGCCGGATACCCTGCTTATCGTTAACGGCGGCCTCGATACCGGCGACCTGGCTGAAGCGCAGCTTGAACAAGGGGCCGACTTTGTGGCGATCGGTAAGGCGGCGCTGGCCAACCACGACTGGCCGACGCGCGTGGCGGAAAATGCGTCGCTGCGCGCCCTGCCGGACAACGTGCTGGCGCCGGTGGCGAATATCAAACCAGGCGAGATTTAATTTTCGCCAGCATGCCGGGCCGTAGCTGTAGATGCAGGCCCGGCATAGTCATCAGCGCTCGCTCCAGCGCCTCTGCTGAATCACAACGCGATAGCCATCGGCATCCTGGAATGTCACGCCTCTCCTGTCCCAGTAGGGATTGAACGATTTCACCCTGACAAAGCCAGCCTGATCCATCTTTGCGCAGCGCCTCGCCCAGCTAGCCTGCTCAGGCACGTAGAGCACCAGCAGATCTTCGGCAGACGGAGATGGTGTGACCGGATGAAAATGACACTGCGTAAATTCAAGATGCCAGGGCAAATCGTCGCGCCCTAACATACAGCCGCTAAATCCATCGTGATCGCGAAATTCGCCGATGATCTGCAGATCCAGCCCGCTGACGTACATCTCACCGCTTCTGCTCAGCAGGCTCACCGGCCTGGCGATACGCATATGCTGAAATTCCATTGCCGCCTCTCTTTATGCTCCAGATGAATCACTGCCGATCGTGGCTATAATCTGTACAACCCGCCCGCCAGGAAAATAAATATGTTTGAAGGATTTATTCATACAGAAATAGCGCTTTCCGACGCGACAATCAACGTACGCTATGGCGGAAGCGGCCCGCCGCTTATGCTGCTGCATGGCCATCCTCGTACCCATGTCACCTGGTCAAAAGTCGCGCCGCAGCTGGCTAAGTTTTTTACCGTGGTCTGCCCAGACCTGCGCGGCTTCGGCCGCTCGTCAAAGCCTGCCGATTTGCCGGATCACGCTGGCTCTGCCAAAAGAGCGAAAGCGAAAGACTGCATTGAGCTGATGCGCCACCTTGGCTTTGCGCGCTTTGCGCTGGTCGGCCATGACCGAGGGAGTTATACCGCCTATCGCGCCGCGCTCGATTATCCCGACAGCATCACACGCCTTGCGGTTCTCGATTCTGTTCCGATCCTTGAAGCTCTGGAACGCTGTAACGAGAGGTTCGCGCGTCAGTGGTATCACTGGTTTTTCTTTGCCCAGCCTGAAAAGCCTGAACGGGCGATTCTGGCCGATCCGGACGAATGGTACGGTCCGCAGCCGCACACGATGGGAGATGAAGAATATCAGGCGTTCCGGCAAGCCATTCACGATCCCGCCACCGTACACGGGATGCTTGAGGACTATCGCGCAGGCTTGACGATAGACAGAGAGCACGAGGCGCAGGATCGAGAGGCGGGACGTCTTATCACCTGCCCGACCTTATGTTTATGGTCGAAGCAGGACGATCTGGAGGAGTTGTACGGCGACATACTCGCTATCTGGCGGCTCTGGGCGCCGGATGTGCGCGGCCACGCGATTAACAGCGGTCATCATATGGCGGAAGAGGCGCCTGAAGAGCTTAGCGCCGCGCTGCTGCGCTTTTTTCAGTCGGGGCGTTGACCAGGTGACTGCCAGCGCCGCCTTTAACGGCCGATATCTTTCAGACATTCGCAGCAGGGTTTTGAATTCACCTTTCTGCTTTTGGCGGTCAGCAGCGCGTCGCGTGGATGATAAAACGTGCCGATAAATACCCGAAGCGGCACGTCGGGAAGCCGGACACAGGCTTTGGTATGCAGAACAAAACAGCCTGTGGGATCGCATTGCAGGGTAAGGTAGTAAAAGCTGCTCATCATGTTAACTGATTGAATATCGTCTCGTAGAGACACTATTAGACAGCTTGAAACAAATTGATACATCAGACAAACCTATTGCTGGAAAAGGTTTTAGCTATCAAAAAAATTTAGCCTTTTCTGCTGCCGGTCTGACTTAAATCGGCATAAAACCATTCCCACCCCCGCTTTAACGCCTGATATCTTCAGGTTCATCTCTATGATTAACCTGACCTTAAGATGAAAATAAATAAGCGGCTCGCATGACCTTCCGCCGCACCTCTTTTGCACCTTTTTCATGCGCGGTGCGCTTTTTCCGTGCAGAAGCGCGGCATTGACCCCCAGCTTTTGCGCCTGTTTTACCGGTTTCGCCTGCCTGTTTGCTGGCACAACTTTTGCTACTTGTATGTACAAGTTAATTCTGTTCTGCATTTAACAAAATTTTATCAAGTGATGCTCACAATCTGGGCAAATCAACGATGTGCCAGAACGAATTTACTTGTATATACATGAAATGTCATTTGCACAGATTTCACCATGAGATGGCCTGAATCGATTACTCACCAGGAGAAGCCGCATGACGCAACGCGCACCCGTACGCCTTTTTTGCCTCACCACCCTTTTCGCCACGCTGATGTTGAGCGGCGCGGCCGCGCAGGCCAAAGAGTGGAAATCGATCACCATAGCGACCGAGGGAAGCTATGAACCCTGGAACCTGACGCTGCCGGGCGGCAAGCTGGGCGGTTTTGAACCTGAACTCATGGAAGACCTCTGCAAGCGAATGGGCGTTCAGTGCAAGCTGGTGGTGCAGAACTGGGACGGCATGATCGCCGGACTCAATGCCGGCAAATATGATGTGATCATGGATGCGATCGTGATTACGCCCGATCGTAAAAAAGTGGTCAACTTCACCACGCCGTACGCCTCTACGCCCGCCACCTTTATTACCAGCAAAGATAACCCGCTGCTGCCGGCCGACAGCCAAATCATTAAGCTGCACGACGATGAGGCCGCCATCAACGCGGCGATCGCCCCGCTCAAAGCGGCGCTGAAAGGCAAAACCATCGGCATCGCCTCCGGCACCGTTTACACCCCCTTTATCGATAAATACTTCAAAGGCGACGCCGACGTGCGGGAATACACTTCGTCGGCGGACGCCATTCTCGATCTGCAATCGGGCCGCATCGACGCGGTGTTCGATGATGTCACCTTCGCCCAGTCGATGCTGGCGCGCAAAGAGAACGCCAACCTGAGTTTCAGCGGGCCGCAGCTGGGCGGTCCGATCTGGGGCGAAGGCGAAGCGATGGGCGTGCGCATGGCCGACAACGATCTCAAAGCCAAACTCGACGAAGCGATTCATGCCGCGCTGGCTGACGGCACGGTGAAAAAGCTGAGTGAAAAATGGTTTAAAACCGACGTCACCCCGTAAGAGAGGTAAAAGATGATGAGCCTGCTGAGTTTTGGCCCGGACGGCTGGGGCCGACTGATCCTGAGCGCCGCCTGCACCACGCTGCTGCTGTCGCTGGCGGCGCTAGTCATCGGCGCCGTGGTCGGCTCCGGCGTGGCGGCCGCCAAACTCTCCCCCCAGCGCTGGCTGCGCTGGCTGGGCGAGAGCTATTCGGTGGTGTTCCGCGGCATTCCGGAACTGCTGGTGATCTACCTGTTCTATTTCGGCGGCTCCGGGTTGATTACGCTGGTGGGCCAGCTGTTCGGCGCGGACGGCTTTATCGAGGCGCCGCCGTTCCTGATCGGCGCGCTGGCGATCGGACTCATCTCCGGCTCCTATCAGGGGGAAGTCTATCGCGCGGCGCGCCTGGCGCTGGCCAAAGGCGAAGTGGAAGCGGCGGTGGCGATCGGCATGCCGCGCTGGCGCATCGCGCAGCGCATTCTGCTGCCGCAGGTGGTGCGCTACGCCCTGCCCGGCATGTCGAACGTCTGGCAGATGAGCCTGAAGGATTCGGCGCTGGTCTCGGTGACCGGCATCGTCGAACTGATGCGCGCCAGCCAGGTCGCCGCCGGTTCCACGCGCGATTACTTCACCTTTTACCTGGTCGGCGGCGCCTGCTATCTGGTGCTGACGCTGCTGTCTAATCAGGCGTTTCGTCGGGCGGAGTCGCGTCTCGGACGCGCGTGGCAAAGCCGCACCGCGGCGCAGCATTAAGGAGCAGCAGCATGATTGACTTCGCCTTTCTCTCCGACACCTTTCTTAAGCTCAGCGCCGCCCTGCCGGTGACTCTCGGCCTGTTTATCAGCGCCTTTCTCTGCGGCGGCGTGCTGGCGATCGGCATTCTGGCGCTGCGCATGAGCCGCTGGCGGCTGCTGAGCGGCTTCGCGCGCGGCTACATTCTGGTGTTTCGCGGCTCGCCGCTGATGATCCAGCTCTTCCTTATCTACTACGGGCTTGGGCAGTTCGGCGTGATCCGCCACAGCTTCGTCTGGCCGTTCCTGCGCGAGCCGTTTATTTGCGCGGTGCTGGCGCTGTCGCTCTGTACCGCAGCCTATACGGCGGAGATCCTGCGCGGCGCGCTGCTCGCCGTGCCCGCCGGCCAGGTCGAAGCCGGCCTCGCCTGCGGCATGTCGCGCTGGCTGCTGCTGCGCCGCATTATCGCGCCGGTGATGCTGCGCTATGCGCTGCCCGCCTACTCCACCGAGGCGATTCTGCTGGTGAAATCCACCGCGCTGGCCAGCCTCGTCACCGTCTGGGACGTGACGGGCGTGGCGCAGCAAATCATCCAGCGCACCTACCGCACCATGGAGGTGTTCCTCTGCGCCGCGGCGATCTACCTGCTGCTGAACTTTATTATCGTCCAGCTCTACGCGCTGCTGGAACGTCGTCTGACCCCGGTGCATCGCACGGCAAAAAAGCCGTTGTCCGCCGTTAAACCGCTTGTCGGAGAGTAATATGCATTCCACATCCCCCGTTACCCTGACCGCCACGGATATTCATAAATCCTTCGGCGCCATGGAAGTTCTGAAAGGCATTTCACTGCAGGCGCACAAAGGCGACGTTATTTCGATTCTCGGCGCCAGCGGCTCGGGAAAAAGCACCCTGCTGCGCTGCATTAACCTGCTGGAGACGCCCGACGCCGGCGTGGTCAGCGTCGGCGGCGAAACCATCGAGATGAAGCGCCATGCGCGCGGCCACCAGCTGGCGGCCAATCCCCGGCAGATCGAGCGCCTGCGCTCACGCCTCGGCATGGTGTTTCAGAGCTTTAATCTCTGGTCGCACATGACGGTGCTGCAAAACGTCATTGAAGGGCCGCACTACGTGCTGAAGCGCGACAAAAAAAGCTGCATCGCTCAGGCGGAGCAGCTGCTGGACCGCGTCGGCCTGCTTAACCGCAAAGATTTCTATCCGGCGCAGCTCTCCGGCGGTCAGCAGCAGCGCGTGGCGATCGCCCGCGCGCTGGCGATGGATCCTGAGGTGATGCTGTTCGACGAGCCGACCTCCGCGCTCGATCCCGAACTGGTGGGCGAGGTGCTGAAAGTGATGCGCAGCCTGGCCGAAGAGGGACGCACCATGCTGGTGGTGACGCACGAAATGGGCTTCGCGCGCAACGTCTCCAACCGCGTGGTGTTTATGCATCAGGGCACCATCGACTGTCAGGGCGAACCCGAAGCGATGTTCGGCCAGCAGGGCTCGCAGCGCTTTAAGCAGTTTATCTCCAGCCACCACGGCGCGGGGCAGCCGTCATGACCCTGGTCTGGGGCGACGGGCCGCTGCGGTGGCAGGATCTGGTCGCGGTGGCGCGGCACGATGCGGAGTTAAGTTTAAGCGCTGGCGCCTGGCAGCGTATCGCCCAGGGGCGCGCCATTGTCGATAAGATCGTCGCCAGCGGGCAGATCGCCTACGGCGTCAACACCGGCCTCGGCGCGCTGTGCAATATCACGCTGGCGGACGAGCAGCTCAGCCAGCTGTCGCGCAATACCCTGCTGAGCCACGCCTGCGGCGTCGGCCCGCTGCTGACGCGCGAGCAGGCGCGCGCCATCCTGTGCGCGGCGATCGCCAATTACAGCCACGGCAAATCGGGCGTATCGATCGGGCTGGTGCAGCATATGCTGGCGCTGCTGAATCATCAGATTACGCCGCAGGTGCCGTCGCAGGGATCGGTCGGCTATCTGAGCCATATGGCGCATATCGGTCTGGCGCTGATCGGCGTCGGCGAGGTGGAGTATCAAAACCAGCGCATGCCCGCCGCGCAGGCGCTCGCGCTGGCTGGCCTGACGCCCTGGCGTCCCGGCGCCAAAGAGGGGCTGAGCCTGGTGAACGGCACGCCCTGCATGACCGGTCTCGCCTGCCTGGCACTGGACGATGCCGCGCGCCTGCTGAACCGGGCGGACGTCACCGGCGCGATGAGCTTCGAGGCGCTGCGCGGCCAGCTGGCGGCGTTCGACCCCGAGGTGCTGGCGCTGAAGGCGAGTCCCGGCATGCAGATCAGCGGCCAGCGGCTGCGTCAGCTGCTGGGCGACAGTCCGCTGCTGGCGGCCAGCGTCGGCGTGCGCACGCAGGACGCGCTCAGCCTGCGCTCGATGCCGCAGGTACACGGCGCCAGCCGCGATCAGTTCGCGCACGCCGCGCGCCAGATCGAGACCGAGCTTAACGCCTGCACCGACAACCCGCTGGTGCTCGGCACGCCGGACAGCTGGCGCGTGGTGTCGCAGGCCAACCCGCACGGCGAGTCGGTGGCGATGGCGGCGGATCTGCTGGCGATCGCCATGGCGGAGATCGGCAGCATCGCCGAGCGGCGGCTCGACCGGCTGGTCAATCCGCTGGTGAGCGGCCTGCCGCCCTTTCTGGTGGCGCAGCCAGGCGTTAACTCCGGCATGATGATCGCGCAGTATGTGGCGGCGTCGCTCTGCGCGGAGAATCGCCAGCTGGCGCAGCCTGCGGTGCTGGATAACTATGTCACCTCTGGCTTGCAGGAGGATCACCTTAGCCTGGGCACCGGCGCGGCGCTCAAACTGCTGAAGCTGCTGGAAAATGTCTGGCATATTCTGGCTATCGAGTATCTGCTCGCCGCCCAGGCGCTCGATTTTCACGGCGACGCGGCGCTCGCCTCGGGCACGCGGCAGGCACTGCACCGCCTGCGGGCGGTAGTGGCCAACTGGCAGCAGGATCGCTGGCTGGCGCCCGATATTGCCCAGGCGGTCAGGGTACTGAAAAGCGCGCCCGATTTTAACCAGCCTTAATGCCCTGAAGCGGACTCTCTACGCCCGGCGGGCGCCATCCCGCCGCGGCGCGGTCCGCTTTGCCGCTGCGCTTCTCCGACGCGCCAGCTCGCCGCCCGCCGCCAGGTCCGCTTTTTACTGCTACCTTTACAGATAACCCGTTGTTTTACCGGAGAGAGACTTTTGCCCTTGCCCCGCGCCAGGAAAACAGAGCGCTTTGTGCTGCTGTTTCTGCTTTTTATCAGCGTTTTTATCGTGACGGCGTGCAGCTGGGCGCTCTGGCAGTCATGGCAAAACCGGCTGCAGGATGTCTCGGTGCAGGCGCGCAACCAGTCGCTTTCGCTCTCCCGCCAGGCGCAGGACACCTTTCTGCAGGTCAATATCGCGCTGGATGAGATCGCCCGCCAGGGAGACGAGGTGTTTAACCGTCCCGAGGCTTACAGCGGCAGAAACGGCATTCTCGCCGGACTCTCGCTGCCGCTGCCGCAGCTGGCCGGACTCTTTGTTTATGACAAAGAGGGCAACTGGCTGGCCACCTCGCGCGACATGCAGTTTAAACAGATGAATAACGCCGACCGCGAGTCCTTTATCTGGCACCGCGACCATGCCGATACGGGCGCGCATATCGGCCATGTGATCCGCAGCCGCAGCGCCGACGAGCTGGTGATCCCGGTTTCGCTGCGCCTCAACGACGCGGCGGGCAATTTTCGCGGCGTGGCGCTCGGCTCGGTAAAAGTCGCTTTTTTCCGCCAGTTTTACGGCTGGTATGAACAGAGCCCGGGCGATCTGCTGGCGCTGATGAACACCGACGGTGTCTTGCTTTACGCCCGCCCTTTTCCCGACAGCATGCTCAACCGCAGCCTCTCTTCCAGCCCGCTGTTTACCCGCCTGCTGAGCCAGTCGCGCATCGGCAGCGCCACCTGGGACAGCCGCCTGGACGGCGAGGAGCGTCTTTTCGGCTACGCCCGGCTGGAGCGCTATCCGCTGGTGGTGGCGGTCGGCTATGAAACCCGGGCGATCCGGCACGCCTGGTGGAAGAGCAATATCACCGGCATCGGCGTGAATATTTTCACCTGGCTGCTGGTGCTGCTGTTCGGCTATCTGGTGCTGCGTCAGCTGCGCGCCAACCAGCGCAGCCAGCAGGCGCTGATGCGCTCGCAGGATGAGCTGACGCGGCTCAACGGCACGCTGAGCGATCTGGCGATGCTGGATGGCCTGACCGGTCTGGGCAACCGGCGGCAGTTCGATTTTTATCTGGAAAAGAGCCTGAAAGGCGCTGCCTCGCCCGTCTCGCTGATTATGTTCGACGTCGATTTTTTCAAACGCTACAACGATGAGTATGGCCATATCGCCGGCGATCGCTGCCTGCAGGAGGTGGCGGCGGTGCTTAAACACCTGCCGCTGCGCGGCACCGACCGGGTCACGCGCTACGGCGGCGAAGAGTTCGCCATTATTCTGCCGGGCACCCACGCCCGCGACGCTGAAAATGTCGCTCACCGCGCGCTGGAGGCGATTCGCCGCGCGGCGCTGCCCCATGAGGCGAGCGATCTGCCCGATAAAATCGTCACCCTGAGCGCCGGTATCAGCGCTTCGCCGCCCGGCGACTCGCCTGATTCTCTCAAGCTGGCCGCCGACGAGGCGCTCTATATGGCGAAAAAAGCGGGACGCAACTGCATAGCCGGAACGGACGGCATCTGCCTGTTATAGCTTTTTCCGGCGCGGCGGCACGGCAATCGCCAGCAGCCCCAGCACGATCAGCAGCATGCCCGCCAGGCCGCTCCAGCGAAACGGCTCGCCGAATGTCGGCAGCAGCACCGCCGTCAGCCATACCAGCACGTAGCTCAGGCTCAGCAGCGGATAGAGCCGGTTGAGCGGCAGATGGCGCAGCGCCACCATCCAGCAGATCATGGAGAGCGCATAGGCGCCCAGTCCGGCAGCGAGCAGCAGCAGCGTCCTGGCGTGGCGCATCCCGTCGAGATTCAGCCACGCCTCGATGGGCGGGAAATCGCGCATCGCCAGGCGCAGCGTCAGCTGCGCCAGCGTCACCAGCAGCACCGAACCGATCGCCAGCATCACGCCCCTCACAGATGACTCCCGATCAGCGCCACGCCCGCCACGATCGCCAGCGTGCCGAGCCACTGTCGCAGCGTGTAGCTTTCCTGCCAGATCAGCCGCGCGGCGAGCGCCACCAGCACAAAGTTAATGCTGAGCATCGGATAGGCGACGCTGACCGGCACCCGTTGCAGCACCCACAGCCAGAGCAGCATCGCGACGCCCAGCAGCAGCAGGCTTAAGCCAGCCCACAGCATCAGGCGGCGTTTACCGCGGCGCGCGCTGAGGGTCGCCGCCTGCTTCTGGCAGAGCTGCGCGAGGCAGCTCAGCAGGCTCACCAGCGCAATCAGCAGCAGGCTCATGGTTTTTCGTCGTAGCCGTAGTAGACCAGCCGCCCCTGCCGATATCTCTCGTCCGGCGTCGGCATCGTCGCGTCAGGCGCTTTCTCGCCTGAATTGAGCATGATGACCAGCGACACACGGCCGTGGCGGCGATGCGCCGCCAGCCAGTCGGCGAAGGCCGCGCCATCGACGTAGCGCGCCTGGGCATCGGGATAGCTCAGGCCATACTGCACTTCGCCTCTGGCGTCGTAGAGGGTGATGTCGCTGCGGCGCAGCGTCCAGGCGATGGCCGAGGCGACGCCCGGATTATCCGCCAGCAGATAGCGGCTGCCCGCCAGTTGCTCGCGCAGCGCGCTGACGAAGCTCAGCGGCTGCTTTGAGTCGCGCACCTTCTGCGGAATGGCGTACCCCACCAGCAGCGCCAGCGCCAGCGGACAGAGCGCCGCCAGCTGCCAGCGGTAGTCGCCCGGCCGCCGGCTCAGCCAGCCCGCGACGCCCCAGCCGGCAAAGGCCGCCGCCGCCGCCGCCGCGCGCAGCGTCTCGTCGCACGCGTAGAGCGGATGGCGCGCCACTCCCCAGGGCGCGAGAAACAGCACGACCGCCGCGGCGGCAATCAGGCCGAACAGCAGGTTGATCCCGCCGTTGATGCGGAACACCCTGCCGAGGCGCGCGCCGCCGCTGTGGGCGTAGCGCGCCATCAGCAGCGCCAGCGGCGCGAAGCACGGCAGGATATAGGTCGGCAGCTTGCCTTTAGCGATGCTGAAAAACAGCAGCGGCAGCAGCACCCAGCTCAACAGATAGGCGGCGCCGGCATGCTCTCCGCGCTGCCGCCACGCCGCAGCCAGCGCGCCGGGCAGCAGCGCCAGCCAGGGCAGCGAGCCCGCCAGCGCCACCGGCAGGTAGTACCAGAACGGCGCTTTATGCTGGGCATCGGCCTCGGCGAAGCGCTGGATATGCTCGACCCAAAAGAAGTAGTGCCAGAAATCCCCCTCCTGCCGCGCGATCGCCAGCGCCCAGGGCGCGCTAATCGCCAGCGCCGTCGCGACGGTCAGCGTCCCCCAGCGCAGCAGTTCGCCGAAGCGACGTTGCCAGATGGCCCAGGGCGCGATCGCCAGCACCGGCACCGCCAGCGCCAGAAAGCCCTTGGTCATAAAGCCCATGCCGCAGGCGACGCCGAGCAGCAGATAGCCGCACAGCCGCTGCCGCGTGCCGTTTGCCTGCGTCGCCAGCCAGTAGCTGCACATCGCCGCCACCAGCCACAGCAGCAGAATGGGATCGAGCACTGCGTAGGTGCCGATGCCGTATACCAGCAGCGAGGTAAGGAATATCACGCTGCCGCTGAGCGCGACGGCGCGGCTGGCGAACATCCGCGCGCCGAGCCAGTAGAGCAGCAGCGCGCTCAGCGCGGTGCTGAAGATCGCCCCCGCGCGCACGCCAAACAGGGTGTGGCCAAACAGCAGCTGGCCGATATTGTTGACCCAGTAGCCGGCGATCGGTTTTTCAAAGTAGCGCAGGCCGAAAAAGCGCGGCACCACCCAGCTGCCGCCCGCCACCATTTCGCGGCTGATCTCGGCGTAGCGGGTTTCATCCGGCTGCCACAGGCTGCGAAATTCAACTGGAATCAGGTAATAGAGGGCAAAAAGCGCCAGCAGCAGCGCCGTTTTCTTCCCGGCGCGCATCGATGTCCACATAGAGAAGCGTCCCGTCTTGAGTTAACGCTGGCAGCCCAGCCAGCCTTCACGCCCGGCGATCTCGCCGCGTACCACTTTGCCCTGCGGCAGCGTCGCGAGATCCTCAGGCAGCAGCTCGCTGAGCGGACAAAAGCGAATGCCCATCCGTTCGGCGCGCGTCAACAGCTCGCGGAAGGCAGGCAGTCC
The DNA here is from genome assembly GCF_059730625.1 of Pantoea sp. X-Soil-MYKO-1289. Taxonomy (NCBI): domain Bacteria; kingdom Pseudomonadati; phylum Pseudomonadota; class Gammaproteobacteria; order Enterobacterales; family Erwiniaceae; genus Pantoea; species Pantoea sp. X-Soil-MYKO-1289. The sequence continues at coordinate 2,215,407 of NZ_AP036004.1, forward strand.
CACGATGCCTTCGACCTCGGCATGAATGGTGTAAACCGGCGCGCCGCTGGCGGCCGCCATCTGCGCGAGGATATAGTCGTTGAAGGCCGCCGCGCTCACCTGCTGCCCGACCACCTCATCCCAGGTGGGCAGGGTCACCGGGATTTGCACCGTCGCCGGGCTGCCGTCAGCCAGCAGCGGGATAAAGGGCCCGCTGCCGCGGCAGTCGCTGTTATAGCGAAAGCCGAATGGCTCTTTAGCGGCGACAACCCGCGTATCGGCGCGCCAGCCCGCCACGGCGGAGCAAGTGACAACGTCACCGATTATTCTCTCCAGCGCCGTCTTGCCGCGCGCAATCTGATCATTCAGCTTTTCCTGCGGCCAGACGCCCGCCCAGGTTTGCCAGGCGAAGTGATCCCAGGCGTGCAGGCCGATTTCATGGTGCTCCGCCGCCGCGCGAATGGTGTCAGCCAGCCCGCGCCCGATATCCCGTCCCGGCCAGGCGGTGCCCGCCAGCAGGATATCCCAGCCGTAGAGCGACGCCGCGCGCGAACGCAGCATCTTCCATAAAAAGCGCGGCTTCATCAGACGCCACAGGTGGCGTCCCATGTTGTCCGGCCCGACGCTGAAAAAGAAGCTCGCCTGCAGCTGATGCAGGCTGAACTGCTCCAGCAGCGCCGGCACGCCCAGCTTTGTGCCTCGCCAGGTGTCGACGTCGACGCGCAGCCCGACTTTCTTCATGGCTTCTCCTGCAGCTCGACGGTGCGCAGGAAGAAATCGAGCGTGTTATCGATGGTGGTGTCCATCTCCACCGCTGGCGTCCAGTTCAGCAGACGACGCGCGTTTTTGATCGAAGGCTTGCGGTGCTCGACGTCCTGATAGCCTTTGCCGTAGTAGCTGCTGCTTTCCACTTCGCGGAAACCGGCGAACGGCGGAAAGCGGTCGCGCAGCGGATGGCGCTCGAAGCTCGCCAGCAGATGCTCCGCCAGCTCTTTGATGCTGGCCTCGTTGTCTGGATTGCCGATGTTGACGATCTGGCCGTCGCAGTTGCCGTTTTTGTTTTCAATAATGCGGAACAGCGCTTCGATGCCGTCGCGAATATCGGTAAAGCAGCGCTTCTGCGCGCCGCCGTCAATCAGCTTGATCGGTGAGCCTTCCACCAGGTTAAGGATCAGCTGGGTAATGGCGCGCGAGCTGCCGATACGGGCGGCATTCAGGTTATCGAGACGCGGCCCCATCCAGTTAAAGGGACGGAACAGCGTAAAGCGCAGCCCCTCTTTTTCGCCGTAGGCCCAGATGACGCGGTCCAGCAGCTGTTTCGACACCGAGTAGATCCAGCGCTGCTTGTTGATCGGGCCGACCACCAGATTAGAGTGATCCTCGTCGAAGTGGTGGTCAGTACACATGCCGTAGACTTCGGAGGTAGACGGAAAGATGATGCGCTTTTTGTACTTCACGCAGTCGCGAATAATCTTCAGGTTCTCTTCAAAGTCGAGCTCGAACACGCGCAGCGGGTTGCGGGTGTACTCAATCGGCGTGGCGATCGCCACCAGCGGCAGCACCACGTCGCACTTCTTGATGTGGTATTCAATCCATTCGGAGTGAATGCTGATATCGCCTTCAACAAAATGGAAGCGCGGCTGGTCAAGGAAGCGGCTGATGGCGTCAGAGCCGATATCGAGCCCGTATACCTCGAAATTGTCATCCTGCAGCAGACGTTCGGTCAGGTGGTTGCCGATAAAGCCGTTGACGCCGAGGATCAATACGCGGGTGCGACGCTTCACCGCGGCAACCGGCTGCGAATAGAGCAGCGCGCCCGGCACCATGCCCAGGCTTTGCGCCAGCTGGCTGCCGTTCATATAGACGCCGTTGTCGCTCTGACCGGTCAACACCTCCAGCGCGCCGTCGCCGCAGGCGATCAGAAAAGGATCGACCGACAGCACCGTGCCGGGCTTCGCCGCCGGCGCGTCGGCGTGCACGCGCCCTTTCCACACCACAAATTTCAGCGTGCCGGCAAAGGCGAAAGCCCCAGGCCAGGGATCGGTAACGGCGCGCACCAGGTTGTTCACCCGCTGCGCCGGCCACGCCCAGTTGATGCGTCCGTCCTCCGGCGTGCGGCGGCCGACCAGGGTCGCGTCGCTGTGGTTCTGCGGCCGCGCGGCGATATCGCCGCGCTTCATCGCCGGCAGCGCCCCTTCCAGCAGTTCGGTGGCGCAGGCGACCAGCTTGCGGTGCAGCGTCAGGGCGTTGTCCTGCGCATCGATCGCCACGCGCTGCTGCGCCACGATATCCCCCGCGTCGGCGCGCTTCACCATGTGGTGCAGCGTGACGCCGGTTTCCGTTTCGCCGTTGACCAGCACCCAGTTGAGCGGCGCGCGGCCGCGGTATTTCGGCAGCAGCGAGCCATGCAGATTAAAGGCGCCCACGCGGGCGGTGCGGAGAATGCTGTCGCTCAGCAGCGCGCGGTAGTAGAACGAGAAGATAAAGTCCGGCTGCATCGCTTTGATGCGGTCGACCCACAGCGGATGGCTGGCCTCTTCCGGCGCGTAAACCGGAATACCCTGCTCCGCCGCCAGGCGCGCTACAGAGGGAAAGGCGTGGCTTTCCGGCGAGGTGTCGGCATGGGTGAAGATGGCGCTGATTTCATACCCGGCGTTCAGCAGCGCGCTGATGCCCGCACAGCCCATTTCGGCGTAGGCGAAGACGATGGTTTTCATTGCTCAGATTCCTGTACAGAAGTGGCTTTTTGCTGGGGATGGATAACACGCTGAATGAAGTAGCGAGGCCGCGCGCGCACGTCGTTATAGATGCGCCCTATATATTCGCCGAGCAGCCCCATGCCGATAAACTGCGCGCCGACAAAGATAAACAGGATGGCGAACAGCACAAAGACGCCGTCGCCCGCCCAGCTGGCGCCGAGAAACAGGCGCAGCACGATCAACACCAGCGAGAAGGCGAAGCCGGCCAGCGCAATCAGGCTGCCGACGATGCTCAGCAGACGCAGCGGCGTGGTGGTCAGGCAGGTCACCAGGTCGTACATCAGGTTAATCAGCTTCATAAAGCTGTATTTGGAGTCGCCGAATTCGCGCTCGGCGTGGGTCACCGGCAGTTCGATGGTGCGCCGCGCGAAGGTGTTGGCGAGGATGGGGATAAAGGTGCTGCGCTCGTGGCAGTTCAGCATCGCATCGACGATATGGCGGCGATAGGCGCGCAGCATACAGCCATAATCCCCCATCGCTTTTCCGGTGACGCGCTGGATCAGGTGGTTGATGGCGCGCGAGGCGCGGCGGCGGAACCAGCTGTCCTGACGATTCTGGCGCACGGTGCCAACCACGTCATAGCCCTGCTGCGCCGCGCGCACCAGGTTCGGGATCTCCTCCGGCGGGTTCTGCAGGTCAGCATCCAGCGTGATAATCAGATCGCCGGAAACATGGCTGAAGCCGGCCATAATCGCCGAGTGCTGGCCGTAGTTGCGGTTCAGCAAGACGCCAACCACATGGCTGCCGGGCATATCAGCGGCATCGTCGATCATCTGGGCGGAGCGGTCAGCGCTGCCGTCGTCCACCAGCAGAATTTCATACTCCAGCCCCAGCGTGGCGCAGGCGGCGTCGGTACGGCGCACCAGCTCCGCCAGGCTCTCTTCTTCGTTGTAGACCGGGATCACCACGGACACTTTGCGAATCGCTTTTTCTTCCTGCATCTCATCCTCCTGCCAGCTGACGCAACGCGCCGACGACGCGGGCGACGTCTTCATCGCGCATATCCGGGAACAGCGGCAGAGAGCAGATGCGATCGCTGTTCCATTCGGTGTTGGGCAGCGAGAGCTGCGGATAGCGGTCGCGGTAATATTTATGGGTGTGCGCGGCGCGGAAGTGCAGGCCGGTGCCGATATCCTGCGCCTTCAGCGCCTCCATCAGCGCATCGCGGCTGATGCCGCACGCCGCCTCGTCGACGCGAATGATAAACAGATGCCAGGCGTGCTGATGCGGCCAGGCCGGCTGCGCCAGCGGCAGAAACGGCGTATCGGCCAGTTCGCGCAGATAGCGCTGGGCGATGGCGGTGCGGCGCGTATTAAAATCGGCGAGCTTTTTCAGCTGCGTCAGCGCAATGGCCGCGCTGATATCGGGCAGGTTGTACTTAAAGCCGGGCATCACCACTTCCGCCTGCGGCTTGCGGCCGTGGGTATGGCGATCGTAGGCGTCGACCCCCAGCCCGTGAAACTTCAGGCTGCGCATGCGATCCGCCAGCTGCGCGTCGTCCGTGACAATCAGCCCGCCTTCGGCGCAGGTCATATTTTTAATGGCGTGAAAGGAGAAAATCGCGGTGCCTGCGCTGCCGATATGGCGTCCCCGGTAATAGCAGCCCGCGGCGTGCGCGCCATCTTCGATGACCGGAATGCCATAGCGCGCGCCGAGGGCATGAATCGCGTCCACATCCGCCGGCGCGCCGGCGTAGTGCACCGGAATGATGGCGCGGGTGCGCGGCGTGATGGCGGCCTCAATCTGTTCGGGCGTCACCATCAGCGTGTCGCGATCGATGTCGATCATCACCGGCGTCGCGCCCAGCAGCGTAATGATATTAAGCGTGGAGACCCAGGTCAGCGACGGCGTTATCACCTCATCGCCAGGCTGAATACCGAGCGCCAGCAGCGTAACGTGCATTCCCGCCGTGGCTGAGCTGACCGCGATGGCGTGCTGATTGCCGGTGAGCTGACAAAACGCCTGTTCCAGCGCCGCATTTTGCGGACCGGTGGTAATCCATCCGGATTCAAACACCGCTTTGACCGCCGCCAGCTCCTCTTCACCCAACGAAGGCCGCGAAAAAGGGAGAAATGACATAATAAAATCCCATCCGTTCCAGATGTTCGAAATAAATAAATGCGTAAGCGCCGCCTGAAGAAATAAATCTTACAAATATGAAGGAATTGTTTCCTTCTGAAGTAAGTTTGATGAATCTCGCCAGCCCTGCTTCATGACGGGGTTGAGAAAATAATGCTGGCGAAACCTTAAGACAGCCTTAATCAGGCTGGCGCTTTTTTTCATCTGGCGTGAGAGAAAAGGCGAGAGCAACAAAGAGGGATGGCGAAAATAGTGCAGCCGCAGCCGGTTTTATTATTTTAACGCGACCGATGCAATATGAGTTTATATCGACTGCGATCGAGATCAACTTCATGACCTAATAAAGTTAAAGCCGGTTATCGATATTGATTATTATGGGCCTAATAATTAGCGCAGAAATGCAATTAAAATACAATAAAAATCAACATCTTAAATTTGATATATTTACAACGCGCTCTTTTTCCCTTCCGTTCCCAAATCATGTGCCTCTCGAACAAAATCTCTTCCAGACCTGTTATAACCGGCCAGCCTGTTAAAGAAATAGAAAAGATAAACAGATTTGACGAGCCGCTCGATATTATTTCCGCGCATGAAAAATCAGGCGCGAATTTACGCTGCGAGTCAGGTTCTGTAACAGACGGGCACGTAAAATAACGCGCTTTTAAGCGCCCTGCTATCGCCGAATTACAGCAATGGTTTATCTTTTGTTTAAGATAAAGCTATTGTCAGCACCCTTGCCGGCAGCGCAATGCGGTATATCGCTCCCGCTGCGTTACCGGCAGGCGAACGTTGCGACTAAAACTCCGCTTCCTCTCCCGGCAGCGGTTGAGAAAGTTCCTGCCCTTCGACGCCAGCATAGAAAATCACTAACTCAGTCGGCTCGTCGGTGGTGTAGCCACGGTGCGCGCTGTCGATCGTTTCGTTCAGCGCCTCTCCCGCGCCTGCATGAAATTGTTCGCCGGTGAGCCTGTCTTCGATGGTCAGAAGCCCGGAAAGCACATAGGCGCTATTCGGCATGGGATGGGTGTGCCAGGGAAGTTCGCTGTGGGCGGGCAACGACATGCGCATCACCGTTATCTGCGGTTTGCCCGCGGGATAAGCCTTATAGGGCTGGCCATTCCAGGCGCTGCCGCTCTGTAACAGCTGTTGATGGGCGATCTCTGCCGGACGCCGATCTGAGTTGGTTTTTTTCTCCGTCATGGTCTCTCCTGTTCGTTAGTCTGAATAGAGTGTAGCGGACAGGGCGCGCCAGAAACGCCAAAGGCCGCACTAAGCGGCCCCTGAAACAGGTTTTGCGACAGCGTTATTTAATCAGTTCAGCTGAAACGTAGGCGCCGTTATCAAATCGAGCCCCGGTAATTTTGTATGATGCGCCAGCCTGATGCGCCTGCGCGGCGATTTGCGCTTCTGCCGCGTCGAGCGTGGAGGCTGAAGCGGTAACGCTCTGAGCGAAGCTGCCGAACGATACGAAAGAGAGCGCAGCAACTACAACGAAAGTTTTGATGGTTTTCATGGTCATTTCCTTAAAGTTTATTTCAGTTGGTGAGGCATTTTGCCTCGATGTAGACATCATGCGCCTGAGTGATGCGGTTTAAAAGCTGACATATTTGCTTTTAAACCACAAAAAAATTGAAAGACTTTTCAGTGTTACTTTACCCGCCTGCCCGCCGGGCGACGCCCCGCTCAACGGCGCAAATTATGGCCTTCCATCAGCCCGACACGAAATTGCTGCCGCCCTTTCCTTGCCTGTAAGCGGGTTATCGACGGATAATCCCCTACAGACTTCGTCATGCTGACGCGACGACGCCGCAGCCCGACGCCCTAACGCTGAAAATTTAGGCAACGCATTGATATGAGTGAAAAATGTAAAGCGCTGCAAACCCCGCTGATTCCCCTTCAGGCGATTGCGCATGCCCTACGATAACGTCTATGCCGAAAAACGGCTGCCCGGCGCGTTTCGCCGCAGCTGGCACCATTTTTATCGCAACACCACGGCCATGATTGGGCTGTACGGCTTTGGCGCCCTGCTGTTTCTCTGCCTGTTCGGCGGGCTGCTGGCGCCCTACGGCATCGATCAGCAGTTTCTCGGCTATCAGCTGCTGCCGCCCTCCTGGTCGCGCTACGGCGACGTCTCGTTTTTCCTCGGCACCGACGATTTGGGACGCGACGTGTTAAGCCGCCTGCTGAGCGGCGTGGCGCCGACCGTGGGTTCGGCGATTATGGTCACGCTCTTCGCCACGCTGTGCGGGCTGGCGCTCGGCGTGCTGGCGGGCATTACGCACGGTTTGCGCTCGGCCGTTATGAATCACGTGCTGGATACCCTGCTGTCTATCCCCACGCTGCTGCTGGCGATTATCGTGGTGGCCTTTCTCGGCCCGCGCCTTGAGCACGCGCTGCTGGCGATATGGCTGGCGCTGTTGCCGCGTCTGGTGCGCGCCACCTATAGCGCGGTGCATGACGAGCTGGAAAAAGAGTATGTGGTGGCGGCGCGCCTCGACGGCGCCAGCAATATCGATATCCTGCGCCATGCGATTTTGCCCAACGTGCTGCCGATGCTGATCAGCGAAGTGACGCGCTCGCTGTCGCTGGCGATTCTGGATATCGCCGCGCTCGGCTTTCTCGATCTCGGCGCGCAGCTGCCCTCGCCCGAATGGGGCGCGATGCTTGGCGATTCGCTGGAGCTGGTTTACGTCGCCCCCTGGACGGTGATGCTGCCGGGCGCCGCGCTGATGATCAGCGTCTTAATCGTTAACCTGCTGGGCGACGGTATCCGCCGCGCTGTTGAGGCGGGAGTGGAATAATGCCGTTACTCGATATTCGTAATCTGACCATTGAATTTATGACCGCCGACGGTCCCGTCAAGGCGGTGGACCGCATCAACCTGACGCTGATGGAAGGGGAAGTCCGCGGGTTAGTGGGCGAATCGGGCTCGGGCAAAAGTCTGGTGGCAAAGGCGATCTGCGGCGTGACCAAGGATAACTGGCGCGTCACCGCCGATCGCATGGTATTTGACGATATCGACCTGCTGCGCCTGTCGCCGCGCGAGCGTCGCCGCATCGTCGGTCACAACGTCTCAATGATTTTTCAGGAGCCGCAGTCCTGTCTCGATCCTTCGGAGCGTATCGGCCGCCAGCTGATGCAGGCGATTCCGCGCTGGACCTATAAAGGTGCGTGGATGGGGCGCTTCTGGTTCTGGCGCAAAACCCGCGCCATCGAGCTGCTGCACCGCGTCGGCATCAAAGATCATAAAGATATCATGCGCAGCTTTCCCTATGAGCTGACCGAAGGCGAGTGCCAGAAGGTGATGATCGCCATCGCGCTGGCCAACCAGCCGCGCCTGCTGATCGCCGACGAACCTACTAACGCCATGGAGCCGACCACCCAGGCGCAGATTTTCCGCCTGCTGAGTCGCCTCAACCAGAACAACAACACCACCATTCTGCTGATTAGCCACGATCTGCGCACCATGAGCCAGTGGGCGGACCGCATTAACGTGATGTACTGCGGGCAGACCGTTGAAACGGCGGGCAGCGACGATCTGATCGCGACGCCGCACCATCCTTATACGCAGGCGCTGATCCGCGCGATGCCCGATTTCGGCCGCGCGCTGCCGCACAAAAGCCGCCTGAACACCCTCTCCGGCGCGATACCGTCGCTGGAGAGCCTGCCGATCGGCTGTCGGCTTGGCCCGCGCTGCCCATACGCGCAGCGCAAATGCGTGGAAACGCCGCGCCTGAGCGGCAGCAAAACGCATCTTTTCGCCTGCCACTTTCCGCTGAATATGGAGGAGCAGTAGATGGAGACGCTGCTTGAAGTGCGCAATCTGAGCAAAACCTTCCGCTATCGCACCGGCCTCTTTCGCCGCCAGCACGTCGAGGCGGTGAAATCGGTGAGTTTTATTCTGCGTGAGAAGCAGACGCTGGCGATCATCGGCGAGAACGGCTCCGGCAAATCAACGCTGGCGAAAATGCTGAGCGGCATGGTGGCGCCGAGCAGCGGCGAAATCCTGATTAACGATCATCCGCTTGAATTCGGCGACTACGGCTACCGCAGCCAGCGCATCCGCATGATTTTTCAGGATCCCTCTACCTCGCTCAACCCGCGCCAGCGCGTCAGCCAGATCCTCGACCTGCCGCTGCGCCTCAACAGCGATTTGACGCCGGAGGCGCGCGAGAAGCGCATTATCGCTACGCTGCGCCAGGTGGGATTGCTGCGCGACCACGCCGGCTACTATCCCCATATGCTGGCGCCGGGCCAGAAGCAGCGCCTCGGCCTGGCGCGCGCGCTGATCCTGCAGCCGAAAGTGATTATCGCCGACGAAGCCCTCGCCTCGCTCGATATGACGATGCGCTCGCAGCTGGTGAATCTGATGCTGGAGCTGCAGGAGCAACACGGCATCACCTATATTTATGTGACGCAGCATCTCGGCATGATGAAGCACATCAGCGATCAGGTGCTGGTAATGCATCAGGGGGAAGTGGTGGAGCGCGGCGGCACCGCCGACGTGCTGGCTTCACCGCTGCACGATCTGACTAAGCGGCTGATTTCGAGCCACTTCGGCGAAGCGCTGACGGCGGAAGCCTGGCGCCGCGAGGCCTGAATCAGGTTGGTTTACCCCATTTGCCTGAGACGTGCTAGAATCCGCACGTCGATTAATGCGGTCGCCTGTTTTTTAACCAATGCGGCCGCCAACAACAATGACCATAAGGATTACAGCTATGGGTTTTCTTTCCGGTAAGCGCATTCTGATTACTGGCGTTGCCAGTAAACTCTCTATTGCCTACGGAATTGCGCAGGCGATGCACAAGCAGGGCGCAGAACTGGCTTTCACCTACCAGAACGACAAACTGAAAGGTCGTGTGGAAGAGTTTGCTAAAGATCTGGGTTCAGACATTGTGCTGCCGTGCGATGTGGCCGAAGACGAGAGCATCAAATCGCTGTTTACTGAACTGGCAAAAACCTGGCCGAAATTTGACGGTTTCGTTCACTCCATCGGCTTCGCCCCGGGCGACCAGCTGGATGGCGACTATGTGAACGCCGTTACCCGCGAAGGCTTTAAGATTGCTCACGACATCAGCGCCTACAGCTTTGTAGCGATGGCGAAAGAGTGCCGCGAGATGCTGAACCCCAACTCCGCTCTGCTGACGCTCTCCTACCTGGGCGCAGAGCGCGCGATCCCGAACTACAACGTGATGGGTCTGGCGAAAGCGTCGCTGGAAGCCAACGTGCGCTATATGGCGAACGCGATGGGTCCGGAAGGCGTGCGCGTGAACGCCGTTTCCGCCGGTCCGATCCGTACCCTGGCGGCGTCAGGCATCAAGGATTTCCGTAAGATGCTGGCGCACTGCGAAGCGGTTACCCCGATTCGCCGCACCGTCACCATCGAAGACGTCGGCAACTCGGCGGCGTTCCTCTGTTCTGACCTGGCCGGCGGCATCACCGGCGAGATCGTTCACGTTGACGGCGGCTTCAGCATCGCCGCGATGAACGAACTGGAACTGAAATAAGTTCTGAGGGCGAGCCTGGCTCGCCCTTTTTTCTGCTCACTTTCCCCGCCTTATAGCTTCGCGCTATTAATTATCACCGATCGGTCTTTTGCCCTTCCCCGCCGTTAAGCGACGATAAGCCAGCCCCCGGGCGCGCGTCACGGTTTCGGATTCACGCCATGCGCGACGTGCCAGTTATTTGCAAAAGGAATAACCATGGAACAACGCCGCTATCCTGGCCACAACCACTGGTTTTACGAGAGCCAGACCAGCCCGCACGCCATTCAGGCTGAGCCGCTGGTTCCCGAAGCAGCCCTGATTAACGACCGTTTCCTGCTTGGACTGCAGCAGGAGGCGAGCGCGCTTCAGCCGCTGTTGCAGGCCAGCCAGCCGATGCTGCTGGCCTCCCGCGATCTCTGCCAGCTGCTGTTTCCCGATCGCGTCGCGGCGACGCTGACCCATACCCTTACCCTTTACGATCGCCTCAGCACCGCGCTGACCGTGGCGCAGGTCGCGGGCGTGCAGCGACTCTGCAATCACTATTCGGCGCGCCTTAATCCGCTGCCTGGCCCCGACTCGTCGCGTGAGAGCAATAACCGCCTGACGCAGCTGACGCAGTATGCGCGCCAGCTGGCGATGCAGCCGGAGCTGATCAACGCCGCAGCGCTCAGGGCGCTCGACGCCGTGGGCCTGACCGAGCCGGATATCGTGACGCTGAATCAGATCGTCGGCTTCGTCAGCTATCAGGCGCGCGTGGCGGCCGGTTTGCAGGCGCTGCTGGCATTGCCGGTGCGCTGGCTGCCGGGCGTGACGCCGCCGCCCGACGCCGACCGCGACGGGTTTGTGGAAAAGCCACTCTGGAAACATGGCGTGAAGCCGCTGGAGCTGCGCTACGCCAGCGCCGAACAGCTGGCCGCCGTTACCTTCTGCCAGCCGCGTCCCGATCTCGCCGATGCGGTCTGGCTGCTGGCGCACGACGCCGCCGCGCTCTACGGCTGGCAAACCCTGCGCCTACGCATCAATCCGACACCCTTTACCCCGCTGGCGGAGGCGACCTGCGCGCGCGCGCTCGGCAGCCGCTGGGCGTTTCAGTTTTTCCCGGATGAGGTGCGCGAGGCGCTGCTGGAGTCGGTGGATGACGCCGCCGATCAGACAACGACGCAGGGCCGCGTCGTGGCGCTGGCGGCGCAGCTGACCCGCTCGCCTGAGCGCTTCAGCGCGGCGCATCTGCAGCCGCTGGTTACCGAAGGCTGGCAGCCAGAGGCGCTGTTCGCCCTGATTCAGGCGGTGGCGATCGGCAACTGGAACAGCCGGCTGTTTTACGCTATGGGTGAAGCGGCGTAGCCTTCAAGGTGGCTGCGCGCCTCGTCGAAGAAGTGTTGCGACAGCGGCGAGGCGCGACCCGGTTCGGCAATCACCAGCGCCGCCTGGCGCGCCATATGGGTAATGGCGATCGGCCGCTGCGCCATGCCCTGTAGCATCGACGGCAGCAGATGACCGACAGGCGACACCAGCACCCCCAGCCCCACCTGCGCGCTCTGCACCAGTTCGAGAATCGCGGCGCTCTCCACCATTACCTGCGGCGTCAGCCCCGCCTCGCGGAAGGCCATGTCAAGATAGCGGCGAAAATAGCGCGTCGGCTCCGAGAGGCAGAGCGGCAAAGCGGCCAGCGCGGCGAGCGAGAGCGGTTCGTCGCCTACCAGCTCGGGAAACTGCGTCGGATCGAATATCGCTTCAACGCCGCGCTCGGGCAGAAACGCCGTCTGAAAATGCAGTTCGCGCAGCGTCGCCAGCTCGAAAAAGCCGATGCCGACGTCGACGGTATGACTGTTAAGCGCCTCCAGCAGCTGATCGGCGCTGAGCGCGGCGATGCGGTAGTTAAGCTGAGGATAGCGGCTCTGCACCCTTTTCAGCAGCGCCGGCAGCGCCACGCTGCACTGCGGCATCACGCCGATGCGCAGCGTGCCGTTGACGCCGTGCTTCAGCGATTCCACCTCCAGCTTCAGCCCCTGATAGACCGACACGATCTCCCGCGCCCACGCCAGCACGCGATCCCCTTCCGGCGTAAAACCGACGAAGTTATTGCTGCGGTTGATCAGCGACAGGCCGAGTTCGCGTTCGAGGTTCTTCAGGCGCATAGAGAGCGTCGGCTGGCTGACGAAGCTGGCTTCGGCCGCGCGGCCAAAATGGCGTTCACGTTCGAGGTTGCAGAGGTAGATGAGTTGTTTGATGTCGATTTTACTAGCCCGCCACTATTTGCTGGAAATTTCAAAGCCGACCGGCAATAGGTTGTTTGCGCCGGGGCGATCGCTTTCCAGTAACGGCAAAAACCGTTACTCGTTAGCGATGCCTGAATGTTCATTGAGCATCATGAGATTGTCAATTTTTACCCAATGTTGCTGGCACTAAAAGTACGCCGTTTGGCTTGCCCCATTGCTGCCTGTTGCCTGAAAGCGCGGGAAATTAATCACTTAATTTTTGACAGTCATCACAGACTGGCTAAGCTTAATCGGCAACACACGACAAAACTTTAAACCTCTCAGGGACATATATGAAAAGTTTATTCAGTGGAATGTTAATTATCGCCAGCCTGGTTGCGCTTTCAGGCTGTCAGCATGACAGCAGTGCAGTGGGCAATGATGGTCGTCCGCACGCGCCAAGCGGCCAGTCCGTTCCTGGCGGCCCGCTGGGTTCGGGTCCGGTTGGTCAGCCGCAATCCTGACAGTGACGTTCTGGCTAACCGCCAGCTCGCGCAAACATCCAAAAAGGCCGCAGCGACAACGCTGCGGCCTTTCTTGTCACGGGGCGATAGCGGAAAGCCGCTATTTCTTTTCGCGATCCTCGTAGGGATCTTTCTTATCATCATTATGATCGTCACGAGTACGCGGAATTTCGCCGTGTTCAGCAGGCGCATCGGTCGCCGGATGATCGTCCTCTTCATAGGCGTTGTGAACGTGCGGCGTGCTCTCGGGCGCGCTCTTGCTGACGTCCCCTTCCTGTTTACGCTCTTCGTTGGTTTTATGTTTAAACATTTCCGTCTCCTCGTTCGCTTCCAGTCTGTTAAGTGTAGACGTAAATCCTTCAGGCCACGCCAAGCGCGCTTTTTACCTCGTTGGCGATCTTCTCGACCTGCGGACCATAGATAACCTGAATATCGTGCTCGCTGACGCGGTTGATGCCGTTGGCGCCGGTAGTGAGCAGCGTCTGATCCACCACCTCTTTCATATCTTTCACCCTGACGCGCAGACGGGTAAAGCAGCAGTCGACATCTTCAATGTTCGCCTGCCCGCCAAGGCCGCTGATAATCACCTTCGTGCGCTCGTCCGCCGCCACCAGCTGCGGCTTTTCATCTTCTGATTCGCGTCCCGGCGTCTCAACGCCCATGCGGGTGATAATAAAGCGGAATGCATAGTAGTAGAGCGGCGCATAGATCGCGCCGAGCGCCAGCGTCCACCACCAGTGCGTTTTGCTGCCGCCGAGAATGCCGAACACCACCAGATCGATCACGCCGCCCTGCACGTTGCCGATCATCAGGTGCAGCATCGACATCAGCATAAAAGAGAGACCGGTCAGCAGCGCGTGCAGCAGATAGAGCACCGGCGAGACGAAAATAAAGCAGAACTCCAGCGGCTCGGTGATGCCGGTAGTGAAAGAGGTCAGCGCGCCCGCCATCATCAGCGCCTTGACCCGCTGCTTATGTTCAGGACGCGCGGTGTGATAGATAGCCAGCGCGGCGGCCGGCAGGCCGAACATCATCACCGGAATTTTGCCCTGGGCGAGAAACTGGGTGGCGTTGCGCAGCGCGTCGTCAGGCACCGAGCCGGGATGGGTCAGCGACGCGTTGAAGATATTGAGCGCGCCCACCAGCGTTTGCCCGTCGACAATGGCGATGCCGCCAATCGGGGTAAAGCGCACGGTTTCATTGAGGATATGGTGCAGCCCGGTAGGGATCAAAATGCGCTCCGCCGTGCCGAGCAGAAAGGCGCCGTACTGCCCACTTTTGCCGATCATCTCGCCTACCCAGGCGATGCCCGCGCCCAGCGTCGGCCAGATCAACGCCAGCAGCACGCCCACCAGCGGCAGGACAACCACGGTGACAATCGGCACGAAGCGGCGGCCGCCGAAAAAGCTGATGGCGGTCGGCAGCTGCTGGGTATAGAAGCGGTTATGCAGCAGCACCGTCAGCAGCCCGGCAATCACGCCGCCCAGCACGCTCATGTTATAGGTGAAGATGCCCAGCATCTGGATATATTCCGCCGAGGTCATCATCGCCGTGGTCTGATCCATGCCCGCCTGCTGGAGCGCGGCCGGCGTGGTGGTCGCCGCCGTCAGCCCCTTTGCCGCCAGCGTGGCGCTGATGCCGACGTTCATGGTGATGTAGCCGATTACCGCGGCGAAGGCCGCCGTCGGCTTTTCCGCCTTCGCCAGGCCGATGGCGCTCGCCACGGCGAAGAAAACCGGCAGGTTGGCGAAGAGCGCGCCCGCCACTTTGCGGATGAAACCGATAATCAGCTGCGGCACCTGCATCTGGGCGAAGGCATCGCCGGTAATCGCCGGGTTCTGCATCGCGGCCGCGAGGCCAAGGAAGATCCCCGCCGCCGCAATCACCGAGATCGGCATCATCAACGCTTTGCCAAACGCATGGATCTGGCTGGTGAGCTGTTTCATGGAGTGCGCCCTTTTAGAGATGAAGGAGCAAGTATTGACCCGTTGCGTCAGTAACTCCCGTTATCAGCAGGTTGCCAGAGAGTAAAATTTGAGCAGCATCACAATTTTGCATCGGGCGCGATAAACAGCGGCTATCGCACCATTAAGTCAATCAATTAGACAACTTATGATTGCAGTCGCACACTTCCCTCACCGTCAGGATATATCCTGATAACAAACTTCCTACAAAAAACATAAGCCTGCACTCACCATGAAATTCAAACGCAAAATTAAGCCTTACCGCGCCGCTGCGGGCGGCTGGGGATCGCTGGAAGCCACGACCCGTTTCGTTTTAGACAGCAAAGCCGCGCTGAAAAATATGCGCAACCTGATGCGCATGAACAAAGCGCGCGGCTTCGACTGCCCGGGCTGCGCCTGGGGCGACGATAACAAAAGCACCTTTAGTTTCTGTGAAAACGGCGCCAAAGCGGTGACCTGGGAAGCGACGCGTCGCGTGGTCGACACCGATTTCTTTGCCCAGCACAGCGTCACCAAACTTTATGCGCAGAGCGACTACTTCCTGGAGTATCAGGGCCGTCTGACCCACCCGATGCGCTATAACGCCGAAACCGATCACTATGAGCCGGTGAGCTGGGACGACGCCTTTGCGCTGATCGCGCAGCATATCAAGGCGATGGACAACCCGAACCAGATGGAGCTTTACACCTCGGGCCGCGCCAGCAACGAAGCCTCCTGGCTCTATCAGCTGTTCGGCCGCCTGGCGGGCACCAATAACTTCCCGGACTGCTCCAATATGTGCCACGAAGCGAGCGGCGCCGGTCTGAAGCGCAGCATCGGCGTCGGCAAAGGCACCATCCGCCTCGACGATTTCGACCATGCCGATGCGATCTTGGTTTTCGGCCAGAACCCGGGCACTAACCACCCGCGTATGCTGCACAGCCTGCGCCACGCTGCCGATCACGGCGCGAAGATCGTCACCTTCAACACCCTGCGCGAGCGCGGACTTGAGCGTTTCGCCGATCCGCAGAAGCCGCTGGAGGTGGTCACCTCTAAAGCGGGCACCATCAGCTCCGCCTATTACCAGCCGAATCTCGGCGGCGATATGGCGGCGGTGCGCGGCATGGTGAAAGCGCTGCTCGAAACCCATCGCGCGCGCCTGGCGGCCGGTGAGAAAGGCCTGTTCGACGAAACCTTTATCAACGCCACCACGCACGGCGTCGAAGCCTATTTCGACGCGGTCGACAGCACCGACTGGATGCAGATCGTGCAGCAGTCCGGCCTGAGCGAAGCGCAGATCCGCGAAGCCGCGGCAATCTACCAGAGCGCCGATCGCGTTATCGTCACCTGGGCGATGGGCATCACCCAGCACAAACACTCGGTAGACACGGTACGCGAAATCGTGAACCTGCAGCTGCTGTTCGGTCAGCTCGGCAAGAAAGGCGCAGGCCTCTGCCCGGTGCGCGGCCACAGCAACGTGCAGGGCAACCGCACCATGGGCATCGACGAGAAGCCGAGCAAAGCCTTCCTCGACGCGCTCGGCAGCCACTTTGGCTTCGAGCCGCCGCGCGAGCACGGCCATAACACCGTTGACGCGCTGAACGCTATGCTGCGCGATGAGATCAAAGTGCTGATCGCGCTGGGCGGCAACCTCGCCGCGGCGGCGCCCGACTCGCCGCGCACCGAAGAGGCGCTGCAGCGCTGCGGCCTGACGGTGCATATCAGCACTAAGCTCAACCGCAGCCATCTGGTGCCAGGCGCGGAGAGCCTGATCCTGCCGACGCTGGGCCGCACCGAGCGCGACACCCAGGCGACCGGCAACCAGTTCATCACCGTAGAAGACTCTTTCAGCATGGTGCACGCCTCCGAAGGCATCGGCATTCCGCTGGCGGAGACGCAGCGCTCGGAAACCGCGATCGTGGCGGGCATCGCTCACGCGGTGCTGGGCGACGAGAAGGTAGAGTGGCTGAAGCTGGCCGCCGACTACAACCTGATCCGCGACCATATCGCCGCCACCATTCCGGGCTTTGCCGACTTCAACGAGAAGTGCGACCAGCCGGGCGGCTTCTACCTCGGCAACGCGGCGGCGGATCTGCGCTTCAACACCCCGACGCAGAAAGCGGAGTTCAGCAGCGCGGCGCTGCCCGCCTCGCTCTTCCCGCTGGACGTGGCGGAAGTGCCTTTCACGCTGCAGACCCTGCGTTCGCATGACCAGTACAACACCACGATTTATGGCCTCGACGACCGTTACCGCGGCGTTTACGGCCAGCGCGAAGTGGTGTTTATCAACCCGGAAGATATGCAGGCGCTCGGCTTTACCGAAGGTCAGCTGGTGGATATCGAAACCCTGTGGAACGACAATATCTCGCGTCGCGTCAGCGGTTTTAAACTGGTGCCCTACAATATTCCGCGCGGCAACCTCGCGGCCTATTACCCGGAAACCAACCCGCTGGTTCCGCTGAACAGCTTCGGCGACATCAGCGGCACGCCGACCTCTAAATCGGTTCCGGTGAAGCTGGAACTGTCGGTTTCTCTGCCGACTCAGCGCATCGCGTAAGCGCAGAGTTTCCTTAGTAAAAAGCCGGTTAATCCGGCTTTTTTACCCTCATTTGCCTTGCCGCGCGCCCCTGATTCGCGTAAAACTAGCAGCCGCTCTTAGGCCACGAAACTAAACTGACTATGTTCCAGGATAATCCGCTGCTCGCGCAGCTTAAAGAGAAGCTCCACGCGCAGACTCCCCGCGCAGAAGGTGTCGTTAAAGGCACCGAAAAAGGTTTCGGCTTCCTTGAAGTCGACGCGCAGAAAAGCTATTTCATTCCGCCGCCGCAGATGAAGAAAGTGATGCACGGCGACCGGGTATCCGCCATCATCCACAGCGATAAAGATCGGGAAAGCGCCGAGCCTGAAACGCTGATCGAACCCTTTCTCAGCCGCTTTGTCGGCCGCGTGCAGAAGAAAGATGACCGTCTTTCCATCGTTCCTGACCATCCGCTGTTAAAAGACGCCATCCCCTGCCGTCCGGTGCGTGGCCTGAGCCATGATTTTCAGGCGGGCGACTGGGCCGTTGCCGAAATGCGCCGCCATCCGCTGAAAGGCGACCGCGGTTTCTACGCCGAACTGACCGAATTTATCGTTAAAGCCGACGATCATCTGGCGCCGTGGTGGGTCACCCTGTCGCGCCATAACCTGGAGCGCGAAGCGCCGCAGGTCGGCTTTGGCGAGATGCTGGACGAACAGCTGACGCGCGAGGATCTTACCGCGCTCGATTTCGTCACCATCGACAGCGCCAGCACCGAAGATATGGATGACGCGCTCTACGTCGAAGAGAACGCCGACGGCACGCTGCGTCTGACTATCGCTATCGCCGATCCCACCGCCTACGTGCCGGAAGGCAGCGAGCTGGACAAGCTGGCGGCGCAGCGCGCCTTCACCAACTATCTGCCGGGCTTCAATATCCCGATGCTGCCGCGCGAACTCTCCGACGACGTCTGTTCGCTGCGTCCCAACGTGCGCCGCCCGGCGCTGGTCTGCCGCGTCATCGTGGCGCAGGATGGCTCGCTGGGCGACGACGTGCACTTCTTCGCCGCCTGGATCGAATCGAAAGCCAAGCTGGTCTATGACCAGGTTTCCGACTGGCTGGAGAACAGCGGCGAATGGCAGCCGCAGAGCGAGGCGATCGCCCAGCAGATCCGTCTGCTGCACCGCATCTGCCTGGCGCGCAGCGAATGGCGTCAGAACCATGCGCTGGTGTTTAAGGATCGCCCGGATTACCGCTTTGTCCTCGGCGAGAAAGGCGAAGTGCTGGATATCGTCGCCGAGCCGCGTCGCATCGCCAACCGCATGGTGGAAGAGGCGATGATCCTCGCCAACGTCTGCGCCGGTAAGGTGCTGCGCGAGAAGCTGGGCTTCGGCGTCTACAACGTGCATACCGGCTTCGACGCCACCAACGCCGAGCAGGCCGCCGCCGTGCTGGCCAGCCACGGCGTCAACGTCGATGCCGCCGCCATCACCACGCTGGAAGGTTTCCGCCAGCTGCGCCGTCAGCTCGACGCGCAGCCGACGCAGTATCTCGACAGCCGCATCCGTCGCTTCCAGTCTTTCGCCGAGATCAGCACCGAGCCGGGTCCCCATTTCGGCCTGGGCCTGGAGGCGTACGCCACCTGGACCTCGCCGATCCGTAAATCGGGCGACATGATCAACCATCGCCTGCTGAAGGCGATTATCCGCGGCGAGCAAGGCGCGCGTCCGGATGAGGCGCTGACGGCGACCATGGGCGAACGTCGTCGCCTGAACCGTATGGCGGAGCGCGACGTCGGCGACTGGCTTTACGCGCGCTGGCTGGCGCCGCACGCCGGCACCGACCGCAAGTTCAGCGCCGAGATTATCGACGTCTCGCGCGGCGGCATGCGCGTGCGCCTGCTGGAGAACGGCGCGGTCGCCTTTATTCCGGCGCCCTTTATCCACGCGGTGCGCGACGAACTGGTGTGCAGCCAGGAGAGCGGCACCGTGCAGATCAAAGGTGAAGTCGCCTTCCGCGTGACCGACGTGATCGACGTGACTATCGCCGAAGTGCGCATGGAAACGCGCAGCGTGGTGGCCCGCCCGGCGGTCTGAGCATGAAAAGATGCGGGATAATCGCTGTTATCCCGCATTTTCACCTCTCTGTTTACACAAATGTTAAATTTGTTCCCCGCTTCACACTTCTCAACACATTAACTTTCACTTACATTCCATTACATTACCTTTGACTCGTTGTCTTTGAACGTCCCTTTCGGTTCATACAAGGAGTGAGGTTATGAAGAACGTCAAAACCAGTGTCATCTGGTTCGCGGTGGCGTTAGTTGGCGCAGGCGCATTCGCCATGCTGGCGTTAAACCGCGGCGAGCACGTTAACGCCGTCTGGCTGGTGGTGGCCGCCGTCGCCTGCTACAGCATCGCCTATCGCTTTTACAGCCTGTTTATCGCCCGTAATATTTTCGAGCTGGACGATCGCCGCCGTACGCCCGCCGAGCGCTTCAACGACGGCCTCGACTATGTACCGACCAATAAATGGGTGCTGTTTGGCCACCACTTCGCCGCGATCGCCGGCGCCGGGCCGCTGGTCGGGCCGATTCTGGCGGCGCAGATGGGCTTTCTGCCCGGCACCATCTGGATCCTTGTCGGCGTGATGCTGGCGGGCGCGGTGCAGGATTTCCTCGTGCTGTTTATCTCTACCCGCCGCGACGGCCGCTCGCTGGGCGAAATGGCGCGTCAGGAGCTGGGCGCCTTTGCCGGCGTGATTACCATGCTCGGCGCGCTCGGCGTGATGATCATCATCCTCTCCGCGCTGGCGCTGGTGGTGGTGAAAGCGCTGGCCAACTCGCCGTGGGGACTCTTTACCATCGCCGCGACCATTCCGATTGCGCTGCTGATGGGCGTCTATATGCGCTTTATCCGTCCCGGCAAAATCGCCGAGGTGTCGCTGATCGGCTTTGTGCTGATGATGGCGGCGATTATCTACGGCGGCAACGTGGCGCAGGATCCCTACTGGGGCCCCTTCTTTACCCTGAAAGGCACCTCGCTGACCTGGGTGCTGGTGATCTACGGCTTCGTCGCCTCGGTGCTGCCGGTCTGGCTGCTGCTGGCGCCGCGCGACTATCTTTCCACCTTCCTGAAAATCGGCGTGATCGTCGGACTGGCGGTCGGCATCGTCTTCGCCATGCCGGAGATGAAGATGCCGGCGGTGACGCGCTTTATTGACGGCAGCGGCCCGGTCTTCGCCGGTCAGCTCTTCCCCTTCCTGTTTATCACTATCGCCTGCGGCGCCATCTCCGGCTTCCATGCGCTGGTTTCCAGCGGCACCACGCCGAAGCTGGTGGAGCGCGAGAGCCATATCCGCTTTATCGGCTACGGCGCGATGCTGATGGAATCGTTCGTCGCCATCATGGCGCTGATCTGCGCGTCGGTTATCGATCCCGGCGTCTACTTCGCCATGAACGCGCCGGCGGCGCTGATCGGCACCACGGTCGAGAACGCCTCGCAGGTGATCAACGGCTGGGGCTTCGTGGTGACGCCGGAGATGCTCTCGGGCATTGCGCGCGACGTCGGCGAGGCTTCCGTGCTGTCGCGCGCGGGCGGCGCGCCGACCTTTGCGGTGGGCATGGCGCATATCATCACCGACGTCTTCAACAGCCGCGCGATGATGGCCTTCTGGTATCACTTCGCCATCCTGTTTGAAGCGCTGTTTATCCTGACGGCGGTGGATGCCGGCACGCGCGCCTGTCGCTTTATGGTGCAGGATCTGGTTGGCACCGTGGTGCCGTCGCTGGCGAATAACCGTTCTTGGGTGGGCAATATGGCGGGCACGGCGGTCGCGGTCGCCGGCTGGGGCTTTTTCGTCTATCAGGGCGTGGTGGATCCGCTGGGCGGCATCAATACCCTGTGGCCGCTGTTCGGCATCGGCAACCAGATGCTCGCCTCGATGGCGCTGATCCTCGGCACCGTGGTGCTGTTTAAGATGAAGAAGCAGCGCTACGCCTGGGTGACGATTCTGCCGACCGTCTGGCTGTTTATCACCTCGATGACGGCGGGCTGGCAGAAGATTTTCCATGAGAAACCGGCTATCGGTTTTCTGGCGCAGGCGAACAAGTTCCGCAAAGGCATCGACGAAGGCGTGATTATCGCCCCGGCGAAGAGCGTGGCGGATATGCAAACCATCGTTTTCAGCAACCAGATTAACGCCGTGCTGTGCGGCTTCTTTATGCTGGTAGCGGTCACCATGCTGATTGCCGCCTTCTTTGTGATTCGCCGCGCCCTGCGCAGCAACGTGCCGACCACGCACGAAGCGGAGCCGTCGCTGCGTAAGGAGGTTCGCCATGTCTGATGCGATCCGCCGCGCCGTCCGTCCGGCGCGCCTCGACACCATTACCCGCTGCCGCCCGCTCGACGCCCCCAGCCGCTTCAGCTGGCGAACGCTGTGGCGCGGCGTGCAGCAAAGCTTCCGTCTGATGGTGGGCGTGCAGGATTATCAAAATTATCTTCAGCATATGCAGCGTCAGCACCCGGATCTGACCCCGATGAGCGAGCGCGATTTTCATCGTTACTGTCTTGATGCCCGGTTCCCCAGTCAGGCAGGCAAGCTGGGAAAATGTCCTTGTTAAGCAGGTAAATCGGCCCCGCGACGCGGGGCTTTTTTGTGCCATTCTTTAGCAGACCGGAAAATATATTTGGCTGGCATCTTGTGCTGAAGTGAGATGCCGAATACTGTTGATAAAATAATGAGATAACGCCAGTAGAGCACTCCCCCGGAGGACCTTTCCATGACCGATGAACAAGGGCAAACGTTGCTGTATACCTTGTTTGGCACGACCAGCCCTCATTGGCGCCTGACCACCGACAGCGATGCCCTGCATTTCGCAGAGGATGAAAACGCGCACACCAACATCGCCGTTGCGCTGACGCCCGCGCAGGCCAGCCTGTTGCGCGCCATGCCGGTGATCACCTCCAGCGTAAACCTGACGCTGCCGCTGCACGGCACGCCGGTGCCGATGCATTTCGTCGGCCGCAAGGTAGACCAGTCGAGCTGGGCCGGCACCGCCTCCGCGTGGGGCGATACCTCCGCCGTCGCGCGCGACCTGACGCTGGGGCTGTCGTTTGCCGAACAGGTGGTTTCTGAAGCCAACTCGGTGATCGTGATTGTCGATCAGCGCGGCAATATTCAGCGCTTCAACCGCCTCAGCGAGGAGTACACCGGCCTCAACGAGCACGAAGTGATCGGCCGCAACGTTTTTCAGCTGTTTATGACCAAACAGGAAGCGGCCGCCTCGCGCCGCAACATCGCCGGCTTCTTCCGCGACGGCAATTCCTATGAGGTCGAACGCTGGGTGAAGACCCGTAAGGGCCAGCGACTCTTTCTGTTTCGTAATAAGTTCGTTCACAGCGGTAGCGGGAAAAATGAAATTTTCCTCATCTGTTCCGGAACGGACATAACCGAGGAGCGACGGGCTCAGGAGCGCCTGCGGGTGATGGCGAACACCGATACCGTGACCGGTTTGCCTAATCGCAACGCGATCCACCAGCAAATTAGCCTGGCGCTGGAGCTGGCGAAAGAGGATGAGACCGGCGTGGTCTACCTCGATCTCGATAATTTCAAGAAGGTGAACGACGCCTACGGCCATATGTTCGGCGATCAGCTGCTGCAGGCGGTGTCGCTGGCGATCCTCAGCTGTCTGGGGAAAGACCAGACGCTGGCGCGCCTCGGCGGCGACGAGTTCGTGGTGCTGGCGGAGCATACCAGCCAGGCGGCGCTGGAGGCGATGGCGTCACGCATTCTTGAGCGTCTGCGCCAGCCCTTCCGTATCGGCCTGATCGAGGTCTACAGCGGCTGTTCTATCGGCATCGCGCTGGCGCCGCTGCACGGCGAGGATCGCGAAAGCCTGATCCGCAACGCCGATACCGCAATGTATCACGCCAAAGAGAACGGGCGCGGCAAGTTCTGCGTCTTCGCCTCTGAAATGAATCAGCGCGTGTTTGAATATCTCTGGCTCGACACCAACCTGCGCAAGGCGCTCGATCAGGATCACCTGACGGTGTTCTATCAGCCGAAGCTCGACAGCGACGGTGCGGTGCGCAGCGCGGAAGCGCTGGTGCGCTGGAATTCGCCGGAGCGCGGCATGGTTTCGCCCGCCGACTTTATTCCCTATGCCGAAGAGTCGGGGCTGATTGTGCCGCTCGGCCGCTGGGTCATGCTCACCGTGCTGCGGCAGATTCTGGCCTGGCGCGAACAGGGGATTAATCTCCGCGTGGCGGTCAACGTCTCGGCGCGACAGTTAATCGATCAGAGCATCTACAGCGATCTCAAGCTGGCGCTGATGGACAGCGGCCTGTCGGAGTGCCCGATCGATATCGAGCTGACCGAAAGCTGCCTGATTGAGAACGAAGCGCAGGCGCTGACCCTGATGAAGCAGTTCCAGGAGCTGGGCGCGCAGGTGCATCTCGACGATTTCGGCACGGGCTACTCTTCGCTGTCGCAGCTGGCGCGCGTGCCGATCAACGCTATCAAGCTCGATCAAAGTTTTATTCGCAATATTAATGAGCAGCCGGTCTCTCAGTCGCTGGTGCGCGCTATCGTCGCTGTGGCTAAGGCGCTGACGCTGGAAGTCATCGCCGAGGGCATCGAGACGAAAGCGGAAGAAGAGTTTGTTCTCCTCAACGGCGTGGACGGGCGTCAGGGCTACTTCTACGCAAAACCAATGCCCGCAGAGCAGTTCGGGCATTGGCTGGCTAAGCATCCTGCCCGCGTTTAAAACTCCGCGTTATTAGCCCGCTTTACGCAAGGATGCGCTATGGCGGTTTTGTAACTGCACCAGACGTTCCATATAGGCAATGTCTTTCGGCTCCAGCGTAAAGGCATAATCGACCCAGTCCTCAGTGATATCCATCAGCTCGGCGCGCGAGAGCTGCAGCACGCGCTGGCGCGCCTTCAGCATGGCGCGCACGCCGTTCAGCTTCGGCCGCAGCGTATCGATAAAGGTGCGCGTGCAGCGGTAGCTTTCGCCGGGCTGGAACACCTTGTCCACCAGACCGCGCGTCTCATACCATTCGGCGCTGTGCGACTCCCCTTCGCATATCAGCTCTTCCGCCAGCTTCATCCCGGCCCGGCGCGCCACTAAAGAGTAGCCGCCCATACCGGGGAACAGGTTGAAGGCGATCTCCGGGAAGCCAAGCCGCGCGTTGTTTTGCGCCAGAATAAAGTGGTGCGCCAGCGCGGCCTCGAAGCCGCCGCCTAACGCACTGCCCTCAATCATCGCAATGGTGACCGCGCCGGTGTCGAAGCCGCGCGCCGCCGAGTGAATGCAGTCGACGCAGGCCCGCGCATAGGCGCGCAGCGCCTCGCGGCGGTTGTTGCGAATGCACTCGACGAAGAAGCGCAGATCGCCGCCCGCGTTGAACATCTGCGGCACCAGCGAGCCGGTAACCCAGAAATCGATCGGCAGACCGGAACGCTGCGCCGCATAGCTCAGGTTCATGATCTCCTCGATCAGTTCATGGTTGAAGCTGGGGCGCGGCTGCGCCCGCAGCAGCATCCACATGGTGCGGCGGCCCTCTTCGTAGTACGCGGCAAGCTGAGTGGTCTGTCCCACTTCGGTGAACAGTCGGCAGGTTGGTTGGTTAATTACTGTCATCGTCTCATCCTCTGTTTATTTGATGCGTTAAACGCCACATCAGCGTAATGCAGAGAGAGGCCAGACCAAATGAGAGATTGATTTATAAAGTAAAATCCAGAGATATCCCCGACTTAGAGGTCGGGGATGCTTAAGCGGGGTTACTTAATCGCCGCGCGCTGGCCAACCGCAACGCGTGAACGCTTAACGCGTTTTGAATAGACAGCAGTTATCACTGGCACCAGCACCGAGGTGACAATCACCGAGGTCGCTACCAGCGCGGTGGCGGCTGGCGCGACCGGTTTAAACTGCGGCAGCATTTCCGCAATCAGCACCGGCGTCGCCACCGCCGCGCCCGCCGTGCTTGATGCAGCGATGCCCGCAGTGCCGTCGCCGCCGCCGATCAGCCGGTCGGCGATAATCAGCGGAATGCCGGTAACGATGATGACCGCCACGCCCAGCAGAATACCCAGCAGGCCGGTTTGCGCGATCACCGTGAGGTCAATGGTATTGCCCAGCGCGAAGGCGAAGAAGGGAATAAGCGTGTGCACCGCTTTGGCGAAAAACTCCCGCAGTTCGGGATCCAGATTGCCGAGGGCAAAGCCGATCAGGAACGGCAGGACCGCGCCGACGAAGACGTGCGGTTCAAAAGAGGCGATGCCGGCGGTGCCAAGGATCACCATGGTCATCAGCGGGCCTGACTCCAGCGACATCAGCACAAAAGCGCCCGCCTCTTCTTTGCTGCCGTACTGCTGCATAACAGAAGCGTAGAGGCCGCCGTTGGTCATATCCATCGCCGCCACCAGCGCCAGCGTCGAGAGTCCGGCGAACATGCCAACCTCGACGCCGTTTTCCGGCACCACGCGGGATGCGATTGCCGCCACGATCCAGGCCACCGCAATTTTCGTGATCACCAGCGTGCCCGACTTGCGCAGAACCGCGCCGGTGGCGCTGAGCTTGATCGAGGCGCCCATACAGAAGAACCAGATGGCGAGGATCGGCACCGTGCCGGTCATCAGACCATTGCTGAATGAACCCAGATATTTGCCGGCGCCAGGCGCCAGCGTATGGCAAAGCGCGCCGAGAAAGAGCGGGATAAGCATCATGCCGCCAGGAATTTTATCGATAGCACGTTTGATATGCATAAGGGGTCACCTTTGCTGTCCAGAGGGAGGTGCGTTTTTTTATGCCCGAGGGCGTGACAGCAAAGTACGGCTCGCGGCGAGGGAAAACAGTGATCGCATCGTAAAAATGAAACGCTGTTTTATTTTTAGTTGCCGGTATGTTTCGTTATTTTGATCGGCATCGCCATACCAGCGGAATTGTTTATCGAGTGTCGGTTATTTCAGGCAAACGCAGGCGGCATCAACCGAAGGCAAAGTGGTGTCGTTTCCCCCTGATACGGGACGTCTTAGCCTTCGGTGATGCCGCCTGCGTCTTAGGGTTTGCGCCCCCTTTAATCTCACTGGCGCGGCGAGTTACTCTTTCTGGCCATACCAGGCATTTTTGCCGTGCTTGCGCAGATAGTGCAGGTCGAGCAGCGTCTGATTGATTGGCGGCAGGTCGGCGCGCAGCTGTTGGCTGAACAGCCCCATATAGGCCACCTCTTCCAGCACCACGGCGCTGTGCACCGCCGCATGGGCGTCGCGTCCCCAGGCGAACGGCCCGTGCGAGTTCACCAGCACCGCCGGTATGGCGCTGGGCGAGAGGTCGCGCTGGGCGAAGGTCTCGATAATCACGCTGCCGGTATTCCATTCGTAGTCGCGCTGAATTTCATCGTCGTACATGGCGCGGGTACAGGGGATTTCGCCATAAAAATCGTCTGCGTGCGTGGTGCCCCAGGCCGGGATCGCGCGGCCAGCCTGCGCCCAGATAGTGGCGTGGCGCGAATGGGTATGCACGATGCCGCCAATTTCCGGCCAGGCCAGATAGAGCGCGCGATGAGTGGCGGTATCGGACGAGGGACGCTTGTCTCCTTCGACAACCTCACCGCTGGCAAGATCGACCACCACCATATCGTCGCGCTGCATGCTGGCGTAGCTGACGCCCGAAGGCTTGATCACCAGTAAGCCCTGTTCGCGATCCACCGCGCTAACGTTGCCCCAGGTAAAGGTCACGAGGTTGTAGCGCGGCAAATCCAGGTTCGCTTCCAGAACCTGCTGTTTGAGTTGTTCCAGCATTGTTGTCTCCTGCTCAGATTGATCCCTGAATTGTGCAGGCGCTGGCTAAAAAGCTTATGGAGAGACTGGCTGGAAAAGAGGCGGAAAACGGCTGATAAATAAAAAATGTGGCGCGAATTAGGAATCTTCCATCTTCGTAAAATTTGCATAAGGCTTAGAATTCACTCATGCAATGGGCGGATCTGTTTGCCGACTGCATTTATCTGTCCGAGACAACATTGTCCATAGTGAAAGGCATATCGGCATCTTCAGGGAAGAAGCGATGGCGTAATACGGGCAGATATAAGAACAGAGGAAAAAAACGCCTATACTGAGTGTGTTGCCTCTGTGAGCACAATCAAGGAGAAGTTTATGACAACAACCATGAAACGTATTACCGCAGCTGTTTTGGCTACCACTTTAGTTGTCGCACTGAGCGGCTGTTCAAACTGGTCAAAACGCGATCGTAACACCGCTATCGGCGCCGGCGCTGGTGCAATCGGTGGTTCGGTGTTAACGCACGGCAGCGCGCTCGGCACGCTGGGCGGCGCGGCGGTGGGCGGCGTTATCGGTCATCAGGTCCATTAATGACCGTAAAGCCGTTTTAATAATAAAAGGCTACACAGCGTATCAATATAACCATCGGGCTACAGACGTAGCCCGATTTTTATTTAACCGCCCGCCAGTTTGACCTTCAGCCCTTTGGCTTCCAGCAGCTGTTTAAGCAGATCGCGCTTGTCGCCCTGGATCTCGATAACGCCCTCTTTCACCGACCCGCCGCAGCCGCATTTTTTCTTCAGCTCCGCGCCCAGCTTGTTCAGGGCGTCGTCGTCGAGATCGAGTCCGGTAATCAGGCAGACGCCTTTGCCTTTGCGGCCGCTGGTCTGACGCTGAATGCGCACGATGCCGTCGCCTTTCGGGCGTGCGACTTTCTCTTGCGGCTGCTCGATGCGGCCCGTATCGGTGGAGTAGACCAGCGGATTGTCGCGGCTCATGAGGCCTCCTTGAGCGAGGTTAAAATAGCTGACAGCGTGGCGGCGGGATCGGCCGACTGGGTAATTGGACGCCCGATCACCATATAGTCTACGCCCGCCTGCTGTGCCTGCTGCGGCGTCATGATACGGCGCTGATCGCCGGCGTCGCTGCCTGCCGGACGGATGCCCGGCGTCACCAGCGCGAAATCGGCGCCGATAGCGGTTTTGAAATGCGCGGCCTCATGCGCCGAACAGACCACGCCGTCGAGGCCGCACTCGCGGGTCAGCTTCGCCAGGCGCTCCGCCTGCTCGGCGGGCGACAGGGTAATGCCGAGGCCGCGCAGATCCTCGGCGTCCATGCTGGTTAACACCGTGACGGCGATCAGCAGCGGCGCATCCTTGCCGAACGGCAGCAGCGCTTCGCGCGCGGCGTTCATCATGCGCGCGCCGCCGCTGGCGTGCACGTTCACCATCCAGACGCCGAGATCGGCCGCCGCGGCGACCGCATGGGCAGTGGTGTTAGGAATGTCGTGAAATTTAAGGTCGAGAAAGACCTCGAAGCCGCGCTGCTGCAGATCCTTTACCAGCGCCGGGCCAAACAGCGTAAACATCTCCTTGCCAACTTTTAAGCGGCAGCTCTGCGGATCAATCTGGTCGACGAAACGCAATGCGCTGTTGAGATCGTGATAATCGAGCGCCACCATAATGGGCGACGCGGTCACGGTTGACGATAAAGGCATGGCATTTCCTCGTAGTTGACGGCGACAGGCAAAGGGGACAAACGGCAAGCATTCTACCCGCGCCTTCCGCCAGGGACAACGTTTGCGGCGCCCTCCCCGCCTGCATGGCGACAAGTTGCACATTGCCAGGCAGGTGCCTTTGCTGACTTTATAGTATGTTGTAACTAAGAAGGGTTAAGGCATAAAATGGCGCGACGGTCGGCTATTGACCGTCGAGTCCGCGAATCGGTTTGACCGAAGACCAGGTGCGGCAGGAAGGACAGTGCCAATAGAGAGCATGGGCGGTAAAGCCGCACTTCTGGCAGCGATAGCGCGGCTTGGTACGGATCTGCTCGCCGACCATATCGCGCAGCACCATCAGGCTC
The DNA here is from genome assembly GCF_059730625.1 of Pantoea sp. X-Soil-MYKO-1289. Classification (NCBI taxonomy): domain Bacteria; kingdom Pseudomonadati; phylum Pseudomonadota; class Gammaproteobacteria; order Enterobacterales; family Erwiniaceae; genus Pantoea; species Pantoea sp. X-Soil-MYKO-1289. The sequence continues at coordinate 2,244,755 of NZ_AP036004.1, forward strand.
TCTTTGGCGCGTCCGTCTTCCGCTTCGTGCAGGTGGAAGTCCATCAGGCGATGGAAAACGCGCATAGTGGGATGACGCTGCAGCTGTCGGTTGATATAGAGCTGCGCCGCTTCCGGCCCTTCATGGCGCTCAAGAATATCGGACATATAAAGCTCGGCCGCCGCGCCGGTGTTCTCTTCTACGCAGCGCTGCAGAAAGGCTGCCCAGGCGTCGGGCTGGTTCAGCCGCTGGTAGCAGGTTTCCAGCATCGGCAGCGTTTCGCTCACCAGCTCTTTATCCTGATCCAGCACGCGCTGCAGATGGTCGATCGCTTTAGCGTACTCGCCTTTTTCGATCAGGATACGCCCCATCATGATCGACACGCGCGCGCTCTGGCGATCGGCCGACTCGCCTTTTTTCAGCAGGCTCATGGCGCGATCGAGATCGTCGCTGCTCATCGCCTGCAACGCCAGCTCGCAGTAGAAGTGGGCGATCTCCCCTTTCTGCTTATCTTTGCCCAGCTTCACCAGCCGCTCGGCAACCTCTATCGCCTGATGCCAGTCGCTGGTCGCCTGATGGATCAGCAGCAGCTGCTGCAGCGCGCTGATGCGGAAGTCGGTTTCATCCGTCAGCTGCTTGAACATATCTTCGGCGCGATCGTAGAGCCCGGCGGCCATATAGTCGCGGCCCAGCTGCTGGATCGCCAGCAGCCGCTGATCGTAGTTGAGCGAGGCGCTCTCCATTAGCGACTGGTGAATGCGTATCGCGCGATCCACCTCGCCCCGCGAGCGGAACAGATTGCCCAGCGTCAGGTGCGCCTCCACCGTGCCGCTGTCCTCTTTCAGCATATCGAGAAAGAGATCGACCGCTTTGTCCTGCTGGTTGGAGAGCAGAAAGTTAACGCCTGCGACGTAATCCCGCGACAGGCGACTCGCTTCCTGTTGCTTGTCCTGTTGCGCGCTGCGTCGCCCCATATACCAGCCGTAAGCCGCAGCGACGGGCAATAACAGAAACAGCAGTTCATGCATGGAGGACTATTCCCGACCCGCGACGGCGGTCGATGAGGCGGCAGGCGGCGCGCTTTTATCCAGCTGCGTCTGCATGCGTTTGATTTTGCGCTGCGCATGCCCCAGCGAGACGCGGACGCGCAGCCAGAAGAGACCGCAGATAGCCCAGCCCAGCACAAATCCCGCGCCGAACAGCGCAGCCAGCAGCGTAGAGATGCGGAATTCGCCCTGCGCCAGCAGATAATTGAAGGTGATGACCTGGTCGTTATGCGCGCCTAAGGTGACGGAGATGATAAAAATGACCAATACCACTAAGAAGATCAGCAAATATTTCACAGTGCATCCTGTTGTGAGGTTATCCGGTAGAAGTATGCCAAAAAAGCGGCAACAATGCTGCTCCCTGCAGCGCCAGGCGCATCGCTTTTACGCAAGCGCAATCAATAATATGGGGATAAAGTCCGGGATTACAATCCGTTTTCCCGCTGCGCCACTTCCTTTCGCTCTTCCGGCGGCAAGGTAAGCGGGCCGCAAAAGCGCTGCGCCAGCCAGGTGGCTAAGGAAACCAGCAGCCAGGAGAGCGCCACCGCCACCGCCAGATCGCCCGGCCAGTGCATGCCCAGCAGCAAACGGCTGGCCATTACCGCGCCCGCCCAGACGCCGACCACCGCGATGGTGACATAGCGGCGGCGCGGCCAGAGCAGGCTCAACACCAGCAGCGCCCAGCTGGCGGCGAACAGCGTATGGCCGGAAGGAAACGCGAAGCCGGTTTCAAACGCCCAGTGGCGCTTCAGCCAGCCCGGCAGCATCCGGTCGCTCGCGAGCAGCTGATCGACGCGCTGACCGCGCTCTTTGCGCGTCATGCTGTAAAACTCGCGGTCGTCGAGACCGTGGTTATGCTCGAGCCAGACGACATAGGGGCGCGGCTCCTGAACCTGATCCTTGATATAGGATTTGGTGTATTGCCCGGTAAGAATGGTGACGTTCATGATCAGCAGCAGCAGCAGCGCGGGCTTGAGGCGAAAGCGCAGGCACCAGAGCACCCACAGGCTGAGCAGCAGGCTGGTCAGGGTGCCCCAGGGGCGCGTCACGGTTTCGGTCATCCAGTAAAGCACGCGCAGCAGCGCGTCGCTTTCGCCGGGTTGCCAGCGCCAGCCGGTCGCCCAGACCACGAGCGGAATGATCATCAGCAGCAACATGCCTGCCGTCGTGCGACGCAAAATCTGCAGCATCCTTTCTCCTCTGGTACGGCCTCATTTTGCCGCTTGCAAATAACTTTATCTTAAAAAATAATAACATAACTTGTTGCGCATTGGATAATCGTGCTTTATCACTACAATCGCTCTGACAAATTACCAGCCCAACTTCACGTTGTGGCACAATATTGCCAATTTTTTCAGGCCATACTGGCCTGTGCGCTGTTTTAGAATAGCGCATCCTCTGAAGGTTCTGGAGAGTCACATGCAGCTTAAACGGGTGGCAGAAGCCAAACTGCCCACGCCCTGGGGCGATTTCCTCATGGTAGGTTTTGAAGAACTGGCAACCGGTCACGATCACGTCGCGCTCATTTTCGGCGACATCAGCGATAACACGCCCGTGCTGGCGCGCGTTCATTCGGAATGCCTGACCGGTGACGCGCTGTTCAGTTTACGCTGCGATTGTGGTTTTCAACTGGAAGCGGCGCTGAACGCCATCGCCGAAGAGGGTCGCGGCGCGCTGCTCTATCATCGTCAGGAAGGCCGTAATATCGGCTTGCTGAACAAGATCCGCGCCTATGCGCTGCAGGATAAAGGCTATGACACCGTCGAAGCCAACCACCAGCTCGGCTTTGCGGCGGATGAGCGCGACTTCACGCTCTGCGCCGATATGTTTAAGCTGCTGGGAGTGAACGAAGTACGTTTGCTGACCAATAATCCGCGTAAGGTGGAGATCCTCAGCGAAGCGGGCATTAATATCGTTGAGCGCGTGCCGCTGGTCGTCGGCCGCAACCCGAAAAACGCGCACTACCTGGATACCAAAGCCGCGAAAATGGGCCATCTGCTGCCGAAATCGGAATAACGGCTCAGTCAGCTGCAATGCTGAGACGCGGGCGGCAGGGTTCGAAGAGCAAAGCGTTCTGCGCCATGAAAGGCGCAGGTTGAACGGGCAGAGATGCCCACTTTGCCATCGGGCTCTGCGGCCCGCGTTAGTCGCTTACTGCTATGCCGGGTTTCCCCGGCGTTGCGCTTAGTTAAGCATATTGCGAATCACGTAGTGCAGGATGCCGTCGTTGCGGTAATAGGTCAGTTCGTTGCCGGTATCGATGCGGCAGCGCGTCTCCAGCGTCTCCTGCGTGCCGTCCGGGCGCGTCATCGTTACCTGCACGGTGCAGCCAGGCTGCAGCTGCGACAGATTATCGATATCAAGCACCTCTTCGCCGGTCAGCTGCAGCGTTTTACGCGTCACGCCCGGCGCGAACTCCAGCGGCAGAATGCCCATGCCGATCAGGTTGGAACGGTGGATACGCTCGAACGACTCGGCGATCACCACGCGCACGCCCTGTAAACGCGGGCCTTTCGCCGCCCAGTCGCGGCTCGAACCTGAGCCGTACTCTTTACCGGCAATCACCGCCAGCGGCGTGCCCTCCTGCTGATACTTCATCGCCGCGTCGTAAATCGCCAGCTGCTCGCCGCTGGGGATATGGCGCGTATAGCCGCCTTCAACCCCGGGCACCATCTCGTTGCGAATACGGATATTGGCGAAGGTGCCGCGCATCATCACTTCATGGTTGCCGCGTCGTGAGCCGTAGGAGTTAAAGTCGGCCCGGTCAACGCCGTGAGACTGGAGATAGCGTCCAGCCGGACTGTCCGCTTTGATGCTGCCGGCGGGCGAAATATGGTCGGTGGTCACGGAATCGCCGAGCATCGCCAGCACGCGCGCGCCTTTTATATCTTCAACCGGCTTCGGCTCGCGCGCCATATCATCAAAGAACGGCGACAAGCGAATATAGGTAGAGCCCTCGTCCCACGCATAGGTGGCCGCTTCGCTCACTTTGATCTCCTGCCACTCTTTGGTGCCGTAGAACACCTCGGCGTACTCTTTATGGAACATGTCGCTGGTCACCTGCTGCACCGCGGTGGCGATCTCTTCCGGCGACGGCCAGATATCCTTCAGGAAAACGTCCCTGCCCTGCGCATCCTGCCCCAGCGGCTCGGTCTGCAGATTGATCTTCATATTGCCCGCCAGCGCATAGGCGACCACCAGCGGCGGCGACGCCAGCCAGTTGGTTTTCACCAGCGGATGAATGCGGCCTTCGAAGTTGCGGTTGCCGGAAAGCACGGCGCCGACGGTTAAATCGCCCTCTTTAATGGCGGCTTCAATCTCGTCGGGCAGCGGCCCGGAGTTGCCGATACAGGTGGTGCAGCCATAGCCCACCAGGTTGAAGCCGAGCTTGTCGAGATAAGGCGTCAGCTGCGCGACCGCCAGATAGTCGGAAACCACTTTCGAACCCGGCGCCAGCGAGGCTTTCACCCAGGGCTGACGCTTCAGGCCGCGTTCAACCGCTTTTTTCGCCAGCAGCCCCGCCGCCATCAGCACGCTCGGGTTAGAGGTGTTGGTGCAGGAGGTAATGGCGCTGATTACCACGGCGCCGTCCTCGATCTCATGGCTGAGACCGGTGCGGCTGTCGGTATAAGTGACGGATTTATGCGCCGGCTGGCTGTGATTTACTTCCAGCTCGTTGCTGGCGTTAAACGCGGCAGGCACATCGCCGAGGGAAACGCGATCCTGCGGGCGTTTGGGGCCGGCGATGCTCGATTCAACGCTGTCCATATCGAGCGCCAGCGAACTGGTGAAGATCGGCTCGTCGCCCGGATTGCGCCACAGCCCCTGGGTTTTGGCATAGGCTTCAACCAGCGCCACCTGCTCGGCATCGCGCCCGGTGAGCGTCAGATAGCCCAGCGTCACGTCGTCAATCGGGAAAAATCCGCAGGTTGCGCCATATTCCGGCGCCATATTGGCGATAGTCGCGCGATCGGCCAGCGGCAGATCCGCCAGACCGTCGCCGTAGAACTCCACAAACTTGCCGACCACGCCATGCTTGCGCAGCATCTGGGTTACGGTCAGCACTAAATCGGTGGCGGTAATACCGGGACGCAGCTTGCCGGTCAGCTTAAAGCCGACCACGTCCGGGATGAGCATGGATACCGGCTGTCCGAGCATCGCTGCCTCAGCTTCGATACCGCCGACGCCCCAGCCCAGCACGCCGAGGGCGTTGATCATGGTGGTATGCGAGTCGGTGCCGACCAGCGTGTCTGGCCAGGCGAACTGCTTGCCGTCGATCTGCTCATGCCAGACCGATTTGCCGAGATACTCCAGGTTCACCTGGTGACAGATGCCGGTGCCGGGCGGCACAACGCGGAATTTATTAAAGGCCTTCTGGCCCCAGCGTAAAAAGACATAGCGCTCATGGTTGCGCGCCATCTCCAGCTCAACGTTCTCTTCAAACGCGCTGTCGTCGCCGAAGCGGTCCACGGTAACGGAGTGGTCAATAACCAGATCCACCGGCGAAAGCGGATTAACCTTCGCCACGTCGCCGCCGAGGCGCTTCACCGCCTCGCGCATCGCCGCCAAATCCACGACCGCCGGCACGCCGGTAAAATCCTGCATCAGCACGCGCGCAGGACGATAGGCAATCTCTCGATCGGCATGCGCATTTTGCTGCCAGCCAACCAGCGCCTGAATATCCTCTTCCGTCACGGAATCGCCATCCTGCCAGCGCAGAAGATTCTCCAGCAGCACTTTTAACGATTTGGGAAGGCGGTCGATGTTGCCGAGGTGTTGGGCGGCGCGGGGTAGACTGAAAATATGATACTGCTGCTTGTCGACCTGCAGCGTGTCCTGACTCTGCTGGCGTAGGGTGTCCGACATAGCTCCTCCTTTTCTTATCGTGATCGCGGTAACCTCAGTGAGAACAAGGTTTATGTTAAAGATAGACTACATTTTCTTTAACGTTTTGATTACAACACGAAATGCTACACCATTGTGCAGACAAACGAAAACGCCCCGCAGACTCTGCGGGGCGTTGGCGAAAAGAATAAGGAGAAATACCGCTTTCAGGTTATACAGCAATCCATACGGCCGCTGCCCAGAATGCAAACGAGAATGCATATGCGCTCAGCCAGGAGATCTTAATGCTATTAATAGTCATATTCATACGTCACTCCTCCCGAATTCGGGCGTAAAAAAATCCTGCAGTCATCAGACAGATGACACCTTTTTTTATGCTGAGTGTAAAAGAGTGGGCTTTTAATTTGCCCGCCGGATAACCGGAAAGAAGTATTACGCTAGCGCAGCCAGTTACGCTGACAGCTTATTTGGCTTTCGTGTCCATGAAAGACTCGATGAAGTGACGCTGATTTTCACTCAGTTCCCAGCTATCCGGGATGGTCACTTTGTGTTCCGTCACGCTGCTCTCTTTGCCTTTACAGGCTGGCGCCTGAAGCTGAGGCGCGGATAACGACTGTTTACGGCTGAGTGTGTTTGCCCACATGGTTTAGCCCCATATACGCCAGATCATCAATGCAACAACTACCCAGAACAGCGCAGAAGCAGCTATTACGGTTAACCAGGCTTTGCGACGGGTGTTACCAGAGCGCTCAACCTTGGTGCTTTTTGCCCGGAAGTCCGGTTGTACAGTCAGTCTCGTAGCCATAGTTTTTGATAATCACTCTCAATAAAACGATTGATAACATCGATTAAGATTTAGGACGAATCCTAAACTCATTAAGGCCGAAAATCCAGTTATTTTTATTGAGCACAACGATTAACGCTATTAATCAACGTGGCCTGAAAACTTAAGGAATAATGAACCGCGACACATTTCCTTAATTGAATTATTAGATTGCAAATTTGAGTTAAATTGCGATTAGGGCCATTTCAAATTTGAGTTAACTTTATAAGTCCTGATAAAAAGCGCTTTCACATCAGGTCTTAACTGGAGTATGGGAATAATCCTGGCGTGGCGCAAAGCGGCAAAGTTAAAATTGTGTACTATTTCTCATTTAAGTAACGTAAACAGAAAAACATGTGATCGATGTTTCATTTACAAAAAAATAATAACTTTTTTCGACCTTAAGGTGGCGCTAACGACTACGAAGAAAAAAGGCTGCCCAGGGCAGCCTTTAGCAATGCTAAACGAAACGCGGCGTTACTTAAACGGCAGCTTGATATCTTTAAACATCGCTTCGATATCTTCGTTAGAGCGCAGCGCGACCGCCGCATCGACGACGTCACGCGTCAGGTGCGGCGCAAAGCGTTGAATAAAATCATACATATAGCTTCGCAAAAAGGTACTGCGTCGGAAGCCGATTTTAGTCGTGCTGTTGGTGAAAATTTCCGCCGCCTCAATGCGCACCAGGTCGGGATCGGCGATGGGATCGACCGCCATGCTGGCGATAACGCCGACGCCAAGACCTAAGCGAACATAAGTTTTAATAACGTCTGCGTCGGTTGCGGTGAACACAATACGCGGCGTCAGGCCTGCGCGGTTAAACGCGGTATCCAGCTCCGAACGTCCGGTAAAGCCGAAGGTGTAGGTCACCAGTGGATATTCCGCCAGCTCTTCAATCGAGACCTGTCCCTTGCCCGCCAGCGGATGATCGGGCGTCACCACAATGGCGCGATTCCAGTGGTAGCACGGCAGCATAATCAAATCGTCGTAGAGATGCAGCGCTTCGGTGGCGATAGCGAAATCAGCGTTGCCCTTGGAGACCGCTTCGGCGATCTGCGTTGGCGACCCCTGGTGCATATGCAGGGAGACGCGCGGATAGCGCTCGATAAAGCCCTTAATGACGCCAGGCAAGGCATAGCGCGCCTGGGTATGGGTTGTCGCCACATAGAGCGATCCCTTATCAGGCCAGGTATGCTCTCCCGCCACCGATTTTATCGCATCGACTTTGGACAACACCTCGCGGGCGATGCGAATGATCTCCTCGCCAGCTGGTGTGACCTGGGTTAAATGCTTGCCGCTGCGTGCAAAGATCTGCACGCCCAGCTCATCCTCCAGCATGCGCACCTGCTTACTGATGCCCGGCTGTGATGTGTAAAGCCCTTCTGCGGTCGAAGAGACGTTCAGGTTGTGATTAACCACTTCGACGATATAGCGCAACTGCTGCAATTTCATATCTGTTCCATCCCAGTAAGCTACAGAGCAGCATCCCCGATTGACGTATTTTCGCCGGATCGGTGAGAAAAGAGGCAAAGCACAGGAACATGTCGGAAATGCTATAACTACTATATCATCGCGGGAAGGAATGTAGAACGTTTTGATATAAGGCTAAGAAAAAGGCCAGCAATGCTGGCCTTAGATAAGGAGGGAGAAGATTATTTTTTCGCTTCCTGCCACTTGCCGTCGATGTAAAACGCCGACCAGCCTGTCGCTTTGCCCTCTTTTTCAGAGGCGACATACTGCTGTTTGGTTTTACGGCTAAAGCGCACCATCGTCTTGTTGCCGTCGGCATCGGTCGCAGGCGCCTCAGCCAGGTAGCGCAGTTTTTCCGGCAGACGATCTTTAAAGCGCTGCAGCTCTTCCACTAACGGCGCGCGGGTTTCACGCGATTTCGGGAAGGTGTTGGCCGCAAGGAACACGCCTGCCGCCCCGTCGCGCAGCACGAAATAGGCGTCTGACTTCTCGCACGGCAGCTCAGGCAGCGGCACCGGATCTTCTTTCGGCGGCGCCACTTCGCCGTTACGCAGAATTTTACGCGTGTTCTTACAGTCGTCGTTGGTGCAGGCCATATACTTGCCGAAGCGCCCCATTTTCAGGTGCATTTCCGAGCCGCACTTCTCGCACTCCACTACCGGGCCGTCGTAGCCTTTGATGCGGAATTCGCCCTGCTCGATCTCGTAACCGTCGCACTCCGGATTATTGCCGCAGACGTGCAGCTTGCGCTGCGGATAGATCAGGTAGCTGTCCATCGCCGTGCCGCACTTCTGGCAGCGGCGACGGGCGCGCAACGCGTTGGTTTCAGCGTCGTCGCCTTCCAGCACGTTCAGCACTTCGTTTTCCGGGATCAGGTTGATGGTCTGCTTGCAGCGCTCTTTCGGCGGCAGCGCATAGCCTGAACAGCCGAGGAAGACGCCGGTGCTGGCGGTGCGGATACCCATCTTGCGTCCGCAGGTCGGACAGTCGATAGAGGTGAGCACCATCGGGTTCGGCTGCATGCCGCCCTCTTCCGGATCTTTCTCCGCCTTGTCCAGCTGCTGAGTAAAGTCGCTGAAGAAGTTATCCAGCACGCCTTTCCATTCCGCCTCGTTATTGGCGACGCGGTCAAGGCTGTCTTCCATGGTGGCGGTAAAGTCGTAGTTCATCAGATCGCGGAAGTTCTCTTCCAGCCGATCGGTGACGATCTCGCCCATCTTCTCAGCATAGAAACGACGGTTCTCCACGCGTACGTAACCGCGATCCTGAATGGTCGAGATGATGGCGGCGTAGGTAGAGGGACGGCCGATGCCGCGCTTCTCCAGCTCGCGCACCAGCGAAGCTTCGCTGAAGCGCGCCGGCGGCTTGGTGAAGTGCTGGCTTGGCGTCAGCTGCTGCAGATCGAGCGTCTCGCCTTTGGCGACGTGCGGCAGCGTGCGGTCTTCGTCGTTTTTACGCAGCGCAGGCATCACGCGCGTCCAGCCGTCGAAGCGCAGCGTGCGCCCTTTCGCCTTCAGCCTGAAGCCGGCGGCAGCAACGGTGAGCGTGGTGGAGTCGTACTGCGCCGGCATCATCTGACAGGCGACGAACTGACGCCAGATCAGCTGGTAGAGCTTCTGCGCGTCCGCTTCCATATCCTTGAGCTTCTCCGCCACGACGTTAACGTCGGAAGGACGGATCGCTTCGTGCGCTTCCTGGGAATTCTCTTTGCTGGCGTAGGTGTTCGCCGTCTCCGGCAGATACTTTTTACCGAAGTTTTTATCGATGTAGCCGCGCGCCATCGCCAGCGCATCCTGACTCAGGTTGGTGGAGTCGGTACGCATATAGGTAATGTGGCCCGCTTCATACAGGCGCTGCGCCATCATCATGGTTTTTTTGACGCCGAAGCCGAGTCGCGTACTCGCCGCCTGCTGCAGCGTCGAGGTAATAAAGGGCGCGCCGGGCTTGCTGCTGGTCGGTTTATCTTCGCGATCCACCACTTCATAGCGGGCGTTTTCCAGCAGCGCGACGGCGGCCTGAGTCTGCTCGCCATTAACCGGACGGAACGGGCTGTCGTTCTGATGGGTGACCGACATCGCCAGCAGGTCGCCTTTCGCGGTATGCAGATCGGCGTTCAGCTCCCAGTATTCTTCCGGCACGAACGCTTTGATTTCCCGCTCGCGCTCAACCACCAGGCGCACTGCGACGGACTGCACGCGACCGGCAGAAAGGCCGCGCGCGATTTTTTTCCACAGCAGCGGCGAGACCATATAGCCGACGACGCGGTCCATAAAGCGACGCGCCTGCTGGGCGTTGACGCGATCGATATTCAGTTCGCCCGGCGTTTCGAACGCCTGACGAATCGCATTTTTGGTGATTTCGTTAAACACCACGCGGCTGAAGCGCTTGTCGTCGCCGCCGATCACTTCCCGCAGGTGCCAGGCGATGGCTTCCCCTTCGCGGTCAAGGTCGGTTGCGAGATAGATGTGGTCGGCGTTCTGCGCCAGCGCTTTCAGTTCGGAGACGACTTTTTCCTTGCCGGGCAGGATCTGATAATCCGCTTTCCAGCCGTGATAAGGGTCGACGCCCATGCGGCTGACCAGCGCGGCCTTTTCATCTTTTTTAACTTTTTTCGCTTTTTTGTCGCCGGCCCCGTCAGCACTCTTTTTCGCGGTTGAACCACTGGTCGGCAAATCACGGATATGACCGACGCTGGATTTCACCACGTAGTCACTACCGAGGTATTTATTGATTGTTTTGGCCTTTGCCGGGGACTCAACGATGACGAGTGCTTTACCCATATGTACCTTTACCTAATGAAAACGTCCTGATAAACGGGAGAGGATTTGATGCCCAGAAACCCAGTGGGTTCAATATTGTTGCGCCTTTTTTGCTTTTCAAGGCTGCGGGGTCAATCTCGGGCCAGCTGGCATATGTTTATGCAAGGGTATGAATAAGAGCGACTTTTTCATCTGACACAATCACACTTCCCGGTGTGATCTCCCTGAAATCTGAATCGCCCACACTCTACCTGATAAAATTCGTTACGCAACTTAATTAGCACTCAGTTGAATTTTGCGCCAGATTTTCACGCGTTTTGCTGATTTGCCGCGCAGCGGTTTTGGCACGTAATATAGAAAGGATTTTGTGCATGTCAAAAAGGCGATATTCAATGCAGAAAAATACCCAACCCATTTCACGCCAGGCGCTACTGGAAAAAGCGAATGCGCTTATTCAGGAGCACGACGATTATTTTGCCGGTCTGGAAGCTGACGAGGTGATTCAACAGGGCGACGTGCTGGTGTTTCGCGGCCCCTTTTTTCTTGATGACGAAGGGCTGCCGACGGCAAAAACCACGGCGGTGTTTAACGTCTTTAAATACCTGGCGCTGACGCTCTCGTCGCGCTATCACCTGGCGTAAAAAACCCGGCGTCAGCCGGGTTCATTTGCGGGAGAGTGCCGACACGGATGCCAGGCCGTTACAGCAGCGGCTTCTCGCCGCGCTGCCACCACTTCATCAGCAGCCGTTCCGCTACCGAACCCGCGCTGTGGGTGACGCGGTCAACCATCTTGCGACGACGCGTATAGCGCACGCCCAGCACGTTGAAGAGATCCATCTGGCTGATGATCAGCTCGTCGCTGGTGATGATATCGTCGATAAGATTTAACGCCAGCGCCTGGCGACCATACCAGTGTTCGCCCGTCGCCACTTTGTCGATATCCAGCGACGGCCGCATCTGATGCACGAACGCTTTAAACAGCAGGTGCGTTTCGTTAAGGTCTTCCTGGAATTTCTCGCGACCTTCGTCGGTATTCTCACCAAATAGCGTCAGGGTACGCTTGTACTGCCCGGCGGTATGCAGTTCGACGTCAATATCGTTGCGCTTGAGCAAGCGGTTGAAGTTCGGGATCTGCGCCACCACGCCGATGGAGCCGAGAATGGCGAAAGGAGCCGCGACGATGCGATCCGCCACGCAGGCCATCATGTAGCCGCCGCTGGCGGCCACTTTATCCACCGCCGCCGTCAGGCGCAGACCGCGATCGCGCAGGCGTTGCAGCTGCGACGCCGCCAGGCCGTAGCCGTGCACCACGCCGCCCGGGCTTTCCAGCCGCAGCAGCACTTCGTCGCCCTTCTCCGCCACCGCCAGCACGGCGGAAACTTCTTCGCGCAGCGACGTGACTTCGCCGGCGTCCATGCTGCCCTTGAAATCAATCACGTAAAGCGTTGGCTTCTGGCTCTCAACGACGCCCTGCTTCGCGGCGCGCTTCTCCGCCTTCGCCTTCTGCTTTTCCGCTTTTTTATGCTGTTTTAGCCACACTTTCTGCACCTGCGGCTTCATTTTAGCCAGCTGCAGGTCGTCCTTCATTTGCTGATAGTCGTCGCCCAGGTGCGTCAGCCGCAGCTGGCCGGCCGCCTGACCGCGCTTGCGCAGCGCCGCGTTAACGATAATCGCCACAACAGCGGCGACGGCGACCACCACCGTTACCGCTTTAGCGAGAAATAATCCATAGCTCGAGAGTAAATCCATTCTGCCGCCTTATTAAACAGAGAATTAGCACCGATCGGAGAGTTTACCGGGTTTAGCGCCGCGCGTCGCCTGAAATGCCAGCGGCCGGCACAGAAAGCGCCTGCGGATGATTGCACCCTCCGGCAAATTGAGGCATAAAGCCAAAAACCCGTTTATGCGCTCAAGGAAAACGTCGTGCACTATCAACCGAAAAGCGACCTGCTGCAAAACCGCATCATTCTCGTCACCGGCGCCTCCGACGGCATTGGCCGCGAAGCCGCCATCACCTATGCGCGCTACGGCGCGGAAGTTATCCTGCTGGGCCGTAACCTGGATCGGCTGGAACAAACGCAGCAGGCGATCGCGCAGCTGGGCCTGCGCCCGGCGCACAGCCTGGTGTTCGATCTGGCGCAGGCGACGCCGGCATCCTGTCAGCAGCTGGCCGACCAGCTGGCGCAGCAGTTTCCGCGCCTGGACGGCGTGCTGCACAACGCCGGCATTCTGGGCGAGATCGTGCCGCTGGCCGAGCTGGATCCGCAGATCTGGCAGCAGGTAATGAAGATTAACCTCGACGCCACCTTTTTCCTGACCCAGGCGTTGCTGCCGCTGCTGCTGAAATCGAGCGCCGGCTCGCTGGTCTTCACCACCTCCAGCGTGGGCCGCACCGGCCGCGCCGGCTGGGGCGCCTATGCGGTGTCGAAGTTCGCCACCGAAGGCATGATGCAGGTGCTGGCGGATGAGTACAAGAACCAGCCGTTGCGGGTCAACTGTATTAATCCCGGCGGCACGCGCACCAAAATGCGCGCCTCTGCCTTCCCGCAGGAGGATGCTGGCAAGCTGAAAACCCCGGCCGATCTGATGCCGCTCTACCTTTATGTCATGGGTGACGACAGCCGCCGTAAAACCGGCATCAGTTTTGATGCGCAGCCTGGCCGTAAACCCGGAGCGGCGGAGTAATGGGCGACGATCGCCACCAGCAGCGGCAGCAGCGGCTGAAAGAGCAGGTTGACGCGCGCATCGCCGCCGCGACGGAAACGCGCGGCATCATGATGGTCTTCACCGGCAACGGTAAAGGCAAAACCACCGCCGCCTTCGGCACCGCGCTGCGCGCCGTGGGGCACGGCAAAAAGGTGGGCGTTATCCAGTTTATCAAGGGCGAATGGCCCAACGGCGAGCGCAATCTGCTGGCGCAGCACGGCGTGGAGTTTCAGGTGATGTCCACCGGCTTTACCTGGGAGACGCAAAACCGCGCCACCGATACTGCCGCCTGTCAGGCGGTGTGGCAGCACGCCCTGCGCATGCTGGCGGACGATACCCTGGATCTGGTGCTGCTCGACGAGATCACCTATATGGTGAGCATGGATTATCTGCCGCTGGACGAGCTGGGGCGCGCGCTGGCGGCGCGTCCGCCCCATCAGAGCGTCATCCTGACCGGACGCGGCTGCCATCGCGCGCTTATCGAGCGCGCGGATACCGTGACCGAAATGCGGCCCGTGAAGCACGCCTTCGACGCCGGCATTCAGGCGCAGCAAGGCATAGACTGGTAGGCAAAAAAAACGCAGCCCGTGAGCTGCGTTATTTTATTAGCCGCGTTTGCCGCCGCCGCTGTTGCTGCTGCGTCGACCGCTGCCGCTCACCTGCGTGTGGCGCTTAACCGCGCGACGAATTTGATTCGCCTTGGTGCGGCGGCGATCTTTTTCCACCGCCAGCTTGGTGACCGTCTCGTCATCCATGCCGACCAGCGAGCGCAGATAGTTCACCGCAGTCAGATCCATTTCCATCCAGCCGCCGCGCGGCAAGCCTTTCGGCAGCGTGATATCGCCGTAGCGCACGCGCATCAGACGGCTGACCTGCACGCCGACCGCTTCCCACAGGCGACGCACTTCGCGGTTGCGTCCTTCGGTCAGGGTGACGTTATACCACTGGTTGACCCCTTCGCCGCCGGCGAAGCGCAGCGTTTTAAAGGCTGCCGGGCCATCTTCCAGCTGCACCCCTTTGCTCAGCTGACGGATTTTATCGTCGTCGACCTGACCAAACACGCGCACGGCATATTCGCGCTCGACTTCGCGGCTCGGATGCATCAGGCGGTTTGCCAGCTCGCCGTCGGTGGTGAACAGCATCAGCCCGCAGGTATTGACATCAAGACGTCCGACCGCGATCCAGCGGGAACCGCGCAGGCGCGGCAGGCGATCGAACACCGTTGGACGGCCTTCCGGGTCGCTGCGGGTGCAGAGTTCGCCTTCAGGCTTATAGTAGGCCAGTACGCGGCAGACTTCCGTCGCCGACTCGGCGATAGAAACCAGATGACCGTCGATGCGGATTTTCAGGGATTTGTCATTTTCAATGCGGTCGCCCAGGGTGGCGAGTTTGCCGTCGATACTGACGCGACCAGCGGCGATTTTTGCTTCGATTTCACGACGGGAACCGTGGCCTGCACGTGCCAGGACTTTCTGTAACTTTTCGCTCATAGCGGCCTCACTGTCGCCTTCCCAGGCGTCATTTGGGTTAAAATTCTTTAAAATCAATAACTTAAGTTATGACATTCCGCCTATTATACCTTTAATTTACGGTTTTGTAACCTGCTTAATCAGGCTAGCCGCCGTGACTCTTATTTAACAACTGTGATCATCTTCGCAACAGATTTACATGCAGACTTGTATGGTAGCCCAACCTCTGACATAAGGGCTACTGCTATGACCTCTCTCTCTACCCCAACCGCGCGCGATAGCGCGACAGACGCCGACCACAAGAGCGTGATACGCCGGGTCGCCAGCGCATCCGCCATCGGCACCGCCGCGGAATATTATGATTTTTTCGCCTATGGCACCGCTGCGGTGCTGTTCTTTGGCCACCTCTTCTTTCCCAGCGATAATCCGCTGGTCAGCACTCTGGCCGCCTTTGCCACCTACGCCGTTGGCTTTCTGGCGCGACCGGTCGGCGGGATTATCTTTGGCCATATCGGCGATAAGGTGGGCCGTAAAAAAGCGCTGGTGGTTACCATTCTGATCGTCGGTCTGGGCACGTTTTGCATCGGCCTGCTGCCGACCTACGCCACTATCGGCATCTGGGCGCCGGTATCCCTGATCGTTATCCGTCTGCTGCAGGGTTTTGGCGTCGGCGGCGAGCAGGCGGGCGCGGTGCTGATGACGGCGGAGTATGCGCAGCCCGCGCGGCGCGGCTATTTCGCCAGCTGGGTGCAGATTGGCGCGCCGACCGGCTTTCTGCTGCCGCTGGCGCTGTTCGCCATCCTGAATGCCCTGCTGACGGCGGATCAGATGATGAGCTGGGGCTGGCGCGTGCCCTTTCTGCTGAGCGCGCTGCTGGTGATCGTCGGGCTGTTTATCCGCCTGCGCATTGACGAGTCGCCGGTGTTCGCCGAGATCCGCGCCACCAAAGCGGCAGAGTCGCGGCCGCTGAAAGAGGTGATCAAGACTTATCCGGGGCTGGTGCTGAACGGCGTGGCGGCGAAGCTGATCGAAGCCTGCGCCTTCGCGCTGTTTACGGTGATCATTCTGGCATGGGGCAAAGCGAACCAGCTCGACAACAACATTCTAATGGAGAGCATGATTGTGGCGGTGGTGCTGGAAATTTTCGCTATTCCGCTGATGGGCGCGCTTTCCGATCGCATCGGCCGCAAACCGGTTTATCTGCTGGGCGCGCTGCTGATCGTGCTGGCAATCGTGCCCTTTTTCCTCGCCCTGCAGCAGAACAGCTACTGGCTGACGCAGATCGCCATGATCGTGGCGCTGACGCTGGGCCACAGCATGTGTTACGCGCCGCAGGCGTCATGGTTCCCCGAACTGTTTCCAACCCATATCCGCTGCAGCGGCATTGCGGTGATCTGGCAAATCGGCTCGCTGATAGGCAGCGGCATTCTCGGCCTGGCCGCGGTTAAAATCCTGCAGGTCACCGACGGCCACTGGTATGGGCTGGCGATCTATGTCGGGGTGCTGGGCGCGATTTCTCTGGTGGGTCTGGCGCGCTTGCCGGAGACCGCGCCGGGACGGCGCAACGCGGAATATCACAGCTGGCAGCGGCGCTAACCCGACACCATTGCCTTACAGTCGCCCTCTTCGCAGAGGGCAATGATTAATCTGCCGCGCAGGGAAAGGTTGCGCGTTTTTTTCGCCAACCTGCTGAAGCGAAAATAGTTTTATGCGCCGCATGCTCTGATTGCCGCGGCTAATGTTTGCCGGCAGCAGATGATTCATTAGCTACAGGATACAATTAAAAGAGCGTTAAGCTTAACTCGCTTCTCAGCTGCATTTTTTCATCTGACATTGCTTATCTCCTTAGTGAATTATTCTGAAAGTTTAACCCAGAACGCGTTACCTGCATGGCGGTCTCACTTTATACCCGCCTTTAACACCACAGATTGGTTTATCACCCTATTTATTCGCATTTCTTTTTAAGATTAATCTTAATCAATTGTCTACCGATGTATTACAGGTAAAATCAGAGCCAGAAACGCAAATAATCACTTTCGTATTATTAATCTTATAGCGTTACTCCAGCGAAAGTTTTTAACGAGAATTTAACTTGCCATTTGCAGTTTCTTTAAAAATAAACCGGCGCTACCGGAAATGCAGCGTTAATACGGCTCAATGATGAGTCTGAAATTGCATGTCAAAAGTCTTCACCAGGGATTTTCCGACATGCCAGCATAAAGATAATCACCATGAGAAAACTGTTCTTATGGCCGGCGTTTGCTGCGCTGGCTTTGAGCGGTTGCTCTGTGGGCCATACCGAATATAGTCGTACGGCAATGCAGCACGTGGACATGAGTTTCACCGGCATTCCTACGGTTCTCGGGCTCGGCACGCTGGGCAGCAGCATTCCCATCACGCCTGAATATAGCCTGACGGCGGCGCACGTGGCGAAATTTGCCGTACAGCGCGTGAAGGCGTATCACCCCTATTGCGATCTGGCGATCATTTACCACAAAAATGACGCGGCCACGCTGGCGAAATTCCGCAGCGGCGCCATCGGCGATCCGATCAAAATGTACGGCTACAGTTTTATTTCCGCTATGCCGGTTGAATCCTCGGGCAGTAATTTAGCGCGCACCGCTATTCGCAACAGCTGGAATAAAAAACCCTGTATGGCAATGGCATCCAATGCTGGCGTCGTGAAGGGAATGTCGGGCGGCGCGGTCTATAATGCGGATAATACGCTGGGCGGCGTCATTGTCGGTTTCAGCGATGAAATAAAAAGCAGCAGCAGCGGCAAAATCGTTTTAAAAGATGTGTCGCTCTATATTCCCTATTCCGACTTTCAAAACTGGCTGAAACAGAATATTGGTCAGGCGGCGCAGAGCGGCGCCTGACCAGGCTGTTACAGGAAAGGACGGGTATCGCCTGAGCCTTCGCGCACGATGGCGGGCGCATCGCTGGTGAGATCGACAACCGTTGTCGGCTGCTGTCCCAGCGTGCCGCCATCGATAATTAAATCCACCAGCTTGCCGATGCTGTGCTGGATCTCTTCCGGGTCCGATTCGGTGAAATCGTTGCCCGGCAGGATCAGTGAGGTCGACATCATTGGCTCGTTGAGCGCCTCAAGCAGCGCCAGCGCAATCGGATTGGACGGCACGCGCAGCCCGATGGTTTTGCGCTTGTCGTTCATCAGACGACGCGGCACAATTTTGGTCGCCTTCAGAATAAAGGTATAGCTGCCCGGCGTGTTGTTTTTCAGCA
Organism: Pantoea sp. X-Soil-MYKO-1289; assembly: GCF_059730625.1. NCBI lineage: Bacteria > Pseudomonadati > Pseudomonadota > Gammaproteobacteria > Enterobacterales > Erwiniaceae > Pantoea > Pantoea sp. X-Soil-MYKO-1289. The sequence goes on from NZ_AP036004.1 coordinate 2,263,098, forward strand.
GGCGAAACGCGCTGTTATCGACCTGAGAATAGTTGGAGATTTCCGACAGATCGCGACACATCAGCGTGAAGTTGTGATTGCCATCCAGCTGACGAATGCGGCAGATGCGCTCCAGCGCGTTTTTCTCTTCCAGACGACAGCCCAGCGCATAGCCGGAGTCGGTAGGATAGACGATCACCCCGCCCTTATTGAGGTAGTCGACCGCCTGCGAAACCAGGCGCGGCTGCGGATTGTCCGGGTGAATGTGAAACAGTTGACTCATAAAAACCTCGTATCACCTGTCCGCGACAGAGCCTGTGGGCGCCAGCGCCGGGAAACGTTCCCATACCGGCTCGACGCCGGCCGGTAGCCAGAGTTTGCGGCCCAGCTCAATCCACGGACAGGGTTGGTGAAAATCGGAACCTTGCGATCCAGCCAGATCGGCATCGCGGGCGTACTGCGCCAGCTGCGCGCGCTCGTTCGGCGCCTGCTGACACTGCGCGACTTCCATGGCGTCGCCGCCCGCTTCGCGGAAATGCGCGATAAGCCGCTTCAGCCACTTTGCCGACAAACCGTAGCGGCCTGGGTGCGCCAGCACCGCACAGCCGCCAGAATGGTGAATGGCATCAATGGCTTGTTTAATTGTACACCATTGCGGCGGAACGTAGCCGGTTTTGCCGCGCGCCAGATAACTTTTGAATACCTGCGCCACCGTGTCGGCTTTGCCCTGCTCAATTAAAAAGCGGGCGAAGTGGCCGCGCGTAATAACGCCGCCATCCGCCAGCCTTGCGGCGCCAGCCAGCGCGCCAGGGATGCGCGCCTTCTCCAGCCGCTCGGCGATCAGCGTCGCCCGCTCCTGACGACAGCGCGCCTGCTCCGCCAGAAAGGCGGTCATCGCCGGATGGCTGATATCGATATTCAGCCCGACGATATGAATCTCATGGTTCTCCCACAGCGTCGAGGCTTCTACGCCCGCCAGCACCTTCAGCGGCAGCGCCTGCTCGCTAACGGCGCGCTGCGCCGCCGCGACGCCCGCCACGCTGTCGTGATCGGTAATCGCCAGCACGCCGACGCGCATAGCCACGGCGCGCTCGACCAGCGCCTCGGGCGTCAACAGCCCGTCGGAAGCGCGGGTATGGCTGTGTAAATCATAAAGCGGAAAACGGGCAATCTCGTTCAAATGGCACTCCTGCTGCACGATGAAGCGGCCAGCATGATAACGATTTTATGCGCGGGTGAAAAAGCGTATTGACTTTTATCCGCTGAACCCGTTAACTAGTACACAAGTTCACAACTAAACGGGTTCTCTGTCATGGCAACGATGTTGATGCTTTCTGCAGGCTGGTGGCGCGATGTTTCCCCCGACGGGCGACGTCCAGCACCTCTTGCGTAACGCAGTGCAGAGACCCGAGCCCGCTTAAAGCGGGCTTTTTTTTAGGCGAATTTCAGAGAGAACATCATGCCAAATGCGAAACCTACAGTGAAGTTGATTACCGGCACCGCGCCCTACCGCGAAGATCCGGCCGCAGTGTTTCATCAGTTATGCGGCGCACGTCCGGCAACGCTGCTGCTCGAGTCGGCGGATATCGACAGCAAACAGAACCTGAAGAGCCTGCTGATCGTCGACAGCGCCCTGCGCGTCAGCGCGCTGGGATCCTGCGTAACGGTGCAGGCCCTGTCGGAAAACGGTCGCGCACTGCTGCCGCTGCTCGACGCGGCGCTGCCTGCTGGCGTGAAAATCGAACCACGTCCAGACGGGCGCGAGCTGCACTTTCCGTCCGCCGACGCGGTGCAGGATGAAGACTCACGCCTGCAGGCGCTGTCGGTTTTCGACGCGCTGCGCCTGATTCCACGTCTGGTGAACGCGCCGGCGGAGGAGCGCGAAGCGGTGCTGCTGGGCGGCCTGTTCGCCTATGACCTGGTGGCGGGCTTTGAGGAGCTGCCCGCGCTGGAAAATCAGCAGCGCTGCCCCGACTACTGCTTCTACCTGGCGGAGACGCTGCTGGTGCTCGACCATCAGACGCGCAGCGCCACGCTGCAGGCGAGCCTGTTCTCTCCCTCCACCAGCGAATTCCAGCGTCTGCAAAGCCGCATCGAGCAGCTGCACGGCCAGATGCTGCAGCCCGCGCCGACGCTGCCGGTGCAGAAAGTCGAGCAGATGACGCTGAGCGTCAGCCAGAGCGACGAAGCCTACTGCGACACCGTGCGTCAGATGCAGGAAGCGATTCGCGTCGGCGAAATTTTCCAGGTGGTGCCGTCGCGCCGCTTTTCGCTGCCCTGCCCGTCGCCGCTCGCCGCCTACGAAACGCTGAAGAACAGCAATCCCAGCCCCTATATGTTCTTTATGCAGGATCGCGACTTCGCGCTGTTCGGCGCCTCGCCAGAGAGCTCGCTGAAGTATGACGCCGCCACGCGCCAGATCGAGATCTACCCGATTGCCGGCACGCGCCCGCGCGGCCGACACGCCGACGGCTTGCTGGATCGCGATCTCGACAGCCGCATTGAGCTGGAGATGCGCACCGATCATAAAGAGCTGGCCGAACATCTGATGCTGGTGGATCTGGCGCGCAACGATCTGGCGCGCATCTGCGTGCCGGGCAGCCGCTACGTTGCCGACCTGACCAAGGTCGACCGCTACTCGTTCGTCATGCATCTGGTATCGCGCGTGGTCGGCACGCTGCGTGAAGACCTCGACGTGCTGCACGCCTACCGCGCCTGCATGAACATGGGCACCCTGAGCGGCGCGCCGAAAGTGCGCGCTATGCAGCTGATCGCCGCGGCGGAAGGCACGCGCCGCGGCAGCTACGGCGGCGCGGTCGGCTACTTCACCGCCAACGGCGACCTCGACACCTGCATCGTGATCCGTTCCGCCTGGGTAGAGGATGGCGTCGCCACCGTACAGGCGGGCGCCGGCGTGGTGCTCGACTCTAATCCACAGGCCGAAGCGGACGAAAGCCGCAACAAAGCGCGCGCCGTGCTGCGCGCCATCGCGACCGCCCATCACTGCAAGGAGATTTTCTGATGGCCGATATCCTGCTGCTCGATAACATCGACTCCTTTACCTATAACCTCGTTGATCAGCTGCGCGCCTTCGGCCACAACGTGGTGATCTACCGCAATAACGTGCCGGAGGCGGTGCTGACCGAACGCCTGCAGCGCATGGAGAATCCGGTGCTGATGCTGTCGCCGGGTCCGGGCGCGCCGAAAGACGCCGGCTGCATGCCGGAGCTGCTGCAAACCCTGCGCGGCCGCCTGCCGATTATCGGCATCTGCCTCGGCCATCAGGCGATTGTCGAAGCCTACGGCGGCCATGTCGGCCAGGCGGGCGAGATCCTGCACGGCAAAGCCTCCGCCGTGAATCACGACGGCGAAGCGATGTTCGCCGGATTGAGCAACCCGCTGCCGGTCGCGCGCTATCACTCGCTGGTGGGCAGCAATACGCCGGCGGAGCTGACGGTCAACGCCAGCTACAACGGCATGGTGATGGCGGTGCGCCACGACGCCGATCGCGTCTGCGGCTTTCAGTTCCATCCTGAATCCATCCTGACCACTCAGGGCGCTCGTCTGCTGGAACAGACGCTGGCCTGGGCGCTGGCGCCATCACAGGGAGAATGATCATGCATGCCATCCTGGAAAAACTCTATCAGGCGCAGACGCTGACGCAGGGCGAAAGCCACCAGCTGTTCAGCGCCATTATTACCGGTCAGCTGGAGCCGACGCAGCTCGCCGCCGCGCTGATCGCCATGAAGGTGCGCGGCGAATCGCCGCAGGAGATCGCGGGCGCCGCCAGCGCGCTGCTGGAAGATGCCCGACCCTTTCCGCGTCCGACCTACGCCTTTGCCGATATCGTCGGCACCGGCGGCGACGGCAGCAACAGCATCAATATTTCAACCGCCAGCGCCTTTGTCGCCGCCACCTGCGGGCTGAAAGTGGCGAAGCACGGCAACCGCAGCGTCTCCAGCAAGTCAGGCTCCTCCGATCTGCTGGCGGCGTTCGGCATCAGTCTGGATATGCCTGCCGAGCAGGCGCGCGCGGCGCTGGACGATCTCAACGTCTGCTTTCTGTTCGCGCCGCAGTATCACACCGGCTTTCGCCATGCGATGCCGGTACGCCAGCAGCTGAAAACCCGCACGCTGTTCAACGTGCTCGGCCCGCTGATCAACCCGGCACGGCCGCCGCTGGCGGTGATCGGCGTCTACAGCCCCGAACTGGTGCTGCCGATCGCCCAAACGCTGAAGGTGCTGGGTTACCAGCGCGCCGCGGTGGTGCACGGCGGCGGCATGGACGAGGTGGCGCTGCACAGCGAAACCCACGTCGCTGAGCTGCGCGACGGCGAAATCACCCGCTATCAGCTTACGCCGGAAGACTTCGGTTTCGGCTTCCATCCCAAAGAGGCGCTGGCCGGCGGCACGCCGGAAGAAAACCGTGACATTCTGACGCGTTTACTTCAGGGTAATGGCCAGCAGGCCCATGAGGAAGCGGTCGCCGTCAACGTGGCGATGTTGTTGAAAGTATTCGGTCATGAAGATTTGCGTGAAAACGCGCAGCGTGCGCTTCAGGCTATCCGCAGCGGACAAGCCTATGAACGCGTTGTCGCTCTGGCAGCAAGAGGATAACCATGCAAGGTACGATTTTAGAGAAGATTGTTCAGGATAAAGCGCAGTGGGTCGAGGCGCGCAAGGCGCAACAGCCGCTCGCCTCCTTTCAGAATGACGTGCAGCCCGCTTCTCGCAGCTTTTACCATGCGCTGCAGGGCGCCCGCACCGTATTTATTCTGGAGTGTAAAAAAGCGTCCCCTTCCAAAGGGCTGATCCGCGACGATTTCGACCCGGCGGCCATCGCGGGCGTTTATCGCCACTACGCCTCCGCCGTCTCGGTGCTGACCGACGAGAAATATTTCCAGGGCAGCTTCGACTTCCTGCCGATCGTCAGCGCGGCGCTGACGCAGCCGGTGCTGTGCAAAGACTTTATTATCGATCCCTATCAGATCTACCTGGCGCGCCACTATCAGGCTGACGCCATCCTGCTGATGCTCTCGGTGCTGAACGACGAGGAGTATCGTCAGCTGGCCGCTGTGGCGCACAGCCTGAAGATGGGCGTACTGACCGAGGTCAGCAACGAAGCGGAGCTGGAGCGCGCCATCGCGCTGGAAGCGAAAGTGGTCGGCATCAATAACCGCGATCTGCGCGATATGTCGATCGACCTCGACCGCACACGCCAGCTGGCGCCGCGCCTGTCGCACGGCGTGACGGTGATCAGCGAATCGGGCATTCATAACTATGCTCAGGTGCGCGAGCTGAGCCACTTCGCCAACGGCTTCCTGATCGGCTCGGCGCTGATGGAAGAGCCGGATCTGGCGGCGGCGGTGCGTCGCGTGCTGCTGGGCGACAACAAAGTATGCGGGCTGACGCGAGCGGAAGACGCGCGCGCCGCCTTTGAGGCCGGCGCGCTTTACGGCGGCCTGATCTTCGCCGACGGTTCGCCGCGCCGACTCGACGCGCCGCAGGCGCAGCAGGTGATAGCCGGCGCGCCGCTGCGCTACGTCGGCGTATTCCGCAACAGCGCTATTAGTGACGTTGTCACGCTGGCCGATGCGCTGCAGCTGAGCGCCGTTCAGCTGCACGGCGATGAAGATCGCGCCTATGTCGCAGAGCTGCGCGCCGCGCTGCCCGCCGCTGTCGCCATCTGGAAAGCGGTGAGCATTAAAAGCGCGCTGCCCGCGCGCGACTGGCCGCACGTTGACCGCTACGTCTTTGACAACGGCAACGGCGGCAGCGGCGAACGCTTCGACTGGTCGCTGCTGCAGGATCAGGATTTAAGCAACGTGCTGCTTGCCGGCGGCCTGGGCGCAGACAACTGCGTAGAAGCGGCGCGCCTTGGCTGCGCGGGCCTCGACTTCAACTCCGGCGTGGAAAGCGCGCCCGGCATTAAAGATGCCAGCAAAATCGCGGCGGTTTTCCGCACGCTGCGCGCCTACTGATTTGTCAGGTCCGCTGCGGCGGGCCTAAAAGGAAGATGAAAACATGACTCTACTGAACCCCTATTTTGGCGACTTTGGCGGCATGTACGTGCCGCAGATCCTGATGCCGGCGCTGCAACAGCTGGAAGCGGCCTTTGTCGAGGCGCAGAAAGACCCGGCATTTCAGGCGGAATTCACCGACCTGCTGAAAAACTATGCGGGACGTCCGACGGCGCTGACGCTGTGCAGCAATCTGACCAAAGGCACGAAAACGCGCCTCTACCTGAAGCGCGAAGATCTGCTGCACGGCGGCGCGCACAAAACTAACCAGGTGCTGGGCCAGGCGCTGCTGGCGAAACGCATGGGTAAAAATGAAATTATCGCCGAAACCGGCGCGGGTCAGCACGGCGTCGCCTCAGCGCTGGCGTGCGCGCTGCTCGGCATGAAATGCCGCATCTATATGGGCGCGAAAGATGTCGAACGCCAGTCGCCCAACGTCTTCCGCATGCGACTGATGGGCGCCGAGGTGATCCCGGTGCACAGCGGCTCCGCCACGCTGAAGGACGCCTGCAACGAGGCGCTGCGCGACTGGTCCGGCAGCTACGAAACCGCGCACTATATGCTTGGCACCGCGGCGGGCCCGCATCCTTTCCCGACTATCGTGCGCGAATTCCAGCGCATGATCGGTGAAGAGACGAAAGCGCAGATTCTGGAAAAAGAGGGACGCCTTCCCGATGCGGTTATCGCCTGCGTCGGCGGCGGCTCGAACGCCATCGGCATGTTCGCCGACTTTATCAATGATGAGAGCGTCGGCCTGATCGGCGTCGAGCCAGCTGGCCACGGCATTGAGACCGGCGAGCACGGCGCGCCGCTCAAGCATGGCCGCGTCGGCATCTATTTCGGCATGAAGTCGCCAATGATGCAGACCGAAGAGGGTCAGATCGAAGAGTCCTACTCTATCTCCGCCGGTCTCGACTTCCCCTCTGTCGGACCGCAGCATGCGCACCTCAACAGCATCGGCCGCGCCGACTATGTGTCGATTACCGATAATGAAGCGCTGGCCGCCTTCAAGGAACTCTGCCGTGCAGAAGGCATTATTCCGGCGCTGGAGTCGTCGCACGCCCTCGCCCACGCGCTGAAGATGATCCGCGCGAATCCAGAGAAAGAGCAGCTGCTGGTGGTTAACCTTTCGGGCCGCGGCGATAAAGACATCTTTACCGTTCACGATATTTTGACTGCGCAGGGAGAAATCTGATGGAGCGTTATCAACAGCTGTTTACGCGTTTACAGGCCAGCAAAGAAGGCGCATTCGTGCCCTTCGTCACGTTGGGCGATCCCTCGCCGGCGCTGTCGTTAAAGGTGATCGACGCGCTGGTCGCGGGCGGCGCTGACGCGCTGGAACTGGGCATTCCCTTCTCCGATCCGCTGGCGGATGGTCCCACCATTCAGAACGCCACCCTGCGCGCCTTCGCGGCCGGTACCACCACCGCGCAGTGCTTCGAACTGCTCAGCAGCGTGCGCCGGAAATATCCCGATCTGCCCATCGGCCTGCTCATGTACGCCAACCTGGTGTTCGCCAACGGCATCGACGCCTTCTATGCGCGCTGCGCCGAAGCGGGCGTGGATTCAGTGCTGGTGGCGGATGTGCCGGTCGAAGAGTCGGCGCCGTTCCGCCAGGCGGCGCTGCGCCACGGTATCGCGCCGATCTTTATCTGTCCGCCTAACGCCAGCGACGATCTACTGCGCGAGATCGCCTCTCACGGCCGCGGCTATACCTATCTGCTGTCGCGCGCGGGCGTGACCGGCGCGGAAAATCGCGCCAGCAGCCTGCCGCTGCAGCGCCTGATCGACAAGCTGCGCGAATATAACGCCGCGCCGCCGCTGCAGGGATTCGGCATCTCCGAACCGGCGCAGGTTAAAGAGGCGCTCGGCGCGGGCGCCGCGGGCGCTATCTCCGGCTCAGCGATTGTGAAAATTATTGAGCAGCACCATGCGCAGCCAGAAGAGATGCTGGCGAAACTGACCGCCTTCGTCAGCAGCCTGAAAGCCGCCACCCGCTGATCTTTTCATGCTCTCTCGGCTGAGGGAGCATGATTTTTCACTCTTTTTTACATCCCGACGTTGCCGCTTTCGCTTTTCCCGCCCACACTTGTTTTGCGCGCCGTTATGGTAACGGCGCATCTTGTTCGAGACAGGGAGAGAAGCAATGAAACTGTTTAAAGTCCTTGCAGGCGCGCTGGTCGCCATGGTTGTTGCGCTGACGCTGAGCGCTTGCGCGCCAACCCCGAAGGAAGAAGGTACCGGCGGTTATATCGACGACACGGTGATCACCACCAAAGTCAAAGCACAGCTACTGAACGACGATGAACTCAAATCACGCGAGATTAACGTTGAAACCTTTAAGGGCCGCGTGCAGCTAAGCGGTTTCGTCAGCTCGCCGCAGATGGCCAGCCGCGCGGTAGAAGTGACCCGTACCGTGAAAGGCGTGAAGTCTGTTGTGAATAATATGCAGATTAAATAACGCTGACGCAGAAAAGCAAAAGGCCGCGAGCGAATCGCGGCCTTTTTTTATCAGAAGCGGTAGCCTGCGCCGAAGAAGAAGACGAAAGGATCGATACGCGTATCGATGTTCTGCTGCTTGCCGCCCGCCTTAAACTTCACTTCCGTATCAATATCCATATACCAGAGCGAGGCGTTCAGCATCCAGTCGCGGTTAATCTGGTAGTCGAGACCGACCTGTCCCGCCACGCCCCATGAATCTTTCACGCTAAGATCGCTAAGGCCGGCATCACGGCCGGTCTGGTTGAAGTCCGTGTCGAAAAAGGTGGTGTAGTTGATACCCACACCGACGTAGGGGCGCACCTTGCTCTGACTGTCGAAGAAGTAATACTGCGCCATCAGGGTCGGCGGCAGCTGACGCACCGTCGCCAGCGTGCCGGTCGGACCCAGGCCCACCTTATGGCGGAACGGCGTCGCCGCAAGCAGCTCGACGCCGATATTGTCGGTAGCCATATAAGTAAAGGTCAGGCCCAGCTGGGTATTGTTGCTGACGTTGAAACCGCCCATGCCCAGCACATTATCGGAACCTTCGGTAGGACGCACCGTCGCGCTGCCTGCGCGCATAAAGAAATCACCTGCTTCATGAGCCAGTGCCAGTTGCGGTAGAGCCATTGCCAGTAAGAAAGCGCATTTTGTCAGTTTCATGGTCACTCCTTTGCACAAGATAAACGGGGAAAAATATGATTTGTCGTTGTCGGCAACGTTCTAACGGGATTTTGGAAAAAATGCATCCGAATCAATCACGAAAAACCATATAAAAAACAATGGATTGATTTAGATCAATTTTTGCCCGGCAGGCTTGCCTGAAATTTCCCTTGAAGAAAGCAAGCGGCGTGATTATTTTGCTTTTTTCCCGTGTTGATTTTGGTTCGATGCCTCAGGAGTGGCGGGCGATCAAATGAGCGATAATTTAAACCCTTGCATGACCTGCGGCGCCTGCTGCGCCCATTTCCGCGTCTCTTTTTACTGGGCTGAAGCCGACGACGCCGGCGGCGCGGTCCCGGTTGAGCTTACCGAGCCTTTAAGCCTGCTGATGCGCAATATGCGCGGCACTAACGCGCGCGAACCGCGCTGCGTGGCGTTGCAGGGTGAGCCGGGCAGCTGCACCTCCTGCGGCATCTATGCGCAGCGCCCCACGCCCTGTCGCGAGTTCGCCATGTCGGGCGAAAACGGCATTTATAACGAGGCCTGCGATCGCGCCCGCGCTCGTTATGGCCTGCCGCCTCTTTTTCACCCTTCCGGCTTTATGACAGAAAAACCGCACCAGGCCAGTGAAGGTGCAGGTTATATCAGCAACAATTAAATGCTTTACATGAAGCAGTAAAGGCTCTGTTTATGAAAGCAGAGCTTTTAAATAACAATGCTTATCAATTGAGAGAGATATAGTCGCTTTAACCTGACGCATGCCTGTTTACATAACGATCCGATCGTTTTACCGTAGATAAAATTCAATACCCGCCTCATTGGTTCTGTCACTTCCATTATATCCGGCGGGCAGTAAATTTTGCGAAATGGATCCAGTTAGAAGGACAAGGTGATGTATAACAAAAATGGCCTTATTGATTATTTGCAAGCTAACAATATACTGGCATTGAAACTTGATCATGCAATGACAGGCGTAGCAGGAAAAGTATCAAATCAGATCGAAACAGTAGGAAAAGGTGTTACGCGTTTAATTTACTACACATCCTGCTTCACCGATGAATATAACGATGTTTGCCAACAGCAAAAGAGGGAAGACATTCGATTCAGAGATGCTGTCTATAAAATAGTAAATCACACTGATGTGGTTTATGAGATGCTAAAACTATACTTTGAAGAAATATTCAGATATAAAACATCGCATCAATTCGAATACATCAAGCAATCTCTAATGGCGGTAAATGTCCATATCGCCGCCAGTTCGCTTACCAGCGCTGGTTTTTATTTGGCTGTGGCCAGTTCTGTGCGAATTGGGTTAAACCTTAGTCTGGCGTTAAGCGCGCTCGCAGGTAGATGGGGCGTTCGAGGAATGGCGACTATTGGGATTTATGGCGTGGTGCAACAGGCTGCGGAAAGTGCTCATCGTCTGCAAATACAATTCCCTGCCTATTACGCTGCACTCTATGCGCAAGAACTTGAGATGCTTTATTTTGTCATTGAACCTGTCTTCACAAAGGCAGGCGCCATCGAGGCACAATGGGCATCAGAGCACGGCATTTCGGGTATTATCAGCAGGATGATCCAATAAGTTATGTTGAATTATATTAAGCGTTTCCTACGGTGGCAAGGACGATTCTTTTTCTCGACATATGGCCCGGCAGTGCTAACCCTTTTTTTTGCTTTGCTCCAGGCGCATTTCTTTCCCGGCAGTCCCGTATGGCCGATAGGTCTTTTCTTTATAGTCATAATGATTATCTTTAGTCGTTACGTGAAGTAATAAACAGTCAATGAATATTTTAAGCAATATCTATTAATAAGGACGTCACATGTCAACACCCGCGCATTTATGGCTTAAAGATGAAAACGGCTCACCGATTGTTGGCGGCTGTTAATGCCGCTGCGTATCGGATCTGTCGAATTAAAATCTTTCTCGCACGGCGTCACTATACCGGTTGATCCCTCTTGGGGAAAACTGACGGGTACCCGCGTTCACCGCCCTGCCACCATCGTTAAAGAGTTCGATAAAACCACGCCACTGCTTTACCGAGCGGTGTGTGAAGGCCGCACCCTGAAAAAAGCGACTATCAGGATGTATCATATTCTGGAATCGGGCAATGAGGCGGAATATTTCAATATCATTTTAGAAAACGTCAAAATTACCACAGTTTCGCCCTACCTCTCCCCAACAGGCATCAGCAGCACACATTTAGAGACGCTGGAACTGCGCTATGAAGCGATTATATGGAAATATGTGGAAGGAAATATCATTTATCGCGATACGTGGAACGACCGCGCCACTGCATAGTAAAGTTTAAGAGCAGCATGATGAATGACAATGAGGTTCTTATTGATGGCTTGCCAGCAAATAAATTAGCCGCGCCAGAAGCGTTGTGCACCTGCGCATGATGTTCACAATGCAATGAAGTCTGTGCCCGTTACGCCACCGCCGCCCTTTTTTACCCTCCTTTACCTTCCATGACAGAAAGTTATCGCGCAGCGGGTGCCAGCTTCGGGCCAGACCATGTACAATCGCCGGGTTAATCAACCCGGTTCCACCAAGGAGAGTACATGTCTATCACGGCAAGCTCGTTATACCGTGACACAGGAAATTTTTTCCGCCACCAGATGCTGACCATCGTGCTGATGTCGTTACTGACGGCCTTTATCACGGTCATTCTGGTGCACGCCTTTACCCCAGGCGGCGATCAGCTGGCTCAGCTTCAGCAGGGCGATAGCAGCGCCTCTTCGCTGTTTGAGCTGGTGCAAAATATGTCGCCTGAGCAACAGCGCATTCTGCTGCGCGCCTCTGCGGCCGGCACTTTCTCCGCGCTGATCGGCAATACGCTGCTGCTGGGCGGCATGCTCTGCCTGATCCCGATGGTCTCCGCCGGACAGCGCATCAGCGCGCTGCGCGCCATCGGCGCTTCCGCCCCGCTGCTGCCGAAGCTGCTGCTGCAGACGTTTCTGATTACCCTGGTCGTCCAGCTGGGCTTTATGGTGCTGATGGTGCCGGGCATTATTCTGGCGATTCTGCTGTCGTTGTCCCCGGTGATCCTGGCGAGCGAAAAAAGCGGTATTTTCGCCGCGATGCGCGCCAGTTCCCGTCTGGCATGGAAAAACGTCAGGCTGATCGCGCCGGCGATTATTCTCTGGCTGCTGGCGAAAATGGCGCTGCTGTTCGCCTCATCCTCGCTGACGGCGCTGCCTGACAACGTGCTGGCCATCGCCATCACCGCTATCGGCAACCTGATCTCCGCCCTGCTGGTTATCTACCTTTTCCGGCTCTATATGCTGGTTCGTTAAGCGCGCTGCGCCCTGCGGGGCGCGCGGCTTTGTGTTGTTTTCGCTGAACTGGAATGACTATGAAGCAGTTACTCGATTTCCTTCCCTTAGTGGTCTTCTTTATTTTCTACAAGCTTTACGACATTTTCGTCGCGTCCGGCGCGCTGATCGTCGCCACCGGCCTCGCGCTGGTGGTGAGCTGGGTGCTCTACCGCAAGCTGGAGAAGATGACCATTTTCACCTTCGCCCTGGTGGCGATCTTCGGCACCCTGACGCTGGTTTTCCATAACGATGAGTTTATTAAATGGAAAGTCACGGTGATCTACAGCCTGTTCGCCCTGGCGCTGCTCTACAGCCAGTTCTTTATGGCGCAGCCGCTGATCAAAAGCCTGCTGGGCAAAGAGATCCAGCTGCCGGAAAGCAGCTGGCGCCGCCTGAATGTTGCCTGGGCGATCTTTTTCCTCGCCTGCGGCCTGGCGAATATTTACGTCGCGTTTTGGTTGCCTGAAGCCTTTTGGGTTAACTTTAAAGTATTCGGTCTGACCGCGCTTACCCTGCTGTTTACCCTGATTAGCGGACTCTACATCTGGCGACAGATGCCGCAACAAGAAGAAAAATAAAAGCGGCCCGGCCAGACCGGGCCTCACGGGCGCAGCGCGCCTTCACCTGCATAAGAAGTCGAGCAATGGGCGAAAGACATAAGTTGCCGCAAGGCGAAATGGTGTTGCGTACCCTGGCGATGCCGGCGGACACCAACGCCAATGGCGATATCTTCGGCGGCTGGCTGATGTCGCAGATGGACATGGGCGGCGCCATTCTGGCGAAAGAGATTGCGGAAGGACGCGTGGTGACGGTGCGCGTCGACGGCATGTCGTTTCTCAAGCCGGTCGCGGTCGGCGATGTGGTGAGCTGCCACGCGCGCTGCATCCGCACCGGCAACAGCTCGATGACCATCAATGTCGAGGTGTGGATCAAAAAGGTCTCATCGGAACCTATCGGTCAGACCTACTGCGCCACCGAAGCGGTGTTCATCTATGTCGCCGTGGATAATGAGGGTAAATCGCGCCCGCTGCCGCCGGCACGCGCCAATCTCGAAGCGGCGGAGTAGCGAAAAAGCGGTCAGATGACCGCTTTTTTTTTATTCGATGCTGGAGCCGCCGTTCATTTTAAAGACGATGGTCATCTTCAGGTTTTTGCCGGGACGGCCTGGCTGATAGCGCCACTGTTTCATCGCCTGCTTAACCTCACGCTCGAACATGTTGCGCGGCTGCGCGGCGAGAATAGCGATATTTTCCACGCGCCCGTCGTCGCCGACGTCAAACTGTACCTGCACGCGTCCCTCAATACGCAGCGCCTGCGCGCGCGTAGGATACCCCGGTTTCAACACGCTGAGCGCCTTCGGCCCCTGCGAGGTCGACTGCGACGGTGATGGCGACGGCGTCGATTTCGGCGCGGTTGTCGGTTTCGTCTGGGTGGCCGGCGCGTCCTGTTTGAACGGATTCTCCTGCGGCTTCGCCTCCTGACGCGGCTTCACCTCGCGCTTGTGCTCTACCTTTGGTTTCGGTTTGGGTTTAGGCTTAGGTTTGGGCTGCGGCACCGGAATCGGCACCGGCTCGGCTTTGGGCGGTTCCGGCACCGGCTGAGGTTCCGGAACAGGCTCCGGCTCTGGCTGAGGCGCCGGCTGTTCCACGACAGGCGCAGGCTCAGGCTGCACTTCCGGCGCGACCAGGCTGACGCTAATCGGCTGCGATACCTTGGGAACGTTGATTACCTGATGAAACGAGGCATAGAGAATGCCGGCGATAACTGAACCGTGCAGGACAACGGAGAGCAGCACGGAAACAGGCGTACGTTTTAAAATGGGCATCGTCAACGTGGTCATAGCAGTCGCAGTAAGAGAATGAAGCCACGATTTTAAATGCAAATAGCAATCAGTTTCAATAACTGCTGAAAATTGGTGAGATATTGCCGTTTTTTAACCTGACCTGCTGCCCCTTATGCATTACGCCATCTTTCGTTTGCACTCTTATTTACGATCCCTTACCGTGTTGCGAAAATATGATGAGCCAATGGGGGCTTTCAAGTGCTGTACATCATCTACGCCGAAGATAACGCTGATTCTCTGGAAAAACGCACCTCGGTGCGCCCTGCCCATCTGGCGCGCCTGCAGCTGCTGCAGGATGAAGGCCGTTTGATCGTCGCAGGGCCGATGCCGGCTGTCGACAGTAACGATCCTGGCGTCGCCGGTTTTACCGGTTCAGCGATCATCGCGGAGTTCAGCTCGCAGGAAGCCGCTCAGGCCTGGGCAGAGGCTGACCCCTATATCGCGGCCGGCGTTTACAAAAACGTCGCGGTAAAACCCTTCAAACGCGTCTTCTGATCCTCCGCCCGATTTTGTCACGATGGCTTCCGCGTCCGCGCCGAAGCCATTTTTATTTCTTTCGCATGGAGTGAACGCGATGCAATGGCTGGTGATTGCGCTGCTGGCGCTGGCGCTTGGGCTGATCGTGAAGGCCTTACTGATCTGGCGCCGTGACGGCTGGAAACAGAAAAAACAGCTTATCGTGATGCTGATTGTGATCGCTGCGGCGGCGCAGCTGGTAAATGTGGTGCTGGTCAGTCGGCCGCATTGAGGCAAACGTAAGACTTCCGTAAAGAATATGCCTGTCCGACATTAAGGATTTTCTCAATAACCGTTATACTGCGCCTCTTTTAGCCCTCCGGCGCGGATTTGTTATGGAAAATAAACAGATTAATTCTGTTCAGGCATTGCGAGGCATCGCTGCGCTTGCTGTTTTGGCCTTTCACTATCGCTACACCATTAATATGCAATTTCCTGGCGCGGGCGATCGCCTGTTTGGCTGGGGCGCTATCGGCGTTGATCTTTTCTTTGCCCTTAGCGGTTTCGTTATCACCCTTTCCGTTGCGCGAAGCTCAACTGGCCCACAGGCAGCCTGGCACTTTATTCAGCGTCGCCTGCTGCGTTTATTACCCGCTTATTATTTTCTGCTGCTGCTCAGCTTCGCGCTGGGTGGCGGCATGAGCCTGTTGCACTACCAGGACAAGCTCGACAATCTTATCAGCGCCCTGACCTTTACCACGGTTAGCGCCGATAATGGCCCTTTTTACGTAGATGATTCCGGGCTGTACGGCATTCGCTGGACGTTGAATTATGAGATTTGGTTCTATCTGCTGATGGCCTGCAGCCTGCTGCTGCGCCACCGCTGGCTAATGCTCGCGGCTTTGCTGACAGCGTCGCTGCTCCTCTTCCCGCTACTTCAGGGACAGGTGTTATCGCTTGAGACGCAGGGCTACGCCTTTCGCCACGGCATGCTTAACCTGATCACGAATCCCATAATCTGGGAATTTGCCGCCGGAGTGGCGGTGGGACTCGCCTGGCCAGTACTGCTGCGCTTGCCGACGCTGGTTCGTCGGCTACTGCTAATCGGCATTGTGCTCTGGACGCTCTGGCACATTGTTGACCGCTCCCATGTCGCGCACGGACTGACTTACTCCGGCGGGATAGTTTGCCTGTTGCTAATGGCGGTAGCGATCAATGACGATCTGCTGGCTAAAGTGACGCCGCGCGTGTTGATTTGGCTTGGTGATATCTCCTATTCGCTCTACCTGATCCACAACGTCATTATGCGCATGGTAGACAAAAGGATCCCTGTGCACGGTATCACGCAGTTTCTTGTGGCGCTGGCTCTCTCATTGCTTGTCGCCTGGCTGTCGCAGCGCTATATCGAACCGCTGGGATATCGACTCTTTGCTTCTCGCTCCGTACGAGTGAAAGCAGCATAAAAAAGAACCGCCCCTCTGGGGCGGCTCTGGTCAGGTATTCTGCGTGATAAACAGAATCGAACGGCGCTGCTGCTGCGCCAGCTGATGGCGAATCGCGTGGATCCGGCTGTAGCGACGCGACTGGCCTTCCAGCCAGCGGGCGCGACGGCGATGCGCCTGCCGCAACATTCTCCAGCGCGCTACTTCATTTCTGCTTTTTCTCATCACCTTCTCTCCTGCTTCGACATCACGCGGCCGCATTATAAAGATCTCCACGCTAATGCCAACTCGGATCTCTTATCGATCCCGGCGGCGATTGGGGGTTTCGTTGTCGCCTGCCAGCACGTAAACTTCTCTGACCAAGCGCGAACGGGATGTCCACTTAATGACCACCTTTTACACTCTAATCAGTTGGTTGCTGCTGTTTGGCTACTGGTTGCTGATTGCCGGCGTCACGCTACGTATATTGATGAAGCGCCGCACGGTCACCTCCGCCATGGCCTGGCTGCTGATTATCTATATCCTTCCACTGGTGGGCATTATCGCTTACCTCTCTTTCGGCGAGCTTCACCTGGGCAAGCGCCGCGCGGAGCGCGCGCGCACCATGTGGCCCGCCACTGCGAAGTGGCTGAGCGATCTGAGACAGCGCAGCCATATTTTCGCCACCGAACACAGCGACGTGGCGCGCTCGCTGTTCCAGCTCTGCGAGAATCGCCAGGGCATCGCCGGCGTGAAAGGCAATCAGCTGCAGCTGCTCACCAGTTCGGACGACGTGATGCAGGCGCTGATCCGCGATATCCAGCTGGCGCGCCACAATATTGAGATGGTGTTCTATATCTGGCATCCCGGCGGGCTGGCGGACGAGGTGGCCGAATCGCTGATGGCGGCGTCGCGGCGCGGCGTGCACTGCCGTCTGATGCTCGACTCGGCGGGCAGCGTCACCTTTTTCCGCAGCCCCTGGGTCGGCATGATGCGCAACGCCGGCATTGACGTGGTGGAGGCGCTGCAGGTCAGTCTGCTGCGCGTATTTCTGCGCCGCATGGATCTGCGTCAGCACCGCAAAGTGGTGCTGATCGATAACTATATCGCCTACACCGGCAGCATGAACCTGGTGGACCCGCGCTACTTTAAACAGGACGCGGGCGTCGGACAGTGGGTCGATCTGATGGCGCGCATGGAAGGCCCGGTCGCCACCACCATGGGCATCGTCTACAGCTGCGACTGGGAGATAGAAACCGGCAAGCGCATTCTGCCGCCGCCGCCCGACGGCAATATCATGCCGTTCGAGCGCGAGAGCGGCCACACGGTACAGGTTATCGCCTCCGGCCCCGGCTTTCCGGAAGATATGATCCATCAGGCGCTACTGACCGCCGTTTATTCGGCGCGCGAGCAGCTGATCATGACCACGCCCTACTTCGTGCCGAGCGACGATCTGCTGCACGCCATCTGCACGGCGGCGCTGCGCGGCGTCGAGGTGAGCATTATCGTGCCGCGCCACAACGATTCGCTGCTGGTGGGCTGGGCGAGCCGCGCCTTTTTCAGCGAACTGCTGGAGGCGGGCGTCAGGATCTACCAGTTTGAGGACGGTTTGCTGCACACCAAGAGCGTGCTGGTAGACGGCCAGCTCAGCCTGGTCGGCACGGTCAATCTTGATATGCGCAGCCTGTGGTTAAACTTTGAAATTACGCTGGTGGTGGACGACGCCGGCTTCGGCAGCGATCTCGCCTGCGTGCAGGATGATTATATCGCGCGCTCGCGCTTGCTAGACGCGAAACGCTGGACAAAACGTGCCTGGTGGCAGCGCATCGTTGAACGACTGTTTTACTTCTTTAGCCCTTTACTGTAAAACGAGCGGAAATTGCAACGCGCCTCAGGGCAGACAGGATCGATCATGGATTTAAATAATCGCCTTACCGAAGACGAAACGCTGGAACAGGCCTACGACATTTTTCTGGAGCTGGCAGGCGATAACCTCGATCCGGCGGATATCATTCTTTTCAACCTGCAGTTTGAAGAGCGCGGCGGCGCTGAGCTGTTCGATCCGTCAGAAGACTGGAAAGAGCATGTGGACTTCGATCTTAATCCTGATTTCTTCTCTGAAGTGGTGATTGGGCTGGGCGAAGCGGACGGCGAGCCGATTACCGACGTGTTCGCGCGCGTGCTGCTGTGCCGCGAGAAAGACCACAAGCTGTGTCATATTCTCTGGCGCGAATAAGCGACCTGAGCCGCTTGCGGGCTTGATCACTACGTTGAACGCCGGGCGACTGCCCGGCGTTTTTTATTACAGCGGATCCACCTTCAGACAGGAAACCGCATGGCGGAAACTCCCTTCCAGCAGCGGACGCGTTTTCGCGCACTCTGGCCCGGCGATCGGGCAGCGGGTACGGAACACGCAGCCTGACGGCGGATTGATCGGCGACGGCAGCTCCCCTTCCAGCAGCTGGATCTGCTTGTTCTTCTCCAGATCCGGATCGGGGATCGGCACCGCCGACATCAGCGCGCGCGTGTAGGGATGCTGCGGGTTGTTGTAGACCGCGTCGTAGGTGCCCAGCTCGACGGCGTGGCCGAGATACATCACCAGCACGCGGTCGGAGATGTGTTTCACCACCGCCAGGTCGTGCGCGATAAAGATCAGCGACAGCCCCATCTCGCGCTGCAGCTGCTGCAACAGATTCACCACCTGCGCCTGAATCGAGACGTCGAGCGCCGAGACCGGCTCGTCGCAGATAATCAGCTTCGGCTCGAGGATCAGCGCGCGCGCGATGCCGATACGCTGGCACTGCCCACCCGAGAACTCATGGGGATAGCGGTTAATCAGGTTCGGCAGCAGGCCCACTTTCATCATCATGTTTTTGACGCGGTCTTTCACTTCCTGACGCGGCATCTTCGGATGATAGGTGCGCAGCGGCTCGGCGATAATATCGCCGATGGTCATGCGCGGGTTAAGCGAGGCCAGCGGATCCTGGAAAATCATCTGGATATCGCTGCGCGCCTTGCGCCACTCCTCTTCGCTCTGCCCGAGCAGATCGCGCCCCAGCCAGGCGACGCGTCCGTCGGTCGCCTTCACCAGGCCGATGATAGCGCGCGCCAGCGTCGATTTGCCGCAGCCGGACTCGCCGACCACGCCTAAGGTTTCGCCCTCGTAAAGGCGCAGGCTGACGCCATCCACCGCTTTCAGCGATTTCGGCGGCTGCCAGAACCACTGGCGGCCATCTTTAATGTCGAAATGCACCTTGAGATCGGCGATTTCCAGCAGCACTTTTTTCTCAGCGACGGTACTCATACTAACTCCTCCACCGGCTTAAAGCAGGCGCGCAGGCGCCCTTCGCCAAACGGCAGCAGCGGCGGCGCCTGGGTGCAGATCGGCATCGCATGCGGACAGCGCGGCTGAAACGGGCAGCCCTGCGGCAGGCGCAGCAGGTTCGGCGGGTTGCCGGGAATGGTGGTCAGGCTTTCACCCTCGGCGTCCAGACGCGGCACCGCGCTCAGCAGCCCAATCGAATAGGGATGCGCCGGCTGGTAGAAGACGTCGCGCGCGCGGCCATACTCCATGGTGCGGCCGGCGTACATCACCAGCACCTTGTCGCAGATGCCCGCCACCACGCCCAGATCGTGGGTGATCATGATGATTGCGGTATTGAACTCGCGCTTCAGCTCATTCAGCAGCGTCATGATCTGCGCCTGAACGGTAACGTCGAGCGCCGTGGTTGGTTCGTCAGCGATCAGCAGCTTAGGCCGACAGAGCAGCGCCATAGCGATCATCACGCGCTGGCGCATACCGCCGGAAAACTCGTGAGGGAACATCTTCATGCGTTTGCGCGCTTCCGGCATTTTCACCGCGTCGAGCATGCGCACCGACTCTTCGAACGCCTGCGCGCCGCTCATTCCCTTGTGCAGCTTCAGCACCTCCATCAGCTGGTCGCCGACGCGCATATAGGGATTAAGCGAGGTCATCGGATCCTGGAAAATCATCGCTATCTGCTCGGCGCGCAGCTTGTTCAGCGCTTTCTCCGGCAGGTTGAGGATCTCTTTGCCGTTGAACAGCGCCGTGCCGCCGATGCGACCGTTTTTCGCCAGCAGCCCCATCAGGGCGAACGCCGTTTGCGACTTGCCGGAACCCGACTCGCCGACGATGCCCAGGGTCTCGCCAGCGCGCAGCGAGAAGTTCAGGTCGTTAACCGCCGTCACGTCGCCATCATGCGTCTGGAAGGTGACGCGCAGATCTTTGACTTCCAGTAACAGGTCGCTTCCCGCTCGGGCGGCCATCGCCGGCTGAAATTCATGAATCGTCATCGGGAAACTCCTTAGCGATCTTTCGGGTCGAGGGCGTCACGCAAGCCATCGCCGATAAAGTTGAAACAGAACAGCGTCACCACCAGAAAACCGGCCGGGAACAGCAGCAGCCACGGCGACACTTCCATTGAGTTGGCGCCGTCGCTCAGCAGCGCGCCCCAGCTGCTCAGCGGCTCTTGCGTGCCGAGGCCGAGAAAGCTCAGGAAGGATTCGAACAGGATCATGCTCGGCACCAGCAGAGAGGCGTAAACCACCACCACGCCCAGCACGTTCGGCACGATATGGCGCAGTACAATGCTGGTGGTAGAGACGCCGCCGACGTGCGCCGCTTCGATAAACTCTTTACGCTTCAGCCCCAGCGTCTGACCGCGCACGATACGCGCCATGTCGAGCCAGGAGACCATACCGATAGCGGCGAAAATCAGCAGGATATTGCGGCCAAAAAAGGTCACCAGCAGGATCACGAAGAACATAAACGGGAAGGAGTTCAGGATCTCCAGAATACGCATCATCACCGAGTCGGTTTTGCCGCCGAGATAGCCAGCTATCGAGCCGTAAAGGGTGCCGACAATAACCGCGATCAGCGCCGACGCGACGCCCACCATTAGCGAAATGCGCCCGCCAATAGCGACGCGCACCAGCAGATCGCGCCCGGAGGAGTCGGTGCCGAACCAGTGACCGGACGTGGTGTCCGGCGCAGCGGACATCATGCCCCAGTCGGTGTCGTCATAGTTAAACTGCGCGAACATCGGGGCGAAAATAACAAATAGCGTAATCAGCACCAGCACCAGCAGGCTGATCAGCGCCGCACGGTTATGGATAAAACGGCGACGCGCATCCTGCCACAGGCTGCGCCCTTCTACCTCAAGCTTTTCGCTGAAGGCGTCGAGAGCTTCGCTGTTTTTCTTACTCAACATCATTGCGAGCTCCAGCGTTAGTAACGGATTTTCGGATCGATCACGGCGTAGAGCACGTCGACGATCGCGTTAAAAATAATGGTCAACAGGCCGACCAGTATGGTCAGGCTCATCACCAGCGAGTAGTCGCGGTTCAGCGCGCCGTTCACGAACAGCTGGCCGATGCCAGGCAGGCCATAAATCGACTCGATCACCATCGAACCGGTGATGATGCCGACAAACGCCGGGCCGAGATAGGAGAGCACCGGCAGCAGCGCGGGCTTGAGCGCATGGCGCAGCACGATGCGGTGCAGCGGCAATCCTTTGGCGCGCGCGGTGCGGATGAAGTTAGAGTGCATCACCTCAATCATCGAGCCGCGGGTAATACGCGCGATGCTGGCGATATAGGCCAGCGACAGCGCCACCATCGGCAGCACCATATAGCGCAGCTGCCCGCCGTTCCAGCCGCCGCCGGGCAGCCATTTCAGGGTGATGGCGAAAAGCAGCACCAGCAGCGGCGCCACCACGAAGCTGGGTATCACCACGCCGGTCATGGCGACCCCCATCACCGCATAATCCCACAGGCTGTTCTGCTTCAGCGCCGCGATAACGCCCGCCGTCACGCCGAGGATCAGCGCCAGCACGAAGGCCGCCAGGCCCAGCTTGGCCGAAACCGGGAAAGCATGAGAGACCAGATAGTTAACCGTATAATCTTTATATTTAAATGAAGGGCCGAAGTCGCCGTGCGCCAGCTGGATCAGATAGTCCAGATACTGTTTGCCGATGGGATCGTTCAGGTGGTACTTCGCTTCGATGTTCGCCATCACTTCCGGCGCCAGCGTGCGTTCGCCGGTAAAAGGACTGCCGGGTGCGAGGCGCATCATAAAGAATGAGATAGTGATCAGCACGAAGAGCGTGGGGATCGCTTCGAGCAGTCGACGCAGGATAAATTTTAACATTGCCGTACCTACCAGGCTTATTGCTTCACAAAGCGTACAAAGTACATAAGGGCGGCGCACTGCGCGCCGCCCTGGCCGATAGCCTGTTTGCTATTAGTGTTTGATGATATAGAAGTTTTTGCTCAGGGTTTTATCCAGCGGATCTTTCCCGGTATAACCGCCCAGGTAAGGTTTCACCAGGCGCGCGTTTACGTAGTAGTAAACCGGCACGATGGTGCTGTCCTTATCCATAATTTGCTCTGCTTTGGCATAATCCGCCGCACGCGCCTTGTCGTCTGCCGCCTTGATCGCATCGTGGATGACTTTATCGAATTCGGCGCTCTTATAGTGCGCGGTGTTACTGCTGCTGTCAGAGAGCATGGTGTTCAGGAAGGATGTCGGTTCGTTATAGTCCGCGCACCAGGCGGCGCGCGCGACGTCAAAGTTGCCCTGATGACGCGTGTCCAGGAAGGTTTTCCACTCCTGGTTTTCCAGCTTGATGTTAACGCCGATATTTTTCTTCCAGATCGACGAGGCGGCGATCGCCAGCTTTTTATGCAGATCTGAGGTGTTATAGAGCAGATTGAAGGTCAGCGGTTTGTCAGCCGTGTAGCCCGCTTCGGCCAGCAGCTTTTTCGCCTCTTCGTTACGCTTGTCCTGCGACCACTTGAACCAGTCTGGCGGCAGAATATCCATACCGTCGGTCGCTGGCGGAGTGTAGCTATAGGCTGGCATCTGGCCCTGCGCCAGCACTTTGTTCACCATAATGTCGCGGTCCAGACCCAGCTTGAGCGCGGCGCGCACGCGCGGATCGGTAAACGGCGCTTTCTGGTTGTTGATTTCGTAGTAGTAGGTGCAGAGATAAGGATCGACGTGCAGTTCTTTCGGATTTTCGCGCTGCAGCTTTTTGAACAGCTCGATCGGCATGTTGTTATAGGTCATGTCGCTGCCGTTCTCCGAGAAGTAGCGGTTAACGTCGCTGACTTCGGAGTTGATCGGCAGGTAGGTGACCTTGTTCAGCACGGTATGCTCGTTATCCCAGTACTGGGGGTTACGCACCAGCGTAATACGTTCGTTAATCACGTGGGCTTCCAGCTTGAATGCGCCGTTGCCGACCCAGTTCTGCGGCTGCGTCCACTGATCGCCAAATTTTTCAATCGCCGGCTTATAGACCGGCGACATCACGGAGTTGATCAGCAGCTTGTTAAAATAGGGAACCGGCTCGCTCAGGGTCACTTCCAGCGTGTGGTCGTCAATCGCTTTTACACCCAGCTCTGACGTCGGTTTTTTACCGGCAATAATCTCATCGACATTCAGAATGTGGCCATACTGCGGATAGCTGGCGTAAGGAGAGGCGGTCTTGGGATCAACCAGGCGCTGCCAGCTGTAGACGAAGTCCTGCGCGGTCACCGGCTCGCCGTTTGACCATTTGGCATTTTTGCGTAAGTGGAAAGTCCACACTTTAAAATCTTTGTTTTCGTAACTTTCCGCGACGCCCGGCACCGGGTGGCCATCGCTGTCGCTAATCAGCAGTCCCTCATAGAGATCGCGCGCGACGTTGTCTTCCGGCACGCCTTCAATTTTGTGCGGGTCCAGCGACTGCACTTCATCGCCGTTGCCGCGCACCAGCTCCTGTTTCGCCGCCAGTTCAACGCCTGCCGGAACGTTTGCCGCTACTGCATTCCCTGCCAGTGCGCCCAATGCTGCCAGAACGCCTGCAGCAATCAGGCTTTTTTTCGTGATGTGGTTCATTATTACACTCCAGTTTTTTATCTTCACCGACACGGCAAGCCGTCCCGGCGTCCCCCGTTAGCGGGTTCCTCATTTTGGCTGAGGATAGTTGTTTGCCCCGAAAGGCTTTAGCACCGCGCGAGCTTCCTGGCTTATGTTGCCGGGTCAGCCTCAGTGCTTTTTAATAAAGTAATATTTCAAATCGGTCATATCGAGCGGGTCTTTGCCGGTAAAACCGCCTGTCCAGGGTTTCACCAGCCGCACGCTGACGCGGTAATAAACTGGCACAATTGCCGAGTCGTTGTCGAGCTGCGCTTCAGCCTGCTGGTAGAGCGCGGCGCGCGCCGCTTCGCTGCTGGCGGATAAGGTTTGCGCCAGCAGACGGTCATATTTTTCGCTGTGGTAATACGCCGTGTTGATAGAGGCGTTGCCGATCAGCATATTCAGAAAGGTGGAGGGTTCGTTGTAGTCGGCGCACCAGGTGGCGCGCACCACGTCATACTGCGCCTGATGGCGCGTCTCCAGCAGGGTTTTCCACTCCTGATTCTGCAGGCTGACCTGCGCGCCGAGGTTCTTTTGCCACATCGAAGCGGCGGCGATCGCCTGCTTTTTGTTTTGATCGGAGGTGTTATAGAGCAGCGTAAAGCGCAGCGGATGCTGGGCATTATAGCCCGCCTCAGCCAGCAGTTTTTTAGCGGCCGCGTTGCGTTCCGCCTGGCTCCAGGTGAACCAGGCCGGCGGCGTCAGCGTCACGCCCGCCGTCGCCGGCGGCGTCAGGCTATAAGCCGGGATCTGGCCCTGCCCCATGATTTTCTGCGTGATGATATCGCGATCCAGCGTCAGCTTAATGGCGGTACGGACGCGCACGTCGTCAAACGGCGGTTTTTTATTGTTGATCTCGTAGTAGAAGGTGCAGAGCAGCGGGCTGACTTTTACCTGATCGCCCAGTTCGCCCTGCAGCTTGCGGAACAGCTCGGGCGGCACCACGCTGTTGGTCATATCGGTATTGCCGCTGCGATAGCGGTTGACGTCGTTATGGTCCGACTCGATCGGCAAAAAAGTGCCCTGCTCGATTACCGTGCGGGCGTTATCCCAGTAATCGGGATTGCGCTTCAGCACCAGCTTCTCGTTGATCACCCACTCGCTCAGCAGATAGGCGCCGTTGCCGACATAGTGCTCAGGACGCGTCCAGGCATCGCCCCACTTCTCTACCGTCGCCGCGTTGACCGGCGACAGCGCGGTGTTCGCCAGCATGGAGATAAAATAGGGCACGGGATCGCTCAGAGTGACCTGCAAATGACGATCGTCCAGCGCTCTGACGCCGAGGCTGTCAGGCGCGGCTTTCCCGGCCATGATCTCGTCGATATTGCTGAGGTGCGCCGCCTGCAGATAGCTGGCATAGGGCGAGGCGGTTTTGGGATCGGCGAGACGTCGCCAGCTGTAAACGAAATCGTGCGCGGTAACCGGTGCGCCGTTGCTCCATTTCGCGTTGTCGCGCAGGGTGAAAGTCCAGACCTTTCCGCCCTCATTTTGCCACGACTGCGCCACGCCCGGCACGATAGCGCCGCTATTGTCGGTGGTGACCAGCCCTTCCAGCAGGTTGGAGATGATGCGCGATTCCGGCACGCCCTCCGTCTTTTGCGGATCAAGCGAAGAGACCTCTGTGCCGTTATTAATCACGATATTTTGCGTGGCGGCGAGTTCAGTGCCTGGAGGAACAGTCGCGGCGTGCGCGGCGCCTGAGAGTATCATTAAGCTGAGTGACAGCGGCGTAATCTTCCATTTCATCAAAAAAGTTAACCCTTCTTCATAAGCCCTTTAGCTCATAAGCAAGAAGTGTTCTCACTTTGAGACCAAATGAAAAACTATTGCGCCGAAAATTAGCAGAACGCCGCCTCTGCCGACAAAGTAAAAATAACAAAAATGTTACCTGATTCTCTTTTATCACGTCTGCATGCAGGAGGATAGCGTTAATTTTTACGCAAAAATAATGGTTATCACCCTGTTTATACAGCAGTTTACCTGTTTTTCCGCTTTTACTCGCGCTTTCACTCTCTTGCTAACGCAGGAATGCGCAACCCTTCTGCTTTTTTCTTCATGACGAAAACAAAAAGCAGGTAATTGCAGCTTTCATGCCAGTTTATGATGCCATTTCAGCGAGTGCTGACATTTTATAATGTGAAAATAGTCACAGCGGGAAGCGCTCGCGTCTGGCGCGGCGGGCAGGCAAGTAATTTACTTAATAATTTTTGCAGCAGATTAAGCCGCAGGAATAATTGCATTATAACGGTGCAATAAAACGTGCAATTGCACCATTAAGAGACATGCCAGCGTTTGCGCTGGAAATTAAGCAGCCTTAATTCACCAGCCCAGGAAATAGCGCTTTGATGCCAGTGACCACGAATTCGATGCCGAGCGCCATCAGCAGCAGGCCCATAATACGCGTAATCACGTTAATGCCGGTCTGACCGAGCACGCGCACCATCAGCGGGGCAGCCCGGAACAGCAGCCAGCAGCAGAAGGCGAAGAGCGCGATCGCCACGCTAAAGCCCAGCAGATTCTGCCAGCTATGGTAGCGCGTGCTCCAGACAATGGTGGAGCTGATAGCGCCAGGTCCAGCCATCAGCGGCAGCGCGAGCGGCACTACGCCGATGCTCTCGCGAATAGCGGTTTCCGATTTCTCCTGCTTGTTCTGCTTATCTTCGCCCAGCTTGCCGCTGATCATCGACATGGCGATGGTGACCACCAGAATGCCGCCCGCAATGCGGAAGGAGTCTATGGAGATGCCGAAAATATGCAGGATGGCATCGCCGAGAAACAGCGAGGTCCAGAGAATAATGGCGACCGCCAGGTTCGCCGTCATATTGGTTTTATTACGCTCAGCCGCCGCCTGATAACTGGTCATGCTGATAAAGACGGGAATAATGCCGACTGGATTCACCAGCGCGAACAGGCCAACAAAGAATTTGATATAGCCCGAAAGATCAAGCAACGCAGGGTTCACGGTTCGCTCCGATGAGGGAAAAGAAATCGCGCTTAATTTACGCAAAAACTGCCGCGTTAACCAGTCAACTTAACAGAAAATTCTGCTGCGTCAGGGCGCGACAGAGAGTCGGTTGCGCCAGCGCGGCACGCAGAGCAGGAATAAAATCGGGCAGCGCGCTCCGACTGCCGTTCTTTTGCAAAAATGGCTGCTGAAAGGTGTCAGCTTGGGTTTAAATTGATCTGAATCAATATTGATCTACCCCATTCCAGGTAATCTTTTCCCATCGAAAGTCATTAGCAAAGTTGTTTGACCCGTGCGAAAACTCTTTCAGTAAGCCAACGAAAATTCTGGCGTTTTGGCTTAGGCCAAAATATTAGCGCAGCATGGCTATAATCAGGACTCCAGGCAGGTTTACTAACAGAGTTTAACTTCCTTCAGGAGAGCACCATGGCCGTTACTAATGTCGCTGAACTTAACGCACTGGTTGAACGCGTAAAACAAGCACAGCGTGAATACGCCAACTTTACTCAAGAACAGGTTGACGCCATCTTCCGCGCTGCCGCCCTCGCCGCCGCTGACGCCCGCATCCCTCTCGCCAAAATGGCGGTCGCCGAATCTGGCATGGGCATCGTCGAAGATAAAGTTATCAAAAACCACTTTGCCTCAGAATATATCTATAACGCTTATAAAGACGAAAAGACCTGCGGCGTGCTGGATACCGACGATACGTTCGGCACCATCACCATCGCTGAGCCTATCGGCCTGATTTGCGGTATCGTCCCCACAACTAACCCAACCTCAACGGCGATTTTCAAAGCGCTGATTAGCCTGAAAACGCGCAACGGCATTATCTTCTCGCCGCATCCGCGCGCCAAAGAAGCCACCAACAAAGCAGCAGACATCGTGCTGCAGGCCGCCATCGCCGCCGGCGCGCCAAAAGATATCATCGGCTGGATCGACGCGCCGTCTGTCGAACTCTCTAATCAGCTGATGCACCATCCTGACATCAACCTTATTCTGGCGACCGGCGGTCCTGGCATGGTGAAAGCCGCGTACAGCTCAGGTAAACCGGCAATCGGCGTCGGCGCGGGCAACACGCCGGTGGTGATTGACGAAACGGCCGATATCAAACGCGCCGTCGCCTCTATCCTGATGTCCAAAACCTTCGATAACGGCGTTATCTGCGCCTCCGAGCAGTCGGTTATCGTGGTGGACTCCGTTTATGATGCGGTGCGCGAGCGCTTCGCCAGCCACGGCGGCTACCTGCTGCAGGGCGAGGAGCTGAAAGCGGTACAGAACGTCATCTTGAAAAACGGCGCGCTTAACGCGGCCATCGTTGGTCAGCCGGCGTACAAAATCGCCGAAATGGCCGGCATCAGCGTGCCGAGCAGCACCAAGATTCTGATTGGCGAAGTGAAGCTGGTGGACGAATCTGAACCTTTTGCCCATGAAAAACTCTCGCCGACGCTGGCGATGTATCGCGCCAGCGATTTCGAAGACGCCGTGGCAAAAGCGGAAAAACTGGTGGCGATGGGCGGTATCGGCCACACCTCCTGCCTCTATACCGACCAGGACAACCAGAAAGCGCGCGTGAACTTCTTCGGCGACCGCATGAAAACCGCGCGTATTCTGATCAATACACCGGCTTCTCAGGGCGGTATCGGCGACCTCTACAACTTCAAACTGGCGCCTTCTCTGACGCTGGGCTGCGGCTCCTGGGGCGGTAACTCCATTTCCGAAAACGTGGGACCGAAACACCTTATCAACAAGAAAACCGTGGCTAAGCGAGCAGAAAACATGTTGTGGCATAAACTTCCGAAATCCATCTACTTCCGCCGCGGCTCGCTGCCGATTGCGCTGGAAGAGGTGGCCGCCGACGGTGCGAAACGCGCCTTTATCGTCACCGACCGCTTCCTGTTCAACAACGGCTACGCCGATCAGGTGACGCGCGTGCTGAAATCGCACGGCATCGAAACCGAAGTCTTCTTTGAAGTTGAGGCTGACCCGACGCTGAGCATCGTGCGTAAAGGCGCCGAGCAGATGAACAGCTTTAAACCTGACGTGATTATCGCGCTGGGCGGCGGCTCCCCGATGGATGCGGCGAAAATCATGTGGGTGATGTATGAACATCCTGAAACCCACTTCGAAGAGCTGGCGCTGCGCTTTATGGATATCCGCAAACGCATCTATAAATTCCCGAAAATGGGCGTGAAAGCGCGCATGATCGCCATCACCACCACCTCAGGCACCGGTTCGGAAGTGACGCCGTTTGCCGTAGTGACCGATGACGCCACCGGTCAGAAATATCCGCTGGCGGACTACGCACTGACGCCGGATATGGCGATTGTCGACGCCAACCTGGTGATGGAGATGCCGCGTTCGCTCTGCGCCTTCGGCGGTCTGGATGCGGTCACGCACGCGCTGGAAGCCTATGTCTCAGTGCTGGCTAACGAATACTCTGACGGCCAGGCGCTGCAGGCGCTGAAACTGCTGAAAGAGAACCTGCCGGCCAGCTATCAGGAAGGGGCGAAAAACCCGGTTGCGCGTGAACGCGTGCACAACGCCGCCACTATCGCCGGTATCGCTTTCGCGAACGCCTTCCTTGGCGTCTGCCACTCCATGGCGCACAAGCTGGGTTCCGAGTTCCATATCCCGCACGGTCTGGCGAACGCCCTGCTGATTTGCAACGTTATCCGCTACAACGCCAACGATAACCCGACCAAGCAGACGGCATTCAGCCAGTACGACCGTCCGCAAGCGCGCCGTCGCTACGCGGAAATCGCAGACCATTTAGGTCTGGCGGCGCCTGGCGACCGCACCGCGCAGAAAATCGAGAAGCTGCTAGCGTGGCTGGATGAGATGAAAACCCAACTGGGCATTCCTACCTCTATCCGTGAAGCAGGCGTGCAGGAAGCGGACTTCCTGGCGAAAGTCGACAAGCTGGCCGAAGACGCCTTCGACGATCAGTGTACTGGCGCTAACCCGCGCTATCCGCTGATTGCCGAGCTGAAACAGATTATGATGGATACCTTCTACGGCCGTGAATACGCCGAGCCCTTCGCCGACGTGGCGCAGGCCCAGGCCGCACAGCCGGTGAAGCTGGAGAAAGCCGAGAAGAAAGCGAAAAAAGCCTGATGACCGGCCAGTAAGAAAAAACCCGCTTCGGCGGGTTTTTTTATGGCTGGCGAAAAATCGACGTCAGGCGGGTTTTTGCTGGCCGTAGATGGCGGCCAGCGACCCCTGCTCTATCGCCTGCTTGTAATGCTTGCGGCATACCGAGATATAACGCTCGTTGCCGCCGATCACCACCTGCTCGCCCTCGCTGTACGGACGGCCTTCGGCGTCGAGCCGCAATACCATACCTGCCTTGCGACCGCAGTGACAGACGGTTTTCAACTCCACCAGCTTGTCGGCCCAGGCAAGCAAATACTGGCTGCCGCCAAAGAGTTCGCCGCGAAAGTCGGTGCGCAGTCCGTAGCACAGCACCGGAATATCCATATTGTCCACAACGTCAGAGAGCGCCTTGACCTGATCGCGCGTCAAAAACTGGCATTCGTCTACCAGCACGCAGTGCACCGGCTGGCGCGCATGTTCCGCAGCGATCTCCGCATCCAGCTGCGTTTGCGCGTTAAACAGCGCCGCCGGCGAAGAAAGACCAATACGGGAGCTGACCTTGCCCGCGCCGAAACGATCGTCAATTTCAGCGGTATAGACCAGGGTTCTCATGCCGCGTTCCTGATAATTGTAAGACGACTGTAATAACGCAGTGGATTTCCCTGCATTCATTGCGGAATAATAAAAATAGAGCTGAGCCATTAGCGTGGTTTCTCAAAGCATTGCGAACAGAATGGGCGGAATTCTATCACAGATAAACACAAATTATGGCGGTGATTATTTCGTGCAGGCTGTTTACAACTTCGCCAGCAAGAGAAAAAATGCGCTTCTTCTTTGCCTTTTTTTTTAATCATTTGTACCTGAACTTTATTGTAAAGCGGCACTCTGCTACGCAGGTTCTGGCCTTACGTCACTCTGAAAGTGCTACTCACTTTAACGTTTCGGATTTTTCATAACGTGCCGACGCGCGAATATCAACCGCCTTATCGTTTCATTTGATTAAACCTCAGCGGCAAACTTAATTATCATTCTTTACCGTTACACTTATTTTACTATTGCAGTAATTTTTTGCCGCCACTATTATTAGCTGGCAGAACACCTCTTCATTAATATATTCAGAGATCAGGACAATGAGCGAAGCACTAAAAATTCTTAATAATATCCGTACATTACGCGCGCAGGCTCGAGAGTGTTCACTGGAAACGCTGGAAGAAATGCTGGAAAAACTCGAAGTCGTGGTTAATGAGCGCCGCGAAGAAGAGACGCATGCTAAAGCAGAAAGTGAAGAACGCACGCGTAAACTTGAGCAATACAGAGAAATGCTGCTGGCGGATGGAATCGATCCCAATGAGCTGTTAAGCACAATTGCTGAAACTAAAGCGCCAGGCAAAACTAAACGCGCTGCCCGTCCGGCTAAATATCAGTATGTCGATGAAAACGGCGAAACCCGCACCTGGACCGGTCAGGGTCGCACGCCTGCGGTAATCAAAAAAGCGATCGAAGAAGAAGGTAAACAGCTGGATAGCTTTCTGCTGTAATAACTGATAGTGCTTCCATCATTTGGGTCACGGGTCAGGTGACCCCAGATTAATCAAAGAAAGGAAGCGCAGGCTTCCTTTTTTATCAGACGTTGTAAAATTCACGATACCAGCTGACAAAGCGCGCTACGCCCTCTTCTACGCTGGTCTGCGGCTTAAAGCCAATCGCCTGATATAGCGCCTCGGTATCTGCGCTGGTTTCCAGCACGTCGCCAGGCTGCATCGGCAGCAGATTTTTCTTCGCCGTTACGCCCAACGCCTTTTCAATCGCCTCGATATATTTAATCAGACTGGTTGGCTGACTGTTTCCGATGTTATATACGCGGTACGGCGCAGAACTGGTGGCAGGCGAGCCCGTTTCCACCGTCCAGCTGTCATCGCGCTGCGGAATAACATCCTGCAGGCGCACAATAGCTTCGGCAATATCGTCGATATAGGTAAAGTCGCGCTTCATTTCGCCGCGGTTATAGACGTCGATCGCGTCGCCGGCGATCATGGCGCGAGTAAATTTAAACAGCGCCATATCCGGACGGCCCCATGGACCATAAACGGTGAAAAAACGCAGGCCAGTGGTTGGCAGGTTATAAAGATGCGAATAGGTATGCGACATCAGCTCATTGGCTTTTTTGGTCGCTGCGTAAAGCGAAACCGGATGATCGACGCTGTCGTCCGTCGAAAATGGCATTTTACGATTCAGTCCATAAACAGAACTGGAGGATGCGTAGAGCAGATGCTCGATTTTATGATGACGGCAACCTTCCAGAATATTTAAATGGCCGGTCAGGTTAGCGTCGGCATAGGCGTGAGGATTATCGATAGAATAGCGCACGCCCGCCTGCGCGCCCAGGTGAATGACGCGTTGAAACGCGTGTTGTTCGAATAACGAGGCCATAGCGGCGCGATCCGCCAGCTCCATTTTAATAAACCTGAAGCTGGGGTGCTGTGCGATTAAATCAAGACGAGATTGTTTCAGGCCAACATCATAATAGTCATTAAGATTATCGATGCCGACAATCTGGTGACCGGCGGCCAGCAAGCGTTGAGTGACGTGAAATCCAATAAAGCCTGCGGCGCCGGTGACCAGAATGTTCATACTTCCCTCGTTAATTACGCAATTTGAATAGACGCTCCGCGGCCGATTGCATAATAAACGAAACCGCGTTTGCTGATACGCTCTGGATCATACAGGTTGCGACCATCAAAAATCACGGGTTCTTTAAGGGAATTTTTAATTACGTCGAAGTCCGGCGCACGGAAGTTCTGCCACTCGGTGCAGATGACCAGGCCATCCGCGCCCTGCAGCGCCGCTTCTTTTGTGCCCATCAGCTTCAGATCGCTGCGGTGACCATAGATGCGCTGCGCTTCGTCCATGGCTTCCGGATCGAACGCCTGAACGCTTGCGCCAGCTTCCCACAGCGACTCCATCAGCACGCGGCTAGAAGCCTCTCGCATATCGTCGGTGTTCGGTTTAAACGACAGGCCCCAGACCGCAAAGGTTTTACCGCTCAGATCTTCGCCGAAATGACGTTTGATAAAAGCGGGCAGCTTGGTTTTCTGGCTGTCGTTAACATCTTCCACCGCCTGCAGCAGGCGCGGCTTATAGCCGATCGACTCAGCGGTACGGATCAGCGCCTGCACGTCTTTCGGGAAGCAGGAACCGCCGTAGCCGCAGCCTGGGTAGATGAAGTGGTAGCCGATACGTGAATCAGAACCGATGCCCTGACGCACTTTCTCGACGTCCGCGCCCAGGCGTTCGGCAAGGTTGGAGATCTCGTTCATGAAGCTGATTTTGGTCGCCAGCATGCAGTTCGCCGCGTATTTGGTCAGCTCCGCGCTGCGGATATCCATCACGATCATTCGGTCGTGATTGCGGTTGAACGGCTCATAGAGTTCGCGCAACAGCTCTTCGACTTCCTCATTGTCCGTACCCACCACGATGCGCTCAGGACGCATGCAGTCGTTAACGGCCGCGCCTTCCTTGAGAAACTCCGGGTTGGATACCACGTCAAACGTCAGGCTGACGCCGCGATCGCGCAGGGTCTCTTCCATCACGCGACGCACTTTATCCGCTGTTCCGACGGGAACGGTGGATTTATCAAGCACAACCTTGTGATCCTTCATATGCTGCGCAATGGTACGAGCAACGGCGGTCACATATTTAAGGTCAGCCGAGCCGTCCTCATCTGGCGGCGTACCCACGGCGATAAACTGCATGACACCGTGATTGACGCCCTCTTCCGCATCTGTGCTGAACTTAAGGCGACCCGCCTCATAGTTCGACATAACCAGCGGCGTAAGGCCGGGTTCGAAAATGGGGATGATGCCTTTTTTCAGGTTTTCGACTTTTTTCGCGTCGACATCAATGCAGAGAACGTCATGTCCGACTTCGGCCAACACCGCAGCCTGAACCAGACCGACATAGCCGATACCAAATACAGTGACTTTCATTGAGTTATCCTGTGTTTATGAATTACTTTTTATTGCCAACTGCGCTATCGAGCCACTGAGAAAAATCTTTGCCCAGCACTGGATGGCGAACACCGTACTCAACGAATGCCTGCATATAACCGAGTTTGTTACCGCAGTCATGGCTTACGCCTTTCAGGTGGTAAGCTTCTACTGTCTCTTTCTCCATCAGCATGGCGATAGAGTCGGTCAGCTGTACTTCGCCGCCTGCGCCCGGAGGGGTTTTCGCCAGCAGAGGCCAGATGTCCGCAGAGAGAACGTAACGGCCAACGACCGCGAGGTTAGACGGCGCTTCGGTGGCTTTCGGCTTCTCAACCACGCCAACCATCGGTGCGCTGTCGCCTGGCTGCAGCTCTGCGCCCTGGCAGTCAACTACGCCGTAAGCGGTCACGTCCGCGACCGGCTCAACCATAATCTGGCTGCGGCCTGACTCGTCGAAACGGCTCAGCATTTCCGCCAGGTTGTCTTTGGTCGGGTTGGATTCGTACTCGTCGATGATCACGTCCGGCAGGATCACCGCAACCGGCTCGTCGCCAATCAGCGGATGCGCGCACATAACGGCGTGGCCCAGGCCTTTCGCGATGCCCTGACGTACCTGCATGATGGTGACGTGCGGCGGACAGATGGACTGGATTTCATCCAGCAGCTGACGCTTAACGCGTTTTTCCAGCATCGCTTCCAGCTCAAAACTGGTATCGAAGTGGTTTTCAATGGAGTTTTTAGAAGAGTGCGTAACCAGCACAATTTCGTTAATTCCTGCTGCGATGCACTCGTTAACGACATACTGAATTAACGGCTTATCGACCAGCGGTAACATCTCTTTCGGAATCGCTTTGGTCGCAGGGAGCATACGGGTGCCCAAACCTGCTACAGGGATTACCGCTTTTTTTACTTTGGACTTATAGGCAGACATCAAGATACCTCTCTTATAGGCCGTTCAAGTTAATACTTGATATGTCGGTTGAAATTCGGGAATGAGTATATCAGTTACCATCGAACGGATTTATCCTGGAAGGAGTCAATCCGCAGAATTTAAGACTATTACCCAAGTGTAAAGCTAACCTCTGGACCTGTCTTCAGGGCCCGGCGAAATTAAATTTTTTCGCCTATTCCTCACCCGATAACATCAGGCGGATCCTGCCCCCAGCGCCCCAGACGTGGCATTGCCAGCTGTCGGCGCGCTGACTGATTTGGTTAAGATGCGTGCTTCCCATAGTGCCAAGGGGAACGCCGTTACTGAGTTGAATTTGGTGGGCGTGAACATGTAGCGTGGCGTTTAATCCAGCAGAAACCAGGATCAGGTTTTTCAAAGTGCGGTGGTAATAGCCGACCAACAGCGGAAACTGCCCGCTCAGATTGGCCTGCCGCAGCAGCAGATTCACCTGACGCAGCAAACCGTTTAACTCCGGCAGCCGCTGTTTTTGGCCGGAAAGCTGCTCCTGCAGCAGGCCGTTGAACAACGCGCGCAGCAGCAGCGCGGCCAGCACGCCGTTATCGCCGGCGCGCGTGACGTCAAGACAGTAAAAAGCGAGATCGTTGTCGGAGAGCGCCGCGATATCCAGCACCAGCCCCGGCTGTTCAGCCATGGTGAGCTGGCGGTAGTTGACGCGGCAATTGGCCACCGTCTGCTGTACCGGCGGCTGAAGCTGCTTTAGCAGCTTCGCGGCAGCGGCCGGATCGCGCACCAGTGCGTCCCAGTCCTGAAACAGCTGCTCATCCTCTTCCACCTTGG
Organism: Pantoea sp. X-Soil-MYKO-1289; assembly: GCF_059730625.1. Lineage (NCBI taxonomy): Bacteria > Pseudomonadati > Pseudomonadota > Gammaproteobacteria > Enterobacterales > Erwiniaceae > Pantoea > Pantoea sp. X-Soil-MYKO-1289. The sequence goes on from NZ_AP036004.1 coordinate 2,298,996, forward strand.
AGGTGAACATCGAAGGATAGAGACATTCATAAACCGCTTCGCGGAAGCGCTCGAAATTTTTCAGCGGCTTAAGCAGCACGTCCTGCACGCCGAGGCGCAGAACATGGGCGATATCTGCCATATTTTCCGTCGCCGAGATAATCAGAATCGGCACGCTGTTGCCGCGCGTGCGGATATGCTCAACAAACTGAATGCCGTTCATACGCGGCATCTCCAGATCGCAGATCACCAGATCCACATCGTGCTGCTGCAAATAGCCAATGCCATCAATGCCGTCGCCGGCTTCAAACGTACTGGCGCCGAGCGCCAGCAAGAAGTTGTTTACCAGAGAACGGAAAACGACCTCATCTTCGACAATGAGTATCTTTTTGCCGATTAGTGGTTTCTCCATTCTTTCCCCCTGCGTACCAGATCAATCAATAGTGGTTCATAAAACGCAGTTGCGCCTTTCAGAATTAGCCGAAGTAACATCTGTGAATGAACAACCTGATTATCTGTTTCGCACCAGCAGTAATAGTTCATCCATCTTTTTCTCTACGGCGGCCCTGCCTGCCTCAATAGCCTCTTCTGCGCGGTGAAAGTCCAGCGTTGAAATCTGCGGACAAAACGGCTGAATCAGCACATCGGGAGGATCGCCTGCCATACGGTTACGCTTCAGGCGATTTTCCAGCACCTGGATGGATGTCGACATAATCTCCATCGCACCCGGCGTTTGTGTGGTGCGGCGTTGGGTCAAGCCCACCAGCCGCTGACGTATTTTTTTAGCCCAACTCAGGGCCGCGGCCGAAACCGCTTCGTCGCTGTTCTGCGGCGTAACAGACAGGAGATCCTGCTGCATCAAATGCGCGTCATGCTGAAGATCGACAGCGATAACGATATCCGCGCCTAAGGCTCGCGTAAGCGAAACGGGTACGGGATTCACAACCGCGCCGTCCACTAGCCAGTAACCATTGTAGCCGACGGGCGGCAATAAGCCTGGCATACTGCAGGATGCGCGCACAGCCTGATGAAGATCGCCCTCGGTCAGCCATAATTCCCGACCGGTGCTGAGGTTGGTCGCCACCACGCCGAACGGCTTGCCGCAGCTTTCAAGGCGATGTTGAGTTATCAGCTGGCGCACATGGTTGAAGACGCGCTCGCCGCGCAGCAAACCGCCGCGCTGCCAGGAGAGATCCATCAGTCGAAGAACATCCCAGTAGCGAAAGGCGCTGACCCACTTTTCCATCTGCGGCAGGCGGTCGTTGACATAAGCCGCCCCGACCAGCGCGCCGACGGAACAGCCCGCTACCACGTCGATTTCGACGCCCGCGCGCGTCAGAGCGTTGATGACACCGATATGCGCCCATCCTTTGGCTGCGCCTGACCCTAACGCCAGTCCGATTTTAACCTTTCTCATTTACCCTCTGTCGCCAACGACTGTGCATAGCTTCACTGCGCCAGGTCGGCTACCATATGGCGTCATCTTAATTTATCGCTCACAGGAGTTATTGTGTCCGAACCCTGTCCTTGCTGTAGCGGGAAGCAGTATAGCCTATGTTGCGCGCCCTTTCTGACGGGCGAACGGCTGCCTGAAACGGCTGAACAGCTAATGCGCTCGCGCTATACCGCCTACGCCAGACAAAACAGCGACTGGCTGATCGCCAGCTGGCATCCCGACAAGCGTCTGCCCGATATGGCGCAGCGATTATCCGAAAGTTTTGCCGGTACCGAATGGCTAAGCCTGAATGTAACCTGTTGTAATCATGGAAGCCATGATAATGAAGCTTTCGTCACTTTTTTTGCGCGTTACCGCGAAAATTCGCAGATAAGCGCAATCCACGAGCGTTCTCGCTTTCTTCGCGAGGATCATCGCTGGTACTATGTCGATGGAACGGCGCCTGCCATAGGGCGCAACGATCGCTGTCCTTGTGGCTCCGATAAAAAATACAAGAAATGTTGCGGCTGAACAGCATACGGCCCAACGGTTTTACCCAATCGCTTTGACAGGACTCTGATCGAGATGCAAGCGCAAACTATGCAACGAAAAGTTTTACGTACCATTTGCCCTGACGCGAAAGGTCTGATCGCTAAAATCACCAATATTTGCTACAAGCACGAGCTGAATATCGTGCAAAACAATGAATTCGTTGATCATCGCACCGGCCGCTTTTTTATGCGTACCGAACTTGAAGGCATTTTCAACGATAATACGCTGCTGGCGGATTTAGACAGCGCGCTGCCGACCGGATCGACGCGCGAGCTAAACAGCGCTGGCCGCCGTCGCGTGGTGGTGCTGGTCACCAAAGAGGCGCACTGCCTGGGCGATCTGCTGATGAAGAGCGCGTTCGGCGGGCTGGATATGGAGATTGCCGCAGTTATCGGCAACCATGACACGCTGCGTTCGCTGGTGGAGCGTTTCGATATTCCTTTCGTGCTGGTGAGCCATGAAGGGCTGTCGCGCGAAGAGCACGACAATCTGATGGCGGACGAGATCGACCGCTACCAGCCTGATTATGTGGTGCTGGCGAAATATATGCGCGTGCTGACGCCGGCTTTTGTGCAGCGCTATCCGAATCAGATCATCAATATTCACCACTCGTTCCTGCCCGCGTTTATCGGCGCGCGTCCTTATCATCAGGCCTACGAGCGCGGCGTGAAGATCATCGGCGCAACGGCGCACTACGTGAACGATAATCTGGATGAAGGTCCGATCATCATGCAGGACGTGATTAACGTCGATCACAGCTATACGGCTGAAGAGATGATGCGCGCCGGACGCGACGTGGAGAAGAACGTGTTAAGCCGCGCGCTCTATAAGGTGCTGGGGCAGCGCGTATTTGTTTACGGCAACCGCACGATTATTCTTTAAGCGCATCGGGCGCTGAATTGTTTGTGAATTCAGCGCCACGGGCAAAAAGTGGGCAAAACGGTTCACATTTTTCAGTTGGGCGCTTTACACGCTGACCGCATTTGGTATGATGCGCCCCGCTTTAAGGCACAATGATTCAGGCCAGTGGTGGGATTCCCGAGCGGCCAAAGGGAGCAGACTGTAAATCTGCCGTCACAGACTTCGAAGGTTCGAATCCTTCTCCCACCACCATCTGAATCGTTTCTTCGCCTTACCGGTCATTATCAGCATTTCCCAGGTGGGATTCCCGAGCGGCCAAAGGGAGCAGACTGTAAATCTGCCGTCACAGACTTCGAAGGTTCGAATCCTTCTCCCACCACCATCCTTGCATCGTCTCCCATATCAAACGCACTCTCCTGATTCTCCCGACAGGTACCGCACGCATCCCATGACATTTTGCTAAAAAATCGCTACCATCCGGCGCAACATTCTCAGCACACTGGTCCACGCCATGAAATTTGTTTCATTCAACATCAACGGGTTGCGCGCCCGCCCCCACCAGCTTGAAGCGCTCGTCGAACAGCATCAGCCTGACGTTATCGGCCTGCAGGAAACTAAAGTCCATGACGATATGTTTCCGCTCGAAGAGGTGGCGAAGCTCGGCTACAACGTCTTCTATCACGGCCAGAAAGGCCACTACGGCGTGGCGCTGATGACCAAAGCGCAGCCCGTGTCGGTACGTCGCGGCTTTCCCGGCGACGATGAAGAGGCGCAGCGTCGTCTGATTATGGCGGAAATCCCGAGTCCGATTGGCGATATTACGGTTATCAACGGCTATTTCCCGCAGGGCGAGAGCCGCGACCATCCGACTAAATTCCCGGCGAAAGAGAAGTTCTATCGCGATCTGCAGGCCTATCTTGAGCAGAGCCTGCTGGCGGATAAGCCCGTGCTGATTATGGGCGACATGAATATCAGCAGCACCGATCTCGATATCGGCATCGGCGAAGAGAGCCGCAAACGCTGGCTGCGCACCGGCAAATGCTCTTTCCTGCCGGAAGAGCGCGAATGGATGGATCGCCTGCTGCAATGGGGACTGGTGGATACCTTCCGCGAAAAAAATCCTGAGGTGAGCGACCGTTTCTCCTGGTTCGACTACCGCCTCAAAGGGGTTCGACGACAATCGCGGGCTGCGCATCGATCTGCTGCTGGCCAGCCAGCCGCTGGCCGCCCGCTGCGTGGAGACGGGAATCGACTACGACATCCGCAGCATGGAAAAACCCTCTGACCACGCGCCGGTCTGGTCAACCTTTCAGTTCTGATGCGACGGCGTGGCCAGGCGCCACGCCGCTTACTTCACGATTTTCCAGATCAGCGGGTTGGTGCCGAGCACCTTTTCGTCTCGGGCGCACTGTAGCAGCACCCCTTCCGATTTCACCACCGCGCCCTCGCTGTAGTTGCGATTCTCGAAAATACAGCACTGCTGACAGCTGGGCGCGCTGCTCTGATTTTGCGTCCAGACTTCAGGCGGCATATCCACTACCACATCCGCATTGCCGCCTGCGCTGTACTCCTGCTGATGCCCGTGCGAGGGGCTGGCGGCCGCCGCGCCGCTCACCAGCGCCGCGATAAAGCATAAACCTGCGCCATAACGCATTATTCGCTCTCCTTCACTTTTCGTTTCGCCGTCCGTTTGGGACGTTTCTTTTGCCCTGAGGCGGGCAGTCCGCGAAAGGCCATCGCGCTGGGCTGCTGGCGCGCCTGATGGATCAGCTCGGTCAGCGTGCCGACCAGCGGCTGCATAAACTCCTCATAGCGGCACGCCTTTTCGCTGATACGCGTCAGCGTCGACTCCCACTGCGCCGTCATATCGGGCCGCGCCGCCAGTTCCGGCAGCGAGTGGATCAACGCTCGCCCCGCAGGCGTCGCATTGATATAACGCCCGTTTTTCACCAGAAAAGCGCGGCGAAACAGCAGCTCGATAATTCCGGCGCGCGTGGCCTCCGTTCCTAAACCATCGGTCGCACGCAGCACTTTCTTTAATTCTTTATCCTGCACAAAACGGGCGATGCCGGTCATGGCGGAGAGCAGCGTCGCGTCGGTGAAGGGACGCGGCGGCTGCGTCTGCTTCGCCAGCACCTCGCCCCGCTCGCACAGCAGTTCATCATCCTTCGCGACCACCGGCAGCGGCGTCCCGTCGTTTTCCTCGTCGCGCTCTTTGCTGCCCAGCAGCGCGCGCCAGCCCGCTTCGGCAAGAAAACGCGCTTTGGCGACGAACTTGCCGCCCGCGATATCCAGCTCGATAACGCATTTGCGGAAAATGGCGTCGGGACAGAACTGCATCAGATACTGTCGGGCAATCAAGGCGTAAACGTTCTGCTCGTTCTCCGTCAGCCGCACCGCGCTGGCGCGCGCGGTAGGGATAATGGCGTGGTGCGCATCGACTTTTTTGTCATCCCAGCAGCGGTTGCGGCGATCGGCGCTAAAGTCGTCCGGCGGCGTCATGGCGCCCGCGTGTGTCTGAATCGCCTTCAGCACCGCATGGCGGCCAGCGAAGTGCTCTTCCGGCAGATAGCGGCAGTCGGAACGCGGATAGGTGATCAGCTTATGGGTTTCGTAGAGCTTCTGGCAGGTGTCCAGCACCGTTTGCGCGCTCAGCCCATAGCGCTTCGCCGCTTCGATCTGCAGGCTGGAGAGCGAGAAAGGCAGCGGCGCGCCCTCGCCTTCGCGCTTATCGTTGTAGCTGGTGACCAGCGCAGGCTGGCCCGCGATGCGGGCGACCACATGATCCGCCAGCGCGCGATGCAGCAGCCGCCCCTCTTCATCCTGCCAGGGTTCGCAGGCGTCGCTGGGCACCCAGCTGGCGATGAAGCGCTGCTGGTCCGGCGTGACGATATGGGCTTTGACTTCGAAATAATCTTTGGGGATGAAGTTTTCGATCTCTTCGTCGCGGCGCACCACCAGACCCAGCACCGGCGTCTGCACGCGGCCTACCGACAGCACGCCATCATAGCCCGCGTTGCGCCCCAGCAGCGTCCAGGCGCGCGTCATATTGATGCCGTAAAGCCAGTCGGCGCGCGCGCGGGCCAGCGCCGAGACGCAGAGCGGAATAAATTCGCGGTTTTCGCGCAGGCGGCTGACCGCCCGCTGCACCGCCTGCGGGTTCAGGTCGTTGATCAGGCAGCGCTGAACGCGGCTGCGTTTTTCCGCCGGCAGTTGCAGATAGTCGAGCACTTCGTCCACCAGCAGCTGACCTTCGCGATCGGGGTCACCCGCGTGTACCACTTCGCTGGCCTGCTTCAGCAGCTTCTCAATGACTTTAAGCTGCTTCGCCACCGAAGGACGCGGCTGCAGCTGCCATTTTTGCGGGATGATCGGCAGGTCGGCCAGCGACCAGCGCGCGTAGCGGCTGTCGTAGCTGTCCGGCTGCGCCTGCTCCAGCAGGTGGCCGACGCACCAGGTGACCACCTGATCGTCGCCGCAGGCGATAAAGCCCTCTCCGCGACGATGGGGCTGGGGCAGCACATCGGCAATCGCGCGGCCAAGGCTCGGTTTTTCCGCAATAAACAAACGCATGAGTCAGCAAGATCCTTTACTTCAGGGTATGAGGGCCATTCGGCTAACGCGACAGAGGCGCAGCGCTATCTTAGACGTTTCCAGATAAGGAGGTAAGCTCTGGCGGGTCACTTCGAGATCGGTCGCGCAGGATCCGCGCAACCCGCTTCGCTGCACGGACAGAGAGACGGCGTCGGCTAGAAATAGCTGACGAAAGGCGCGGTATCGGGATGAACCAGGGTAGTGCTCGATTTCAGCTGCGGCGTGCCGAGATAGAGGAAACCGACGATAGCGTCCTGTTCGCGGCAGTTGAAAGCGCTGCGCACGCGCGCGTTGTCGGTCCAGGGACCGCTGCGCCAGATGCCGTTGAAGCCCTGCGCTGCCGCCGCCATCTGCATCGCCATCACCGCGCATCCCGCCGAGACCACCTGCTCCCAGCGCGGCACTTTGGGGTGATCTTCGCAATGGGCGATAACGGTAATGATCATCGGCGCGCGGAACGGCGAGCGCGCGGCTTTATCGATCGCTTTCTCCTCCAGCTGCGCCTCGCGCGCCGCCTCTTCCAGCAGCGCGCTCAGCCGATCGCGTCCTTCATTCTCGACGATAACGAAACGCCACGGCTGCAGCGACTTATGATCCGGCGCGCGCATGCCGGCGCGGATAATATTCTGCAGGCTTTCGCCGGCGGGCGCCGGTTCCGTCAGCCGTGAGGCGGAGCGGCGATTAATCAGTAATTCAAGTGCATCCATGATTTTCTCCTGATGTCATAACGCGTTGGCTAATCCTGGCACAGCCTGATCTTTTGTAACAGTCCGCCGCGATTTCCTGCTGACATTTTCCACGCCGCTCTTTAGGATGAGGGCGTCATGGAAGGCGGAGCCGCGCGGCGACCGCTTTCCGCTAGCGAAAATGGAGAGTCTGATGCGCACATTGTGGCGAATTATTGCCGGTCTGTTCCGATGGACATGGCGAGTGCTGAATTTTATCAGGGAGTTTATTCTCAATCTGTTCCTGATCTTTTTAATCCTGGTCGGCGTCGGCATCTGGCTGCAGGTCAGCGGTTCCGGCAGCGGATCGACGCCGGTGCAGCAAGGCGCGTTGAAAGTCGACCTCACCGGCGTGCTAGTGGATAAGCCCTCGGTCAGCAATAAGCTGAGCAAACTGGGTCGTCAGCTGCTGGGCGCAAGCAGCGATCGCCTGCAGGAGAACTCGCTGTTCGACGTGGTGGACGCCATCCGTCAGGCCAAAAGCGATAAAAACATCACCGGCATGGTGCTGGATCTGCGCGACTTCGCCGGCGGCGATCAGCCCTCTCTGCAATACGTCGGCAAAGCGCTGCGCGAATTCCGCGACAGCGGCAAGCCCATTTTTGCGCTGGGCGACAGCTATAGCCAGGCGCAGTACTACCTCGCCAGCTACGCCAGCAAAATCTATCTCTCGCCGCAGGGCACGGTCGATCTGCACGGTTTCGCCACCAACGGCCTCTACTATAAGACGCTGCTGGATAAGCTGAAGGTCAACTCCCACGTTTTCCGCGTCGGCACTTACAAATCGGCGGTGGAACCTTTCCTGCGCGACGACATGTCGCAGGCGGCGCGCGACGCTGACAGCCGCTGGGTCGGTCAGCTGTGGCAGAACTATCTGAATACCGTGGCGGGCAACCGTCAGATTACGCCGGATCAGCTCTTCCCCGGCGCGGCGGCGGTGATCGCCGGTCTTGAAGCGGTAAACGGCGATACCGCCAAATATGCGCTCAATAACAAGCTGGTGGATGTGCTGGACAGCCGCGCGGCGGCCGATCAGGAGCTGGTGAAAACCTTTGGCTGGGATAAAGCCAACAACGATTACCACAGCGTCAGCATTTACGACTACAACGTGAAACAGCCAACCCAGCAGGATGGCAATATCGCGGTGGTGATGGCGAGCGGCGCGATTATGGACGGCGAGGAGACGCCCGGCAACGTCGGCGGCGACACCACCGCCGCGCAGATCCGTGATGCGCGCCTCGATCCCAAAATCAAGGCGATTATCCTGCGCGTCAACAGCCCTGGCGGCAGCGTAACGGCGTCTGAAGCGATCCGTGAAGAGCTGGCGGCAGCGCATGCGGCCGGCAAGCCCGTCGTGGTATCTATGGGCGGCATGGCGGCTTCAGGCGGTTACTGGATCTCGACGCCGGCGGACTATATCGTCGCCAGCCCAAGCACGCTGACCGGCTCCATCGGCATTTTCGGCGTCATCAATACGCTGGAGAACAGCCTGGATAGCATCGGTGTGCATACGGACGGCGTCGCTACCTCGCCGCTGGCGGACGTGGCCTCTACCAAAGCGCTGCCGACCGAAGTGCAGCAGCTGATGCAGCTGACGATTGAAAACGGCTACCGCAACTTCGTCGGTCTGGTCGCCGCTTCGCGCCATAAAACGCCGGAGCAAATCGACGCTATCGCGCAGGGGCACGTCTGGACCGGCAGCGACGCCAAAGCCAACGGCCTGGTGGATGCGCTGGGCGACTTTGACGATGCGGTGAAGAAAGCGGGCGAACTGGCGAAGGTCGCGAAGCCGCAGCTCACCTGGTATCAGGATCAGCCAGGCATGTTCGATATGCTGCTTAGCCAGGTTAACGCCTCGGCGCAGGCGGTGCTACCGACCACGCTGAAAGCCTGGCTGCCCGCGCCGATGCTGGACGTGATGAGCGCCATGAAACAGCAGCCCGGCCTGCTGAATAACCTCAACGATCCGCAAAATCGCTATGCGTTCTGTCTGAACTGCGGCGAAGTGCGATGAAGCTCGCAGCCCGGTCCTCGACCGGGCTGCTTTTCCCCCGCTTTCCCCTTATACTGCGCCTTTTACGGTAAGTCTGAGTTTCTGATGCAAAAGAAAAATATCTATGTCGCCTATACCGGCGGCACCATTGGCATGCAGCGTTCCGCGCAGGGCTACATTCCGGTTTCAGGTCACCTGCAGCAACAGCTGGCGAATATGCCGGAGTTCCACCGCCCTGAGATGCCGGATTTCACTATCCATGAATACGATCCGCTGATCGACTCTTCCGATATGACACCCGAAGACTGGCAGTCTATCGCGGAAGATATTCGACAAAATTATGATCGCTACGATGGATTTGTTATCCTGCATGGAACCGATACCATGGCCTTCACCGCTTCAGCGCTCTCGTTTATGCTGGAGAACCTGGCGAAGCCCGTTATCGTGACCGGATCGCAGATCCCGCTGGCGGAGCTGCGCTCCGACGGCCAGCAAAACTTATTGAACGCGCTCTATGTGGCGGCGAACTATCCCGTGAATGAAGTCTCGCTGTTTTTCAACAACCAGCTCTATCGCGGCAACCGCACCACGAAAGCGCATGCGGATGGCTTTAACGCGTTTGCCTCGCCGAACCTTTCTGCTCTGCTGGAGGCCGGCATCCATATTCGTCGGCTGAATACGCCGCCCGCGCCGCAGGGCCAGGGCCCGCTGAAGGTGCATACCATTACGCCGCAGCCTATCGGCGTTGTCACCATCTATCCGGGCATCTCGGCGGATGTGGTGCGCAACTTTTTACGCCAGCCGGTAAAAGCGTTGATCCTGCGCTCCTACGGCGTCGGCAACGCGCCGCAGAACGCCGAGTTTCTCGCCGAGCTGCAGCAGGCCAGCGAGCGCGGCATTGTGGTGGTTAACCTGACCCAGTGTATTTCCGGCAAGGTGAACATGGGCGGCTACGCCACCGGCAACGCCCTTGAGCATGCGGGCGTCATAAGCGGATTTGATTTAACGGTGGAAGCCGCACTGACCAAGCTCCACTTTTTACTGAGTCAGTCGCTCTCCTGCGATGAGATCCGCGCCAGGATGCAGCAAAATTTGCGCGGTGAACTGACCGAAGACTAATTACGGAGCCACCTGTTATGAAGCAGGCCCTCATCATCATAGATATTCAAAACGATTTTTGTCCCGGCGGCCCCATGGCCGTGCATGAAGGCGATATGACCGTGCCGGTCGCCAACCGCTATGCGCGCGAATTCCGCGCGCGCGGCGAGTGCGTGCTGGCGCTGCAGGACTGGCATCCGGCTAACCACGGCAGCTTCGCCTCGGTATCCGGCGAACCGGTCTACACGCTGGGCGAACTCAACGGGCTGGCGCAAATCTGGTGGCCGGATCACGGCATTCAGGGTTCCGTTGGCGCCGAGCTTCATCCCGGCCTCGATCGCAACCTGATCGACGCGGTATTCCATAAGGGACAGGATGTCGATGTCGACAGCTACAGCGCCTTTTTCGACAACGGCCATCGGCGCAAAACCGAGCTGGACAGCTGGCTGCAGGCGCGCGGCATTACCCATCTGATGATGCTGGGAATCGCCACGGACTACTGCGTGAAGTACAGCGTGCTGGATGCGCTGGAGCTGGGTTATCAGGTAACGGTGGTGAAGGAAGGCTGTCGCGGCGTGAATCTCAGCCCGGAAGACAGCGATATCGCGTTCGCCCAGATGAAGGCGCAGGGCGCGGTGCTGATCTAGCGGAAAAGAGTAAGGCCGACGCCATGTCGGCCTTTGCTTCAGTGCAGGTTGATGCGCGTTATTTCCGCATCGATGCCGAACTCTTCTTTCAGCTCTCGCTTCGATTTCGTCACCATTTCGCCGCCCTTACCGATGGTCATATGCTGCGGCGCCTCATTGTGGCGCGCCTGATAGAGCATCACCAGCTGCAGGCAGTTGTCGCGCTGCTCCTGTGACAGCGCCACGCCGTCGGGCCATTTACCGGTTTCCACCGCCGTCGCCAGCCGTTCGTAGACCTCAGGCGTCATGGCGTCGACCATCGCCTCAAGCTGTTGTTTCATTCATCACCCCTGCTGTTCGTCGCCCTGCTCGTCGGTAAAGCTCAGCGACGCCGAGTTAACGCAGTAGCGTTCGCCGGTCGGCTGCGGCCCGTCCGGGAAAACGTGTCCCAGATGCGCGTCGCAGTTATTGCAGCGAATTTCGATCCGATGCATGCCGTGAGAGTCATCCTCCAGATAGCGAATCGCGTCATCGCTGACTGGCTGATAGAAACTCGGCCAGCCGCAGCCGGAGTCATACTTGGTTTCCGAGAGAAACAGCGGCGCGTTGCAGACCAGGCAGTGATAGATGCCTTCCTGTTTATTGTGCAGAAGCGCGCCGCTAAAAGGCGGCTCGGTGCCGCGCTGCTGGGTCACATAGCGCTGCATTTCAGACAATTGCGCAATTTTTGCTTCAGGTGCGGTTTCTTTAGCCATTTGAGTGGTTCCGGAGAGTGTCATTCTGAAAAAATCGTCTACTATTCTAACAAACGAATAACATTACCGGGGCTTTTTTCGTGCTTAGCGGCCATACTTCCCTTTCGCAGCGTAGATTTGTGACCTCGATCACCTTTTGCTAACGCTATCCCTTTATATTCAGCAATCGGGTTTCGGCATCATCTTAACACGCTTGTTGCGCAAGCGGTTGCGCATCAAATTATTCCTGTCGAACGGATTGACCTGTCGCAACTATTGACACGATTCCGCTTGACGCCTGGTAAGGTTTTTGTAATTTTACAGCCAACCTTTTATTCACTAACAAATAGCTGGTGGAATATATGACTATCAAAGTAGGTATCAACGGTTTTGGTCGTATCGGCCGTATCGTTTTCCGTGCTGCTCAGCAGCGTTCTGACATCGAAATCGTTGCGATCAACGACCTGTTAGACGCGGACTACATGGCTTACATGCTGAAGTACGATTCAACGCACGGCCGCTTCGACGGTACCGTTGAAGTTCAGGACGGCGCGCTGATCGTTAACGGCAAAAAAATCCGCGTTACCTCTGAGAGAGACCCGGCTAACCTGAAGTGGGACGAAGCAGGCGTTGACGTTGTTGCTGAAGCGACCGGCATCTTCCTGACTGACGAAACCGCACGTAAACACATCACTGCCGGCGCGAAAAAAGTCGTGCTGACCGGTCCGTCTAAAGACGACACCCCGATGTTCGTTCGCGGCGCTAACTTCGACAAATATGCTGGCCAGGACATCGTTTCTAACGCTTCCTGCACCACCAACTGCCTGGCACCGCTGGCGAAAGTCATCAACGACAAATTCGGCATCGTCGAAGGTCTGATGACCACCGTTCACGCGACTACCGCCACGCAGAAAACCGTTGACGGCCCGTCTCACAAAGACTGGCGCGGCGGCCGCGGCGCATCTCAGAACATCATCCCGTCTTCTACTGGCGCAGCGAAAGCCGTGGGCAAAGTCCTGCCGGAGCTGAACGGTAAACTGACCGGTATGGCGTTCCGCGTACCGACTCCGAACGTTTCTGTTGTTGACCTGACCGTACGTCTGGAAAAAGCGGCTTCTTACAAAGAAATTTGTGCAGCGATCAAAGCCGCTGCAGAAGGCGAAATGAAAGACGTGCTGGGCTATGTTGAAGACGACGTGGTTTCTACCGACTTCAACGGCGAAGTGCTGACTTCTGTGTTCGACGCCAAAGCCGGCATCGCGCTGAACGACAACTTTGTGAAACTGGTTTCCTGGTACGACAACGAAACCGGCTACTCAAACAAAGTTCTCGACCTGATCGCGCTGGTTGCTAAATAAGCAGACCGGTTACGACAGACAACAAGGGCGACTTCGGTCGCCCTTTTTTTTCGTAGCAACAGGAAGGATTCGGTTATGCAAGATAAAATTTTCTCCCTGCCCGTGGTAAAGCAGATCTCCCCTTACCTCTCGCAGCGTCAGCTGGGCGATCTGCCGGTGATTGTGGTGAGCCATCCTCAGGTGCGCGCTGCGATCACGCTTCAGGGCGCGCATCTTATCGCCTGGCAGCCGAGCGGAGAAAAGCCGGTTATCTGGCTGAGCGAAAAGTCGCTTTTTGCTGCCGGCAAAGCCATTCGCGGCGGCGTGCCGATCTGCTGGCCGTGGTTTGGGCCGGAAGGCGAACCGGCGCACGGTTTCGCCCGCAATCAGCCCTGGACGCTGTCGGCGCACGATGAGAACGAAGAGAACGTGATGCTGACCTTCGTGCTGGAGAGTACAGCGCAGACGAAAAAATTATGGCCGCATGACTTTACCCTGTTCGCCCGTTTTCGCCTCGGCAAGCATTGCGAAATCGAGCTGGAAGCGCACGGCGACTTTACCGCGACAGGCGCGCTGCACAGCTATTTCCAGGTGGCCGATATCGCCGGCGTCGAGGTAAGCGGGCTGGGTTCGCACTTTATCGACAAGGTCGACAACAACAGCGAGCAAACCTCCAGCGGCAAACAGAGCTATCCGGGCCGTATTGACCGCGTCTTCACCCTGCCGGAGGATTGCGCGCTGATTCAGGATAAACAGGGGCAGCGCGTGATTGAGGTCTATCACCATCATCACAGCGACGTAGTGACCTGGAACCCAGGCGTCGAGCTGTCATGCAGCATGGCGGATATGGCCAACGACGGCTATAAAACCATGGTGTGCGTGGAGACGGCGCGCATCTCTAAACCAATGCGCAGCGCGGGCGAAAAACCGGCGCGGCTGGCGACTACCTTCCGTCTGCGACAGAAAGGGTAAAAGCGGTCAGGCAACAGTCTGATTTCAGGAGAGGGTGACACGGAACGCAGAGCAAAACGTCCCGCTTCAGAAGGGCGAGCGACAGGCAAACGCTCCGTGTCACTTGCGCCAGCAGAATCCTGGCATGGCTTTACCTTTAGACGACATCCAGCGCCATCTTGTGCTGCGGCGGCGGAAACGCTTTGTTGATGCGCGCCAGCTCATCGTCGCTCAGCCGGATATGCAACGCCGCGGCGTTCTCTTTCACGTGCGCCTGCGAACTCGCCTTCGGGATTGCCATCACGCCCTCTTTGCGGATAACCCATGCCAGCAGCAGCTGCGCGACGCTAATGCCCTTCTGTTGTGCAATCTCCAGCAGCGTCGCGTCGGAAAAGAGCGCCTGTCGCAGCCTGCCGGCCTGCGCCAGCGGACAATAGGCCATGACCGGCATCTGATGCTGCTGGCAGGCGGGCAGCAGATCGAACTCGATGCCGCGCGACGCGAGATGATACAGCACCTGATTGGTGGCGCAGCGTGCGCCGCCGGGCTCTTCCAGCAGCTCCTGCAGATCGTCGACGTCAAAATTAGAGACGCCCCAGCGCAGGATTTTTCCCTGCTGCTGCAGGGTTTCCATTGCGCGAATGGTCTCTTCAAGCGGCACGTTGCCGCGCCAGTGCAGCAGATAAAGATCAAGCCGGTCGGTACCGAGCCGCCGCAGACTGCGCTCGCAGGCGTCGACGATGTCCGCTTCGCCCGCGTTCCAGGGATAGACCTTCGAGACGAGAAACGCCTCGTCGCGTCGTCCGCGCAGCGCTTCGCCGACCACCTCTTCCGCGCCGCCGTCCGCATACATCTCGGCGGTGTCAATCAGCGTCAGGCCCGCATCGAGACCCGCCTGCAGGGCGGCAACCTCTTCACGGCGGCGCGCGGCCTCTTCGCCCATATACCAGGTGCCCTGACCTATCGCGGGTAGTCGCGTGTGGTCATCAAAAGCGATCGCTTTGTCCATCCATTTGCTCCTGCATCAAATCAGGGCACCCTTTTGGTGCCTGGTTAACAATTTGCGCCATGATGGCGCCGATTAGAAGCTGTAGCTGATGCCGGTCCAAAGCGTAGTCTGTCCGCTCTTATCGATCATCGGGCTGTCTTTAATCTCGCTGTCGAAGCGGGTATAGCGTCCGACCAGGCTGGCGTTCCACTGCGGCGTGATCTGATAGCTGGCGCTCAGCTCGACGTAGGGAGACCAGCTGTCGTCAGGCTGATAGCGGTCGATACCGGTACGCGCCGACTCATGGCTGGAGACGCCATAGTAGTAGCGGTTCTGATTGGCGCTGGTCCAGATCGCGCCGACGCCTGGCGTCAGGCTGAAATCGCCGAAGTTGAAGCGGTAGAGGTAGGTCATATCCCAGATGATGCCGTTGCTGTTGTTCAGCACATCGCCCAGCAGCGCGGTGCGCAGGATGCCCCACTCCGCCCTGTGGTTATAGGTGGCGCCGCCCATCAGCGTCATACGGCGCTTATCAAGGCCCTTCATGTCGCCAAGATCGTTGTCGCCCGGATCGTACTGCTGCGGCGAACCGAGCAGCGTCAGAGAGAGCTGATTTTGCGCATCTTTCCACAGGTAATAGCCGCCCTGCAGAGAGCGGAACCAGAAATTATCGCCCTCGTAATTGATGACGGGAACCGGCAAATAGCGATCCTGTCCGCCACGATAGGGTGACTGCGCGTAAATCACTGATGCGCCAAGCGACAGGGATTCAGCAGCAGCGGTATTAGCGAAAAAAAGAGCACAAATAATCGCGCCAGGCGCTTTAAGTTTGAATTGGTTCACAATTTATTTCTTCCATAAATATAAAAATCACTACAAAGTTTAACGATTTTTGCTCGCCGGTTTAACCATTATCTGAGGTGCTCTTTAACAGGGCGGCTGAAAGCGGCACATCTGCCGGATTCTTCTCTCTTTTCCCTTGGGTTCACGCAAAGCTGGCTTTGCAACAATCTGACTTTGTTATTGATATATCGCCAAATAGTAAAATTATGCGGAGGAAATTTCCTAAATGCCTTCTACAGTTAAAAGTAAGCCGTAAGTCTTAGTACGAGCAGAGTGACCATAAGAAGTGTGTACCCCGATAACAATACATCAGGTTGGCATAAGGGTTGCTGTACTCAAATGAGAATATCTTCCGGGAGCTGCATGAGCCTTTAATTACGCTCCTTTACCTGTGCTAAAAACGAAAGGACGGGCATCGCTATGAATATATTCGATCACTATCGTCAGCGTTATGAAGCTGCCAAGGACGAAGAGTTCACACTGCAGGAATTTCTTGCAATCTGTAAGCAGGATCGCAGTGCATACGCCAACGCCGCAGAGCGACTGTTAATGGCTATAGGTGAGCCAGTAATGGTCGATACTGCCCAGGAGCCACGCCTTTCCAGAATATTCTCCAACCGTGTGATTGGCCGCTATCCGGCCTTCGAAGAGTTCTATGGCATGGAAGAAGCCATAGAGCAGATCGTTTCCTATCTGAAACATGCCGCGCAGGGTCTGGAGGAGAGAAAACAGATCCTGTACCTGCTGGGGCCGGTCGGCGGCGGTAAATCCTCGCTGGCTGAGCGTTTGAAAGCGCTAATGCAGCGCGTGCCTGTCTATGTGTTGAGCGCCGACGGCGAACGCAGCCCGGTCAACGATCATCCGCTCTGCCTGTTCAATCCGCAGGAAGACGCCAACATTCTTGAAAAAGAGTACAACGTGCCGCGTCGCTACCTCGGCACCATTATGTCGCCCTGGGCGGCGAAACGCCTGCATGAATTCGGCGGCGATATCACTCGCTTTAAAGTGGTGAAGGTCTGGCCGTCGATTCTCGAGCAGCTGGCGATCGCCAAAACCGAGCCTGGCGACGAGAACAACCAGGATATCTCCGCGCTGGTGGGTAAAGTGGATATCCGCAAGCTGGAGAACCACGCGCAGAACGATCCCGACGCCTACGGTTATTCTGGCGCGCTGTGCCGCGCTAACCAGGGGATTATGGAATTCGTCGAGATGTTTAAAGCGCCGATTAAGGTGCTGCACCCCCTGCTGACCGCGACGCAGGAAGGGAACTACAACGGTACAGAGGGGATCTCCGCGCTGCCGTTTAACGGTATTATCCTGGCGCACTCCAACGAATCGGAATGGGTGACCTTCCGCAACAACAAAAACAACGAGGCGTTTCTTGACCGCGTCTACATCGTCAAGGTGCCTTACTGCCTGCGCGTTTCCGAAGAGATCAAAATCTACGAGAAACTGCTTAACCACAGCGAACTGGCAACCGCGCCCTGCGCGCCCGGCACGCTGGAAACCCTGGCCCGGTTCTCTATCCTGTCGCGTCTGAAAGAGCCGGAAAACTCCAGCATCTATTCAAAAATGCGCGTTTATGACGGTGAAAGCCTGAAGGATACCGATCCAAAAGCGAAATCCTGGCAGGAGTATCACGACTACTCCGGCGTTGACGAGGGCATGAACGGCCTCTCTACCCGCTTCGCGTTTAAGATCCTGTCGCGCGTGTTTAACTTTGACCACAACGAAGTAGCAGCGAACCCGGTGCATCTTTTCTACGTGCTGGAGCAGCAGATAGAGCGCGAGCAGTTCCCGCAGGATCAGGCAGAGAAGTATCTGGAACACCTGAAAGGCTATCTGATCCCCAAATACGCCGAGTTTATCGGCAAGGAGATCCAGACCGCCTATCTGGAGTCCTACTCTGAATATGGCCAAAATATCTTTGACCGCTATGTGACCTACGCCGATTTCTGGATTCAGGATCAGGAGTACCGCGATCCCGATACCGGACAGCTGTTCGACCGCGAGTCGCTGAATGCGGAACTGGAAAAAATTGAGAAACCGGCCGGGATCAGCAACCCGAAAGATTTCCGCAACGAGATTGTGAACTTCGTGTTGCGCGCCCGCGCGCAGAACAACGGCCGCAATCCCAACTGGACCAGTTACGAGAAGCTGCGCACCGTGATCGAGAAAAAAATGTTCTCGAACACCGAGGAGCTGCTGCCGGTTATCTCGTTCAATACCAAAACCTCCACGGATGAACAGAAGAAACATGACGATTTCGTCGAGCGCATGATGGAGAAAGGCTATACCCGCAAGCAGGTGCGTCTGCTGTGCGAATGGTATTTGCGCGTGCGTAAATCGTCCTAATCACAACGCGTAAGCACGTTGATGCGCTGGCATTAATACCCATAAGGTCGGGCCGCTGCCCGACCTGCTTACAACGTTTGGGGGAGTTTTATGGCCTACTTCATCGATCGGCGACTCAACGGCAAGAATAAAAGCGCAGTCAACAGACAGCGCTTTTTGCGCCGTTATAAGTCGCAAATCAAACAGTCTATCTCGGAGGCCATCAATAAGCGTTCGGTAACCGACGTTGAAAGTGGCGAGTCCGTTTCCATTCCAGTCGACGATATTAACGAACCGATTTTCCATCAGGGCCGCGGCGGCAGCCGCCATCGCGTCCATCCCGGCAACGACCACTTCGTGCAGAACGACCGTATCGAGCGGCCTCAGGGCGGCGGCGGCGGCGGAGGCAGCGGTCAGGGCAACGCTAGTCAGGATGGCGAAGGTCAGGATGAGTTCGTTTTCCAGATCTCCAAAGATGAGTATCTCGACCTGCTGTTCGAAGATCTGGCGCTGCCGAATCTGCGTAAAAACCAGCATCGCCAGCTGAATGAATATAAAACCCATCGCGCCGGCTTTACCTCTAACGGCGTGCCCGCCAATATCAGCGTGGTGCGGTCGCTGCAAAATTCGCTGGCGAGACGCACCGCGATGACCGCGGGCAAGCGCCGCATGATGCATGAGCTGGAAGAGGCGCTGACGGCGATTGAGAAAGCGGAGCCGGCGCAGCTGCTGGAAGAGGAGCGCCTGCGCAAAGAGATCGCCGAACTGCGCGCGCGCATCGAGCGCGTGCCCTTTATCGACACTTTTGACCTGCGCTATAAGAACTTCGAAAAACGCCCTGAGCCTTCCAGCCAGGCGGTGATGTTCTGCCTGATGGATGTCTCCGGCTCAATGGACCAGGCGACGAAGGATATGGCGAAGCGTTTCTATATTCTGCTCTATCTGTTCCTGAGCCGAACCTATAAAAACGTCGACGTGGTCTATATCCGCCACCATACGCAGGCGAAAGAGGTCGATGAGCAGGAGTTCTTCTACTCGCAGGAAACCGGCGGCACCATCGTCTCCAGCGCCCTGAAGCTGATGGATGAGGTGGTCAGGGAGCGCTACGATCCGTCGCAGTGGAACATCTATGCGGCCCAGGCGTCGGACGGCGATAACTGGGCGGACGATTCGCCGCTCTGCCACGAGATTCTGGCGAAGAACATTCTGCCGGTGGTGCGCTACTACAGCTATATCGAGATTACCCGACGCGCGCACCAGACGCTGTGGCGCGAATATGAACACCTGCAGGCGATGTTTGATAATTTCGCCATCCAGCATATCCGCGAGCCGGAAGATATCTATCCGGTGTTTCGCGAGCTGTTTCACAAACAGGCAGCGGAAGCCTGATGCTCTGAGCCGGTCGCTGACCGGCTTTTTTATTTAATCCCGCGAATACCTGCTAAAATACCCGCCATTAATCCTCTTGACGAACAAGGCCTTTTTTTTGCACATTAAGCCTGAGCTCAAACCGAAAAATCAATTCGTATAATTAGAGATTACGCGCTGACAACTCACTGATTACGCATCTTCTTTTTCAGATGCACGGCCCTTCCCCGCGCCAGCCTTATTATCATTGTCGTAACCGCAGGAGAGCACATTGAACCACAACATTGTCTACAGCCTTTTTATCATCGGTTCTGTGCTGGTTGCGTCAAGCATCTTACTCAGTTCTTTCTCTTCGCGGCTCGGTATCCCTATCCTGGTGATCTTTCTGGCTTTAGGCATGCTGACCGGCGTCGACGGCATCGGCGGCATCGCCTTTGACAACTACCCCGCCGCCTATCTGATCTCCAACCTGGCGCTGGCGGTGATCCTGCTCGACGGCGGCATGCGCACCAAAGCCAGCTCTTTTAAGGTGGCGCTGGGACCGGCGCTTTCGCTGGCGACGGTCGGGGTGATGATTACCGCCGGGCTGACCGGTCTGGCGGCCGCCTGGCTCTTTCGGCTCGATCTGATGCAGGGCTTTCTTATCGGCGCCATCATCGGCTCCACCGATGCTGCGGCGGTCTTCTCGCTGCTGGGTGACAAAGGCCTGAACGAGCGCGTCAGTTCGACGCTGGAGATTGAGTCGGGCAGCAACGATCCTATGGCGGTGTTTTTAACCATTACCCTGATTGAGATGATCCAGAAAGGCGAAACCGGGCTCGACTGGATGTTCCTGGTGCATCTGGTGCAGCAGTTCGGTCTGGGCATCGTGCTGGGGCTGGGCGGCGGCTGGGCGCTGCAGCAGCTGATCAACCGCATCAGCCTGGCCCCCGGCCTCTACCCGCTGCTGGCGCTGAGCGGCGGCATTCTGGTGTTCGCGCTTACCACCATGCTGGAGGGCAGCGGCATACTCGCGGTCTATCTTTGCGGCTTTCTGCTCGGCAACAGGCCGATCCGCAACCGTCACGGCATTCTGCAGACCTTTGACGGCATGGCCTGGCTCAGCCAGATCGGCATGTTTATCGTGCTTGGCCTGCTGGTGACGCCGTCCGATCTGTGGCATATCGCGGTGCCGGCGATGATCCTGTCGCTGTGGCTGATTCTGGTGGCGCGTCCGCTGTCGATTCTGGTGGGGCTGCTGCCGTTCCGCGGCTTTACCGGCCGCGAGCGCATCTTTATCAGCTGGGTCGGCCTGCGCGGCGCGGTGCCGATTATCCTGGCGGTCTTTCCGATGATGGCGGGACTGGAGAACGCGTCGCTCTACTTTAATATCGCCTTCTTCGTGGTGCTGGTGTCGCTGATGCTGCAGGGCACGTCGCTCGGCTTTGCGGCTAAGAAAGCGCGCGTTGTGGTGCCGCCAACGGCGTCGCCTATCAGCCGCGTCGGGCTGGATATCCATCCGGAAAATCCCTGGGAGCAGTTCGTTTATCAGCTCAGCGCCGATAAATGGTGCGTGGGAGCGGCGCTGCGCGATCTGCAGATGCCGCGCGAAACCCGTATCGCCGCGCTGTTCCGCGATAACGCGCTAATGCATCCCAACGGCAACACCCGCCTGAAAGAGGGCGACGTTATCTGCGTTATCGGTCGCGAGCGCGATCTGCCTGCGCTGGGCAAAATGTTCAGCCAGTCGCCGCCCGTCTCGCTGGATCAGCGCTTCTTCGGTGACTTTATCCTCGACGCCGACGCGCGCCTGCGCGACGTGGCGCAGATTTACGGGCTGGAGCTGGGCGAAGAGATCAACGATCAGCAGTCCCTTGGCCAGCTGGTGATGAGCATGCTTGGCGGTACGCCGGTGGTCGGCGATCACGTTGAGTGGAATCACATAAGCTGGACGGTGGCGGAAAAAGAAGATAACCGCATCGTTAAAATTGGGGTGCGCGTCGCTGAAGAGCGAGAATAATCCGAGGCGTCGCAACTCGATATTCCAGCGAAAACGGCTATGCTCTTTATTTGGTTCAGCAAACGGGAGAGAGTTATGGGACACGTCGTTAAAATTGGTCGTTATGAGATTATTGATGCCGAACTCGACAGCGATAATTTGCAGACCGTCACTATTCCCTGTCAAACCAATCCCGACCTGAGTTATCAACTCGACGGCTGGGATCATGATACCAGCGTGCCGGCCTGGATCGATGGCGAACCGGTAGATTTGCAAATTGGGCATTACGATAAACAGCAAGACCAATGGGTATTAAAAAAACCTGCCTGACCCCGCTTTTCACCGCCAGCGATCGCTCCTGGCGGTAATTCCGAAAAAGTTGTCTGAAAGAGTTGATTATTTCCTGCTCACACGCCTTTTTACCCTCTATTTTCAATGAGTTAATAATAGAAAACTTTAGGCAAAAAAAGCTTTTTAGGATTTGTTCCGTATTAACTCTGTCAAATATCTCCTGCATACTCTTAATCGCTGCTGCAGATTTTCGTGACTAAAATCACGCAATTGTTTTATCTCTTCACTGCAGCCGGTATGGCTCTAACGACTGTAATGAACTGAAAAGCACTGTTCTGGTTTTTCGGTTGTCCACTCCTGAGCGCGTACTTGATTCTGGTCAGGCCATCTTTTACTTAAGAAAAAAGAGAGCAGGTGTTATGGCAAGTACACTGGTAATGAATGATGCGAGCCGCTCATGGAGCGGAACGCGAAAAAATATCATCGCAAAGCTTGCGTTAAGCTTTTCCGATCTGGTTGCCCTTAATCTGGCGCTGTTTTTATCCGCCGCCACTATTCAGGGGATCTGGGGCGACCTGGATGGCTTTATTCCGCCTCATCAAATTGAATACCGTTTTATTGCGCAATTTGCGCTTTCCGTGTTGTGCACCGCTTATTTCTGGATGCGCATGCGTCACTACACCTACCGCAAACCCTTCTGGTTTGAACTTAAAGAAGTTGTAAAAACGCTGTTTGTGTTTTCGCTGCTGGATCTGGCGCTGATCGCCTTTTCCAAGTGGGACTTTTCGCGCATGGTCTGGCTGTTCAGCTGGAGCTACGCGCTGCTGCTGCTGCCGCTGATGCGCGCCGCGGTCAAGCGCGCGATTAACCGCGCCGGGCAGTGGCAAAAAGAGACCATTATTATCGGGTCGGGCAAAAACGCCATGGAAGCCTACGCGGCGCTGCAGAGCGAAGAGATCCTCGGCTATAACGTGCAGGCGTTTATCAGCACCGACGACGAAAATAATCCGCCCTCTGTTAACGGCGTGCCAGTTATTAAACAGCAGGACATTAACTGGCAGACCATTGACCGCGACAATGTGCAGTTTATCGTCGCCACCGAATTTGAACAGCAGGTGGTGCGCGACACCTGGCTGAAATTCCTGTCGAAAATGAACTGCCGCTCGATCTCCGTGATCCCGACGCTGCGCGGCGTGCCGCTCTACGGCACCGATATGTCATTTATCTTCAGCCATGAGGTGATGATCCTGCGCGTCAGCAACAGCCTCGCCAAGCGCTCGTCGCGCTTCCTGAAGCGCTGCTTCGATATCGTGGTCGCCTCGCTGCTGCTGCTGTTCCTCGCGCCGGTTTTCGGTCTGCTCTGCTATATGGTGAAGCGCGACGGCGGCAACGCCATCTACGGCCACGAGCGTATCGGTCAGAACGGCGAGAAGTTTAAATGCCTGAAGTTCCGCTCAATGGTCACCAACTCGAAAGAGGTGCTGGAGCAGCTGCTGGCCACCAGCGCAGAGGCGCGCGCTGAATGGGACAAAGACTTTAAGCTGAAAAAGGATCCGCGCATCACCAGCATTGGCGGCTTCCTGCGCAAAACCAGTCTTGATGAGCTGCCGCAGCTGTGGAACGTTATCCGCGGCGAGATGAGCCTGGTGGGTCCGCGTCCGGTTATCGAAGCGGAGCTGGAGCGCTATGCGGGCGACGTCGACTACTATCTGATGGCGAAACCGGGCATGACCGGCCTGTGGCAGGTCAGCGGCCGCAACGATATCGACTACGATACGCGCGTCTACTTCGACTCCTGGTATGTGAAGAACTGGGCGCTGTGGACCGATATCGCCATTCTGTTTAAAACCGCTGGCGTGGTGCTGCGCCGCGACGGCGCCTACTAGCCTCGTCAGGATGCCCGCTTTATGGCGGGCATCCTATTTTCCGCTTTTCTTTTCGCCCTCAACTCATTACCCTGCCCGCTTGTTTTAACAGGACGTTCACCTTCTGGTTTTTATGCAAAAATTTACCCTGATGCTGTTAAGCCTGGTGCTGCTGGCGCCGCTGGGCATCGATCTCTATCTGCCCACCCTGCCTGACATCGCCGTCGGCCTGAATACGCCGGTCAGCCTGATCCAGACCACCATTCCCGTCTTTTTGCTGGTGATGGGCTTAGGACAGCTGGTGACCGGCCCGCTGGTGGATAACTACGGCCGCAAGCCGATCGCGCTGCTGGGCCTGGCGCTTTACGTGGCGGGCAGCGCGGTGGCGGCGACCGCCACCAGCTGGCCGATGTTTCTGTCGGCGCGCCTGATTCAGGGCTGCGCGGTCTGCTGTAGCGCCGTCGTCGCCTTTAGCGGCGTGCGCGATCGCCTGAGCGGCGACGACGCGGCGCGCGCCTACGGCTTTCTCAACGGCGCGCTGAATATCGTGCCTGCGCTGGCGCCGTTACTGGGCGGCCTGCTCGCCAGCGCCTTCGGCTGGCGCGCGCCCTTCTGGTTCCTGTGCGCCTACGGCCTGTTTATCGCGGTTATTGTCCTCATTGGACTGCCTGAGACGCGCCCCGCCAATACGCTGCGGGTAAAGGGACTGCCGCTGGCGCAGTATGGCGCTATTCTGCGTCAGCCGCGCTTTCTCGCCTTCGCTTTCGCTAACGCGGGCGCGCTCGGCATGGTGCTGACCTATGTTTCGCTGGCGCCGCACGTGCTGATGACGGAAGGTGGCCTGACGCCGCTGCAGTTTTCATTCGCCTTTGGCGCCAACGGCTTCTGGATCATGCTGGTGAGCGCCTTCGTCAATAAAGCGATCCGCAAGGCGGGACGGCCGTTCTGTCTGGCGATGGGCTTCGCGACCATGCTGATGGGCGCGCTGCTGCTGTTCGCCGGCATGCATTTGCTGCCGCTGAGCGCGCAGAGCCACTGGGCGCTCTATATGCTGCCGGTCGCCGTTTCAGTCGCGGGCCTGGCCTTTACCGTCGGCCCCGCCACCAGCTATGCGCTGGAGCCTTATCAGCAGCAGGCTGGCGTAGCGGCCGCGCTGCAGGGATTTATTCAGATGGCGGGCGGCGCGGCGGGCAGCTTGCTGATTGTGATGCTGCCCGTGGCGGAAAAGAGCGCGCTGGCGCTGATGATGCTGGCGGGCGCAGCGCTGGCGCTCATCGCCTGGCGCTGCAGTAAGAAGATGCGCGGCTCGCTGACCGCGCTTAAATAACCTTGACCGGCACGCGCGGCGCCAGCGCGCACATCAGCTCATAGCCGACCGTGCCGGCCGCTTTCGCCACCTGATCGATTTTCACCTGCTCGCCCCACAGCTCGACCGTTGAACCGATGCCCGCCTGCGGACATGGCGTCAGGTCGACGGTGATCATATCCATCGAGACCGCGCCGACCACCTGGGTTATTACGCCGTCAACGCACACCGGCGTGCCGTTGGGCGCGTGGCGCGGATAGCCGTCGGCATAGCCGCAGGCCACCACGCCGATACGCTGCTCCTGCTGCGCATGGTAGCGGTAGCCGTAGCCAACGCCGTCGCCGCGGCTCAGCTGCTGGATGCCGATGATCTCGCTGTTGAGCGTCATCGCCGGCTTCAGGCCGGTGCTGGCGATATCCTGCCAGTCGCCGCTGGGCGATGCGCCATAAAGAATGATGCCGGGGCGCACCCAGTCGTAGTGCGCTTCAGGATGCCAGAGCGTGCAGGCGGAATTGGAGAGCGAACGGGGAATCGCAAGCCCTTCGGCGGCGCGTTCAATGCGCTGCAGCGGCGCGATCAGCCCTTCCGGGTTTTCCGCATCGGCAAAGTGCGCCATCAGCGTAATGTCGCCGACGTTTTCCAGCGCGCGCAGCTTTTGATACGCGCCGTGCGCCTGCTCGGGCCGGAAGCCGAGACGGTTCATGCCGCTGTTGACCTTCAGGTAGATATCCACCGGCGCGGAGAGCCGCGCTTCCGCCAGCGCTTTGATCTGCCAGTTGCTGTGCACGCTGGTGGTTAGCCGATAGCGATCGATCAGCTGCAGATCGTCGGCATGGAAAAAGCCCTCCAGCAGCAGGATCGGTTTACGCCAGCCGCTGTCGCGCAGCAGGATCGCCTCTTCCATATTCAGCAGGGCGAAGCCGTCGGTCTGCGCCAGACTCTCCCAGACGCGGGCCAGGCCGTGGCCGTAAGCATTGGCTTTAACCACCGACCAGACGCGCGCATCAGGCGCCGCCTGGCGCGCTATCGCCAGGTTATGCCGCAGCGCCTGCTGATCGATAGTGGCGAAAACTGGACGTGACATACCTCTCTCCCTGACTGTTAACGCGTGGCGTTCGCGTTGCGTAATGGTGACGATGACGGGGTAAAACCCGGCAAGTAGCGGAACACCGACAGATCGTCGGCGGCGATCGCCGGGGTTTTGCCGCTGATAAGGTCGGCCAGCAGCTGACCGGAGCCGCAGGCCATCGTCCAGCCGAGCGTGCCGTGTCCGGTATTCAGATAGAGATTGCTGAGCGGCGTCGGTCCGACAATCGGCGTTCCGTCTGGCGTCATAGGGCGCAAACCGCTCCAGAAGCTGGCCTGTTCGATATGACCGCCTTCAGGATAAAGATCCCGCACCACCATCTCCAGCGTTTCCCGCCGCGCAGGCAAGAGTTTGTTGTTAAAACCAACGATTTCTGCCATGCCGCCGACGCGGATACGGTTGTCGAAGCGGGTAACCGCCACCTTGTAGGTTTCGTCGAGGATCGTAGAGACCGGCGCGGCCTCTGGATTTTTCACCGGGATGGTCAGAGAGTAGCCTTTTAGCGGATAGACCGGAATATCGAGGATATGCTTCAGCAGCGCGGTTGAGTAGGAGCCGAAAGCCACCACGTAGCTGTCGCCTTTGATCACTTCGTCGCCGCACTTCACGCCGTAAATGCGGTTGCCTTCGCGCAGCAGCTGATCGACCGGCGTATTAAAGCGAAACACCACGCCCGCCTCCTGCGCCATTTTCGCCAGCTTTTGCGTAAAGAGCTGGCAGTCGCCGGTTTCATCGTTGGGCAGGCGCAGTCCGCCGGTGAGCTTGTGCTGCGTGGTCGCCAGCGCCGGCTCGACGCGCGCCAGCTCATGCGCGTGCAGCAGTTCGTAAGGCACGCCCGCCTCGCGCAGCACGTCGATATCCTTACTGGCGCTGTCAAACTGCTGCTGAGTGCGGAACAGCTGCAGCGTGCCGCCCTGCCGACCCTCATAGGCGATGCCGGTCTCTTCGCGCAGCGCCTTCAGGCAGTCGCGGCTGTATTCGGCGATGCGCACCATGCGGCTTTTATTCTGCTGATAGTGCTGCATGTCGCAGTTGCGCAGCATGTTCCACATCCATTCCAGCTGAAAGCTGCTGCCGTCCAGGCGGATAGCCAGCGGCGCATGACGCTGGAACATCCACTTAACCGCCTTGAGCGGCACGCCCGGCGCGGCCCAGGGCGCCGCGTAACCGGGCGAGATCTGCCCCGCGTTGCCTGCGCTGGTCTCCAGCGCAGCATCGGGCTGGCGATCCAGCACCGTCACCTGATGGCCCGCGCGCGCCAGATACCAGGCGCTCGCCACGCCAACCACACCACTACCGAGAATCACTACGTGCATATCGCCCCCACCGGCAAATTCAAAAGCATAATTCACTAGACTACAGGGCAATACCAGCGCATTCACACCTGCCAGCAACAGCCCTTGCCTCATTAACTTATTTCACATGTTTTTCACTTTTTCGAATACTAAAATCGTTGGTCAGAGATAAAATCAGTAACTTATGCGCCTTTTTACCGCTTCTTAGCAGTTAATAATAGCGTATGCGGCAATATCCACTTATTTCAGGAGAATAAGCCAATGCCATACAATCCACTTATAAACAGCATTTTATCCCGACTTTTCGCCATTTAGACCAGCAAGCGTTCATCAAATGCTTTTGCGCTCTTTTTAGGATGATTTTGTGCCGAATAATTCAGTTGAGTTCCGCAATCAGATAGGTGACAGTGGGCTATCATTGAAGTGTTCGCCTGTTTTTGGGGTTCTCTTTCTTAGGGATGAGCCTTGAAATTACCGAAACCGGCTGCTCGCAACGGGCAGGCCTGTTTGCAAAACAGAGGTGCGCTATGACGACAATCTTTGACGATCCGATTAAGGACAGCAAACGACTCAGCGATGGACCGGACTGGACATTTGATTTGCTCGATGTCTACCTTGCGGAAATTGACCGCGTAGCCAAACTCTACCGACTCGACACCTATCCCCATCAGATTGAAGTGATCACCTCCGAGCAGATGATGGACGCCTACTCCAGCGTCGGTATGCCGATCAACTATGCTCACTGGTCGTTCGGCAAAAAGTTTATCGAAACCGAGCAGCGCTATAAGCACGGGCAGCAAGGGCTGGCGTATGAGATCGTGATCAACTCCAATCCCTGTATCGCCTATCTGATGGAGGAGAACACGATGACCATGCAGGCGCTGGTGATGGCGCACGCCTGCTACGGCCATAACTCCTTTTTCAAGAATAACTACCTGTTCCGCAGCTGGACCGACGCCAGCTCAATCGTCGACTATCTGTTGTTTGCGAAGAAATATATCTCCGACTGCGAAGAGCGCTACGGCGTCGAAGAGGTCGAGCGGCTGCTCGACTCCTGCCATGCGCTGATGAACTACGGCGTCGATCGCTATAAGCGTCCGCAGAAGATCTCTTTACAGGAAGAGAAAGCGCGGCAGAAAAGCCGCGAAGAGTATCTGCAAAGCCAGGTGAATACGCTGTGGCGCACCCTGCCGCGCCGCGAGAAAGAGGCGGTGCAGATCGAAGCGGCACGCTACCCCTCTGAGCCGCAGGAGAACCTGCTCTACTTTATGGAGAAGAATGCGCCGCTGCTGGAGCCGTGGCAGCGCGAGATCCTGCGCATCGTGCGCAAGGTGAGCCAGTATTTCTATCCGCAGAAGCAGACGCAGGTGATGAATGAAGGCTGGGCGACCTTCTGGCACTACACCATCCTCAATCATCTCTATGATGAGGGCAAAGTCTCGGAACGCTTTATGATCGAGTTCCTGCACAGCCATACCAACGTGGTGTTTCAGCCGCCCTATAACAGCCCCTGGTATAACGGTATCAACCCGTATGCGCTCGGTTTCGCGATGTTCCAGGATATTAAGCGCATCTGCCAGTCGCCAACGGAAGAAGATCGCTACTGGTTCCCGGATATCGCCGGCTCTGACTGGCTGGAGACTCTGCACTTCGCCATGCGTGAATTTAAGGACGAGAGCTTTATCAGCCAGTTCCTGTCGCCCAAGGTGATGCGTGATTTCCGTCTGTTTACCGTGCTGGACGACGACCGCAACAACTATCTCGAGATCGCCGCCATCCATGATGAAGCGGGCTACCGCGCCATTCGCCAGCAGCTCTCCGCGCAGTACAATCTGAGCAATCTGGAACCGAATATTCAGGTCTATAACGTTGACCTGCGCGGCGACCGTTCGCTGACGCTGCGCTACGTACCGCAAAGCCGCACGCCGCTCGACAAGAGCCGCCGCGAGGTGATGAAGCACGTTCATCGCCTGTGGGGGTTTGATGTGATCCTCGAACAGCAGAATGAAGACGGCAGCGTCGAGCTGCTGGACCGCTGTCCGACGCGCGGCAGCGCGCTCTGAGAGATAAGTGAAAAGAAAAAACCGGACGCTGTCCGGTTTTTTTTCAGGCCGCACTTCTGTTCAGCAAGCGGGTAGCATGAACAGAAGAGCAAAGCGTCCCGCGGCAGGGAAGCCGCGGGCCGAGCGCGCAAGGATGCCTTGAGCGACTTTGCGATCTGTTCATGCTACCCGCGACCGCGCCTGGCTTACAGGCATAAAAAAACCGGACGTCGTCCGGTTTTCCGCTGTTAGCGCTTGCTGCCTAAATCTTCCGGCATGCTTTTCTGCATGCTGTGCCAGATCTCGCCGCTGCGACGGCCATACTCGCGCACCGCATCGACAATCTGATCCTGCGACGGCTCTTTAACGCACAGCGCTTCGAGTCGCGAATAGAAATTGCGCGCCAGCTCGCGTGCCTCTGGATTAGAAAAATAGTAGCGGCCCACGCGGGTATAAAGCCCTTTCAGACCGTTGAGAATCAAACCGTAAATAGGATTGCCGGAAGCGAACGCCAGACCGCGGAACACGCGGTAGTCGAGTTCGGTATAGGCATCAGCCTGATCCTCAATGCCGGCGACGCTCTCCAGCACCGCGCGCGCCTTGTCGGGATGGTGACGCAGCGCGCGGCTGATAAAGATCGAGGCGATATTGGTGCGCACCGACAGCAGATTATCGATCAGCACCGGCACGCTATCGTGATCCAGACGCGCCAGCGTCTCCAGAATATTCAGACCGGAGGTTTCCCAGAAGTCGTTTACGCGTGTCGGTTTGCCGTGCTGAATTGTCAGCCATCCGTCGCGCGCCAGACGCTGCAACACTTCACGCAGCGTGGTGCGGGTTACGCCGATTAGTTCAGAAAGCTCACGTTCAGCGGGAAGGATTGACCCAGGAGGAAAGCGGCTGTTCCAGATGCTTTCAATAATATACTCTTCAGCAAATCCCGCAGGGCTCTGCGCCTTAATGACCATAGCGATATGTTCTCGTTGCTTTCTTTTCGAAATGGCACTCATCATACCAGACGTCCAGGGCCTGTATAGACTGAGCAGGGATTAAAAGCGCGGGCTGGCGCAAAAATCGGCAGCCGCGCGCAATCCGGCAAGGGAAGATTGCGCCTCGCGGTTTCGCTGATTACCCTTTGCCCATCTTCTTTCTTACAGGACTTTACGCCATGGAAATCACCTGGGGCCAGGCGCTGCATCGCAACTTTCTCGGTCAGTCGCCTGACTGGTATAAAAAGCTGCTGCTGGCGTTTCTGGTCGTCAATCCGCTGCTGTTCTTTTTCGTCAGCCCGTTTCTTGCCGGCTGGCTGCTGATTGCCGAATTTATCTTTACGCTCGGCATGGCGTTGAAATGCCACCCGCTGCTGCCCGGCGGCCTGCTGACGCTGGAAGCGATCGCCATCGGCATGGCCAGCGCCGAACAGGTTAAGCAGCAGCTGGCGGATAACCTTGAAGTGCTGCTGCTACTGATCTTTATGGTCGCCGGCATCTTCTTTATGAAACAACTGCTGCTGTTCGTCTTTACGCGGCTGCTGCTGTCGCTGCGGTCGAAGGTGCTGCTTAGCCTCACCTTCTGCCTGGCCGCCGCGTTTCTCTCCGCCTTTCTTGATGCGCTGACCGTGGTCGCCGTCGTCATCAGCGTCGCCGTCGGCTTCTATCAGATCTACCATCGCGTCTCTTCCGACCCCGACTACGCCGCAGCGGATCCCGATCAGCGCGCCACGCTGGAGCAGTTTCGCGCCTTTCTGCGCAGCCTGATGATGCAGGCGGGCGTCGGAACCGCGCTGGGCGGCGTGATGACCATGGTAGGCGAGCCGCAGAACCTGATTATCGCTCATGCGGCCGGCTGGGATTTCGCCAGCTTCTTCCTGCGTATGGCGCCGGTTACGGTGCCAGTGCTGCTGTGCGGCATTGTTACCAGCCTGCTGGTCGAGCGCTTTCGTCTCTTCGGCTACGGCGCCACGCTGCCGGACGCGGTTCGCGTCATTCTGCTGCAGAGCGATCGCGAGGAGAAGGCGCAGCGCACGCGCCAGGATCGGCTGAAATTGTGGATTCAGGCGGCAATTGGCCTTTGGCTTATCGTAGCGCTGGCGCTGCATCTGGCGGAGGTCGGCCTGATTGGCCTGTCGGTGATCGTGCTCGCCACCGCGCTGTGCGGCGTCACGGACGAGCACACCATCGGCCAGGCCTTCACCGAAGCGCTGCCCTTCACCGCGCTGCTGACGGTGTTTTTCGCCGTGGTGGCGGTGATTGTCGAACAGCAGCTGTTCAGCCCGCTGATCGCCTTCGTGCTGCAGGCTGAGCCGCACGCCCAGCTCAGCTGGTATTACATCTTTAACGGCCTGCTCTCATCAATATCTGACAACGTTTTTGTTGGTTCGGTGTTTATCAACGAGGCGAAACAGGCGTTTGCCCACGGCGCGATCGATCTGCGGCAATATGAACTGCTGGCGGTGGCGACCAATACCGGCACCAATCTGCCGTCGGTGGCGACGCCTAATGGCCAGGCGGCGTTTCTGTTCCTGCTAACCTCCGCGCTGGCGCCGCTGATCCGTCTGTCGTATGGACGCATGGTGTGGATGGCGCTGCCCTTCACTATCGTGATGTCGCTGGTCGGCTTTGTCTCTCTTCACTGGCTGCTGGAGCCGATCACGGACCTTTTGCAGCTGTGGGGCTGGATAACGACGCCGTCGATGTAAATGCCTGAACAGGATCAGGTAAAGCCCAAATTAACAAGGATTTTCGCCGGTGCCTGGCTGGCACCGGCACGCTTTTGGTTTACACTGCGTGGCACTACCGTTTACAGGGAAAGCAAGATGTTGCGATATCTGAATCAATGTTCGCGCGGTCGCGCTGCCTGGCTGCTGCTGGCGTTAACGGCGCTGGCGCTGGAGCTGACGGCGCTATGGTTCCAGCATGTGATGGGCCTGAAGCCGTGCGTTATGTGCATTTATGAGCGCTGCGCGCTATTTGGCGTCATGGGCGCAGGCATCGTCGGCGCCGTCGCGCCTAAATCGCCGCTGCGCTGGGCCGGACTGGCTATCTGGCTCTACAGCGCCTGGGAGGGGCTTCGCCTCTCGTATGAACATACGATGATCCAGCTTCATCCCAATCCCTTTACCACCTGCGATTTCGCCGCGCGCTTTCCGAGCTGGCTGCCGCTGGACAAGTGGCTGCCGTCGGTGTTTGTCGCCAGCGGGGACTGCGCCGAGCGCAGCTGGACCTTTCTGACGCTGAGCATGCCGCAGTGGATGATTGTGGTGTTCGCCGCCTACCTGATTGTGGCGATTCTGGTATTAATAGCGCAGCCGTTGAAACCGAAACGCCGCGATATTTTCTCTCGCTAAAAAAAAAGGCTGCCCTGGCAGCCTTTTTTTCGCTTATCCGTTGCGGTCGGGCCGATCGATAATATGGTCTTCCCAGTCGCGCACTTCGCTTTCCCGCACGGCGATATAGCGCACCGAAATACGCTGCGCGTGCATCGCCGACTTTGATCCGCTCACCAGCGGATGCCATGCCGGCAATCCTTTTCCCTCGCCCAACAGGCGATAGGCGCAGGTGCGCGGCAGCCAGTTAAACTGCGTCAGGTTCTCACGCGTCAGCTTGATGCAGTCCTCTTCATATTCGAAGCGGCGCTCATAGTTGCGGCACTGGCAGGTTTTAATATTGAGCTGGTTGCAGGCGACGTTGGTGAAGTAGATCTCATCGGTATCGGCGTCCTGCAGCTTATTCAGGCAGCACTGGCCGCAACCATCGCACAAGGATTCCCACTCGTCGTCGTTCATTTGATCGAGGCGTTTCGTCTGCCAGAAAGGAAGTTCACTCATGATGGCGGCGTCCGGGTTAATCACAAAACCGCACCTTATATCGGGTCAGGCGCGGCGTTGCAAGCTTTACAGCACGCGCGTGCTGATGCCGTGGCCGGCCAGCGACACTTCCAGCGTATCGCCCGAGCGCAGCGGGCCGACCCCTTCCGGCGTGCCGGTGAGCACCACATCGCCCGCGCGCAGAGTGAAATACTGGCTCATATGGGCGATCAGCGGCAGAATTTTATGGATCATATCGGACGTTCTGCCGAGCTGACGCTGCTCGCCGTTCACCACCAGCTTAAGCTCGGTATCCTGCGGATCCCCTGGAAACTCCGCTGAGGGAATAAAGCCGGAGAGCGGACAGGAATTATCGAAACCCTTCGATTTTTCCCACGGCTGGCCCGCCTTTTTGAATCCCGCCTGCAGATCGCGCAGCGTCAAATCCAGCGCCACGCCGTAACCAGCAATCGCTTTCGCCACGTGCTCCTCGCCCGCCTGCTTAAGCGTAGCGCCGATCAACACCGCCAGTTCGACTTCGTGATGCACTTCACCAAAGGCGGAGGGAAGAGAGAGCGGCTGACGCAGATCGCAGATGGCGGTTTCCGGTTTGATAAACACCACCGGCTCAGCTGGCGTGGCGCTGCCCATTTCCTTAATGTGTTTCGCATAGTTGCTGCCGACGCAGACCACTTTGTTAACCGGAAAATCCAACAAGGCGCCCTGCCAGTTACGATGCTGATACATGCTAATCCCCTGCTCTGGTTTATGTGTTGCCAGCGACGCCGGCACGTTGATGTTTGCGGTTCAGCGGATCTTTAGCCCGCCGTGAGGGTCATAATAAGATGCTTTAGCAAAGATTAGTGTGCGTAAATTGTCAAAAAAGCGTGAATATATGCTGCCGGGGCGGTGAATTTATCGCCAGCAGGCGGGCAATAAAGAATAATGGACAGTAAAAGGCGCGGTAATCGCGCCATTATTTTGCTGAAAATCGTTATATATAATTATGCTGAAGAAGCAGGAAGCACTGATTATATTTACAGATGAATCTGAATTAATCTTTTTTTGCCGACTCAAGGTGAACTTTCAGCAAACTTTCAACCGGCGGCGGGATTTGTAAATAATAGCCCTGATCGATAAGCGCCTGTTTAACTTTATTGATGTCGGCGTTGGCCAGACGATCGCGTCCGTCGAGCTTCAGCACCATCGCCAGCTGCGGCTTGCCGAAGCCGCGCAGCAGCTCGTCAGGCACGCGGGAGAAATCGTCCTTTTTTTCAACATAGAGATAAGTCTGGTCACGGGTCGGGCTTCGATAGATCACACAAAACATATTTTTTACTCGAATAAACCTGGATGGTGGCTTGCCTGGAAATAACAGTAACTATAACATGCTTGCAGAACTTCGAATATTCACCGGATGGACTGAAATGATGATTTTATCGACGTTTGTTCGCCGGGTGAGAAAACAGGACTGAGTGGGACAGATGTCACAAACGCCAATCGAATTCAAAGGTAGCAGTTTTACCCTGTCTGTTGTTCATCTGCACCATCCCGAACCTGAAGTGATTCGCAAGGCGCTTCAGGACAAAATCGATCAGGCGCCGGACTTCTTAAAAAACGCGCCTGTGGTACTCAACGTGGCGGCGCTTAACGGCAACGTCAACTGGAAACAGCTGCAGCAGGCGATCGCCGCGACCGGATTACGCATCGTCGGCGTCAGCGGCTGTAAAGACGAGGCGCTGAAACGCATGATCGCCCGCGCCGGCCTGCCGGTTCTGGCGGAAGGCAAAGAGAGCGTGCGGCGCAACGAAACGCCAGCGCCAGCGGCGCAGCCTGCTGCCTCGCCCGCAGAGCCGGCGGCGAGTAAAACGCGCATTATCACCACGCCGGTGCGTTCCGGGCAGCAGATTTACGCACGCAACGCCGATCTGATCGTCACCAACAGCGTGAGCGCCGGCGCCGAACTGGTCGCCGACGGCAACATTCATATTTACGGCATGATGCGGGGACGCGCGCTGGCGGGCGCTGGCGGCGATCGCAACAGCCAGATTTTCTGCACCAACCTGGCAGCAGAGTTGGTCTCCATCGCCGGCGAATACTGGATTATGGATCAAATCCCGGCGGAATTTTTTGGTAAAGCCGCGCGCCTTAGCCTCGAAGAGGGCGCGCTGACTATCCAGACACTTAATTAGGCCCCTTTTCTTCTGTTAAGGAAATCAATATTTATGGCACGCATTATTGTAGTTACATCCGGTAAAGGGGGCGTTGGCAAGACCACGTCAAGCGCGGCCAT
This sequence comes from Pantoea sp. X-Soil-MYKO-1289, assembly GCF_059730625.1. Lineage (NCBI taxonomy): Bacteria > Pseudomonadati > Pseudomonadota > Gammaproteobacteria > Enterobacterales > Erwiniaceae > Pantoea > Pantoea sp. X-Soil-MYKO-1289. The sequence goes on from NZ_AP036004.1 coordinate 2,334,376, forward strand.
CGCCACCGGTTTAGCGCAAAAGGGCAAAAAAACGGTCGTCATCGATTTCGATATTGGTCTGCGTAACCTGGACCTGATCATGGGCTGCGAACGCCGCGTGGTTTACGACTTCGTTAACGTTATCCAGGGCGATGCCACGCTGAACCAGGCGCTGATCAAAGACAAGCGCACCGAGATGCTGCATATCCTGCCCGCCTCCCAGACGCGCGATAAAGATGCGCTGACCCGTGAAGGCGTGGAAAAAGTGCTCAACGATCTGGCGGCGATGGATTTCGATTTTATCGTCTGCGACTCCCCGGCAGGCATTGAGACCGGCGCGCTGATGGCGCTCTACTTTGCCGATGAAGCGATTATCACCACCAACCCGGAAGTGTCGTCGGTGCGCGACTCCGACCGCATTCTCGGTATTATCGCCTCAAAATCTCGCCGCGCCGAAAACAGCCAGGAGCCTGTAAAAGAGCACCTGCTGCTGACCCGTTATAACCCTGGCCGCGTTAATCGTGGCGACATGCTGAGCATGGAAGACGTGCTTGAGATCCTGCGCATTCCTCTGGTGGGCGTCATCCCAGAAGACCAGTCGGTGCTGCGCGCCTCTAACCAGGGCGAACCAGTGATCCTCGACACGAATTCCGATGCCGGCAAAGCCTATGCTGATACCGTAGATCGGTTACTCGGCGAAGAACGTCCCTTCCGCTTTATCGAAGAAGAGAAGAAGGGTTTCCTGAAACGCCTGTTCGGGGGATAAACCATGGCATTACTCGATTTCTTTTTATCCCGGAAGAAGAACACTGCCAACATAGCCAAGGAAAGGCTGCAGATTATCGTGGCAGAACGCAGGAGGGGCGACAGTGAGCCCCACTATCTTCCGCAGCTTAAGCGCGACATTCTGGAAGTGATTTGCAAATATGTGAAGATCGATCCAGATATGGTCACCGTTCAGCTTGACCAGAAAGGCGATGATATCTCCATTCTGGAACTGAACGTGACGCTGCCTGAAACGGAAGAAGCGGCCAAATGACAGTGTCGGTTTCCTGATATTCCCCTGCTGCTTAGCAGGGGAATGTTTCCGGTCAGTACTGCGCCAGAATCGCCTCGATGCGGGTTTTAAACAGATCGCCGCGCCAGCCTGCCAGCAGCTCCGGCACGCGCGTTTGCGGCTTGAGTCCCCAATACTGGCTCAATACCTGATTGATCTGACGGCGCGACGCCAGCAGCTCCTGGCTAAAGCCGGTCTCCTCGCTCACTTCCTGCACCAGCGCCTTGATCGCCTTGAATACGTTCTTATAGTGCGGATGATCCACCAGATTGCCCAGCGGCGGCGGCAGCGCCTCTTCCGGCAGCGCCTGCGCGTCGGCCACCAGCGCCACCAGGGTTTTGCCGTGGAAGCGAATTTCATGGCCTGACAGGCCAAGGTGATCCAGCTCACCCATTGAGCCCGGCATAAAGCGCGCCACTTTCCACAGGTTCTCTTCGCGCACCACGAAATTGACCGCCATATCTTTTTCGCGCGCCACGTTCAGACGCCACGCCGCCAGCAGCTGCAGCGCCGCCAGCTGGCGCGGACGCAGCTGCCAGGCGTTGGTGATGTCGCGCCAGGCTTCCTGCGGCTGCAGGACGTCGAGACGTCGCTGGCAGAGCTGGTCGCATTCGCTGAGCGCCGCGGCCATATTGCCCGCCGCCTCGGTCAGGGTCATCAGCTGCTGGGCGATCGGCAGCAGATAGTGCACGTCCGCCGCAGCGTAGTCGCACTGCCGCTGCGTCAGCGGGCGCGCCAGCCAGTCAGTGCGCGATTCGCTCTTATCCAGCGTGACCTGGGTGAAATGCGCCACCATCGCGGCGAAGCCCCATGAGAGCGGCTGGCCGCTGAAGGCCGCCAGAATCTGCGTATCGATCATCGGCTGCGGCAGCACGCCGAATCGGTGCAGGAAGACTTCGAGATCTTCGCCGCCCGCGTGCAGAAACTTTTTCACCTGCGTGTCGCTCAGCAGCGCAATGAACGGCGTCCAGTCGCTGATGGTCAGCGGATCGATCAGCACCAGCTGTTCGCCGTCGAACAGCTGAATCAGTCCCAGCTGCGGATAGTAGGTGCGGGTGCGGACGAATTCGGTGTCGAGCGCGACGGCCGCATGCTGGCGGGCCTTCTGGCAGACAACGGCCAGCTGCTCATTTTGGTCGATCAGGGAATAATTCAAATCTCGTTTTCACCGCGACAGACTGCGCGCGGCGCTCCATCTCATCATCAATAAAAACGCCGGGCTTCGCCGGCGTTCAACCAGAAATCTTGCCTGACGTCAGCTTGCGCTGGGTCGGGCCTCATCACGCAGTTCGCGCCGCAGGATTTTCCCTACGTTGCTTTTCGGCAACTCGTCGCGGAACTCAATAATTTTCGGAACTTTATAGCCCGTCAGCTGACGCCGACAGTGGTCGAGCAGCTCTTCTTTGGTCAGCGACGCCTCTTTCTTCACGATGCAAACCTTAACCGCTTCGCCCGAGAGATCGCTTGGCACGCCGATCGCCGCCGCTTCACGCACTTTGGGGTGCTGCATTAAGACATCTTCAATCTCATTGGGATAGACGTTAAAACCTGAGACGAGGATCATATCTTTTTTGCGGTCCACGATGCGGATAAAGCCTTGCGGGTCAACGGTAACAATATCGCCGCTGAGGAGCCAGCCATTTTTCAGCACCTCTTCGGTGGCGTCTGGCCGCTGCCAGTAGCCCGCCATCACCTGCGGGCCACGGATCCACAGCTCGCCCGGCGCGCCAGGTTCGACATCGTTGCCCTGATCGTCCACCACCCGCACGTCGGTCGAAGGCACCGGCAGGCCGATGCTGCCGGTATGCTCGGTAATATCATAGGGATTAACCGACACCAGCGGCGAACACTCCGTCAGGCCGTACCCTTCCAGCAGATAGTGGCCGGTGAGCTTTTCCCAGCGCTCCGCCACCGCTTTCTGCACCGCCATGCCGCCGCCCGCCGAAAGGCGCAGCGTGGAAAAGTCGAGTTTATTAAACTGCGCGTCGTTCAGCAGCGCGTTAAACAGCGTGTTGACGCCGGTAATCGCCGTAAAAGGAAACTTCGACAGCGATTTTACAAAGCCGGGGATATCGCGCGGATTGGTGATCAGCAGATTCTGACCGCCCAGCTCGAGAAACAGCAGGCAGTTCACCGTCAGCGCGAAAATATGGTAGAGCGGCAGCGCGGTCACCACATTCTCTTTGCCGTCGCGCAGCAGTTTGCCGTAGGTCGCCTTGGTCTGTTCCAGGTTGGCCTGCATGTTGCGGTGGGTCAGCATTGCCCCTTTGGCGATGCCGGTCGTGCCGCCGGTGTACTGTAAAAACGCCAGGTCGTCGTTGGCGACGCTGGGACGCTGATAGTTCAGCGATTCCCCCTGCTGCAGCGCGTGGCGAAAGCTCACCGCGCCGGGCAGATGATACTTCGGCACCATCTTTTTGATGTACTTCACGACGAAGTTCACCAGCGTGGCCTTTACCGGTGTGAGCTGGTCGCCGAGGCGCGTCAGGATAACGTGTTTCACCGCCGTCTCCGCCACCACCTTCTCCAGCGTATGCGCGAAGTTGGAGACGATAAGGATAGCGCTGGCGCCGCTGTCGTTGAGCTGGTGCTTGAGCTCGCGCGGCGTATAGAGTGGATTAACGTTCACCACCACCATGCCGGCGCGCAGCACGCCGAACAGCGCCACCGGATACTGCAGCAGATTCGGCATCATCAGCGCGACGCGATCGCCTTTTTTCAGGCCCAGCCCGGACTGCAGGTAAGCGGCGAACGCGCGGCTCTTCTGTTCCAGCTGCCGATAGCTCAGCGGCTGCCCCATATTGATAAAGGCGGTTTGATCGGCGTAGCGCTGTGTAGCCTGTTCAACTAAATCGACCAAAGAGGTATAACGATCCGCGTTAATTTCGGCGGGCACATCTGCCGGATAGCGTTTCAGCCAGACCTTATTCAAGGGTTCACCTCGATTTATATGTTGTTGTTCCATTGCACCCTCAACACCCAGCCGATTAACAATATTTTAACTCATTGTACCAGTTTGCCGGATTCGGCCTGCTGAGGTTGCGAAGCGCATCACTAATTTTCATCCCGCTTTTCAGCGGCAATAAAAAGCCCGGTCGCGGCAGGCGCGGCCGGGCCTGAAATTTTGCGAAAAACGCTTATTCCGTCAGAATCGTCTCTACCTGCGCGGGCCCGCTGTTCATGCCCCAGTAAGGGTTGGGTCCCCAGTAGCCGGGATGACGACGCGTCGGGCCGTACCAGATCCAGGGATCGATCGGCTGCGGCGGCGTGTTGATCTGCTGCGTCAGATGCCAGCGCTGGTAGCCGCGCACATCGACCACCACGAAGTTGTAGCTGGCCGCGCCGATAGTGCCTTTCTCTGTTCCCTTGATGTTGCCCAGCACGGTTACGTACTGGTTATTCACGTCGGTGGGATCGACAAAGTTATTGATATCGGCGTAAATACGCCCGACGGAAGCGGCGCCTAAACGCGGTCGGGCGCTGTCGTCCAGCGGCTGCGTGGCGATCTCCAGCCGGGTTTTGCCGGTAAGATTGGTGACCTTAACGACTTTGCCGCCGAAGCGGGACTCCTGACCGACATAGAGCGACGGATCGTTCATCACGCGAACTAAATCCTGCTGGGGAAGCTCGGAACTTCCTTTAATCGCATCCGGCACCGTGACGCACCCGCTGAGCAGCAGCGCGCAGGCTAACAAAACACCGGACATTCCTTTATGACATACTGACATAGGCATTCTCCTAAAAGATGTTTGTTAGACTGGCGCTGTCGCAATAAGTTGCGCCGCAGGTTCTCAGCGACCCGGCAATTTTTTCCACGCCACTTCGTTACGCAAATAGGTCGGTTCAGCGTGCTCAGGCTGAACGGTTGCGCCGCGCTGCCACGCCTGCTGCGCCAGCGGTAGCATATCTTCCGCGGCGGGCAGTTCGACGCCGCTCTCTTTGAGGGTTAAGGCGTGGCCCTGCTGCAGCTGCGGCCAGGCCTGCCAGCCGGTGCCGGCGATAAACCACTCGCCTTCCAGCGCCTGCATGCGCGCCAGCGCCGCATCCGGCGACAGCACGCTTTCAGTCGCTTCACCCTGCCAGACGCCCTCTTCGTCGCGCTGATATTCGGCCCAGTAAACCTCGCCCATGCGCGCGTCGATCGCCGCCAGCACGCGCGTCGCGCCCTGCTGGCGATACGCGCCCTGCGCCAGCGTCGCCAGCGTCGAAATGCCGATCATCGGCAGCATGGCGCCGAGCGCGAGGCCCTGCGCAATGCCGATGCCGATACGCACGCCGGTAAAGCTGCCGGGACCGCGGCCGAAAGCCAGCGCGTCGAGCGCCGTCAGCTCCAGCTGCTGCGCCTGCAGCAGCTCTTCGATCAGCGGCAGAATACGCTGCGTATGGTCGCGCGGCGCAATTTCAAAACGGGCATCGATCTGCTGCTGATTAAGCAGCGCGGCTGAACAGGCTTCTGTCGCAGTGTCCAGCGCCAGGATTCGGGAAGACATAACAACCTCGGGTCATCTAAAACGGCGCGCATGTTAGCACAGCCAAAGGAAAATTACTGTTTCGCCTGCTGCGTGAAGGCGATGGCGCGCGCCAGATCGCGCGTGCGCGGCGTGGGCGGCAGGCTGTTGAGAAACAGCGCGCCATAGGGACGCGACACCAGCCGCTGATCGCAAATCACCAGCACGCCGCGATCGTCCGTGTCGCGGATCAGACGTCCTACGCCCTGCTTCAGGGTAATCACCGCGTCCGGCAGCTGCACGTCGCTGAAGGGATCGCCGCCGCGCAGGCGACAATCTTCCATACGCGCCTTCAGCAGCGGATCTTCCGGCGAGGTAAACGGCAGCTTGTCGATAATCACCAGCGACAGCGCGTCGCCGCGCACGTCGACGCCCTCCCAGAAGCTGCTGGTGGCCACCAGCAGCGCGTTGCCCGCCTCGATAAACTGCCGCAGCAGCTGGCCTTTGCTGGTTTCGCCCTGCACCAGCACTGGCAGCGTCATGCTGGCGCGAAACTCCGCCGCCAGTTCGCGCATCATCAGGTGCGAGGTACAGAGAAAGAAGCAGCGCCCTTTATTGGCGTCGATCAGCGGCTTCATCATGCGCGCCAGCTGACGCGCGCCGCCGGGACGGTTCGGCTCCGGCAGATTGCGCGGCACGCAGAGCAGCGCCTGACGGCTGAAGTCGAACGGGCTGTTGAGGATCAGGGTTTTTGCGCTGCTGACGCCCAGACGGTCGGCGAAATGGTGCATCTCTTCATTGACCGCCAGCGTCGCGGAGGTGAATATCCACGCCGCCTTGCGCGCGTCCATCACTTCGCGGAAGCGTTCAGAGACCGAGAGCGGCGTCAGGGCAAGGGTAAAGTGGCGCGAAGTGCACTCGTACCAGTAGCTGTAGCCGGGCTCGTTGATGGCGCGCAGCCGCTTAAGGCGTCCGCGGTAGAGCGCGGCGCGCTCGAAGGCCGCGTCCAGCAGCGCCGAGCGTCCCAGCGACATTTTTATGACGTCGTAGCAAAGCTCGAGGGCGTCGTCGAGCAGCGTAAACATGCGCTGCACGTTGTTGTCGGCGAAGAGTTCGCGCAGGTTGCCGCGGTAGCCTGGATCGCCCAGCGTCAGGCGGAAATCCTGCGCGCACTGCGCGAGGCGATCCGCCGATTTCTGCAGCTGCTGCACGTCGCGCACTTCGGTGCGGTAGGCAATATTAATGTCTTTCGCCAGGTCGAGCAGCTGGCGGCTGGAGAGCTGCTGGCCGAAGTACTGGCTGGCGATATCGGGGATCTGATGCGCCTCATCGAAGATCATCACGTCCGCTTCCGGGATCAGCTCCGCGAAGCCGCTCTCTTTGACCACCAGATCGGCGAGGAACAGATGATGGTTAACCACCACCACGTCGGCATCCATCGCGCGTTTGCGCGCTTTGACTACGAAGCAATCTTTGTAGAGCGGGCAGTCGCTGCCGAGGCAGTTGTCGTTGGTGCTGGTCACCAGCGGCCAGATGGGGCTGTCTTCGGTAACGCCGCCGCAGCTGCTGATATCGCCGTCAACGGTTTGCGACGACCAGCCGCGCAGCGTGACCAGATCGCCCAGCGCCTGGGCGTTAAGATCGCCGCCCGCCATCGACTGCTGTTCCAGCCGCTCCAGACAGAGGTAGTTGGAGCGTCCTTTCAGCAAGGCGGTTTTACCGGTGAAGTTTAACGCCTTCGCGATGGTCGGCAGATCGCGGCCGTAAAGCTGATCCTGCAGCGCCTTCGAGCCGGTTGAAACAATCACTTTTTTTCCGGCGCGCAGCGCAGGCGCCAGATAGGCGTAGGTTTTCCCCGTGCCCGTTCCCGCCTCTACCACCAGTTCGCCGCCGGCCTTCACGGCCTCTTCTACTGCCTGCGCCATCTCACGCTGCGCCTCGCGCGGCTTAAAGCCGGCAATCGCCTGCGCCAGCGCGCCATCTACTGCAAAATCGTCCGCCACACTTCCTCACCCGTTTCGGCAAAAACACTGTAATTATGTCAGTATTCCGCCGGCCGCTCCACAACTGATGACAGCGCCCCCTGGACTATGCCAGGCTATCAACTGGAAAAGTAAGGAGAAACAATGACCATTACCCGTATCGATCCCGAACATCGCATGTCTGAAGCCGTTATCCACGATCAGACGGTTTATTACACCAGCGTGCCGGAAAACCTCGACGCCGACGCCGAGGCGCAGACCGCCAACGCGCTGGCGGTGATTGACGCCCTGCTGACGCGCGTCGGCTCGGACAAGAGCAAGATCCTCGACGCCACGATTTTTCTGGTGGAAAAAAGCGATTTCGCGGCGATGAACCGCGCCTGGGATGCGTGGGTGTCGCCCGGCAACGCGCCGGTGCGCTGCACCGTTCAGGCCGGGCTGATGAATCCGAAGTATAAAGTAGAGATCAAAATCGTCGCGGCGCTATAGGCTGCCGCGTCGGACGCTACTCTTCATCCTCGTCATCTTCGAAGCGCGCCTGGATCCGCTCGCCCGTATGGGTCTGGCGGATCTCCTGCGCGACCTGAGTAATCGCCTCTCCGCTGGACATGCCGCCAGCCATCAGCTCCTGAATACGCTCCACCGCCTGCTGCTGCTGCTCGTGGGAGAGTGCCGGTAAACCCTTAAACATCATTCACTCCTGGTTGCGAGGCGGGCACGGTTCCATGCGGAACAAACAGGTGCCAGCCGGGAAAAAATATGTCAGGCTAACGCCCTCATTGATGTCTGATTTTTGCCGAATAATGGTCTCAACGCTCAGTCTACACTATACGCAGGATGCGCTCAGCGCGCATTTCGCCAGGATTTCTCATCTTCCCTGGGCAATGCTGCTCACCTCTGGTCATGCCGAGCATGCGGATAACCGCTTCGATATGCTGACCGCCGATCCGCGCGCCACGCTGGCGACCCACGACGACCTTACGACAATTAGCGCGAACGGCGCCGTCAGCCAGAGCGCCGAAGATCCGCTGCTGCTGGTGCGGCGGCAGTGCGAAGCGCTGGGCGCGCCTCCCAGCTGTCGCGACGATCTGCCGTTCCAGGGCGGCGCGCTCGGCCTGTTCGGCTACGATCTCGGCCGCCGTTTCGAACGCCTGCCGCAGCAGGCGGCGGACGATCTGACCACGCCCGATATGGCGATCGGCATCTACGACTGGGCGCTGATCGCCGATCACCACCTGCAGCGCCTGACGCTGGTGTCGCTGGGAGACGCGCAGGCGCGGCTGCGCTGGCTGCTACAGTGGCCGCCGCGCGAGGCGACGCCCTTCTCGCTCACCAGCGGCTGGCAATCCAACCTGAGCTACCGCGACTACGCCGAACGTTTTCATGCGGTGCAGGCCTATATCCAGGCGGGCGACTGCTATCAGGTCAATCTGGCGCAGCGCTTTCAGGCGCGCTATCAGGGCGATGAGTGGCAGGCGTTTTGCCGCCTCAACGCCGCTAACCGCGCGCCATTCAGCGCTTTTCTACGCCTGCCCGACAGCGCCATTCTCAGCCTGTCGCCGGAGCGTTTTTTATCGCTGAAGGGCGATGAGATCGAAACCCGGCCGATTAAGGGCACGCGGCCGCGCGCGGCCGATCCTGAACTCGACCGACAGGAAGCGCTGGCGCTGGCGCAGTCGGAAAAGGACCGCGCCGAGAATCTGATGATCGTCGATCTGCTGCGCAACGATATTGGCCGCGTCGCCGCGCCGGGATCCGTCAGCGTGCCGGCGCTGTTCGAGGTCGAGCCGTTTCCGGCGGTGCATCACCTGGTCAGCACCATCCGCGCGCGGCTGCCCGCTTCGCTGCACGCCAGCGATCTGCTGCGCGCCTGTTTTCCCGGCGGCTCGATTACCGGCGCGCCGAAAATTCGCGCCATGGAGATTATCGACGAGCTGGAGCCGCATCGCCGCAACGCGTGGTGCGGCAGCATCGGCTACCTCAGCCTCTGCGGACGCATGGACACCAGCATCGCCATCCGCACGCTGATCGCCGAGCGGCAGCAGCTGTTCTGCGCGGCGGGCGGCGGCCTGGTCGCCGACAGCGAGCTGGATGCCGAATATCAGGAAACGCTACACAAAGTCAGCCGGATTTTGCCTGCGCTGGCCGGAGACGATCAATGAAGCCGCTTACGCTCGACGCCTTTATTACCCGCTTTATGCTTCATCAGCCGGAAAAGCCGCAGCAGCGCCCCGCGGGTCGCCAGGCCGCGGTGCTGGTGCCGATCGTCGCGCGCGACGCGCCGGGGCTGCTGCTGACGCGCCGTTCGCGCGAGCTGCGCAAGCACGCCGGTCAGGTTGCCTTTCCCGGCGGCATGCAGGACGAGGACGACGCCTCGCTGGTGGCGACCGCGCTGCGCGAGGCGCAGGAAGAAGTCGGCATCGATCCAGCCGAAGTGAAGGTTATTGGCCAGCTCGCCCCCGTTACCAGCAGCACCGGCTTTCGCGTAACGCCGGTGGTCGGCATCATCTCGCCGCAGATTGCGCTGCACATTAATCCCGACGAGGTGGAAAGCGCTTTTGAGATGCCGCTGGAAGAGGCGCTGCGGCTCAACCGCTACGCTTCGCTGGAGGTGCAGCATGCCGGTTTGCGTCATCCGGTCTGGCTCTCGGTCTATGAAGAGTATCTGGTGTGGGGCATGACGGCAGGAATAATCCGCTCTCTGAGTCAGCAAATTGCGTTCTGAGCCCCGCTTCGTTCTCTTTTATCCTTTATAAACAATCTGATGCGTCCTGCCACGCAGGATAACTATTTCTCGCCTGAACGATTAGTTTATTTCATGCGAAAAGGCGTTCGTTTACCCGGGTCGACGATTACTATTAGCGCCATAAACTGCCCCGGCAGAGATAAAAATTATTTGTGAGGAGTGTCGCCTGTGATTAGCGTTTTTGACATGTTCAAAGTGGGCATTGGCCCGTCGAGTTCCCATACCGTGGGGCCGATGAAAGCAGGCAAGGAGTTTGTCGACCTGCTGGTTGAACAGGGAAAACTTCAGGAGGTGACGCGCGTCGCCGTAGACGTTTACGGCTCGCTCTCGCTAACCGGCAAGGGCCACCACACCGATATCGCCATTATTATGGGGCTGGCGGGCGCCTCCCCGGCCACGGTGGATATCGACAGCATTCCCGCCTTTATTAAAGAGGTCGAGCAGCGCGAGCGGCTGCTGCTGGCCAACGGCGCGCATGAGGTAGACTTCCCGCGCGAAGGCGGCATGGTGTTCCGCAGCGAGAATCTGTCGCTGCATGAAAACGGCATGCGCCTGCTCGCCTTTGCGGGCGATCTGCTGATCCTGAGCAAAACCTACTATTCGGTCGGCGGCGGCTTTATCGTCGACGAAGAGCATTTCGGCCAGTCGACGCTGGATGAAGTGAGCGTGCCCTGGCCTTTCCACTCGGCGAAAGAGCTGCTGGCGCACTGTCGCGAAACCGGCCTGTCGCTCTCTGGTCTGGTGATGAAGAACGAACTGGCGCTGCACTCGCGCGACGAGATCCGCGACTACTTTACCGACGTCTGGCAGACGATGCAGGCCTGCATCGATCGCGGGCTGAATACCGAAGGCGTGCTGCCGGGTCCGCTGCGCGTGCCGCGCCGCGCCGCCTCGCTGCGCCGCCTGCTGACTTCGTCATCCAAACATTCCAACGATCCGATGAACGTCATCGACTGGATCAATATGTTCGCGCTGGCGGTCAACGAAGAGAACGCCGCCGGCGGCCGCGTCGTTACCGCGCCGACCAACGGCGCCTGCGGCATCGTTCCGGCGGTGCTCGCCTATTACGACCACTTTATCGAAACCGTGACGCCCGATATTTTCACCCGCTATTTCCTCGCGTCGGGCGCCATTGGCATCCTGTATAAAATGAACGCCTCGATTTCCGGCGCGGAAGTGGGCTGTCAGGGCGAAGTGGGCGTGGCCTGTTCTATGGCGGCCGCCGGACTGACCGAACTGCTGGGCGGCAGCCCGGAACAGGTCTGCGTCGCGGCTGAGATCGGCATGGAGCATAACCTTGGCCTGACCTGCGACCCGGTGGCCGGTCAGGTGCAGGTGCCCTGCATCGAGCGCAACGCTATCGCCTCGGTGAAGGCGATCAACGCCGCCCGCATGGCGCTGCGTCGCACCAGCGAGCCGCGCGTCTCGCTCGATAAAGTTATCGAAACCATGTATGAAACTGGCAAAGATATGAACGCCAAATATCGCGAAACCTCGCGCGGCGGGCTGGCGATTAAAGTTCAGTGCGACTAATGTGCCGACGGCGGTTATTTTTTATCCGGTCATCATGAATTGCGCGTCCGGCCCTACCTCATTGCGTTGATTAACGATAGAGTAATGTTTCGCGCGACCTTCTCAGGTCGCGCGGTTATTTCAGTCCCGCTTTTTTCATCCAGCATGGCTAAACATTATTTGCGCCTTGCCGATAATCTCCCCGTTATCCTGCTTTAATTTAGTGTGTGGAAGGTGGTTACTGATGCTTTTGGCCCAGCAATATGTTGGACAGTTTCGCCGTAAGCGACTTTTTATCGCGTTGGTGATCGCCGCTGTGGTTTTAATATTGACGCTGGCTTTCCGCTTCTTCGAAGAGAAATCGCGTATTGAAAAGCAGTCGCTCAATTTCGCTGACAATGCCATTCAGCGCTTTGACCGCATGTTTTCGCCGCTCGACGTTTCAGCGAACAATACGCTGGGGCTGGTCGGCTTGCCCTGTCAGGATGTGCGTTTCCCGCTTATTGAGAAAATTTCCGCGCTGCAAACGGTGCGCGCGGTGCTGCTGGTAGAAAACGACGTCATTTACTGCTCCAGCATTTATGGACCGCGCGCCATTCCTTTTAGCCAGACCTATCCCGAGCTGGCGATAAATAATCAGCGCATGATGCTGACGACCGACAATTACCTGCTGAAGGGGTCACCGATCCTGCTGCTGTGGACGCCTAAGTCACTCGATAACCGCTCCGGCATTTTACAGGTGATCAATATCGAACTGATGAGCACCTATCTGCTGGAGCCGCAGCTTCCCTGGGTAGAGCGTGCGATCTTCAGCGTCGGCGGCGAGAGTCTGGAGTATGGCAATCCGCTGATTGAACCGGCGATGCCGTCAGAGGATGAGGTCAGCTACGATCAGGGTTCGCTGCGCTATCCGTTTTCCATTACGCTCTATGGCCCTTCGCCGGCAAACCTGGCGCTGGCGTCACTGCCGTCGCAGCTGCCGCTGGCGCTGCTGCTGAGCCTGCTGATCGGCTATATCGTCTGGCTGGCGACAGCGAATCGTATGAGCCTGAGCTGGCAGATCAGTTACGGCATTACCGCGAATGAATTTATGGTCTACTGTCAGCCGCTGATTAACGCGCAGAGCGGCGAGTGCGACGGTATCGAGCTGCTGCTGCGCTGGCATAACGCGCGTCAGGGCTGGATTCCGCCGGATGTGTTTATACCGCTGGCCGAGCGGCAAAATCTTATCGCGCCGCTGACGCGCTTCGTGATCGATAAGGCGGTGGCGCAGCTGCCGAATCTGCCGCGCTGTCCGTCGTTTCATATCGCCATTAACGTGGCCGCCAGCCACTTCCGCGATCGCGCCATCGTCGAGGATCTGCAACAGCTGTGGTGGCCGGCGAATCCGCTGCCGAAGCTGGTGGTGGAGCTGACGGAGCGCGACGCCCTGCCGGTGGTGGATCAGAAGGTGATTTCCCAGCTGCACAGCATCGGCGTGCGCCTGGCTATCGATGATTTCGGCACCGGGCACAGCTCGCTCTCCTATCTGAAGGATTTGCAGCCGGACGTGCTGAAGATCGACAAGATTTTCACCGCGGCCATCGGCACCGACGCCATCAATGCGACGGTGACCGATATGGTGATTTCGCTGGCGCAGCGTTTAAATATCAGCCTGGTGGCGGAGGGAGTCGAAACCGCCGAGCAGGCCGCCTATTTGCGCGAGCGCGGCGTGGATCTGCTGCAGGGTTACTTCTACGCGCGGCCGATGCCGATTGAGGATTTTCCCGCCTGGCTGACGCAGCATCAGGCGCAGCTGACCCCGTAAAAAACGGCGCATATGCGCCGTTTAGCTTGCCTGTAAGAGCGGATGCCTGCGTGGATGAGAGGGGCCGATCGCAAAGTCGCTTTACGCATCCTTGCTCGCTCTTCGCCCCCTCTCACCCACGCATTGAACAGCATCATCGTCTGTTCGATAAACCCGCTACAGATTTAGATTGATTACTGCTCCTCTTCCTCATCCTCGTGCGGCTTATCTTTGGTGACGCGCACCAGATCGACGCGATAGTCGGTCGCCTGCAGGATAGTAAAGTGCAGCGGCGGCAAATCGATCACCTCGCCCGGCAGCGGCAGCTGGCCTTTCTGACCAATCAGCAGACCCGCCAGCGAGGCGTGATCCTCATCCGGGTCAACCAGGTCGTTGACGTCGAACAGCTGCTGGAGCGAATGCAGGTCGGTGCCGCCCTTGACGATCCAGCCGTCGCCGTCGGCAATAATATCCGGCGTTTCATCCTCGTCCGGGAACTCGCCGGCGATCGCTTCCAGCACGTCCAGCGGCGTAATCAGCCCCTGCACGACGCCGAACTCGTTGGTAACGATAACGAAACTGCCTTTGGCGCGGCGCAGCACGCCCAGCAGATTAATCGGATCCAGCGTTTCCGGCACCACGATAGCGGGTGACGCGGCGGCAAAGGTCGCCACATCCATTCCGTGTTCGATCGCCACCAGCAGCTCTTTGGCGCGCACCACGCCGATAATCTCATCCAGCTCGCCGCGACACACCGGGAACAAGCTGTGCGGCGTGTCGAGCAGCTGAATACGGATCTCGTCCATGGGACGCTCGGCGTCAACCCAGGAGATTTCGCCGCGCGGCGTCATAATGCTGCGGATAGAGCGCGACGCCAGCGTCAGCACGCCGTTGATCATATAGCGCTCTTCATCCTTAAAAGCTTCCTGCGGCATCGCCTGCGCCAGCGGCGACTCTTCGTTGACCGCCGGCTGGGCCGGACGCTGACGACCGCCCATCAGGCGCAAAATCGCCTCGGCGGTGCGCTCGCGCATTGGGCGATGCGCCTGATGGCGCATAAAGTTGCGGCGCGCAATCTGGTTAAACAGTTCGATCAGAATAGAGAAGCCGATCGCCGCATAGAGATACCCTTTCGGGATATGGAAGCCGAAGCCTTCCGCCACCAGCGACAGGCCGATCATCAGCAGGAAGCTCAGGCAGAGCACCACCACAGTAGGATGCGCGTTGACGAAGTTGGTCAGCGGCTTCGAGGCCAGCAGCATGACGCCCATGGCGATCACCACCGCCGTCATCATAATCGGCAGATGGTTCACCATGCCGACCGCCGTGATCACCGCATCCAGCGAGAAGACCGCGTCCAGCACCACAATCTGCGTTACCACCGCCCAGAAACTGGCGTAGCTGCGGTTTCCCTGATGCTCAAGCTGACGGTTCTCCAGCCGCTCATGCAGCTCCATCGTCGCCTTGAACAAGAGAAACACCCCGCCCACCAGCAGAATCAAATCACGCCCTGCAAAGCTGAACTCGCCTACGCTAAATAACGGGCGCGTCAGCGTCACCATCCAGGAGATGAGCGACAGCAGACCCAGGCGCATCACCAGCGCCAGCGACAGGCCGATCAGACGCGCTTTATCGCGCTGCTTCGGCGGCAGCTTGTCAGCAAGGATGGCGATAAACACCAGGTTATCGATACCAAGCACGATTTCCAGTACGACAAGCGTGAGCAAACCGGCCCAGATTGAGGGGTCGAAGAGAAATTCCATCATTGACTCCTGAACGAGAGACAGACTGAACGATATCGTGCCAGCGTCCTGGCGTGACGTGACAGAAAGATAATCGGGTGAACTGCAGGTACGCCGTCAGGCGTGAAGGAAGGCGCGGATGCGCGCATCAAAGTGGTTAAGCGACGTCGGTGACGATCCATAAAGGTGGGCTGAAACCCGTTACTCCTGAGTAATAAACAGATCGTTAATGTAACAGGCCAGTAATGTACGTCAAAAAATTTTCTTTCATTTACAAATGATTCAGCGCTGATTCGTCAATAAACCCGCTTTAAGACGAGTTCAGCCCTCTGATTACTGACGACCGTCACATAAATTATTTTTTCGCGCACTAAAATAAATCGCGACTCACCGATTCATTTAAGACGCCCGGAGAATGATTCATTAATTCAGATGTTTTGACTACGTTTGTCGCCAGATAACCGTAGCGATAACTCATAACGATTCGTCGACTCCAGACGAATTTCTTTAGCGAACGGAGGTAGCAAGTGACCATTGCGATAGTAATTGGTACACACGGCTGGGCAGCCGAACAACTGCTGAAAACCGCAGAGATGCTGTTGGGCGAGCAGGAGAATGTCGGATGGATCGACTTTGTGCCCGGCGAAAATGCAGAAACGCTTATTGAAAAATATCAGGCGCAGCTGGCAAAGCTGGATACCTCGAAAGGGGCGCTGTTTTTAGTCGATACCTGGGGCGGAAGTCCATTCAACGCCGCCAGCCGCGTGGTGCTGGATAAAGAAAATTACGATGTGATCGCCGGGGTCAATATTCCGATGCTGGTGGAAACGCTAATGGCGCGCGACGACGATCCCAGCTTTACCGAACTGGTTGGCATCGCGGTAGAAACGGGTCGCGAAGGCGTTAAGGCGCAGAAAACCGTGCCTGCCGCGCCGCCTGCCCCAGCCGCCGCCCCTGCGGCCAAAGCGCCGCCTGCCCCAGCGCAGCCGCTGGCGCCGGGCGAACATATGAAAATCGGGCTGGCGCGCATCGACGACCGCCTGATCCACGGCCAGGTGGCGACGCGCTGGACCAAAGAGACCAACGTCTCGCGCATTATCGTGGTCAGCGACGAAGTTGCAAAAGATCACGTCCGCAAAACCTTGCTGACGCAGGTGGCGCCGCCCGGCGTGACCGCGCACGTGGTGGACGTCGACAAAATGGTGCGCGTCTGGAACAACCCGAAATATGGCCGCGATCGCGTGATGCTGCTGTTCACCAATCCCACCGACGTGCTGCGCGTGGTCGAGCAAGGCGTAGAGATCAAGTCGGTCAATATCGGCGGCATGGCGTTTCGCCAGGGTAAAACCCAGGTCAATAACGCCGTCTCGGTCGATGACAAAGATATCGCCGCGTTTCGTAAGCTCAATGAACGCAATATCGAGCTGGAAGTCCGCAAGGTCTCCAGCGATCAAAAACTGAAAATGATGGACCTGATTGCGAAGGTCAATGCGTAAAACGCCGCCAGCTGCGCCTGCGGGCCAGTTAACGCTATCCTGCTGAGGAGAAGGGATATGATGGAAATAACCTCGCTACAAATCATCCTGATATTTATCGTGGCCTGTATTGCGGGTATGGGTTCGATTCTGGATGAGTTTCAGTTTCACCGTCCGCTGGTGGCCTGTACCCTGATTGGGGCGGTGCTCGGCGATATGAAAACCGGCATCATCATCGGCGGCACGCTGGAGATGATCGCGCTGGGCTGGATGAACATCGGCGCCGCCGTGGCGCCCGATGCGGCTCTCGCCTCGATTATCTCCACCATTCTGGTTATCGCCGGCGGTCAGAGCGTCGGCGCGGGCATTGCGCTGGCGATTCCGCTGGCGGCGGCGGGCCAGGTGCTGACGATTATCGTGCGCACCATCACCGTGGCCTTCCAGCACGCGGCCGATAAGGCGGCGGAGAAAGGCAACCTGACGGCGATTTCGTGGATCCACGTCTCGGCGCTGGTGTTGCAGGCGATGCGTATCGCCATTCCGGCGCTGATCGTGGCGATTTCCGTCGGCACCAGCGCGGTTCACTCGCTGCTTAGCTCTATCCCTGAAGTGGTGACCAACGGCCTGAACATCGCCGGCGGCATGATCGTAGTGGTCGGTTACGCGATGGTCATCAATATGATGCGCGCAGGCTATCTGATGCCCTTCTTCTACCTCGGCTTCGTCACCGCGGCCTTCACCAGCTTCAACCTTGTCGCGCTGGGCGTCATCGGCGTGGTCATGGCAGTGCTCTATATCCAGCTGGCGCCAAAATATAACCGCGTGGCGGGCGCGCCTGCGGCGGGTCCGGCAAATAACGATCTCGATAACGAACTTGACTAAGGAACAGGTGACAACATGGTAGATACAACTACAACGCAAAAGAAACTCACCCCAGGCGACATCCGCGGCGTGTTTTTGCGGTCGAACCTGTTCCAGGGGTCATGGAATTTCGAGCGTATGCAGGCGCTGGGCTTCTGTTTCTCGATGGTGCCGGTGATCCGCCGCCTCTATCCGGAAAATAACGAGGCGCGCCGTCAGGCGATTAAGCGCCATCTGGAGTTCTTCAACACCCATCCCTACGTAGCCGCGCCGGTATTAGGCGTGACCATGGCGATGGAAGAGCAGCGCGCCAACGGCGCAGCCATCGACGACGCCGCCATCAACGGCATTAAAGTCGGCCTGATGGGGCCGCTGGCGGGCGTCGGCGACCCGATTTTCTGGGGCACCGTGCGTCCGGTCTTCGCCGCGCTCGGCGCAGGCATCGCCATGAGCGGCAGCCTGCTGGGTCCGCTGCTTTTCTTTGTGCTGTTCAATCTGGCGCGCCTGCTGACCCGCTATTACGGCGTGGCGTACGGCTACCGCAAAGGGATTGATATCGTCAGCGACATGGGCGGCGGTTTTCTGCAGAAGCTGACGGAGGGGGCGTCGATTCTCGGCCTGTTTGTCATGGGCGCGCTGGTGAACAAGTGGACGCACGTTAATATTCCGCTGGTGGTATCGCGCATTACCGACCAGACCGGGAAGACTACGGTCACCACGGTTCAGACCATCCTCGATCAGCTGATGCCGGGCATCGTGCCGCTGCTGCTGACCTTTGCCTGTATGTGGCTGCTGCGCCGCAAGGTCAACGCGCTGTGGATTATCGTCGGCTTCTTCGTTATCGGGATTTTCGGCTACTGGATCGGCCTGCTTGGCCTGTAGTACACTCGCCGGGCGCGCCGCGCCCGGCATTTTCCCCGCTTTTCCGCCGTATCGCCTCAGGAGAATGTGATGACACTAACGGACGGCCTCATCGCGCTCTGCATCGCCGCGCTGCTGCTTTTCTCTCTCTACAACGATTTGATTCTGCCGCGCCGTAAAGGCCCGACGCGCCTGAGCGTGGCGCTGCGGCGCAGGCATAAGATCGACAGCCTGATATTTATCGGGCTGCTGGCGATTTTACTCTGGAATAATGTGACGCATCAGGGACCGCAGCTGACCACCACCCTGCTGATGGTGCTCCTCTTCCTCGCCTTCTGGCTTTTCTGGCTGCGCCGCCCCACTCTGCTGATGAAACGCGACGGGCTGTTTTATGGCGGCGTCTGGATAGCCTATCCACGCATTCAGAACATCAATCTCTCCGAAGACGGCATTCTGGTGATGCAGCTGGAGCAGCGTCGCCTGCTTATCGCCGTGCAGCAGCTCGACGATCTGGAACGCATTTACCATACGCTGGTGGAGGCGCGCTAATCGCGCCGCCATAGCGTCAGACGGAAGTCGGCGTCGCATTCGAAGGTTTTCGACGCCTGCAGTTCACCCCACACCGACGGCTTTGCGCGCCAGGCGAAAGGCGTCATCTGCAGCAGCGTGGCCGCCGCGTCGCCGCTCAGGCGCATCGCGTAGCGCAGCGACTGCTGGCTCTCTTCGCTAAAGCCGCTGTAGCACTTCTCTTCCGGCGCATGGAGCTGCACCTCGCGATAGATCAGCGCCTTGAATTGTTGCAGATGGTGCGCTCCGGGCGTGACGGTCAGCAGCACGCCGCCAGGCCTGATGACGCGCGTCAGCTCTGCCTCGTTGCAGGGCGCGTAGATACGCACCACCCCATCCAGCGACGCGTCGGCAAAAGGCAGACGCTGGCTAGAGGCGACGCAGAACTGCACGTCAGGATAGCGCTTCGCCGCCAGACGAATGGCGTTTTTGGCGATATCCAGCCCGTATACCTCACCGCCCAGCGCGCTGAGCGCCGAAGTGTAATAGCCTTCGCCGCAGCCGATATCAAGCAGCGCGCCCGCGCCCGGCAGCTTTTCGCGCAGCAGCGCCACCACGCCGTCGCGCAGCGGCTGATAGTAGCCCGCCTGTAGAAACTCGCGCCGCGCCTGCATCATCTCCGGGCTGTCGCCAGGCTCGCGCGAGCCTTTATGCTGAACGGGCAGCAAATTGAGGTAGCCCTCTTTCGCCTGATCGAACTGGTGACGGTTTTCACAGCGCCAGCTGCGGTTTTCAGGCTGTAAAGGGAGGTGACAGAGGGGGCAAATCAGCAACATACGAACTCCATTAACAAGAGCGCCGCAGTGTACTCCGTTCGCTGTCGTATCGAAAGCGCAAAGAAAAAGCCCCGGTCAGATGACCAGGGCTTTACAGGATTCGTTTTCAGTGGTGCATGGCACCGAGCTGGCACGAAATCAGATAGCGGTTACGTTGACTGCAGCCGGGCCTTTCTGGCCGTCCTGAATTTCGAACTCAACGCTTTGGCCTTCAGCCAGGGTTTTGAAACCGTTGCCCTGGATAGCGGAGAAGTGTACGAACACATCTTTGCTACCGTCAGCAGGAGTAATAAAACCAAAACCTTTAGACTCGTTGAACCACTTAACCTGACCTTTAATCTTTGCCATTTTGCAAATTCCTTAGAGTGTTTATTTTGCCCGAAGGCAGACCTACAGAGAAACCAGAGACGTTACTGAATGAGGCACTAATAAGGTTCGGCAAGGAAGCGGTATTCAACGTCAACGTTTTTACTCGTAACTTCTTTACTGAAGATGCCATACATAAACAGAACTGTACCTCGTTTGACCCACGAATTGTTATCACATATCCGCAAATTAATGGCAAGGCATTTTTAATCGACCATGGACGCGCCGCACAAAATTTGCAAAGCAGCGCCAGGCTTTGTTCATTTTGGTACATAACTCATCCAGTGGTAGCCGAAAAAACGATATCCATCAACCCGGCGGCGAGGTAAATAACGTTAGCGGATAACCGCGTCTTCGTCCATCCTTGTTCACCGTAACGGATTAATTTACGGAAAGATTATTGCAGTATTATGGCATTCGTTTTTCTTAACCGAAACCGTGAAGCTAAAATGCGCCGCTGTGGTTGACTTTAAGATAGCGGGCTCTCAATTTTTGCTGGCGCAGATATTAAAAGCTTTTGCACCAAAATCATGAAAATAAAAATGCGCGTTGCCCCAATTAAAAGCAGAGCAACACTTATTTCTTATTACCATTTCTTCTTTGATCCTGAATAATTCTTCTCTTAAAACCCAATACCCGTCTGGGGATAAGCGCCGATATTTAGGAATTTTCCTGGTAAACAGGCTCCAGGCTGCGGCTCTCGCCAATTTTCCATGGCGCAAAGCGGCCATTATCTTCGCCGCTGCGGCGAATGGCGCGCAGTAATTCCGCCGGAGGCTCATCCAGCGATTCGTCAGCCAGTTCGAAGACGCCCCAGTGAATTGGCAGGGCGAGCGGCTCACCCGTTAGCCGCCATAATGAAACCGCATGATCGGGATCCATATGGCTGCTCTGCATGAACCATTTCGGTGCATAGGCGCCAACAGGTAACGCCGCCAGATTAAAAGGGCCGAGCCGACGCGGGATCTCCGCCAGATTTTCAGAAAAACCGCTGTCGCCGGAAAACCAGAAATTAAGCCTCTTGCTGCGCACGACCCAGCCGCACCAGAGCGAGCGGTTGCGATCGTAGGGCGTGCGCATGCTCCAGTGACGCGCCGGCACGGCGGTCAGGGCCAGATCCTCTTCCTGCTGGCTCTGCCACCAGTCAAGCTGGCGCATGTGGCGCGCGCCGCGCCGTTTAAACCAGCCTTCCAGCCCCAGCGGCACCAGAAAGGTAACCTCAGGAAAACGGCGGATAATGCGCCTGACGGTGGCGGAGTCGAGATGATCGTAGTGATTATGGGAAATCAGCACATAGTCGAGGCGCGGCAGATCCTGAATGCGCAGCGGCGGCGGGGTTTTGCGTTTCGGTCCGGCAAAGGGCAGCGGCGAGGCGCGCGGCGAGAGCGCCGGATCGATCAGCAGATAGCGCTGATTGAGACGCAGCAGCATCGCCGCATGGCCTAACCACCAGACACGATCGTCTGCGCCAGCGAGATCGGCGGGCTGCCACCAGCGCGCAGTGAACTGGTCATAGCCCGCCTGCGGCGGGAATGGCACTCCTGCCGCCTTGCGCTCTTTGCGCCAGCGGTCGAGATCGCCCGGCTGGCGCAGATCCGGCTCGGGATTGCGGAAGCCTTCGGGAGTATGGTGCGCTTTGCTGGCGTCATACCAGGGATTTTGCCAGGGCATTTCGCCTCCTTGCCGGGCTAAGGAACCTTAGCGTTCCGGGATCATGCGGATAAATTCGCGCGGTTCTTCCGTTTCCGGCTTTTCCTGCTCTCCGCGCTGACTTTCCACCAGGCGACGCAGCAGCGCGTTCTGTTTTTTTTGCTCTTCCAGCAGCTGGCTCAGCAGCTGGATCTGTTCGCTGGCGCGCACGCTGGCCCGGTTCACAAAAAACCAGGCGATAAACGCCACAATGATAGTGACCGCCAGTACGCCATAGCTGAACAGCGGATCGGTGGTTGCGGCTAATTCGTTCATAACTGCCTCAAAAACGGAAAAATATCGATGGCGTCGATTCTACCTGCTGCGCGCGCGGCTGACCAGGCTATGCGCCTGAATGCAGAATTCCCTGACGCCTCGCTTTCAGCAATCTCCGATCGCTTCGGCAGACAAAGCGAGGCAAGCTGTTAATATTACGGGCGGCAGCGCAACGTGGACAGCTGCGTTATGTATCACAAGGAGAAAAAATGAAACTCTTTATTCGGGCGATCGTTCTGCTCGCCGTTATCTGGGTCGCCATGCTGTTTACCGGCTATGGCGTGCTGACCGGCAGCACTAAAAACGCAGCGGGTCTGGGCTTGCAATGCAACTACCTTACTGCGCGCGGTCTGATTACCGCCCAGTATCTGCATACCGACAGCGGCGTTATCGGCGTGAGCGACTGCCCGCTGCTGAAGAAGAGCGGCGAGGTGATCGACAATTAAGCGGCACGCGGCCAACTGAGCCGCACTGACCAGACACAGAAAGGTTAAGCGGGCATCTTGCCCGCTTTTTTATCAGAAATCGTAGTGGTGATAGCCCATCTCGGCGGAGAGCGCGCGCGCCGCGCGATGCAGCATGGCGACATAGTCGCTTTTCGCCTCTTCCGAGAAGCGGATAGTCGGGAAAGAGATGCTCAGACCGGCGATAACCACGCCGAAGCGGTCGAAGACCGGCACGGCGATACAGCGCAGCCCCTCTTCCTGCTCCTCGTTATCTTCGCCGAAGCCCTGCGCCTTAACCTGATCGAGCACCTCGATCAGCGCTTCGCGCGTGACGATGGTGTTGGCGGTGCTGCGCTTGAACTCCACCTCTTTCAAAATCTCATTCACCTCACCGCGGTCGCGCCATGCAAGCAGCACTTTGCCGATCGCCGTGGTGTGCAGCGGATTGCGCCGTCCGATGCGCGAATACATGCGCAGGTTATAGAGCGAGTCGATTTTATGGATGTAGACGATGCTGTCCTCTTCCAGCGCCCCGAGGTGAATCGTCTCTTTGGTTAGCCGTGAAAGCTCGCGCATCTGCACGTCTGCGCTGCGGATCAGATCGACATTCTGCAGCGCCTTCGCGCCCAGCTCGAACAGCTTCAGCGTGAGAGAGTACTTTTCGCTCTCGCCTTCCTGCGTCACATAACCCAGCGTCTTCATGGTCTGCAGGAAGCGGTAAACGGTGCTCTTCGACATCATCACGCGCTGCGCCAGCTCGGTAATGCCGTGATCGCGCTCCTCGCCCAGCGCCTGCAGAATGCCGAACACCTTCATTACGGAGGAAACGGCGTCGGGTTGTTTATCGTTTTCACTGGCGGCCATCGCGCACCCTTTTTTAAAATTGTTTTAATAAAATCGGAACAGATGACCAATATAGCGCGCTAAACCCAGACCTGTCACCGCACGACATATTTAAACCTCGCTTTTTGCGTGAAAGACGGTGCGTTTCAGCAGCAGATTCATTAGCATGGTGATATTCACCCACTTTATTTTTCTCTCTATGTCCCCGACACCTTTTCAGGATGGCCTGCCCGCTCCGCAGCGGTACGGCGCTATTTTTACCATTGCGCTGGGTATTATGATGGCGGTGCTGGATGGCGCTATCGCCAACGTGGCGCTGCCCACCATCGCGCGCGACCTGCACGCCAGCCCGGCGCAGTCGGTCTGGATCGTCAACGCCTATCAAATCGCTATCGTCGCCTCGCTGCTGTCGCTCTCCTTTCTCGGCGATATGCTGGGCTATCGCCGGGTTTATCAGGTCGGACTCGGCCTGTTTATCCTCACCTCAGCCTTCTGCGCCCTCTCCTCATCGCTTTCGATGCTGACGCTGGCGCGCGTGCTGCAGGGGTTTGGCGGCGCGGCGCTGATGAGCGTCAACACCGCGCTGATCCGCATAATCTATCCGCAGCGTCACCTGGGACGCGGTATGGCGATTAACTCGCTGGTGGTGGCGGTCTCCAGCGCCGCCGGCCCGACGGTGGCCGCGGCGATCCTGTCATTCGCCAGCTGGAAATGGCTGTT
Organism: Pantoea sp. X-Soil-MYKO-1289; assembly: GCF_059730625.1. Lineage (NCBI taxonomy): Bacteria > Pseudomonadati > Pseudomonadota > Gammaproteobacteria > Enterobacterales > Erwiniaceae > Pantoea > Pantoea sp. X-Soil-MYKO-1289. Next base: position 2,358,508 of record NZ_AP036004.1, read on the forward strand.
CCTGATTAACGTGCCGCTCGGCGTAATTGCGCTGTGGCTGGCGCTGCGCTACCTGCCGGAGAACAGCCAGAAAGCAAAGGCGCAGAAGTTCGACGTGCCGAGCGCGCTGATGAACGCGCTGTTTTTCGGCCTGCTCATCTATGCGCTGACCGGTTTCGCCCAGGGCGGCAGTCTGGCGCTGGCGCTGGTGGAAGTCGCGGTGCTGGCGGTGCTCGGCTGGTTCTTCGTGCGTCGACAGCAGCGTCTGGCGGTGCCGCTGCTGCCGGTGGATCTACTGCGCATTCCGCTGTTTAGCCTCTCTATCTGCACCTCCATTTGCTCTTTCTGCGCACAGATGCTGGCGATGGTGTCGCTGCCCTTTTTCCTGCAGAACGTGCTCGGACGCGACGAGGTCGCAACCGGCCTGCTGCTGACGCCCTGGCCGCTGGCGACGATGGTGCTGGCGCCGATTGCCGGACGCCTGATTGAGCATATTCACGCCGGGCTGCTGGGCGGCGTCGGCCTGGCGCTGTTCGCGGCGGGACTGTTTCTGCTGGCGCTGCTGCCTGCGCAGCCGCAGGACTGGGATATTATCTGGCGCATGGCGCTGTGCGGCGCCGGATTTGGCCTGTTCCAGTCGCCCAACAACCACACCATTATCTCTTCCGCCCCGCGCAACCGCAGCGGCGGCGCCAGCGGCATGCTGGGCACGGCGCGCCTGCTGGGTCAGAGCAGCGGCGCAGCGCTGGTGGCGCTGATGTTCACCCTGTTCGATCAGGGCGGCACGCACGCTTCGCTGATCCTCGCCGGACTCTTCTCCAGCGTCGCCGCGCTCTTCAGCCTGTCACGCCTGTCGCAGAAACGCGCCGCGGCGCAGTGACGGCCATAAAAAAGGCGACTCCGGGGAGTCGCCTTTTTATCGCCTGAACGGTTACTTCAGATACTGACCGCTGCGCAGCGCTTCGATACGCTTATCCAGCGGCGGGTGCGACATAAAAAGCTCGCTCAGCGACTTGTTTTTGCCGTTGATGCAGAACGCCATCATGCTGCTCGGCTCCTGCGGTTCGTAGCTGGTTTTCAGACGCTGCAGCGCGGCGATCATCTTCTCGCGCCCTACCAGCTTTGCAGAACCGGCGTCGGCGTGGAATTCGCGGTGGCGCGAGAACCACATGGTGATGATGCTGGCCAGAATACCGAACACCAGCTCCAGCACCGTCGCCACGGCAAAGTAGACCAGCGGATTGCCGTTGCTGCTCTCTTCGCCGTCGCGGTTGCCGGAAAGGAAGCCCGACGCCACCTGCGCAATAATGCGCGAGATAAAGATGACGAAGGTGTTCACGATGCCCTGAATCAGCGTCATGGTCACCATGTCGCCGTTGGCGATATGCGCGATCTCGTGCGCCAGCACCGCTTCCGCTTCATCGCGGCTCATGTTCTGCAGCAGTCCGGTAGAGACGGCGACCAGCGAGGCGTCGCGGCGCGCGCCGGTGGCGAAGGCGTTGATGTCGGGCGCATGGTAGATAGCCACCTGCGGCATCGCGATGCCCGCCTGCTGCGCCTGACGCCCAACGGTCTGCATCAGCCAGCGTTCCGTTTCATTCCGGGGTTGTTCAATCACCTCACCGCCGACCGAACGCAACGCCATCCACTTCGACATCAGCAGTGAAACAAACGCACCGCCAAAGCCAAACAGGCCTGCCATGATCATCAGGCCCTGAACACTGCTTGACTGGATCCCTGTAAGGCTGAGGATCAGCCCAAAGACCAACATCACAGCTAAGTTGGTCACCAGGAAAAGAGCAATACGCATCATAAAAGTTAATCTTCCTCAGTTGTTCATGCGCTAATTGCGCGGATCCTTATCCTAGGGTCATCGCAGCGCATTTCAAGCGACCTTAATCTTTAAGTGCCTAAAAAGACATAACTTTACATTTAGTCACGTCTGCGCAGCATGGCCAGGTTTGCACGGGTCGTTCCCCTGCTTCCAGGCAAAAAAAAAGCACCGCGGCGCGGTGCTTTTCACTCCCCTGCGCTTACTGCGCGGCGGGCGGCGTTGACGCGGGCTGGGACTTATCCAGCTGCGCCAGGTCGTTGGCGATTCGCACCGTCTCGTCGAGATAAGGATCGGGCTCTTTATAATCTTTCGGCAGATCGTCCAAGCTCTTCAGCGGCTTTTTGCCTTCCGCCTGATAGCGCGCGTTAATCCGCTCCAGACGCAGCGCATCCTCTTCGTGGTTCTCTTTTTCGCGCTGGGCGAGATTGAGCGACACGATATTGCGCTTGTCCTTCATCGCATTAAAGCGGGCGATATCTTTCATGATGTACTGGAACTCGCGATCCTCGGCGATGCGCGCTTCGTGCTGTTTGGTCAGTTGCGCCACCAGCGGCTTAACATCGCCGGTTTTGGTGTAGGTCGCCGCGTTGATGCTGTCCCACGGCAGCGCGTTATCTTCGAACTTCTCGCCGGTTTCCGCCGCTTCTACGCCGGTCGGCATCAGCAGATCCGGCGTGACGCCTTTACGCTGGGTGCTGCCGCCGTTGATGCGGTAGAACTTCTGGATGGTGTACTGCACGGAACCAAGCGCAGGCCACTCCGGACGCAGCATCTGATCGTAGATGCGGTTCAGCGAGCGATACTGCTGCACGGTGCCTTTGCCGAAGGTCGGTTCGCCGACGATCAGCGCGCGACCGTAGTCCTGCATCGCCGCCGCGAAGATTTCCGACGCCGAAGCGCTGAAGCGGTCCACCAGCACCACCAGCGGGCCTTTGTAGTAGACGACGCCGTCGTTGTCGCTGTCTTCACGCACGCGACCGTTGTTGTCGCGCACCTGCACCACCGGACCGCTGGGGATAAACAGACCAGAGAGCGAAACCGCTTCGGTCAGCGCGCCGCCGCCGTTGGTGCGCAGATCGATCACCACGCTGTCGACGTTCTGCTTCTGCAGTTTCTGCAGCTGCACCTTCACGTCGTCGGTCAGACCGACATAGAAGCCCGGAATATCCAGCACGCCGACTTTCTGTTTGCCGACGTTGTGCACGCTCATCTTCACCGCGCGGTCTTCAAGGCGGATCTTCTCGCGCGTCAGGGTCACGGTGCGGGTTTTGGTGCCTTTGCCCGCAGGCAGCACTTCAAGACGCACTTTGCTGCCTTTCGGCCCCTTGATTTTGGCTACCACGTCGTCGAGACGCCAGCCGATGACATCTTCCATCGGCTTGCCCGGCTGACCGACGCCGACAATGCGGTCGCCGACGCTGATCGCTTTGCTCTTCGCCGCAGGGCCGCCCGCAACCATCGAGTTGATCACCGTATAGTCGTCATCCATTTGCAGCACCGCGCCGATACCTTCCAGCGACAGACTCATTTCGGTGTTGAACTGTTCGGTGTTGCGCGGCGACAGGTAGTTGGTGTGCGGATCGATTTCGTGCGCGAAGGCGTTCATCGCCAGCTGGAACACATCTTCGCTGTTGCTCTGCGCCAGGCGGCGAATAGCGAAGTTGTAGCGTTTGGTCAGCACATCGCGAATTTCTTTTTCATCTTTGCCAGTCAGCTTCAGGCTGAGCTGGTCATACTTTACCTTGGCGTCCCACAACGCGTTCAGCTCCGCCTGATCTTTCGGCCAGGGCGCTTTAGCGCGATCGATATCGATAGTGTCGTTGCCGGTAAAATTCATCGGGCGTTTCAGCACGTCGAGCGCGTACTGATAGCGCTCGAAGCGGCGTTTCTGCGCCAGATTATAGAGATCGTAGAACACATCCAGCTTGCCGCTGCGCAGCTCATCGCCGAGCGTGCTTTTCTTGTCGGCGAACTGCGCCACGTCCGATGCCAGCAACACGTTGTGGTTGTAGTCGAGCATGTTCAGGTAACGGTCGAAAATCTTCGCCGAAAAGGCCTGATCGAGATCGAACTGGCGATAGTGAGAGCGGGTAAAGCGAGAGGTCACCCGTTCACTGACGGTAGGATCCTGCGGATCTTCGTGAAGCTGGGGGATCTGATCGACGCGGGTAATATTCTCTGCGCCAAATGAAGGGCCTGCCAGTAGCAGGCCCGCAATCATACCGATTTTTAACAGGGTGTTCATGCCGGGGTCAGCCTCCGTTTCAGAACTGCAAGTGTTCTGCGCGCACAATCATTGCCATGCCGGAAGCGAGCTGTACCCGAACGCCGTCTTTTGACACTTCAAGAACGGTGGCGTCCATCGCACTTTTGCCTGCTTTGACTTTGATATTCTGGCCAGGTTGCAAAGTTGAGGTATCGGTGATGGGTTTCGCCTGCGCTGCGGGGCGCGGAGCCGGTTTGCGATCCTGAACGGCCGGACGCGGCGACTGAGGACGCGCTTTACGCGGCGCTTCGCCTTCGGCTGGCTTGCGTGCGGCGGGACGACGCGGACGACGGGGTTCTGCGCCCTCTTCGCCAGCTTCGCGCTTCGCGGCTTTCTGCTGCTCGCGCTGCGCCTGAACGCGCGCTTTCGCCTCTTCCAGCTGCTGACGCGCATGCTGCACGTGCTGCTCGTCGAGCACGCCGCAGGCGTTGCCGTCGAGATCGACGCGCGTCGCGCCGGCTTTGATGCCGTAGAGATAACGCCAGCTGGAGGTATAGAGACGCAGCGCCGAACGCAGCTGAGTCTTGCTCAGACCCATTTCGCCCTGAATGCGCTCGACCAGATCCTGAAAGATGCCGATTTTGAGCGGACGCGCCTCACCTTCGGCGCTAAAGCAGTTTGGAAAACGTTCCGCCAGAAAGGCGATCACTTCTTTACTGCTATTCAACTTAGGTTGATTTTCCATGAAATTTCCTGATTACAACGGATTTGCCGACCAGAGCAGGCATGAACAGGCGTCATTATAATGACAACATTGCCAAATACCATGCGATCCAGTCGATTAGCTACGCGTCAGCTGCAAAAATTTTTCGATATCGCTGCCCGCCAGCACGTCGCAAAGCCCATCAGTCAGTGCAACCAGCCCTGTCTCATCCTCGCTGTCGAAGCGATTGAACACCGTGCTGTCGATATCCAGAACGCCTACCAGCGCGCCGTTTACTTTCAGAGGAATCACGATCTCGGCGTTGCTGGCGGCGTCGCAGGCGATATGGCCGGGAAAAGCGTGCACGTCGTCGACGCGCTGCACTTTATCCTGCGCCATTGCCGTGCCGCAGACGCCTTTGCCTACCGGGATGCGCACGCAGGCGATTTTGCCCTGAAAAGGCCCCAGCACCAGCGTATCGGCTTCCGTCAGCAGGTAGAAGCCCGCCCAGTTGACGCCCTCAAGGCGTTCATACAGCAGCGCGCTAAAGTTGCCCAGCGCGGCGAGAAAGGATCTCTCGCCCGCGAGCAACGCGCGCATGTCGCGATTCAAATCGTCGTAAAAGGCAGTTTTGTTCATTGTTTAACCATTAACATTAACAACAGAGCGGCTTTAATTAACCGCCCGTTAAAATAAGCACTAAATATCCACCGCCACAAGGTGAATCATAGCGTTAGTTGCTATAACCTTAGATTTTTGTGGATCGAAACGTGGGCCCCTGGCGGGGATGCCGGAAACGTAAAAACGTTTTTTTGCCCCACGACCGCATCCGGTCACAGCGACAAATATCTGGGCGAAAACTGCATCACCCTATGAAAATTCACGCTATCAGCCAGCCATTGCCCCACGCACGTTATCAGCGTTGTCCGCAATGCGATACCCTTTTTTCCTTACCGGATGTGAAATCGCATCAGTCTGCCTATTGTCCACGCTGCCATGCGCAAATTATCAGCGGGCGCGACTGGTCAATGACGCGGCTGACGGTGATGGCCGCGATGATCATGGTGCTGATGCCTTTCGCCTTTACCCTGCCGCTGGTGGATATTCGCCTGCTCGGCATGCGCATTAACGCCAGCCTGCTGGGCGGCGTAATCCAGATGGCGGAACAGGGTAATGTGCTGACCGCCTCGATGGTGGCGTTCTGTACCATCGGCGCGCCGGTCGCGCTGGTGGCTGGCATCGGCTATCTTACCCTCGGCCATCGGCTAGGGATGAACCTGCGTCCGGTGCTGCTGATGCTGGAGAAGGTTAAAGAGTGGGTGATGCTCGACATCTACCTGGTGGGCATCGCGGTGGCGTCGATTAAAGTGCAGGATTACGCCTCGCTGGAAGTCGGCTACGGGCTGGCCGCCTACCTGACGCTGACGCTGCTGAGCCTGCTGACGCTGATCCACCTTAACGTCGAGCAGCTGTGGGAACACTTCTATCCGCAGAAGCAGAATACCACCGCACGCGACAGGCTGCAGGTCTGCCTGAACTGCCACAATACCGGTGAGCCGGACGCGCGCGGCCGCTGTCCGCGCTGCCATACGCCGCTCGACTTCCGGCGTCGCCACAGCCTGCAAAAATCCTGGGCGGCGCTGATCGCCTCGATCGTGCTGCTGATCCCCGCCAACCTGTTGCCAATCTCAGTGGTCTACCTGAACGGTTCACGGCGCGAGGACACCATCTTTTCCGGCATCCTCGGCCTGGCCTCCGGCAATATTCCGGTGGCGGCGGTGGTGTTTATCGCCAGTATTCTGGTGCCTTTTACCAAGGTGCTGGTGATGCTGACGCTGCTGCTCAGCATTCACTTCCGCTGCGAACAGGGGCTGAAAACCCGCATTCGCCTGCTGCGGGTCGTTACCTGGGTAGGCCGCTGGTCGATGCTGGACCTCTTTGTGATTTCATTAACCATGTCGCTGGTCAATCGCGATCAGCTGCTGGCTTTTACCATGGGACCCGCCGCGTTTTACTTCGGCGCGGCGGTGATCCTGACCATCATGGCCGTTGAGTGGCTCGACAGCCGCCTGCTTTGGGATGCACATGCAACAGGAAACGCCGACTACATCGACTAACGCGACGCTGCGCAACAAACGTAAGGTTTCGCCATTCTGGCTTCTGCCGATCATCGCCATGCTGATCGCCGGCTGGCTGCTCTGGACTAACTATGAAGAGCGCGGCACGGTGATCACCATTAACTTTCAGTCGGCGGACGGCATCGTGCCAGGCCGCACGCCTGTCCGCTATCAGGGCGTGGAGGTCGGCACCGTGCAGGGCATCAATCTGAGCGACGACTACCGCACCATTCAGATCAAGGCGAGCATCAAAAGCGATATGAAAGAGGCGCTGCGCGAAAACACCCAGTTCTGGCTGGTGACGCCGAAAGCGTCGCTGGCGGGCGTCTCGGGTCTCGACGCGCTGGTGGGCGGCAACTATATCGGCATGATGCCGGGCAGCGGCAAGCCGCGCGAAAACTTCGTCGCGCAGGATACCCAGCCGAAGTATCGCGTCAATACCGGCGAGCTGCTGATCCATCTGCACGCGCCCGATCTCGGCGCGCTCAACTCAGGATCGCTGGTTTACTACCGCAAGATCCCGGTGGGCCGCGTTTATGACTACAGCATCAACAGCAAGACGGATGGCGTCACCATCGACGTGCTGATCGAACGCCGCTTCAATAATCTGGTCAAGAGCAACAGCCGCTTCTGGAACGTGTCGGGGCTGAGCGCCGACGTCAGCCTGAGCGGCGCGAAGGTGGAGCTGGAGAGCCTTGCGGCGCTGGTCAACGGCGCTATCGCCTTCGACTCGCCGGACGATTCGCCGCAGGCGAAAACTGACCAGAACTACAAACTCTACCCCGATCTGGCGCGCAGCCAGCGCGGCGTGGTGGTCACGCTCGATCTGCCCGACGGCAATAACCTGAAAGCGGGCCGCACGCCGCTGATCTATCAGGGGCTGGAGGTCGGCAGCCTGACCAAACTCAACCTACTGAGCGGCGGCAAAGTCACGGGCGAGCTGACCCTGGATCCCTCCGTGGTGAGCCTGATGCGCAGCGGCACGCGCATTGAGATGCGCAGTCCGAAAGTGAGTCTTACCGATACCAACCTCAGCAGCCTGCTGACCGGCAATACGCTGGAGCTGGTGCCGGGCGACGGCGAGCCGCAAAGCCACTTTACCGTGCTGCCCGCCAACGAGTCGCTGCTGCAGAAGCCCGACGTGCTGACGGTGAAGCTCAGCGCGCCGGAAAGCTACGGCATCGACGCCGGTCAGCCGGTGATGCTGCACGGCATGAAGATCGGCCAGGTGATTTCGCGCGAGCTGAATGAGAAAGGCATTCAGTTCGTGGCGGCGATTGAGCCGGCCTATCGCAACCTGGTGCACGGCGACAGCAAGTTTATCGTCAACAGCCGACTCGACGTGAAGTTCGGCCTCGACGGCATGAAGGTACTGGGCGCCAGCGCGCGCGAATGGGTCGACGGCGGCATCCGTCTCGAGCCAGGCAACCAGGGCGCGGTGAAATCCGCCTATCCGCTGTTCGCCGACGCCGAAAAGGCGGAGGAAGGCGTTATCGGCGATCGCCCTTCGACGACGCTGACGCTGACCGCCAACAGCCTGCCGGACGTACAGGCTGGTTCGGTGGTGCTTTACCGCAAATATGAAGTGGGCGAAATCGTCGACGTCACGCCGCGCGCCAGCGCTTTCGATATCGCGGTGCATATCAAGCCGGAGTACCGCAAGCTATTGACCAGCGAGAGCGTGTTCTGGGCGGAAGGCGGCGCGCGCGTGCAGCTTAACGGCAGCGGCCTGACCGTTCAGGCGTCGCCGCTGAACCGCGCGCTGCGCGGCGCCATCAGCTTCGACAATATGAGCGGCGCGGCGAACGCCAAAGGCAGCAAACGCACGCTCTATCCTTCCGAGACGGCCGCGCGCGCGGTCGGCAGCCAGATTACGCTGCATACCTATGACGCCAGCAAGCTGTCGGAAGGTATGCCGATTCGCTATCTGGGCATCAATATCGGCCAGGTCGAGTCGCTGTCGCTCAGCCAGGATAACAACCAGGTGGTGGCGAAAGCGGTGCTCTATCCAGAGTATGTGCAGGACTTTGCGCGCAGCGGCAGCCATTTCTCGGTGGTATCGCCTGAAATCTCTCCGGCTGGCGTCAACCATCTGGAGACGCTGCTGCAGCCTTACGTCAATGTCGATCCCGGCAAGGGGCGTCCGGCGCGGGTTTTTGAGCTGCAGGAGAGCACCATTACCGATTCACGCTACCTGAACGGGCTGACGATTTATGTCGATGCCGCCGAGGCGGGCTCGCTCTCAATCGGCACGCCGGTGCTGTTTCGCGGCGTCGAGGTCGGCACCGTGACCGGTACCTCGCTGGGCAATATGGCGGATCGCGTGCAGATTGCGCTGCGCATCAGCAAGAAGTATCAGCATCTGGTGCGCAACAACTCGGTGTTCTGGCTGGCGTCCGGCTATAACCTCGACTTCGGCCTGATCGGCGGCGTAGTGAAAACCGGCACCTTCCAGCAGTTTATTCGCGGCGGCATTCAGTTCGCCACCCCGCCGACGGTGCCGCTGGCGCCGCAGGCAGGCGCGGACAAGCACTTCCTGCTGCAGGATGAAGCGCCGAAAAACTGGCGCAGCTGGGGGACGGCGATCCCCGAGCCGCGGCAGTAATCTCGTCAGCCGTCTGAAACCGCTTTCAGACGGCTGAGCAAACTGAGGGTGGGCGTTATCGACCGAAGCGCGAGGCGTCCCACCCCCATTTTCGTGCTACACTGGCGCCCTGTTTTTGACCTCAACGCCTTACCTGGAACCTGCCGTGGCCGACCTTTTCCCCTCTGACTTTCTTGATCTGATGCGCGACGCCCTGCCCGACGACGCTGAACTGCAGCGCTTTATCGCCATCAGCCAGCAGCCGCTGCGCCGCGCTATCCGCGTCAATACGCTTAAAATCAGCGTGGCGGATTTCCTCGCCCAGACGGCTGACTATGGCTGGCGGCTGGCGCCGGTGCCCTGGTGCGCGGAAGGCTTCTGGATTGAGCGAGATGACGAAAGCCTGCCGCTTGGCAGCGTGGCCGAGCATCTTAGCGGCCTGTTTTACATTCAGGAAGCAAGCTCGATGCTGCCGGTCAGCGCGCTGTTCGACGGCGCGCCCGAGGCGCAAACGGTGATGGATATGGCGGCGGCGCCGGGTTCGAAAACCACGCAGATCGCGGCGCATATGAACAACCGCGGCGCTATCCTCGCTAACGAGTTCTCCTCCAGCCGCGTTAAGGTGCTGCACGCCAACGTCAGCCGCTGCGGCGTCAGCAACGTGGCGCTGACCCACTTCGACGCGCGCGTCTTTGGCCCGGCGCTGCCGGAGCGTTTCGACGCCGTGCTGCTGGACGCGCCCTGCTCGGGCGAAGGCGTGATCCGCAAAGATGCCGACGCGCTGAAAAACTGGTCGCTGAGCAGCACCGAGACGATCGCCGCTACCCAGCGCGACCTGCTCGAGAGCGCGTTTCATGCTCTGAAGCCCGGCGGCACGCTGGTCTATTCCACCTGCACCCTTAACCAGATTGAAAATCAGCAGGTCATTGCCTGGCTGCTGGCGCGCTATCCGCACGCGGTAGAGGTCGTTCCGCTTGACGCGCTCTTCGCGGGCGCCGGGCAGGCGTTGACGCCGGAAGGGTATCTGCACGTTTTTCCGCAGCTTTTCGACAGCGAAGGCTTCTTTGTGGCGCGCCTGCGTAAAACCGACTCGGTGCCGCCGCTGCCGCAGCCCGGCTACAAGCTGGGCAAGCTGCCTTTTACGCCGCTGAATAAAAAAGCGGCGGCGGAGGTGGCTCAGGCCGCGGCGTCGGTATGCCTGCAGTGGAGCGACGACCTGACGCTGTGGCAGCGCGACAAAGAGATTTGGCTCTTTCCCGAGGCGATTACGCCGCTGCTCGGCAGCGTTCGCTTCTCCCGCATCGGCATTAAGCTGGCAGAAACCTTTGCCAAAGGCTATCGCTGGCAGCATGAAGCGGCGATCGCGCTGGCGCAGCCGGACGCAGAACGGGCGTTTGAGCTGAGCGCCGACGAGGCGCTGGAGTGGTATCGCGGCCGGGATATTTTTCCTGATACGCCGCCGCAGCGTGATGAAGTGATTGTGACCTACCAGCAGCAGCCGATCGGCCTGGCGAAACGCGTCGGCAGCCGCATTAAGAACAGCTACCCGCGCGAGCTGGTGCGCGACGGCCGCCTGTTCCGCTGAGCCTTACTGCAGCTGCATCAGCGTCAGTCGGTTGCCGAACACCGCGCCGGTATCGATATAGTGCAGGTTGCCTGATTCCAGCGGATGCTGCAGCGGCGTATGGCCGAAGTAAAAAGCATCCGCGCCGGCGATTTTTCCCGCTTCGCCCGTTTGCAGCCGGGCGATGCGTTCGCGATTCCACACCACTTTATCCCAGTCCAGCGGCTGCTCCCACGCGTAGCGCTCCGCCGGATAGTCGGCGTGCGCCACGACAACGATGCGATCCGCCAGCTGCAGATGCAGAATCAGCGGCAGGCTCTCTAGCCTTCTTAGCGCATGACGCGCCGCAATGAGCCTTGCGCCCGTTAGCTTATAGAACCAGTCGCCGCCGTTCATTATCCAGCCGAGCGAATCGTGACACTGTAACGCTCGCAGCGCCATCTCCTCATGATTTCCTCGCACGCAGCGGAACCATGGCGCATCAAGCAGCTCTAAACAGCCAGGACTGTCAGGCCCGCGGTCGATTAAATCGCCGACGGAAATCAGCAGATCGCTTTGCTTATCAAAAGCGTTTTCCAGCAGCAGCGCATCCAGCTGACGGCGACAGCCGTGCAGATCGCCGACAATCCAGATATTTTGCCAGTTTTCACCGTTGAGATACTGGTAGTGCATTTTGATTCCGCTTGTTAACAACAGGTTTACTTATCGCGGGTTAAAGTATAGCCGGTCACATCTTCAGGGAGGCGTGATGAATAGCCGGAAACAATTTATCAGCGTGCTAGTGCTTATCTTCCTCGGCAGCGTGCTGCTGCTGGAATCGCTGGCGCGCCTCGTGCATCTGCTGTTTGTCGGCTGAGAAGTCGAACGCGATGCTTTCTGCCCTCTACTCAGATTTTCCGTACGCTTCGCCGCTAAAAGCGCCAGCGGATGGCGATTACTGTTCAGATATCAGGATGTTTCCGACAGACGAAACTGCGCTAGTGTGAGATCTCAGCCCGTCCACGATGTGGAGCAGATACACACAGCAAAGGGGGGATGGCTGATTACCTCCGGTCAGGAGAATAAGAATGGTCGCTGAAACGCTTGATAACGTAAGTTTTAACCTTGATTCTCTCGAAAACGCAGCACTAGAAATCTGTAAAACCAAAGGAATGCTGGGCATGCTGTTGGCGTCAGTTTCAACGGATATTCAGCAATCCTATTTCCAGCTGTTACGCGAGTCTGGTTTCGATGACGAACTGGTCTGGCTGCAGCAGGTTCTGGATACTAAATAAGTGATTCAGTTAACCCCGGCGCAGGCTGGGGTTTTTCATTTCTGGCGCCGCAGCAGGCTAAGAAGAGCTTTTTAGCGGACATCGAAAAAAATATTTTTCAGCGCTCTGATTTAGACTGGTACGACAGCCGCTGCCGCCGTTGAGGCGATAGTTCATTTTTTGGCAAGCATAAGACGACGCGTCAGACGCGTCGGCTTTGTGTCCTTCCCTGGACAGCGCGCGATTAGGGTTTTAACGCTGGCGGAACGGTGCCCGATAGCTCCTGCTCGCTTTGCGCGCCCGATCCCGGACGGGCATGACCCAGTAGCGGCTCATCGCCCAGCAGCTCAGGTTTCTCTTTCGCGGTGAACTGGGCTTTACCGTCAAATGACGGCCCTTCGCACCAGCGGCCTTTCGGCAGCGGTTTATCCAGCGAGGTGTTAAGCACATAGTAAGAATGCTCGCTGGCTTCCTCGCTTTGCGGGAAGCTGTTCGGTATCGGCAGCGAAGCGTTAAGTCCGCCCATCTCTTCAATCACCGCAAGCCACTGCTGTTGATGCATGGTGTCGCGGGCGATCAGGAAGGAGAGAAAATCCTTCATGCCGCTATCTTCAGTGAGATTGTAGAGGCGGGTCGCCAGTACGCGTCCCGTCGCTTCCGCCGTGACGTTGGCCAGCATATCGGCCGCCACGTTGCCGGACGCGTAGATATGGCTCATATCGAAAGGCACGCCGTTGGCGTTGACCGGCAGCGCCGCCAAACCTGACGAAAGGATATGGCGCGGGTTCATACCGCCCAGTACCGCATTCACCACCGGATCTTTCGCCGACGCCTCCTGATAGGAGAGCGGCGCGCCTTCCAGATTGAGCGCCACGGCATGCGCCAGCATTTCGATATGCGCCAGCTCTTCGGTTGCGGTAGAGATCAGCAAATCGCGGATTCGCGCATCGCCGCGCGCGCCCATCGCCTGGAAGAAGTACTGCATCGCCACACGGATCTCCCCTTCCACGCCGCCGATCGCCTGCTGTAATAGCATGGCGAATTCCGGGTCGGCTTTGTCGACGCGTACTGGATATTGAAGCTTTGAAGAATGGTGAAACATAATTATCTCCCGGCATGTTGAAAAGAATAAGCCAGACAAGCCTGGAAGAGGTTGGCGAAAAATGAAAGCGCGCCCGTAAAGGCTGGCGGGGGAAAATAAGCGGTCGGAAGCGGCATCAACTCATTTATATTAATCGCTTAGCCACATTTAATTTTAACTTCACTCCCTGGATAAAATTTCAGCATCGCACCAATACACTTAGTGTTTGTCTGGATTATTTCCCGCCAGGCTCAGGGATCCTCATACTTAAGCGAAACGCGCTGCCCCCCCTATTGCGCACCTGTAAATGCTTCTCTGACCTGTAAGAAAAAAATAAAAAAAGAGAGGATAAATTCAACACAGCATGAGTCTAATCTGCGTTTCCGCTTGCAGTAAGGTGGCCAATGGAAAAGGGGCAAAAATGCGCAAATTATCTGATTCTTTAGTGAGTGTTGAGCTGTATATGCTACATGAGGCAACCCTTCCACGTGATTCAACCTCATGTACAGCGGGAACAAACAGATATCAGGAAAGCCTGCCAGCCTCTGAGTTAATTTTTTCAATTAAACGGGTACTTTTTTCAGTATAGAGCGTACAGTTATCAGCAACATCCTTATTAACAAAACTCATTGCACCAACAGTAACGTTATTGCCGATGTGTAACGCGTCGCCAATTACGCAGCTATTCGAACCCAGGAAAAAGTTATCGCCGATTATAATTTTTCCCTGCTCATTCTTACCTACGCTGCCTATTACGCAATTTTGCGTCAGTTTCATATTTTTCCCAGCCACTACACGCTTCGTGACGACCACGCCAACATGATGCGCAATCGTCAGTCCTTCACCGATAGTTGCGCCTAGCATAATATCGCAGCCAAAATTTTTTTTAATACGATTATGAATGCGATAGGCCATTCTTTTATAGCCAGTAGAGTAAAGATGATTAGCCAGTCGCCACCAGAATACATATTTTAAGCCAGGCTTATTCTTCATTCGCATGTAAAGGCGCCGAATGCTAAAAGGCTTGTTTACGCCTATTACTTCAACATGCCAATAGCGCAGCAGTTGATGTAAGCTTTTTTTCTCTAGTGATTTTTTAGCCATAAAAAAGTGTATCAAAGAATATTATTAAAGTGCTTACCTTAACCGTTTCGCTCTTTGCTGACAATACCGGCAGGCTGCGCACAAATTGAATCATTTGGTTAGCCGCTCAACTCAGCCAGATCATAATCTATTGATATTTCAAATGTTGCAGGCGCGTCGGAAAATCAGCTTTAACAGGAGCGTATAATGAGAGGTTAAATGACAATATGACAGTAAAAACTACGTAGCAAAAAGCAAACAAAAAAAGACCGAACACGATTCCTGTATTCGGTCCAGGGAAATGGCTCTTTGAGAGCCGTGCGCTAAAAGTTGGCATTAATGCAGGCGATGACGCCTTGCAATTTAAGGTTAGCCCACGTCTGCGGAAATGCCAGCGAACGGCCGGACAGAGGAGATCCGCAGGATCAGATTGTGATCCTGACGGCAGAATTGGCGAAATCAGGCGCGAAAAGCGTTCGCGCCCCGACAGGATTATTTATCGCACAGCGCCTGAGTACGCTCGATAATCGGCTGAAGGCTCATCATCTGGCCCGGGTGCGCTTTATCTTCCGCCTGGATCACGGAAATGGGCTGCGCTTTTACCTGCCCGGCCTTCACGCGCGCTTCCGCCTTATCGTTAAGCGGATACTGCATCAGCGTGCTGGGGTTGATGGCGAACAGCGAACCATCTTTTTCGCAGCTCAGCATCACCTCTTCACGGCTAAAGGGCCAGGCCGCCTTACCTATCTCGAAACGGCTGACGGTAATAATTTCCGACGCCAGCGCCTGGCCACAGAGAGATAACAACAGCATTGCGGGGATCACTTTCTTCAGCAAAATAGCCTACCTTTTCACTCAGTCAAAACGGGTCACACTCAGGCTGGCGACAGCGTGGCGAAGACGCTGACCAGACCAACCACTGCGCATGCCAGCAGCAGCTCAAGCTGCGTCATGCGAATAAATTTTTGTTGCGCGCCCTTGCCCGCCAGGCGAAAGCGCGGCACCAGCACGTAACGATTGAACAGCGCGATAGCGACCATCATGGCCACCAGCGCCGCCTTAGCCACTAACAGTTCGCTATACAGGCTGCCGTGCCACTGGCGTGGCCAGCCGGCGATCAGCAGCCCATTCACGACGCCGGTGCATAATGTTACCGCGACGGCCAGATGTCCGTAGCGCGAAAAGCGCATCATGGCGCGAATCGCGTCGCTGCGGCGATCGATCTGCCGCGCCTCGACCATCAGGATCAGCAGCGGCAATAACCCACCTGCCCAGAAGGCCGCGCCGACAAGGTGCAGCGCATGGTTGATCTGCTGCAGCGCGCCCGTAAACCCTTCGCGCATCGCCGCATGTCCGATTAACGCCATACAGCCCAGCTGCAGCAAGGCGCCAGTCAGCCACGCCTGCTGTCGCTCTCTGTTTTTCAGCAGACTCGCCAGCAGCGTAACGACCGCCAGCCCTGTTTCCCACTGCCACACCGTGCCGAAACGCGTGCTCAGCACCGCGCGCCAGATCTCACTGTCGGCGAGGTTGCGCCAGTCGCCGCTCATTAGCACCAGCTGGGTCGCCAGCATCAGCAATGCGCTGACCAGCCCCAGCCAGACGCAACCGCGCATTAATGTGTCAAGACGTCTTCCCAGCGCGTGCCGATAGCGCGCTGGCGCTAACAGCACGGTATAAAACGCGCTGCCCGCCAGCAGCATCACGGCGGCGAAATGGAGCGCGCGCAGCAGGATCCACAGCGAGGTCACGACTTACTTCACGCTAAAGCGGTAGCTGCCCTGCGTCTTATGCCCATCCACCGACAGAACATGCCAGTTAACCTGATAGTCGCCCGCCGCCAGCGGCTTCTTCAGCGGCAGGATCAGGCGGCTGTGCTGCTGCGCATCCCGCTGCGCCTTCTCGCTGGCGACAGGCTTTTGGCTGGCGTCCAGCAGCGTTACGCCGCTAAACGCGGGCTCTATATCTTCGGTGAAGCTCAGGGTCAGCGCCTGCGGCGCGGTAGTGAGCGCGGCGTCGGCGGCGGGCTGGGACGATTTGAGGTGGGCATGCGCCAGCACCGCCTGGCTCACTAACAACAGCGAGACGGCAACGCCTGACAAGATCGTTCTTTTCTGCATGGGATCATCCTTTTAGCCATCGCCTTAGCGGCAAACGTGGGCAAGGATACGCTGAGGCATTTCAGGTGTCGAGGGCCAGCAATGCTATCCTTTACCCTTGATTCAGACCGGGATAAGCATTATTTTTGCCCCCTGTCTTCAGGAGATCCCCATGAGTCAAAACCTCGCCCTGCTTTCTCAGGAAGAGAAAGATATAGTCAACGTTGAACTGGCCGCAGCGGGCGTGGCGTTCAAAGAGCGCTACAACATGCCGGTCGTGGCTGAAATGGTTGAATATGAGCAGCCGCCCGCGCTGCGCGACTGGTTTCGGCAGCGCCTGATGCACTATCGCCAGGCGTCGCTGAACTTCTCGCGCCTGCCCTACGAACCCAAGCTGAAGTAAATCATGTTACGCGTAATTGATACCGAAACCTGCGGGCTCCAGGGCGGCGTAGTGGAAGTGGCGTCGGTCGATGTGATCAACGGAGAGATCGTGAATCCGATGAGCGACCTGATCCTGCCGGACCGTCCCATCAGCCGCCAGGCGATGGCCGTACACCGCATTACCGAAGCGATGGTGGTGGGCAAACCCACGATCGAAGAGGCGATTGGCCGCTATCACGGCAGCCCTTTCTATGTCGCCCATAATGCCAGCTTCGATCGCCGCATGCTGCCGGAGATGCACGGCGACTGGATCTGCACCATGACGCTGGCGCGCAAGCTCTGGCCCGGCATCAAATACGGCAACCAGGCGCTGCGCCACAGCCTTAAGCTGGAGGTCACGCCGCCCGCCGATCTGCACGCGCACCGCGCGCTGTACGACTGCTACGTGACCGCCGCGCTGCTGATCCGCATTATGGAAATTTCCGGCTGGGATGCCGGGCAGATGGCGCAGCACTGCCAGCCCGCCAGCGTGACGGGCGACGTGCTGCCCTTCGGCAAATATCGCGGCCAGAGCGTCGCCGCCATTGCGCGCAAAGATCCGCGCTATTTGCGCTGGGTGCTGGAAAACGTGCGCGATCTGCGCCCGCCGCTGCGGCAGGCGCTGCGTAAATACCTGAGCGACGATCAGTAATCGCGCTGCGGCGGCAGGCTGCCCTGCGCCAGCGCGATCAGAAACGTCAGCTCCAGCGCAATGCCTTCATAGGATTTATAGCGCCCCGACTTGCCGCCGTGACCGGCATCCATATCCGTACAAAGCATCAGCAGATGGTTGTCGGTCTTCAGCGCGCGCAGTTTCGCCACCCACTTCGCCGGCTCCCAGTATTGCACCTGCGAGTCATGCAGCCCGGTCGTCACCAGCATATGCGGATACGCCTTCGCCTCGACATTGTCGTAGGGGCTGTACTGACGCATATAGCCATAGTAGTCGGCGTCGTTTGGGTTGCCCCACTCGTCGTACTCGCCGGTGGTGAGCGGGATCGACTCATCCAGCATCGTGGTGACCACATCGACGAAGGGCACCTGCGCCACCACGCCGTTGAACAACGCCGGCGCCATATTAATCACCCCGCCCATTAGCAGCCCGCCTGCGCTGCCGCCCATGGCATAGAGCTGTCCAGGCTGGCCGAATCCCTTTTTCACCAGCGCCTGGGTAACGTCGATAAAGTCGGTAAAGCTGTTCATCTTGTTGAACAGGCGGCCGCCGTCATACCAGCTTTGTCCCAGCTCGCCGCCGCCGCGCACGTTGATCAGCGCGTAGACGAAACCGCGATCGAGCAGGCTAAGCCGGCTGACGCTGAAATCCGCCTCCATATTGCTGCCGTAGGCGCCATAGCCGTAAACCAGCAGCGGATTTTTGCCCGGCTGATAGTGTTTGCGGTGATAAACCAGCGACACTGGCACTTCGGTGCCGTCGCGCGCGGTGATCCAGTGATGCTCGCTTTTGTAGTTGTCGGGGTCGAAGTTGCCGACCGCGCTCTGCTTGAGAATGCGCCGCTCGCCGGTGTCCATATCGAGTTCGAACAGCGTGGTCGGCGTGGTCATCGAGCCGTAGCCATAGCGCAGCTTGCTGGTTTCCGGCGAAGGGTTGAACGCCAGCCAGGTAACATAGGTCGGATCGTCGAAGGCGATGCCGGTCACCTCGCCGGTTTGCCAGTGGATTTGGCGCAGGCTGGTCAGGCCGCGCTGCCGCTCCTCGACCACCAGCCAGTCGCGGAACAGCTGAAAATCTTCCATCACCACATGGTCGCGCGGCTTAATCAGGGTTTCCCAGCGCGACTCGTCCAGCCAGCGCGTGCGGTAGAGGCCGAAGTTTTTCCCCTCGCGGTTAGAGCGGATATAAAACTGATGCTCATAGTGATCCAGGCTGTATTCATGATCTTTGCGGCGCGGCAGGAAGATCTGCGGCGCGGCGTCGGGAAAGCCGGCGTCGATGAGCTGGATCTCGCTGCTGTTGGTGCTGAACAGCGCGATGAGGATAAAGTGCTCGGAGGTGGTTTTATGCACGCTGAGATGGTAGGTGTCGTCCTGCTCTTCATACACCAGCCGATCGTCGCTTTGCGGCGTGCCGAGTTCATGACGCCAGACCTGATAGGGCAACAGCGTCTGCTCATGCTTGCGCACGTAATAGAGCGTGCGAGAATCGTTCGCCCAGGCGAAGCTGGAGGAAGCGTTGTTCAGCACCTCCGGATACCAGCTCCCCTTCTCCAGACAGCGAAAGCGAATGCCGTACTGTCGCCGGGAGAGAAAATCTTCCGCCAGCGCCATCACTTTGTTGTCAGGGCTGATGTTAAGCGATCCCATAGTGTAGAACTCGCTGTGCGAGGCGCGCTGATTGGCGTCCAGCAGCAGCGTCCACTCATCGGTCACGGCGTACTCGGCGGGCTGGCGGTAGTAGGCGGCATATTCATTACCGCTCTCATAGCGACTCTGATAGCGATAGCCGTTATGCACGTAGGGAACGGAATGATCCTGCGGCGGCAGGCGATCAACGATCTCTTTTAAAATACGGTTCTGCAGCGGCTGCTGTGTCGCCATGATCTGCTTGCCGTAGTTGTTTTCGGCGCGCAGATAATCCAGCACCTCTTCATTCTCGCGCTTGTCGTCGCGCAGCCAGTAGTAATCATCCACGCGCGTTTCGCCGTGGAGGGTCATTTCATGGGGAATTTTTTTTGCGATGGGGGCCTGCATGCTCCGTCTCCCTGTTATTAATATCCTTTAAGGGTGGCATCAGGTGGCGGGGAAGCCAAATTTTTGTCGCTAACGCGTTGTTATTGCGACCGCGCAGCGCGGTCGCGGCGGGTTTATTCTGCCGGAATGCGCGCTTTTTGTTCGCGCAGGTCATTTTCAATGCCGTCGCGCACGTCCTGTGGGATCTTCAGCGCGTCGCCGAGCGCGGTGAGATAGCTGCGCTCCATAAAGTGATCCACATCGATGGCGGCGCAGCTGAGGAAGTAGAGTTCCAGCGCTTCATCCTCGTTTTTCACGTCGGCGGCCAGCCAGGCGGGATCGAGCGGCCGATTGATCGCTTTCTGGATCAGTGCTTCCGCCTCCTGACCATAGCCCGACTCATGGATGCTGCGCTCGATGGCGGCGCGCTCGCGATCGTCGATATGGCCGTCGCTTTTAGCGGCGAATACCAGCGCCGTCACCAGGCGCTCGGCGCGCTGATCGGCGGGCGTGTGCAGCTCGCCGAAGCCGGGATCGGCCTGGTGCGTATCGCGCACGCGCTGTTTATATTTGTTCCACAACACCGCGCCGGCCGCCGCGCCGCCGCCGATAATCAGCGCTTTGCCGCCATACTCGGTTAACAGCTTGCGCGACTTTTTGCTGGCGATCAGCAAGCCCGCCAGACCGCCCAGCGCACCAGGCGCCAGCATATCGTTTAAACCTCCGTTGCCGCCGCTGTGACCTTTCTTCGTCAGCAGCGACTGTAGCTGTTGCAACAGGTTGTTCATCATTCACCTCTTTTTTAGCGAGCAGGGCTCTACTCTGCCCGACCGGGCGTCAGTTAACGTCAAGGTGAGAAAAGAGAGGCAAAGCAGAGGAGGATGAGAACGCAAACGTTTTCGTTTATACTGCGCGCGCGTTTTGACTCACAGGTGAAATTATGACGACTCTTGGAACTGCGCTGCGTCCGGCTGCGACGCGTGTCATGCTGTTAGGCTCGGGTGAGCTGGGTAAAGAAGTGGCGCTGGAGTGCCAGCGACTGGGTGTGGAAGTGATTGCCGTAGACCGCTACGCCGACGCGCCCGCGATGCACGTGGCGCATCGCAGCCACGTGGTGAACATGCTTGACGGCGAGGCGCTGGCCGCGCTGATTGCGCAGGAAAAGCCTGATTATGTGGTGCCTGAAATCGAAGCGATCGCCACGGATAAGCTGCTTGAGCTTGAGCAGCAGGGGCAACGCGTGGTGCCGACCGCACGCGCCGCGCGCCTGACCATGAACCGCGAAGGTATTCGCCGTCTGGCGGCGGAAGAGCTGTCGCTGCCGACCTCCAGCTACCGTTTCGCCGACAGCCAGGCGAGCTTTGAGGCAGCCGCGGCGGAGATCGGCTTCCCCTGCATCGTCAAGCCAGTAATGAGTTCGTCAGGCAAAGGCCAGAGCTTTATTCGCAACGCCAGCCAGCTCGGCAGCGCCTGGGAGTACGCGCAGCAGGGCGGACGCGCCGGCGCAGGCCGCGTGATTGTTGAAGGCGTGGTTAAATTCGATTTTGAAATTACGCTGCTGACCGTGAGCGCGGTCGACGGCCTTCACTTCTGCGCGCCGATAGGCCATCGCCAGGAAGATGGCGACTACCGCGAATCCTGGCAGCCGCAGCAGATGAGCGATGTCGCGCTGCAGCGCGCGCAGGCGATCGCCGGCGAGGTGGTAAAAGCGCTGGGCGGCTACGGCCTGTTCGGCGTTGAGCTGTTTGTCTGCGGCGACGACGTCATCTTCAGCGAAGTGTCGCCGCGCCCGCACGACACCGGCATGGTGACGCTGATTTCGCAGGATCTTTCAGAGTTCGCCCTGCACGTGCGCGCCTTTCTCGGCCTGCCGATCGGCGGCGTGCGCCAGTACGGCCCGTCGGCGTCGGCGGTGATCCTGCCGCAGCTACACAGCCAGAACGTGCGGTTCGTCAACGTGGAAGCGGCGCTGGGCGCCGGTCTGCAGCTGCGCCTGTTTGGCAAGCCGGAAATCGCCGGTTCGCGCCGTCTTGGCGTGGCGCTGGCCAGCGGCGAGAGCGTCGATGACGCCGTCGCGCGGGCGGTCGCCAGCGCAGCGGCGGTAAACGTCGAAGCGTAATAAAACCGCAGGTGGTTCATGATGCGGTGAGCGCCCTGCTCACCGCTAATGCTTATTTCGCGCCTTCTACCGCTTCGCGCGCCAGACGCGTAATGCGATCCCAGTCGCCCGACTCCAGCGCGTCGTTCGGCACCAGCCAGGAACCGCCAATGCAGAGCACGCTTTTCAGCGCCAGATAGTCGCGATAGTTGGCGGGCGAAATGCCGCCGGTGGGACAGAAGCGTACCTGCGGGAACGGACCGCCGATAGCCTGCAGCGCCTTGACGCCGCCGTTCGCTTCCGCCGGGAAGAATTTAAATTCGCGCAGGCCGTAATCCATGCCGGTCATCAGTTCGGAAACGGTGCTGATGCCGGGAATCAGCGGCACCGGGCCTTCCACCGCGGCCTTCAGCAGCGGCTCGGTAATGCCTGGGCTGATAACGAACTGCGCGCCCGCCTCGGTGACTTCCTGCAGCTGCTGGGTGTTGATGACCGTGCCTGCGCCGACGATGGCGTCCGGCACCTCTTTAATCATCAGGCGCAGCGCCTCCATCGCCACCGGCGTGCGCAGCGTGACTTCCAGCACCCGAACGCCGCCCGCCACCAGCGCTTTCGCCATCGGCACCGCATGTTCCAGCTTGTTCACTACGATCACCGGCACCACAGGTCCAGTGGTCAGAATCTTTTCCGCACTCGTCTTCCAGTTCTTCATCAGTTCCCCTTGCTTATCCATACCGGCGCCAGCCGCGCGGCGCGCCATTAATGCGTCACTACCATACAGGATCGGCTTCCGCATCGTCTATCTGCCCGGCGCTATTTTTGAAACTGCGGTTCAGTTTCCTGCGACAAGGCACAAAAAAGCCCGCACGCGGCGGGCTAGTTTCATGATTATTCGAACTCGTTCCAGGAACGGCCGTCTCGGGTGATCATCGCCACGGACGCCACCGGTCCCCAGGTGCCGGCCTGATAAGGCTTGGAGGAGTCGCCGTCGGCGGCCCAGGCGTCGATAATGGAGTCGACGTAGGTCCATGCCGCTTCCACTTCGTCGCGACGCACGAACAGCGCCTGAATGCCGCGCATGCTCTCCAGCAGCAGACGCTCGTAGGCGTCAGCCAGGTGCGACTGATTAAAGGTTTCGGAGTAGCTCAGATCCAGCTTGGTGGTCTGCAGCTTGTGCTTGTGGTCGAGGCCCGGCACCTTGTTCAGGATCTCGATATCGACGCCCTCGTCCGGCTGCAGACGAATGGTGAGTTTGTTCTGCGGCAGTTCCGAGTAGGAGTCCTTGAAGAGGTTCATCTCCGGGTTCTTGAAGTAGACCACTACTTCGGAGCATTTGGTCGGCAGACGCTTACCGGTACGCAGGTAGAACGGCACGCCTGCCCAGCGCCAGTTGTCGATATCGACGCGAATGGCGACGAAGGTTTCCGTCGAGCTGGACTTGTTGGCGCCCTCTTCTTCCAGATAGCCCGGCACTTTTTTACCCTGCACGAAGCCAGCGGTGTACTGGCCGCGCACCGTTTTTTCGCGCACGTTGGTCTGATCGATGCGGCGCAGCGAGCGCAGCACCTTAACTTTCTCGTCGCGAATGGCGTCGGCGCTGAGGTCAGACGGCGGCGCCATGGCGATCATGGTCAGCACCTGCAGCAGGTGGTTCTGGATCATGTCGCGCATCTGGCCAGCCTGGTCGAAATAGCCCCAGCGTCCTTCGATGCCCACTTCTTCAGCCACGGTAATCTGCACGTGATCGATGGTGCGGTTGTCCCAGTTGTTGACGAAGATAGAGTTGGCGAAGCGCAGCGCCAGCAGGTTGAGCACCGTCTCTTTGCCGAGGTAGTGGTCGATGCGGAACACCTGGCTTTCGTCGAAGAACTCGCCGACCGCGTCGTTGATCTCTTTTGAGGTCTCCAGCGAGGTGCCGAGCGGCTTCTCCATCACCACGCGCGCCGGTTTAGCGTTCAGCTTGGCTGCGCCCAGGCCTTTGCAGATGGCGCCGAAGGTGCTTGGCGGCATCGCGAAATAGTTGATGGTGGTGCGTTTTGCCTGATCGAGCATTTTGCCCAGTTTGGGAAAATGGGTGGTGTCGTTAACGTCGAGATTACAGAAGTCGAGACGGCTGCTGAGTTTGTCCCACAGCGCTTCGTCGATCTTCTCCTTCATAAAGGTTTCCAGCGCTTCACGCACCACTTTGGTATAGGCTGCTTTGTCCCAGTCGGCGCGTCCCACGCCGATGATGCGGGTTTCCTCGTGGATCTGTCCCGCTTTTTCCAGCTGATACAGTGAAGGCAACAGTTTCCGGCGCGCAAGATCGCCTTTGGCACCGAATATCACCAGATCGCATGCCTGGGCTGTTTGTGTTACCGCCATTTTCCTCTCCTCGTTGCAGGATGATCCCGTTGGCGTTTGCATCCTCATCCATCGGGTCCATGTTGTAATTTTCTTTCAGCACAATGTACTTATTTCAGGGGGTCAGGTAAACCGACTCTATGCGGGTCCGCTGCGTTTACTCTGAACGGAATAAGGCGTGCCGATGTGATAGTGCGTGCGCTTTAGCCCACTCTAGCGTGGCGGCTGAGGGGCGGCAAAATCGAATCCGGGTCAAATTATGACAAAAATTTTCCACGCAGACTTATCCGTACTTGCGCGCAGTCATAGCGAACAGGGTATATTCACGCTTTTATGCCCTCTCTGCCAGCCATGGCTGGCATCGATAAAAGCGATAACGGTCATCAGGTTATGAATACTCTGGAAAAAATTGAGGCGCAGCTGGCGACGCTCAGCAAATCGGAACGCAAGGTCGCCGCGCAGATCCTGGCCGCCCCGCAGGAGGCGATCCATTCCAGCATCGCCCGGCTGGCGCGCGCCGCCGAGGTCAGCGAACCTACCGTTAACCGCTTTTGCCATCGGCTCGGCACGCGCGGCTTTCCCGACTTCAAATTACAGCTGGCGCAGAGCCTGGCGCAAGGGCAAAGCTGGGTCAGTCACGACGTCGATGAAGATGACGATACCCGCGGCTACAGCCATAAGATTTTCGACTCGGCGCTGGTCGGGCTACAGCGCGTGCGCGATCGGCTCGATCTCGCCGTTGTGCAGCAGGCGGTGACGGCGCTGTCGCGCGCGCAGAAAGTGGCGTTCTTTGGCCTGGGCGCCTCGGCGGTGGTGGCGCACGACGCCTTTAATAAATTTTTGCGCTTTGATCTCCCGGTGGTCTGGTCAGAGGATATTGTGATCCAGCGCATGAGTTGTATAAATAGTCGCGCGGAGGACGTTTTTGTTTTGATTTCGCATACTGGCCGCACGAAAAATATGGTAGAACTGGCTCGCCTCGCTAGTGTAAACGGTTCCACCGTGATAGCCGTCACGTCTCCCGCTTCGCCGCTGGCAGAGGTCGCCACGCTGGCGCTCACGCTTGATGTTCCGGAAGATACCGATGTCTATCTGCCAATGGTTTCCCGCCTGACGCAACTCACCGTTATCGACGTGCTGGCGACCGGATTTATCCTCGAGCGCGGCGCCGCGTTTCGAGAAAACCTGAAGCGAGTGAAAGAGGTCTTAAAAGAGTCGCGTTTCGACAAGCCTTTCGCCATGGAAAACGCAGCGCAACAAAAAAATTAACATCACATTCACAATGTGAGTCGTATCACAGGCTCTCCTTCAGTTAGAATAATGATCACGCCCTGTCCACTTTAGGGGATACGCAAATTTGTCAACGGAGTCCTTCATGTCAAGACGTCTCAGAAGAACTGAGCGGCGGTAGCATTGCCTGAAGTGGCTTGTAGTCTGGCCTGCGGGCCGGTTGGGAGTCAAGCATTTGTGTCACTGCTTGTATCACCTAGTGGCGCTCTTGTGGCACGTTTAAAACATCCTGCAATCTAGTAATTTGCAAGTCATAGTTACCAACCTAGAGCTTCTCAAGAGACCTGATGAGAAGCCTATGGGGGGCTTTTAGCTATAGTTTTTATATTAGATACCCTCGCAGAAATTTCTGGAAAAATTTCATCAGATCGACCTTCAGACCGGAACCTAAGGACGGATATCAGATTTACTACGTATAGAAACTATGTTCCCTTCATATAGAATCAAGTTAATTGTTAGGTTATATAATGTTAAGCAACCATTCAAAAACGAAGAAAAATCAATAATATAACCAACATTGTCATTACAAGTTTGTAGCTGTGGCTAAAGTTCTTTCAACAGTAACTTTATAGGAACTTAAAAGGCGTGCTCTTTATTTCAGGATGCCTAATTTTCTCAAGCGATAGTGTAACTAAGTTACAAATTTCATTGAGCCATACCCTTCTGGCTAATCACTAAGGGCAATAGAGCAAGCTCTTCGCATTCAATATGTGTTTATCTTTAGTTGCCAAATTTACTTGCAAAAATCCGCCTGGGAGCACTAATTAATGAGGAAGAAAAAATGTATAATATAAGCTTTCCGTAATGATTCTAAAGTTGTAAAGTTACAGTATAATCGTGACATCTAGATGATAAACAGGGATAACACATGGTTAAATGTTTTCTATCGCATAGTTCCAAAGATAAAGAGTATGTTCGTCAAGTAGCGTCAGGGCTACGGAAAGAAACTCGTATTTTTGATGAGCAGACTTTTGAAAAAGGGATGTCTCCAGCAGAAGAGATCATAAGCGGATTAGATGATACATCTCTTTTTGTTTTATTTCTTTCAAATTCAGCATTAGAATCAGACTGGGTCAAAGAAGAAATACGTTTAGCTAAAGAAAGAGTAGACGAAGGGAACATCCAGCGTATTTATCCTATTATTATAGATGATAAAGTTGACTATACTGATGACAGAATTCCTTTATGGATGAAAGAAGGATTCAACATACAACCAATTAAAAAACCAAAGGTTGCGATAAGGAAAATAAATGCTCGCCTGAGAGAAATTGCGTTTAAAACTCACCCAACACTCAAGGAAAGACAGAAAATTTATGTTGGAAGGAATGAAAAAACCACCAACGTTGAACAGCGATTTGACGACTTTGATAAAGCAGCCCCGGTAGTTTTCATTGCTTCAGGACTAAATTCCATCGGCAGGAAATCATTCATAAAAAATGCACTTATCAAATCGAATATCATAAAAGAGTCCTACGATTTCCCTGTAATACAAATGGAATCAACGGATAGCATAGAAGATTTCATTTTAAAAGTTGATGACCTTGGCTTGTGCGATATAGGTAAAATACACGATTTAATGATAACACCTATCAATGAAAAGGTTGATATTGCAGTAAGGTTAATAGAAGGGATTATAGAAGAAAAGGAGCGCGTCCTGATTGAAGATAAAGGAGGGATTATTCAGGCAGATAGCACTATAGTTAGTTGGTTCATTGATATTGTAGATCGTATAAAAAATTATGACCATTTAACTTTTTGTATTGCCTCTAAATTTAGAGGAAATAAATCTTTTTCATATAGAAATCAAGAATATTACTTTGAAGAAATCCCTGAGCTAAGTATTCAAGAAAGGCGTGGCCTTTTAAAAAGGTATGCTAAATTTAGAGGTTTAGAATTAGAAAGTGAAGATCTTAAATTTTTATCAGACCTACTTTCAGGTTATCCAGAGCAAGTTATATTTGCTGTAGACAGCATATCTGACACTAATTTATACACTGTGAAAAAAGATTCTCACCTTATAAGAGAATATGCAGATGACAAAGCCAGGGTGATAATTGAAAGCTTCTTCAACGATGAAGATAAATTAACATTCCTGTATTTCCTGTCAAAATTTGAATTCATAAGTTATGAGTTTCTTTTTTCGCTGGTGAACGAAGAAGAATTTTACCCTATCATTCAAAACTTCATAAACATGTCAATTTGCGATCAACTTGGCGTGAATAATGACTACATACGGGTAAATCAAGTAATACAGGATTATATCTCAAGGAGTAAGTTCGGCACTTCAAATGAGTATGATGAGATTCTAAGAAAACATATTAAAAAATTCATTGAAGAATATTCTGATGATAACAGAGATATTTCTGACTATATTTTCTCAATCCAAGAAGCGATAAAAACAGGCACGGAAATTGACAATAGAATATTAGTGCCTTCATATTTCGTAAAAACTATTAGAGCCTTATATGAAAAGGGGGGCTCTGCAAATTACAAAGAAGCCATAAGACTAGCTGACCGAATTCTCTCAAACTCTCAATATCTACATTCTAGTGTTATCGAACACATTTTATTTATGAAGTGTCAGTCGCAAGCTAGATTGCATGATAGAGATTTTTTTAATTCAGTTAGACAAGTTGCCGAACCAGAAAGCTCTTTTTTGCACGGTTTTTATTTCCGAATCACTCGTCAACGACCGCGAGCAATTGAAAGCTATAAGAGGTTTTTACGCCAAAGACCTAATGATCACAGAGCAAAAAGCGAACTTGTTCTATTATACCTACAAAACGACGAATATGAACTTGCATTGGGATTAGCTAAGGATGTTTATGAAAGACAGAAAAATAACCCAATTAATGCCAACAATTACTTGAACTGCCTTTTTTACAAAGACAAAGTAAACATTGATCCCGGTGTTGTTGAGGAAATCCTGGAGAGGCTCAAAGCAAATCCGGCGCAGCGTTCACAAGAAATCTATTGCTCGGCAAAAGCTAAAGCACTTGCTAAATTTGACAATAAAGTTGACGATGCATTCACATTAATTGAACAAGGAATTTTAGACTTCCCTGACATTAAATACCCAGTGTTGACGCTATGTGATCTAGCAATACAGTATAGAAGGTTAGATAAACTAAAATATGCCATTGAAAGGCTTGAAAGCACAGACTCCCCTAAATCTCAGACATATGGGAGCTTTATTCGCTTCAAAGCAATTTGGTTAACATTAACTTCGAAGTTTGATGATGCGGTTCGCATTTGCAGGAACGAACTAAACGAACTGACAATTGAAGAGCTTGAACAATTCATCGAGAAGCTAAAGCAGTACCAAATACAGCAATAAATTCTCACAAGAATTACAGAGGGTTTATTTACCATTTAGGTAAACCCTCTGTTTTTATAATAGTGGCTATTGAAGAAAAAATGATAAAATAGTCTATTCATTAAGATTTAGGTATGGCATACAAATGCTGAAGATTTGCTCTTGCTGACATCAACAAAAAAAGACTTTTTGATTGGTTACAGAAAGCAATCTTAGGTGAAGTTCAACCGTTAAATATTTGAGATCACACCTAACGTATTACGGGCATATTCCAGCATTTTAGTAAAATATTTAACTTAGATGCTTTTTGACACAGCACCCTAAACTTTCTATTAGAAATAATCAGCAAGTCGGACACTTTTCGGTCTTTGCGGTCCGTGAGTCTATGGGCAAATCCTTTGCATTTCACACATGGGTTACTTTACGGCTACGTTTCGCAACTCGCTTAACGGTAGCCTTTTGGCGATCATCATGGGCGATAGAGTCATGCCACTTAGACGCATTTTTTTGCATCCATGCATAGCCACGAGCGGTAACTTGCCATCGCTTCTCACCGTTGGCGTCAGTCTTCCAGACAAAATAGCCATCATTGAATGCCGCTTTTGGTGGGTACGGCTTCTTCTGGTCACTAAAGGCCGGGAGGATGAATTTACCGAACCGCTTGAGGCCGTCGAGCAGCTTAAACGGAGCGAGACCCAATGACTTACAGGCCCATGTCCACGGCACAGCGCCGCCACGAGCTAATCGACCGTCAAAGATGTCTGCTTTAGGGGCCGCGATGGACAACGCCGCGTTAGCCTCATCAGCTTGCAGCACAGCGACGCGTTCACGGAGAATGGCATCGTTACGCATAAAGATGAACGCATTGATGACCATCAGATAGAAATCGGTCGAGACCCACATAGCGTAGGCAATAGCGCCAGCCTCGGTCGCCCAAGTACCGCCGCTGTCACCATTTACGGTCTGCAAATTTGCAGAGCGGTCCATGTGTCGAGAGACTTCGGTTCGCCACTGAGAGGGAGCCTTGCTGTCAGGCAGATTGAGGACCCGGTGAATCTCGTTAAGGTTCCACATACGCTGCTCATTACAGACGAAGGGGTGATTCTCAATGACGATTGGCAGAGCTTCGATAGTGTTGGCATTAATCATGGTCGGTATTCCTTTTATGGTTGCGCCCTCATGTCACACCTGCAAGCCAGCCATCCAGACCCACGACGAGAGAACTGGCAGCAGCATAAAGGCGCATACATAAAGAGACTGAATTGATAGTGATGATTGGCCGTGTGAAGGCTTTGGGTGATGCTGATAGGGCCCCCAGAGGGTCTCGCTTACTGGTATCAAAAGGGTTCCCGCATGTCAGACGCAGCGGCCTAAGAGGCTTGCTGGTACAGAGGCGGGAGGGGACTTAGACACTAATAAGGAGATACTTAACGCAGCGGAAGGATGCTCAGCGGTTCCCTTTTGTGAGTCGCATGGATTTCTATGGGAGGGAAGCCTGAAGGCAATCATCAAGACCCTTCAATTACTCAGGATTATTCTTGATGATTATCTTCAGGGCCTAATGTTGTCCTTTGAGGGGAGATTATTTATTGATAATAACATCTCCTAACTCAGGGTCCTCACTGGTTTTCTCAAAGCACCTCTAGATAATAACCTTAAGGTACTACTTTGAGTTTCCGCCCTGTGAGCTTGAACTCAAGTTGCTACTTACGAGGTAGCGTGTCTACTCACTTCTTCCACAGCTCTGTAATCCACGAAAGAAGGACCGAAAGTCCGTGTGGTGTCTACTGCACCTCGCCCCGAAAAGGTACGAAGAAGCTACGTTAATAGAATGTTCCTTAAGGCTGCTCTAGGTAAAAGCATGGCGCGTGTCGAGGTGGTTTCCAATCGGTCCTCAGTGGCTACAGCGTTACGAACGATGAACGGAAGAAAATAAATTATGGGGTCTCCCTATAGTGAGTCGCATGAGATTCTTGTTGACAAATATAGTTAAGGGGACATCAGGTTTAACCATAAGCCCCCATCTTGCTGACTAATCTTCTTTTACCTGTCGGTCTCTATCCTGTATCCCTTTAAGCTGCTTCTCAGGCATACTTTTGAACATTTCCTCTATCTCTCTGGGCCGCGTGATACGGTCATCTACTATGACATTGAGTAACTTAAAAAGACTGCGTGTCAATGTGGGGTCATCATCAATGTTTATCTCACCTGGGTGAACTGCCTGATTACCCACAATACGACAAACATCAGCAGCTTGCTGTATGCGTTCCGGTAGCCCTTTAGAGACAAGGGATTTAATGTCTGCATTGATGTTTTTTCCCGGCTCACCTAAATGGACCATCAACTTTTGAAGACATAGCCTCAATAATGCGCATGCACCTTTAGGAGAAAGGTTAACAATACTTCTAGCTTCAAGGTAGTCAGTTCTACAGTCTGCTGGCATATCTTCATTAGGCATTTCAACATTAGAAACTGAAGGTACGACAAGCTTTCCTTCATACCAAAAAGAACTCTGCCAACAATGATTACATTGTGAGGCTTTCATAGCCGTCGACATATGGTTGAAACCAAATGTATGCCATGACTGCCTCGCATATACATCACAGAGTGGGCAATTAAATGCCTCCCCATCATACGTCGCTGTATATATCTTTCCCATATTTGATTTCCTCATTGCCTAAAGGAATACGTAATACATTTATTGTTTATACGCCAGCGACGCATTCAAAGCTTCAACCATTAAGGTCACACTCTTAGCCTTACCATAAAGACCAAAAGTAATGGACTGACTGGTATGACCGAGTACGTCCCCAGCGATGCTCTCAGCAACCCCTGCCTGTTTCATCATGGTAGCCATAGTGTGACGCAAGGAGTGCAATACAAGGTCCTTATCGCGGTCTGGCAGTGCTTTAGGCAATACCTTTTCGTTGAACCATTTAGATGCAATATCCCGGGACATGCCGAATACCAGACTGTTGTCATCAGGCAGCGCACTGACCCACTCAGAGAACTCATTGAGGTTGAAGCCGTAAGCGCCATCAATCAGAGGGACTACTCGAGCACTTCCCTTGTTCTTTAAAGACTTCCCGTTGTTGGAATTAATATCAATACATACATGGCCCGCCTCGTTAACTATATCAATCTTAGTTAACTGAGTAAGCTCGCCGCAGCGTGCCCCTGTGATGACAGCAAGCATACCAAATAGACGCTTATGCGGTTCCCGCTCAGTGGTAATGGTATCAATCACTTTAGCCAACTCGTCATCCCTGAAGGCCCTACGGTTGCTCTCAACGCCCTTAAATTTGAGTCCCTTAGTATAGTCATGGTCTATGTACCCATTTTGAACAGCCCAATTCATGACAGCACATAGTTTCGCAATCATCTTGTTTACCGTGGAGTCTGCCAAACCAGATTCTTTCATTGCATCACGTACTGCAGAAACCTCAGTCCTTGTATGGGTCTTCCAGTCTATACCTTTGGTAAATCGCTTAAGAGTCTTATGCGCAGACGCATTGTCCCGCTGTGTGGCTGGTTTCTGGTTGACTGCTTTTTCGGCCATATAAATAGATGACAGCTCATCGAACTCCAGACGCTTTCTCGTTAATTCTGACGGATGACTACCCTGCTCCCTTTCCAGAATCTTCGTAGAGTCGCCATTATGGACAGCAGTCTGAGCATCAAGGCCTTTGAGAATATCCAGTAGAGGCCCAGCGTCTCCCTCATTCACTCTCTTCTGTGCCGCGTCGATGACCTTAAGGGATGCCGCTAAGTGATGATGTTGCTCAACCGACAATGAATGTTTAGCCGCTATCTCACGCAGGTTCGCTTTAGCGTCATGCAGATGTGATACCTCTACGCCATCCCAATAATCCTCTGAGGCTTCGGTGAGTAAACTCTCAGCCATATCTTTCAGGTGCTCTCTAAGCTCCTCAGCGGTCGCCTCAGGGTTATCCAAGAGAAAAGCCTTGGCTGTGGCTGCGAGTTCGTTGAGGTGGGTCATAGCGAGGCTCCTGCTTGTTGTCCTTAGACCGATGCTGATTATTGGTTTGGTGCGTCCTACTTTACGGAGGCGCATAGTGTACCGCCCTGACCCCTTGCGTCTAATCAAATAAGGTTTCGCCAAGCGAGACAGGGTGATGACTTCCGGCTCTTGTGTCAGTATTGTATCAACTGATAGTGTCATTTCTTATCCCCTCAGTTGCTGATACAGATAGGGAAAGACACGCGAGAATGAATAATAAATACTTCTGTGTGAGTAAATAAGTACATTTTGGCCCTCAAAGTGAATAAGAAACGATTCACTTCAGGTCATCCATCCTAAGGAACCCCTATGTCTCGACGTCTCAGAAGAACCAAGATCGTTACAACCCTCGGCCCGGCAACAGACCGCGATAATAATCTGGAAAAAATCATCGCCGCAGGCGCAAACGTTGTGCGACTCAACTTCTCTCACGGCACCCCGGAAGACCATCAGCTGCGCGCGAACAAAGTGCGCGAAATTGCCGCGAAGCTGGGTCGTCACGTCGCGATTCTGGGCGACCTGCAGGGACCGAAAATTCGCGTGTCGACCTTTAAAGAGGGCAAAGTGTTCCTCAACGTCGGCGACCGCTTCCTGCTCGACGCCAGCCTGAGCAAAGGCGAAGGCGATAAAGAGAAAGTCGGCATCGACTATAAAGGCCTGCCGGAAGATGTGGTGCCGGGCGATATCCTGCTGCTCGACGATGGACGCGTGCAGCTGAAAGTGCTGGAAGTTCAGGGCATGAAGGTGTTTACCGAAGTCACCGTCGGCGGCCCGCTCTCCAATAACAAGGGCATCAACAAGCTCGGCGGCGGCCTGTCGGCGGAAGCGCTGACCGAGAAAGACAAAGCGGACATTATTACCGCCGCGAAAATCGGCGTCGATTATCTGGCGGTCTCCTTTCCGCGCAGCGGCGAAGATATGAACTACGCGCGTCGCCTTGCGCGCGAAGCGGGCTGCGAGGCGCAGCTGGTGGCGAAAGTCGAACGCGCCGAAGCGGTCGCGACGCAGGAGGCGATGGACGATATCATTCTCGCCTCTGACGTGGTGATGGTGGCGCGCGGCGACCTGGGCGTTGAAATCGGCGATCCTGAGCTGGTCGGCATTCAGAAAGCGCTGATCCGACGCGCGCGCCAGCTGAACCGCACCATTATTACCGCCACGCAGATGATGGAGTCGATGATCACCAACCCGATGCCGACGCGCGCCGAAGTGATGGACGTCGCCAACGCCGTGCTCGACGGCACCGACGCCGTGATGCTGTCGGCGGAAACCGCCGCTGGCCAGTATCCGGCGGAGACCGTTTCCGCGATGGCGAAGGTCTGCCTGGGCGCGGAGAAGATCCCAAGCGTCAACGTCTCCAAACACCGTCTGGAAGTCACCTTCGACAATATCGAAGAGGCGATCGCCATGTCAGCGATGTATGCGGCGAACCATCTGCAGGGCGTCACCGCGATTATTACCATGACCGAGTCCGGCCGTACGCCGCTGATGACGTCGCGCATTACCTCCGGCCTGCCGATTTTCGCTATGTCCCGTCATGAGCATACCCTGAACCTGACCGCGCTCTACCGCGGCGTGACGCCGGTCTTTTTCAACAGCGACAACGACGGCGTGGTGGCGGCGCACGATGCAGTCAATCTGCTGCGCGACAAAGGCTTCCTGGTCTCCGGCGATCTGGTTATCGTCACCCAGGGCGACGTGATGGGCGCGACCGGCACCACCAATACCAGCCGGGTGCTGCGCGTCGACTAATCGCGCGCCCGCTGTAGTAACGCTGTAAACAACGCGACTGCCTGGCGGTCGCGTTTTATTTTTCGTTAAAGGAGTCTGGATGCCCCGCTATCAACCCGTCAGCAAACTGACAGCAGGTTTGCTGCTGTTTCCGCTGGCGCTGGTGCTGTTTGAATTCGCCACTTATATCGCGCACGACATGATCCAGCCCGGCATGCTGCTGGTGACGCAGGAGTTCAGCGTCGGCCCGGAGTGGGTCTCGACGTCGCTGACCGCCTATCTGCTGGGCGGCGTGGTGCTGCAATGGCTGCTCGGCCCGCTCTCCGATAAATTCGGCCGTCGTCCGGTGATGCTCGGCGGCATTCTCTTTTTTATTCTGGCCTGCGTGCTGACCACCTGGGTCGGTTCGATCAGAGAGTTCGTTGCGCTGCGCTTTATTCAGGGCATCAGCCTCTGCTTTATCGGCGCGGTCAGCTATGCCGCGATCCAGGAAGCCTTTGACGAGGCGCTGGCGGTGCGTGTGATGGCGCTGATGGCGAACGTCGCGCTGCTGGCGCCGCTGGCGGGTCCGCTGGCGGGCGCCGCCTGGCTGACGGTGGCGAGCTGGCGCAGCATGTTCTGGCTGTTCGCCCTGCTCAGCGCCCTCGCCTTTATTATTTTATGGCGCGTGATGCCTGAAACCGCCGGCGATCGCAGCCACTCCATCGCGCTGCCGCAGCTGGCGCGCACTTACCGCAAGCTGACGCGCGACCGAATGGTGATGCTGGGCTCTTTCGCTATCGGTCTGGTGTTTATTCCCATTCTTACCTGGGTGGCGCTCTCGCCGGTGATCCTGATGCATGAGGAGCAGCTGTCGCGCATGCACTATGCGCTGCTGCAGCTGCCGGTGTTTCTGGCGATGATCGCCGGGAATATTACGCTGGGCAAGCTGGCCGGACGCGTGCCTATCGAGCAGCCGGTGAAGTTCGCCGCCTGGCCGATTCTCGCGGGTCTGGGCATTGCGCTGCTGGCGAACCTGCTGGACAGCCACAGCTATCTCTTTCTCACCGCCGGGCTAAGCCTATACGCATTCGGCGCGGGCATGGTCAACGCCGGGCTCTATCGCCTGACGCTTTACGCCAGCGACGCGGGCAAAGGCAGCGTCGCGGCGATGCTGGGGATGATCAGCATCCTGACGCTGGCGATCGGCATCGAGCTGGCGAAAAGCGGTTATTTTAGCGGCGGCACGCCCTGGTTTAGCCTGATCAATTTCGTCAGCGGCGTGCTCTGGTTTGTGCTGGTGACGCTGTTTCTGCGCGAACGCAAGCGGCGCGCACAGGTGACGGCGTTATCATAGTAAAGGTGCAGATGCGTGCAGCAAGGTCCGATCGCAAAGTCGCTCAAGGCATCCCTGCGCGCTCGGCCCGCGACGTCCCTGTCGCGGGACGCTTTGCTCTTCGGCCCATGCTGCACGCATATCCGGCTAACCAGCCGTTGCGGCACGATTATTTACGCGGATAAAGCTCTTTGCGCTTATAGGGCTCGATATCGCCCTCTTTGCGCGTCTTCAGCAGCTTCAAAATCCAGGTGTACTGCTCAGGATGGGGACGCACAAACACCTCAACCTCTTCGTTCATGCGGCGCGCCAGCGTGCGATCGTCAGCGTCCAGCAGATCGTCCATCGGCGGACGGACGAAAATCTCCAGCCGATGCGTCTCGCTGTTGTAGACCGGAAACAGCGGCACCACGCGCGCGCGGCACACCTTCATCAGGCGGCCAAGCGCTGGCAGCGTCGCCTTGTAGGTCGCGAAGAAATCGACAAATTCGCTGTGTTCGGCGCCGTGATCCTGATCGGGCAGATAGTAGCCCCAGTAGCCCTGGCGCACCGAGCTGATAAACGGCTTGATGCCGTCGTTGCGCGCGTGCATACGGCCGCCGAAGCGACGACGCACGCTGTTCCAGACGTAGTCGAGCAGCGGATCGCTCTGGTTATGAAACATCGCCGCCATCATCTGCCCTTCCGAGGCGAGCAGCATCGCGGGGATATCCACCGCCCAGCCGTGGGGCACGAGGAAAATAACGTTCTGCTTCTCGGCCTGCAGCCGGTCGATAATGTCGCGGCCGTGCCAGTCGACGCGCTGGCGCACGCGCGCCGGATCGCGCATCCCTAGTTCCGCCATCATCGCCATCGCCTGCGGCGCGGTGGCGAACATCACATCGACGATATGGCTGCGCTGCGCTTCGCTCAGCTCCGGCAGGCAGTAGTAAAGATTGATCAGCGCGCGGCGACGCGCGCCCTTAGCCAGTTTCCCCGCCATTCTCCCCAGCCCGCCAAGCAGCGGATCGCGCGCTTTCGCCGGCAGCAGCGCCATGCCCGCCAGCGCGCCGATCGCCAGCCAGCTGCCCCAGTATTTGGGTTTCAGGAAAGAACGTTCAAAAACGGGAATAAATTCAATATTCTTTTTTTTCGGGGTTTCCATGCACTCGCCTCAATCAATGACGCGCTAATGATAGTGGCGACAGGTAAATTTGCAATCCCCGACGCGGCGTGAAAAAAAACCGACGCATAAAGCGTCGGTCTTGTGGCGCGCTGCGCGGATTACTCGAAGCGCAGCAGCGGCAGGTTGGTTTTCACCTGCGCCATATAGTCGCTGCGATCTTTGCCGGTCAGCCCTTCCATGCGCGGCAGCTTCGCCGTCAGCGGGTTGACCGCCTGGTTATTGATCCAGATTTCAAAGTGCAGATGCGGCCCGGTGGAGCGGCCGGTATTGCCCGACAGCGCGATGCGATCGCCACGCTTCACCTTCTCGCCCGGCTTCACCAGCACTTTCTTCAGGTGCATATAGCGCGTCATATACTGGCGACCGTGACGAATCGCCACATAGTTGCCCGCCGCGCCGCCGTTTTTCGCCATCACCACTTCGCCGTCGCCAACCGCCAGCACCGGCGTACCCACCGGCAGCGCAAAGTCGACGCCTTTATGCGGCGCGATGCGGCCCGTTACCGGGTTCAGACGACGCGGGTTGAAGTTAGAGGAGACGCGATACTGCTTCACGGTGGGGAAGCGCATAAAGCCGCGCGCCAGGCCCGAACCGTTGCGGTCGTAGAACTTGCCGTCTTCGGCGCGGAACGCATAGTAGTCTTTGCCGCCGGAGCGCAGGCGCACGCCAAGCAGCTGACTCTGCGCGCTTTTGCCGTCAAGCATTTCGCGCGACATCAGCACGCTGAACTGGTCGCCGGCGCGCAGCTTGCGGAAATCCATCTGCCACTGCAGCGCTTTGATCACCGCGCTCGCTTCGCTGCCGGTCAGGCCGGCGCGCTGGGCGCTGGCGGCGAAACTGCCGCGCACCTCGCCTTTCAGCACGCGGTTTTGCCATTCGCCCTTCTGCATCTCCGACTGCATGGTGAACGCGCCGTTATTGCCGCGCTGATAGGTGCGGGTTTCGCGACGGTTGATCTCCCAGGTAAACGACTGCAGGCTGCCGTCGTCGGTCAGGGTCCAGCTTAGCTGCTGGCCGACCTGCAGGTTACGCAGCGCTTTATCGCTGTTGACCAGCGCGTTGATATCGCCCAGCTCGATGCCGTACTGATTCAGGGCGCTGCTCAGCGTATCGCCGGACGATACGGTGTATTCATGGGTGCCCGCCGCGTCCGGCACATCGCTGTCGATGTCGTCCGCAGGCAGCTCCTCTTCCGGTTCGGAAGTGGTTTGATCGATGGGTTCGCTGGCCTCAGGCAGCAGCGTACGCAGTTGATTTTTATCGAG
The DNA here is from genome assembly GCF_059730625.1 of Pantoea sp. X-Soil-MYKO-1289. Taxonomy (NCBI): domain Bacteria; kingdom Pseudomonadati; phylum Pseudomonadota; class Gammaproteobacteria; order Enterobacterales; family Erwiniaceae; genus Pantoea; species Pantoea sp. X-Soil-MYKO-1289. Next base: position 2,396,666 of record NZ_AP036004.1, read on the forward strand.
TTCGATGCTTTTGACTATCGGCATCGCATCATCGGCGGGATGGTAAACGTAGGGCCGCCAGACGGCGACGGCCAGCGTCACAACGGTTAAAGACCCCAGCATAACGCGGTGGGGGCGCGGCAAATTATTAAATGCGAGGGCGACAGAGCGGGCTATCTGCTGCACTTTTACCTATTCCTCATGCTCCATTCAGACAGCTCGCATACTGGCCTGACAGCTGTGAAAGGAACTTCACGTAGCTGTCCTGACTAAGGCTGATATTCGTCCCCAGCGGATCCAGCGTGCCTTTACGCACCCTGGTTCCACGGGCAACCGCATCGATGACGGCTGGCCTGAATTGTGGCTCAGCAAAGACGCAAACGGCCTTTTGCTCAACCAACTGTGTTCGTATTTGATGTAGACGCTGTGCGCCCGGCTGAATTTCAGGGTTTACGGTAAAATGCCCGCTGGGCGAGAGGCCGTAGTGTTTTTCAAAATAGGTGTAAGCGTCATGAAAAACGAAATACCCTTTGTTGCTGACCGGCGCGAGCTGCGCGCTAATGTGCTTGTCGGTAACCGTCAGTTCGCTTTCGAACTGCTGGAGATTAGCGTCAAGTTTGGCTTTGCTTTCGGGCATAAGTTCCAATAATTTTCCATGGATTGCAACCGCCGCTAGCCTGGATATTTGCGGCGACAACCACAGATGCATATTAAATTCGCCGTGATGGTGATGATGTTCCGCTTCATCATCTCCGCTATCGCCCTGGTGAGCAGCCTCTTCGCCATGGTGATCGTCGTCGTCCCCGCCCTTCAGCAACAAGGGTTTAACCGCCTGCATATCGGCAATCTGAAGGTTTTTTGCGGCGGGCAGTTCAGCCGCGGGTTTGGTCATAAAGGCTTCCATCTCGGGGCCGACCCATACCACTAAGTCTGCGTTTTTTATACGTTTTACGTCAGAAGGACGCAGCGCGTAGTCATGTTCCGACGCGCCATCGGGCAGCAGCACATCCACCGGCGTCACGCCGTCGGCAATGGCGGCGGCGATAAAACCGAGAGGCTTCACCGAAGCGACGACATTCGCCTGCGCGGGAAGCGTCAGCGAGGCGGAAAATGCCAGCGCAGAAAGGGTGAAAATTGTACTCTTTTTAATGTGTAACATAATGCATCATTCCATCGTGACCTGGGGATGGGATGTGATATTATAACATTCGAAATTCTGTGCAACCTGTAAATAACATGACCTCACTCGTCACGCTTGAAAACATCTCCGTGCAATTTGCACGACGTCCCGTGCTCTCAGGCATTAGCCTGAAGCTGATGCCTGGACGCATACTTACGCTGCTCGGCCCCAACGGCGCGGGCAAGTCGACGCTAGTGCGCGTCGTGCTGGGGCTGCTGGCGCCAGCCTCCGGTCAGATACAACGCGATCCGGGCTTGCGCATCGGTTACGTGCCGCAAAAACTGCATATCGACCCAACGCTGCCGGTCACCGTCGAGCGTTTTATGCTGCTGACGCGCGGCGCGAAGCGCGCCGATGTGCTGCCGGCGCTGAAGCGCGTGCAGGCAGGTCATCTGCTCAACGCGCCGCTGCAGAAACTTTCGGGTGGCGAAACGCAGCGCGTGCTGCTGGCGCGCGCCCTGCTCAATCAGCCGCAGCTGCTGGTGCTGGACGAGCCGACGCAGGGCGTCGACGTGAACGGTCAGGTTGCGCTCTACGATCTGATCGACCAGCTGCGCCACGAGCTGAACTGCGGCGTGCTGATGGTTTCGCACGATCTGCATCTGGTGATGGCGAAAACCGATGAGGTGCTCTGCCTGAATCACCATATCTGCTGCTCCGGCACGCCGGAAGCGGTGTCGCAGCATCCGGAATTTATCGCCATGTTTGGCCCGCGCGGCGCGCAGCAGCTGGCGATTTACCGCCATAACCATAATCATCGTCACGACCTTCAGGGACGTATCGTTTTACGCAGAGGACAGGGTCCATCATGATTGAGTTGTTACTACCGGGCTGGCTGGGCGGCGTGATGCTGGCGCTGGCGGCCGGGCCGCTGGGTTCGTTCGTGGTCTGGCGCAAAATGTCCTATTTCGGCGATACGCTGGCGCACGCCTCGCTGCTGGGCGTCGCCTTCGGCCTGCTGCTGAACGTCAATCCATACTATGCCGTTATTCTGGTCACCGTCTGCCTGGCGCTGGGGCTGGTGTTTCTCGAACGCCGCCCGCATCTGGCGATCGATACCCTGCTGGGCATTATGGCGCACAGCGCGCTGTCGCTCGGTCTGGTGGTGGTCAGCCTGATGTCGGGCGTGCGCGTCGATCTGATGGCCTATCTGTTCGGCGATCTGCTGGCAGTGACGCCGCAGGATTTATGGGTGATGGGCGCGGGCGTGGCGGTGGTGCTGGCGGTGATGGCGTGGCAGTGGCGCGCGCTGCTGTCGATGACCATCAGCCCGGAGCTGGCGCAGGTAGACGGCGTTAATATTCAGCGTACCCGCTTGATCCTGATGCTGGTGACGGCGCTGACCATCGGCGTGGCGATGAAATTTGTCGGCGCGCTGATTATCACCTCGCTGCTGATCATCCCCGCCGCGACGGCGCGCCGCTTTTCGCGTTCGCCGGAGCAGATGGCGGGCCTGGCGGTAGTGGTGGGCATTATCGCCGTCTCAGGCGGCCTGACCTTCTCCGCATTCTACGATACCCCGGCCGGCCCGTCGGTGGTGCTGTGCGCCGCGCTGCTGTTTATTCTCAGCATGGCGCGCAAACCCGCCGTCTGATTACTCGTCGCGCGCCATGCCGAAGTGACGATAAGCGTGCTGCGTGGCCATACGGCCGCGCGGCGTGCGCTGAATAAAGCCCTGCTGGATCAGAAAGGGCTCAATCACATCCTCAATGGTTTCCCGCTCTTCGCCGATGGCCGCCGCAAGGTTATCCAGCCCTACCGGCCCGCCGGTGAACTTATCGATAATCGCCAGCAGCAGTTTGCGATCCATATAGTCGAAGCCTTCGCTGTCGACGTTAAGCATATCCAGCGCGCTGGCCGCGACGTTGCCGCTCATTTCGCCGTTGGCGCGCACCTCTGCGAAGTCGCGCACGCGGCGCAGCAGGCGGTTGGCGATACGCGGCGTGCCGCGCGCGCGCTGCGCCACTTCCCGCGCGCCCTCTTCGCTCAGCGGCAGTCCCAGACAGGCGGCGCTGCGGCTGACGATGTGCTGCAGATCCGGCACGTTATAGAACTCCAGGCGCTGCACGATGCCGAAGCGGTCGCGCAGCGGCGAAGTCAGCGAGCCGGCGCGCGTGGTGGCGCCGATCAGCGTAAACGGCGGCAGATCCAGCTTGATGGAGCGCGCGGCCGGGCCTTCGCCGATCATAATATCCAGCTGGTAATCTTCCATCGCCGGATAGAGCACCTCTTCCACCACCGGCGAGAGACGATGGATCTCATCGATAAACAGCACGTCGTGCGGTTCGAGGTTAGTCAGCATCGCCGCCAGATCGCCCGCTTTCTCCAGCACCGGGCCGGAGGTGGTGCGCAGATTGACGCCCATCTCATTGGCGACGATATTGGCCAGCGTGGTTTTGCCCAGCCCCGGCGGGCCGAAAATCAGCAGGTGATCCAGCGCATCGCCGCGCAGCTTCGCCGCCTTGATGAAAATTTCCATCTGCTCGCGCACCTGCGGCTGGCCCACGTACTCCGCAAGCAGCTTAGGGCGGATAGCGCGGTCGAGATTCTCTTCTTCGTTATAGCTGGCGGAGGAGACCAGACGGTCGGCTTCGATCATGACTTACCTCAAATGGCGGCGCGCAGAGCTTCTCGGATCAGGGTTTCGCAGTCTGCGTCAGGCTTGCCAACCTTGCTTATCATACGGCTGGCTTCCTGCGGTTTATAACCCAGCGACACCAGCGCCGCAACCGCTTCGGCCTCGGCGTCGTTGCTTTCCGGTTCGGCGTGCGGCGCGGTGAGCGTGAAAGCGGATTCGCCGGAGAAGAGGTCGCCATGCAAGCCTTTGAAGCGATCTTTCATCTCAACCACCAGACGCTCGGCCGTTTTCTTGCCGACGCCCGGCAGCTTGATCAGCGCGGCGATCTCCTCTTTCTCCACCGCCGTCACGAACTGCTGCGCCGACATGCCGGACAGGATCGCCAGCGCCAGCTTAGGCCCGACGCCGTTGGTTTTAATCAGCTCGCGAAACAGCGCGCGCTCTTGTTTATTGTTGAAGCCAAACAGCAGCTGCGCGTCTTCGCGCACCACAAAGTGGGTAAAGATCACCGCTTCGTGGTTCAGTTCAGGCAGCTCATAAAAACAGGTCATCGGCATATGCACTTCATAACCCACGCCGTGCGCTTCAATCAGCACCAGCGGCGGCTGCTTTTCCAGAATATTGCCCCGTAAACGACCTATCACCTGAACGCTTCCTTAATAAACGAATGTGGCGGGATTTATATCATAAAAAAGGCTGGATGAATATCCAGCCTGAAACGGAACGCGGCGCGGCCCGCTAGCCTGAACGCAAACGTCCGCGCGTCAGCAGCAGTTTGCTGTCGCTGATGCGCGTCGCGTTCTGACTGACGTGGCAGTGCGTAATGGCGATCGCCAGCGCGTCGGCGGCGTCCGCCTGCGGGTTGGCGGGCAGCTTAAGCAGCGTGCGCACCATATGCTGCACCTGGCTCTTCTCCGCGCCGCCGGTGCCGGTAACGGTCTGCTTCACCTGACGGGCGGCGTACTCAAAGACCGGCAGGTCAAGGTTGACCGCCGCGACGATCGCCGCGCCGCGCGCCTGCCCCAGCTTCAGCGCCGAATCGGCGTTCTTCGCCATAAAGACCTGCTCGATGGCGAAGTAGTCCGGCGAAAACTGGGTGATGATTTCAGTCACGCCCGCATAGATCAGCTTCAGGCGCGCCGGCAGTTCGGTGGTATTGGTGCGGATACAGCCGCTGCCCAGATAGCTGAGCTGGCGGCCGGTTTGACGGATCACACCGTAGCCGGTTATGCGCGAGCCGGGGTCGATGCCCAGAATTATCGCCATGCCGACTCTCCGGTGTGCAGGCTAGAGAGAAACGCCATTACAGCGTTTCCGCGACCTCATCGGAGATCTCGCCGTTATGGTAGACTTCCTGCACGTCGTCGCAATCTTCCAGCATGTCGATCAGGCGCAGCAGCTTCGGCGCCGTTTCAGCATCCAGCTCCGCTTTGGTCGACGGGATCATCGAGACTTCGGCGGTGTCCGCTTTCAGGCCGGTGGCTTCCAGCGCGTCGCGCACTGCGCCAAGCTCTTCCCATGCGGTAAAGACGTCGATCGCGCCGTCGTCGTAGCTCACCACATCTTCCGCGCCCGCTTCCAGCGCCGCTTCCATCACGCTGTCCTCATCCTGGCCCGGCGCGAAGGAGATCACGCCCTTCTTGCTGAACAGGTAAGAAACAGAGCCGTCGGTGCCGAGGTTGCCGCCGGTTTTGGTGAAGGCGTGGCGCACTTCGCCTACGGTGCGGTTGCGGTTGTCGCTCAGGCACTCCACCATTACGGCAGAGCCGCCAGGGCCGTAGCCTTCATAGATGATGGTTTCCATATTGGAATCATCTTCGCCGCCCACGCCGCGCGCGATAGCGCGGTTCATGGTGTCGCGCGTCATGTTGTTGGACAGCGCTTTGTCCATTGCGGCGCGCAGACGCGGGTTGGACGCCGCGTCGCCGCCGCCCAGCTTAGCGGCGGTGACCAGTTCACGAATAATTTTGGTGAAGATTTTACCGCGTTTGGCGTCCTGCGCCGCCTTGCGGTGCTTGGTATTCGCCCACTTACTATGACCAGCCATCTTGGTTATTCTCCGATCTTTGACATCGCACGGGCTATCTTGCTGGCGATCTCGCCTTCCGGCAGTGCTCGCAATCCTCACGTACAGGAGTACGCTCCGGTTGCTGCGCGCTGGCGGCAGCCGACCTCGCTGCGCCGATAACGCCCGACGCTTTAGGTTTTGAGGCGCAGTTCTGTGGGAACTGCACCAATTTTCTTTAGTCGTGACTGCCGGCAAAACTCCGGCGAGCAGCTAAATAAATTCTTCAATCGCCTGGCGATTGCTCCAGGACTTAGTCAGGGCTGCTGCGGCGGCGGGATCGAGCCAGCGCGCGGCGAGATGCTCGCTGAGCGTCGGCTGCCGCTCGGCGGGCAGCGCCAGCCGGAACCAGTGTTCGCGGTTGTGCGTCACGCCGGGCGCATAGCGATGGCGATAGTGCGCAAAGATTTCAAATTCGATCTCTTTGCCGCAATCCTCCAGCGCCAGCTGCTCGCCCACGACGTCGATGGCCAGCTCTTCCAGCACTTCGCGCCGCGCCGCCTGAAGCGGAGTTTCGCCCGCTTCCAGACTGCCGGTAACCGACTGCCAGAAATCGCTGTCGTCGCGTCGCTGCAGCATTAACACCCGGCCGGTATCCTGCGCGAAAATCACTACCAGCACCGATACCGGATGTTTATACATTACTTATTCTCTGACTTTTCTTTCTTCGGCGCGATCTGAATACCGAGATCCGCCAGCGCCGCCGGGTTGGCTTCGCTCGGCGCTTCGGTCATCAGACAGGCCGCCGCGGTGGTTTTCGGGAAGGCGATAACGTCGCGGATATTCTCGGTGCCGGTCAGCAGCATGGTGAGACGATCCAGACCGAAGGCCAGGCCCGCGTGCGGCGGCGTGCCATATTTCAGCGCGTCGAGCAGGAAGCCGAATTTCTCGCGCTGTTCGTGCTCGTCAATGCCCAGAATAGTGAAGACCGCCTGCTGCATGTTACCGCTGTGGATACGCACGGAACCGCCGCCCACTTCATAGCCGTTGATCACCATATCGTAGGCGTTCGCCACCGCGCTCAGCGGATCGGCCGCCAGCGCTTCCGCCGACATCTCTTTCGGCGCGGTAAACGGATGGTGCATCGCGGCCAGACCGCCTTCGTCGTCCTCTTCGAACATTGGGAAGTCGATCACCCACAGCGGCGCCCAGGCGCTTTCGTTAGTGATCTGCAGGTCGCGGCCCACTTTCAGGCGCAGCGCGCCCAGCGCGTCCGCCACCACTTTGGCGCGATCGGCGCCAAAGAAGATCAGGTCGCCGTCGGCAGCGTTGGTGCGGCTGAGAATCGCTTCGACAATCTCTTCGTTAAGGAACTTGGCTACCGGGCTCTGTACGCCGCTGAAACCCTCGGCGCGCGCGTTGACTTTCATCCACGCCAGACCTTTCGCGCCATAAATCTCGACGAACTTGCCGTATTCGTCAATCTGCTTACGGCTCAATTGTGCGCCGCCCGGCACGCGCAGCGCGGCGACGCGGCCTTTGGCGTCGTTGGCCGGGCCAGCGAACACCTGGAACTCGACGTTTTGCAGCAGATCGGCGACGTCCACCAGCTCCATCGGGTTACGCAGATCGGGCTTGTCGGAACCGTAGCGGCGCATCGCTTCGGCAAAGGTCATCTGCGGGAACTCGCCGAGATCGACGCCTTTCACTTCCTGCCACAGCTGGCGGATCATACGCTCGTTAATCTCGCGCACCTGCGGCGCGGTCAAGAACGAGGTTTCGATATCGATCTGGGTAAATTCCGGCTGGCGGTCGGCGCGCAGATCTTCATCGCGGAAGCACTTCACGATCTGGTAGTAGCGATCGAAGCCGGACATCATCAGCAGCTGTTTGAACAGCTGCGGCGACTGCGGCAGCGCATAGAACTTGCCTTTGTGTACGCGGCTCGGCACCAGATAGTCGCGCGCGCCTTCCGGCGTCGCCTTGGTCAGCATCGGCGTTTCGATATCGAGGAAGCCTTCGCCGTCCATAAAGCGGCGCACGAAGCTGGAGATTTTCGCACGGGTCTTCAGGCGCTGCGCCATTTCCGGACGGCGAAGGTCGAGATAGCGGTACTTCAGGCGCGCTTCTTCGCTGTTGACCTGATTGGAGTCGAGCGGCAGCGGCTCGGCGCGGTTGATAATGGTCAGCGCCTGCGCGAAGACTTCGACTTCGCCCGTAGCCATCTCGGCGTTTTTGTTTTTCTCGTCGCGCGCGCGAACGGTGCCGGTGATCTGGATGCAGAATTCGTTGCGCAGCTCAGACGCCAGCTGGAAAGCCTCCTGACGATCGGGATCGAAGAAGACCTGCACGATGCCTTCGCGGTCGCGCATATCGATAAAAATCAGGCTCCCCAGATCGCGACGGCGGTTGACCCAGCCGCAAAGAGTGACTTGCTGACCTACATGAGACAGATTGAGCTGTCCGCAATATTCTGTACGCATAACGTATCCTTTTAACTTCGCCGCTGCTGCCTGCAGCATCAGGCCGCGTAACCTTTTGAGATGCTGCCGCAAAAAAGGCGGCCATTATAATGGAAAAAGGCAGGCAGGATAAGTAGAGCCGCGCCAAACCGCGCATTTCGTCGCCGGTTTTTCCTCCCCCGGACAACCAGGCTAGTCTATAGGGCAACACCAGCAGGAAAGGAGAGGCCGTGACGCTTCGTATTGGGCTGCCGCAGTGGCAGCATTCGCACTGGAAACGCTGGGGCATTGAAAGTCTGGCTGATTATGCCCGTCTGTTCCACTGCGTAGAGGGCAACACCACGCTTTATGCGCTACCCGCGCCCGACACCGTTCAGCGCTGGCGCGATATGACGCATGACGACTTTCGCTTTTGCTTCAAGTTTCCACAGACCATCAGCCATCAGGCGCAGCTGCGGCACACCGACGATCTGCTGAGCGATTTTCTGCGGCTGCTCGATCCGCTGGCCGACCGTATCGGAGAGTACTGGCTACAGCTGCCCGCGACTTTCGCGCCCGCGCAGCTCGCCGATCTCTGGCGCTTTCTTGACGGGCTGCCGCGCCGCTTCAGCTATGGCGTCGAAGTGCGCCACGCCGACTTTTTCGCCAAGGGCGAGGCGGAGCGCGCCCTGAACCAGGGCCTGCAGGCGCGCGGCGTCAACCGGGTGATTTTAGACAGCCGTCCGACGCACGCCTCAACCTCGCAAAGTCCCGCCGCCCTGCACGCGCGCCAGCAAAAGCCGCGCGTGCCGCCTCACGCCGTGCGCACCGGCGAGCGGCCGATGGTGCGCTTTATCGGCAGCGATGACGTGGACGAGAGCGATCGATTTTTTCAGGTCTGGCGCGAAAAACTGGCACAATGGCAGACGGAAAGCGACCCGCTGTTTTTTATTCATACGCCCGATATGGGCGAGGTGTTTCCGCTGGTGCAGCGTTTATGGCCGCAGCTACAGGCGATTGACGCCGGTATCGGCAGCGGACCCGCCTGGCCGCAGCAGGCGTCGCTGTTCTGATGTCGGATAAAAGAGGATAAGCATGGTAAGCGCGTTATATGTGGTACTGGGCGTGTTAATGGTGATGAAGTTCGCGCTGGACGTGGTGCGCTACCGCCGCCACTATCGCGTCGCCTTTGGCGACGGCGGGTTTCACGATCTGCGCGTGGCGATGCGCATTCACGGCAACGCGGTGGAAACCATTCCGCTGGCGCTGCTGCTGCTGGTGATGATGGAGATGAACGGCGCCGATATGTGGATGATGCATCTGACCGCGCTGCTCTTTTTCGCCGGCCGGGTGCTGCATGCGCAGGGGCTGCGCCGCAGCGCGCTCGCCGGACGCAAATATGGCATGATGCTGACGCTGTTCGCCCTGTGCGGCATGGCGGTATTTAACCTTATCTATCTGCCCTGGGAGCTGGTGCTGACGCTGCATTGACCGGCCGCGGGGGTAAAGGGTGCAGCCCGCCGCACTTTCTGCCAGAATAGCGCCCTTTCCGTTGTCTTTCCGGATTTACTATGTCTGACCGCGATACGCTATTTTCCGCGCCCATCGACAAGCTGGGCGACTGGACCTTTGACGAGCGCGTGGCTGAAGTCTTCCCCGATATGATTCAGCGCTCCGTGCCCGGCTACTCAAATATCATCTCCATGATCGGCATGCTGGCCGAGCGCTTCGTCACGCCCGACAGCCAGGTTTACGATCTGGGCTGCTCGCTTGGCGCCGCCACGCTCTCGGTGCGCCGCAATATCAAGGCGCCCGGCTGCGCCATTATCGCCGTGGATAATTCGCCGGCGATGGTCGAGCGCTGCCGCCGCCATATCGACGCCTTCCGCGCCGAGACGCCGGTGAACGTCATTGAGGCCGATATCCGCGATATCGCCATCGAAAACGCCTCGATGGTGGTGCTGAACTTCACGCTGCAGTTTCTCGATCCCCCTGCGCGGCTGCAGCTGCTGGAGAAGATCTGGCGAGGGCTGAAGCCCGGTGGCGCGCTGGTGCTGTCGGAGAAGTTCAGCTTCGAGGACGCCGAGGTCGGCGAACTGCTGTTCAATATGCACCACGATTTCAAACGCGCTAACGGCTACAGCGAGCTGGAGATCAGCCAGAAACGCAGCATGCTGGAGAATGTGATGCTGACCGACAGCGTTGAGACGCACAAGGCGCGCCTGAAACAGGCGGGCTTCTCTCACGCGGAACTCTGGTTCCAGTGCTTTAACTTTGGTTCGCTGGTGGCGTTGAAATGATTGAGTTTGGCCGTTTTTATCAGCAAATCGCCACCGGTCCGCTCGCCAGCTGGCTGGAGGTGCTGCCGGCGCAGATCGCCGCCTGGCAGAAAGAGAATCTGCATGGCCTGTTTCGCAACTGGGAGAAGTCGGTTGAGCATCTGCCGCTGCTGCAGCCGCAGCAGCTCGACCTGCTGCACAGCGTCAGCGCAGAGCGCGACGATCTCAGCGATCGTCAGCGTCAGGGCATCGAGAAACTGCTGCGCAACCTGATGCCCTGGCGTAAAGGCCCCTACTCGCTCTACGGCACCGATATCGATACCGAATGGCGTTCCGACTGGAAGTGGCAGCGCGTCGCGCCGCATATCTCCTCGCTGGCGGGCCGCACCGTGCTGGACGTCGGCTGCGGCAGCGGCTATCACATGTGGCGCATGGTCGGCGCCGGCGCGCAGCTGGTGGTCGGCATCGATCCGATGCAGCTCTTTCTCTGCCAGTTCGAAGCGGTGCGCAAGCTGCTGGGCGATGACCGACGCGCCCATCTGCTGCCGCTCGGCATCGAACAGCTGCCGACGCTACAGGCGTTCGACACCGTTTTCTCTATGGGCGTGCTCTACCATCGTCGTTCGCCGCTCGATCATCTGCTGCAGCTGAAAAACCAGCTGGTGAGCGGCGGCGAGCTGGTGCTGGAAACGCTGGTGATCGAGGGTGATGAGCGCGATGTGCTGGTGCCGGGCGAACGCTACGCGCAGATGCGCAACGTCTACTTTATTCCGTCGGCCCCGGCGCTGAAAAGCTGGCTGGAGAAGTGCGGCTTCGTCGACGTGAAAATTGTCGATTATGCGGTAACCTCTACCGATGAGCAGCGCCGCACCAGCTGGATGACCAGCGAATCGCTGGCCGAGTTTCTCGACCCGCAAGACGCCAGCAAAACGGTGGAAGGCTACCCGGCGCCGCTGCGCGCGGTGCTGGTCGCCACCAAACCCTGACGCTTAGCGGCGCGAGAGCGCCAGCTTCGCCGCGAAGCCGATAAACACCATGCCCGTCAGGCGGTCCATTACCTTGAGCACCGCCGGACGGCGCAGGTGCGCGGCGAAGTAGTGGCTGCCGCCAATCAGGACGGCGTTCCACAGCAGCCCAATCGCAATATGCATCAGCGCCAGCAGGCTGCACCAGAGCGGCACCGACGCTCCTGCCGGAATAAACTGCGGCAGAAAGGTGACGTAAAACACGCCCATTTTGGGATTGAGCAGATTGCCGAACAGGCCGCGGTTGAAGCAGCTCAGATAGCTTTGCGGCGCGAGTTCCGCCGCCGCTTCATGCAGCGGCTGCGTGCGCGGGCTAAGCAGCAGCCTGACGCCCAGATAGAGCAAATAGGCCGCGCCGACCCACTTCAGCAGGTTGTAGGCCATTTCCGACGCCAGCAGCAGCGCGCCCAGACCAAATCCCACCGCGACGCCCCACACCAGACAGACGAGGTTGATGCCCAGCGCCGTCGCGCTGCCGCGTCGCCAGCCCTGCGCGGCGGCGGTGCGCAGCACCAGCGCGGTGTCAAAACCGGGCGTCAGCGTCAAAATAGTAATAGCGAATAAAAATGAGAACAGCAGCGTGACGGTCATAATTTTCTCCCTGAAAATGGCGCCGCTCACTTTAACAAATTTTTAACGAGGGCGCGCTGTTTCTGCGCGCTACTCCGCGTCAGCAGGCCGATCCCAGTACTGATATTTATAGGCGGCGCTGAGATGGCGCTCAATGGTGCCTTTATCGAACACTTCGGTTTCATGCAGATAGCTTAAGGTGCAGTTGCCCACCTCGTCCCATAGCTGGCACTCGTCAACCGAACGCAGCGAACTGACCGGCGTGGTCGCGGTGCCGTGCAGCTGCCATTCGCGGAAATCTTTATCGTAGGTATAGCGATCTTTGCTGCGCGCCGTGACCGCGCTGATCACCTGCCCTTGCGGGTTCCAGCGCCAGCTGCTTTCGCCGTTGGTCAGGGCGTCGGTGCCGCGCGAGACGCTTTTGGTCAGCCGCAGCTGCGCGTCGTAACGATAGGTGGTGTCGGTAAAGCCGCTTTTGCCCATGCTGGTGAATTTATCGGAAGCGGTGACGATATTGCCGTGCTGGCCGGTGAGCCAGCTAATGGTGCCCTGACGGTTATCGATCACCTGCTCTTTGCCCTCTTTCAGCACCTTTACCAGGTAAGCGTACTCCGCTACCCAGCCGCCCTGCACGCGCGCAATATGCTGCTCCATGCTCAGCACGACGTTGTGCTCTTTTTTATCGAAGGTGACGTCAGCCACCTCGAGGATGCCGCAGGGATCGAACTGTCCAAGCACGCGTTTTTGCGAATCAACATCTTTGCCGAACTCGCCGGCGATCACCTGCCGCACCGCGCCTTTCGCGCTGCCGCCCAGCATAATCCAGCTGTTGCTGCTGGCGACGGCTTTACTGTGCGGCGCGCAGGCGGCGGCCCACAGCGCGGGAGAAGCGAACAGCGAACCCAGCGCGAGCGCCGCAGTCAGAGAGCGTTTCATGGTGTAACTCCCAGAGATCTCAATAACCTGAGTGTAACCGTATTGGCGGCATCCGGCGCGGCCTGGTAAAATTCTGTGGATAAAAAGAACCCCAGCAAGATAACTGGGGTTTGGTACTTGCAAACATCACGTCATAAGGCGTGCTGCGCGGCAAAATCTGTGGTGATTCAGGCTACCCTGGCGGTATTAAGCTGCATCACGCTTTTCATGGCTTCCACCACATCGCTATCCACGCAGTAACGGCTGAACTCATCCATTTCGGCTTCGGAACACATGGAGACACCGGCTTTACGATAACGCATCGGTGAGGTCACGAGGCGGCTGGCGGAGCTGTGAACCTCGCTAAGTCCGCTGTCCAGGAACTTTTGCAGGTTGCTCAGGCGTACGCCAGCACCAGCCATAATGATTGGACCTTCGCTCTGCTCATTAAGTTCCCTTAATAATGCAATTCCGTTTTCCGCGCTCTGCTGCTGGCCGGATGTCAGGATGCGCGCCACGCCCAGCGCGGTTAACTCATCCAGCGCGCGATTGGGACTGTGGCAAAGATCGAAGGCGCGATGAAAGGTCACCTGCATGCCGTCGCACAGCGCCATAATCTGCCGCATACGCGAGCGGTCGACATGCGCCTCCTCATCGAGCATGCCGATCACCAGACCGGGAAAACCCATTTCGCGAATTTTCGCCACGTCGGACTTCATAATCTCGAATTCGCGCGCGGTGTAGCAGAAGTCGCCGCCGCGCGGTCGGACGATAGGATGAACCGGAATCGATATTTCACGGCGCGCGGCTTCCAGCGAGCCGGACGACGGGGTCAGGCCGCCTTCGCGCGGTGCGGCGCACAGCTCAACGCGGTCAGCGCCGGCCTGCTGCGCCGTCATGGCGCAATCCACGCCGTAGCAGCAAATTTCCAGTGTGGTCATCTCTTCCTCCTTTACATGACGTCTGGCTCGACACAGGGCGATAAGTTAGTCTGACTACCCAATGAGTTTACGTGGAAACCAGCGCATGGCATTCAATTTTGACCAACGGATAGACCGTCGTCACACCGATAGCCTCAAATGGAACAAATATAGTGACCGGGACGTCCTTCCTTTGTGGGTCGCGGACACCGATTTTCGCTCGCCTGATTGCATTATCGACGCGATAAAAACCCGCGCCGGGCATGGCGTTTTTGGTTACGGCGACCGCCCGACAGGATTGATCGACGCCGCCATCGCGCGCTTCGAACAGCGCTACCAGTGGAAAGTAGAGCCGGAGTGGATCGTGGTGCTGCCCGGCGTAGTGAGCGGACTCAACCTGACGGTGCGCGCGCTCACCGCGCCCGACGAGCGCTCAATCACGCCTTCGCCCATCTATCCCCCTTTTCGCGGCGCGGCAAAGCTGGCGGCGCGCGAGCAGATCACCCTGCCGCTGAGGCTCCAGTCGGGACGCTGGGTCGTCGACCTCGGCGAGGCCGCTGACCAGCTTAGCGGCAAAGAGAGGCTGTTAATGCTCTGCAACCCGCAAAACCCCGGCGGCACCGTCTATCGCCGCGACGAGCTGGAAGCGCAGCTGGCCTTTGCCCGCCAGCACGATTTGATCGTCTGTTCCGACGAGATCCACTGCGATCTGCTGCTCGAGCCTGGCGTGCGGCATATTCCCTTTGCCAGCCTGAGCGAAGATGCCGCCCAGCGCAGCGTCACCCTGATTTCACCGTCCAAGACCTTCAACATCGCCGGACTCGGCGCGTCGCTGGCGATTATCCCCAACGCGGAACTGCGGGCGCGCTTTAAGCAGGCGCGCTACGGTATCGTGCCCGAGGTCGATATTCTGGCGCTGGTCGCCGCCGAAGCGGCCTGGCGCGGCGGCGACGCCTGGCTGGAGGCGCTGCTCGCCTATCTGCGCGTCAGCCGCGATCGTCTGCACGCCGCCGTTAACGCGCTGCCGGGCCTGTCGATGGCCAGTCCGGAAGCGACCTATCTGGGCTGGATAGAGTGCAGCGGTCTGGATGTCGCCAGTCCGGCGCTCTATTTTGAAAACCGGGGATTAGGCTTTTCGCCCGGGCGCGATTTCGGCGACGATCGCTTTGTGCGCTTTAATTTCGGCTGCACCCACGCCACGCTGGAAGAGGCGCTCGACCGGCTGCGCGCCGCCGTCGCCGCGCGCGCTTAGCCCGCCTCGCTGGCGACGATCTCCTCCAGTCGCCACGGATGGAATTTTATCGTGGTCTGCCCGTCGGTTACCGCCAGCGTCGGATTGGGCAGCCGCTCGTTTGCGCCCTGCGGCGAGCTGGTTTTAAACGAAATGCCCGGCTGCGTCAGCGCGTCGTCGCTAAGCAGCGCCATGGCGCGCACGCCCAGCGTCTGATGATCGCCGCGCAGCACAATCTCTACATGCTCAAAGCCCTCATGGCGATAGCGCTTTTCCCCAGGCCAGGGAAGTTCGATAACGTCCAGCTGCCAGCCGTTGAGCCGCAGAGGCTGATGCAGCTTAAACAGGCAGATGGGCCGCCCGTTGATGATCGCTTCGGAGAACAGCGTGCCGATTTCCGTCAGCCCCCGCTTCCAGCGCTCCGCCGTGCTGTTCTGATGGCAGCGCAGCGCGATATGGTCGGCCTCAAGCGCCGCTAAGTTTAATCCGAGGCGATCGGCGAATTGTTGCAACGACGCGCTGAAGCGCGTCAGATCGCTCTCTAAGTCCTGTAATTCACAGGGAAATATCGGGTCAGAAGTCATGAAACATCTCAGTTAATTTACGATTTTTGATAAATAGAAAGTCCCGCCAGCACTGCCTCAGGCGCGATTAAATGTTAAGAATCATCCGATTTGGCCGTAATTTTGCCGCAAAACCACGTATTTTACCCTTTTAATTCGGATTTATCCCCTCTTCAGGTCCAGTAGTTGCTGGATGAAAGTTGATTAACCCTATGAAAAATATGACATTCATTTATACAATAAGATAACTCTTATTTGCCCGGCAAACAATTGCAGCCAAACCGCCTTTCTTATAAATTTGTCCTAACACAACTACAAGGAATGGCTCTATGTTCATGCTCATTGTTGTCGCAGTCCTGATCGCACTGATGGGATTTGCAATTTCCCGCCACTGGAAGGTGCGTGAAGACAAAAGCGTCAAAAATCCTCGTCGCCATCTTCGCCGTCGCTAATCTCTCTGTTTCGGGAAACCGGCCTGACGCCGTTTCCCCGCTCGCTCTCTTGCGCGGCGGCTGCTGACGCAACGCGACATTTCACGTATACTTCCCCTCTTCTTTTTTCCATTCTGCACGGCCTGCGGGCGCGTCGGCAGAGTGAGGACAACGGCTCTCTGCGCGGCAGATGAGCCTTTTAGCACATGAAGGTAATGCGGTGAATATTCAGGCTCTTCTTTCCGAAAAAGTCAGTCAGGCGATGATTTTAGCCGGTGCGCCGGCCGACTGTGAACCCCAGGTTCGCCAGTCCGCCAAGGTTCAGTTTGGGGACTATCAGGCGAACGGCATTATGGCCGTCGCGAAAAAGCTGGGTCAGGCGCCGCGACAGCTGGCTGAAAGCGTGATGACGCATCTTGACCTGAAAGGCATCGCCAGCAAGGTGGAGATCGCCGGGCCAGGCTTCATCAATATTTTTCTCGACCGCGACTGGCTGGCTGCGCAGGCGAAGCAGGCGCTGACGCAGCCGCGCCTGGGCGTCGCCGCCGTTGAGCCGCAAACCATCGTCGTCGACTACTCGGCGCCGAACGTGGCGAAAGAGATGCATGTCGGCCACGTCCGCTCCACCATTATCGGCGATGCCGCCGTGCGCACCCTGTCGTTTCTGGGCCATAACGTAATCCGCGCCAACCATGTGGGCGACTGGGGCACGCAGTTCGGCATGCTGATCGCCTATCTGGAAAAGCAACAGAACGAGCATCATGAAGCGATCGCGCTCGCCGACCTCGAAGCCTTCTACCGCGAAGCGAAACGCACCTACGACGAAGACGAAGCCTTCGCCGAGCGCGCGCGCGCCTATGTGGTCAAGCTGCAGGGCGGCGACGAATATTGCCGCACCATGTGGAAGAAGCTGGTCGATATCACCATGGGCCAGAACCAGCTGATTTATGACCGCCTGAACGTGACCCTGACGCGCAAAGATGTGATGGGCGAAAGCCTCTATAACGATATGCTGCCGGGCATCGTCGAGGATCTGCGCGCCAAAGGGCTGGCGGTGACCAGCGAAGGCGCGACCGTGGTGTTCCTCGACGAGTTCAAAAATAAAGAAGGCGAACCGATGGGGGTCATCATTCAGAAGAAAGATGGCGGCTACCTCTACACCACCACCGATATCGCCTGCGCCAAATATCGCTATGAGACGCTGAAGGCCGATCGCGTGCTCTACTACATCGATTCGCGCCAGCATCAGCATTTGCAGCAGGCGTGGACCATCGTGCGCAAAGCGGGCTACGTGCCGGAATCCGTTCCGCTGGAGCATCACGCCTTCGGCATGATGCTGGGCAAAGACGGCCGTCCGTTTAAAACTCGCAGCGGCGGCACCATCAAGCTCGCCGATCTGCTGGAAGAGGCGCACGATCGCGCGCTGGCGCTGGTGCGCGAGAAAAACCCGGAGATGAGCGAAGCGGAGCTGCAGCAGCTGGCGGAAGTGGTTGGCATCGGCGCGGTGAAGTATGCCGATCTGTCGAAGAGCCGCACCACCGACTACATTTTCGACTGGGACAATATGCTGGCGTTCGAGGGCAATACCGCGCCCTATATGCAGTACGCCTACACCCGCGTGCTCTCCGTGTTCCGTAAAGCGGGCGTCGACGTCGACAGCATCGACGCGCCGCTGGTGATTACCGAGGATCGCGAAGCGCAGCTGGCGACGCGCCTGCTGCAGTTCGAAGAGACCATTACCCAGGTGGCGCGCGACGGCACGCCGCACGTGATGTGCGCCTATCTTTACGATCTGGCGGGTCTGTTCTCCGGCTTCTACGAGCACTGCCCGATCCTCAGCGCGGAGGACGACGCCACGCGCAACAGTCGCCTGCAGCTGGCGGCGCTGACGGCGAAGACGCTGAAGCAGGGTCTGGATACGCTGGGCATCAAGACCGTCGAGCGTATGTAACAAACAAAAAACCCCGCCAGGGCGGGGTTTTTTGCTAAGGCTTGTGCGGGTACGGATAGTCTGGCCCGATCGCAAAGTCGCTCAAGGCATCCCTGCGCGCTCGGCCCGCGGGGATACGCACCTCATCCCTGAGGTGCGCCCGTAACGGGCCAGCGCTCTGCGCCGTTCAAAAACGCTCCCGACGTTTTTGTCCCTGCCGCGGGACGCTTTGCTCTTCGGACCAGACTATCCGTACAGCTAACATTTGCGCGCGCTTTAGGTTCTCCCTTCCCCGCTTTTAATTCTGGTAATTCACCATCACTTCGCTGCTCAGCACCCGCAAACCCGGCGGCAGCGCGCCCCTGCCCGCCACGCCGAACACCATATAGAGCGTTTCGCTGGCATCCAGCGAGGCCAGCTCGCGCGTCGCGCCGCTGCCGCCCTCCAGCGAGGCGCAGCGCTGCGCGCCGCAGAGCTTCACCTGCAATCCCGACGGCGCCGCGCCGGTAAGCTGATAGCGCCAGTTAATCAGATTCACCGTGCCGGAGACGCCCGGCGGCGCATGCAGCGGCTTTGACTTCACCCAGGCGCCGCGGTTGCTCAGCGGCGGGCCGCTTACGCTGGCGTGCCACGCGCCCGACGCGGCGTAAAGCGGCAGCGCCGTCAGCGACAGCAGCGCCAGACCCCACAGCCGGTAACGCATTACTTGCCTCCGATGGTGGCGGTCATACGAATTTGCCGATTGTCGGTCAGCTCCATATTGGAGAGCACCACCAGCTGCGGCAGATTGCGGCGCAGGAAACGCGCCAGCAGCGCGCGCAGCGGATGATTGACCAGCAGCACCGGCGGCGCGCCCAGCATCTCCTGCCGCTGGAGCGCGGCCTGCGCCTGTTCCAGCAGTCGGTCGGCCAGACCCGGCTCCAGCCCGCCGCCGCCCTGCAGCGCCTGCAGCAGCAGACGCTCCAGCGTGGTATCGAGGCCGATCACCTGCACTTCGTCATTGCCCGGGAACCACTGCTGGGTAATGGCGCGGCCCAGCGCTACGCGCACTACGCTGGTCAACTCCTGCGGGTCGTTCTGCACCGGCGCATGCTCCGCCAGCGTTTCGATAATGGTGCGCATATCGCGAATCGAGACGCGCTCGACCAGCAGGTTTTGCAGCACCTTGTGCAGCGTCGTCAGGGTGATAACGCCCGGCACCAGATCTTCCGTCAGCTTCGGCATCTCCTGGCTGACGCGATCGAGCAGCTGCTGCGCCTCCTGACGGCCAAACAGCTCGCTGGCGTACTGGCCAATCAGGTGGTTAAGGTGCGTCGCCACCACGGTGCTCGCCTCAACCACGGTAAAGCCCTGGATCTGCGCCTGCTCTTTCAGCGCGCTGTCGATCCAGATAGCCGCCAGGCCGAACGCCGGATCGACCGTCGCCTCGCCCGGCAGCGTGCCCGCCGCCGTGCCTGGGTTGATCGCCATCCAGCGGCCAGGATAGGCATCGCCGCTGCCAATCTCGACCCCTTTCATCAGAATGCGGTAGCGCGCAGGCGGCAGCTCCATGTTGTCGCGGATATGCACCACCGGCGGCAGAAAGCCGACATCCTGCGCCACCTTTTTACGGATGCTGCGGATGCGTCCCAGCAGCTCGCCGTTTTGCGTGCTGTCCACCATCGGGATCAGGCGATAGCCGACCTCCATGCCCAGCGTGTCCTCCAGCTGCACGTCGGTCCACGAGGCTTCGGTATTGGCTGGCGTGTCGGACGCTTTCATCACCGCGCTGCTGGCGGCTTCCGGATTCTTCTTCGCCTCCATCTCGCGGCCGCGCATCCACCAGGCCAGGCCGAGCAGCGCGCCGGTAAACAGCAGAAACACGAAGTTCGGCATGCCCGGCACCATACCAAGCAGGCCGAGCACGCCGGCGCTAAGCAGCATGACGCGCGGGTTATTGAACAGCTGCCCCACCATCTGCTCGCCGACATCCTGATCGGTGCCGACGCGGGTGACGATCACGCCCGCCGCGGTGGAGATCACCAGCGCCGGGATCTGCGCCACCAGGCCGTCACCGATGGTCAGCAGCGTATAGGTCTCGGCGGCGTGGCCAATATCCATGCCGTGCTGCACCACGCCGACCAGCAGGCCGCCGATGACGTTAATCACCATAATGAGAATGCCGGCGATGGCGTCGCCGCGCACGAACTTACTGGCGCCGTCCATCGAGCCGTAGAAGTCCGCTTCCTGCGTCACTTCGCTACGGCGCGTTTTCGCCTCCTGTTCGCCGATCAGGCCGGCGTTCAGATCGGCGTCGATCGCCATCTGTTTACCCGGCATGCCGTCAAGCACAAAGCGCGCGCCCACTTCCGCGATACGCCCTGCGCCTTTGGTGATAACCATAAAGTTGATCACCACCAGGATAACGAACACCACGATGCCGATAGCGAAGTTGCCGCCGACGAGGAAGTGGCCGAACGCTTCGACCACCCGTCCCGCCGCGCCCGCGCCGGTATGGCCTTCCATTAAAATGATACGCGTCGAGGCGACGTTCAGCGCCAGGCGCAGCAGCGTCGAGAAGAGCAGGATGGTCGGGAAGGCGGCGAACTCCAGCGTGCGCTGGGTGAACATCGCCACCAGCAGCACCATAATCGAGAGCGCGATGTTAAAGGTGAACAGCAGATCGAGGATGAAGGCGGGCAACGGCAGCACCATCATCGACAGGATCATCATGATCAACACGGGGCCGGCAAGCACCTGCCACTGTGTATCTTTCAGGTTGTTCGGTAAACGCAGTTTTGCGGCCAGGTTAGCCATCGTTTCGCTTCTCTCCTGCAAAGTCCATCTCTGCCGGGACCGGCAGGTTTTTCGGTTTGTTTGGGATCAGGCCGCCTTCGCGCTTCCAGCGTCGCAGCTGCCAGACCCAGGCCAGCACTTCCGCCACCGCCGCGTAAAGCGCGCCGGGGATCTGCTGGCCGATTTCAGTGTGCCGGTAGAGGGCGCGCGCCAGCGGCGGCGCCTCCAGCAGCGGAATGCGATGCTCGGCGGCGATCTCACGGATCTTCAACGCCACCTCGCCCGCGCCTTTCGCCACCACTTTCGGCGCGCTCATCTTGTTCTCGTTGTACTGCAGCGCCACCGAGTAGTGCGTCGGGTTGGTCACGATCACGTCCGCCTTAGGCACATCGGACATCATGCGGCGGCGCGCGGCGGCGCGCATCGCCTGGCGAATGCGTCCTTTGACGTGCGGATCGCCCTCCTGCTGTTTGAATTCGTCGCGGATCTCCTGGCGCGACATGCGCAGCTTTTTGTAGTAGCTGTAGAGCTGCCAGAAAACGTCGTAGCCCACCATCGGGATAAGGCCGAGCACCACCAGCGCGCAGCAGGCGGCGATCATCCCCAGCCCGTGCATCAGCGCATTGGTGGGCGACTGACTGATCAGCCGCAGCATCTCCGGCCAGTGCGACCAGATGTACCAGCCGCCGACGCTGCCCACCAGAATCGCCTTCAGGATCCCCTTAAAGAGTTCGGTCCAGGCCTGCGCGGCGAACATGCGGGCGAAGCCGGGCAGCGGATTGAGCTTTTTAAAGTCCATCTTGATCGATTTGCCGCTGATCACGATGCCGCCCAGCAGCATCGGCGCGGCGATCGCCACCAGCACCAGCCCGCCCATCAGCGGCAGCAGCGCCATAACCGCCTGGCCGATCAGGCTGCTGATATGGCCGATAATCAGCTTGCTGTCGTTCACCATGCTGTGATCGAAGCGCAGCCCGGAGGCGACCATCGCCGCCAGCTGGCGCGCCATCAGCGTGCCGCCCAGCCAGAGGATCATCAGTCCCGCCAGCAGCATCAGCACCGACGTCAGCTCGCGCGAACGCGGAATCTGCCCCTCTTCACGCGCTTTTTCAAGTCGGTGGGGTGTGGGCGATTCTGTTTTGTCCTCGTCGCTCTCTTCAGCCACGACAAACCTCAGTGGGTAGGAATTCTGAGCATAGGATGCCAAATTTGGCTTTGGTTAAAGCGAAGATAAAACGGGGAAAAGAGGCGCTCTTTGGCGGATGAGTTTAGTAATGAGGAACGGGGCCGCCCGGAAGGCGGCCCCGCTGATGGCAAGCCGTGGCCAGCCCGACGGCGGGCCACGCAGGATTAAAACCCTAAGCTATCCAGCAGGTCGTCGACCTGATCCTGGTTCGCCACCACGCCCGGCGCATCAGCGTGGATCTGCGGACCGTTCAGCAGGCTGGTGCCCTCCTGACGCTTCTCGGCGCTGACTTCCGGCATATTCTCCAGCAGCACCATCAACAGCTGGCGCTCAATCTCCTGGATCACATCCATCATGCGCTTGATAACCTGACCGGTCAGGTCCTGGAAATCCTGCGCCATCATGATTTCAAGCAGCTGCTTGTTGGTAAAGGCGGTATGATCGGGTACTTCGCTGAGGAATGCGCGCGTATCCGTCACCAACTCCCGCGCATCGGCCAGTTCAATCGGGTTTTCAAACCATTGGTCCCAACGCCCTTTCAGCTGGGTTGCCCCGGCTTCCATTTTATCCTGATGCGGTTGCGCCGCTTCGACGCAGTTCAGCGCACGGTCGGCGGCCTGCGCCGTCATCTGCACCACATAATCCAGACGATCGCGGGCATCGGGAATGGCTTCAGCCGCATCGGCAATGGCTTTATCCAGCCCCAGCTCGCGCAGACTGTCGCGCAGCATGCGCGTCAGAGAGCCGATGCGAGCAATGATGTCGTGTGCCGAGGCATCCTCAGTTGGTTTCGGAAGGTCGCTCATCACATCTCCTTACATGCCCAGTTTTTCGAAGATCTTGCCTAACTTCTCTTCCAGCGTAGCGGCGGTGAAAGGCTTCACCACGTAGCCGCTGGCGCCAGCCTGTGCGGCGGCGATAATGTTCTCTTTCTTCGCTTCCGCGGTCACCATCAGCACCGGCAGCTTGCCCAGCGCGGCGTCGGCGCGAATGGTCTGCAGCAGCTGCAGGCCATCCATGTTCGGCATGTTCCAGTCGGAGATCACGAAGTCGAAACCGCCCGCTTTCAGCTTGCCGAGGGCGTCTACGCCATCTTCCGCTTCTTCGACGTTGTTGAAGCCCAGCTCTTTCAGCAGGTTACGCACAATACGACGCATCGTGTTGAAGTCGTCCACCACCAAAAAGCGCATGTTTTTATCAGCCATAATTACTCCTGTGTTATCTCGCCCGGCAGGACGGGCCTGTTAAATACGCAGTGCCTGTCCGGCGCTAATTTTTGCCAGCATATGCTGGCTGATGTTGCCTAAATCCACGACTTCGCTTACACCGCCGCTGGCGATGGCTTCTCGTGGCATTCCAAAGACCACGCAGGAGGCTTCGCTCTGCGCGATGGTCCAGGCGCCGGCGCGATGCATTTCCAGCATGCCCGCCGCGCCGTCGTTGCCCATGCCGGTGAGGATGACGCCCACCGCGTTACGTCCGGCGTTGATGGCTACCGATTTGAACAGCACGTCCACAGAGGGTTTGTGGCGGTTCACCGGCGGCCCTTCATTCAGTTTCACGACATAGTTGGCGCCGCTGCGCGCCAGCTCCATATGCATCGCGCCAGGGGCGATGTAGGCGTGCCCAGGCAGGATGCGCTCGCCGTCCTCCGCCTCTTTCACCGTGATCTGACAGAGCTTGTTAAGGCGATCGGCAAAGGATTTGGTAAAGCCCGGCGGCATATGCTGGGTGATCATCAGCGCCGGACTGGTCGGCGGCAGCGGCTGCAGCACGTGGCGAATCGCTTCGGTGCCGCCGGTGGAAGAGCCGATGGCGATCAGCTTTTCGCTGCTCAGCAGCGGCCCAGCCTTTAAGGTCAACGGCGCCGGCATCATCGGGCGGGCGTGCAGCTGCGCGCGCGCCGCCGCGCGGATCTTGTCGGCGATCATCTGGCTGTAGGCCAGCATTCCTTCGCGGATGCCGAGCTGCGGCTTGGTGACGAAATCCACCGCCCCAAGCTCGAGCGCGCGCAGGGTGATCTCGGAGCCTTTGCCGGTCAGCGACGACACCATCACCACCGGCATCGGGCGCAGACGCATCAGCTTCTCGAGAAAGTCGAGGCCGTCCATGCGCGGCATCTCCACGTCCAGCGTCAGCACCTGCGGGTTGTACTGCTTGATTAAATCGCGGGCGACCAGCGGATCGGGCGCTGTCGCCACCATCTCCATATCGGGATGACTGTTGATGATTTCGGTCATCAACTGGCGCATCAGCGCGGAGTCGTCCACGCACATTACGGTGATTTTGCTCATCATCTTTCCTTCGTCAGTCCATAGACGGTTTGTCCACGCAGCCAGAACTCTTTGCTGATCTGACTAAAGTTCTCTGAATGACCGGCAAACAGCAGTCCGCCCGGCTTCAGCAGGGGAACAAAACGGCGCAGAATCTTTTCCTGCGTCTCTTTATCGAAATAGATCATTACGTTGCGGCAGAAGATCGCATCGAAGGGCCCCGGCAGCGCCCACTCGTTCGCCAGCAGGTTAAGCTGGGCGAAGTTAACGCTGTTCGCCAGTTCGGGGCGCACCCGCACCATGCCCTCATGCGGGCCGGTGCCGCGCAGAAAAAAGCGCTGCATCTGCTGCTGCGACAGCGTGCGCAGCTCTTCCTGGCGATAGACGCCGGAAATCGCCTTCTCCAGCACCTGGGTATCGATATCGCTGGCGTGCACCTGGAACTTACCCGGTCCGGCGCCCAGCGTTTCCGCCAGCGTCATGGCGATCGAGTAAGGCTCTTCGCCGGTCGAGGCGGCGGCGCACCAGACGTTAAAGCTGCCCGCGCGCTTGCGCGCGTGTTCCGCCAGAATGGGGAAATGGTGCGCCTCGCGGAAAAATGCCGTCAGGTTGGTGGTCAACGCGTTGATAAAGGCCTGCCACTCTGCGCTGTTGACGTCGTTCTCCAGCAGCGCCAGATAGCGGCCGAAGTCGTCGATGTTCAGCGTGCGCAGACGACGCACCAGACGGTTGTAAACCATTTCGCGCTTGTGGTCGGCCAGCACAATGCCAGCGCGCTGATAGATCAGCTGGCTGATACGACGAAAGTGTGTATCCGAAAGCGGCAGGCGCTGCACCATCTGTGAGAGCAGCGTTGTCGCTTCGGTTTGATCCAGTAACGTCGATTTCTTCATTTCAGGTCACCTGGCACTGTACTTAATTCATTAGACTCTGCTGCTATGTCGGGCGGCGTTGCCGCCGGCCCGACCATCCAGGCGATTAAAAGGTTTCCCAGTTGTCGTCGCTGCGAACAGCTGGCGCGCGGGAGGCCGCAGCCGGCGCGTCCAGCCGTAAACTTTTCGACGCCGTAGTTCTGTTAACGGCCTGGGCGACAAATTCTTTACCAATATTGAACACAGAAACTGCCTGTTTCAGTCGGCTGGCCTGATCTTCCAGCGAGGCGGCCGCCGAAGCGGACTCTTCCACCAGCGCGGCGTTCTGCTGAGTGACGCGATCCATCTCCGTCACCGCGAGGCCGACCTGATCGATGCCGCGGCTCTGCTCGTCCGACGCCGAGGCGATCTCGCCCATGATGTCGGTGACGCGCGTCACCGCGCTAACGATGTCATTCATGGTCTCGCCTGCGCTCTCTACCAGCACCGAGCCGGTATCGACGCGCGCCACGGAGTCCTCGATCAGCGCTTTGATCTCTTTCGCCGCCTGCGCGCTGCGCTGCGCCAGGCTGCGTACTTCGCCCGCCACCACGGCAAAGCCGCGGCCCTGCTCGCCCGCGCGCGCCGCTTCCACCGCCGCGTTCAGCGCCAGAATGTTGGTCTGGAAGGCGATGCCGTCGATGACGCTGGTGATATCGGCAATCTTTTTCGAGCTGCCCGCGATGTCGCTCATGGTTTTCACCACGCCGTCCACCACTTTGCCGCCCTTCTGCGCGGTTTCCGAGGCGCTCAGCGCCAGCTGCGACGCCTGGCGGGCGTTCTCGGCGTTCTGTTTCACGGTGGCGGTAAGCTGCTCCATGCTGGCGGCGGTCTGCTCCAGCGACGCCGCCTGCTGTTCGGTGCGGGACGAGAGATCGTTATTGCCGATGGCGATTTCGCTGGCGCCGGTGTAGATGGCGTCCGCGCCGTCGCGCACGGTGGAGACGGTGCGCGCCAGCTCCTGCTGCATCTCCTGCAGAGCCTCAAGCAGGTCGCCCAGCTCGTTGCGAACGCTATAGGTGATCGGCTGCGTCAGGTCGCCGCGCGCGATATGGCGGATATGCTCGATGCTCAGCTTCAGCGGACCGATCAGCGCGCTGCGCATCACCGTCCAGACCAGCAGGCTGATCAGCAGCGAGGCGATCACCAGGCCGATCGCCATAAGAATGGCGTGGTGGTATGCGGTGTTATTGGCGTCGATGCCCTGCTTCGCCAGCAGCTGATTATGGCTCTGCCAGGCGTTGTAATCGTTTTCAAACTTATCCTGAAAACCCTGTGTCGGCTGGTCGACAAAGCCCTTGAAGTTACCGGCGGCAAGGAAGCCGGTCAGCTCGGTCAGCGCGTCGCGGTAGGCTTTATAGTTCGCCTGCAGCGTCAGCACGTTCTCGGCGGTTTTCCCCTTTTCCGACAGGTTGGCGTTGAAGTCGGCGAAACCCTGATCGGCGACCTTCAGCTCCTGGTTGGCCAGCGCCACCAGATCCTGCACCGTCGCGCCGGAACCGGCCTGCTGGCTGTCCAGCAGGTAGCGGATGCCGGCCCGGTTCAGGGTATTGCGCGCCTGAACCAGGGAAACCCATGAGGTGCCCATCGCCTGCTGTAGCGTCGCAAGACGCTGGTTATAAGCAAAATTCTCTTTGTCAGCTTTTACTGTATTGAAAAAAGCGCTTCCGGAAACCAGCTGGAGCAGAACAAACAGCGCCAGCACGCCCAGCAGCCCGGAGATAACGCGTACTCGATTAAACATAAACACCTCATTGGTTGGCGGATCTCACCAGTTATCGGCCTCAGCGAGGGGATCTTTATGCAGGAAACGCGGGATTGAACCCGCTGGAGTGAAAATGAAAAGGCGGGCGGGATCGAAAAGGCCCGCTTCCCTGCGGGCAGTGCGTTGCGGGTTAAAAGGTTTCCCAGTTATCGCCGCCCGCCGGCGCGGCCAGCGCCTTGCGCACCGGCGCTGCCACCACCGCGCGCGACGCCGCGCGAACCGCCTGCGCGGCGCGCGGGATATTAAACACCGCCACCGACTGACTGAGGCGGCTCGCCTGATCTTCCAGCGAGGCGGCCGCCGAGGCGGACTCCTCTACCAGCGAGGCGTTCTGCTGGGTGACGCGATCCATCTCCGTCACCGCCTGACCCACCTGGTCGATGCCGCGGCTCTGCTCGTCCGACGCCGAGGCGATCTCGCCCATGATGTCGGTAACGCGCGTCACCGCGCTGACGATTTCGCTCATGGTGTCGCCCGCGGTGCCCACCAGCTGCGAGCCGGCATTGACGCGGTTCACCGAGTCTTCGATCAGCGACTTAATCTCTTTCGCCGCCTGCGCGCTGCGCTGCGCCAGGCTGCGCACTTCGCCCGCCACCACGGCAAAGCCGCGGCCCTGCTCGCCCGCGCGCGCCGCTTCCACCGCCGCGTTCAGCGCCAGAATGTTGGTCTGGAAGGCGATACCGTCGATGACGCTGGTGATATCGGCGATCTTCTTCGAGCTGCCCGCGATATCGCTCATGGTTTTCACCACGCCGTCCACCACGCTGCCGCCCTTCTGCGCGGTTTCCGAGGCGCTCAGCGCCAGCTGCGACGCCTGACGGGCGTTTTCGGCGTTCTGCTTCACGGTGGCGGTAAGCTGCTCCATGCTGGCGGCAGTCTGCTCCAGCGACGCCGCCTGCTGTTCGGTGCGGGCGGAGAGATCGTTGTTGCCCGCCGCGATTTCGCTGGCGCCGCTCAGGATGGCGTCGGAGCCGTCGCGCACGTTGCTGACGGTGCTGACCAGCGCCTGCTGCATCTCCTGCAGGCCGTTCGCCAGCTGGCTCATCTCGTTGCGCCCTTCCACCGCAATCGGCTGGGTGAGATCGCCCGCCGCAATGGTACGGATATGGGTCAGCAGCTGGCGCAGCGGCTGGATCAGCACGTGGCGCAGGCCGAACCAGCAGGCGACGACCACGCCGATCACCAGCAGCGCGACCGCCGCCAGCAGCCACATCATCTGGGTAAAGGCGCGCTGGTTCTGCTCGGCGCCCTGGGCGGCAAGCGTGGTCTGCTTCGCGCGCCACTCGCCATAGGCCGCCTGCATGGCGTTCTGGGTCTGCTCGATATTGAAGCGGAACATACCCTGCAGATCGCGCGCCTTCAGGCGCTCCAGCATCCCGGCCAGGCCGTCGTGATAGCTGGCGTACTGCGCTTCGAGACGGTCGCGCAGCGCCACCTCAAGGCCCGGCGTCGACGGAAGATCGTAATAGACTTTGAAATGGCGATCGGCCTGCGCCAGCTGCTGCTCGGTCTGCTTCACCAGCTCGTCTAACGGGCCGCCGTTGATCTGCGCCGCCGTGCTGCTCTGTAGCCGCAGCATGGCGCGGTTAAGGGTGATGCGCGTCTGATTCAGCGCGATCCAGGCGTCGGTCATCGCCGTGACGTTGCTGGTGGAGACCTGCGCCAGCGCGAAGGCCTCTTTATCTTTATGCAGCGCGGACCAGAAGAGTCCGCCCGACGTGAGCTGCAGCAGGCTAAAGATAGCCAGCACGGCGATCAGGCTGGTGACCACTTTGATTCTTTTCAACATATATTTTCCCGGGAGTCATAAAAAAACGTGCAGGCTCTCTATCGGCGCGCGGCCGCCATATCTGAGCCGGTTTAACGGTTTTTAGAGTTATGTAGGTTTTTAAAGCGCGGTTTGACGTTGAGGAGGATGAAATGCCGGGCGGCTGCCCGGCAGGGTAAAAGATGAAGCCGATCAGAAGGTTTCCCAGTTGGCGTCGCTGCCGGGCGCGGCCAGCGCTTTGCGCGGCGCGGCGGAGGCCGGGCTGAGCGCAGGCGCCGCGATCTGGACGTGTCGGGTGCCAGCAGCCGCCGCCGCGGCGCGCGGGATGTTAAACACCGCCACCGACTGGCTCAGGCGGCTCGCCTGCGACTCCAGCGAGGCGGCCGCTGCGGCGGACTCCTCTACCAGCGAGGCGTTCTGCTGAGTGACGCGATCCATCTCCGTCACCGCCTGACCCACCTGGTCGATGCCGCGGCTCTGCTCGTCCGACGCCGAGGCGATTTCGCCCATGATGTCGGTGACGCGCGTCACCGCGCTGACGATCTCGCTCATGGTGTCGCCCGCGGTGCCCACCAGCTGCGAGCCGGCATTGACGCGGTTCACCGAGTCTTCGATCAGCGACTTAATCTCTTTCGCCGCCTGGGCGCTGCGCTGCGCCAGGCTGCGCACTTCGCCCGCCACTACGGCAAAGCCGCGGCCCTGCTCGCCCGCGCGCGCCGCTTCCACCGCCGCGTTCAGCGCCAGAATGTTGGTCTGGAAGGCGATGCCGTCGATAACGCTGGTGATATCGGCGATCTTCTTCGAGCTGCCCGCGATGTCGCTCATGGTTTTCACCACGCCGTCCACCACGCTGCCGCCCTTCTGCGCGGTTTCCGAGGCGCTCAGCGCCAGCTGCGACGCCTGGCGGGCGTTTTCGGCGTTCTGCTTCACGGTGGCGGTAAGCTGCTCCATGCTGGCGGCGGTCTGCTCCAGCGACGCCGCCTGCTCTTCGGTGCGGGCAGAGAGATCGTTGTTGCCTGCGGAGATTTCGCTGGCGCCGGTAAAGATGGCGTCGGAGCCGTCGCGCACGTTGCTGACGGTGCTGACCAGCGCCTGCTGCATCTCGTGCAGGCTGGCGGCCAGCTGGCTCATCTCATTGCGCCCTTCCGCGTGGATCCGCTGCGTCAGGTCGCCCTGCGCAATCTGCTGGATGTGGGCGATATTGGCGTTCAGCGGATTGATCAGCACGCGACGCAGGCCAATCCAGCACAGCGCGATAACCACTACCACCAGCGCCATGATGGTGCCGAGGATCCAGAGCATACGCGTGTAGGCGCTGGCGTTTTTCTCCACGCCCAGCTCGGACAGGTGCGCCTGGTTGGCGCGCCAGTCGGTATAGATCTGCAGGAAGGCGTTCTGGCTCGGCGCCACCGGCGCCTTGCCCGCCTCGGCAAGATTGTTAGCCTGCAGCGCGGCTTGCAGCTGAGTCAGCGCGGTCGCATAGGCGCCGTAGGCGTCCATCAGACGGTTGTTGAGCGCCGCGTCCTGCCCCGGCGTGTCCGGCGTGGTTTTAAACAGATCGAAATTGGTCGCCGCAACCTGCTGGAAGTGCTGGCTGTCGGTAAACAGCGAGGCGATATCCGGCGTGCTGCCATCCACCTTACTGTTGGCGATGCGCAGCTGAATACGCGTCAGCACGACGCGGCTCTGGTTAAGGCTCATATAGGCGTCGTTAAGCGCCTGCAGATTTTTACTGGCGAGCTGCGATACGTTGAAGCTGTTTTTATCATCGCTCAATGCAGAGAAGAACACTGCCCCGGAGAAAGCCTGGAACAGGCCGAACATCAATAACACCAGCAGCAAGCTGGTGACGACACGAATTTTGGTTAGCATAAGGAAGCCCTGGAGAAGTAGGAGATAAAGCAGTAGAGGTATCGGCAGAATACGGAATATATTTAGCGCAAGGCGGGATAAATAAAATGCGCTTGTTATTGATTTTAAAGGTAAATAGTCACGAGCCGGTTTGATGCCGGCTCGTGACACAGCGGCTTACGCGCTGCGCAGCGTATCCATCAGCGCCATCTCTTCGCTGCTCAGCAGCTTCTCGATGTCCACCAGAATCAGCATGCGCTCGCCGAGCGCGCCAAGACCGGTCAGGTACTCGGTCGACATGGTCACGGCGAACTCCGGCGAAGGACGGATCTGATCCTGGGTCAGCGACAGCACGTCAGAGACGCCGTCTACCACGATGCCGACCACGCGATGCTCCAGATTCAGCACAATCACCACGGTGTTGTCGTTGTACTCGACATCCGGCTGGGAAAACTTCACGCGCAGATCGATAATCGGCACGATGACGCCGCGCAGATTGGTGACGCCCTTGATAAACTCCGGCGTATTGGCGATGCGCGTGACCTGATCGTAGCCGCGGATCTCCTGCACCTTAAGAATATCGATACCGTACTCTTCGTCTCCCAGCGTAAATACCAGGAACTCCTGGCCGACGGTTTCGCCGGCGATTTTGGTCACGGTTGCCATTCCAGTCATGTTTCTACCCTTTTGTTATCAGTCAGGCGGCCGCGCCGGCCACACGTTTTTCACGGTTGAGCGATTGCAGCGCCGACACGTCAACGATCAGCGCGACGCTGCCGTCGCCGAGGATGGTGGCGGCGGAGATGCCAGGCACCTTGCGATAATTGCTTTCGAGGTTTTTCACCACCACCTGATGCTGGCCAATAAGCTGATCGACCAACAGCGCGTAGCGTTTGCCGGCGCTCTGCAGGATCACCACGATGCCCTGCGTCGCCTCGGTTTTCGCGCCCTGCACGTCAAACACGTTCCACAGCTCGACCAGCGGCAGGTATTCGCCGCGCACTTCCAGCACGCATTCGCCGCCCGCCAGCGGCTTCAGCTCTTCACCGCGCGGCTGCAGGGATTCCATTACCGCGTTGAGCGGCAGGATAAAGACTTCGTCCGCCACGCGCACCGACATGCCGTCGAGGATCGCCAGCGTCAGCGGCAGCAGAATGCGGATGGTGGTGCCTTTGCCCTGCTTCGAGGCGATCTCTACATGGCCGCCCATCTCCTGGATGTTTCGCTTGACCACATCCATGCCGACGCCGCGGCCCGACACGTCGGTGACCTGCTCAGCGGTGGAGAAGCCCGGTGCGAAGATCAGCATGCCGACCTCTTCGTCGCTCATGTTTTCGCTGACCGGCAGGCCGGACGACAGCGCTTTGGCGAGAATGCGTTCGCGGTTCAGGCCGGCGCCGTCGTCAGAGACTTCGATACAGATGTTGCCGCCCTGATGTTCCGCCGACAGCGTCAGGTTGCCGGTGGCGACCTTGCCTGCCGCCAGGCGTTTTTCCGGCGACTCGATGCCGTGATCCAGGCTGTTGCGCACCAGATGCGTTAACGGATCGATAATGCGTTCGATCAGGCTCTTGTCGAGTTCGGTCGAGCTGCCGAGCAGCGTCAGCTCCACCTCTTTGCCCAGCTTGCTCGCCAGGTCGCGCACCAGGCGCGGGAAGCGGCTGAAGACATACTCCATCGGCATCATACGGATCGACATCACCGATTCCTGCAGATCGCGCGCGTTGCGCTCCAGCTGGCCCATGCTGTTCAGCAGGTCGCCGTGCGCCACCGGATCGAGTTCGCCCGAGCGCTGCGCCAGCATCGACTGGGTGATCACCAGTTCGCCGACCAGGTTGATCAGCTGATCGACCTTCTCAACCGCGACGCGGATGCTGCTTGATTCGCTGGTTTTAGCCGGCGCGGCGGCGCGTTTGCCTTCGCGCTTCGCCACCGGCAGTTCGCTGACGCTGGCGCTCTGCACCGGCGCGGCCTCTTCGACCGGCGCGGGCGCGGCGACCGGCGCCACCTCTGCGACCGGCGCGGCGTCCGCGTCCGGGAAGCGGATCTGCGCCTCTTCGATGACGAAGCAAAGCACCGCCACGATGTCGTCTTTGCTGACGCCGTCGATGCTCGCCTCAAGGAAATCGCTGCCTTTGACCACGTTGCTCAGGGCGCCGAGATTGCCCAGCTCCTCCAGCATCAGATCGACCTCTTTCTCTTTCAGGTCGACCAGCTTCACGCGCAGGCCGCTGCTGGCGGGCGCGCTCTGCGCGGCAGGCGCGGTGGCAACGACGGCGGGCGCGGCGACCGGCAGGCCTTTCGCCTCTAACGCCAGCTGGCGCAGCGCTTCGCAGATGTAGTTAAAGCTTTCCGCGTTAGGCTCCTGCGCGGTTTTATAGGCATCGAGCTGTTCCTGCATAATATCTTTGGTTTCCAAAAACAGGTTGATGATGTCGGTGCTGAGCTGCATCTCGCCGCGACGAGCACCATCCAGAATATTTTCCAGAATGTGGGTAGTTTCCTGCAAAACCGTAAAACCAAAGGTTCCGGCTCCGCCTTTTATCGAATGGGCGGCGCGGAAAATGGCATTTAGCTGCTCGGAGTCCGGCTCCTGGGGATCGAGCCCCAGCAGATGCTGCTCCATATCAGCTAACAGCTCATCGGCCTCATCGAAAAACGTCTGGTAAAAATCGCTGATGTCCATGCTCACGGGATCACCTCGGCTGTGAGGGGGCTGTTGTGGTTACCGGGCTGCTGCCTTGCGGCACAGGCGGCGCGGTAATCTTTTCTATGGCCGCCGGATCGCTCACCTGTACGGCGTCGCTCTCGGCGTTCTCTTTTTCAATCGCCGCTTCGGTGTCATGGTTCAACACCAGCAGGCTAATGCGGCGGTTTACGGCATCGTTACCGACGCGATTTTTCAGTTTCATGGTGTCGGCCATGCCGACCACGCGCAGGACTTTGCCGCCGTCGAGCCCGCCCATCACCAGCTCGCGACGCGAGGCGTTGGCGCGATCGGCGGAAAGCTCCCAGTTGCTGTAGCCGCGATCGCCATTCGCGTACTGGAAGTCGTCGGTATGGCCCGCCAGGCTGATGCGGTTCGGTATATCGTTAAGCAGCGGCGCAATGCCGCGCAGGATGTCGCGCATATAGGGTTCGACCTCGGCGCTGCCGGTTTTAAACATCGGCCGGTTCTGGCTGTCGATAATCTGGATGCGCAACCCCTCTTCCACCATGTTGATGATCAGGTGCGGACGCAGCGCTTTCAGACGCGGATCCGCTTCAATCAGCTGGTCCAGTTTTTCGCGCAGGCGATTCAGGCGAATGTCGTCGAGCTTGCGCTTCTGCTCATCCATATTGACGACCTTTTTCACTTCGCCCTGGACGCGCGTCGCGTCGTCGCCGCCGCCTGGAATCGGGCTGTCGCTATCGCTGCTGCGCTTGCCGCCGGTCAGGGCGACCTTCAGCGGCGTTTTAAAATATTCGGCGATCTGCACCAGCTCCTGCGGGCTGGAGATGGAGATCAGCCACATCACCATAAAGAAGGCCATCATCGCCGTCATAAAGTCGGCATAGGCGATCTTCCAGGAGCCGTGGCTGCCTTCATGACCTTTATGCTTGCGCTTTTTGACGACGATGATCGGACGGTTGCTGTTCTTCATGCAGTTTCGTCCGAAGTCTGTTTCGCCGGGTTCTTCGCGTTACGTACGTGCTCCTCCAGTTCGCTGAACGACGGGCGCTCAGTGGAGTAAAGGGTCTTACGGCCAAACTCCACCGCAATCTGCGGCGCATAGCCGTTCAGGCTGGAGAGCAGCGTGACCTTGATGCACTGCATCATCTTGGTGTTTTCCGCGCACTTCTGGCGCAGCACCGACGCCAGCGGCGAGATAAAGCCGTACGCCAGCAGGATGCCGAGGAAGGTTCCGACCATCGCATGCGCCACCAGCGCGCCCAGCTCGGCGGCCGGACGGTCCGCTGAGGCCAGCGCGTGTACCACGCCCATTACCGCCGCCACGATGCCGAAGGCTGGCAGGCCGTCGCCGACGGCGGATAAACTTTGCGCTGGCACTTCGCATTCATGTTCGTAGGTTTCGATCTCTTCATCCATCAGCGCCTCGATCTCAAAGGCGTTCATGTTGCCGCTGACCATCAGACGCAGATAATCGGTAATAAAATCCACCAGCTGTTTATCGGCGAGAATACGCGGATAATTAGCAAAAATTTCGCTCTGTGCCGGATCTTCAATATCGCGCTCCAGCGACAGCATGCCCTGCTGGCGCGACTTGGCCATCAGGCGATAGAGCAGCGCCATTAAATCCATATAAAGGGATTTATTATATTTCGAGCCGCGCATCAGCTTCGGCAGCGCTTTTACCGTCTTTTTAATCGACTTGCCGTTGTTGCCGACGAAAAAAGCGCCAAGGGCGGCGCCGCCGATAATTAACAGCTCTGACGGCTGGTAAAGGGCCCCCAGGTGACCGCCCACCAGCGCATATCCGCCCAAAACGGATGCGACAACAATGATATACCCCAATAAGATCAGCACTAGAACATCCTTACGTCCGTAACGTGTTGGTGGAAGTTAAGCCAGAGAGCCGCAGGCGCTATTCAAATCGTGGGCAAAAAAAAAGCAGCGGGGGATACCCGCTGCTGGATGACTTTCCACGATGCGAACAAACTTAAACGGCGTGTTTAACCTGTTCATCCAGCAGTTGTGGAAAGGTATCGGCAGAATCTGCAGAAAGTTTACGTCTTTTTACCGCGCGCGACGGCGGCTGGCACAGGCTGCAGACAAAGCTGCCGACCGGCTGATGCGCATGGTTGATGAAACTGCCGCTGCAGCTTTTGCAGTCGGCCAGTTCGAGCATATTACTTTCAACGAATCGCACCAGGGTCCAGGCGCGCGTCAGCGCCAACAGCGGGCCCTCGTCCGATTGCGGACACTGTTCGAGATAGAGGCGGTAAGCTTTGATTACCGCGTCAACGCCGGTCGCCATGCCGGTTTTCAGCATAAACTGCCAGGCGTTGCAGAACATAGAAGCGTGAATATTCTGCTCCCACGTCATAAACCAGTCGGTCGAAAAAGGCAGCATGCCCTTCGGCGGCGGACTGCCGCGCAGCTCTTTATAAAGCTTAATTAAGCGGCCGCGACTTAACTGGGTTTCGCTTTCCAGCATTTGCAAACGTGCGCCGAGGGTAATTAATTCCATCGCGAGTTGAATATCGCGCGCTTCCTGAACAATGCTCTTTTCCGACATTTACATCGCCCTCTTCTTCGCCGGCGTCTCATCCTTAGAAACATTACGCAGTAAACGGCTAGATAATAAAATTCCGGTGTGGATTTGTTGTAAATCATCCACGCGAGATTCCTGCGTCAGGCGATTAATAATAGCGTGATCGTTAAAGCGAAACTGGCAAACCAACTGATTGGTTTCCGCTAACTTTACCATTTCAGGCAGAGTTAATTGCGACAATGCGTTAGCCATCTCTTCATCAATTCCGAGGCGAAACATTGCAGAAGCTTTTTCCTGGTTAATTAATCGCTGTGCAAGCAGTAAATACGACAGATTGATATCATAAATATGTTTTAGTAAATCAGATGTACCCATTTTTTCCATCCTGACAGACGCGACGTGAGAGCATCGCAGAAAAACCCTCTGCGTTACGGGTTGCTGGTTGTTAGATCTAAAGATGGCAAAAATTTACAGCCAAAAACCAAACGTACTCTGAAGTCTGCTCATGTCCTGAACGACATATTGACAGTGTTAGTCAAAACCCCAGGGCCATTCTTTTTTAAATTATTGCGCTCTTCCGTGACGTCTTTTTACATTTTTTTAAGACTATTCCTAAAACAACGCAAATCTATCCCGTCTGATTTACACATACAACGACAGGACCGTGAAATTTTAGATAAAGTGTGATCTGCGTCACACTTTTAAGGCAAATTTTTTCCTGA
The DNA here is from genome assembly GCF_059730625.1 of Pantoea sp. X-Soil-MYKO-1289. Classification (NCBI taxonomy): domain Bacteria; kingdom Pseudomonadati; phylum Pseudomonadota; class Gammaproteobacteria; order Enterobacterales; family Erwiniaceae; genus Pantoea; species Pantoea sp. X-Soil-MYKO-1289. The sequence continues at coordinate 2,433,180 of NZ_AP036004.1, forward strand.
ACCCTTCAGTGGCGCTTTTATTTTGTCTGTTTTTTGCACAAATCTGCGTTGTTTCATTTATATTTCGTCCTAACAAAGTGCTTATTCCCCTTATGGACCCGATATATCTTTCATCGCGCCTCCTTAGCGATCAATTATTTTTAACATTGCTTTTAACACCCTAGAAGGCGCTGCCAACGGATAGCAAGGCAGCATAATATGCTAAACAGGCGCATTGTTAATCGCTGGAAAATTAATTACTTAGGGCAAATATTTCCTGGAGTGAGTAAGCGAAGCGTAAAGAGAGACGGCGCACATTCGTCGCGTTTCAGCAACGAATCGTTAACCTTTAACGGTGGGCGTAAAGCAGAGGGCAGCAGATGTAACAATACGTTACATTAGAAATATGAATGAATAGGGCATTTGACACTTTGATGACTCACAACTATCGGCATTTCACCACCAGACTTTAGGTCTGCGCGCAGAAAAAAAGCGATTTTTTTCTCAACTGTGGTTTAAAACAGCAAACCGAATCCCCTGGCGTTGTCAGGCGACAACCCAATGCTTTAGCGGGACTGGACAGAGACCGGCTGGAGAGAGAGACGATAAACGGCGGCCCCTGAGAGCGGGCCGCCGTGAAAATCAGGCGAGTTTCGGGAAAGTCGCCACTTTATTTGCCGTGCCGTGATCTGCGCTGCGCGGCGGGATGGCCCACAGATCCTTCAGGAAGCTCTCGCGCCAGTGGGTGATGTCATGCTTGCGCAGCACCGCCATCATGTCGTTGTAGCGCGAAATACGCTCGGTGCGCGGCATGGTCAGCGCCTTATTCAACGCCGCCGCCACTTCGTCACGATCGTAGGGGTTAACAATCAGCGCCGAGGTCAGCTCGTTGGCGGCGCCGGCAAAGCGTGACAGCACCAGCACGCCCGGATCGTCCGGGTCCTGCGCGGCGATATACTCTTTCGCCACCAGGTTCATGCCGTCGCGCAGCGGCGTCACCAGCCCGACGTCGGTGAGACGGAAGATTTTCATCAGCAGACGGCGGTCAAAATGCTGGTTCAGGTAGTAGAGCGGCGTCCAGCCCAGCGTGCCGTACTTGCCGTTAATGCGGCCAGCTTCGGTTTCGAGCTGATGACGAATGTCCTGATACGCCTGCACGTCCCCGCGCGAGGTCGGCGCAATCTGCGAATAGCGGATTTTGCCGCGATGCTCGGGGAAGTTTTCCAGCAGCGCTTCATAGGCCAGGAATCGCTCCGGCAGCCCTTTGGAATAGTCGAGGCGCTCGCAGGCGATAATGTTCTTCGCATCGCCCAGCTCGCGTTTCATCGCCGCCATTTTCGGCGGCAGCGGACCTTCGGCCATCTCTTTGATGCTGTCCGGCTCAATGCCGATGGGGTAGACCTCGGTCATAAAGGTGTTGCCGAACGCACGGTGCTTTTTGTCGCCCATGTTCTGCAGCTGCGTCAGCTGGCTGAGGCAGTCGAGGAAAGCGACGCGATCCGATTCGGTCTGGAAGCCCAGCAGATCGTAATCGCACAGCATCTCCAGCAGCTCTTTATGCGGCGGCAGCGCGTTGAAAATTTCCGGGGTCGGGAACGGGATGTGCAGGAAGAAGCCGATGCGGTTATTCACGCCCTGCTTGCGCAGTTCGGCGGCGAACGGCAGCAGATGATAATCGTGGATCCACAGGGTATCGTCCGGTTTGATCAGCGGCTTCAGGCGCTGCGCCAGCATCTCGTTGACGCGGCAATAGCCGTCCCAGGCTTCGCGCTGGAACTGAACCAGATCGAGGCGGTAGTGAAACGCGGGCCAGATAACGGTATTGGAGAACTGGCAGTAATAGAGATCATAATCGTTCTGGCTCAGCGGCAGCGCGGCGTAGGAGATGCCGTCATGCTCTACCTGTACCAGTTCGTCTTCCTCTTCTCCGGAAAATTCGCTGATCTCTCCGTTCCAGCCAAACCACAGGCCGCCGGTGCTTTTCAGCGCGTCAAGAATGCCGACGGCGAGGCCGCCTGCGCTGGCTTTTTTCCCATCAGGAATGGCGATTCGGTTAGATACGACCACTAAACGACTCATAACCTTTACTCCTTACCGACATTGTCTTGTTTTATTTGTAATAGTAATCGCTCCAGCCACGCGTGAACCGCCTCAACGTCTGGCAGTCGATAGCGCGCCTGACTGGAACCTTGTCCAACCTTCACGGAAATGCCCTGCATGGCGTTTACGGCGATAAATCCTTTCTCATCGGTCAGATCGTCTCCGACAAATACCGGGATACGACCGGCAAAGGGCGCTTCGCGCATAAAGGCGCGTATGGCTTCGCCTTTATCGACTCCCTGCGGTTTGATCTCCACAACGCATTTTCCCGGCTGAAGCGCCAGCGCCGGAAAGCGTTTCACGGCCTGTTCGGCCAGATTAAGGACATCCTGTTCATGCTGCATCGCCTGACGGTAATGCAGCGCAAAGGCCATGCCTTTGGCCTCGAGCAGCGTGCCTGGCCAGCGCGCCATCGCCTCTTGCAGCTGCTGCTGCAAGGCTTCGGCCACCGTGGGATCCAGGCGGATAAGGTGCTGTTCGCCCTGCGCGTCGCGACGCTCTGCGCCGTGAACGCCCGCAGCAGGCGCGATTAACGGCGCGGCCAGCGCGTCGAGCTGTGAAACAGGCCGCCCCGACACCAGCGCCAGCGCGCCGTGACAGAGTGAAGCGAGCTGTTGCAGCTGCTGACGCACTTTTTCCGGGATGAAAACGGCGTCAGGCTGCGGCTGAATAGCGGCAAGGGTGCCGTCTACGTCAAAAAAGAAGGCATAAAGACCGCCGCTTAGCGCAGGAAGCGAGGCATGTTCATTCGCCGCTTGGGTCACGTGTCTTCTCCTGTAGTTGATCCGGGCGCGTACGATTCGCGGCTTGTCAGGTCAGAGGCCTGGCTCGTCAACGCGCCATTGCAGGATGTTTTAGCGAGGATGAATGTCTGCGGGATGGTCAGCCGGAACGGCTGAGCGTGGGGTAAAGTGCAGGGCAAAAACTGCGGATACCAGCAAGTCACTTCAAATAAGACGCCACTACGTTTTAAAACCTTCACAGACATATCAACCTGACTGAAAACATCGTCGCGATTAAGTGTAGACGGCCTTGCCATATTTGCCAGTCGACGCGGCATTATTTGCCTGTTCTTAGCAGAATATGCTGCTGTTAGCGCTTCGCTTAGCGCTGCGCCGCGCGTTGTCCGGCAAGGGCTGGAGAGGTTAAGGGAAGCGGCGCGCCGCAGAGCGGTCTGCCGCTGGCCGCCTCGCACGCGGTATACTGGCGAAAGAGTGCTAACAAGGAGCGCAATATGTTTCAGGTTTCCGACGCATCAGACGGCGAGATCATCGACGTCATCTCTGTTCAGTCTCAGGTGGTATACGGCAGCGTAGGCAACAGCATCGCCGTCCCCGCGCTGCGACGCCATGGATTGCAGGTCGTGGCGGTGCCCACGGTGCTGTTGAGCAATACGCCCCACTACGCCAGCTGCTACGGCGGCGAGATCCCTCAGCCCTGGTTTGAAGGCTATTTGACCGCGCTGGCCGAGCGCAACCTGGATAGCGCCGCGCGCGCCGTGGTGCTGGGCTATCTGAAATCCACCGATAAGGCGGCGTCGCTGGCGCGCTGGCTGCGGCTGATGCGTGAGAAAAACCCGCAGTTGCCGGTGATTATCGATCCGGTACTGGGCGACGACGACAGCGGTTTCTATGTCGATCCGCAGCTGGCGATCCACTATCGGCAACAGCTTGCGCCGCTGGCGACCGGTCTGACGCCGAACCGCTTTGAGCTGGGCTGCCTGTGCGACGCGCCGCTGGAGAGCGACGCCGAGATTATCGACGCCGCGCGTTCGCTGCTCGGCGCGCAAACCCAATGGGTGGTGGTGACCAGCGCCACGCACGACGAGGCGCGTCACAGCATGCAGGTGTTTTGCGTGACCGCGCAAGAGACCTTCGTCACCGAGCACCCGCGCTACGATAATCCGCCCAAAGGCACCGGCGATCTCTTTACCGCCGAGCTGACCGCCCGCCTGCTGCGCGGAGCGCCGCTGAGCCAGGCCGTTGAGCAGGCGAGCCTGTACGCCCAGCAGTCGGTGCTGGCGACCCGCACGCTGGGCAGGCGCGAACTGCAGCTGTCGGCCGCAGCGACATTGTGAAACAGGGGCCTCATCCTTTATGGTACAGAGACCTCTACCCACCTCAACAGGGCCTTCTCAATGTATAACAACACCTGTAAAACCATTGGCGTGCTGAGCCATGATTTCAGCCATCCGCAGACGGCGGCGCTGCTGCAGGAAGTGAACCGGCAGCTTAACGCGCGCGGCTGCGCGGCGCTGCTGGTCGACGCCGCCGATGAACGCGCGCGTCAGCTGGCGCCGCTGCTGAGCGGCGCGCTGCATCTTTCCGGAGAGTTTAGCGACGCGTTTCGCGCCGCTGCCGGGCCGATACCGCTGCTGGCGCTGGATGAGCTAAACCGGGACGGCTTTGCCGCTGGCGCGGAAATGGGTCGGCTGCTGCTGGCGCAGGGCCACCAGCGTTTCGGCTACCTGCAACAGTCGCGCGCTGCCGATCCCGCCCGCATCGACGGTTTCTGCGGCGTCTTAGCGGCGGCGGAGAAACGCCTGGATCAGTCGCTTATCGCCGCCGACCTGAACGATGAGCGCGACAGCGGCTATCAGGCGATGCTTGCCTACCTGAAACGCGCCCGCGCCTCGGAGCGCATCCAGGCGCTCTTCTGCGACAGTGACCGGCTGGCGTTCGGCGCGCTGCAGGCGGTGCGGGACTTTGGTCAGGGCGCGCATGTCGCCGTGGTGGGATTTGGTGATTGCATTGAGGCAGGCGCCTCGACCTGGCATCTGACGAGCTGGGCGCAGCCGCGCGCGCTGCGGGTAACGGAGGCGCTCAACCGTCTGCTGCTCAATCGCGTGGAGGAGGATGGCGCCTGGCGTCACGGCGAACTGCGGGTGCGCCACTCCCATCAGGGCAAGGCGGCGCTGGGCGAAATGGGCCAGTGCGGCTGCGCCGTTCGACACTGATCAAAAAGCCCGCCGAGAGGCGGGCTTTACGCGTTGGTCAGAGGGCCCGCAGGCCATATTACTTACGCGCCAGCGTCATGCCGCTGCCTTTATTAAGGGTGATCTGCGCGTTGTACTCTTTCGGCAGGCGCCGCGCCTGATAGAAGACTTTCTGCCAGTAAGGATTATTCAGCTCGGAGCGCACTACGCCCTGGCTAACCGAGGCGTGGAAAAAGTGCTGGTCGGTATCATAGAAGCCGACGTGCATGCCGCCGTTGATGCGGAAAAAGACCAGGTCGCCCGGCTGCAGATCGCGCGGCGCGATGCGCTTGCCCATTTTCAGCAGTTCGGTGGTGGTGACGCGATCCATCGGCAGGTTAAAGCGATCTTTCAGCGTGCGCCAGACAAAGCCGGAGCAGTCGACGCCGGAAAGTTCGGTGCCGCCCCACTGATATTGCGTGCCGTGCCAGGTGTGCATTTGATCGTGCAGCGCGGCAACGACCGGAATAAGATCGCCCTGATCGCCCTGGCCCTCATCGCTGACCTGCGTATCGTTCTGTGCGGATGGTTCAGTAGAATGGCGCGAGCAGCCGCCAAGCAGAAAAGCGGAAGCTAACACAAGCGTCAGCAGAGGTCGCAGAGTCATCATCGTGTAAGGTGAAACCCTAAGCAGGTTGGCGTGGTAGAGGACTTATAGCCTAATTACCCTTTCCGCTAAACCCGGCTGGCTTTCGCTTTACGTTAATTTACAAAAAGTGCCGCTAAGGCGCGCTATGCGCTGATTTTAATGCAAATATTCGCCTGCGCGCGACGCGTTGAGCGACTCTATCACGCCGGTCAAATGTTGAATCACCTGCTGAGCGGCGCGCGACAGCTGACGCGCCGGCGCGCAGCATAATGCCAGCGTCAGCGGCCGCACGTTAGGGTCGCGCAGCGGCACAAAGCTCAACGTCCCCCGCTCTACCTCATCCATCACGTCCAGCAGGCTTAACATGCTGATGCCGCTACCCTGCTTAATCAGCGATTTAATCAGGCGGATGTCGTTACAGGTAATGACGTTCTCCGGCTGCAGGCTATGCCGCTGGTAGAGCATATCGACCCGCTCATGCACCACCAGCGGCGCGCCGGGGATGATATGCCGCTCCGCGCTGAGCTGGCCGGTGGAGAGCGTCGCATGCGCGCTAAGCGCGTGGCCGGCGGGCAGCACCACGCCAATCGGCAGCTCGGCGAAGGCCATCACGCTCAGCCCGGCCTGCGCCTGCGGATCGAGCACCAGTCCGGCATCCAGCTCCGCCAGCCGCACCTGCTCGCCTATCTGCGCGCTGTCGTGCACGCTGAGGTCGAGCCGCAGCCAGGGGTGCGTCTGCGCAATCTGCGACAGCGCATCGGCAATTGCCCCTTCGTTCAGCGCCTGAATCAGTCCGAGGCTGACGTGGCCGCGCCGCAGTCCCTGTATCTCATCGAAGCGCTGGCGGGTGCGCTGGTACTCGCGCTGCCAGCGACGCAGGTCGTCCAGCAGCAGCTCGCCGGCGCTGGTAAGGCGCATGCCGTCCGGCAGGCGTTCGAACAGCCGCATGCCCAGCTCCTCTTCCGCCTGCAGGATCTGCCGGTTAATCGCCGAGGCGGAGACGTGTAGCCGTTCCGCCGCCTTGCGCAGGCTGCCGCTGCGCGCCAGCTCGAGAAAGTAGTGAGAAAACCGTGAAAAAGGGAGCATGAGCGACCTGTACTGTTTAACGCAACACCTTAGTGAAAAAACGATGATGGATCGTTGCACCCACCTCTGTCCACAATGTTCGCATCTTCTCTTGCGCCCCAGACAGGTAATCGCCATGAAACAACCTTCGCCTCCCGCCCATTGCACCTTTGAACCTGACGACTGGCTGCGGCTGGCGCGCTGCTGGCATCCCGTGGCGCGTCTGTGCGACGTTGGCCCCGCGCCGATGAAAGCGGTGCTGCTTGACGAGCAGCTGGTGATCTACCGCATTAATGAGCAGATCGTCGCCGCGAAAGATGTCTGTCCGCACCGCGGCGTGCCGCTGACGCTCGGCTTCCACGACGAGCACGGCATCATCTGCCCCTACCACGGACTGCGCTTCGGCGAGGATGGCCGCTGTAACCGCATTCCCTCCAGCCCCAACCAGCCGGTGCCCGCCAAGCTCAATCTCATCAACTTTCCCGTAGAAGTGCGCTTTGGGCTGGTATGGGTCTGCCTCGCGCCAGATGCGGATAACCCAGCCGCGCTGCCGCAGATGCCGCACTGGGACGACGCCGGTTTTCAGCAGATCACCTGTCCTCCTTTCGACGTCGCCGGCTTTGCCGGACGCCAGGTAGAGGGATTTCTCGACGTCGCCCATTTCGCCTGGGTACACAGCGAAACCTTCGCCGATCCCGGCAATCAGGAGGTGCCGCCCTACAACCCGGTCGAGACGGAGTATGGCTTTGCGGTGGATTACTGGAGCACGGTCTCCAACTTCGCGGCGGGCTCCGATCAGCAGGCGCCGGAGGGCTTCCAGTGGCTGCGCCATTTTGAGATGCATCTTCCCTTTACCGCCACGCTGACGGTGCATTTCCCCGATGCCGCGCGCCTGGTGATTATGAACGCCGCCTCGCCGGTCTCGGCGCGTAAAACGCGGATGTTCGCGCCCATCGCGCGCAACTTCGACCTGCATATTCCGGTCGAGGAGGTGCACGCCTTTAACCATCGGGTGTTCGAGGAGGATCGGCTGATGGTGGAGACGCAGATGCCGGAGCGCCTGCCGCTCGACCTGACGCTGGAGGCGCATATTCCCGCCGACCGCAGCTCTATCGCCTACCGTCGCGGCCTGAAAAAACAGGGCTACGGCGACTTTTTCCTGGTGTAGCAAGGAGATGAGATGACGACTTTTACGGTAACTGTCGACGGTTTATCGCGTCAGGGACGCCACGCCGTCGCGCTGAGCCTGGTGCGCGACGACGGCCAACCGCTGCCGCGCTGGGAAGCGGGCGCGCATATCGATCTGCAGCTGGGCAACGGCATGATGCGGCAATATTCGCTGACCGGTTCGCCGCTGCGCCAGGATCGCTATCTGATCTGCGTCGGGCTGGCCGCCGATTCGCGCGGCGGCTCGCGCTATATCCATCAGCAGCTGCGGCTGGGCCAGCGTCTGACTATTTCCGCGCCGCGCAACCTGTTTCCGCTGGTGGCGGCGCAGCGCGTGGTGCTTATCGCCGCCGGCATCGGCCTGACGCCGCTGCTGGCGATGGCGGCGCAGCTTGAGGCGGACGCCGTGCCCTTTTCGCTGCACTATTATGTGAAGCAGCGTCAGGATGCGGCTCTGACGCGCCAGCTGCTACAGCCCTTTCGCCACGGCTACGGCGAGATCCTGTGCAGCGCCGAGGGCCAGAGCCCGCGTCAGCATCTGCCTGAGGCGCTGCGCGCGCCGGCGTCCGGGACGCATCTCTATCTCTGCGGGCCGCAGGGCTTTATGACGCATATTCAGCAGCAGGCGCAGGCGCTCGGCTGGCGTGCGGAGCAGCTGCATACCGAAGCCTTTAGCGCCGCCGCGCCGCCGCCGACCCAGCCAGCCGACGAGAGCTTTATCGTCACGCTCGCCTCTTCCGGCGCCAGCTGGCCGGTACCGGCGGATAAAACCATCGCCCGCGTGCTGCTGGAAAACGGCGTCGAGGTGCCGCTCTCCTGCGAAATGGGGCTGTGCGGCGCCTGTCTCACGCCGGTAGTGTCAGGTGAGGCGGATCATCGCGACACGGTGCAGACCGAAACGGAAAAGTCTGCGCCGCTTCAACAAATCGCGCTCTGCTGCTCGCGCAGCCGCAGTAAAGCGCTGGTGATCGACCTGTAGCTTCTACACTTAAAGGCATCGCCCCGAAATAAGGAGATGTCATGAGTCAACGTCTGCATAAAACCGCCTTTCCAGTCAGCAAGGCGCGTAAATATCTCGAGCCCGGCCCGGTGCTGCTGCTCAGCTCGCAGTTCGACACCCATAGCGACATCATGACGCTCGGCTGGCATACGGTGCTGGAGTTTTCGCCGTCGCTGGTCGGCTGCATGATCTCCAGCATGAACCACAGTCACGCGCTGATCCGCGACAGCGGGCAGTGCGTGCTAAACGTTCCCTCGGCGGATTTGATCGATAAGGTGGTCGCTATCGGCAACAGCCACGGCGACAAGCTGGATAAGTTCGACGCGTTTGGCCTCACCGCCGAGCCGGCCAGCGTAGTGAACGCCCCGCTGATCAATGAGTGTTTCGCCAGCTTTGAGTGTCAGCTCTATGACGATTCGATGGTGGATAACTACAACCTGTTTATTTTCGAGATCGTTAAAGCCCACGTCGCCGACGAGCCGGAATTTCCGCCAACGCTGCACTACACCGGCGAAGGCCGCTTTACTATTATGGGCGACCGGGTGCTGGATCGCAGCGGGCAGTTTAAACCTGAGATGCTGATTTAGCCTGTCATCGGCCAATCTTGTCCTGCGCGGGTTGAAAAGGCGCGCAGCCGTCCCTACTCTCTCATACTCGACCTCGACAGGAGTTAAGCATTATGGCAATCGAATACGCAGTGATCGCAGGCGGCTGTTTCTGGTGTACCGAAGCGGTTTTTAAAGATGTGATCGGCGTGGAGTCGGTTGAAAGCGGCTATACCGGCGGCGCGCGTCCTAATCCGACCTATGAGCAGGTCTGCAGCGGCGCGACCGGCCATGCGGAAGCGATTCGCATCGGATTCGATCCAGAGAAAGTGAGCTACGGCGATCTGCTGGATATCAGCTTCGCTACCCACGATCCGACGCAGCTTAACCGCCAGGGCAACGACATCGGCACGCAGTACCGTTCCGCCATCTTCCCCGCCACCCCGGAGCAGGAAGCTGAGGCGGTCGCCGCTATTGCGCGCGCGCAGCAGGACCATCAGGATCCGGTGGTCACCACCATTGAGCCGCTGAAAGAGTGGTATCCCGCCGAGGCCTATCATCAGGATTACTGGGAAGGCGCAGGCCAGCGCAACGGCTACTGCATGGCGGTGATTCCGCCGAAGCTGCAGAAGCTGCGTAAAAGCTTCGCCAACCGCGTGAAAAGCTAAGCCAGCAGCGGGTTTGCCGCCCGCTGCCGCGCACTGAATCAGCCCCGCTTCGCGGGGCTTTTTTTCAGGCGGCGGAACGGGCGCGCTTCAGGCCGATCAGCGTCGGGAAGATAAACAGCGACTGCCCCAGCCCGCGATTGGTCACCGACCACACCGCCACCGAGCAGAGCGAACAGAGGCCCACAATCGCCACCGGATAGAGGCAGGCCCACAGAAACGAGAACCAGGCGTGCTCGAACAGGTGGTGCCGCTGAGCGAACAGAATCGCCGACATGCCGAAGAACTCGATAAAGATGCGGTGAATGACGTAAATCTGCAGCGTGTTGCGCCCTATCCAGTTCATATAGCTCATGCTGAAATGCTGATTGAGCCAGCGGCAGGCCGCCACGCTCCCCAGCACCGCGATAATGCACATAAACAGGCTCTTATCGAGGCCGAAAATAACGTGAATGCCCGCCAGCGCCGCCAGTATCGCCCAGGGCACCATATTTTCACGACGCCATTCGCTCAGGCGCAGCATCATCGGGCTCCAGAAAACGCCCAGCAGGAAGAACAGGAAATATTGCGCCACGCTCTGCGGGCCCCAGAAGGGAATAATCTTCTCAACCGCCAGGTAATTAAGCAGCACCGCGACCGCCAGCAGGGCCACTTTATACTGGCGAAATATTTTGGCGCAGAGGAAATATAAGCCAAGCCCGTAGAGATACCAGGAGGTGCTCATTGCCAGAAAAGTCAGTTTTAAAAACTCCAGCAGCGACCCGGCATAGGCGGCGTTAAGATTTTGCGAAATACGCTGGCCAGTTATTTCAGTCGAGATGCCGACAATCGACCACCACTGAATAAAGCCCCACAGAATGTAGAGATAAAAGAGATTGGTAATACGGCTGGTGAAAACCTGTTTCCAGGGACGATTAAGAATGCCATTAGTGGCCAGCAGGCCAGAGACAAAGAAAAAAGCGGGCATGCGCAGCGGCGACAGCACGGTATTAAACTGCACCCACATTTCCGCCGGGATCCAGCCTGCGGAAAGATACTTCAGCGTGCCTTCAAAGCCCGGCAGCACGGTGTGATAGAGCACGACCAGCAATATGCAGGCCCCCTTAAGGGTATTGACCCACGATATTTCATCTGACTTAGCGTTGTTCATGATTTGACTCCTGCTGTGTAGGTCAGAAACTGAAGAGGAAAAGAGTAAAACCGACATGATACTTTTTAGGATTATCTGGCGATTATTCGCCATTCCCCTGCCGCTGACTCTAGCGAAAGTCTTAAAAGTATTAGGCTGGCCCTGAATTAACAATGCTTTACTCGTCTCGCCTTTTCTTTACATTTCTTTTGCGCGGCGCTTTTTTAGTTAGCTGTTAACCACTAAGCAGAAAAATGCGTAAAACCGGCAATAGTTATTTACGCAGGTAAATAGGAGTAAACCTGAAGCGGTAAAACCAGATAATGCTCGATGCGCGCGGAAATATTTAAATATTTTGCCCCAAATTGTTTAAGCATAAATAATTAGCTGTGCTAAGGCGCATAAGATAATAGTTTGCGGGTGCGGCTTGCGCGCAGCAGAAAAGTGGAATACGCCTCCGAAGAGGCGTATTTATTACTGGTTGAGGAATTTATCGAGGAACTGCCGGGTACGCGCCTGCTGGGGATTGCTGAACAGCGCTTTCGCCGCGCCCTGCTCTACGATGCGCCCCTGATCCATAAAAATCGCCCGATCCGCTACGTCGCGGGCAAAGCTCATCTCATGGGTCACGATGACCATGGTGCGCTTCTCCTGCGCCAGCGCGCGAATGGTGTTGAGCACCTCGCCCACCAGCTCGGGATCGAGCGCCGAGGTCGGCTCGTCAAACAGGATAACCTGCGGACGCATCGCCAGCGCGCGGGCGATAGCGACGCGCTGCTGCTGGCCGCCGGAGAGGCGACGCGGGAAACTGCTCTCTCTGCCCTGCAGCCCCACTTTCTCCAGCAGCGCGCGCGCACGCGCTTCGGCTTCCCCTTTCGGTTCGCCTTTGACGATTACCGGCCCTTCAATAATGTTTTCCAGCACCGAGCGGTGGGGAAACAGATTGAAGTTCTGGAACACAAAGCCGACCTGCTGACGCAGCTGACGCACCTGCTCTTTCTGCTTTGTCTGCGCCAGCCGGGCGTCGATGGCGATCTCGCCCACCTTGATGGTGCCGCTGTCCGGCGTTTCCAGCAGGTTGATACAGCGCAGCAGCGTGGTTTTACCCGAGCCGCTGGGGCCGATAATCGCCACCACTTCGCCGGAAGCCACCTCAAGGTCGATGCCGTGCAGCACCGTCTGGCCATTGAAGGTCTTCACCAGCTTGCTGATTTCGATGGCGCTCATTTCGCCTCCTCATCCTGACGATTAACCCGTTTTTCCAGCCTGTTTTGCAGCGCCGACAGCACGGTCGCCATGACCCAGTAGATCAGCGACGCCGCCAGGTACATGGTGAAAACCTCCAGCGTGCGCGAGGTAATCAGCTGCGCCTGACGGAACAGCTCCGGCACCTGAATGGTTGCCGCCAGCGAGGTGTCTTTCACCAGGCTGATAAAGCTGTTGCCGAGCGGCGGCAGCGCCGTGCGCGCCGCCTGGGGCAAAATGACGCGGCGCAGCGTCTGCCAGCGGGTCATGCCGATACTCGCCGCCGCTTCCCACTGGCCGCGCTCAATGGCCGCAATCGCGCCGCGCAGCGACTCCGACGCGTAGGCGGCGGTATTTAGCGACAGGCCAATCATGGCGGAGGGAATGGGATCGAGCTCGATACCAAACTGCGGCAGACCGTAGTAAATCATAAACAGCTGCGCAATCAGCGGCGTGCCGCGAAACACCGACACGTAAAAGCGGGAGAGCAGGCTAACGGGCCAGAAACGCGACAGCCGCATCAGCGCCAGCACAAAGCCCAGCACCAGCCCGAAAAACATGCCGCCGATACTGAGCTGTAGCGTAAAGAGCGCGCCTTTTAATAAAAAAGGTGCTGAATCCAGCACCAGTTGAAGACTTTCCTGCATTACTTAGTCACATCCGCGCCGAACCATTTTTCAGAGAGTTTGGTCAGCGAACCATCTTTCTGCATGGCGGCGATCGCCTGATTGACGGCGTTAAGCAGATCGTCGTTGCCTTTGCGCAGCGCGACGCCTGACTCGAGGCGTGAGAACGGCGCGCCTGCGACGGCCATGGTGTTGCCGGTTTTCTTCACCAGATCGAGCGCGGCCAGACGATCCACCAGGATGGCATCAAGACGGCCAGAGCGCAGATCCTGATATTTGGTCGGGTCGTCGTCATAGGTACGGATATCGACGCCTTTCACGTTGTCGCGCAGCCACTGCTCATAGTTCGAGCCCAGGCCGACGCCGACTTTCTTACCGGCCAGATCTTCCGGCTTGCTGATGGTGCCCGCTTTCGCCTTCATCGTCAGCGCCTGCACGCCAGAGATGGTATACGGCGTAGAGAAGTCATACTTCTTCTTGCGCTCGTCGGAGATGGTCACCTGATTGATCACCACGTCGATGCGTTTTGAGTCCAGCGACGCCAGCATGCCGTCCCATTTGGTCGGCTGCAGTTTGGCCTTCACGCCGAGATGCTGCGCCAGCTGCTGCGCGAACTCCACTTCGAATCCGGTCAGCTTGCCGCTCTCATCCTGAAAGCTGAACGGCGGATAGGTGCCTTCCAGGCCGACGCGCAGCTCGCCCTTGTCTTTGACCTGCGCCAGCAGGTTTTCCGCCGCGTGCGTCTTCAGGTTAACGCCGGCAATCAGCGCCGCCGCCATCACGCCCATCGCCAGATGGCGACCAACACGAGAAAAAATCATATCTACCCCATTTATTAGTATGTGATGTGTGTGTTGTCAGGCCGCGCCTGCGCGCCGCCCGGTACTGCTGTAATAACCCGCGAAGTATAAACGTTTTTTTTCTAACTGCTCAGACCGAAGGATGATAAGCAAATAACGCTGGCGCGCCGCCGGTGTGGACGAACAGCAGCGGCCCTTCGCGGCGGAAACGGTTCTGGCTGATGCCGTCGAGCAGTCCCGCCATCGCTTTGCCGGTGTAAACCGGATCGAGCAGGATGCCCTCCAGCCGCGCCAGCAGCTTCACCGCCTCCATTCCCTCCTGGTTCGGCTCGCCGTAGCGTGGGCCAAAGTAGTCGTCCCACAGGGTCAAGGAGGCGGTGCTGGTCAACTCCAGTCTGGCGATCAGCTGCTGCCGCAGGCTATCCACCACCGGCAGCTGCTGCTCCGCGTGGCGCGACACGGTGACGCCGATCACCTCCGTTTCCGGCAGCAGCTGCTCAAGGCCGACCGCCAGGCCGGCGTGGGTGCCGGCGCTGCCGGATGCGACCACTACCGCGGCGAAGTCGACCACGCCTTCGCTCTGGTGCGCAATCTCCTGCGCGCAGTCGATATAGCCGAGCGCGCCGAGCCAGTTCGAACCGCCGACCGGCACCACATAGGGACGAAAGCCCTGCGCCTCAAGACGTTCCGCCTGCGCCGCCAGCTGTGCCGCCGGATTGTCCAGCGCCTCCACCAGCACGATTTCGCAGTCGAACAGATCCAGCAGCAGGCGGTTGCCGTTGCTGAGGTAGTTTTCCGCCTGGGTAGCGATCGGGTTCTCCAGCAGCGCGACGCACTTCAGGCCGAGCTTCGCGGCGACGGCGGCGGTCTGACGCACGTGGTTGGACTGGATGGCGCCCGCCGTCAGCAAGACGTCCGCCCCTTCGCGCAGCGCATCTGCCGCCAGGAACTCCAGCTTGCGCAATTTATTGCCGCCCAGCGCGATGGGCGTGACATCGTCACGTTTAATAAAGATATCGCGGCCGACGTAGTCGGAAAGGCGCGGCAGGTGCTCCAGCGGCGTAGGCGCGCCGAGCAGTTCCAGACGCGGATAGTGATGAACAAGATGTAAAGACAATGCGGCCTCCAGGGCAGTCACGGTTATCTTTACAGTGTTGCAGAAGTTGCGCGAAGGATCATCTGGCATCGCGCGTAAAAGAGGCGGTTGAGTAACCTGATGTAACGCCGCTCGCTCACAGGCGCAGGCTGAGCGGGTCTTCGCGCCTGGCATAGCCATCCGCCGCATGCTGAGTGCGCGGCGGCGGATGGCTTAACGCGCTGCTGGCGTTATCTGGCTCGCTTCCGCCTGGGCGGAACGATTCAGAATGCCAGCGCTTCGGCAGCTAGCTGCGCTGCCACCCCAAAAACTGGTCATATTTGCGTAGCGCGATGCGGTAGTTATTATTTCCCGCATCGGGCAGATCGTTTTCCAGACACTCGTGCCAGCTGTTGCCGCTTAAACGGTCAGCCGGGAAATTTTTGGCCTTAAGCATATCGTCCAGACGACGCAGCCGTACCACATATTCGCGGATGGTGCTGTGGCTCATTTCCGTCTGCTCAAACAGATACTGCTTGAATGCCATAATGTCGAAGTAATTAGGATGCGTATTGCAAAAAATATCACTACAGAAACGGCACAGCGCGGTCAGTTCTGGCTGTAATTTCAGCCACAGCTGCTCATCAATCATTTGGTCCATGCGCGCAATGGCCTCTTTATTGATGATCTGACCGCGAAAGACCAACGCCATGCGGTCCAGTACTTTGCCACAGTGTGAACAGTGGCTCTGGCTATGTTTGTAGTCTTTAAGATAACGGCTTAAAGGTCTGGCCTTGGATTTGGCTCCCATTGCTGAGTCCCCGGTTTTATTATTTTTAGATCGCCAGGAACTGAGGCCGTCAGCGCGCTCCCGTAAGTCGGGCACGCAGGCGTTTTATCGCCTGACTGTGCAGTTGGCTGACGCGTGATTCTCCCACGTCGAGTACCGCTCCAATCTCTTTCAGGTTCAGTTCTTCCTGGTAGTACAGTGTCAGCACCATTTTTTCGCGATCGGGTAAGGCTTCGATCGCTTCAATGACGCGTTCACGCAGATTCCCTTCAAGCAGCTGATGCAGCGGATTGGCCTCTTCATGCCCTTCCGTGACCAGCTCCGCGCTGTCGCCGTGTTCTTCCCGATACTCGTCGTAGGAGAAGAGCTGGCTGTTGTTGGTATCCAGCAGGATCTGCCGATACTCTTCCATCGAAACATTCAGCCGATCGGCTACCTCCTGCTCGGTGGCGGCACGCCCCATCGTCTGCTCGACCTGGTGCATCGCGCCCGCCACTTCGCGCGCATTGCGCCGCACGCTGCGCGGCGCCCAGTCCCGGCTGCGAAGCTCATCCAGCATTGCGCCTCGGATGCGCTGCACGGCGTAGGTGGTGAATGCCGTTCCCTGCAGCGCGTCGTAACGCTCTACAGCGTTCAGCAAGCCAATCCCGCCGGCCTGCAGCAGATCGTCAAGCTCAACGCTGGCTGGCAGACGAACCTGCAGACGCAGCGCTTCATGGCGCACCAGCGGCACGTAGCGCTGCCAGAGCGAATGTTTATCCATCACGCCTTCGGCGGTATAGAAATCGTTCACGTTGACTACCCTGCGTTAATGAAGTTATCGGCAGGATTATCCAATTCTGTAGGGGGATCGATTGGCTGAATAGGCGGGCAAAAGCGAGGTTATTTCATTTTTGTTATGTCAAAGAGCGGATCGCTCCGCTCTCATCACGCCCCTTAATCTGACGCGCGCAGCCGCTGCCGCGTGGCAGGCGGCACCGCGTCCCATAACGCGCACACCTGGCCTTCAAGGGCCTGATAACAGGGGCTTATGCTTTGCTGGCTTTCCGCGTCGGGATGAAAGCGTATCTGGCCAGATTCACCATCGATGCTTATCAGTTTGTTAAGAAACAAACGCTGCAGATCGCTGCGCAAAAACAGACCGTTATCGACGCTGTTATCCGCCGGGCCGCCTTCGCTGTTTTCCCGCCTGTCGATATGGCAGGCCTCGACCCAGGGCCAGACAGGGCGATCGGTCAGGCGCGTGCCGGTGATGACGCAGCCGCCGTAGCGCGCTTTTACGGCCGTCAAAAACGCCTGCTGGCTGGCGCGCTGCAACAGGCTCTCCTTGACCCGCCGTCCCACCTCCATGCCCGCCATCACCGCCGTGGGCGCCTTATGCTGCGGCGTGCTCAGCACCACGATGAACTGCACAGGACGCGAGTGCGGGAAACAGGGACGCGCCTGAGGATCGAAGAGCTGCCACCAGGCCTCATTATCATCCTCGCGCATCAGCGCCAGCTGATAGCCGCGGCTGGCGAGCAGGTTCTGCGCGGCGGCGGAATGGGGATCGATCATGGCGTAAACGCGGCTTTCGCCCATCACCTGCCAGAGATTGTCGCGCTGCGCCTCGCCGCTGCGGCGAAAATAGGCAAAGGGCTGCTGCGACTTCAGGTAGTGCTCGAACCGGCGCAGATAGTTTTTGCGCTCGTTGTCGTCGGAGATAAACAGCAGATCCTCGAGCGGGCTATTGCTCTCTTCGCCAGCGAACACCGCGCGAATACGCAAGGCGCGGTAGCTGGTGGACGGGCTCAATAATCCGCGCACGGTCAGCGCCTTCTCGTCGGGATGCTGTCGCGCGTAACGCAGCGCGATCTCGTCGAAGGTGAGCTGCTCGCCAGGTAACAAGTCATAATTGAAGCGCATAGACACTCCAGAAATAGATCAAACTGAATGCGTGTGTTGTTCTGTAGGAAGTTATCGGCAGGCGCGCGGGGATCTGTAACGCATCAGGCAACGTGCAGGCGTCAGGAGAGAGGAATGGCGAAGGTCAGGCGGACTGTTCAGGCGAATCAGTACGCCTGCCTCACTTAGCGCAACAGATGAAGCAGCGAGAGATCGTCGTTAACTTTGCTTTTTTCAATTTCACGCATAAAAGCTTTATCGGAAATCTGATCGTGTTTCGTCACGGAGTGATAGCTGTAAATAATATTAATCACGTCGTTTTCACTGATAGTCCCTACCAGATCCAGGCTGGCTGAGAGTAGCGATCTCAGCAGGAACCACTCCGTCGTTAACAGATAGAGATTCGCGAGCGCGCTCTGCTCGCTGTGGGAAGGGAAGCCGTCGTGATACATCCGGTACTGCAGATAATTGCCCATAATATGCGGGCGCTCCGCCAGCCAGGGCTTTAGCTTATCCTGCCAGACGGCCGCCAGACGTTTCATCGATACCGTAACGTCATTGCCCTCAGCGAGATCGCTCTGAATGTAAATCAGCTTATTGACATAGTGACTAAGCGTCGCCGACCCGCGAATCGCCTTGTGGCTGCCGAGATAGGCCTGTAGCCGCAACAGCAATGCCCACTGCAGCTGATAGTCAGGCTTGATGCTGTCGATATTGGCCGCCATTTCTCCCTGTTCGATAAGATTCAGAACCGAGAAAAAGTACTCTTCAAGTCGGGTATATTTATCCGCGCTGTCGTCTGTTTTCTCGGCAAAAAGAAACAGCATCGCCATGCCGTAAAGCCCTTGCTCAATGCTGGCGCCGCTGGCCAGCAGCAGATTGCTGCACATCAGATTGATGAATCGCGACGCCTGATCGACTTCCGGCGCGTTCAGCGCTGAAATACGCAGCGCTTTTTTTTCATTAAGCAGCATGGCATCAGGGCTGGCCAGCAGCCCTTTTACCGCTTCCGGGCAGGAGAGCGTCAGGCTGTTCCTGATCTCATATTTGGTTTTTTTCTGCGAACGTGGATAGCTGGAACAGGTCGGGCTCAGCGCCTTTTCACCCATTTTTTTGTGGATGTTGCACAGGCTATTCTCATCGAGGAAAGCGCAGTTCCCACTGGTGGAGAGCTTCATGGTGCCCCAGTTATCAAAACTTTTTTTGGTTTTGATAATATTTTCTTCCGCAAGCTGGCGCACCGCAATGTCACCGCTCTTCAAATAGCGGTTGACCGCAGGCTTATCTAAATAGATATCCCAGCCTTTACAGCAGTGGTCCAGGCACGCGCTGCCGGCGCACTTAAATTCGCTGAAAAACAGCGGTTCAACTACCGAAATCTCTTTCATGATCTTACCTGCTGATGGCGTTAAAACGGCAAAAACACAATGACAGCGGCCAGCCTATCAGCAGTTCCGAGACCCCAATGCGCATAACACAGCGGCTTTCCTGGCGTTTTCTCAGGCATAAAAAAACCCCGCCGAAGCGGGGTTTTCAGGTAGTTCACCAGAGGGCGATTAGCCCTGCAGCAGAGACAGAACCTGCTGCGGAACCTGGTTAGCTTTCGCCAACACAGAGTTGCCTGCCTGCTGGATGATCTGCGCTTTAGACATGTTTGAAACTTCGGTCGCGTAGTCAGCATCCTGAATACGTGACTGTGCTTCAGACAGGTTAGTCGTGGTGTTGTTCAGGTTAGTTACCGCTGAATCCAGACGGTTCTGAATCGCACCCAGTGAAGAACGGAATTTGTCTACGCTGGCGATCGCGCTGTCGATTTTTGCCAGCGGGTCAGAGGTCGCACCGGTGGAGAAATCAGACAGGTTGATGTTTTTGGTGTCGATGGTGAACGCTGCGGTATTGCCGCCTGCAGTAGTGGTTGCCGCCTGCGGGTCAACAGCGATGTAGAAGTCCTGGCTTGCATTTTTAGCAATGTCAAAACCGTTCGCCTTCAGGTTGTTGGTTTCTGCATCAGAAGTAGATTTAATGGTCACTTTCGCGAACATGTTACCGTTCGCGTCTGTGTACACGTTGGTGCCGTCTACTTTCGCGCCGCCAGCGCCCAGGCCCAGACGGGTTGACAGGTCGTCAGCTGCGCCAGATTCCGCCACTGTAGCTTGAGAAACGTTACTGGTGGTGCCGTAGACTTTCTGGAAGTCAGCAGCAACGGCAGCGTTAATCGTGCCCTGCGGGCCAGTCACGTTCAGGGTGTCCAGCTTCAGCGTAGAAGAGTCGATTTTTTTCAGGTCGATGTCGATGGTTTCACCATCGTTCGCGCCAACCTGGATAGACATTTTGCCGTCTTTAGCCAGTACGTTCACGCCGTTGAACTGAGTCTGACCAGATACGCGGTCGATTTCGCTCAGGCGAGATTTGATTTCGTCCTGGATTGACGCTTTGTCAGAATCAGAGTTGGTGCCGTTCTGCGCCTGAACAGTCAGTTCACGGATACGCTGCAGGTTGTTGTTGATTTCTGACAGCGCGCCTTCAGTAGTCTGCGCAGCAGAGATACCGTCGTTGGCGTTACGTGCAGCCTGAGTCAGGCCTTTGATGTTGGACTGGAAACGGTTGGCAATCGCCTGACCAGCAGCGTCATCTTTCGCGCTGTTGATACGAAGACCAGAAGACAGACGCTCGATAGAGGTAGACAGAGCAGACTGGTTCTTGTTGATGTTGTTCTGAGTGATCAGCGAGAGGCTGTTGGTATTAATGACTTGGGCCATGATAAATATTCCTGTTAATCAAGTCTTTCGGTTAAGGTGTGGGCTTCAACCCGCCGGCTTCAGCGCCGTCAAAGTTGTTATCGTCTGCCCTTAAACAACCTTTAGAATTTTTTTAGTACCAGGTGAAAATTTTTTCCTTCAACCTGTCACGCTTATCTTTATCGCCCTCGCCCGCCACTTCTTTAGAAGAAAATCACTTCCTTTCTAGCCGTTGAAATACCCTTCTCTATATACGCTATTCGCTTTATCGCGCAGTGATGAATAACTTTAAACTTTCCTTATTCGCCGCCGATAACCCCGGTATTCACTCTCCGTGTCGACATGATAAGGAAACAAACATGGCAAGTATCTCTACCCTGGGTGTCGGTTCAGGCCTGGATTTGAGCAGTATTCTCGACAGTATGCAGACGGCGGAAAAAGCCGCGCTGACCCCGATTTCTAAACAGCAGACTTCCTATACCGCCAAGCTGAGCGCCTACGCGACGCTGAAAAGCGCGCTGACCACCTTTCAGACGGCGAACACCACGCTGAATAACGCCAGCCTGTTTAGCGCCACGACGGCGACCAGCAGCTCAACCGCCTTCAGCGCCACCACCTCCGGCAGCTCCGTCGCGGCTGGCAAGTACACCATTAGCGTGACGCAGCTGGCGCAGGCGCAGACGCTGACCTCGGCGGTACAGAGCAGCAACACCGCCGCGCTGGGCGACAGCTCCGCCAGCAGCCGCACGCTGAGCATCGCGCTGGCGGACGGCTCCAGCAAAGACATTACCCTGACCAGCGCGCAGACCTCGCTGACCGGCATGCGCGACGCCATCAACGGCGCCAGCGCGGGCGTGACCGCCAGCATTATCAAGGTTGGGGATGGCAGCTACCGCCTCTCGATCAGCGCAAATGAGAGCGGTTCCGGCAAAGCGGTCAGCTCGATTAAAGTCACCGGCGACGATACGCTGGCGGGCATCGTCGGCTACGACGCCAGCGCCACCAGCAATGGGATGACCGAAAGCGTCACGGCGCAGAATGCCAAACTGACGGTGAATAATGTCGCTATCGAAAGCAGCAGCAATACCATCAGCGACGCGCTGGAAGGCATTACGCTGAATCTCAGCGACGTCACCAGCGGCACCCAGACGCTGACGATCGCCTCCGATACCACTAAAGCCAACGCCGCTATCACCAGCTGGGTCTCCGCCTACAATACCCTGCAGGACACCTTTTCCAGCCTGACCAAATATACCGCGGTGGATGTGGGCGCGGACTCGCAGGATACCAGCAACGGCGCGCTGCTGGGCGACAGCACCTTGCGGACCATCCAGAACCAGCTGAAGAGCCTGCTGACCAATGCCGCCAGCTCCTCGACGTTCAAAACCATGGCGCAGATCGGCGTGACCTCCAACCCGACCACCGGGCAGCTGGAAGTCGACTCTGACAAGCTGAGCACCAGCCTGAAAAACAATATGTCGGACGTAAAAGAGATGATTATCGGCGACGGTAAGACCACCGGCATCGCCACCACCGTCTCCAGCAATCTGACCAGCTGGCTCTCCAGCACCGGCATCGTGCAGTCCGCCACCGACGGCGTCAGCAAGACGCTTAACGCCCTGACCGTCCAGTACAACTCGGTCAACGATCGCATTAACGACACCATCACGCGGCTGAAAGCGCAGTTCACGCAGCTCGACGTGGTGATGAGTTCGCTTAACCAGACCAGCAGCTACCTGACGCAGCAGTTCGACACCTCGAGCTCCAGCTCCAAAAGCTGATTTTAATAAGGAGTGATCATGTACACCGCAAACGGCATTCAGGCCTATGCAAAAATCGGCGTTGAAAGCGCCGTCATGAGCGCGAATCCGCATCAGCTGGTCAATATGCTGTTCGACGGCGCGCTGAGCGCGCTGGTGCGCGCCCGCCTGTTTATGCAGGACGGCAACATTGAGGGGAAAGGCCTCTCTCTTTCGAAGGCCATTAACATTATTGAAAACGGGCTTAAGCAGGGTCTCGCAGAAGAGAGCGGCGACGAGCTCACCACCAACTTGATTTCGCTTTACGCCTACATGGTGCGGCGACTCCTGCAGGCGAACTTACGCAACGACGTGGAGGCCATTGTTGAGGTCGAAGCGCTGCTGCGCAATATCGCTGATGCCTGGAAGGAAATCGCCCAGCCTCAACCTCTGATTCAGGACGCCGTTTAATGATACTAGCACCGCAACTGATTACCATTTACCAGCAGTTACTCGATCTCAGCCAGCAAATGCTGCGTCTTGCGGCCGAGGGCGAATGGGATGATTTGATCAAAAAGGAAGTTGATTACGTCAGCGCGGTGCAACGGCTGGCGCGATCGACCGAAGCCGCCTCGCCTTCCGTGCAGGCGCAGGAGCAGCTGCGTCCGGTTCTGCGCCATATTCTTGATAACGAAGTGGAAGTGAAGCGCCTGCTGCAGGAGCGTATGAACGAGCTTTCCACGCTGGTTAACCAGAACACCCGCCAGAAATCGGTGCTTAGCGCCTACGGCAAACAGGGCAGCGTGATGGTGCCGATGGAAAACCAGCCGCTCTCCTGATTCTGAAACGCACCGCGACAGAGAAAATAACTGTTCTGCCGGTGCGTCTTTTTTTCGCCGTGCTCCATACTTGCTTTTCCTTCCCGCTGGAGCACAGCAAATGCACAACCCGACGTTATTGCAATTTTTTCACTGGTATTACCCGGATGGCGGCCAGCTCTGGCCTGAAGTCGCTGAAAAAGCGCCCTGGCTGAGCGAGATCGGCATTACTATGGCCTGGCTGCCGCCTGCCTATAAAGGCGAATCAGGCGGCTATTCCGTGGGATACGACAGCTACGATCTCTTCGACCTGGGCGAATTCGATCAGAAAGGCAGCGTCGCCACCAAATATGGCGACAAGCAACAGCTGCAGGCGGCCGTGGACGCGCTGCGCGCCCATAATCTCGGCGTGCTGCTGGACGTGGTGGTGAACCATAAAATGGGCGCCGACGAGAAAGAGCGGGTGCGCGTTAACCGCGTCAACCCCGACAACCGCGACGAAATCAGTGACGAAGTCATCGAATGCGAAGCCTGGACGCGCTTTAGCTTCCCGGCGCGCGCGGGCGAATATTCCAAATTCGTCTGGGACTACAAATGCTTTAGCGGCGTCGACCATATCGAAAACCCGGATGAAAACGGCGTCTTCAAGATCGTTAACGACTACACCGCCGACGGCTGGAACGATCAGGTCGATAGCGAGCTGGGCAATTTTGACTACCTGATGGGCGCCAATATCGACTTCCGCAACAACGCCGTGCGCGAAGAGCTGAAATACTGGGCGCGCTGGGTCAGGGAACAGCTGCCCTGCACCGGCTTCCGCCTCGATGCGGTGAAGCATATTCCCGCCTGGTTCTACAAAGAGTGGATCGATCACGTTCAGGAGGTCGCCGACGAGCCGATGTTTATCGTCGCCGAGTACTGGTCGTTCGAGACTGATAAGCTGCTGGAGTATATCCAGCAGGTCGAGGGTAAAACCCTGCTGTTCGACGCGCCGCTGCATATGAACTTCCATCAGGCTTCTACTCAGGGCAGCGACTACGATCTCAGCCAGATCTTCGCCAACTCGCTGGTGCAGGCCGATCCCTGGCATGCGGTCACCATCGTCGCCAATCACGACACCCAGCCGCTGCAGTCGCTGGAGGCGCCGGTCGAGGCCTGGTTCAAGCCGCTCGCCTACGCGCTGATTCTGCTGCGCGAGCAAGGGGTGCCGACGGTGTTTTATCCCGACCTGTTCGGCGCCAGCTAC
Organism: Pantoea sp. X-Soil-MYKO-1289; assembly: GCF_059730625.1. Taxonomy (NCBI): domain Bacteria; kingdom Pseudomonadati; phylum Pseudomonadota; class Gammaproteobacteria; order Enterobacterales; family Erwiniaceae; genus Pantoea; species Pantoea sp. X-Soil-MYKO-1289. The sequence continues at coordinate 2,457,354 of NZ_AP036004.1, forward strand.
GAAGATGAAGGCGGCGACGGCGATACCCACCGCGTCGAAATGCCCGCCATTCCAGAGCTGGAAGCGCTGATCCGCGCTCGCCAGGCTTATGGCTGGGGCGCGCAAACCGACTATTTCGATCATCCCAACTGCGTAGCCTTTAGCCGCAGCGGCACCGCTGAACAGCCGGGCTGCATCGTGATTATGTCGAACGGCGAAGAGGGCGAGAAAAGCGTGGCGATGGGCGACGGCTTTGCCGGTAAAGCCTGGCGCGACTATTTAGGTCATCGCGACGAGATCCTCACCGCTGATGAACAGGGCACGGTCGTGGTGCGCTGCAACGGCGGCAGCGTCAGCGTCTGGGTGCTGGCGGAGTAACGTGACGCGCCTTATTCCATCGCAGCTGACGGAATAAGGCGCGGCGGGATTACTGCTTGTTTTCGTTCGCCTGCGTGATGGCGGACTTCAGGATTTCCGGCTCGATGTTCTGGATCACGTCCGCATTCGGCTGTTTCGCCACCTCATCCAGCGCCTGCTGGCACTCTACCGTCGGGCGCTCGACCTTACGCAGCGTCAGCCCGTCATAGCGCAGCTCGCCGCCATCCAGCTCTAAAGGCATCACGCGCGACTGGCGGTTGACGTTAACGTAATCGCCGCTGAGCAGCGTCAGCTTGCCCGGCTTGGCGATAACGCGCATCCACTGGCGGCAGTCAAGCGTGCTGCCATCCGCATTGACGATCAGCGTGCCCAGCGCGCGATCGCTGCGCAACCCGCTCTGCGGGCCGACCGTTTGCCAGGTGCCCTGCAGGCTGGCGGGCGCCGGCGTCTGCACCGCATCCTGATAGCTGTTGATTTGCGCACAGCCGGCCAGCGCCAGCGCGGCCGTCGTCAGCATCCACTTTTTCATCGTTAATCCCTGAGATCGCTTCAATGGCGGCTAAGTTATAATTTTTCGCCTGCTTTCCGCAAGCTATCTACGTCCTGCTTCGCCTCGTACGGCCACTTTTTTTTCCTCCAGGCGGCTGTTTAACGGCGTCCTGACAAGGGCTGGAGGCTGAGTTACACTGGCGCGCTGCACCGCAATTAATCTTTCAGGAAACCTTATGAAAACGCCAGAAGCCTACTACGCGCAGGCGCGCGAGATGTTTTTTACCGCCCATGCCGATTTTCAGGCCGCGCTCGATGAGCTGACGGAGAGCGACGCGCGCCACGCCAATATGTCGCTGCGCCAGCTGCGCGAATGGCATGCGGAACGTATTTACGCCGCCTTCCTGCGCCAGAAAAATCTCGACGGCATGATCTTCTCTATCCAGCTTGCGGAGCCGGATAAAGCGGTGGCCGCCGAAGCCATTGAAAATTATCTTAAATTGCATGCTGAATCGCTGGGAATGACCTGGGAGGAGTTCTGCATTAAGAACGAGCTTTAAGCGACCGAAAGCGGCAACACCTCCAACCAGTAAAATAAATCAGGATTAAATTGTACAAGAAGATAAAACTTGTATAACTTTACTGGACGACTTCGGTCGTGATTGTCCTTGAACGAATGGTGCGCTTGCACCGCCTCTGGAGGTGTTGCTGGATTTCCACCTCCAGAGGTTTGATTTTTTCCCTGTATTTCTCTTCTTGCCCTCCGTTCCCCTTCCCGGCTTTGTTATCTGCGAAGAATTTGCGCATCACGCCGAAAAAAAAGCGCTCAATACGCCTGCGAGGCTTGTCACTGGTTGGATTTACAGTATGATGTGCCAGCGAATTTCTTCCCTGTATGGAATACCAGTATGTTTGTGGAATTGATTTACGATAAGCGTAACGTAGCCGGCCTGCCAGGCGCGCGCGAAATGATTTTACGGGAGCTGGAAAAGCGCGTGCAGCGCGTCTTCCCGGAGATTGAGGTGCGCGTAAAGCCGATGGAGCGCAACGCCATCGAAACCGATTTGAGCAAGAACGATAAGGCCACGGTGGCGCGCATTGTCGAAGAGATGTTTGACGAGGCGGAAATGTGGCTGGTGGCCGACTAAGCGCCGACCACCGCCGGGAGCAGGATTATTTCTCCTGCTCGCTGTGGTTAATGGCGATTTCGATATCCTGAATCGCGGCGTCCAGGTCATCCAGCAGCGTGCCCTGTTTGTTCAGCAGCGCATCAATGCGCCCGGCAAACTCCGGATCTTTATATTCGCCGGCATCGAACGCGAGCCAGTGGCTGGAAAGCGTCTCGGTATTGGTTTGCGCGTAGTGGCGCATCTCTTTCAGCTGCGAGGTCACATCGCGCAGGTAGTCAGTTTTGCTTTTCGTTTCCACTGAATCACTCATGCTGTTTTTCCTTTTGCTGTTTTAACCAATAAATATCTCGCGTCAATGATTAAAGATAGTGGAATATAACGAAGCCGCCTTAAGAATATTCGGAAGTGGCGCCTTATCCTCGCGATTTCTGACTCAAGCGCCCTTCTCTTCTTTAGCCCCGCCACGCCGCCAGAAGCGCCCTCGTGATAAAAAACAGGGGACGCGTTGTCCCCTTTTCGTGCCTTATCCGCTCAGCGATTAGAGATATTTACGCGCCAGTTCGAACAGCTCCTTTCTGGCCGCGGTGCCCAGATGCTCAATCCCTTGCTGTACAAAATCAAAAGCGGCGCCGAAATCTTTTACCCCTGCGCTAAAGTCGCTTTGCTCCTCATTCCCGGCGGGCTGAGCGGACGACCCCGCAGGGCTGCCGGAATCGGCTACGGGCGCCGTTTCCTGAACAGCAGCGTTAACAGCCTGCGCGCTGGCCTGCTGGGCAGCGGCATCCGCCACGGGTGTCTGCGCCTGGGATTGCGCATCGGCGGCGGCGTCAGCCGCAGGTGGCTGATCGGCGGGCTGAGCGGTCGCGTCCGAGGGCGCGCTCTGCTCTGCGGCCTCTGGGGTCGCGGACTGAGCCGCAGGCTGCACGGCGGCGGCATCCGGCGCAGCGGTCTGATCCGCAGGCTGTGCGGCGGCAGCATCCGGCGCAGCCGTCTGATCCGCAGGCTGCGCGGCGGCAGCGTCGGGCGTTGCCGCCTGATCCGCAGCCTGTGAGGCTGAAGCGTCGGGCGTTGCCGCCTGATCCGCAGGCTGCACAGCAGCGGCCTCCGGCGCAGCGGTCTGATCCGCAGGCTGTGAGGCTGAAGCGTCTGGCACAGCGTTCTGCTCCGCCGACGGCGACGGTGTGTGCTGCGCCGTCGCATCAGGCGCTACATGGGTTTCGCCTGGCGTCTCTTCAGAGGTGGCTGGCGCCACCGTTGAGGGGGAAGATAAACGCTGCAGCTGCGGATCGGTCGGCACACTGGCGTCAGGTATGGCAAACTGCGGCAGCTCGGCGTCGCCTGCTGGCGTGGTTGAGTTAATGATGCTGGTATCGGTCATGGCAGACTCCTTAGTGATGATGATCGATCGGAGGGCATGAAAGCCTTCACCAATCAGGTTAAAAATTCGCATTAGACTCTCCTGTTAGGGCTTCGTAGCATTTTCATCCTGTATGACGACTCGCTTCACCTTGTCGACCGTCTGATCGGGCAGCGTATCCAGCTTTTTCTGCAGCACGGACACCTGCTTCGACAGCTCATCTACCTTGGCTTCACGTCGCGCGGCGGACTCGCGCGCTTCTCGTCGAATATCCTCAACGCGCTGGTTAGCCGTGCTGCTGACATATAAGAAAAGGATGGTCATCACAATGCATACCAACGACATGCCCAGCATAAGCACGCCGAGCATGACTTTGCGCTTGTGGCTCACCGGTCTTATTTCACTGTGTATCTCGGCCATCGCTACGCTCCTCTAAAGTAGAAATCAGCCTGTCGATTTCATTACGGAACTTGCTGTTTTGATCGGCATCGGTCATGACCACCAGAATGCCGAGCGCGTTTTTGATTAAGCGCAGATCGGTTTCCAGGGTAGATATCCGTCGTAAATTGGTATCATGACGTACGCGTAAATCGTCATTCTCCTGGCGGAGCAGCGCATTGCTCTCCTTCAGGAGTAGGACCTGCTCCTTGTAGCTGGTAATGATTTCTCCACCGGCACGATTGCTGGTGACAATAGAAGCGATGCCTGCAATAAGCGGCTTCCAGAAAAGCGCGGCCGCTCCGCCCCCAAGAACTAACGCGCCAACACTGGTTATCAGACTACTTTCCATGCCTCACCTCTGTACCTCGACGGGTAACGGCTGCTGACGTCAGGCGTAAAACGCAAAGCGCCTCCCTCGCCGCAACTTAAGATTGCTTAAATTCACAGCTTAAGTATACTTAAGTCTGGCTCTCAGGAGATGTCAAGAAGATGGAAAAAGAAACCACGGGCGATCGTATTCGCTTCCGCCGTAAGGCACTGAATTTGACGCAAAAAGCAGTTGCGGAAAAAATCTCGGTTTCCCATGTAGCGATATCGCAGTGGGAAAAAGAGGAAACGCTGCCGCGCGGAGAAAACCTGCTGCGGCTCGCAGAGGTGCTGGGCTGCGCGCCAGCATGGCTGGTAGACGGAGATGGACCGGTATTTACTGTACAAACGCAGGCGCAAACGGGCCTGCCCTTTCTGGAGAGAGAACAGATTGGCGACTGGCTCGCCGAGGCGACGCAGGTTGAGATCTTCCGGCGGATCCCCACCGATCGCAGCTACTCTGCCACCAGCTTTGCATTGACGCTGTGGGACAATGCGCTGGCGCCGCAGTGCCTGCGTGGCGATCTGCTGCTTATCGATCCGGAATTACCGCCCCAGCCAGGGGATCTGGTGCTGGCGCTTAATGGAGAGAACGAGTATGTGCTGCGGAAATATCGCGCGCGCAGTCATAACAGCTTTGAGCTGGCGCCGCTGAACGAGGATTACCCGCTGCTGCGCTCATCGGAGCAGGCGCTGTCTGTGCTGGGAACGCTGGTGGAGTGGCGACGCTATCGCGATGCGGCGCAGTGAGCCGTTAACCTCTTCCGCTTCGCTCGAATTTTCGCCGCGAAGCAGCGTCCTGGCAGGCATGGGGATAATTCCCTGTAACGATTTCACCCGCCTTGAGCGGGCTTTTTTTGCCCATAAGAATTTCCTGTGACGAATGCCTGCTGCTGCGTTTCTTTATCCTGGCGCAGGTGAGAAGATAATCTGGCGCTATGCGCATACCCTTTACGTAATGCAATCGAGAGTTCTGCTTGACTGGACTTGCCCGCTTACCTGTGCGGGCAATTTTTTGCGCGCGTTAATGAACAAAGCCGTCCGCAGACGGCTTTCACATCAGGGATTCAGATTTTCATCCTCATCATCATCCGCAATATCATCTTCTACATACTCATCATCTTCGGGCATCTCATCCCCATCACTGCCAGGTATATCTTCTACGCCGCCCGGGAGCTGGCCGCTGCCGGGAATGGGATCGATATCATCGGGACGTTCTGACATACGCACCTCCAGTTACCCCTATTGGGTATATTTAGTTTAGTGCTGTGACTATTTAATATACGCGCGCGCTTGCTAAAACGTGAACGAAGCGTAAAAGATCAAACATAACACCGTTGCCGTTTGGCTTACTGGACAGGCTGTGTTCCTCGTACTGATTTATAAAGGCACCCGTTGTTAGAGCAAATAAATTTGATTCTGTTTATTGACGGATCGCTTTATAGCTTCTTCAATGAAATAAGAGACAGCACTGGAGGAAAAGCTCATGACCGAACTGTTACATATTATCTCTGTCAGCGCGATTGTCGCCGGAATATATTTAATTCAGTAAGAGAATGGTCACGCGCAGGTAATATTATGGCGATAGTCATCTCTGCTGCGACCATTATGCCTGTAAGACGCCTCAGCGCAGGAGCCGATGCAGCAAGGCTTGCGGCGAGACTGCTGTCTGAAAACCGTCGTTAGCCAGACTTCACGTACCGGCTTAAATAATATTTCGCTCTTCAGGGAAAATACCTGACTGAATATCTTTATTCAGTTTCAGTAATATTAATGATGCAGCATTTCATCAACCACCTGTTCCTGTGTTAACTGCCAGGGATAATATGTGGGCCAGTTATCCATCTCTTCCAGCAGCGCCTGCTGAGAAACATTGCCGGTAAAAAGGTGAAAATGGCTCGACCTGCGCGGTGCGATAATATGATCGCTGAACTGCACATATTTCGGCGCCTGGCTGTTGCTGTCATGACATTCAAACAAATAGCGAACACCTTTTTTCCCGGAGGCATAGGTCAGGATTTTATGTCCGGCATAGCTGTAGCGGCAGGAGGCGACGCTATTGCCGCGGTGAAATTCGATTACGCCATCTTCAATGCCCAGCCGCTCGATTTCTGTGGTGTAGCCTTTGCGGTAGTAGGCTTTAATCTGTTCTGCGGTTTTGTGCCCCTCTTTCTGCGCTTTCTGCGCGAAGACCGGGTCCAGCTTTCCCTGCTGCAGCAGCGGATAGACGGATTCCCATACGCCATCCCAGTCGGACAACGAGCGATCTTTGACATCTTTATCGTCAAACACCCCTTCGGCCGCTTTTTGCTCTGTTTGCGACAGCGCTGGGCCGTGCGCGTGGTGGCCATGGGCCATAGCCTGCCCGCTAAGCAGCAGACCCAATGCGATGATTTTCCCTTTGCTAGCCAACATATTTACCCTCCATCAGTGAAAGAGTGTAAAATGTTATGATATAACATTTCTAAAAACAAGCTTTGCATGTGGCCTCTTGCTAGCTGGAATGGAAAAGCCCTTGCGCCTCTGATTTTGAATCTGTTGCCGCCGCGCACTTCACATCACGCAGCGCCTGCAGCTCAGCCAGGCGTGATTTCGCTTTTTCGCTGGCGTTGTGGCGCGCGAGCCCGTTGCCGATACCGAGATCGCCCATAAAGCCCAGTACGGTGCGGTAGTCAAAGCTGCCGGTCTCGGTGATCTCCTGCTGGATGTGGCGCGTATTGACGATTTCCTGCTCCAGCGCCTGGCAGTTCAGCGTCACCGCTTCTTCATCCGTTACCGGGGAGGCCTGAGGGTAGTGTTTGGTTGCGCAGGCGGAGAGCAGCAGCACGGCTGCGATTATGAGTATTTTCATAGGGATATGTGTTTTGCCGTGCCGGTTGTTAGAGAGTTACGCAGCATGTTATTCATCTTATCTGGCAATATCTCAGGCATAAGTCGATACAGTGAACGAAAGATTTATCAGAATCGTACCTCAAGAGATATTTAATCAATTGAATGAATATAGGGCACTTGCGATTTCTTTTTGTGGGTCGGGAGTATCCCAGGATGTACGTCTTTGCGTGTTTAGGAATCGGACCTTATTCACTTCCCATTTCATCAAACCAACCGTTATTATCACCGCCTGAGTAAGTTGCTCTCAGAAAAAATCTCTACCCCCCCTTAACCTATCAGCACATATGTGAGCAATTACGCAATTAAAGCGAGCTTTTGCCATGATGATTTCACGGTGACCATGAGTGTTCGATGAAAAAAGCTGAGCTGTATGCAAAAGTTAAATAATATCATTACAAATCAAAAACTTAAATATAAAACGATAAATTTTTATACAAAGCAGCAGGATCGCGGGGCATTTTGGCTAATCCTTGCGGATCTATACGTGTAAGGGTAATGGCATTAAAAGATAATGTTTCGATAAGGTATACGGAAGGGGTTAAGTTTCATCTAGCCGCCATGTAGACTATCTGGTTCGACGTCCTGTATCGATGCTCTGTAGCCGTCTGATTTGGACTCATTAAGCATCTCTACGCATTCTTGCCTTACTGCCGAACTGGTGACAAGATCTGCACCTTCTTTAGATGGGGATAATCCTAATGGTTAAGATATTCGCTCGATATGCCTCGGTGGGCGTAATTAATACGCTCATTCATTGGATGGTGTTCACTGTCCTGTATGCAGAAGGCCAGACGCAATCTCTATCGAACTTTGCCGCGTTCTGCTTCGCAGTTACGTTTTCTTTCTTTGCTAACGCAAAGTGGACCTTTAGCGCTGAAGCGACAACCATGCGTTATCTGCTTTATCTCTTTTTCATGGGAGGCATGGCTTCAGCTGTTGGCTGGTATGCAGATCAAACCCATGCTAATCCTGTCGCAACACTTATCATCTTCTCGATGATAAGCCTGGTTTGTGGCTTCATTTACTCAAAATTTGTGGTTTTCAAGGAGCGGAAATGAAAATTTCACTTGTAGTTCCAGTTTTCAATGAAGAAGAATCCATACCACTTTTCCATCAAGAGGTCCGTGGCTTTCCGGCCTTTGCAGAGCACGAGGTTGAAATAGTTTTCATTAATGATGGAAGTACAGATAGTACTGAAGCAGTCATTCGACTTTTTGCCAACCATGATAAACTCATTAAAAATATTTCATTTACTCGAAACTTTGGCAAAGAACCTGCTTTGTTTGCAGGGCTTGAGGCGGCAACAGGTGACGTTATAATTCCAATTGATGTAGACCTTCAGGATCCAATAAATGTTATCCCGCTGATGATAGAGAAATGGCAGCAAGGGGCTGATGTGGTTTTAGCAAAACGTATTGACCGTTCATCAGACAGCCACATTAAGCGTAAAAGTGCTGAATTATTTTATAAGCTACATAATAAGATAAGCAAGCCCAAAATAGAGGAAAATGTTGGCGACTTTAGGCTTATGTCAAGAGAGGTCGTTGAAAATATAAAACTTTTGCCAGAACGAAATCTTTTTATGAAAGGGTTGTTATCATGGGTTGGTGGCAAAACAGAAGTTGTTGAATATATCAGAGCTGAACGTGCAGCGGGATCATCTAAATTCAATGGCTGGAAATTATGGAATCTGGCTTTAGAGGGGATTACAAGCTTTTCTACGTTTCCATTACGTGTGTGGACATATATAGGGCTAGCTGTAGCATCGATATCTTTCATTTATGGCATGTGGATGATACTCGACACTTTATTTTTTGGAAATCCTGTTCGTGGCTACCCATCTATTTTAGTTTCGATATTGTTCCTTGGCGGCGTGCAGCTAATAGGCATCGGCGTATTAGGGGAGTACATAGGCAGAATTTATACTGAATCTAAAAAAAGACCACGATACATCATTAAAAATGGAGTGAAGGAGCAATGACAGGCTTGAAGCGACAGGGCGATCTTCTCACGCCTTTAATTATTGTAGGCTTACTATTTGTAACACCGATAATATTAGCAAACATCTATTATTATGATGATTATGGCAGAGCACTGTTAGGATATACACACTGGAATAATGTGGACGGAAGACCTTTAGCTGAAGCGGTAATGGTCATATTAATGCAAAGTTCTAGAATGTATGACATTTTCCCACTTCCGTTAATCATAGGATTAATAGCACTTTCAATAAGCACAAAGCATTTTATTAGAATAATAGACAGCAAGGCCTCATGGTTTGCGATACCTATATTTCTTTCTATCTTATCGAATCCTTTCATTCTAGAACCGTTATCATACAGGTTTGACTCTTTAATATTTTTACTTTCATTAGCTGTAGCGTTAGCCTATTGTTATGAACCCCTAAGAATTAAATATTCCTTTTTATGGGGTTTTTCATGCTCAATGTCTGTTTTATTTTTATATCAAACCTCATTCAATGTAATACTTTGCATGCTTGCCATAAGATTCCTCATAAAATGCAACTCAGGAACCGACGCACAACAAATCATTAAGAGAATTTCATTTTCTGCCATCGAATTATCACTTGCAGTATTGACCTTTTCCTTGGCAAATAAATACATATTCCAATTAGAAGCCAACTCTTATCATCCCGGCGTTGCTAATGGCAATATTTTAAATACAGTACTTTCAAATATAAATGAATATTTTCAATTCTTGACTACTTTCCATCCATTAGGTAAAGTGGCCATTTTAATAATCTTATTAATATCCATAGCCTCTTCTTTAAAAATAGCCCGTAAAGCAAGTGCTAACAGGAGTATTTTAAAGATAATAATTTATCTTATTGCACTAACAATACCATTCCTATGCTTAACTGCGTCTGCAGGTATCTTGCTCATTCTTGATAAACCCTTACTCTCTCCTAGATCTATGATTGGTTTCTCAGGATTCATGGTGTTCAGCTCGACTGCCTTATATTTATCTTTAAAAAGAAAAGCGTTTACGCTCATATTTATAGTACCTTTTATTTCATCATTACTCACAAGTTTTGCTTATGGCAATGCCTATCAAGAGCAAAATAAAATTTTCGATAGCATAGCACAAAATATAATTGTGGATACGCAGAATAACAGTGACAACTCGCTTAACTTCTCTTTCGAAGGAGTAGCGCCGTCATCGGAAATTTATAAAAACTCCGAGCAAAAACTTCCCATTTTATCCAGATTGATTCCGGGAGAATTTTATAACGGCTGGTGGGCTGTAATGTATATGAGAAAGGCCGGATGGAACCAGAAAACCCATCCTGGTATAATAATGTAAGACGTCCAGATGCGCATGAATTAGCTTGCCGAACATTACCAATAGCAAAAAGAAAAGATTACTATCTATTCAAAGAGAATGATTTCATTTTAATTGATTTCAACAAGTCAACCTGCAGCAGATAGCATTATAAAGCCACAAGGACGTGCCTTTAAGTCATCGTGACAAGGTTATAACATGACAATAATGCATTTATAACTCGAAAAAAATAATTAGAAGCCAAAATTTTCCATCCTGTTTTGTTTTATGCTACTATCATAGTTACAAAACTGATAAAAATGATGCTAACATTCTTACCCCCTTAATAAATATACTTACAGAGGATAACTACAAACAGCGTTAACTGAAAAGGTCACACCAATGTGTTATTTCCTTCTTAATGCGATTACACAACTCTACATCGTTCAGAAATAATAAATTACTTTTATAAGTACATGTTTATCCTGTAATGAATTATTCCAATAATTACTACTCTATAGCAACACTCAATTACTACTCTATAGCAACACTCTTGCGGATATAAAATATTGGCATGGGCGGAACTTCACAATTGCAAGTCTGATTAGTTCAGGAACATGACAACAATATGGGCTTTAGACAGCCCCTACCTGGCAATTTTTTACGCAAAAATTGAATCAGTTTGTAAAGAAGCAAACCTTATAGCGCTTAGTTTTAAAAGAATACGAATTAGGAGCCTTCCGCTTATGAAAAAAGAAAATTCAAATAATTTCTTTTGTCAATTTTCCTAAAGACAGTATAGATCAGTGTGTTTACATTTGCCCCGTTACCGGGGCTCTGTTCAACTCAGTGAAATCATAACTGGCTCATACAAGTTAATAGACTATTTAGCCATATAAGAGTTCTCTTTATTCAAAACAAATATTTTTCTGCATATACTAAGCAATTTTTTAGAGACTAAAACATAGCTTATACACCCAAAGGCTATAGCAAATAAGTTTAATAATACTAAACTAATGATATCGGATGAACGCGCAAAGTCCCAGGCCACTTTTAAAAATAACATATGACTGATATAAATTGTATACGATGCATCGCCGATGAAAGAAAGAAAGGCAACCAGCTTTCCTCTTGTTAAATCTGCACTCCTTATTAAGTACAAAATAACTGAGGATATAATTACCATGTTAATATCACTGACATACATCCTTTTTGATAAAACCACAGACATTATAATTATTAATATTATCGAAACCGGCAGATATGCTTTCTTAAAATCAACAAATTTTACGTAAAAAATAAGCGAACCAAGAGCAAATGCAATGCAATGAAAATCAGTCACTATATAGGGAGCATATACCCATCCGCCTCTGTCTATCTGGAAATTGGCGTTACCTAAGTAATAAAGTCCGTAAAAAAGAGTCAGCATTGCAATAGGTATATGTATCTTTTTTTTAAAGAAAAATAACATTACTGCAAAAACTATATAGAAGTACATTTCGTATACCAAACTCCATGAACTTCCTATCATCATCGAAAAATCCTTGCCCTCCCAAAATGGAGGTAATAACGCGATGTTTGAAATCCATGAGATAGCATCATTCGATGGCACTTTGTAGTCAACATACACTCCATAAAAAGCACACCAAACTATTACATAAACAAAAAACCAAAATATATATTCTGGATATATCCTTAAAACCCTATCCTTTATAAATTTAAAAGGCGAAACATCCTTTTTATTTACGGACAATGTTAATACATATCCGCTTAGCGCGAAAAAATAATAAACAGCAAAATCGCCAATGTAATTTAATGACGTCTGATTAAAAAAACTATCTTTATTAAAGTAAAGAAGGGGTAGCGTCAGTAAGTGATGAATCATTACTAATAGAGCAGCTACGCCTCTTGAAACTTGCAAGGAATTACTCTTCATAATTGAGCCCTAACATACGCACCTATAAAGCACCAAATCGTTATCATTCTATGTTTTTTTTGTTAAAAAGTCGACATAAATTGTAAAGATCAATGAAGGAGTAATCCATATTTAGAAAAGCTCAGTGTTTTTACCATCTACTGTTAATATCCTGGAGGGTTGTTAATTAATAAAAGTGATAATTATCTTATTTGCATCATTCAAGCTAAAATGTTGCACTAACCACCTCAATGGGAGCTATATTGTATATAGCGATACGGTAATACTCTCTGGATTTTTTATAGTATTCACATCAAGACATTCCTCTTAAGCATCATACTACACATGAGAGAAAGCCTGCAATTTTTACTGCTTTAATGATATATAATGCAAGCACATTATTAATCTTATAAGTAACAACAGAAACCATCAGATATTTAATTTGGTTTATATAACCGGCATCATCTCCGTGCTCTATTGCTCGCGTCTATAAAGTTGACAGATTACTATTTCCTGGATATTTTTCAAAATAAATAGCTCGCCGTTTAATTCAGAGGATTAAGATTGAAAATATTTTATCTTCAATTAGAGCAATTCGAAAAAATGTAGCAGTTTAAAGGAAGATGAAAAGTACCCCCCATAACGTGCCAAGGACGCTATTGACCAATCAAACTAATTTAAAATTGATAAACTGCTTTATATAAGAAAGCCTTGTAAGAATGATTTGATCACGCTTTTCACCTAAGTGATAAATAGTGGCAACAGACTCGATTTTTCTTAGAACTATAAACTTTTTTATGCATTAACTTACTTTATTAAGTGAGGCGGGTAAGCAAGTCCATTAGCGTTCACAGTTCTATTAACAAATAAAAATAAGCATAGCAAGATGCACGCCAACTTTATGTAAAAAGGGTAATTTTATCTTTTAGGCAAAGAAATTTTCCCTTGTTAGCCTTTCTCGATTTTATGCTGGGACTGGCTGAGTCCCTAAAGATGGCGGAATACTGGCTTATCATATGGGAAACATCAATTTGCCACCAACTAAAACCAGGTTGAACATTAGGTTCGAAAATGGCGGCAGGCGCAAACCCGAACTACGTCGCCGCGCAGATGGTCTATCGGGTTTATGGCGCCTGGATGTCAGAGAACAATACGGATCAGCTTTCCCTAATCAACACGAAAATGAACGATCTTGTGCTACATACGTGCTTCGCTAAAATGGCCGTATAGTTATTTTTATTAGTATCAGACAGTTACCCACTTAAACCTGCATATTCATTATATCGGTATAAGCCGCCACCAGCTTATTCCTCACCTGAATCCCCATCTGCATCGAGATAGAAGACTTCTGCATATCCACCATCACGTCGTTGAGCGCGATGCCCGGCTTGCCCATTTCAAAATCCTGCGCCTGCGTGCGGGCGGTGTTCTGCGTATCGCTAATCTTATCAAGCGCCGCTTTCATGGTGGCGGCGAAGTCGACCGGCTGCGTCGCCTCGCTGCTTTTGTTACTGGCCTGCAGCGAAGTCAGCTGAAGCTGCTGTAAAACGCCGTCGATTGCCTGAATGGACATGCCGTTACCTCATTGAAAGAGAGATGGAATTTTCTACGCTCAAAAAGTTAACACATTGTCAATGAGACAAAGGCGCTAAATAACCGCAAAAAACCCGGCTTATTCGCCCATCGAATTTTGCGATAACGAAAATAATGCCATGCATTGAAGTGGAGTTTCTTTTACGCAGTGTCAGGGAGTCTGTTTTGTCACTACAACAAACCCGGTCAATTATGTCAGGCAGGAATAGGTCATGAACGCGAGCGCAGCCGCTACACAGGATTCAGCCAAAAAAGGTTTCAGTGACCTTATCGCTCGCCTGCGCGCTAACCCGCGTATCCCCCTTATCATTGCCGCCGCCGCCGCTATCGCCATCGTGATGGCGCTGGTGCTGTGGGCGAAAGCGCCCGATTACCGCGTGCTGTACAACAATCTCTCTGATGAAGACGGCGGCGCGATTGTTACCCAGCTCACCCAGATGAATATCCCCTATCGCTTCGCCGATAACGGCGGCGCGCTGATGGTGCCGGCGGAAAAGGTGCATGAGCTGCGCCTGCGCCTGGCGCAGCAGGGGCTGCCGAAAGGCGGATCGGTGGGCTTTGAGCTGCTCGATCAAGAGAAGTTCGGCATCAGCCAGTTCAGCGAGCAGGTCAACTACCAGCGCGCGCTGGAAGGCGAGCTGGCGCGCACCATCGAAACCTTAGGGCCGGTGAAAACGGCGCGCGTGCATCTGGCGATGCCGAAGCCGACGCTGTTCGTGCGCGAGCAGAAAGCGCCTTCCGCCTCGGTCACCCTGAACCTGCAGCCTGGTCGCGCGCTCGATGAGGGCCAGATTCAGGCCATCGTGCATATGGTCTCCAGCAGCGTGGCAGGCCTGCCGCCGGGTAACGTCACTGTAGTCGATCAGAGCGGACGCCTGCTGACGCGTTCCGACAGCGAAGGCCGCGACCTCAACGACGCGCAGCTGAAATATACCGCCGAAGTGGAAGCGCGCTACCAGCAGCGCATCGAAGCGATCCTGAACCCGATTCTCGGCCAGGGCAACGTGCACGCGCAGGTGACGGCGCAGATCAACTTCGACAAGAGCGAGCAGACCGACGAGAAGTATCAGCCGAACGGCAACCCGAGCAGCAGCGCTATCCGCTCGCGTCAGACCAGCACCAGCGATCAGACCGGCAGCCCGTATCCGGGCGGCGTGCCGGGCGCCCTTTCCAACCAGCCAGCGCCTGCTAACACCGCGCCGGTCAACGCGCCTAACGGTCAGAATGGCCAGAACGGACAAAACGGCCAGCAGAACAACGCGAACAACGGCACGACCACCAGCACCGCCAGCAGCAGCGTGCCGACCAACTCGCGCCGCGACGATACCGTGAACTACGAGCTGGACCGCACCATTCGCCACACCAAAATGAACGTCGGCGACGTGCAGCGCCTCTCGGTCGCGGTCGTGGTGAACTATCGCGCCGACGACAAAGGCAAGGCGATCGCCCTTAACGAACAGCAGCTGAAGCAGGTAGAAGATCTGACGCGCGAAGCGATGGGCTATTCCCAGCCGCGCGGCGACAGCGTCAACGTGGTCAACTCCGAGTTCACTGCAGCCGATCCAACCAGCGGCGACCTGCCGTTCTGGCAGCAGCAGGCGTTCTTCGATCAGATGATGAACGTCGGCAAATGGCTGCTGATCGCGCTGGTCGCCTTCATCCTCTACCGCAAAATGGTGCGTCCGCAGCTGATGCGTAAACGCGAAGCGGAAAAAGCCGCCGTGGAAGCCGCACAACAACGCGCCGCCGCCGTGCAAGAGGAAGAAGCCTATAGCGTACAGCTCAGCAAAGATGAGCAGGATGCAGAGCGCAAGTCTAGCAACCGCATGAGCGCCGAGGTGATGAGCCAGCGCATCCGCGATATGTCCGAGAACGATCCGCGCGTCGTTGCGCTGGTTATCCGCGAATGGATGAGTAAAGAACTATGAGTCTGACCGGAACTGAAAAAAGCGCCATCCTGATGATGACCATCGGCGAAGAGCGCGCCGCCGAGGTGTTCAAGCACCTTAACCAGCGTGAAGTGCAGCACCTGAGCGCCGCGATGGCGAATATGCGCCAGGTGTCGCACAAGCAGCTCACCGAGATCCTGCGTGAGTTCGAGAGCGACGCCGAGCAGTTCGCGGCGCTGAGCCTCAACTCTAACGAGTACCTGCGTTCGGTGCTGACCAAAGCGCTGGGCGAAGAGCGCGCCGCCAGCCTGCTGGAGGATATTCTCGAGTCCCGCGAGACCACCAGCGGCATGGAAACGCTCAACTTTATGGAGCCGCAGGCCGCCGCCGATCTTATCCGCGACGAGCATCCGCAGATCATCGCGACCATCCTGGTGCACCTCAAGCGCGGCCAGGCGGCGGATATCCTGGCGCTGTTCGACGAACGCCTGCGTCATGACGTCATGCTGCGTATCGCCACCTTCGGCGGCGTGCAGCCGGCGGCGCTGGCGGAGCTGACCGAAGTGCTCAACGGCCTGCTGGACGGCACTAACCTCAAGCGCGCCAAGATGGGCGGCGTGAGAACCGCAGCGGAAATCATCAACCTGATGAAAACGCAGCAGGAAGAGGCGGTCATCGAAGCGGTACGCGACTTCGACGGCGAGCTGGCGCAGAAAATTATCGACGAGATGTTCCTGTTCGAGAACCTGGTGGAAGTGGACGACCGCAGCATCCAGCGTCTGCTGCAGGAAGTGGAGTCGGAGCAGCTGCTGGTCGCGCTGAAAGGCGCCGAGCAGCCGCTGCGCGAGAAGTTCCTCAAGAATATGTCGGCGCGCGCCGCCGATATCCTGCGCGACGACCTCGCCAACCGCGGACCGGTGCGTATGTCGGCGGTGGAGAACGAACAGAAAGCTATTCTGCTTATCGTCCGTCGTCTGGCGGAATCGGGCGAGATGGTAATCGGCAGCAGCGAGGAAACCTATGTCTGACGCCTTTTCCGCCCGTCCGTGGCAGCTCTGGCAGCCTGATGATTTAGGCCGCCGCGACGAGCCGGAGCCGGAGATCCTGCCGGAGCCTGAGGCGTTCGAATCGGAAGCCGACGAGCAGCAGCAGCTTTTCGAACGCATGCAGCAGCAGGCGCGCAAAGAGTCGCAGGCGCAGGGCTATAACGAAGGCCATCAGCAGGGCTTCGCCGAGGGCCAGAAAGCGGGCTACGACGCCGGCTTTCAGCAGGGGCTGGCCGATGCGCAGCAGCAGCAGGCGCCGCTTCAGGCGCGCATGCAGCAGCTGGTCACCGAGTTCCAGCATTCGCTGGAGGCGCTCGACAGCGTGATCGCCTCGCGCCTGATGCAGCTGGCGCTGGAAGCCGCGCGTCAGGTCATTGGCCAGGCGACCACGGTGGACGGCAGCGCGCTGCTGCGTCAAATCCAGCAGCTGCTGCAGCAGGAACCGATGTTCAGCGGCAAACCGCAGCTGCGCGTGCATCCCGACGATCTGCAGCGTATCGAGCAGACCCTCGGTCCGACGCTCGACCTGCACGGCTGGCGTTTGCTGGCCGACAGCACGCTGCATCCTGGCGGCTGCAAGCTGAGCGCCGAAGATGGCGATCTCGACGCCAGCGTGGCGACGCGCTGGCAGGAGCTGTGCCGTCTCGCCGCGCCAGGAGAGTTTTAATGACCTCGCGACTTTCCCGCTGGCTAGGCGCGCTTGACGCCTTTGAAACCCGCATCGCGCAGGTGCAGCCGGTGCGCCGCTACGGCCGCCTGACGCGCGCCACCGGCCTGGTGCTGGAGGCGACCGGCCTGCAGCTGCCGCTCGGCGCCACCTGCGTTATCGAACGCAACGACGGCAAAAACCTGACCGAAGTCGAAAGCGAAGTGGTGGGTTTCAACGGCCAGAAGCTCTTTCTGATGCCGCTGGAAGAGGTCGACGGCATTCTGCCCGGCGCCCGCGTTTATGCGCGCGACAGCGGCCACAGCGGCAAACAGCTGCTGCTCGGCCCTGAACTGCTGGGCCGGGTGCTCGACGGCAGCGGCAAGCCGCTCGACGGTCTGCCGTCGCCCGATACCGGCTACCGCGCGCCGCTGATCACCCCGCCCTTCAACCCGCTGCAGCGCACGCCGATTACCGACGTGCTCGACACCGGCGTACGCGCCATCAACGCCCTGCTTACCGTCGGGCGCGGCCAGCGTATGGGCCTGTTCGCCGGTTCCGGCGTCGGTAAGAGCGTGCTGCTCGGCATGATGGCGCGCTATACCCAGGCGGACGTCATCGTGGTCGGGCTGATCGGCGAGCGCGGCCGCGAAGTAAAAGACTTTATTGAAAATATTCTCGGCGCCGAAGGCCGCGCGCGTTCGGTGGTGATCGCCGCGCCCGCGGACGTCTCGCCGCTGCTGCGCATGCAGGGCGCCGCCTACGCCACGCGCATCGCCGAAGATTTTCGCGATCGCGGCCAGCACGTGCTGCTGATCATGGACTCCCTGACGCGCTACGCCATGGCGCAGCGCGAGATCGCGCTGGCCA
The DNA here is from genome assembly GCF_059730625.1 of Pantoea sp. X-Soil-MYKO-1289. Classification (NCBI taxonomy): domain Bacteria; kingdom Pseudomonadati; phylum Pseudomonadota; class Gammaproteobacteria; order Enterobacterales; family Erwiniaceae; genus Pantoea; species Pantoea sp. X-Soil-MYKO-1289. Next base: position 2,475,627 of record NZ_AP036004.1, read on the forward strand.
TCGGCGAGCCGCCCGCCACCAAAGGCTATCCGCCGTCGGTGTTCGCCAAGCTGCCGGCGCTGGTGGAACGCGCCGGCAACGGCACGCACGGCGGCGGCTCGATCACCGCCTTCTATACCGTACTGACCGAAGGCGACGATCAGCAGGATCCTATCGCCGACTCGGCGCGCGCCATTCTCGACGGCCATATCGTACTGTCGCGTCGGCTGGCCGAAGCGGGCCACTACCCGGCGATCGATATCGAGGCCTCTATCAGCCGCGCCATGACCGCGCTGATCGATGAGGATCACTACGCGCGGGTGCGTCAGTTTAAGCAGCTGCTCTCCAGCTTCCAGCGCAACCGCGACCTGGTGAGCGTCGGCGCCTACGCCGCAGGCAGCGATCCGATGCTGGACAAGGCGATCCGCCTCTACCCGCAGATGGAAGCCTTTCTGCAACAGGGCATTTTTGAACGCAGCCACTACGACGACGCCTGCCTGCATCTGCATGCGCTGTTCGGCTAACGGCGGCGTAACGGGAGGAGTAAGCGATGAAGAGCGCCAGTGCCATCGACACGCTGCGCGATTTAGCGGAGCAGGATCTGGAGAAAGCGGTGATGCACCTCGGCGATATGCGCCGCGGCGTGCGCCAGGCGGACGAGCAGCTCACCATGCTGCTCGACTACCAGGATGAGTACCGCAACAAGCTAAACAGCGATATGTCTGGCGGCATCGCCACGACGCGCTGGACCAACTACCACCAGTTTATTCAGACGCTGGAACAGGCGATCGAGCAGCATCGCGCTCAGCTGAGACAGTGGAATCAGCGTCTGGAGCAGGCGCTGGCCAGCTGGCGCGAGAAGCAGCAGCGCCTTAACGCCTATCAGACGCTGATCAGCCGCGCGGCAGACAACGCATTACGAGTAGAAAACCGTCTCGATCAGAAACGGATGGATGAATACGCCCAACGGGCCGCATTGAGGAAAGGCGAATGATTACGCTGCCAAATATTGCCACCGCCGCCAGCGCGAAGGGCGAGCTGAAAAGTTCAGATTCCGCTGAGGTTTTGTCCAGCGTCAAATCGCTGCCGCAGGACTTTCTCACCGAGCTGGGCAACCGCCTGCTGACGCTGGCGAAACAGCAGGGAAACGCGGCGCAATCTGCTGAAAGCGCAGAGGAAAAAGAGGACGCGCCTGCGTCGAAGGGCCTGCCCGACGCGCTGCTGACCGCCTTTGACAAAACAGAGGGTTTGAATGCGCTGCTGACGCCGGAAAATATTAAAGCCGCCACCAAATCCGCCGATGATAAGGATAAGGCGAGCGCGGAAACCTTAACCAGCAGCGAGGCGCAGACCATGCAGGCGCTGTTCGCCATGCTGCCGACGTCGCCGATTGCGCAGAGCAGCGTTTCCGCCGCTTCCGTCGCCGCCGAGTCAGGCGCCGACATGCGCCGCGGCGCGCTCGCTGGCAATGCGCTCTCGACGCTGAGCCAGGCGCTGAGCGATTCGCTGGCGCATAACGCGTCGCCATCGGCCAGCACGCCAGCGCACGCTGAGACAAAGGCGAGCCCGACACAGCTGAACGCCGCATCAGCCGGCGCGGCAGCGAGCACGGCCAACGCCAGTGCGCCGCTGACGCTGGACGGCAGCTTTCAGCAGGCGCTGAGCAACGTCAGCAGGCAGGATGAAAAAAGCGCGCCGCTGACGCAGACGGACAGCAACGCACTGACCAGCGCGCCGATTAGCAGCAGCGCGGCGCCGCTGACGATGCAGACCGCCTCGGCCACGACCAGCACGCCGTCGACGCCGATGCTCAACGCGCAGCTGGGCAGCGACGAATGGCAGCAGGCCCTGAGCCAGCAGATTGTCATGTTCACCCGCAACGGCCAGCAAAACGCCGAGCTGCGGCTGCATCCGGCGGATCTGGGCGCCATCCAGATCAGCCTGAAGCTGGATAACGACCAGGCGCAGATCAATATGGCCTCCAGCCACAGCCACGTCAGGGCCGCGCTGGAAGCCGCCCTTCCGCAGCTGCGTAACGCGCTGGCGGAAAGCGGCATTAACCTGGGACAGAGTCAGGTAAGCAGTGACAGCTTCGCGCAGAGCCAGGGCTTCCAGCAGCAGCAACAGCAGCAGGAGGCGCGCCGCGACGGACAGCACGGCACCTTCTCTCTCTCCCAGGATGACGATAGCGAGATAACGCCGATCGCCGTTCCCGCCGCCCTTCAGGCGCGCATCCTCGGCACCGGCGCTGTCGATACTTTTGCCTGACAGCGACAAACGCTGAAGGTAAGCGTAAAACCCGCGTCTTTTCTTCCCATTGTTTGACTTAAGACGCGGGATAATCTGTCCAGGCAAACCGAGAGGTTTGCCCATAATTCACAGGAAGTTACTGCAAAAATGTCTGATAACGCGAAAGCAAAAGGCCGCAAACGTTCACTCTTAATTCCGGTGTTGCTCATTGTAACGCTGGCCGCTTGTAGCGTGGCAGGCTATGCAGTCTGGCGAATGATGAATAAACATGAGAGTGGCGCACCGGAAGCTGCGAAAGTAGAACCGCCACCCGCTCCCGTCTTTTTTGCGCTTGATACCTTTACGGTCAACCTGATCAATCCCGACAACGATCCGGACCGCGTGCTGTACGTAGGCTTTACCCTGCGTCTGCCGGACGAGGATACCCGTCGTCGGATGAATGATTATCTGCCGGAAGTACGTAGCCGCCTGCTGCTGCTGCTGTCGCGACAGAGCGCCGCCGCGCTGGCGTCGGAGCAAGGAAAGCAAGCGCTGATTGAACAGATTAAGCAGGTGCTGTCACCTCCGCTGGTGAAAGGACAGCCTGCGCAGGTGGTAAATGACGTACTGTTTACCGCCTTCATTTTGAGGTAAACCAATGGGCGATAGCATTCTCTCCCAGGCTGAAATTGACGCGCTGCTTAATGGCGACAGTGACAGCGCGGTAGATGAAAAGAGTCAAAGCGGGCCGGAAGGCGACATTCGTCCTTACGACCCTAATACCCAGCGTCGCGTGGTGCGCGAGCGCCTTCAGGCGCTGGAGATTATTAACGAGCGTTTCGCCCGACATTTCCGTATGGCGCTGTTTAACCTGCTGCGCCGCAGCCCGGATATCAGCGTCGGTGCGATCAAGATTCAGCCGTATCACGAGTTTGCCCGCAACCTGCCGGTGCCGACCAACCTGAATCTTATCCACCTGAAACCGCTGCGCGGAACGGCGCTGGTGGTGTTCTCGCCGAGCCTGGTGTTTATCGCCGTGGATAACCTGTTCGGCGGCGACGGCCGCTTCCCCACTAAGGTGGAAGGCCGTGAGTTCACCCACACCGAGCAGCGCGTGATCCGCCGCATGCTGAAGCTGGCGCTGGAAGGCTACAGCGACGCGTGGAAGGCGATCTACCCGCTCGACGTGGAATATGTCCGCTCCGAAATGCAGGTGAAGTTCACCAATATCACCACCTCGCCGAACGATATCGTGGTCAACACGCCGTTCCAGGTCGAGATTGGCAACCTGGTGGGCGAGTTCAACATCTGTATTCCGTTCTCGATGATTGAGCCGCTGCGCGAACTGCTGGTTAACCCGCCGCTGGAGAACTCCCGCACCGAGGATAACCACTGGCGCGAGAACCTGGTGAAACAGGTGCAGCATTCGGAACTGGAGCTGATCGCTCACTTTGCCGAAACCTCGCTGCGGCTGTCGCGCATTTTGCAGCTGAAGCCCGGCGATGTGCTGCCAATTGAGAAGCCAGAGCGCATTATCGCGCACGTCGATGGCGTCCCGGTGCTGACCAGTCAGTACGGCACCATGCACGGCCAGTACGCCCTGCGCGTCGAGCATTTGATTAACCCGATTTTGAATTCGCTGAATGAGGAACAGCCCAATGAGTGACAGCAATAAACCGTCCGACGACATCTCTGCGGACGATCTGTGGGCTGAGGCGATGAATGAGCAGGCCGTTAGCAGCGCGCCGCAGGCCGACGACGTCTTCAAAACGTTCGAAAGCAGCGCCGCCGCCGGTTCGCTGCAGGACATCGACCTGATTATGGATATCCCGGTCAAGCTTACCGTCGAACTGGGCCGCACCAAAATGACCATTAAAGAGCTGCTGCGCCTGACGCAGGGTTCCGTGGTGGCGCTGGACGGTCTGGCGGGCGAGCCGCTCGATATCCTGATTAACGGCTACCTGATCGCCCAGGGCGAAGTGGTGGTGGTTAACGATAAATATGGCGTACGCATCACCGACATTATTACGCCGTCTGAACGTATGCGTCGTCTGAGCCGCTAAGCATGATGAACACCCAGTCCCACGCGCTGCAGCCCGCAGCGCCGGCCATTTCCGGCGGTTCCGTCGTGACCCAGGTCAGCAGCGTGCTGGCCGTGATTGTCCTGCTGATCCTCGCCTGCGCCTGGCTGGCGCGCCGCCTCGGCTTCGCGCCGAAGACGGTGAGCAGCCAGGCGCTGAAGGTGAGCGCCAGCGTGCAGGTCGGCCAGCGCGAACGCGTGGTGATTGTGGATACCGCCGAGGCGCGCCTGGTGCTGGGCGTGACGGCGGCGCAGATTACCCATCTGCACACGCTGCCGCCGGTCGCGCCGGATGCCCGTCCGCCTGCCGCCGCCGCGCCGCAAGATTTCCGTCAGCTGCTGCAAAATCTGGTTAAACGTCCCGGAAAACCCCAATGATGCGTCGACTGCTCTCTCTTCTGCCGCTACTGCTGCTGGCGCCGGCCGCTCACGCCCAGCTGCCGGGACTGGTGAGCCATGCATTGCCCAATGGCGGACAAAGCTGGTCGCTGCCGGTGCAGACGCTGGTTTTTATCACCTCGCTGACCTTTATTCCCGCCGTGCTGCTGATGATGACCAGTTTTACCCGCATCATCATCGTGTTCGGCCTGCTGCGCAACGCCCTCGGCACGCCCTCTGCGCCGCCGAATCAGGTGCTGCTCGGCCTCGCGCTATTTCTGACTTTCTTTATTATGGCGCCGACCTTCGACAAGATTTACGACGACGCCTATTTGCCCTTTAGCCAGGACAAGATCAGCATGGACGTCGCGCTGGAGAAAGGCGCACAGCCGCTACGCGACTTTATGCTGCGTCAGACGCGCGAAGCGGACCTGGCGCTGTTTGCCCGCCTGGCGAACACCCCGCCTATCGAAGGGCCGGAAGCGGTGCCGATGCGCATTCTGCTGCCCGCCTACGTCACCAGCGAGCTGAAGACCGCCTTTCAGATTGGCTTTACCGTTTTTATCCCGTTTCTGATTATCGACCTGGTGGTCGCCAGCGTGCTGATGGCGCTGGGGATGATGATGGTGCCGCCGGCAACCATCTCGCTGCCGTTCAAACTGATGCTGTTTGTACTGGTGGATGGCTGGCAGCTGCTGGTCGGTTCGCTGGCGCAAAGCTTCTATTCCTGATTATTCCGATTTCCCGGAGAAACTAATGACGCCAGAATCCGTTATGGCAATGGGCCAGGATGCGCTGCGCCTGGCGCTGATGCTCGCCGCGCCGCTGCTGCTGGCGGCGCTGGTCAGCGGGCTGATTATCAGTCTGCTGCAGGCGGCGACCCAGGTGAACGAACAGACGCTCTCTTTTATACCGAAGGTGCTGGCCGTGGCGGCGACGGGCGTGATTGCCGGACCCTGGATGCTGAATCTGGTGCTGGACTATATCCGCACCCTCTTTAGCAACCTGCCTTACATGATCGGCTAATGGTTACTCTCGACAGCGACCAGCTGGTTCACTGGGTCAGTCAGTTTTTCTGGCCGCTGGCGCGTATGCTGGCGCTGTTCGCCACCGCGCCGCTGCTGAGCGAGCGCGCTATCAGCAAGCGCGTCAAAATCGGCCTGGCGGCGTTAATCACCTGGATAATGGTGCCAACGCTGCCTTCAGTCGAGGTAACGCTGTTTTCGCCCGCTGGCTTCTGGCTGCTGCTGCAGCAGATGCTGATTGGTATCGGGCTGGGGTTCACGATGCAGCTGGCGTTTGCTGCGGTGCGCCTCTCTGGCGAGGTGATCGGTTTACAGATGGGCCTCTCTTTCGCCACCTTTTTCGATCCAGGCAGTCGCTTGAATATGCCGGTTCTGGCCCGTTTTCTCGATATGCTGGCAATGCTGCTGTTCCTGACCTTCAACGGACACCTCTGGCTGATCTCGTTGCTGGCGGACAGTTTTCATACATTGCCGATTGGCGGGCAGCCGTTAAACGCCAATGCTTTTAATGCACTGGTCAAAGCAGGCGGTTTAATTTTCCTTAATGGCATGATGTTAGCGCTACCCTTAATCGTTTTGCTGCTTCTGATTAACCTGGTACTGGGTTTGTTAAACCGTGTTACACCTCAGCTCTCTATTTTCGCGGTTGGCTTCCCGATTACCTTAACAGTGGGAATTTTGACCATGGGGTTGATGATGCCTCTGGTTGCGCCCTTCTGTGAGCATCTGTTCAGCGAAGTCTTTGATTTGCTCGCCCAGTTCCTTTCGGAACTGTCTCACCCCTGATGATTAAGTATCTCACTATCTTTCTAAAGTGATACTTAAGCCACCTAAAACATTCTGTGCATTTTTCAAACCAGTTTTCTCAGAAATCAACTAAGGAAATTCTGATAAGTGAGAAGTAACTCTGAAAATTATTCTTATTAAACCGCGCTTCAAGTATTTTATTTCACAGATTCCCGGCACAGCTAACTTGGTGGAATCGTTGACAAAATCGGCAACAGATTGTTTTGGAACAAAAAAAATCCTTTAACGATTTTTCTTGTCAGGACCTTTTTTTTCCGGCATTGTCAACACTCGCTAAAACGTCACACTTTCGCGAATCAAATGTTTTTAAGAATCGTCCTATCAGAATTGACTGTGTTATGCGCGATAGTGACGAGGATCTCAAAACAGGGTGTTATGCACGCTTATTGCAAACCGCCAGCGATTCCCGCTATCACTGGAGGGATAAGTGACGTCAAGGCAGCACAAAAACAACTTTGCAGAAACGGGTCAGGGAAGAATACTTTTGGCAGGCGTATGGCCTGTCGCCAGACTGCTGAGCAGAATAAAAAAGTGTCTTAGAAATCTCTCTCGTACCGCAACGCGTAATTCATCGTTGATTTAAACGGATAACAAATTGGTGAGGGTCGCTAAACATGCCAACGATTATTATGGATTCATGCAACTACACACGCCTGGGATTATCGGACTATATGTCCTGTAAGGGAGTCAAAAAGAAAAACATCTTTTCTGTCTCCGATATTGAGCAATTACAGCAGCGCTGCGAACAGTTAAAACCTGGCGTAGTGTTTATTAACGAAGAATGTTTTATCCATGAATCAGATTCCAGCGACCGCATCCGAAATATTATTATGCAGCACCCGGAAACGCTGTTTTTCATCTTCATGGCCATTTCTAATATCCATTTTGAGGAATACCTCTACGTTCGTAAGAACTTGATTATTACGTCAAAATCGATAAAAACAACGACACTTGACTCCTTACTCAGCACTTATTTGCAGAAAAAGCTCAACGCGTCTACCCGTATTTCATCAGGTCTGGATGTACACCCTCTGACATTAAGTCAGACGGAGTCAAATATGCTGAAAATGTGGATGTCAGGTCATGACACCATTCAGATCTCAGACAAGATGCAAATTAAGGCCAAGACCGTTTCGTCACACAAAGGCAATATTAAACGCAAGATCAAAACCCACAACAAACAGGTTATCTATCATGTGGTGCGTTTAACTGACAATGTGACGTCAGGTATCTATGTCAATGTGAGATAATCAACTCGCGAAAGAACCGGCCGCCAGGCCGGTTTTTTTTCGCCTTTTTTGCGAGCCAGATCTCACTACCCTCTCTAACCCTTTCCCTCTCTTTGCCGATGTTAGTTTCATAACCCCGAAATGAGATCAAGGATATGAACACACCACTGGATTCTTCTACGCCGTCCAAGGCTGGCCTGTGGCGCAACCTGCGCCTGGTGCCGCTCTTCAGTATGATTTTCGGCGGTATTCTGCTGCTGTTTGCCCTCTGTATCGCCCTTGCCAGCTATTTTCTCATTCAGAGCAACCAGTCGCTTAAGGATGCTACCGACGAGATCCAGGTACGTATGGGGATCTCCAACAGCTCTAACCATCTGCGCACCGCGCGTCTCTATATTATTCAGGCTGGCGCCGCCGCTCGCATCGGCGAGATGGATGAGTTTAAAGCCAGTATCGCCGCGACCGAGAAGCGAATTCAGCAGGCGCAGGAAGGCTTTAAGGTTTATCAGGATCGCAAGGTCAAAACCCCTGAAGATATCGCGCTCGACGGCCCGCTGACGGCGCGCTTCAACGACTACGTCGAAAAGGGTCTGAAGCCGATGATCAATGCCGGCAAACAGGGCAGCTTCGAGGGTATTATCGCGCAGGAGACCGACGTCACGCGCAAACTCGACAACGCCTATAACGACGTGCTGCTACAGGCGATCAAACTGCGCAACCAGCGTGCCGACGCCATCAACGCTACGGCGGCGCATCAGTCGCGCATCGGCTTTATCGCGATGGCGGTTGCCTTCGCCGCCGCCCTGCTGCTGACGCTGATGACCTTTGTGTTCCTGCGTCGCGTGGTCATCAGCCCGCTGCGCCAGTCGGTCGCGCGTATTGAGCGCATTGCCCAGGGCGACCTCACCGCTCCGCCGCAGCCGCACGGCCGCAGCGAAATTGGCACGCTGCTGCATAACCTGCAGCTGATGCAGGATTCGCTGGTGAAAACCGTCGGCACGGTGCGTGAAGGCGCGGTGGCGATCTATCAGGGTTCCGGCGAAATCTCCGCCGGGAATACCGATCTCTCTTCCCGCACCGAGCAGCAGGCCGCCGCGCTGGAGCAGACCGCCGCCAGCATGGAGCAGTTGACCGCCACGGTAAAACAAAACGCCGAGAACGCCCACCACGCCAGCCAGCTAGCGGCAGACGCCTCCGGCAAAGCCCGCAGCGGCGGCGAGCTGGTGAGCGGCGTGGTGAAAACCATGACCAATATCTCCGGCAGCTCAAAGAAAATCGCCGAAATCACCAACGTCATCAACAGCATCGCTTTCCAGACCAATATTCTGGCGCTGAACGCTGCGGTGGAAGCGGCGCGCGCCGGCGAACAGGGCCGCGGCTTCGCGGTCGTCGCCAGCGAGGTGCGCAGCCTGGCGCAGCGCAGCGCCCAGGCGGCCAAAGAGATTGAGTCGCTGATTGCGGAGTCGGTCAATTTGATTAAAGACGGTTCGCATCAGGTCGGCGAAGCGGGCGAAACCATGGGCGAGATCGTCGAAGCGGTACGCCGCGTGACCGATATTATGGCGGAGATCGCCGCCGCCTCGGATGAACAGAGCCGCGGCATTCAGCAGGTCAGCCAGGCGGTCACCGAGATGGATAACGTCACGCAGCAGAACGCCTCGCTGGTGGAAGAGGCCTCTGCGGCCGCCGCATCGCTGGAAGATCAGGCAGGTAAACTCACCAAAGCTGTCGCCGCGTTTCGCCTGCAGGACGCGCCGGCGCTGACAACGGCAACGGCCGCCGCTGCCCCGCCCGCGCTGAAATCGCCGCGCCTGACGCCGCGCCCGGCGCTGGCGACCTCCGGCAACGATAACTGGGAAACGTTTTAAGGCAGAGTAAATAAAGGCGCTCTGAGGCGCCTTTATTATTGTGGTTTTAGCATGAAATAAGGCGCCGCCGGGCGCCTTAATATTGCCGCGACAGGCAGAGAGCATAAAAGCAAAGCGCTTCGCCTCTAGTCGGCCAGATAAGGCTCTACAAATATCCCTTCCGGATGATCGCCCTCATTAAAAAACCAGATGCCGAGCGGATAATCCTCCAGCGCCACCAGATACATGACCCCTTCGTTAAACGGCTCTACGGCGAGAATAGTGCCGTGGCGGCGCGGGCCGCCATCGGTCTTTACGGTGACGCGGTCATTGACCTTCATGCGCGTTGCTCCTGATGATTTTCCTGTGCATCAGTGTAAACGATGAGGCTCGCCTCAGCGACGCGCAATCACCCAAACCGCATGAATGATGCCGGGGATATAGCCGCACAGCGTCAGCAGAATATTGAGCCAGAAAGCGCCGCCAAAGCCGACCTGCATAAATACGCCCAGCGGCGGCAGAATAATGGCGATAATAATGCGTAACAGATCCATGGTCTCTCCTTGTTCGCGTTATGATTTAACTCCGCCTGTAACTATAGACGATGCCGCTGATAACAAAGGGAAAATCAGGTAAATTTACGTAAGCGGGCGCTTTTTCGCTTTCTTAACGTTTCGCGGCAAGACTTCTGACGCATCAACCTTTTACACTTCTCTTACTGCTCCACCCCAAAGGGGCAGTCAACCTAAAAAGTAACAAGGATTTTGCCCGCGCAGCGCGGGCTTTTTTTTGCCTGTTTCTTTTCCCACCGCAGAGTTGTTCGCCCGTCCTGGCCGCCGTCTATACTTAATCGATCCGTCGCAATCCGTGGTCGGAGAGAAACGAAATATCCTTTTAAACAAAAGGAGATCGATGATGGCGCAACTTAATCCCGGTGGCCCTGACCTGCAGCCCGGCGAGAAACCCGAAGTGGACTCGTTGCTCGACAGCCTGCCGCGCAGCGCGGCGGCCCTCCCGCAGACCTTTCCCGAGGCGGACAACAGCCGCCATCTCAGAACCGGCGGCCGCGCCTGGGGAAGCAGTATTGAGCTGGCGGACGAGTATGAGCTTGATATTCGCGACTGCACCTGTAACGAAATGAACCGTTAATCACAGGCCAAAAAAACCCGGCAGGGAGCGCCGGGTAAATAACCACATAAGTTCGTTACATCAGGAAATGCTTGATACCTCTGCAGAGTACGCCTGACCGGCGCTAAGACAAGTCCTGGCCATGCACAATACTCCTGCCCTTTTTGTTTAAAACCCCCTGGCGTTACCGGGAACAGCCTGAATTTAGCCTCTTTGCGCCATGCGTTTTTTGTGCATCCCGTTTCGATTTACCGTTGCGTTTTAAGAATTATCCTGGATGTGCCGCGCGGCAGGGGAAAAGCAGGCGCAATCCGATATCAACTATAATACTGAAAATCCGCCAGTTAATGTCGCAAGGAGCCTGCTATGCCCAGTTTGCAACAGCCGCTGTTAGTTATTACCGATCTGGATGGTTCCCTGCTCGATCATCATACCTACCGCTGGGATGCCGCCGCAGAATGGCTGGCCGAACTGCAGCGTCAACAGGTGCCGGTCGTGCTCTGCTCCAGTAAAACCGCCGCGGAAATCGCGCCGCTGCAAAAGCGTCTCGGCCTGACGAATACCCCCTTTATCGCGGAAAACGGCGCGGTGGTGCAGATGTCGGCGCAGCGACGCGAGCGGATCCCGCCGGAGAGCCTTGCCTATGAGGCGCTCTGCCGTACCCTGAGCACGCTACAGCCGGGCTTTCGCTTTCAGGGCTTCAGCCGCTTCACCGACGCCGAAGTCGCGGCGATGACCGGTCTGACCGAAAGCGACTCGGCGCTGGCGCGCCAGCGCGAAGCGTCGGAAGTGATTGTCTGGCGCGACGACGAAGAGAAGCTGGAAGCGTTTCGCGCCGCGCTGGCGCAGCACCAGCTGCAGCTGACCCAGGGCGGACGCTTCTGGCACGTGATGCCCGCAGGCAGCGGCAAAGGCGAGGCGCTGCGCTGGCTACTCGGCCAGTATGACAGCGCGCCCGCCACCATCGGCCTCGGCGACGGCCCCAACGATGCGCCGATGCTGGATGCGGTTGACTACGCCGTGGTGATAAAAGGCTACAGCAAAACGCCGGTTACGCTGACCCGGCAGGACAGGCAACGGATCTACCATACGGCGCACTACGGCCCCGAAGGCTGGAAAGAGGGACTCGACTATTTTCTGACCCAGCCCGAGTAAGCCGCAACCACTGATGATTAAAAGGATGGCGCGATGAGTGATTTTTATCAGAATGGCGTGATTACCAATTTCCATAATCTGACCAACCGCAGCGTTGAGTCGCTGGAAAAAGAGATGGTGCGCTTCGCGCGCAAACGCAAAATGGGGCTGATTCTCCCCTCGCTCTTTTCCGAACTGGAAGGACCGGCGCTGGGCAATATCGTCGATGAGCTGGCCAAAGTGCCCTACCTCGACGAGATCGTCATCGGGCTCGATCGCGCCGACCGCGATCAGTTTCTCTTCGCGCGCGAATTTTTCTCGCGCCTGCCGCAGCGCCACCGCATTTTATGGAATGACGGCCCGCGCCTGAAGGCGATCGACGCCGAGCTGGATAAAGAGGGGCTTTCGCCCTCCCAGCCGGGCAAAGGGCGCAACGTCTGGTTCTGCACCGGCTTTACGCTCGCCTCGGATCGCACCCAGTGCGTGGCGCTGCACGACTGCGATATCGTCACTTACGAACGCGGCATGCTGGCGCGCCTGCTCTATCCGCTGGCGAACCCGGCGTTTCAGTATGAGTTCTGCAAAGGGTTTTATGCACGCGTAGCCGACGGCAAGCTGAACGGCCGCGTGGGCCGCTTGCTGGTGGGCCCGCTGCTGCGCTCGCTGCAAAAGGTGTATGGCCACTCCGAATATCTCGACTATCTCGCCAGCTTCCGCTACCCGCTGTCGGGCGAATTCGCCATGCGCACCCACGTGCTCAACGGCATTAAAATTCCTGGCGACTGGGGGCTGGAGATTGGCGTGCTGTCGGAAATCTACCGCAATTACACCACGCGTCAGACCTGTCAGGTGGAGATCGCCGACAACTATGACCACAAACATCAGCCGCTGGCGGAAGATGACGGCACCGGCGGCCTGAAGCGTATGAGCAGCGATATCGTGCAGTCGCTGCTGCGTAAGCTGGCGACGATGGGCGTGCCGCTCACCAGCGACTCGTTCCGCGTGCTGAAGGCGACCTACTACCGCAACGCGCTCGATATGATGGAGATCTACAACCACGAAGCGGCGATGAACGGCCTGAAGTTTGACCAGCATATCGAAGAGGCGGCGGTCGAGATGTTCACCCAGTCGATCCTGGAGGCGGGACAGGCCTTTATCGAACGTCCCAACGACAAGCCGTTTATTCCCAGCTGGAGCCGCGTCCAGTCCGCCTTCCCCGATATCCTGCAGCGTATTTATCAGGCGGTGGAAGAGGACAACGCCGGCAACGTTTAATCTCCGGCGACTACGCGGTTGCGGCCCTGACTCTTCGCCAGATAGAGTCGGCGGTCCGCTTCCGCCTGCAGGCGAGTCGCCTGGTAGTCGCCCTGCTCCTGGCTGCTGGCGACGCCTGCGGAGAGCGTTACGCTAAAGCACTGGCTGGCGTTGACCAGAATAGTTTTCGCCGCCAGACGCTCGCGCATCCGCTCCGCCACCTTTTCTCCATCCGCCAGCCCGGTTTCCGGCAGCACCACGCAGAACTCCTCGCCGCCGACGCGGCCGGCCAGATCGTCTTTCCGCAGCGCCTGGGAAATAATCGCTGCGACGCGTATCAGCGCCTGATCGCCCGCCTGATGGCCCCAGGTGTCGTTTACGGCCTTAAAATGGTCGATATCAAGCTGGATCACCGTCAGCGGCGCGTTAAGCGCACGGCAGCGCGCCGCCTCTGCTTCGAAGCGTTCAAAAAAGGCGCTGCGGTTAAGCAGGCGCGTCAGGCCGTCGTAGCTGGCGCGCCACGCCAGCCGATCGGTGAGCTGGCTTAGCCGTCGCACAAGTCGCACGATGATCTGATGCGCCAGCAGCAGCAGCAGCACGAACAGCAGCCACATTCCCAGCATAAACAGCATGGCGTGCCCTAAATCCTGGCGCAGCCCTTGTGCCAGGGTTTGCTGGTTTACCAGATAGCCGTCAACGTTTTTCAACCTGCTCCAGCTGATGAACTGATGCTCGAGCCGCAGCGCGCCCTGCGGCTGACGCGCGATCTGCGCATAGAGCCGCCGCCGCGCGCCGTCGCTCAGCGGCGTAGCGTCCTCCGCGTCAAGGGAGGCCACGGGCTGCTGCGCTTTGTCGAGCAACAGCACGCTGCCCTGCAGCGCGCTGTGGCGCAGGGTGCTTAACTGGCTGGCAATACGCTGCTGGGTGAAATCCATCGACAGCGCCCCATACCAGTAGCCATTGATAAAGATGGGCGTGCTGACCGTCAGCATGGGTCCCTCATCCTCCGCGCCCTGATAGACGCCGGACCAGCGCAGCTCCTGAGGCGACGTCAGCGTCGCCATGGCGCGAAACCAGGGGCGCGAAACCATGGTGGCGTAGTTGGCGGAGAGCGCGGAGAGGCTTTGCGGCGGGCGCGAGGTAATAAAGAATCCGGCGCGCGAGGTGTACCAAAAGCGCGAGTGGAAATCGGCTTCCGCGTCGCTGAACTGCATAATAAAGCTGAACTCCAGCGCCGCGAGCACTTCGCCGTCGAGCCGCGCCGGGTCGCGCTGCAGCAGCGCGTCCTGCGCCAGCGAGCTGTCGCCGACGCCGTTTATCGGCATACTGCGCGGCATATTAAGCCGCAGCTGCCACGCGGGCTGCGAACGCAGCTGCTGAAACTCCGCCAGCGCGCGGCGCGCGTGGTGAGCGTCGAGCGGATGCGCCAGCGCATAGGTGAACATGCGCCGGTAATAGATCATCCCGTCGATGCTCTCCTGAAACTGACTCTCCAGCCCGTTCTGCATATCCGCCAGCGCGGCGCGCTGCCGATCTTCATAGTTGATTTTCAGCGTGTAAAGCTCACGCCAGGTCAGAAAAAAAGAGAAAAGAAAGACCGCTAAAAACAAGAGATGAACGCGCAGTTCGGGACGCAATTTACGAACAGAGAGCGGCAAAGCAGCCATCAGCAACGGTGCTCCGAATAACTGGGATCAGGCGAGTATAGCAGGCGAGAAGAATCAAAAAATGCGGGAAGTCACGGGGGATGAACAGCGCATCCCCGTTGAACAGCGCTTAGCTGGCGAGCTGCGTCTCAGAAATCGCATGGCTCAGCTCATCCTGGTGAAAGGCTTCGCGGCGCACGGCGTAGCCATCATACCAGCGACACTCTACCATTCCGCTGGCGTAGCCGGTAACAACCATGGCAGGCCCGCCTTCTTTATGCTGCACTTCATCGCTAATCGTGAAGATCATGACGCTTCCCTCTTTTGACCGTTAACAGAACCTTTTTATCTATAGCAGCCATCTGGACACCCTGCCCGTTAAGGCATGGAAAAAAAGCGTAAATTCAGATTAAAGTAGTAAGAAATGCTGAAAATAAAAAAGCGGATAAGAAAACTTATCCGCTTTTAACATCTGCTGGCGCTGAAATCAGATTTTGCAGCCTTCGCAATCCGCTTCGTCGCCTAAGTCGTCAGGCACTTCATTGACCTTTTCCGCCGCTTTGGCCTCGGCCTGCTCAAGCTGGGCATCAATATCAAATTCAAACATATCGTCGTTCATAGCCTCTCCTCTCCTGACTTCACATCATATGGCAGTGCGCTTTATACCGATTTACCGCGCAGTTTAGCAATCAGATTCACCGCTAACAGCACGATCGACCCAACGATAAAGCCGAGCACCAGGTTGGCGCCGTTGCTGAGCAAACTGGCCACCAGCCCGCTCATATCGCCGGTAATCGATTCGATCAGATGATGCAGCGGCGTCAGGCCGTGCACAATGATACCGCCGCCGACCAGGAACATCGCCAGCGTGCCGACCACTGATAAAATCTTCATCAGCCAGGGCGCGAACGCCAGCAAAAAGCGACCGATGCCCTGCGCGACCGAGGAGGATTTCTCATTCAGCCAGTAGCCGAGATCGTCGATTTTAACGATGGCGGCGACGATGCCATAGACCCCGATCGTCACCAGAATCGCGATGCCGGCAAGGATCAGAACCTGATTAAGCAGCGGCGCATCGGAAACGATGCCGAGGGTAATAGCGACGATCTCTGCGGAAAGAATAAAGTCGGTGCGCACCGCGCCCTTGACTTTGTTCTTCTCGAATTCGCGCGGATCCTGCTGCGCCAGCTTGTCCAGCCGCTGCTGGCGCGCCTCCGGGCTTTTCTCCTGCTTATCGTGCTGCAGGCTGTGCAGCACTTTTTCCACCCCTTCATAGCAGAGGTAGGCGCCGCCGATCATCAGCAGCGGCGTGATAAGCCAGGGCGCAAAGGCGGAGATCAGCAGCGCCAGCGGCACCAGGATCAGCTTATTGAGAAAGGATCCTTTGGCGACGCCCCATACCACCGGCAGTTCGCGATTGGCCTTAACGCCCGTGACCTGCTGCGCGTTCAGCGACAGATCGTCGCCCAACACGCCGGCGGTTTTTTTCGCCGCCACTTTGCCCATGACGGAAATATCATCCAGAAGTGTTGCAATATCATCTAATAAAGTCAGTAAGCTGGATCCTGCCAAAATTTCTTCCTTATTCCGGTTCGTTATGTTGACAACAGGGACAGCGTTCCAGCGTCGCGACGGTAATGTCAGCGATGCCGTCGCACTCCCACTCTACGCGGACCGCGCCTGCCAGCTCGCCTGCATGCAGGTATTTGCTGACCGGGCTTTCCGTCATGCCGGTGATCTCCTCCGTCGCGACCAGAGTCTCGCCGATATAGACGCGTGCGGTCGCATGGGCGTTGACCATACGCTCGTCGCGCAGCTGATAGAGGCGTTTTACCGTCAGTTTAATACTGCTCATCTACAACTCCTGATCGCGGGGGAAGGCGAAATCTAACCCGGCGAAGCCGACAAGGCAAGGCGGCCTCAGCGCGGGCGATAGTGCTGAATGCCGTTGTGATCGATCTCGGCGCTCTGGTCCATCGCCAGCAGCCACTCCTCCAGCCGCTCCTGCAGATCGTCGTCGCTGAGCCGCAATTTGTTGCGCAGCGCGCACTCCCAGATAATCAGCACCTTCCAGCCGCTCTCCTGCAGCTGCCGCACATAGCGGTTATCGCGCTCGACGTTGCTGTTGATCTTGCCGACCCAAAACTCGGTGCGCGTCGCCGGCACCTTAAACAGATAGCAGTGATGGTGATGCCAGAAACAGCCGTGGACGAAGATAATCGCCTGCTGCTCCAGCAGAACGAAATCGGGACGACCCGGCAGGTTCTTATCCTGAACGCGGTAAGCGAAACCGCGATCTTTTAGCAGCTGCGCCACCCGCAGTTCAATGGCGGTGTCCTGCTGGCGTATCGCACGCATATTTTTGCTGCGCGTCGTGCTGGAGTGTACATCGGCCATGGCGTCTCCTTTTTGCCTTCTCTATCAACTTTAGCCTGACTCACTAAAAGCGAAAGCCTGCGCCGCGCTGAGCGAGGCGGGTAAAATCCCGGCGATGCGTCCTGCAACCGCCTTAAGGCATCGCGCCAATTTCTTCGCAGCCAGAGGAGTGTTAGCATAGCCCGTTCACAGTTAAGGAAAAACGCATGCTTGTCGATGACGCCACCGCAATGACGGAACCCGCTTCTCCCCTGCTCTCTGCCGATAGCGAAACCGCTGACCTGATGCGCCAGGCGCTGGCGATTTACGCCGCGCGCGATTTAGCCGCGACATTTCACCAGGCGGGCTTCCACGACTGGACACCGCAGCAGCTGACCCGTCTGCGGCAAAACAAAAGCGCGCTGCCGCCGCTGAGCGAAGGCGAACTCACGCTGTTGCGCAGTCTGCTGCCGACGCGTCCGGCCCACTACGACAACCCGCTGTTTCGCTTTATCGATCTCTTCGCAGGCATCGGCGGCATCCGCCGCGGCTTCGACGCCATCGGCGGAAAGTGCGTTTTTACCAGCGAGTGGAACAAAGAGGCGGTGCGCACCTACAAGGCGAATCACTACAGCGATCCGCAGGAGCACCGCTTTAATACCGATATTCGCCTGATAACCCAGCCCGACGGCCTGCGCGACGAGGAGGCTATCTATCGCCATATCGACGCGGCGATCCCCGACCATCAGGTGCTGCTGGCTGGTTTTCCCTGCCAGCCTTTTTCACTGGCGGGCGTCAGCAAAAAAAATGCGCTGGGCCGCGCGCACGGCTTCGAATGCGAAGCGCAGGGCACGCTGTTTTTCGACGTGGCGCGCATCATTGCCGCCAAAAAGCCGCCGATCTTCGTGCTGGAGAATGTCAAAAATCTCAAAAGCCACGATAAAGGCCGCACCTTCGCCGTTATCATGGCGACGCTGGACGAGCTGGGCTACGACGTGGCGGACGCCGATGCCACCGCGCCGGACGCAAAAATCATCGACGCGCGCCACTTTCTGCCGCAGCACCGCGAGCGTATCGTGCTGGTTGGCATCCGCCGCGATTATCCCTTCAGCAACAGGCTGTCGCTGCGTCAAATCCAGCAGCTTTATCCGCCCGTGGTGCCGAGCCTGCAAAGCCTGCTGGAGCCTGAGCCGGAAGAGAAATATATTCTTTCCGCCCAGCTGTGGCGCTACCTCTACGACTACGCCAGAAAACATAAAGCGAAAGGCAACGGCTTCGGCTTCGGGCTGAACGATCCGCGTCAGACCGACGTCTGCGTCCGCACCCTCTCGGCGCGCTACTACAAAGACGGCTCGGAAATCCTTATCGATCGCGGCTGGGATCGCGCGCTAGGCGAAGCGGATTTCAGCAACGCCGCCAATATGGCGCGCCGGCCGCGCCGCCTCTCGCCGCGCGAGTGCGCGCGCCTGATGGGCTTCGAGGCGCCAGGCGAACGCCGCTTCCGCATCCCGGTTTCCGACACGCAGGCCTACAAGCAGTTCGGCAATTCAGTGGTGGTGCCGGTTTTCGCCGCGGTGGCGAAGCTGCTGTTGCCCTATATCAGGCAGATAAACCAGGCGTAACAGGTCCAGAGTTTAGCTTAGTCACGCGCATTATGCTGTTTTTCGCCGAATGCGCCCGCTGTCACCATGCTGTCACGCAACCGGCGAATACTCGCTTTTATTTTTAGGTTGCGTCTATGTCCTCTGTCACTTCATTCCCTCGCCGCTTTCGTCTGCGCATGCCGGGATTGCCCGGCTGGCTCAGCAGCCTGCGCGGCAACTTTACCCTGTTTGTTATCCTTTTCTCTCTGCTGCAGGCGCTGGGCGTCACGCTGCTCGCCGCGCAGGTCAGCCATACGCAAAGCGCGCTGGCGCAGACCGCGTTACTGCGGGAAAGACTGGCCCTGCTCGATAAAGCGCGCATCGAACTGCTTACCGCCAGCGACAGCAGCCACCGCGCTGGCATCTACCTGATGCAGGATCGGCTGAGCGGCTCGGTGGATAGCTGGAAAAGCCTGGCCGACAGTGCCGGCGCCTCGCTGCAACAGGCGAAAACGCTGTTCGCGCGCTACCCTGCCGACCAGAACGGCGCGCTGGCGCAGGGCTTTACGCTGCTGGCGCAGGGGCTGGAAGAGCAGCTAAAAGGATTAACGGATAACCAAATCGACGCCTTTTTCATGGTGCCGATGCAGGCCTATCAGCAGCAGTTCAACGACGCCTGGTTCGCGGAGATCGAGGCGGCCAACAAAGCGCTCGGCGCGGTCAACCGCAGCACGCTGGCGAGTATGACGCACAGCCGCAACCTGTCGCTGCTGGTCAGCGCGCTGCTGTTCGCGCTGCTGCTGGTGGGCGGCGTGCTGCTGGCGCGCGGGATTATCGCGCCGCTGCGCCAAGCCAGCGGCCAGCTGCAGCGCATCGCCACCGGCGATCTGCTTGCGCCGCCCGCCGCCGGACGGCTGCAGCCGCGCGAAACGCAGCAGCTGTTCAGCGCTCTGGCGGAGATGCGCCACGGGCTGCGGCATATCGTTTATGAGATCAATACCATCGCCGCCGGCGTGGCGGCAGGCGCAGGCGAGATGCAGCAGCATAACGCCCGCGCAAGCGCTCAGCATCAGGCGCAGAACGCCAGCTTCACCCATTTGTCGCAGCGGCTGGTCCGCGTGGCGGATGAGGTAGAGAGCAGCGCGCAGGTGTCGCGAAAGGCGACGCAGCAGGCATATGACGCCGACCAGCTGATGCAGCAGTGCGTCTCGCGGGTAGATGAGATGGAGACGCAGATGCGCCAGATTGTCGCCGCCTCCGGGGATATCGCCGGGATCGTCGAGATGCTGGAGAGCCTTTCGCTGCAAACGCGCCTGCTGGCGCTTAACGCGGCGATTGAGTCTGCGCACGCCGGCGTATACGGCCGCAGTTTTTCGGTGGTGGCGAAGGAGATCGGCCTGCTCTCCAGCCAGAGCAGCGGGTCGACGCAGCGCATCGACGGTTTGATCCAGCATACGCAGCAGCATGTCGCCCAGGGGTTTAACAAGGTCAAGGTGCTGGAAACGCTGTTTCAGACCATCAGCGGCGCGGTCGCCGATATCGCCGTGCAGCTGCAGGCGCTACAGCAGAACGCCACGGCGCAAAGCACGCGCGTCAGTCACATCGCCGCCGAAATCCACAAGCTGGACGAGACGCTACAGGCCAACGCTGGTCTCAGTTCGCAGCAGCAGCGGGCCGCCGACGCCCTGCAGCAGCAGGCGACGCGCCTGGCGCAAAGCGTACGGCAGTTCCGCATCGAACAAGCGTAAACGCCGCCCATAAAAAAACCCGTCTTGCGACGGGTCTTTTTTATTTCTTCTTCTTGGTCTGTTTCTTCAGCAGGGCGCGAAGCTGTTTGACCTCGTCCGCGGAAAACGCATGTGACGCGGTTTCCGCCGTATCCTGATTGTCTACCGCCGAGGCGGTGGGCGGCAGCAGGCTCTCCTGTAAACGCTGAACAATCTCCTGACTCATTGAGATCTGATTCTCGAGCGCCAGCTGTTTCAGCTGCTCTTTCAGCGCCGGATCGATCTTAATCGTCAAATTTACCGTCTCAGTCATTCCGTTACTCCCTTCGTTATTTATCCTCAACGTAGCGGAAGTCACGGACGTTTAACATACTGTCATAAAAATTTAATATTAGGCGCGTAATGGACTGAAATCACGCAACACTGACTCGTCGAAGCTGGTGAGATTGCCCTGTAGCTCGGCGCATAACTTGGCCATATAGTTCACCAGAAAGTCGGCGTTATGCTGCGCCAGCGCCCTGCCCGCTTCGGTCTGCATCGTATCGGGGAGCCGCAGCAGCTTCTTCTGAAAGTGATCGAGCGTCCAGTTGACGTCGTTGAGCTCGCGCATCTTGCCGAGCGGATCCTCATTATCGAACAGCGGCCGGTTAAGGGCGCCAGCCGTATAGAACACGCGCGCCAGCCCGATAGCGCCCAGCGATTCGAGCCGATCGGCGTCCTGCACGATTTTCGCCTCCAGCGTTTCCGGCGCGATAGCGGCGCTGAAGCTGTGCGCCTTAACGGCGTGCGCCACTGCCGGGATCAGCGCATCAGGAAAGTCAGGGAAATCCTGCGTCAAAATGCGCGCGGTCTCTTCGGCGGCATAGGTTGAGGCAAGATGGCGCTCGGGGTGATTTTTCGGCAGGTTGACCACATCGTGGAAGTAGCAGGCGGTGAGCACGACCAGCGGGCTGGCGTCGCTGCCCGCCATAATACGCTGCGCGCTCATCCAGACACGACGCAAATGGGCGATATCGTGCGCCTTGTCATCATGAACCCAGTTAATCTGAAACCAGCTTTCGAAGCGCGTTTGCCAGAGTGAGAGCGACATAGCTTATCTCCCTGTTAATATTTAGGTAGCGGTCTTAACATCAGACCCTACGCAGTGGGACGTCATCTTAACGAGTAGCTGATGACAAATTTTTGACACAGGGTGGTGTAAAATGCGCTGTGATAAATCCGGTTCGAAAAAAATGAGACCGGGATCGAGTTATAGCGCTAATTCAAGCATTATCCCAGCTTTTAACACATTTTCAGCATTAACCCATATCAATTAGCTTAAGCAAATCTTATTAATATCGCTCAAAATTGACCCACTCCACCTGAAGCCGGTAAAGGGGCTCACTGGCGGCGAGACGCATACTCACTCAGGTTCTCTCCACTTTGTGAAGGTTAAAGAATCTGAAAAGGTTTCAAAAACGTCAGATATAACGTACTGTATCCGGGTTATACCAGGTAAGGGACCACTTAGTAGACTCGGACTGGTGCGTTTTTTGCATTTTCGCTTTTTCCTAAAGGCAAATCGTTGTGTTGCCGTTACTGTAAGGCGTCAAATTGTTAAGCGGATTGATGTAAATTCATCACCGCTGCACGCAGGCGCAAGACAGCGGTTTAATGTGTGTCCACCGGGTTCTATTTATATTCAGAGGTAATCAATGAAAGAACGGCCGATTCTTTTTTCCGAACAGCGGGTTCGCGCCCTGCTGGTTGGCCAGCAAACCCAGACCCGGCGCATCATGAAAACGCAGTCTTTCGGACCCGGTCAGGATCACCATGAAGGCGTGCACGCCTTTGACGTCAACGCCAACCATCTGCACGGCTATAAGCTGATGTCGATGGCTGATATCAGCCAGCACTGCCCTTACGGCAAGCCGGGCGATATTCTCTGGGTGCGCGAAACCTGGCGCGGGCCTATCGTGCCGGAAAACGATCTGGCGGAGTATGAGCGCGATCCGGCGCCGTTCCGCCTGCCGGCGTTTTGCCAGTACCGCGCCGACAACAACGAGCTGGGACAGCATGCTCAGAGCGGTCCGGAAGCCGATCAGTTCGGCTGGCAGACCGCCATTCACATGCCGCGCTGGGCCAGCCGCATCAACCTGCAAATCACCGCCGTGCGCGCGGAAAAAATTCAGGATATCAGTGAAGATGACATTATGGCCGAGGGCGTGCAGACCGATTCGCACTTTCTCAATAACTTCTTCACCATGAACATGAATGCGGAGTCGCCTAAAGAGGCCTACCGCAAGGCATGGCAGAAGCAGTACGGCGCCACTAGCTGGGAAGTGAATCCCTGGGTCTGGGTGATTGAATTTGAGCGCGTCGCGCGCAATTAATAGCGCTTTGCGGGCTGAATCACAGACAAATTGCATGCTAAGCGGTTGAATAGACAGCTTTCACCCCTGCAGCCAGATTAAGGTGCCAGCGACCGCTTCGGATGCTGGCATTTTTTCTGGCGGTCAGGATACGCGGGTAATTCGTCAGCGAGTATTGCGATGTTTAAATGGCCGTGGAAAAACGAGAACCGCACCGTCCTTGCCGATCTTCCCTGGCGACAGGCGCTGGCGCAGCCGGTGTTCAGCTGGCTGGACGAGGATGAACAGCAGGCGCTGATCGCCATGGCGCAGCGTTTCCTGCAGCAGAAGAAACTGGTGCCGCTGCAGGATGTCGAGCTGGATGAACTGCACAGCGCGCGGCTCGCCCTGCTCTTCTCTCTGCCGGTGCTAAAGCTGGGGCTGGAGTGGCTCGACGGCTTTCACGACGTGCTGATCTACCCGGAACCTTTCGAGGTGGCGGACAGCTGGGAAGATGAACAGGGACTGGTGCATCACGCCGCCGCGGTGCATGCCGGGCAGAGCTGGACGCAGGGCCCGATCGTGCTCAACTGGCTCGACCTTCAGGACGCCTTTGATCTCTCCGGCTACAACCTGGTGATCCATGAGGTGGCGCACAAGCTTGACGCGCGCGGCCGCGGCTATACCAGCGGCATACCGGTGATGGCGCTGCGTGATGTGGCAGTGTGGGAAAAAGATCTGCGCGCCGCAATGGAGGAGATTGAAAACGAAGTTGAACTGGTCGGCGAACAGGCCGCGACTATCGATCCCTACGCCGCCAGCGATCCCGCCGAGTGCTTTGCCGTGCTGTCCGAGTATTTTTTTACCGCGCCTGATTTGTTATATGAGCGCTTTCCGGCGATGTATCGTCACCTGAGTCAGTTTTATCGCCAGCATCCGCTACCGCGTTTTGACGGCTTTTTCACCGCCACCGCCTAATTCGCGATCGCTTTGCTGCAAAGCTAGCCAGTTGAATGCTAATGTGTTTTTCGCTGTTGACAGGCCGGAGCGCGGCCATTAATATGCGCCCCATCGACACGATTCCTCTGTAGTTCAGTCGGTAGAACGGCGGACTGTTAATCCGTATGTCACTGGTTCGAGTCCAGTCAGAGGAGCCATATTTGAAGAGCCCGCTCAGGAAACTGAGCGGGCTTTTTACTTTTTAACTTTTTCGATCGCATAGTGCCTCGGGCCTCTGCTGTGAGAAATGCCCTGCATCGCTATACAATGTCGAGCAAAACAGCGGCTATCAAACTAAACCCTGTCGCCATCAAACAAAGAACAGACCGAAACTCATCACGCCTGATTATCTGTGTTATTAAACGACAGTGACTGATAACATGCATTCCAGCATTATTATTTGGAATATTTTCATAACCATTATAAAAACAAATTATTCACGCAACCCGGCAATAAACAACATTCTCGCAGCGATAGCGCAATATATCCCCCGCGGTAATTTACGCCTCCCTTAACAACTCTTAGCTTGTTGACCCCATGTTTAGAATGAAGATTGTCATAAAAATAGCACTCAATATAACATATGCGCCTGACTTATTTTTAATCTGATCAACATAAAACGCAGGAATACGCAATGGGTATATTGTCATGGATTTTTTTTGGGTTAGTGGCGGGTATCTTAGCGCGATGCGTTATGCCCGGTAAGGAGCATTTAGGGATTATCATGACTATCCTGCTCGGCATTACTGGCGCGCTCACGGGTGGCGTAATCAGTACCGCCCTCGGTTTTGGCAAAGTCAGCGGCTTTAATCTTTACAGCATTTTAGTTTCTACAGCGGGCGCCGTTATTGTTCTGTTTGTCGTGCACAGAATCAGAGCGCTTAAAAAAGCATAAATATAACCGGATAAAAGGTAAAGCAGATGGGTATGCTGGATACCATACTGGAACGGGTTGGGATGAGTGGTAAAACCGGCCAGGAATTAAAAGGCGTTTTGCAATGGGTAGAGCAACAAGGCGGCATTCACGCCATTTTGAACCATCTGCAGGCGGGTGAATTTGGCGACATTGTCAAATCCTGGCTTAGCGATGAGGATAATCTGGCCATTAGCAGTGATATTGTGAAAAAAATGTTTAGTACCGAAGCGGTACAACAGTTAGCGAGCAATATCGGCATAACCAGTGAAGATGCCGCCAACCTGCTGGCAAAATATCTACCGCAGTTAGTTGACAATATTTCTTCTTCTGGCGCTGTCGCTAAAGAGGTTGATATTGCATCTGTTATTAGCGAGTTGATACGCTAGCTTAAACAAGCAGAAGGGTAAGCCCTGGTCCATTATCTGGGGCTTATCCTCCTGCTCTGTATTGAACCTGTTGAGTTACAGATGATCATTCCTAAAGCCAGGTTTTTAAGGCAGTCCTACCTGAAAAAAAATATCGCAGTCACAAAAAATAGCGCAAACAGAATCATTTCAGATTACCAACGATATTGTTAATACGCTGAGAAAGCCTGAAATGCATAAACTCGGCACATTTATTTATGTCGGCGTAAAAGAAAAATATCCTGTTTTATCGAGCGGCGCATTTGAGGAATTCATGGCCGAGATAAAAAAAGATTCGAAGACGCCGGTTATAAGGCAGCGTATCAGTTCGATAGCAAAGGCTTCTCTTTCCTCATTGACTGGCGAAGCGAAGAGATTAGCCAGGAAGTGACAGATAAGATTGAATAATTTCGTTACTCACCCTGCTGCACCCTTTTATTTACCGCTTTCAGGCTCTATTGCCCCACCCTCTTTTGCACGACATCCTGCGGTGTAAGCCGGTTGTGTCAGCAGAGGAGTTGACTTCAGTTTGTTATCCCTCCTCAGCTGCGCCAGCGCGTATACATAGTGAGCACGTGGTACTGCTCTTTGTTCGGCCGACAACCGCTACAGCGATTTTGCAATGCGGCAGCGATCCCGCTCAGATCAACCTGAGCGGGGCGGGAATGTTAGCGCGTTAACCACGAGATCAGATCACCGCGACGCCGCCTGTCACCGCAATAGTCGCGCCGGAAATATAGCTGGCTTCGTCGCTGGCCAGCATCACATAGGTCGACGCCAGCTCGGCGGGCTGGCCCATACGCTCCAGCGGCACTTCGCTGCCGAAGCTTTCCACCTGCTCAGGCGGCATAGTCGCCGGGATCAGCGGCGTCCAGATGGGGCCAGGGGCAACGGCGTTGGCGCGGATCCCTTTCTCTGCCAGCAGCGCCGCCAGACCGCCGGAAAAGTTCACGATAGCGGCTTTGGTGGCTGAATAGGGAAGCAGTTTTGGCTTCGGCTGATCGGCATTCACCGAGGCGGTATTGATAATGGAACCGCCGGCCGGCATGTGCGGCACTGCCGCCTTGCAGATATAGAACATCGCGTAGAGATTGGTTTTCATGGTGCGGTCGAATTCGTCATCACTGATCTCCTCCAGCGCGGTGCGCGTCATCTGGAAGGCGGCGTTATTCACCACGATGTCGATTTTGCCGAAGCGCTCGGCGGTCTGCGCCACGATGCTGCGGCAATGCGCTGCCTCCGTGACGTCGCCGGCGATCAGCAGCGCCTGCTGTCCCGCCTCTTCCACCTGCTTCGCCGTATCTTTCGCGTCTTCATGCTCATCCAGGTAGGAGATCACCACATCCGCGCCTTCCCGGGCGTAGGCGATAGCAACGGCGCGGCCGATGCCGGAGTCGCCGCCGGTAATAATGGCGGTTTTGCCTTTCAGGCGGCCGGAGCCCTGATAGCTGGTTTCACCATGATCGGGTGTGGGATCCATTTTGAGGAAGCTGCCGGGCCATTCCTGCTGCTGCGCCTGCTGAGGATTCTGGGGACGATCTGTCATAGGTTCTCTCCTTTTAGCGGCTCTTTCACGCTCGTCAGTAGAGCTGAATCGTTATCAGCCTCGAGCCCTAAGTGTAGCAGCCATGTCAGAAGCGCAAGTCTGCGCGCTAAGCGTAACGGCTTGAAGGCACAACGATTTTCTTGAAAAGGGAGCGTAGAAAAGCCCGCACAAAGGGGCTGTGCGGGCTTTCAGGCGCAGCAAGCGCAGCGGCTACAGCAGATCTTCCCAGTTCATAATCAACTTCGCCGGCAGCGGCTGCGCCAGCAGGGTTTCATCTGGCTGCCAGCTCTCCCAGTCGCGAAAAGCGGCAAAGTTCAGGCCGGTCAGCGTCTCCAGCGCGCTGACCGTTACGCGGTACTCGTCAACGTTGGGGCGCGGTGTCGTCTGCGCATGGGGCAGCACGCGGCGCGGCTCATCCAGCAGCTCCGCCTGGCTGACCAGCAGCGCCGTTGCCTGCGGCTTGCCCGCGGCGTTGATGCGCAGCACCACCTTCCAGAACATCAGCGGCACCTGCCATTCCGCATACTGCCGCCACTGTTCGTTCAGGACCGGGCCGGTCAGCACGCTGATTTTTCGCTTCGACTCCAGCACGCCCGACTCGAGAATATAGCGCTCGACGCCCTGCCAGTACTGCAGGCTCTGGTTGAAGCGAAAATGCTGCGGCGAACAGTTGGTAAAGTGAAAGGTATCTTTGTTGGCGCGCACCGCTTCCGCCGCCGTGCCCCAGGTGGGATCGCTGCGGCGCGTGAGATGGCCGCGATCGAACCAGCGGCTGAACTCGCTGTAAAAGGCCTGGCCGGTGACGTAGCGGCTGTCGATACGGCTCTCGTCGACCCAGCGATCCCCCTCCTCCAGCAGCGACGGCTGGCCGTTGCCGCGATCGATGGCGATATAGCGCGCGCCGTCGATGTTGGTGGCGGTAAAAAAGGCGAGCCGCCGCTCGGCGTTCATCAGCAGGGAGAAGTGCTCATAGTCGAGCTGCGCTGCTGCGCCCTGACGTCCGTCGCGCAGCGGCGCCACCTCGGCGGCGCGCGGCGCGATAATGGCGGCCAGATCGATCGGCGCGCCCTCGAGGAAATCTGCCTGAAAACCGTCACGGTTGCCGTAGCCGTTCTCCGGCGCGGCAGAGGCGGCCAGCGGAGGCGCGCTGTCGCTGGCGGTCAGCGCCTGCATTAACCGTGCCTGCTGCGGCGCAGGCAGTTGCGGCAGCTCGCCCTTAAGCCAGTCGATAATGGCGCTGATGCGGATCCCTTCATTCACCCAGCCGTCGTCGCTCTCGACGCCGCCGTGGTGCAGCGCCACCAGCTGCCAGCCGTCGTTGAATACCGGCGCGCCGGAGGAGCCGCCGTCGGTGTCGGCCGCGTAGTGCAGCAGCTGCTGGTGACGCGCCAGCAGGGCATTGTTGCGTAAGGTGATCTGCTGCGGCGCGCCGCCCGGATGGTGGATAAGGTTGAGACTAATGCCCAGCGCGTGTTTGTCGTTGCGATCGTTCAGCGCCAGCGGCTGCGGCGCGTCGTCGCCTCCGCTAATGAGTTCCCCCAGCGCAATCAGCGTGCAGTCGAGTTCATCAGTGGGGCTGGTGAGAAAAAAACGCGCGGCATCGACGCCATACGTGACGCCGTCCAGCAGCTCGCCCGCCTCGCTACGCCGCCAGCCGAACTGCAGGGTAACGCGGCCTGCGGCAGGCGGCTCTGGCAGCAGATGATGGTTGGTGATAAGCAGACCGCCATGGGTTAAAAACGCGCTGCCAGCAGGCACGCCATCGTCGCGCAGCAGCCCTACGCCGCGCGCGCAGGCCAGCCCCTGCGCTAAAAAGGCGACCGGCAGCAGATCGTTGCTGTCGCCGGTGATGACGCCCTGACGCAGATGCTGCTGAAAGGCGTAGCGCTGCGCGCGGGCGCGATCCGGCTCCGCGGTAACGCCCTGCGCCAGCGCGGCGCGGGTCTGCGCCCGCTGCTGCGCGGTCAGTGCCAGCCGCGCGCTAATCAGCGCGGCACTCTCTTTATCGCTCATTCGCTTCTCCAGGATAAAAGGCATGCTGCCCTTTTAACCATAGCCGCTGCGGCTGTACCACAGACGAAAAAAAGCCCGCCGGGTGAGAGCGGGCTTTAACGCCGGTAGCGGCAACAGGGTGCGCTATTTTTCATGGTAGCGATGCACGGAGGGAAAATATTCAAAGCCGTAAAGCTGACTAATGGGAAGCAGCAGCTCCTGCTCCAGGCTTAACTCACTCTCGCCGCGCGAATCGCGTTTGCGCGCCTGCCAGACGACGACGCGCGTTTTCCACAGCTGCAACAATGCTTTCATCGGGTTGATCCTCCGTTGTTGAGAGGTTCAGTAAACCCTCGGCGCAGCCGCAGCTGAACCATTAATTTCTGCGTTTTATTGCTGAAAAACAGCTAAACGCCGGACGGCTACTGCTGCCTCGCCATCTTCGCCATCATTTTGCGGTAATTATCCAGCCACTTGCCGCTCTTCAGCCGCCACCAGAAGCAGGCGCCGCGCACCGCCCAGTCGAGGAACATGCCGAGCCAGACGCCGACCACGCCCATGCCGAGCATGATGCCCAGCACGTAGCCCACCACGACGCGCGCGCCCCACATGCTGAACATCGAGACGTACATGGTGTAACGCGCGTCGCGCGCGCCTTTCAGCCCCGCAGGCAGCACCCAGGAAGCGGCCCAGATCGGCATAAAGGCGGCGTTGAGCCAGATGAGATGCTGCGTCACGCTGATAACGTCCGGATCGCGGGTATAGAAGCGCGCCAGCACGCCGGAGAGCGGCACGGTCATAAACGCCAGCGCGCACAGACAGAGGCTCGCCAGCCAAAACACATGCCTGATCTGCCGCTCCGCCTGATAGACCTGGTTGCGCCCCAGGCGGGTGCCGGTGATGATGGTCGAGGCGGAGCCCAGCGCGTTGCCCGGCAGGTTGATCAGCGAGGCGATAGAGAAAGCGATAAAGTTGCCGGCGATGGCGTCGGTGCCCATGCCCGCCACAAACACCTGGGTCAGCAGCTTGCCGCCGTTGAAAAGCACCGATTCGATACTCGCCGGCACGCCGATGCCCAGCACCTCCATCAGGATCTTCAGGTCCCAGCGGCGGAAATAGCTCGGCAGGCTGATCTTCAGCGAGGCGTTAAAACCGATCATCAGCACGTAAATCACGCCGATTGCGCCGATATAGCGCGAGATGGTCAGCCCCAGGCCGGCGCCGACGAAGCCCAGCCCCTCCCATGAGAAGGCGCCGTAAATCAACACGCTGCTGATAACGATATTGAGGATGTTCATCCCGCCGTTGATCAGCATCGGAATTTTGGTATTCCCTGCCCCGCGCAGCGCGCCGCTGCCGATCAGCGCAATCGCCGCCGCCGGATAGCTCCACGCCGAAGTCTGCAGGTAGCTCAGCGCCAGCTCTTTGACTTTCGGCTCCGCGCCGCCGGCGATCAGATCGATGATCAGATGCCCCCACAGCTCGATGGCGAACACCAGCACCAGCGACAGCACCGTCATCAGCGCCAGCGACTGGCGCGTAGCGGCGCGGGCGCGCTTGCCGTTGCGCTTCGCCAGGCTGAAGGCGACCACCACCGTGGTGCCGAGATCGATGGCGGCGAAGAAAGAGATGATGATGATGTTGAAGCTGTCCGCCAGCCCAACGCCCGCCATCGCCTCTTTGCCCAGCCAGCTCACCAGGAATGTGCTTAATACGCCCATCAGCATCACGCACAGGTTCTCGATGAAGATGGGCACCGCCAGTGGCGTGATCTCACGCCAGAACAGCGTGCGATAAAAGCGGCGTTTGGGATACCACGCCGTGCGCTTTATCGCCTGCATCACTGCTACGCCAGGATTTTGCAAGGGAATAACCAAATCAGAACAGATTGGACAGGAGTTGTAATGATGGGTCCGCTTAACTATTTATGCAAAGCGTTTCCCTGTCTTTTCAATCATTATTACACTCTTTTCTCGCTCTTCACCGCAGCGGCTGCCGCGCCGCCCAGATAGGCGCTGCGCACCTCTTCGTTGTCGAGCAGCTCCCGGCCGCTGCCGCTGAGGCGAATCTCCCCGTTTACCATCACATAGCCGCGATCGGCGAGCGCCAGCGCATGACGGGCGTTCTGCTCGACCAGAAACAGCGTCATGCCCTGCTGCGTCAGCTCGCGCAGAATGGCGAAGATCTGCTTAACCACAATCGGCGCCAGCCCGAGGCTCGGCTCGTCGAGCAGCAGCAGCCTGGGGCGGCTCATCAGCGCGCGGGCGATGGCCAGCATCTGCTGCTCGCCGCCGGAAAGGGTCATCGCCCGCTGCCTGCGCCGCTCCAGCAGGCGCGGAAAAAGCTCATACATGCGCGCCAGGTCGGCCTTCTGATGCGCGCTGCCGATGGCGATGGTGCCCATCTGCAAATTCTCCTCCACCGTCATATCGGCAAAAATCCGCCGGCCTTCCGGCGCCTGAGCGATGCCGCTGGCGGCGATAAAGTGGGTCGATCGCTGGCTAATGGGCTCTCCCTGAAAGTAGATTTCGCCCTGCGCGATACGCGGCTGGCCGAAAATCGACATCAGCAGCGTCGATTTGCCAGCGCCGTTGGCGCCGATCAGCGCCACCGTCTCGCCGGGCTGCACGCTCAGCGACACCTTTTTTAACGCCTGCACCGGGCCGTAGTAGAGATCGACCGCGTCAAATTTCAGCATCGGTTCAGCCATGAAGATCTTCCTCCTCTGCGCCAAGATAGGCGGCGATGACGCGCGGATCCTGCTGAATCTGGCGCGGCGTGCCCTGAGCGATCACGTCGCCGTGGTCGAGCACCACGATATGGTCGGAAATCGCCATCACCATCGGCATATCGTGCTCGATCAGCAGCACGCTGATACGGTGATCGGCGCGCAGCCGGTGCAGAATCGCGCTCAGCGCCTCGGTCTCCACGGGATTAAGCCCCGCCGCCGGTTCGTCGAGGCAGATCAGCTCCGGCTGGGTGCACATGGCGCGCGCTATCTCCAGCCGCCGCTGCTGCCCATAGGAGAGCGTGCCGGCCAGCCGATTGGCCGTCGGCGTCAGATCCACCGTCTCCAGCCAGTAGAAGGCGCGATCGAGCGCGCGGCTCTCCGCCTCGCGATAGGCGCGGGTGTTGAAAATGCCCGCCAGCAGGTTGCGGTTCGCCAGCATATGCTGCGCCACCAGCAGGTTCTCAATCACCGACATTTCGCGGAACAGGCGGATATTTTGAAAGGTGCGCGCCAGCCCGGCGCGGTTCACCAGGTGCGCGCCGCCGAACATCTTGTACCAGAGCCGCGATCCCAGCTGCGTCGGCCGCAGCCAGTCCTGCGGCTGGATTTTCTGGCCGAGGATCTGAATCACGTCGGTGCTGCGCGCCTGCGCGTTCAGCGAAATGCGGCCGCCGCTGGCGCGATAGAAGCCGGTCAGGCAGTTAAAGACCGTGGTTTTGCCCGCGCCGTTGGGGCCAATCAGCGAGGTGACCGAGCCGCGCTGCACGCGCAGGCTGACGTCGTTAAGCGCCTTGATGCCGCCGAAGCGCATCATCAGATGATCGACCTGCAAAATAGCGTCACTCATGGCGCACTCCTTTACGCGGCGCGACGCCGACGCGGCTGGTGCGCACCAGGCCGCGCGGCCGCCAGATCATCATTACCACCATCAGCATGCCGAACAGCAGCACGCGGTATTCAGCGAAGCTGCGCAGCAGCTCCGGCGCCACCGTCAGCACAAAGGCCGCCAGCACCACGCCGAGCGTCGAGCCCATTCCCCCCAGCACCACAATAGCGAGGATCAGCGCCGACTCGAAGAAGGTGAACGAGGTCGGATTGACGAATCCCTGATAGCTGGCGAAAAAGACGCCCGCGATGCCCGCCGTCGAGGCGCCGAGCATAAACGCGGAGAGTTTCACCAGCACATGGTTTAGCCCCATCGCGCGACAGGCGATCTCATCTTCGCGCAGCGCTTCCCACGCGCGCCCGACCGGCATACGCGTCAGGCGATGTTTGATAAACAGCACCAGCGCCACCACCAGAACCAGCACCACGTAGAGAAAGATAAACTTCATATTGGGGTTGTAGTCGAGGTGGAAAAACTCATGAAAAGGCACCCCGCCTTCGCGCGCGCGCCGACCGAACTCCAGACCGAGAAACGTTGGCGATGGCACGGACACGCCGTTCGGCCCGCCGGTAAAGCTCAGCCAGTTGGTCAGCACCAGCCGGATGATTTCGCCGAACCCCAGGGTGACGATCGCCAGATAGTCGCCGTGCATGCGCAGCACCGGAAAGCCGAGCAGCGCCCCGGCGAAAGCGGCCAGCAGCGCGGCCAGCGGCAGCATGCTCCAGAAACCCAGCCCCAGATACTGATAGCCGAGCGCCAGCCCGTAAGCGCCGATGGCGTAAAAGGCCACGTACCCGAGATCGAGCAGGCCCGCCAGCCCCACCACGATATTCAGCCCCAGTCCCAGCAGTACATAGATCAACCCGAGGATCGCCACGGTCAGCAGATATTTGCTGGAGAGAAAGGGGAACAGCAGCGCCGCCGCCAGCAGCAGCGGCAGGATCCAGCGCAGCCGCGAACGATAGCCCGGTTCGCGCACGTAAACGCCGTCGTCCGCGCCTTCGAAGCGCCGCAGCAGCGCCCGCCCGCGCTCGGTCTGCAAAAAGAGGCTGAGCAGCAGCCGCCCCGCCATCACCACCGCCACCAGCAGCGCCACGCGCGCAGGGGCGAGCTGGAAGGCGTACCCCTTCAGCACCACGCCGACGATCGGTCCGAACACCACCACCGCAATCAGCCCGGCCAGCAGGGTTTCGCGCAGCGCCTGAGACACATTGATAGTTCGACTCATCATCGCGCCCTCATACTTTCGCCACCAGCGGACGGCCAAGCAGCCCCTGCGGACGGAAGATCAGGATCACCACCAGCAGCGCGAAAGAGAAGACGTCTTTGTAGTCGGAGTTCACCAGCCCGGCGAACTGCGCCTCCGCCACGCCGAGCAGCAACCCGCCCAGCATCGCGCCGGGCAGCGACCCGATGCCGCCCAGCACCGCCGCGGTGAACGCCTTGATGCCGATGATGAACCCGGCGTAAAAATCGAAGGTGCCGTAGTTCATCGTCACCAGCACGCCCGCCAGCCCGGCCATTGCGGCGCCGATCACGAAGACCAGCGAAATCACGCGGTCGGTATTGATGCCGAGAATGGCCGCCATGCGCCGATCCTGCTGTACCGCGCGACAGATACGGCCGAGGCGCGTGTACTGGATAATCCAGGTAAGCAGCGCCATGCCGCAAAAGGCGGCGGCGAGGATAAACAGCTTGGTCCAGGTGATCTGCACCAGCCCGCCGTCGAACTCGACGCGCAGCACGCCGGTCAGCAGCGTCGGCACCCCCTGCTGATTGGGGCCCTGACTCAGCTGAACATAGTTCTGCAGGATCAGCGACATGCCGATAGCGGAGATCAGCGGCGCCAGCCGCGTCGAGTGGCGTAGCGGCCGGTAGGCGATACGCTCGATGGCCCAGCCGTAGACCGCCGTCACCACTATGGTGAAGAGCAGCGTGCCGAAAATCAGCAGCGGGAAAGAGTGCACGCCGAAGAACGAGAGCAGCGCCAGACCGATGGCGCAGAGATAGGCGGAGATCATATAGACCTCGCCGTGCGCGAAGTTAATCATACCGATGATGCCGTACACCATGGTGTAGCCGATCGCGATTAGGCCGTATACCGCGCCCAGCGTCAGCCCGTTGATCAGTTGCTGAAGTAAGAAGGCGTCCATAACGAAGTCTCTGCGCAAAGCGGACCGCGCAACCGGGCGGTCCGGACAGGAAACGCCCCGCGATGCGCGGGGCGGGCTCAGTCTTACAGCTGGTGATACTTGCCTTTGTCGTCCCACTGATAAACGACGTAATCGGAGACTTTCAGATCGCCTTTTCCGTCCCAGGCTTTTTTACCCATCACGGTCGGCACATCGTGAGATTTCAGCCATTCGCTGGCTTTCTCATTATCTTTGCCCGCGCCTTTATAGGCGGCCGCCAGCGCCTGGATAGAGGCGTAGGCGTAAAGGGTATAGCCTTCCGGCTCGAAGCCCCCTTTGCGGAACTTATCAATCACCGCTTTGCCGTCGGCGATCTGACGCGGATCGTTGCCGAAGGTCATATAGATGCCGCTGGTGTACTGCGGCCCGCCCGCGGCGGTCACCAGCTCCTGCGTCACGATGCAGTCCCCGGAGAAGAAGTTCGCTTTTACGCCCTGCTCGCGCATCTGGCGCACCAGCGGACCCGCCTCGGGATGACAACCGCCGAAATAGACCACGTCGGGATTCGCCTGGG
Source organism: Pantoea sp. X-Soil-MYKO-1289 (assembly GCF_059730625.1). Taxonomy (NCBI): domain Bacteria; kingdom Pseudomonadati; phylum Pseudomonadota; class Gammaproteobacteria; order Enterobacterales; family Erwiniaceae; genus Pantoea; species Pantoea sp. X-Soil-MYKO-1289. Next base: position 2,510,538 of record NZ_AP036004.1, read on the forward strand.
CGATTTTGGTCACCAGCGCGTTAAAATCTTTCTCGCCGCGCGACAGCCCCTCATACATCACCTCTTTTACGCCGCGCTTCTCCAGCGCTGCTTTGGTGGCGTCGGCCAGCCCCTGGCCATAGGTATCTTTATCGTGGATAACCGCAACCTTCTTCGCTTTCAGCTTGTCGAGCATAAAGTTGGCGGCGATGGCGCCCTGCTGGTCGTCGCGCCCGCACATGCGAAACAGGGTTTTCATGCCGCGCTCGGTGATTTGCGGGTTAGTGGAGCCCGGCGTAATCGACAGCACGCCGGCGTCGTCGTAAACCTCTGAGGCGGGCATGGTGCTGGAGGAACAGAAATGGCCTACCACCGCCATCACCTTATCCTGATCGACCAGCCGGTTCGCCACTGCGACCGCCTGTTTGGGTTCGCAGGCGTCGTCGCCCTGCACCAGCACGATTTTCTCGCCGTTAATGCCGCCCGCCGCGTTGATATCCGCCGCCGCCTGCGTCGCCCCTTTCCAGTACTGCGCGCCATAGGTGGCGTTTGGCCCGGAGAACGGCCCGGCGACGCCAATTTTAATATCGGCCTGCGCGCTGAGCGCCGCGCCGATACAGCCTGCAATTACGATGTTTAACGACAACTTGATCAGTTTCTGAGACATGCTGTCTATCCTCGACACAGTGAGTTTGCGTTCGCCAGACCACGGCGCAGGAGCGTGAATGTTGTTATTCGTTTCGGGAATGCTACGCGCGGCGACAGAGGCCGCTATCAATCGCAAGCAAGAATCTCGCCAGAACGCAACGGGCCGCGAGATTTTGCTAAAGGAAGGTGGCAACGCCAGCGACAGCGCACGACGTCACCTTCTGATTCATTTAAACGTAGGCGGGGATTGGCAACACGCCAGCACCCTGTTGGTGCATAATGCGGTCGATCACATATTTACTTTGCGGCGGCGGCAAACCCGCTAAGCTGTGGGGAAAGTTCGCTAAATATCAGGAGAGTTTATGCCTACACAACGGAACGGCCTTACCCGCCAGCAGGCGCTGGATGAACTGGAGCGTCTGTACGACAACGCGGTGAACGCGCTGCGCGCGGCGATAAAAACCTATACCGAACAGGGCCAGCTGCCCGAGGCGGAAGCGCGTCGCCAGGGGCTGTTTGTCTATCCTGAACTGCGCATTACCTGGCGCGGCGAAGGCCCGCAGCAAAACCGCACGCGCGCCTGGGGACGTTTTACCCATACCGGCAGCTACAGCACCACCATCACGCGTCCGGCGCTGCTGCGCCACTATCTCAGCGAACAGCTGGCGATGCTGGAAAAAGAGTATGAGGTAGAGATTCAGGTCGGCCCGTCCAGCCAGGAGATCCCCTACCCTTACGTGATTGACGGTTCCGATCTGTCGCTGGATCGCACCATGAGCGCCAGCATTGCGCGCTATTTTCCTACCACCGAGCTGTCGCAGATCGGTGATGAAACCGCCGACGGTCTCTTTAACCCGGACGCGATTTTCCCCCTGTCGCACTTCGACGCGCTGCGCACCGACTTCTCTCTGGCGCGCCTGCGCCACTACACCGGCACCTCGGTCGAGCATTTCCAGCCGTTTGTGCTGTTCACCAACTACACGCGCTATGTGGATGAGTTCGTCCGCTGGGCGACTGAGCAGGTGCGCGATCCCGCCAGCGACTATGACAGCCTGGCCTGCGCGGGCGGCGCGGTGATCACCGCCGATACGGCGGAGAGCGACGCGGCGATGCTGGATCTGGCGTGGAAAAAGCATCAGATGCCGGCCTGGCATCTTACCTCGCCTGGCCGACGCGGCATCACGCTGGTGAATATCGGCGTCGGTCCGTCCAATGCCAAAACCATCTGCGATCACCTGGCGGTGATGCGGCCGCACGCCTGGCTGATGATCGGCCACTGCGGCGGCCTGCGTGAAAGCCAGCGCATCGGCGACTACGTGCTGGCGCACGCCTATCTGCGCGACGACCACGTGCTCGACAGCGTGCTGCCGCCCGACATTCCGGTACCGAGCATCGCGGAGGTGCAGCGCGCGCTCTATGACGCCACCAAGGCGGTGAGCAATATGCCTGGCGAAGAGGTCAAGCAGCGTCTGCGCACCGGCACCGTGGTGACCACGGACGATCGCAACTGGGAGCTGCGCTACTCCGCTTCGGCGCTGCGCTTTAACCTGAGCCGCGCGGTGGCGGTGGATATGGAGAGCGCCACTATCGCGGCGCAGGGCTATCGGTTCCGCGTCCCTTACGGCACGCTGCTCTGCGTCTCAGACAAGCCGCTGCACGGCGAAATCAAGCTGCCGGGCCAGGCGAACCGCTTTTATGAAGGGGCGATTTCAGAGCATTTGCAGATCGGCATTTGCGCGGTAGAGCTGCTGCGCGCCGAAGGGGATAAGCTGCATTCACGCAAGCTGCGCACCTTTAACGAGCCGCCGTTCCGTTAATGAATTAGAGCACGAGGGCCGTCTCGTGCTTTTCACCTCTGAACAGAGAGGCAGCGCGCATGCCGCCTCTCTACATGTTCACCATAAATTCTCTTGCCAGCCAGCCAAGCACGGCGAGCACAGCCGGGACCAACAGCGTCCAGGTGATGCGGTCGTTGAGGCGGTCAAACCTTTCGTCCATGCGCTCGAACTTTTCATCGATGCGCTCGAACTTTTCGTCAACGCATTTAAATTGTTCATGAACCCGCTCAAACTGCTTATCAATCGCGGCAAAATTATTGTCGGCCTGCCCGGTCCAGTCGCTGACTCGCGCAAATCGCTCATCAATACGAGCAAACTGGGCTGCCGTCTGGGCGAAGCCCTCAAGCATTTCGCCGCGCAGTTTGAACTGGTCCGTGCGCAAACCTTCAACATCCGTCTTGGTGGCAAAATTTTGCGAGCGCTCGGTCAGCACGGCCAAATCAGTTTTAATCTGGTGCGTATCCTGTTCAAGCCGATCAACACGTTTAGTCAGTCGTTCCATTCTGTTTCCTCCTGGCTGACGAAGAGGGAGTAAAAGCGGAGGCAAATAGCGCGCCTCAGGATTTAACAGCTGTTCCATGGGGTTCCTTCTCCTTACGACGTTGTTCATCCCGCCGCTAGCGTCTGCCCTTGCTGTTGGTTATTTAACCAGCTTTCCGTTTACATAACATTCCACGTTCCACTAATTCGCTGAAAATCAGGCATCGGGTAGCAGAGCGGCGTTGTTTCAGAGTGGCAGCCTACCCGCAGACAGGCGGCGGTAACAGGGTTTTCGACGCACGCTGGAAGCCAGTACGCAAATCGGCCTGGAGGACATAAAAAAAAGCGCGCAAGACGATTTACGTCTTGCGCGCAGCAAAAGAATAAGAGCGCGCCAGCCTGCACCAGCGCGGCGAACGCTATCAGGCGCTAAGCCAGCCCAGCTTGATCACGAACAGCAGCGAGAGGATCACCAGCGCCGCGTTGACCTCTTTGGTGCGGCCGCTCAGCAGCTTCACCACCGTCCAGGTGATAAAGCCGAAGGCGATGCCGTTAGCAATAGAGTAAGTCAGCGGCATGGTCAGCGCGGTAACGGTAACCGGCGCCGCCGTGGTGATATCTTTCCAGTCGATCTCCGCCAGGCCGGAGGCCATCAGCACCGCGACAAACAGCAGCGCCGGCGCGGTGGCGTAGACCGGCACGCTGCCCGCCAGCGGGGAGAAGAACAGCGCCAGCAGGAACAGAATAGCGACCACTACCGCCGTTAAGCCGGTGCGTCCGCCCGCGCTCACGCCCGCCGCAGATTCCACATAGCTGGTGGTGGTCGAGGTGCCGAGCAGCGATCCAAACAGCGCCGCGGCGCTATCGGCCACCAGCGCGCGGCCCATTTTCGGGATATTGCCCTGTTCGTCCGCCAGTCCGGCGCGTTTAGTCACCCCCAGCAGCGTGCCGGTGTTGTCGAAGACGTCGACAAACAGAAAGGCGAAAATCACGCTGACCAGGCCGACGTTAAACGCGCCGGCGATATCGAGCTGCATAAAGGTGGGCGCGATCGACGGCGGCGCGGAGAAGACGCCGGCAAAAGGCGACAGACCGATGCCCATCGAAATAAAGGTAATCAGCAAAATGCCGATCAGCACCGCGCCGGTGACGCGACGCGCCTCCAGCACCACAATCACCACAAAGCCCAGCAGCGCCAGCAGCGGCCCCGGCTTAGTGAGATCGCCCAGCCCCACCAGCGTCGCCGGGTTATCCACCACGATGCCTGCGCCTTCCAGCGCGATCAGCGCGAGAAACAGCCCAATGCCCGCCGCAATGCCGGCGCGCAGCGGCAGCGGAATGCTGGCGATAATCCACTCGCGAATTTTGAAAATCGACAGCGCAAAGAAGATAACCGCCGACAAAAACACCGCGCCCAGCGCGATTTGCCAGGTGTAGCCCATATGCAGCACGACGGTATAGGTGAAGAAGGCGTTCAGCCCCATGCCCGGCGCCAGCGCGATCGGGTAGTTGGCGATCAGTCCCATCAGAACCGATCCAATCGCCGCCGCCAGACAGGTGGCGACGAATACCGCGCCCTTGTCCATTCCGGTGGCGCCCAGAATGCTGGGGTTAACAAACAGGATATAGGCCATCGCCAGGAAGGTGGTGATCCCGGCGATCACTTCGGTGCGGACCGTCGTGTTATGCGCTTTTAGTTTGAACAGTTTTTCTAACATCATCATCTCTCAAGAGCGGAGACGGCACGAATGCGCGTTCTCACTTGCCAGTGTGGGTTACATGCTGATTATTGTGGTACCGCACAACGCGCCGCTGCATGCTGACGGCCGCTGTCGTCACGCCCTGAATCTCCCTGAGGCCTGAAGTCATAGCAATCGCTATGCCAGCCAGAAACGCAATCGTTTACCTTGCCAGGCCTGGCATTTTATAAGAGAAATCTGAACCAAAAGAAGGCGCGATTATGGTGCATTGCCCCGCTGCCGCGCAATCGTTTTCATCGCCTCCCCTGCGCTGCCGAAAAATTCTGCGCTAACGCACGCTTCAGTAAAGCCGATGGCGATATCGCTCACGTTTCCATCGCTTGTCGACGCGGCGGAAAACGCGCCGTGTACACTCTTGTTAACCTTTTTTTAACCTTGAGGTCGCGCTGCATGAAGCCCGCCATTCTGGTTGTCGATGATGATAAGGCCGTCTGCGAACTGCTGCAGGATGTGTTGGATGAACAACAGTTTAGCGTTTACTGCTGCCATTACGGCCGCGACGCGCCGGCGCTGCTGGCGCAGCATGGCGACATCGCCCTGGTGATGCTGGATATGATGCTGCCCGACACCAACGGCCTGCTGGTGCTGCAACAGCTCCAGCGTCAGCGCCCGGATCTGCTGGTGATCATGCTGACCGGCATGGGCTCCGAAGCGGAAATGGTGGTGGGACTGGAGATGGGGGCGGATGACTACATCGCCAAGCCTTTCAATCCGCGCGTGGTGGTGGCGAGAGCGCGCGCGGCGCTGCGGCGCGGCGGTCGGCTTATACAGCCGGAGGCGGAGAGCGGCTGGCGCTTTAACGGCTGGCAGCTGGATGAAGCGCGCTGCCAGCTGCTCAATCCGCAGCGCGAATCGGTGCCGCTGACGCAGGGCGAATATGCGCTGCTGCGCGCGCTGGTGCGCCACGCGCGCAAAGTGCTGACGCGCGATCAGCTGCTGGAGCTGACCCACGGCGAAAGCCTCGACGTTTTCGACCGCACCATCGACGTGCTGATTATGCGGCTGCGACGCAAAATTGAAACCAATCCGCATCAGCCCAGCCTGATCCGCACCATTCGCGGCCTCGGCTATGTTTTTTCCGCCGATGTGACGCGTCCGGAAGCGGTCCGGCTGAGCGCCTGAGGGCGAACAGCCGGGAACGCCCGCCGTTATTTCACCGTCCAGCCCTTGTAGCTGCCGACGTTGTTGCGATCGATCAGGGAAACCGGGATCAACACCGGCTTATCCGGCGCCGGCTTGCCCTGAAGAATGTCATAGCCGATCTCGACCGCTTTCGCCGCCATCACCTGCGGATCCTGCGCAGGGGTGGCGACGAACAGCGAATTCTTGCGCTTCAGCGCCTCTTCGCCGTCAGGCGATCCGTCGACGCCGACAATAAAGAACTCGTTGCGCTGCGCCTGTTTCGCCGCCAGATCGGCGCCAATGGCGGTCGGATCGTTGATGGCGAACACCGCGTCGACTTTCGGATTGGCCGACAGCAGGCCGGTCATCACTTCCAGCCCGCCTTCACGGCTGCCTTTGGCGTTCTGGTTCCAGGAGAGCAGCTTGATCTCAGGATGGCGTTTCAGCTCGGTCATGCAGCCCTCAACGCGGTTCTGCACGGCGGAAACCGGCGGGCCATTGATAATCAGCACATTGCCCTTCTCCTTCAGGCGATCGGAGATATATTTACAGGCCATCTCGCCCGCCTGGGTGTTGTCCGAGGTAATGGTGGCGTTGGCGCCGTCGGCCGCCACGTCGACCGCCACCACCACGATCCCGGCGTCGCGGGCGCGTTTCACCGCCGGCGCGATGCCTTTGGAATCGGCGGCGTTCAGGATAATCATGTCGACTTTCGCCGCGATAAAGTTATCGATCTGCGCCACCTGCTGGCCCAGATCGTAGCCGCTGGAGACCAGCGTCACGTTGACTTTGTCCCCCGCCAGCTCGCGCGCTTTCATCTCCGCGCCTTTGGTAATCTGCACGAAAAACGGGTTGGCGAGATCGCCGACGGTGACGCCGATGGACTTGAGATCTTTCGCCTGGGCGAAGGCGCCGCTGAACAGCGTTGCCGCCAGCAGCCCGGTTACGATCGGATTAAAACGCATAGACCTTCTCCTGCTGTTATTAGAATCGCCAACGGCTGAATGGCGTAGGGTAAAATAGGGGCGCCGCGCTCAGGAGACGTGGTGCCGGGTGCGATATTTGTCGATCAGCACCGCAATAATGATCACCGCGCCTTTGATCACCAGCTGCCAGAAATAGGAGACCCCCATGAGCGTCATGCCGTTGTTGAGCGTGGCGATAATCAGCGCGCCGATCAGCGTGCCGGTAATGGTGCCGATGCCGCCGACGAAGCTGGTGCCGCCGAGGATGACCGCGGCGATGGCGTCCAGCTCATAGCCGACGCCGAGATTGCCGTTGGCGCTATAGAGGCGCGACGCCGACATCAGCCCGCCCAGCCCGGAAAGCAGCCCGCTCATGGCGTAGACGAACACCAGCACCGCACCGACCTTAATGCCGGTCAGCCGCGCCGCCTGCATATTGCCGCCCACCGCGTAGATATGAACGCCCAGCGTGGTGCGGCGCAGGATAAACCAGCAGACGGCGATCACGGCGAAGGCGATCACGATCAGCCAGGGCACCGGGCCGAGATAGCCGTTGCCTATCCACTCGAAGCTGATATCGGAGTTGATCACCGTGGTGCCGTTCGCCAGCAGATAGGCGGCGCCGCGCAGCGCCGTATAGGTGCCGAGGGTGACGATAAAGGGCGGCAGTCCGGCCCAGGCGACCAGAATGCCGTTGAACAGCCCCATCACCAGGCCCGCGCCGAGCGCCATGGGAATGGTCATGCCGGCAAGCATCGGATCGAGCGAGGCGACCATCGCCACCACCGCCGTGGTACCGAGCATCGAGCCCACCGAGAGGTCGATGCCGCCGGTCAGGATCACAAAAGTCATACCCGCCGCCAGCACGATATTGATCGAGGCCTGGCGCGTAATATTGAGCAGATTGCCCTCGGTGAAGAAGTTCGGCGCGACGAAGCCGAACACCACCACAATCAGCACCAGAATCGGCAGAATGCCGACGGTTTGCAGCATATCGCCTATCAGCGCCCGCTTAACGGTGGGCGGTTTCGCCCGCGTGGTCTCTGTCATCGCTCTCTTCTCCTTATATTTCCAGCGGCGAGGCGCTATGCGCCCCGGTGGCCAGCGTCATAATGTTTTCCTGGCTGATCTGATCTTTATCCAGCTCCCCGGCGATAGCGCCTTCGCGCATCACATACACCCGATCGCTCATGCCGACCACCTCCGGCAGCTCGCTGGAGATCATCAGGATCGCCACGCCCTGCTGCGCCATCTGATTCATCATGCGGTAGATCTCGCTTTTGGCGCCGACGTCGACGCCGCGCGTCGGCTCATCCAGGATCAGGATGCGCGGGCCAATCGACACCCAGCGCGAAATCAGCAGCTTCTGCTGGTTGCCGCCGGAGAGGCCGCCCGCCCGCACCTGGGCATGCGGCACGCGAATGTTGAGGGTGGCGATGGCGTCGCCGGCGATCTGCCTGCCTTTGCGCCGGTTAAGCAGCCCGTAGCTGGCGTCGCGCTCCAGCGTCGCCATCACAATGTTTTCCTGCGCCGCCATCTCCAGAAACAGCCCCTGCTCTTTGCGGTTTTCGGTGAGGAAGCCGATGCCGCGCGCAATGGCGTCGCGCGGCGAGTGGATAGCGACCTGCTGCCCGTCGATCCAGATCTCGCCGCCGCTGGGTTTCCGCACGCCGAAAATCAGCTGCGCCAGCTCGCTGCGCCCGGCGCCCACCAGTCCGGCCAGCCCGACGATTTCGCCGGCGCGCACCGCCAGGCTGCTCGGCCGCACCTTGCCGCCGTCGGTCAGGTGATTGACAGCCAGACGAATGTCGCCGAACGGGATAGTGCGATCCTTGTTAAAGAGATCGCTCAGCGGACGGCCGACCATCATGCGCACCAGCTCGCTGGCGTTCAGGGTGTCATGGGTCAGGCTGCCGACATACTGCCCGTCGCGCAGCACGCTGACGCGATCGGAAAGCTCATAGACTTCCGCCATGCGGTGGCTGATATAGATAATCGCCATGCCTTCCGCGCGCAGGCGCTTTATTAACGCGAAGAGCTGCTCGGTTTCGCGGTTGCTCAGCGCGGCGGTGGGCTCGTCCATGACCAGAATGCGGCTGTTGCGGTGCAGCGCGCGCGCGATCTCGACCTGCTGCTGTTCGGCGATGCTGAGGCGGCTGACGCGGTCGGTGGCGCTAAACTGCGCGCCGAGGCGATCGATCACCTGCTGCGCCTCTTCGGCCATCTGGCGACGCCGAATCAGCCCGCCGCGCGTGATTTCGCTGCCGAGAAAGATGTTCTCCGCCACCGTCAGGTTAGGCGCCAGGTTGATCTCCTGATAGATCAGCGTAATGCCTGCCGCCAGCGCCTCTTTTGGCCCCCGAATGGCATAGGGGCGCCCGTCGATCAGGATTTCGCCGCTGGTGGCGCTGTAGGCGCCGGCGAGGATCTTCATCAGGGTGCTTTTGCCCGCGCCGTTCTCGCCCATCAGCGCGTGGATCTCGCCGGCATACACCGTGAGGTCGACCCCCTTGAGCGCGTAAAACTGGCCGAAGCGCCGCGTGATGTCGCGCATTTGCAGAATCGGTGTGGCTGTCATGGGCCGCTCCAGATAACGGTGATTAGGGCTGAGTAAAGCAGCGCCAGATAAATGGAAAATGTCAGCGGCCGTTCATATTTGTCATAAATGCGCCTGAGCCGCGCCCTATACTCGCCTCAGGCACGGCGGGCGCGGAGGCGCGGTATGCGGCATCAACATCCCTGGCAGGTGGGCGCGCGCGGCCGCCTGCTGCTGTTTAATCTGCTGGTGGTGTGCGTCACGCTGATGGTGAGCGCAGTGGCGATACTCGGCTTTCGCCATGCCGGACGCATTCAGGAGCAGGCGCAGGCGCAAACTCTGAGCGATATGCGCGCCAGCCTGGCGCTGGCGCGCGATACCGCCAGCGTCGCCACGGCGGCGGTGCGCCTGTCGCAGGTGGTAGGAGCGCTGGAGTATCAGAGCGAATCGCAGCGGCTACAGCAGAACCAGCAGGCGCTGCAGCAGTCGCTGACGCAGCTCGCCTCGGCGCCGCTCGCGGCGCGTCAGACGGCGCGGGTGGCGCGCATCCGCGCACGCAGCCTGATGCTGGAGCAGACCATCACCCAGCTGCTGATCAACGGCCATCAGCGTCATTTGCAGCGCAACGCCCTGCTCAGCGGCCTGTGGCAGTCGCAGCTGCTGCTGGATCATATCAACCTGCTCGCCGCGCGACGCGGCCCGGCGGCGGCGCTGCGTCAGCAGACCGAACGGCTGCTGACGGCGGCGATCCGCACCCCGTCGCCTGTCGCGCTCGTCGACCAGCTACAGCAGGTCATGACGGCGTGGCGGCCCGATTCCGGCGATGCGGTGCTGGATGAGAAAATCGCGCGCCTGATCGCCACCCAGCAGTCGCTGCGGCCGCTGGCGGATCGCCTGGCGGAGAACGACCTCGCTATCGCCTATTCCACCTACCGCATCAAGGCGCTGGTGGCGGCGCTCAACGACGACATTACCGCCTGCGTGCAGCAGGTGGCGCAGCAGAGCGAAATGCGCAGCGCGGAAACCCATCGCGAACTCAATTCGGTGATCCTGTTTATCGCGCTGTTCGCCCTGCTGGCGCTGGCGATCACCGGCTACGCCGGGATCTATATCTACCGCAACCTCGGCTCCAGCCTGACCGCCATCGCCGACGCCATGACGCGGCTGGCGCAGGGCGAAAAGCATGTTTCGGTGCCGGGCCTGCAGCGGCGCGACGAACTGGGCGATCTGGCGCGCGCCTTTAACGTTTTCGCCCGCAATACCGCGTCGCTGGCGCACACCTCGCGCCTGCTGAAGGAGAAGAGCAGCCAGCTTGAATCCACCTTTCTCGCCATGCGCGACGGCTTCGCGCTGTTCGACAACCAGGGTCAGCTGGTGGTGTGGAATGCGCAGTATCCGCAGCTGCTGGGGCTCGCCGACGAGGCGCTGCATCGCGGCCTGCACTATCGCCAGCTGCTGGGGCGCGTGGGGGTGGATCTGCAGCAGCCAGGCGAGCCGCAGGAGGTGCGGCTGGCGGATGGGCGTACGCTGGAGCTGCGCTTCAGCCCGGTGCCGCGCCGCGGCATCGTCAACACCGTGCTGGAGCGCACCGAGCGCAAGGCGCTGGAAGAGGCGCTGGTGCACAGCCAGAAGATGAAGGCGGTCGGCCAGCTGACCGGCGGCATCGCGCACGACTTCAACAATCTGCTGGCGGTGATCATCGGCAGCCTGGCGCTGACGCAAGGCCAGCTGCCGCCGGGCAGCCTGGCGAGCCGCATCGAACGCGCGCGTCAGGCGGCGGATCGCGCCGCCCTGCTTACCCAGCGCCTGCTCGCCTTTTCGCGCAAGCAGGCGCTGCATCCGCGCGCCGTCTCGGCGGCGCAGCTGGTGGACGAGCTGCAAAGCCTGCTGCAGCACTCGCTGCTGCCCGGCCAGCGCCTGACGGTCGAGGCGCCGCGGCCCGGCTGGCTCGCCTGGATCGACGCCAGCCAGCTGGAGAACGCGCTGATGAATCTGGTGGTGAACGCGCGCGACGCGATGCAGCAGCAAAGCGGCGAGATCCGCCTGCGTATCGCCAGCCAGCGGCGCGAGCAAGGGGAACGCGTGGTGATTGAGGTGATCGATCAGGGCTGCGGCATGACGCCGGAAGTGCGGGAACAGGTGTTCGAGCCTTTTTTCACCACCAAAGAGACCGGCAGCGGCAGCGGGCTGGGACTGTCGATGGTCTATGGCTTCGTGCGGCAGTCCGGCGGCCAGATCGAGATCGACACCGCGCCCGGACAGGGAACCACCGTGCGCCTGCTGCTGCCGCGCGCGCCTGAAAGCGCGGTCGCGTCGCCGCAGCCGCAGCTTGTCGCCCCGCCGACGCCGCGCGACAAGCTGGTACTGGTGCTGGATGACGAACCGGCGGTGCGCCAGACGCTCTGCGAGCATCTGCATCAGCTCGGCTACGTGACGCTGGAGTGCGCCAGCGGCGAAGAGGCGCTGGCGCTGCTGCGCCAGACGCCCGATATCGATCTGCTGATCAGCGATTTGATGCTGCCCGGCGGCCTGAACGGCGCAGAAGTGATCCGCCAGGCGCAGCAGCAGTGGCCGCAGCTGGCAACGTTGCTGATCAGCGGTCAGGATCTGCGCCTGCAGCCGGTGGCGCTGCCGCTGTGCGAGCGGCTGGCGAAACCCTGGCAGAGCGCGCAGCTGGCGCAGGCGCTGGCGCGCGCCTGGCAGCGCAGCGAACGGCTCAGTCGCGCGCGGCAGGCTGCCAGAGCGGCACCGGCTTCCCGCTGATATAGCGCTTGCGCAGGCGGCTGGAGAGCGCATCCATCATCATCACCACCGCCACGAGGATCAGGGTCAAAAACATCACCACGTCCCAGTTCCACAGGCGCATATTCTCGGCGTAAACCAGCCCGACGCCGCCCGCGCCGACAAAGCCCAGCACCGCCGCCGAGCGGGTATTGGATTCGATCTGATAGAGGCTGAGCGCCAGGAAATGGGGAAACGACTGGGTAAAGATGCCGAAGCGGTGCTTTTGCAGGCTACTAGCGCCGACCGCTCTCAGTCCGCGGCTCGGCGATCGCTCTACCGCCTCGTGCCCTTCCGAGTAGAGTTTGCCCAGCAGGCCGATATCCTGCATCACAATCGCCAGCACGCCCGCCAGCGGCCCCATGCCGACGGCGCGCACGAATATCAGCCCCCATATCGCCATATCGATGCCGCGCAGCAGATCGAGCAGGCGACGCACCGCCCAGGCGATCGGCCGCGTCGCGCGGCCGTGCATCACGTTGCGCGCGGCGAAGAACGACAGCGGCAGCGTGATAATCGACGCGGTCAGGGTGCCGGCGAAAACGATCGCCAGCGTGATGCCGATTTGCGAGAAGTAGTAGCCGAACGGCCAGTTAACGAAATCGTGCCAGACGAACATGCGCAAAAAATAGCGGCCGAGCTGCTGGGCGCCCAGCGCGGCGCGGCTCCACTCAATACCGTAAAATTCAAAGAAGAACAGGTAGTAAAGCAGGATGGCGACCGCCGCCAGCGCGAGTCGGCGCAGATAGCGCTTCTGCGCCGCGAACAGCGCCGGGTTTTCCTGCCTGATTTTGCCGATATCCGGCGCCAGCGCGATCATGCGGAACCCTCCACGACGCGGCGGCGCAGCCGACCGGAACAGGTGTCCAGCAGCGATACCACCAGGATAATCAGCAGCAGCGTGATGCTGACCTGATCGTAACGATCGAGTTTGATATTGGTCATCAGCTCCTGGCCGATGCCGCCCGCGCCCACCAGTCCCAGAATGGTTGAGGAGCGAAAGTTAATCTCCAGCCGCATAAAGCTGTAGGAGAGAAAGATCGGCTTCACCTGCGGCCAGAAAGCGAAGCGCATGCGCTGCAGCTTGCTGGCGCCGCAGGCCGCCAGGCCGCGCACCGGCTTATCGGAAGCGCTCTCAATCGCCTCGTAGAAGAGCTTGGTCAGGCTGCCGACGGTGTGCAGCGCCAGCGCGAGAAAGCCGGGAATGGCGCCGATGCCGAACGCCATCACGAACATCACCGCCCAGGCCAGCTCCGGCATGGTGCGCAGAAAGGCGACAAAGGCGCGAATAGCAAAGCGCAGGCTTGCCGGGGTTTTGGTGTTGTCGGCGGCGAAAAACGCCAGCACCGCGGCGATACCCACCGCCACGATAGTAGAGGCGAGCGCCAGCTGTAGCGTCTCCCAGATCAGCGGCAGCTGGAAATGGAGACGGTAGCCCCACCAGGCGAGCGATCCTTCCGTTTTTACGCCGTCAAACAGCGTGGAAAAATGCAGTACCGGCAGCGTTTCCCACAGGTAGTCGAAGAAGTGCGGCAGCGACGTCCAGAGCGTACTCAGGCTGAACTCTGACATTTTGCCTGCCAGCAGGTAGAGCGTCACCAGCAGCAGCGACCAGATCAGCGTGTCGCGTTTCTGCTGGCGGCGGATGCGTTGGTAGTAGCGTTCAAAGTCAGTCAAAAGATGATTCCTGCAAGAAGTGAAAAACCGCAGAGGGGCTGACTTACGGGTATCTCTTTTCAGCAGAGATACCCGTCCTGACCTTAGCCGCGCTGGCCTTTCGCCAGGTCGCGCTTCATATCGATAATATTCTGATAGTCCGCCACCGACGCCGGACCGATATGCTGCGCGCCGCCGACGGCCTTCACGAAGCAGGCGTGCTGCTCTTTATCCAGCTTCTGAATCGTCTCGACCACTTTCTGTTTGAAATCGGCCGGCAGCTTATTGCTCACCAGCAGCGGGCCGTTCGGGATCAGCGGCGACTGCCAGATAATGCGGATCTGCTTCATCAGATCGGGGTGATCCATACGGATCAGACGACCGAACGCGCCGGAGCTGTAGCCGCTGTTGTAGTCGCCCACCAGCGAACTCCAGGTCACCGCGCCGTCGAACTGATTGTTCAGCACGCCGAGAATGTCCTGCTCGTGGCCGCCGGAAAAGGTGACGCTGGAGAAGAAGCCGTTGTATTTGTCATCGACGCTGCCGCCAAACTGCTTCTTAAAGGCCTGGTTCGGCATCAGGAAACCAGAGGTCGAATCGGGATCGGCCATGCCGAACGATTTGCCCTTCAGATCCTCCAGCTTCTTGTAGGGACTGTCGTTTTTCACGATCACCACCGAGTGGTAGCCCTGCGAGCCATCTTTATCGTCCACCAGAATGCCCACGATATCCACGGCTTTGGCATCCTGCAGATAAACCGAGGCGTACGAGGCGGGCGACATACTCAGCACCATATCGATCGTGCCGCCCAGCAGGCCCTGGATCACGCCGGCGTAGTCGGAGGAGTTGCGCAGCTTCGTATCAACCTTGAGTTCCTTATCAAAAAAGTCCTTCACGCACTGGTTATCGCCAATCTGCTGGGTGGCGTTCTGGCCGCCGAGAATGCCCAGATTCAGCGCTTTCGGCGCATCCGCTGCGTTCACGCCAAAGGTCATTACGCCGGTCAGTAACGCTAATAAAGTCAGTTTCATTCGAGGTTTTTCTCTTGCCGTGGAGGTTAGTAAAGCTGATTGATTTCATCGCCGTACAGCTGCTGCAGCAGGCTGTCGGTCAGGTGCGCCGGATGGCCGTCGAACAGCACCCTGCCGCGCTGAATGCCGATCACGCGCGTGCAGTAGCTTTTCACCAGCTCAACCGAATGCAGGTTCACCATCACGCTGATGCCCTGCTCGCTCACCTGGCGCAGAACATCCATGATGCGTTTGGTATTTTTGGGATCGAGCGACGCCACCGGCTCATCGGCCAGCAGGATTTTCGGGTTCTGCATCAGGGCGCGGCAGATGGCCACGCGCTGCATCTGGCCGCCCGACAGGTTCTCAGCGCGCTGCAGCGCCTGCGGCAGCATATTCATCCACTGCAGCAGCTCGATGGCGTGGGCGCGGTCGCTGTCGGAAAACACCTTAAAAAAGGATTTCAGCGTCGAGGTCTGGCTGAGGCGGCCCAGCAGCACGTTGGTCAGCACGTCGAGGCGCGGCACCAGACAGAAGTCCTGAAAAATCATGCCGCATTCGCTGCGCCACTGGCGCAGCTGGCGGCTGTTGAGCGCCAGCAGATTGCGCTGCGGCTCGCCGTCGCGCAGGCTGTACACCGCGCCTTCCGAGGCGTCGATAGTGCCGTTGAGCATATGCAGCAGCGTCGATTTGCCTGCGCCCGAGCGGCCGATGACGGCGACCATTTCTCCCGCATGCAGATCAAAGCTGACATTGTCCAGCACGCGGTTCTCGCCCCAGCGCTTGCCCAGACCCTGCACCGACAACACTTTCTCTCTGGTCTGGCTAAGCGGCGCGCTGCTGTTATCCACCACCGTTCTTAACAGTGCCTGTGCCATGATTCACTCCGTATGCGTTGACAAGCGGTTAGTTGACGCCTATTACGGCCCGGCGTGATGACTCTCTGATGACAGTGAGGTGATCAAACGGTGACAGGGTCGTCCGCGCTCAGCGACAGCGTCAGTCCGTCGGCCGCTGCCGATACGGAATCGGGCAAGCGATTGTTTGCTAACCAGTTATCCATCTGGTGCGACAGATGAGTCAGCCAGGCGCGACGCGGCGCGAGCCGGTCGACGATCGCCAGCGCGCGCGTCAGATCGTTATGGTTGCGCGCAGCGGGAGACGGCGGATCGTTGCAGTCGATCACCAGCTCATCAATGCGCTGCCCGGTGAGAAAATCGTCGGTGTCGGGCGGCAGACCGCAGGTGTCGCACAGCCAGGCGAGCCGCGCGCCGTGCCAGTCGAACAGGTAGCCGTGCGTCAGCTTCGAGTGCTGCAGCGGCAGCGGCGTCACCTGCAGCG
The DNA here is from genome assembly GCF_059730625.1 of Pantoea sp. X-Soil-MYKO-1289. Classification (NCBI taxonomy): domain Bacteria; kingdom Pseudomonadati; phylum Pseudomonadota; class Gammaproteobacteria; order Enterobacterales; family Erwiniaceae; genus Pantoea; species Pantoea sp. X-Soil-MYKO-1289. The sequence continues at coordinate 2,526,654 of NZ_AP036004.1, forward strand.
CGCCGAAAAAATGGGGCACGAAGGGCGTCAGCGACGGACGGAAATCGAGCAGGCCGGGATGCTTAAAGAGATCGTCGCAGCCCCGTTCGTCCGGCGGCCCCCAGACCGGGATCGCTTCGCCTGTGCCCCAGCGCAGCGCGAACAGCCCCTGCACGTGATCCATGTGGTAGTGCGTCAGCAGAATGCGCGACAGCTCGCCGGGGGCGAAGCGCTCTGTCAGCAGCGGCAGCCCGGCGTCGAGCAGGATGCGCTCGCCGCCCGCCTCGATCAGCGCGCTGCACGGCGCGCGTCGCCGTTTCCTGTCGCCGCGCGCCCTCAGGCAGGCGACGCAGTCGCAGCCGAAAAGCGGCGCGGCGGTGACGCCGCCGGTGCCGAGAAATGTCAGCTTCATGGTAACGGCTCCAGCAGCTGGCGCAGCTGCAGCAGGGTGTGCGACAGCGCGCCGTTGTTGTTCAGCAGGCGGCAGCCCGCCGGCAGCGGCTGCGCGGCGCGTTCCAGCCGTCGCGCGATCTCGCTCTCGCTCTCCCGCCCGCGCTGGCGCAGACGCGCCGCCAGCACCTCCGGCGACACGGTCAGGCAGAGCGGCAGCAGCCGCGCGCCGTAGCGCGCCTGCGCCTGCGGCAGATGGTGGCGCGAGCCGTTGACCAGCACGTCATGGCCGCGTTCCAGCCAGAGATCCAGCTCCAGCCCGAGACCGTAGTGCAGGCCGTGCGCCGTCCAGCGCAGGGCGAACAGCCCCTGCGCGGCGCGGCGCGCGAACTCCGTTTCGGTCAGGGCGATATGGTTCTCGCCGCCCGCGTCGGCCGCGCGCGTGATGTAGCGGTGGGCGATCAGCAGATTGGGCGGCGGCGCTTCGCGCAGCGCGTTGAGCAGGCTGTCTTTGCCCGAGCCTGACGGCCCGATAAGCCAGATCAGGCGCGCCATCAGTAGACCTGCCTGCCCTGCGCCCAGACGTGACGAATATGGGGATGGCCGTGGTCGGTGTGCGCCAGCACCAGATCGGCGCGGCGGCCTTCGGCAATGGCGCCGCGGTCCGCCAGGCCGAGCGCGCGCGCCGGATTGCGCGTCACCAGCGCCACCGCCTGCGGCAGCGCCAGCGGGTTGCGCTCGTCGGCGGCGAGACGGAATGCCGCGTCGAGCAGCGACGCCGGATAGTAGTCGGAGGAGAGAATATCGAGCAGCCCCTCCGCCGCCAGCGCCCAGGCGGCGACGTTGCCGGAGTGAGAGCCGCCGCGCACGATATTGGGCGCGCCCATCAGGATCTGCATCCCTCTGGCGCGCGAGGCGCGCGCCGCCGCCAGCGTGGTGGGAAACTCGGCGATGGCGCTGCCGACGCCGTGCGACTCCTCGACGTGCGCCTCGGTGGCGTCATCGTGGCTGGCGATAGCGATATGGCGCGTGCGACAGAGCGCGGCGATCGCCTGACGGTTCGGCTGCGACCACTGCGCCGCCAGCGTCAGCTGCTCATGCTCGAAGGCATCCATCTGCTGGTCGTTGAGCGCGTATTTGCCCTGGTAATATTCGCGATACTTCTCCAGCGAGGCGTACTGGCGCTGACCCGGCGAGTGATCCATCAGCGACACCAGCGACAGCTCCGGCGTGCCCATCAGCGCCTCGAACAGCGGCAGCGTGGCGTGGTGCGGCAGCTCGCAGCGCAGGTGCAGCCGGTGTTCGGCGCGGTTCAGCCCTTTGCGGTTGCTGTCGCGAATGGCGTCGATCATTTTGCTCAGGTTGTCGAGACGATGGCCGCCGTCGCGCACGTCGCCGACGCCAATGGCGTCCAGCACCGTGGTGATGCCGCTGGCCACCATCAGCGCGTCGTGGCTGCTCATCGCCGAGTGGGCGGGCCAGTCTACCTTCGGCCGGGGAGCGAAGAACTTATCGAGGTTGTCGGTATGCAGCTCCACCAGGCCGGGCAGCAGATAGCCGCCCTCGCCGTCCAGCGCGCCGGGCTGGCGGCTCGGGGTTTCGCTGAAGCTGGCGATCAGGCCGTCGCGCATCTCCAGCGATCCCGCCACCAGCTCGTTTTCCAGAATCAGTCGGACATTGTTGATAATCATGCTTCCGCTCCGCGGTTGATCGGCTGCATGACGTGCAGGCGATCCGCCACCCGCTCGCGCACCGCTTCATCGTGAAAAATGCCGACGATGGCCGCGCCGCGCGCGCGCGCCTGCTCAATCAGCTCCACCACCGCCGCGCTGTTGGCTTTATCCAGCGAGGCGGTCGGTTCATCCAGCAGCAGCACCGGGTAGTCGGCGATAAAGCCGCGCGCGATATTGACGCGCTGCTGCTCGCCGCCGGAGAAAGTCGAGGGCGCCAGCGGCCAGAGGCGCGGCGGCACGTTGAGCCGCGTCAGCAGCTCTTTGGCGCGCTTCTCGCAAAAGGCGCGCGCCACGCCGCGCTCCAGCAGCGGCTGCATCACGATCTCCAGCGTCGGCACGCGCGGGATCGCGCGCAGGAACTGGCTGACCCAGCCGAGGGTGTCGCGGCGCATCGCCAGCATCTGACGCGCCGGGGCGTGCGCCATATCGACCCACTCGCCGTCGTGACGCAGCCAGATATGGCCGCTGTTGGCCTGGTAGTTGCCGTAGAGCGCGCGCAGCAGCGTCGATTTGCCGCTGCCGGAGCGGCCGTGCAGCACCACCACTTCGCCCTGCGCCACCTCAAAAGAGGCATTCTGCAAAACCGGCAGCTCGACGCCGCTCTGGTTGTGCAGCACAAAGGTTTTACACAGATTTTCGACGCGCAGTTGTGTGTTCATGCGTTTATCCGTCATGAGTTGAGCACCGATGAAACCAGCAGCTGAGTGTAGGGATGGTGCGGATCGTCCAGCACGCGGTCAGTCAGGCCGCTCTCCACCACGCGGCCCTGCTTCATCACCAGCAGCCGATGCGCCAGCAGGCGCGCCACGCCGAGATCGTGGGTGACGATAATCACCGCCAGGTTCAGCTCGCGCACCAGGGTGCGCAGCAGATCGAGCAGCCGCGCCTGCACTGATACGTCCAGGCCGCCGGTCGGCTCGTCCATAAACACCAGCTTCGGCTGGGTGACGAGGTTGCGGGCGATCTGCAGACGCTGCTGCATGCCGCCGGAAAAGGTCGTGGGCAGATCGTCGATGCGGTTAGCGGCGATCTCCACCTCCTGCAGCCAGCGGCCCGCCTGAGCGCGGATGTCGCCGTAGTGGCGATTGCCCACCGCCATCAGCCGCTCGCCGATATTGCCGCCCGCGGTAACCTGCGCGCGCAGCCCGTCGAGCGGATGCTGATGCACCACGCCCCATTCGGTGCGCAGCAGGCGGCGTCGGTCGCTCTCCGACAGCGCGTAGAGATCGCGCTGGTTATAAAGAATGTTGCCCTGCTGCGGCGTCAGGCGCGCGGAGAGGCTGCGCAGCAGCGTGGTTTTGCCGGAGCCGGACTCGCCGACGATGCCCAGCACTTCGCCGGGATAGAGGTCGAAGCTCACCGCTTCGAAGCCTTTGCCCGGCGCATAGAGGTGCGTCAGGTTATTGACCGCAAGCAGCGGCTGTTCACTGTGCATGTTGCTGTTCCTGCTGCTGGTGGCAAAAATCGGTGTCGGAGCAGACGAAGAGGCGCGTGCCCTGGTCATCCATCACCACCTCGTCGAGATAGCTGTGGCGCGAACCGCACAGGGCGCAGGGCTCATCCCACTGCTGCACGGTAAAGGGGTGATCCTCGAAGTCGAGGCTCTCAACTCTGGTAAAGGGCGGCAGCGCATAAATGCGCTTTTCGCGGCCCGCGCCGAACAGCTGCAGCGCCGGCATCATATGCATCTTCGGGTTGTCGAATTTCGGGATCGGCGACGGGTCCATCACATAGCGATCGTTGACCTTTACCGGGTAGGCATAGGTGGTGGCGATATGGCCGTAGCGCGCGATATCTTCATAGAGCTTCACCTGCATCACGCCGTACTCCTCCAGCGCGTGCATGGTGCGGGTTTCGGTTTCGCGCGGCTCGATAAAGCGCAGCGGCTCCGGGATCGGCACCTGGAAAATCAGGATCTGATCCGCCTCCAGCGGCGTCTCCGGAATGCGGTGGCGCGTCTGGATCAGGGTGGCGTCGGTGGTGCGTTCGGTGGTCGCCGCGCCGCTGACGCGCTGGAAAAAGCGGCGGATCGACACCGCGTTGGTGGTGTCGTCCGCGCCCTGGTCGATCACCTTCAGCACGTCGGCGTCGCCAATCACGCTGGCGGTGATCTGAATGCCGCCGGTGCCCCAGCCGTAGGGCATCGGCATCTCGCGTCCGGCGAACGGCACCTGATAGCCGGGGATCGCCACCGCTTTCAGGATGGCGCGGCGGATGGCGCGCTTGGTCTGCTCGTCGAGATAGCCCGGGTTATAGCCGCTCAGCTCAGCCATGATTGCGCTCCTGATGGTCCTGACGCAGGCGCTTCAGCAGCGCCAGCTCCGCCTGAAAATCGACGTAGTGCGGCAGTTTGAGGTGGGAGACGAAGCCGGCGGCCTCGACGTTGTCGGCGTGCGCCAGCACGAACTCTTCATCCTGCGCCGGGCTGGTGACGCGCTCGTCGTGCTCGCGGGTTTGCAGCGCGCGATCCACCAGCGCCATCGCCATCGCCTTGCGCTCGGCGCGGCCGAACACCAGGCCGTAGCCGCGGGTAAAGTGCGGCGCCTCGTCGCCCTGCGTGGTGAAGCCGTTGACCATTTCGCATTCGGTCAGCAGCACTTCGCCGATCTCCAGCTCAAAGCCCAGCTCCTCCGGGCAGATGCTGACGCTGAGGTAGCCGGTGCGGATCTCTCCGGCGAAGGGATGGGTGCGGCCGTAGCCGCGCTGGGTGGAGTAGCCGAGCGCCAGCAAAAAGCCCTCGTCGCCGCGCACCAGCTGCTGCAGGCGCGCCGCCCGCGTCGCCGGAAAGCCCATCGGCTCGCGGGTGATATCCACCGGCTCGCTGCCGTCGTCGATCTCCCGCGCCGCCAGCCCTTCGTCGCTCATCATGGCGAACATATGTGGGCAGCGCGTCGCCAGCGCCTCGTCGGCGCGCGGCGCGGCGGGCGTCTCGCCGTTGGCCAGCAGGGTGAAGTCGAGCAGGCGATGACTGTAGTCGCAGGTCGGGCCCAGCACCTGGCCGCCCGGCAGATCCTTATAGACGGCGGAGATACGGCGCTCGAGGCGCATCTCGCCGGTCGCCAGCGGCGCGCTGTCGGCGAGGCGCGGCAGCGTGGTGCGGTAGGCGCGCAGCAGAAAGATCGCCTCCACCAAATCGCCGCTCGCCTGTTTGATCGCCAGCGCCGCCAGTTCGGGATCGTAGATGCCGCCCTCGGTCATTACGCGATCCACCGCCAGCCCGAGCTGCTGCGCCACCTGATCGCAGCCCAGCTCCGCCACCTCGCGCGCGCCGCGCCGCAGGTCCGCCTGTAGCTGATGGGCGTTGGCAATCGCCTTCTCGCCCCCTTTCACGGCTACGTACATCAGCACACCTCCACGTCGGTGGTGCGCGGCAGCGCCATCATCGCTTCGCCGCAGGTAAAGATCAGATCGACGCCCTGCGGGAAGGGATGCGGGCGGTTGCGCAGGTAGTCCAGCACGCTCTCCGGCAGCTGCGGCGCAATGGCGCGCGACTCGCGCAGGCCAGGCCCTGTCAGGCGCAGCGTCAGCCCGCCGTTGAGCGATGGCACCTCAATAATCAGCGTGGTGCTCTTCTCCGGCGCGAGGTTGTCGCCTGCGGCGAACTCCGCCGGGCGCGGGCTGCTGGCGGCATGGCTCAGCGCAAACGGGGCGTCGCGGCTCTCGCTCAGCGGCGCGCCGGTATGAAAGCGCAGATTGCTGCGCAGGATCTCATTATCGACCTGCGGCTCGATCCAGAGCGGGCTCTCCTGATCCACCAGCGTCAGCAGCACCGCGGTCGCGGCGGGCGACAGCGCGCCCCAGCCCTGCGCCAGCGGCAGCGAGACCATCACGCCCGGCTCGCTCATCGCTTTCAGAATGCGACGGAAGGCGCGCTGCGCATCGGCCACCGGATGGTTAAAACTAGCCAGTAAAGTCATCAGTTATCTCCGCGAACCAGCGTAAAGAAATCCACTTTCGAGCTGGCGACTTCCCGCGCGCGCAGCTGGCGCTGCTCCTCGCGCAGTGCCGCCAGCGGCGTTATTACTTTTTCCGTCAGCAGCGCGTGGGTCTGCGGCTGCTGCAACAGCGCGTCGATCAGGGCGCAGCGCTCGGCGTGCGCCTTGTCGCGACCCAACACATAGCTGTAGCCAAGCGTGCCGTCCTCAAGCTGCACCACGGCGCGCGTCACGGTGGCGTCGCCCATCACGAAGCGCTTGCCACTGGCGCCCATGCGCGCCATCAGCCGCGTCAGGCCGATTTCCGCCGGGCGGATCAGCGAGAAGCGCGGCGCGAGGCGCAGCGCCTGCCAGTGCTGCGCCAGCGTCGAGGCGCTGCTGTGCGCCAGGACCGACAGCCATTGCTGTCGTTGCGTTAAGCTTTCCATCAGTGCTCCAGGGTCAGTTCAATCATGTCGCCGCGCGTCAGGCTGACGGAGTACTCCGCCAGCGCGCCGTCGCGGGTTTTATTCAGGGTGCGCACGCAGAGCAGCGGCGCGTGCAGCGCAATCTCCAGCAGGCGGCACTCTTTGGCCTGGGCGCGACGCGTGCTGATGCGGGTCTGGCTGCGCGTCAGCCGGTGGCCGCCGTGCTGCTGCAGAAAGTCGTGCAGCGAACCGCTGCTGAAGCGCTGCAGCGCCGGCCACCAGCTCAGATCGGGCAGAAAGTGGTTAATCACGCAGACCGGCACGCCGTTAACCCGGCGCAGGGTGCGCAGATGGATCACGCTGTCGCCTTCAACGATGCCCAGCGCGCTGGCGACGTCGGCGCTGGCGGGACGCACCACCGCCAGCAGCCGTTCGCTGGTGGGATGACTGCCCTGCTCCATCAGGTTCTGGCTAAAGCGCGCCTGCGCATGCAGCGGATAGTCGTAGGGGCGCATCAACACCAGGATGCCGACGCCGTGGCGGCGTTGCAGCAGACCTTTATTGACCAGTTCGTCCACCGCGCGCCGCAGCGTGTGGCGGTTCACCTCATAGCGCTCGGCCAGCTGTTGTTCGGAAGGCAGATAGTCGCCGCTGCGGTAGTTTTCCCGCAGCGCCTGCTCCAGCTGCGCGGCGACGGCCTGATAAACAGTGGTCGGATGTCTGGATATCTCCATCATGAACCGATCCTCAACCTTAACTGAGTGGTGAAAGCCGCGATAAATCCGGCGGCGCGTGGGCATTACCATGAGCCGTACAGATGACAGCAGGGTGACCGTGCAGTGACGCCAGGATGAATTTGTTGACCTTCGAGGGCACTTTTAATTAGCAGCTCTAACGCTTTCAATCAGCGAAGCGGCCGCGACTTTTTAGCGTTTTTTCAATGACTACCTGCAAGGCCAGGCAGCGTGCAGGCTGGCGGTTTTCTGCTAGCTTAATAACTGACACATCCTTGTTACGTGAAGAATGAAAATGATAAACAGCATCAAACTTTCCGCCGGCTTTCGCCGTACATTCATTCAAGAGGTGCTGCTGCCGCTGGTGGCTATTCTGCTGCTGACGCTGGTCGGCGCCGGAACCGGGCTGTTTCTCAGCACCTCGATGAGCAATCAGAAAGCGCAGACGCAGCAGCAGCGCATGATTCAGGCCTCCTTTACCCAGAGCCTGGCGGAGCACCTGCGCCAGCTGCGCAGCCTGTCGCGCTGGGAGCCGCTTCAGGCCCATCTGACGGCGACCCCGGACGACGAGCGCTGGCTCGATGAGAATGTTGGCCACTGGCTGTATGAGATGTTCGGCCATCAGCTGATCCTGGTGCTGGACCCGCAAAACCGGCCAATGCAGGCGTGGCGCAACGGCCTGCCACTGGCGACGCCGCAGGCCGATGCAGGCGTGCAGGCGCTGCTGCGCGCCAGCGCGCGTCTGGAGACGGCGGACTTCGCGCGTGTTGAGGGGCGCGCCGCGGCGCTGGCAGTGGGCGATATGATCCGCGACGCGGCGCGCTACCGGCTGGTCAGCCTGAAGTTTCTTGACGACGGCTATCTTGCGGGACTGGCGGAGCGTAGCCAGCTCAAGGGGCTGCGTTTTTCCGATGACGCCGCCTCGGCGCCTGCGCGCTTCCTGCTCACCTCGCAGCAGGGCGATGAGGTGGGCTATATCCGCTGGGATCCAACGCGGCCCGGCGCCGAGATGCTGCGCACCGTCGGCCCGTCGACCGCCCTCGCCGTGCTGGTGGTGATGCTGCTCTGCCTCTATATGGTGCGGCGACTCTGGACCTCTTCCTTTAACCTGTCGCAGTCGATGCTGAAGCTCGGCGCCAGCGAAGCGCAGGCGCTGCACCTGGCGTTCCACGACGTGCTGACCGGCCTGCCGAACCGCGCGCTGGTGGAAGATCGCCTGACCCAGGCGCTGGCGCTGGCGACGCGCCACGAACAGCGCGTGGCGCTGATGTTGATTGACCTCGATCGCTTTAAAAACATCAATGATACCTACGGCCATCACGCCGGCGACGAGCTGATTATCGCCGTGGCCCATCGTCTCGCCGGCCTGATGCGCCCCTGCGATACCGTAGGGCGCATCGGCGGCGACGAATTTCTCGTGGTGATGCCGGAAGTAGACAACATCGGCCAGGTCGAGGCGCTGGCGCAGCGTATTCTCGACGCGCTCAGCCAGCCTTTTCCGCTGTTTGGCGGCGAAGTGTGGAGCGGCGCCAGCATCGGGCTGGTGCTGGCGCCGAAAGACGGGGTGGATCGTCAGGAGCTGGTGCGCAAAGCGGACATCGCGCTCTACGAAGCGAAAAGCAGCGGGCGCGGCAAATATCGGCAGTTCGAACGGGTAATGGACGAGTCGATCCGCACGCGGCAAAGCATCGCCGCCGACCTGCGCGTCGCGCTGCAAAACTTCAAGGGGCTGGCGGTCTGGTACCAGCCGCTGATGGATATCGACGGCAAAAATATGGTGGGCGTCGAGGCGCTGCTGCGCTGGGATCATCCGACGCGCGGCGCCATTCCGCCAGGCGACTTTGTCGCTATCGCCGAAGAGACCGGACTGATTATTCCGCTGGGAGAATGGGTGCTGCGCGAAGCCTGCCTGACGCAGCAGCGCTTTCCCGATTTGATGGTGGCGGTGAACGTCTCGCCGGTGCAGTTTCGCGCCACGGGCTTTGTGGCGCGCATGGTGGAGATCGTGCGCGAAAGCGGCGGCGATCCCCAGCGTATCGAGCTGGAGATCACCGAAGGGGTGCTGATTGAGGATGAGCATGAGGCGCGCGCCATTATCATCGCGCTGCGCGACGCCGGATTCCGCATTGCGCTGGATGATTTCGGCACCGGCTACTCCAGCCTCAACTATCTCAGCACCTTTCCGGTGGATAAAATCAAAATAGATCGCTCTTTTACCCAGTCGCTGGGCGTGGCGGAAAATTCGGTGGCGATTATCGAGTCGGTGGTGAAGCTGGGACACGCGATGGGGCTGACGGTGACGGCGGAAGGGGTCGAAACGCCGGGACAGATGAACGCGCTGGCCGACGCGGGCTGCAATCAGCTGCAGGGCTATCTGTTCAGCAAGGCGGTGCCGCTCGAGCGGCTGGGCGACTGGATGCGCTAAAACAGGCGCGCTGGCAGCCAGCGCGCCTGTCAGTTATTCCGGGAAGTCGGTTTCGACCGCGGTCTGTTTCCAGGCCTCAATCTGCGCCAGCCGCTCTTTCAGCTTCGCCGTCACCGCGTCATAGCCCCAGGCGCCCATCACCAGATGGCGCGGCGGATCATCCCGCTCGGTAATGGCGATCATTGCCTTTGCCGCGCGCGCCGGATCGCCCTTCTGCGTGCCGCTGTACTCTGAGGTCGCCTTCATGCGCGCCGCCGCGGTCTCCGCGTACTCCGGCAGCGTGCTCGGCGTCTGATGCAGCGAGCGGCCAGCCCAGTCGGTGCGGAACGGGCCTGGCTCGACGCAGGTGACGTGAATGCCGAGCGGCGCGGTCTCCAGCGCCAGCGAATCGGACCAGCCCTCGACCGCGTGCTTGCTGGCGGAGTAGTAGCCGGAGCTGGCGAAGCCGATGAAGCCCGCCACCGAGGTAATATTGATGATATGGCCGCGACGCTGCTGGCGCATCGTCGGCAGCACCGCGCGCGTCAGGGCGAACAGGCCGAAAACGTTGGCGTCGAACTGGTCGCGGATCGCCTGTTCTTCCCCCTCTTCCACCGAGCTTTGGTAGCCGTAGCCGGCGTTATTCACCAGCACGTCGATGGTGCCGAATTTTTCCAGCGCCGCCTTGACCGCGCCCTCGATGCTCTGCGGCTGGGTCACGTCGAGCGCCACCGCCAGCGCGTTGCTGTGGCCTTCCACCAGGTCGGCGACTTTCGCGGTATCGCGCGCCGTCACCACCACGTTGAAGCCGCGCGCAATGGTCTGCTGCGCCAGTTCGCGACCAAAACCTGTTGAACATCCTGAAATAAACCACACCGGATTGTTATCTGTAGCCATGAGTGACTCCCAAACTGATTGGTGGCGAATCGCCTGAACCCCGACGCGAACGGCCAGGAGAAAGAGAGTGGATAAGAGTAGCGGCCCGCAACCGGGCCACTTAACGCTTCGTGCCTGTTACTTTTTATGCAGCAGCTGGCTGGCGGTGTCGCTGATAATCTGCACCGCGCCGCGATCGCCCTTCGCCATCGAGCTCATAAAGGCTTTCGCCTGTTTAAAGGTGATGTGCGGCGGCAGCGGCGCCACTTCCGGATCGGTTTTCACCTCCAGCACCACCGGGCGATCGGCGCTCAGCGCGCGTCGCCACGCGTCTTCCAGCTCGTCCGGGTTGTCGACGAAGATACCCTGCAGGCCAAGCGACTCGGCAAACTGGGCGTAGCGCACGTCCGGCAGCTGCTGCGTCGCCTCGAAGCGCGCATTGCCCTCCATGACGCGCTGCTCCCAGGTGACCTGATTCAGATCCTGGTTGTTGAAGACGCAGACGATAAGGCGCGCATCGCTCCACTGCTGCCAGTATTTCTGAATGGTGATCAGCTCCGCCATATTGTTCATCTGCATCGCGCCGTCGCCGACCAGCGCCACCACCGGTCTGTCGGGATGGGCGAACTTGGCGGCAATGGCGTAAGGCACCGCCGCGCCCATGCAGGCGAGCCCGCCCGAGAGCGTGGCGCGCTGGCCCTGCTTGACACGATAGTCGCGCGCGAACCAGTTGGCGCAGGAGCCGGAATCGGAGGTGACGATAGCGTTGTCAGGCAGCTGCGGCGACATCTCCCAGACCACGCGCTGCGGGTTAACCGGGTTAGCCGGCGCGTGGGCGCGATCTTCCATCACTTTCCACCAGTCGCGCACCTGCACCGCAATCTCCTCCTGCCAGCTGCGGTCCTCTTTATGCTCCAGCAGCGGCAGCAGCGCGCGCAGCGTTTCCGCCGCGTCGCCGTGCAGGTTCACTTCACACGGGTAGCGCAGGCCAAGCATCGCCGGATCGATATCGATCTGCACCGCGCGCGCCTTGCCCTCTTCCGGCAGGAACTCGGTCCAGGGGAAGCCGCTGCCGATCATCAGCAGCGTGTCGCAGTTCTGCATCAGCTCCCACGAGGGTTTGGTGCCGAGCAGGCCGATTGAGCCGGTGACGAAGGGGGCGTCGTCCGGCAGCACATCTTTGCCGAGCAGCGCCTTGGCGACGCCCGCCGCCAGCACGTTAGCGGCCTGCACCACCTCCACCGCCGCGCCGCGCGCGCCCGCGCCGATGAGAATGGCGACTTTTTTCCCGGCGTTGAGCACCTCGGCGGCGCGCTGTAAATCCGCTTCGTAAGGCACCACTTTCGGACGCTGATAGCCGGGGCCGGAATGGGTGAAGCCGTGCAGATGCTTCGGCGCTTCCCAGGGTTCGTCCTGAATATCTTTCGGCACGATCACTACCGCCACACCGTTCTGTGCTTTGGCGATGCGCACGCCGCGGTCAATCAGATGACGCACCTGCGCCGGCGCGGCCGCCTCCTGCACAAAGTTGGCGACGTCGGCGAAGACGCGATCCAGATTCATCTCCTGCTGATAGCTGGCGCCGCGCGCCGTGACCTCCGCCTGGCCGGCAATCGCCAGCACCGGCGCGTGATCCATTTTGGCGTCGTAGAGGCCGGTCAGCAGATGGGTGGCGCCCGGCCCGCCGGTCGAGAGGCAGACGCCCAGCTCGCCGGTAAACTTGGCGTGACCAGCCGCCATAAAGGCCGCCATCTCTTCGTGCCGCACCTGAATAAATTCGATGCCGTCGCCCTTCTCATTGGCGCGCTGGATGGCGCCAAGCACGCCGTTGATGCCGTCGCCGGGATAGCCGTAAATACGGGTTACGCCCCAGGCTTTTAGCCGTTGCACAAAGAAATCGCTGGTTTTCATGCTCATCGTTGTCCCCTCGGTGAAAATCCGTGTCAGAGAGTAAGGGTAGACGACAAACCGGCTTATTCGCCTGCTAATGCGGGAAAGCGCAGCCGTAACTCGCTGAATATTTGCGCCATATCCGCCGCTTCTCCTGCCTGCTCGACGGCGCGAAACACCTGGGTTTTCAGAAAATGACGCCAGCTGACCGGCGCGGCGGCGAGAAAGTTGGTAAGCGAACGGTAGCGTTGCGGCGTCCAGATCGCCTCGAATGCCTGGCGCGCCGCGCCGTGCTGAAAATGCGCCTCGACCTGCTGCGGCATCGCGGCGCGCAGCTGCGCCGTCGCCGCCTCGTCCAGCTCGCCGTCCGTTAGCGCCACGCCGTACTGCGCGCGCGCTGCCGCCGCGCTGAGGAAGCCGCAGCGCACGTCGCGGAGCACCGCCTCTACGTCGCGCTGCGACGGCAGACCGTAGCCGCCCGCGCCTGGCCCGCGCACCTCGACCACATCGCCCGGCTGGCAGTGGATCACGTCGCGGTTGCCGTGCTCCAGCGTCTTGCCGTCGCGCAAAGTGCGAAAATGCGACAGCCCGCCCGCGCGGCCGCCCGCCGCGCCCGCCGAGGCGAATACCGAGCGGTTGCGGTTGCGCGCGGTGACGGTGGTCTCCGGCGTAAAGATCTCAAAAGCCATTTCGGTCGCCAGCCCGCCGCGAAAGCGTCCGGCGCCGGCGCTGTCGGCCGCCAGGCCGTAGCGCAGGAAGCGGATGGGCACTTCCGCTTCATTGATCTCAATCGGGGTGTTTTTCAGGAACGCCGACAATCCGCCCGATCCGTCCGGTCCGTCGTGGCGCGGCGTGCCGCCCGCGCCGCCGCCGACCGGGCCAAGCGAAGCCACGACGCTGCGGTTGCGCGCACCCAGCGTGCGGATATTCATAATGGAGTTGCCGCCCGGCGAGTTGGCCGGCAGCCGATCCGGCAGCGCCAGCGAAAAGACGCCGACGGTGGCGATTTGCGACAGCGCGCAGGTGAGCGAGCGCATGCCGACCGCGGCGGGCGCTTCGCAGTTCATCACCGTGCCCGGCGGCAGAATGGCGCGCGTCGGGCGCAGCGTGCCGGCGTTAAGCAGCAGCCGCCGGTCCAGCGTCGAGAGTACGTAGGTGACGCCCACCAGCGCCAGCGGATGACGCTCGCGGCCGCCGGTCGGCATGTTCAGCGACGAGGCGAGCTGCGGATCGCTGCCGGTGTAGTCCAGCTCCAGCCGATCGCCTTGCACCCGCAGGGTAATCGCCACGCGACAGGGATAGCCGCCTTCGCCATCTTCATCGGCGTAGTCGGCGTAGAAGTATTCGCCGTCGGGGATGGTGCGGATAATGGCGCGCGCCTGCTGTTCGGCGTAGTCGAGGATGCCTTCGACGCCCTGCAGAAAATCCGCCGCGCCGAAGCGGGCGACAATCTCTTGCATCTTGCGTTCGCCGATGTTGACCGAGGCGATTTGCGCTTTGAAGTCGCCCCAGTTCTGTTCCGGCACGCGCACGTTCAGCCGCAGGATCCGCGCCACATCCTCGTTCAGTTCGCCGTTGCGGACGATCTTCAGCGGCGGAATGCGGATGCCCTCCTGCACGATATCGGTCAGCGAGCGCGACAGCGAGGCGGGCACCGCGCCGCCGATATCGGTGTTGTGAATATGGCCGACCACAAAGCAGAGGATGTCGCCGCCGTGAAAGACCGGCTTCCAGATATGCATATCGGGGGAATGGGTGGCGACGTTGCCCGCATAGGCGTCGTTGCTAATGCAGATGTCGCCTTCGTCGTAATGGTCGATCAGCGCCAGCACCGGCGCATAGTCGATGCCGCTGTACCAGGGCGCGCCGAAGCTGCGCGGCGAGGCGAACGCCAGCCCGTCGCGGCTGACGATCTGGCAGGAGAAATCCTCCGTCTCTTTGACAAAGGTGGAGTGCGCGGTGCGCATCAGGGTAAAGGCCATAGCGTCGGCCGCTGCCGCGCAGTAGTTGGCGAGTATTTGCAGATTACGTCCGTCGATAGCCACGATCACTTCTCCTCGCTGAGCGGGGTAATTAACAGATTGCCGAAGCTGTCCACATCGACCTGCATGCGCGGCGGCACGCAGGTGGTGCAGTCGTCCTGCGCCACGATAACCGGCCCGCGCAGCCGATGTCCGGGACGCAGCGTCGCGCGCAGTACCAGATCGACCTGATGAAAAGCGCCATCTATCCATGCCTGAACCCGCTTCGCCGCCTGCACCGGCTCGCTGGCCGCCGCGGGACGGTTCAGCGCGGGCTTCGGCGTGGGCGAGGCGATAACCAGCCGCAGGTTGATAAGCTGCACCGGCGCGGCGGGGTCGCTGTGGCCAAACAGCTGGTGATGCTGCTGGTCGAACGCCGCGTGCAGCGCCGCCACGTCGGCGCTCGCCAGCCACGCCGCCTCCAGCGGCACGTCGATCTCGAAAGACTGGCCGCGATAGCGCATATCGGCGCTGAACTGCAGCGTAAAAGGCATCTCTTTTCCGTGCTCGGCCGCCAGCCAGGCCTGCGCCCGCTGGCTCAGGCTCTCCGCTTCAGAGGCGAGCCGATCCGCCAGCTGCGCGTTGAGATCGCCATACAGCGTGCGGATAAAGTCATTACGGATATCCGCCACCAGCCCGCCCAGCGCCGAGAGCACGCCCGGCGTCGGCGGCACGATAACGCCTTTCATATTGAGCTCGCGCGCCAGAAAACAGCCCATCATCGGCCCTGCGCCGCCGAAGGCGAGAAACCAGAACTCGCGCGGATCGAGGCCGAAGCGCGACAGCAGGCCGCTGGTATCGCCGTACATGCTGGAGATCGCCAGTTCGATGGCGGTTTCGGCGGTCTGCTCTATCGAGACGCCAAGGCGATCGGCCAGCGGCTGCCAGGCGGCGCGCGCGGCGGCGACATCCACCTGTACGGCGTGGTAGCCGAGATCGCCGTGGCCGATCATGCCGCAGGCGGCGAAGGCGTCGGTGGCGGTCGGCTGGGTGCCGCCGCGCTGGAAGCAGACCGGGCCGGGCAGCGAACCGGCGCTGTCCGGCCCCATCTGCATCACGCCCTGCCCGTCGATCCACGCCAGCGAGCCGCCGCCCTGGCCAACCGAGGTCACCGCCACCGAGGGTATATAGATTGGGAAGTCGCCGATGATTTCGCCGTTGCCCTGCGCCACCTCGCCGTTAACGATCACCGCCACGTCGGCGCTGGTGCCGCCGATATCCAGGCTAAGGATGCGGTCGAAGCCGCAGGCGCTGGCGAGATAGCTGGCGCCGATAACGCCTGAGGCGGTGCCGGAGAGCACCATCTGCACGCATTCGCGCTTCGCCTGCTCAACGCCCATCACGCCGCCGTTGGATTTGGTGATGCGCGGCGGCGTGGTCACGCCTCTGGCGCGCAGCGCGCCTTCAAACTTCTCCAGATAGTTGATCACCATCGGCTGCACGTAGGCGTTGATGGCGGCGGTGATGGTGCGCTCGTATTCGCGGATAATCGGCCAGATATCGGCGGAACAGGAGGTCAGCAGGTCGGGCGCGACCTCTTCGACGATCGCCTTAACCGCCGCCTCGTTGTGTCCGTTGCGGTAGCTGTGCAGCAGCGCCACCACAATGCCCTGACAGCCCGCCGCGCGCGCGCCGTCGATGGCGGCCAGCACGCTTCCGCGATCGACGGGTTGCAGCACGTTGCCGTCGCGGTCGGTGCGCTCGTGAATGGCGAAGACGCGATCGCGGCTAATCAGCGGCGCGGGCCGGCGAGAGAAGAGATCGTGGATATGGGGAATTTTCAGCCGCCCCAGCTCCAGCACGTCGCAAAAGCCGGCGGTGGCGAACAGCGCCAGCCGGACGCCGCGCCGCTGGATCACCGCGTTGATGCCGACCGTGGTGCCGTGGGTAAAGTAGCCAATCTCTGCGGGATCGAGGCCGTCGCGCTCGGCGAACTGCGCCAGTCCGGTGAGAATTTCGCTGCCCGGCGCATCGGGCCGCGACAGCACTTTCAGGGTATGGATCTGACTGGTTTGCCGATCCAGCACGGCGAAATCGGTAAAGGATCCGCCAATGTCCACGCCAACGCGGTAACGCATCTGTATCACTCCAGAGTCAGGAGAGAGGGAACTCCATCAGCTTGTGCGGCTCCTGCACCACGCGCCAGCCAAGCCGCTGGTAGAGCTGATGGGCATCGTTTGTCGAAAGCATCCAGCGCCGCACCGTGGCCAGTTCCGGATGCTCGCGCACGCAGCTGGCCAGCCAGCTGCCCAGGCCATGTCCGCGCCACGCTTCATCGATAATCACGTCGCACAGCCAGCCGAAACGGGTGTAGTCGGTAATCAGCCGGCCAAAACCAATCTGCGCCTCAAGGTGATAGAGCCCGAACGGCAGCGACGCGGCGATTGCCCGCTCGGTGGTGGCGCGCGCCTGCCCTTTCGCCCAGTAGGAACGTTCCGCCAGCTGATCATGGATCCAGTCCATATCCAGCCGCGTTCGTTTGGTGGAGAGGGTAAAGTCGTCGCGCTGCCAGCTCTGGTCGGCAATGATGGGTGCGGTCATAAATAACTCCTTGTCGCGGCATGGATTTATAGTACGCGTGCGCGCTCAGCCCACGCGGCTGAAGAGGCGCGGCGAACCGGTCAAATGCGGTGAAAAAAGCATGGAAAAGAAATTTTATGCTGCGCAGGAGCAGCAGGCGCGATTAGGTGAAAAAAGCGTGTGGTATCGATTTCGATACAGGAATAACCTACTCCTTGAGCTGTCCGGTATCAGACAAACCTGCCGGGTTTAAGGGTATTAACGTATCGATGCCATTTTTCAATATATTACGGGCTGTGCTTCTCATCTCTGGCGCAAAGAGTGAAAGCGTACCTACAATTAGCAGCGTAGAAAACAGCGTTGCCAGTAAACCTGATATACCGCTGAGCATCCATTTAATAAAGCCGCGCATCAATGTAGCTGGCCAGCGTGGTTTTGCCAGATAAGCACTATAGGCTGCCGCATTATTACCCCACTCCATCCACTTTTTCTCCATCGCCTCTTTGTGGTTAGATTTTAATAATGCAATCTTTCGATCACAGGTGGATTGAACCTGTTGACTTACCCTGAGTACCAGCCGGTCAATAATACATGCCGCTTTGTCGCGATAATGGTCAAGCTGTCGCTCTGAATAGGCTATGCTGTCATGATAGCGTTCCAGATACGCAGGCAACTGCGATTCAGGCAGTCGACGCCTGAGCAGCTGTTTCGCATAATCATCTTTGTCGGCTTTATATATGGCATAAGCGATGAGCTGTCGGGTATCGTCCGTGTCCTCTACTAGCCTGGTAAAGACCCATTGCTTTTGGTCTGGCATATAAATACTCCATTTAAAAATACAAACAGGCTGTTGAATATCTCTTACTCTCCTTTTCTTACGCTGTTAAAGACTTCATTAAAAATTCGTCTTCCTTCAGCAGCCGTGATGCCGCATTTTTTGAAAGCGTCTTCAGTTTCTCTTCTGTTTCTCTCACTGAGTGAAAAATCATCCATTTTGGTCGAGGCAATTTTCAAACTCGCGACATGCGCAATCGCCAACTCGCCAATTTCGCGAATTTCATCCGTCGTCAGGGCGGGCATATAATATTGACTCATGATGTTCATCTCCTTATTTTCCATCAGAGTTTATATCGTCTGAAACGCCATTACATTAGTGAATTCGTGCAATTTTTTAGGGGCAGATTCCATAAACGATCACAGGTGTGGAATAACACCCGATGACGACTAAAGCATCTGCTTTAGCCGCTTATGTAATCGCGTTCTGTCAGAAGGAAGAAGGAGAGCTACAGCGCGCCCAGCACGTCGTTCTGCCGGGTAATCAGCGAGCGCAGCGGCACGCTGCTCTTCATGACCGGCGATTTGATCACGATATAGCTGAAGTATTTGTCGATACCGATTTGCGCATCCAGCATCTTCTCAATCACTTCCTGATAGTGCTCGATGCTGCGGGTGATAAAACGCAGCAGATAGTCGTAGCCGCCGGTAATCAGATGGCACTCCATCAGCTCGTCCACGTCGCGCAGCGCGCTCTCGAACTTCATGAAATCTTCGCGGCGATGGCCGGAGAGCGTCACTTCGGTAAAGACCGTGACCGAATCGGTGATTTTGGTGAGATTGATATGGGCTTCGTAGCCGGTGATAAAGCCCGCCTGCTCAAGGCGCTTGACGCGCTGCAGGCAGGGGCTGGGCGAAAGTCCCACGGCATCGGCGAGATTAACGTTGCTGATACGGCCATCTTTTTGCAGTTGCACCAGGATGTTGATGTCGATGCGGTCAAGTTTCATTAAGCCGTTCATACCACCCCTCATTGTTAACCAATTGTGCAGGACGTGCTGATGGTATAACACGCTTTGCGCCGCCAGCGCCAGCGGTAACGCGCGCGTTATCCATCAGGAAAATTTATAATTATTCCAGCAATATCAATGAGGAAGATAGCGTCAGCCCAGACGGCCGGTGGCGCGCGCCAGCGCAATATCGAAGATATGCAGCGCCTCCTCCAGCTGTGAATCCGTGGTGACAAGAGGCGCCAGGAAGCGCACCACATTGCGCTGAACGCCGCATTTGATCAGCAGCAGCCCTTCCTGACAGGCGCTGTCGAGGATCTTCTGCGTCAGCGCGGCGTCAGGCTTGCCGGTTTCGAAGTCGAGGATCTCCACCGCCAGCATAAAGCCGAGGCCGCGCACGTCGCCGATGCAGGCGTACTTCTCCGCCAGCAGCTGTAGCCGCGCCAGCAACTGTTCGCCAAGCGCATTCGCCCGCGCCAGCAGGTTGTCGTGCTCCAGCAAATCGAGCACCGCCAGCGCCGCCGCGCAGCCCAGCGCGTTGCCGCCGTAGGTGCCGCCCAGGCCGCCCGGCGTCGGCGCGTCCATGATCGCCGCCTTGCCTACCACGCCGGAGATCGGCAGGCCGCCGCCGAGGCTTTTGGCGACCGTCACCAGATCGGGTTTGATATTAAGGTGCTGGAAGGCGAACATCTTGCCGGTGCGGCCAAAGCCGGTCTGCACTTCGTCGCAGATCAGCACAATGCCGTGCTGCTCGGTAATGCGGCGCAGCGCCTGCATAAACGCCGGGCCGGCAGGCAGGAAGCCGCCGTCGCCCTGCACCGGCTCGATAATGATCGCCGCAACGCGCTCCGGCGCGATCTGCACGGCGAAAAGCTGATCCAGCGCCTTCAGGCAGTCCACTTCCGTTACGCCGTGCAGCGGATTAGGAAACGGCAGGCGATAAATATCCGCCGGGAACGGGCCAAAATTCTGCTTATAGGGCTGGCTCATGCCGGTCAAGGTCACGCCCAGCAGCGTACGCCCGTGAAAGGCGCCGTCGAAAGCGATCACGCCGGAGCGGTTGGTGTGCGCGCGGGCGATTTTAACTGCGTTCTCTACCGCCTCCGCGCCGCTGGTAAAGAAGACGCTCTTATAGGCTTCCTCGCCGCCGACCAGCTGATTAAGCCGCTGCGCCAGTTCGATATAGCCCGGATAGGCCACCACCTGAAAACAAGCGTGCGAGACCAGGCCCAGCTGACGCGTTACCGCATTGACCACCGCCGGATGGTTGTGCCCGACGTTGAGCACGCCGATACCGCCGACGAAGTCGAGATAGCGGTTGCCCTCGACGTCCCAGACTTCACTGCCCCTGGCGCGCTCAATCACCAGCGGATGGGCGGTCACCACGCCGCGCGGCACATTCTGCTCGCGCGCGTCCAGCAGCAAACTGTTGTCTGAATAGGTCTGTTGTTCGGCCATGACATTCTGCATTTTTATACCTCATCCACGTAACGTTCGGTTGGCTCAAGTATCGCAACCCACTGGTTTCGCATGCTGCCGTTATGGGTAGTGCTGCGGCATATCCTGTTAAAATGCGTGCCCTTTCAGCAGGGAAATTTCTTAACGCAGCGCGCGTCGGGCGAGCGTCGTCCAGGCGCGCACGCCGTAAGGGATTAGCGCGTCATTGAAGTCGTAGGCGGAGTGGTGCAGCGGCTGCGAAGGCGCGGAGCCGATCCAGAGATAGGCGCCGGGTTTCGCCTGCAGCATAAAGGCGAAATCCTCCGAGGTCAGCGCGGGCTGCCGCGCGACGCTGGCGCTGAAACCCGCCTCGCTGAGCGCCGCCAGGGCGAGATTCGCCTCCGCCTCGCTATTTACCGTGGCCGGGTAGTAGCGCAGATAGCTGACCTCCGCCTGCAGCCCATGCGCGGCGGTGACGTGGCGCGCCATCTCGCGCAGCCGCGCTTCGAGTATCTCCTGCGCCGCCGGGCTAAAGGTGCGCACCGTGCCGGTAATCGACGCCTCCGCCGGGATCATATTGTGCGAAAAGCCGCCCTGCATGCGCGTCACGCTCAGCAGCGCCGCCTCGCAGGGATCGATGGCGTGCGCCACCAGCGTATTAAGCTGCACCACCAGCTCGCTGGCCGCCAGCAGCGTGTCGCGCGTCAGGTGCGGCTGCGCCGCATGGCCGCCGCCGCCTTTGACCTTAATATCGAAGCGATCCGCCGCCGCCATGATGGCGCCGGGACGGGTCTGCACCTCGCAGAGCGGCAGTTCCGGCCAGTTGTGCAGCGCGTAAACCGCCTCGCAGGGAAAGCGACTGAACAAGCCGTCGTCGATCATCGCCTTCGCGCCCGCCAGCCCCTCTTCCGCCGGCTGAAAGATAAAGCAGAGGGTGCCGTCGAGATCCTCGGCTGCGGCCAGCTGCTGCGCCGCGCCGAGCAGCATCACGGTATGGCCGTCGTGGCCGCAGGCGTGACAGACGTTTTCCGTCCTGCTTTTCCATGGCGCGTCGCCCTGATCCTGCATCGGCAGCGCGTCCATATCGGCGCGCAGGCCGATAACGCGCGGACTGTCGCCGCGCTTCAGCACGCCGACCACGCCGGTTTGGCCGATATCGCGATAGACCTCCAGTCCGAGCTGCTGCAGAAAGCGCGCCACGATGTCGCCTGTGCGCCTCTCCTGATAGCCGGATTCCGGGTGAGCGTGCAGATCGCGTCGCAGCGCGATAAGAGCGTCAATGTCCATCAGTAACCTCGTGCGCGGTCAATAAGGCCAATCATCGGCTCGCCGCGCTGATAGCGACGCAGGTTCTCCAGCAGCGCGGCGACGGCGCTCTCGTTTTGCGTCTGGCTGGCGATGTGCGGCGTCAGCCAGATGGCGGGATGACGCCAGAAAGGATGCGACGGCGGCAGCGGTTCGGGATCGGTGACGTCGATCACCGCCGCGCCGAGCCGGCCGCTGTCGAGCGCCGCCAGTAGATCGGCATGATTAAGCTGGGCGCCGCGTCCCGCCTGCACCAGCGCCGCGCCGGGCGGCAGCTGCGCAAACAGATCGCGGTTAAGCAGGCCGCGCGTCTCCGCCGTTAACGGCAGCAGGCAGACCAGAATGTCGCAGCGCGCCAGAAAGTCGCCCAGCTGCGCCGCGCCGTGAAAGCACCGCACACCGTCGAGCTGGCGCGACGTCCGGCTCCAGCCTGCGCAGTCGAAACCGAGCGAGACCAGCTGGCGTAGCGCCGCCTGGCCCAGCTCGCCCAGCCCCATGACGCCGACCCGGCGCGCGGCGGCGGGCGTCACGCCGTGCGCCTGCCAGCGCGCTGCGCGCTGCTGCTGCAGGTAGCGCACCATATCCCGATGGATGCCGAGCACCGCAAAGGTCACGTACTCCACCATGCCCTGCGTCAGCCCCGGCTCAATCATGCGCACCACCGGCAGGTCGGGCGGCAAGGCGGCGAGATCGAACTGATCCGCGCCCGCGCCCACCGATAGCAGCGCTTTCAGGCCAGGAAAGGTTTCCAGCAATCTCTCCGGCGGCTGCCAGGCGATCAGCATCTCCACTTCCTGCGGGTCGCCGATGTCGGGCCAGAGATGCAGCTGAATATCGGGCGCGTGCTGCGCCAGCCACTGCCGCCACAGCGCGCCGCGCTGGGGATCCGATTTATAGAGGATATGCATCAGGCCATCGCCTGGGTCATCAGGCCGAACGCCTGCATGGAGCCCGCTGGCGGCGTCCAGGGCGTGCCGCGCACCATGGTGGTGGGATTGTCGACCTGCGCCAGGCCGAGCGTGGCGAGCCAGGGGGCCAGCGGTAGCGCGGCGTCGGTGTCGATACGCACGAACTCGCCGCGCAGCCCCTGCATCAGCGAGGCGACCAGCGCCTGCGCTGTCGGGAAATCCTGCGCGATAACCGGCCCAATCGCCCAGCCGTGGCCGAAGCGGCGCAGGCTGGCGAAGCCGCGGATGTCACCCTGCGCATCCTCCAGCAGCACCGTCTGCTGCTGGTTAATCAGGTGATCGATCAGCTGCGGACGCAGCATGCCGTGCGCCTGCTGGTCGAGGGCGGTAAGGGAAGACGCATCCTGCGCCTGCGCGCGGCGCAGCGTTAATCCCGTCGGAATAGCCACGGGCGGCACCGCCTCCAGCGCACGCGTCTGGTGCTGGAGAATCTGCCCGGTCGCCACAAAGCCGAGCTTTTCATACAGCCCTTTGCCCATCTCGGTGGCGTGCAGCCGCACGTTATAGTCGGGCACTTTTTCCAGCAGGGTCAGCATCAGCTGCTTGCCCAGCCCGCGCCCCTGCTGCTGGTTATCGACGATCACCAGCCCGATGGTGGCGGCGCGTTCGCCCCAGCGCCAGAGAATGGCGCTGCCGAGCAGTTTGCCCTGCTCTTCAATCACCACGCCTTCGCCCAGCGCCAGCGCCTGCTGCCAGTCCTCGCGGCGGTGCGGCCACTTCAGCTGCTGCGTCATGCTGTAGCAGTGTTCCAGATCCTGCGCGTTCATCGCGCGAAAAGTTGCGGTCATGCGGTGCTCCTTACATCATGCCAGGCGTTTCAAGTGCGCTGCCGTCAACCAGACGGCTGTAGCGATAAGGTGTGGGATCGACAATCGGCGCGTCGCTGGCGGCGAGATCGGCGGCGAGCCGTCCCGCGCCCGGCCCGATGCCGAAGCCGTGCGCGCTGTAACCGGCCGACAGCACCAGGCCCGGCAGCTGCGCCACGGTGGAGATAACGGGAATGGCGTCGGGGGTGCTGTCGATCATGCCGCCCCAGGCCTGCGCCAGCTTAAGGCCCGCCAGCGCCGGATATTCGTTGCGCATCGCATCCAGACCCGCCTGAACGGTTGCCGCGTCGGCAGCGGGATCGAGAATGCGCGCGCGCTCAAACGGCGATTCGCGATCGAATGCCCAGCCGCCGAGCGCTTCCGGGCCGTGGAAAAAGGGTTTCAGTCCCAGGTTCAGGCGCAGATTCTTGCGGCGGCTCTTAAAAACAGGGTAGAAGTGGCGCGCATAGCGGAGGCCCTGCGCGCCCGGCTCCAGACGGCCGCGCCCGGAGACGGAAACGGTATAGCTGCCGTCGAGCTGTGGACGGCAGGCGAAGCCAGGCGTATAGAGCGGCACCGTAATCGCCTGCGCGATGGGCTGGGTGCGAAACGCGGTGCCGATAACGTTGCCGAGCGGCAGGTCGATGCCGTGGCGGCGGCAGAACATTGAGGTCCATGCGCCTGCGGCGCAGATCACGCGGCTGGTTTTGATCAGGCCGCGCTCGGTCCAGACGCCGCTGACGCGACCGGCGGCAATGTCCAGCCCGCGCACCGCGCACTGCTGGAACACCCGCGCGCCGAGCCGCTGGGCGGCAATCGCCAGGCCAGGCGCGGCCAGGCGCGGTTCGGCGTGGCCGTCGGTCGGCGACGAGACGCCGCCGAGCCAGCGCGTGGTGCTGCCAGGCGTCATCGCCTTCGCGCGCTCCGCCGTCAGGATCTCGCTCTGCACGTCATAATTTTTCGCCATATGGTTCCAGCGCTCCCACGCGGCGATATCCGCCTCGCTGCGCGTCGCGTAGATCAAGCCGCTGCGGCGGAAGCCCAGCTCTTCGCCGGTCTCTTCGCCCAGTTCGCCCCAGCGCTGCAGCGCGTAGACGATCAGCGGCAGCTCGCGCTCGTCGCGGTTCTGCTGGCGGCACCAGCCCCAGTTGCGGCTCGACTGTTCGGCCCCGACCAGGCCTTTCTCCAGCAGCGCCACCTTCAGCCCTTTTTTGGTCAGTTCCCAGGCCGCGGCGGCCCCGGCGATACCGGCGCCGATAATCACCACATCGACGGCGTCGGGAAAGTCGGCGCTGTCCTGTACATAGCGGAGTGGAGCGGGCATAGCGTTATCACCTCTTGTCTGTATCGGATGAGGGCGTTATCTGCTGTTCACGGCCAGCGCACAACCACCGGAGCGTACTAAAGTAGGTGAGCATGGCGCGCACTGCTCAGGGACAATATGGCAAGCAACAAGCTCTATTCCGCCTTTAAAATCTCTTCGTGCTCATCCAGCCACCCTTGCCGCAGCTCCGGCACCGCGCGCTTCAGGCGCTCGAAGTAGAGCTCGCTGGTCGGCTTGTCGTAATCGTCCCGCGCCAGCTGGGTGACGATGCGTCCCGACTTCATCACCACGATGTTGTCGCACACCGCGCGCACCGCGTGCATATCGTGGCTGATAAACAGCACCGACAGGCCCAGCTCGCGCCGCAGCTCGCTGATGAGATCCAGCACCGCCGCCGCGACCACGGTGTCGAGCGCCGAGGTCACTTCGTCGCACAGGATCAGATCCGGCTCCGCCGCCAGCGCGCGCGCCAGGTTGACGCGCTGCTTCTGCCCGCCGGAGAGCGCCCAGGGCCGGCGCCACAGCACGCTGCGCGGCAGCTTCACCAGGTCGAGCAGCTGATGCAGCCGCTGGGTCAGCGCCTGGCCGCGCAGGCCATGAAACAGCGCCAGCGGCCGCGACAGGATGCGCTCGACGCTGTGCGCCGGATTGAGCGCGGTGTCCGCCATCTGAAACACATACTGAATGCGGCGCAGCTCGTTGTCAGGCCGTTTGTGCATATCGCCGGCGATATAGTGGCCGTTGAACAGCATATGGCCGTGACAGGGGGCGTTGAGCCCGGCGATGGCGTGCGCCAGCGTGGTTTTGCCCGAGCCTGATTCGCCGATAATGCCGATCGCCTGCCCTTTCCACAGCCTGAGGTTGATCTCCTCCAGAATGCGGATTTTCGGCTGGCCGTCGCTGCCGCGCGGGCCGTAGCCGGCGCTGAGGTCGCGTACCTCCAGTAGCGGCTGCAGCTCGCCGCTCTCCGCGCACCACGGGCTGGGGCGCTCCTGCTGCCGCGCCGCGTCCATCAGCAGCCGCGTGTAGTCCGCCTGCGGCGCGCCGATCAGCCGTTCGGTGGCGCCATACTCGGCGATCTGGCCGCGCAGCAGCACCAGAATGCGGTCCGCCATCTGCGCCACCACCGCCAGATCGTGACTGACGTAGATGGCGGTGACGCCGCGCTGCGCCACCACGCGACGAAAGGCTTTCAGCACCTCCACCTGGGTGGTGACGTCGAGCGCGGTGGTCGGCTCGTCGAGGATCACCACGTCGGGATCGCCGATCAGCGCCATGGCGGTCATCAGGCGCTGCAGCTGCCCGCCAGACACCTGATGCGGCCAGCGGTCGCCGATGGTGTCGGGATTGGGCAGCGCC
This sequence comes from Pantoea sp. X-Soil-MYKO-1289, assembly GCF_059730625.1. Lineage (NCBI taxonomy): Bacteria > Pseudomonadati > Pseudomonadota > Gammaproteobacteria > Enterobacterales > Erwiniaceae > Pantoea > Pantoea sp. X-Soil-MYKO-1289. The sequence goes on from NZ_AP036004.1 coordinate 2,552,526, forward strand.
AGCTCGCGGAACAGCGCCACCGCTTTGGCTTTTGCCGCTTTGCGCGTCATGGTGCCGTGGATCACCACCGGCTCGATCACCTGATCGATAATCTTCATGCCGGGGTTGAACGAGGCGGCGGCGCTCTGGGCGATATAGGCGACTTTGTTGCCGCGAAACTCGCGCAGCTGCTGCGGACTCAGGCTGTTAACGTCGACGCCCGCCACGTGAATATTGCCCTCGGCGATGCGGCAGCCGGGACGGGCGTAGCCCATCAGCGCCATGGCGATGGTGGTTTTTCCCGATCCCGATTCGCCAATCAGGGCGAGCACTTCTCCTTTCTGCACGGTAAAGCGGATATCTGACACCAGATCGATCGGTTCGCCCTTGTCGCTCTGCGCCGTGACGCGCAGTTTTTCCACCGAGATCACCGGCATTGCGGTATGCGGCATCACGTTCATACGCCCTCCTTCGCCAGCGTCAGCGGACGCATCTGTTGCAGGCTGTCGATAAACAGGTTGGCGCCGATGGTCAGGCTGGCAATCGCCAGCGCAGGCATCAGCACCGCCGGCGAGCCGTCAAACAGCCCCTGAATGTTTTCGCGCACCAGGGTGCCCCAGTCGGCATAGGGCGGCTGAACGCCGAGGCCGAGAAAGCTAAGGCCGCTCAGCAGCAGCACGATATAGACGAAGCGCAGCCCGAAATCCGCCAGCATCGGATGCACCATATTGGGCAGAATATCGTGGATCGCGACGTACCAGCGGCTTTCGCCGCGCAGCCGCGAGGCGCGCACGTAGTCCATATTGCGCAGGCTGCCCGCCATGGCGAAGGCGATGCGGAACGCGCCCGGCCAGTAGGTGAAGATGGCGGTAAGCAGCAGCATCGGCAGCGACGAGCCGAAAACCGCCACGATCATCAGCGACAGCACCTTGCCCGGCAGCACCAGCATGGCGTCGTTGACGCGGCCGAGGATCTCCTCCAGCCAGCGGCCGGTCACCGCCGCCAGCAGCGCCAGCAGCGTGCCGATCAGGCTGGCGCCGATCGCCGCGCCCAGCGCCAGGCCGATAGAGAACTTCGCGCCGTAGAGAATGCGGCTGAGAATATCGCGCCCCAGCGCGTCGGTGCCGAGCCAGTTGTCGGCGGTAAAGCCGCCGAACAGCGGGCCGCCGCCAATATCTTCGACGTTGTGCGGCGCCAGCTGGTTGCCGAACAGCGCCATCAGCAGCCAGAAAATCGATACCGTCAGGCCGAGCCGCCCGGAGATCGACAGCGACTGAAAGAAACGAACGGGAAGTAAGGTATTCATGCGCTTCTCCATTTCGGGTTGAAGGCGATGGTCAGCACGTCGGCCAGCAGCAGCAGCAGCAGATAGCAGCCGGCGAACAGCATCACGCAGAACTGTACCACCGGCAGATCGCGGTTGCTGACCGCATCTACCAGCTGGCTGGCGAGGCCGGGATAGCTGAAGATGGTTTCGATAATGATGACGCCGCCGAACAGATAGGAGAGGCTGAGCGAAATGGCGTTGGCAATCGGGCCGACCGCGTTGGGCAACGCATGGCGCAGCACGGCGCGCAGCGGCGAGACGCCCTTCAGCAGCGCCATCTCCAGATAAGGGCTGTCGAGCTGGTTAATAATGGCGGCGCGCGTCATGCGCGCCATCTGCGCCACCAGCACGCAGCAGAGCGTCAGCACCGGCAGCGCGTAGGCTTTCAGGTAGCTGACCAGATCCATATTGGGCGAGCCGAAGGACATCGCCGACACCCAGTGCAGCTTCACGGCGAAGATCAGCACCGCCACCGTCGCCACCAGAAACTCCGGCACCGCCACCGTCGCCATGGTGCCGATCACCAGTACGCGATCCAGCAGCGAACCGCGCGTCATCGCCGCCGTAATGCCGATCAGCAGCGCCAGCGGCACGCAGATCAGCGTGGTGATCGCCGCCAGCTCAAAGGTGGCGGGAATGCGCTGCGCCACCAGCTGCATCACCGGCAGGTGGCTGGCGAACGAGGTGCCGAAGTCGCCCTGCAGCATGCCGCCCAGCCAGCTGAAATAGCGCAGCAGCAGCGGCTGATCCAGCCCGAGCTGGGCGCGCAGCGCCGCCACCGTCTCCGGCGTGGCGTTTTGCCCGAGGATCATCTGCGCCGCATCGCCCGGCAGCAGGCTGGTGATAAAGAACACCACCGCCGAGACGATCAGCAACGTCAGGATGCCGGCGCCGGTGCGCCGGGCGATCAGGAACAGCATGTATCGGTTCATCGGCGTTCTCCAGCGTCGAGAGGGTTAAGCGGACAGCCAGGCGAATTCGTGGAAGCGGTAGCCCATCATCATGCCGGAGGGCCAGGCTTCGACGCCCTTCACCTTTTTGCTGTAGCCGTCGGTAGAGCTGATAAAGGTAGGAATAATGGTGCCGCAGTGGTCGTAGATCAGCTTCTGCATATCGCCGTACATCTGTTTGCGCTTCGCCTGATCCCGTTCGCCGCGCGCCGCCACCACCAGCTGGTCGAACTGCGCGTTCTTCCAGCCCGACTCGTTGTTGGGCGCGCCGGAGAGGTAGAACTGCGAGAAGAGCATATCGAGCGTCGGGCGCGGGTTAATCGAGCCGTAGCCCACCGGATCTTTGGTCCAGTGCGTCGACCAGTAGCCGTCATAGGGCACGCGGCGCACCTTGATGTTGATGCCGGCGTTGCGCGCCATCTGCTGGATCAGCTGACCGCCCTCGACCGCGCCCTCGATGTTCGGCGTGGTGATAATCTCCACCGTCGCGCCCTTCATCCCCGCCTTTTCGATGTGGAATTTCGCCTTCTCCACGTCAAGGGGACGCGGCTTCAGCTCGGCGTTATAGAGCGGATGCCACGGCGGCACCGGCGTGTCGTTGCTGACGTCGCCGTAGCCCTGCAGCACGGTTTTCACCAGCATCTCGCGCGGCTGTAGATATTTCAGCGCCAGCACGAAATCTTCGTTGCTGCCGGGCTTGATATCGGTGCGCACGATCAGGTTGGTGTACATGCCCGATTTGCTCTCCAGCACGCCGAAATCGCTGGTCGCCTTAATGCGCTTGCAGTCGTTGGCGCTCAGGGTCGAGACGATATGCAGATCGCCCGACATCAGCGCGTTGACGCGCGCCGCCTGGTCGGTGACGCCCAGCAGCTCCACCTCGTCGAGATGCGGCAGGCCCGGTTTAAAGTAGTTGGGGTTTTTCGTGCCGACCGAGCGCACGCCTGGGGTAAATTCCTTGCAGACATAAGGCCCGGTGCCGATACCTTTGGTGAAGTCTTTAGTGCCGTCCTGCACGATCAAAAACGGCGGCGCGGCGAGGATATAGGGCAGATCGAAGTTCGCCTGGTTCAGCACCAGCTGCACTTCGTTGTCGTTAACGGCGCTGATGGTCTTAAACTGCTCGGCAATTTTAAAGGCGTTTGAGGCGACCGCCGCGTCTTTATGGCGGCTGAGCGAATAGATCACATCTTTCGCGGTCAGCGGCTTGCCGTCATGGAAGGTCACGCCGCTGCGCAGCTTGATCTGCCAGGTAACGCCATCGCTGGAGTCGAGCGACGCGGCCAGCGCCGGCAGCGCTTTAAGATCCTTATCCAGTTCGGTCAGGCCGTTGTAGAACATACACTGGCGGGTATAGTCGCCGCTGTTGTTGGCTTTGGCGGGATCAAGGGTATCGGTGGCGGAGGCGTTGGACATGGCGGCGCGAATTTTGCCGCCTTTTACCGGCGTTTCGGCGGCGAAGCCCAGCTGGGGAAAGCCGATAATGCCGCTGCTCATCACCGCGCCGGCGGAAAGCATTTTCATCAGCCCGCGGCGCGACAGCGTGCCTTCGGTCAGCATGCGCGTCAGCGCGTTATTATCATTTTGACTCATCTGCGTACCCTCAATAAGCGTTTAAGATTCACCTGGAATGCAAGCATCAAGAGAAACGATCTTTGGCTTTGTAATAGAGTCCGGCCAGCGGCAAAAACCACGGTTTACCGTGATAACCGGGCAGCGCGGGCCAGGCGTCGCGCTGCCAGGGGTTGCGGTTGCTTTTTTCAGCGATCAGATCCGCCATCACCGCGCCCATCCACACCGACATCTGGGTGCCGTGGCCGCTGTAGCCCATGGAGTAGAAAACGCCGTCATGTTCGCCCGCGTGCGGCAGCCGATCGGCGGACATATCCACCATGCCGCCCCAGCAGTAGTCGATGCGCGCCTGCGCCAGCGGCGGAAAGAGGCTCGCCAGCGTCGCCTGCAAAATTTCGCCGCTGCGTGAATCCGAAGTCGGATTGCTGACCGCGAAGCGCGCGCGGCCGCCGAACACCAGCCGCCGGTCAGCGGTGGTGCGGAAGTAGTTGCCAAGGTTGAGCGAGGTGACGTAGGTGCGATCCTGCGGCAGCACCTGGCGGATCAGCGCGTCGCCCAGCGGCTCCGTCACCACGATAAAGCTGCCTACCGGCACGATGCGGCGCTGGAACCAGCGAAAAGGCCCGACGTTGGAGCAGCCGGTGGCCATCAGCACTTTATCGGCGAGGATCTCGCCTCTGGCGGTCTGCACCCGGTGGCGATAGCCGTCAAGGCGCGCCAGGCCGGTCACGGCGTGGTGCGGGAAAATTTTCGCCCCGCTGCGCGCCGACGCTTCCGCCAGACCGACGCCGAACTTGCCCATATGCATCTGGCCGCCGCGCTTTTGCAGCAGGCCGCCGTGAAAGGCGTCGCTGCCGACTTCGCGGCGGATAGCCGTCTGGTCGAGCAGCTCAATCTCCGGATCCACGGTGCGGCGCATCAGCGCCCAGGCGTCGCGCAGCCCGGCGAAATGGGACGCCTTGCTGGCGAGCTTGAGCTTGCCGCACAGGCGAAAATCGCAGTCGATCTGCTCGTCGCGCACCAGCTGCTCGACGTAGCTCACCGCGTCGTCGTAGGCGCGGTAGAAGCGCGTGGCTTTCTCGATGCCCTGGCTCGCCACCAGCGAGGCGAAGTTCTGCGCCACGCCGGTATTGCAGTGGCCGCCGTTGCGCGCCGAGGCCTGGCTCATCACTTCGCCGCCCTCCAGCAGCACCACGTCGAGGCCGCTGCGCGCCAGGCTCAGCGCCGCCGAGACGCCGGTAAAGCCGCCGCCGATCACCACCACGTCTGCGCGCGACGGCAGCGAGCCTTCCGCCGCGCCGTGAAACGGCGGCGCGGTCGCCTGCCAGAACGATTCGAGTTTCATAGCGCGATCCTCAGAGTCCGACCAGGGCGGGCAGTCCGCCGATGTCAGGGATTTCGGTATAGCCGTAGTAAGGGTTAGCCGGTTCATGGCCGCGGTTAACCCAGGCTTTATGGGTGATGCCGAGATCGTGCGCCGTCATCAGGTCGTAGCGGAAACTCGAGGAGACGTGCAGGATCTCCTCCGGTCGACAGTCGAGCTTCTGCAGCATATATTCGAAGCCTTTCATCTGCGGTTTGTAGGCCCCCACCTCTTCGGCGGTAATCGCCAGATGGATCGGCGCGCCCAGCCGCGGAATATGGTGCGGCAGCAGATCCTTCATCGAGTTGCTGAGCAGCACTAGCGGGAACTCGGTCGCCAGTTTCGCCAGTCCGGCCGGCACGTCAGGATGCGGGCCCCAGGTGGCGCAGTCGGTGTAGATAAAGTCGCTGTCCGCCTTGTCCCACGCGACGCCCCACTTTTTGCAGGTGCGCTGTATCGCGTTGCTCACCACCTCGTAGTAAGGCTTCCAGGCGCCCAACACTTCATCCATGCGGTAGCGGGCGAAATCGGTGGTGAACGCCGGCATCTCGCTCGCCGCCACGCGCGCCTCAAAGCAGCGCGCCGCCGCGCCCGCCATATCGAAGTTAATCAGCGTGCCGTAACAGTCAAAGGTGATGAATTTCGGTTTAAACAGTGCCATGACGCGACCTCGTCTTGATCAGGAAAGGTTAGAAATCGATGAGTACGCTTTTCTGGCGCTGGCAGGCCTGAAACGCCTGCCGCCCCAAATCTTTGCCGATGCCGGAGCCGAGAAAGCCGCCGGTGGGAATGATGAAATCGCCCGAGCGGCCGTAGCGGTTGACCCACACGGTGCCCGCCTCGATGGCGCGTATGGCGCGCATGGCGCGCGGCAGGCTCAGGGTATGCACGCCCGCGCACAGGCCGTAAATCTCATGCGCCGCCAGCCGCAGCCCCTCTTCTTCGTCGTCGAAGGTCTGCACCGTCAGCACCGGGCCGAAGATCTCCTGCTGTACCGCCGGGTTATCCTGCGCCACGCCGCTCAGCAGCGTGGGCTGCCAGAACCAGCCGTCGCTGGTGTCAGCGAAACGCTCGCCGCCGACCAGCACTTCCGCGCCCTGCGCTTTCGCGGCGGCGATCACCGACGCGACTTTTTGTCCCTGCCGTTCGTCGATCAGCGGCGCGTAGCGGCTGTCGCCGTGCCAGGTCGCGCCGGGCCGCACGCTGCGGCACAGCGCGGCGAGCCGGTCCAGCAGCGGCGCGGCGATGGCGCGCTGCACGATAAGACGGGTGCCCGCGACGCACGCCTGACCGCCGTTAGCGATAAAGCCGCGCAGGATGCGCTGCGCCAGCACCTCGATGTCGCCCGCGTCGTCAAACACCAGCTGCGGACTTTTGCCGCCCAGCTCCAGCGTCACCGGCTTCATGCCGTGCTGCGCCACGTCGCTCATAATGCGCGCGCCGGTCAGGGTCGAGCCGGTAAAGGAGACTTTGCGCACCAGCGGATGGGTCACCAGCGCGTGGCCGGTCACCGCGCCGCTGCCCTGCACGATGTTGAGCACGCCTGCCGGCAAACCGGCCTGCACCGCCAGCTCCGCCATGCGCACCGTTGAGAACGGCGTCAGTTCAGAGGGTTTGAGCACCACCGCATTGCCTGCCGCCAGCGCCGGGCCGCACTTCCATGACGCCATCGACAGCGGGAAATTCCACGGCGTAATGGCGCCGACCACGCCGTACGGCTCCGCTATCAGCATGCCGAGGCTGCTGTCGCGGGTCGGAAAGAGATCGCCGCTGTACTTGTCGGCGCACTCGGCGTAGAAGCGGATCGCTTCGGCGGTAAAGGGAATTTCATGCTGCGCCACGTCGCCGATGGGACGCGTGGAGCCGAGCGCCTCCAGCTGCGCCAGCAGGCTGTCCTGCTCGATAAGATCGGCCCAGCGGCGCAGCACCCGACCACGTTCGCGCGGCGCGCAGCCCGACCAGCCGCTGGTTTTCAGCGCCTGGTGCGCCGCCTGCACCGCGCGATCGACGTCGGCGGCGTCAGCCTCATGCAGCGTGGCGTAGACTTTGCCGTCCGACGGGCGTTTTACCGCGAACGCCGCGCCCTGGGTCTGAATGTGATGGCCGTCAATATAGTGGCCGACAGGAAGCGAAACTTTTTCAGGGTCGAAACTTAACATGGATAAATCCTTATTTGTTACACCCGTCAACCATAATGGAATTAGCGCGCTGGCAGGGCTTATATTCAGCGCGAATAAGCTCATGACAAAAGGTAATGCAGAAAGTATGCCAGCCAGCTAAAAAATAAAAATGCGTTTAAAAGTGCGCAAAAAAATTTTCTGCCGTATTGAAAGCGGAAATATTGCGTAATTGCCGAACCAATAAACAGATGATTTAGCTCACAAATTTCATGCATTGCCGTGGTGCATCGCGCATGAAACTTGCACTAAAATGGCCAGCAACGATAAAAAACACGACGTGACGCACAAAATAAAAAAGCGTTTGTCGCGGGTGCGACAAACGCCTGCATCAGAAAATGATGTAAAAACTGAATTAATTCAGGCTGCCAATATGAAACGCTTTCTGCTCCAGATATTCTTCAATGCCATAGCGCGACCCTTCCCGACCTATTCCCGATAATTTTACGCCGCCGAACGGTGCGACCTCTAATGAAATGGCGCCGGTATTAAAGCCGACCATGCCAAATTCCAGCGATTCGGCGACGCGCCATGCGCGGCGAATATTTTCCGTGAAAAAATAGGCGCCCAGGCCATAGGGCGTATCGTTGGCCATGGCGATCGCCTCCTCTTCCTCGTCGAAAATAAACAGCGGCGCTACCGGCCCGAACGTCTCTTCATGGGCGATACGCATTTGCGTGGTGACCCTGCCGAGCACTGTGGGCTGCACGTATGTGTCGTTGCCGTGGCTGGCGCCGCCGGTCAGCAGCTCCGCGCCCTGGCCCAGCGCATCCTCGATATGGCCGTTAACTTTCTCTACCGCGCGGTCGTTGATCAACGGGCCGATGGTGCTGCCGGGCGCAAAGCCGTCGCCTACCCTGAGCGTAGCGACCGCCTCGAGCAGCTTCGCCGCGAAGCGGGGATAGATGCCGCGCTGCACCAGAATACGGTTGGCGCAGACGCAGGTCTGGCCGGCGTTGCGGAATTTGCTGACCATCACGCCCGCCACCGCGATATCGATATCGGCGTCGTCGAAGACGATAAACGGCGCGTTGCCGCCCAGCTCCAGGCTCAGACGCTTAACGCTATCAGCGCTCTGCTGCATCAGCAGCTGGCCAATGCGCGTCGAGCCGGTAAAGGAGATCTTGCGCACCTGGCGGCTGCCGGTCAGCGCCGCGCCAATCTCCGTCGGCAGGCCGGTCACCACCTGCAGCACGCCGGCGGGAAAGCCCGCGCGCTCCGCCAGTACCGCCAGCGCCAGCGCCGACAGCGGCGTCAGCTCTGACGGCTTCACGATAATCGGACAGCCTGCCGCCAGCGCAGGCGCGACTTTGCGGGTGATCATGGCGATGGGAAAGTTCCACGGCGTGATGGCCGCCGCCACGCCAACCGGCTGCTTCAGCACCAGTATGCGGCGATCCTCGCTCGGCGCCGGAATGGTGTCGCCGTAGATACGACGCGCCTCTTCGGCGAACCATTTGACAAAGCTGGCGCCGTACAGCACTTCGCCCTTCGCTTCCGCCAGCGGCTTGCCCTGTTCGGCGGTCATGATGGTCGCCAGGTCGTCGGCGTTATCGAGGATCAGCTGATGCCACTTCTCCAGCAGCGCGGCGCGACTGGCGTTGGGGGTTTTGCCCCAGGCGATGCGCACCGCATCGGCGCAGGCGATGGCGGCTTCGGTCTCGGCACGGCCCAGCGCCGGAATGGTCGCCAGCGTTTCACGGGTGGCGGGATCGATCACCGGCAGGGTTTCGCCATTGGCCGCATCCTGCCAGCGGCCGCCGAATAGCGCCTGCTGGCGCAGCAGATTGGGATCCTTTAGTTGAAGACGCGACATCTCACTCCCCTGTTTGAACGGTTTTCTTCCACTCTATCGTGTCGCTTCAGCGCAGGATGTTTTTCTCGCCGGGCAGAAACCTTAAACAGCGAGTTTTGCGCGCGGAAAGAAAATTTTATGCCGCGCGGCTGCTATGCTCAGTTTTTAAACAAGGAGATAACCATGAGCGATCATATGTGGCGAGCGGTCGATGACTACTTCACTCAGACGCTGGTGAAACCGGATGCGGCGCTCTCGTCGGCGCTGGCGCGCAACGCGGCCGCCGGTCTGCCGCCGATTGACGTGGCCGCCAACCAGGGCAAGCTGCTCTACCTGCTGGCGCGCATGATGAACGCCTCTCGCATTCTGGAGATTGGCACGCTGGGCGGCTACAGCACGCTGTGGCTGGCGCGCGCGCTGCCGGAGAACGGCAAAATCGTCACGCTGGAGTTTTCGCCGCAGCATGCGCAGGTGGCGCGCGAGAATTTCGCCGAGGCGGGCGTGACGGATAAAGTCGAGCTGCTGGTGGGGCCGGCGCTGGAGAGTTTGCCGACGCTGCAGGGCCCCTTCGATATGATCTTTATCGATGCCGATAAGCGCAATAATCCGCTCTACCTGCGCTGGGCGCTGAAGCTGGCGCGCGTCGGCAGCGTGATTATCGGCGATAACGTGGTGCGCAGCGGGCGCATCATCGACTCGCAGTCCACGGATGAAAATGTGCAGGGGCTACGGCAGTATCTGCGCGACATCGGCGAGAATCCGCACCTGACGGCCACCGCGCTGCAAACCGTCGGCAGTAAAGGCTGGGATGGCCTGCAATTGGCCATCGTCGAGTCGCTGCCAGATTAGATCTGAAAGTCGATCGCCGGCTCTTCTTCGCTTTGATAGGAGAGCGCCTGGCGTTTGATCTCCTCCAGCGACAGGTTGGCGTTGCATAACTCCATAAACTGCCAGACGTAGTTGCGCTGCAGCTGACCGCGCTTCAGCCCAAGCCAGACGGTATTGGCGTCAAACAGGTGATGCGCGTCGATGCGCACCAGCGCCTCTTCCGGCTGGATTTCGCACGCCTGATCGGCAAGGATGCCGACGCCTAATCCCAGTTCAACATAGGTTTTCACCACGTCTGAGTCCTGCGCGCTCAGCACGATGTCCGGCTTCAGGCCCACGCTCTGGAAGGCGCGGTCAACGCGCGAGCGCCCGGTGATGCCCTGACGATAGGTAATCAGCGGGTAGCGGCTCAGGGTGCTGAGCGACACCGGCTGCTGCTGCACCAGCTCGTGATCGCGGGGCACCAGCAGCGCATGGTGCCAGCTAAACCAGGGAAAGGCCGCGAGGCTGGGGTTGTTCACCAGCAGTTCGCTGGCGATGCCGACGTCCGCTTCGCCTGCCAGCAGCATGGCGACAATCTCCTGCGGCGAGCCCTGGTTAAGCTCGAGCCGCACGTTGGGGTAGAGCTGGCGAAACGCCTTGATGACGCGCGGCAGGCTGTAGCGCGCCTGAGTGTGCGTGGTGGCGATGGTCAGGATGCCGCTGGTTTCATTGGTAAAAACGTCCGCCAGCCGGCGTACTTTTCCCGCCTCGTCGAGGATGCGTTCGGCGATGGTCAGCAGCGCTTTGCCCGGTTCCGTCATGCCCAGCAGGCGCTTGCCGCGGCGAATAAATATCTCAACGCCCAGTTCATCTTCCAGATCGCGGATATGTCGACTGACGCCTGACTGCGAGGTAAATAGCGTGTTTGCCACTTCCGTCAGATTGAAATCGCAGCGCGCGGCCTCACGGATGATTTTAAGTTGCTGGAAATTCACGGTATTTACCTCCCTTTACGAAATTGTTACTTCCGATGGTAAGAAGGTTTATTGATATCAACAAATAATAAAAACTTTGTGCTTATGCGCAGGGGGAATATGGGTCGGTGGGAAAACGTCATTTTAGAGCACGTAGTGCGGGTGAGTTCACAAATCAAATCCGCTGTGGTCAGAAGGGCTTGAATGTATTGGCTCTCCGGGCATACCTTAATACCATCGTAAAATGTAGGGATATATCATTCAGGCTTCACCGCTATGTAAAGGAGACTTTTAATGTTTAAAAGTTTCTTGTCGATATTGTTCACTGAAATCTTATTTCCTGTTTGGATTTTTGTTAGCGCCTCTCTTTTTATTTATTTGTTTCCGAATTACTGGCTTATATTTACCGTGATATCAATATTTATCTTTATTTTCATTCATCCCATTTTATTTGACCGCTATGATAAGTTTGACAGATAAGATTGGTTTAAACAGGAGTTTTATGTCTAATCCAGTATATTTATGGCTAACAGATTAAAACGGCTCACCGATAGCGGGTCCGTCGCGAGTGTTGATTCGCGAAAGAACAATCGAGCTGAAATTCCTTACGCATAACAACAATCTCCCTGTGGATGAAAATATCAAGAAATTCAGAGAAATAATGCTGCAAGTAGTCACCACTACACGGTGAGGAAATTTACGATGCGATAAAGAGCGAATATCATGTTTAAAACTTTTTTATCACTTATTTTTAATGAATGGCTTATTCTTTCCAGCCTGATTGGACTGGGATTTTTTTACCTCGAGTTTTTTCCAGCGTACTGGCTGCCATTAACAGTTATCTCAGTGATTGTACTTATCGTTGTGCTACCCAAATTTACCGAAAAGTTTGATAAATATGATAAATAATCAACAAAAAAGGAATTTTATGTCTAAACCAGCATATTTATAGTTAACCGATAAAACGGCTCACCAATGGCAGGCCCGTCGCTAGTGTCGGGGCGCGAAAGCGCGATTGAACTAAAATCTCTTGCCCACAACGTCATTATCCCTGTGGATGGAAATACCGGGAGATTAACCGACGCACAGGCAAAAGCGGTCCCGCAGGACCGCCAGTTTATCCTGGCTTACTAGCTTACCAGCAGCAGCGCCCGCTCTTCCGCCATCGGCTTATTCAGCAGCGACAGCAAAATATCCTTTACCGCCTGCGCAGAGGGCGAGAGCGGCAGGCGCGCCGACACGTTCAGCGACAGCGGCAGATTAAGCGCCGGACTGTTGATGCGCGCCATCCAGGCCTGGGTTGAACCGACCAGCGCACGCGCGGCGGACTCCGGCAACACCGTAACGCCCATACCGCTGGCGACGGCGGCGGTCAGCATCGACAGCGATTCGATTTCGCCGATAATACGCGCGCTGAGACGACGCAGCGAAAAGGCTTCGTCTACCCGCTTGCGCACCGCGCTGTAGTCGCGCGGCAAAAACAGGCTCATCTGCGCGACCTCGGCTAAATCTACCGATCCGCCGGGACAGTCGGTGGCGCCGACCAGATAAAGCTCCTCTTTCATCAGCGGCAGACTGGTGATGCCCGCCGTTGGCGCACGATCGTAAAGCACCGCCATATCAAGCTGGCCGTTCATCACCTTCTCATTAAGCGTGCTGCCGCTGTTTTCATGCAGATAAACCAGAATTTCCGGATGCTGCTCGCGCACCGTTTGCAGCAGCGGCATGGTCAGCGAAGAGGCCGCCGTGCCTGGCGCCATGCCGATGGAGACCTGACCGCTCAGCACCTGTCCAGCGTTGATTACCGCCGTCTGCGCCTGTTCGCACTGCCGTAAAATCGTACGCGCATGTGCATAGAGGATTTTACCGGCTTCGGTCGGCGTCACGCCGCGCTTGGTGCGGATCAGCAGCTGCTGATCCAGCTCGTTCTCCAGCGTGGCGACCTGTTGACTGAGCGCAGGTTGCGCGATGTGCAGCACTTCAGCTGCCTGCGTCAAACTGCCAATATCGACGATTTTCACAAAGTATTTCAGTCGTCTTAAGTTCATCTTGCCTCCGTCACATTCCCCGAATGCCAATAACATCTGTTCTTGTGGCCTGCTGGCCTGGTAAGAAACAAATTGCAATTAGCAGGCCACTTTTTCTCAAGGCGCTGTCAGGCTGCTGCGGAAAAATCCTAACAACCCGAAAAATAAGCCATTCTGATTACCCATTAAGAGTTAATAAGCAGCGGGAATGGCGCATTAATGAAAGACGTCATCGCGGCTGCACTTTGCTGGTGCAGCCCCTGCGAGCCAGACGTGCATAAAAGTGATGACCCAAAGCGGAACAGAGGCGATAACGCGACGTGAAGCAGGAAAACGCAGGGTATCCAGCAGGAAAACTTATTCAGAAAGCGAAAAAGGCCTGCTCGCTTTTTCAGGTGCGAGCAGGCCAGCCGCTGAAAAAATCAGCGTTTTTTGCGGTTGCGATGCATATCGATAGCGACCGCGGCCACGATAATCATGCCTTTGATGATGTCCTGAACGTAGGCGTCGACGCCGACGAAGGTAAATCCGCTTTTAATCAGACCCAGAATCACTGCGCCAATCAGGGTGCCGGTAATGCGCCCGACGCCGCCCATCAGGCTGCTGCCGCCAATTACCGCCGCGGCGATGGCATCCAGCTCATAGGACATCCCCATGCTCGACTGTCCGCTGCTGACGCGCGCCGCCAGCACCACGCCCGCCAGGCCGGAGAGCGCGCCGGCGATGGTATAGACGATCACCAGATATTTATTAACGTTAATGCCGGAGACTTTGGCCGACGTCATGTTGCCGCCGATGGCGTAAACGTATTTGCCGTAGCGGGTGTGCTTCAGGGCGATATGAAACACCAGCGCCACCACCAGGAAGATAATTACCGGCATCGCGCCCTGCCCGATAGAGGTAAAACCGTCGGAGAGAAAGCTAATCGGGTTGCCCTGCGTGTAGTACTGCGCCAGACCGCGCGCCGACACCATCATGCCCAGCGTGGCGATGAAAGGCGGTATGCCGGTGCGGGTAATGAGTACGCCGTTAACCAGGCCGCAGAGCAGACCTACCCCGATTCCGGCGCCGACAGGCACCACGGCGGGCATATTCACCAGCGCGGGAAACATCGGCGACAGGCTGTCGGAGGTTTGCGCCAGGCTGGCCGCGACCACGGCGGTCAGCGCGATCACCGAACCCGACGAAAGGTCGATGCCGGTGGTGATGATCACCTGCGTGACCCCGACCGCGATCACGCCGATAATCGCCACCTGCAGCAGGATCAGGATCAGTCGGTTGGTGTTCATCAGAAAAGACTGGTCGCGCACATACCAGCCGGCAATTTCGAAGATCAGCGCAATGCCGACCATCACGATAAAAATGCCGGTATCTTTAGGCATTTTATGCCGCAGATTGCCGAAGAACGACGGATGTTCAGCCGTTGGAGTAGCCGTTGCTTTGATATTGCTCATAGGTGTCTCGCGCCTCACTCGGATGCCAGCGACAAAATGGTTTCCTGATCGGCCTCTTCTTTATCGAGGATGCCGGTAATCCGCCCCTGATGCATCACCATCACGCGGTCGCTCATGCCGAGAATTTCCGGCAGTTCCGACGACACCATGATGATGGCCACGCCGCGGTTGGCCAGCTCAGAGATCAAACGGTAGATTTCCGCTTTCGCGCCGACGTCAATACCGCGCGTCGGCTCGTCGAGGATAAGAATTTTGGGCTGCGCCAGCAGCCAGCGGGCAATCAGCACCTTCTGCTGGTTGCCGCCGCTCAGGTTGTTGATGATCTGATCCATGGTCGGCGTTTTGATATTCAGCCGCCGTATCTGCTCCATGCAGTCCTGCGCCATCTTGACGTGGCTGACGAAGCCGCTCTTGCCGCTGTACTCCGGCATATTGACGATGCTCATGTTCTCCATCACCGACAGCACGAGAAACAGCCCCGACTTTTTGCGATCCTCGGTTAAAAACGCCATGCCCTTTTCAATCGCCGTCGAAGGCGAATCGATCGTGACCGGCACGCCGTCGATCAGCACCTCGCCGCTGTCGACGCTCTCCATGCCGAACAAACTCTCCATCACCTCGCTTCGCCCGGCGCCGACCAGGCCGGCGACGCCGAGAATTTCGCCGCGCCGCAGGCTGAAGCTGACGTCATGGAAGCGATCTTTACTGGTAAGGCCGCGTACCGTCAGCACCTCTTCGCCGATGGCGTTGTTGAATTTGGGAAAGAGCTGGGTCAGCTCGCGCCCTACCATCTGGGTGATCAGCGACTGGCGGGTAAACTGCGCGGTGTGGTTGCTGCCGACCCAGCTGCCGTCGCGGAAAATGCTGATCTCATCGGTGATGGCGAAGATCTCGTCCATTTTGTGGCTGATATAGATGATGGCTTTGCCCTGCGCGCGCAGGTCGCGAATGATAGTGAAAAGATGCGCCACTTCGCTTTCGGTCAGCGCGGAGGTCGGCTCATCCATAATGACGATGTCGGCGTTCCACGAGACCGCCTTGGCGATCTCTACCATCTGCTGCGCGGCGATGCTTAACTCGCCCACCAGCCGGTCAGCCTTGAGGCGGATATTAAGCTGGTCGAGCAGCGTCTGCGTCTGCTGGTTGAGCTTGCCGTGATCGACAAAGCCGTACTTCATCGGCTCCCGTCCCAGCCAGATATTCTCAGCGACGGTCATGTAAGGCACCAGATTAAGCTCCTGGTGGATCATGGAAATGCCGGAACGCAAGGCGTCCATGGTGTCCTGAAACTGCACCGGCTCCCCTTTAATGCGGATGATGCCCCGATCGGGACGGTACATCCCGATCAGGCACTTCATTAAAGTGGATTTGCCCGCGCCATTTTCGCCCATCAAGGCATGAACCGATCCCGGACGCACGCGCAGCGAAACGTTATCGAGTGCCTTCACACCGGGAAAGAACTTGCTGATGCCTTCGGCTTCAAGCGCAAAAGCGGTCATACATCACCTCCGTACGGCTGAGTCGGGATCGGTTATTTCTGATTACGGTTCACGAACTGCTGCATATTGTCTTTGGTGATCAGCTGATAAGGGATATCGATGATCTTCTGCACTTTTTCGCCATTCGCCAGCTTAACGGCCGCCTGCACCGCGCCTTCGCCCTGCCCGCGTGCGTCCTGGAATACCGTCGCGACCATCTTGCCGTTCTTCAGCATTTGCAGCGCGTCCGGTGTGCCGTCCACGCCGGCGATCAGGATATGGTTGGGGTTTTTACCCAGCGCCTGCAGCGCGCCGATCGCCATTTCATCGTTGTTGGAGGCGATGGCCTGGATATCGTCGCCCGCGGTCAGCCAGTTGCTCACCACGTCTACCGCATCGTTACGCGTGAATTTGGCGGTCTGCTTCTGTACCACTTTGATGCCAGGATATTTAGCGACTACCGCTTCGACGCCTTTGGTGCGGTCGCGCGTCGATTCATTCGCGAGGTCGCCCATCAGGATGGCGACGTTGCCTTTGCCGTTCAGCGCCTTAGCCAGCGCCTCCATCTGCAGGCGGCCCGCCAGTTCGGAGTCCGATCCCACATAGGCCATTTTGTCAGTCAGTTCCGCCTGCGGACGACGGTTAACGAAGATCAGCGGAATGCCGGCTTTGGTCGCCTGATCCATGATAGGTTTGACGGCGTTGGTATCTACCGGGTTGACGATAATGGCGTCGACGCCCTGGCCGATAAAGTTCTGCACCTGCTGCAGCTGCTGCGAAACATCCCCTTTGGCGTCTTCAAGCTGCCCCTTAACGCCCTCTTTCTGCATCTCTTTTTGCATCGCAGTACGCAGAATGGTGAGGAAGTTGTCGTCGAACAACGCCATCGATACGCCGACGGAGAGATCTTTCGCCATTGCGGCGGCAGGCAACATGCAGGCTAACAGTGTGACAGCGAGTGTTTTTTTGATGTTCATGAGTAACCCTTATTGTCGTTAACTTGCCGACGCCGCTGATACCGCGAATGAAAAATATCTTTTACATTCACTCAACGTTGCTGGCGGTTTCAGGTCTGTTTACAGAGGTGACTGCTGGGCATCGCGCTTTTTTGTGACCAACCCCTCCTTTTTACAATCACTTGTTTATACTGGGAATAATTTTAAAATTGCGTTCCACTTTTATAGAGTAATTCCGCTGGTGATAATAAGCAGTTTATTTGTTCCATTAATTCCGTTTTTGAAATTTTTATCATAAAAGCACTGAAACAGTTGTTTTAACATCGGCAAATAACAAAACTTTGACACGCATCTAACATCTGCCGGGAAATGCGTTTAAAGTGAGATCCTGTCGGCAGTTTGAAATCTCGCCGAATCTGTTGAAAAAGCGGCAAACCGCTGCTTTTGCGAGCGTTCAGTTGAGAAAAGTGAAATCGTGCTTTGACAAGCCGGAACGCCGTCGCTAATATTCGCCCCGTTCCAACAATTCCTCTGTAGTTCAGTCGGTAGAACGGCGGACTGTTAATCCGTATGTCACTGGTTCGAGTCCAGTCAGAGGAGCCAAATTTAAAAAGCCTGCTTTTAAGCAGGCTTTTTGCTTTTATGAGGTTCTGATGTCAACGCAGAATCGCATCCAGTCTGGCAAGCACCTCCTTTACAACGGCATCAGGTATGCGTTCCAGCCGCTTGCCGTTCCGGGCCGCCATATCGAGGGTTTTGGGCTGGTTACAGCGAATAACGCCCGTTGTTTTTGTCCTCGCCTCTTCCAGTGAAACAGCGAACATGCAGTGCGAGCAAAGTTTCCGCCGCTGGTGACGGTAACCACTACCGGTAACCGGGTCAGCTTGTTAAACGATGCCTTCGATACGATAGGTACCGGAGGTTTTCCACTTTGCTCGTGGCCAGCAATCGGTTCCAGTGAAACGAGGCATATCGTCATTTCTATAGAAGCTATATGGCAATGACAATGACAATGACAATGACAATGACAAACAAGAACTGCTGTAGACTAAGCTAAGGGGTCAATACAGTAACGCTTTTATTCCCTTATCTTTACTCAGGGTCTGCTGATTATTGAATTATTCAGCCAAAGTTGGGCAAAGCTGCTTTGAGTTTGATGACGGGATTGATAATAAGAACTATGAAATTTACTCCTTGTTTTTTATATTGATCCGACACACAAATCAAAATCGATAACTCCCAACCGTTCAAGGCTATATGTTAAATTAAGTCGCGACTAATACATATTTATTAATACCCAACCGCTTTCTTGTTTTATACTTATCTTTTCATGATAGATAAATATAATCTCATTAGTTTTTCCAAACCTAAATTATTACATTTTTCTTGATGATATTTTTCTCATAATCTATCAAATTTTTATTTTCATATAATTTTTCATTCTTTATTAATTGAATGATTGATTCATCAGAAAGAGTATTTGGAATAAATTTGGAAATTTTATCAATTGCAGACTTTGGAATTCCATATTCAATCAAAATATTTAAATGCTCTGGAATGAAATCATTTTCAATTATAGATGAATAATACAAATAGTTACCAGGAACTAGCCCATAAATATTGCATACATAAAATTGCAACTCATTCAGCACTGAAAGTAGTTTAGGCAACTTATATGGAAACCAGTGTCTAAGTATATAAAATGAATCTTTGATCGATTCATCCATTAATTTACTTCTTTTATCTAAATTTAAATTTTTTGCTTGACTTATTTTATAATCATACATGCTTTTAACTAACTTAATTATATTCTGAGAAAGACCATAATCAAAAGTAACTTTAGTCAATCTCTTTGAAGACATTTGATTACTTTTCTCATTTTCTTTTAATAGAAACTCCCAGCAGAGTTGCACGCAAAACTCTAACTGATTGTATTTTGGTGTCGCATTCCATGAAAGTAAAGAATGAATATTATAAATATTTACTCTTAGATAATCTAAGAGCTTCTTCTGCCCTCTAATATTAATTGAGTTTTTTTTAAATAATAACATCTCCTCATAAGATAATGAAGCTATGAAGTTGTATCCTTCAGATTCCTTATCCTGAACTTCATCGGCATCCAAATTTATCAAGATCTCCTCATTAATCGGATTTTGCTCAAAAAAAGGTATATCAATAAAAACAGCTTCTTTTTGGGGAGGGGGGTTAAAATTAAAGACGTTCCCTGAATAATGCTGCATTAACCTACCCGCTCGTCCCTTTATATTCGAATAGTCGAAGAAATCGATATCTAACCTATCCCCTTTCTTATCGTCGAAGTAAACAATATTTTTTGCACTTGTATTTACACCCTCAATAATAGTTGATGTACAAAACAAAACATTAATTAAACCATCATTGAAATAATCAATTACAGATGACGTTATATGCCGAGGCAAAGCTCCATCATGAAACGCCACGCCTAGCCTTAAAGATCCAATCAAAGACCATGATGTTGAAATGTTCTTCTCTATCCATTCAATTAATGGTAGATTATTAGCCCTTTTTGAACCTTTTTTTTTATAAATAAAATCAGAATAATTTTTTGAAAGTTTTCTTGCCTTAGCAGGAGATGCACAATAAATAATAGATTGCTCGTTACTCCGTTCTTCGAGCAGATCGAATAATACTTTCTCTTTGAATTTTGCCTTTTTACCTAAATTTCCAAATAAGCCATTATATTTTTCATAAACATTAAAGCTATTACACCTAACAAGACTATATTGGCTTTCATAAAAAACTGCATTATATTTATCTGAAAAACCGGGTGTTATACCATTAATATTAGGTCCCAAGAAGTAAAACCTTGGAGCGCTTAATTTAAAGATCTTGATAAATGCATTATTTAAAGATTGATGTCTTTCGTCATCTCGCTTTGAGCTAAATTTATAAAACTCATCGACTATAAGAAAATCTATTTTAGGAAATTCCTTATACTCATTGACTCTCTCAGATGTCAATAAAAATATATTTCCTTTCTCTGTAGTACTATATACTTGATTAGTCCGTATTATTAACTTATATTTATCAAGATATTTTGAAAGTTTTTTTCTAGTTTCATCCAGTAAGGCAAGCGTCGGCTGAATAATCAATATATTTTCATATTTCATCGAAGCCACAATTTCTTCAATCAATAGACTTTTGCCAAAACTTGTTGGTGCACTTGCTATAACATTTTTATCTGAATTAATAAGATCAAGTAAATATTTCTGCTCATCGTGAAAAATTTTACCTTCGATATTTAGTGAACGATTATTTTCAAGTCTAATTTTTTGCGCAGACGAAGATAAATGTAAATTTTCCTTCAAAATATAGGGATAAAAACCAGCAGACTCAATTAAGTCTGCTAATATATGATCTAGCTCGCGAGAATAATCATTTCTATTTTCAATAAGCTGAATAAGTATATCTCTACCAATTTCCTCATTCATTATGAGTTGGTGAGCACATTTCTGATAAGTTTGAAATGTATAGTCAAAAATATTATTACATTTAATAATATTATTTTCATTCATAATATCACCCACCAAGCTGCTGAATTAAAGACAATTTTTGATGAAGTTTTTTTACTAACTCGATTTTATTATTGACAGGAAATAGCATAAGAATAATATTTAGATGCATTTTCAAAGGATGAGCATAGTTATCGTCAAAATGTTTTTTTAACATTAATATCTTATTCTTATAATACTCTGAAAACTCGATGGAATTTTCATCATCAAATTTGCTAAAAGCATCACAACTATAGGTACACAATAGCGGTATATTTATATTATTAAGTTTATCAGATAGTTTTGTACCTGATGATAATCTTTTAATCCAGTATTCTTGTTCGGAGCTATTTTGTGTATGCCGTATTTTCTTAGATATGAGATTGAACTCTGAGTTCAAATAATCTGACTTAAAATGATCCTCAACATCTTTTATCAGTTCATTTATGCCTTTTTTCGGGTCAATGTACAATTTTGATTCGCCCAACCAAAGTGTCTTATTCAGTGGATCAATATGAACTGCATCAAAACCATGAACCGTATGTCCAATTGAATCTTTAAAATAAATTTTAGATAACAATGGAATCGTATTGTGAAAATCTCTTAATATAAGATGAAGTATAAGCTCACCAAATTCGCCACGACGAAGATATTTATCAGCAACATCATCAGATAAAGCACCAGAATTTAAATAAAGATCTTTGATTTTTTGATACTCATCAATTTTATAAATTGAGCGAGATGCATCTATCAGCTTTGACAATGTTTCAGTATTATCTGTCTGCGTCCCTTCATGAAACCCATAAGCGAACTCATGTAATGCAGATAATATCTTCATTACGAAAGGATCTAAGCGATAAAATGATACGCCACTATCATTTATATCAAAACCGACTAAATAACTACGTAGATCCGCCGCTTTAACTCTTTCTTCTATCACTTCATGTGCTTTAAATGGTCCCATATTCTATCCAGCAATCGCAAATAAATTATTAATATCAATAAGATATCGCATTTCCTAAGATGTTTAACATCTCAATTCTATTGACGATGAATCTCAAAGAAAAACTACACAGTGGTTCATTAACTTATTGAATGTTATAACCAAAAGTTAAATCAACCAATACTGTTTATTTTTACAGCAGCATAATGAGAATAAGAGTTAGATTATTTGACACTTGTAGTATCAGATATTTAATGTTGTAAAGAGTTTAGGAATAGCCAGCAGTAGTGTAGTAACAATTATTGTTAATTTACCGTCAACGCCCAAATTGGTTACCCAAAAATATTTCATTAAAAAGGTAGCCATTCTGGTGGTCTTAACAAGACTAGATTTCTGATTTAGCTTGATCTTCAGCCCGTTAATGGCTTAAGTGACCCCAGTCAGAGGAGCCAAAAACCCAAAGCCCGATCAAGGAAACCTGAGCGGGCTTTTAATTTTTGGGTTGCGTGAATATCGTGACGATAAGACGATGAAAGTGCTTAGCCCTGCACCAGCGGCGCCAGCTCCAGGCTCGATCGGAAATCATCTCCCACATAATCACCGTCCAGCACATCGCGTCTGCGCAGTTTCCGGCAGCAGGCCGTTCAGCAGTAAATCTTCTTGATCGGGCTGCCCCAGGCCGTGCAGCGAAATCACATCCAGCACACCTGCCCGATAACGCTGCTCAATGGCGTCGGCCAGCGCCTCCGGCGTACCGGCGGTAAACCAGTGACCGGTCTCTTCCGCCTTAATAATCAGCTCGCGCAGCGTCAGACCTTCCAGCGCAAAGCTGCGGAAGATCGCGGCGCGCCCCTGGCGCCGGTGCACCTGCGCCAGCGCCGGGATCAGCGCGGCGGGCAGCGGCTGGTCGAGCGGCCGATCGCGCAGATCGATCTCGCCGCCGAGCATATCGGCTACGCGCAGCCTGCCCTGATCATAATTAATTCGCTCGTGCTTCTCGCGCAGGCGGCGCGCCACGTCGGCGTCGCTTTCGCCGATGATGGCGTGGAAGGAGTTCATGATCAGCGGCGGGTTCTGTTCGCGACCAACGCGCCGCGCGCGCTGCTGCACGTCGGCAACAAACGCCTGCGCCGCCTCGAAGGTCGGCTGCGAGGTGTAAATCACCTCAGCAAAGCGCGCGCCCAGCGAGACGCCCGCCTCTGACTGCCCGGCCTGAAACTGCACCGGACGGCGCTGCGGCGGCGGCGGTACGTTGAGCGGCCCGGCGACCTGAAAATAGTCGCCGCGATAGTGAATCGCGTGCAGCTTCGCCGGATCGATCTTTATCCCACCGCTGGCGGTGCGCTGCACCGCATCAGGCTGGTTGGCGTCGAACAGCGCATTAATGACCTCAATAAATTCGCTGGCGCGGGCATAGCGCGCTTCCGGCGGCGGCAGCGCGCCTTCGCCGAAGTTCTCTTCGCCCACGGACGAGGTCACCGCGTTCCAGCCTGCGCGTCCGCCGCTGAGGTGGTCGAGCGTGCCGATCTGACGCGCCAGGTGATAGGGATGCAGCCAGCTGGTGCTGACGGTGGCGATCAGCCCGATATGGGACGTCGCCTGGCTCAGCGCCGCCAGCGCGATCAGCGGATCCTGGCTGCCGGTGGTCCCCGCCAGACCGGCGGGATCGGCCTGTAGCAGGTCAGCGGTGAACAGGCCGGTTATTTTCTCGCGCTCGGCTATCTTCGCCAGCGAGATGGCGCGCCTGATGCCGGTATCGGGCGCGCTGTCGTTGCCCGCTGCGATAACGCTGGCCGCGCCGACCAGCGTCTTGAGTTTTCTGCGGTGTGGTTGCGTCACGATCCTCTCCTCTGTTGCGCCGTAAAATCGGATTTGATGCGCTGAAGCGCGTCGACATCGGTCAGCAGACGCAGCCCGGTGCGCGCCAGCACTCGCGCGCCGACGATCAGCGCCTGATAGCCCTGTTCGGAATTAGCCGCCTCGCGGAACGGCACGGTGTGAAAAATCAGATCGTCCGGGCCGATTTTCAGCCAGGGGTGCGCCGTCGGCACCGCATGGCTGATGTCGCCCGCGTCGGTAGAGACTTTGCTGGTCTGCGGGGAGAGATCGACCTGCTCGCCCGCCGCCGTCAGCTCCTCCAGCAGCAGCGCATCCAGCGACGGATTAAGCCTGAAGTCGCGCGGGCCGACCTGGTGGTCAATCTCGACGCGCGCGCCGGTCGCCAGCGCCACGCCCTCCGCGATGGCGCGCAGGCGCGGCTCGAGCGCTTCAACCTGTTCGCGGCTGTCGGCGCGAATGTAGTAGTGCGCCGCGGCATACTCAGGAATGACGTTCGGCGCCTGGCCGCCGTTGGTAATAATGCCGTGCACGCGCACGCCGTCCGGCAGCTGCTGGCGCATCACGCTGATGCCGTTGTAAAGCAGCACCAGCGCGTCGAGCGCGTTAATGCCCTTGTGCGGCGCGCCGGCGGCGTGCGATGGCCTGCCGTAGAAGTGAAAATAGAGGTGATTATTCGCCAGCGTCGCTTCGGTAAGGCGTGTTTTACCCGCCGGATGCACCATCAGCGCCGCATCGACGCCGTCAAGCAGCCCCGCCTCGACAAAGCGTTTTTTGACGTTGCCCCTGGGGCCGCCCGGCCCTGCGAGGCCGCCCTCTTCCGCAGGGGTGCCCAGCACCACCACGCGACCGCCGGTCTGCGGCAGCGTCTCGCCCAGCGCAATCGCCGCCGCGACGCTGGTAACGCCGATCAGGTTATGGCCGCAGGCGTGGCCGATGTCGATCAGCGCGTCATACTCGGCGAGAAAGGCCACCGTGGCGCCGGGTTTAGCGCTATCTTTCACGGCGTAAAACGCGGTCTCGTGCCCGGCCACGCTGCGCGTCACCGTAAAGCCCTGCGCCTCCAGCAGCTGCGTGAGCTGCTGGCTGGCAAAGTACTCATTGTTGCCGGTTTCTGGCTGGCTGAAGATCGCTTTCGACACCTCGACATAGCGCGCGCCATACTGTTCAAGACTGTTTTCCAGCCGCTGTCGGAGCCTGTTCAGGGTCATTTTTCCTCCTCGGTGAAGGGCGTCAGATGGCGCTTCGCCTCCTGGCGCACGCGCTGTAATACATGGTGTTTGATGTCGCCGTAGTGCGGCTCGCTCGCCAGAGTTTCGATATCGCGCTGGCGGCCGAACGGCAGCCTGATTTCTTCAACGATGCGGCCCGGTCGCGCCGACATCACCAGAATGCGGTCGGCGAGAAACAGCGCCTCCTCAACGTCGTGGGTGACAAACAGCAGCGTAGTCTGGGTCGCAAGCCAGGCCTCGCGCAGCAGCTCCTGCATCATCATGCGGGTCTGCGCGTCAAGCGCGCCAAACGGCTCGTCCAGCAGCAGCACCTCAGGGCCAGGCAGCCAGGCGCGCGCCAGCGCCACGCGCTGCTTCATCCCGCCGGAAAGCTGCCAGGGCGCATGATCCTCAAAGCCCGCCAGCCCGACGCGCTTCAGCCATTCACGCGCGCGGGCGTCAACCTCTGCCCGGTTGTGCTTGCGCAGGCGCGGACCAAAGGTGACGTTCTCCAGCACGCTCAGCCAGGGAAAGAGGTTCGGCTGCTGAAAGATCATGCCGCGCGACGGATGCGGCTGCCGCACCGGCTCGCCGCCGCACAGCACGCGGCCCTGCTGCGGACGGACGAAACCGGCCAGCAGGTTGAGAATGGTGGACTTGCCGCAGCCGGAGGGGCCAAGCAGCACCACAAACTCCCCTTTGGTCAGGCTGAGATCGATATCTTCCAGCACCGTCAGCGCGCCGAAGCGCAGCGTGACCTGCTGCAGTGAAACAGGGTCGCTCATGCGTCTCTCCCGGCCCAGGGCACCAGCCAGCGCTGCAGGCCGAGCAGCAGCAGGTCGAGCAGATAGCCGATGCCGCCGAGCAGCAATATGCCAAGCATCACGATATCGGTGCGCAGATAAGCGCTGGCATTCATCACCATCCAGCCGAGGCCGGAGTTGGCAGCCACCATTTCGGCGGCGATCAGCGAGGTCCAGCCGATGCCCACCGACAGCCGGACGGTAGTGAAAAGATCGGGCAGCGTATCCGGCAGCACCACGCGCAGAAAGATCTGGCGCGGGGATGCGCCCAGCGTCTGCGCCACGCGTATGCGCGCGCGCGCCAGCCGCTCTACCGCCGCCTGGGCGCCGACCACCACGCTGAGAAAGGTGGCGATAAAGATCAGAAAGAATTTGGAGGCCTCGCCGATGCCGAGCCACACCACCGCCAGCGGGATCAGGGCGATTTTCGGCAGTGGACGCAGGAACTGCACAAAAGGGTTGAGCGCCGCCGCCAGCGGCTCCGACATCCCCATCAGCAGCCCCAGCGGCACGCCGATAATAATCGCGCAGGCGAACGCGCCGAGCGAACGCGCCAGGCTGACGGCGATGTTCTGCCACAGCGGCACCTGACGATAGCCGTCGCTGACCAGCTCCTGCGCCGTCAGGCCAATATCGGTCAGCGACGGCAGCAGCAGCGGATCGACCCACTGCTGTTCAGCCGCCGTTTGCCACAGCAGAAAAAACAGCGTCACCGAGATAACGCTGATGCTGATTTTGGTACGCAGCTTCATGGCGCGGCGTGTGCAGCTTGCTGCAGGAAGCGCGGATTAATCGCCGCATCCCAGTGCGCCGGAATATCCCGCTTGCGCACTTCGCCGGTTTCCGCGAGAAAGCTGGCGGTCTTGCTCAGCGCCTGGCCGATGCCGCTGGCGTCACTATTTTTGCCGTCGCCCAGCCAGGCCGCCGTCGCCTGCTCCTGAATCGACGGATACTCCAGCCCGGAAAGGGTATTGGTGGCGGTGGTCACCGACGCGCCGACCTCTTTCGCTACCGTCGCCGCGGCTTGCTCAGGGTGTTGACGGAATTCATCCACCTTTTGCTGATGCACGCGCAGGAAGGCGCTGACGATTTGCGGATACTGCTCGGCGAAGGCTTTGCGCACCGCATAGTTGTTGTAGATCAGGTAGCCCTCTTTCTGCAGATCTTTGGTGGCGAACACCTGATGGCCGCCCGCCGCCTCCAGCTGCTGGGCGAACGGCGCCCAGACGTAGCCCGCGTCAATATCGCCGCGCTTCCACGCGGCGACCATCTCTGCCGGGCGCAGCGGCAGCAGCGTGATTTTGCTGCGGTCCAGGTGGTGCACTTTGATCGCCGCGTCCAGCGCATACTGCGAGGTAGAGTTTGGCGGATAGCCGACGCGCTTGCCTTCCAGATCGCGCAGACCCTTAATGCCCTCTTTGCCGATTAGCCGCTCGTAGCTGGCGATCACGCCGGAAACGCCGACAATCTCAATCGGCAGCTTGCGCACCAGACCCGCCGTTGCCGGGCTGGAACCGAAGTTGGCGATATCGATAGCGTTGCTGGCGAAGTAGTTCAGCGCATCCGCGCCCGAAGCGAACTGCACCCAGTTCACTTTGGTGCCGAACGCTTTATCCAGCGAGCCGTCTGCCTTCGCCAGCATGATCACCTGCGAGCCGCCGCTGTAGGCGATACGCACTTCATCCGGCGTGGCGCCAAAGCTGAAACCGCTGACCAGAGTGGCGGCGAGTAAAAATCCCAACTGCTTTTTCATAGCCTTATCCTTGTGGAAGTCCTGACGACAGGCAAAAGCGTGCCGCCGCACGCGCAGAACGCGTAACCTGATTTAAGTATGTTGTAATTAAATGGCGCTTTGTTGCTGCTGCCAGAGGCGGGCGCACACCGCCGCCATCGCCTCTGCCGGATCGATAGCCGCGCGCGACGGCTGCCAGCCAACGGCGCGCAGCGCCAGCGGCACTTCGGTACAGGCGAGCACCAGCCGCTCCGCGCCGCGATCCAGCAGCGCCTGCGCCTGACGCGCCAGCAGCGCGCCGCCCGCCGCACTATCGCCGCGCTTCACCGCGTAGCAGCCCGGCACAAAATAGTCCGCGATCTCCGCGGCCGTGGGCAGCAGCGTATCGATGCCGCGCTGCGCAAAGCGCCGCTGAAACCAGCCCGCGTCGAGCGTGCCCTGCGTCGCAATCAGCCCCACCGAGGAGGGAGCCAGCACGGCTGCCGCCTCCGCCGTCGCGTCGGCGATATGCAGCAGCGGCGCGCGGCTGGCGGCCTGTAGCGCTTCGAACCAGTGGTGCGCGGTATTGCAGGCGATCGCGATATGGCTGGCGCCGACGCGATTCAGCCGCGCAACGCCGTCTATCAGCTGCGGCAGCGGCGACGGCCCCTGGCCCGCCAGCGCCTTTTGCCGATCGGGGATCTGCGGCACGTTCCAGACCACCATCGGTATCTGCTGCTGGTCGCTGGCGCTGTGCACCGCGCGCAGCAGCTGATGCTGAAAATCGACGGCGGCGAGCGGCCCCATGCCGCCGAGCACGCCAAGCAGAAACCGCTCAGCCATGCGCGAAACTCGCCTCAAGCGGCTGCTGATAGCCAAACAGCCCCGCCGCGCCGCCGGTGTGGATAAACACCAGGTTCTCATCCTGTCGGAAGCGACCCTGACGGATCAGATCGATCAGCCCGGCGAAGCCTTTGGCGGAGTAAACCGGATCGAGCAAGATGCCTTCGTGCTGCGCCAGCAGCGTCAGCGCCTCCAGCGTGCTCGCCGCAGGAAGGCCGTAGCCGTCGCCGACATAATCGCTGTTGGCGACCACCGCCTCGCGCGGCAGCGGCTGCGTCACGCCCAGCAGCTCAAGCGTTTGCGACGCCAGGTTCCAGACGTTCTGCTCCTGCTTCTCTTTCGGGGCACGCACGCTAATGCCCAGCACCGGAATGTTGCTGTTGCTGGCGAACAGGCCGGCCACCAGGCCCGCCTGGGTGCCGCTGCTGCCGGTGGCGTGCACCACATGATCGATGCGCAGTCGCTGCTCCGCCGACTGCCACAGCAGTTCCTGCGCGCAGGCGACGTAGCCGAGCGCGCCGACCGGGTTTGAGCCGCCGCCTGGGATCACGTAGGGGCGATGCCCCTGTTCGCGCAGCTGAGCGGCGTGCTGCTCCATCGCCTGCTGCATATCTGCGCCGTTGGGCAGATGCGCAATGATTTCGCCGCCCAGCAGCTTGTCGAGCAGGACGTTGCCGGAGCGCTGGTAGGCTTCGCCGTAGTCGCTGACGCGCTGTTCGAGAAAGACATGGGCTTTCAGACCGAGACGCGCCGCGCCGGCGATGGTCTGGCGCACGTGGTTAGACTGGGTCGCGCCCTGGGTAATCACGATGTCCGCCTTTTCTGCCAGCGCCTGCGCCAGCAGAAACTCCAGCTTGCGCGTCTTGTTGCCGCCCGTGGCGAGGCCGGTGCTGTCGTCACGCTTGATCCAGAGCTGCGGGCCGCCCAGCAGCTTCGTCAGATTGTGCAGCGGCTCCAGCGGCGTGGGAAAATGGCCCAGCGAAAGACGGGGAAAACGGGCGAGATGCATAGCGCACTCCTTGACAGGTTAAACAGGGATTTGCCGGTACTTTATGCCGCTAGCGCGCTGATGTTTAAAAAGAAATAGTGCTATCCATTGCGGGAAAAAGCACAAGCGCGCTAGTGCCGTTTATCGATGCGCGCCACCAGCCGGTCGCCCAGCCACTGAATGCCGCACACCAGCACGATCAGCACCGCGATCACCGCCACCATCACCGCGGTATCGAAACGCTGATAGCCGTAGCGAATCGCCAGGTCGCCCAGCCCGCCCGCGCCGATGGCGCCCGCCATCGCCGACGCGCCGATCAGCGCCACCAGCGTCACCACGAAGCCGGCCAGAATGCCCGGCAGCGCCTCGGGGATCAGCACGTCCCAGACGATGCGCAGCTTGCTGGCGCCCATGGCGCGCACCGCGTCGATCAGACCGCGATCGACGTCGCGCAGCGAGACTTCCGCCACGCGCGCAAAATAGGGCGTGGCGGTGATGGATAACGGCACGATCGCCGCCCAGGTGCCGAGCGAGGTGCCGACCAGAAAGCGGGTAAAGGGGATCAGCGCCACCAGCAGAATAATAAAGGGCAGCGAGCGGAAGCCGTTGATAATCAAACCAAGCACGCGGTTGACGCCGCGATGTTCGGCGATGCCGCCCGGGCTGGTCATCACCAGGATCAGGCCGAGCGGCAGCCCGGCAATCAGCGAAAAGAGCCCGGCGATCGCCGTCATAATCAGGGTTTCCCACAGGGCGTTAAGCAGCAGATCAATCATTACTGGCGACATAGCCCACCTTTTCTACCTGAGCCTGCTGCTGCTGCAGCCAGGCGAGAACCCGTTGCTCATCGGCGCTGTTGCTGGCCGGAATGGCAATAAAGAAGCGCACCACCGCATAGTGCTGAATATGGTCGACGCCGCCCTGAATCAGGCGAAACGCGCCGGGCAAGGCGCAGGCGAAACGCGTCAGCAGCTCGCCCTGACCCTCCTGCCCGGCGAAGTGCACGTTGTAGATCACCTCGCCCTGTTGTTGCTGGCTCAGGCGCGCGGCGATATTGTCGGGCAGCTGCGGCAGCAGCCCGCGCAGCAGCGTGCGCGTTAGCTGCGCCTGCGGATGCGCGAACACCTGCCATACCGGCCCCTGCTCGATAATCTCGCCGGCGTCGATGACCGCCACGCGATGCGCCACTGATTTAATCACCTCCATCTCATGGGTGATCAGCAAAATGGTGATGCCAAGCCGCTGATTCAGCGATTTCAGCAGCGCGAGGATAGCGCGAGTGGTTTCCGGATCGAGCGCCGAGGTCGCCTCGTCGCACAGCAGCAGCGCCGGGCTGGCCGCCAGCGCGCGGGCGATGCCGACGCGCTGCTTCTGACCGCCCGAGAGCGCCGCCGGATAGTGCTGCGCCTTGTCGGACAGCCCGACCAGCTCCAGCAGCTCCGCGACGCGCCGGGCGCGCTGGGCTTTCGCCACGCCGGCAATCTTCAGCGGCAGCGCCACGTTCTGCGCCACGGTTTTCGCCGACAGCAGGTTGAAGTGCTGGAACACCATGCCGACGCGACTGCGGACTTTTTGCAGCTGCTTCTCCGACAGGCCGGTAATCCGCTGCCCCTCAATCTCGATCGCGCCCTCATCGGGCTGCTCCAGCCCGTTAAGGCAGCGGATCAGCGTCGATTTGCCCGCGCCGCTGCGGCCGATAATGCCGAGGATCTCGCCCTTGCGTACCCTGAGCGAAACCCCCTTTAGCGCCTGGGTCGCGCCGAAGCGGCGCGACACGTTTTGCAGGCGCACCACGCTATCGTCGCCTGCGGCCAGCGCCTCCGCGTGCTCGACCACGCCGCGCACTACCGCACTGAGCGGAGCGACTGCCTCTGAAAATACCGTCATGCTCGCTATCCTTACCAGGCGGTCAGGCCGGTGCCTTTGTAGACCTGATCAAACACCTTCTTCACCGCGTCGTTCTGGTAGGAGGCGACCAGCGTTTTTACCCAGGGCGCGTCGACGTTCGCTTTTTTCACCGCGATAAAGTTGTTGTAGGGATTATCTTTCACCGGCTCCTGCGCAATGCGATCTGCTTTGGTCAGGCCGCTTTTCAGCGCCCAGTCGGTATTCACCACCGCCGCGTCGAGATCGGGCACGGAACGGCCGATAATGCCGGAGTCCAGCTCTTTGATCTCAACGTGGCGCGGGTTGTCGGTGATATCGGCCGTGGTGGCGGCGATGCCCGCGCCCGCGCGCAGTTTGATCACGCCCTGCTGCTCAAGCAGCACCAGGCCGCGCGCCTCGTTGGAGGGATCGTTCGGCACGCCGATGACTGCGCCCTCTTTCAGATCGGCTGCGGATTTGACCTTTTTCGAGTAGAGGCCGATCGGCCAGACGGCGGTATCGCCGACGCGCACGATGTCGTAGTGGTTAACCTTAATCTGATTGTTGAGGAAGGGCTGATGCTGGAAGGCGTTCGCATCAACCTCGCCGTTCTGCAGCGCCTCGTTCGGCTGGTTATAGTCGTTAAATACCACGGTTTTTACCGTGAGCCCTTTTGCCGCCGCCTGCTTCACGACCTCGCGCCAGACATCCTCATCTTCGCCGCTCATGATGCCGACCTTGATTGAGGTTTTATCGGCGGCCCAGGCCGCTGAAACGGGCGCCAGCGCCGCGCCTGCCAGCAGCAGCGCTGCCGTGGTAAGAGTAAAAAATTTATTTTTAGCCTGTGCCGCGTAAGTGTGCATAAGGTGTTTCCTGAAAGTTATAATCGCGGGAGTCAAAGTTAACCGCCGCAACGACGGTTAGCCGCAGTATACGCAGTTGCTTATATCCGTATTATGATTTTTACGGGAATGCTATTCCTGAATTGAATATAAACAATCAGCCGCTCGCGTCGCCAAACCGATCTGGCGGGCTGTGATACCATGCTGGCTGGATTTTCCTGGTTACTGAGCGCTATGTCGGACACCACACCAAAACGAAAAAACGACCCTGAAGGGCTGAAAAAACGCATTCTCGCCGGCGCCCTGACCACCTTCGCCGAGTTCGGCATGCAGGGCGCGCGTCTGGAGCAGATCGCCGAAAACGCGCAAACCACCAAACGCATGGTGGTTTATCACTTCGGCAACAAAGAGAAGCTCTATATCGAGGTACTGGAGCAGGTCTATCAGGCAATCCGCCAGCATGAAACCGGCCTGAACCTGGCGGCGATGGAGCCGGAACTGGCGATGAGCAAGCTGGTGGAAGCCAGCTTCGACTACCACGTCTCTCACCCCGACTTTATGCGGCTGGTCTGCACTGAAAACCTGCTGCGCGGCCGCTATATCTCGCAGTCGCCGCGCATCAAGGCGCTGAACCGCAGCGCGCTCGACGTGCTGGACGATATTCTGGCGCGCGGCCAGCAGCAGGGCGTGTTTATTCGCGAGGTCGAAACCATCGACGTGCACCGCCTGATCAGCAGCATCTGCGTGCATCACGTCTCTAACCGCTACACCTTCAACGCCCTTTTCAGCCCCGACAACAGCGAAGAGGAGAGCGTCCGCCGCAATCGCCAGCTGGCGGTCACGGCGACGCTGCGCTACATCCGTAAAACGGGCTAAGGGAAGCGACAACGCTGTGATGGGCTACGCTTAACTGATGCCAATTATCCGATCTCAACACAGGAACGCAGTCGTGAGCAGAGACGCCGAACGTTATCCTTTACGCAACACCACCCTCAGCGCCGATGACGACGCGCTATGGAACTGGGCGCAAAACGCCCGGGTTGGCAGCCGCCAGCAGTTACACCAGCCGCGCAGCGAGGCGGAATTGCAGCAGCTGCTGCGCGATACCCACGGCCGCGTGCGCGTGGTCGGCAGCCGCCTGTCGCCGGGCCGCATGCTAAATGTCGCAGAGGATGACCTGCTGGTGGATATCAGCGCCCTTTCCGGCCTGCTGGCGCAGGATGAGCAGAGCGTTACTGTCGGCGCGGGCACCACGCTCAACGATCTCTACATTCAGCTTACCGCGCTGGACCGCATGCTGGCCGCCTCGCCCGGCGTGATTGCGGTGCAAAAGCTGGCGGGCGCGATGGCGACCGGCACGCACGGCCAGGGGCTGCATCAAAGCTCGCTGGCGGACGAAGCGCTGCGCATTCGTATGGTGCTGGCCGACGGGTCGATCCGCGAGTTTACGCGCGGCGAGCCGGACTTTCCCGCCGCGCAGGTGACGCTCGGCGCGCTTGGCATCGTTACCGCCGTCACGCTGCGCACTCAGCCCTTTCGTATTTACACCTGCCATAAAAACGCGGTGTCGGCGGATAATCTTGAGCAGGATCTGCTGCGCTGGAACAGCGAGTACGCGCTGAGCAAGGCCTGGTGGTTCGTCGACGATAACCTGATGCACGTCTGGAACGCGAACGAAGCGAGCGCGCAGGAAAGCGCCGAGTGGCAGGCTAACGGCCGCGAGGTGGTGAAGCATGCCGACCAGGGCGACGACAGCCTGAACAGCACCATCGACCAGACGCTGGAGCAGATGCACCGCGACACGCAGATCCACGGCAAAGGCGGGAAACAGTTCCGCACCGTGACGCGCTTTCGCGACTTTACCGACGTTACCGGCGACATCTATCAGCTGTTCTGCCGCGGCATCGCGGTACCGCAGATTAACGTCGAAATCGGCGTTCCCCTTTCCCGCACCCCTGCCGTTATCAGCAAAATCAAACAGTGGTACGCCGCAGAGCGGCCGCATATGCACTACCCGATTATCCTGCGCTGCACCGGCGCCTCGGAGGCCTGGCTCAGCCCGGCCTACGGCGAGCCGACCTGCTTCTTCGGCTTTGTGGTCTATTACGCCGACGACGGTTCGCTGTCGCAGGATGGCCTGCACTTTCTTACCGAGGTAGAGAAGCTGCTGGCGGAAGAAGGCGGACGGCCGCACTGGGGCAAATATTACGACGCCGGACGTTACGCCTGGCGCGACGTCTATCCGCACTGGGACGACTTCCGCACGCTGTGCCGCGAGCTGGACCCGCAGCGCCGCTTCAGCAACGATTATCTGACCGCGCTTTTTGACTGACTTTTACAGGGAGAGAACCATGTTTGCATGGGTTACGCTGCTGACGCAGCCCGACTATCTGGTGGGCGTCAAGGCGCTGCACCGTTCACTGAAACAGAGCGGCACGCGCTGGCCGCTGGTGGTGATGACCACCGACGCGATCCCGCAGGCGGATTGCGCAGCGTTGCAGGCAGAGGGCTGCGTGGTGCGGCCGGTCGATCCGATCTACCCTAACAGCGCGCTGGAACAGCACTACGCCTCGGCGCAATTTGGCGAAGTCTGGACCAAACTGCGTGCCTGGCAGCTGACCGACTACGCGCGCGTGGTGTTCCTCGATGCCGATATGCTGGTGCTGCAAAATATGGATGAGCTGTTTACGCTCGATCTCGGCGACAACCTGCTGGCTGCCTGTCACGCCTGCCGCTGCAACCCTAACCAGATCGCCTCTTATCCCGCCAGCTGGCAGCCGGAAAACTGCCACTATACCTGGCAGGATCGCGGCGAGCCTGCGCCTGTTCTGCTTGATAACTACCTTAACGGCGGTTTTCTGGTGCTCACGCCGGACAGTGAGGTCTTTGAACAGCTGGCGGACCGCGTTGCCGCG
This sequence comes from Pantoea sp. X-Soil-MYKO-1289, assembly GCF_059730625.1. Taxonomy (NCBI): domain Bacteria; kingdom Pseudomonadati; phylum Pseudomonadota; class Gammaproteobacteria; order Enterobacterales; family Erwiniaceae; genus Pantoea; species Pantoea sp. X-Soil-MYKO-1289. Next base: position 2,586,876 of record NZ_AP036004.1, read on the forward strand.
ATTGTGGATTTGAAGGCTTATCCCTTCTCGGAGCAGGATCTGCTGAACGAGGCGTTTCACGGACGCTGGCTGCCGCTCTCCTATATCTACAACGCGCTGAAAACCCTGCCTTTCCAGCACAGTCGGATGTGGAAAGAGAGCGAAGTGAAGAATCTGCATTTCATTCTGGCGAAGCCGTGGAAGCGCGATTTGCAGCAGCCGGAGAGCGAACGCGACCGCTACTATGCGCTGGATAAGCTGTGGTGGGAGAAAGCCGCAGGATAATCATTCGGGCGCGCGGCTTCACGGGCCGCGCGCTGCTGCGCTAAACCGCCTGCCAGCGCCGCTCGGCGGCGGAAATCGCAATCGCCTCCAGCACCTTCTGCACCTGCAACCCTTCGGCAAAATCGGGCCACAGGCGATCGCCCGCCGCGATGCCGTTAATCAGGTCGCGAATTTCCACCGTTTTCTGATCGTTAAAACCGATGCCGTGCCCGGCCGAGACGCAGAAGTTGGCGTAGTCGGGGTGCGCCGGACCGGTCAGAATAGTTTTAAAACCCTGACGTCCCGCCGGCTCGTCGTGCAGATAGAGTTCCAGCTCCGCCATGCGCTCCTGACTGTAGCGCAGCGTGCCTTTGGTGCCGGTGACGACATAGGTCAGCCCCATTTTGCTGCCGCAGGCGATGCGCGAGGTTTCAATTACACCGTGCGCGCCGTTGCGAAAGCGCAGCAGCGCGCTGGCCTGATCTTCATTCTCTACCGGCAGCTGGCGGCTGGGATCTTTCGCGTCGGGACGGGTTTTAATCACCGTCATCATGTCGCCGCTCACCTCTTCGATGTCGCCCACCAGATAGTGCGCCATATTGACGATATGCGCCGCCAGATCGCCCAGCGCGCCAAGGCCCGCCAGCGCTCTCTGGCAGTGCCAGTCGAGCGGCGTCTCCGGCTTCGCCAGATAATCTTCATTGTGGGTGCCGTAGAAATGCACCACCTCGCCGATCTCACCGCGCGCGATAATCTCTTTCGCCAGCTGGCTGGTGGGGTTCTTCATGTAGTTAAAGCCCACCAGGGTTTTCACCCCGGCGGCCTGCGCCGCCTGCACCATCTCTTCGGCGTCGGCCACCGAGAGCGACAGCGGCTTTTCTGAATAGACATGCTTGCCGTGGCGAATCGCCTCCAGCGCCATCTCTTTATGCAGGAAGTTGGGCGCGCAGATATCTACCACGTCAATCGCCGGATCGCGCACCAGCTCGCGCCAGTCGCCGGTCGAGCGCGCAAAGCCAAAGGCGGCCGCCTGCTTCTCCGCCAGCGCCGGATTGACCTCCGCCAGCATCTCCCGCACGATTTCGCCCTTTAGCGGAAAAACCGTCGGCGCCTGCGCGTAGGCGATAGCGTGGCAGCGGCCGATATAGCCGCTGCCGATCATGCCGATCCTGACTCTGTTCATCGACTGCCCTCTTGTTTCAAATATCAGTTTTTGCGGAATATACGTTTCAATATAAACACAGGCAAATGGCAGAGATGAGAAGTGTGAGCCGCTTTGAAATCTTTGTCTTAAGGGCGCTGCGCGGAGATTCAGGCAGCGTGACGCACACCCCGAAAAAGGTTATTTTTTTCATTAAACATTTCAGAGGAAAATAATTTTCATTTAGCAGGTGTGAGCATTTTTACCGACGTGTCCGCTTCTGGCGTTTATTTCAGCAGTTGAACGTTTTTGTGAAAAAGGGCTTTGACATGGCCAGTGCAGGTCGATAATATGCGCCCCGTTCAAGCGATTCCTCTGTAGTTCAGTCGGTAGAACGGCGGACTGTTAATCCGTATGTCACTGGTTCGAGTCCAGTCAGAGGAGCCAAATTTAGAGAAGCCCGCTCAGGGAAACCTGAGCGGGCTTTTTGTTTTTCCCGTTTTACGTTTCTGCATAGCCCTGCTTCATTAATAACAGCGCAGCTCGGAATTCTGATGGGGAAGCGCAATCTTTTAGTATGTTGTAACTAGAGGGATGCACTCGTTTCATAGTCAACAATTAGCGGCTTTAAACATTACCTCTGTGTTATTCTGTCATCATGAATATCAGGGAGATAATCAGGTTAAGGTTCATTTAGCATGATGCAAAACTCAACAAGGAACATCCTCTCAGCGTGGCATGACTACGTAAAATTCAGTGGCGCAGAAAAAAGCAAAATATCAGCCAGCCAGGTGCATGAATATCAACAATTAATGCTTAGCAGAAATAATTGTGCAGAAAACCAGAGCGGTATAATCATTAGTGTATCGCCGGAAATGCGCGAAAACTGGCGCAGGCGTTTTGTTAAATATGGCGAAAAGGGTGAAATTACTCATATCGAGCCTGTAAATCTCCTGTTTCCGCTGCTGCGCTGCACTGAACAAGAGCGTGGTAAAACCATTGTAAAATACCTGCCGCTGTTTTCTTTTCCACTGCCAAAATCATTCTTTGAGCAAAAGACAAATTCACTTCTGATTCCTGTTAAAGACGGACAACTTGTAAGCGCGTTGCCCTTTGCCTTTCGGGAAATCTTTGGAATCCAGTTGAATGAGCTTGGTGAAAATCGCCATATGATGAGTATCGTCAGCGCGCTCACCGGCTGTAAATATGCCACCTTTCTTGAGTCGTTTGAGGCACTCCTGTTATGGGTCACTCAGCACTTAAGCAGTAAATTTCAGAGAGTTGAAACGGCGTTCAACGCCCTGGTTGCTCCTCTGCATAATGAAGATTACAACCTTAAGCGTGATGAGGAAGATTTTACCTGGCTCTGTCATAAAGCTGTCGGTGATTTTCCCCTGCTGGAACAGTATCTCAACAATATTCATCATGACGATAATGCGCCCGATATTTACGACGTGGTAACAGGTGGTTTGTTTGAAACACACTATCCGTTGGGCCATGGACAGATGGCTGCCATTCAGGCTATTAATCAGGATGAACGTCTGATCGCTGTTCAAGGCGCACCTGGTACCGGGAAAACCACGCTGTTCAAGTCGCTTATAGCACAACAACTGGTTGCCCGAGCGCTGGCGATCGCTGACGGCAAAGACCAGAATTTCGGTATGCTGGTCACTTCCACAGCAATAAAAGCAGTGGAAAATATCATTGATGACCTGCGTGCCGATCCAGTCACGCAGGATCTTGACTGGTTATGGTTTCATAGCGGTTCAAACGATCAGGTACAGCATGAACTTGCCAGGCTGGAAAGACTGATCAGTCGCTGGCGACAGGAAAGCTATGACGAACAACAACAGCGCGATTTTTTAGCTGTTTTAATCAGACATCGTAACGAATTAGATGCCTGTCACCGCGCATATCGTGATGCAAAAGCGAGCGTGATACAGTCGACTGTGGATTGTGGGCTACATACCACCAATGCAGAAGAGCTTACCCCGCGCTTTATGGATAATATTCCTCCGCTCGCGGCTCACGCGCAGCTACTCGGAATTGATATCTCGCTACGTCATCCCAACGACCTCGACGCCTTAGCCTGTCAGCTAGAGCAGCGTCTCCAGGAAATTCGAGCGATAAAAACGCAGCGTCAACAGGCCGGCAGAATTTACCAGACGTTGCAGGCGACCTGGCCACAGCCGCATAGTCTGGCCCAGATACTGCGATGGATGAATTCACCGCTACGCCCGGCGCTGGAGCTTCATTATCGCGACTACCCGCGAAAAGGAATAAAGCGCTACCTGGTCCGTTTTTTCCAGGGAAAATATCAGTCAGGATTGCAGCAAATGAGCCTTGCTGCGCCAGAAGACTTTCAGCACTTCAGTCTTTTTACCCTGACCCATCATCAGCTGGCGGCACTGGCCGATGCTGGAGACAGGCTGGCACATCAGGAAGATAACCTGGCGTTACTGGAAGTGCTCCTGCATGCAGAACCCGAAGCCCAATATGAAGCCGATCTTATAAACCTGAGTAATGACGTAGCAACATTGCAGAAGCAATGGCGCCAGGTTGTCCGGGCGCAAAAGCTAATGGCAACGTATCAACAGGATTATCCCGAAGGTAGCTGGTGCGATATTTTGCGTAAACGCTTCATCAGACAACACCGGGAAATGTTCGAAGCCGCTATCGGCTATCTCTGGCAGGAACAACTCAGGCGTAAAATTGAACTGGAGGAGGTGCTTACTCACTGGCGAGCATTAATGAGCAGACGCATCAGTGCGGGCTACTATCGCTGGCTGGATAAGCTGGATGAGTTTTATCGCGCACTATCACTGGTCTATCCGGTCATGGCAACCACATTAGTCTCCGCCTGGAAAGTCGCAGGCTATCGTAAGCTCGAAGACCTTAAGGGACATAAACCCTGGCATCTGGCACTGTGCGATGAGGCAGGCATGATCTCGCTCGAATCTTTGGTACCGCTATTAAGCCGCAGCGAAAAAGCGATGATTGTCGGCGACCCCTTGCAAATCGAGCCCATCAGAAATCTCTCGGAAAATGTGCAAAAACAGCTACGTGAACGTCATTTCGCCAGCAACAATACCTTATATGAGCGGGTTTCACCTGCAAGCGTTACGGGCTGGCACCGTGCGGCAGGAACCCTTTCCGGGCGGGTGGATGATACCGGCAACGGCATTATCCTTGATGAGCATCGCCGGTGTCAGAAACCGATTGCCGATCTCTTTATCCGGCTGGCGGGCTATCATGGCGTTAGCGTGGAAACAGCCTCTCCTTCTGAACGCATAGCCAGCGCCTTTGAGAAATCGGGTGGCCACCATTTAATGTTCTACAGCGTTGAGGGCCAGAAAGGCGATATGGTCAACACCAATGTAGATGAAGTCGATGCTATTGAGCTGCTGCTGAATAAACTGGAGGAATGCGGTTACGATTTGACCGCCGATGTTGGCATCGTCACGCCCTATAGCAATCAGAAATCATTACTGATTAAGCGCCTTGCCCAGCGTATGAATCACTGGCAGAAAAACTGCATTGGTACAGTTCATCAGTTCCAGGGCGTAGGCTTTGAGGTCATAATTTACAGCCCAGTAATTTTTCATCCTCTCGATAAGCCAGCTTTTCAAAACGACGCGCCAAACATGTTGAACGTTGCCGTTTCACGCGCAAAACAGCAATTTATTGTGGTGGGCAACCATCACAGACTACGCCAGGCTGGTGGATATCTAAAAATTCTTGCGGACAGCGTTGCTGAAGACTTTCTTCTTGAACAGGGCAGCCAGCATCCGAACTTTGCCAGCCTGAGCCAGACGCCGCGTTTACAGCGTTATTATCGCGACTGTGAACATATCGCCGCATTTAGTGCCCTGGCGAGCCGCTGTGAGCAGGAGCTGGTTATTATTACTCCCTGGATCCGTCGCGGAGGCAGCCAGTATCAGAGGCCAGAACTGGCGCAACTTATAGCAGCACAGCAGCGTGGCGTCCGGGTTAAGGTTTATTACGGCTACTATCATCAGCATCTGGATCGTGCAGAAGATAATGATGAGTCCCTGGTTGCTGAGTATCGAGAAAAGCTTGGAAAAGACAATGTTATCCGGTTGACGGAAGGGACGCATGAAAAGGTCATAATGATCGATGGCCGCTTCATCGTTCTTGGAAGCTGGAACTGGCTGTCTCATGGCTACCATCATAGCTGCGAGCGTAGCGAGCAGTTCATTCATGCTATTCGTCATGAGATTAGCGCGGAGCTGGATGATGTTTCGCTGGTGAAGGAGCTGAGGGAGAGGTTAACGCTGGAATAGCATTTCGGTTTGAAAGTTGCGGTTATTGTCTTCGCTACTCAGCCTGCCGCAGTTTTCTGATCCCCGGCACCAGGCAGGCCGCCAGCGTCGCCGCCAGCACCGCCGCCACGCAGCCCAGCAGCACCGTCTGGTTGCCGAAGCGCATCGCCAGCGGCCCGGCGGCCAGCTCGCCCAGCGGAATGGTAATAAAAGACCCCATCGCGTCATAGGCGTAAACCCGCGCCAGCCGGTCGCGCGGAATATGGGTTTGCAGCGCCTGCGCCCAGATCACGCCGAACTGGCCGAACCCCATCCCGGCGATGCAGAACGCGACCATCAGCCAGGCCGCTGATGCGCCGCCCGCCAGCAGCAGCATGGGAAACACGCAGAGCGCCACCAGCATCACGCCGGTGAACATGGCGCGGCGCGGACGCCAGCGCAGCGCGATGCCGGAGCCGATAATCAGCCCGACGCTTTGCGCCGCGATCATCACGCCCCAGCGGGCGCGGCCAAAGGCGTCGTCGGCGATAACCGGTCCCAGCACCATCATCATGCCGGTAAAGGCGGCGTTGACCACGGCGAACTGCGCCACTACCGTCCAGACCCAGCTGCGCGAAATGAACTCTCGCCAGCCGTCGCGCAGATCCTGCCACAGCGTAGTGTGAGAATCCGCAGGCGGCGCGCCGGTGCGCACCGCGTAGTAGAGCGGCGCGGCCAGCGCGAAGCCGAGCGCGTCCACCGCCAGCCCCCAGCCCGCGCCGATCGTGCTGGTCAAGATGCCGCCCAGCGAGGCGCCGAGAATGGTGCCGCCATAAACCCCCGACTGAATAAAGGCGTTCGCCTGGCGCAGCTTTTGCGCCGGCACGGTTTGCGGCACCAGCGCCGACGAGGCGGGCAGCGCGATGCCTGCGGCCGCGCCGTTGATGGCGCTCAGCATCGCCAGAGTGATCAGGGTGGCGGCCTGCTCGAGCACCAGCCAGGCGACGCAGCTCTGAGAGAGCGCGGCGACAAGCGACGAGAGCAGCAGCACCCGATTGCGCGAATAGCGATCCGCCAGCACGCCGCCAAACAGCAGAAAGAGAACGTTAAAGAGCGAGCGCGCGGCGACCACTACGCCGAGGTCGGCGGCGGAACCGCCCATATCGAGCACCGCAAAGGCGAGCGCCACCGGCGCGACGCTGTTGCCCAGCACCGTCAGCGTGCGGGCGAAAAAGAGATGGCGGAACGGCGCGTAGTAAAAGGCGTGACGCGGGGTGTTAAGCTTCATGGCCGCGCCCCCGGCTCTCTGTTGTCATCCTGATGCTGCTGATGGTGCCTCCCTGCCGCTGGTTGATAACTGTTCAGGGGATCATAACCGCAGTCAGGCGCGCTGCCCAGATAGATCCTGGTCGTTCAGCGGACTTTGTGGCCGCCGCCTGTCACCCGGCGGCCGAATAAAGGCTGTGCTGCCGCTCGCGTCGCGCTATTTTTCGATTATCCTCCTGTACATCCGTACGACAAACAGGAGTCGTGATGACGCCTCAACAACAGGCTCGCGGCAAGTGGGCCATTTTCGGTCTGATGTTTATTCCCGGCTTTACCTGGGCCTCCTGGGTCAGCCGCACGCCCTTTATGCGCGATACGCTCGACGCCTCAACCGAGCTGATGGGCATGATTCTGTTCGGCTTCTCCTGCGGGTCGATGCTCGGCGTGCTGCTGGCCGGCAAGCTGATCGCCCAGCTCGGCACCCAGCGGGTAATGCGCTACGGCATGGTGCTGCTGCTGATCGGTCTGGTGCTGATGGCGCTCAGCCTGACGATGGCGAGCGCGCTGGGCGTCTTCGCCAGCCTGACGCTGCTGGGCGGCGGCACGGCGCTGATGGATGTGGTGATCAACGTCGAGGGCGCCGCGTTCGAACGGGCGCTGGGCCGCTCTGTCATGACCATTATTCACGGCTTTTTTAGCCTGGGTACGCTGGCGGGCGCGCTGGCGGGGCTATTGATGACCGCCGCGGATATCAGCACCAGCCTTCACTTTGCCGCCGTGCTGCTGGCGGATGTGCTGATCGCTGCCGTGGCGCTGCGCCATCTGCCTGCGACCAGCGACGGCGAACGCAGCGAACAGACGCACAGCGGCGGCTTTATCGCGCAGGTGCGCCATGAGCTGCGCGATCGCCAGCTGCTGATCCTCGGCGTGGTGATCCTGGCGATGGCGCTGGCGGAAGGCTCCGCCAACGACTGGCTGCCGCTGCTGATGATCGATGGCCATAACCTGAGCCACACGCAGGGCACGCTGGTCTATGCCGGTTTCACCGCGGGCATGACGCTGGGCCGTTTCCTCGGCGGCTATGTGGTCGATCGCATCGGCCGCGTCTGGATGCTGCGCGTCAGCGCCTTCTCCGCCGCGTTCGGCCTGATGCTGGTGATTTTCTCCGATAATTCATGGCTGGCTGCGGCCGCCGTGCTGTTCTGGGGCATCGGCGCGGCGCTCGGTTTTCCGCTCACGGTCTCCGCGGCAGGCGACGGCAACAACAGCGCGATTCGCGTCACCATCGCGGCGACCCTCGGCTATCTGGCTTTTCTGGTGGGGCCGCCGGGACTCGGCTTTATCGGCGAGCACGCCGGGCTGCGCATGGCGATGCTGCCGGTGCTGGCGCTGGTGGTGATAGCCCTGTTCTGCGCCGGGGCGGCGGGCAGCCGCAAGCTGGAAAAAGCGCAACAGGCGAGTTGATCCCTGCAAAAAAAACGGCGGCCGAGGCCGCCGTTCTTCACGCTTAGCGCCAGCCTAACTCCGGCGCGACATATTTCAGAATCGCTTCAATCACGTGCGCGTTGTAGGCGACGCCGAGCTGGTTCGGCACCGTCAGCAGCAGCGTGTCCGCTTCGGCAATCGCTTCATCCTGCGCCAGCTGCTTGATCAGCGTTTCCGGCTCCGCCGCGTAGCTGCGGCCGAAAATGGCGCGCGTCTTCTCGTCGAGGAAGCCGACGGAATCCTGCTCCTGGCCGCTGCGGCCGAAGTAGGCGCGGTCCATATCGTTCACCAGCGCAAAAATGCTGCGGCTGACCGAGACGCGCGGCTCGCGCTTGTGCCCCGCCGCTTTCCAGGCTTCACGGTAGGCGCGGATCTGTTTCGCCTGCTGCACGTGGAACGGCTCGCCGGTTTCGTCATCCTTCAGGGTAGAGCTTTGCAGGTTCATGCCCATTTTCGCCGCCCACTCGGCGGTGGCGTTGGAGCCGGAACCCCACCAGATGCGCTCGCGCAACCCTTCCGAGAACGGCTCAAGGCGCAGCAGGCCCGGCGGATTCGGGAACATCGGCTGCGGATTCGGTTTGGCGAAACCTTCGCCGCGCAGCACCTCTAAAAAGGCTTCCGTATGGCGACGGCCCATATCGGCGTCGGTTTCGCCCTCCTGCGGCGCATAGCCGAAGTAGCGATAGCCTTCCACCACCTGCTCCGGCGAGCCGCGGCTAATGCCGAGCTGCAGACGGCCATTGCTGATCAAATCCGCCGCGCCGGCATCTTCCGCCATATAGAGCGGGTTTTCGTAGCGCATATCGATTACGCCGGTGCCGATTTCGATTTTGCTGGTGCGCGCGCCGACCGCCGCCAGCAGCGGGAACGGCGAGCTGAGCTGACGCGCAAAGTGGTGCACGCGGAAATAGGCGCCGTCCGCGCCCAGCTCTTCAGCGGCGACCGCCAGATCGATAGACTGCAGCAGCACGTCCTGCGCAGAGCGGGTGGCGGACTGTGAAGAGGGTGTCCAGTGACCGAAAGATAAGAAGCCAATATTTTTCATCATTCATTTCCTTTCGCGGGCAGATTTCGCCCCTGCGTGAGAGATAAGATTCGATGAGCAAAGGTTACGTCAGCCGCGTCCGCACTGATAGCCAATAGTTTTCAACCGCATCATCAAGTTTTTCGACATAAGTAAGTCACTCAGGATCTTTCTCTTTTTGCTCGCCTTCACGCATGTTGTGCTGAATTCCGTCACCTTCGGCAGGTTGCTATGACAAGAGGCTCGTCCGACTACCTTAACGCGCAGCAGCGCGCGCAAATCCGGCAGTGGAAACAAAGCTGGCTATGGCGCAGCGAGCTGCCGACCTGGCTGCTGATGGCGACGATCTACGGCGGCTGGTTCGCCACGCTGGCCTGCTGGCAGACGCTGGGCCGGTGGCCCGCCACGGGGTTGCTGATCCTGTTTACCAGCTGGTATCTGTCGCTGCAGCATGAGCTGATCCACGGGCATCCGACGCGCTTTCCGCGCCTGAACCAGCTGTTTGGCACGCTGCCGCTGGCGGTCTGGTATCCCTACGGGCTTTATCGCGATTCGCATCTGGCGCACCACCGCAACCACAGCCTGACCGATCCCGACGACGATCCCGAAACCTGGTATGTGTCACCGGCGCGCTGGGCGCGGCTACGGCCCTGGCAGCGCCGGGCGATCCACCTGCGCAATACCTTTCCCGGCCGGTTGCTGCTGGGGCCGCTGCTGGATATTTACGCGTCGCTTCAGTCGCTGCTGCTGGCGATCTGCCGTGTGGAAGGGCGCGCCCTCGTCATGTGGGCGATCCATCTGGCGCTGCTGGCCGTGCTGTTCGCCTGGATGGCGCGCCAGGGCTTCTCGCCGCTCCTGTTTATACTGGCGGTAAGCTACCCCGCGCTGATGCTGACCAAAGTGCGCTCTTTCTATGAGCACCGCGCCGATGCCGATCCGCTGGCGCGCTCGGTCAACAACGAGGCGGGCTGGGCGTGGCGGCTGCTGTTTCTTAATCTCAACTATCACGCGGTGCATCACGACCTGCCCGGCCTGCCGTGGTATGGTCTGCGCAGGGTCTATCTGCTGTGGCGCGACGACTATCACCAGCGCAACCGCGGTTTTCGCGCGGCAGGCTACGGCGAATGGATCAGGAATTTCACCACCACGCCCGTTAACGTTAACGCCCATCCGGGCTGGCAACAGGATCGCTCGCATGAGACGGCTTTCGCTACCGATGTACGACATCCACCGTCCGCACACCCAGAGGCTGACCGCCAGGCTGGCGCAGCGGTTACGGGCGGATGTTGAATGGCCGGAGGATCTGCTGGCGCACTGGCGCGCCGACGATCTGCTGCTGAGCCAGACCTGCGGCTACCCGCTGATGACGCAGCTGCCCGATGTGCAGCTGGTCGGCGCCTTTGAACTCAGCGCGCCGGGCTGCCACGGCGCGCGCTACCGCAGCTGGCTGGTGGCGCGCGAGGAAGATGAAAACCGCGCGCTGGCCGATTTCCGCGGCCGCCGCGCGGCGGCCAACAGCCTCGATTCCCACTCCGGCTATAACGCGCTGCGCTACCTGATCGCGCCGCTGGCGCAGGATGGCCGCTTTTTTAGCGCCACGACGCTGAGCGGCAGCCACCGCCAGTCGCTGGCGCATCTGCGTGACGGGAAAGCGGATATTGCGGCGATTGACTGCCTGACCTGGGCGCTGCTGCGGCGGCACGCCGCGCAGGAGCTGGCGGGGCTGGCGATCGTCGGCGAAACGCCGCTCTGCCCCGCCCCGCCGCTGATTACGTCCGCACAAACGGATGAGGAGACGCTGGCGACGCTGCGCCGCGTACTGACGCAGTTTGTCGAGGAGAAGGCGGCGCGCGCCAGCTTTATTACCGGTTTTACCGTGCCGGAGCGCGCCGCCTATCAGGAGATAATGCGCTGGGAGACGCAGGCCGCCGCGCTCGGCGTGACGGCCCTGTAGCTCAGGCCACCTGCCGGCGGCGCCCGGCGAACTGGTTTTCCGGCTCGGCCAGCCCGAGATTTTCACGCAGCGTCGCGCCTTCATACGCCTGACGATAGATGCCGCGCGCCTGCAACAGCGGGATCACCTGCGCGACAAAATCATCGAACGCCGTCGGCGTGCCGCCGCGCACCACGAAACCGTCAGCCGCCCCGCTGAGGAACCACTCCGCCAGGCCGTCCGCCACCTGCTGCGCGGTGCCCAGGAAGGTCGGGCGCGGCGTCGCTTCTTCCAGCGCCGCCTGGCGCAGCGTCAGGCCGCGCTCGCGTGCGTTACGCTTAATGGCGTCGGTGGTGCTGCGAAAGCTGTTTTCGCCGAGGTCGCCAATCTCCGGAAAAGGCGCGTCGGCGTCGTACTGGCTAAAGTCGTGATGCTCAAAGTAGCGACCGAGATACTCCAGCGCCTTGTCGAGCGTGACCAGTTCCGCAGTCTGCTGATAGCGGCGCTCCGCGTCAGCCTGGCTGCTGCCGATAATCACGCTGATGCCCTGAAACACGCGAATATCGTCGGCGCGGCGGCCGCGCGCCACCAGTCGACGGCGCACATCTTCGCGAAACTCGCGTGCCTGCTCTGGCGTCTCCTGTCGGGTATATATCGCGTCGGCGGCCTCGGCGGCAAAGGCTTTGCCCGCTTCCGACGCGCCCGCCTGGAACACCACCGGGCGGCCCTGGGGCGAACGGCCCACGTTAAGCGGCCCCTGCACCGAGAAGTATTTGCCTTTATGGTTCAGCGTGTGCAGCTTGTCGGCGTCGAAGAACTGGCCGCTCGCCTTGTCGCGCACAAAGGCGTCCGCCTCCCACGAGTCCCACAGCCCCTTCACTACGTCAAGATATTCGCTGGCGACGCGATAGCGCTCGTCATGCTCCGGATGGCTGGCGCGTGAAAAATTCTTTGCCGAGCCTTCAAGCGGCGAGGTCACCACGTTCCAGCCGACGCGGCCGCCGCTAAGGTGATCGAGGCTGGCGAACTGGCGCGCCACGGTAAAGGGCTCGCTGTAAGAGGTAGAGAGCGTCGCCACCAGCCCGATATTTTTGGTGACCAGCGACAGCGCCGACAGCAGCGTAATCGGCTCGAAGCGGTTGAGGAAATGGGGGATCGACTGCGGCGTAATATAGAGGCCGTCAGCGACGAACAGAAAGTCGATTTTCGCCTGCTCCGCCTTGCGCGCCAGATCCAGCACGTAATTGACGTTGATGCTGGCGTCGGCCACCGCGTCGGGGTGACGCCAGGCGGACATATTGCCGGATGCGCCCTGAATAATGGCTCCCAGCCGCAGCTGGCGTTGTGTCTGACTCATTGTAATCTCCTTTATGCGACGGCGGGCCGCCAGGCGGGAAGCACCGGCAAGGCCTGTAACAGTTTTTGCGTCCAGGGATGCTGCGGCGCGTCGAACACCTGACGCAGATCGCCGCTCTCGACCACCTGACCGTTTTGCATCACCAGCACGCGATCGGCGAGATGCTGGATAACGCCGAGATCGTGAGAAATAAACAGCAGCGCGGTGCCGTGCTCAGCCTGCATATCGGCCAGCAGATCCAGCACCTGCGCCTGCACCGACACGTCGAGTGCGCTGACCGGCTCATCCGCCACCAGCAGCGCCGGATTGGGCGCAAAGGCGCGCGCGATGGCGACGCGCTGGCGCTGGCCGCCAGAGAGCTGCTGCGGATAGCGGTCGAGGAAACGGTCGCCGAGCTGCACCTCATCCAGCAGCTGGCGCACGCGCTGGCGGCGCGCATCGCCGAAAAGGCCCGCGCTGTCGAGGCTTTCGCCAATAATCTTCTCCACGGTGTAGCGCGGATCGAAGGAGCTGTACGGGTCCTGAGCGATCAGCTGCAGGCGTGCCCGTCGCGCGCGGCGCGCCTTTTCATGAAGGCGATCCCAGCGGCTGCCCTCCAGCAGCAGCGTGCCGCTGTCCGGCTCGGTCAGCCCCATTACCACTTTCACCAGCGAGGTTTTGCCCGAGCCCGACTCGCCCACCACGCCGAGGGTTTCGCCTGGATGCAGGCGGAAGTGAATATTGTTCAATACCTGACGATCGCCGTAGGCCTTATTCAGCCCGATCGCCTCCAGCAGCGGCGCGTTGCCGGGCTGCGGACGCGGCGGCAGCGGCGTCGGCTCGGTGGCGCTCAGGCGCAGGCCGCGCGTGGCGGGCGTCGGCACCGCGCGCAGCAGCCGCTGCGTCCAGGGATGCTGCGGCTGTGCCAGCAGCGGCCCGCTGCGGCCCTGCTCCACGACTTCGCCGTCGCGCATCACCAGCACGCGATCCGCCAGCTCGGAGACCACCGCCAGATCGTGGCTGATCAGCAGCAGCGCGTGGCCGTCGCGGCGGCGCTGCGCCAGCAGCTGCAGGATCTGCCGCTGCACCGTCATATCCAGCGCCGTGGTCGGCTCATCGGCAATCAGCAGCGCCGGGCTGGCCGCCAGCGCGGCGGCGATCAAGGCGCGCTGGCGCTGCCCGCCGGAAAGCTGGTGCGGGTAGCGCGCCAGCCGGCTTTCCGCGTCGCTAATGCCCGCGGCCTGCAACAGCCGGATACTTTGCGCCTCCAGCGCGCCGCGCTGCCCGGCGGCGCTGAGCGCATCCGCCAGCTGCTGCCCGATGCGGCGCAGCGGATCGAGCGAGACCAGCGCATCCTGCAATACATAGCCGATGCGCCGTCCGCGCAGCGCGCGCCACGCCTCGCGCCCGGCCTGGCGCATATCGCGCCCGTCGATAACAAAGCGATCGGCGCTGAGCGTCGCCCCGTCGGGCAGCAGCCCGAGCAGGCTGCGCGCCGTCAGGGTTTTGCCGGAGCCGGACTCCCCTACCAGCGCCACCGATTCGCCCGGCCGCACCTGCAGGTCGAGGTTTTTCACCACGTAGTGCGGGCCAAAACGGATCGAGAGATTTTGAATGTCGATAACCGGGTTCATGCTTCGCCTCCTTCAAAACGCGCCTGCCAGTAGCGGCCCAGCGTGTTGACGGCAATCACCGTCAGGGTGATAAACACGCCGGGCCAGACGGCGATCCACCAGGCGTTGCGCAGATAGTTGCGCCCTTCCGCCAGCATCAGCCCCCATTCCGCGGTCGGCGGCTGCGGCCCCATGCCGAGAAAGCTCAGCCCAGCGGTGCCGATAATGGCGGTGCCGAGCCCCAGCGTCGCCAGCGCAGGCACCTGCGCAATGGCGTGCGGCAGGATATGGCGCAGGATCAGCGTAGTGCGCGACAGGCCAAAGGTGCGCGCCTGCTCAACGTAGCCGGAGGTCATGACGCGCCAGGTTTGCGCGCGCACCACGCGGGCAAAGCGCGGCACCGACGCCACGCCGAGCGCGATGATCAAATTGGTGGTGCCTGGCCCGGTAAAGGCGATCAGCATCAGCGCCAGCAGCAGATCGGGAAAGGCGGAGATCACGTCCACTGCGCGGCTCAGCAGCTCGTCGACGATGCCGCGGGCGAGCGCGGCGGCCAGCCCCAGCAGCGTGCCGAACAGCACCGCCAGCGCCATCGCCGCCACGCTGATCAGCAGCGAATAGCGGCTGCCGTAGATCACCCGCGTCAGCAGGTCGCGTCCGAGCTGATCGGTGCCGAGCCAGTGCTGCGCCGACGGCGGCAGCTGGGCGTTGAGCGGGTCGGCCAGCAGCGGATCGCTATGCGCCAGCCACTGCGGGGCCACCACCGCCAGCAGCACCAGAAACAGAAAAACGATCGCTGCCCACACCGCGGCAGGCAGCGCAAAGGAAACGCGTTGCAGAATGGCTTGCATTACTGGCTCTCCCCACGCAGACGCGGATCGATCCACAGCGCCAGAATGTCCACCAGCGTGCTCATCACCACGTAGATCAGCGCCGATAAAATGGCGACCGCCAGCACCACCGGCAGATCTTTCGCCAGCACCGCGTCGACCGTCAGCTTGCCGAGTCCCGGCCGGCCAAACACCTGTTCGGTGATCACCGCGCCGCTCAGCAGGCCGCCCACCAACCAGCCGGTCAGCGTGACGGCGGGCAAGGCGGCATGGCGCAGCGCGTGGCGCAAGCGAATCCTGGTTTCGCCGACGCCCCAGGCGCGCAGCGTCAGGGTAAAGGGCGCATCCAGCGCGCGCTCCAGCTCGCGCCGCAGCAGCTGGGCCACCACCGCGCCCTGCGCCAGCCCCAGCGCCAGCGCGGGCAGCACCAGCGCGGAAAGCGTGCGGTCGCCCGCCACCGGGAACCAGCGCAGCGTGAAGCTGAAAACAAACAGCAGCACAATGCCCACCCAGAACGACGGCGTTGAGGCGAGCAGCAGCTCCACCGCATTGGCCACGCGGCGGCCCCAGCGGCGATGCGCAGTGGTGACCGCCACCGCCACGGCGAAGAGAATGCTCACCAGCAGCGCCGCCAGCGTCAGCTTGATGGTCGGCCAGAGCTGCGTCGCCAGCAGATGGCTCACCTCGGTATTGAGGATGTAGGAGCGCCCGAAATCGCCGTGCAGCACGCGCCATAAATAGTGCAGATATTGCAGCCATAAAGGTTCGTTCAGTCCCCATTCGGCGCGGATCGCCGCCTCAATGGCCGCCGTGCGCACCTGTTCGCCAATCAGCAGGCTCACGATGTCGCCCGGGGCCAGATGCACGCCGAGAAACGCCAGCGTAACGGCCGCCCACAGCACCAGCACGCCGCCGAGCAGCCGCCCGGCAATGCGCCGCGCCAGCGCATTGCGCCAGAATAACGGCGTCGGCTTACGCGGCGCGCGGGTTGCGATGCTCTCCAGACTCATCCTCGCCTCCTGTTAGTGTTCGCTGAGCCAGACGTCGTAAACGCTTTCCGGCATCTGTTTGTAGCTGCGGAAGCCGTAGCCGTGCACATAGCTGGCCGTGGCGAGCTGGTCTTCCGGCTCGTAGAGCGGCAGCGCCAGCGCCAGGTCGGTCAGCGCCCGCGTTTGCAGATCGCTGTAGGCCTGACGGCGCTGCGCGATGTCCAGCGTGCCGGCGGCCTTATCCAGCAGCGCGTTGATCTGCGCGTCGTTAACGCGGCTGTAGTTGATGGCGCCGCCCTGTTTGATCGGCCGGTAGTGGTTTTCAATATCGACGCCGTCGGTTGGCGTGTTGGAGTTGGCGATGGTGCCGAACTTGCCGCTGGCGCGCACCTCGGTGTAGGTGCCGGAATCGACATAGTTGAGTTTCAGGTCGACGCCGAGACGCTGGCGCGCCTGCGCCTGAATCGCCTGAAGCAGCACGTCGCGCTGGTCGCGCACCGTGGCCTGCGCCTGGATTAGCTCGATGCGCAGCCGCTGGCCATCTTTGGTGCGGAAACCCTCGCTGTCGCGCGCGCGCCAGCCCGCCTCATCCAGCAGTCGGTTGGCGGCCTCCGGCTGGTTGCCATATTTGCCCTCCAGCGCCTTGTCATACAGCGGATCGACCGGCGAGGTGATGCCCCACGCGCGGGTGCGTTCGCCGCGATAGACCGATTTCAGCAGCGGATCGATCTCCAGCCCCTGCAGCAGCGCCTGGCGCACGCGCACATCCTGCGTCGGGCCATATTCGACGTTAAGGAACAGCGAGTACGGCGTGCCGGTATTGAGCGCGTGCTGGTAAGTGAAGTCGCCGTTGTCTTTAAATTCGCCCGCGTCGTTGCCGGAGATGCCTTCGATGGCGTCCACCTGGCCGGAGAGCAGCGCGCCGGTGCGCACCGACGATTCCGGCAGGAAGCGGTAGGTGACGCGTTCCAGATACGCCGGTCCCTGATGTTTCGCCGTGGCGGGCGCCCAGTGATAGTTCGGATTGCGGACGAAGGTGACCTGCTGCCCCTTCTCGTAGCTGTCGAGAATAAAGGGGCCGGTGCCGGCGATCTCTTTGCCGCCCGACTTGAGCTGCGTCGACTGCCAGCTGGCGGGCGCAAGGATTTGCAGCCCGGCGGCGAACGACAGGAACGGCGCATAGGTGGCGTTAAGATTAATCACCACCGTGGCGTCGTCCGGCGTCTCGATGCTGGCGATATGGCTGCCCATCAGGCACAGGCTGGTGCCGGCGCAATATTTCGCGTCCTGGGTGTGACGAAAGTTTTCCGCCACCGCGTTCGCATTCAGCTTCTCGCCGTTAGAGAAGGTGACGTCGCGGCGCAGCGTAAAGCGCAGCGTTTTGCCGTCCGGGCTGATCTGATAGCTCTCCGCCAGCCAGGGCACAAAGCTGCCGTCGGGGCGGCGCGCCAGCAGCGACTCCCAGAAATTACGCAGGGTGATTTCCGCTTTGTCCTGGCCGTTGAGCTGCGGGTTAAAGGTGGTCGGTTCGGTCTCGACGCCAACCGTCAAACTGCCGCCGCTGCGCGGCGCGTCAGCGGCCAGCAGAGGTGATGCGCTTCCCAACAGAGAGGTGAAACCCAGCGCCAGGGTAAAAATCTTTTTCATATTATCCTTATTAGGTGCAGGTGTGTTTTATTATAAAAATCAGGCCGAGCGAGCAATGTCGCTGGTGACTTCCGGCTGGAATTCCTTCTTCAGAAACACCAGCGCTTCACCCAGCGGGTTGGTGCGGTGATAAAAAGGCTGATAGCCGCGGCGCTGATATAATTCACTCAGCCACGGATGTTTAACCGCCGTGGCCAGATAAACGCCCGGCGCTTTTAACGTCTCTTTTAATAAATGATCCTCCGCCCAGCTGATTATTTCACGGCCATAGCCCTGGCCTTTAAAATCGGGATCGACGGCGAACCAGTGAATAAACGGCAGCTGCGACGGCGCATTCGCCTGCTGGGTCCAGGGAAAGCGCACCGTCACCGTGGCGACCGCGCGCTGCCACTTGCGCAGCACCAGCACGGTTTCGCGCTCGATGGTCTGACGCACCTGGTTTACGTTGCCCTGCGTAATGGTGAAATGAATATCCTGCTCCAGCAGCGAGGCGTAGGCGCGCTGCAGCAGGGCGAAGATCTCTTCTGCATCGTCGGGTTTTGCCACCTGAACGGACTGACTCATATTTTCGCTCTCTCGGTTAATTACCGGGAAATTATTAAAATCCGGCGCGAAGAATGTAAACCGACAATAATGACAATCGTTTTGTTGAATATGGGAATCCGCCCCGGCCTGGCGCAGGGATAATTGCGCCAGGCGCATATTGAAATAACAAATTTATCTGAGCCTGGCGTAAATTAACGATCGCTTAGCCAGATCTCATAGGCGTTTTCCGGCATCTGCTTAAAGCTGCGGAAGCCATAGCCGTGGACATAGCGCGCGGCGGCGATCTGATCTTCCGGCTGATAGAGCGGCACCGCCAGCGCCAGCTGGATCAGCGCGCGGTTTTGCAGTTCGCTGTAAGCCTGACGGCGCTGCGCGACGTCCAGCGTGCTGGCGGCTCTATCCAGCAGCGCGTTGATCTGCGCGTCATTGACCCGGCTGTAGTTGATCGCCCCGCCCTGGCTGATGGGCCGGTAGTGGTTTTCAATGTCGATACCGTCGGTTTCGACATTGGAGTTGGCAATCGCGCCAAACCTGCCGCTGTTGCGCACCTCGGCATAGGTGCCGGAATCGACGTAGCGCAGCCTGAAATCAACGCCGAGCCGCTGCCGCGCCTGCGCCTGAATCGCCTGCAGCAGCACGTCGCGCTGGTCGCGCACCGTCGCCTGCGCCTGGATCACCTCAATGCTCAGCCGCTGGCCCGCTTTGCTGCGGAAGCCTTCGCTGTCGCGCGTGGCCCAGCCCGCCTCGTCCAGCAGCCGGTTGGCGGCGTCCGGCTGGTTGCCATATTTGCCCTCCAGCGCCCTGTCGTAGAGCGGTTCAACCGGCGAGGTAATGCCCCAGCCGCGCGTGCGTTCGCCGCGATAGACCGACTTCAGCAGCGGATCGATATCGAGCCCGCTGATGATCGCCTGGCGCACGCGGAGATCCTGCGTCGGGCCATAGTCGACGTTGAGGTAGAGCGAATACGGCGTGCCGGTATTGAGCGCATGCTGGTAGATGAAGTCGTGGTTCTCTTTAAACTCGCCCGCATCGTTGCCGGAGATGCCCTCAATGGCGTCGAGCTGGCCGGAGAGCAGCGCGCCGGTGCGCACCGAGGACTCCGGCAAAAAGCGGTAGGTGACGCGATCGAGATACGCCGGTCCCTGATGCTTTGCCGTGGCGGGCGCCCAGCGGTAGTTCGGGTTGCGCACGAAGGTAACCTGCTGCCCTTTTTCATAGCTGTCGAGAATAAAGGGGCCGGTGCCGGCTATCTCCTTGCCGCCCGACTTGAGCTGCGCCGAGCGCCAGCTGGCGGGCGCGAGGATCTCCAGCGCGGCGGCGAACGACAGAAACGGCGTGTAGCCCTGCTTCAGGTTGATCACCAGCGTAAAATCGTCCGGCGTCTCGATGCTGCTGATGCGCGCCCCCATCATGCACAGGCTGGTTCCGGCGCAGTATCGCGCATCCTGGGTGTGGCGGAAATTCTCCGCCACCGCCTGCGCATCCAGCTTTTCGCCGTTGGAAAAGAGCACGTCGCGGCGCAGCGTAAAGCGATACTGGCTGCCGTCCGGGCTGGCCTGGTAGCTCTGAGCCAGCCAGGGAACGAAGCTGCCGTCGGGCTGACGCGCCAGCAGCGACTCCCAGACGTTGCGCAGCGTGACATCCGCCTTGGCCTGACCGTTAAGCTGCGGGTTAAAGGTGTTGGGTTCGGTTTCGACGCCGACGGTAAAGCTGCCGCCCGCTCGCGGCGTTTCGGCAGCGGAGACGGCGGCGACGTGGCCCAGCAGGCAGATCGCGCCCAGCGCGCGGTGCAGAGAATTCGCGTTCATAGTGTCCTTGTCCGCAGGAGGAGAAAGGCGCGCGCCAGCGGCGCGCGCAAAGAGTCGAGCCGCGAAATGATTAAACGTGCGAAAAGGGGAAGTAAAACGAGAATAGTGACAATGGTTTGGCGCGAGGCGGGATTAGGGAAAGATGGCGTCCCTGCCATCATGGTGTAGCGGCTTAGTGGCGTGCGGCGATCACCGCGTCGGCCACCTGACGCGGTGCCTGCGCATAGTGGGCGAACTCCATGCTGTAGGTGGCGCGTCCCTGCGTCAGCGAGCGCAGCGCCGTGGAGTAGCCAAACATCTCCGCCAGCGGCACTTCGGCGCGGATAATGCGGCCGCCAAAGTGTTCATCCATGCCCTGCACCTGTCCGCGGCGCGACGAGAGATCGCCCATAATGCCGCCCGCATACTCCTCAGGCGTTTCGACCTCGACCTTCATCACCGGCTCCAGCAGCACCGGATCGGCCAGCTTCGCGGCGGCGCGGAAGCCGAGAATGGCCGCCATGCGGAACGCCATCTCCGACGAGTCGACGTCGTGATAGGAGCCGAAGGTCAGCGTCGCCTTCAGGTCGACGATCGGATAACCGGCAATCACGCCGCTGTTCAGCGCCTCGCGGATGCCCTTTTCCACCGACGGAATATATTCGCGCGGCACCACGCCGCCTTTGGTGGCGTCTTCGAACACAAAGCCGCCGCCCGGCTCCAGCGGTTCCAGCGTCAGCACCACGTGACCATACTGCCCTTTACCACCGGACTGGCGCACAAACTTGCCCTCGACATCGCGCGCCGCCTTGCGCAGCGTCTCGCGGTAGGTCACCTGCGGACGGCCGATATTCGCCTCGACGCCGAACTCGCGCTTCAGGCGGTCGACGATGATCTCCAGATGCAGCTCGCCCATGCCGGAGATAATCGCCTGGCCGGACTCCTCGTCGGTGTGCAGCCGGAACGAGGGATCTTCCGCCGCCAGCCGCTGCAGCGCCAGGCTCATCTTCTCCTGATCGCCTTTGGTTTTCGGCTCGATCGACAGCGAAATGACCGGTTCCGGAAACTCCATGCGCTCCAGGGTAATAATGGCGTTGGGATCGCACAGCGTTTCGCCGGTTGTCACCTCTTTCAGCCCGACGCAGGCGGCGATATCCCCGGCGCGGATCTCCTCTATTTCATGGCGCGCGTTGGCGTGCATCTGCACGATGCGGCCGATACGTTCTTTTTTGCCCTTGACCGCGTTCCAGACGCTGTCGCCTTTGCGCAGCACGCCGGAATAGACGCGCACAAAGGTGAGCTGGCCGACAAAGGGATCGCTCATCAGCTTGAACGCCAGCGCCGAGAAAGGCTCGTCATCGCCCGGATGCCGCTCCGCCTCGTTGCCGTTCTCATCCACGCCTTTGATCGCCGGAATATCGGCGGGCGACGGCATCAGCTCCACCACCGCATCCAGCATGCGCTGCACCCCTTTGTTTTTGAAGGCGCTGCCGCACAGCATCGGCTGGATCTCGTTGCGCAGCGTGCGCTGGCGCAGGCCGGCGATAATCTGGTCATGATCCAGATCGCCGCTCTCCAGCCAGGCTTCCATCAGTTCATCGCTCGCTTCGGCCGCCGCCGAGACCATTTTTTCGCGCCAGGCGTTCGCCTCGTCCAGCAGCGCGTCGGGGATCGGCGCGTAGCTGAAGGTCATGCCCTGCGACGCTTCGTCCCAGTAAATCGCCTGCATTTTCAGCAGATCGACCACGCCGCTGAAGTGCTCTTCCGCGCCGATGGGGATGACGATCGGCACCGGATTTGCGCTGAGGCGATCTTTCATCATCTGCACCACGCGGAAGAAATCCGCGCCCTGGCGATCCATTTTGTTGACGAACGCCAGCCGCGGCACGTGATATTTATTCGCCTGCCGCCACACCGTTTCCGACTGCGGCTGCACGCCGCCGACGGCGTCATAGACCATTACCGCGCCGTCCAGCACGCGCATCGAACGCTCGACTTCGATAGTGAAGTCGACGTGGCCGGGCGTGTCGATGATATTGATGCGGTGCGGCGCGAAGCTGCCGTCCATGCCGGGCCAGAAGCAGCTGACCGCCGCCGAGGTAATGGTGATGCCGCGCTCCTGCTCCTGCGCCATCCAGTCGGTCGTTGCGGCGCCATCGTGCACTTCACCCAGCTTGTGGCTCATTCCGGTGTAAAACAGGATGCGCTCGGTCGTGGTGGTTTTACCGGCATCGATATGCGCGGAGATGCCGATGTTGCGGTAACGCTCAACGGGAAGTGTTCGGGGCATGATGCGTCCTTAGTCGGTTGACGTGTGGCGCGGCGCGCAGGATTGCGCGCCGTCGAAAAGCAGCTTACGCTCACTGTACGACTAAATGCGAACAGTTTGAGCTATAATTGCGCAATTGATAGATCGTAGAACAGGAATACCATGCTGGAAAATCATCCGCAGCCGCACGAGATCAAACTGGAGAACGTGCTGTTTGCGCTCGGCAATCCGATTCGCCTCGCCATTCTCCAGACGCTGGCGCAGCACGGCGAACAGAGCTGCAACGCGCTGCGCGGCGAGATCGCCAAATCGACCATGACGCATCACTGGCGCGTGCTGCGCGACAGCGGCGTGATCTGGCAGCGGCCCGTCGGGAGGGAAAATCTGATTTCGCTGCGCCGCGACTGCCTGGATCAGCGCTTTCCCGGCCTGCTCCCCGCCCTGCTGGCGGCGATAGCGCGGCGCTGAGCAACGCGACGCTGGCAACCGCTGCCGTCAGGTTTTAAGGTAGGAGCCTCAACGGCTAAAGGAAAACGATCATGCGCATTCTTATCGTAGGCGCCGGGGCGACCGGCGGATATTTTGGCGCGCGTCTGGCGCAGGCGGGACGCGACGTCACCTTTCTGGTGCGCGAGCGTCGCTTCAGGCAGCTCAGCGAAAACGGCCTGGTGCTGCGCACGCCGCAGGGCGTAGAGAAGCTGCAGCCGCAGCTGGCGCAGGCGGGATCGCTGCGAGGTCCTTACGACCTGATTATCCTGACGGTGAAAAGTTTTGCGCTGGCGCAGGCGATAGAAGATATTGCGCCCGTCGTGGGCGAACAGACGCTGATTATGCCGATCCTCAACGGCATGCGTCATTTCGACCTGCTGCGCGAGCGCTTCGGCGATAAGGTGATCGGCGGGCTGGTAAAAATCAACGCCACGCTGGGCGAACAGGGCGAAGTGGTGCAGATGACGGCGCTGCACCAGATCTACTACGGCGCGCTGGATGGCCGTAACGACGCGCGGCTGCAGCGCGTGGACGAGGCGCTGCGCGCGGCCAGCGTCGACACCCTTTTTTCCGACAATATTATCGGCGAGCTGTGGGAGAAGTGGCTGCTGCTGAGCACGCTCGGCGCGGTCTGCTGTCTGGCGCGCGGCGATACGCGGCAGGCGCTCAGCGCCGAGGGCGGCGAAGCGCTGCTGCGCGGCCTCTTCAGCGAGGTGCTGGCGACCATTACTGCCGACGGCTACCAGCCGCGGCCGGCGGTGACGGCGAAAATCCTCGAGCTGCTGAGCAATCCCGCGACGCCGATGACCTCTTCGATGTATCGCGATTTATGCCAGGGCTTTGATATTGAAGCGGAACAGGTGATCGGCGATCTGGTGACGCGCGCGGCGCGCAACGGCGTCAGCGTGCCGCTGCTCAACGCGGTGAACGTCAATTTACAGGTCTACTTAAAGAGCCGTTAGCTAGCGCGCGGCCGCCAGCCGCGACCGCACGGCGGGCAGCTGCATCAGGCGATGCCAGGCGGCGTCTACCGCATCGGGCATCTCGACTTCGCCAAAGAAACCGGCGCCGCGTGGACCGTAGCCCTGTTCATCGTTGCGCAGGCGCTGCACTTCGCCCATCAGCAGCTGCACGAAGCGCTCCAGCGACCACAGCCCCTGCGCCGGCGCGCCGATGATGCGCGCCATACCGGAATCGTGCGTCACGACCGGGGTAAATACCGGCCAGTTGATAAAGCGCGGCGCGTCGTCGCGCTCGCGCCACTGCCAGCGAAAGGTGGCGTCGGCGCGGCGCTGCAGCAGCGGATCCTGAATCAGCACCACGCGCTGCGGCCGCAGCTGGCGGGCGTCGAGCAGACGCTGGCTAAAGGCGGCGTTTTCGCCAGAGTTGCGCGACGCCTCCTCCAGCAGCAGATCTTCTTCGTCGAGGCCGCCGAAAACACGGGCGATCGCCGCCAGCATCTGCGCCTCGCTTTTGCCGCGCGTCTCGATATCGCGATAGAGCGGATGCAGCGCCATCGCCTGCGCCAGCGCGCCGGTGGCGTGGCCGATGCCGCCGCTGAGCAGCAAGGGCAGCCTGAACTTTTTCGCCAGCGCCACCGCGCCCTCGATATTCGGCAGCACGGCGTGGCCGGCAAGTATCGCCATATCCGCTTCGATGTCGCCTTCGACGGGCATATCGTCCAGCGCCAGCCAGCCGGCAATAAGATTGAGATCCTGTATGGCCTGATGATTAAGCTGCATCTCTCCTCCTTTCGGGTTGCGCACAGACGCGCCTGCGCGACGAAAATTTTGTTACACTGACCGCCTCTGTCCAGTGGAGAAATCAATGACTTCCCGCGCTATCACTCTTGATGACGTCGCCCGCCTTGCCGGCGTCTCCTACCAGACCGTTTCCCGCGTGCTTAACCATTCGCCGCAGGTCTCCCCGCGCACGCGAGCGAAGGTGGAAGCCGCCATGCAGCAGCTCAACTATGTGCCAAACCGCGTGGCGCAGCAACTGGCGGGCAAAGCGACGCGCACGCTCGGACTCGCCACCAGCGATCTGGCGCTAATGGCGCCGGCGCAGATCGCCTCGGCTATCCAGCAGCGCGCCAGCCGCGGCGGCTACCATCTGGTGATCGCCATGCGCAGCCACAACAGCGCCGCCGAGACCGTCAACGAACTGCTGGCGCAGCGCGTCGATGCGCTGATGATTAACCTGCCGCTGGCCGCTGCGGAAGCGGAGCAGATCCAGACGCTGTGCGGCGACAAGCCGGTAATTTTTATGGATGTCGAACCCCAGGCGCAGGTGGCGCAGTGTCAGTACTCCAACGCGCGCGGCGCGCGGGCCGCCGTCGAGCACCTGGTCGCGCTGGGGCATCGCCAGATCGGCCTGCTGAACGGCCCGACGCAGGCGATTTCTGCCCAGCTGCGCGAAGCGGCGTGGCGCGAGGCGCTGGCGGCGCACCGCCTGACGCCCTTCTGCGCGCTGCGGGGCGACTGGAGCGCCCAGTCCGGCTACCAGGCGATGCTGCAACAGCTGCCCGATCGCCTGCCGCAGGCGCTGCTGGTGGCGAACGATCAGATGGCGCTTGGCGCGATGCGCGCGCTGCATCAGCACGGGGTGGCGATTCCGGGCGAGATCTCGGTGGTCGGCTATGACGATACCGCCGAAAGCGCCTGGTATCAGCCGCCGCTGACCACGGTGCGTCAGGATCTGCAGGCGCTGGGGGAGCAGTGCGTCGAGACGCTGATGGCGCGTCTGCAGGATGCGCCGCCGCCCTCCCGGCCGCTGGAGCCGGCGCTGGTGCTGCGCGCCACCACCGCCGCGCCGGGCGGCGAAGTACCGGATGGCGAGGCGCTGGCGCAGCAGCTGCAGCGCATCGCGCGCCAGCTGCTGCAGCGCTGAGGGTAGAGTAAAAGCGTCTATTCTGTTCATACCGTTTGTCAGGGAGATAAACATGCCGACTGTTCTTAGAATTGGCCCTTACCGCTTCTATTTCTACAGTCATGAACCCAACGAACCCGCGCACATCCACGTTGATAAGGAGAATGCAACGGCTAAAATATGGTTGCATGACTTGAGCGTGGCGCGCAGTGTGAATTTTGCTTCGCATGAGCTACGTGAACTTCAGCGTCTGGTGAAAGAGAACCAGAATCATCTTCAGGAGGCCTGGGATGCTTACTTTACAAAGTGAGAATGATATACGCGTCATGAAGGTCCATATTGACGACGACCGTCTGACTGTGGACCTGATGGATGGACGTACTATCTCCGTGCCAGTTGCGTGGTATCCGCGTCTGGCTGCCGGCACGCCTGAACAGCGTCAAAAATGGGAATTGTGTGGCGCAGGCTACGGCATTCACTGGCCCGATCTTGATGAAGACCTAAGTACAGAGGGTCTGCTGCGTGGTGCAAAGGGGATATTAACAGGACAATGACGCTGATTTTCTCTCTATTCGTACCGTTATTCGGGACGAAATACATATGAAAAAAAACCGCAGACTTAAAAAGCTGCGGTTTTTTTACGCTATGAAGATGAATGTGTCTTCTGTACGGCCAGTTACTGCGCTTTCGGCTCACCCATCGATTTCAGTTTTTTCGACAGGTCGCGACGCTCTTTCGACAGATCGGCGTTTTTGATGATGTATTCATCGACGCGATCTTCGTAGTCGGAACGCATGGAAGCGATGATTTCCTGGATCGCCTCAATGCTCATGCCCGGTTTAATATACTCGCTCAGGTTGTCCAGCAGCAGAACGCGCTTCTGGTTATCACGGATTTTCTTTTCGTTATCAGTGATTTCACGCTGCAGTTTGTTTTTACGACGGAACATACGCACAAACTCCAGTACGTCCTGAAATGATTGCTTGGCATTTTCCATGGTGGCACCTTTTTTTGGGCCTGCTTACGCAGGGAGTAGAGTCATAACCTTCAGCTTAGCGGTTCGCCAGCCGGGGCGACAATTGTCGCCGCTAAAATCGGACTGGCGCTTATCTTAGCGCAAAGAAAGCGCCTTTCGCATTAAGTCATTGTCCCTGGTGATTATTTGCGCAGCGCCAGGCGGATCAGATCGGTCATGCGCTCCAGCTGTTTCGCCAGTTCCAGACTCAGCCAGACATAGCCGTAGATAGGCGTCTCTTCCAGCCGTTCGCTGCCCGCATCGGCGATCAGCTGCTTCAGCTCGCGGGTGATTTCCGTCAGCTCGTGGCTGTTGGCCGCCACCTCGTCGGTCTCACCGCGCAGCGCCAGCGCCGACAGCGCGTGCAGCGTCTTTTCGGTCATCTGCTGGGTGCGCCGCAGCGTCGGCGCGTTGAGCAGGATAAGATGCGTTTCGCGCGAGGCCCACCAGGCTTCGATCTGCATCTCCACCGTGTTCACCATATTGCGGTTGATGGTCTGAATCGCCTCGAATACCGATTTGGGAATACGCGTCTCTTTACTCGCCGGCACCAGCAGCGCGCGCATTTTCACGACGTTGGTCAGCAGCTTGCCTAGCGGCTTTTTCAGGCGCGGCTTCTCTATCAGGTTTGGGGAAAAACCGGCGTGATGAATTTTGGCGATCTCCGCCAGCGAGTCCGACAGCTGGATGCGCCAGTGGGTGTAGGCGCGCTGCGCCCAGATGGCGCTGAACAGCAGCGCCAGCAGCGAGCCGAGGATCACGTCGCCGCCGCGCCACAGCGCCACGGTGAAATCGCCCGCCGGCGCGCCAACCACCACGCTGAGCGTAATGCCGATCAGCAGCGCCATATAGGGATGCTTGCCTAACGTCAGGTAGCCGCACACCATCATCACGATGCCGCACCATGCCAGCATCACCGGCAGCGACATCAATTCCAGCTTCAGGGCGATCAGGCCCGAGATCGATCCGGCGAAGGTGCCGCAGATACGCTGGATAGCGCGCGGAAACACGTTGCCCCAGGTGGAAATTGGCCCCATTACCACCACCAGGGTGATCAGCGGCCAGGTACCCTCTGGAATGCCGGTCAGCCGCACCAGCAGAAAGGTGAGTAAAAAGGCGATGGCGATGCGCACGCCATGCACGCTGCGGTAGTGGCGATAGAACCAAAACTCAATATTCGATATGGGCTTATCTGGTCGCAAAGTGGCTTTCCGGCTGAGGATCATAAAGTGCGTTATTTTATCCCATGACGTTGCTAAGGCTTACCGTCGCTTCTACATTTCAATACAGTTTTGACACCTTCTTACAATTATCAACATTGCCTTTACAAGCACCCAAAATCATAAAAACAACCACATAACCATATCTCCTATTTTCGTTTATTTGATAACACGACTTAAGGAAGCGATATGAAGAAAAGAGCCAAAACCTTGCCGGGCGTCACGCGACGGCAGGTGTTGACCTGGTCTACGCTAGGCGTAGCCGCCAGCGTTACCCGCGCGGCCGACGCCGTCTCCCTGAAAGGTTCGCCGGGCTGGACGCCCTTCTCCGATAATCCCCCTGAAACCTTCGACCAGCCCGGCTGGCTCTTTTTCACTCAGGAAGAAGCTGAAACCATTGAAGCCATCGTCGATCGCCTGATCCCCGCCGACGAGCTGAGCGTGGGCGGTAAAGAGGCGGGCTGCGCGCAGTTTATCGATCGTCAGCTGCACGGTTTTTACGGCACTTTTGAGCGCATTTATATGGAAGGCCCGTTCCAGAAAGGCACCGCTGAGCAGGGCGATCAGTCGCCGCTGGTGCCGCAGCAGCGCTATCGTCAGGGCCTGGCCGCGCTCGACCGCTACGTGCAGCAGACCTCTCAGAAACGCTTCAAAGATCTGACGCCGCAGCAGCAGGACGCGCTGCTGGCCGCGATGGAAGCGGGCAAGGTGCACTTCGAAGGCTTTGATGCGCAGTCGCTGTTTATCGAGGTGCTGAACAACACCATGGAGGGCTTTTTCGCCGATCCCATCTACGGCGGCAATCGCGATATGGCGTCGTGGAAAATGCTGGGCTTTCCCGGCGCGCGCTACGACTATCGCCCCTACATCGAGCGGCACAATGAAGATCTGCATCTCGAACCCATCAGCATCGCCCAGTGGAAAGGCAGGGATAAGCCATGAAAAAATTACCTAAAACAGATGTCGTGGTGATCGGCCTCGGCTGGGCGGGGTCGATTATCGCCAATGAGCTGGCCGACGAAGGGTTAGAGGTAATCGGCATCGAGCGCGGTCCGTGGCGCGATACGGCGCGCGATTTCAATATCGGCACCGTGACCGACGAACTGCGCTATGTGATGCGCGAAGAGCTGATGCTGCGCACGCGACAGAATACCTGCACCATGCGCAATAACCCGTCGCAGACCGCGCTGCCGATGCGCACCTGGGGATCTTTTCATCCCGGCAACGGCACTGGCGGCGCGGGCAACCACTGGGCGGGCATTACTTTTCGCTTTCAGCCGCACGAATTCCAGCTGAAGAGCTATCTCACCGAGCGTTACGGCGCCGACGCGATGCCCAGCGAGCTTGTTTTGCAAGACTGGGGCACCACCTGGGAAGAGATGGAGCCGCACTATATGCAGTTTGAGCGCGTGGCGGGCACCTCTGGCTACGCGGGCAACCTCAACGGCGAGAAGCGCGCCGGCGGCAACCCGTTCGAAGGCCCGCGCAGCGGCGACTATCCGACGCCGCCGCTGCGTCAGCCCTACGGCCCGACGCTGTTCGCGCAGGCGGCGAAAGAGATGGGCTATCAGCCGTTCCCTGTGCCCTCTTCGCTGGTCTCCGAGGCCTATACCAATCCCTACGGCGTCACCATGGGCCCCTGCACCTTTTGCGGCTTCTGCACGAACTACGGCTGCGCCAACTACTCCAAAGCCAGCGCCATTACCACTGTGCTGCCCGCGCTGATGCGCAAAGAGAACTTTACCGCCTACACCAACTGCGAAGTGCTGGAGGTGCTGACCGACTCCAGCGGCAAAAAAGCGACCGGCGTCACCTACGTCGACTCCTCCGGCGATAGCTGGGAACAGCCCGCCGATCTGGTGATTGTCGCCGCCTTTACCTTTGAAAACGTGCGCCTGATGCTGCTGTCGCAAATCGGCGAGGCCTACGATCCGGTCACCAACAAGGGCACCACCGGCCGCAACTACGCCTATCAGACCGCCAACAACGTGACGCTGTTTTTCGATGACAAGAACTTCAATCCCTTTATTGGCGCGGGCGCGGTCGGCATGGGCATCGATGAATTCAACAACGATAACTTCGACCACAGCGGCCTCGGCTTCTTTGGCGGCGGCAGTATCCGCGTGACGCCGATCGGCTCCGCGCCCATTGGCTATCGCCCGCTGCCGCCCGGCACGCCGAAGTGGGGATCGAAATGGAAGCGCGCGCTAAAAGATAACTACCTCAGCACCATGTCGATCGGCTGCGAGGCCAGCAGCTACACCACCCGCACCAACTACCTTTCGCTCGATCCCAACTATAAAGATCCGCACGGCCGTCCGCTGCTGCGCATTACCTTCGACTTTTCGCACAACGACCTGAAGATGGCGCAGTACTGCACCGGCAAAGTGGCGGAGATCGCCAAATCGATGAACCCGCGCGAGATGATTGTTAAACCGATGACCGGCCACTGGAGCAGCGTGCCCTATCAGTCCTCTCACGTCGTCGGCGGTTTTGTGATGGGCGCCGATCCCAGCACCAGCTCGGTCAACAAACATCTGCAGGTCTGGGACGTGCCGAACCTGTTCGTGGTGGGCGCCTCCGCCTTTCCGCAGAACCCCGGCTACAACCCGACCGGCACCGTGGGGGCGCTGGCGTTTAAGGCGGCGCACGCCATCCGCACCTGGTATCTGAAACGTCCGGGGGAGATGATTACCGCATGAAAACGCTGAATGCACTCTCCGCCGCGCTGCTGCTGGTTGCAAGCGTCGGCAGCCAGGCGCAGCCGGAGTATGACCAGTATGCGCGCGGCAGCTACCTCGCCACGCTCGGCGACTGCACCGCCTGTCATACTACCGATGCGAAGCAGCCCTATGCGGGCGGCGTCAAGATTAATACCCCGTTCGGCGTGCTGGCCGGCGCCAATATCACGCCGGATCGCGAGACCGGCATCGGCGAATGGAGCTATGACGATTTCCGTCGCGCCATGACGGAAGGCATCGGCCACGACGGCAAACGGCTCTACGGCGCGATGCCCTTTACCGCCTATACCAGGATGTCCGAGCGGGACCTGCAGGATCTCTGGGCGTGGATACAGACGCTGCAGCCGATCCATCATGAAGTCGAAACCAACCAGCTGCCCTTCCCCTTTAATATCCGCACCAGCCTGATTGCCTGGAACTGGCTTAACTTCGATAAGGGCACGTTTATCCCGGATGCGAAAAAGTCGGCGGAGTGGAACCGCGGCGCTTATCTGGTGCAGGGCCTGGGCCACTGCGGCACCTGTCACACCTCGAAAAACTTTCTCGGCGGCGATAAGGGCGATCGCTTCCTCAGCGGTAGCGAAGTAGAGGGCTGGTATGCGCCTAATCTCGGCGCAGATGCCCATACCGGGCTGGGCAAATGGACGCAGGAGGATATCGTCAGCTATCTGCGCACCGGCGTGAACCGCTACGCCATCGCTTCCGGTCCGATGGCCGACGCGGTGCGCCACTCAACCCAGTACTGGCGCGAAGAGGATCTGCGCGCGGTGGCGACCTTCCTGAAAGAGGGTAAAACCCACGATGAAGAGGTACCGCAGCCGCTGGCCGCCAGCGACGATCGCATGAAGCTCGGCGCGCAGATTTATGAGGCGAAGTGTTCCGCCTGTCACAGCCCCGGCGGACGCGGCGAGAGGAATATTTTCCCGCAGCTGGCCTCTAATCCGCTGATCAACCAGCCGAACGCCACCTCGCTGATCCGGGTGGTCAGCGCGGGCAGCCGCGGCGTCGATACCGACGCCCGACCAACGGCGCCCGCCATGCCCGCCTTTGCCGGGGTGCTGGATGACGAGCAGATCGCCGCCGTGCTGACCTATGTGCGCAACAGCTGGGGCAACGCCGCCGCGCCGGTGTCGGCCAGCGACGTTAAGGATGTGAAGGACGATCTGAAGTAATCACCAGAGGCGGCACGGAAGCCGCCTGTTGCCGTCAGAACCTCTGCTTCAGGTAGTCCTGAATACGCGTGAATACCCCCGCCTTCTCTACCGCAGAGAGCGTGACCAGCGGGTAGCTCGCCAGCTGTTTGTCCTTATCGATCACCTGAATCTCGCCGATGGTTTCGTTGGCTTTCAGCGGTGCCTCAAGCTCCTTACGGTTAATCACATATTTAGCCTTCACGTTCTGGATCTCGCTGCGCGGCAGCGACAGATAGACGTCGTTAGCGGTGCCAACGGCGACGCTGTGCGGCGCGCCGTACCAGACGTTTTCAGTGCCGATTTTCTTGCCCGCGTGGAACAGCTGCACGGTGTCGAAGGTGTTCTGGCCCCAGACCAGCAGCTTGCGCGCCTGCTCTTCACGCCCTTTCGGACTTTTGCCGCCCATCACGACCGCGATCAGACGATGCTGACCGACCACGTTAGAGGCGATGATATTGAAGCCCGCCGTTTCGGTATGGCCCGTTTTCAGGCCGTCGACGTGCAGATTGTTGTCCCACAGCAGCCCGTTGCGGTTGTTCTGCGTGATGCCGTTCCAGGTGAGGGTTTTCTCGCTGTACATGGCGTAGAAATCGGGCTCGCCGCTGATAATGGCGCGCGACAGCTTCGCCATGTCCCGTGCGGAGGAGAACTGGCCCGGCGCGTCGAGGCCGTGCACGGTCTCGAAGTGCGTATTGGTCAGGCCCAGCTTCTGTACGTACTGATTCATCATATTGACGAAGTTCTGCTGACTGCCCGCTACGTAGTCGGCCAGCGCCACGCAGGCGTCGTTGCCGGAGTCGATGATGACGCCGCGGCTGAGGTCGCGCACGGTGATCTTGTCGCCAGGCTTAATAAACATCAGCGAAGAGCCTTTAAATACCGGATTGCCCGCCGCCCAGGCGTCTTTGCCGACCGTCACCACGTCGTCGCGGGTGATTTTTTTCGCGTCGATGGCGCGATCGACCACATAGCCGGTCATCAGCTTGGTCAGGCTGGCGGGGTTGCGGCGCTCGTCCGGATTGCCGGCGGTCAGCACCTGTCCGGTGGTGGCGTCCATCAGTACCCAGGAGGCGGCGTCAATCGACGGTGGCGTCAGGGGAAACGGCATATCGTCAGCATGCGCCAGCGAAGCCAACAAGAGAGTTCCAGATACAGTAATCAACAGACGCCTTTTCAACACTTCATCCTCAGGGTTACGGGGAAAACAGCGGCTCGTTTTACGGCAAAAGGCATAAACAGGTTTGATTAAATTGAAAAAAAGTGTGATCGGCCCGCCTCACCCGCAGGCGTGGTTGTGACCCGCGACGCAAGCGACTATGCTGTGCGTTGTTTTCTCAGTACAGGATATGCTCGTGCCCGCCTCTGAACGCACTTTTCTGTTTCACGATTACGAAACCTTCGGTAAAAGCCCGTCGCTGGATCGTCCGGCGCAATTTGCCGCGCTGCGCACCGACAGCGATTTCAACCCTGTCGGCGAGCCGCAGATTTTCTACTGCCGTCCCGCAGACGACTATCTGCCGCAGCCGGAAGCGGTAATGATTACCGGCATTACGCCGCAGGTCGCGCGCGCGCGCGGCGTCTCGGAGGCGGAGTTCGCCGCCCGCATCTATGCGCTGTTTACCGAAGAGCAAACCTGCGTGGTGGGCTACAACAATGTGCGCTTCGATGACGAAGTCACGCGCAACATCTTCTACCGCAACTTTTACGATCCCTACGGCTGGAGCTGGCAGAACGGCAATTCGCGCTGGGATCTGCTCGATGTGATGCGCGCCTGCTACGCGCTGCGTCCCGACGGCATCGTCTGGCCGGAAAATGAGGACGGCTTTCCCAGCTTCAGGCTGGAGCACCTCACCAAAGCCAACGGCGTGGCGCATGAGAATGCGCACGACGCCATGTCCGACGTCCACGCCACGCTGGCGATGGCGAAGCTGGTGAAAGAGAAACAGCCGAAGCTGTTTGAGTTCCTGTTTACGCATCGCAATAAAAACAAGCTGATGACGCTGATCGATATTCCACAGATGAAGCCGCTGGTGCACGTCTCCGGCATGTTCGGCGCGGCGCGCGGCAATACCAGCTGGGTCGTGCCGCTGGCATGGCATCCAGACAATCGCAACGCGCTGATCGTCGCCGATCTTGCGGGCGATATGACGCCGCTGCTGGAGATGGACGCGGATGCGCTGCGCGAGCGGCTCTACACGC
Source organism: Pantoea sp. X-Soil-MYKO-1289 (assembly GCF_059730625.1). Taxonomy (NCBI): domain Bacteria; kingdom Pseudomonadati; phylum Pseudomonadota; class Gammaproteobacteria; order Enterobacterales; family Erwiniaceae; genus Pantoea; species Pantoea sp. X-Soil-MYKO-1289. Next base: position 2,620,972 of record NZ_AP036004.1, read on the forward strand.
GTAAAAGCGATCTGGCCGACGACGAAGCGTCGGTGCCGATTAAGCTGGTGCATATCAACAAGTGCCCGGTGCTGGCGCCCGCCAACACGCTGCGCCCGGAAGACGCGGCGCGTCTGGGTATCGATCGTGAAGCCTGCCTGGCGAATCTGGCGCTGCTGCGCCAGCATGCCGAAGTGCGTGAAAAAGTGGTGACTCTGTTCGCCGAGGCGGAACCCTTTACCGCGCCGGACGATGTCGACGCGCAGCTCTATGACGGCTTCTTTAGCGACGCCGATCGCGCCGGAATGAATATTCTGCGTCAGACCGCGCCCGCCAACCTGCCGGCGATGGATCTCGCCTTCCAGGATGCGCGCGTGGCGAAGCTGCTGTTCCGTTACCGCGCGCGCAACTTCCCCGGCACGCTGGATGACGCCGAGCAGCAGCGCTGGCTGCAGCACCGTCGCGAAGTCTTAAACGCGGAGCGGGTGCAGGCATTTTTGCTGGAGCTGGAGTCGCTGGCAAGCCTGCACGAAGGGGATGCAGAAAAGATGGCGCAGCTAAAAGCGCTTTATCTCTACGCGCAGGAACTGGTTTCCTGACGCGACGCGCCGGCAGAGATATCGCCTCTGCCGGCTTTCACTTTGCACGGCTCTTTTATCCTCGCTCATTTCCTGCCAACACAGTGCTCTCAATTTATTCTTTTTGCCCCTCTCACAAACATTAAACCAACATATTAAATGATATTTTTTTCCATTGACCAATATTAATTAACGAAATTAGCAGGGACATTTAAAGATAAAAGCAGCAACGGATAAAATGTAAGAATATTCTTATTCGCAGCACTATAAATATTGCATAACGCGCAGGAGGTTTATAAAGGAAACTATTAGACTCCATACTTTATATATTAATTTTAGTTTTACGTAATCAGCCGATATTCAGCTTCACTCATTCCCAGGGAGCTTAGCTTCGCCATCAGATCATCCCCGCTTGCGTTTATTTTTAGCAAATAGTGCGGAAATTTTATTGATCTAAACAGTCTGTTTTACTGATTATTCCTAAGAGAGAAAGAACTTTCCTAACCCTTAAGAACTAAATTTAGAAATTAAACGAACCAAGTTGAGAAAACTCAATGATTTTTTCACTGATTTACCCTTGAACCACTTAAGATTATTCTTAACTATCAATGTGTGCGTTCTTTTTAACTTATTGAAACAGAAGGAATAAGCTGCCAGGATAGTAGCAACTCTCTTAGCAAGCGGATAAATCAGCTTATGAGAAACATCACCAGAGAGGATCTGTGCTGCGCCAGCTGCAAATATGGCTGCCAGCTAATAAATCGTAATAATGAAGTTATTAATCGATGTCCCATACAAAAAATAGCGATATGGCCGGACGGCAATCATTACCTGAAAAAAGGGATACTCTCCCTGGTGGCAGGACACTACGAGACCGTATTCTGTAAAGGATGTATATTTGTCGACTTTTCAGTACATCGCCTTCGCTATTTTACCAATAACAACTGGCTCGATTACCTGAAATCGACTGGCTTGAGCATTATTATCGTCAGCGATCGGCCGATGGGCCCGCTGGCTGCCTACTGGGGCAAGAACGGCAGCGTTTATTCCGTCATCTACTGCGGAATATCCATAGAGAAAATCAAGAAGCAAATTAATTTCTATTATTATGGTTTAAAAGGAGGAGTGGCCAGCAAAAAAGTGAATGCGCTCTCCAGAGAAGAGGTCATGTTTCTGGATCTGGCGGTAAATGGATATTCACTTTCATTAATAGCGAAAAAAATGAATCTTGACGTTAAAAAAATCTACAACATTAAAGAATCCGTTCGCAGAAAAACCGGGCGCAGCCTTAATCAACTGCTTTCGGGCTAATGAGTACAAAGGATTATATTATGAAGAGTCAAATTACTAAATCACCGCTGGCACTGCTTCTTGGCGGTTTACTGTTGTCCACTTCTGCGCTTGCCGCGTCAGAAAACACCATTAATTTCCAGGGCGAAGTCTCCGACGAAACCTGTTCGGTCGCGGTAAACGGCAACGCCGCCTCGCCAGTGGTGCTGATGCCTACCGTCAGTAAAAAAGAGCTGGCGACCAGCGGCGCAACCGCCGGCCAGACCAGCTTTACCGTGGGCCTGACCGGCTGTACCGGCAGCAGCACCGCTTCAACCAAGGTCTCTACGGTGTTTGTCGGCAATAACGTCAGCTCAAGCGGCAATCTGCTCAATACCGGTACGGCTAAAAACGTCGAAGTGCAGCTGCTGGATACCAAAGACGCCGTCATCAATCTGACCGGCGGCTACACCGGCAGCGGCGATCTGACGCTGGGGATCGACGAAACAGAAGCTTCCGCGACTTATAACGCGCAGTACTATGCCACTGCCGCCGCAACGGCGGGTACAGTGACCGCCTCGCTGCAGTATGCCGTTACCTATCAGTAATATCTAAACCGGTGCGTGCTGAATGGATCGGCACGCACCCTTTATGGATGAGATCCTGAGTATGTTTTCTCTTGTTAAGTCCGCGCTGCTCAGCATGAGCATGCTGCTTGTTATGGTCTCTGCCGCGCAGGCTAGCGTGACTATGCTGGGAAGCCGAATTATTTATCCTGCGCAGGCGGCTTCCATAGACGTTCAGTTTAAAAATAACGATGACTTCCCCTATATTATTCAGGCATGGTTTGACAGTGGAAATATAAATTCTCTTCCTCAGCAAAAGAGCGACGCGCCTTTTATTATTACACCGCCGGTTTTCCGTATTCAGCCGAAAGCGGGACAAATCGCACGCATAATTTTTAACGGCACCTCATCGCTGCCGCAGGATCGCGAATCACTATTTTGGTTTAACAACCTGCAAATTCCGCCCTCCACGCGCGGCGCAGAGAGCAAACAAAACGCCATGACGGTGATGCTACGCAACAGGGTGAAATTATTTTATCGCCCGACGGCGATTGGCAACCCTGACAATATTCTAAAAGGCGTACAGGTTAACTATGTGTTTGACAGCAAAAAAGGCAGCGGCATTGAAGTTAATAACGCACAGCCCTGGCATCTCTCGCTGGTTGCGCTGTCGCTGAAAATAGCGGGAAAGAAACTCTCCGCCGAAGCACAGATGCTTTCACCCTACGCTAAAAAAACCTTCTGGTTCAGTCATGGTAAACAACGCTTGCAGGGCGCAGGCACGGCAACCCTCGCCGCGATAAACGATCAGGGAGCAAGACTAAGTGAAGATTTTGCGGTTAATTCCCAGTAACGTTAAATTTAACTTTTTCGTTTTAGGTGTATCCGCTTCTTTTTGCATGCCGGGATATGGCGAGGATTTTTATTTCGACTCTTCGCTTTTTAAAGGATCCGCGTTTGGACAAAACATCGAGCAGTTTAATCATGCGGCCATTCCGGCCGGTGATTATCTGGTCGATGTCTGGTTGAATAATCAGCTGGTCAAATCCGGGGTGAAGCTGACATTTATCGCCGCGGAAAAAGAGAAAAATGCGGTTCCCTGCCTGCCTCTTTCGCTGATCGAGATGATGCAAATCAAGCTGAACAAGGCGCAGGCGTCGGGCGAAAGCTGCGCGCCCCTTTCAGTCTGGGTGCCGGCGGGAAAATGGGCGTTCGATCCCGCCGCGCTGCGCCTGCAGCTGACTGTTCCGCTCTCCGCCCTGCACAGAACGCCGCGTGGCTATATTCCGCCCGCGCAGTGGGATAAGGGCATCAGCGCGCTATTTATTCGCCACAATACTAACTACACCTGGACGGAAAACAGCAGCGCCCATTATCGTTATCAATATTTATGGAGCGGCATCACGGCGGGCACTAACCTCGACAGCTGGCAGCTGCGCCATCAGGGCAATTTACGCTATCTCAGCAGCAGCACCGAGGGCGGGCGTTACCATTACAACAGCGTCCGCAGCTGGGTTCAGCATCCTGTTGAACGCATTAACAGCCTGATTTCGTTCGGCGATAACTATACCGACAGCTCGCTCTTCGGCAGTCTGGCGTTTAACGGCATTCGCCTCGCCACCGATGAACGCATGTGGCCGCAGGGCCGCAGAGGTTACGCTCCTGAAATTCACGGCATCGCCACCTCAAACGCGCGCGTTGTGGTGAGACAGCTTAACAACGTGATCTACGAGACCAGCGTGCCGCCGGGTCCGTTTGTGATTGACGATCTCTACAACACGCGTAATCAGGGCGACCTGGAGGTTGAGGTCACCGAAGCGAACGGCAAAACCTCTTCCTTTACCGTGCCCTACTCGTCGGTGCCGGATTCGGTGCGCCCCGGCAACTGGCGCTACTCGCTGGCGCTGGGCCGGGTTCGCCAGTACTACGCGGTGCAGAACCGCTTTTTCGAGGGTATCGTGCAGCGCGGCGTCAGCAACAGCCTGACCGCAACGGCCGGCGCCAGGCTGGCGGAAGATTATCAGGCCTGGCTGCTGGGCGGCGTCTGGGCGACGCAGGCTGGCGCTATCGGCGTCAACACCACCTACTCTCAGGCGAAGGCGGAGAATAACGCACGCACATCAGGCTGGCGCGCGGAGCTGAGCTACAGCAAAACCTTTCAGACCGGCACCAACCTGGTGCTGGCCGCCTGGCGCTACTCCACTAGCGGCTTCCGCGATCTGCAGGATGTGCTGGGCGTGCGGCGCGAGCAGCAGGCGGGCATTCACTACTACTCCGATTCGCTGCACCAGCGCAATCGGCTGTCGGCGACGCTCAGCCAGTCGGCGGGCGATTATGGGCTATTCAGCCTGAGCGCCAGCACCGCCGACTATTACAATAACCAGTCGCGCATTTCGCAGCTTCAGCTTGGCTACAACAACAGCTGGCGCAATATCAGCTATAGCCTCAACGTGGCGCGTCAGCGTACCGCGTGGATAAGCCGCAGCGCGTTCGACATCCGCGACAATGACGATCAAAGCCGTCGTCAGAAATATACGGAGAACACGGTTTCCCTGAACATTTCCGTGCCGCTCGACTGGGGCAAAGGGCTTGCCTCGGTGGCTTATAACTACAACCAGTCGAAACAGAACCGCTCCTCTACCGTGTCGCTGACCGGTTCCGCGGGCGAACAGCGCGACTTCAGCTATTCGCTCTACGCCGGTCGCGATAGTTACCGCAACGGCACCGACGCCGAGGCGACCTCTTTCGGCGGCAACCTGCAGCAGAACACCCGCATCGGCGCGCTGCGCGCCAGCTATGGCCAGGGCAATGATTATCGCCAGGTGGGATTAGGCGCCTCAGGAACGCTGTTGATCCATCGCGGCGGCGTCACGGCTGGCCCTTACGCCAGCGACACCTTTGCGCTGATCCATGCGGAAGGCGCGGAAGGCGCGGTAGTTCGCAACGGTCAGGGCGCGGTTGTCGATCGTTTCGGCTACGCCATTCTGCCCTCGCTGACGCCCTATCGCGAAAACACCGTCAGCCTCGACACGCGCAAGATGCGCGCCGATACCGAACTTAGCGGCGGCAGCCAGCGGGTCGTGCCCTATGCCGGCGCCGTCAGTCGCGTCAGCTTCGCCACGCTCAGAGGTAAAGCGGTGCTTATCTCCCTTGCCACGACGGATGGCGAGACGCCGCCGATGGGCGCGGAAGTTCGCGATGCCGAAAAGGTGCTGGTGGGCGTGGTGGGCCAGGGCGGCCAGCTATACGCGCGCGTGCCCCACGACTCCGGCACGCTGAAGGTGAGCTGGAACAACCAGAAAAGCGTCTGCCTGGTCACTTACCAGATCACCGGACGTCAGCAATCAGATCTTATCCCTCTCAACGGGTCATGCAGGAAGGAGTAATATGATGAGGCTAACACAGACTCTGCTGGCGCTTACGCTGCTCGTCTTATCCCCCGCTCCGCTCTGGGCGAAATGTATCAAGGTGACCAGCAGCTCTTCGCTCTCCGCGGAGGCGATTGCGGCGGGCTACACCGCCGCCTCCTGGACCGGCGCATGCGATACCTGCTCCGGCAATATCGGGCTGCCGTCGGTGATCAGCATCAATACCGGCACCACCTTCCAGCCAGCGGGCACGCTGCTGGCCAGCGCCATGGGGTCGTTTCTCTCCGCCGCCAGCAACGCGCCCTATTCGCCCAACCAGATCCTTTTTCGCTGCGCGGCGGAGGACGCAGGCAGCCTGTATGAGATGTACGCCACCAACGGCGACAGCACCTACGCGGGCAAATACGTCAGCAGCGAAATCGACGGCGCCTACTACGACGTGGCGCAAAACGTCGCCGTGCGTATGACCAATCTCTCCACCGGCGAGTACTACAGCCGCTACTGGAAATCACGCCAGCTTACCGCCAGCAGCTGGTACAGCGACGGAACCTATATCTATATTCCGGCCAGCGCCTTCAGCAACGTGCTGTATGAGATGTTTAAAATCAGCTCCACCAGCTATTACGTCAGCGCCGCTAATCGCTATGTCGATACCTGGACGCAGCCGCGCGGCTATATCGCCTTTAAAGGCCCAGGGTTAAGCACCGACAGTCTGGCGGACGGCCAGGATAGCGCGACTAACTGGAACGGCTGGTACACCTACTGGCCCGCCGCCTGGAGCACCTATAAAAACGTGACCTACGTGCGCGGTGCGCTGTGTGAGGTGAAAGACTATCCGTCGGTGGTGCTGCTTCCAACCATCAGCGTCGGCGCGCTCGCCGCCGGCAACAGCAGCCAGGCGCCCTTCAGCGTGTCGGTGCAGTGCGAGTCGGGCGCGGTTTCCAGCACCGCCACCTCCACCAGCAGCTCGGCCAATGTGTCGATGGGTTTTCTGGTCAATCAGCCTCACGCCGTCGCGCAGGCGACCCAACTGGGGTTGACCACCTCCGGCGGCGGCCTGACGTGGCTGCTCGATACCCGCTACGGCAGCAGCGGCGTCGCCTCGGGCGTCGGCATCAAGATCTATGACGCCAACGGCGCCGCCATCAACCTGCTGCCCGATCTCTCAACCACCGGCACGGGAAACAGCCGCGGCTGGTATGCCTATAAAGATTTAACCTCGCTGGTCTCTTCCGGCGCGAGCGATATTTACAGCGGCGATTTTATCGCTTCCCTCGAAGCGATAAGCGGACAAACAATAACAGCAGGAACGGTGAATGCGCAGTTACAGGTCGTGGTCAGTTTTCAGTAAGGCGCTGGCGCTTATCGCTCCGCTGCTGGTTTTTCAGGCGCGGGCGGTGGTCAACGTGGATAAAACGCGCCTTATTTTTAACGAAGGAGAAATAAGCCAGACGCTCAACCTGAAAAACGGGCAGGAAAATCCGGTTATCGTGCAGATATGGAGCGACGAGGGAGACATGATGCTTTCGCCCGATATCAGTAAAACGCCGCTGATCGCGCTGCCGCCGGTGGTGAAAATGTATCCGGGCGAGCTGCGTTCGGTGCGCATTATGCTGACCAGCAAAGCGCAGCTCTCGCCCGACAAAGAGAGCCTCTACTGGCTGAACATTTATCAGATTCCGGCGCTGGCGACATCCTCGGCGAAGGCGGAGAGAAAAGTCGTCCTGCCGCTGCGCATTCGACTGAAGATCTTTATCCGGCCGGCCGGCGTGGCCGCCCCGCGTGCCGAAGAGGTGCAAAAGCTACGCTTCGTCGCGCAGGGCAAGACGCTAAAAATAGTGAATCCGCAGCCGTGGTTTATGAATATGCGGCTGCGCGTCGGCGATAAGCTGCGCGTGGATGACCTGGTGGTTGCGCCGCAGTCTCAGCAGATCCTGCCGCTGACTGCTCCCCTTGCGCCCGGCGAGAAGGTCAGCTTCGAGGTGTTGAACGATAACGGCAATCCGGTGCGCTACCTGGGCGCGATAACCGCCTCCTGATGACGCCTTCCCCCTGCGGGGAAGGCGTCGCCGCATTACACCAGCGCCCACACCAGCCAGGTGAGCGCAAAGCCGCTCAGCCCCATAATGGTGGTCAGCACCGTCCAGGTTTTCAGGCCGTCGCCGACCGACAGCCCCAGATAGCGCGTGACCACCCAGAAGCCCGCATCGTTAACGTGCGACAGACCCAGACCGCCGAAGCAGGCCGCCAGCGTCACCAGCACGCGCTCCATATCGCTGGTGCCGCTCACCGCGGAGGTGAGCAGTCCGCTGGTGGTGAGGATCGCCACCGTCGCGGATCCCTGCGAGGCGCGCAGCGCCAGCGACAGAATAAAGGCGGCGGGCACCAGCGGCAGATGCAGCGTCTCCAGCGTCAGCGCCAGCGCCTTGCCAACGCCCGACTCCACCAGCACTTTGCCGAAGGCGCCGCCCGCCCCCGCCACCAGGATCACGCTCGCCGATCCTGGAATGGCGCGGCCGGTCAAATCTTCCAGCTTGTCCTTGCTCCAGCCGCGACGCACGCCCAGCAGCCAGGCGGCCAGCGCCAGCGCAATCAGCAGCGCGATGGGCGGCGTGCCGATCACCGTCATCACTTTACCCGGCAGGCTATCCGCCGCCAGCAGCGAGTGAGAAATCGTGCCGAGCACAATCAGCAGGATCGGGACCACAATCAGTCCGGCGATAGTCAGCGCGCCCGGCGGCGCCGGCTCGTTCTTCTTCTCCGCGCCTTCCGGCTTCGCCATTTGCAGTTGCTCCAGCACCTCGACCGACAGATGATACTGGCGGCGATTCATCGCTTTCGCGACGTAGTAGCCGATAATGCCCACCGGCACCGAAATCGCCAGGCCGATCATCATCAGCCAGCCCATGTCGGTGTGCAAAATGCCTGCTGCCGCCGCCGCGCCCGGATGGGTCGGCAGCGCCACGTGAACGGTGAGCATGACGCCCGCCATCGGCAGGCCGAACTTCAGCGGCGAGACGCGCGCAACCTTGGTGAAGCCGTAAATCAGCGGGATGACGATAATAAAGCCGACCTCGAAAAACACCGGTATGCCGAGGATAAAGGCGGCCATGGTTAACGCCGCCACGGTGCGCTTAATGCCGAGGCTCTTGCTGAAGCGCTGAGCCAGCGACTCCGCGCCGCCCGAGGCCTCAATCACCGCGCCGAGCATGGCTCCCAGCACGATGATAATGGCGATATGACCGAGCAGGCCGCCCATGCCGCTCATAATGGTTTCCATAATCTTTTCGGCCGGAATGCCCGTCGCGATGGCGACCAGCAGGCTAACAATCAGCAGGGCAACGAAGGGATGGACTTTGGCTTTAATGACCAGTAGCAGCAGGATAACGATGCTGGCGGTGGCAATGGCTAACAGCAGTGCGGTAGACATGGTAAACCTCAGATAGGGTTATCTTTATATTAATAATGAGTACAGTGATGCCTGGCCCAGGTGCAGGATGAAAACCGGCGTCGCCACGCCGGGATGTTCAGTATCTCTTCAGGATTTTTTCGACCAGGGCGCGAACCAGCCAAGGCCGTCCAGCGTATTGCCGCGCGGAATATATTCGCAGCCGATCCAGCCGTCGTAGCCCACCTCGTCCAGCAGGTTAAACAGCCACGGATAGTTAATTTCGCCCTCATCCGGCTCATGGCGGTCCGGCGCGGAGGCGATCTGGATATGGCGGTAGCGCCCGATATTGTCGCGTATCAGACCGCTGAGATTGCCGTCCACCAGCTGGGCGTGGAACAGATCGAGCTGGGTAAAAACGTTGGGGCGATCGATGCGCGCCGCCATCTCCAGCGTCTGATACTGGCTGGCATAGAGATAGCGCGGTTTGGTGACCGGGTTGAGCGCTTCCAGCAGCAGGTTGATGCCGTGCGGCGCAAAGCGATCCGAGGCATAGTGCATATTGCGCACAAAGGTCTCGACCCAGGCTTCGCGGTCCGCGCCTGCGGGCACCGTGCCGGCCATGATATGCACCTGCGGCACCGCCAGCGCCAGCGCATACTCCAGCGCCCGGTTGATATCGGCACGCGCTTCCGCCTCACGGCCGGGAATGGCCGATACGCCCCACTCCCCCGCGGCCACGTTGCCCGGCGCGGTGTTGAACAGCACCAGCTTCAGGTTGTTCTCGTCGAGCAGCTGCTTTAGCTGCGCCGCCGGGTAGTCATAAGGGAAGAGAAACTCGACCGCGTCAAAGCCGGCCTGCGCTGCGGCGGCGAAGCGCTCGGTAAAGGGCACTTCGTTAAACTGCGTTGAGAGGTTTGCGGCAAACTGCGGCATTATCGGCTCCTTAATTCTGCAACTTCGCTGTCGCTGAGATAGCGGATAGCGCGGTCGCCCAGGGTAAACATCAGGCGGGCGGTCTCTTCCAGCTCCTCGGTATTGTCGGCGGCTTCGCGCAGCGATTTGCCGACCACCACCGGGCCGTGGTTCGCCAGCAGGAAAGCGCGATACTGTCCCGCCAGCTGCGATAGATCGTCCGCCAGCCGCGTGTCGCCAGGCTTGTAGTAAGGCACCACCGGCACATCGCCGACGCGCATCACCACGTAGGGAGTAAACGGGCGAATACAGTTTTGCGTATCCAGCCCCTCCAGACAGGAGAGCGCGGTCAGGTAGTGGCTATGCAGGTGCACCACCGCTTTGCAGTCGGGGTCGCCCGCGTAGAGCGCGCGATGGAAGGCGATCTCTTTCGACGGCTTGTCGCCCGAGAGCCACTCGCCTGCCAGCGTCACCTTCGACAGGCGATCGGCGTCCAGCTCGCCGAGGCAGGAGCCGGTCGGCGTGGCCAGCAGCGTGCCGTCTTCCAGCAGCAGGGAGAGATTGCCGGCCGAGCCGGTGGCGTAGCCGCGGGCAAAAAATGAGGCGCCCAGCTTCACCATCTCTTCGCGGGCCTGTTGTTCAGTCATAGGCAAACTCCGTTTGTGCGCGGCGGAAGAAGTGTTCGTCGCCAAAATTGCCGGATTTCAGCGCCAGCGACAGCGGCTGATGGATATCCCGCACCCAGGGCACGCCTGGTGAGATCGTCGGGCCAATGTGGAACGCGGTAACGCCAAGGCTCTGCGCCACCACGCCAGAGGTTTCGCCGCCCGCCACGATAAAGCGCTGCCAGCCGCGCGCCTTCAGCTCGCGCGTCACGGCGGCGAACAGCTGCTCGACCGCCTCGCTGCTGCGCTGCGCGCCATGCTGCTGCTGGATTTTTTGCAGCTGCTGCGCATCGGCGGTGGCGTAGAGCAACGGCGCCAGCGGCTGGTCGCTGTGCGCCGCCACCCAGTCGCACAGCGCCTGCGCGTAGGCGTCGGCGTTCTCCAGACAGCGCGTCACCTCGACTTCATGAGAAGGCGCCTGCTGACGATAGGCGCTGACCTGGCGGTTGGTCATCTGCGAGCAGGAGCCGGAGATCACCACGGCGCGCTCGCCCTGCGGACGACCTGCGTTTTCCGCATCGTCGCCCGCGCTGCCGGCCTCGGCCCACTGGCGCGCCAGTCCGATGGCCAGGCCCGAGCCGCCGGTCACCAGGCGCATATCGCGCAGCGCTTCGCCCTGGATCAGCAGATGCTGCTCATTGAGCGCGTCAAGCACCACGTAGTTAACGCCCTGCGCCTTTAATTCGTTCAGCTGCTCACGTACCGCCGGCGCGCCCCGATCCAGCAGCGGCGCAGCGATCAGCCCCGCTTTACCGGCAGACTGGCGCGCCATCAGGCGCAGTAGATTGCTGTCGGTCATCGGCGTCACCGGATGGTGCCGCATGCCGGAGTCGCTCAGCAGCTGCTCGCCGACGAACAGATGTCCCTGGTAGACGGTGCGGCCGTTAACCGGCAGCGCCGGAGAGATCGCCGTCTGGGTTTCGCCCAGCGCCGCCAGCAGCGCATCGGTGACCGGCCCGATATTGCCCTGTTCGGTGCTGTCAAACGTGGAGCAGTATTTGAAGTAGAAGCGATCGCAGCCCTGCGCCTGCAGCCAGCGCAGCGCAGTGAGCGACTGCGCTACCGCCTGCTCTGGCGGACAGGAGCGCGACTTCAGGCTGATGACGATCGCCTGCGCGGTCAGCGCGTCATGCTGCTGCGGCACGCCGTTGAACTGAATGGTGGAGAGCCCGTTCTGCACCAGAAAGCTGGCGATGTCGGTGGCGCCGGTAAAGTCGTCGGCGATGATGCCTACACGCGTCATGCTCACCCCTTTGCCTGCGGCAGCTCGATACCGCTGAAAATCTTGATCACCGCGCTGTCGTCTTCGCGGCCGTGGCCGGCGTTGCTGGCTTCGGTAAACATATTGAGCGCCGTGGAGGCGAGCGGCAGCGGGAAGCGCAGCGATTTAGCGGTATCCGCCACCAGCGTCAGATCCTTAACGAAAATATCGACGGCCGATTTCGGGCTGTAGTCGCCGTCCACGACGTGACGCATACGGTTCTCGAACATCCAGGAGTTGCCCGCCGCGTTGGTCACCACGTCATACATGGTATCGAGCGGGATACCGGCGCGCGCCGCCAGCGCCATCGCTTCCGCGCCGACGGCGATATGCACGCCCGCCAGCAGTTGGTGAATGATTTTAACCGTCGAACCGAGGCCGATTTCGCTGCCGACGCGGTATACCTTAGCCGCCACCGCATCCAGCACCGGCTGCAGGCGCTCGAACGCCGCGTCGCTGCCGGACGCCATCACCGTCATCTCGCCGGTTGCCGCTTTCGCCGCGCCGCCGGAGACCGGCGCGTCGAGCATCAGCAGCTGATGCTGCGCCAGCTGCTGCTCAATCTGCTGCGCGTCCTGCGCGGAGATGGTCGACGAGACCATCACGACGGTGCCGGGCTTTAGCTTCGCCGCCAGCCCGCCGTCGCCGAACAGGATGCCCTTCACCTGCGCGGCGTTCACCACCAGCAGCAGCACCGCTTCCAGCTGGTCAGCAAAGCCGTCGGCCGAGGATTGCGCATCGCGCGCGCCCGCCTGGCGCAGCGTCTCCAGCGCGGCGGGATTGAGATCGACGCCCCAGGTATTTAGCCCGGCGCGAATACAGGACGTCGCCGCGCCCATTCCCATGGAACCTAACCCGATAACACAGACGTTTGAGAGTGGCACTGTCGGCCTCCGCTGTTAATTTAAGTGATTATTTGTTTGATGTTGTTAATTCTGGCAGGATCGCGGGGGGATAAACGTGCTTTATGTCACATATTTTCACCAAACAGACTAGACCTGAACATTTATTCACATAGCGTGCATAGCATTGAAATTTATCAGTATTAATCAAAAAACCGCCCAGAAAGGCGGCAATTTTTTTCATTCAGCTGATGAAGTAAATGCTTTACACTGTGAAAAATTGATAAGCATGGAGTGCAGGGAATGATACCGATTGAACGCCATCAGCAGATCCTGGCGCTGGTCGCCGAGCGCGGCGTGGTCAGCATTGCCGAACTGACGGAACGGCTCGGCGTGTCGCATATGACGATTCGGCGGGACGTGCAGAAGCTGGAGGAGCAAGGCGCAGTGCTGTCGGTCTCCGGCGGCGTGCGTTCGGCCGACCGGCTGGCTGCGGAGCCGTCGCATCAGACGAAAACAGCGCTCTATAACGCCGAGAAGAATGCCATCGGCCGCTATGCCGCCCAGCATATTCCGCGCAACAGCTGTATCTATCTGGATGCGGGCACCACCACGCTGGCGCTGGCGCGCGAGCTGCTGGACCGCGACGATCTGCTGGTGGTGACCAATGACTTTATGGTGACCAACCTGCTGATGGAGGCGAGCGACTGCCGGGTGATTCACACCGGCGGCACGGTGTGCCGCGACAACCGCTCCTGCGTAGGCGAAAGCGCGGCGCGTAGCCTGCGCCATCTGGCGATCGATATCGCCTTTATCTCCGCCTCCTGCTGGGGTCCGCGCGGCCTGTTCACCCCCGACGAGGATAAGGTAACGGTGAAGCAGACGGTGAGCGAGGTCAGCAGCAAGCGCGTACTGCTGAGCGACAGCTCCAAGTACAACAAAATCGCCACTTTTCTGGCGCTGCCGCTGGCGCGTTTCGACAGCATCGTGACCGATACGCAGCTTAGCGCCGCCGCGCGCAGCGCGCTGCGCGAAGGCAGCTGGGAGCTGGTGCTGGCGGAGTAAGTGCGAAGACGCGCATAAAAAAAGGGTGAGGCTCGCGCCTCACCCTTTTTTAACCGCCAGCGAACTACACTTCTTCGCTGTACTGCGGCACCGGATTACGGAAGCTGCGGGTGACGAACGCGAGGTAAACAATCCCCACGGCGGCCCAAATCAGGCCCAGCACCATCGAACTCTCTTCCAGGTTAATCCACAGCGCGCCAACCGTCAGCGCGCCGAGCACCGGCAGCACCAGATAGTTGATATGGTCGCGCAGCGTGCGGTTACGCTTCTCGCGGATCCAGAACTGGGCGATCACCGAGAGGTTAACAAAGGTAAAGGCCACCAGCGCGCCGAAGTTCACCAGCGCGGTCGCAGTCACCAGGTCGAAACGGATCGCCATCAGCGCCACGGCGCCGACCAGCAGTACGTTCAGCGACGGCGTACGCCATTTCGGATGGATATAGCCGAAGAAGCGCTCCGGGAAGACGCCGTCACGGCCCATCACGTACATCAGACGCGATACGCCGGCATGCGCCGCCATACCTGACGCCAGCACCGTCACCACCGAGAAGATCAGGATGCCGAACTGCAGCACGTGGCCCGCCACGTACAGCATGATTTCCGGCTGCGACGAATCGGGATCCTTGAAGCGCGAGATATCCGGGAAATAGAGCTGCAGGAAGTAGGAGGCCACGATAAAGATCAGGCCGCCGATCAGCGCCGTCAGGAAAATCGCGCGCGGAATGGTGCGCTCCGCGTCTTTGGTCTCTTCCGACAGCGAGCTGATGCCGTCAAAGCCCAGGAACGAGAAACAGAGGATAGTCGCGCCGGTAATCATCGGCACCACATGGGCGTCAGGGGACCAGAACGGTTGCGAGCTGGTAAGCGTACCTGCGCCTTCGCCGTGCGCCACGCCGTAAATCACCATGCCGGTAATACCGATCATCACCACAACCTGCAGCACCACGATCACGCTGTTGAAGTTGGCCACGGTTTTAATGCCGCGCAGGTTGGACATCGTCATAAAGGCCACCAGCAGCACCACGAAGATCCATGACGGAATGCCCGGCACCAGCGCTTCGAAATAGTTTTTCGCCAGCAGAATGTTGATCATCGGCATGAACAGGTAGTCCAGCAGTGATGACCAGCCGACCATAAAGCCGACGTGCGGACTGATCGCCTTCTGAGCGTAGGTATAAGCGGAGCCCGCAGATGGGAAGCGGCGTACCAGCTTACCGTAGCTTACGGCGGTAAACAGAATCGCAATCAGCGCGAAGGCGTAGGCGGTGGCGACGTGACCGCTGGTCAGACCCGACACGATACCGAAGGTATCAAACAGGGTCATCGGCTGCATGTAGGCAAGGCCAATCATGACGACCGGAAGCAGGGTCAGAGATTTTTTCAGGTGGGCACGCTGTGGTGCTGAGGTATCAAGCGACATGTTTCAGACCTCCCTGAGCTGCAACCTGACTGGATTGCATCACGGGAGCGAGGAAGGCGGCGTTATGAGCCTGCGCGGCGCCGTAGTCATCACGGAAACGAGAGCCAGCGCGGGCTGGCTGAATGAATAACATCCCCATCTTTGTATCCTCAGTTCGTACGCTTGCGCGTTTTTTAACGTGTATCTATCCGGGCGCGCCCGGCCTCATGCGAATCGGCTAAGTACATGCAAAAAAAATAACCGAGGCTCTTAAAAGCATCGGTTATATTCGGAATTTTGCAGGCCGCGTATTTTGCCCCAAAACGCGGGAAAAACACAAGACCTGCTGATAGGTATAGCGAATTTTTTCTCAGGCGTTTTTGAGCATCCAGTCGATCTCCGTGGCGGTGACCAGCCGCTCGAACTGCATCATCTCGTGGCGCTTACAGCTGTGCCACACCGCGCCGAAACGCTCGCCCAGCAGTTTTTGCAGCGGGAAGCTGCTTTCAAATTCGAACAGCGCTTCGCTCTGGCGCACCGGCAGCGAGATGCCCTCCGCCTCATGACCGTTGCCCTGTACCGGCTGCGGCAGCGGCAGCGCGGTATCCAGACCGTGCAGAATGCCCGCCAGAATCGCCGACATCACCAGATAGGGGTTGGCGTCCGCGCCTGCGACGCGGTACTCGACGCGGTGATTATCCACGTCGCCGCAGGGAATGCGCAGCGCCACGGTGCGGTTGTTGTGTCCCCACGACGCCCGCAGCGGCACGTAGGCGTCCGGCACAAAGCGGCGATAGGCGTTGACGTTGGGCGCCAGCAGCGCCATCGAGGCGGGCATCAGGTCGAGCATGCCCGCCAGCGCGCGTTTCAACAGCGGCGAGTCGCTGCCGTCATCGGCGGCGAAGGCGTTATGATCGGCGGCGTCCAGCATGCTGATATGCACGTGCATGCCGCTGCCCGCGTACTCTTCATAGGGTTTGGCCATAAAGGTGGCGGTCATGCCGTGGTTCTCCGCCACCTGGCGGATCAGCCTTTTAAGCTGGACCGCGTGGTCGCAGGCGCTCAGCACGTCGCGGGTGTGATGCAGGTTGATCTCAAACTGGCCGGGCGAGGCTTCCGCCAGCGCGCCGTCGGCGGGAATGTTCTGCTGGCGCGCCAGCGCGTCGATATCGCGCAGCACCGCGCCGAAGTGATCGAGATTATCCACCGAGTAGACCTGGCTCTGCATATTGCGTTCGCTGCTGCCTGGCGCGCACGGCGGCTGAATATAACCCTCAGCGTCGCGGGCCTTGTCGACCAGATAGAACTCCAGCTCTACCGCTACCACCGGAAAGAGTCCTCGGTTGCGCAGCTGCTGCCACAGCCGGTTCAGGACATTGCGGGGTTCAACGTCAAAGGGAGTGCCATCTTGGTTGCACATGGTCAACAGCAGTTGAGCGATGTGCACAGGATCGGAAGCAGAGGGAACTAAGGTGCCGGGAACCGGCATGCAGAGGTTGTCAGGTTCGCCGAGAGATTGCCCGAGGCCGGCCTCTTCGACGGTGTTGCCGAGGATATCCATAGCGAAAACCGAGGCCGGGAAATAACACCCTTTTTCCAGCTTCGCCAGCGCGGCTATCGGAATGCGTTTGCCGCGAAAGACGCCATTTAAATCATTTAATAAAATATCGACATACTGCGTTTCAGGATGGCGTTCCAGCCAGTTTTTCACTTCTAGCTGGAACGCGCTGGTTCGTCTCTCTTCACTGTGACGCGTGAAGTCTTCTACTTCCACGAGGTTCGTCATATCCCACCCGCCTTCTACCGTTGATTGGTTTGCGCAATGCTCAAAATAACAGCCACTCCTCTAACATAGCGCCAACACAAAAAGTGTGCAAATGTAACAATTCTGTTTGAGAAACAAACAGCGCATTGCTAGATTGAAAAAATATTGCACGTTTTTACCCGCTGCGGGCCCGATCGGTGAATTTTTTGAACGGCGAGTCGAGGAATGAGATGGGCATTATTTTTAACAACCCTTTGATCGGCGTAGCGATGTGCCAGATTGATCACGATGGCCATCCTACTCAGTCGGTGCACAACAAATATCTGACCGCGATAACCCAGGCGGGCGGCGTGCCGCTTGCCCTGCCTCAACAGCTTTGCGCGACGCCTCATCTGCTGGAGCAGGCGCTGGCGAGGCTCGACGGCGTGATGCTCACCGGCAGCACCAGCAATATCGAACCCTGGCACTACGGCGAAGCGGGCAGCGAGCCGCACGCCGATCCCGGCCGCGACCGGCTCGCCTTCGCCCTGATTACCTGGGCCACCAGCCGCGGGATGCCGCTATTCGGCATTTGTCGCGGCATGCAGGAGCTGGTGGTGGCCAACGGCGGCGCGCTGTGGCGCGATCTTGATCAGCGTAAAACCGGGCTGCCGCACCATGCCGAGGCGACGCTGCCGCTAAGCGAGCAGTACGCCCCGGCCCACGACATCTTTCCCGAAGCGGACGGCCTGCTCGCCTCACTGCTGGGCGACGACGCCATCCTGGCGGTCAATTCGCTGCATCATCAGGGCATCCGCGAAACGGGCCCGCAGCTGCGCATCGAGGCGCGCGCGCCGGACGGCCTGATCGAAGCGGTCAGCCTGCGCCACCATCCGTTCGCCCTGGCGGTGCAGTGGCATCCCGAATGGCAGCCGGAACAGAACGACGCCTCGCGCGCCCTTTTCGCGGGGTTTATCCACGCCGCACAGCACTATCACGAGGAAAAATCACCATGAACGATGCCGCTCTGGCGCCTGGACGACGCTTATCGCAAATCCGGCAAGAGTTGGGATTGTCTCAGCGCCGCGCCGCTGAACTGTCAGGTTTAACCCATAGCGCAATCAGCACCATTGAACAGGACAAGGTCAGTCCGGCGGTCAGCACGCTGCAAAAGCTGTTAAAAGTGTACGGGCTGTCGCTGTCGGAGTTCTTCTCCGAACCCAAACACCATGACGCGCCGAAGGTGATCGTCAGGCCAGACGATCTGGTGGAGATCGGCAGCCAGGGCGTGTCGCTGAAGCTGGTGGACAACGGGCAGGCGAAGCGCTCGCTCGGCATGCTGCTCGAGACCTATCAGCCCGGCGCCAGCACCGGCGAAAAGCTGCGGCATCCGGGCGAAGAGACCGGGACGCTGCTGGAGGGAGAGATCACCCTGGTGGTCAACGGACAAAGCTACCACCTTAACGCGGGCGAAAGTTATGTGATCGATACCGGGCTGCCGCACAGCTTCACTAATCTTTCGGCGCAGCCCTGCCGTATCGTCAGCGCCCATACGCCCGCTAATTTCTGACCTGTTCGCAGGCAGGAGGTTGAGATGAAACATGTTGAAAGCTACTACGCGGCGACCGCCAACGACCATGCGCCCTGGCCGACGCTGCAGGAGAGCATCCAGTGCGACGTCTGCATCATCGGCGCGGGCTTTACCGGCCTCTCCGCCGCGCTCTACCTCACCGAGGCGGGCTATGACGTGGTGGTGCTGGAGGCGGCGCGCGTCGGCTTCGGCGCCAGCGGCCGCAACGGCGGTCAGGTGGTCAACTCCTACAGCCGCGACGTGGACGTCATCGAACAGCGCTACGGCAAAGAGAGCGCGCGCATGCTCGGCAGCATGATGTTCGAGGGCGCCGACATTATTCGCGATCGCATCGACCGTTACGCCATCGCCTGCGACTACCGGCCCGGCAATATCTTCGCAGCCCTTAACCCGCGTCAGATGAATCACCTGCGCCGCCAGCAGCGGCTGTGGGAAAAGTATGGCAATCAGGATCTGGAGCTGCTCGACGAGCGCGGCATCCGGCGCGAAATCGCCACCGAGCGCTACGTCGGCGGCCTGCTGGATCGACGCGGCGGCCACCTGCATCCGCTCAATCTGGCGCTGGGCGAAGCCGAGGCGATCCGTCGTCACGGCGGGCGCATCTATGAACGCTCCGCCGCGACGGCGCTGACCTACGGCGCGCCCAATCGGGTGAAAACCGCGCACGGCGAGGTGAACGCCACCTTCGTGATTTTTGCCGGCAACGCCTATCTGCCGTCGCAGCTGGAGCCGCGCCTGGCGCGCAACAGCATGGCGTGCGGCTCGCAGATCCTCGCCAGCGAGCCGCTGAGCCGCGATCGCGCGCTGGCGCTGCTGCCGAATAATCACTGCGTCGAGGACTGCAACTATCTGCTCGACTATTTCCGGCTGACGGCGGATAACCGGCTGCTCTACGGCGGCGGCGTGGTCTACGGCGCGCGCGATCCTGGCGACATCGAGGCGCTGATCCGCCCCAAACTGCTGCGCACCTTTCCGCAGCTGCGCGATCTTGCCTTCAGCTACCGCTGGAGCGGCAACTTCCTGCTGACGCTGTCACGGCTGCCGCAGTTCGGACGGCTGGAGAACAACGTCTATTTTATGCAGGGCGACAGCGGCCACGGCGTCACCTGCACCCACCTTGCCGGCAAGCTGATTTGCGAAGCGCTGCGCGGCGATGCGGAGCGCTTCGACGCCTTCGCGAAACTGCCGCACCTGCCCTTCCCCGGCGGACGGCGCTTCAAGGTGCCGCTGACCGCTATGGGCGCCGCCTGGTATGCGCTGCGCGACCGGCTCGGCGTCTGAGCGACGACTATTCCAGCGGCATTTTCGCCGGATCGTCGTAGCTGTATTCGAACCCCAGCTCGTTGCAGATGCGCGAGCCGTCAATCAGTTTGCCGGTGTCGCCGGAGGCTGAGGGCAAAAAGGTTGGCGGCGTCAGGCCCAGCTGGCGCGAGACGGCGGGATAAAAGGTCGCGCGCGACGGGTGTTTCGGCGCGCAGAGGTTATAGACGCGCCCGCCCTTCGGCGTCTGCAGCAGCAGGGTAATCGCGCTGACCACATCATCGAGATGCACCAGATTGACGCCGTGCGCGCCATTCTCCAGCCCGCTTTTCCCCGCCAGGAAGCGGCCGGGATGACGGCTCGGCCCTACCAGCCCCGCCAGCCGCAGAATATCGACCTGCGTGCCGGGCAGATCGTGCAGCCAGCTCTCCAGCGCGGTCAGGGTTTTGCCCGCCACCGTCTCCGGCTGGAGCGCGCTGTTTTCCTTCATTACGCCGCTGCCGCTGCCGTAGACCGAGGTGGAGCTGGTAAAGATAATGCGCGGCACCTGCTGCGCCAGCGCGCTGTCCACCACGTTCTGCACCGCCTGCATATAACTTTCGCCGCCTTCCGCCGTGCGGCTGGCGGGCAAGGTCACCACCAGCGCGTCGACCGCCAGCAGCAGGGCGAGATCCTCGGCGTCGCACTCGATTTCCGGCTTCAGCCGCAGCTGCACCGCGTCGATGCCGCAGCGGCGCGCCGCCTCGACGCCGTCCAGCGTGGTTTTGCTGCCGGTAACCTGCCAGCCTCGCGCCGTAAGCGCCAGACCCAGCGGCATGCCCAGCCATCCCAGACCGATAATTGCGACCTTCTTCATATTGACTCCTGCGCTTGACTCACTGCCCTCCATCTTAGTGCGCCGCGCCGCCGAACCGCAAAGGGTAAAAAAGGGTTGCGCATCGCCGCTATCTTCGCTAGGTTAATCAACACGCAAATGAATACGCATTCAGCAACGGAATTTACTATGACACGCGTTCAGTTCAACCATCATCATCACCATCATCCTGACTAGTCTTTCAGGCGATGTGTGCTGGGAGACATTCAGATCTTCCAGTGGTGCGAACGCAAAGAGAACCCCCGGAAGATCGCCTTCCGGGGGTTTTTTTATGGGCTGGCGCAATACCTTTTCAGACAGGAATGAAACAGAGGACAGGACCGATGTTAGATAACAAGCGAATTCGCATAGCTATGCAGAAATCTGGCCGTTTAAGCGATGACTCACGCGAGCTGCTGGCGCGCTGCGGCATTAAAATCAATCTGCAGCAGCAGCGCCTGATCGCCTTCGCAGAGAATATGCCGATCGATATCCTGCGCGTGCGCGATGACGATATTCCCGGTCTGGTCATGGATGGCGTGGTGGATCTTGGCATTATCGGCGAGAACGTGCTGGAAGAGGAGCTGCTGACGCGCCGCGCGCAGGGCGAAGATCCGCGCTACTTTACCCTGCGCCGTCTCGACTTCGGCGGCTGCCGCCTGTCGCTGGCGATGCCGGTGGATGAAGAGTACAGCGGTCCGCAGTGCCTGAATAACGCCCGCATCGCCACCTCCTATCCTCACCTGCTGAAGCAATATCTCGACAAAAAAGGCCTTAACTTCAAACCCTGCATGCTGAACGGCTCGGTGGAAGTCGCGCCGCGCGCCGGCCTGGCCGACGCGATTTGCGACCTGGTGTCGACCGGCGCCACGCTGGAGGCCAACGGCCTGCGTGAAGTCGAGGTGATCTACCGTTCGAAAGCGGTGCTGATCCAGCGCGACGGCGAGATGGCGGCGGAGAAGCAGGAGCTGATCGACAAGCTGATGACCCGCATTCAGGGCGTCATCAAAGCGCGTGAGTCGAAATACATCATGATGCACGCGCCGAGCGACCGTCTGGAAGAGGTGATCCAGCTGCTGCCCGGCGCCGAGCGTCCGACCGTACTGCCGCTGGCGGGCGATCAGAGCCGCGTAGCGATGCACATGGTGAGCAGCGAAACCCTGTTCTGGGAAACCATGGAAAAACTGAAAGCGCTGGGCGCCAGCTCGATTCTGGTGCTGCCCATTGAAAAGATGATGGAGTAAGCCATGTCCTTTATGACCCCCGTCGAATGGCAGCAGTGCAGCGAGGCGCAGCGCCAGGCGCTGCTGCAGCGTCCGGCTATCGCCGCGTCCGACGCCATCAGCGCCACGGTGCGCGAGGTGCTGGATCAGGTGAAGCGTAACGGCGACGCGGCGCTGCGTGAGTTTAGCGCGCGCTTCGACAAGGCGCAGGTAGCGGCGCTGCGCGTCACCCCCGCCGAGATCGCCGCCGCCGGCGCGCGACTCAGCGACGACCTGAAGCAGGCGATGGCCGTCGCCGTCGCCAATATTGAAACCTTCCACAACGCGCAGCAGCTGGCGACGGTGGATGTCGAGACCCAGCCAGGCGTGCGCTGCCAGCAGATCACCCGGCCGGTGCGCTCGGTCGGCCTCTATATTCCCGGCGGCTCCGCCCCGCTCTTCTCTACCGTGCTGATGCTGGCGACCCCGGCGCGCATCGCCGGCTGCGGCCGCGTGGCGCTCTGCTCGCCGCCGCCCATCGCCGACGAGATCCTCTATGCGGCGCAGCTGTGCGGCGTCGAAGAGGTGTTTCAGGTCGGCGGCGCGCAGGCGATCGCCGCCCTCGCCTTCGGCACCGAGAGCGTGCCGAAAGTCGATAAGATCTTTGGGCCGGGCAACGCGTACGTTACCGAGGCGAAACGCCAGGTGAGCCAGCGTCTCGACGGCGCGGCGATCGATATGCCCGCTGGTCCGTCGGAAGTGCTGGTGATCGCCGATGAAGGCGCGACGCCCGCGTTTGTCGCCTCCGATCTGCTGTCGCAGGCGGAACACGGCCCTGATTCGCAGGTGATCCTGCTGACGCCGTCCCTGACGCTGGCGCAGCAGGTCGCCGAAGCGGTAGAGGCGCAGCTGCAGGCGCTGCCGCGCGCCGCCACCGCGCGCCAGGCGCTGGCGAGCAGCCGCCTGATTGTGGCGCGCGACCTGGAGGAGTGCGTGGCGATCTCCAACCAGTACGGCCCGGAACACCTGATTATTCAGACGCGCCTGCCGCGCGATCTGGTCGATTCCATCACCAGCGCCGGGTCGGTGTTTCTCGGCGACTGGTCGCCGGAGTCGGCGGGCGATTACGCCTCCGGCACCAACCATGTGCTGCCGACCTATGGCTACACCGCGACCTGCTCCAGCCTCGGCCTGGCCGATTTTCAGAAGCGCATGACGGTGCAGGAGCTGACGCCGCAGGGCTTCCTGAATCTCGCCGCCACCATTGAGACCCTGGCCGCCGCCGAACAGCTGGAGGCGCATAAAAACGCCGTTACCCTGCGCGTCGCCGCGCTGAAAGAGGAGCAGGCATGAGCCGCAATATTGAAGAGCTGGCGCGCGACAACGTGCGCGCCCTGACGCCCTACCAGTCCGCGCGCCGCCTCGGCGGCAACGGCGACGTCTGGCTCAACGCCAACGAATTTCCCCTGCCGGTGCCCTTTGAGCTGTCGCAGCAGACGCTGAATCGCTACCCGGAGTGCCAGCCGAAGATCGTGATTGAGCGCTACGCCGCCTACGCCGGGCTACAGCCGGAACAGGTGCTGGTGAGCCGCGGCGCCGACGAGGGCATTGAGCTGGTGATGCGCGCCTTCTGCGAGCCGGGCAAAGACGCCATTTTGTTCTGCCCGCCAACCTACGGCATGTACAGCGTCAGCGCGGAAACCATCGGCATTGAGTACCGCACCGTGCCCGCGCTGGAGAACTGGCAGCTGAACCTGCCGGCTATCGCCGAGCAGCTCGACGGCGTGAAAGTGGTCTATATGTGCAGCCCCAACAACCCGACCGGCAATCTGATCGATCAGGAGGATATCCGCGCGCTGCTCGACATGACCGCCGGAAAAGCGCTGGTGGTGGCCGATGAAGCCTATATTGAATTCTGTCCGCAGGCGACGCTGAGCGGCTGGCTGAAAGATTATCCGCATCTGGTGATCCTGCGCACGCTGTCGAAGGCGTTTGCGCTCGCCGGCCTGCGCTGCGGCTTTACGCTGGCGAATAAGCCAGTGATCGATCTGCTGATGAAGGTGATCGCGCCCTATCCGCTGGCGACGCCGGTCGCCGACGTCGCCGGCCAGGCGCTGAGCGATCAGGGCATCGCGCTGATGCGTCAGCACGTCGCCGAGCTGAACGCCAGCCGCGCCTGGCTGCTGGAGCGGCTGCCCCAGATCGGCCTGGTGCAGCAGGTATTCCCGAGCGAGACCAACTATATCCTGGCGCGCTTCGCTGATTCGCCTGCGGTGTTTAAATCCCTGTGGGATCAGGGCATTATTCTGCGCGACCAGAACAAAAATCCGGGCCTTGCGGGATGCCTGCGCATCTCAATCGGCACGCGTACAGAGTGCGAGCGCCTGATCGCCGCGTTACAGGCTTTATCTGTGGAGAGAGCATGAGTCAGAAGACCCTTTTTATCGATCGCGACGGCACCCTTATCGCCGAGCCGCCTGAAGATTTTCAGGTGGATCGCCTGGAGAAGCTGGCGTTTGAAGCCAACGTCATCCCGGCGCTGCTGGCGCTGCAAAACGCCGGCTACCGGCTGGTGATGATCACCAACCAGGACGGGCTGGGCACCAGCAGCTTTCCGCAGGCGGATTTCGACGCCCCGCATAACCTGATGATGCAGGTGTTCAGCTCGCAGGGGATCCATTTCGACGACGTGCTGATCTGCCCGCACAAACCGGAAGATAACTGCGACTGCCGCAAGCCGAAGACCAAAATGGTCGAGGCCTGGCTAGCGGAAGGCGCCATCGACGTGGCGAACAGCTATGTGATCGGCGACCGGCTGACCGATATCCAGCTGGCGCAGAATATGGGCATCCAGGGCATCCGCTTCGGCCGCGAAGGCGAGGAGTGGAGCGCGATTCAGGCGCGCCTCACCAAACGCGATCGCCATGCGCTGGTCAACCGCAACACCAAAGAGACGCAGATTCAGGTCGAGGTGTGGCTGGACCGCGAAGGCGGCAGCAAAATCAACACCGGCGTCGGCTTCTTCGACCATATGCTGGACCAGATCGCGGTGCACGGCGGCTTCCGCATGAATATCGAAGTGAAAGGCGATCTCTATATCGACGATCACCACACTATCGAAGACACCGGACTGGCGCTCGGCGAGGCGCTGCTGAAGGCGCTGGGCGACAAGCGCGGCATCGCCCGTTTCGGCTTCGTGCTGCCGATGGATGAGTGTCTGGCGCGCTGCGCGCTCGATATCTCCGGCCGGCCGCATCTGGAGTTCAAGGCGGAGTTTAACTATCAGCGCGTCGGCGATATGAGCACCGAGATGGTCGAGCACTTCTTCAGCTCGCTCTCCTACGCCATGATGAGCACCCTGCACCTGAAAACCAAAGGCAAGAACGATCACCATCGCGTGGAGAGCCTGTTTAAAGCCTTCGGCCGCACCCTGCGCCAGGCGATCCGCGTTGAGGGCAACACCCTGCCCAGCTCGAAAGGAGTGCTGTAAATGAACGTGGTGATCCTCGATACCGGCTGCGCCAACCTGTCGTCGGTGAAGTGGGCGGTAGAGCGCCTTGGCTACACGCCCGACGTCAGCCGCGACCCTGACGTGGTGCTGCGCGCCGACAAGCTGTTTCTGCCGGGCGTCGGCACCGCGCGGGCGGCGATGAACCAGCTGGAAGAGCGCGATCTCGTCGACCTGATCAAAGCCTGCACCCAGCCGGTGCTCGGCATCTGCCTCGGCATGCAGCTGCTGGGCAGCAGCAGCGAGGAGAACGGCGGCATCCCCACCCTCGGCATTATCGACGCCGAATGCGGTCTGATGGACACCCGCGGCCTGCCGCTGCCGCATATGGGCTGGAACCAGATCACTGCCCAGGCGGGCAACCACTTGTTTCGCGGCATCGACGAAGAGAGCTACTTCTATTTCGTGCACAGCTACGCCATGCCGGTCAACGCCAGCACCATCGCCCAGTGCGATTACGGCCAGCCGTTCACCGCGGCGGTGCAGAAAGATAACTTCTTCGGCGTGCAGTTCCACCCCGAGCGTTCCGGCAAAGCGGGCGCGCAGCTGCTGAAAAACTTCCTGGAGATGTGATGATTATCCCCGCGTTAGATTTGATTGACGGCAAAGTGGTGCGTCTGCATCAGGGCGATTACGGCCAGCAGCGCGACTACGGCAGCGATCCGCTGCCGCGCCTGCAGGATTACGCCAGCCAGGGCGCCACGGTGCTGCACCTCGTGGACCTGACCGGCGCGAAAGATCCGGCGCAGCGCCAGATCCCGCTGCTGAAAACGTTGCTGAACGGCGTTGAGGCCGTGGTGCAGGTCGGCGGCGGCATCCGCACGCGCGACGATGTGAAAGCGCTGCTGGAGGCGGGCGCCAGCCGCGTCGTCGTCGGCTCCACGGCGGTAAAAGCGCCGGAAGAGGTGAAAGCCTGGTTCAGGGAGTTCGGCGCCGAGGCGATCGTGCTGGCGCTGGACGTGCGCATCGATGCGGCGAACCGCAAAGAGGTCGCCATCAGCGGCTGGCAGGAAGCGGCCGGCGTTACGCTGGAAGAGGTCATCGCCTGGTTTGCGCCGGTCGGTCTGAAGCATGTGCTCTGCACCGATATTTCACGCGACGGCACCCTGAGCGGCTCCAATGTCGCGCTCTATCAGGAAGTGACCGCGCGCTATCCCGACATTGCGTTTCAGTCCTCCGGCGGCATCGGCAACATTGAGGATATCGCGGCGCTGCGCGGCAGCGGCGTCAAGGGCGTCATCGTCGGACGCGCCCTGCTTGAAGGTAAATTCACGGTTTCGGAGGCTATCGCATGCTGGCAAAACGCATAATTCCCTGTCTTGACGTGCGCGACGGCCAGGTCGTCAAAGGCGTTCAGTTCCGCAATCACGAGATCATCGGCGACATCGTGCCGCTGGCGCAGCGCTACGCGCAGGAAGGCGCTGACGAGCTGGTGTTCTACGATATCACCGCCTCCAGCGACGGCCGCGTGGTCGACAAAAGCTGGGTGTCGCGCGTGGCGGAAGTGATCGATATTCCCTTCTGCGTGGCGGGCGGCATTAAAAGCGAAGAGGATGCGGCGCGCATTCTGGAGTTTGGCGCCGACAAAATCTCCATCAACTCCCCCGCGCTGGCCGATCCTGAGCTGATCACTCGCCTGGCGGATCGCTTCGGCGTGCAGTGCATCGTAGTAGGCATCGATACCTGGTTCGATGAAGCCACCGGCAAATATCACGTTAACCAGTATACCGGCGACGAGGCGCGCACCCGCGTTACCGAGTGGGAAACCCTGGCGTGGGTCGAAGAGGTGCAAAAGCGCGGCGCAGGTGAAATCGTGCTGAACATGATGAACCAGGATGGCGTGCGCAACGGCTACGACCTGGTGCAGCTGCAAAAAGTGCGTGAGGTGTGCAAGGTGCCGCTGATCGCCTCAGGCGGCGCGGGCACCATGCAGCACTTTCTCGCCGCCTTTGAGCAGGCGAACGTCGACGGCGCGCTGGCTGCCTCGGTGTTCCATAAGCAAATTATCAATATCGGCGAGCTGAAAAGCTTCCTGAAAGAGAAAGACGTGGAGATTCGCGCGTGTTAACTGAAGAACAGCTGGCCCAGCTCGACTGGGTCAAAACCGAGGGCATGATGCCCGTTATCGTGCAGCACAACGTCTCCGGCGAAGTGCTGATGCACGGCTATATGAATCAGGACGCGCTGGCGAAAACCCTGAGCGACGGCAACGTCACCTTTTTTTCGCGCACTAAACAGCGTCTCTGGACCAAAGGCGAAACCTCCGGCCATTTCCTCAAGGTGGTGAGCATTACGCCGGACTGCGACAACGATACGCTGCTGGTGCTGGCCGATCCCATCGGGCCGACCTGCCATCGCGGCACCTCAAGCTGCTTTTCGCCTGCCGCGCCGGACTGGGTGTTTCTGCATCAGCTGGAGCAGCTGCTGGCGTCGCGCAAAAGCGCCGATCCCGCCAGCTCCTACACCGCACAGCTCTATGCCAGCGGCACCAAGCGCATCGCGCAGAAAGTCGGCGAAGAAGGGGTCGAGACTGCGCTGGCGGCGACGGTGAACGATCGCTTTGAGCTGACCAACGAGGCCTCTGACCTGCTCTATCACCTGATGGTGCTGCTGCAGGATCAGGATCTCGACCTGAGCGCCATCATCAACAACCTGCGCGCGCGGCATAAATAGCGGTGTGCAGCGCCGCTCAATATCGGGATGCGAAGCGATATTGAGCGGCATCGTCTCTTTTAGCTTCAGGATGCGGCTATGACCACCCATGAAAAACTCCTTGCCCTGCTGGAACAGCATCAGGCACGCTATCAGCTGATGAGCCATGAGCCGACCGGCAAATGCGAAGCGGTGGCGGCGATCCGCGGCACCGCGGTCGGCCAGGGCGCGAAGGCGCTGGTGTGTCACGTCAAAGGCAACGGCGTCAAACAGCATGTGCTGGCGGTGCTGCCGGCCGATCAGCAGGCGGATTTAGCCAGAGTGGCGGAAGCGGTGGGCGGCCGACGCGCCTCGCTCGCCAGTCCGGCTGAGGTCGATACGCTAACCGGCTGCGTGTTCGGCGCCATTCCGCCCTTCTCGTTTCATCCCGATCTCAGGCTGGTGGTCGATCCGCTGCTGTTTGAGCGCTTTAGCGAGATCGCCTTCAACGCCGGACGGCTCGACAGGTCAGTGGTTTTGAACACGGAAGATTACCGCCGCCTCTGCAATGCTAACGTAGTGAAAATAATCCAGTAATTGTCATCGTGACAGCTGGCAGGTACTCTGCTTTATTCAACATCACGATAAAAGAAGAGACTATGACCACTCCTGGCTTCTCACGTCTGCGCGCCGCGCTGATGACCGCCGTACTGACAGGCTGCGCCTTTGGCGCACAGGCAAAAATCGAACAGGTACGCTTCGCCGTCGATCCGACCTATCCGCCGTTTGAATCCAAAACACCGCAGGGCAAGCTGGTCGGTTTCGATATCGATCTGGGCAACGCCCTGTGCCAGCAAATGCAGGCGAAGTGCGTCTGGGTGGAAAGCCAGTTCGACGGCATGATCCCGGCACTGAAGGCGCGTAAGTTTGACGCTATCCTCTCCGATATGGGTATTACCGAAGAGCGCCTGAAGCAGATCGACTTTACCGTGCCGCTCTATGACACCCATACGCAGCTGATTGCACGTAAAGGCTCTGGCCTGCTGCCGACCGCCGAGTCGCTGAAGGGCAAAACCGTCGGCGTAGAGCAAGGCACGGTGCAGGAGCGCTACGCGCGCGCCAAATGGCAGCCGTTCGGCGTCAACGTAGTGCCCTACGGCGACCAGGCTCAGGTAGAGAGCGATCTCATTTCCGGACGGCTTGATGCGGTATTC
Source organism: Pantoea sp. X-Soil-MYKO-1289 (assembly GCF_059730625.1). Taxonomy (NCBI): domain Bacteria; kingdom Pseudomonadati; phylum Pseudomonadota; class Gammaproteobacteria; order Enterobacterales; family Erwiniaceae; genus Pantoea; species Pantoea sp. X-Soil-MYKO-1289. The sequence goes on from NZ_AP036004.1 coordinate 2,650,270, forward strand.
ACCGATGCGGCGCAGGCGGCGATCGGCTTCCTGAAGCATCCGCAGGGCAAAGATTTCGAGCTGGCCGGCCCTATTGTGCAGGATCCGCTTATCGGTCCCGGCACCGCGATTGGCCTGCGTAAAGGCGACAGCGAGCTGAAGAGCGCGTTGGACAACGCCTTTGCCGAAATCAAAAAGAACGGCACTTTCGACAAGATTCAGAAGCAATATTTCGCGACCGATATTTCCATTCAGCAGTAGTCTGAGGCGACCCAGGTGGTCGCCCGCTTTGATTCGGCACTATACTTTTCTTCATTTCCTGGGCGCAGTTGCGCCCGCATCCAAATGACAGGACAATCAGCGCCCTATGCATCAACAACATCATCCCCTTCTCAGCGCCTCGCTGGGCACTCAGCGCGAAATCGTCAGCTTCCACTTCGGCGAAGAAAAATATAAACAGGTCTATATTCAGGCGTCGCTGCACGGCGACGAGATCCCCGGCATGGCGGTCGCCTGGTTTTTGAAGCAGAAGCTGATGGCGCTGGAGTCCGCCGGCAGGCTGCGCGCCGGCTTTACGCTGGTGCCGGTGGCAAACCCGCTGGCGCTGAGCCAGCACTGGCACGGCACCCATCTGGGACGTTTTCACAGCGAATCGGGCCAGGATTTCAATCGTCGTTTCCCAGCGCTGGGCGAGAAGCTGGCAACCGAGCTGGCTGGATCGCTAACGCCGAACGAAGGCGACAATAAACGGCTGATCCGCGACGCTATCGATCGCCATTACCGTGATGTGATTGCCAAAACCGAACTGGAAGCGCAGCGCTTTACGCTGATGCGCATGGCAAGCCAGGCGGATTTGATGATTGATTTGCACTGCGACTGGGAGGCCCTGACTCACCTCTACACCACGCCGCACGCCTGGCCGGATATTGAGCCGCTGGCGCGCTGGCTGGGCAGCGAAGTGCAGCTGCTGGCGCAGATTTCTGGCGGCGAGCCGTTCGATGAAGCCTGCTGCGAACCCTGGCTGACGCTCGCGCAACGCTTCGGTGACCAGTATCCGATGCCGCGCGGCCTGCTGCCGGTGACGCTGGAGCTGCGCGGCGTGCGCGACGTTGATCCCGACCAGGCTGAGCAGGATGCGGAGGCGATCATCAATGCGCTGCGTGAAAGCGGCTATATCGCTGCGGAGAGCCCGACGGTGTCGGCGGAAGTGGCGGCGCCGGTGATTGGCGGCGACGAGCTGGCGCTGGTGACGGCCAATGCCGAGGATATCGCCGGCATGACCGAGAGCAGCGCGGCGGCGAGCGCGCTGGAAGCGGTGGACGTGCCGGAAGAGAGCGGCGTGATTAAACAGCGCCATACTGAAGGCGCAGGCGCGGTGTCCCCTGCCCTGAAACATCCTGCTACGCCGCTGGCTGGCTGCGAATATATTCACTCGCCGGTCTCGGGACTGATTCTGCATCGCAAGAAGCTGGGCGCGCATATCCGTCCGGGCGAAGTCGTGGCGGAGGTAGTGGATCCGATAACGGATTTTGTTACGCCGCTGGTGGCGGAGTATGGCGGCGTGCTTTATGCGCGGCACTGGACGAAGTTTGCGACGGCGGGAATGCTGGTGGTCAGGCTGGCGGGAGAAGATGAGGTGAGGAGCGGGGATTTGCTGGTGGGATAAAAAAAGGCTTCCGGAAGGAAGCCTTTTTGCTGATTAGTCCAGCCACTCGGTGTGGAACACACCCTCTTTATCGATACGCTTATAAGTATGCGCGCCGAAGTAGTCGCGCTGCGCCTGAATCAGGTTGGCAGGCAGCACTTCTGAGCGGTAGCTGTCGTAGTAAGCAATAGCGGCAGAGAAGGTCGGCGTCGGGATACCGTTCTGCACGGCATAGGCCACGACGTCACGCAGCGCCTGCTGATATTCGTCAGCAATGTTTTTGAAGTACGGCGCCAGCAGCAGGTTGGCGATATTGGCGTTTTCCGCATAGGCATCGGTAATCTTCTGCAGGAACTGCGCGCGAATGATGCAGCCAGCGCGGAAGATTTTAGCGATTTCGCCGTAGTGCAGATCCCAGTTGTACTGCTCGGAAGCCGCACGCAGCTGTGAGAAGCCCTGCGCGTAGGAAACGATTTTGCCCAAGTAGAGCGCACGACGCACTTTCTCTACAAATTCTGCTTTGTCGCCGGTGAACGCCTGCGCCTGCGGGCCGCTCAGCACTTTAGATGCGGCAACGCGCTGCGTTTTCAGCGAAGAGAGATAACGGGCGAATACGGATTCAGTGATCAGCGACAGCGGCTCGCCGAGATCAAGCGAGCTCTGGCTGGTCCACTTACCGGTACCTTTGTTGGCTGCTTCATCCAGAATGACGTCAACCAGGTAGTTACCCTCTTCATCTTTCTTGGTGAAGATATCCTTGGTGATGTCGATCAGGTAGCTGCTCAGCTCGCCGTTGTTCCACTCGGTGAAGGTTTTCGCCAGCTCTTCATTGCTCAGACCCAGCGCGCCTTTCAACAGCGCATAGGCTTCTGCGATCAGCTGCATGTCGCCATATTCAATGCCGTTGTGCACCATCTTCACATAGTGGCCAGCGCCGTCCGGACCGATGTAGGTCACGCAGGCTTCGCCATCTTCAGCGCGGGCAGCGATTTTATCCAGGATTGGCGCAACCAGCTCGTAAGCTTCTTTCTGACCACCAGGCATGATAGACGGGCCTTTCAGCGCGCCCTCTTCACCGCCGGAAACGCCGGTGCCGATAAAGTTAAAGCCCTGCTCAGACAGCTCTTTGTTACGACGGATGGTGTCTTTGTAAAAGGTGTTGCCGCCATCGATCAGGATATCGCCTTTATCGAGGTGCGGAGTCAGGGAGGCAATAGTTTTGTCGGTTGCTTCACCCGCCTGCACCATCAGCAGGATACGGCGCGGTTTCTCAAGGGACTCCACAAACTCTTCGATGGTGTAGTAAGGCGCCAGTTTTTTGCCTGCGTTCTCTGCGATGACTTCATCAGTCTTTTCGCGAGAACGGTTGAAGATAGAGACGGTGTAGCCGCGGCTTTCGATGTTGAGAGCCAGATTACGACCCATAACTGCCATACCTACAACGCCGATCTGTTGCTTGGACATCTGATGTTCCTTACACTGATTAAATCAACATTTTAACTAACTTTAAAGCCACATACTATCATGGATTTAACATTAGGATTTTCATCAATTTCTAGTGACGCAAAAAGGCAGAAAGTCTACGTAAAACTTTAGTATACCTAAAGGATTTACTATTCAACATTTTCTCATAACTATCTTCCAGAGAAGAACATTTTTGTTTTAGCTGAGAGATTTCAAGTTCGAGTTCTTTAATGTAATGCTCATCTTTAGAGTTGAGGTCAGCGCAACGAATAATCTCCTCATTTGCATTACTTATGGAAGCATTAAGACTATCAATAGCAGAATTTTTGTGCTTAATTTCCTCAGCTAAATAATGGACTTCATTTTGCAAATCTTTGACGAGCTTCATTTCAGGGATATATAGATCACTGAAATACTCAAGATAAACATCTCTACCAAAATCTTTTTCATATGTAGGGTTGATCATTGAGTATTTAAAAAACAAAAAATCCTTCCGATACACCTTATTTATCAAAGATATAGTTTCATCATGGAGATCTTTAACTTTAACCCGGCCTGGCAAATTACTTTTAATGTTATATTGTTTAAGATCAGCAGATATACCAAGTATAGACTGTATTACATACCAATCATATTCGATATTTTCTTGCCGGCCAACATAATCAGCAATAAGCTTGTCACCGTTGTAGAAAAAATAGTATTGCGGGCAAAAATGAATCAATTCAAACTTATATCTAACAGATGTCTCATTAATATTTAGACGGGCCCATTCGTTGATATCAATACATTCAGAATAATTATGTTGAATCTTGTACTCTTCCCACGCGCTTATAAATCTTTCATAAGGGTTACGAACGAAACCAAATGTAAAATAATCATGAGCTCTTTCACCCAGACGATGATAGACTAATTCTGAAGCCGGGACGTGGGCCTTATCAGTTAACCTGTTTAAAACTTTTATGTATTCAGGATTCCAATAGTAGCCACCAGAAGAATCGTATTCTTCCAAGGCCTTTCGCACTGACGTACCCGCTACTTTGGGGTTGTGAATGAAAAAAAACTTCTTATCATCAGAATAAAGCATGAGTACAATTACCTTTTCATATAATCTAATTCGTGGACATTTCTAAAAATGTATTTACCAACTATTTCGGAACCCTCTTTAGATAAGTGCCCATAATCGGTGTATAGAGGATGATTATCCTTCATTACCATACATTTTTTATCTGAACAGAGAGCTTTATCCGCAGCAATAAAGAAAGTATTTTTGTTTTCTCCAGCAACCTTGGCTAAAACAGCATTAACTCCATCATCGTTTTCTTTTTGATAGCTTTGACATTTATTGAAATGAAATATTTTATTAAAAGGGAGTTCATTTTTAGCTAGACATTCAAACATCAATTTTTTACTGCCTTGAACATCTCCAATCAAATAAAGTGGATTTCTCATAACATCAATATCTTTAAAAAAAAGATCAACTTCTTTATATATTTTTTCTAAAAGCGGGGTTTGATCAGAAGTTCCATCTCTTCTGGGTCCAACCCAAGTCCAAAGAGTGCTCCATAAAACAATTTTTCCAGGGTGGCTATTTATAAAAGAAATCATCTGATCATATCTTTCTTTACATAAATCATTGTTATAACTTTCAGTCATATAGTTCCTGGTGATATTGCATCCATCCAAAGCTAATGAAGCAACTTTAACATTATTGTTTTTAATGTAACTATAATAATGCCTGGCATGACTACTACCTATTAAAATATAATCAAAATCTCTTTCATTTCCATTAAAGTAAACGACATCTGGAGAATCGGATATTTGCAGATTACCCTCATATTTGATCCTGTATTGTTCAACACTCATATTAAATGCGTCAGGATTTTTAAGTCTTGAAGGCATCCCTGAATGCGCTATAATGACTGCAGCAAACGAGAGGAAAAGATAAACGATTACATTTTTTTTAAAGTTCCCCTTCTTTTTTTCACCAAAAAAATTCAGCAGAAAAGTCAGAGCGCAGCATAATAAAACATAGAGTAACCAGGTTAACTCAATATTCAACTTTTTATAAAGTACAATTAGCGGCCAGTGCACCAGATACAATGAGTAAGATGTAGAACCAATCTTCTGAAAGATAACATTATCTAACAGAAAGCTTCGATTTTTAGAAAATATAATCAGCCCTGCACCAGCAACAGGAAGTAGTGCATAATATCCCGGCCAGGCAAATGAGCTATCAAAATAAAAGAATGAAAAAACAATACAAAAAATGCCTAAGTAGTAAGCAGCACTTCTTAGTAAATAAGAGTTAATTTTAGGTATAAAATAAATTAAACCACCTAATAACAACTCCCAAGAGCGAGAAATAAAGTCGTAATAAATGAAATTAGGCTTGTACAACCACAACCCTAATTCCAGTAAAAGTAGACTTACAACTAAAAAAGAAAATACATAAATGAATAAATCACTACGTATTTTTTTATATAAAATCACCATCAAGGGTGGCAAAAGAAGATAGAACTGCCACTCCACAGATAAGGACCAACTGTGAAGCAGAAAACGCTCCTGAGAAGATTGATCAAAATAGCCTGAATTGAAAAAATAGATATAATTAGATATAAATAAGACGGTAGATATGACGTCTTTAGCTAGAACCTGATAACTGGCCGGGTCCAGAACGAAGAAACCTACCACAATTAAAGAGATGCATAAGAGAGAGAGTGCAGGTATTATTCTCAACGCTCTTTTAAGGTAAAAATCGGAGAAAGAAAATTTATTCTTTAATAACCTTTCAATTATAATACCCGTCATTAAAAAGCCAGAAATAACAAAAAAAACATCTACTCCAGCGAAGCCGCCAGGCAGCCAGTCTGGTTTGTAATGAAATAAGACAACACCTAATACAGCGATCGCTCGTAATCCGTTAATATCGCTCCTGAACTTTTCCATATTATCATAAACCAATTTATTTTATAATTTCTTTATAAACACCGAGAGTAGCATTGATGATTTTATCCGAGATAAACTCATCTCTTACTAGCTTCTCGCCCGCCTCTCCCATTCTCTTTCTTAATGCATCATCTTTCAACATCTCATATAACTTAACCTCAAGTTCAGTCTTATCTTTCTTTTTTATTAGAAAGCCATTAATATTATTTTTAACTATTGCATTAATTCCACCACTATCATAAGCTATGACAGCTCTTCTTAGAGCACAAGCTTCAATCAATATCATTGGTACACCTTCATTATAAGTTGAAGGTAAAGCTATTATATTTGAACTGGATATAAGCTGATAAACATCATCTCGTTTACCCAAAAAATTTATATTTTTTGTTTTTGACCACTCATTAATAACAGAAATTGGTATCGCTTCACTATCTCCTGGGCAATGGATCCCAGCTATGTTAAGTATAAAATCATAGCCTTTTTTACTAAGGGATTGATGAACTTCGACCAGGTCCTGTAAGCCTTTTGGATAAATTAGTCTACTTGCAAAAAGAACAACAGGTATATCATTATTAATTTCATTAGTGGCATTGAGATTATTAATGTTGATACCACCGCCATTGATGACAAGACATTTATTTTTATCGACACTACAGCGATTTACCAATATCTTCTTATCGCTTTCGCTTTCAAATATAAGCCTCGTTAGTTTTCTATTGAATAAGAACCCGTATAATAAGGAGATAATGCCTCCCAAAATATTATAGCTCCTTTTTTCACCACTAAACACTCTCCCTAACCCTACAAAACCCGCGATAAAGGGAATATTTCTATACTTTGAAACAAGCCCTCCTATAATTATTGGTTTAATTGTCACGCTATGGATTAAATCAGGCCCAATCAACTTGATTTTTTTATAAATATTCCAGGCGCAACGAAAAAAATTTGTAAAACTAAAGCTTCTTTCGTCAATCCCACTTTCAATACATTTGAACCCAATAAGTTCTAGTTCCTTTAGCAACTCATTATCATGAAACCGCATGAGTAGATATACTTCATACCCTTCGCTTTTTAATGCAAGAGCTCTATCAATCCAGTGTAATTTGAAATACCAGTCAGAATTTATAAAAAAAATCACTTTTTTCATATGTCACTACAACTTTCCGGTTTTGTTGGTGAGACCGTGCCATATCCCTTTAAGCAAACACTTAAGATAGTATGCTTTTTTCTTTTCATGAAGGGCTATTGATATATACTTGATAATTCTCAGCAAAATAAAATAATTATCAAAAACCTCACGAGTCCCCGGTTTTCTTTTCGAAAGCAATAAATTTCTAATTAGATAATAGACTTTCCACTCTTGGTTTTCAAAACCATTGCTTTTCTTTACATCGTGTCTAAATATAAGATTCGGATCATAAAAGATCGGGCAGCCAAATTCATTGAGCTGCCAGGAATAATAAACATCATCGAAATATAAAAACAACTCTTCATCTAGCATGTTAAAACTCTTAGTCAGAATACTGCTATGAATTAAACACCCAACGAATGAGAATGTAACAACATTTTGAAGAGATTCAGCATCCGCAATATAGTTTTTTTTATTGAACAGATATTGAATATTTGAAAATAAACCTTGAGGTATTTTCGACCAAGGTACATTCATATCGCAAATGTTACCTTGTATGTCTATAACTTTACCACACCATATTGTATGGCAATTATGATTTGCAAGACGGAATCTTTCAATTGTGCCTGATTCAGGAAACGCATCATCATCGTAAAAGGTAACCCAATCAACTTCAAATGATCTTAAAATATAGTCTATTCCTAATTTAAACCCTCCGGCACCACCAGTATTGATTTCATTATTAATTATAATTAACCTTTCATTTTCGATAGACGCTAACCACTCTCTTGTCCCATCTGTAGAGTCGTTATTAACGATAACAACTTTATCAAAGCTTTCGCTAAACGTCTTCTCAAGCGTAATTTTCAACTTTGCAAGTCTATTATAGGTAACAATTAAAGCAGCAATTTTCATAAGATTTTGGCCAAAAAGACTGGCATTTTTTTATTTTTTTTCTTTGCCTCTATAAACTCAATAGATACGTTCAAAGCTTCATCGATTATCGCATCCATATCTAAATAACGATAAGTGCCTAATCTACCCAGGAAAGTAACTTTTGTTTCATTGGATGCCAAGTTAACATATTGCTCTAACATTTTCATCTCATCTACAAGTCGTATGGGATAATAAGGTATATCCTCTCTTAGCGCCAATCGACTCACTTCTTTATAAATAATTGTATTATTATGCTTTTCCCACCACGCGAAATGTTTATGCTCTGTTATTCGCGTATATTCAACATCTTTATCACAGTAGTTAATAACTGCACATCCTTGATAATCAGACTCATGCGTTTCTGGATTAAAATCTAACGTCCTGTATGCTAAAAGGCCAAATTGATAATCATAGAAACCATCGATGGATCCAGTATAGAAAATATGACTATACTTGTTCTTCATATTACGGTTAAATGCCTGGCCCAAAGTGAGCTTGATTTTTTTATGATCAAGTATCTTCTCAACGATTTTAGTATAACCTTCTCTTGGCATTCCCTGATATTTATGATTAAAGTAATTATCATCATAGTCAAATCTTAGTGGAAGCCTTTTTAAAATCGCAGACGGTAGTTTTCGGGGAGATACGCCCCACTGTTTAACAGTATAATTTTTCAAGAATGCATTGTAGATTTCATGACCAACTAAAGATAAGGCTTGTTCCTCAAAATTATCTGGTGAATCCTTTTTATCTGTCAATGAATCCACATATGCTCTCGCTTCATTGGGTCTCATTGATTTACCAAATAATTGATTTATCGTATGCAAATTAATCGGTAAACTATAAACTTGATGATTATGTATGGCCTTAACTCTATGGATATAACCTTCAAAATCACCAAATTTGTTTATATAATCCCACACCTTCTTTTTGTCAGTATGAAATATATGTGGCCCATAAACATGTAGCATTACATTAGTATCTTCATCTCGTCGCGTATGACAGTTACCTGCGACATGAGAACGCTGATCAATTATTTCAACTTCAAATCCACTTTCTGCAAGTTCGCGAGCCACTACCGCACCGGAGAATCCAGCTCCTACAATCAAAATTTTGTCGGACATAACTCATCACCAATTACATTAAAATTCATTTATCGGTTAAAAAACGATTGCAAAATGGATCAGATTCAATTTCCGATGATACTTTCTGAAATAAATCATCAAGGTTACTGCTTTCAATTATATTTAATCCTTGAGAATTTAAATATCTTATCTTTTTGATAATACTATAAAAGAGATCATAATCTAAAAAATCACTTGAAGGATAAAAGACGTATTTAACTAAAGGGTTTTTCATAAGGTAATAGTTAACCTTATCAAAATCCTTTATATCTAACATTGCTATATTTATTTTGCCATTATCGAAAATGTGGCTTATGAAGCTTTCGATACTATAATCTCTTAATGCCACATCAGATTCATTATATAATTTACTCTCTTCTTCCAGGCCGTATCCAATGATAGATTTGGAGAATAATTGATGATAAACCATGGACATTGGAAAATTTTCTTTCAGCTTTTCTAATACATTTTTTATATCGTGCTCTATATTTTCATTTGAGATAAATATAAACACAGGAGATAATTTAGTATAAATCCCTATTTCATGTATAAACTTTTTTCTTGACTTGGGTGTAACATTAATAACATCTTCACCGTCGATATCGATATTCGACTCTTGATACATATTTTTAAGGCTTTCTACAATTCTGGCATCCCTTAGATTAATTTTCCTTGCAAAAAAATACTCTTTTGCACTTTCTAACTCTTTTAGATCTTTATAGGAAAATACTTTTGGGATCCCAGCATCATTGAATCTGTAATACATCAGTATTGGTTCAATACCTTCTCCGTTTTTTACATGACTAACTACGCTCTGAATATAAAATTCATCTGGTATCCATGTGTTTTTAAGATATTTCAAAGCATCATGCTTTTTAGTAAAGTCAACAACCTTATTCACCGTCTGGATTGAAAGACACCACCACTGTGAAACCCAACATCGGGACAATATTGCCTGGCAAATTTCGTTTAACCCTAATCTTTTTTTGAATTTTATGTGAAATAGAGAAAAATATCGGATCTAATCGCCAGTTAAAAAAATTATAATGTTCCCATCTTTCTCTTTCGAGGCCATCGATCACCCACTTACCGGAAGACGGATTATGACATTCTATAAAGTCCGTACCTTTTTTTTGCTCAAGTAAACTTATTAAATCTGTTCGTCTTTTTATTGGCATTGCTGTTCCGCTAAGCAATATCAAATAATCAATATCTGCTGTTAAAGCTGTTTCCATGCCACGTAGGGTTGCGTCAACTATTGAAGACTCTCCCCAGACGACATCAATCCCTGGAATTAATAGCGCATTGGGGTATTCATTTTTTATTTGATTGATTTCTTGATTCAGCGGCGACTTTTTATCTATATGTAAAATGACACGATCTTCATCAAATGAAGTTAATGCATCTAGTAGCCCTCTCAGTGCATCGAGTTTTTCATGAGCTAATACTAAGAAGCCTAGTTTCATTATAACCACTCCCTGTTTGTGATTAGACCTGCATCAAGTAAATCTCTATAGCCCCTGTATTCTTGACTAATAAACTCATCGTAAAACTCTTCATCAAGAAATGTTTTATAACCCTGATATTCTGAAGAGTTTCCCATAGTGCTGCTTTCTCACTTGTTCTTCTTCTACTTTTTCTATTAACAACGATACATATTTAAAATGCAATAAAGCGCCTGTTAATGAATATTTATAGCCGCCATTAAGTCTTCGTGGCAAAAGTGTGTGCATTGATGAGATATAACTGTAGTACCACTTCCATTTAACTAAAGGCGTTTTATTTAAAGCAGGAGCTTTATACGGCTGTTTTTTATAAAGTTTTCTCATCCTTACTCCCCCCTGAATCCATAGCGAGTTCATTTCTGGATTTTCAGTGAAAAAGTAGCCTTCTTTGTCATAAAACTTACAAACTGATAAAGGGTCCATTCCTTCTGCGTAAAAGGTATTGCTTGGGCTTTCTTTACCATACATATCAATCATTATAGTAAAAAACGAGCGTCTTGCCGCTTCATCGAGATAATTTACTAAGCGTGAAACACTTCTTTCATCTTCATTTGGAACCACTAAAAATTCGTCAGGGTCGCACGTTATGCACCAATGATTATTACCATGTTTTCTTAACAGGAAGTTAAGCCAGTGCATGCCAAAATTAGATTTTTTATAACTTGCTTTCGTGTGATATACCGTTACGTCACTATAATTTTTTATAATCTCTTTAAAATCGTCTTCAGAATCATTATCAACAAAGATGAAATGATCGACTCCAAGATTTTTATAATATTCTATAAAATAATTTATTCTCTTCGATTCATTACGCAATGTGCAAAACAAAAGCAAATCGCTTTGTTTAATCTTGCTACTATTATCAATAACTAACTTCAAATCTTTGCCATGTATCAATGATAGAGCAAAATATTTAAACATTTCCATCGCGTGTCTTAAATACCCGATATACCGCTTCATTTCACTTTCCTTAGAAAATATCTCATTGGTTTAGAAAAAATAAAGTCTCTAATAAGACCACACCATAAATCGGTTTTAGTAATTCTGTGCTTAATTATGAATTTCTTTTTATAATGATTATGAAGATCTTTTTTATGTATGGAATTCATCGATTCAACACTGCTCTGACTCATTTCTCTTATGTGATAATTTGCTAACGGTAAAGAAATCAATCCAACATTGGCATGATTTAAGTAGCGATAATGAAAATCCCAGTCTCCACAAACTAAAAAACTCTCATCAAAACCACCGATTTCTTTGCATATTTCTCTTGAGAAAACAAAAGATATCGGCATAAAAATATTTTTCGATTTAATATCTTTAACTCTTAGCTTTTTTAAATCTGGATTGAAATACCGGCAACTATTGATATTAATAAGGCCATTTTTTTCAGTTTCAAATACCTGCTTGACATGGCAAACGCATCCATCAAGTTCGTGCGTTTCTATATGATTAAGCATTAATTTAAGAAAGTCTTTGTCCCAAGTATCATCGTCGTCATGTATAGCAATCCACTTAGAATCTGAATTCTTAATGCCTGTATTCGTTGCGGCTTCCATGCCAGAACTATAAGGCTTGTGGATTATTTTTAATCTATTCAAATAATCAGGCAAGTAAGGTCTAACAGTTTCATCTAGTTCTTTTTCATCTCCACCATCATTTACGATCACATGTACCCAATCTTTATAAGTCTGAGAAATTACGCTTTCGATGGCTCGATTAAGAAACTGATTTCTGTTTTTTGTTCTGGTGATAATCGCTATTTTAGGCATTCATCATTCGTTCATATAAAGGGAGAATGTCTGCTGTTTTGCCGTCAGCAACCTGTGTATGATTATCAATCCATATAGTGCGATCACAAAATGCTCTGACGTCATTAGCATTATGTGAAACTAGTACAACTGTCGTGCCCTTATCTTTGAATTCTTTAATTGTCTTTAGGCATTTTTTTTGAAACGCAATATCTCCTACAGCTAACACTTCATCGATAATTAAAATTTCGGGTTCAACACTAGTTATAACCGAGAACCCTAATTTAGCTAACATACCTGAAGAATATGTTCTTATCGGTTGGTCAATAAATTCACCTAACTCTGAAAATTCAATTATTTTTTCTAATCTTTGCTTAGTTATTTTTAACGGCAAACCTAACAATGTTGCGTTCATTATTATATTTTCACGCCCCGTTAATTCGCTATGGAAGCCGCCACCAAGCTCTAACATGGCTGCCACTCTACCTGCAACTTTTATTTCCCCATAAGTTGGCTTCATTACACCAGTTAGAAGGGAAAGTAATGTGCTTTTTCCAGCGCCGTTCCTACCGATAATTGCAACAGCTTCGCCTTTACTAATGGAAAAGTTAACATCATGTAACGCGGTAAATTTCCGGGAACTCAAAAATTCCTTAATTTTAGTTGGTTTTAGTAATAAATTTTTTATACCACCACTAATATGGTTATAAAATGGATAGTCCTTCCTGACATCTTTCGCTTCTATTACATATTTCTTCATATTTACAGAACTTCCGCAAATTTAAATTTAAGCTTATTATATATTAGAGACGCTAACACAAGAAACACAATACCAATACCGAGTATCTTAAAATAAGCAAACCAGTCGAAAGCTCCGCTCATAAACAGGTTTCTCCATAGTGTTATCAGTTCGGCAAACGGATTTATTTTAATGATCCATTGATAATTCTCAGGTATCATTTTTTCTGAATAGAATATGGGAGTAGCATAAAACAAAGCCGTCATTGCTAAGGTGACAAACCTTTCTATATCTCTAAAAAAAACACACAATGTTGAGAACAGGAGTGACAGGCTGAATGACAATATTATTTGTATAATACATAAAAGCGGTAGAAACAAAATTATATCCAGATGTAAAGTAATTCCGCTGTACCACAAAAAAAGTAATATAACTGGCACAGACATTAAAAAATGGAATCCTTCCATAAACACGTTACTCAAGATTAAAGTGAATTTAGGGAAGGTTGTTTTTTTAATTATTTGTGCATTCCCCAGAAAGCACCATGCGCCATTGGTTATACTATTAGTGATCCATTGCCAGGGAAACAGCGCGCACACTAGAAAAGCAGGATAATTTTCAACCTGCACGCGCATGAAAACTTTAAAAGCAAGATAATAAATTAAAGTAAAAAACAAAGGGTTTGCCAGAGCCCATAGATATCCTAACTTATTGTTTTTATACTTTACTTTTATATCTTTTTGTGTGAGGACTAATAACACTTCATATACTCTGGATATTTTTTCCACTGTCAACCTCTTAAACACGAACGCTTAAAATACCTTATGTACTTTAATTCATTGACTAAATTTATTGAATGCTACCGCCCTTGACTCCAAGCTGCCAATGTGCTTAACCACTTAAGTAAAGATGCTTTATTGAAATTAATGATATCACCAAAGTTATTAAGTAAGCATCTTATCATCTTGCCTGATAGCATTAAAGTTTCTGGCTTGATTTCAATATCGAATCTATAAAAAAAAGCCTGTCATAGACAGGCTTTTTAAAGTATCTGAAATTCATTTAAATCCGTTCGGATTCTTCGACTGCCAGTTCCACGTATCCCGCATCATCTCTTCAATCCCGCGCGTCACGCGCCAGTCCAGCTCTTTATCCGCCAGGCTCGCATCGGCCCAGAAGGCAGCCAGGTCACCGTCGCGACGCGGTTTGATCTCGTAAGGAATCTGCTTACCGGACGCCGCTTCAAACGCCTTGATCATCTCCAGCACCGAGTAGCCTTTACCCGCGCCGAGATTGTAGGCCTTGTAACCTTCAACCTTCGGTAAATGATCGAGCGCTTTCAGATGCCCTTCCGCCAGGTCAACGACGTGGATGTAGTCGCGCTGACAGGTGCCGTCCGGCGTCGGGTAATCGCCGCCGAACACGCCCAGCTGCGGCAGACGGCCAATCGCCACCTGCGCGATATAGGGCAGCAGATTGTTGGGAATGCCGGTCGGGTCTTCGCCGATTTCGCCGGACTCGTGCGCGCCGACCGGGTTGAAGTAGCGCAGCGCGATAGCTTTGAATTTTGGTTCGGCGAAGGCGAAGTCGCGCATCACGAACTCAATCATCAGCTTGGAGGTGCCGTAAGGGCTGGTGGTGCCGCCAATCGGCGTGGTTTCCACATAGGGAACCGGCGCGTCGGCGCCGTAGACGGTGGCGGAAGAGCTGAAGATAAAGTTATAGACGCCAGCGGCGCGCATCTCTTCCAGCAGCACCACGGTGCCGGCAACGTTGTTCTCGTAGTATTCCAGCGGCATGCGGGTCGATTCCCCTACCGCTTTCAGCGCGGCGAAGTGGATCACCGCCGTGATATCGTTGCTGGCGAACAGATCGCGCAGGCAGGCGCGGTCGCGAATATCGCCTTCGACGAAAGTCGCTTTTTTACCCGCCAGCTTCTCAACGCGATTAATCGCCTCGCGCGAGGCGTTGCACAGGTTATCCAGTACCACAACGTCGTCGCCGCGCTGCAATAACGCCAGCACCGTATGCGAGCCGATGTATCCCGCCCCGCCCGTTACCAAAATAGCCATGTGTGCTCCTGTCTAAGCTGCCGCGTCGGTGCGCGGCAAAACGTGAGAAAAGGTTATTTTGCCAGAATTTTCTCAATGGCGGCGCGGAAATCCTGCCCCATGCCGTTGCTGCGCAGGCCGTATGAAACGAACGCCTGCATATAGCCGAGTTTACGACCGCAGTCGAAGCTGCGACCCATCAGCAGCGCGGCATCGACCGGCTTCTTCTGGCTCAGGCTGGCGATAGCGTCGGTAAGCTGAATACGGCCCCATGCGCCCGGCTCGGTGCGCTCAAGCTCGCCCCAGATATCGGCAGAGAGTACATAACGGCCGACCGCGGCCAGATCGGAGTTCAGCGGAGCCGGCTCTTCAGGTTTCTCAACAAAATCGGTGATGGTGCTGACGTCGCCTGGGTTATCCAGCGGCTGCTCGGTGGTGATAACGGAGTACTCAGAGAGATCGGCTGTCGGCATATGCTGCGCCAGCACCTGGCTGTGCCCGGTCTCTTCAAAACGCGCCACCATCGCGGCAAGGTTGTAGCGCAGGTGGTCGGCGGTGGAGTCATCCAGCAGCACGTCCGGCAGCACCACCACAAAGGGGTTGTCGCCGATCATCGGGCGGGCGCACAGAATAGAGTGGCCCAGACCCAGCGGCTGCGCCTGGCGTACGTTCATAATGGTCACGCCCGGCGGGCAAATTGACTGTACTTCGCTCAGCAGCTGACGTTTTACGCGCGCTTCGAGCAGCGCTTCCAGCTCGTAAGTGGTATCGAAGTGGTTTTCCACCGCATTTTTGGAAGCATGGGTGACCAGCACGATCTCTTTGATGCCTGCAGCAACGCACTCATCAATGATGTATTGAATCATCGGCTTATCAACGACAGGCAGCATCTCTTTTGGAATTGCTTTCGTCGCCGGGAGCATATGCATACCGAGACCCGCAACCGGGATTACTGCTTTAAGCTTGGTCATATTTTTTCCATTTCATGAAGTGAATACGTGCGGTCGATTATGCAGGATCGGCCAGAACTGCAAGTATAATCTTTATCCGAAAATCCGATACTAAATGCCTGTCATCCCTTAGAAATTCATCTTTTTCCCACTGTTCAGGCGCGCCACAAAGCGAGTAAAGACAAGCGCTAACCGCCGGGTTAAAACCTGCGTGGATAACGCCGTTCGGCAAAGGTTAATGCCAGGCTAAAAAAGACTCGGGCGGCACGCTGGCCGCCCGAGAGGAAACGCGTCGATCAGAGCCAGCCCTCAAACCATTCCGGCTTAACGAACAGGTTAAAATGGTTTACCAGCGCGATGACCGCGATAAATATCGCCGACACCGACACCCACTGTCGCGCATAGGGCATAAAGCGAATACCAATCACCGGCTTGATAAAGAACGGGTGCGCGAAAGCGGAGATCAACACCTGCGAGATCGACAGCGTCAGCGCCACATAGAGCACGTTCGGCCAGATAAAAGTGGTCGCCAGCACCGCCAGCACCACCAGACTCGCCACCACATTCCAGTAGAATTCGACGCTGGTGCGCCCGTTCGCCTGCGAAATCGCCCCGGTCAAGCCGCCCATCGGCCGCAGCATGCCGAACAGCAGCATCAGCGGGATCAGATGGTAGACCTGCTCGTGCGATGCGCCATACAGCACGCGCACAATCACCGGCGAGAGAATGCCGATGGCGAGATACATCGCGCTGCTGAACAGCATGATGACGAAAGTGCCCTTCAGGAACAGTTTTTTCAGCTGCTCCGGATCCTGCTGCTTTTCGGCGAAGCGCGGCAGCGCCAGGCGGTTGATCACCGGCGACACCAGCTTGAGCGGCTGGAGAATCAGCTCTTTCGCCAGCGAGTAGATGCCGAGCATCTCGGCGCCCATCACCTTGCCGACAATCAGGGCATCCGCCTGGGTGCGCAGCTGGTTGATGGTCTGCGAGCCGAGCTGATAGATGCCGTAGCGCACCGCGCTGACGAAGGTCGCTTTGTCAAACTCCCAGGTCGGCCGCCACTCCTTCTCGCCGAAGGCGATCAGGCAGAGGATGCGGGTAAAGGCGTTGATAAACAGGCCGAGGATCGCCGCAGCTACCGTCAGCGAGGTGAAGTAGAGCATCGCCACGGTGCAGGCGAACGCAAACAGTTTGGTCGCCATCTCGATTTTCGCCAGCAGCACCATGCGTTTGGTTTTGATGTAGTGCGCCTGATACTGCGACAGATGCCCCAGTACGAGGAAGTTGAGGCTGGTGAGCATAATCAGCCCTACCAGCTCCGGCAGGTGGTAGAACCAGGCGATGGGCCAGGCGACGCCGATCAGAAACAGACCGGTCACCAGGCTCAGCGACACGTTGACCCAGTAAATGGTGCTCTGCTCGCGTCGGCTAATCTCCTGGCGATGCACGATATAGCTGCTCATCCCCATATCCTGCAGCACGGTGGCGACCGCCAGAATCGCGTTGATTATCGCCAACAGCCCCAGCTCGTGCGCCTCCAGCTTGCGCGCCAGCACGCTAAGCTGCAGCACCTGTAGCAATGCGGCGAAACAGGTGCTGCCAAACAGCCATATCGCCTGTTTTTTTAAACCGCTCACGCCAGCTGCTCCAGCAGCCTCGCCAGCTCGCCGTAGGCGATATGTTGGTTGAATTCCGTTTCGACCTTGCGGCGCGCCGCCGCAACCACCGGCGCGACGTCGATATCGCCCTGCGAGAGCCGGAAGAGCGTATCGGCCAGCGCCTCGGCGTCGTTTTCCGGCACCAGCCAGCCTGAAACGTTGTTCTCAATCAGCTCCGGAATGCCGCTGTGGAAGGTGGAGACGACCGGCAGCCCCACCGCCATCGCCTCCATCAGCGCAACCGGAATGCCTTCCATATCGCCATCGGCGGCGGTTTTCGACGGCAGCAGGAAGATATCCGCCTCGCTCAGGGCGGCGCGGATCTCCTCCTGCGGCTTAAAGCCCGGCATACTGACGCAATCCTCCAGCCCGGCATTAGCGATATGCTCGCGCATCATCTCATCCTGATCGCCGTTGCCGATAATGGTGAACTCAAACTGGCCGCCGCGCTGCTTCAGGAGTTCGCTGGCCTTCACCGCCACGTCGAGCCCCTTCTTCTCGGTGAGACGCGCCACGGAAACAATGCGCAGCGGCGAATGAAACGCCTGGCGCGGCTCGAAGTTGAACTTCTCCGGCTCGATGCCCATGCGCGTAACGTGGATCTTCTCCGGCGGGCAGCCCATCTCGATTAGCTTGCGCTCCCACAGATGGCTAATCGGCAGCAGCAGCTCGCTCTGTTCGAACAGATTGACGTAGTCCTGCTTATGCTCTTCCAGGATATGGCGACGCGAAATATCCGCGCCGTGGAACACCGTCGCCTGTTTGCCTACCAGCACGCCCAGCTCGCGCAGCTTATTGGCCAGCGCGCCCGCATAGCCGAAGTGCACCAGGAACACGTCAGCGGTATAGGGCTGGCGGGTATTCGCCACGATAGAGGGCAGCAGCAGCTTGCTGGACTGCGCGCCATAGCGACGCACGTTCAGCGAGCGGATCAGCGCCGGTTTCGCCACTTTCGGCAGTACCAGCTTCAGGCGCTGGTTGAGCTTGTCGAGGTTCGAGACCTTCTCTTCCGGCAGCAGATAGTGAGTGCGCGCCGCCAGCTGATATTCGTCGAAGGCCGCGTGACGGTTCACCAGATCGCCTGGGAACACGGAGATAATTTCGACGTCGTAGCCGGCGTCGATAAAATGGGTCACCTGGTTCAGCACGAAGGTCTCAGAGGCGACCGGGAAACGCATGGTGAAAAAAGTCAGTTTCATAGCATTACCCCAATACGTTGAGGATCTCTTCTGTGATCCGGTTACCGACTTCGCGCTCGTGCGCGACCGCCGTATCGACCTGCTGCTTGATGGCGTCGTAATTCGCCAGCACCTCTTTTACTTTGCCGATCAGCGAGCCGTCCATCAGGCTCTTCACGTCGGTCGCCATCTGCGGCAGACCGAGCTGATTCATGACGCCCATCGACTTATGTTCATAGTTGATCGCCACGGCCGGCGTGCCGAAGTTCATGGAGATAATGGCAGAGTGCAGGCGCGTGCCGATGGTGAGATGGCAGCGGCTTAACAGAATGCCCAGCTCCAGGTCATTGAACTCATCCATAATGACGTGGTAATTCTCCGGGCGCTCGACGCTGTCGCGCAGGGTCAGCGCCACCATGCGATCGTCTTTGGCATAGCTGTCGATGCCGGTGCAGGTAGAGAAAGCGACCACCTGATAGCCCTCGGCAATCATCGCGTTGATCACGCGGCCAAAGGCGGCTTCATACTCTTGCTGCGTTACGCCCAGGCGCTTGTCGAACGGCGCCAGCTCGCGCACGGTAATGGCGATGGTTTTGCGGCTGCCGATGATGTTTTGCCAGTGCAGCAGGTTGTGGCTCGGCTGCTCGACGCTGCGCGCGCGCACCAGAAAAGCGGTGTCGACGCCCGGCGCGACTTTCCGCGTGGTGACGCCATCTTTTTTCAGCAGATCGAGGCTGACCGACTCGCGCAGCACCAGGCTGTCGACGCGGTCAAAAACAAAGTTTGCCAGCGCGTTAACGCGCGGATTCTGAAAAGGGCCGACCGAGTGGCCGATCAGATAGATCGGTTTTTTCGCCATCAGGGCGCAGAGCGCATGGTCGAACTGCGTCACGCCGTAGAGATCGACGAAGAAAGAGCCGCCGACCTGGATAATGGCGTCGTACTGCTTCAGGCTGTCGGCGAAGGATTGCAGATGCGCCGGTACGGCAAAGGATTTAAAGGGTCCGCCTTTGCCGAGATGCGCCATCATAATGTTCGGCATCAGGCGGTTGGCGATTTTGCGCTTTACCGTGCCGATCAGGCCCTTCGCCGCTTTGCTGTTATGCAAAAACAGCGAGTCCTGCTGAATGTCCTGCTGGAGCAAATACCCAGAGCTCGTTGGATAACGGCTGATCGCGTCAATCTCTATGTCACTGCGGGCGGCATGCATTGAATCGATCAGCCCGCGAAGAATCGCGCCATCCCCGCGATTCCCGCACGTGTGGTTACCCACCAATAAAATTTTCATCAACAACTCCGAAAAAATTCTTTTAATTTTTTACCCGGACGGAAATTCTGCGATGCGTCGGGTAAACAAGCCGCCCTGTCCTGACGGGCAAAGTAAACTCTGCGTTCAAAAAAAAACCAATGTGCAAGCTAAAAAAGGCTCCAGAGGATGCTGCTCGCGCGCCTCCCTGCGCGCGATAGACGATTATTAGCCCTTCACGGCGAAATAGGGCACGGCACACTGTTCGCCGTTAATCACCATCGAGATAAAGCCTTTCGGCTTGCTGGTGTCCACCTGCCCGGCGTCAAGCGCGCGCGACGCCAGCAGCAGATCGCCCTGCTCGTTGCCGCCGATGCCCGCCTTGCCGTTATGCAGGCTAAAGCGCTGCGGCGCCGCCACGTTGCCGGACGGCGGTGTCGCTTTCTCCATGCTGGCGCTGACGCGCGCGCAGCGGCCGGTGGCGAAGCGGTCTTTGCTGGTGGTCTTCATCAGCACCACCGCCGACGGCGTCCAGCCCGCCAGCTTCACAAAGATGCGCACTTCGCTGTCGCTGGCGGCGACGTAGCGCACCTCGACGACCGGGCTGCTGCCCTCCGCCGACCAGCTCGCTTCCGCCTTGCTCTTCTTGCGCTGCACCTGGATCACCGCACGGCCGCCGGTGGAGCGATCGGCGATCGGATTCATCAGCGGCTGGCTGGTGCTGCCGTTGCTGAACTCCGACTGGCCGAAAATCTCGATCTCCCAGGCGTCGCCGACGTCCGGCGAATAGAGCGTGCCCAGCTCAAACCACGTCTGCTGGTCGCTGTTGTTCTCCAGCCGCCAGCGCGAGGTGATGTAGTTGTATTTCAGGCTGCCGTCGATGGCGACGCCGTAAGACTCCACGCGCGTCGATCCCATCTCCCAGACGTTGAGCCAGCGCTCGCCCTGATCGGAGTTATCGATCCAGCTACCGGACTGTAGATTGGTCTGGCGCATATTGAGGCGCGAGTTGTGCGCAATCAGCGGATTTTTGCAATCCTCCAGGCTCAAGGCATCGACAATCCACTGGCCGTTGGAGATGTCGCCCGGATGATCGCAGTGCTCGATCCAGCCGTTATGGATAATCGACTGGCTGCAGCGCGGCAGGTTCAGCACCATGCCGCCGCGGCAGTTCTGCGCGTTGAAGTTGGAAAGCTCGATAGCGGTGCTGTGATCCCAGGCGCCCGCCTTGCGGCCCGACCAGCCCGCTTTAATCACGTCGCCGGTGCAGCGCGAGGCGTACCACTGGTCGATTTTGCAGTCGAGCGTATCGAGCAGGCTGAGCGCGGTGCCGCCTACCGCGTTGAAGCGCAGACAGGCGCCGCGGAAGAACTGGCCGCCGTCGCAGGTGTTGCGAAACAGCCCCTGTTTATTAGGACGCTTGTCGCTGTTGCCGTTGAAGATCAGGTTAGAGATCTCGACCCAGCGCGCGTTGACGTCGAAGACGAACTCCGACTCACCGTCGGAGACGATGGTGGTGGCCGGGAAGTAGCCGAAGTTGACCATCGCGCCGGAGATACGGAAAAAGCGGCGCCCTTCGCGGCCGAAATCGCAGGCGGAGACGAAGAAGGTGCCGGCGGGAAACTGCACGCAGATAGGCTGCTGCGCCTGTTCCGACCACTGATACATCGCTTTGATGGCAGGCGCGGCGTCGGTTTTGCCATCGGCGATGGCGCCGAAGTCGAACAGCGACAGGCGATTGAAATCGTCTACCACGCGGCGCCAGTAAAAGCCCTCGCCGGCGAAGTTCACGCCGCCGTCGTCTTTGGCGCCCTGGAAGCTGCCGACAAACTCGCCGCCGCCCACTTCCAGCCCTTCATGCCAGCTTTTCAGCTTGATTTTCGCCCCTTCGAACAGTGGGCGGGTTTTGCGCAGCTCCTCAACCGAGGCGATCTCGCCAATCAGCTGATAGCCGCCCGGCTGCGCCAGACGCTGGCTGAATGCCGCCTGGCCCGGTCGGCTGACGTCGGGAATATTAAACAGCGTGTTGCCGTCTTTGTCTTTCACCGTCATCGAGTGCGCCGGATCGGCGATCAGCGCGGCGTTGTCGTGAACGAAACGGGCGAAGCTGCCTTTGTTGAGCGCGATTGGCTGGGTGATTTGCGCCAGCTTGCCGCTGTCGTCGCGCAGAAAAACCGGGATCTGGTTGCCAGCCTGGCTGGCGTCGCTGCCCGCCTTGCCGATCCAGAGCTGCCCTTCGAAGCCCTGCCAGAACTGCGGCGGCATGGCGTAGAGGTTCTCCGGCGTCAGAATCGGCACGTCGCCTTTCGGCACCGCTGCCGGATCGACCGCTTTCAGGGCGACGCCGCTGCTTTTCGCGGCGTGGCTGGAGAACGCAGTGACGGAGAGTGCGGCAACAATGGAGGAGGCTGCGCTCTGCAAGACTTCTCTTCTTTTCATGCATCTAATCCCGTAGTCGATGGGGCCGCGCAATGGGCCATAACAGTGTCCCCTGAGGCACGTTGCAATCAGGCCCGTCCCTTGCCGCTGTTAAACCAGCGCCAGCCAGCTCTGCTTAATCTGCTTACCGTCGAATTTCAGCGCGGTAATTTTTGTTTTCTGACTCATGGCGTAGAAAAGCGCGTCGTCGCTGGCAAGCTGGTCCATGCGCGCCAGGAAGGTCGCTTTGTCGTTCATCGGCACCAGGAAGCCATCTTCGCCCTGGTTGATAATCTCCTGCGGGCCGGTTGGGCAGTCATAGGCCACCACCGGCAGCGACCAGGATTTAGCTTCGAGCAGCACCAGCGGCAGCCCTTCGTAGCGCGAGGTCATCAGCGCCATATCGCTGTCGCGGTAGTAGTCGTTGATATTGCTGACGCGGCCAACGAACCTGACGCTGCCGGTGATGCCGAGCGCCGCCGCCTGATCTTCCAGCTGCTGGCGCAGCTCGCCGTCGCCGGCGATCGCCAGCGTCCACTCCGGATGGCTTTGCGCGAAGTCGCGCCAGATATCGAGCAGCAGATCGAACCCTTTCTGGTGATCGAGGCGGCCTACCGCCAGCGCCTGACGGCTGCGCGAGGTGCGCTCAAAGGCTTTGTACACCACCGGATTGGGGATTTGCTTGCTCGGAATGCGCCAGCGGGAGAAGACCTGATGGTCTTTGTCGGTCAGGACGATGACCTGATCGTAGTAGCGCAGCAGCAGGAACTTGAGGAGTTTGATCGGCTTGCTGAAGGAGTTGATGGCGATATGTTCGCAGGCATAGGCCTTGAAGCGTTTCTTCTTGCCGGAGAGCAGGCTCCAGAAAGCGAACATCACGCTCAGACGCCCCATGCTGATCAGAAAAACGCTGTCAACCTCTTCGCTGTGAATGCGTCTGACGATGCTTTTGATCGGATTGCTGTGTCCCTCGAAGCTGACGATCTCTTTGACGTGCTTAAAGGGATAGAAGGTTTTACCGCTGCCTTCCAGCGAATAGATGGTGACGTCGTGCGTTTCGCCCAGACACTCGGACATAAAGTTGCAGATGTTCTCAGTGCCGGCATACGAATAGGCATCTTTGATCACCAGGACGATTTTTTTCATTTAACGCTACCCACCTCAAAAGAGTAAAAAGACAATCCTGTTATCGATGCTTAAGGGTAAACAGTACGCCGTTCACCATATACCAGCCGTAATAGTAATAGATTTTTAAAGGATTGTTTTTATAGATAATTCTTAATAATTCCAGGTGCCACTTCGCCGCTTTATTCTTGTTGCGCGAAAGGGAATCGCCTAATTCGTAATAGTTGACGAGAATGCTCTGAATCACGCGCGCCTGTTTGTAGCGGGTGAAGAGTTCATAGAGGAACAGGAAGTCCTCGTGCCCTTTACGCTGGAAGAAAATCCCCTGCGGCGGACGGCGGAAGCAGACCGAGGAGAAGCAGACGCGATACTGCTTCTTCACGAAGTTTTCCTGCTGAAGGTAAGGTTTGCTGTAGGTGATGTCGTGATCGGCGTTTTTGGTTTTGTAGTGATATTCGGTGATCACGAAATCGTCGCCGGAGGCGATAGCGGCCGCCTGCTGCGCCAGCTTGTCGACGTGCCATTCGTCGTCGCTGTCGAGGAAGGCGATAATCTCCTCTTTCGCCGCGCGCAGCCCGACGTTGCGGGTCTCCGCCGCGCCGAGGTTTACCTCGTTGTCGAGAATGGTAATGCGCGGATCGTTACAGTGCTCGCGCACCAGCGCCAGCGAATCATCGGTAGATTTGTCGTTGATCAGGTAAAGGTGCCAGTCCGGCCAGGTCTGGTTCATTACCGACTGCACGGCGCGTAAAACCGTCTGGCGTGCGTTATACATCGGCATCACAATGCCTACGGTGCCAACATGATTCGTCATATTCATACCTGAATAAAAAAGTGTCGTTCCGGGAAAACGCTCCCGCGTCGGGGAGCAAGAAAGAGTCAGGAAACCGCTTTTTCACCGCCCAGCCGCGCCCTTAACTTATCTTTCACACGGTTAAGGAAGTAGGACTGGTTGTCTTTGTTGGTGAGAAAGAAGTAGCGCGCGAAGGTCAGGCTCGCCATCAGCGACTTGCCGTCCATTTTGTAGCGCAGCGGCAGCTTAAACGCCTTGTAGGTGTCGATATCGCGCGCGGTCAGGTGCGGCTTCATGGCATCCAGCCAGAAAAGCGAATATTTCACCGATTCGCCTTTATGCTTGGATCCAAATTTCGTTACCAGATGGTAGGTGGCGAGCGGGCGCGCGATCATCACGAACTCATAGCCGAGACGATCGGCGCGAATGCAGAAGTCGTAATCCTGATGGCGGATATAGCGCGTATCGAACTGGATGCGCGCGGCATCCTCGCGTTTCAGCACGATGGTGCTGGTCTGGATAAAGCCGTAGCAGCCGAAGAGATACTCCGCCACGGTTTCGTTCTTGCCCGGCGTCTGCATCGGCATCACCTTCAGGAAGCTGCCGTCCTGATAGATGTTCACCTGGCTGTAGATCACGAACTTGCTTTTGCCCTGCGCTTCCAGCTGCTGGATTTTACGGCTGGTCTCCAGCAGCTTGTCGGCGTGCCACTCGTCGTCCGCGTCGAGAAAGCTGATGTAGTCCCCTGTCGCCAGCTCAATGCCTTTATTGCGCGCGCCTGCGCCGTTCAGTTTCACCTCGGAGAGCACCAGGTTAATGCCCAGATCCTGATAGCGCTCGCTGTTGACTACCTCCGCCAGCGCCGCCGCATCGGCGGATTTGTCGTCAACGATAATCACTTCGAAATTGCGGTAGCTCTGCGCCTTGACGCAATCCAGCGTCGCGACGATCGACTGCGACGCGTTATACGCGGGGATTACAATGGAGAAACGAATGTCCTTCATGCCAGTACCTCTTAAAAACAGGGCTGAAATCGATAAAAAAACGCGCTGCGTGCCGCGCGGCGGCGCCGGACGCAGCCGCGATAATCAGTAAGGGTTACCGGTGCGATCCTGTTTAGCGGGCGCAACCTCGGCCGCTACCTTCTTCTTGTTGCTGCTGCCGATAAAGGGCTTTTCAACATAGAGATAGGTCATCTTCGCCACGTAGAACGACAGCACGAAGAACAGCGTGGAGATCAGGGTGTAGACCACCATGTTGTGCGGCACCATGCTGAGCGGGATCTGCTTAATGAAGTAGAGCACCACGCCGTGGATCAGATAGAGGCTGTAGCTCACCTCGCCGATCGACATCAGGGTTTTGTTCTCCAGCATGCCCAGCAGGTTGTTGCCGCTGCTCACCACGAAGAAGATCGCCGTCAGGCAGCAGAGGAACACCAGATACCAGAAGGCGTTGCTGGTGAAGGCGAGCGCGAAAATCGCCAGCAGGATGCAGGCCACGCCCGCAACGCGCGACGTTTTAAACACCGCCAGCCGGTCGCGCCAGGTATAGGCGAAGTAGCCCATCGCGAAGCCCAGCACCGGACGCGGGTCGGTATAGGTTTTGCCCCACAGGCGCAGCGCCACGGCGACGCAGAAAATCGCGCCGATCGAGCCGAGGATCAGCAGGGTTTTGTACTTGCCGTGGGTGGCGCGGTTCACCACGAAAATCAGCGGGATAGAAAGATAGAGCAGCCACTCCAGACGCAGCGTCCACTCCACGCCGGCGTTGACGTCGGCGGTGAGAAAGTCGCCCATATGATAGCTGCCGACAAACAGCAGCCAGAGCACGGCGTCGGTTATGCTGTGCGCGTTGATATGCAAGCCGCCCTGCGCCAGTCCGACCAGGATGATCACCAGCCCGGAGAACCAGAACATCGGCACGATGCGGCGCACGCGCGACTTCAGCAGCTTCCAGGTGAGCTGGCTCGCCGGCATGCCGTCGTTGTCCAGCCAGCGATAGAACAGAAACGCCGAGATCATAAAGAACAGCAGCACGCCGAACTTGCCGGCGTTGACGAAAAAGTTGCCTTCGGAGAACCAGACGAAATAGTCCTTATCGAAGATCCAGTTGCCGTCCAGCGAGTAGAGATAGTGCACCAGATGGGAAAAGGCGACGATGCTGGCCAGCAGCGCGCGCAGCCCGGAGATGCTTTTAATGCCGCTGCCGTTGTAAACGCCTTTATGGAATCCGGTCGCGCGTAGAAAAAGCAGCGCCAGACAGAACGACACCACCATGATTAATACGTACATGACAACTCCTGAAGCCACAGAGTGAGGTTGGGTTTAGCTGCCGGGCTGCGACAGCTGTTTACCGAAGTTGGCACTGATGACGTCAAAGGTCTGCTGCGCTTTTAGCTTATAAAGCGATTCGGACGGATGAATACAGTCCGCCGACATGCCGCTCTGCCAGTCGCGCTGCGCCTTAATGGCCGTCCACTGCTTCACGACAGGCACCCCTTCCGCTTTGGCGACCTCATTGAGCTGATAGACATAGGGCCAGACGTTCCAGCGCTCGACTTTGCCGCAGATGGGATTCGGCTCCTGCAGCACCACCAGCTTGTTGTGCGCCTTCGCCTCTTTGACCAGCGCGGTCATGATGCGGCCATACTCTTCCGGGCTTTCCAGATGGGCGTTCTTGTCTTTAAAAAAGTAGTGACGTGCATCGTTGATGGCGTAGTTGAGCAGGATCAGCCGCGCGCTGGAGTTCGCCATGCGCTCGCTCCAGCCGCTGGGATCGTCCTTGCCCTTGTTGTAGAGCAGTTCCGCCGCCTGCGCGCCCGGCACGCCGTGATTTTTTACCTCGATAGCGTCGCCATATTTGCTTTGCAGCATTTTTTGCAGCCAGGCCATCTCATTGCCCGGCGCGATCACGTTTTTCCCGCCGGAGGACATTACGCCCGCCGTGGTGGAGTCGCCGTAGGCGTCGATAATAAAGGGGCCTCGTTCGGCGGCCTGCGCGAAGCAGGCGGTCGAGAGGATAGCTGCGGCAATAAGTGATTTGGTCATGTTACCTCCCCGGTTAATGGAACAGCTTGAATTCCTGAGCAACTTCATAGCCGACAACGGCCTGCTTCAGGGAAATCGTGTTGTAGTAGAGGTAATAGACAAGGAAGAACGCGAACATCGCGAACATGGCCGGCTTGAGTATCGGGCGCACCTGATACACCAGCGAGGCTAAAATAATCGGCTCGACCTGCAACAGGTAGTTGGAGAGGCGCGCGCCCGACGAATAGTTATAGAAGAAGATACGGATGCCGCCGCCGATGGCGAAGGTCAGCACCAGCAGGTAGTTAAGGCGATACTGCTGGTAGTTATATTTTTTAATCTCGTTGCTCAGCAGGAAGTAGACGAAGATAAACACCAGCATGATGTTTTTCAGGTTCGACACCGAGAAGATGCTGCCTTCGCCCGTGTTGGAGGTTTCGTTGCTGTAGCCTTCCGCCCTCTCCCCCAGCGATCCCAGATGCGCCGAGATCAGCGAGATAAAGCTGGTGCCGCCGACTTTCGAGGCGGGAATGCTCAGCAGAATAATCGCCACCGGCCACCAGCGCGAGTCGCGGATAAACAGGAACGGCACAATGGTCACCACCATGACCGCAGTGTTGTGGCTGAAAAACGACAGCAGGGTAAAGGCGAGCGCCATCCAGTAACGCTTCAGGTAGATATACCAGATCACGCCGAGGAACAGCGCCGAGCTAAGGCCGAAGCGGATCTGGTTCATATCTTTGTTGATAAAGATATGCGCCGAATAGAGCGCCAGCGCCAGGATGGGATAAGGCGACATCTTCTTGAAGAACACCGCGTTAACCGCCACCGCCAGCAGGCAGAAGATAAACAGGAAAATGTCGGCGTTGTGCGACACCAGGCTGGTGAGATAGGCCAGCACGAAAATCAGCGGTTCGTAGCGGAAGAACGCCACCGTTTCGGCGAAGCCGTTCACCTGAATGCGGTTGATAAAGTCGGCGAAAAAGCTGCGGTACTGATAATCATCCATGCCGGTGCCGAGGCCGCGGATACCGCCGAACACCACCAGCGTCGCTGCGGCGATGCAAAGCAGATAAGTCAGGATGTGCGTAGTGCGTTCGTCTTTTTTCAGCAGGATTTCTACGATCGAAATCAGCAGCAGAAACCCTGATATATACCAATATGGAGCCATGGTGTGATTCCTTAATTCCACACGTTGCCAGCTGACAGGCGTTCACGCTTTTTGCGTAAAGCCGCGCCTGAAGGCGCCTGCCTGTTGCTGAACCATTCTGTTATGGGCGCCCGCCCGGTTATGCGTGTTATGCGTGGCGTCTGGCGCGAAACACAGAATCACCTGTGTACATCGTTGCGTGTCGTCTTTAACAGACGATAAAAAGGGGCGGTCTTGCCGCCCCGTTAATCGTCAAAGTTTAGCTTTTGGTCGGCTTGCCATATTCGTAGTCGTAATAGTCGTAGCCATAACCGTAGGCATTGGCGGCTTTACGCACCACGGCGTTAAGAATGACGCCTTTGATCTCGATGCCGTTCTGCGCGAAGCGCTTGAAGCTGACGTCGATCTCTTTCGCGGTGTTGGTCTCAAAGCGCGCCACCATCAGCGAGGTGCCGGCCAGCTTGCCGATAATCGAGGCGTCGGTCACGGCCAGAATCGGCGGCGTATCGATCAGCACCAGGTCGTAGTTCTTGCTCGCCCAGTCCAGCAGCTCGCCCATGCGGCGGTGCATCAGCAGCTCCGACGGGTTCGGCGGCACCTGACCGCGCGGCAGGAAGTCGAAGCCGTACGGACCGCGCTGGATCAGCGCCGGGCTGAACTCAGTTTTGCCGGAGAGCACGTTAGAGAGACCAGATTTGTTATCCGCGCCGATCAGGTCGTGGGTATAGCCGCGACGCATATCGCCGTCGATAAACAGCACGCGCTGACCCGCTTTCGCCACCAGCGTCGCCAGGTTGGCGCAGATAAAGGTTTTACCAATGCCTGGGCTCGCGCCGGTGATCATCAGGATATTGTTTTTCGCTTCCATCATCGCGAAGTGCAGGCTGGTACGCAGGCTGCGAATCGCTTCGATAGAGAGGTCGGTCGGGTTGCCCAGCGCCAGCAGCGTTTCGTGCGGGTCGGTCTTCACTTTATGGCCGCGACGCGCCAGCGCTTCGGTGTCTTTCTTGCGCTGCCATTCAGAGAGCGGCACGCTCGCATAGACGTTCATACCCAGCTCTTCCAGCTGTTCCGGGTTCTCGATACCGTGATGCAGCAGCGCCTTCAGCAGCACCAGACCCACAGAGACAACCAGACCAAGCAGCAGGCTGGCGGCGATGATCAGCGTTTTCTTCGGCGCGACCGGCGCGTTAGCCGTTTCCGCGTTATCGATGATACGCACGTCGCCGACGGTGCTGGCTTTACTGATGCCCAGCTCTTGCTGACGGTTCAGCAGCTGCATGTAGATCTCCTGCCCCGCCTGCACGTCGCGGGTCAGACGCAGGATCTCTTGCTGAGTCTGCGGCATCTGGGAGATTTTCTTGTTCAGCTGCGCCTGCTCGCCTTCCAGCGTTTTGCGTTTTTCCAGCAGCGCGCGGTAGGTCGGGTGGTCTTTGGTGAACAGCTGCGACACTTCCGCTTCGCGGAAAGTCAGCTCGTTCAGCTGGCTCTGCACGCTGACAGAGGAGTCGAGCGCCGATTTCGCTTCCAGCGACATATCGACTGATTCATTCTGACGACGGAACGCGTTCAGCTTGTTCTCAGCGTCGTCCAGCTTGGCGCGCACCTGCGGCAGCTGGTTGCGCAGAAACTCGAGGCTCTTCTCAGCCTGCTCGGATTTGCGCTCGACGTTTTGCAGCAGATAGTTGTTGACGATCTGGTTCAGCACCTGGCTGATGTGCTCCGGATCTTCACCTACATACTGCAGACCCAGCACGCCGGTGTCTTTGCCTTTATCGGCGACGGTCAGGTTCGCCAGCACGGAGTTGATCGCCTGCAGCTCGTTCAGCTTGGTGACGGTGAAGCTGGTGCCCTCTTCCGCCTGGATGCCGCTGACCAGCATGGTGATTTCGCCGTGCTGCTCCAGACGACCCACCTGGCCTTTAAACAGCTCGTCGCCATCTTTGGTCACGGTATAGGTTGTCGGGCTGTTGACTTCCAGCTCAACGCTGCGCTTGTCGATAGTGCGCGGGATATCCAGACGCGAGATGGCGATCTGCGCCGGTTTGTTGCCCATCAGGCGCGACAGGCCTTTACCGATAATCGGGAAGTATTTCTGCTCGACCACGGTATCCAGACCGAGATCGCTCACGGTCTTGCCGATGACCATGCGCGATTCCAGGATCTGAATCTCGGTATCCGACTCCGGCGTCGCCGGCATCAGGGTTTGCAGATCCGAAAGTACGGAGCTGCTGTTTTTCTGCTCTACCTGCACCATGGCGTCGGCGCTGTAAATCGGCGTGGCAAAGAGTGTGTAGAGCGTTCCCACCAGCATAAAGAAGGCGGTTACGGCGACAATGATCCAGCGATGATCGATCAGCTGTCCCAAAAGGTGGCCAAGATCGAATCCCGTCGACTCCTCTCTTGGCGCGGTCATAACCTTATTTTTAATATTCATGGATAATCCCAACTATCGGCTTAATACGTTGACCCATTTCTGGGTAGCGTTTTCCAGTAACCCGTAAACCTCTTCAAAGGCCTCACGACTTTTTCTATACGGATCCGCGATTTCCTGTTGGTTGAGCCAGTGCCCAAGCAGCATGGTTTTTCCGCGCGCGGCTGGATCGATGCGATTGACCTGTTCGATATGACGTTTCTCCATCACCAGAATCAGGTCGAAATCGCGGCACATACTGGCGGTTAACTGCTGCGCGTGATGCCCCTCCAGCGAGAGGCCATGAACCGCGGCCACCTCGCTGGCGGTTTGATCCGCCGGATAGCCCTTGAGGGCGCTGAGCCCCGCCGAGGCGATGCGCTTTTCCGGCAGCGCGCGCTTCAGTAAGCGCTCTCCGGTAGGAGAGCGGCAGATGTTGCCGACGCAGACCACTAACACGGACGTAATCATGGCTAAACCTAGTTCGACCAGTTGCGGAAACGCAGCGCCGCCTCGCTCGCGTCGTTGATGCCGGCGATGGTCGGCAGCAGCTGCGAGATCACGCGGTTCCAACGCGTCAGCGGCGTCGAGGTGACATAGACGATGTCGTAAGGTTCAAGTTGGAATTCGGTACCCATGACCATCGCCGCGGCATCTTTGGTGTTCAGCTGATAGATGTTGGCGATTTTGGTGCGGTTTGTGCCGCGAATCGGACGGATAACGAATACGCCGGTGGCGTCAGCGGCAGTCTGATCCATACCCTGAGCGTTGCCCAGCGCTTCTGCCAGCGTCATGCCGCTGCGGTCCATTTTCAGCGTCGACTGCTGACGCACTTCGCCCATCACGAAGACTTTGAGATCGTCGTTGCGCGGTACGTAAAGGATGTCGCCCGGATAGAGCAGGTGGTTCTGGCTCAGGTCGCCATTCTGCATCAGCGCCTGCAGCGAGATACGCTGCTCGGTGCCGTTGTGCGTCAGCACCACGTTGCGCCAGTCGGCGTCCGCCGCCAGGCCGCCCGCGGCGTTGATGGCGTCCAGCACCGTCAGCGGCACGTTGGTGATCGGCTGCTGGCCAGATGTGGTCACGGCGCCGGTCACGTAGGTTTTCTGCGACTTAAAGGAGGCGATGCTGACATCGACCTGCGGGCTCTCGATATACTGCGCGAGGCGACGCGCGATCTCGCCGCGCACTTCGGTGACCGTACGGCCCACCACGCGGACTTTGCCGATATAGGGATAGAAAATGGTGCCGTCGGAGTGCACCCAGTTGCCGGTGTCGCTGGCGCTGCGGTACTGGCCGGCCGGCGTCGTCAGCTCTGGGTGATCCCAGACGGTGACGTTAATGACGTCGCCGATGCCGATGCGGTATTCATAGTTCTGAATTTCGTTCTGCAGCCCTGGGTTGGCCTGCGCCACCAGCGGCTTGGGTCGCATCTGCTCGACCAGGCGCGGCGTTAACGGGAAGACGTTGACATATTTGTCGATGTCATAGTTGCTGTCCTGCTGCTCGACGACATCTTTTCCGCTAGTGGAAAGGTGCTGGCCTGGAACAACCGTACACCCTGAGAGAAATGTGGCGGATACCAGCATGGGTATCAATTTCGTTTTGATTGTAATCATCTAGATCTTCGCTATCAGTTATTGATTGATAGAGGCGAAAACGCCGCTGTGTAAGCGCTGAAAAAAAATAAACTCGCCAGCCTAAGCACTGAAAATGCCTGTCATTATCACTTACTCCCTAACTCTTTTTTGTTGCTGCCGTTTAACAGGATGGAATAAGCAAACCTACTACGTTGCCTTCTGCATCAATTAACGGCTTCCTTCAGCCACGATAATGGCAGCTATCGCCAATGACGTTGCCAGCGGCGGCGCCTGCAACCAGGGAGCGTTGATATTCGCTCCCCGCACTCGCCTGCTATCAATACGCCCCATCGCGCTTCAGTACGACACCGACCGTTTTGAACAAAATGGCGATATCGTTCCACAGCGACCAGTTTTTTACGTACCACGAATCGAAATAGACGCGCGTTTCGTAATCAACGTCGTTACGACCGCTGACCTGCCACAATCCCGTCATGCCCGGTTTCGCCATCAGATAGTAGTCGACATCCCCTGCATAACGACAAAGTTCATCTTCAATCACCGGGCGCGGACCGACAAGGCTCATGTCGCCGCGCACAACGTTCCACAGCTGCGGCAGCTCATCCAGACTGGTTTTACGGATGAAGTGACCGACCTTAGTGATGCGTGGATCGTTTTTCAGTTTGAAATCTTTATCCCACTCGGCGCGCGCCACTGGATCGGTGCGCAGCACCTCTTCCAGCACCTCTTTAGAGTTGATCACCATCGAGCGGAACTTCAGGCATTTGAACTTGCGGCCGTTCATGCCGACGCGTTCGTGGCCGTAAATCGGCGGTCCGCCGTCGCGGCCGACCAGAAAGCCGAGCACCAGCAGCGCAGGCAGCAGCATGATAATAATCGACAGCGCGCCGACGATATCGAACGCTCGCTTCAGGAAGCGCGAGGTGCGCTTCGCCAGATTGTTATTAACGCGCAGAATCATCACTTCATGGCTGAAGATATAGGCCATGTCGGTGCCGTAGAGCGGCACGCCGCGCAGCGTCGGGATGACGGAGACCGAGCGGCAGTTGTGTCTCGCCAGGTTCTTCAGCCACAGGTCGCGATACTGGCTCTGCTCATACTCGACCGCTACGATGAACTGCGTTTCGCTGTGGGTCAGGTTCCAGAGTTCCGCCTCTTCGCGCAGCACCGGCACGCCGGCGATGCTCCCCTGCGGACAGGTGCCGTCAACATCGTAAAAGGCGATAACGTCGAAACCCATCACCTCTTCGCTCTGCAGCGCCTGCCAGGCTTCCTGCGCATTTTTGCTGCTGCCGATAATAATGGTCTGCTTTTTCCACAGGCCGTAGTGATTAAGCAGATGTTTAACCACCGCGCGCGCCACCGGAATTAACACCAGCGCCAGCACCCAGGTCAGCAACCAGACAAAGCGCGACATTTGCCACTGCGACAGTGCGGTAATCGACAGGTCGATAATAGAAAAAATAAGAATGGTACGAAAAACTTCTTTCAGCTCGAACCAGAATGGTTTGCGGTAGGTAAAGTGACGCAGCCTGACCCAGAACCATCCGACGCAAATTACCGACAGGAGAATATGCGTAGCTATTTTCAAATTTAGATCTTTTTCAGAAATATCTGCCAGTGGCGAATCAGACATCATATTAATTAACGCCAGCGCTATGAATAATGCGGCGTTAAAACAAATTAAATCCGAACCTGCCAACAACAATTTAGTGAAAAGACTTTTAAACGTAATTTCAGTATCGCGCATATTTAACTCTTTATTTTATTTCCTTTAACCCGTGACGCCCTGAGCTGTGTAATAATTGAGCGAATCAGTCTCTCGTCGACATATGCGTAACTGAGGGGAGTTCCAGGGTGCGTTCACGCCAGTTCCCTTATCAAGAAAACAAGAAAATCATGATGAATACCAACAGATTACTCTGACTTAACCTGTCGTGACGCACTGATTATTTTCTAAACATAAAAGGCGTTTCAGGCACGCTACCGCCCTTGGCTGTCGCTGCCAATACCGCTTTTGATATCCTGTTTCCGGCCTGTCTTTCCCGGGCCGGTTGCCTGATGCATACCCCACGGGACAGATCACAATTCACAACATTGAGTGCCAAATCAGTGGGCGAATATCAACATAAGCGCAGACTTTTAACAGCACGTTGCTATACTAGTTATTACTGGCTTCTTTACAAGTAGGCCCCGCCGTCCCCTGACTATTTTAGGAAAAAGACTACCAGCCATTAGTATTGAGGCCCGCCATCCGGCAAAAATGAAAGTGCAATACCCTGCGTAAAAATCAGATTATTACCATATTCGCCACGCTAATAAATTCTCCCACCGCCGTGATGAATTCAAAATCGATTCATCAATAATTCATCGCGTCGCCATCTTATCCTTTACCTAATTCTGGCTCGGTGCTGAAAGAAATCAGACGCTATCCTTTCATTATTCCCTGTGGACGCCCTAAACCTCGGGCGCGACGGCCTGTTGTGCCCTGCCCTCTGCTCCACTATCCTCAGACTTTACTGACTTCGATATATTCAGGCGGCTAAGACATGTTGGAGGTGTTTGCGGATCCCTCGCTATGGGCGGGGTTAATTACGCTAATCGTTCTTGAACTGGTGCTGGGGATCGATAACCTGGTCTTCATCGCTATTCTGGTGGAAAAGCTGCCCGGCAAAGATCGCGACCGGGCGCGCGTTATCGGTTTACTGCTGGCGTTGCTCTGCCGTTTGCTGCTGCTGGCGTCGCTTTCCTGGCTGGTCACTCTGACGCAGCCGCTGTTTACGCTACGCGGCCATCCCTTTAGCGCACGCGATCTGCTGCTGCTGCTCGGCGGTCTTTTCCTGCTATTCAAGGCAACCACCGAGCTGAATACCCGGCTGGAAGGCCAGGATCACAGCGACAATCAACAAAAGCGCGGCGCTAAATTCTGGCCAGTGGTGGCGCAAATCGTGGTGCTGGACGCCATTTTCTCGCTGGACGCGGTGATCACCGCCGTCGGCATGGTCAATCAGCTGCCGGTGATGATGACCGCCGTGACCATCGCGATTCTGCTGATGCTGCTGGCCAGCAAGCCGCTGACGCGCTTCGTCAACCGCCACCCGACTATCGTTATTCTCTGCCTGAGCTTTCTGCTGATGATCGGCTTCAGCCTGGTGGCGGAAGGGCTCGGCTTCGTCATTCCTAAAGGCTACCTCTATGCGGCGATCGGCTTCTCGATCGTGATTGAGGCGTTTAACCAGCTGGCGCAGCGCAACCGCCGCCGCGCGCTGTCGGCCGGCCGGCCGCTGCGGCAGCGCACTGCGGAAACCGTGCTGAGGCTGCTGCGCGGCGAAGCGGAGCACGCCGAGCTGGACCCGCAAAGCGCGATGCTGATCGCCGACAGCGATCGCCATGCGCTGTTTAACCGTCAGGAGCGGGTGATGATCGCCCGCGTGCTCAACTTCGCCCAGCGCCACGTCAACAGCATCATGACCTCGCGTCACGATATCGAACATATCAATCTGGATGACGACCCGGCGGAGATTATGGCGCGGCTCGACCGCAACCAGCATACGCGTCTGCTGATCACCGACCAGAGCAACGAGCTGCTGGGCGTGGTGCACGCCATCGATCTGCTGCATCAGTCGCTGCATCATCAGTCGCTGGATTTGCGCGCGCTGGTTCGTCAGCCGCTGGTGTTTCCCGAGCGGCTGACGCTGCTGCAGGCGCTGGAGCAGTTCCGCCAGGCGCGCACCCATTTTGCCTTTGTGGTCGATGAATTCGGTTCGGTGGAGGGGGTGGTAACGCTGAGCGATTTAATGGAAACCATTGCCGGCAATTTGCCCCTCGAGGGCGAGGAGATCGACGCCCGCTACGACGTGCAGGCGCAGGGCGAAGGCCGCTGGATCGTTAACGGCAATATTCCGCTGGAGGATTTAGCGCTCTATGTCAGGCTGCCGCTGGATGAGCGACGCAGCTACCACACGCTGGCGGGTCTGCTGATGGACAGCCTGCAGCACATTCCCGAAGAGGGTGAGACGCTGCAGGTCGGCAGCTATCTGCTGCGCATCCTGCAGGTGGAGAATCATCGCGTGCATAAGGTGGAGATCCTGCAACAGCCGCAGGATCCCGATTACGAAGTCTGACTTAGGGCCGCAGCAGCTTGCGCAGGCTCTCGCTGTCGCTGTTTTTCGGCTGGCGGTCCAGCCACTGATTCAGACGCGACTTCGCCTCGCTCTGCAGCTGCTGACGCAGCACCTGATCGACCGGCAGCGAGTACTGCACATTATTCCAGCTGCCGTACATGCGCAGCGGAATCGCCTGCTGCGACAGCAGCGCGACCACCTTGTCGTCGCCTTTCCAGCCGGTGAGCGTCAGGCCGAAGGTGACATCCAGCTGCTGCGTCGGCATATTCACCTCGCCGCCGCCCTGCAGCCTGAGCCGATCGCCCTCGCCTTGCAGATTCGCCAGACGCAGCACGCCGTTATTCAGCGCCAGCGTGCCGTCGAGCTGACGAATTCCCTGATCGGCGCTCTCGTCGCTGCTGACCCGATCGCTGGCGCGCGCCACCGCGCGACGCACCATTTGCTGCAGGTTAAGCTGCGCCAGCTTAACGTCGCTGGCGTTCAGCTGCGCTTCGCCGCGCCAGCGACGTTTGGCCGCCGCCAGCGAAAGTCCCTCGCCGCTCAGGTCGCCCTTCAGCGAAACGGCGCCCTGAACGGTCTGCGGCATGTCGAAGGCGGCGAGCAGCGGTTGAATCGCGACGTGATTCAGCACCGGCTGCAGCGCGACGCGGGTTTCCGGCTGGCGAATATCGATGGTGCCCGGCGCGGAGAAATCGCCGTCGCCCAGCTTGCCGCGCAGCGTGCGCAGTGCGATCAGCCCCTGCTGACTGGTGACGTCCAGCGCAAAGCTCTGCAGCGACAAACCGCGCCACACCGCGCTGTCCGCGGTTAAATTCACCGCCAGATCCATATCGTTAAGCGGCGAATCGAGATTATTTTGCTCGCGCGGCGCGGCAATGACCGGCGCGCGCGCCACCGTGGCGCGCTGCGTTCCGCTGTCGCTGGTCTGCGGCGCATTCGCCATCAGGTTATCGAGGTTCAGCTGCGTGGCGTGCAGCTGAAGCGCAAGCTGCTGCGGCGGCGTCAGTGAACCGGTCGCCTCGCCCGACAGCGCGCTGTCGTTGGCGCTCAGCTGCATCTGCGTCAGCGCGAACTGCTGCGTCTCTGCGCGCCAGCTGCCCTGCGCGCTCAGCGTGCCTTTAATGCCCTGCGGCGGAATATTGGCGCCGCTCAGCGCATAGTTAAGCTCATCGATTTTGCCGCTCAGGCGGTGCGGATACTGCGACGCGTCGAGCTGGCCTTTCAGCGACAGCACCGCGTTGCGCTGATTGCGCGTCAGGCTGGTGCTAAGCTCAATGTTTGCCAGATGGCGCGCGTCCTGATTGAGATTAAGGTTGAGGTTGCGGAAGTTATATTCGTCGCCGCCCGGCTGACGCCAGATCAGCAGGCTATTAGCGACGCGCAGCTGACTGATATCGAAAGACCAGCCGCTGGCGGGCGCGTCGGCGTCGCTGCGGCCGGGCGCGACCGGGGCATTTTGCGGCTGCTGCGGCGCGCTTTCCGGCGTGGCGCGCACCACGGCGTTGCTCAGCATCACCTGGCTGACGCTGAGCTGGTGCGACAGCAGCGGCCAGAGATTGACGTCGAGACGCATATTTTCCGCCGTGACCAGCGGCTGCGAGGCGCCAGGGGCGGTCAGGCTCATGCGCCCGGCCAGAATGCTGAGCTTAGGCCAGACGTGCCAGCGCAGATCGCCGCTCACCTCCAGCCGATAACCACTACGTTGCTCGACCTGTTTCACCATGTAGGATCGAAAATCGTTTGGATTGACCAGCAGCACCAGCGCGGTCATGCCTGCAACGATGACCACCAGTAATATGGCCAGCGTGGTTATCACTCTTTTCATCACATCCCCATGTTCGCGGTTTAATCTTTGTCGATACGACTGGCGACAGCGCCCTGCTGTCCGCGATATTTGGCGTCTTCGCGACGGTTGTAAGGCCGCGCCGCCGGCCCGGAAAGCGGCTCGAAGCTCAGCGCGCCGATCAGCATGCCTGGGCGCAGCGCCAGCGGCAGCTTACCGGAATTATAGAACTCCAGCACGATGCGGCCCTGCCAGCCGGGATCGATGCGGTGCGCGGTAACGTGCACCATCAGCCCGAGCCGCGCCAGCGAGGAGCGGCCATCCAGCCAGCCCACCAGATCGTCTGGAATGGTGACGGATTCGAAGGTTACCGCCAGCGCCAGTTCGCCCGGATGCAGGAAAAAGGCTTCCCCTTCCGGCAGCACGATCTCATCGCTCATCACGCGATCCAGCGCCGCGCTGACCTCATCTTTCGGACCGCTTAAGTCAATAAAGGCCGCCGTGTGGCCCCGGAACGTCCGGAACTGATTGCCGAGGCGCACGTCTACGGTCGCGCCGTTGATGCGCTCGACCGGCGGACGCGGATCGATGGCTAGCCTGCCGTCATCCAGCCAGGCTTCAATATCGCGGTCACATAATCTCATTAACCTGTCTCCATGATATAAGTGTAGCGAAGCGCCTGAAACTCGCGTGACAGGCGGCTCGCCGCGCGTCAGACCCGACGCGTCTATTCGAAAAACTGGTTGATCCTGGACTTAAGAATATCAATGGCGATACGGTTTTTCCCGCCGCGCGGCACGATAATGTCGGCGTACTGCTTAGAAGGTTCGATAAACTGCAGGAACATCGGACGCACGGTTTTCTGATACTGGCTCATCACCGAATCCATTGAGCGGCCGCGCTCGTTCACATCACGCTTCATGCGGCGCATCAGGCAGATGTCGAGCGGCGTATCGACGAAAATGGAAAAATTCATCTCCTGACGCAGGCGCGCGTCGGTAAGCAGCAGGATGCCTTCCAGAATAATCACCTTCTTCGGCTTCAGGTGAATGCTGTCGCGGGTACGCGTATGCTCGACGTAGCTGTAGACCGGCAGATCGATCGCCTGACCCGCTTTTAGCGCCTGCAGATGCTGCAGCAGCAGATCGTGATCCATCGCGCTGGGATGGTCGTAGTTGGTTTTTACCCTCTCTTCCATGGTGAGGTGGCTCTGGTCCTTGTAATAAGCATCTTCCGGGATGACCCCGATATGCTCGTCACCGACCTGATCGCGGATTTCACGATAGAGCGTGCTGGCGATTAAACTTTTTCCGGATGCGGAGGCACCGGCAATGCCCACAATCACGCACTGATGAGACTTGTCAGTCATACTTTTTTTAAGACCTGATACTGGAGCCTGCGCTGTACGCGGTTTAGGCGTTTTGACGCAGGACGGAATGGAGAGGGTTTAGTAGGCGCTAAGTATAGGGATTTCATTCTTTTGACGCCAGAGAAAAGCCGCTTGCGCCATTTCAGAATTTCCCCTTTTCAAACCGAAACCATTACCCGATAAACTATCTGACAGATCTGTTTTTACTTATGCGGCTGGCGAATCAGGCGACGGAAGCGCGTTCCGCCCCGGCGATGGCGCGGGAATATTACTGCCGGCCCACAATAAAGGAAGCTTATGCACTGGAGAACACTGACCTATTTCGGCGACAGCATGCTGCTGATCCCGACTGCGGTAATTATCGCCCTGATCCTGCCGTGGAAGAGCGATAACCGCCGCACGGTCTGGTACTGGCTGCTCGCCTTTGGCCTTGCTGGCCTGCTGGTGAGCCTGTCGAAAATTCTGTTTCTCGGCTTCGGCATCGGCAGCGCCCGTTTCAACTTTACCGGCTTCAGCGGGCACAGCGCGATGTCGGCGACGCTCTGGCCGGTGATGCTGTGGCTGGTCTCCGGCCGCTGGCCGCATCCGCTGCGGCTGCTCGCCATCGGCGTCGGCTATCTGATTCCGCTGATGGTGGGCTTCTCGCGGCTGGTGATCCATGCGCACTCCGCCAGCGAAGTGGCGACCGGGCTGCTGCTGGGCTTTACCCTCAGCTCCGCGTTTTTGCTTAGCCAGCGCCGTACCGCGCTGAAGGGCTTTAGCTGGCCGCAGGTCGGCGCGGCCTTTTTAGTGCCGCTGCTGCTGATGGGCCACGGACGCATCGCCACCACGCAACAGTTTCTTGAACGTTTCTCCGCCGATTTGGCGGGACTGGAGAAACCCTTCACCCGCGCCGATCTCTTCCGGCAGTAGCCGCACTGCGCTCTGTTGCGCCGCAGCAGAGCCAGTCAATTCGTTGAATAACGCACTAATTTGATTTAACAAGCCCATAACGGCATCGATGTGCTAGCATGCCCAAAAGAGTATGACTGGCGCATTTTTCGTCATCCAGACGCGGTGCGCGCTGCCGGGTTAGTGAATGAGTGTTGAACTATTGTCCTCGCCGGACAAACCGCAAAATCGCCTGCTGAGCGCGCTGATTCTGGCCGCGCTCGCTTTTCTGCTGACGCTTTTTTGCCTCGAGCTGATCGTATTCAGCGGCCGCATTTCGCCGCTCTGGTTTGCGACCGCGCTGATGACCATCGTCGCTTTTCGCTCCCCTTCCCGCCATACGCCGCTGCTGCTGCTGGGCTGCGCGGCAGGCACCGCGCTGGCGAACGGGCTGATCATCGGGACCGAGCTGGCCAATCTGAAATTTACGCTGATCAACGTGCTGCAGGCGATGGTGGGCGGCGCACTGCTGCGCGCGCTGCTGAAGCGCGAGGCGCCGCTGAACTCGCTGCGCGACTGGCTGCGCTTCGTGCTTTCGGTCGGCATACTTACCCCGCTACTGGGCGGCCTGCTGGCGCTGTGGATGCTGAATATCAGCGGCAGCGGCACCTTTTCTTTTCTCTCAACCTGGGTGATCTCCGAAATTATCGGCATGCTGGCGCTCGGTCCGGTGCTGCTGCTGCTGCCCTGGCCGCTGCGGCCCGCCGCGATTAGCCTGCGCCGCCTGGCGGAGTTCCTCTTTACCCTGCTGCTGACGGCGGGCGCGAGCTGGCTGGCGCTGCGCTTTATGCCCTGGCCGTTCACCTTTATCGTGGTGCTGCTTTTCTGGTGTGCCGTGCGGCTGCCGAAGCGCGACGCGTTTCTGTTGTTTCTGCTGAACGCCTGCGCGATATCGCTGATCCTGGCGCTCGGCCTCGCGACGGTCGAAACGCGCAGCGAGGTGCCGGGTCAAATTGCCAGCTGGCTGCCTTTTCTGCTGGTGCTGATCCCGAGCCACGTGATGGCGCTGGTGATGGACGCCTTTCGGCGTGAAAAGCATCACATCAGCGAAAGCGAGACCCGGTTTCGCCACGCGATGGAATATTCCGCCATCGGCATGGCGCTGGTGTCGCCGCAGGGAAGCTGGCTGCAGGTCAATCACTCTCTCTGCCTGACGCTCGGCTTCCCCGACGTCGAGCTAAAAAAACTCACCTTCCAGCAGATTACCCATCCCGACGATCTGGAAAACGATTTGCTGCATGCCGACAGGCTGCTGCGCGGCGAGATTGACGCCTATACCATCGAAAAACGCTACTTCCGCAAAAACGGCGAGATCGTCTGGGCGCGCCTGACGGTGTCGCTGGTGCGCGACGGCGCGCAGCAGCCGCTCTATTTTATTTCGCAGATTATCGACATCTCGGAGCTGAAACAGAGCGAGCAGGTGAACCGCCATCTGATGGAGCGCATTACGCTGGCCAACGAGGCGGGCGAAATCGGCGTCTATGAATGGAACCTGACGCGCAACGAGATGATGTGGGATCGCTATATGTACCGGCTGTTCGGCCTGCCTGCGCACCAGCCGCCCAGCCGCGAGCTGTGGCGCAGCCAGGTGCATCCGGCGGATCGCGAGCGGCTCGACCGCGCGCTGCAGCCGTCGGAAAAAGTCGACGTTTTCGATATCGAGTATCGCATCCAGCGCGCCGACGGCGTACGCACCCTGCGCACTCAGGCGCGCCGCTTCTTCAACCAGGACGGCCGCATCGAACGCATGCTGGGCATCTGTCAGGACGTGACCCACCTGCGCAACCTGACCGACGCGCTGTTTCAGGAAAAAGAGCGCATGGCGATTACGCTCGACTCTATCGGCGAAGCGGTTATCAGCACCGACAGCGACATGCGCGTGACCTTTATGAACCCGGTGGCGGAAAAGATGAGCGGCTGGCGGCAGGAGGCGGCGGCGGGCATTCCGCTGAGCGAGCTGCTGCATATCACCCAGGGCGTTCACGGCGCGCCGGTGGAAAACCAGCGGCTTCGCCGCCTGCCGACGGAGAAAGTCACGCCCGAGCTGGATGACGAACTGGTGCTGCACGCTGCCGACGGCGGCGTCGTGGAGATCCACTACAGCATTACGCCGCTGCGCACGCTGCAAGGCGAAGAGATCGGCGCGGTCATGGTTATTCAGGACGTCAGCGAATCGCGCCGGCTAATGCAGCGCCTGAGCTACAGCGCGCTGCATGACACCCTGACCCGGCTGCCGAATCGCGCCAGCTTCGAAGGTCAGCTGCAGCGTCTGCTGAGCGACGCGGCGACGCGCGGGCATCAGCATGTGCTGGCGTTTATCGATCTCGATAAGTTTAAAGCGGTCAACGACAGCGCCGGACACGCGGCGGGCGACGCGCTGCTGCGCGAACTCGCCGAACTGATGCAACGCCATCTGCGCGGCGCCGATTTTCTGGCGCGCCTCGGCGGCGACGAGTTCGCCCTGCTGATGCCGGAATGCGCGCTATCGCAGGGAGTCGGAGTTGTGCAGCGCATCGTTACGGCGGTCAACAGCTACGCCTTTAGCTGGCAGGGCGGCACCTATCAGGTGGGCGCCAGCGCCGGGCTGACGCAGATTGCCGCCGACAATGGCGTCGGCGCGGAGGTGCTGTCGCAGGCGGACACCGCCTGCTATAACGCCAAAAAAGCGGGCCGCGGGCAGCTCATGGTATACAGGCCGCCGACGCGCTGAGCCGCTTGCCAGCCCCGCTCAGCTGCGCTAAAGTCGCCCCCTTTTTTCCGGGAGGGGCATCAGATGTTCATTGGTTTCGATTACGGTACGGCGAACTGTTCCATTGCCGTGTGCGAAGAGGGCACGCCGCGCCTGCTGACGCTGGAGAAGGGTCAGCGCCTGCTACCGTCGATGATTGCCGCACCGACGCGTGAAGCGGTGAGCGAATGGCTCTATCGCCATCATCAGGTCGCGACTCCCGATGCGGAAACCACCGCGCTGCTGCAGCGTGCGCTGCGCCATAACCGCGAAGAGGACATCGAGGTGTCGGCCACCAGCGTGCAGTTCGGCCTGAGCGCGCTGCAGCACTATATGGCGGACCCGGAAGAGACCTGGTTCGTGAAATCCCCAAAATCCTTTCTCGGCGCCAGCGGCCTGAAACCGCAGCAGATCGCGCTGTTTGAAGATCTGGTCTGCGCCATGATGCGCCATATCCGCGAACAGGGCGAAGCGCAGCTCGACGCCGCGATCGATCAGGCGGTTATCGGCCGCCCCATCAACTTCCAGGGGCTCGGCGGCGACGACGCCAACGCTCAGGCGCAGGGCATTCTGCTGCGCGCCGCGCAGCGCGCCGGTTTCCGCGACGTG
Source organism: Pantoea sp. X-Soil-MYKO-1289 (assembly GCF_059730625.1). NCBI lineage: Bacteria > Pseudomonadati > Pseudomonadota > Gammaproteobacteria > Enterobacterales > Erwiniaceae > Pantoea > Pantoea sp. X-Soil-MYKO-1289. The sequence continues at coordinate 2,694,640 of NZ_AP036004.1, forward strand.
GAATTTCAGTTCGAGCCGGTCGCGGCGGGACTCGACTTCGAAGCGACACTGGAGAGAGAGACGCGCGTGCTGGTGGTGGATATCGGCGGCGGCACCACCGACTGCTCGATGCTGCTGATGGGGCCGGAGTGGCGCAAGCTGTCGGACCGCCGCGCGAGCCTGCTCGGCCACAGCGGCTGCCGCGTCGGCGGCAACGACCTCGATATTATGCTGGCGTTTAAGACCCTGATGCCGCTGCTCGGCCTGGGCGGCAGGACGCAGAAAGGCACCGCCCTGCCCGCGCTACCGTGGTGGAACGCGGTGGCGATTAACGACGTGCCGGCGCAGAGCGAATTCTACTCCGCCGCCTGCGGCAAGCTGCTGCGCGATCTGGTGCGCGATGCGGAACAAAGCGCGCAGGTGGCGCATCTGCTCAAGGTGTGGCAGCAGAAGCTCGGCTATCGTCTGGTGCGCGCGGCGGAGGAGAGCAAGATCGCCCTTTCCGATCGCGCCGCTTTCGACGCCAGCCTGGACTTTATCGCGCCGCAGATGCACGCCGCCATCAGCGACACGCTGCTGCAGGAGGCGATCAATCAGCCGCTGGAGCGTATTCTGGAGCAGGTGCACCTGGCGCTCGCCAGCTGCGACGCGAAGCCTGAAGTGATCTATCTGACGGGCGGCAGCGCGCGTTCGCCGGTGCTGCGCGCCGCGCTACAGCAGGCGCTGCCGGAAACGCCGATCGCCAGCGGCGATGATTTCGGATCGGTGACGGCCGGTCTGGCGCGCTGGGCAGAGGTGATGTTTCGCTAACGAATCTGTCTGGGTAGCGCTTTCAGGCAGCTGAGAAGTTTAATACGCGGGAGGCAGGGTCCGAAGAGCAAAGCGTCCCGCGACAGGGATGTCGCGGGCCGAGCGCGCAGGGAAGCTTTGAGCGACTTTGCGATCGGATCCTGCCTCCCGCGTAAGCGCCTTAATAGCAGCATTAAGCGGCCCATGGCAGCCGCTCGCTGCGCTATCAGAAGTTGATATTGGCGCTGATGCCGCCGACAAAGGCATCCTTCACTTCGCTTACCGCGCCTGGCGCCACGATATACTGCACGTTCGGACGCACCTGCAGCCACTTCGCCAGCTTCACGTTGTAATAAAGCTCGTAGTTATATTCCGAACCATCCTGAATCGGCAGATAGGTCGGGCTGTCGAAGTCCGTTTCGCCATTGGCGGCGTTTTGCTGGCGCTGCGCGCGGGTGTAATCGCTGTTAACGTGAATGCGCGCCGCGGCGATGCCGATCTCATCTTCAGGACGGGCGTCGAACGGGCCCGCCCAGGTAAAGGCGATCGACTGATAGTTGTCGGTCTTCGAGGTTTTGTGATCGTTCATCACCGCCTGAACCGACACGCCGATGCCGCGGCTGGCGTCGCCGCCCTGCGCGGTCAGCTGCTGCTGCAACAGCACATAGCCGCCGTAGGCGTGATCTTTATCCTGATAGGCGCCGTCGCGCCAGCTGCCGTAAACGTCGCCGTTGGCGGACGAATAGTAGTAGCCGATGCGGTAGTTACCCGGCAGCTTGTCCGGGCCCAGCGTCGGCTTCCAGCCCAGTTCCACCGGCACCAGGTTACCCTCGGAGTTGCTGGTGTCGAGGCGGAAACCGTCGCCGCGATCGTAGTTGGCGCGGTTCTGGTTATAGAAACCGACCTGGAAGAAGACTTCCGGCGTGATGTTGAGCTTCACGCGGCCGCCCCACTGCGACACCGGCCAGTTAAACCAGCGGTCGCCGCGCCAGTTGCCCGCCTGGCCGCTGCCGAACGCCAGGTTCTGGAACTTGCTGTCGAAGTTGTCGAAGTCTTCGCCGACGGTGACGCGACCCGCTTTCAGGTTGACGACGTCGTCAAACAGCCCCTTGCTCAGCCAGAACTGCGTCAGACGCCAGGTCTGGCCGCGGCCATAGACTTCCTGCACCGAAGAGAGCATGCCGGTACGACGGTCGGCTACCTGATCGGAAATATTGCGGCCGTCACGGTTGGTGATGGTGGCCTGGAACTGCGTATCCTGCCAGCCGAGCAGTTTTTCCAGATCGAGATTGGCGCCGAACGCCCACTGATCGCTGTAGCGCATTGAGGTGTTGGTATCGGCGCCGCCGCCGAGGTTTGATGCGCTTTCCATGGTGTAGTTGACGTCAAACTTAACGCCGTCATTTTCCAGCTGCGTTCGCGAGCCGCCCCAGTCGCCGAACATATAAGGCGAGTCATAGCTAAAGGCATCTGCGGCCACAGCAGACGCGCTCAGCATAGCAAACATCAGGGAGCCGGCCGCCACACGGCGCAGCGGGAAGCGTTGCACTGCTTTTTTTCTGTTCATAATCGTTCTTCTTATCTGAATAAGGGTTATTTCCACGCAGAGAATAGTGCTGCGAAAAGTTCAACTTTTGTAAAAATGTGCGCACGAATAAGCAAAGGGACAGGTTTTTCAGACAAGTGTGAAGGGGATCGCTGAACAGAATCACCGCGGCGATTAACGCATTATTTGGCACGCAAAATAATGACGAGGCGCTAGCGCCTCGTCTGGCAGGCTCAGCGGCTGGCCTGCGCCAGTTTCTCACTCTCCTCCGGCGACAACCGCAGCTGCGTTGCGCCGATCAGATCGTCAAGCTGGGCGAGCGAGGTAGCGCTGACGATCGGCGCGGTAATGCTCGGCCGCGCAATCTGCCACGCCAGCGCGACCTGGGTCGGCGTCACGCCGTGCGCCTGGCTGATGTCGTCCAGCGCCGCCAGAATAGCCAGGCCGCGCGGGTTAAGATACTTCTCGACCACGCCCTGCCCGCGCGCGCTTTTACCGGCATCGGCCGCGCTGCGGTATTTGCCGCTCAGAAAGCCGCTGGCCAGCGAATAGTAGTTAATCACGCCCAGCCCGTGCTGCGTCGCCACCGCCTCCAGCGCCGACTCATAGCCTTCGCGATCGTAAAGATTATATTCCGGCTGCAGGGTGGCGTAGCGCGCCAGGCCCTGCTCCTCGCTGACCTTCAGCGCCTCCTGCAGGCGCGGCGCGCTGTAGTTCGAGGCGCCGATGGCGCGCACCTTGCCCTCTTTGATCAGCGAGTCGAACGCCGCCAGGGTTTCCGCCAGCGGCGTATCGCTATCGTCGCGGTGCGCCTGATAGAGATCGATATAGTCGGTTTGCAGACGGCGCAGCGAATCCTCTACCGCCTGACGAATATACTGCGGCTTCAGGCCGGTTTTCTCCGGCGAGAGTTCCATGCCGACCTTGGTCGCCAGCACGATGCGGTCGCGTTTGCCGCTTTTTTTCAGCCAGTTGCCGATAATGGTTTCTGACTCGCCGCCTTTATTGCCTGGCGCCCAGCGCGAATAGACGTCGGCGGTATCAATAAACCACAGCCCTTTTTCCACCAGCGCATCCAGCAATGAAAATGATTTCGCCTCATCCAGGGTCCAGCCGAAGACGTTGCCGCCAAAGGTTAACAGCGGCACCTGAATGCCGGTATCGCCGAGCTGGCGGGTTTCAACCTGACTCATCCTTTTCTCCTTGTGTAAGAAATGCCCAGACAAAGAGCATAGCAAAAGCGAAAAGCGCCCTTTATGCGTAATTCCTCGATAAGTTTGTTCTGACAGGGATACTTACGTCGGGCTGACAGATATCCTTAATTCCTTCAACTTCTGCCCGCTTTGCGGGTCTACACTCTGCTATTTGCAGGCTGCCGCGTTTTAGCCTGCGTTTTGGGGATTTCGCTACTGCTGGAGAGCAACCGATAAGATGAACCGATCTTCCTTGTTGAAAAAGAGCCTGCTGACGCTGTTAGTGCTCGCCGCCGCCGCAGGCGGCTACTACTGGTGGCACCATCCGGCGCAGCCTGACGCCGATCCTCAGGCGTCGACCCGACCGCATCGCGGCAAGGGCGGCGCGGGCGCGCCGCCGGCGCCGGTACAGGCCGCCGCCGCCGTCAGCCAGAGCGTGCCGCACTTTCTCAGCGGGCTCGGCACCGTGACCGCCGCCAGCACCGTGACGGTGCGCAGCCGCGTCGACGGCGAGCTGATGGCGATCCACTTTCAGGAAGGGCAGCAGGTCAAAGCGGGCCAGCTGCTGGCGGAGATCGATCCCCGCCCTTATCAGGTGGCGCTAACCCAGGCGCAGGGCCAGCTGGCGAAGGATCAGGCGACGCTGGCGAACGCCCGCCGCGATCTGGCGCGCTATGAAAAGCTGGCGAAAACCTCGCTGGTGTCGCAGCAGGAACTGGATACCCAGCGTTCGCTGGTGAGCGAAACCCAGGGCACCATTAAGGCGGATGAAGGCAGCGTCGCCAGCGCCCAGCTCAATCTGACCTACAGCCGCATTACGTCGCCAATTGAGGGCCGCGTCGGCCTGAAACAGGTGGACGTCGGCAACTACATTACCAGCGGCGACACCAACGGTCTGGTGGTGATCACCCAGACCCACCCCATCGACGTGCTGTTCAGCCTGGCTGAAAATTATCTGCCCGACATCATGCAGGCGCAAAAAAGCGGCCAGCCGCTGGTGGTCGAAGCCTGGGATCGCAGCAACCAGACGCTGCTGACTCAGGGCACGCTGCTCAGCATCGACAACCAGATCGACGCCACCACCGGCACCATCAAAATGAAGGCGCGCTTCGACAATCAGGACGACAAGCTCTTTCCCAACCAGTTCGTCAACGCGCGGCTGAAGGTCAATACCCTGCAGGATGCGATCGTTATCCCGGCCGCCGCGCTGCAAATGGGTAATGAAGGCCACTTTGTCTGGGTGGTGAACAGCGACAATAAAGTGAGTAAGAAAAGCGTGACCGCCGGACTGCAGGATAGCCATCAGGTAGTAATTAACGCCGGCCTGAGCGCGGGCGAACGCGTGGTCACCGACGGGCTGGATCGCCTGACGGAAGGGGCGCAGGTAGAGGTCGTCGCGCCGCAGAGCACCGCGCTGAAAAGCAGCCGCGCGGCGCAACCGGCCAAAGGAGCGAGCGAGTAATGCAGGTTACGCCTCCTGACGCCAGCGGCGGGCCGTCGCGTCAGTTTATTTTACGTCCGGTCGCTACCACGCTGTTGATGATCGCTATTCTGCTGGCGGGCGTGCTCGGCTACCGTTTCCTGCCGGTTTCGGCGCTGCCGGAGGTGGACTATCCCACCATTCAGGTGGTGACGCTCTATCCCGGCGCCAGCCCGGATGTGACCACCTCGGCGATTACCGCACCGCTTGAGCGCCAGTTCGGCCAGATGTCAGGGCTGAAGCAGATGGCGTCGCAAAGCTCCGGCGGCGCGTCGGTGATCACCCTGCAGTTCCAGCTGACGCTGCCGCTCGACGTCGCCGAGCAGGAGATGCAGGCCGCCATTAACGCCGCCACCAGCCTGCTGCCCAACGATCTGCCTAACCCGCCGGTCTACAGCAAGGTCAATCCCGCCGATCCGCCGATCATGACGCTGGCGGTCACCACCACCAGCATGCCGCTGACCCAGGTGCAGGATATGGTGGAGACGCGCGTCGCGCAAAAAATCTCCCAGGTCTCCGGCGTCGGGCTGGTAACGCTCTCCGGCGGTCAGCGACCGGCGGTGCGCGTGCAGATGAACGCTCAGGCGCTGGCGGCGCTCGGCCTGACCAGCGAAGAGGTGCGCAGCGCCATCAGCAGCGCCAACGTCAACTCAGCGAAAGGCAGCCTCGACGGCCCGGAGCGCTCCATTACCCTCTCCGCTAATGACCAGATGAAATCGGCGGAGGATTACCGTCAGCTGATCGTCAGCTATAAAAACGGCGCGCCGGTGAGGCTCGGCGATGTCGCCACTATCGAACAGGGGGCGGAAAACCGCTGGCTTGGCGCCTGGGCGAACCGCGAAGCCGCCATCGTGCTCAACGTGCAGCGCCAGCCGGGCGCCAACATTATCGCCACCGCCGATAATATCCGCGCGCTGCTGCCCTCGCTCACCGCCTCGCTGCCGAAGTCGGTGAAGGTCCAGCTGCTGACCGACCGCACCACCAATATTCGCGCCTCGGTCACCGATACCCAGCACGAGCTGATGCTGGCGATCGGCCTGGTGGTGATGATTATCTATCTGTTCCTGCGCAACGTGCCGGCGACGATTATTCCCGCCGTCGCGGTGCCGCTGTCGCTGGTCGGCACCTTCGCCGCGATGTACTTCCTCGGCTTCTCTATCAATAACCTGACGCTGATGGCGCTGACTATCGCCACCGGCTTCGTGGTGGATGACGCCATCGTGGTGATCGAAAACATCACCCGCTATCTGGAAAAAGGCGAAAAGCCGCTCACCGCCGCGCTCAAGGGGGCGGGCGAAATCGGCTTTACCATTATCTCGCTTACCTTTTCGCTGATCGCGGTGCTGATCCCGCTGCTGTTTATGGGCGACGTAATCGGCCGTCTGTTCCGCGAGTTCGCCGTGACGCTGGCGGTGGCGATCCTGATTTCCGCCGTGGTTTCGCTGACGCTGACGCCGATGATGTGCGCGCGCATGCTGAGCGCCGAGTCGCTGCGCAAGCAGAACCGCTTTTCACGCGCCAGCGAAGCCTTTTTCGAGCGGTTGATCGCCGGGTATGGCGGCTGGCTGCGCAAGGTACTGGCGCATCCCTGGCTGACGCTGTCGGTGGCGCTCGGCACGCTGCTGCTTACCGTGCTGCTGTGGATAGCGATCCCGAAAGGCTTTTTCCCGCAGCAGGATAACTCCATTATCCAGGGCACGCTGCAGGCGCCGCAGAGCGCCTCGTACGCCAGCATGGCGGAGCGCACGCGCGACGTCGCCTCGCTGATCATGAAAGATCCGGCGGTGCAGAGCATGACCTCTTTCGTCGGCGTCGACGGCACCAACGCCGCGCTCAACAGCGCGCGTCTGCAGATCAACCTGAAGCCGCTGAGCGAGCGCGACGATCGGATCCCGCAGGTACAGCAGCGGCTGCAGCAGCAGATAAGCCAGCTTCCCGGCGTCACGCTGTGGCTGCAGCCGGTCCAGGATCTGACCATTGAAACCCAGGCGAGCCGCACGCCCTATCAGTTTACGCTGCAGTCCGGCTCGCTGGAGTCGCTCAGCACCTGGGTGCCGAAACTGCTGGACGCGCTGCGCCAGTCGCCTGAGCTGCGCGACATCAGCAGCGACTGGCAGGATCAGGGGCTGGAGGCCTACGTCAATGTCGATCGCGACAGCGCCAGCCGCCTCGGCATCAGTATGGCGGACGTCGATAACGCGCTCTATAACGCCTTCGGCCAGCGCCTGATCTCCACTATTTACACCCAGGCGAACCAGTATCGCGTGGTGCTGGAGCAGGACAACCGCGCCACGCCTGGCCTGGCGGGCCTGGAAGGCATCCGGCTGACCAGCAGCGACGGCGGCAGCGTGCCGCTCAGCGCCATCGCGAAAGTTGAGCAGCGCCATAGCGCCCTGAGCGTCAACCATCTCGATCAGTTCCCGTCGGCGACCTTCTCCTTTAACGTCGCCGACGGCTATTCGCTGGGCGACGCGGTGAAAGCGGTGAGCGCGGCGGAAGAGCAGCTCGGCATGCCCTCTGAACTTATGACCCAGTTCCAGGGCAGCACCCTGGCGTTCGAGGCGGCGCTGACCAGCACCGTCTGGCTGATCGTGGCGGCCATCGTGGCGATGTATATCGTGCTGGGCGTGCTCTATGAGAGCTTTATCCATCCCATCACTATTTTGTCGACGCTGCCCACCGCCGGCGTCGGCGCGCTGCTGGCGTTGATCCTGAGCGGCGGCGAGCTGGATATCGTCGCCATCATCGGCATTATTCTGCTGATCGGCATCGTGAAGAAAAACGCCATCATGATGATCGACTTCGCGCTGGCCGCCGAACGCGAGCAGGGCATGACGCCCTATGACGCCATCTATCAGGCATGCCTGCTGCGTTTTCGCCCGATCCTGATGACCACGCTGGCGGCGCTGCTGGGCGCGCTGCCGCTGATGCTCAGCACCGGCGTCGGCGCAGAGCTGCGCCACCCGCTCGGCATCGCCATGGTGGGCGGCCTGATCCTGAGCCAGGTGCTGACGCTGTTTACTACGCCGGTGATCTATCTGCTGTTCGATCGCCTCGGCCAGGCCGCGCGCCGTCGCTTTAGCGGCCGGGAGGCGGAGCAGTGAGATTTTTCGCGCTGTTTATCCACCGCCCGGTGGCCACCACGCTGCTGACCTTCGCCATTGCGCTGGCGGGCGTGCTCGGCTTTCGCCTGCTGCCGGTCGCCCCGCTGCCGCAGGTTGACTTCCCGGTGATAGTGATTTCCGCCTCGCTGCCGGGCGCGTCGCCGGAAATCATGGCTTCGTCGGTGGCAACCCCGCTGGAGCGTTCGCTGGGCCGCATCGCCGGCGTGAGCGAAATGACCTCCACCAGCTCGCTCGGCAGCACGCGCATTATTCTGGTGCTCGACTTCGACCGCGACATCAACGGCGCGGCGCGCGACGTGCAGGCGGCCATCAACGCGGCGCAAAGCCTGCTGCCAACCGGGATGCCGAGCCGTCCCACCTGGCGTAAGGTCAATCCCTCGGACGCGCCGATTATGATCATGACGCTGACCTCGGATATCTATAATCCCGGCCAGCTCTACGACTACGCCTCGACCCAGCTGGCGCAGAAGCTGTCGCAGATCGAAGGCGTCGGCGACGTCACGGTCGGCGGCAGCTCGCTGCCTGCGGTGCGCGTCGCGCTGAATCCGCAGGCGCTGTTTAACCAGGGCGTCTCGCTGGACGCGGTGCGCGAGGCGATCGCCAACGCCAACCAGCGTCGTCCGCAGGGCGCGGTGGAGGATCGCCAGCAGCGCTGGCAGCTGCGCACCAACGACGAGCTGAAAACCGCCAGCGACTACGCGCCGCTGGTGGTGCATTACAGCAACGGCGCGGCGGTGAAGCTGGCGGACGTCGCCAGCGTGCAGGACTCGGTGCAGGACGTGCGCAACGCCGGGATGGCGGACGGCAAGCCAGCGGTGCTGCTGCTGGTACGCAAAACGCCGGAGGCGAACGTGATCGATACCGTCGACCGCATTCGCGCCGAGCTGCCGACGCTGCACCAGACCATTCCCGCCGCTATCGACCTGCAGATTGCGCAGGATCGCTCGCCCACCATTCGCGCCTCGCTGCATGAGGTCGAGCAGTCGCTGACCATCGCCGTAGTGCTGGTGATTATGGTGGTGTTCGTTTTCCTGCGCTCCGGCCGCGCCACGCTGATCCCCGCCGCCGCGGTGCCGGTCTCGCTGATCGGCACCTTCGCCGCGATGTACCTGTGCGGCTTCAGCCTGAATAACCTGTCGCTGATGGCGCTGACCATCGCTACCGGTTTCGTGGTGGATGACGCCATCGTGGTGCTGGAGAATATCGCGCGCCACGTCGAGGCGGGCATGAAACCCTTGCAGGCGGCGCTGACCGGCGTGCGCGAAGTGGGCTTTACCGTGCTGTCGATGAGCCTGTCGCTGATCGCCGTCTTTTTGCCGCTGCTGATGACCGGCGGGCTGATCGGCCGCTTCTTCTCTGAATTCGCCATTACGCTGTCGGTGGCGATCGCCATCTCGATGGTGATCTCCCTGACCCTGACGCCGATGATGTGCGCCTATCTGCTGAAGCCGCATGCGCCGCGCGCCCAGCCGCGTCGGCGCGGCGCAGGCCGGATGCTGCTGGCGATCCAGCAGGGCTACGGCCGCTCGCTGGGCTGGGTGCTGAACCATGCGCGCTGGGTGCTGCTGCTGCTGTTCGGCACCGTCGCCCTGACCGTCTGGCTGTTTATTCAGGTGCCGAAAACCTTTATGCCGGAGCAGGACACCGGCCGCCTGTCGGGCTTTATCTCCGCCGATCAGAGCATCTCGTTCCAGGCGATGCGCCAGAAGCTGCAGGATTTTATGGTGATCGTGAAGGCCGATCCGGCGGTTGAGAGCGTGGTGGGCTTTACCGGCGGCATGCGCACCAACAGCGGCTCGATGTTTATCTCGCTGAAGCCGCTTTCCGAGCGCAGCGAGAATGCCCAGGCAGTGATCGCCCGGCTGCGCGCGAAGCTGGCGAAAGAGCCCGGCGCCAGCCTCTATCTTAACGCGGTGCAGGATCTGCGCGCCGGCGGCCGCGAATCGAACGCCAGCTATCAATATTCGCTGCTCTCCGACGATCTCGCCGCGCTGCGCGAATGGGAGCCGAAAATCCGCCAGGCCTTCTCCGCGCTGCCGCAGCTGGCGGACGTCAACTCCGATCAGCAGGACAAAGGCAGCGAAATGGCGCTGATCTACGATCGCGAAAGCATGTCGCGCCTCGGCATCGACGTCTCTGAGGCTAACGCGCTGCTGAACAACGCCTTCGGCCAGCGGCAGATCTCCACCATCTATCAGCCGTTGAATCAGTACAAGGTGGTGATGGAGGTCGATCCGCGCTACACCCAGGACATCAGCGCGCTGGATCAGATGTTTGTGATTAACAGCGACGGCAAGCCGATTCCTCTGTCGTGGTTCGCCCGCTGGCAGCCCGCCAACGCGCCGCTGTCGGTCAACCATGAGGGACTCTCCGCCGCCACGACCATCTCCTTTAACCTGCCGGAAGGCGTTTCGCTGTCGGAAGCCTCTGCGGCGATCGATCGCACCATGACGGCTATCGGCGTCCCCTCCAGCGTGCGCGGCAGCTTCGCCGGCACCGCGCAGGTGTTCGAGCAGTCGCAGAGCAGCCAGCTCTGGCTGATGCTCGCCGCCATCGCCGCCGTCTATATCGTGCTGGGCATATTGTATGAGAGCTACGTCCATCCGCTGACGATTCTCTCGACGCTGCCCTCGGCGGGCGTCGGCGCGCTGCTGGCGCTGACGCTGTTCGATACGCCTTTTAGCCTGATCGCCCTTATCGGCATTCTGCTGCTGATCGGCATCGTGAAAAAGAACGCCATTATGATGGTGGATTTTGCGCTGGAGGCGCAGCGCAACGGCAACCTGAGCGCGCGCGACGCCATTTTCCAGGCCTGTCTGCTGCGCTTTCGCCCGATTCTGATGACCACGCTCGCCGCGCTGTTCGGCGCGCTGCCGCTGGTGATCACCAGCGGCGACGGCGCGGAGCTGCGCCAGCCGCTCGGCATCACTATCGCCGGCGGGCTAATTATGAGCCAGCTGCTGACGCTCTATACCACGCCGGTGGTCTATCTCTATATGGATAAACTGCGGCGCAAGCGCGGTAAAATTGGCCAGCCGGTGGAGAGTTAAGGAGAGAACAGCAAATGAACGCCCAAAACGCCACGGTTCGCTGGCAGCTATGGATTGTCGCCTTCGGCTTCTTTATGCAGACGCTGGACACCACCATCGTCAACACCGCCCTTCCCTCAATGGCGCAGGATCTGGGCGTCAGCCCGCTGCATATGCATTCGGTCATCGTCTCCTATCTGCTGACGGTGGCCGTGACCCTGCCGATGAGCGGCTGGCTGGCGGATCGCTTCGGCGTGCGCAACATTTTCTTCAGCGCCATCGTGCTGTTCAGCATCGGCTCGCTGCTCTGCGCCTTCTCTTCAACGCTCGATCAACTGGTGATGGCGCGCGTGGTGCAGGGCGTCGGCGGCGCGATGATGGTACCGGTCGGCCGCCTGACCGTGATGAAAATCGTGCCGCGCGAGCAGTATATGTCGGCGATGACCTTCGTCACCCTGCCGGGACAGATCGGCCCGCTGGTCGGTCCGGCGCTTGGCGGCGTGCTGGTGGAGTATGCCAGCTGGCACTGGATCTTCCTGATCAATATTCCGGTCGGCATCATCGGCGCTATCGCCACCCTGACGCTGATGCCGAACTACTCGATGCAGACGCGGCGCTTCGATTTTCTCGGCTTTCTGCTGCTGGCCGTCGGCATGGCGACGCTGACCCTGGCGCTCGACGGCCAGCGCAGCAGCGGCGGCTCGTCGCTGCTGCTAGGCGCGATGATCCTGATCGGCCTCTTTTCGCTGTTGTATTATCTGATGCATGCGCGCGGCAACGACAATGCGCTGTTCAGCCTGAAGCTGTTCGATAATCGTCTCTACTCCATTGGCCTGCTCGGCAGCTTTTTGGGCCGCATCGGCAGCGGCATGCTGCCTTTTATGACGCCGATATTTTTGCAGGTCGGCATGGGTTTTACGCCGTTTCACGCCGGGCTGATGATGATCCCGATGGTGCTCGGCAATATGGGCATCAAACGCATGGTGGTGCGTATCGTTAACCTGTTCGGCTACCGCAACGCGCTGGTCGGCACCACGCTGGCGCTCGCCGTAGTGGTGCTGCTCTTTCCGCTGGTGGCGCTGCTCGGCTGGCTGTGGCTGCTGCCGCTGGTGCTACTGATGCAGGGCATGGTGAACGCGCTGCGCTTCTCCTCGATGAATACCCTGACGCTGAAGGATCTGCCGGACGCGCTCGCCTCCAGCGGCAACAGCCTGCTGTCGATGATTATGCAGCTGTCGATGAGCGTCGGCGTCACCCTCGCCGGCCTGCTGCTGGGCGCGTTCGGCCAGGATGCGCTTGCCAGCAGCGACCATACCCATAGCCTGTTTATGACCGCCTACGCCTGCATGGCGCTGATTATCGCCCTGCCCGCGCTGGTGTTCTGGCGCGTGCCGAAGGAAACCAGTCAAAACGTCGATCTGCGACGCCGGAGAAAACCATGAAGTTGCCGTTGCGCCTGGGCATCAGCGCCAAACTCTTTTTAGCGATTTTTTCCACCTGCATGCTGGTGCTGATCACCATGCACTGGGGCGTGCGTCTGAGCTTCGAGCACGGCTTTGTCGATTACATCAAGCGCGGCAACGAGCAGCGTCTCGCCATGCTCGGCGACGCGCTGGCCGATCAGTACGAACAGCACGGCAACTGGGATTTTCTGCGGCATAACGATCGGCTGGTGTTCACCATGCTGCGCTCGCTGGAGCAGAATCCCGACAGCAATAACCAGCTGCCGCCGCACGGCTGGCGCACCCAGTTCTGGATTATCGACCAGCAGTATAAGGTGCTGGTCGGGCCGCGCGCGCCGGTGCCGCCGGAAGGGTCGCGCCGCAATATCACCACCAGCAACGGCAAAGTGGTCGGCTGGGTAGTAGGTTCGCCGCCGGAGCGGCTGACGCGCAGCACCGATATCAATTTCGATCACCAGCAGAAGCGCACCAGCTGGCTGATTGTCGGCCTGTCGACGCTGCTGGCGGCGCTGGTCACCTGGCTGATGTCGCGCGGCCTGCTGGCGCCGGTCAAGCGGCTGGTGGCGGGCACCCATCATCTGGCGGCGGGCAATTTCGCCACGCGCGTCGAGGTCGGCAGCCGCGACGAACTGGGCCAGCTGGCGCAGGACTTCAACCGCCTGGCCAGCTCGCTGGAAAAGAACGAGAGCATGCGCCGCGCCTTTATGGCCGATATCTCCCACGAGCTACGCACGCCGCTGGCGATCCTGCGCGGCGAGCTGGAGGCGATGCAGGACGGCGTGCGCAAGCTGACGCCGGAGGCGATCGGCTCGCTGCAGAGCGAAGTCGGGGTGCTCAGCAAGCTGGTGGACGATCTGCACCAGCTCTCGCTCTCCGACGAAGGCGCCCTCGCCTATCGCAAGCAGGCCACCGATCTGGTGCAGCTGCTGGAGGTGGCCGCCGGCAGCTTCAACGAGCGCTATCGCAGCCACGGGCTGACGCTGACGCTGCAGATGCCGGACGAAGCGCCTTTCTTTGGCGATCCCGATCGCCTGATGCAGCTTTTCACCAATCTGCTGGAAAACAGCCTGCGCTATACCGACGCGCCGGGAGAGGTCGAGGTGCGGCTCACCTATGAGGCGCCCTGGTGGCAGATGAGCTTTGCCGACAGCGCGCCAGGCGTCGACGCGCAGCAGCAGGCGAAAATCTTCGAACGCTTTTTCCGCACGGAAGGTTCGCGCAATCGCGCCAGCGGCGGCTCCGGACTGGGGCTGGCGATCTGCAAAAATATCGTCGACGCCCACGGCGGCCATATCGCTGCGGAGCACTCTGATTTAGGTGGACTGAAAATCGCGCTACAATTGCGCTATGTTCCCCAGCCGTAACTGACAATGACCGCCGAAAAAACCGACCCGCTAATTCTGGTAGTGGAAGACGAGCCGAAGCTGGCGCAGCTGATGATCGACTATCTTGAAGCCTCCAACTACCGCACGCACCATATCGCCCACGGCAGCGACGTGCTGCCTTTCGTCCAGCAGACGCCGCCCGATTTGATGCTGCTGGATCTGATGCTGCCCGGCAAAGATGGCCTCTCGCTGTGCCGCGAAATCCGCCGCTTCTCCGAGCTGCCGATCATTATGGTGACGGCGCGCACCGAGGAGATCGATCGCCTGCTTGGCCTGGAGATCGGCGCGGATGACTATATCTGTAAGCCCTTCAGCCCGCGCGAAGTGGTGGCGCGCGTGAAAACCATTCTGCGCCGCGTGAAGCGCACGCCGGAAGAGACCGGCAAGGCGTCGCTGCTGAAAATCGACGAAGGCCGCTTCCAGGCGAGCTGGCGCGAACAGCCGCTGGAGCTGACTCCCGCCGAATTCCGTCTGCTGAAAACTCTGGCGCTGGAGCCAGGCAAAGTCTTTTCGCGCGAGCAGCTGCTCAATCATCTCTACGACGACTACCGCGTCGTTACCGATCGCACCATCGACAGCCATATCAAAAATCTGCGGCGCAAGCTGGAGAATCTCGACGCCGACCAGCCCTTTATCCGCGCCGTCTACGGCATGGGCTATCGCTGGGAAGCGGATCTGTGCCAGTTGATCTAGATCAACTGACCGACGCGCCTCACCGCCTACAATTTTGCACCTTTTGCCGGACCGCTCACCTTGCGGCCGCGGCACGTGCCGCGCCAGGCGGCATGCTGACCTGACATCAGTGAGAACATCATGAAACCAGAACTGCTTTCTCCCGCGGGAACGCTGAAGAATATGCGCTACGCCTTCGCCTACGGGGCCGACGCGGTTTATGCCGGCCAGCCGCGCTACAGCCTGCGCGTGCGCAATAACGAATTCACCCATGACAACCTCGCCAAAGGCATTAATGAAGCGCACGTGCTGGGCAAGAAGTTCTATGTGGTGGTGAATATCGCGCCGCATAACGCCAAGCTAAAGACCTTTATTCGCGACCTGACGCCGGTGGTGGAGATGCAGCCGGACGCGCTGATCATGTCCGATCCCGGTTTGATTATGCTGGTGCGCGAGGCCTTTCCGCAGATGCCGATCCATCTTTCGGTGCAGGCCAATGCGGTCAACTGGGCGACGGTGAAGTTCTGGCAGCAGATGGGGCTGACGCGCGTCATCCTGTCGCGCGAGCTGTCGCTGGAGGAGATCGCGGAGATCCGCCAGCAGGTGCCGGAGATGGAGATCGAGATCTTCGTGCACGGCGCGCTCTGCATGGCCTACTCCGGCCGCTGCCTGCTCTCTGGCTATATGAACAAGCGCGACCCGAATCAGGGCACCTGCACCAACGCCTGCCGCTGGGAATATAAGGTCGAGGAAGGCAAGCAGGACGAGGTCGGCAATATCGTCGAAGTGCAGGAGGTGACGCCGACGCTGGGGCTTGGCCAGCCTACCGATAAGGTCTTTCTGCTGGAAGAGAAGATGAAGCCCGGCGAGGTGATGAGCGCCTTTGAAGATGAGCACGGCACCTACATCATGAACTCAAAGGATCTGCGCGCCGTGGCGCACGTTGAACGTCTGAGCGAGATGGGCGTCCATTCGCTGAAGATCGAAGGCCGCACCAAATCGTTCTACTACTGCGCGCGGACGGCGCAGGTTTACCGCCGCGCTATCGACGACGCCGCAGCCGGCAAACCTTTCGATCCTGAGCTGCTGACCACGCTGGAAGGTCTGGCGCATCGCGGCTATACCGAGGGCTTTTTGCGCCGTCATACCCACGACAGCTATCAAAACTACGCGCAGGGCTATTCGATCTCCGAGCGTCAGCAGTTCGTCGGCGAATTTACCGGCGAGCGGCGCGGCGACTGGGCGGAGGTCGCGGTGAAAAATAAATTCCTGCTCGGCGACAGCCTGGAGATCATGACGCCGAACGGCAACCTGAACTGCACGCTGGAGGCGCTGCAGGACGCGCGCGGCGGCGCCATTGAGGTGGCGCCCGGCGACGGCCATCGCGTCTGGATGCCGGTGCCTGCGGACGTCGAGCTCGCCTTTGGCCTGCTGCTGCGCAATTTCACCGACGGCAGCAGCACGCGCGATCCCCATAGCAAATTACTCACGTCGCGCAAGTAAACCAGTGAAGTTAGAACAGGATCACAGACCGCCGCGGCGCGCTCCTTTATAGTCGCGCCTGCTGCGAACGAGTAACAACTAATAGCTGTTGTATCAGGAACCACCTCATTCACCCGCCCGGCTCCCCCGTGCGGGTTTTCTTTTTTCCGCTTTTCTCCCGTAAATTTTCCCGCCTGACTATGCTATAAGCAGAAATCTTTGTGGGTTTTCAAGGAACGGAAAATGGAAAAACGACCGCTTACTCTACTTATTCTTAATGGCAAAGGCGCTGGCAACGAAGATTTGCGCGCGGCCGTCACCGCGCTGCGCGATGAAGGCTTCGACGTCGCCGTGCGCGTTACCTGGGAGAAAGGCGACGGCGAACGCTACGTTAGAGAAGCGCTGCGGCTGGGCGCTGACACCGTGGTCGCCGGCGGCGGCGACGGCACCATTAACGAGATCGCCACCGCGCTGGCCGCCGTTGACGCCGCGCATCGGCCGGTGCTCGGCATTCTTCCTCTGGGCACCGCCAATGATTTCGCCACCAGCGTCGGCATTCCCGCCGAGATGGAGCCTGCGCTGCGCCTCGCGGTTCAGGGCAAAGCCCACGTGATCGATCTGGCGCGGGTTAATCAGGATCGCTATTTCATTAATATGGCGACCGGCGGTTTCGGCACCCGTATCACCACCGAAACGCCGGAAAAGTTAAAATCCGCGCTGGGCGGCGTCTCCTATTTTATTCACGGCCTGATGCGCATGGATACGCTGAAGCCAGACAGCTGCGAGATTTCCGGCCCCGGCTTTCAGTGGCAGGGCGACGCGCTGGCGATTGGCGTCGGCAACGGCCGTCAGGCGGGCGGCGGGCAGCGTTTGTGCCCGTCGGCGCTGATCAATGACGGCCAGCTCGATGTGAGCATCGTCACCGCGCAGGAGCTGCTGCCTACCCTGCTGCACTCGCTGACCAGCAACGATGACAACCCGAATATCGTGACCGCGAAGCTGACCTCGCTGCGCATCGTTTCCCCTAATGAGATGACCTTTAATCTGGATGGCGAACCCCTCTCCGGCCGCGAGTTTGAGATTGAGGTGATGCCCGGCGCGCTGAGCTGCCGCTTGCCGCCGCAGTGCGCGCTGTTAGCCTGAGCGCGCGTTTCAGGCCCTAAGATAAGCGCTTACGCGGGCAGCCTGGCCCGCGTTTTTACTTTTATGCAGCCTGTAAGGATCGATTCCTTACCCCAGGCAGAGCGTAAATTCCTCTCTGTGATTGCCTTCACAACTCTGCTACATCAACTTGTATGGTAGTATAAATGCGCGTACTTTTTCAGCATTGATTGCTGAAAGAAGGCTCCGAGAGATGAAAATTGTTAATGCTGAAGTCTTTGTCACCTGCGCAGGCAGAAACTTCGTTACGCTAAAAATTACCACCGACGACGGCATTACCGGCATCGGCGACGCGACGCTCAACGGCCGCGAACTGCCGGTCGCCTCTTACCTGAAAGATCATATCTGCCCGCAGCTGATCGGCCGCGACGCGCATCAGATCGAAGATATCTGGCAGTACTTCTATAAAGGCGCCTACTGGCGTCGCGGGCCGGTCACGATGTCGGCGATCTCCGCGGTCGATATGGCGCTGTGGGATATCAAAGGCAAAGCCGCCAATATGCCGCTCTATCAGCTGCTGGGCGGCGCATCGCGCACCGGCGTAATGGTCTATTGCCATACTACCGGCCATACCATCGACGAAGTGATGGACGACTACGCGAAGCACAAAGAGATGGGCTTCAAGGCGATTCGCGCCCAGTGCGGCGTGCCGGGCATGAAAACCACCTACGGCATGGCGAAAGGCAAAGGTCTCGCCTATGAGCCGGCGACCAAAGGCGACTGGCCGGAAGAGCAGCTCTGGTCTACTGAAAAATATCTCGACTTTACGCCGAAGCTGTTCGAAGCGATCCGCGACAAGTTCGGCTTCAACGAACATCTGCTGCACGATATGCATCACCGCCTGACGCCGATTGAAGCGGCGCGCTTCGGCAAAAGCGTCGAAGATTACCGCCTGTTCTGGATGGAAGATCCGACGCCGGCGGAAAATCAGGCGTGTTTCCGCCTGATCCGCCAGCATACCGTGACGCCGATTGCGGTGGGCGAAGTCTTCAACAGCATCTGGGACTGCAAACAGCTGATTGAAGAGCAGCTGATCGACTATATCCGCACCACCATTACCCACGCGGGCGGCATCACCGGCATGCGCCGCATCGCCGATTTCGCCTCGCTCTATCAGGTGCGCACCGGCTCGCACGGCCCGTCGGATCTCTCGCCGGTCTGCATGGCGGCGGCGCTGCACTTTGACCTGTGGGTGCCTAACTTCGGCGTGCAGGAGTATATGGGCTTCTCCGAGCAGATGATGGAGCTGTTCGACGCCAGCTGGACGTTTGAAGATGGCTATATGCATCCGGGCGACAAGCCGGGCCTGGGCATCGAGTTCAACGAGAAGCTGGCGGCGAAATATCCCTATGAACCCGCCTATCTGCCGGTGGCCCGTCTGGAAGACGGCACGCTGTGGAACTGGTAAGGAGCGCATCATGAAAAGTGTCGTGATTGAACAACCTGGCGAGCTGGTGCTGGCGGAGCGTCCGCTGCCGACGCCCGCAGCGGGCGAAGTCCGCGTCAAGGTGAAATACGCCAGCATCTGCGGCTCTGACGTGCATATCTGGCACGGCCATAACCCTTTCGCGAAATATCCGCGCGTCATCGGCCACGAGTTTTTCGGCGTCATTGACGCGGTCGGCGACGAGGTCGACGCCAGCCGCATCGGCGAGCGAGTAGCGGTCGACCCCGTCGTGAGCTGCGGTAGCTGCTATCCCTGTTCGGTGGGCCGTCCTAACGTCTGCACCACGCTGAGCGTCATCGGCGTGCACCGCGACGGCGGCTTTAGCGAATATGCGGTTGCGCCGGCCGGTAACGCGCACCGGCTGCCGGCGGCGATCCCGGACAAGCTCGCCAGCATGGTAGAGCCTTTCACCATCGCAGCCAATATCACCGCGTTCCTGAAGCCGCAGCCGCAGGATGTGGCGCTGATCTACGGCGCCGGCCCGATGGGCCTGACGGCGATTCAGGTGCTGAAAGGCGTGTTTAAGGTGGCGCAGGTGCTGGTGGTGGATCGTCTGCCGGAACGTCTTGAGCTGGCGAAAGCCAACGGTGCGGATCGCGTCTTCAACAACGCCGAAGTGCCGCTGGCGGCCCAGCTGGAAGGGGTGCAGCCGACGCTGATTATCGACGCCGCCTGCCATCCCTCTATTCTGGCGGAAGCGGCGGCGCTCGCCTCGCCCGCCGCCCGTATCGGCCTGCTCGGCTTCTCCGGCGAGCCCTGCAGCATTACCCAACAAAGCCTGACCAGCAAAGAGCTGTCGCTGTTCACCTCGCGTCTTAACAGCCACCGCTTCCCGCAGGTGATTGACTGGCTGGAGCAGGGCCTGATCCAGCCGGAAAAACTGGTTACGCACTATTTTTCACTCGACGAAATCGAACGCGCGATGACGCTGTTCGAAAAAGACCCCCGTACCTGCTGCAAGGTCGTGCTGGCCATGTAGCTGTTGCCCTACCCTCACCGGGGATGCAGCCGGCGACGCGCTGCCGGCGTTATATCACTATAAAAAAGCGTTGGAGCCACTATGTTTAAAAATCTGCGCTGGACAATCGTACTGCTGTTGTTTCTTGTTTACATGATCAATTACCTCGATCGTGTCGCCCTCTCTCTGACCTTACCGCTGGTAGAAAAAGATCTGGCGATCAACGCCGAACAGTTCGGCATGATCTTCGGCAGCTTCTTCTTCGGCTATGCCCTGTTCAACTTCGTCGGCGGCGTCGCCACGGATCGCTTCGGCCCCAAAATCGTGCTCGGCATCGCGGTCGGCATGTGGTCGCTGTTCTGCGGCATGACCGCGCTGGCGACCGGCTTCTGGTCGATGCTGATCCTGCGCGTGCTGTTCGGCATGGCGGAAGGCCCTATTTGCGCCTCGGCCAACAAGGCGATTAACGGCTGGTTTCCGAAAAAACAGGCGGCGACCGCAATGGGCCTGCTGAGCGCCGGCTCGCCGCTGGGCGGCGCGATCGCCGGGCCGATTATCGGCTATCTCGCGCTCGCGTTCGGCTGGCGTCCGGCCTTCGTGATCATCTGCCTGATTGGCCTGGTGTGGATGGCGATCTGGCTGTTCGTTTCGGCGGATAACCCGGCGAAGAGCCGACACGTCTCTGCCGAGGAGCACGCGCTGGTCGATCGGCTGAAGGCCGAGCAGCCGGGCGAAGAGGCGGATCTGGCGCAGGCGTCGCACGGATTCGGCTACTATCTGCGTCAGCCGATTATCCTGGTCACCGCCTTCGCCTTCTTCTGCTACAACTACATTCTGTTCTTCTTCCTGAGCTGGTTCCCTGCCTATCTGGTGCAGGCGCACGGCCTGGATATTAAATCGATGTCGATCACCACCATGATCCCGTGGATTGTCGGCTTCGTCGGCCTGGCGCTCGGCGGCTGGATCTCAGACAAGATTTTCAATATTACCGGCAGGTTACTGCTCTCCCGTAAAATTGTGCTGGTGGTCTCACTGTTCGCCGCCGCCGTTTGTGTGGCGCTGGCGGGTACGGTAAAAGAGGTCAACTCTGCGGTTATGATGATGTCGATCTCTATCTTCTTCCTCTACATCACCGGCGCCATCTACTGGGCGATTATTCAGGACGTGGTGCACAAGAGCCGTGTCGGCAGCATTAGCGGCTTTATCCATCTGGTGGGCAGCCTGTCGGGCATTATCGGTCCGATTGTCACCGGCTTTATCGTGCAGCATACCGGCAAGTTCGACAGCGCCTTCGTGCTGGCAGGCGGCGTCGCTGCCGTCGGCGCCTTCCTGGTGCTGTTCGTTATCCGCAGCCCGAAAGCGAGCAAGAAGCCGATTTCGGCGTAAGCAGCAGGTTTTACATGACTGAACCACGGGGCGCAGGACGCCCCGTTTGCCATAAGGACGAACTATGTTAGAGATTGATCGCCTTCCCGCCGACGTGCAGCGCCCGCGCTACGATCGCAGCAAGCTGAAAACCCGCATGGTGCATATCGGCTTCGGCGCTTTTCACCGCGCGCACCAGGCGCTGTGCAGCGACAAGCTGGCGGAACAGGGCAGCGACTGGGGCTATTGTGAAGTTAACCTCAACAGCGGCGAGCTGATCCAGGCGCTGCGCCAGCAGGATCACCTCTATAGCCTGACGGAAATGGCCGACGATTCGCTCAACACGCGGATTATCGGCGTGATTACCTCGGCGCTGCACGGCAAAAGCGACGGCATCGAGGCGGTGATCGCCGCCATGAGCCAGCCGGACGTGGCGATTGTCTCGATGACGGTTACCGAGAAAGGCTACTGCCATCAACCCGCCAGCGGCGATCTCAACCCGGACCATCCCGATATTGTGCATGACCTGGCGCATCCCGAGCAGCCGCGCTCGCTGCCGGGCCTGATTCTGGCGGCGATACGTCGCCGTCGCGACGCGGGCCTGCCGCCCTTCAGCGTGATGTCCTGCGACAATATGCCGGAAAACGGCCACGTTACGCGCAATGTGATGGTGCAGCTGGCGCAGCGTCAGGATAGCGCGCTGGCGGACTATATCCAGCAGCATGTCACCTTCCCTTCCACCATGGTCGATCGCATCGTTCCGGCGATGACCGACGGCGCCTTTGCCCAGCTTGCCGAGCGTCTCGGCAGTCGCGATCCGGTTGCGGTGGAAGCGGAGCCGTTTTTCCAGTGGGTGATCGAGGATAATTTCGTCAGCGGCCGGCCCGCGTGGGAGCAGGCAGGCGCGGAGCTGGTTAAGGACGTGCTGCCGTTTGAGGAAATGAAGCTGCGTATGCTTAACGGCAGCCACTCGTTTCTGGCCTATCTCGGCTTTCTCTCTGGCTATGAGTACATCAGCGACTGCATGACGGACGCGAACCTGCGCACCGCCGCGCGCAGGCTGATGCTGGAGCAGCAGGCGCCGACGCTGCGCACCCAGGGCGTGGATCTCACCGCCTACGCCGACTCGCTGATCGCGCGCTATGAAAATCGCGCCATCAAGCACCGCACTTATCAGATAGCTACCGACGGCACGCAGAAGCTGCCGCAGCGTCTGCTCGACAGCGTGCGCTGGCATCTGCGCAACGGCAGCAACTGCGATCTGCTGCTGTTGGGCGTCGCCGGCTGGATGCGCTATGTCGGCGGCGTGGACGAGCAAGGCGCGCCGATCGAGATCCGCGATCCGCTGAAGGCGGAACTGGCGGCGCGCGTGGCGGCCAGCGACGAAGGCGAAGCGCGCGTGAAGGCGCTGCTGGGCATGAAAGCGGTATTTGGCGAGGATCTGGCGCAGAATGCGCAGGTGGTCGCGACGCTGACGCGCTTCTGGCTGCAGCTGCGCGAGCACGGCGCGCGCGCCACGGTGGCGCAGGTGGTCAACTCGCTGTAATTGTTCAGTATCAAAAGCACTGGCGCAGTCGCAGCGCGCTGATTAGACTGACACTTTCCCAACGGGCTGGCTGCGGCCAGCCGTAATACGGATATGCCGCATGTCAATCGCCTATACCATTACCACCAGCGAACCGGTTAACCAGCAGATTTATCGTTATCTGCGTAAGGATATCGTGACCTGCGTCATTCAGCCGGGTTCGCTGCTGTCAGAGAAAGAAGTGTCGGCCCGGTTCAACGTGTCGCGTCAGCCGGTGCGCGAAGCCTTTATCAAGCTGGCGGAAGCGGGTCTGGTGCAGGTGTTGCCGCAGCGCGGCACCTTCGTGCGTAAAATCTCCGCGCGTCGCGTCGCGGACGGCCGCTTTATTCGCGAAGCGGTAGAGGTTTCGGTCGTGCGCCGCGCCGCGCAGGAGATTGAGCCCGTGGCGCTGATGGCGCTGGAGCACAACCTTCAGCTGCAGAAGATGGCGGCGGAACGCCACGACAGCCAGGCGTTTCTCAGCCTCGACGATGAGTTTCACCGTCTGATCGCCGAAAGCATCCACTGCGCGCTGGCGTGGGAGACGGTGGAAAATATCAAAGCGGCGATGGACCGGGTGCGCTTTCTGACGCTGAGCGAGGTCTCGCCGCCGGAAAGCCTGATTGAGCAGCATGAAGAGATCCTGTCGGCACTGAAGGCGCATGATGCCGACGCCGCCGAGGCGGCGATGCGTCGTCATTTGCAGGAGATGATTTTCTCTATTACCCCTATCGCCGAGCGCAACAGTGAGTGGTTCGAGTCGCTGTAACCCGCTCTGAACATCCCTGATAAGGCCAGCGCTGCTGGCCTTTGCTCTTTCTGAGATTTACCACCAGCGATGAAAATGGTGCACCGGCCCGATGCCGTTGCCTACTTCCAGCGTATCGGCCTCGATCAGCGCCTGCTGCAGCCAGCTTTTCGCCTCGCGCAGCGTGTTGGCCCAGCTCTCATGACGCGGGCGCAGCGCGGCCAGCGCGGCGGAGAGCGAGCAGCCGGTGCCGTGAGTATGACGCGTATTGACGCGCGGTGCGGTAAAACGTTCGGCTCCGTTGCTCGTCATCAACCAGTCCGGACTTTCGCTGTCGCCAAGATGGCCGCCTTTCATCAGCACCGCCTGACAGCCGAGCGCCAGCAGCGCTTCGCCCTGCCCGAGCATCGCCTCTTCACTGCGCGCTGGCGCGCAGTCGAGTAGCGCTGCCGCCTCCGGCAGATTGGGCGTGATTAACGATACCTGCGGCAGCAGCAGCTCGCGCACGCTGGCGATAGCGTCGGGCGACAGCAAGGGATCGCCGCTTTTCGCCACCATCACCGTGTCCAGCACCACGTAAGGGATAGCGGCTCGCTTCAGCTTTTCCGCTACGATCTGCACGATGGCGGTTTCCGACAGCATGCCAATTTTCGCCGTGTCGATGCGCACGTCGCTCAGCACCGAATCGAGCTGTGCGCCGACAAACTCAGGCTCTATGCGGTAAACCGACTGTACGCCGCGGGTGTTCTGCGCCACCAGCGCGGTGATAACGCTGGTGCCATAGGCCGCGAGCGCTGAGAAGGCTTTGAGATCGGCCTGGATCCCTGCGCCGCCGCTGGGATCGGTACCGGCAATCGTCAGCGCGTTGATACGTTTCATGGGCGCGCCTCCTGTGCCAGCTGCCACAGGGCATCGATAAACAGCGTGGCGAAGCTGCCGGGCGCGGCGGTCTGGGCGGCGGCGCGTTCGCCCGCCAGCGTCATAACGCGGCAGGCGCTGGCGACATTATCCCGCCTGTCACCCGGCAGGCTGCAAAAGGCGGCGACCACGGCGGAGAGCGCGCAGCCGGTGCCGACCACGCGCGTCATCAGCGCGCTGCCGCCAGCGATGATCAGCGTTTTATGGCCGTCGGTGACGTAATCGACCTCGCCGCTGATCGCCACCAGCGTCTGATGCTTTTGCGCCAGCTCGCGCGCCGCCTCCAGCGCCGCCTCCGCCTGATGCTGCGAATCTACGCCGCGCCCGCCCGCGCCCTGCTGCGCCAGCGCAAGAATTTCAGACGCGTTGCCGCGCACCGCGGCAGGCCGTAGCGCAAGAAGCTGCTGGCAGAATTCACTGCGCAGGCGCAGCGCCCCGACCGCCACCGGATCGAGCACCCAGGGCTTTTGCGCCGCGTTAGCGGCCTGCACCGCTGCCAGCATGGCGTCGCGGCGATCGCGGGTCAGAGTGCCGACGTTGATCAGCAACGCGTCGGCCACAGCGGCGAACTGCGCGGCCTCATCGGGATCGATGACCATAGCAGGCGAAGCGTTGAGCGCCAGCAAGACGTTGGCGGTGACGTTCTGCACCACGTCGTTGGTCATGCAGTGCACCAGCGGCTGGCGCTGAACGAAGCGGACGAGAACGGGCGCGAAGTGCGCGTCGGAAAAGCGTTGAGGTTGGCGGATCATTATTACTCCCAACCGGCGAGCAAGAAGGCGAATGCGGTCAGGCATCTGACTTCCCTACGCTGGCATTATCCAGATCAGGTAATACGGGTATTTCTCAGCCTTCACAAAGAAGGGCACCCCGAGTCATGAGTACAAAACAGATTACTCGCTGGCAGATTAGGGGAAGTGGCATGCCGATTCAAGCTCGCATCTACGGTTATTACTTCTTTACTTAAAAAAGGTCTAAACAAGCTAATTTGCATGTTTTTCTAAAGAGGCAAGGCATTAAACCTGAGCAGGAGTCTTAGCAAATATATTCAAGAACTAATAAAGGTCTGTTGTGAGCCTTTTCACGATCTAAATGCGCACACGGCTCCTTTTTGCGATAGCTGAAACCATTTACCTGGTCTCAATTGGTCCTGATGCCTGTTGATGATAGAGAGAACTTTTATAAAATATCCGCTCAAATTATTTCCACAAAAAGTAAATGGAATTATGAAACAGTACACGAACGAAATCACGTCAACGCTTATCAATGTCCTGAAAAATCCCTTCCCCGCTGAACGCTGGGCTAATGCAGACGCTGAAGAGCTTCAGGCTCTGAACTCCTGTGTTGAAGAAATGAAAGACCGCTCATTGCTGCGGATTTGGCGTTTCGCTACTACTGGCGCAGTAACCCGTGACGGAGGGAGGATTGAGCATGGCAGCGCCAGCGATACCTTTGCCCTCAGTGATGGGATCAAAGTAAGCCGTGCAATGGTGGGCGATTACGTTGTTTATCCAGATGCAACAAAAGCCAGAATTGTCAGCGGTTCAGGTTCAGCAAACACCTGCAAGGGTGTCTCTTACGCGCTGGTGGGCAGTCTGATTGATAACGGCGATGTAATTGTCAGTACCCCGCAAGATTTGGCGTTTCTCTGTCAATGGGATAACAGCCCTGCAATGCCAGTCGATTTCCTTACTCCACCAGGAGAATAAAGGATGGCAACGGGCTACTGGATTGTGAAAGGTGACAAAACAAGCTGCGGTGGAACGGTTCTTGAAGGCACTAGAAAAAAAACTTTTGCCGGTAATTACGCAGCCCTGAACGGTCATAAGGTTTCATGCGGCAAGCATCCTGGCGTTTTTCATGTCGCAGGTGGGCATCCAGGAGATATCGTAGACACTGTGCATGTCGCAAGCACGCTGTACAGTCGTTCAACCTGCCCTTGCAGGGCTCGTTTTATCCCTTCCCAGACCTGGGCATGGCATGGTCCATATCAGGATCTCCCTGTAAAAGCTGCCCCGGTTGTTACGAAAGCTGCCCCCGACCCCGTTCAGGAGCCTGAGCAACATGCCCAGGCAGCTAAAAAAGAGAGACAGGAACAAACAAAATCACAAAAATCAAAACGCGAGCCCGTCGACGCTGGATTTTGTGTTCTTCCTTATGGCGCGGAAACGAGAGCCTATGAACCCTGGTTATTCGAAAGCGAACCGCCAGCAGGCACGCGCGAGCTTTATCGCTTACTGAACGGCGCAGGTCAGGAGTATAAGGCTGGTTCAATTCTGCTTTTGGTCGATCCTGATAAGCAGGAGAGCGAACAGATTGAGCATATGCAGCAAGCAAAAGCGCGAGTTGACGCAGCCCTTGAGCCGCTGACACATGAAGAGGCTAATTTTCTGCACAAACATTACGCCACCATTGCCAACTTCTCTAACATTGCAGATAAAGGCATTGGTCTGGCAGCTGAACCAGTAGGAAAGTACTTTGAGGGCATTGAAAAAGTTCTCAAAGAAATTCAGGAGACCTATAAAAACACCTATCTGACACGTGGTGCGCTAATTGGTGAGCAGTTCTATATCAGGCGCGCGCAGTTATTCAAAGAGCTTGAAACCTTGCTAAAGGTTGGCTTCCTGAATAAAGCAATGAAACTGGGCCAATATAATAAGATAAAAAATGCGCTTGGCCTTTCTACCAGTTCGATTACTCACAGATGGAATGAGACAGGGATCAGTGATATCGAGGGCTATGCTACTCACATTGAACGGGCAGCGAAATACGTAAAAGCAATGCGTTACACTGGTTATCTAGGCATTGGTTTTAGCGGACTCCATTCTCTTAACGAAATTCAAGAGGCATGTTCTGTTGGTCGCGAAGCTGAATGTACCAAGAAAAAGTATACTGAGATAGGTAGTTTTGCTTTGGGTACAGGTGGCGGTGTTCTCGCTGGTGCCGGGGCAATACCATTATGCGTCGCAATCGGCGTTGGTACTGCTGGTGTTGGCGGGCTTGTTTGTACCGTTATTGCAGGTGTTGGTTTAGGGTACGCTGGTAGCACAGTGGGGAGTGCTGTTGGGGAATTAGGCGGAGAACAGTTGTATGACGTTTTCGGCAATTAATTTTCTGATGATACATCGAGTTGAAATCGCTGGGATCTTTTTGATTCTCGGAATAATTAATTATATTTTTTACGTGATTTATGACAAATTCTCCAGGGGAAAATTCATGACTCTTTGCTCGCTATTTGTCGATAAATTTGGAGCAAGACCAGCAGAAGTTTTAATTTATCAGGATGGTGGGGTCTTTTTCTCGTTTATGCGTGATGCATTCTTTATTAAAGCATTATATTTTAAAGAAAACTCATTCCATACGCGAGGAATGAATAATGAACAAATACGTTTCATAAAAGAGCTTCCTAATCAGTACACCG
The DNA here is from genome assembly GCF_059730625.1 of Pantoea sp. X-Soil-MYKO-1289. NCBI lineage: Bacteria > Pseudomonadati > Pseudomonadota > Gammaproteobacteria > Enterobacterales > Erwiniaceae > Pantoea > Pantoea sp. X-Soil-MYKO-1289. The sequence goes on from NZ_AP036004.1 coordinate 2,722,365, forward strand.
ATTGGTTACGTATAAAAGTGCGATTTTCCATCGTTGGCGTTATCTTTTTATTCATGATGCTAGCAATTTTCTACTTACCATTATTCATTTGATGGCGATAAAAGTAACCTGGATTTACACTTGGCTATTTTATTCACTCCCAATCAACACCATCAATTAAATAATAAATTAAGAGTAAGTTAAATATATGTAAACAGCCCTAAGTGATTCTCTTGGCCTACGATCTGCTGTAGGTGCAGATTCTTTTTCATCCAACCAGTCATCGCCGAAGAGCTGGAGCTATGAGGAATGGAATACTGTAACCACCGTTGTCCATAATCATCCAGATACGGGATACCAGGCTAATTACGCAGATCAGCGAACACGTTGCCTGTTTTTGTCATGCAGTTCAATCACTCATAAATGGAATGAGACAGGGATCAGTGATATTGAAGGTTACGCAACGCATATCGAGCGAGCGGCTAAATATACTAAGGCGATGCGTTATACTGGTTACGTTGGAATAGCGTTTAGTGCGGTTTCACTCAATCAATGAGATAAATGAGGCTTGTTCAACTGGTCGCAAAGCTGAATGTACTAAGAAAAAATATACTGAGATTGGTAGTTTCACCGGAGGTCTTGCTGGCGGATATGCCGGAGGTGCTATTGGTGTGGGTATCTGCTCTTTAGTTTTAGGTGTTACAACAATAGAGGTTGGCGGGGCTGGCGCATTAGCCTGTGGTGTAATACTTGGGAGTGGTGGTGGTGTCCTTGCTGGTGAATACTTCTCAGACAAAGGCGAAGGCTGTGGTGAGATGATTTATAACTTGGTAGGTAAATAGCGTGAATATTACATCTGCTACTTTATTCGTGCTCTTTATGGTTTCTACAATCATAACCTATGGGTATTCTGCATTAAAAAACAAGCATCATATTATATTATGTGAGGTTTTTCGCGAGCGATTTGGATTTCTACCGAATGGAGTAATACTTGCTCAGGCAGGGGGGATTTTTTTTACATTCCAAAAAGATTTTTATTTCCTCCTCCCTCTTATTGTAAAAAAAGGTAGTTTCATAGTTAGAGGTATGAACTCAGACCATTATGATTTCATCAAAACTTTACCCAATGAAATGACATCATGGTTAAAAGTTAAGTTCACATTGTTTTTGATAACTACTATTTTACTCCTTTCAAATGTCGCTGCCTCTTATCTATTTATCAAAGCGTGACAAAAAAAGCCAAATATATTTTTATTTGGCTTCTTCTCATTCTAACAGTTTACTCCCAGTCTAACCCATCAATCACATAATAAACTGATGATAAAGGAAATGTATGTAAATATCGTTTAGTGATCCCGCCGCTCTTTTCATGACCTACCGTTTGCTGGAGGTGTAATTTATTTTTCACCCAACCAGCAATTGCAGAAGAACAGAAGCTGTGACGGATGGAATGCAGTAACCGTCGTTGTCGGTAATCATCCAAATACGGAATACCAGGCTGATCACGCAGATCAGCAAACACTTTGCCGATCTTCGTCATGTTCGATCCAGCCACTTCTGAAAAAATCCTTTGTTTCCACTGACGAACAACGTATTCCATGAAACCCCATTCGATTAACTTAGGGTGGCACGTCATCACAATCTGTTAATTGCTGAGTCGTCATTGAACGATATGGCTGAACAACGCGCTCAGGGAGGTTTTCAACGACTTCCATCACCTGCTTAATGTCTTGTTTGGTAATCGTAGTTATATCGGTAGCAGCACCAAGGACAATCATCAGCACTTCTATAAAGCGCTCATTTGCCATTGAGATTGATTTCGTCCAGTTGTGTCCTTTTTCGTCTTTGTACATCGCCCACGCATCCGAGAGGGTTAGCACTTTTTCCGTTTCGGCTGGCGGTGGAATTTCCACGATTTCAGCAGGAACAATTATCTGCTGGTGAGGTAAAAGTGGATTTCTCGCAGCCTTGCGTTCTGACAAAATCAGATTTGATAAATACGCTTCAAACTCTGGGATCGGGGTTGCTAAAGATTTAACAAATGAGAAGTGCGGAAGGATGCTAACCATCAAAGCAGATGCTTCGCGGTAGCTGTCAGTAGAGAGTGACTTTTTATGTGACTGCCCATCAGATAAGCGGATCTGAATGTAACAAATGCCGTACCTCTTAAAGGTGCCAGGGTATGATGTGAACCTCATGGACAAACCCTTTTCCTCAAGTGCATTACGCACGAATAAAAGAGTCCTTCTCATAATAAGCAGGCCAAATTTCGGCCTCCTACGCAGTCATTACCCCATCAGGTATTACGAATATTTCTCTTCCTTCAGGCGGCAGGGCACCCCGAGTCAAAGGTCAGGCAAATCGCCTACGAGAACCACCTGGCGCAGGCATGACACCTACCCCTTTAGAGGTAGTACCAGTTAGCGCGATTTAGCGTGATCTCGATCAACCCCTGATGTTCTAAAAAAAGACCTAATGCTGCGGGTTTTATTTTTGATCAGCTATGCAATGACACCAGCCGGAATCACTAAAAAGATACTTCATCGCGTTACGTACCCTCAACTCACCGCCATCAGGGACGCACCATGACGTTTTTTCAGCTTATCCCCCACCGCCACCGCTGGCAGGATATTCATATCTCACGCGCCAACGCCATCGCGCCGAACGGCAGATGCTATTTTTCCACCTTTATTTCCGCCCGCTGCCGAACCTGCGATGAAATAATTCATCGCGTCTATTACCGCGATATCAGTGACGCGCAGGCGCGCCGTTGGTTGGGCTAGACAATGCGCTACTGGGTGACGCTTTTCGCAACAACATGTTAGGCTGATGTTACCTGATGCAGATAACAGACGCGCTATGCCTGGCTTGCTTGATACCCTTACCCATCAGATTTACCTTTCCGCTCCGCTGTTTATTTTGATTTTTCTTGGCTACGGCCTGACGCGCATCGGCAAATGGCCGCTGACCATCAGCGAAGGCATGAACCGCTTCGTCTTTAACGTCGCCCTGCCCTGCATGCTGTTCCGCGTGATGAGCGACTTCTACAAAAGCCCGCCGGTGGATGTGCGGCTGCTGCTGGCCTTTTTTGGCAGCTGCTTACTGATCTTTATCCTCGGCCGCCTTCTGGGGGCGCGGCTGTTTAAGCTCGACGGCGTCGCGGGCACGGTGTTCGCGCTCGGCGGCATCTTCTCCAACAACGTGATGCTCGGCATTCCGGTGGCGACGGTGCTGCTCGGCCCGCAGGCGCTGCCCTCGGTGGCGCTGGTGCTGGTATTCAACAGTCTGATCCTCTGGACGCTGCTGACGCTCTCGGTAGAGTGGGCGAAACAGGGCAGCTTCTCGCTGAAAGGCATCGGCCATACCCTGATCAGCGTGGCGAAGAATCCGCTGATTATCGGTATTCTCAGCGGCACCGCCTGGAGTTTTTTAAAGCAGCCGCTGCCGACCATCGCCGCCGAACCGCTGCGCATGCTCGGCTCTATCGCCGCGCCGCTCTCGCTGGTGACGCTTGGCATGAGCCTGGCGCACTATCGCGTGCGCGACGGGCTGCGCGAAAGCTACACCATCTGTCTGCTTAAGCTGATTTTGCAGCCGATGACCATTTGGGCGATCGCCTGGCTGGTGCATCTGCCGCCGCTGGAGAGTCGGGTTGTGGTGCTGCTCGGTTCGATGGCGGTCGGCGTCAATGTCTACCTGATGTCGCAGAAGTTCAACGTGCTGACCGGCCCGGCGGCGGCAAGCATGCTGTTTTCTACGCTATTCGCCGCGGTGACGACGCCGGTGTGGATGATGCTGATGTCATGGGCGGGCTATTAAAAAAAAAGCCCCGAGACAGAAGTCCCGGGGCCGTTGCGTGGCTATCGCAAAACGTTATTCAGCCGGTTTGGTGCGGATCAGGTAGTCGAAAGCGCTCAGGGAGGCTTTCGCGCCTTCACCGCTGGCGATGATGATCTGCTTGTACGGCACCGTGGTGCAGTCGCCCGCCGCGAATACGCCTTTCAGGCTGGTTTCGCATTTGGCGTCGATCAGGATCTCGCCCATTTTGTTGCGCTCGACCGCGCCTTCCAGCCAGGTGGTGTTCGGCAGCAGACCGATCTGCACGAAGATACCGCTCAGCGCGATGTCGTGCGCCGTCTGGTTGTTGCGATCGATATAGGCCAGGCCGGTCACTTTGCTGCCGTCGCCTTTCACTTCCGTGGTCTGCGCGTTCAGGATCACATCGACATTTTTCAGGCTGCGCAGCTTGTTCTGCAGCACCTGGTCAGCGCGCATTTCGCCGGCGAACTCCAGCAGGGTGACGTGCTCGACGATGCCTGCCAGGTCGATAGCCGCTTCCACGCCGGAGTTGCCGCCGCCGATAACCGCAACGCGCTTGCCTTTAAACAGCGGACCGTCGCAGTGCGGGCAGTAGGTGACGCCTTTGGTGCGATACTGATCTTCACCAGGCACGCCCATGTTGCGCCAGCGCGCGCCGGTGGCGATGATGATGCTGCGTGATTTCAGCACGGCGCCAGAGGCGGTTTCAATTGCGTGCAGACCGCCCTCTTTCGCCGCCGGGATCAGCTTGATAGCGCTCTGGGTATCGATCACGTCAACGTCGTAGTCGTCAACGTGGGCGCGCAGCGAGCCAGCCAGCTTAGCGCCTTCGGTTTTCTGCACGGAGATGTAGTTTTCAATGTCTACGGTGTCGAGCACCTGACCGCCGAAACGCTCGCCCATCAGGCCGGTACGGATGCCTTTACGCGCCGAGTAGATCGCCGCCGCCGCGCCTGCCGGGCCGCTGCCGACGATCAGCACTTCATAGGCGTCGCGCTTGTTCAGCTCTTCCGCCGCGCGCTTCTCGGCGTTAGTGTCGACCTTGCCGACGATCTCAGCGAGGCTCATGCGGCCCTGACCGAACTCTTTGCCGTTCAGGTAGACCGCCGGTACGCCCATCACGTTGCGCTCGGTAATTTCATTCTGGAACATGCCGCCGTCAATCGCCGTGTGCGAGACGCGCGGGTTGATAATCGCCATCAGGTTCAGCGCCTGCACGACGTCAGGGCAGTTGTGGCATGACAGCGAGTAGTAAGTTTCGAAATGCAGGTCGCTATCCAGCGACGCCACCTGGTCAAGCAGGCTCTGCGTCTCTTTCGACGGATGGCCGCCGGTCTGCAGCAGCGCCAGCACCAGAGAGGTAAACTCGTGACCCATCGGCGAACCGGCAAAGCGCGGGCCGCTGTGCGAGCCAGGGTTGGTGATCAGAAAAGAGGGTTTACGCACCGGACGATCGTTCTCTTCGCGGAAGCTGACTTTTTCAGACAGGCTTGCGATATCCGCCAGCAAATCGCGAATTTCCGCTGATTTGGCGCCATCGTCCAGGGTGGCGATCAACTCAACAGGCTTGGTTAATTTCTCAAGGTAGGCCTTGAGCTGGGTTTTTAAATTTGTGTCGAGCATAGTGAGTTCCTGTCAGAAGAAATCGGGTGCCGCAGCACCCGATAGAGAAGATCGAAAAGCCGGTGTGGAAATTAGATTTTGCCAACCAGGTCCAGAGACGGAGCCAGGGTTGCGTCGCCTTCTTTCCATTTAGCCGGGCAAACTTCGCCTGGGTGAGAAGCGACATACTGAGCGGCTTTCACTTTACGCAGCAGGTCAGACGCATCGCGGCCGATGCCTTCAGCAGTGATTTCGATCGCCTGGATGATGCCTTCCGGGTCAACGATGAAAGTACCGCGGTCAGCCAGACCTTCAGCTTCGCGCATGATTTCGAAGTTGCGGGTCAGGGCGCCAGTCGGGTCGCCGATCATGGCGTACTGGATTTTCGCGATGGTTTCAGAAGAACCGTGCCAGGCTTTGTGGGTAAAGTGGGTGTCGGTAGAAACAGAGTAGATGTCTACGCCCAGTTTCTGGAATTCTTCGTAATGGTCAGCCACGTCACCCAGTTCGGTCGGGCACACGAAGGTGAAGTCAGCCGGATAAAAGAAGAACACACTCCATTTACCTTCAACGTCTTTCTCAGTTACGTCGATGAATTCGCCGTTTTTAAACGCAGCGTTTTTGAACGGTTTGATTTTGGTATTAATGATAGACATCTGAAGTCCTCCGCTAAAAGATGTGATGTACGTTACAAAATTTTCGGGCCAACTTCTAATACGCAGTCGTTATCAATCAGATAAACGAAAGCTATCAAACGCGGCAAGCCGCACCGCTATTGACGCCGCTCCGGCATTCTACACGCAAAGCACCTTGATTTAACGCGGTTTATCTTTTCATCGCAGAACTGCTAGTTTTGTAGAGACGCTTATTGATAACGAGCCAGCGCCCTCTCTCCCGCTTGCGGATATGGCCAGCACTCTGATTGCCGTTAAGGGAGTTTACCGTGCAGATACGTTCTTATACCGAAGCCGATCGTCCGTTCCTGCGCACGCTGTTTCTTGCCGCGCGTCGCCATAACTGGCGCTGGCTCGATGACAGCCGCTGGCAGCTGGAAGATTTCGACAGCGTGATCCTGGGCGAGACCGTCTGGGTGGCCGAGCTGGAGGGCCATCGCGTCGGTTTTGCCGGCGTGCTGGAAAATGACAACTTCCTTCATAGCCTCTACGTCGATCCCGCTTATCAGGGCCGCGGCGTCGGCGCCGCGCTGCTGGAGAGGGTGCAGGCGAGTTTTACCAGCACCGGCGCGCTGAAGTGCCTGTTAATGAACAAGGCGGCGCAGGCGTTCTATTTAAAGCACGGCTGGAAGATCATCGCGCAGGGCGAGAGCGAGCAGGGAAAATATGTGCTGATGCACTTTCCGCTGGCGTCCTGAATTGACGCCAGCGGCGCGCGGTTAAAGCGCGCGGAAGGCGATGTCGCCGGGGATCACCTCGCCCTGCCAGTAGAGGCGCGCCGCGACGCGGCCCGCCAGCTGGCGATAGAGCGCGGTAAATTCGCTGTCGGGTCGGCGGATCACCGTGGGTTCGCCGTCGTCCAGGTCTTCGCGCAGGTTGATATGCAGCGGCAGCTGCGCCAGCAGCTGCGTCTGATAGTCCGCCACCAGCTTTTCCGCGCCGCCGGTGCCGAAGATCGGCTCGTGGAAGCCGCAGTGGCTGCAGATATGCAGGCTCATGTTCTCCACCACGCCGAGCACCGGCACGTTGACCTTCTCTAACATCACCATGCCTTTGCGCGCGTCGATCAGGGCGATATCCTGCGGCGTGGTGACGACAATGGCGCCGGTTACCGGCACGCTCTGCGCTAGCGTCAGCTGTATGTCGCCGGTGCCCGGCGGCATATCGAGCACCAGATAGTCGAGATCCGGCCACAGCGTCTCGTTAAGCAGCTGCATCAGCGCCTTGCTCGCCATCGGCCCGCGCCACACCATCGCATTATCGTCGGTCACCAGATAGCCGATAGAGTTGGTGGCGAGGCCGTGCGCCATAATCGGCGCCATATGCGTGCCGTCCGGCGAGGTGGGACGCTCATGCTCGGTGCCGAGCATATTGGGCACCGACGGGCCGTAAATATCCGCGTCGAGAATGCCGACGCGCGCCCCTTCCGCCGCCAGCGCCAGCGCCATATTGACGGCGGTGCTCGACTTGCCGACGCCGCCCTTGCCGGAGCTGACGGCGATGATGTTCTTCACGCCGTTAACGCCTGGCTGGCCTTTGACGCGCTTCAGGGTCGCAATATCGTGGCGCAGCCGCCAGTCGATCGCCTGGGTGCCGGTCAGCCGCAGCAGCTCGGCGCTGGCCTGCGCCTTTAGCTCTTCAAACGCGCTCGCCCAGGCGAACGGCATGCAGAGTTCGATATGCAGCTTGCCGTCCAGCAGCGCCACATGGTGCAGCGCTTTCAGCGCGGTGAGGTTGCGATCGAGGGTCGGATGCCGGAAGCCGCTTAACACGCCCATAACCACGGCGCGCAAGGCTTCAGGTGAATGTGATGTCCGGGATTGTGCTGTCATCCCCACTCCTTGTTATTTTTTCTGTCGCTGGGTTCAGCGGTAACACAACAATGATATCAGATGTCGGCGCGGTCGACGCCAGATCGCCCTTGTGTTTACGCCCGCCAGGGCATGAGTTACCATCTAAGCCCGTTTTTTCAATCAACAGAAAGCTACGCAAACTATGACTCAAGTCGCTAAAAAAATAATGGTAACGTGCGCCCTGCCGTACGCGAACGGATCGATCCATCTCGGCCACATGCTCGAGCATATCCAGGCAGACATTTGGGTGCGTTACCAGCGAATGCGTGGCAATCAGGTCTATTTCATCTGCGCCGACGATGCGCACGGTACGCCGATCATGCTGAAAGCGCAGCAGTTGGGCATCTCGCCGGAGCAGATGATCGCCGAAATGAGTCAGGAACATCAGGTCGATTTCGCCGGCTTCAACATCAGCTACGACAACTATCACTCGACGCACAGCGACGAGAACCGCGTGCTGTCGGAGCTGATCTACACCCGACTGAAAGAGAACGGTTTTATTAAGAACCGCACCATCTCTCAGCTCTACGATCCGGAAAAAGGGATGTTCCTGCCCGACCGTTTCGTCAAGGGCACCTGCCCGAAATGCAAATCGCCGGATCAGTACGGCGACAACTGCGAAGTGTGCGGCGCGACCTACAGCCCGACCGAGCTGATCGAGCCGAAGTCGGTGGTCTCCGGCGCGACGCCGGTGATGCGCGACTCAGAGCACTTCTTCTTCGACCTGCCGTCGTTCAGCGCCATGCTGCAGGCCTGGACGCGCTCCGGCGCGCTGCAGGAGCAGGTGGCGAACAAGATGCAGGAGTGGTTCGAGTCTGGGCTGCAGCAGTGGGATATCTCACGCGATGCGCCCTACTTCGGCTTCGAAATTCCGGACGCGCCGGGCAAATATTTTTATGTCTGGCTGGATGCGCCGATCGGCTATATGGGCGCGTTTAAAAATCTGTGCGACAAGCGCGGCGATCTCGATTTCGACGAGTTCTGGAAGAAAGATTCCACCACCGAGCTTTATCACTTTATCGGCAAGGATATCGTCTACTTCCACAGCCTGTTCTGGCCGGCGATGCTGGAAGGCAGCCAGTTCCGCAAGCCTAACAATCTGTTCGTGCACGGCTATGTGACGGTGAACGGCGCCAAGATGTCTAAGTCGCGCGGCACCTTTATTAAGGCGAGCACCTGGCTGCAGCATCTGGACGCCGACAGCCTGCGCTACTACTACGCAGCCAAGCTCTCTTCGCGCATCGACGATATCGACCTGAATCTGGAAGATTTCGTGCAGCGCGTAAACGCCGATATCGTCAATAAGGTGGTGAACCTGGCGTCGCGCAACGCCGGCTTCCTGACCAAACGCTTTGACGGTCAGCTTGCGGCCGAGCTGGCGGACCCGGCGCTCTACCAGACCTTTGTCGACGCCTCCGAGAAGATCGGCGAAGCCTGGGCGAGCCGCGAATACAGCCGCGCCATTCGCGAAATCATGGCGCTGGCCGATCTGGCTAACCGCTATGTGGACGAGCAGGCGCCGTGGGTGGTGGCGAAGGAAGAGGGCCGCGACGCCGATCTGCAGGCGATCTGCTCGATGGGCATCAACCTGTTCCGCGTGCTGATGACCTGGCTGAAGCCGGTGCTGCCGAGCCTGAGCGAGCGCGCCGAGGCGTTCCTCAACAGCGAACTGAGCTGGGATGCCATTGCGCAGCCGCTGCTTAATCATCAGGTGGCGCCGTTTAAAGCGCTCTATGGACGTATCGAAATGACCAAAGTTAACGCGCTGATTGAAGCGTCGAAAGAAGATGCCGCTGCGGCCAGCCAGCCGGCGAGCGGCCCGCTGGCGGATGCGCCGATTGGCGATACCATCACCATTGACGATTTCGCTAAAGTCGATATGCGCGTAGCGCTGATCGAACACGCCGAGCTGGTGGAAGGCTCCGATAAGCTGCTGCGTCTGCAGCTCGATCTGGGCGGCGAGAAACGCCAGATCTTCTCCGGCATCCGCGCGGCCTATCCGGATCCGTCGGTGCTGATTGGCAAGATGACCATCATCGTCGCCAACCTCGCGCCGCGTAAGATGCGTTTCGGCGTGTCGGAAGGCATGGTGCTGTCAGCGGGTCCTGGCGGCAAAGATCTGTTTGTGCTCTCGGTCGACAGCGGCGCGCAGCCGGGCATGCCGGTTAAGTAAGGACTGACAGCAGGATTTAGATAACCGCACTGTCGTTCTAATGGCCGCAGACAAAGCCTCAGAGCGGGTGACATGGACCGAGGAGCAAAGCGTCCCGCGACAGGGATGTCGCGGGCCGAGCGCGCAGGGACGCCTTGAGCGACTTTGCGATCGGACCATGTCACCCGCGACGGGCACGTAATCAATGCCCAAGGGCGACAGCAATGTCGCCCTTTTTTATCCCGTGTCGCGTATGATGTTGTGCAGTGAAAACAGGAGCCTGCTATGCCCACTGTGCTGTCTCTGTGCTGGCGCTATGTCCGCGCCTTCGTCATCATCTATCTCTGCCTCTATGCGGGCAACGCCCTCTCCTTGCTGCTGCCTATCACCATTCCCGGCAGCATCCTCGGCATGCTGACGCTGTTCACCCTGCTGGCGACGCAAATCCTGCCCGTCGACTGGGTCAAACCTGGCTGCCACCTGCTGATCCGCTATATGGCGCTGCTGTTTGTGCCCATCAGCGTCGGCATCATCAACTACACCGACGTGCTGAGCGCGCAGTTCGGTCCGATTGTGGTCTCTATCGTGGTCAGCACCTTTCTGGTGTTGACGATTGTCGGCTGGAGCGCCCATAAAATTCATACGCGCAGCGTGCAGGAGAAGCCGAGTGAGTGACATCTGGTGGTCGCTGCCGCTCAGCATTGGCGCCTTTATGCTGGCGCGTCGTCTGGCGGCGAAGCTGAAAATCTCGCTGCTCAATCCGCTGCTGGTGGCGATGGCGATCATTATCCCGCTGCTGCTGGTGCTACACATCCCCTACGCGCGCTATTTCGCCGGCAGCCAGATCCTCAATCAGCTGCTGCAGCCGGCGGTGGTTGCGCTGGCGCTGCCGCTCTACGAGCAGATGCATCAAATCCGCGCGCGCTGGAAATCGCTGATCGGCGTCTGCTTTATCGGCAGCCTGACCGCGATGGTCTCCGGCACCGCTATCGCGCTGTGGATGGGCGCGACGCCGGAAATCGCCGCCACTATTTTGCCGAAATCGGTGACCACGCCCATTGCGATGGCGGTCTCCGCCTCGCTGCACGGCATCCCCGCTATCAGCGCCATCTGCGTGCTGATCGCCGGCGTGCTCGGCGCGGTCTTCGGCCATATGGTGCTGAACCTGCTGGGGATAAAAACCCGCGCGGCGCGCGGACTGGCGATCGGCAACGCGTCGCACGCGCTCGGCACGGCGCGCGCGGCGGAGGTGGATTACCAGGAAGGCGCGTTCAGCTCGCTGGCGCTGGTGCTGTGCGGCATCATCACCTCGCTGCTGGCGCCCTTTATATTTCCCCTGCTGATGCACGCGTTCGGGTAAAACTTTGCGATAGATCTCGCAAAGTTGAAACGATGCAAATCTGTTGCATTGTCAGAGCGATACAGATCACATATAACCCCTCTGGCGGCAATGGGCCGCCCGATATTAACGAGGCTATCATGCATCCACGTTTCACCTCCGCCTTCGACGCGCTGCCCGCTGCTCTGCAAAGCGCGCTGCGTCCGATACTTGACGACGCGCAGTTTCAGGCGGCGCTGACGCCGGAGCAGGTCGCATCGCTAATGCAGCAAACGCAGCTGGACGCCGACGCGCTGGCGCTGCTGCTGCTGCCGCTGGCGGCGGCCTGCGCGGTCGCGCCGGTTTCGCGCTTCAACGTCGGCGCCGTGGCGCGCGGCGTCAGCGGCCGCTGGTACTTCGGCGCCAATATGGAATTCGCGGGCGTGGCGATGCAGCAAACGGTTCATGCCGAGCAGAGCGCTATCGCCCACGCCTGGCTGCGCGGCGAGCCACGCCTGGAGGCGGTCACGGTTAACTACACGCCGTGCGGCCACTGCCGCCAGTTTATGAACGAACTCAACAGCGGCACCGATCTGCGCATTAGCCTGCCCGGCCGCGGCGTCAGCACCCTGGCGGATTATCTGCCGGACGCATTCGGCCCGCGCGATCTGAACATCACTACCCTGCTGCTGGATAAAGTGGATCACGGCTATCAGGCGGAAGGCGACGCGCTCGCCCAGGCGGCCGTCGCCGCTGCCAACCAGAGCCATGCGCCTTACAGCGGCTCGCACAGCGGCATTGCGCTGCGCACCGCGAGCGGCGCGACCGTCACCGGACGCTACGCCGAGAACGCAGCCTTCAACCCGAGCCTGCCGCCGCTACAGGCCGCGCTGATCCTGCTTAATATGCAGGGCGAAGCCTGCGAAAACATCGAGGCCGCCGCCCTGGCAGAAGTCGAAAACGCCACGCTGAATCAGTTCGCCGCCACGCAGGCAACGCTGGCCGCGCTGGGATGCGACCAGCTGACTCGCGTCACGCTGCGCAAAGGCTGAGGCACAGAACACGCTTTCCAACACTTACGATATCTTTTATTTACAAAAGCTGTACATCAGCGAGAAATTTCATAGGATCGTGCGCCAGCAACACAAAAAAAGAACGACTGGCGTCTGAGCTTTGCCAGACAACACCGCAACCGGAGCATCAATTCATGGAACATGAGTACGAAAGTAAGCGTCCGCTGTACATCCCCTACGCTGGCCCGATCCTGCTGGAATTCCCCCTGCTGAATAAAGGCAGCGCCTTCTCGCTGGAAGAGCGCAACGAATTTAACCTCAACGGCCTGCTACCTGAAGCGGTCGAGAGCATTGAAGAACAGGCAGAGCGCGCCTGGCGTCAGTTCCAGGACTTTAAAAACAATAACGATAAGCACGTCTACCTGCGCAACATTCAGGACACCAACGAAACCCTTTTCTATCGTCTGCTCGACAACCATCTCGAAGAGATGATGCCGATTATCTATACCCCGACCGTCGGCGCGGCCTGCGAACACTTCTCCGAGATCTACCGCCGCGCGCGCGGCGTTTTTATCTCCTATCCGAACCGCGCCCACATTGAAGACATGCTGCAGAACGCCACCAAGCAGAACGTGAAGGTGATTGTGGTCACCGACGGCGAGCGCATTCTCGGCCTCGGCGATTTGGGCATCGGCGGCATGGGCATTCCTATCGGCAAGCTGTCGCTCTATACCGCCTGCGGCGGCATTTCGCCGGCCTACACGCTGCCGGTCGTGCTGGACGCCGGCACCAACAATCAGCAGCTGCTTAACGATCCGCTCTATATGGGCTGGCGTCATCCGCGCATCACCGGCGAAGAGTACGACGCCTTCGTTAACGACTTTATCCAGGCGGTAAAACGCCGCTGGCCGAACGTGCTGCTGCAGTTTGAAGACTTCGCGCAGAAAAACGCCATGCCGCTGCTGCAGCGCTATCGCGACGAGATCTGCTGCTTCAACGACGATATTCAGGGCACCGCCGCCGTGACCGTCGGCACGCTGATCGCCGCCAGCCGCGCCGCAGGCAGCCGCCTGTGCGAGCAGAAAGTGGTGTTCCTCGGCGCAGGCTCCGCCGGATGCGGCATCGCCGAGCAGATTATCGCGCAGATGAAATCGGAAGGCCTGAGCGACGAAGAGGCGCGCGCGCGCGTGCTGATGGTCGATCGCTTCGGTCTGCTGACCGACAAGCTGCCGAACCTGCTCGATTTCCAGAGCAAGCTGGTGCAGAAGAGCGAGAACCTGAAAACCTGGGACACCGCCAGCGATTCCATCTCGCTGCTGGACGTGGTGCGCAACGCCCGTCCCGATATTCTGATCGGCGTCTCCGGCCAGCCGGGCCTGTTTACCGAAGAGATTATCCGCGAGATGCATAAGCACTGCGCGCGTCCTATCGTGATGCCGCTGTCGAACCCGACATCGCGCGTCGAGGCGACGCCGGCGGATATTATCGCGTGGACCGACGGCGCCGCGCTGGTAGCGACCGGCAGCCCCTTCTCGCCGGTGAGCTGGAAAGGCAAAACCTATCCGATCGCGCAGTGCAATAACTCCTATATTTTCCCGGGCATTGGTCTGGGCGTGATTGCCGCCGGCGCGACGCGCGTCACCGACTCGATGCTGATGACGGCAAGCCGCGCGCTGGCCGACTGTTCGCCGCTGGTGAACGAAGGCGAAGGCCCGGTACTGCCGGAAATCAAAGATATTCAGGGCGTGTCGAAAATCATCGCCATGGAAGTGGGCAAAGCCGCGCAGCTGGCGGGCGTTGCGGTGGTGACGTCGGAAGATGTGCTGTCGCAGGCGGTCGCCAGTAATTTCTGGCTGCCGCAGTACCGTCACTATCGTCGCACCTCGATCTGACAACCGGTCGCCGGGCCGTTTCAGGCCCGGCTGCCGCGCAAAAATCCATCAGCCAACCGGCGGCGCCTTGCTTCGTAACCGGTCCTCAAGTAGCCTTGATGCACCGATTTTTCCTGACCCCGAGCGCTCACGCGTATGTTGAAACGCGTTTTTATTGGTCTCTTATTCATCATCTTACTGGTGGTGGCGATCGCGCTCGGCCTGGATCGCTGGATCAGCTGGAAAACCGCGCCCTATATTTATGAAGATGTCGCCTCGCTGCCGCATCGTCAGGTTGGCGTGGTGCTGGGCACGGCGAAGTATTACCGCACCGGCGTCTATAATCAGTACTACCTCTATCGCATTCAGGGCGCGCTGAACGCCTATAACAGCGGCAAGGTCAATTATCTGCTGCTGAGCGGCGACAACGCCATGAGCAGCTATAACGAACCCATGACCATGCGTCGCGATCTGATCAAAGCCGGCGTCGATCCGCAGGATATCGTGCTGGACTACGCCGGTTTCCGCACGCTCGACTCTATCGTGCGCACGCGCAAGGTGTTCGACACCAACGACTTTATTATCATCACCCAGCGCTTCCACTGCGAGCGCGCCCTGTTTATCGCCCTGCATATGGGGATTCAGGCGCAGTGCTACGCGGTGCCGTCGCCGAAAAATATGCTGAGCGTCCGCTTCCGCGAGGTAGGCGCGCGCCTCGGCGCGCTGGCCGATCTCTACGTGATGAAGCGCGAGCCGCGCTTTCTCGGCCCGCTGGTGCCGATCCCGGCGGTGCGGGAGGTGCCGGAGGATGCGCAGAGCTATCCGGCAGTGACGCCGGAGCAGCTGCTGGAAAGCGAGCAGAAAGCGCGGAAATAGAAAATAGAAAGAGCGGCCCGCAGGCCGCTCTTAAAAACAGATAATGTGCTCACACGGATGGCAGGGTTCGATCGCAAAGTCGCTCAAGGCATCCCTGCTCGCTCGGCCCGCGCGGATACGCACCTCGTCCTTGAGGTGCGCCCGTTAACGGGCCAACGCGCTGCGTTGTTCAAAAACGCTCCCGGCGTTTTTGTCCCTGTCGCGGGACGCTTTGCTCTTCGAACCCTGCCACCCGCGTTTTGACGCCCAGGCTGTCTGCAACAAGCCTGAGCGATCTCTTTGACTTACTTCTTACGCGAATACTTCAGCGAATCCAGCGCCACGGCGAAGATAATGATGCCGCCCTTGATAATGTACTGCCAGTAAGGGTTCACGCCGATATAGGTCAGACCGTAGTTGATCACGGTAAAGATAAGCACGCCGGTCACGACGCCCGCCACCGTTCCTACGCCGCCGGCAAAAGAAACGCCGCCCACCACGCACGCCGCGATGGCGTCCAGCTCATACATAAAGCCGAGGTTGTTGGTGGCGCTGCCGATACGACCCGCTTCCAGCATGCCGCCGAAGGCGTAAAACACCCCGGAAAGCGCATAGATCAGAATCAGGTTGAGGTTGACGTTAACGCCAGAGACTTTCGCCGCTTCCGGGTTGCCGCCGATAGCAAAAATATTCTTGCCAAAGCGGGTCTTGTTCCACAGGATCCAGATGAAAATAATGGCGGCGATGGCGTAGAAGGTAATGTAAGAGAGCTTGAAGTCGCCAAAGCGCAGGAAGCCCTGAGCGAACTTCGAGAAGCCGCTGTCAAACCCGGCAATCGGCGACGCGCCGACGAAATCGTAATAGAGCGAGTTGATGCCGTAGACGATAATCATGGTGCCGAGCGTGGTAATAAACGGCGTCACCTTGAGGTAGGCGATGATCAGGCCGTTCACCAGGCCGATCAGGCCGCCGATCACGCACACCACCAGAATCACCACCGGAATCGGCACGGTATCCAGCGTCGGAAACACCTTATTGGCGTTATCCATCGACTGCAGCAGCGTCGCCGCCACCACCGCCGCCAGACCGACCTGACGACCGGCCGACAGGTCGGTGCCCTGCGTAACGATCAGCCCCGCCACGCCCAGCGCGATAATAATACGCACCGAGGATTGGGTAAGAATATTACTCAGGTTCATCAGGCTTAAAAACGTCGGATCCTGGAAAATAATAATAGCCAGCAAAACCAGCAGAACGACATAAATGCCGCCCTCTTTCAGCCAGGTTAGCGCATTCTTTTTAGTAGTCGCTTTCATGTTAACAGCCCTTGCTTCATTAAAGGTGTAATGACGCTAAACGCAATATTTCGTTCTGCGTGGTTGTCTTGGTATCTACAATGCCCGCTACCTGACCATTGCTCATCACCAGAATACGATCGGTAATGCCCAACAGCTCCGGCATTTCGGAAGAGATAATAATGATGCCCTTCTCTTTCTTCGCCAGCTCGGCAATCAGCTGGTAAATTTCGAACTTCGCGCCGACGTCAATGCCGCGCGTCGGTTCATCGAGCATCAATATTTCAGGCTGGGTCAGTAACCAGCGGCCGATAATCACCTTTTGCTGGTTGCCGCCCGAAAGCGATCCAATTTGCGTATGGTGGCCCGGCGTTTTTACGCGCATGGCGTCGATAACCCACTGGGTATCGCTTTTCATCCGCTTATTATCGAGCAGCCCCATATTGTTTTTATACTTCTTGATATTGGAGATTAACGAGTTAAACCCGATATCGAGAAAGGCATAAATACCAGTAGAGCGGCGCTCTTCCGTCACCAGTGCGAAACCGTGGTTAATGGCTTCGTTAGCGCTGTGGTTATTAATCGGTTTACCGTGCAGCTTAATGGTGCCGCCTACCTTCTCGCGGATCCCAAACAGGGTTTCGACGATATCGGTACGCTTGGCGCCCACCAGTCCGGCGATGCCCAAAATCTCCCCTTTGCGCAAATCGAACGAAACGTCGCGAATCGACGGCTGACGCAGCGACGTTAAATGGCGCACCTCAAGAATGGTTTCGCCCGGCACGTTGGTTTTATCAGGAAAGCGCTGGTTCAGGGAGCGGCCGACCATCATGGAGATGATCTTATCCATATCCAGCCCTTCCAGCGGCTGGGTGGCGATCCACTGACCGTCGCGCAGGATCGTAATCTCGTCGCACAGCTGGAAAATCTCTTCCATCTTGTGCGAGATATAAACAATGCCGCAGCCGCGATCTTTCAGCTTGCGAATAATGGTGAACAGATGGTTCACCTCTTTCTCGGTCAGCGAAGAGGTCGGCTCGTCCATGATGACGATTTTGGCGTCATAGGAGAATGCCTTGGCGATTTCGATCATCTGCATCTGCGAAACAGAGAGCGTCGCCACTTTGTCGCGCGGATCGATATCGATATCCAGCTCGTCGAAAATCGCTTTGGTATCGCGATACATTTTGTCCTGATCGACGAACGGCCCTTTTTGCGGATAGCGGCCCAGCCACATATTGTCCATGACGGTGCGCTGTAAAACCAGGTTCAGCTCCTGATGCACCATAGAAACGCCGTTTTCCAGCGCCTCTTTCGAACTTTTAAAATCGATTTCCTCACCCTGAAACAGGATGCTCCCCGTATCTTTTTTATAAATACCAAACAGGCATTTCAATAATGTCGATTTACCGGCGCCGTTTTCACCCATCAATGCATGAACGGAGTGAGGCCGCACTTTTAAATTCACATTATCTAAGGCTTTAACCCCTGGAAATGATTTAGAGACGTTCGTCATTTCCAGCAGATATTCACGCTGCGCGGTCGGATTATCACTGGCCATAATTTACCTGGCTAAAAAAGCGTTGGTCACGTGAAAACAGGGCGCGGCTCAGCCGCGCCCGGACAGGATTACTTCTGGAACTGAGACAGGTTCTCTTTATCGACCGGCACGTAAGGCACGCGGACGATCTTATCGGTGATCTTATAGCTGGTGCCTTCGGTCGCGGCTTTGCCGTCCGCCAGGTTTTTCGCCATATCCAGCGTCGCTTTCGCCTGGTTCTCGGCATCGTTCAGCACGGTGCCCGCCAGCGCGCCCGACTTAACCAGCGCCAGCGCTTCCGGCAGCGCATCGACGCCGAACACCGGAATCGAAGTCTTGTTGTGCGCTTTCAGCGCTTCGACGGCGCCCATCGCCATGGCGTCGTTGTTGGCGATCACCACTTCGATTTTGTTGGCGTTCGGGCCGGAGAGCCACGCATCCATCTTGTCTTTCGCCTGAGCGGTATCCCACATCGCGGTATCCATCGCCAGCTGCTGGGTCTTGATGCCGTCCTGATTCAGGGTATCGATAACGTATTTGGTGCGCGCTTCAGCGTCCGGATGGCCCGGTTCGCCTTTCAGCAGCACGAACTGAATCTGACCATCTTTGTTCAGGTCCCAGTTTGGCGAGGCTTTCCAGTGCTTCTCAATCAGTTTGCCCTGAATAATGCCGGACTCTTTAGAGTCGGTGCCGACATAGTAGGCTTTGTCGTAGCTGGCCAGCACTTTCGCGTTCGGCTCTTTGTTGAAGAACACCACCGGCACGTCGTTGCTGCGCGCTTTATCGATCACCACGGCCGCCGCGGCCGGATCCACCAGGTTAATCGCCAGCGCCTTCACGCCTTTCGCCATCAGCACGTCGATCTGATCGTTCTGTTTAGACTGGTCGTTCTGCGAGTCATTCATCAGCAGCTGTACGCCGCCGAGGTTTTTGGCCTCTTTCTCGATGTCCTTACGAACCATCGACATAAAGTTGTCGTCATACTTATAGATGGTCACGCCGATACGCGTGTCCGCTGCGTGTGCCGTTGCGCCGAACATCATGCTGGCAACCAAAGCTGTGAGCGTGAAAACCTTCTTATTCATGGTATCTCCGGTTTTTTGCAGGGTAGTACTGGCTCAGACGCGTCAGGCGCGCATGAGCTTTCGGTAAAATAAGATTCGGCGAGTCGCAAAGAGGCGAGTGAAATCGCGCTGCCCCGCTGAATCGCCGTCCAGAAACCTGACTTCCATGTGCGACAACGCATCCTGAAGATGTGATGAACCTTTTCAACGGGTTGCTGAAACCACGCCTGCTGCGGTTAGTGCGGCGTTACATAATGTTTCAGTCCGGTAAGACGCTGCCATCATAGTGAGCGGCATGTTAATTAACTGTGAATACAATCACAGATTGAAAACGGTTACATGGCGCTATCGCCTGAATTAGTGACCGACTCCACATTTTGCCGCTGCGCCACGGAATGACGACGCACCAGCGTCGGCATAAAGATGTGCTGCGCGCTGACGTCCAGCTGGCCCGCCGCGCCGCTCAGCGCCAGCTCGGTGGCGAGTTTTGCCATAGAAACAATGGGATAGCGTACCGTGGTAAGTTGAGGATCGGTGTAACGCGACATCGGAATATCATCAAAGCCGATGACAGAGAAATGCTGCGGCACCTGAATGCCGTTATCTTTCAGCGCGGTCAGCGCGCCGGCCGCCATGCCGTCGTTATAGGCGAAAATCGCGCTGAGATGCACGTTGCGCCCTAACAGCTCCACCATCGCCGCCTCGCCGCCCTGCATATCGGGCTCGGCGCAGGCGATCCAGCTCTCCTGCGGCCGAATCCCCTGCTCCGCCAGCGCCTGCTCCCAGCCTTCGCGCCGCTGCTGCACATCTTCGATGTCATGACTGGAGCAAAGATAGCCGATGCGGCCGTGTCCCTGCTGCAGCAGCATGCGGGTCGCCATCAGCGCGCCCGCCACGTTATCCAGGCTGACGCAGCGATGGGCGAAGCCCGGCACGATGCGGTTGACCATCACCATGCCCGGCACCTGCTGCATAAAGGAGGCAAGCTCTTCGTCTGAAAGCGTTTTCGCATGAACCACCAGCGCATTGCAGCGCTGACGGATCAGCACCTCAATCGCATGGCGCTCTTTATCTTCCTGATGCCAGGAGTTGCTGATCAGCACATGTTTGTGCAGGCGCTGCGCCACGGTATCTACCGCTTTTACCAGCGCGCCGAAGAAGGGATCGGAGACGTCCATCACCACGACGCCGATAGTGTCGCTGATCTGCGTTGCCAGCGCCTGCGCGTTGGCGTTGGGCCGATAGCCCAGCGAATCCACCGCCTGCAGCACCGCGTCGCGCGTCTCCGCGGTAACGGCGCTGCTGTTATTCAGCACGCGTGAGACGGTCGCCACCGACACGCCAGCCAGACGGGCAACATCACGAATCGTTATCATGCAGCTGTTCCACAGAGGAATAAAAGGCATCACGCCAGGAAGTAATCCGGCGCTATTCTGGCAGGCGCGGCGAGGCAGCAGCGTGAATCACGTCACACTCATGAAAACGGTTACATACAATTATGTAACCTTTGTGATGAACATCATTATCTGAATGAGGAGCGATGCGGCGTTTTGCCCGCCGCCAGTCGAGTCAGGCGACGCCATAGCCATTCAAGCGGGCCCTGAGGGAAAAAGCGCAGCCAGATCACCGAGAAGAGAATATTGACCAGCCAGACCGCGGGCACAAACGCCAGCAGCTGCAGGCGATCGAAACGCATAAAGAGATCGAAGCGGTAGAAGAGCGTGGTGCAGATTAGCGTCTGCAGCAGATAGTTGCTCAGCGCCATGCGGCCGACGCACTGAATCGCCGAAGTGAGGCGCCAGCGCGCCAGCTGCGGCCAGTAGCCGAGGATCAGCGCGGCGTAGCCGAGGCTGATAAAAGGACTGGCGAGATCGCGCGGCACCTGCAGGTAGAAGCCGCTCCAGCGAAACGACCAGTGCAGCATCCACTGCGACGCCACTCCAGATAGGGCGATGGCATAGCCGGCGGCCAGCAGAAGCGCGGCGCAGCGGCGGTAGTGGCGCAGGCTAAACTCGCCGGTCAGCCAGCCGCAGCGCAGCAGCGCGGCGCCCATCATCATCAGCCCGGCCAGCTGCCAGCCATACTGCGCCGCCAGCGCCATCAGGCTGGAGGAGAGATGGTCGAGGCGGTTCTGCACCGCTTCCCAGCCGCCGGCCAGCTTCCAGAAGCGTTCATATTCGAGATCGGCCGCGCCGGGCAGCCAGGAGCGGCTTGGTTCGGGATCGGAGATGGAGCCGAAGATCAGCAGCACGCCGCAGCCCACGAGGTAGAGCAGCGCGCCGGTATGAAACAGGCTGCGCGTCGAGGGCACGTCGCGCAGCATACGCCAGACGATAAGGCCGATAATGGCGTAATCGAGCAGGATATCCCCTTCCCACATCGCCACGGCGTGAAACAGGCCGATAAGCGCCAGCAGCGTCAGGCGCGCCGACAGCCAGCGGCTGCCGCGTGGCAGCTGAAGCTGCAGGCCCGCGCCGAACAGCAGCGCGAACAGCGTCAGGAATTTCAGCTGCGCCAGGATGTCGAGCACCGCCCAGGTCCAGACCTCGTCGGTGGCGGGATCGCCGCGCCAGGCGGGATTGAGATAGGCGGCGGAAGGCAGGGCGAAGCCGACGATATTGAGCAACAAAATGCCGAGGATGGCGCAGCCGCGAATGAAATCCAGCGCATGATAACGTTGCATAGCGATCCCTGTTGGCGTAAGGCCCTGCCGCCTGACAACAGGCTACCTGTAAGCCTGCGATCGGGTCATCTCACCCGCGTCGGCAGATAGTCAATAAGGTTAAATATGACGCACCGCGCGCAGGAACTCCTGGCGAGTATTCTGGCTCGACTTAAACAGGCCGCCCAGCGAAGTGGTGGTGGTGGCGCTGGTGGCGTCTTTCACTCCGCGCGCTTTCACGCAGTAGTGCACCGCGTCGATCGAGACCGCGACGTTGTTGGTGCCGAGCAGCGTTTGCAGCGCTACCAGCACCTGCTGAGTCAGACGCTCCTGCACCTGCGGGCGCTGGGCGAAGAACTGCACGATGCGGTTGATCTTGGACAGGCCGATCACCTTCTCTTTCGGAATGTAGGCCACGGTCGCTTTGCCGTCGATAATCACGAAGTGGTGCTCGCAGGTGCTGGTCAGGGTAATATCGCGCACCGTCACCATCTCATCCACTTTCATCTTGTTTTCGATAACGGTGATTTTAGGGAAGTTAGCGTAATCCAGACCGGAAAAGACCTCATCCACATACATTTTGGCGATGCGATGCGGCGTCTCCATCAGGCTGTCATCCTCAAGATCCAGATTCAGCAGCTGCATGACCTCGGTCATGTGGCCGGCGATCAGGCGCTTACGGGTTTCATCATCCATTTCACGCGTCGGCGCGCGTAACGGCGTTTCCAGGCCTCGCGCCAGCAGCGCTTCGTGAACCAGGATAGCTTCCTGACTAAGGGTGCTCATCGTACTCATCTCCGCAGGTGTAACGCCCGCCGGAGAGGCCGGCGGGTTCAATTCTGAGCGCGTATTGTGAAGCTTTCCGCTGGGGTAATCCAGTAATCAATCCAATCGGCGATGAAAGCTTTTCACGACGAACGTCGCCACACCAGAAGACCGGCCGCCGCCAGTCCCAGCCCGGCGATCCACAGCGCCGGCTCCAGCCGATGCAGCAGCACGGTAGAGAGCGACGACAGCACTGGCCCCACCAGCTGCCCGACGGCGTAGCCGGTGGTCAGCAGCCCCGCCATATAGCGCGTGTGCTGCGGCGCCAGCTCGCGCGCATAGGCCAGCGCCAGCTGCACCACGCAGAGGAAGCCGCCGCCCACCAGCAGCGCGCCGAGCAGCAGGCCGCTAAAGCCGGGCAGCGCCGCCGCCGCTGCGACGCCCAGCGCCTGCGCCCAAAGCACCAGCGCCAGCCGCTGGTTGTTGCTGGCGAGGCCGCGCGTCAGGATCCCCAGCGCGATGCCGACTATCGCCGCGCCGCCGAAAATCGGCCAGACGAGCTGGGCGAAAGCGCCATCGGGAAAGCGCGCCGCCGCCATCTGCGACAGAAAAGTGGCGGGCAGGATATAGCCGAAGCCCGCCAGGCTGTAGCTCAGCACCAGCCGCCGCAGATCAGCGGTCAGCACCAGCGGATCCGGCGCCTGATCGGGACGATGCAGCTCGCCGACGCGGCGCGGCAAATTGCGCGCGATAGCGGCGATAATCAGCAGCGCCAGCAGGCCGTAGGCAGCCCACGCCAGCGAGGCGGACGCCTGCGACGCATGCAGCTGCACCGCCAGCAGGCCGCTGATAAAGATGCCCGCGCCCGGCCCGGCGAACACCGCCGCTGACAGGCTCGGGCGCCCGTAATGATGCAGCTGCTCACTGCTCCAGGCGGCTACCAGCACCAGCGCCACGCCGCTCGCCCAGCCGATCAAAAAGCGCACCGCGCCGTGCAGCCAGGGGCCGCTGACGCAGGCGGAGAGCAGTGTCAGGATCACCGCGCCCCAGACGCCCAGCTGCAGGCGCAGCTCGACGCGCCGCCGCGCGCGCATTGCGTCAAAAGAGCCGCACAGGTAGCCAAGATAGTTGAGGGCCGCCACCAGGCTGGCGCTGGTCAACGTCAGCTGGCCGTCGTGTATCATGAGCGGCACCTGCGGCGTAAAGGCGAAACGCCCGATGCCCATCACCACCACCAGCGCCAGAAAGGCGCTGAGCGCCACGCGAAAAGCCATATCCCTACTCCTGGGTTTTTATTATCACTTGCTTATAACATGCCAGCTTATTAAACTCACGGAAACTGAATAATTCATATCAAGTTGTTTACGAGAAGAGAATACATGGATCTTGTCCAGCTACGCATGTTCTGTTCCGTGGCCGAAACCGGTTCGCTGGCGCGCGCCGCGGAACAACTCCATCGCGTCCCCTCCAACCTCACCACGCGGCTGCGCCAGCTGGAAGAGGAGATGGGCGTCGATCTGTTTATACGCGAGAAACAGCGCATTCGTCTGTCGCCGATGGGCCACAATTTCCTTAACTACGCGCAGCGCATCCTGGCGCTGAGCGACGAGGCGCTGAGCATGGCGCGCGCCGGCGAACCGGCTGGCAACTTCGCGCTCGGCTCGATGGAGAGTACCGCCGCGACGCGCCTGCCTGCCCTGCTGGCGGCCTATCATCAGCGCTTCCCGAAAGTGTCGCTGTCGCTGATCACCAGCACCTCCGGCGAGATTATCGACAAGGTGCGCGAAGGCACGCTGGCCGCCGCGCTGGTGGACGGTCCGGCGCCTTATGACGATCTCAACGGCTGCATCGCCTTTCGCGAAAGCCTGACGCTGATCACCAGCCTGGATCATGCGCCGGTCGAGAGCGCGCGCGACGCGCAAAACGACACCCTGTTCGCATTTCGCAACAGCTGCTCCTATCGCGTGAAGCTGGAAGCCTGGTATCGCGACAGCGGCGTCGCGCCCGGCAGCGTAATGGAAATCCAGTCCTACCACGCGATGATGGCCTGCGTGGCGGGCGGCGCAGGCGTGGCGATGATCCCCGAATCGGTGCTGAAGCAGATGCCTGAGCGCGCCCGCGTGCAGGCGCATCAGCTGCCGGCGGCGTATCGCGACACCGCCACCTGGCTGATGTGGCGTCGCGACGCCTTTACCCCCAACGTCGAAGCGCTGAAATATTTGATTATCGACATGTTCGACGACCGGCCGCAGGACGACCAGCTGCTGCATCCGCTGCAGGTCGCCGACTAATTGCGCCATTTCACGCTATTTTTACTGATATCACGACCCACGGACGCGACCGCACCGGCGCGTCCCCATCTGACCGCAAGAGGGATTGCATGAACATGATTAAAACCCGCGCCGCCGTTGCCTGGGCTGCTGGCGAACCGCTGAAAATCGAAGAAGTGGATTTGATGCCGCCGCAGAAAGGCGAAGTGCTGGTGCGCATCGTCGCCACCGGCGTGTGCCACACCGATGCCTATACCCTGTCCGGCAAAGATCCGGAAGGCGTATTCCCGGCCATCCTCGGCCATGAAGGCGGCGGCGTGGTGGAAGCGGTCGGCGAAGGCGTGACCAGCGTCGAAGTCGGCGATCACGTGATCCCGCTTTACACCCCGGAGTGCGGCAAATGCAAATTCTGCCTGTCAGGCAAGACCAACCTCTGCCAGGCGATCCGCGCCACCCAGGGCAAAGGCCTGATGCCGGACGGCACCACGCGTTTCTTTAAAGACGGCAAGCCGATTTTCCACTATATGGGCACCTCTACCTTCTCCGAGTACACCGTGGTGCCGGAAATTTCGCTGGCGAAAATCAGCAAAGAGGCGCCGCTGGAAGAAGTTTGCCTGCTGGGCTGCGGCGTAACCACCGGCATGGGCGCGGTGATGAATACCGCCAAAGTGAAAGAAGGCGATACCGTGGCGATTTTCGGCCTCGGCGGCATCGGCCTGTCGGCGATTATCGGCGCGAAAATGGCGAAAGCGGGACGCATCATCGCTATCGACATCAACACCAGCAAATTCGACCTGGCGCGCAAGCTGGGCGCTACCGACCTGGTGAACCCGAAAGATCATGAGAAGCCGATTCAGGAGGTTATCGTCGAGATGACCGACGGCGGCGTCGATTTCTCCTTTGAGTGTATCGGCAACGTCAACGTGATGCGTTCCGCGCTGGAGTGCTGTCATAAAGGCTGGGGCGAATCGGTGATTATCGGCGTGGCCGGCGCGGGCGAAGAGATCTCAACCCGTCCGTTCCAGCTGGTGACCGGTCGCGTCTGGCGCGGTTCCGCCTTCGGCGGCGTGAAGGGCCGCTCGCAGCTGCCGGGCATCGTGCAGGATTACCTGGACGGCAAATTCGCCCTGAACGACTTTATTACCCATACCATGCCGCTGGAAGAGATCAACGAGGCCTTCGATCTGATGCATGAAGGGAAATCGATCCGTTCGGTGGTCCACTTTAACAAGTAATCGGGAGGCGATATGGCATCCACGCTGGAACTGCTGGAAGAACACCGGATGTTCGGCGGCTGGCAGCAACGCTGGCGGCATCAGTCAGCCGCGCTTAACTGCCCGATGACCTTCAGCATTTTTTTGCCCAATCCGAAAGGCGACACGCCGCCGCCCGCGGTGTGGTTTCTGGCAGGCCTGACCTGCACGGATGAGAATTTCAGCACCAAATCCGGCGCGCAGCGCGTCGCGGCGGAGCTGGGTCTGGTGCTGATTATGCCGGACACCAGCCCGCGCGGCGAGGCGGTCGCCAACGACGAGGCGTACGATCTCGGCCAGGGCGCGGGGTTTTACCTTAACGCGACCCAGGCGCCCTGGTCGGCGCACTTTCGCATGTTCGACTACCTGAGCCAGGAGCTGCCGGCGCTGATCGCTGGCAACTTCAATATCAGCGAGCGTCAGTCGATCATGGGGCATTCGATGGGCGGCCACGGCGCGCTGATGCTGGCGCTGCGTCTCGGCAACCGCTTTGCGTCGGCGTCCGCCTTTGCGCCTATCGTCAATCCGAGCGAGGTGCCCTGGGGGCAGAAAGCGTTCAGCGCCTATCTGGGCGAGGATCGCGCGGCCTGGCGCGACTACGACAGCTGCGCGCTGATGCGCGAGGTGCAGTCGCGTTTGCCGATGCTGATCGATCAGGGTGACAGCGATCAGTTCCTGGCGGATCAGCTGCAGCCGGAGCGGCTGGATGTGGTGGCGAAAGAGGTGGGGTTCCCGCTGACGCTGCGCGTGCAGCCGGGCTATGACCACAGCTACTACTTTATTGCGACCTTCGTCGAGGATCATCTGCGCTTCCATGCGCAGCACCTGCTGGTGTAGGTCGTTCAGGGCCGCGATGCGGCCCACAAACGGCTCCATGCTTAAGGAGCGGGTGGCAGGGACAGAATAGCAAAGCGTCCCGCGCCAGGGACAAAAACGCCGGGAGCGTTTTTGAACAACGCAGCGCGTTGGCCCGTTTACGGGCGCACCTCAGGGATGAGGGGCGTATGGCGCGGGCCGAGCTGGCAGGGATGCCGCTTTTTGCGTCTTTGCGATCTGTCCCTGCCACCTGCGACGGCACATTGCCGACAATCTCAGGGCCGCGATGCGGCCCTTTTTCTTAAACCAGTTCCGAGCCGACCAGGCCGTCAATCATCACCTGCGGCATGCCCTGCGAGCAGTGTTCGATACGCCCTTTCACGCCGTATACCTGCGCCAGCGTCTCCGGCGTAATCACCTGCTCCGGCACGCCGTCCGCTATCAAGGCGCCCTCTTTCAGCATCAGCGCATGGTGCGCATGCCGTAAGGCGATATTGATGTCGTGCACCACCACCACGGTGACGATATTGCGCTGGGCGGTTTCGCGACGCACCAGATCCATCACGTGAAACTGATAGTTCAGATCCAGCGCGCTCAGCGGCTCATCCAGCAGCAGCAGCTCCGGGCGACGGATTAGCGACTGCGCCAGACCGACCAGCTGCTTCTGCCCGCCCGAAAGCTGATCGAGATAGCGCATCGCCAGATGCGAAATGCCGAGCTGCTCCAGCAGATACATCACTTCCGCTTCGCTGGCGGCGTTATGCAAGCCGCCCGAGGCGCGCTGCGCCACGATAATCGACTCCAGCACGTGCAGATGCACGCCCGCCGGCAGCGTCTGCGGCAGATAGACCACGCGCTGGGCGCGACGCGCGAACGGCTGCTGCATCAGCTCTTCGCCGTTCAGCCACAGCTCGCCCTGCCCTTTGTTTAGCCCAGCCAGCGCGCGCAGCAGCGTCGATTTGCCGCAGCCGTTCGGCCCCAGCAGCACGGTGATTTGACCGCGCGGCAGCAGCGCCACGCTGAGGTCCTCAATCACCTTGCGTTTGGGGTAGCCCGCGGTGAAATGTTTTAACGTCAGACCCTGAGTCATACATTCCCCCGATGGCGCAGAATAATGCTCAGGAAGAACGGCACGCCGACCAGCGACGTCACGATGCCGACCGGAATAATCACGCCGGGAATAAGGTTCTTGGAGGCGACCGACGCCATCGAGAGCACCAGCGCGCCGGTCAGGGCGCTGGCGGGCAGATAGTAGCGGTGATCTTCGCCGAAGATCATGCGGGCAATATGCGGCGCCACCAGCCCGATAAAGCCGATCGGCCCGACAAAGGCCACCGCCAGCGCGGAGAGAATACTGATGCGCAGCAGCGTCGCCAGGCGCAGGCGGCGCACGTCGATGCCGAAGCTGACGGCGCGATCTTCGCCGAGGCGCAGCGCGGTCAGCTTCCAGCTGCTGAGCAGCGAGAACGGCAGCAGCAGCGCGAAGGCCAGGCTCAGCACGCCGAGCTTCTCCCAGGAGGCGCGCGCCAGGCTGCCCATGGTCCAGAACACCAGCCCCTGCAGCGTATCTTCGCTGGCGATAAACTGCATCATCGACACCAGCGCGTTAAAGGTGAACACCAGCGCGATGCCGAACAGCACCACGCCCGAGGTTGAGACCCGCGTCCAGCGCGTGACGCCGTCGAGCATCAGCGCGGCGAACAGCGCGAACACAAAGGCGTTGGCGGAGATCAGCCACTGATCCGGCACGCCGGGAATGCCGATGCCGAGAATAATCGCCAGCGCCGCGCCGAACGCCGCCGCCGAAGAGACGCCGAGGGTAAAGGGGCTGGCCAGCGGGTTGTTGAGGATAGTTTGCATCTCGGCGCCCGCCAGTCCGAGGCAGAAGCCGACCACCACCGCCATCAGCGCGTAGGGCAAACGAATATCCCAGACGATGACGCGCGTGCCGGCGTCAACCGAGGCGGGATGCAGCAGCGACTGCCAGAGCGTCGGCAGCGAGAGGCCGGCCGGGCCAAGGGTAAAGTCCAGCACCAGCGAGGCGATAATCGCCAGCACCAGCACGGCGATCATCAGCATGCGGCGGCGCAATACCTGATGATAGCGGCCCATAGCGCCCTGCGCGGGCAGAGTTGAGTCCGTCATAAAAAGCCTGTTTTAGGGATTAGGTCGAAAACGCTGCCACAATAGAGCAGATGATAATAATTATCAATTCTTCAACTTAAACAAAACGGCACCTTAACGAAAAAAGCGCGGCCAAGCCGCGCTTACTGTGATGGCGCTGGTTAGCGTCACTCTTTATGCGTCGGGAATTCCATCTCGCTGTACTTCACGAAGCGGGTGCCGCGCGTCAGCTTGTAGCCCAGCCAGATCAGTAAAAACAGCGGAATGCCGATATAGGTAGCGGCGACGCCGTACCAGTCGATGCTGTCGTTGAGGAACGCCTGATAGTTCTGGCCCAGCGTGATGATTAGACAGAGCACGAAGGCGAAAATCGGGCCGATCGGGAAAAAGCCCGAACGGTACGGCAGGTCGTCCAGACTATGGCCCTGCCTGATATAGCCGCGACGGAAGCGATAGTGGCTGATGGCGATGCCCAGCCAGGCGATAAAGCCGGTCATGCCCGAGGTATTGAGCAGCCAGAGATAAACTTCCTGATTGCCGAACTTCGAAGTCAGGAAGCAGAGGCCCGCCACGACGGTGGTCGCCAGCAGCGCGTTGCGCGGCACGCCGCCTTTCGACAGCCGGGCGAAAATGCGCGGCGCTTTGCCTTCGCTCGCCAGGTTATAGAGCATGCGCGTCGAGGCGTACATGCCGGAGTTGCCCGCCGACAGCACCGAGGTGAGGATCACCGCGTTCATCACCGCCGCCGCCGAGAGCAGGCCCGCGTTCTGGAACACCAGGGTAAAGGGGCTGACGCTGATGTCGGTAACGTCGTTGTGCAGCAGCTGCGGATCGGTGTAAGGCAGGATCAGGCTGATAATCAGAATAGCGAAGATATAAAACAGCAGAATACGCCAGAACACCTGACGCACCGCGCGCGGAATGTTTTTCGCCGGATCTTCCGACTCGCCCGCCGCGATGCCGATCAGTTCGGTGCCCTGGAAAGAGAAGCCGACAATCATCGCCACGCCGATCATCGCGGCGAATCCGCCAGCGAACGGCGCGTCGCCGACCTGCCAGTTATGCCAGCCGGCGTGCTCGCCGCCGCGCAGGATACCCACGATCATCAGTACGCCGACCACGATAAAGATAATCACGGTCGCCACCTTGATCAGCGAGAACCAGTACTCTGCTTCGCCAAAGCCTTTGACCGAAATAACGTTAAGCAGGAACATCAGGCAGAGGAACAGCGCGCTCCAGATCCAGCCCGGCGTATCGGGAAACCAGTAGTTCATCACCAGCTGCGACGCGACCAGATCCACGGCGATGGTCACCGCCCAGTTGTACCAGTAGTTCCAGCCGAGAGCGAAACCAAAGCCCTCTTCCACATATTTTGCGCCATAGGTGGCGAAAGAGCCGGAAACCGGCATAAAGGCCGCCAGCTCGCCGAGGCTGGTCATCAGAAAGTAGACCATCAGGCCAATCAGCGCGTAGGAGAGCAGCGCGCCGCCCGGCCCCGCCTGGGAGATGGTGGCGCCAGAGGCCACGAACAGGCCGGTGCCGATCGATCCGCCGATGGCGATCATCGTCAGGTGACGCGCCTTTAACTCGCGTCGTAACGCAGGTTGTTGTGTTGTATTTGTGTCGTTATGCATGTGTAAACACTAGGCTCGCTAAAAATGAGGCGCGATTGTAGCAATTCACCCTGCCCTGTATAGCATTGACGCCGTGTTATTAGTTACCTTCATGATCGCCGCTGAATTATAAGCAAAAACCTCTTGCGGCTACTCGCGGCAGTAGGAGAGAAAACGGTCAAGCGCTCTGGAAAGGTGCTTCTGACGATGATGAATACGGTACAGGGTACGCGTCAGCCGCGGCAGCGGAATCGTCAGCTCCACTAAGGTGCCCGCCTCCAGCAGATCGGCGATCACGCGCCGCGACAGGCAGCTTATGCCCATATTGTGCCGCACCGCATGCTTGATCGCCTCGGAGTTGCCCAGCTCCATGCCCAGCTGAAACGCAGGCAGGTGCGAGAGCAGCAGATAGTCGACGATTTCGCGCGTGCCGGAGCCGTGCTCGCGCAGGATCCAGGGGGCGTTGCCGAGGCTCTCCAGCGTCACCGGCTGGCGCAGGATCTCCGCATCGGGCGCGGCAAAGGCCACCAGCTCATCCTCCAGCCAGGCATCGCTTACCAGCTCGGTCATATGGCATGGCCCTTCGATCAGGCCGACGTCGACGCGAAAATCGGCCACCGCGTTGATCACATCCTGACTGTTGCCGACGCTCAGCTCCAGCGGCAGGCCGGGAAAGTCGCGGCGATAGGCGGCTATCATGCCCGGCAGCAGGTAATTGCCGATGGTGCTGCTGGCGTAGATGCGGATCGCGCCGTTGTCCTCTTTAAACAGCTGTTCGATTTCGCCCGCCTGCTCCAGCAGGCCAATAGCGCGCGGATAGAGCAGACGGCCGTGTTCGTTGAGCACCAGCCGCTTGCCGACGCGATCGAACAGCTGCACGCCAAGCTGCCCTTCCAGATCCGCCAGCGCCGCGCTCACCGCCGACTGCGAGAGCGCCAGCACCTGCGAGGCCTGCGTGGTCGAGCCGCTTTTCAGCACCTCGGTAAAGACTTCTATCTGCCGCAGCGTGATATGCATGGGTTCTCCTTACATCGCATAGCGCTGGACAAGGTAGTACAGCACCGCCAGCCAGATCAGCACCATCAGAAACAGGCCGAAGCCGCTGACCACTTTTTTGCCGCGCGCGCGCTGCACTTCGGCGCGCTCAGCGCTGCCGATACGGACGTCGCGCGGCAGCAGACGCAGCAGGATCAGCACGCCGAGCGGAATGATGATCGCATCGTCGAGCAGGCCGACGATGGGGATAAAATCGGGGATCAGATCGATGGGGCTGAGCGCATAGGCCACCAGCCCAAAGGCCAGCAGCTTGAACCACCACGGAGTGCGCGGATCGCGACAGGCGAACCACAGCGTCAGCACATCTTTTTTTATCAGGGCGGCCCAGCGGCGCAAACGTCCAAATAACATCTTTCGGCCTTATCGTTTTATCTGGTTAATATTAAATATATTATCAATTTCACTTTTAAGCCAGCGCGGCGCATGCTTTGCCTGACACAAGGAGCAGATTATGGCAGAGCTGACTTTTCCCCGAGTTCCCTTTTTTATTCAACACCGTTTTCCCGGCCTGCTGCTGACCGCCGCCATTGCCGGCGGAGCGGCCTGGCTGGCGCAGCGCCCGGAGATCGCCGGCCTGGGCCTCGGCGCGCTGACGCTGGCGATTGTGCTCGGCATTCTGGTCGGCAACACGCTTTACCCTTCTCTCGCCCCGCACTGCGACGCGGGCGTGCTGCTGGCGAAGCAGAAGCTGCTGCGCCTCGGCGTTATTCTGTTCGGTTTCCGCATTACGCTGCAACAGATCGCCGATGTCGGCGCGAGCGGCGTGCTGATCGACGTGCTGACGCTAAGCTCGACCTTCTTTATTACCTGTCTGCTGGGCATCAGGCTGCTGAAGCTTGACCGCGAAACGGTGTGGCTGATCGGCGCGGGCAGCAGCATCTGCGGCGCGGCGGCGGTACTCGCAACCGAGCCGGTGGTGAAAGCGTCGCCGACGAAAGTGGCGGTGGCGGTGGCGACCGTGGTGCTGTTCGGCACCCTGGCGATCCTGATCTATCCCCTGCTCTGGCTGCTGGCGCAACACACTTTCCCTCAACTGAGCCTCGCGCAGTTCGGCATATTTACCGGTTCGACCATCCATGAGGTGGCGCAGGTGGTGGCGGCCGGTCATGCGATAGGCCCGGAGGCGGAGAACAGCGCGGTGATCGCTAAAATGCTGCGCGTGATGATGCTGGCGCCGTTTCTGCTCTGCCTGAGCGGCTGGCTGCGCCGCGCGCCGCAGCAAACGCCGCGCCAGGGCATCGCCTTTCCCTGGTTCGCGCTCGGTTTTATCGGCGTGGCGCTGTTCAACTCGCTGCATCTGCTGCCGGCCGCCTGGGTCGCCGATATTAATCAGGTCGCTAACCTGCTGCTGGCGATGGCGATGGCGGCGCTCGGCCTCACCACGCGCTTCGGCGCGCTGCGTCAGGCAGGCGTGAAACCGCTACTGCTGGGGCTGATGGTGTTTGTCTGGCTGATTGTCGGCGGCGGCGCCATCAATCTGCTGACGCAGCATTTCATGGGCCTGGCGCATCAGGTATGATGCGGGCTTCTTTTTAGTCGGCCTTTTCTGGAGAAGCGGCATGAAATATATCGGCGCCCACGTCAGCGCGTCTGGCGGCGTAGAGCAGGCAGTGATTCGTGCCCATGAACTGGAGGCAACCGCGTTTGCCCTGTTTACCAAGAATCAGCGGCAGTGGAAGGCGGCCCCGCTTTCGGCGGAGACCATCGACGCCTTTAAGGCCGCCTGCGAAAAATACCATTTTGGCCCGCAGCAGATCCTGCCGCACGACAGCTTTCTGATTAACCTGGGCCACCCGGAAGCGGAGCCGCTGGAGAAGTCGCGCGCCGCTTTTATCGACGAGATGCAGCGCGCCGAGCAGCTGGGCCTGACGCTGCTTAACTTCCATCCCGGCAGCCATCTGAACAAGATAGACGAAGAGGCGTGCCTGAAGCGCATCGCCGAGTCGGTGAATATCGCGCTGGATAAGACCTCGCAGGTGGTGGCGGTTATCGAGAATACCGCCGGCCAGGGCAGCAACCTCGGCTTTCGCTTTGAACATCTGGCGGCCATTATCGAGGACGTCGAGGATAAATCGCGCGTCGGCGTCTGTATCGATACCTGTCATGCCTTTGCGGGCGGCTACGATCTGCGTACCGAAGAGGCGTGCGAGGAGACCTTCGCCGAGTTCGAGCGCATCGTCGGCTTCCAGTATTTGCGCGGCATGCACCTTAACGACGCCAAGAGCGCCTTCGGCAGCCGCGTTGACCGTCATCACAGCCTGGGCGAAGGCAATATCGGCAAAACGCCGTTTAGCTGGCTGATGAAGGATGCGCGCTTTGATGGTATTCCGCTGATTCTGGAGACCATTAATCCGGATATCTGGAAAGATGAGATCGCCTGGCTAAAGGCAGAGCAGAAAAACTAAAAAAGGGAGCCACATGGCTCCCTTATCGTTGTTAATGCTGTGCTCATCGTAGGTGACAGGGCCCGATCGCAAAGACGCAAAAAACGGCATCCCTGCCAGCTCGCCCCGCAGCAAGGATCAGGCTTTCGCCAGCTCCTCTTCCGGGCGTTTCAGGATAGCGTAGCTCAGTCCCGCCACCGCCGTGCCGACGATAATCGATACCAGGTAGCCCAGCACCGGCGTAATCGCGCCAGGAATAAGCAGCACGAACAGGCCGCCGTGCGGCGCCATCAGCTTCGCGCCGATATACATCGAGATAGCGCCGGTCAGCGCGCCGCCGACGATACAGCACGGCAGTACGCGCATCGGATCGCGCGCCGCAAACGGAATCGCACCCTCAGAGATAAAGCAGAGACCGAGCACCAGCGCCGCTTTACCGCCCTCCTGCTGACCTTTATTAAACTTACGGCGCGCCACCAGCGTTGCGACACCCATCGCCAGCGGCGGCACCATGCCCGCAGCCATGATCGCCGCCATCGGCGCGTAGGTCTGCGAACTCAGCAGGCCGACGCCGAAGGCGTAGGCTACTTTATTCACCGGCCCGCCCATATCGGTACACATCATGCCGCCCAGAATCGCGCCCAGCAGCACCGCGTTCGCCGTGCCCATGTTCGCCAGCCAGGCGGTCAGGCCGGTCATGATCGCCGCAACCGGTTTACCCACCACGTAGATCATCAGCAGGCCGGTAATCAGGCTGGCCACCAGCGGAATAATCAGAATAGGCTTCAGCGCTTCCATACTCTGCGGCAGCTTGAGTTTGCCGCTGATCAGCTTCGCCGCATAGCCAGCGATGAAACCGGCAATGATGCCGCCGAGGAAGCCGGCGTTAATGCTGGTGGCGATCATGCCGCCAATCAGGCCCGGCGTCAGGCCCGGACGATCGGCGATGGAGAACGCGATAAAGCCCGCCAGTACCGGCACCATCAGCGCAAAGGCGCTGCCGCCGCCGATCTGCATCAGCGCCGCCGCCAGCGTGCCCGGCTCTTTAAAGGCGGTGATGCCGAAGGCGAAGGAGAGCGCAATGCTCAGGCCGCCCGCCACCACCATCGGCAGCATATAGGAGACGCCGGTCAGCAGGTGACGGTAAGCGCCCGCTTTCTCTTTTTTCTCTTCCTGCGGCTCGCCGCTCTGCGCGCCGGCAGCTTTGTAAGGTCTGGCTTCGGCCACCGCCTTATCCAGCTCCTGCGCCGTTTTCTTCAGCGCCAGGCCGGTTGAGGTGCGGTACATCGGCTTACCGGCGAACTTCGCCAGGTCGACTTCGATATCCGCCGCCACGATCACCAGATCGGCTGCCGCCACTTCTTCCGGCGTAATCGCATTGCCTGCGCCGACGGAGCCGCGGGTTTCCACTTTCACCCACCAGCCGCGTTTGGTCGCTTCCGCCTGGATCGCTTCGGCAGCCATAAAGGTGTGCGCCACGCCGGTCGGACAGGCGGTGACCGCGACAATGCGTTTTTGCGCGTTCGGCTGTGCAGCCGTCGGCG
Source organism: Pantoea sp. X-Soil-MYKO-1289 (assembly GCF_059730625.1). Classification (NCBI taxonomy): domain Bacteria; kingdom Pseudomonadati; phylum Pseudomonadota; class Gammaproteobacteria; order Enterobacterales; family Erwiniaceae; genus Pantoea; species Pantoea sp. X-Soil-MYKO-1289. Next base: position 2,757,887 of record NZ_AP036004.1, read on the forward strand.
CCGCAGCGGTTGTGACCGCGGCCGGCTGCCAGGGTTTCGCTTCCGCTTTTGCCTGAGCAAGGAACTGCTCTGGCGCGCGCACCGCCTGCTGCGCATCGCCCAGCCAGACGGATTTGCCGTTCAGCGCGGCGTCATTCGGCAGCGCGCGACCGAGGACGATCGCCAGCTCCGCTTCCGCCGGGTTGTCCGTAAAGGAGAAACCCGCCTGCGCGGCGGCGGCGGTCAGACGCTGTTGCGCCATCCAGGCCGAGGCCTGACCAATAGTAGGATCTTTTATCAGCAGCGTTTTCATTATCGCTCTCCTGCTGTCAGTTAACGGGTTGTAAGTCGACGCGCGCCATCATCGCGGCCAACTGGGTACGATCGGTCACGCCGACGTTGCTCTGGCTGACGGCCATGGCCGCCACCGCCGTCGCAAGACGCAGCGTGTGTTCGCTGGATTCGCGCATCAGCAGGCCGTAAATCAGGCCGCCGACCATCGAGTCGCCCGCGCCCACGGTGCTGACCACTTCGCACACCGGCGGTTTGGCGATCCATTCGCCTGAGGCGTTGACCCAGAGCGCGCCTTCCGCGCCCAGCGAAATCACCACATGGGCGATGCCCTGCTCGCGCAGCTCGTGCGCCGCGCCAATCACATCCTGCAGCGTCGGCAGTTTGCGCCCTGCCCAGATTTCCAGCTCGCGGCGGTTAGGCTTAACCAGCCAGGGCGCGGCTTTCAGGCCCGCCACCAGCGCTTCGCGGCTGCTGTCGAAAATAATGCACGGGCAGTGGGTGCGCAGGTCGCTCATCCAGCGGGTAAAGGCTTCCGGCTGCACGCCAGACGGCAGGCTGCCGCTGACGCACACCATGTCGAACTGGCCGAGCCAGGTCAGCGAATCGCTGGTAAAGCGATCCCAGTCCTGCGGGCTGACGTCAAAGCCGGAGAAGTTAAGATCGGTCACGTCGTTATTCTGCTCGGTGAGCTTGACGTTGATGCGCGTGCGGCCCGGCACCACCTGAAAACGGTTGGCGATGCCCAGCTCGCTGAACAGCTGCTGAAAGCCATCCTGATTCTCTTTGCCGAGGAAGCCGCCTACCGTGACGTCGATGCCGAGATCTTTCAGCACTTTTGCCACGTTGATGCCTTTGCCGGCCGCATGCAGGCCGGTGGTTTTCACCAGGTTGACCTCGCCGCGCTCGATCTCCGGGACGAATCCCACCAGATCGTAAGCGGGATTCAGCGTAATAGTTGCGACGCGTCTGCTCATGCTGCCCCCTCGCCCAGGCCGGAATTAATCGCCTCTTCAATGGCGTTCAGCGCCTGCTGCGCATCTTCGCCGCTGGCGGTAAAGCGCAGGCGATGGCCCTTCTTCACGCCCAGCGCCACCACTTTCATCAGGCTGCGGCCGTTAGCCGGTTTGCCGCTGCCGTCGAGGTTGGTGACGGTGATATCGCTGTTGAACTGTTTGATGACGCTGACCAGCGCCGTGCCGGGACGCGCGTGCAGCCCGTGCTCGTTGCGAATGGTGAATTCTGCGCTCAGCACCTCGGCCTGCTCGTCCACTTCGCTGGTGAGCAGCGCGTAGACGCCCGCCGCGTCCGCTTTCAGCAGGCGATCCGCCTTGCCGTTCTGCAGCAGCGTGCTGAGATAGCTCAGCACCTCCAGCGGTCGCTCGTCGACGGCGGATACCGTGACCAGCAGCGCCACTTTCTCGCCCTGATGCTCGCCCGGCGCGGCGGCGCGGCTGACCGCGACCGCGCTGCGCAGGTTGCCGCGGCTGCTGTCGCTCAGCCAAATGCCCTGGCCCAGGCTCAGCGGCGTCGCGGCCATTACGTCGGCAACAAAGCTGGCGTCCACCGCGCCTGCGGCCTGCAGGCGGCCAGCATTGAGCGCCTGCAGCGTAATCAGGTCGCTGGCGGCGACGTCTAAGGTAATCAGCGAGGTGTCGAAGCTGAATTCGGCCGCCTGTTTTTCGCCCATCAGCAGCGCGCGCAGATCTTCCGCCGAGGCGGTTTTCAGCTGTTCGGCGACGCTGTCGTCGCTCAGCACGTGCGTCAGCTGACGCAGCAGCGCCAGGTGTTCGTCAGATTTCGCCGCGATGCCGATCGCCACATAGGCGGTCTGATCGTCGCCCCAGGCGACGCCCTGCGGAAACTGAAACACCTGCACGCCGGTTTTCTGCACGAGGTCGCGCGTATCGGTGGTGCCGTGCGGAATGGCGATGCCGTTGCCCAGAAAAGTTGAGGTCTGCTGCTCGCGCGCCAGCATGCCGTTGACATAGCCTTCTGCCACGTTGCCCGCTGCGGTCAGCGCCGCCGCGACCTGGCGGATCGCCTCTTCTTTATTTTGTGCGCTGGCTCCGGTGTGGATGGCCTGCAATTCGAGCTGGAACATATTTCTCCTCGCTTACTGAAATTGAATCGTTTCAGCCTGATGGCCGTTTAAAGCGCGGCGACGGTGCGCAGAGCGCGTCTCTGCCGCGCTGAAACGTTTCAAGGAGTCTGGTACAGCCCATCATGCCATGCAAGAAAATGCGTAAAATGCGTAGCAGATTTTTGACGTTACGCACAATTCATCGTGGGGAGAGTAAGAATAAGCTCAGGGAGCTGAACGCGCGCTGTAACGGCGCGCCCGCGCTTCGGCGCACGCGTCAGCAACTTCAGCTGGTCAGGGCGCGGTGTCCGCTTCCAGCTGCAGCAGATAGACCATCGCGTCCTGGCGCGTGGCGCCGCACATATCGCGCGACGGCTGTAAACCGGCGCAGACGGCGGGCCGCAGCGGCGAGCCGAACAGTTTGCAGCGCAAATCGGCGTCAAGCTGAACGCAAGGGGTATTGGCGGGTTTGCCCTGAGGCATGCCGGGGATCGGCGAAGAGATAGATGGCGCGGTACAGCAGGCGCCGCACTGACTACGGCATTGCATGATGCGCTCCAGCGAGAGTTGAGCCGCGACAATAGCAGCCCGCGCGCGCGAAAGCCACGTCTGCGTCATCGCGCGCATTTTTTCCGGCGCCATATTGCCTGTTTAACCCGGCGCGAGTAACGTGGCGCGCATCGGAATCCTTCTTTAAGCGAGAGTTGCAATGCCAAGAGCGAATGAGATCAAAAAAGGGATGGCGGTGAGCTGGAACGGCAAGCTGCTGATGGTCAAAGATATCGATATTCAGAGTCCGAGCGCGCGCGGCGCCGTTACGCTGTATAAGATGCGTTTCACCGATATCCGTACCGGGCTGAAGGTGGAAGAGCGTTTTAAAGGCGACGATATTCTGGACGTCATTCAGCTCAGCCGCCGCAGCGTCACCTTCTCTTATATTGACGGCGACGAATATGTTTTCATGGATGACGAGGACTACACGCCCTACTCGTTCAAAAAAGATCAGATTGAAGAAGAGCTGCTGTTTATTCCTGAAGGGGGCATCCCCGGCATTCAGGTGCTGACGATGGATGGCCAGGTGCTGGCGCTCGAGCTGCCGCAGACCGTGGATATGGAAATCGTCGATACCGCGCCGGGCATCAAAGGCGCTTCCGCCAGCGCGCGCACCAAACCGGCCGGCATGAGCACCGGTCTGAGCATTCAGGTGCCGGAATACCTGAGCAACGGCGACCGCATCCGCATTCATATCGCCGAACGCCGCTATATGAGCCGCGCTGACTAACCGACGCCGCTTGTGTTATAAAGTAACATTATGGCCGCTTTCGCGGCCATTCTCGTTTAAGGAGGCAGGAGCATGACGCGCGTTAATCTTATTACCGGCTTTCTCGGCAGCGGCAAAACCACCCTGCTGCGCCATCTGCTGGCCCACAAGCCGGCGCAGGAAAACTGGGCGATTCTGGTTAATGAATTCGGCGAAATCGGCATCGACGGCGCGCTGCTGCGCGACAGCGGCGCGGCGTTAAAGGAGATCCCCGGCGGCTGCATGTGCTGCGTTAACGGGCTGCCGATGCAGGTGGGGCTGAATATGCTGCTGAAGCAGAACCGCCCGCATCGCCTGCTGATCGAACCCACCGGTCTCGGGCACCCGCGCCAGCTGCTGGAGATGCTGAGCGCGCCGGTTTATCAGCCGCTTCTGCAGCTAAACGCCACGCTGACGCTGCTCGACGCCCGCCAGCTCGCCGACGCGCGCGTGACGGACAATGAAAACTTTCGCGATCAGCTGGCGGCAGCGGACGTGATTATCGGCAATAAAAGCGACCGCTGGGACGAAGCCGACCGTCAGCGCCTGCAGCAGTGGCAGGAGGCGATGCTTAACGGCCGTGCTTTTATCGAAACGCGCTTCGGCGCTATCGACGCGGCGCTGCTCGATCTGCCGCGCACAAACCGTCAAACGCTGCCGGCGCCTGCGCATCATCATGCCCATCTTCAACGCGATAGCGGCCTCGCCGCGCTGCGTCTCGATGGCGAGACGCGCTGGCGCCGGGCGCTAAATGAAGGCCAGGGCTACGTTGCCTGCGGCTGGATCTTCGACGGCGCGACGCGGTTCGACGGCGCCGCGCTGCTGGCGTGGGCGCGTCTTGCCCCGGTCGAGCGTATTAAAGGGGTGTTGCGCACGCCGGACGGCACGCTGCGCCTTAATGGTCAGGGCGGCGATCTACAGGTCGAAACCCTGACCGCCGATGCGCCCGACAGCCGTATTGAACTGATCCACTCGCAACCCGTGGACTGGAATCGTTTGCAGTCTCAGCTGTTGAGGCTTCGTTTAAACTGGCCAGGTTAGTTTCTGCCGTTAATTTTTATTTGAGTGAATACGATGCGCGCAACTCGTTTTGTCACAATAGTGCTGCTCAACGCGCTTGGCGTTGTTCTGTTTCTCTCCTGGTATCTGCCGCCCGATCACGGTTTCTGGGCGGGCGTCGATAAAGGGATCTTCTTCAGCTTCAATAACCAGATGGTCGATCATCCAGGCTTTGCCCTGCTGGTGGCGATCACCAACTTCCGCGGCTTCGATCTGGTGTCGCTGCTGGCAATGGGCGCGCTCTATCTCTTCTACTGGCGTCGCGAAACGCCGCCGGGCCGCCGCCGCATGCTGGCGATTGGCGTCACCATGCTGCTCAGCGCGGTTATTCTCAACCAGCTCGGCCACCTGCTGCCGGTGCAGCATAAAAGTCCGACGCTGTTTTTTGACAATGTCCATCGCGTCAGCGAGCTGACCGGCATTCCGGCCAAGGACGCCTCATCCAATAGCTTCCCTGGCGATCACGGCATGATGCTGATGATTTTCGCTTGTTTTATGTGGCGCTATTTCGGCTTCCGCGCCTTTCTTACCGGCGCGGCTATCGTGGTGATTTTCGCCCTGCCGCGCGTGATGGCGGGCGCGCACTGGTTTACCGATATCGCCGTCGGTTCGCTTTCGGTGCTGCTGGTGGGGCTGAGCTGGGTGCTGCTGACGCCGCTGAGCGACGCGATTGTCAGCTTTTTCTACCGCAAGCTGCCCGGCAAATATAAGCCCTGAATAGCCGCAGGTAATTAAATCTCAAATCTATTGATAAGCGCGGAGTGAAGAATGGCCATATTCTTATCTCTCCGCGCTTATTAAAATCCCGCCAGTATTATTAGCAAGCTAACCATATAGTAATATATAGAAAACATTATGATGTTTTCTGCTGAAAAAGGCGCTATTTCCCAGGCTGTCCAGCGCGAACGCTCCTAAAAAGCGCCCTACCCGAAGAATTACCCCCTTTTGATGTCCTTATTTTAAGGATAATTTTCAAAAATTGCGGATAAAGTAACCACTCTGTTACAGACTGATTTCACATCAAAAAAAGCTATTAGAAATTGCGTAAAACCACTCGCCACGGCGTCTGGAATCGGTTAACCTCCAAGGCGTTGAGGGTATGGCAGCAGAAAATTCGGCTCCTTTTTATACAAAAACGTGTTCGTTAACACATTTTAGTAATTAAGGAATTGTCTTAGCGAGCAGCGCTTATTAATCTCAATCCGTTTTGTCATCTGGCTGGCGACATTCTGTCGTAAGGACATCGAAGGAATATACGAACAATGGTCAAGTCTCAACCAATACTGAGATATATCTGGCGGATTGTGCCTGCAGTGGCGCTGGCAACACTCCTCTCGGCATGCAGCAGTACCGGTCAACACGCAAAAAACGAGAATCATGAAGTTAACAACCAGAATGGTTTTTTACTTCAGGCGTCTCAGGATGAATTCGAAGAGATGGTGCGGAGCGTGGATGTTAAGTCCCGCATCATGGAGCAATACGCCGACTGGAAAGGCGTCCGTTACCGCCTCGGCGGCGACACCAAACGCGGCATCGACTGTTCCGCTTTCGTTCAGCGCACCTTTCGCGACCAGTTCGGTTTAGAGCTGCCGCGTTCAACCTCTGAACAGCAGGATACCGGCAGGGAAATTTCGCGCGGCAAACTGCGCCCCGGCGATCTGGTGCTGTTCCGCGCCGGCTCAACCGGTCGTCACGTCGGGATCTATCTCGGCAACGATAACTTCGTCCACGCGTCCACCAGCAGCGGCGTGATGATTTCCAGCCTGAACGACAGCTACTGGAAAAAACGCTACCGCGAAGGGCGTCGGGTATTAAGCCGCAATCCCAGCTGATCCCTGACCTTCGATCGTTTCTCAGCCAGAGAAAACAGAACGCTGCTTCGGCAGCGTTTTTTTTCGCCCCTGTACCAGATAAATGCATAGCAATGACGTAAAAGCGACTGTTTATCAGAAGAATAACGAGACATTTCCTGCCTTCTCGTTATATTCTCATGGCCTTCGCCTGAGAGCAGTCGTGCACAGTCAATAATAAAAGATAAGACAAGGGGAAAGCACTTCATGCCATTGTCCAGGGCGCTGATGCGCCAGGCCACCTACCCTCGCCGCATCGCCTGGAGCAGCGCGATTTTCGGTAGCCTGTTCTTTATTCTGTTTACCCTGATTTTGCTGACATTCATCTGGCATAAGCGGCAGCTTCAGCATCAACAGCTGCTGCACGACAGCCGCGATGCGCTACAGCAGTCGCTGGACAAATTAGTCAGCCAAACCCTGAATCCCCTTCTCTCTTTTAGCCGTTTCGACTGTCACGCCATCAGCCAGGAACTCACCTCTCGCGCCGCCTTCGCGGGCGATCTACGGGCGATTTTGCTGGTACGCGAAGGCTACGCCTTTTGCTCCTCGGCGACCGGCGCGTTTCGCCTGCCGCTCAACGCCATCTCCGACCAGACCGATCTCAGCCGCGATCGCGATCTTCGCCTGCTGAGCGGCACGCCGTTACAGCCCGGCAAGCCGGTTTTCGCCCTCTGGCTGCGTAATCCGCAAAGCGTACAGTCCGGCGTGCTCGCTACCATCAACCTCAACCTGACGCCCTATCAGCTGCTGGCCTCTTACCATCCGGAAATTTCCGGCATGGCGCTGGTGGCGCAGAACAGCGCGCTCGCCAGCTGGCAGCCTGTCACGATCGCGAAGAGCGACCTGCCGCCGCAGCCGCTGATGCAGCTGGCGCTCGACGGCTATCCGCTGCAGTTTGTTCTCTATGGCGATACGGTATCGATGCGCGATATTCAGATGATCGTGCTGAGCGGCATTTTACTGTCGCTGCTGGTAGGCGGCGGCTGCTGGCTGCTGCTGTCGATGAACCAGCGGCCCGGCAAAGAGATCCTGCTCGGCATCAAACGCGGCGAGTTTCACGTCGAGTATCAGCCGCTGATCAGCACCCTTAGCGGTCGCGCCTACGGGCTGGAGGCGCTGCTGCGCTGGAACCATCCCAGCGAAGGCCTTATCCCGCCGGATATGTTTATCAGCTACGCCGAGTCGCTGAATCTGATTATTCCGCTGACGCGGCATCTGTTCGAGCTGGTGGCGCGCGACGCCCACCGGCTCAATCCCTACATTCCGGCCGGCACCCATATGAGCCTGAATCTTTCGCCGCTGCATCTGGCGTCGGAGAGTTTTCAACAGGACGTTAAGCGCTGGATCGCCGCCATGCCGGATAACCATTTCAGCTACGTATTTGAAGTGACCGAACGCACCATGGTACGCGATAAAAATGCTGGGGAAGTTTTCGCCTGGCTACATCAGAACGATATTCAGATTGCGATAGACGATTTCGGCACCGGCCACAGCGCGCTGATCTATCTGGAAAAATACCCCTTCGACTATATTAAGATCGATCGCGGCTTCGTGCAGAGCATCGGGACGCAAACCCTGAACTCGCCGGTGCTGGACGCGGTGCTGCATCTGGCGAAGAAGCTGAACCTGAAAACCGTCGCCGAAGGCGTAGAAACCGGCGAGCAGGCGGCATGGCTGGTGCAGCACGGCGTCAGCCATATGCAGGGCTATCTTTTTAGCCGGCCGCTGAAGCCGGACCGGCTAATCGACTATTACCGCAGCCGCAGCCTGGCGACGCTGGCGGGATAGCTGGCCGCTCCGCCCCGGATGCTGCTACGCTAGCCCGCGCATAACCACGGGAGAACCTGAATCCTATGCTGTTTCGCCTGATATCGCTGCTGCTGTTAGTGGCCCTTTGCGCGCCGCTGCGCGCGGAAGTCGTGCGCGAAAGTCGCGCCTTCGCCACGCTGGGCGAACCGAAATACGCGCCTGGCTTCAGCCACTTTGACTATGCAGATCCCGCCGCGCCAAAAGGCGGACAGCTTACTCAGGCAGTAGTAGGCACTTACGATAACTTTAACCGTTACGCCTCGCGCGGCAATCCCGGCGCAGGCACAGAGACGCTCTACGATCGCCTGTTTACCTCTTCCGACGACGAGCCGGGCAGCTACTATCCGCTTGTCGCCGAGTCGGCGCGCTATGCCGACGACTTCCGCTGGATGGAGATTCGCCTCAATCCGCGCGCGCGGTTTCACGACGGCACGCCCATCACCGCGTCGGACGTCGCCTTTACCTTCGATAAGTTTATGCATGAAGGCGTGCCGCAGTTTCGCGTGATTTATCGCGGCGCGACGGTAAAGGCGCTGGACGCCCAGCGCGTGCGCATCGATCTGCCGAAGCCGGACCGGGATTTGATGCTGGGGCTGCTGACGCTGCCGGTGCTGTCGCAGCGCTTCTGGCAGGATAAAAAATTCAACGAGCCGCTGAGCGTGCCGCCGCTCTCAAGCGGCCCCTACCGCATCAGCCGCTATAAGCTGGGTCAGTATATCGAGTACAGCCGGGTGAAAAATTACTGGGCGGCGGATCTGCCGGTGAACCGCGGGCGCTTTAATTTCGATACGCTGCGCTACGACTACTACCTTGACGATAACGTCGCCTTCGAAGCCTTTAAGGCGGGCGCGTTCGACCTGCGCGAGGAGGGCTCCGCCAAAAAGTGGGCGACCCAGTACCGCGGCCGCAATTTCGACAATCAGCAGATTATCAAAGAGACCACGCCTAACCTGGCGTCGACCAATACCACCTGGCTGGCCATAAATAACGAAAAGGCGCCGTTCCGCGACCGTCGGGTGCGCCAGGCGCTGACGCTGGCGTTCGACTTCGAGTGGATGAATAAGGCGCTGTTCTACGGCGCCTACCAGCGGGTCAGCAGCTATTTTCAGAATACCGAATACGCCGCGCGCGGCCTGCCGGACGCCGCGCAGCAGGCGCTGCTGGCGCCGTTTAAAGATCAACTGCCGCCGGAGATCTTCACCACCCCCTACGCGCCGCCGCGCACCGACGGCAGCGGCTACGATCGCGCGAATCTGCTGAAAGCGCTGGATCTGCTGCGGCAGGCGGGCTGGCAGGTAAAAAACCAGCAGCTGGTGAACGATCAAACCGGTCAGCCGCTGCGCATCGAGCTGCTGCTGCGCAGCGGCGCCAGCAACGACTGGGCGCTGCCGCTGCAGCATAGCCTGTCACGGCTCGGCATCGGCCTGACGCTGCGCGTGGTGGACGCCTCCCAGTATCTGCGCCGGCTGCGCGAAGGCGATTACGATATGACCGCCAGGGTCTACCTGGCGACGCCCATCCCCAGCTCCGATTTGCAGGTCAGCTGGCAGTCCGACTATATCAACTCCTCGTGGAACAGCGCGCGACTAAAAGATCCGCTGGTTGATCACTTTGTTAAAGCGATTGTGGCGCATCAGGGCGACAAAGCGGCGCTGCTGCCGCTCGGCCAGGCGCTGGATCGCATCCTGTTGTGGAATGCGTATATGATCCCGATGTGGTACAACGCGGAAGATCGTACCGCTTACTGGAATAAATTCTCCCATCCCGCCGTCAAGCCCGCCTACGCTATCGGGCTGGAAAACTGGTGGTATGACGTGAACAAAGCCGCGCGTTTGCCGGCCGAACGACGCTGAGGAGCCTGAGTTGGCCGCCTATTTCTTGCGCAGACTGCTGTTAATTATCCCTACGCTGTGGGCGATTATCACGCTGAACTTCTTTATCGTGCAGATCGCGCCCGGCGGCCCGGTCGATCAGGCGCTGGCCAACATTCAGTTCGGCCAGACCACCGGCCTGCCGGGCGGCGGCGAAAGCGGCGCGCGCGGTGCCCTCAACCGCGTCGGTCCCGGCGACAGCGAGTACCGCGGCGCGCGCGGGCTCGATCCGGAAGTGATCGCGGAAATCAAAAAGCGCTACGGCTTCGACAAGCCGATGTGGCAGCGCTACGTCGAGATGCTGTGGAACTATGTGCGCTTCGACTTCGGCGACAGCCTGTTCCGCAGCGCATCGGTGCTACAGCTGATCAAAGAGAGCCTGCCGGTTTCCATCAGCCTGGGGCTATGGAGCACGCTGATTATCTATCTGGTGTCGATTCCGCTGGGCATTAAAAAAGCGGTGCGCAACGGCAGCGCCTTCGACGTCTGGAGCAGCACCTTTATCATCATCGGCTACTCGGTGCCCGCCTTTCTGTTCGGCATCATGCTGATCGTGCTGTTCGCCGGCGGCAGCTATTTCGACTGGTTTCCGCTGCGCGGCCTGACCTCGCCGCAGTTTGACTCGCTCTCCTGGTACGGCAAGATCGGCGACTATCTGTGGCACATCAGCCTGCCGGTGCTGGCGACGGTCATCGGCGGTTTCGCCACCCTGACCATGCTGACCAAAAACAGCTTTCTGGATGAGATCCGCAAGCAGTATGTGGTGACGGCGCGCGCCAAAGGGGTCAGCGAGCGGCGCATCCTTTATCATCACGTTTTCCGCAACGCCATGCTGCTGGTGATCGCCAGCTTTCCCGCCACCTTTATCAGCATGCTTTTTACCAGCTCGGTGCTGATCGAGGTGATGTTCTCGCTGAACGGCCTGGGCCTGCTGGGCTACGACGCCACTATCCAGCGCGACTATCCGGTGATGTTCGGCACGCTCTATATTTTCACCCTGATCGGGCTGTTGATGAATATTCTCAGCGATCTGACCTATACGCTGGTCGATCCCCGTATTGATTTCGAGGGCCGCTGATGCGCTTGTCTCCCGTTAATCAGCAGCGCTGGCTGCGCTTTCGCCACAACCGACGCGGCTACTGGTCGCTGTGGATCTTTCTGGTTATCTTCGCGCTGTCGCTCGGCGCCGATCTGCTGGCGAACGAGAAGCCGCTGCTGGTGCGCTATCAGCAGCGCTGGTTCGTGCCGCTGCTGGTGAGCTACAGCGAAAGCGATTTCGGCGGCGCGCTGCCCACCGCCGCCGACTATCAGGATCCCTGGCTGCAAAAACGGCTGGAGCAGCAGGGCTGGGCGCTGTGGGCACCGATCCGCTTTAGCGACAGCACCATTAACTTCGCCACCTCGACCCCCTTCCCTTCGCCGCCCTCGGCGCAAAACTGGCTGGGCACCGACGCCAGCGGCGGCGACGTGCTGGCGCGGCTGCTCTACGGCACGCGCATCTCGCTGCTGTTCGGCCTCCTGCTGACGCTGTTTTCCAGCGTCATCGGCATTATCGTCGGCGCGGTTCAGGGCTATTTCGGCGGCCGCGTCGATCTTATCGGCCAGCGCGTGATTGAGGTCTGGTCCGGCATGCCCGCGCTGTTTCTGCTGATCCTGCTCTCCAGCGTGATCCAGCCCAACTTCTGGTGGCTGCTGCTGGTCACGGTGATTTTCGGCTGGATGGGGCTGGTGAGCGTGGTGCGCGCCGAGTTTCTGCGCACGCGCAACTTCGACTATATCCGCGCCGCGCGGGCGCTGGGCGTCAGCGACGGGCGCATTATGCTGCGGCATATGCTGCCCAATGCGATGGTGGCCACCCTCACCTTTCTGCCCTTTATCCTGTGCGGATCGATCGCCACTCTGACTTCGCTCGATTTTCTCGGCTTTGGTCTGCCGGTGGGATCGCCGTCGCTCGGCGAGCTGCTGCTGCAGGGCAAAAACAACCTGCAGGCGCCGTGGCTGGGGCTGGCAGGCTTCTTCACGCTGGCGATCCTGCTGTCGCTGCTGATCTTTATCGGCGAAGCGGTACGCGACGCCTTCGATCCGGCCAGAGGAGTGTGACGATGTCGCTGCTTGCCATTCATCATCTTTCCGTCGCCTTTTCCCGCGGCGGCGTGACGCGCAAGGTGGTTGAGGAGGTTTCCCTCAGCGTCGACGCGGGCGAAACCCTGGCGCTGGTCGGCGAGTCGGGCTCGGGCAAAAGCGTGACGGCGCTTGCGGCGATGCAGCTGCTGCCCGCGCCGCCGGCGAGCTACCCCACCGGCGAGATTCTGTTTAACGGCGAGGATCTGCTGCGCGTCGGCGAGCGGCGGCTGCGCGCGCTGCGCGGCAACCAGATGGCGATGATCTTTCAGGAGCCGATGGTCTCTCTCAACCCGCTGCACACCATCGAGAAGCAGCTTTACGAAGTGCTCTCTTTGCATCGCGGCATGCGGCGCGAGGCGGCGCGCGGTGAGATCCTCAGCGCGCTCGATCGGGTCGGCATCCGCAACGCCGCCGCGCGGCTGAATGATTTCCCTCATCAGCTCTCCGGCGGCGAGCGCCAGCGCGTGATGATCGCCATGGCGCTGCTGACCGAGCCTGCGCTGCTGATTGCCGATGAGCCGACCACCGCGCTCGACGTCACCGTTCAGGCGCAAATCCTGCGGCTGCTGCGCGATCTGCAGCGCGAACGCAACATGGCCATGCTGTTTATTACCCATGATTTAGGCATCGTGCGCCAGCTGGCGGACAGGGTCAGCGTGATGCGTCAGGGCAGAATCGTCGAGCAGAGCAGCAGCGGTCAGCTCTTCAGCCAGCCGCAGCATCCCTATACGCGACAGCTGCTGGCGGCGGAGCCGGAAGGCCGCGCCGTGCCGCTGCGCGACGACGCGCCGCCGCTGCTGCAGGTGCGCAACCTGCGCGTCGGTTTTCCGGTGCGGCGCGGCCTTTTCAGGCGGCAGGTGGCGGAAAACGTCGCTGTCAGCAACCTCAGCTTTACCCTGCGGCGCGGCGAGAGCCTGGGGCTGGTCGGCGAATCCGGCTCCGGCAAAAGCACCACCGGACTGGCGCTGCTGCGGCTGCTCGCCGCGCAGGGCGAAATCTGGTTTGACGGCCAGCCGCTGCATGCGCTGTCGCGCAAGGCGCTGCTGCCGCTGCGCCGCCGCATTCAGGTGGTGTTTCAGGATCCGAACTCGTCGCTCAATCCGCGCATGACGGTGCAGCAAATTATCGCCGAGGGTCTGGCGGTGCATCAGCCCGATCTCAGCGCCGCCGCACAGCAGGCGCGCGTTATCGCGGCGATGGAGGAAGTGGGATTAAAGGCGGAGAGCCGCCACCGCTATGCGGCGGAGTTTTCCGGCGGTCAGCGGCAGCGGATCGCCATCGCCCGCGCGCTGGTGCTGGAGCCGCAGTTGCTGGTGCTGGATGAGCCGACCTCGTCGCTGGATCGCTCGGTGCAGAAACAGATCCTCACGCTGTTGCGCAGCCTGCAGCAGCAGCGCCAGCTGACCTATCTCTTTATCAGTCACGATCTGCAGGTGGTGCGCTCGCTGTGCCATCAGGTGATGGTGCTGCGCCAGGGCGAAGTGGTAGAGCATGGCGACTGCGAAAGGCTATTCGCCGCGCCCGCCGCAGATTATACGCGCGAGCTGCTGGCCTCGGCGCAGCTCAGTGACCGTTGAAGGTCTCCGCGATCGCCACGCCCTGGTTTTTCAGGCAGCAGCTGGTGGCGCTTTCGTCGCTGCGCAGAATAAAGAGACAGGGTGAGCCTTCGCACTCCGCCACTCTGCACTCGACCTGAATCGACGCCAGCGCGTCCTGCAGCTGATGCATAATTTCCCAGCCGGGGTGCCCGTCGTGGCTAATCAGGCGCAGCGCAATGAGATCCTGCTCATTGGCGACGCCCTCTTCCGCCACGATGGCGCTATGTAGCTCGCTGGCCCAGCGATAGCGCTGCGGCAGGCGATGCACGATGGAAAGTTGCAGCATAGTTAATTGATATCCCCAGAGCGATTAACTTCAGTCACGATAAACAGCGCTTGCTGTTGCTGCTAAACGGCAGAAACGGACGTCAAGGCTTGCTCTCTCGTTTCCCCACACAGGCTGTGCGGAAAGATTGTTTTTTGCGAGTCGGCTCGCATTTTGGCCTATTAGTACCGCGTTCATCGACAGTTAACAATCAGTTTAGACGCATTCTGGTTACTTTCTTAATCATTAATATTCACAACTAAGAAACATATGAGGCTGAGTACAGTAGAACGAAGCGGAAAAGGGATTTTTGCAGCGGCGCCGACGCAGGGTGACATAGTCCGATCGCAAAGTCGCTCAAGGCATCCATGCGCGCTCGGCCCGCGCCGTCCATGGCGCGGGACGCTTTGCTCTTCGGACCATGCCACCCTGCTTTTCTGACTTTGTCAGCTGTCTGAAAGAACGATCGGGTTAGTGTCTGATTGCGCGAGGACGCGAGGCGTACAAAAAGAAAAGCATTGAGCATGTGGCGCACGCCGCAATGGTGCCCACCATCGGCCAGGCGCTGTTAAAACTGGCCGTCGACAGCAGCGCGCCCACCAGCGCGCCCACGCCGAAACGCAGCGTGCCCGCCAGCGACGACGCGGTGCCCGCCATATGGGGGAATTCGTCGAGGATCACCGCCATGGCGTTGGAGGAGACCATCGAGACGCAGCCGATAAACATGGCGATGCCGAGCACCAGCGGAATAAATCCCATATGCAGCGCACTTACCGCCAGCAGCCAGACGCCCATCGCAAACTGGATCACCAGCCCGGCGCGGAACATCGCCAGTGGACCAAAGCGGCGCACCGCGCGGCTGTTGATCAGCGTCATCACAAACAGAAACACCACGTTCAGCGCAAAGTAGTAGCCAAAATTCTGCGGCGAAACGTGATTGACCTCGATATAGACGAACGGGCCGGCGTTGAGAAAGGTAAACAGCCCGGCAAAGGAGAAGCCGCTCGCCAGCATATAGCTGAAGGCGCGCTTGTGGCGAAACAGCGTGACGAAGTTGCCCAGCATGGTGCGCAGGTGAAAACGCTGACGCTGCTCCGGCCTGAGCGTCTCGCGGATCTGGGTCATCACCATCACCGTGGTAATCAAGGCGGCGATCGACAGCGCCCAGAAAATCGCGTGCCAGCTCCACGCCAGCAGCAGCCAGCCGCCGATAATCGGCGCCAGCAGCGGCGCGATGGTGGTGATCAGCATGACGAACGACATCATGCGTGAGAAATCCTCTTTCGAGTAGCTGTCGCGCATCAGGGCGTTGATCACCACGCTGGCCGCCGCCGCGGAGAGGCCGTGCAGAAAACGCATCAGGATCAGTTGATCGATAGACTGCGACAGCGCGCAGGCCGCCGCCGCGCAGGCAAAAATCAGCGTGCCGAGCACGATCACCGGCTTACGGCCGTAGCTGTCCGCCAGCGGGCCATACACCAGCTGGCCGATGGCGAACCCCAGGATATAGAGGTTAAGCGTCATCTGCACGCTGCCTGCCGACACGCCGAATTCGCGGGCGATCTGCGGCATCGCGGGCAGGTACATATCGATGGAAAGCGGCATCAGCATCGCCAGCAATCCCAGAATCACCACCAGTCCAGCAGCTGAGTTTTTATCCTTGCGCACGGCCGCTCCGCTATTTCTGTTTTAACTCGTCGGGCAGCCCGACGCTGTTAATTTCATCTTCCGTCAGCGGACGATATTCGCCCGGATCCAGATCGTCATCCAGCACGATGCCGCCGATACGTTCGCGATGCAGCCCGACCACGCGGTTGCCGACCGCGGCAAACATGCGCTTCACCTGATGGTAGCGCCCCTCGCTAAGGGTCAGCAGCACCTCGGTCGGCGTAATTTCTTCCATTTGCGCCGGCTGGGTCAGCGATTTTTCGCCGTGCAGCTGAATGCCCTCGGCGAACTGCTGCGCCACATCCGCGGCGACGGGATGCTCCAGCGTCACGCGGTAGGTTTTCTCGCAGTGGTGGCGCGGCGAGGTAATGCGGTGCGACCACTGGCCGTCGTCGGTCAGCAGCACCAGCCCGGTGGTGTCGATATCAAGGCGTCCCGCGGCGTGCAGCTTCCACGCGGTCGGCTCTTCGATAAAGTAGAGGATGGTCGGGTGATCGGGGTCGTCAGTAGAGCAGACATAGCCCTGCGGCTTGTTCAGCATAAAGTAGCGCGGGCCCACCTGCAGCTGCAGCGGATTGCCGTCATATTCCACCTCATGCTCGGGCAGGATTTTGAAGGCGGTGTCGCGCACCACTTCGCCGTTAACGGTGACTTTTTGCCCCCGGATTTCACGGCCGGCGATAGCCCGGCTGACTTCCAGTTGCTGAGAGATGAATTTATCGAGTCGCATGAATTCGCTTTGCCTGTTACTGCGGAGGGAAACTGAAACGGGGTTTTACCCGTTGAAAAAGTGCGGGAAGTATAGCCTGAACCGAGGCTGCCGCCCAGAGCGTTCCATGCGATTTCATGGCATAATCTGGTTCAGTTTGACAAAAGTGATCGGCCATGGCTTTTACTCTACGTCCCTATCAGCAAGACGCGGTTAACGCGACCCTCAACCATTTTCGTCGCCACGCCGAACCGGCGGTGATCGTGCTGCCCACCGGCGCCGGCAAAAGTCTGGTGATCGCCGAGCTGGCGCGGCTGGCGCGCGGACGCGTGCTGGTGCTGGCGCACGTCAAAGAGCTGGTGGAGCAGAATCACGGCAAATATCAGGCTTACGGGCTGGAAGCGGATATCTTCGCCGCCGGCCTGCAGCGTAAAGAGAGCCAGCGCAAGGTGGTGTTCGGCAGCGTGCAGTCGGTGGCGCGCAATCTGGCGCAGTTCGACAGCGCCTTTTCGCTGGTGATCGTCGACGAGTGCCACCGCATCAGCGACGACGACAACAGCCAGTATCAGCAGATCTTCAGCCACCTGCGCCAGCATAATCCGCAGCTGCGTCTGCTGGGCCTGACGGCGACCCCGTTTCGCCTCGGCAAAGGCTGGATCTATCACTTCCACTATCACGGCATGGTGCGCGGCGATGAGAAGGTGCTGTTCCGCGACTGCATCTACGAGCTGCCGCTGCGCTACATGATCAAGCACGGCTTTCTGGTGGAGCCGGAGCGGCTCGATATGCCGGTGGTGCAGTATGATTTCAGCCGCCTGACGGCGCAGGCTAATGGCCTGTTCAGCGAGGCGGATCTCAATCGCGAGCTGAAGCAGCAGCAGCGCGTAACGCCGCATATCATCAGCCAGATCGTGGAGTTCGCCGAGGATCGGCGCGGCGTGATGGTATTTGCCTCGACGGTGGAGCACGCACGCGAGATCCTGTCGCTGCTGCCCGCCAACAGCGCGCTGATTTCGGCGGAGACGCCGGCGAAAGAGCGCGACGCCACCATCGCCGCCTTTAAGGCGCAGCAGCTGAAATTTCTGGTCAACGTCGCGGTGCTGACCACCGGCTTCGATGCGCCGCACGTCGATCTGATCGCCATTTTGCGCCCTACCGAGTCGGTCAGCCTCTATCAGCAGATCGTCGGACGCGGGCTGCGCCTGTCGCCCGGCAAGACCGACTGCCTGATACTGGACTATGCCGGCAACCCGCACGATCTCTTTACCCCGGAAGTGGGCGCGCCGAAAGGCGCCAGCGACAATGAGCCGGTGCAGGTGTTCTGTCCCGCCTGCGGCTTCGCCAATACCTTCTGGGGCAAAACTACCGCAGACGGCATGATTATCGAGCACTTCGGCCGCCGCTGTCAGGGCGTGCTGGAAGATGACGAAGGCCACCGCGAGCAGTGCGATTTTCGCTTTCGCTTTAAAAGCTGTCCCGACTGCGGCGCGGAGAACGATATCGCGGCGCGGCGCTGTCACCAGTGCGACAAAATACTGGTGGATCCCGACGATATGCTGAAGGCGGCGCTAAAGCTCAAGGACGCGCTGGTGCTGCGCTGCGGCGGCATGACGCTGACGCACGGCCGCGACGATAAGGGCGAGTGGCTGAAGGCGACCTATTTCGACGAAGACGGCACCAGCGTCGATGAACGCTTCCGCCTGCGCACGCCCGCGCAGCGCAAGGCGTTCGAGCAGCTCTTTATGCGGCCGCATCAGCGCGCGCCTGGCGTGCCGCTCGGCTGGCAAAGCGCCGCCGACGTGGTGGCGCTGCAGCCGCTGCTGCGCCATCCCGATTTCGTGGTGGCGCGCGCGAAAGGACAATTCTGGCAGGTGCGCGAGAAAGTTTTCGACTATCAGGGCCGCTTCCGCCGCGCCAATGAGCTGCGCTAAGCGGCGGAATCATTTGCCCGCATCGCCCATTACCGCTATACTGCCGCCCGCTTTTGCATTCGCAATTGCCTTTGAACAACCCTCCTGCTGCTGGGTCGCCTGTAGCAGGAATTATTGAAGAGACATAACCATGTTGACCATCAACGCAGAAGTACGTAAAGAGCAGGGTAAGGGTGCGAGCCGCCGCCTGCGCACAGCGAACAAATTCCCGGCCATCATCTATGGTGGCAGCGAAGCCGCTGTTTCTATCGAACTGGATCACGACGCCGTGATGAACCTGCAGACCAAACCAGGCTTCTACACCGACGTGCTGACTCTGGTTGTCGACGGTAAAGAAACCAACGTTAAAGTGCAGGCTGTTCAGCGTCACCCGTTCAAGCCAAAACTGCACCACATCGACTTCGTCCGCGCGTAATCGCCTACGAATCGATATGAAAAACGCCGCTTATGCGGCGTTTTTTTTTAGCTGGCTGAAGGCCTACTTGCCGCTGGTGCGGCGCTGCAGCTGATCGCGCAGGTTTGGCGGTGTGCCCTTAATCGTTAAGGTATCAGTCGCCGGATCCCAGAAAACGCGCTCGCCCAACAGCCCGGCGTCAAAATTGAGCGTCAGACCGCCGCCGCTGCCGGCGAATTTGGTCAGCTGGCGCAGCGTGCTGCGATCCGCCGGGAAGTGCTCTTCCAGCTCGTAGCCCTGCTCCTGCGTAAAGGCCTGGAACGATTTCTCGCCGAGCGGCGGCAGCTCCTTCGACAGATCCTCCAGCGCAATCTCCTCGCCCGCCTGCAGCTGTTCGTTGCAGTAGCTGTAAACCTGCTGGCGATAGTTCTGCCGCTCGCTCTTATCCAGATCCGACTCCGCGCAGTAGTCGTCCACCGCCTGCAGCAGGCCGCGGTTCTGCGCTTTGGTATCCAGGCCGACGCTGGCGCCGAGGAAGTCCATAAAGAAGTCGGCGACTTTGCGCCCTACGCGGCCGCGCAGGAAGGTCAGATAGCGCGTGGATTCCGGCGTCAGCTCCCATTCGGTCAGGTCGATGCGCGCGACGATGTCGGCATGGTTAATGTCGAGATAGTGGGTGCTGCTGATGTCGAGCTGCTCGTTGACGCGCATGCTGCGCTGGCTGTTGAGCACCGCGATCAGCAGATATTCCACCGCCAGATAGCGGTAGTGCACAAACAGCACTACCCCGCCTTCGGCGAAAGGATATTTAGCCAGCTCGTCGCGCAGGCGACCGGTCGCCGCGCGGCTGAACGCCAGGAAGTCATCATTGCCTTTGCGGCAGTTGCGCAGCGCCTCCGCCAGTTCGCTCTCTTCGTTAAACAGGCCGTAGGCTTTGTTTTTTGCGCTGTAGACGCGATGCAGCTCTTCTACCATCGCTTCCACGGTGGCGTTGGCGGGCAGCAGCGTATCGCGCAGTACCAGCTCAAGCTGATTCTCGTCGCGCTTGATCAGCTGATGCAGGGCAATCTGGTCGATATCCAGACTCATGGTAGACTCTCCTTTTAGTTCAGGCGCGTATTCAAACACCGCCCGCATCGGCTTTCAACTCCATGCTTTAGCCGATCGATGCGCTTTCGATAAAATTGCGGTAAAAAACCTGTCGTTACGGTACTATACCGCCTTTTGAAACGAGATTAGTCGACGATATGCCACAATCATCCCGTTACAGCGACGAACGCGTGGAAAAACTCCTCGCGCAACTGGCCCAGGTGCTGCAGAAAGACAATGCGCCGACCGACCTTTCACTGATGGTGCTGGGCAATATGGTGACCAACGTGATCAACAGCGACGTTGCGCCGGCGCAGCGCCGTTCGCTGGCACGTTCTTTCGCGGAAGCCCTGCAGGCCTCCGTCCGCGACGACAACGCCCATTAATCGCTGATTTGATCGCATAATATGGTAACCAACCGGCAGCGCTACCGCGAAAAAGTCTCCCAGATGATCAGCTGGGGGCACTGGTTTGCTCTGTTTAATATTTTATTCGCGTTGATTTTAGGCAGCCGCTATCTGGTGGTGGCCGACTGGCCCGCGTCGCTCGCGGGGCGCATTTACGCCTTCAGCAGCTGGATCGGCCACTTCAGCTTTATTGTCTTCGCCGTCTATCTGCTGGCGATATTTCCGCTCACGTTTGTGGTGATGTCGCAGCGGCTGCTGCGCGTCTTGTCGGCGATTATCGCCACCGTCGGGCTGACGCTGATTATGGTCGACAGCGCGGTGTTCAACCGCTTCCATCTCCACCTTAATCCGGTGGTGTGGGAGCTGGTGATCAACCCTGACCAGAGCGAGATGGCGCGCGACTGGCAGCTGATGTTTATCAGCGTGCCGCTGATTTTCCTCGTGGAGATGCTGTTCGCCACCTGGAGCTGGCAGAAGCTGCGCAGCCTGAACCGGCGCTCGTTCGGCAAGCCGCTGGCGGCGCTGTTTATCAGCGCCTTTTTCGCCAGCCATCTGCTCTATATCTGGGCCGACGCCAACTTCTATCGTCCGATTACCATGCAGCGCGCTAATCTGCCGCTCTCCTATCCGATGACCGCGCGACGTTTCCTCGAGCGCCACGGTCTGCTGGACGCGCAGGCTTACCAGCAGCGTCTGATCCAGCAGGGCGATCCGGAAGCGGTGTCGGTGCAGTATCCGCTCAGCGATATCGCCTTCCGCGACGGCGGCACGCGCAATAACCTGCTGGTGATCACCGTGAAGTCGCTGAACGCCGGCGACATGGCGAAAGCGCTGCCGCAGCTTAATCAGTTTGCCGGCGATAACCTGCGCTTTACCCAGCACTTCAGCGCGGGCGACCTGCCGGAAAAAGGGCTGTTTGGCCTGTTCTACGGTATTTCCGCCAGCTATATGGACGGCGTGCTGTCGGCGCGCACCCCGTCGGCATTGCTGGGAGCGCTAAGTTCGCAGGGCTACCAGTTCGGGCTTTTCTCCTCCGAAGGCTTCAACCAGCCGCTCTATCGCCAGGCGCTGCTGACGGACTATAGCCTGCCCGCTACTGACAGTCAGCCTAACGCCAGCACCGTCACCCAGTGGCAGAACTGGCTGAACGGGCAGAAAGGCGACGGCAATCCGTGGTTCTCCTGGCTGGCGCTGGACGGCGTCGATCTGAGCGGCGCCCCGGCGAAAACGCGTCAGCGTAGCTACCTGCGTCAGGCTGCCGCCATCGATGAGCAAATTCATAGCGTGCTCGCCGCGCTGGAGCAGCGCGATCTGCTGAAAAATACCGTGGTGGTGATCACCGCGCAGCAGGGTATCGCGCTGGACGGCAACGCTGATAGCGTGGGCAACCGCGCGAACCTGCAGGTTCCGCTGGTGATCCACTGGCCGGACACTCCCGCGCAGACCATCGATCGCCTTACCGATCATCAGGATGTGATGGCGACGCTGATGCAGCGCCTGCTGCACGTGCGCACCAATCCGGTGAACTATTCGCAAGGGGAAGATCTCTTCGCCGCACAGCGCCGCCACAACTGGGTCGCCAGCAGTGAAGATAATCGTCTGGTGGTGACGACGCCGCAGGTGACGCTGGTGCTCAATAATAACGGCAGCTATCGCGCTTATGATGCGAAGGGCAACGCCCTGAAAGATCATAAGCCGCAGCTGGCGTTACTGCTGCAGGTGCTGACGGAAGAGAAGCGTTTTATCGCTAACTGATTATTTATGAGGCAGTTAGACGGCTGCTGCTTGCATTCCGCCAGAGAAACAGTAGACTAAGCCCCACTGTTCGGCACGTAGCGCAGCCTGGTAGCGCACTGTCATGGGGTGTCAGGGGTCGGAGGTTCAAATCCTCTCGTGCCGACCAAAATTCCCAACTAAAGCAGCCTGTTAAGGCTGCTTTTTTTATGCCTGCCGTTAGCCGTCCAGCGCTCCTGCGGCTTCCGCACTTTGCGCGCAGAAACATGGTCTATACTGAATTCTGTGTGGGTAACGAAGAGGAGAGTTTATGCATTATATTGAAAAAGACGATCCAACTAACGCGCCCGAGTCAGGCGATAAACGTCCTGAACCGGATCAAAAGCAGTAACCCACTAAGGCCGCCATGCGCGGCCTTTTTGCTGGTCACAGCCGCGCCAGAGCGGTCAGCTTTTTACCCACGGAATAAAATATCGCTTACCTCTTCAGCCGCTTACTCTGTGCGATTGACGCTGATCTTCTTCACAAAAATCGCAGGCCGCCGCGCTTTTTAACCTTAGTGAAACAAAACTGTCATAAACATTCCTTACTCTTAATGCTTCTGAATTTCGGATGGATGTCACTATGGTTATCAAAGCGAAGAGCCTGCAGGATGCGGAAGAACTGCTTCATTCAGGCGTCAGCAAAGTGGAACTGGCTTACAATATCGGCAGCGACGATTTTTTTCGCCTGGCCTCGCGCTGGTGCGATCGCGGCGCGCGCATCACTAAGGGTCACCATCACTTCGTGGTTTCCGTAAAGGGCTTTGCCATTCCGCCGAACGACTAAGCGGTTGCTCCGACCATGGCGGGCTGCTTTAATGCCCTTTTGCGCCGCCCTGGAACCTGATGAATCCTCAGATCATTTCTCTGCCGCCGCCTGAAGGCGGCTTTATTCGCTCCGCGCACCTGCGCCGCGGCGATGTTCTGCTGGCGCAGGCGCGCTTCGACCTGACTCTCTATGACGACAGCTTCAGCGCGCGCTGGGATCTCCCTCTTCCATCCGCTTTGCGGCAGGCGGTAAAAAAGCGCCGCGCCGAATACCTGGCCAGCCGTTGGCTGGCGCGCGAGGTGATAGCCCGGATTGGCATCCCTGACTTTCTGCTGCAAAACCACAGCGACCGGTCGCCCATCTGGCCGCCAGGCGTACAGGCGTCCCTGTCGCACACCGACGGCGCGGCGGCGCTGGCCGTGACCCGGCAGCCGCTCGGCATCGGCGTCGATATTGAAAGCGTGATGAGCCTGCGCACCGCAGAGGAAACCGCCGCGCTGCTGATGAGCGACCAGGAGGAGGCGCGGCTGCGCGCGCTGCCGCTGCCCTTTGCGCAGGCCGCAACGCTACTGTTTTCGCTGAAAGAGAGTCTGTATAAAGCGCTGTGGCCGCAGCTGCATCAGCCGATGGATTTTCCTCAGGCGAGCCTGCTGGAGATGGATATCGCCGCAGGCAAAGCGGTGCTGGTGCTGAACCATAGCTTTAGCGCGGCGTTTGTTGCCGGTACGCGGCTGGAGGCGGAATTTCAGCTGGAGGCGGATCGGGTGCTCACGCTGCTGACCCATCCTGTCGCGGGCAATAAAAAACCGGCTTAGCAAAGGGGCTAAGCCGGTACAAACACAAGACGACAGAAAATATTCCAGGGAAGCAAAAACGCTGTTTTTGCTGAGGTCAGCTTAACGCTTGCAACCCACGCCGCGCCACTAACCCTTTCCGCTAAGCTTTTTCATCCTGTTGATATTGATAAGCCACGTCGGTGCGCTGCACCGCGTCGAGCGTGGCCATGTCACGCTCGCGTCCGGTCAGCTCGCTGAGTTTGCCTTCGCGCATCTCCAGCAGCCGGTCGGCATGGATAAAATAGTGGTCGTCGTGGCTGATGGCGAACACGGTTTTACCCGACGCCTGCAGCCAGGGGAGCAGTTCGCGATAGAAGACGCGGCGGAAGTGGGGATCCTGATCCGCCGCCCATTCGTCCAGCAGCAGCACGTCGCGCTCTTCCGCCGCCGCCAGCAGCAGCGCCACCCGCTTGCTCTGCCCTTTCGACAGCTGCAGATTGAGGATTTTATTGCCCTCGATTTTCAGCTTGTCCTGCATCTTCAGCCGCTCAAGCCAGGCCTGCACCAGCTTAGGATTAGCCGGCACGCCTTCCCGTCCAATCAGCCGATCGAACAGATGCACGTCGGTAAACACCGCCGAGAAATGTTTGCGCCAGCGATCCAGCTCGTCCGCGCCGATTGGCTCGCCGTCCAGCAGCAGCGTGCCGCTGTGCGGCTGGTAGAGGCCGGTCAGCAGCATCGCCAGCGTCGATTTGCCGCTGCCGTTGCCGCCGATCAAAAACACCAGCTCGCCGCGCCGCAGCGTCAGGTTGATGGGGCCGACTTCGAAACCGTTTTGTCCGTAGTGGAAGCAGACGTCGCGCAGCTCCAGCGTATGCCACTCCGCCAGCGGCGGCAGCGTATAGAAGCCCTCCTGATAGGGCGCCAGATCGAAGGCGTTAAGCTTGCGGAACGCCACCTGGGCGCTGAGCAACGTCGGCAGCGCGCCGACCGCAGACAGCAGCGGCGTGCGCAGAAACAGCAGCGTGAGCGAGAAGGTCGCCGCCACTGCGGTGTTCGCCCAGCCCAGGCTATTGGCCATAAAAAACACCATGCCGATAGCGCCGAGCGTCATGATATTCGACCAGTTCACCGCGCTGAGGTGGTAGGTGTCGGCGCGCACGATATGGTGACGGTAGGCTTTCGCATCTTCCTGATAAACGGTTTCGTAGATTAGCTGGGCGCGCTCGCGGTTCAGGTGCAGCTCTTTGCGCCCTTCCGTCACCGTCTGGAAATCGCGGTAGAGGTCATCTTCTACCTCGCGCAGTTTCGCCATATGGCGATAAACGCGCGACACCAGCAGCCAGCCGCCCACCAGCGTGACCGCCATCCACAGGCTGGAGACCATCAGCATTTTAGGCGAGAGCCAGGCGAGATAAATTGCCGATCCCAGCGTGATGATAATGCCCTGAATTAGCTCCGGCAGGCGGACGAAGGCGATAGTGATGGCGCGGATATCGCTGGTCAGCCCGGCCAGCAGCTGCGCGTTGCCGATCTGCTCCAGCCGCTCGACGCGGGTATCCAGAATGCGCTTGATAAATTCGCCGCGCAGCCGCCAGACAAACTGGTGCCCCAGCAGGGTCAGCGCCAGCTGGGCGGCGAGCGTCACCGCCATCAGCAGCACCAGCTGCAGCAAAAAGCCAGGCAGCACGGAGAAAGAGGTATTGATCGCCGAGATCATTTCGCTGTTGATATAGGCGATCATGGCGATGCCGAGCACGGCGCTGAGCAGCGTCAGCAGGATCACGCCGATAAAAGGCCAGCGAAACTGGCGAAAAACAACCTTGAGCAACGGCATAACAACGTCCAGCAGTCAGGAAAGCAGCCAGCAGTTTAAAGCGATGCGGAATGATAGCAATAGTTATTCGCAATCGCGCCGCGCTCAGAAGGCGCGGCGGAAGGTCAGGTTGTAGCGGAACGCGCCAGCCAGCGGATGATCGCCGGGCTTAAGCGGCAAAATACCGTGGTAGCGCAGGCGCGACGGCCCGCCCCACACCACCACGTCGCCATGCTCCAGCAGCACGCGCTGGGTGGCGTCGCCGCGCGCGAAGCCGCCGAACAGAAACACCGCCGGCAGCCCCAGCGACACCGACACAATCGGCTGACGCAGATCGCGCTCATCTTTATCCTGATGCAGCGTCAGCTTTGCGCCCGGCTCGTAGCGGTTGATCAGGCAGGCGTCGGGCGCGAACTGCGGGAATCCCGCCTCGCGCGCGCAGTCGAGCGCCAGCTGGCGAAACAGCGGCGGCATCGGCGGCCATTTGCGGCCATTCTCCGCATCCTGCTCGGTGTACTGATAGCCGCGCAAGTCGCTCGACCAGCCGAAGTCGCCGCAGTTGGTCATCGCCACCGACATGCGGTGGCCGCCCGGCGTGATGCGATGGTGGAACGGATTCTGCTGCGCCACCGCCAGCAGCGCCTCGATCAGCGCCGGCGCGTCGTCGCGCGCGCGGCGTCGCAAAATGGTCGCGCCGTCCGCCAGCGGCTCCTGCCATGGCGCTTCTTCACTAAACAGATCAAGCATTATTCCCCCTTGCGCCGCGACTCGTCGTCGATCAGAAAGGCTTTGAACTGCGGCGACATCCAGCTGACGAATTTATCGCCCTCTTTACTGATAAGGTAGACCGCCAGCTGCTGCTGCAGCGCCAGCGCCTTCGCCTTTTCGCTGCCCAGCACCATCAGGCCGGTATCCCAGCCGTCAGCTTCCAGCGCCGTGGTGGCGATCACCGTGGCGGAAACCAGCTTGTGCTCAATGGGGCGGCCGGTCGCCGGATCGATGACGTGTGAAATACGTTTGCCATCCAGTTCATAATAGTTGCGATAGCTGCCGGATGTGCTGATGCCGTGCCCCTGCAGGTCAACCCGCGCCTGTACGGCGTTTTCGCTGTCGGTGGGTTTCTGGATCGCCACGCGCCAGCGCTGGCCCTGCGCGTTCTCGCCGCGGCTCAATACCGCCCCGCCGACCGAAACCAGATAGTTGTTGATCCCTTCGCGCTCCATCAGGCGCGCCAGATGGTCGGTAGCGTAGCCTTCGCCCATAGTAGAGAGATCGACATAGAGTCCTGGCAGATCCTTTTGCAGCCACTGTCCTTCCACCGTCTGAAGAACGCGCAGGTGCTGTAGCCCGGTTTGCGCCTTCGCGGCAGCGATCTCCGCCTCCGTCGGGCTGTGGGCAGGCTGCTTCGCCGGGCCGAAGCCCCAGAGATTCACCAGCGGCCCCACGGTGATATCCATCGCGCCGCCGGTTTTCGCGCCGATACGCAAGGCCTCGGTGACGATATCCGCCATATCGGCGCTGACCGGCTGCGGCGCGTCGCCCTGATAGCGGTTAAAGCGCGACAGCACGGAGTCGGGTTTCCAGGTCGACAACGTCTGGTCATCCGCATCAAGCTGCTGCTGGATCGCCTGCTGCAGTGTCGCTTTGCGCGCGGCGTCGACGCCCGCCAGCGACACGCGCCACACCGTGCCCATGGTTTTGCCTTCCAGCACCATCGCCTGCGACGGCGTTTTGCTATCGCAGGCGCTCAGGGCGCAAACTGCCGCTGTCATTAGCAGAATATTCCAGTATCGCATTCTTCCCTCATCTGTAACGCTATATTCCAGCCTGAAACAAAGCATAAGTCGTTAGTAAAGTAGTCAAAAGCGGCTTGTAAACCCGCACTGCCTGACCCACTCTGGCAGGGAACCGGCTGATAACAGGAGGCCCCAATGATCTATCTGATTCTCGCGTTCGCAGGCGGACTATTTATTTTCAGTATTGTTAAGCTGCTGCAACAGCGGCGTCAAAAGCGCCTTGACTGGGGCGCGGCGCGCCAGCGTTGAGCAGATGTGCACCAAAATGCTGCGGCAGTGTAGCAAAGCAGGCGGGAAATCCGTGGCTGTGAGAGCGATCGAGCTGGCATGAATAGTGCACTGTTTAGACCGGGTTTAATTCCGGGAGGTGCAGCATGCGTAAATCATCATCAACGTTCGGTCAGTGGCAGCAGTGGCTGAGTTTCTCCGCGTTCACCCTGGCGGGGGTTGGATTTGAGGGCAGCGCCCCGCCACAGCCAAAAACGCCGCCTGCGGTCAGCCGCAGGCGGACGCTGCAGTCGTAGTTACATCCCCAGTTCGCTCAACCCCGGATGCTCGTCCGGGCGTCTGCCGAGCGGCCAGTGAAAGCGTCGTTCGCTGGCTGCTATCGGCAGGTCGTTAATGCAGGCGAAACGTTCGATCATCAGGCCGTCAGCGCCGAAGCGCCAGTTCTCATTGCCGTAGCTGCGGAACCAGTTGCCGCTGTCGTCATGCCATTCATAGGCAAAGCGCACCGCCAGCCGGTCGTCATGCCACGCCCATAGCTCTTTGATCAGCCGGTAATCCAGCTCTCGGATCCATTTGCGGCTGAGAAAGGCCACCACCTCTTCACGCCCCTGCACGCTTTCGCTGCGGTTGCGCCAGCGCGTCTCCAGACTATAAACCTGCGACACCCGCTGCGGATCGCGGCTGTTCCAGGCATCTTCCGCCATACGTACTTTTTCGATTGCGCTCTGTTCATCAAAGGGAGGAAGCAGCATTGTCGTCTCCTGCGGCTAAAGTCAGTAAGTAGACAGGTTTGTCTACTTGCTTTACTCTGCTGCATGTAGACAATTCTGTCTACTAAAAAAATGGGAGGCCTGATTATGCTCGCTCCGCTTGTTTTCGATCCTGCCGCCGCCGCCCGCGACCGCATCCTGGCTACGGCGCAGCGGCTCTTCTACCAGCAGGGCATTCGCGCCACCGGCGTTGATCGCGTGATCGCCGAAGCGGGCGTGACCAAAGTGACCTTCTACCGCCATTTCCCGGCGAAAAATCAGCTGATCGCGGCGGCGCTGGAGCAGCGGCATCAGCGCTGGATGAAGGGGTTCCAGCAGGCGCTGGCGCTGACGCCTTCTCTGCAGGATGCGCTACCTGCCGCGCTGAAAAGCTGGTTTCACGAAGCGGATTTTCGCGGCTGCGCCTTTATCAACGCCAGCGCGGAACTGGGCGAGAGCCTACCTGAAATCAGCGCGCTGATCCGGCGGCATAAGCAAGAGATGGCGGACGCCATCGCCCTCAGGCTGGCGCAAAGTGAACGCGGCAAAACTGGACAGATTATGTTGCTGGCGGAAGGCGCTATCGTGCGGGCGCAGCGGGGAGAAGAGGCGGAAGCGGTAATCGAGGATTTAGCCGCCGCGCTGACGGCGATCCTGCACAGGGGAGCGTAGCCCGCAGGCTACGCTCCTGAGCGGTTTAGAACTGATAAACCAGACCCAGCGCCACGGTGTCGTCGGTGTTGATGCCGGCCGCGTCGGTGAAGTCATTGTCGTCCATCAGGTTGATCTGGTAATCAACGTAGGTGGACATGTTTTTGTTGAAGTAGTAGGTCGCACCCACATCAACATATTTTTTCAGGTTCTGTTTGCCCCAGTTCTGAATGTCGGTGCCGCGTGAGGTCACGAACGCCAGAGACGGACGCAGGCCGAAGTCGAACTGATACTGCGCCACCAGCTCCCAGTTATCCGCCTTGTCGGCGAAACCATAGATGTCGTCGTCACTAGAGCCGAAGCGGGTGGCGTTGTAGGAACGGCTGTACATCGCCGCCAGGTAGATATTGTTGGCGTCATACTTCAGGCCGCCGGTGTAGACTTCCGCCTTGTCGCCGCGACCCAGAATGGCCGGATCGCCGCCGTTCTGATTGTTAGTGCGGTCAGACGAGAACATGGCAGCGCCGATGCCGAAGCCGGAGCCCAGATCGTAGGTGGTGCTCAGGCCCCAGCCGTCGCCGTTCTCGCCCAGCACGTCGCGGCCAGAGGTTTCGCGGCTCGGGTTGTCGTTTTTGCCCTGATACTGAACGGCGAAGTTCCAGCCGTCCACCAGGCCGAAGAAGTTAGAGTTGCGGTAGGTCGCCATGCCGTTGCCGCGCTGGAACATAAAGTTGTCCGCGCCGTAGGTGTCGCCGCCGAACTCCGGCAGGACGTCGGTCCATGCGCCGATGTCGTATGCCACGCCGTAGTTGCGGCCGTAGTCGAACGAGCCCGCATCGCCGAACTTGATACCGGCGAAGCCGACGCGCGTGTAGCTGTTAGCGGTGCCTTCGCTTTCCGCCGTGTTCAGCGCCGCCTGATATTCCCACTGGCCGTAACCGGTCAGCTGGTTGGAAATCTGGGTTTCGCCTTTGAAGCCGAAGCGCAGGTAAGACTGATCGCCGTCATTACCATCGTTGTCGGAGAAATAGTGCAGACCGTCGACTTTACCGAACAGATCTAATTTGTTGCCGTCTTTATTGTAGATTTCCGCTGCGCTTGCAGAACCCGCTGCGACCAGCAGCGCAGGGATCATCAGGGAGAGAACGCGACGTTTCATTTTATTGCCCTCTGTTATATGCCTTATTTTTGCCACTGCGAGCTGAACGCTTAAAAATTCAGCCGGCACGCCATTGTTATTTTATAAAGCGCAATAAGCCATCACGAAAATGCTACGAAATTTCCAAAACTGTTTCATAATGCGAAACAGTTATTTCCAGATGTAAATTTTGCGGAACTAATAACCAGCACATATAGATAAAAATTATCGCACAAAATATCAAATCATTTTTTATACTTTTACTTTCATGATGTTACATGTGGTGTTATATGAGCACTGAATGATAAAACATATGCGTCATCTGAGAATACAATAGATCCCGCTATCATCATTTATTTCATTATTACCTTCATTCACCCCGAATGAGATGTTTACCCTAATTTCCCGCCGGACCTGTATGTCCGGCATTTTTTTGCCCGAAATTTGACCTTCTCGCCACCTTCGAAAGTAAACTTAATTAACGACACTAAAATAACGTCGCCGACAGCCGGCATTTATTGCTAATAATCGCACGTCTGGCTAATTAACCCTCTCAACATTTCCCATGTTAATTTATCACCGTAATAAAGCGACGCTTCTCATGGGATGCCTCTCTTATTTAATCGCCCTGCTGCGCACGCCGCAAAATATCGCCATAAAGCGTGCAGAATATCATCGCCTTATCGATAGCGGCGAGTCAGCGCCTGACGACGTAAGCCTCGGCCAGACGGAGTAAGGAGGTTACGTCCAGGGTGGAAAAGAGATGCCAGGGTCATCAGCTTTTTCGGAAAGCGGCCAGGAAAGTTCTGGAAAAGTTCAGAGACGGGATAAAAGTCGTTAAAATGCCGACTTTCACGCCGGTTTATCGCCGCCCTGCCCTCACCGGCAGCGCATGCGGCTGCGGCTTTGATGCTACACTTCGTCGCTTTATTACTCACGAATATCACTATGACCGCAATGGACGCCGCCCCACCCAGGAAACTTCACAGCCATGTCAGCCTGGGAACACGCCTTGTTTTTCTTATCGCCGGTCTCGGCATGTCCTCCTGGGCGCCGCTGGTGCCGTTCGCCAGCCAGCGGCTGGCGCTGAGCGGCGCGTCGCTGGGCGCGCTGCTGCTCTGCCTGGGCATCGGTTCGCTGGCGGCGATGCCGGTGACCGGCGCGCTGGTAGCCCGGTTCGGCTGCCGCCGGGTCATGCTCGGCTCGACGCTGGTGATTCTGGCGACGCTGCCGCTGCTGGCGACGCTGGAAGCCATGTGGATGATGGCCGCAACGCTGATGGTTTTCGGCGCCGGGCTGGGCATGCTGGACGTGGCGATGAACGTGCAGGCGGTCGAGGTGGAAAAAGCGGCCAGCAAGCCGATGATGTCCGGCTTCCACGGCTTTTTTAGCCTCGGCGGTATTTTAGGCGCGGGCGCGATTAGCCTGCTGCTCGGCGCCGGGCTGTCGCCGCTGGCGTCGGTAGGGCTGGTGCTGCTTCTGATGGCGCTGCTGCTGGCGGCCAGCCTGCCGACGCTGATGAGCGAGCGCCTGCATCAGCCCGATCAGCCGTGGCTGGTGGTGCCGCGCGGCTTCGTCGCCTTCCTCGGCCTGCTCTGCTTTATTCTGTTTCTCGCCGAAGGCGCGGTGCTCGACTGGGGCGCGCTGCTGCTGCTGCAGCGTCCCGGCATGTCCACCGCGCACGCCGGACTCGGCTATGCGATCTTCTCAGTGGCGATGACTATTGGCCGCCTTACCGGCGACCGCATTATTCACCGCTTCGGCCGTTTTCCCGTGATGCTGACGGGCGCGCTGATCGCGTCGGCCGGCCTGGCGCTGGCGGTATTTCTGCCCTGGCCGCAGATGGCGCTGCTCGCTTTCCTGCTGGTGGGCTTCGGTTTGTCTAATACGGTGCCGATGTTATTCAATGCTGTCGGGAATCAACGGGATATGCCCTCTAATCTGGGGATTTCCGCCATGACAACGCTGGGATATGCGGGTATTCTCTCAGGTCCGGCCTTAATCGGATTTATTTCTCAATGGCTGAGCCTCAGCGGTGCCTTTCTGCTTATCGCGCTGCTGCTGCTGGCTGTGGCCGCCAGTGCCCGACTGGTTGCGCGATGATTTCAGGTGCCTGACACGCTATGTTGCCCTTTAAGTTTCCAGTGACATCCGGCAATGTCACCCGCTTTTTTGTGATTTTCAATCTGGTGCTGCTGCTGGCGCTGGGCTTTATGGTCCATAACTCGGTCAACGCCTGGCTGACCGAGAAACGCTATGCCATGGCCGATCTGGCGCGCGCGACGCAAAAGCGCATCGACGCCTATCGCTTCGCCACCTGGCAAATTTACGAGAATCTCGCCACCAGCGCGGCGGGGAGCGCGCCGAATAGCAGCCTGCAGGAGACGCGGCTGCGTCCGGACGTCTACTATCTGGAAAAAACCCGCCGCAAAACCGAAGCGCTGATCTTCGGCTCGCACGATAGCAGCACGCTCGATATGACCATGCGCATGTCGAGCTACCTCGATACGCTGTGGGGCGCGGAAAATCCCACCTGGTCGATGTATTTCCTTAACGGCCAGGACAACAGCCTGATTATGATCTCCACGCTGCCGCTGAAGGATATGGCGACGCGCTATAAAGAGAGCGCCATCAGTTCGCTGGTGGACGGTCGCCGCGCCGAAATGCTGCAGCAGGCGAATGCGCTGGACGAGCGTGAAAGCTTCTCGCCGCTGCGCCACTTCGCTTTCCAGAACGATCATTACTTTACGCTGCGCACCACCTTTAATCAGCCGGGCCATCTGGCGACGGTGGTCGCCTTCGATCTGCCGATCAACGATCTGACGCCGCAGAATATGCCGATTGAAAACTTCCAGCTGCGTCAGGACGCCGCGCTGCCCGCCGCAAGCGATGCGGAAGAGGGCGAGAGCACGCAGATCGCCATCGTCAATCCTGACCTGGAGATCGCCGCAAGCCTGCCGAGCACGCCGCTGCAGCTGGTTTATCGCGTGCCGCTTACCAGCCTGATGATGGATACGCTGCATAATCTGCTGTGGCCGCTGCTGGTGAATCTGCTGCTGTTTCTGCTCTCTTTCACCGGTATGACGCTGCTGCGCCAGCAGTCGCTGCGCCCAAGCGAAAACCAGAGCGCGGAGCTCGATTCGCTGCGCGTACTGAACGAAGAGATCGTCGCCAGCCTGCCGGTCGGCCTGCTGGTGTATGACTTCGCCAGCAACCGCACCATTCTCAGCAATAAGATCGCAGAACATCTTTTGCCGCATCTGAATCTGCAAAAAATCATTAATATGTCCGACCAGCATCAGGGCGTGCTGCAGGCGACCATCAACAACGAAGTCTATGAGATCCGCCACGCGCGCAGCGTGCTGTCGCCCCATACCCAGCTGTTTTTGATGCGCGATCAGGATCGCGAGCTGCTGGTGAATAAGAAGCTGCAGAAGGCGCAGCAGGTGCTGGATCGCAACCATCAGATGCGCCAGCAGCTGCTGCAAAATCTCGGTCACGCCCTTAACCGTCCGCTGGAAAACGTGGTGGCGCAGCTGGTGCAGCTCAGCCAGCGCGACGAAGATGAAACCGTGCTCGACCTGCTGGACGAGAGTCAGGGTCTGGCGCGGCTGGTGGACGATATCGTCCTGCTTAACCGCCTGGAGGCGCACGACTGGTCGCCTGACGCCAGCGTTTTCAACCTGCAGGAGCTGCTGGACGAGATCGCGCTGGAAAGCCTGCCGCTGATGCGCCGCAAGGGGCTGTCGCTGGTCGTGAATAACCTGCAGCCCAACGATGAGCAGCGCTTCGGCGACCGCCGCGCGCTGCGTAAAGTGCTCGCCACGCTGATGCACTATGCGCTGACCACCACGCGCTGGGGCAAGATCTCGCTGACGGTGAGCGCCGACGAGGCGCATCCGGAGCGTTTGCTGATCCAGCTGGTGGATACCGGCGCAGGACTGACCGTCGACGAGCTGGCGAACGCCGACTTTCCGTTCCTCGGCGAAACCAGTCAGGATCGCTACGGTCAGGCGTCCGGCATGGCCTTTTTCCTCTGTAAGCAGCTGTGCAAACAGATGGGCGGCAGCCTGGAGATTACCGCGAAACCGGATATCGGCACGCGCTACAGCATTCAGCTTCCGCTGGCGGTAGAGCCGCGGCCGGAAGAGGAAGAGGAGAAGCTGCTGGACGGCGTGACCGCGCTTATCGAGATCGAGGTGGAAGATGTCTACAAGATCGTCTGCCGCCATCTGGAGAACTGGGGCGCGCGCTGCCTGTCGCCCGAAGAGCGGCTGTCAGGCCAGGAACATGACGTGCTGGTGACCGACGATCCCAACAAGCTGAGCGGCTGGGCGCTGCTGCTGGCGGAGGATGAGCTGGGTCACCACGCGCTAAACGATCGGCAATACCGGGTCAACTTCAATCTCAGCAATGCGCTGCAGGATGCGCTGCTGGCCCTGATTGAACAACAGCTGGCCCATGATTCCATGGATGAGAGTACAGAAGACGAGGAATTAACCCCGCTGCTCAGCGGCGGCTACTTCCAGCTGTTTACCGAGACAGTACCGCCTGATGTAAAGAGACTGTATACTGAGTCGGCGGAAAAGGACTACGCCATGCTTGCTCAGACAGCGCATCGCCTGAAAGGCGTGTTTGCCATGCTTAACCTGACGCCAGGCAAACAGCTTTGTGAAGAGTTAGAACTGCACATCAAAGCATGTGACGATTCAAACATTACAAATACCACCAGTGCCATTGACGCTTACGTCAATGAACTGCTGCAGCAAGGTAACCAATAAGATGAATAACTTAAATGTAATTATTGCCGATGACCATCCAATTGTTCTTTTCGGTATCCGAAAATCTCTGGAACAAATTGAATGGGTCAACGTTGTAGGTGAGTTCGAAGACTCAACAGCACTGATTAACAGCCTGTCAAAACTTGACGCCAATGTCCTGATCACCGATCTCTCCATGCCTGGCGAGAAATATGGCGATGGCATCACGCTGATCAAATATATCAAACGTCACTATCCGGACCTGTCGATTATTGTTCTGACCATGAACAACAACCCGGCAATTCTGAGCGCCGTGCTGGATCTGGATATCGAAGGCATCGTGCTGAAACAGGGCGCGCCGACCGATCTGCCGAAAGCGCTGGCTGCGCTGCAAAAAGGCAAGAAGTACACGCCGGAAAGCGTCGCGAAACTGCTGGAGAAGATCAGCGCCGGCGGCTATGGCGACAAGCGTCTGTCGCCGAAAGAGAGCGAAGTGCTGCGCCTGTTCGCTGAAGGCTTCCTGGTGACGGAGATCGCCAAGAAACTGAACCGCAGCATCAAAACCATCAGCAGCCAGAAAAAATCGGCGATGATGAAGCTGGGCGTCGATAACGATATCGCCCTGCTGAACTATCTCTCCTCCGTCAGCGCCACCCAGATCGACAAAGACTAACGCGTTGTTCAGACGGCGCTCAGGCGCCGTCTGGTTTTCTGCGTCACCAGACTAACCTCCGCCTACCCTTCCCGCGCTTTCCTTACCCGCTCCGCGTAAACCGCCAGCGTCGTCTTCAGCACGTCCAGCGTCACCGGTTTCGACAGGCAGTTATCCATGCCGGCCTCCATACAGCGCTGCTTCTCTTCCGCCAGCGCGTTAGCGGTAACGCCGATCACCGGGAAAACGTGACCAAGCTGACGCAACCGCTGCGTCAGTCGATAGCCGTCCATATTCGGCATGTTGACGTCGCTCAGCACGATATCGATCTCGCTGCGGCTGATGACGTTAAGCGCGTCGACGCCGTCCTGAGCGGTTTTCACCTGATAGCCCAGCGTACCGAGCTGCTCCGACAGCAGCATGCGGTTAATAGGATGGTCGTCGACAATCAGGATCATAATGTCGTCGTTGCTGATCACCTCTTCCGCCGGCGCGGAGAGCGCGAGGTTGGTCGCCGTGTCGCTCTGAATGGCGATGCGGTAGATGCGCGCCAGCAGGCTCGGCAGCTCGTGCGGCGTCGCCGTGCTGTGCAGCCAGCGTCCCGGCGCGATTTCACGCGGCATAGCGATATGGGCGCCGCTGAAGACGATCACCGCCCGCAGCGTCTGCTCGCCTTCCGGCTCATAGTCGGTGATCAGCACGTCGTCGCTGCCGCCTTTGCCGTTATACGGCAGGATAGCGATACCCTGCTGCTGCAGATCGCGCTCGATAAAGCTGGCGAGATAGTCGTTGCGCATATCGATCCACAGGGTTTTGTCGTGCAGCCCGTCAAGCAGCGGCGGCGCAGGATGCTGACCGTTATAGACCGGGATGCGCACGATAAACTGGCTGCCCATGCCCGGCTCGGAGTCCACCTCGATATCGCCGTCCATCATGTTGGTCAGCTTTTCGCAAATGGCGAGGCCGAGGCCGGTGCCCTGAAAGTTGCGCTGCACGCCGTTGCCCACCTGGAAGAAAGGATCGAACAACCGCGTAATCTCTTTGCCTGGGATCCCCACGCCGGTATCGCGAATGCGGAACGCCAGATAGCCCTCTTTCACATAGGCATGCAGAATAATGCAGCCGGTGTGGGTGAACTTGATGGCGTTGTTAAGCAGGTTGGAGATCACCTGCTGCAGCCGCAGCGGATCGCCATCCAGCGCCAGCGGCACGTCATGCTCGATAAAACAGTAAAGCGTCAGCCGCTTCTTCATCACCAGCGAGAGATAGTTGCCGGCGATGTGGCTGAGGACTTCGCGCGGCGAGAAGGGACGCGGCTCGATCTTCAGCTGTTCCGACTCAATCTTGGAGAAGTCGAGAATATCGCTGATGATCTTCAGCAGCAGGCTCGACGAGTTGTTCATCGCGGTGACCAGCGAATCGACCTCTTTCGGCAGCTGTTTGGTCTGCAGCAGATCGAGGTTGCCGATAATGCCGTAGAGCGGCGTGCGCAGCTCGTGGCTGACGGTGGCCAGGAACATCGACTTCGACTGGCTCGCCTGCTCTGCCGCCTGCGCCATCTCCTGCAGCGACTGCTCCATGCGCACGCGCGCGGAGACGTCCACCAGCACGCAGATCGCCACGTTTTCGTTGCGGTAGCGCGAGTGCACAAAGCTGATTTGCAGGTTGGTGTTGCTGCCGGTCAGCACATCGACGAAGTTGACCTGCTGGCTGCCGATGATTTCATTGAGCCGCTGGCGATCTTCCTGCGTCAGCAGCGTCAGATAGTTGTGCGCCAGCTCGTTGCTGAGAATATTGGTGCCGTCGCGGGTGCGCAGAATGCAAATGCCCACCGGCGCCGAGGCGACGATTTTGCGGTTGAACTGCTCATGCTCTTCCAGCCGGTGCGCATTCTCCTCGGCCGGCAGGAACATCCGACGCTCAAACAGCCAGGCCAGGGTGAAAAGCACAATCGCGCTGAGCAGATTGAGCAGCAGCGCGTTGATGATCATCAGCTTGAGCTGATCCACCAGCACGCGGGTCGACACCGACCACACCACGTTGAGATCGGAAGGCGGCAGCGGCTTTTTCAGCACCAGCTGGCGATAGCCGTCGAGGTAACCGAACCAGCTGGTGTCGTCCGACAAATCGTTAAGCGAGAAGCCGGCGCCGCCGCGACGAGACGTCAGCAGCGGTCGGTAATTCTCATCGACGATGGTGGCCACCACCGGCAGGCTGCCAGGCTGGATAAACTCGTCCAGCCGAATATTCTGTTCAACGCCCAGCAGCGCCTGCAGCTTATTGGCGACGTAAACCGGCACCATCATATAAAAGGTGCCGACGCCCGGCTGCGCGCTGGCGTTAACCCAGTAGACAGGATTGCGACGCTCTTCGTCGTTGCCGTTGCGATAGCGCAGCACGCGCTCGCGCAGCGCCTTGAGGCTGCGTTCGCGATCCACATTGCCGCTGCCGATGGTGAAGTCCGCCAGGCACTGGCTTTCGCCGCCGATAAAAAAGACGCGGTTCAGCTCGTAGGTCGAGGCGAAATTGCTTTTCCAGTAGTTGATGTAGTAGCTGAGCGAATCGAGCGAGTTGCGCCAGGTGTTGCTCATCGAGGAGCAGTCGCCGTCGGAAAAGAGCGGCGTAAACTGCGGCAGCGTCGATTTGCCCGGCAGCACGCCGTTGATCATATCCAGGCCGCTGCTGGCGCTGGTGAGGCGGTTTTCCGTGATGAACTTCAGCTCGCGCATCACGTCCGCGGAGTGGCGCACATACCATTCCGCCTGGCCATAGTTGCTGGCGAACTCTTGCCGCACGCTGGTCTCTTTGTCATGCAGCACGCTGATGATAAAGAAGGTGGTCAGCACCGCGCCCAGCGTCCAGAGCAGCAGCGCCAGCGCACGGAACAGGTAGCGCGAAATGCGCAGCGTGGTTCGAAAAGAGACCAGATATTTCAAGGGAAACTCACTACGGCAAGGTTAATAACGGGCTGGCTTCAGAATGCTCATTACACTAGCTTTATCAGGGGAGAAAAGCCAGTCGGCATCTGCGCTTAACGTGCCGCGCCGCAAAAAGCAACGGCAGGTCGGGTTGCCCTTTCCTGCCGTAAAATTGAGTGCCGCCTTCCCTGGCGGCGCAAGCGCGAAGCGTTACTCTTCTTCGTCCGCTTCCGGCGCGTCGTCTTCCGCTTCCGCTTCCGGCGCGATATCGTCCTCGCCTTCCGCTACGCTGCCGTCGATGGCGTCGAGCTCTTCCTCTTCCACCGGTTCGGCCACGCGTTGCAGACCCACCACGTTCTCATCTTCCGCGGTACGGATCAGGATCACGCCCTGGGTGTTACGGCCGACGATGCTGACCTCAGAGACGCGGGTGCGCACCAGCGTGCCGGCATCGGTGATCATCATGATCTGATCGCTGTCGACCACCTGCACCGCGCCAATCACCGGACCGTTACGCTCGGTGACTTTAATAGAGATGACGCCCTGCGTGGCGCGGGAACGGGTCGGGTACTCGCTAATCGCGGTACGCTTGCCGTAGCCGTTTTGCGTTACGGTAAGAATGGCGCCCTCTTCACGCGGCACGATCAGCGACACCACGCGATCCCCTTCCGCCAGCTTGATGCCGCGCACGCCCGAGGCGGTACGGCCCATGGCGCGAACGGCGTTTTCCGCGAAGCGCACTACTTTGCCGCCGGCAGAGAAGAGCATCGCTTCGTCGTTGCCGTTGGTCAGCGCCACGCCGATCAGCTCGTCATCTTCGCGCAGGTTCACCGCGATGATGCCCGCGCTGCGCGGACGACTGAACTCCTGCAGCGCCGTTTTCTTCACGGTGCCGCTGGCGGTCGCCATAAAGATGTTGAAGCCTTCGGTATATTCGCGCACCGGCAGGATGGCGGTAATGCGTTCGTCAGGCTGCAGCGGCAGCAGGTTGACGATCGGACGACCGCGCGCCCCGCGGCTCGCTTCCGGCAGCTGGTAAACCTTCATCCAGTAGAGACGGCCGCGGCTGGAGAAGCAGAGGATAGTGTCGTGGGTGTTGGCCACCAGCAGACGATCGATAAAATCCTCTTCCTTGATGCGCGCCGCCGACTTGCCTTTGCCGCCGCGACGCTGCGCTTCGTAGTCCGAAAGCGGCTGATACTTCACGTAGCCCTGATGCGACAGCGTCACCACCACATCTTCCTGATTGATCAGGTCTTCGATGTTGATGTCGGCGCTGTTGGCGGTGATCTCGGTGCGGCGTTCGTCGCCGAACTGGTCGCGCATGGCGATCAGCTCTTCCCTGATCACTTCCATCAGACGCTCGGCGTTCATCAGGATGTTGAGCAGCTCGGCGATCTGCTCCAGCAGCTCTTTGTACTCGTCGAGCAGTTTTTCATGCTCAAGTCCGGTGAGCTTCTGCAGACGCAGATCGAGGATCGCCTGCGCCTGCTGTTCGGTCAGGTAGTAGCGACCGTCGCGGATGCCGAACTCGTCGTCCAGCCACTCCGGACGTGCGGCGTCGTCGCCCGCGCGCTCCAGCATGGCGGCAACGTTGCCCAGATCCCACGCCTGCGCGATCAGGCCCGCTTTCGCTTCTGCCGGGTTCGGCGCGCGGCGGATCAGCTCGATAATCGGATCGATGTTGGCCAGCGCGATCGCCAGACCTTCAAGGATATGGGCGCGGTCGCGCGCTTTGCGCAGTTCGAAAATGGTGCGGCGCGTCACGACTTCGCGACGATGGCGCACAAAGGCTTCGAGGATCTCCTTCAGCGTCATGATCTTCGGCTGGCCCTGATGCAGCGCCACCATGTTGATGCCGAATGAGACCTGCAGCTGCGTCAGCGAATAGAGATTGTTCAGCACCACTTCGCCGACCGCATCGCGCTTCACTTCAATCACGATGCGCATGCCGTCTTTGTCTGACTCGTCGCGCAGCGCGCTGATGCCTTCGACGCGCTTCTCTTTTACCAGCTCGGCGATCTTCTCAATCAGACGCGCTTTGTTGACCTGGTAAGGGATCTGGTGCACCACGATGGTTTCGCGGCCGGTTTTGGCGTCAGTTTCCACTTCGCCACGGGCGCGAATGTAGATCTTGCCGCGTCCGGTGCGATACGCCTCTTCAATGCCGCGACGGCCGTTGATGATGGCGGCGGTCGGGAAATCGGGCCCCGGAATGTGCTCCATCAATCCTTCGACGCTGATATCTTCGTCGTCGATATAGGCGAGGCAGCCGTTGATCACTTCCGTCAGGTTGTGCGGCGGAATATTGGTCGCCATCCCGACCGCGATGCCGGAGGAACCGTTCACCAGCAGGTTAG
The DNA here is from genome assembly GCF_059730625.1 of Pantoea sp. X-Soil-MYKO-1289. Classification (NCBI taxonomy): domain Bacteria; kingdom Pseudomonadati; phylum Pseudomonadota; class Gammaproteobacteria; order Enterobacterales; family Erwiniaceae; genus Pantoea; species Pantoea sp. X-Soil-MYKO-1289. Next base: position 2,798,702 of record NZ_AP036004.1, read on the forward strand.
GGATTTTGGTCGGCAGAACTTCAGGGATCTGCTCGGTGCCGTCATAGTTCGGCACGAAGTCGACGGTCTCTTTTTCCAGGTCTGCCAGCAGATCGTGCGCGATACGCGACATGCGCACTTCGGTATAACGCATCGCCGCGGCGGAGTCGCCGTCGACGGAACCGAAGTTGCCCTGTCCGTCCACCAGCATGTAACGCAGGGAGAAAGGCTGAGCCATGCGGACGATGGTGTCGTAAACGGCGGAATCCCCGTGCGGGTGATATTTACCGATAACGTCACCGACCACACGGGCGGATTTCTTATAGGGTTTGTTCCAGTCGTTACCCAGTTCGCTCATCGCGTAGAGCACGCGGCGGTGGACAGGCTTCAGGCCGTCACGAACATCGGGTAAGGCTCGGCCAACAATGACCGACATGGCGTAATCGAGGTAGGAGCTCTTTAACTCTTCTTCGATATTGACCGGTGTAATTTCTCTTGCAAGGTCGCTCATGGAGCCGCATTCCCTCTACATATGCCCGGATTTTAAAGGTGCGAAAGTATATCACACCCCGGCCCGCTGGTGAACGTTAACCACCGTTTTCCGGCGCTTTTCGTCACGCCGGAAAGGTGCCCCCGAAAGCAATAAGCGTTTATACTCAGTCAACATTTTTTCTGGAGTAATGATTCAATGAATGCACAACCGCAGGAAACCCAGCCCAACGTCGATGCGCAGGAAATCGCTAAGTTTGAGGCGGTCGCCTCGCGCTGGTGGGATCTCGAAGGCGAATTCAAGCCTCTGCATCGCATCAACCCGCTGCGCCTGGGCTTTATCGCGCAGCACAGCAACGGCTTGTTCGGCAAAAAAGTGCTGGACGTCGGCTGCGGCGGCGGCATCCTGGCGGAGAGCATGGCGCGCGAAGGCGCAGAGGTCACCGGTCTCGATATGGGCGCCGAGCCGCTGCAGGTAGCGCGCCTGCACGCGCTGGAACAGGGGGTGACGCTCGACTACGTGCAGCAGACGGTGGAAGATCACGCCGAGGCGTTCGCCGGCCAGTATGACGTGGTGACCTGTATGGAGATGCTGGAGCACGTGCCGGATCCGCGTTCGGTGGTGCACGCCTGCGCCCGTCTGGTGAAGCCGGGCGGCGAGGTGTTCTTCTCTACCATCAACCGCAACCCGAAGGCCTGGCTGATGGCGGTATTTGGCGCGGAATATGTGCTGCGCATGGTGCCGCGCGGCACTCACGACGTGAAGAAATTTATCCGCCCTTCCGAGCTGCTGGGCTGGGTCGACGAAACCGCACTGCGCGAGCAGCACATCATTGGCCTGCACTACAACCCGCTGAGCGACAAGTTTCGCCTCGGCCGCGGCGTCGACGTGAACTACATGGTGCATACCCGCCACGTGAAAAAGTAACCTACTGGCGCGCAAGGCGATTGCGCGCCTGTTATCTTGCCCTCATCGTTTTTTCTCTCTCTGCCGCTCCGCCGCTAGACCTTTGTCGGGAAAAAACACAGCGATGTGCGAAAAATCAGCGGTCGATCAAAATCTCGAATTTTTTAGCCTGGCAGTTGACACGCCCCTGGGCCTTATAAGTCGCGGGGTTAAGAAATTCCGCACAAAATACAAGCCCCACAGCCATCATTTTTCTGTCTTGTTATCTGGCGTCAGGTCACTAGAATAACCTCCATATTGTTACTCAATCTCTCCTAACCCCCAACATATAGTGTTTATCCACAGAATTATTCACATTGAATAACCCTGTGAATAAACAGGGGACTCTTTTTCACTTACGGATGGTATAACGCGACATGAATCAAAGTCTGCTCGTTACTAAACGCGATGGCCGCCAGGAACGCATTGATCTCGATAAGATTCACCGGGTACTCGACTGGGCCGCTGAAGGGCTGAACAACGTCTCTGTCTCCCAGGTTGAACTGCGCTCCCATATCCAGTTCTACGATGGCATCAGAACCTCTGATATCCATGAGACCATCATCAAGGCCGCAGCAGACCTGATCTCGCGCGACGCGCCGGACTATCAATACCTTGCTGCCCGTCTGGCGATCTTCCACCTGCGTAAAAAAGCCTACGGCCAGTTCGAGCCGCCGAAGCTGTACGATCAGGTGGTGCGCATGGTTGAGATGGGCAAATATGACCCTCATCTGCTGGAAGACTACACGGTTGAAGAGTTCGAGCAGATGGACGGCTTTATCGACCACTGGCGCGATATGAACTTCTCCTACGCGGCGGTTAAGCAGCTGGAAGGCAAATACCTGGCGCAGAACCGCGTCACCGGCGATATCTACGAGAGCGCGCAGTTCCTCTATATCCTGGTCGCCGCCTGCCTGTTCTCCGGCTATCCGCGCGACACGCGTATGGACTACATCAAGCGCTTCTACGACGCGATCTCTACCTTTAAGATTTCGCTGCCGACGCCGATCATGTCCGGCGTGCGCACCCCGACGCGCCAGTTCAGCTCCTGCGTGCTGATCGAGTGCGGCGACAGCCTCGACTCCATCAACGCCACCTCCAGCGCCATCGTGAAGTATGTGTCGCAGCGCGCCGGCATCGGCATCAACGCCGGCCGTATTCGCGCGCTGGGCAGCCCGATCCGCGGCGGCGAAGCGTTCCACACCGGCTGTATTCCGTTCTACAAGCACTTCCAGACCGCGGTGAAATCCTGCTCGCAGGGCGGCGTTCGCGGCGGCGCGGCGACGCTGTTCTACCCGATGTGGCATCTGGAAGTAGAAAGCCTGCTGGTGCTGAAGAACAACCGCGGCGTTGAAGGCAACCGCGTGCGTCACATGGACTACGGCGTGCAGATCAACAAGCTGATGTATCAGCGTCTGCTGAAGGGCGAAGAGATCACCCTGTTCAGCCCGTCCGACGTGCCTGGCCTCTACGACGCTTTCTTTGCCGATCAGGACGAGTTTGAGCGCCTCTACACCAAATATGAGAAAGACGACAGCATCCGCAAACAGCGCGTGAAAGCAGTCGATCTCTTCTCGCTGATGATGCAGGAGCGCGCCTCCACCGGCCGTATCTACATCCAGAACGTCGACCACTGCAACACCCACAGCCCGTTCGACGCCAGCATTGCGCCGGTGCGCCAGTCTAACCTCTGCCTGGAGATCGCGCTGCCGACCAAACCGCTGGAAGATGTCAACGACGAGAACGGCGAAATCGCCCTTTGTACGCTGTCGGCGTTCAACCTCGGCGCAATCGAGAGCCTCGACGATCTCGAAGAGCTGGCGACCCTGGCGGTACGCGCCCTCGACGCCCTGCTCGACTATCAGGACTACCCGATTCCGGCCGCGAAGCGCGGCGCGATGGGCCGCCGCACCCTGGGTATCGGCGTGATCAACTTCGCTTACTACCTGGCGAAGAACGGCGTGCGCTACTCCGACGGCAGCGCCAACAACCTGACGCACAAAACCTTCGAAGCGATTCAGTACTACCTGCTGAAAGCCTCGAACGAGCTGGCGAAAGAGCAAGGCGCCTGCCCGTGGTTCAACGAAACCACCTACTCGCAGGGCATTATGCCGATCGATACCTATAAAAAGGATCTCGACAGCATCTGCAACGAGCCGCTGCACCTGGACTGGGACGGCCTGCGCGAGTCGATCAAGACGCACGGTCTGCGCAACTCCACGCTCTCCGCGCTGATGCCGTCCGAGACCTCATCGCAGATCTCCAACGCCACCAACGGCATCGAGCCGCCGCGCGGCCATATCAGCATCAAAGCCTCTAAAGACGGCATTCTGCGTCAGGTGGTGCCGGAGTATGAGCGTCTGAAAGATCAGTACGAGCTGCTGTGGGAAATGCCGTCCAACGACGGTTATCTGCAGCTGGTCGGCGTAATGCAGAAGTTTATCGATCAGGCGATCTCCTCCAACACCAACTACGATCCGTCGCGCTTCGCCAACGGCAAGGTGCCGATGAAGCAGCTGCTGAAAGATCTGCTGACCGCGTATAAGTTCGGCGTGAAAACGCTCTACTACCAGAACACCCGCGACGGTGCGGAAGACGCGCAGGACGATCTGGCGCCGTCTATCCAGGATGACGGTTGCGAAAGCGGCGCCTGTAAGATTTAAGGTTGGGCGGGAGCGCGTCTCCCGCCTGCGTTATTTCACGGGGCCGCGCTGCGCCCCGTCTACATTTGGACAGTTTGTATGGCTTACACTACGTTCTCACAGAATAAAAACGATCAGCTGAAAGAACCGATGTTCTTTGGTCAGTCCGTCAACGTGGCGCGCTTCGACCAGCAGAAATATGACATTTTTGAAAAGCTGATTGAAAAGCAGCTCTCCTTTTTCTGGCGTCCGGAAGAGGTCGACGTCTCGCGCGACCGCATCGACTATCAGGCGCTGCCGGAGCATGAGAAGCATATCTTTATCAGCAACCTGAAATACCAGACCCTGCTCGACTCGATTCAGGGCCGCAGCCCGAACGTCGCGCTGCTGCCGCTGATTTCCATTCCCGAGCTGGAAACCTGGGTGGAAACCTGGGCGTTCTCCGAGACCATCCACTCGCGCTCTTATACCCATATCATCCGCAACATCGTTAACGATCCGTCGCTGGTGTTCGACGATATCGTCACTAACGAGCAGATCCTCGCGCGCGCGCAGGATATCTCGAAGTACTACGACGATCTGATCGAGATGACCAACTACTGGCATCTGCTGGGCGAAGGTACGCATCAGGTTAACGGCAAGAGCGTGACCGTGAACCTGCGCGCGCTGAAAAAGCAGCTCTATATCTGCCTGATGAGCGTTAACGCGCTGGAGGCGATTCGCTTCTACGTCAGCTTCGCCTGCTCTTTCGCCTTCGCCGAACGCGAACTGATGGAAGGCAACGCCAAGATTATTCGTCTGATTGCCCGTGACGAAGCGCTGCACCTGACCGGCACTCAGCATATGCTGAACCTGATGCGCACCGGCGAAGACGATCCAGAGATGAAAGAGATCGCCGCCGAATGCCGTCAGGAGTGTTTCGATCTGTTCAAGAAGGCGGCCGAGCAGGAGAAAGAGTGGGCGGAATATCTGTTTAGCGGCGGTTCGATGATCGGCCTGAACAAAGATATTCTCTGCCAGTACATCGAGTACATCACCAATATCCGTATGCAGGCAGTGGGCCTGGATCTGCCGTTCCAGACGCGCTCTAACCCGATTCCGTGGATTAACTCCTGGCTGGTGTCGGACAACGTGCAGGTTGCGCCGCAGGAAGTGGAAGTCAGCTCCTACCTGGTGGGTCAGATCGACTCGGAAGTGGGCGAAGACGACTTTAACGATTTCCAGCTGTAAGTATGAGCCGTGCCGTTATTATCCTGCGCAGCTCCGGCCAGCGGCTGGAGTGCGCAGAGCATCACCCTAACCTGCTGACGACGCTTGAAGCGCATAATCTGTGCGTGGAGTTTCAGTGTCGCGAAGGCTACTGCGGTTCGTGCCGCACGCGCCTGCTGAAGGGCGAAGTTCACTATGCCGAAACGCCGCTGGCGTTTGTGGAGCAGGGCGAGATTTTACCCTGCTGCTGTCTGGCGAAGGGCGAGATTGAAATCGAGCTGTAGCCAGCTGCTTTTCACTGACAGACCACGCAATAGTTAAAACGCGGAAGGCAGAAAGCGAAGAGCAAAGCGTCCCGCGCCAGGGATGGCGCGGGCCGAGCTGGCAGGGATGCCGCTTTTTGCGTCTTTGCGATCGCTTTCTGCCTTCCGCGTAGGCTCACAAAGCGACAGACGCCTCCGCTACCCTGTTTTACAGCTTCACCGACTCCAGCACGTCAATCCAGCCGTGGCCGGTGCTGACCTCGCTGCCGTGCAGCCAGCGGCGCAGCATATTCATCGCCATCATCGCCACCACCTTCTGCCGCGTCTCCAGATTGTGGCGACCGTGGGTAAACTTCACCCGCTGTCCCCAGCTCGCTTCCGGCGTATGCAGCGCCAGCGAAACTTCGCCCTCTTCCAGCGCGCCGGTCGACAGCGCCAGCACCGTGCCCTGATGCGCCGCTAGCGCGCGCGTACGCTGCACCTGCGCCTCCAGATCTTCGCCGTGCGCCGGCAGGATTTCCGCCGCGCTCAGCGGCACCTCCGCCGCCGCCAGCTGCCAGTGCAGCAACCCAGCGGTGTACTGCTCGCTAAGCGCCAGACGAAAGCCGCGATCCTTGAGTTCGCGCGCCAGCAGCGCCGGCAGGCCTTCTGTGCCCTCAAAAATAGTGCACTCCGCCAGCAGCAGACGCACCTGCTGCCAGACCTGCTCCATCGCCACGCGCTGGGAGGCCGGTCCGGTGAGTTTGATTTCGATAATCGGCATTGAAGAGCGATAGCCCATCACCACGCCTTCCGGCAGCGCCAGCGGCTCCAGCTCGGCGGCGATATCGCTCTCGCCGCGGCCGAAGGTTGTGAGGCGCAGGCAGAGCGGTGGTTCAGGCAGGTCGAACTGCTGCTTGAGGCGCGGCAGAATCTGCTGCTCCACCATCACCTTAAACTCAGAGGGCACGCCGGGCGTAAAGAAGATCCAGCAGCGATTCAGCCGCAGCGCAAAGCCGCAGGCGGTGCCGACCGGATTATCCAGCATTTCGGCATTGGCGGGGATCTCCGCCTGCTTGCGGTTACTCGCCGCCATCACGCGGCCGCGGCTGGCGAACCAGGCCTCGATGTTGTCCAGCCATGCCTGATGCAGCACCAGCTCGACGCCGCAGGCTTTCGCCGCCGCCAGCGCGCTGAGATCATCGCTGGTTGGGCCGAGGCCGCCGTTGACGATCAGCACGTCCGCCACCTCGCTGCGCGCCTGCAGCGTTTCCACCAGCGACGACAGCGAATCGCCTACCGTGCTGCGGCTGCTCATCGGCAACCCGTTCTGAAACAGCACATCCGCCAGCCAGGCGGCGTTGGTATCGACGATTTGGCCGTGCAGCACCTCATCCCCTGTAGACAGCATCTCGACTCTTATCACGTGTTCATCTCCTTTTGTCCATCGATCTACTGTAGGAAGCGGGCTGAGTAAACTCAACACAATAGTGCGCTTTTCGCGTCAGCAGGCAGTAAGGGGCAAAACAAGAGAGAATGCGAGGAAGGGAAAAACAAACGGCGGGTCGCCCCGCCGTTTTTAGCAGCGACCTCTTAGCGACGCGCCAGCAGCAGACCTAGCACCAGACCGGCGGCTGCGCCGATGCCGATACCCTGCCAGGGTTTCTCATGCACGTAGTCGTCGGCGCGATAAGCGACGTTTTTCGCGCGATAGTAGTAGCTGTCGGAAGCCTGGCTTACGCGTGACTTCACATCTTCCAGCGCCTGCTCCGCTTTGGTTTTGAGCTCGATGTACTTCTGATCGGTCGGATCGCCTGACGACTTCAACACCTCTTCCAGCGTCTCGGTCAACAGCGCCAAATCATCATCCAGATTGGTGTCGAAAGCTTCTGTCTCTTTTACCATCATTTCCTCCGTGTCATTTACAAAGCAGTCTCTTAACTATAGCGGCAAAATTGCTGTTTGCAGGATGGTTTCACCAGGATTCCCCCGAGTTTCCCTCAGCGCGACCTCGGACGAAATTCCTCAGCCTTCTTGATTAATCTGATAAATTTAAGGCGGACTGAATTTTTCATCTGGCAGACTGTCGTACCCTGCTGTTATCTGCGCTTTTACAGCACCTGCGCGCAGAGCAGGACAGTCACAACACACTCGAACGCTAAGGAATAATTTCTGGCATGAATCGAAGAATGTTTATGAAAGCGTCAATGGCCTTCTCCGCCGTCAGCGGCATGACCGGCCTGTCCACGCTGTTTGCGCAATCCGCCTGGGCAGAGGATGGCATTGCAGACGGTGCCGCCGTGCGCTTCGATTTCGATGTACTGAAAAAGAAAGCCGCCGCGCTGGCGAAGCAGCCCTGGGGCGGCGCGCCGGGCGCGCTGCCGGAGACGCTGGCGACGCTGACGCCGCAGGCGTACAACGAAATTCAGTACGACGCCGGTCACTCGCTGTGGAACAACATCCCCGATCGTCAGCTCGACGTGCAGTTTTTCCACGTCGGCATGGGTTTTAAGCGCCGCATCCGCATGTTCTCGGTCGACGCCGAGAGCCGCGAAGCGCGCGAGATCCACTTCCGCCCTGAACTGTTTAACTACAACAACGCGAAGGTGGATACGCAGCAGCTGGTGGGCAAAAACGATCTCGGCTTCGCCGGCTTCCGCGCCTTTAAAAAACCGGAGCTGGCGCGCCGCGATATCGTCTCTTTCCTTGGCGCCAGCTACTTCCGCGCCGTGGACGACACTTATCAGTACGGCCTCTCTGCGCGCGGCGTGGCGGTCAATACCTTCAGTAACGGCGGCGAGGAGTTTCCCGACTTCACCGCATTCTGGTTCGAAACGCCGAAAGCGGACGACACCACCTTTGTCGCCTACGCCCTGCTGGACGGCGCCAGCGTTACCGGCGCCTATAAGTTCACCATTCATTGCGAGGCGAACCGCGTGGTCATGGAGGTGGAGAACCATCTTTACGCGCGCAAAGAGATCCGCCAGCTCGGCATCGCGCCGATGACCAGCATGTTCAGCTGCGGCACCAACGAGCGCCGCATGTGCAACACCTATCATCCGCAGATCCACGACTCCGATCGCCTGGCGATGTGGAGCGGCAGCGGCGAGTGGATCGCGCGTCCGCTGAATAACCCGCAGAAGCTGCAGTTCAACGCCTATCAGGATGAGAACCCGCGCGGCTTCGGCCTGCTGCAACTCAATCACGATTTCAAAGATTATCAGGATGTTATCGGCTGGTATGACAAACGCCCCAGCCTGTGGGTCGAGCCGGTCGGCAAATGGGGCAAAGGCGCCATTAATTTGATGGAGATCCCGACCACCGGCGAAACGCTGGATAATATCGTCTGCTTCTGGCAGCCAGCCGAGCCGGTGAAGGCGGGCAGCGAATTCAGCTTCTCCTACAAGCTTTACTGGAGCGGCCTGCCGCCGGTGCGCAGCGGTCTGGCGCGCGTCGACGCCACCCGCACCGGTATCGGCGGCTTCCCGGAAGGCTGGGCGCCAGGCGAGCACTTCCCTGAGACGTGGTGCCGTCGCTTCGCCATCGATTTCGTCGGCGGCGATTTGAAAGCGGCCGCGCCGAAGGGCATCGAGCCGGTGATTACCCTTTCATCCGGCACCTTTAAGCAGGTGGAGATCCTTTACGTCGAGCCGATGAACGGCTATCGCATCCTGTTCGACTGGTATCCCGACAGCGACGCCACGACGCCGGTGGAGATGCGTCTGTTCCTGCGCACCAAAGATGAAACCCTGAGCGAGACCTGGCTCTATCAGTATTTCCCACCGCCGGCGGATCAGCGCAAATATGTTGATGACCGCCAGATGACGGTAGGCTAAAAGAGAAATAAAAACGGCGAGCTTATTAGCTCGCCGATGCAAACCGCAACCAAGTCAGAGAGCGGGTGACATGGACCGAAGAGCAAAGCGTCCTGCGCCAGGGATGGCGCAGGCCGAGCTGGCATGGATGCCGTTTTTTGCGTCTTTGCGATCGGGCCATGTCACTCGCGTCGGCGCGGACCCTGCGGCCTTTTAGCTCGCCATTTTTATTTACGCATATCAATATGCGGAATATTGTCTTCCAGATAGATCTCGCCGACTGCCTGAAAACCGAGGCGGCCATAAAAATCCTGCAGGTGCGCCTGCGCCGACAGATAAACCCCGCGCTCCGGCCAGTGCCTTTCGCAGCTGCGCAGCGCCTGCTCCATTAGTCGGTTGCCGAGATTCAGACCGCGCGCGCTGGCAGAGACGATCACGCGCCCAATCGCCACCGGCGCGGCTTCGTCTGCGGGCGTTAAAATACGCGCGTAGGCCACCAGCTCATCACCGCGCATCCCCAGAATATGGCGGTTATCCGCCACCAGATCCTGACCGTCGACGTCCAGATAGGGACAGCTCTGTTCCACGATGAACACTTCACAGCGCAGCGCCAGCAGCGCGTAAAGCTGCTGCGCGCTCAGTTCGCTGTGATGCCTGTCCTGCCAGCTGATATCCATAGGCTCTCCTGAAGACAAAAAAAATCAGGCCCGAGGGCCTGATTTCACAAGGGTAAACGCAGTTTACATCAGCGGCTGCGCCATCTGCACCAGCGTAATCAGCGGCTGCGGATAAACGCCGAGCAGCAGCACCAGAATCGCGGAGATCAGCACGACCACGCCGCCGGCGGTAAACGCCCAGTTGGCAGGCGTATCGCGCGTATGCAGCTCCGGCGGGCTGAGGTAGAGACTCACGGTCACGCGCAGATAGTAGTAGAGACCGATGGCGCTGCCGACAACCACGGCCGCCGTCAGCCACCACAGCTTCGCGTTGACGCCGGAAGCGATCACGTAGAATTTGCCGATAAAGCCGAGCGTCATTGGAATGCCGGCCAGCGACAGCATCATCACCGTCATCACCGCCGACAGCACCGGACGGTGCCAGAACAGGCCGCGATAGGAGTAGAGCGAATCAGCGTCCGGGCCGCGGTACGGGCTGGACATCAGGCTGACGACGCCAAACGCGCCCAGGCTGCTGAACAGGTAGCCCGCCAGATAAACGCCTGCGGTCTCCAGCGACAGCTGATGGGTTTTCACCGCGATCAGCGCCACCAGCAGATAGCCGAGATGCGCAATCGAGGAGTAGCCCAGCAGACGTTTAATGTTGCTCTGCGAAATCGCCATCAGGTTGCCGAACAGAATCGACACGAAGGCGATCAGGCCCAGCACGGTGCGCACGGCCTCGCTGTCGGTCAGCGGCGCGTACATAAACAGACGCATGATGACGCCGAAGATGGCGATCTTGCTGGCGGTGGCGAGAAAGGTCGACACCGGCGCAGGCGCGCCCTGATAGACGTCCGGGGTCCAGAGGTGGAACGGCACCAGCGACAGCTTAAAGCCGAGGCCGATAATCATCATGCCGAGACCTACCAGCAGCAGCGGCTGCTGGATCATGGCGTCGTTCAGGCTCTCTCCCAGCTTCACGAAGCTCAGGCTGCCGGAATCGGCATAGATCAGCGCGATGCCAAACAGCAGGAAAGAGGAGGCGGCCGCCGACAGAATGGTATATTTCAGCGCCGCTTCCAGCGAACGTTTCTGCCGGAAGGCGTAGCCGATCATACCGAACAGCGGCAGCGACAGCAGCTCGACGCCAATAAACAGCGACGCCAGATGGTTGGCGCTCGCCAGCACGATGCCGCCCAGGGTTGCAATCAGCACCAGCAGATAGAACTCATCCTTGTTGTCCGGAAAACCAGCCAGCCAGGGATAGGCGAAGGTACAGGTCGCCAGGCTCGCCAGGATCACCAGCGCGGTGTAAAACACGGCGTAAGGATCGACCCGCAGCAGCGGCGTCACGTCCATGGCGCCCGCCTGCCCCACAAACCAGAGCGAAACCAGCGCCAGGTTAAGACCGATGACCGTCAGCGTGGCGTTAACAAAGTGGTTGCGTCGCCAGGCAATGGACAGCATCACAACCACCACCGTCAATCCGACGATCAACAGCGGCAGCAACGCGATCAATTGTTGAAAAGTTATTGTCATGGCGAATTACGGCCTTGTAGTTGAAATTGAAGCGGTAAACCACTGCTGAATATTGCTCATGGCGGCATGGGACGTATCCAGAATCGGCTGCGGGTAAACGCCCAGCAGCACCAGCAGAACCACCAGCACCATAATCATCGTAAATTCACGCGGCGACATGCCCGGCAGCGGATCTTTCGACTTCGCTTCGCCGTAGTAGGCGCGCTGCATCATGATCAGCGAGTAGACCGAGGCGAACACCAGGCCGAAGGTGGCGATAACGATAATCACCGGCACCACCTGGAAACTGCCCGTCAGGATCATAAATTCGCCGGCGAAGTTACCGGTGCCTGGCATCCCCAGGTTGGCGACCGCAAAGAAGAGCGACAGACCCGGAATCCACTTAATGCGCGACCAGAGGCCCCCCATCTGACGCATATCACGCGTATGCAGACGCTCATAGAGCTGACCGCACAGGATAAAGAGCGCGGCGGCGGAGAGGCCATGCGCAATCATCTGCACCACCGCGCCCTGGAAGGCGAGCTGGCTGCCGGTGTAGATGGCGATCAGCACGAAGCCCATATGGGAGATCGAGGTGTAGGCGATCAGGCGTTTGATATCGGTCTGCGAGAAGGCCATCCAGGCGCCGTAGAAGATGCCGATAATGCCCAGCCACATGGCGATCGGCGCGAATTCCGCCGAGGCGTTGGGAAACAGCGGCAGGCTGAAGCGCAGCAGGCCGTAAGCGGCGGTTTTCAGCAGAATGCCGGCGAGGTCAACTGAACCCGCCGTCGGCGCCTGGCTGTGGGCGTCCGGCAGCCAGCCGTGCAGCGGCACCACCGGCATTTTTACCGCGAAGGCGATAAAGAAGCCCAGCATCAGCAAGTATTCCACCGTATGCGACATCGGCGTTTTCAGCAGCTGCTCGTAGTTGAACGTCCAGACGCCGGTGGCGTTGTAGTGCACGAACACCAGCGCCAGAATGGCAATCAGCATCACCAGACCAGAAGACTGGGTATAGATGAAAAACTTGGTGGCGGCGGTGATACGGGTTTTACCGTCGGATGCCTTATGACCCCAGAGCGCGATGAGGAAGTACATCGGCACCAGCATCATCTCCCAGAAGAAGAAGAACAGGAACATATCGATCGCCAGGAAGACGCCGATGACGCCACCCAGAATCCACATCAGGTTGAGATGGAAAAAGCCCTGATACTTCTCGATTTCGTTCCAGGAACAGAGCACCGCCATCAGGCCGAGCAGGCCGGTCAGCACCACCATCAGCAGCGACAGGCCATCCAGCGCCAGATGGAAATTAATGCCGAAGCGCGGGATCCAGGAGGCGGAGAACTCCGACTGCCACTGCGGCATGCCCGCGGCCTGCGTCAGTGAATAGCCGCCCTGCAGCCAGAGCTGCAGCGAAATCGCCAGCGTCAGGCCCATGGTGATCAGGGCTATCCAGCGCGGCGTTTTCGCGCCGAGGCGCTCAGCCAGCCAGCAGAGCAAGCCGCCGACGAATGGAATGATTATTAGCCAAGGTAGTAGCACTGAAGTCTTTCCCTTTTTTCTGCCTGTTTTCGGGCTATCTTGCTTGTCATTTTTGCCTCCGGCAGTGCTCGCAATCCTCACGTACTTCAGTACGCTCCGGTTGCTGCGCGCTGGCGGTGCCAAAACTGACTGCGCCGATAACGCCCTCATATTGGGCAATTTTTAACATTCTTGACCTGGGGCGACTCGCCGAGCCGCCCCGCTCATCAACCTTAAACCACCAGCATCAGCGCCAGCACGACCACGGCGCCGACGCTCATCGAGGCGACATACCAGCGCAGATAGCCGTTTTCGCTCACCACCAGACCTTTGTTGGCGACACGCGACAGCAGCGCAGGCAGGTTCATCACCGCATTCAGCGGATCGCGCTGCAGCAGCCAGGCGATACCGAGATAGGGTTTGACGAACACTTTGTCGTAGAGCCAGTCGAAGCCCCAGGCAGCGAACCACCAGGTGCCGAAGAAGCGGCCCGGCGCGCTGTTGGCGACGCGGCTGACCAGCTGACGTTTGCCCAGCCAGAGCGCGGCGGCGATCAGGATGCCGACGACGGCGACCACGCCGGAGGCGATCTCCAGTCCGACCTTGCCCGCTTCGCCGGTTTCGCTGTGCGGCAGCACGCCCGCCAGCGGCGGCGTGATTAGCGCGCCGACGAAGGTCGACAGCACCAGCAGCACGATCAGCGGCAGATGATGAGTAATCCCTTTGCCCGCATGCGCGTGGATTTTCTCTTCGCCGTGGAACACGATGAAGATCATGCGGAAGGTATAGATCGAGGTCAGGAAGGCGCCTACCAGGCCAGCCGCCATCAGATTGATGTGGCCGTTCGCCAGCGCGCCGAACAGGATTTCATCTTTACTGTAGAAGCCTGCCGTAATCAGCGGCAGCGCAGCCAGCGCGGCGCCGCCCACCAGGAAGCAGGCGTAAACCAGCGGAATGCTCTTACGCAGGCCGCCCATTTTAAAGATGTTCTGCTCGTGATGGCAGGCGAGGATCACCGAACCTGAAGAGAGGAACAGCAGCGCTTTAAAGAACGCGTGCGTCATCAGGTGGAAAATAGCCGCGTCCCACGCCTGCACGCCGAGCGCCAGGAACATATAGCCGATCTGGCTCATGGTCGAGTAGGCCAGCACGCGTTTGATGTCGGTCTGCACCAGCGCAGCGAAGCCCGCCAGCACCAGCGTAATGGCGCCGACGATGCCGACCAGATGCAGCACGTCCGGCGTCAGCAGGAACAGGCCGTGGCTGCGGGCGATCAGGTAGACGCCCGCCGTTACCATGGTCGCGGCGTGGATCAGCGCCGACACCGGCGTCGGGCCGGCCATCGCGTCCGCCAGCCAGGTTTGCAGCGGCAGCTGCGCCGATTTACCCACCGCGCCGCCCAGCAGCATCAGCGTCGCCCACTGCAGCATATGGTTGTCCGCCGCAAAGTGCTGCGGCGCCAGCTCCATCATCTCGCGGAAGTTGAGCGTGCCCAGTTCGTTGTAGAGGATAAACAGCGCAAAGGCGAGGAAGACGTCGCCGACGCGGGTGATGATAAAGGCCTTCATCGCCGCTTTGCCGTTTTCCGGATTGCTGTAGTAGAAGCCGATCAGCAGATAGGAGCAGAGCCCTACCCCTTCCCAGCCGAGATACATCAGCATCAGGTTGTCGGCCAGCACCAGCACCACCATGCTCGCAATGAACAGGTTGGTGTAGGCGAAAAAGCGGGAGTATCCCTCTTCGCCGCGCATATACCAGGAGGCGAACATGTGGATCAGGAAGCCGACGCCGGTCACCACCGACAGCATGGTGAGCGACAGCCCGTCCAGCGTCAGATTGACTTTAATGTCGAAGTTGCCGACCTGCATCCAGGTCCAGAGCGCCTGGTTAAAGGGCTGCTGGCCATTGGCGAAAAAGTCGATGCCAACATAGAGCGTCACCAGCGCCGCCAGGCCCACCGAGCCCATGCCGATCGCGGCCGACAGGTTCTCCGACCAGCGACCACGCGAAAACGCCAACAGCAGGAAGCCGATTAGCGGAAACAGGATTGTTAAGTAGAGAAGATTCATCCGCGCATCTCGCTCACAGTATCAATGTTCAGCGTCTGACGACGACGATAGAGCTGGAGCAGCAGCGCCAGGCCGATGCTGGCTTCCGCCGCTGCAAGGCTGATCGCCAGGATATACATCACCTGTCCATCTGCCTGTCCCCAGTAGCTGCCTGCGACGACCAGCGCCAGCGCGGCCGCGTTGATCATAATTTCAAGGCCGATCAGCATAAACAGCAGGTTGCGGCGTATCACCAGTGATGTCAGTCCAAGGACAAACAGCACGGCGGCAAGAATTAAGCCGTGTTGTAACGGGATCATGCGTGCTCCTCCTTATTGGCGTCGCGGTTGCTCAGCACTTCGCCCTGGCGCTCTTCGCGTCCGACGTGGAACGCCACCACCAGACCCGCCAGCAGCAGCATTGAGGCGAGTTCCACCGCCAGAACGTAAGGCCCGAACAGGCTGATGCCTACCGCTTTGGCGTCGATGACCGTGCCGTCGATGCCCTGATCGTTGGCGGTCAGAATGGCGTACACCATCACCACCAGCAGCAGCAGAGAGACGATGCCAGGCCCAATCCACAGCGAGGGCTGCAGCCAGTCGCGCTCCTGCTTCACCGTGGCGTTGCCCAGGTTAAGCATCATCACCACGAAGACGAACAGCACCATAATGGCGCCAGCGTAAACAATGATCTCCAGCGCGCCGGCGAAATAGGCGCCGAGCGAAAAGAAGACGCCCGCAACGGAGAGCAGCGACACGATCAGGTACAGCAGCGCATGTACCGGATTGGTGTGGGTGATGACGCGCAGCGTCGTCAGCACCGCCACCAGTCCGCAAAGATAAAACGCAATTTCCATGCCGGGCTCCTTAAGGTAACAAGCCTTTGACGTCGATGGGTTTGGCTTCGTTTTCGGCGTCGCCCTTCTCTTTCCCTTCGATCGCCATACCTGCCATGCGGTAGAAGTTGTACTCGGGATATTTGCCCGGACCGGAGATCAGCAGATCCTCTTTTTCATACACCAGATCCTGGCGTTTGAATTCGCCCAGCTCGAAATCGGGCGTCAGCTGGATCGCCGTGGTCGGGCACGCCTCTTCGCACATCCCGCAAAAAATGCAGCGCGAGAAGTTGATGCGGAAGAACTCCGGGTACCAGCGGCCATCTTTGGTCTCTGCTTTCTGCAGCGAGATGCAGCTGACCGGACAGGCCACCGCGCAGAGGTTACAGGCGACGCAGCGCTCTTCGCCGTCGGGATCGCGCGTCAGCACGATACGGCCGCGATAGCGCGGCGGCAGATAAACCGGCTCTTCGGGATACATCTGCGTTTCGCGTTTGGCGAAGGCATGCATGCCGATCATCCAGATACTGCGCACTGTCGTGCCGAAGCCAACGACAATATCTTTTAAAGTCATCTCAAAAACCCCTTACTGCGCGTTGTACAGAATCACTGCGGCGGTCGCCAGCAGGTTCAACAGCGTCAACGGCAGACAGACTTTCCAGCCGAACGACAGCACCTGGTCATAGCGTGGACGCGGAAGCGCAGCACGAATCAGGATAAACATCACCATAAAAAACGCCGTTTTCAGGGCGAACCAGATGAACGGCGGCAGGAATGGGCCCTGCCAGCCGCCGAAGAACAGCGTCACGATCAGCGCCGAGACGGTGGTGATAGCCACATACTCGCCGACGAAGAACAGGCCGAACTTCATGCCGGCATATTCGATGTGATAGCCGTCCGCCAGCTCCTGCTCCGCTTCCGGCTGGTCGAAGGGATGACGGTGACACACCGCCACGCCCGCGATACAGAAGGTCAGGAAGCCGAAGAACTGCGGGATGATGTTCCACAGATGCGCCTGGCTCTCGACGATGGCGGTCATATTGAACGAGCCCGCCTGCGCCACCACGCCCATCAGCGACAGACCGAGAAACACCTCGTAGCTCAGCGTCTGTGCGGAAGCGCGCATCGCGCCCAACAGCGAGTATTTGTTGTTGCTCGACCAGCCGGCGAACAGCACCGCGTACACCGCGAGGCCCGCCATCATCAGGAAGAAAAGCAGCCCGATGTTGAGGTCGGTCACCATCCAGCTCGGCGACACCGGCACGATGGCGAACGCCAGCAGCAGGGAAACAAACGCGATCACCGGCGCCAGGGTAAAGATAAAGCGGTCGGTAAAGGGCGGAACCCAGTCCTCTTTAAAGAACATTTTGATCATATCCGCGGCGAGCTGCAGCGAACCGCCCCAGCCCACGCGGTTCGGCCCGTAGCGGTTCTGCCACAGACCGAGCAGGCGGCGTTCGGCGAAGCTCATAAAGGCGCCGCACGCCACCACGACCAACAGGATGACGATCGCTTTGACCACGGTCAGAATGATGTCGATAACGTCCGGTGTTAACCAGCTCATTGCGCCGCCTCCTGCAGTTTGTCAATGTGCGCGCCCGCCAGGAACGGCGGAACGCCCGGCATACCCAGCGGCAGGCCAATCTGGCCCGACTGCAGCGCGCTGGAGATGCGCACCGGCAGACGCAGGGTCTCGCCCGAACAGGTAAACTCCACGGCCGCGCCGGCGTTCACGCCCAGCTTCGCCGCGTCCTGCGGGTTGATCACCAGCATCGGCTGCGGCATGCGCTTCTGGAAGACCGGCGAACGCTGAGACATCTCCTCGCTGCCGAACAGCTGGTAGCAAGGCGCCACGCGCCACTGCTCGCCGCCGACGAACGCAGGCGGAACCTCAGTGAACCACGGCAGCGACGCGTCGCCCGCCTCGAACAGGCGCACGCCGGGATCGCCGTTGCGCAGCTTGCCGCCCACTTCGGCCTGGAATTTGTTCCACGCCTGCGGGGAGTTCCAGCCTGGCGCCCAGGCGAACGGAATTTGCGAACGCGGCGCGCTCGGCTGGTTGTTGCCTTCCATTGAGAAGGCGAACATGGTGTCTCTGTCCTGCGGCTGACGCGGCTCGTGCACGCTGATGTTGGCGCGCGCGGCGGTACGTCCGCTGGAGCGAATCGGCGAGCGGGCCAGTTTCTGTCCGCGAATGCGGAAGCTGGCGTCCGGCGCCGCCTCTTTGATGCCCTTCAGCTGCGGCAGCTTCGCCACCACGGCGTCGATAACGTGATCGAGCTGGGTCCAGTCGATATGACGGCTTTCCAGCGTGCTGTGCAGCGAGTGCAGCCAGCGCCAGCTCTCCAGCATCACGATGCTGTGGTCGTAGTAGGCGGGATCGTAAACCTGGAAGAAGCGCTGCGCGCGGCCTTCATGGTTGATCGAGGTGCCGTCGCTTTCGGCGAAGCTGGCGGTAGAGAGCACCAGGCCCGCTTTCTCTAGCGTCGCGGTGCGCTGATGGTCCACCACGATCACGTTGGTGGCGTTGGCCAGCGCGGCATCCACCAGCGCCTTCGGCGCGTGACGGTAGAGATCGTTCTCCAGCACTACTACCGTATCCGCTTCGCCGCTGCGCAGCTGTTCCAGCGCGCTGTCGAGCGTGTTGCCGCCCATCAGGCCCAGACCCATGCTGTTGGCCGCGCCGGCCAGCAGCGTAATGCCGACCTCCGCGCCGCGCGCTTTCAGCGCTTTGGCGACGTTCGCCGCCGCTTCGATCATCGCCGTGCTGCCCGAATGGGTGCCGGAAATAATCAGCGGTTTTCTCGCGCCGGCCAGCGCCTGCACCACGACGTCCAGCTTGCCGTTCAGGCTGCTGTCGAAGTCGCTGACCGCAGGCGCGCTCTCATCCAGCGCGCTGGCGATGGCGAAGCCGAGACGCGCTTGATCTTCCACCGGCGCGCGATAGCTCCACGCGGCGATATCGTCGAGGCGGGTTTCGTCGACGTTAGTCACAAACAGCGGATGTTTCGCATGCTGACCGATATTCATAATCGCGGCGATCTGCCAGTCAGCGACTTTCTGCGCCGCGGCCATTTCGCGCGCTTTGCCTTTCACCGCCTGACGCACCGAGAGCGCCACGCGCGCGCCGACCTGGGTGAGATCTTCGCCCAGCACCAGCACCGCGTCGTAGCTTTCCATTTCGCGCAGCGACGGCGTGTAGATGCCGCTTTCGCGCAGCACTTTCAGCATCAGCTCCAGACGCGCCTGTTCGCCTGCCGGCATGCCGGTCGAGAAGTTTTCCGCGCCCACCAGCTCGCGCAGCGCGAAGTTGCTCTCGACGCTGGCGCGCGGCGAGCCGATGCCGATGACGCGCTTCGCCTGGCGCAGCGTGTCGGCAGCGGCGTTGACCGCCTGCTCCGCATTGAGCTGGACCCAGTCGTTGCCGCGCAGCTGCGCAGGGTGACGAGGACGATCTTCGCGGTTGACGTAGCCGTAGCCGAAACGGCCGCGGTCGCAAAGGAAGTAGTGGTTAACCGTGCCGTTGTAGCGGTTTTCGATACGGCGCAGCTCGCCGTAGCGCTCGCCTGGGCTGGTGTTGCAGCCGACGCTGCACTGCTGGCAGATGCTCGGCGCGAACTGCATATCCCATTTACGGTTATAGCGTTCGGAGTGGGTTTTGTCGGTGAAGACGCCGGTCGGGCAGATTTCCACCAGGTTGCCGGAGAATTCGCTCTCCAGCGTGCCCTCTTCCGGGCGGCCGAAGTAGACGTTGTCGTGCGCGCCGTAGACGCCCAGATCGGTGCCGTCGGCGTAATCTTTGTAGTAGCGCACGCAGCGATAGCAGGCGATACAGCGGTTCATCTCGTGAGAGATAAACGGGCCGAGATCCTGATTCTGGTGAGTGCGTTTAGTAAAGCGGTAGCGGCGGAAGCTATGGCCGGTCATCACCGTCATATCCTGCAGGTGACAGTTGCCGCCCTCTTCGCACACCGGACAGTCGTGCGGGTGGTTGGTCATCAGCCACTCCACCACGCTTTCGCGAAACTCTTTCGCTTCGCCGTCGTCGATGGAGATAAAGGTGCCGTCGGAGGCCGGCGTCATGCAGGACATGACGAGACGGCCGCGGGTATCCTCGGCGTTCTGGAATTGCTTCACCGCGCACTGGCGGCAAGCCCCAACGCTTCCCAGCGCCGGATGCCAGCAAAAATAAGGAATATCAAGGCCCAGAGAGAGACACGCCTGCAGCAGGTTGTCCGCTCCGTTCACATCATATTCTTTACCGTCTACATGGATTGTAGCCATAGTGAACATGCTTCCGTAAGGCTCGTCAGAGACGAGCGTTAATCATATTCTCGCCCCGGTTGTGGGGCTGCGGCGCAAAGCCGGTTCCGTGTGCTGCGGCGAATTACCAGCGCGCTTTCAGCAGGTTAGGCTGAATACCGCCAATCGCGCGGGTATTGCCGAAGACCTGCGGCGCCATGCCGGCTTCAAACTCTTCACGGAAATATTTAATCGCGCTCTGCAGCGGCTCGACCGCGCCAGGCGCATGGGCGCAGAAGGTCTTGCCCGGGCCGAGCTGGCGGCAAAGCTGCAGCAGGGTTTCGATGTCGCCCGGCTGCCCTTTGCCCTGCTCCAGCGCGCGCAGGATCTTCACGCTCCAAGGCAGGCCGTCACGGCATGGCGTACACCAGCCGCAGGATTCGCGCGCGAAGAACTCTTCCAGGTTGCGCACCAGCGACACCATATTGATCTCGTGGTCGACCGCCATCGCCAGCGCCGTGCCGAGACGACTGCCCGCTTTGCCGATGCTGGCGAACTCCATCGGCAGATCGAGGTGCTGCTCGGTAAGGAAGTCGGTGCCCGCGCCGCCTGGCTGCCAGGCTTTGAAGCGCAGGCCATCGCGCATGCCGCCGGCGTAATCTTCCAGAATCTCGCGCGCGGTGATGCCGAACGGCAGCTCCCACACGCCTGGATTTTTCACGCGGCCGGAGAAGCCCATCATCTTGGTGCCGGCATCTTCGCTTTTCGACAGGCCTTTGTACCACTCGACGCCGTTGGCGAGGATCGCCGGCACGTTAGAGAGCGTTTCCACGTTGTTGACGCAGGTCGGCTTGCCCCATGCGCCCGCGCTCGCCGGGAATGGCGGCTTGGAGCGTGGGTTGGCGCGACGCCCTTCCAGCGAGTTGATCAGCGCCGTCTCTTCGCCGCAGATGTAGCGGCCCGCGCCGGTGTGCACGATCAGCTCGAAGTCGAAGCCGGTGCCGAGAATGTTCTTGCCGAGAAAACCCGCTTCGGTCGCTTCCGCGATGGCGCGACGCAGGTTTACCGCTGCCTCGATATATTCGCCGCGCAGGAAGATATAGCCGCGATAGGCCTTCAGGGCGAAGGCGCTGATCAGCATGCCTTCTACCAGCTGGTGCGGCATCTGCTCCATCAGGAGGCGGTCTTTATAGGTGCCCGGCTCCATCTCATCGGCGTTGCACAGCAGGTAGCGGATGTTCATGGATTCATCTTTCGGCATCAGGCTCCACTTCAGACCCGTGGAGAAGCCTGCGCCGCCGCGCCCTTTCAGGCCGGAATCTTTCACTGCCGCGACAATTTCGTCCGGCGCCATGCCGTTCAGCGCTTTTTCAGCGCCGGCATAGCCGTTTTTGCTGCGGTATTCTTCGAACCAGACCGGCTGCTTGTCATCGCGCATGCGCCAGGTCAGCGGGTGCGTTTCCGCAGTACGAATGATCTGTTTGATGGTCATTGATACTGCTCCAGTAGCGAGGCGATGCCTTCCGGCGTCAGATGAACGTGCGTATCTTCATCCACCATCATGGTCGGGCCTTTGTCGCAGTTGCCCAGGCAGCAGGTCGGCAGCAGCGTAAAGCGGCCGTCCGCCGTGGTCTGGCCGGGTTTGATGTTCAGATTCTGCTCCAGCGCCGCCTGAATGCCCTGATAGCCAGTGATGTGACACACTACGCTGTCGCAATAGCGGATAACGTGACGACCGACCGGCTGGCGGAAAATCTGGCTGTAGAACGTGGCGACCCCTTCGACGTCGCTGGCCGGAATGCCCAGCACCTCGGCGATGGCGTTGATGGCGCCGTCCGGCACCCAGCCGCGCTGCTTCTGCACGATCTTCAACGCTTCAATCGACGCCGCGCGCGCATCTTCATAGTGGTGTTTCTCGTGCTCGATGGCGTGATGCTCTTCCGCGCTCAGCACGAAGACCTCATTCGGGTCGATCGTATGAATGGCAATTTTTTGATCGTGCATAATTAGCGGTCCACGTCTGACATAACAAAATCGATACTACCGAGGTAAACGATCAGGTCGGATACCAGGCTGCCGCGGATCACCGACGGGATCTGCTGCAGGTGCGGGAAGCTCGGCGTACGCACGCGGGTGCGGTAGCTCATGGTGCTGCCGTCGCTGGTCAGGTAGTAGCTGTTGATTCCTTTGGTCGCCTCGATCATCTGGAAGGATTCGTTGGCTGGCATGACCGGGCCCCATGAAACCTGCAGGAAGTGCGTGATCAGCGTTTCAATATGCTGCAGCGTACGCTCTTTCGGCGGCGGCGTGGTCAGCGGGTGATCCGCCTTGAACGGACCCTCTGGCATATTGTTCAGGCACTGCTCGAGAATGCGCAGCGACTGCCACATCTCTTCCATCTTCAGCTGTACGCGCGTGTAGGCGTCGCTGATGCCCGCGCCGACCGGGATCTCGAAGTCGAAATTCTCATAGCCGGAGTAAGGACGCCATTTGCGCACGTCGAAATCCAGGCCGGTGGCGCGCAGCGCGGCGCCGGTGGTGCCCCAGGCCAGCGCCTCGTCCATATTGTAGGCGGCGACGCCTTTGGAGCGGCCGACCAGCACGCTGTTGCGCAGCGCGGCCTTGTCATACTCTTTCAGACGCTTCGGCATCCAGTCGAGGAAGTCGCGCAGCAGGCGCTCCCAGCCCTTCGGCAGATCGTGCGCTACGCCGCCGATACGGAACCAGGCCGGGTGCATGCGGAAGCCGGTGATGGCTTCGACCACATCATAAATCTTCTGGCGATCGGTGAAGGCGAAGAACACCGGCGTCATCGCGCCGACGTCCTGAATAAAGGTCGAGATATAGAGCAGATGGCTGTTGATGCGGAACAGCTCGGAGAGCATCACGCGGATCACGTTGACGCGATCCGGCACCACGATGCCGGCCAGCTTTTCTACCGCCAGCACGTAAGGCATTTCGTTGACGCAGCCGCCGAGGTATTCAATGCGATCGGTATAGGGAATGTAGCTGTGCCATGACTGGCGCTCGCCCATCTTCTCCGCGCCGCGGTGGTGATAGCCGATATCGGGCACGCAGTCGACGATCTCTTCGCCGTCCAGCTGCAGAATAATGCGGAAAGCACCGTGCGCCGACGGGTGGTTTGGCCCCAGGTTGAGGAACATAAAGTCCTCGCTGGTGGTGCTGCGCTTCATGCCCCACTCTTCCGGCTTGAAGGTCAGCGCCTCCATCTCCAGATCTTCTTTCTGTTTGGTCAGCGTGAAGGGATCGAACTCTGTCGCGCGCGCCGGATAATCTTTACGCAGCGGATGGCCTTCCCAGGTCTGCGGCATCATGATGCGCGTCAGGTGCGGGTGGCCGTCGAAGGTCACGCCGAACATCTCCCAGGTTTCACGCTCGTACCAGTTGGCGTTCGGGAAGATTTTCGTCAGCGTCGGCAGATGCAGATCGTTCTCTGACAGCGCCACCTTGAGCATGATGTCGCGGTTACGCTCGATCGACAGAAAATGGTAGAAAACGGAAAAATCCGCGGCGGGCAGACCGGCGCGGTGGGTACGCAAACGCTCATCCATGCCATGCAGGTCATAGAGCATGATATATGGCTTAGGCAGCTTGCGCAGGAAGGTCACGATCTCCAGCAGCTGCTCGCGCTTCACCCAGACCACGGGAATGCCCGTGCGGGTTGGCTGAACGGTAAAGGCATCCGGCCCAAAACGGTTACGCAGCTCGCCGATCACCGGGTCGTCCAGGTGATCCCGGGTTTGCCATGCAGGCTGAGCGAGATCGTGCGTGGTTAAATCTGTCATACGTTACTCACCATTCCGGCCTGTCGCCAGGCACTCAAAAGAAGGCGTCAGGATGGGGCCGCGCATTAAATTGTGATGTTTTGCCGCGGGCGTGGAGTCCATCCATGTACGGTGTTCTTACACTTCGTCAGGCGTGCGAAGATTGGTGACGGCGATGCGTTCGCCGCGCTTTCTTTCACGTTCCGACTGCATATTGGCGCGATAAACGCCCTGATCGCCGACGACCCACGACAGCGGGCGACGCTCTTTGCCAATCGACTCGCGCAGCAGCAGCAGCGCCTGCATATAGGCTTCAGGACGCGGCGGGCAGCCGGGAATATAGACGTCGACCGGCAGGAACTTGTCTACGCCCTGCACCACAGAGTAGATATCGTACATGCCGCCGGAGTTAGCGCAGGCGCCCATCGAGATGACCCACTTCGGCTCCAGCATCTGGTCATAGAGACGCTGAATCACCGGCGCCATTTTGGTGAAAGGCGTGCCGGCGATCACCATAAAGTCCGCCTGACGCGGCGAGGCGCGCATGACTTCCGCACCGAAACGCGCGACGTCGTGCACGGCGGTAAAAGAGGTGGTCATCTCTACGTAGCAGCAGGACAAACCAAAGTTATAGGGCCACAGGGAGTTCTTACGGCCCCAGTTCACCATGTCATGCAGGGCATGCTCGAGCTTGCCCATGTAGACGCTGCGATGAACGTGCTGCTCAAGGGGATCGGCAACGATCTCCTGT
Organism: Pantoea sp. X-Soil-MYKO-1289; assembly: GCF_059730625.1. Classification (NCBI taxonomy): domain Bacteria; kingdom Pseudomonadati; phylum Pseudomonadota; class Gammaproteobacteria; order Enterobacterales; family Erwiniaceae; genus Pantoea; species Pantoea sp. X-Soil-MYKO-1289. The sequence continues at coordinate 2,823,389 of NZ_AP036004.1, forward strand.
TTTTGCAGAGGATAACGGTCGTTCTCACCACCGTTGGGGTCTATGCGGGTGAGCGTATAGTCCATCAGATTGCCTCGCTTTTACTGCTTATGAGGGTTGGTGTGACCGATCGGGCTGGATTTGACCACCACGCGACGACGTGCAGGCGCCCAGTCCAGCGCGCCGATACGCACCAGATAGACCAGCCCCGCCAGGAGCACCAAAATGAAAATTGCGGCTTCGACAAAGCCGACCCAGCCGCTTTCGCGGATTGAGGTCGCCCATGCGTATAAAAAGAGCGCTTCTACGTCGAAGATGACGAAGAACATTGCGACGAGGTAGAACTTTGCAGAGAGGCGGATATGGGTGTCGCCCACAGATTCGATACCGGATTCGAACGGCGTCTCTTTATGACGCGCGCGGGCGCGACCGCCTAAGAGCCATCCTCCGGTAAGCATAAAGGCGCAAAGGCCGAAAGCGATAATGACAAATATGATAAACGCCCAGTGATGAGCGACGACTTCGGTGGCTGTTGACATACTCTTTGCTTACTCATCAAAAGTGGCGATGGCATCCTGCGCGGGTCACTTGCAGCAAACGCACCACATCGATTCAAGGGAAGGAAAAAAACCTTATAAATTATGCTGTCATTATCAATTAGGCAGCAATTTTATGGGGTTTTTTACTCCTTTCTATAACCTTTTGTCAACTTTGACAAAAGTATCCAAACATTATTTTACACGCACATCAAAATTTTAACATATGATGCGCGCGTTGCCAGCTAAATCGCTTCAGTCTGTATGGTCTTTTAGAATGTAGCGTGAATTCAAATGCATGGATCGTGCATTTATCCAACATATTCTGGCAGGCTTTAGCGCTTTTTCCTTCCCCTTGTCAGGGGTATTTTTTTGATCCAGAACACAAAATTGGCCTTTTTGTCCTTTTTTTCAGCAAATGCTGCCTAAATACGGAACAGAGTTTTCACATCTTCAGACAAAGGATTTCATCTTTGTCCCGCGCGAAATGGCGATTTAGTTTGTTAACGCAGGCAAAGCCGCTTTAGTGAGGAAATGGCGAGGAAATGGCGAGGAAATAGTCCTTAAGGCGAATAAAAAAAGCCCTTCGATGCAAAAGCATAACGAAGGGCTTTTTTATTACAGTTTTAACAACTGGCAGGCAAAACGAACAGAAACGGCCAATAGTCTCTGCCGGTTACTCTTCATCATCCAGCAACAGCGTCCCATCCGGGTTGGCGCTCAGATTGTAGGGATCGTTGGTGGACTGCATGGCGTTGAAAATCGCCAGCGCCAGTTCGTTATCACTGTCAGGGTTGCGGCACAGCAGATATTGCGTATCCGGCAATACCGGCAGCCCTTCCGCCGCGCCCATGACGCGCAGTTCCGGACTCATCATCTCCACCGGACGCGCCGTCACGCCAAGCCCCGCTTTTACCGCGGCGCGTACCGCAGCCAGCGTGGAGGCGACGTAGGAGATACGCCACGGAATGCCCGCTTCGTTGAGGTGATCGATCGCCATATCGCGGTACGGGCTGGGTTCGTCCAGCAGCACCAGAGGAATCGCTTCGCCGCGCTGAAAGATATAATCCGCCGCGCAGTACCACAGGGTCGGCGACGTGCGCAGCACCTGATGGGTAAAACTGCCTGGGCTTGAGGTGGTCACAACCAGATCGACTTCGCCCTGGTTGAGCATCTCCATCATAAAGGGATTACGTTTTACGCGGACGTCGATCGCCAGCTTCGGATAGACCGAGGTCACGCGGTTAAGCAGGAACGGCAGGATGGTGTCGGAGGTATCATCTGAGGCGCCGATAGTCAGCACGCCCTGGATGTTGCTGTACATCAGCGATGTGCAGGCCTCGTCGTTGAAACGCAGGATTTTCCTGGCGTAGCCTAAAAGCTGAATACCGTGCTCAGTTAATAATTTATTACGTCCATGTCTGGCAAACAGCTCTTTACCTACCAATTGTTCCAGACGCTGCATCTGCTGGCTGACGGCCGACTGGGTTCGGCACACAGCGGCAGCGGCCGCCGCAAATGTGTTCAGGTCAGCAACGGCAACAAACGTTCTCAGCAGATCGAGGTCGAGATTCAGTATCGGACGATTTGCATTAGTCATGTTTTCTTCACTTATAAGATTTTTAAAAAACTACTACCCTGGTGTTATTACGCTACTTATCAAAGAGATAAGTGGTAATGATGCTCATTGCCGGTCCTGTGCGAGACCGTCAAAGAAATTCGTGTCAGACGTATACCGACAAACGCGCATCCCGAAACGGCGGAAAAGCAGCGTTGAGTAGACAGAAACAACTTCTGGACCGACAGCGCGGGAGCGCAATTGCAGGAAGCTGCGTTGGTGTCTAGGGTTCCGTACCTAAAGCGGACGGAAAAAGCCAGCTACGGGATTATGAATTGCGTAGCGGCTAAATGCGACAAATAATAAATTATACTTAATCATTTTTAACTTCAAAATGGAAATGATTTTGTGAAAAGCATCGTAATTTTTGACCAGATCGCATTTCAGGCCCATCCTGGCACACCGCTGCGCAATTTTTAACCGTCCAGTTTCTGAAAGTCGAGATAAAGTGCGAAGATACGCCTTAAATACCTTTTATCAGGTATGGAGTGGCCCTTACGCGCAGGGAACTTTTCCGTCTATTTACAGCCGCGGAGGCGCCCTGACGGGCGCAATCCCTTCCCGGCTGGCTTATCCTGCCAACAAGCAGGGTGAATTATTAATCATTCATATAAAATAGCTTAACTATTTCCTGGTTCATCTATTTGCCTTTGCGCTCATATTTTAGCCAAAAACTTCGCGATTGCTTCTCTGGCCGACGGACAACGTCGTTTACAGTCAAAATCGCGCAAGCCAGAGAAAAATATCGCCCATGGACGAAAATTCAGTTTTTGTAACCAGTTAATTGCAAAGAAATTATGCTTTACCCCATCGCAGCGGCAAAAAGATGGCAAAGACGCCAAAACCTGCTGCCGCCCTTCTTTTGTCGCATTGAGGAGAGTACATTGTGCTGGTTTGATTTCTGCGGCAGTAAAAGGATTCTGCCCATAAAGGCGATTAAAAATGACTTTTCAAATTGATAAATCCGGCAAGCTGGAAAACGTCTGTTACGACATTCGCGGGCCGGTACTTAAAGAGGCTAAACGTCTCGAAGAAGAAGGCAATAAAGTTCTCAAGCTCAATATCGGCAATCCTGCGCCTTTCGGTTTCGAAGCGCCGGATGAAATTCTGGTCGATGTGATCCGCAACCTGCCGAGCGCGCAGGGCTACTGCGATTCAAAAGGGCTCTACTCGGCGCGTAAAGCCATTATGCAGCACTACCAGGCGCGCGATATCCGCGACGTCACGGTAGAAGACATCTATATCGGCAACGGCGTTTCCGAACTGATCGTGCAGGCGATGCAGGCGCTGCTGAACAGCGGCGACGAGATGCTGGTGCCCGCGCCCGACTACCCGCTCTGGACGGCGGCGGTATCGCTCTCCAGCGGCAAAGCGGTGCACTATCTGTGCGACGAATCGTCCGACTGGTTCCCCGATCTCGACGATATTCGCAGCAAAATCACGCCGCGCACCCGCGGCATCGTCATCATCAACCCGAACAATCCCACCGGCGCGGTTTACAGCAAAGAGCTGCTGCTGGAGATCGTTGAGATCGCACGCCAGCATAACCTGATCATTTTCGCCGACGAAATCTACGACAAGATCCTTTATGACGCGTCGCAGCACCACTCGATCGCCGCGCTGGCGCCCGATCTGCTGACCGTGACCTTTAACGGCCTCTCGAAAACCTACCGCGTGGCGGGTTTCCGTCAGGGCTGGATGGTGCTTAACGGGCCGAAGAAACACGCAAAAGGCTATATCGAAGGGCTGGAGATGCTGGCTTCGATGCGCCTGTGCGCCAATGTGCCGGCGCAGCATGCGATCCAGACCGCGCTGGGCGGCTATCAGAGCATCAGTGAATTTATCGCGCCGGGCGGCCGACTCTACGAACAGCGCCAGCGCGCCTGGGAGCTGATCAACGATATTCCCGGCGTCAGCTGCGTGAAGCCGAACGGCGCGCTCTATATGTTCCCGCGCATCGATGCGAAGAAGTTCAACATTCACGACGACCAGAAAATGGTGCTGGACTTCCTGCTGCAGGAAAAGGTGCTGCTGGTGCAGGGCTCCGCCTTTAACTGGCCGTGGCCCGACCATGTGCGTATCGTTACCCTGCCGCGCGTCGACGATCTGGAGATGGCGATCGGCAAGTTCGACCGTTTCCTGCAAGGCTATCGCCAGTAAAACCCACCGCGTATACTGACAGCATTTGGGGAAGCGCGACGCTTCCCCCGTTGCTGACAGGATAACGCATGACTCGAAGCCACTTTTTCGCCCATCTTTCCCGCCTTAAACTGATCAACCGCTGGCCGCTGATGCGCAACGTGCGCACCGAAAACGTGTCGGAGCACAGCCTGCAGGTCGCCATGGTGGCGCATGCGCTCGCCGTGATTAAAAACAAAAAATTCAGCGGCGCGCTCAACGCCGATCGCATCGCGATGCTGGCGCTTTATCACGACGCCAGCGAAGTGCTTACCGGCGATCTGCCGACACCGGTGAAGTATTACAACGCGCAAATCGCCCATGAATATAAAAAGATTGAGAAGATCGCCCAGCAGAAGCTGATCGAGATGCTGCCGGAAGAGCTGCAGGAGGTTTACCGTCCGCTGCTTGACGAGCATCAGCACAGCGAAGAGGAGCAGTCGGTGGTGAAGCAGGCGGACGCGCTCTGCGCCTACCTGAAGTGTCTTGAGGAGCTGTCGGCCGGCAATAACGAGTTCCTGCTGGCCAAGGCGCGTCTGGAGAAAACGCTGCACCAGCGTCGCTCGCCGGAAATGGACTATTTCGTCGAGGTGTTTATTCCCAGCTTCAGCCTGTCGCTGGATGAGATCTCGCAGGATTCTCCGCTGTAACGCGGCGGCGTCTCGCGCCGCCGGTTGCGCTCAGCTTTGCAGATGCAGGGAGAAGCCGCCTTCAGCCTGCGGCGTGACCCGCAGCGCCGCCAGCGAATTAAGCTGCATCAGCGTTTCGCCGAGGCGCGGCGTATCGGCGGGCGCGTTGATAGCAATCACGGCGCAGCCGGCGTCTAGCCCAGAGAGAATGCCGGCAGGCGCATCCTCAACCACCACGCACCTTTCCGCCGCCAGCCCCAGTTTTTCCGCGCCGAGCAGGTAGGGATCCGGCGCGGGTTTGCCCTTCTCCACCTGCTCGGCGGTGATAAAGACCGACGGCAGCGGCAGTCCGGCGGCCTTATGGCGCGCGTGCGCCACCGGCACCGAGCCGGAGGTCACGATAGCCCAGGGGATCTGCAGCGCATTCAGGCGCGTCAGCAGCGCATGCGCGCCCGGCAGCGCCCGCACGCCGTCGGTATCCTGCGCTTCGTTTTGCTCCAGCGCGCGAAACTCCGCCTGAATCGCCGCTTCCGGCTGGCCCGCCATAAAATGGCGCAGCGAGGCGATCGCCTGCTTGCCGTGAATAAAACTCAGGATCTCCTCGGCCGCAATGCCGTGCCGCGCGCCCCAGTTGCTCCACGCGCGCTCTACCGCAGGCAGCGAATCCACCAGCGTGCCATCCAGATCAAATAAAAAACCGCTATAGGTCACAAGACGCTCCCGTCAGGCGTTAATAATCTGCGCGATTTCCGTCGCGCTCAGATGATATTGACGCGGACAAGTGTGCCACACCGCCAGCATACGTCGATACTTTTCCCACATCGGCGTCTGCGCATTGAAGCCGTGCGTGCCGGAATCAAAGTGGGTATAGCGCCCTTCGGTATTGACCATAAAGCGCACGTAGCCGAGATAGCGCGCTTCCGTGGCGGCATCAAAGCCGAGAAAAGCGAGACGGCGTTCGTCCAGCGAGGTTTTATCGCCAAGATTCGACCAGGAGACGTGCAGCGCATGGTGCATCTCCATAATGTCGATAATGGTGCGGCAGGTCTCTTCCGTCAGTTCGCCGAACTCTTTATCCAGCTCGCGCATCTGTAGTCCGTAGCCGCGCTCGATAATGGTCTGATAGCGACGATAGCGCTCTGCGTTGTCCGGCTCCAGCATGGCCATCATTTTGTACTGGTTAGAGAGAATCAGACGCTGCGCGTGGGTCATTTCCATCGTAGGCTCCTGGGCCGACAGGCCGCTCAAGTATTAGACGGAAAATAGTGGCATAAGGCGGGTGATGCGGGTATGCCCGCATCACTTTTCTTTGATTTAGACCCGGTCGAGCGACAAATTCTCTCAGCGGGAAAAAGGCGGTCGATCAAAGATCGTCGAGGAAGGTGCGATCCAGCTGCTTGAATGCCCGCTTCAGCAGGTCGGCCAGCGCCTGATAGGTCGGCTTGCCCTCGACCGGCGCAATCGCCTGACCCGCTTCTTCCAGGCGGGCGCGCACTTCATGGAACCAGTGCAGCAGCGTAGGCGGCAGCGGCGTCACCGAGCGTTTGCCCAGCCACCACAGCCCCTGCATCGGCAAACTGCAGGCGAAGAGCGCGGTAGCGACTGCCGGGCCCAGCTGTCCGCCCAGCGCGATTTGCCAGCTCAGCGTAAACACCGCCAGCGGCGGCATAAAGCGGATGGCGAAACGGGTCACGCTCGAGACGCGGTTTTCAGGAAAGATCGGCGCGAGGCGTTTGTCATTCGGCCAGGTCTTCATATAGTGCTGGCCGTTTTGAAAAATACGGAACCAGCCAGTATTGCCAGAATCATTCGCCATGGCGGACCTCAACTAAAACTGCAAAAAATAAAATTATTTTATAACTACACAACTTTACGTGACATCCTTCAAAAATTTTTGTCTTTAAAGGGCAGTCTCGCTATTCTGACCCCGCCTCAATAACCTACTGGAAGCGGCTAAAAACGTAAATCACAAACGTAGCGGCCAGCTTTCGCTAAGCAAATTTCAAAAATTTGCGTAAAATTACCGAAATTTTTTTGCGGAGAAGCAACATTTTGACTAGCGCAACGGAGTTATGATTAAGCTCCCCGCATTCATGGACTACGCTGATAGTCTGATTGCCTTTTTTTTAGCCACTTTTAACAAATAGGTACTTCCATGTCGAGTAAGTTAGTACTGGTTCTGAACTGCGGCAGCTCTTCACTGAAGTTCGCCATCCTGAATGCCGCCAGCGGAGAGGAATACCTGTCCGGCCTGGCTGAATGCTTCCATCTTCCGGAAGCGCGCATTAAATGGAAACTGGACGGAGAAAAACACGAATCCCCTCTGGGCGCCGGCGCCGCACACAGCGAAGCCCTGAATTTCATTGTTAAATCTATTTTGGCACAAAAACCAGAGCTGTCGGCACAAATTGCTGCAATTGGTCATCGCATCGTGCATGGCGGCGAGCAGCTGACGGAATCGGTCATTATTACCGACGCCGTGGTGCAGGGTATTAAAGATAACGCCTCTTTCGCGCCGCTGCATAATCCGGCGCATCTGATCGGCATCGAAGAGGCGATGAAAAACTTCCCGCACCTTTCCGACAAGAATGTGGCGGTTTTCGACACCGCTTTCCATCAGACTATGCCGGAAGAGTCCTATCTCTACGCCCTGCCCTACCGTCTCTATAAAGAGCACGGCGTTCGCCGCTACGGCGCGCACGGCACCAGCCACTACTACGTCACGCACGAAGCAGCAAAAATGCTGAACAAACCGGTCGACGAACTCAACATTATTACCTGCCACCTCGGCAACGGCGCCTCGGTGGCGGCGGTGCGTAACGGTAAATGCGTCGATACCTCAATGGGTCTGACGCCGCTGGAAGGCCTGGTGATGGGTACCCGCAGCGGCGACATCGATCCGGCGATCGTCTTCTATCTCCACGATACGCTGGGCATGAGCGTCGACGCCATTAACAAGCTGCTGACCAAAGAGTCCGGCCTGCTGGGCCTGACCGAGGTCACCAGCGACTGCCGCTACGTCGAAGAAAACTACGAAACCAAAGAGGACGCGAAGCGCGCCATGGATGTTTTCTGCCATCGTCTGGCAAAATACATCGGCAGCTACAGCGCCATGATGGAAGGCCGTCTGGACGCGGTGATCTTTACCGGCGGCATCGGCGAAAATGCGGCGATGGTCCGCGAGCTGTCGCTGAAAAAGCTGGGCCTGCTCGGTTTTGAGGTCGATCATGAGCGCAACCTGGCGGCGCGCTTCGGCAAATCCGGCTTTATTAATAAAGAAGGCACCCGCCCGGCGATTGTCATCCCCACGAATGAAGAGCTGGTGATCGCCCAGGATGCGGCGCGTCTGACCGCCTGATGTTTCCTTCACCGTCAGCTTCGGCTGACGGCGTTGTTTTTGACACTACCTAAAGCGAGGTTCAAACGTGTCACGTACAATCATGCTTATTCCTACCGGCACCAGCGTCGGCCTGACCAGCGTCAGCCTCGGCGTTATTCGTGCCATGGAGCGTAAAGGCGTTCGTCTTAGCGTCTTCAAACCTATCGCGCAGCCGCGCGCTGGCGGCGATAAGCCGGACCAGACCACGATGATCATCCGTAAGAACTCGTCGATTCCCGCTGCCGATCCGCTCAAGATGTCGCGCGTCGAATCGCTGCTGGGCGCTAACCAGCAGGACGTGTTGATGGAAGAGATCATCGCGCGCTACCACGAAAACACCCGAGATGCGGAAGTGGTGCTGGTTGAAGGCCTGGTGCCGACGCGTAAGCATCAGTTCGCCAACGCGCTCAACTATGAGATCGCCAAGACGCTTAACGCCGAGATCGTGTTTGTCATGGCGCTGGGCAACGATTCTCCCGCCCAGCTGAAAGAGCGCATCGAACTGACGCAAAGCAGCTTTGGCGGCAGCAAGAACAAAAACATTACCGGCGTCATCATCAATAAGCTGAACGCGCCGGTTGATGAGCAGGGCCGCACGCGCCCGGATCTGTCGGAAATTTTCGACGACTCCACCAAAGCAAGCGTCGCCAATATCGATCCGAAACAGCTGTTCGCCGACAGCCCGCTGCCGGTGCTGGGCTGCGTGCCCTGGAGCTTCGATCTGATCGCCACGCGCGCCATCGATATGTGCCGCCATCTCCATGCCGAAGTGATTAACGAAGGCGAGATCGCTACGCGCCGCGTTAAGTCGGTGACCTTCTGCGCGCGCAGCCTGCCGCATATGCTGGAGCATTTCCGTCCCGGCTCGCTGCTGGTGACCTCCGCAGACCGTCCCGACGTGCTGGTGGCCGCCTGCCTGGCCGCGATGAACGGCGTAGAGATCGGCGCCATCCTGCTGACCGGCGGCTACGAGATCGACAACCGTATCGCGAAGCTGTGCGAGCGCGCCTTCCAGACCGGCCTGCCGGTCTTTATGGTGAAGACCAACACCTGGCAAACCTCGCTCAGCCTGCAGAGCTTCAACCTGGAAGTGCCAAGCGACGATACCCAGCGCGTAGAAAAAGTGCAGGAGTATGTCGCCAGCTATATCAACGCCGACTGGATCGAATCGCTGACCGCGACCTCCGAACGCAGTCGTCGCCTGTCGCCGCCGGCCTTCCGCTATCAGCTCACCGAGCTGGCGCGCAAAGCGGGCAAACGCATCGTGCTGCCGGAAGGCGATGAGCCGCGCACCGTCAAAGCCGCCGCTATCTGCGCCGAGCGCGGCATCGCGACCTGCGTGCTGCTGGGCAATCCCGATGAGATCCAGCGCGTTGCCGCCGCACAGGGCGTCGAACTGGGCAAAGGCATTGAAATTGTCGATCCCGACGTGGTTCGCAACAACTATGTACCGCGTCTGGTCGAGCTGCGTAAGAGCAAAGGCATGACCGAAGTGGTGGCGCAGGAGCAGCTGGAAGACAACGTGGTGCTCGGCACCATGATGCTGGAGAGCGGCGAAGTGGACGGCCTGGTGTCAGGCGCCGTGCACACCACCGCCAATACCATTCGCCCGCCGCTGCAGCTGATCAAGACCGCGCCGAACAGCTCGCTGGTCTCCTCGGTGTTCTTTATGCTGCTGCCGGAGCAGGTGCTGGTGTATGGCGACTGCGCCATCAACCCGGATCCGACCGCGGAACAGCTGGCGGAAATCGCCATTCAGTCTGCCGACTCCGCCCATGCGTTCGGCATCGAACCGCGCGTGGCGATGATCTCCTACTCCACCGGCACCTCCGGCGCGGGCAGCGACGTGGAAAAAGTGCGCGAAGCGACGCGTATCGCGCAGGAGAAACGTCCGGATCTGGTGATCGACGGTCCGCTGCAGTATGACGCGGCGATTATGGAAGATGTGGCCAAATCCAAAGCGCCGAACTCGGCGGTCGCCGGTCGCGCCACGGTGTTTATCTTCCCGGATCTCAACACCGGCAACACCACCTATAAAGCGGTGCAGCGTTCGGCGGATCTGATCTCTATCGGCCCGATGTTGCAGGGTATGCGCAAGCCGGTTAACGATCTGTCGCGCGGCGCGCTGGTCGACGATATCGTCTACACCATCGCCCTGACCGCGATTCAGTCGCAGCAGGCGGAAGGCTAAGCCTGCGTGCGGGTAATGTGCCCGCGGCTGAACAGCACAGGCACCACTGGCCGCAAAAACAAAAAAACGCCCGGACGGGCGTTTTTTTTTAACCAACTATTTTTAAGCGTCGCCGTTACGCGTCAGCCACAGCGACAGCGCCTTTAGCGAATCATCGGTGAACTCATCGCAGCGCGCGGTGATCTCATCGGGGGTCATCCAGAACACCTCGTCCACCTCCTCTTCCTGCATGGCGAACGGGCCGTGATAGACGCAGCTGAACAATCCGCCCCAGACGCGGACATGCTCATCTTCGAAGTAGAACTTGCCGTGCTCGGCGAAAGGCACATCGGCAATGCCCAGCTCCTCCTCCGCTTCGCGGCGCGCCGACTCCAGCAGATCTTCGCCGCTCTGCACCACGCCGCCCGCGGTGGCGTCCAGCATGCCGGGCATGAAGTCTTTGGTCTCGGTGCGGCGCTGCACCAGAATCTTGCCTGCGCCGTCATGCACCACGATATAGGTGGCGCGATGGCGCATACGCTGCGCGCGCATCTGCGCACGCGTCGCCTGCGCAATCACTTCATTCTCTTCATTAACGATATCGACCCACTCGATAGCGTCGCCCGCGGTTTGATCCACCATCCGGTAACCCTTTTTTGTTCTGGCGTGCCGTGCGACACGCGCCTGATTGCCACGTCGTTGTTATAGTGTGCTGTAAGGTAATCACTTCCGCTCGCCTGAGCAAGCGGCGCAATCTATCGTTGTTTGCCGCTTTCCGCCAGCCAGAGCTGCACCGAGGCGCGCTGCCACTGAAATTCAGCATATTCCCTGAGCTTATCCGGCAGCGCGTCGCCGTGCAGCGCCAGACGATTCAGCATCACCGCTAAATCCGTATCGGCAACGGACCACTCGCCGAACAGATTCTGCTGCTTGTCCGGCAGCAAACGCAGACTCGCCGCAATCAGCTTCTCCGCCGCCTGCGCCGCCTGCGCGCTCAACGGCGGGAAACGCTCGCCGGCGAATAACACCTCCGTTGGCCGCTCCTGACGAATGGGTAAAAAATCGCTGCGCAGCCACGCCTGCACTTCACGCGCCCGCGCGCGCTTCTCGCGATCGCGCGGATAGAGGCGCTCGAACTCGGGCGCAGGAAAACGCTCTTCCAGATATTCAGCGATAGCAGAGGATTCGCTCAGCACGAAATCGTCAATCTGCAGCGTCGGCACGCGACAGGTGAGCGACAGCGCGCGATAGTCGCTGTTGAACTGCTGATTTTGCGCAAGATCGACGCGTTTCAGCGAAAAAGGAATGCCCTTCTCCGTCAGCGCGACGTAAACCGACATGGCGTAAGGACTAAAAAATGATGAATCAGACCACAGGGTGATGGACGGGTAATTCATCTGCTACCTCAACTGGCTTATCCGGGTAGCCTGATATTTACCGACTTTCTTGGCGCAAAGCAATGTCCGGCTGGTCCGATCTTCTCAAAGCGCGATGCAGTCCGGCAGCGCGCGGCCGCGCTTCTTCTATGCTGAAACAGTGCGTATCAGAAAAATGATAAGGAGACGCGAGATGCACATACTTATGACCGGCGGAACCGGGCTAATCGGCCGCCATCTTATTCCTCGCCTGCTGACGCTGGGGCATCAGGTCAGCGTGGTCACGCGCGATGTCGCCGCCGCGCGCGAGAAGCTCGACGCGCGCGTCGCGCTCTGGTCAGGGCTGGCGCAGCAGCAAAATCTCGACGGGGTGGACGCGGTCATTAACCTGGCTGGCGAACCCATCGCCGACAAGCGCTGGACCGAACAGCAGAAGCAGCGGCTGTGCGAAAGCCGCTGGCAGATCACCGAGCGTATCGCTTCGCTGATCAACGCCAGCCACGCGCCGCCGCGCGTGCTGATCTCCGGGTCGGCGACCGGCTACTACGGCGACACCGGCGAGCTGGTGCTGACGGAAGAGGATCAGGGCCAGGATGAGTTCACCCACAGCCTCTGCGCGCGCTGGGAGCAGCTGGCGCTGAGCGCCGAGAGCGAGCGCACCCGCGTCTGCCTGCTGCGCACCGGCGTGGTGCTGGCCAGCGAAGGCGGCGCGTTAAGCAAAATGAAGCTGCCGTTCAAGCTCGGCGTCGGCGGTCCTGTTGGCAGCGGCAAACAGTATCTGCCGTGGATCCATATCGACGATATGGTCAACGCCATTCTCTGGCTGCTGGATCGCGACGATCTGAGCGGTCCGTTCAATATGGTGGCGCCTTACGCGGTGCGCAATGAGCAGTTCGCCGCCACGCTCGGCCATGTGATGCATCGCCCGGCCTTTATGCGCACCCCCGCCAGCGCCATCAAAATGATAATGGGCGAATCGGCGGTGCTGGTGCTGGGCGGGCAGCATGTGCTGCCGAAGCGGCTGGAGGCTTCCGGCTTCGGCTTTCGCTGGTACGATTTGCAGGAGGCGCTGCAGGATGTAGCCGGCTAACGCGCGCGTTCATTTAAGCAACGGCAGACAGCAGGATTAACGTTTTCTGGTCGGCCATGCCGTACCGACAGCGGCCGCTGTCGGTACGGCAGCCTCAGCTGCGCTGCTGCGCAATGGAGGATTTCACTGCCGATGCCTGCCGCGTGTGCCCTGGCTGCGGCACGCGGATGATAAAGGTCAGCACGCCGGCGAACAGGTAAAGCGCGGTATAGGCCCACACCACGCCCACGATATCGAAGAACGGCAGCAGCAGTGAGGCAATCGCTGGCGCAACAAAGTTACTCAGCCCGGCTGACAGGTTGTAAATCGACACCGCCGCGCCTTTATGCTGCGGTTCCAGCGTCGGGAACACCGCCGTCATCGGCACAAAGGCGGCGACAAAAATCCCCAGCATCACGGCCGGAATCAGCGCCACCCAGAAGTTATGCCCGGCATACAGCGGCAGGTAGTAAAATGCCAGGCTGGAGATCGCCATACCGAGGCAGCCGAACCAGCGCACCTGCCGGATCCAGCCCAGCTTCTCGCCGGTAATCCCCCAGAAAATATTGGTAAAGATGGTGACAAAGAAGAACACCGCCCAAATCTGCAGCCATTCGGAGAGGGTAAAGCCCAGCCGATCGACAAACAGAAGCGGCATAATGATGGCAAAACCAAACAGCGACAGCGTATTGATGATACGGATCAGGCAGGCGTAAAACACATGCTGATTGGTGAACAAGATAGTCACCGCGCGCGACATCTCGGTCATCTTATCGCGCAGCGGCAGATTAACGCGTGAACGGTCAACCGGGACGTTGCGCAGGCTGAAGTAGGCCAACACGCCGCCGCAGGCGACCCAGGCAATCGCCAGCCACAGGGTGCCGGTTTCACCCAGCATCGGGATGGTCAGACTCGGCAGGTAGCTGCCTACCACGCCAATGCCCACGGAATACATCGCCCAGAACCAGCCGGTAGCGGCGGCCAGCTTGTCACGCGGCAGCACCTGCACCAGCATCATCATGAACGAATAGATAAAAAGCGGATAGGCCAGGCCGCGGATGCCGTAGAACAGCACCATCAGCGGATAGTTACGCAGCCCGAGCCCCAGCGACATAAACAGCGCATGCATGACGATCCACAGCATAAAGCCAATCATCATGGCGCGCAGCGGCGTTATCAGCTCCGCCACTACGCCAGAAGCCCACGCGGCCAGCGCGGCGGCGAGGCCATAAAAAGTAAACACCACTGCAGACTGGGCCGGAGAAAAGCCCATGTCCGTGATGTGGCGCGACAAAAAGGCCATTTCGAAGCCGTCGCCCGCCATAAAAATCGCGATAGCCAGGAATCCCCATAACATCTTTTTCGGTAAGCCAAACCAGTATTCATTCGATTGCATGACAATCTTCCTTCCGTTCGCTAATCCGATCAGGCAGGCAGCAACGCGCGCGCCTGCTGTTGTTGTACATAGAGTTCACGGAACAAGCGCAGACGCTGCTGCAGCACCGCTCCCCGCGCCGCATCGGGCTGATAGCGCGCCTGCACCGCCGGCTTCAGGCACACTTCTGCCTCGCGGCCGCCATCCGCTAACCACGCCAGCCGCGCGGCGCCCAGCGCGCCCGAAGCGCTGGCCGGATGGGTCACTATTGGCAGTTGCAGCACGTCGGCAATCAGTTGCGCCCACAGCGTGCTGCGCGCGCCGCCGCCGGTCAGGCTGCACTGCTGAATCTGCTGCTGCGTATCGCCCAGCACCGCCAGACCATCCGCCAGACCAAAGGCTACGCCCTCAATCACCGCATAGCCGAGCAGCGCACGTGGCGTTTCGTGGCGTAAATGGAAAAATGCGCCGGTCGCGTGCGGATCGTTGTGCGGCGTGCGTTCGCCGGAAAGATAAGGCAGAAATAGCGGCGCCTGCCGCAGCTGTTCCGCGCTGAGCTGCGCCATTTCGTCCATCAGCTGGCTTTCCGTCACCGAAAGCAGATTACACAGCCAGCGCAGACAGCTGGCGGCGCTGAGCATCACGCTCATCTGGTGCCAGCGTCCCGGCAAGGCATGGCAGAAGGCGTGCACGCCGGATTGCGGATCGGCGCGCAGCCGATCGTTCACTACAAAGATCACGCCCGAGGTGCCGAGAGAGATAAAGGCATCGCCCGCGTTGACCGCGCCGACGCCTACCGCCGACGCCGCATTGTCGCCGCCGCCGCCAGCGAGGCGTACCCCGGCCGCCAGGCCCCATTCGCTGGCCAGATCGGCGCGCAGCGTGGCGCTGATCGCACTGCCCTCAACCAGTTCGGGCATCTGCGCGCGCGTCAGCCCGCTGATCGCCAGCAGTTCGTCGGACCAGTCGCGCTGCGCCACATCCAGCCATAGCGTGCCGGCGGCATCTGACGGCTCGCTGACAAAGCGCCCGGTCAGTCGCCAGCGCAGGTAATCCTTCGGCAGCAATACCTTATCGATGCGGCGAAATATTTCCGGCTCATGTTCAGCCACCCAGCGCAGTTTCGGCGCGGTGAAGCCGGGCATAATCAGGTTGGCGGCGATCTGCATCATCTGCGGATATTGCTGACGCAGCGCATCACACTGCGCCGCGCTGCGCGTATCGTTCCACAAAATGCACGGTCGCAGCACCACTCCGGCCGCATCCAGCAGCACCGCGCCGTGCATCTGACCCGAGAGACCGATGGCGCGAATCGCGGCCCATGCTTCCGGTACCTGCTGGCGCAGCCCGGCGAGCGCCTGGCAACAGGCCTGCCACCAGCGCTCGGGATCCTGTTCCGCCCAGTGCGGATGCGGGCGCTGCACGCTGAGCGTGACGTGATTCGACGCCACGATCTCGCCCTGCGGGTTCAGAATCAGCGCTTTGAGTTCAGAGGTGCCAATATCAATACCGAGATACATGATGTGCGCTCCTTACACCGTCGCGGGCTGCAGCAGCTGCTGCTCTATGGCGTTTACGCTGCGCGTCACCAGCGCATGAAAGGCGCGATCGTCGGCCAGTTCAGCAAACAGCGCCGTGTCGCTGAGAAACCTCTGCAGCGCATTTTCACCGGCCAGCTGCTGGCGCAGCGCGTCGGCGTCAAGCACCCCATCCTGATAAGCGTACGGCAGCTGACCGCGGGCCCAGCGTTGCAGAAACAGGTAGAACAGCGCCGGCAGCACGGCGGTGGCCGTGGGTTCTGCGCCGCGCTGATAGCACTCGCGCAGCGTGGGCGTCACCATGCCCGGGATTTTCGATAGCCCGTCGGCACCGACGCGCTGGTTGGTATCTTTAATGTAGGGATTGCTAAAGCGTGCCAGCACCACGTCGCGATAATCCGCCAGATCCAGCGGGCTGGGTGACAGCGACGGAATCACATCCTGGGTGATGTAGTGGTAAGCCAGCTGATAAATCGCAGGCTGGCGCGTGCTGTCATCAATATAGTCATGCCCGGTAAGCGTGCCGGCCCAGGCTATCGCTGCGTGCGTGGCGTTAAGAATGCGTATTTTCGCCTCTTCCCAGGGCAGCACCGATGTCACCAGCTCGACGCCCACGTTTTCCAGCGCCGGGCGTCCGGCAATGAAATCATCCTCAATCACCCACTGGATAAAGGATTCCGCCATAACCGCCGCGCCATCGTCTTTGCCGGTAGCCGCTTTGACGCGCGTGGCAACATCCGGCGTCGGACGCGGCGTGATGCGGTCAACCATGGTATTGGGCGAGGTGGTGTTATCACGCACCCAACTGGCCAGCGCGCTGTCGCCCTGCGCGGCAAGAAATGCCAGCAGGCCGTGACGGAAGCGTTCGCCGTTGTGGCGCAGGTTATCGCAGTTGAGCAGCGTGACCGGCGCACCGCCGCTGGCCACGCGCTGGCGCAGAATGCGTGCCAGCGCGCCGTAAATGGTGCGCACTTCACCGCGAAGATCGGCCTGGATGTCTGGCTGGCTGAGATCGAGTTCATGTTCAGGTGTCAGATAGTAGCCAGCTTCGGTCACGGTAAAGCCGATGACCTTGGTGTGAGCGCTGGCGCCCTGCGCCACCAGCGCGCTGATTTCCGCGTCCCACGGCAGAATCGTGCGCAGCGACGTAATAGTTTCATACGCGCGCTCGCCCTCCGGCGTCACGGTTTCCAGCACATATTCGCCGTTTTGCGCCTGCAGCTGGTCAAGCAGCGCTACCGCGTCGCCACGAATGTTGCCGAGCGCGATGCTCCAGCTGTCGTCGCCCTGCTGGCGTAGCTGATGCAGATACCACGCCTGATGCGCCCGGTGAAAAGAGCCTGCGCCGATATGCATCCATACTGATTTCATCGTCATAGCCGCCTCGAATTAAACATTTGCCAAAGTTCAGGGCATTTGCCCGATAAGGCGTAGCATAGTCGTCGTCAGGGCGATCGTTCTGAGAGATCCATCACAACTAATACTTTTGCTCTTTTTTGGGGCTTTTGCTCAGTTAACGCTTCAGGTGCAAGACGCGATAAACTGGCGTATCGATTTTTGACGGAACAATGCGATGAGCAGAGAAGAGAAGAAGCAGGAGCTGGCGGCACGGGCGGCCTGGATGTATTACGTGGCGGGCCTGACGCAGCAGGAGATTGCGCGCGCGCTGGGCTTATCGCGCCAGGTGGCGCAGCGGCTGGTCTCAAGCGCGCGTGAGATGGGGATGGTTAGCGTGAAGATTGACCATCCGGTGACCCACTGCCTGCATCTGGCGCACCAGATAGCGCAAAAGTTCGGCCTGACGCTGTGTCGCGTGGTGCCGTCAGCCGGACTGGATGATGCGGCGATTCAGCAAATGCTGGCCGTAGAGGGCGCGGCGGTGATGGCGCAGTTTATCAACGAAGAGACGCCCCAGGTGTTTGGCATCGGTTCCGGCAAAACGCTGCGCTCAATCATTGATGCGCTACCCTGGGTTGAACGCCCGCAGCATCAGTGCGTTTCGATGATTGGCGCGATTGCGCGCGACGATTCCGGCACCCGCTACGACGTACCGCTGAAAATGGCGGAAAAAATGCAGGGCAAGTATTACTTTATTCCGGCACCGCTTTACGCGGATACGCCGCAGGATAAAGCGATGTGGGTGCAGCATCAGGTGTACCAGCGCGTAGCCCAGCGTGCGTTACAGGCGGATGTCGCGTTTGTCGGCATTGGTGAAGTGATGCCGGGCTGCCCGCTCAATGCCGAAGGGTTTATTACCGATGCACAGGTCAAGGCGCTCAACGCGCGCGGCGTGGCTGGCGAAATGCTGGGGCACTTTTTCAATCAGCAAGGGGAACGCATTTTCGGCGAAACCGATGAGCTGCTGACCAGCGTGCTGCTGGAAAGCCAGACGCAGCGCAACATTATCGGATTTGCCGGCAGCGCGCGCAAATACGCGGCAATTCAGGCCGCGCTAAACGGGGGTTGGGTTTCCGGACTGGTGACCGATGAAGACACCGCGCTGACGCTGCTGCGGGAGTGATTAAAGAGCGCGGCGCGATTTTTCGCGCGGACGTTAAGGCCGCATGGCTGGCCAACGCGCAACGAACCGCGCCGCTACGGGTTCGCTGTCTATTTCAGCGATCCCTTTAAAAACTGCTGCAGGCGCGGGCTTTTCGGGTTGCCGAACAGCACGTCCGGCGGCCCTTCCTCTTCAATCTTGCCCTGATGCAGGAAGATAACGTGGCTGGAGACGTGGCGCGCGAACTCCATCTCATGGGTCACCACCACCATGGTTTTGCCCTCTTCCGCCAGCTTCTGCATAATGCGCAGCACTTCGCCCACCAGTTCAGGATCGAGCGCCGAGGTCGGTTCGTCGAACAGCAGCACCTCCGGCTCCATCGCCAGCGCGCGCGCGATGGAGACGCGCTGCTGCTGACCGCCCGACAGGTGCACCGGATATTTCGCCTGCGCGCGCTCGTCGATGCCGACCTTATTGAGATAGTTGACGGCGCGGGCGCGGGCGTCCGCTTTGCTCAGCCCCAGCACCTGAATCGGCGCCTCCATCACGTTCTCCAGCACCGTCATGTGGCTCCACAGATTAAAGTGCTGAAACACCATGGTGAGGCGAGTGCGCAGCGAACGCAGCTGCTCTTTATTGGCCACCTTAAGCTGACCGTCGGTGTCGCGCACCAGGTTGATCGGCTCGTTGGTCACGGAAATGGTGCCTTCGCTCGGCTTCTCGAGGAAATTGATACAGCGCAGGAAGGTGCTTTTCCCCGATCCCGACGATCCGATGATGCTGATCACGTCACCTGCATCGGCCTGTAAAGAGACCCCTTTTAATACTTCATGGTCACCGTAACGCTTATGCAGTTCGGTCACGCTTAATTTGTTATCAGCCATAGTTCTACTCAATGCGATGACGAAGGTTTGATGTGTGCGAGGAAGCGGCGCTCCGCCAGACGGAACAGGCTAATCAACACATAAGAGATAATCAGATAGAGCACCGCCGCGATGCCGAACGCGGTAAAGGGCTGATAGGTCGCCGAGTTAATATCGCGCGCGATCTTCAGCAGGTCCGGCACCGTCGCGGTAAAGGCGAGCGCCGTGGAGTGCAGCATCAGGATCACCTCGTTGCTGTAGGCGGGCAGCGCGGTACGCAGCGCGGACGGCAGAATAATGCAGCGGTAGAGCTTAAAGGTCGAGAAGCCGTAGGCGCGCGCCGCCTCGATCTCGCCGTGCGGCACGGCGCGGATCGCCCCGGCAAAGATCTCCGTGGTATAGGCGCAGGTATTAAGGGTAAAGGCCAGCAGCGTACAGTTGAGCCCGCTGCGGAAAAAGGCGTTAAGCAGCTCCGAACCCTTGACCACTTCCAGCGTATACATGCCGGAGTAGAACACCAGCAGCTGCACATAGAGCGGCGTGCCGCGAAACACGTAGGTAAACAGCCAGACCGGAGTGCTGACAAAGCGGTTCGGTGAGACGCGCGCGATGGCCAGCAGCACCGCCAGGCAGCCGCCGATCACCACCGACAGGATCAGCAGCCACAGGGTAATGGCGACGCCGGTAAAGCGATAGCCGTCGGTCCAGAGCAGGGATTTCCAGTACTCCTGAATAATATCGATCATAGCTCCGCCCTTTTTACGCCGACCGAGTAGCGGCGATTCAGCCACCACAGCACGCCGTTCGACAGCGTGGTAAAGATTAAATAGATCGCGCCAGCGACGATGGCGAAGTAGAACGGCTGCCAGGTGCTTTTACCCGCCAGCTGCGTCGCTTTCACCACATCTTCCAGCCCCAGCAGCGACACCAGCGCCGTGGCTTTCAGGATCACCTGCCAGTTATTGCCGATGCCGGGCAGCGCGTAGCGCATCATGCCGGGAAAGAGAATACGGCGGAATACCTGCGAGCCGGTAAAGCCGAAGGCGGTGGCCGCTTCGATCTGCCCTTTCGGCACGGCGAGGAACGCGCCGCGAAAGGTTTCAGTAAAATAGGCGCCGTAGATAAAGCCGAGCGTAATGATACCGGCCACCATCGGGTCGATATCGAACTGGGCGAGGCCCATGGCGTCGGTCAGCGCGTTAAGGGCGATCTGCAGGCCGTAAAAAATCAGCAGCATCAGCACCAGGTCGGGCACGCCGCGGATCAGCGTGGTATAGCCTTCAAACAGCATCGCCAGCGGGCGACTGCGGGAAAGTTTCGCGCCCGCGCCGATCAGGCCGAGCGCAACAGCGAGCACCACCGAGCTGAGCGCCAGCTCCAGCGTCACCAGGGTGCCTTTGAGAATAACCTCGGAATAGCCGTACAGCATGTAATCGATCCTGTCGTGGAGAAAACATCAATGTCCTGCCCGCGGGCGCGCCAGCGGGCAGTCCTGACCAGATTGTGCGTTGCGCCGCGCGGCTCAACGCAGAAGGATCAGGTAAAGGTCGACAGGGTTAGTCACCGTACACATTGAAATCAAAATATTTTTTCGCAATCTTGTCGTAGGTGCCATCTTTGCGCATCGCCTCGAACGCTTTGTCGATGGCCGCCTTCAGCTCGCTATCGTCTTTACGCAGTCCCATGCCGGTGCCGACGCCAAAAATCTTGTCGTCTTTCACCGCCGGGCCGGCGAAGGCGTAGTTCTTGCCTACCGGCTGCTTCAGGAAGCCTTCGCTCGCCTGCACTTCATCCTGAAACGCCGCGTCGATGCGACCCGCGTTCAGATCCTGATAAACCAGATCCTGGTTCGCGTAAGGCGTCACGTTAACGCCTTTAGGGCGCCAGTTCTGGTTAGCGTAGGTTTCCTGCGTGGTGCCCTGCAGCAGACCGATGTTCTTGCCCTTCAGCGACTCGATAGTCGGCTGAATCGACGAGCCTTTCGGCGCCACCAGGCGGGCGTTGGCCGCATAGAGTTTGTCGGAGAAGGCGATCTCTTCCTGACGTTTAGCGGTAATGGAGAGCGAGGAGATGATGGCGTCGATCTTCTTCGCCTTTAGCGACGGGATCAGCGCATCGAAATCGCTTTCGACATAGGTGCACTTCGTATTGATGCGTTTACAGATCTCGTTGGCAAGATCGATATCGAAGCCAACGAGCTGTCCTTGCGCGTTTTTCGATTCAAACGGCGGGTAAGTCGGGTCAGTCCCAATGCGAATCGACGACGGCACCGCGGCGAAAACGCTGGCGGCGCTGGTCAGGCCCAGCATGAGAGAAAGAGCCAGAACTCGCTTTTTCATAGATTACCCTCAGTGAAGTGCTTTTTGTTATGGGTGCGTGATGTGTTTGCGCTTGTTAAGCCACATATTTCTTGCATATTTCATGCCAGCAATGCAAGCCATTCGCGCGCCCGGCAGCGCGTCAGCAAGGCGTTGCCGCCGGGTTTGTGAGGGGAATATATCAGTGATGTCAGAGAGAAAAAGCGACCTTGTTAACTTTTGGTGCACCAAATGCACGAAGAGTGATCGCCAGCGCGCATTTGCACCTGAATAGTGCAAAATATGACGGTCATGCACCGTTCCAGCGCGTAAAAAGATCCTGCGGCAGCGTAATGTCGAACTGATCGACGACGCGGTTAACCGTCTGATCCACCAGCTCCATAATCGACTGCGGGCGATGATAAAAGGCCGGCACCGGCGGCATAATCACCGCGCCCAGCTCGGCGGCGGTGGTCATCATGCGCAGATGGCCAATATGCAACGGCGTTTCGCGCACGCCCAGCACCAGCTTGCGCTGCTCTTTGAGCACCACGTCGGCGGCGCGCGTCAGCAGGCTGTCGCTGTAGCTGTGTACAATGCCGGAGAGGGTTTTCATCGAGCATGGCAGGATCGCCATGCCCAGGGTCTTGAACGATCCCGACGAGATGCTGGCGGCGATATCGCGCACGTCGTGCACCACATCAGCCAGCGCCTGCACTTCGCGCAGCGTGTAGTCGGTCTCCAGGCTGAGCGTCTGCCGCGCCGCCGGACTCATCACCAGATGGGTTTCCACCTCGCTGACCTGCTGCAGCACCTGCAACAGCCGCACGCCGTAGATCGCGCCGCTTGCGCCAGAGATGCCAATGATGAGTCGTTTCATGCGTGTTCCTTGCGGGTTCAGAGAGGCGCTATGATAGCGCGGGCCAGAACAGGAAAACAAACGGGGCGGATTTCTCCGCCCCGTGCTTTTTCCTGTCATCGCTGAGAACGCGCTTAGCCTTCGTTATGCAGCTCGAGGTTCTCGACTTCGTTCTGACGCTGCAGCGCTTTGGCGTCGTCGTTGCGCAGCGACTGGAGATACTCCAGGTACTGCTGATCGACATCTTTGGTGACGTAGACGCCGTTAAACACCGAACATTCGAACTGAGCGATATCGGGGTTCTCTTCGCGCACCGCTTCGATCAGGTCGTTGAGATCCTGGAAAATCAGCGCGTCGGCTTTAATCAGCTGGCAGATCTCATCAACTTCGCGGCCGTGCGCGATCAGCTCGGTGGCGCTCGGCATATCGATGCCGTAGACGTTCGGGAAGCGGATTTCCGGCGCGGCAGACGCCAGGTAAACGCGTTTCGCGCCCGCTTCGCGCGCCATCTCGATAATCTGCTCCGAGGTGGTGCCGCGCACGATAGAGTCATCCACCAGCAGCACGTTTTTGTCGCGGAACTCGGCGCGGTTAGCGTTGAGCTTGCGGCGAACGGCGCTGCGGCGCAGCTGCTGGCCCGGCATGATAAAGGTGCGGCCCACGTAGCGGTTTTTCACAAATCCCTGACGGTAAGGCTTGTCGAGAATGCGCGCGATCTCCAGCGCGATATCGGTAGAGGTCTCCGGGATCGGGATCACCACGTCGATATCGAGATCTTCCCATTCGCGAGCGATTTTCTCGCCCAGCTTGGTGCCCATGCGCACGCGCGCGCTGTAGACGGAGATCTTGTCGAGGAACGAATCGGGACGCGCAAAGTAGACGTACTCGAACAGGCAGGGGTTGCTTTTCGGGTTCTCGGCGCACTGGCGGGTAAACAGCTGGCCCGCTTCGGTGATATAGACGCCTTCGCCCGGCGCGACGTCGCGCAGGAACTCAAAGCCCAGCGTATCGAGCGCCACGCTCTCGGAGGCGACCATATATTCGACGCGGCTGTCAGGCAGCACGCGCTTGCCCAGCACCAGCGGACGAATGCCGTTGGGATCGCGGAAGGCGACCATGCCGTGGCCGATGATCATGGCGACGACGGCGTAAGCGCCGCGCACCTGCTGATGCACCGCCGCCACCGCCGCGAAAATGTTGTCCGCTTCCAGCGGGTCGTTCTGAAAACGGTCCAGCTCCTGCGCGAAGATATTCAGCAGGATTTCAGAGTCTGACGTGGTATTGACGTGACGGCGGCCCTTTTCGAACAGGTGCTTGCGCAGGTCGTGCGCGTTAGTCAGGTTGCCGTTATGGGCCAGCGTAATACCGTACGGCGAGTTAACGTAGAACGGCTGCGCTTCAGAGGCGCTGGAGCTGCCTGCGGTCGGGTAGCGAACGTGGCCGATCCCCATATTGCCCTGCAGACGCTGCATGTGGCGAGCTTCAAAGACATCGCTGACGAGACCGTTCGCCTTACGCAGACGGAAGCACTTCAGCGCATCGATAGTACAAATGCCTGCGGCGTCCTGCCCGCGGTGCTGCAGCACCGTTAACGCATCATAGATCGACTGGTTGACCGGCATAAACCCGGTGATACCAACAATACCGCACATGTTGTCATTTCCTCATTAGCCGCACTCCCGGTGGCGTCACCGGGGTAAAAAACTCGACGTGCTTTTCAGGTAGTCAAAAAACCATCTGATTATATAACTGAACTGGGGAATGAGCTGGGACTGCTGCCAGTCCGGACTTTTGGAAAAGCCGGTGAATGTGTCGAGGAAGAAAAGGATCGCGCTAACGATCAGCACGCCGCGTAACGCCCCGAAACAGACCCCCAACACCCTGTCGGTTCCCGACAGGCCGGTCTTTTCAACCAGCGAGCCGATCACATAGTTGACTATCGCGCCGACAATCAGCGTCGCGACGAACAGCACCGCGATGGCGATGCCGTTACGCACCAGTTCGTCGTCAAAACCTGTAAACCAGACTGCAAGGTAGGCGTAGTAATGACTGGCGACAAAAAACGCGCATCCCCAGGTAACGAGAGATAAGGCTTCGCGGACAAACCCTCGAATCAGGCTGACCAGAGCCGAAAAACCAACTACCGCAATAATGACGTAATCAATCCAGATCATGAACTCTTCCAGCGCCAGTGCGTCTGCACCCCTGCATCCAGTTCGGGGCGCATTCTAACAGAAAAAGAAAACGTTTGCGTAGCGCTTTTCCTTTTCACCTTCCATAAAAAGGGCGATGAAAAAAACTTTCCTCGCCCTCTGGAGATTCAACTATTCAACCCGTTGAATCTAAACTATTTATATTGCGCCGCGTGGCTTTAACCCTGCGTGCGGCGCCGCCTTTTTATGCCATAGGCGGCGCCAATCGATGCCTTAGCGCGCGCTGTAGGGCTTCACCACGCCGCCGAGGCCGGAGACGCTTTGCAGCTCCGAAAGCGAGCTCTGCAGTTTGGCTTTCGAGGCGTCCGGACCGACGTAGATACGGGTGATTTGTCCCTGCACCGGCGTCGACGGCACGGTAAAGGCGCGATAGCCCGACAGACGCAGCTTCGCGACGATTTCGCTCACCTTCGCCGCATTTTTCAGCGCGCCGAGCTGCACCACGTAAGCCTGACCGGCAGGCGCGCTCTGCTCTGCGGCCTTCGGCGTTTCCACCGTCTTCGCCGGCTCGCTCTGCTTCGTTTCCACCGGTTTTGACTCAGCCGTCTTCGGCTGCTCGACCGGCTTCGGCTGCGCTTTCGGCTGCTCGACCGGTTTCGCTTTCGGCGTTTCCGCCGGTCGGGTTTTCGGCTGTTCAACCTGGCGCGGTTTCGCCGGCGTATTCTGATGCACCGGCGGCGGCGTCACCACGCTGGGTTCGCTTTCGCTCTGCGGCGTGGCGTTGCCCTGCTCGGCGACAGGATTGGCGGCGGCGCTGTTGCCGCTGCTTACCGCGCTGCCCGCGCCCTGCGGCGGCTGCGCCGGCAGCGGCTGCGTCACCGGCGGCACCATCTCGCTATCCTGCTGATCGTCCGGCTTCGGCACCAGCGGGATCGCCGCGAACTCCTCTTTATAGTGCTTCTTTTTGCCGTCCAGCAGGCCCGGCAGCACAATCACGCCGACCGCCACCAGAATAATGGTGCCGACCAGGCGGTTCTGAAACTTACTTGCCACGACCTTTCTCCGTCTCTGTCGATTCCATGACCTGCGCCACGGTATGGAAAGATCCACATACCAGCACGATGTCCTGCGCCTCGGCCTGGCCGCGCGCCGCCTGCCAGGCGCTCTCCACGTCGGCAAAGGCGGTGGCCGCGTCGCGCGGCAGATGCGCCATCAGCTCATCGGCGGTGGCGCCGCGCGGTCCGTCAAGCGGCGCGCAGTACCAGCGATCGATTTGCGGCGCCAGCGCCGCCAGGGTGCCGGCGATATCTTTATCATGCAGCATCCCCACCACCGCGTGCACCCGGCCGCGTTTCGGCAGCTGCGCCAGACGCGACGCCAGATAGCTCGCCGCATGCGGGTTATGCGCCACGTCGAGGATAACGCGCGGCGATTCGCTGATGGTCTGAAAACGGCCAGGCAGGATCGCCAGCGGCAGGGTATTGCGGATAATCGCTTCGCTGACCTTCAGGCCGGAGGCGCGCAGCGCCGCCAGCGCCGTGGCCGCATTGGGCAGCGGCACCTGCGGCAGCGGCAGGTCGTTCAGCTCGCCCTGCGCGTCGCGGTAGGCCCAGCTTTCCGGCTGCTGGCTGTAGCGCCAGTCGCGGTCGCGACGCAGCAGCTGCGCGCCCTTCTCCGCCGCGACGGCGGCGATGCTGGCAGGCATATCCGGCTCGCCGACCACCGCAGGCTTGCCGCCGCGAAACACGCCCGCTTTCTCGCGGCCGATGCTTTCACGATCGGGTCCGAGCCAGTCGGTATGGTCCAGCGCGATGCTGGTCACCACCGCGACGTCGGCGTCGACGATATTGGTGGCGTCCAGGCGGCCGCCCAGTCCAACTTCGAGGATCGCCACATCGAGCTGCGCCTGTTGAAACAGGTTCAGCGCAGAGAGCGTGCCGAATTCAAAATAGGTCAGGGAAACGTCGCCGCGTCCCGCTTCGATTTTCGCAAAGCTGGCGCTGTGCAGCGCTTCGTCCAGTTCTTCGCCCTGCACGCGGACGCGTTCGGTATAGCGCACCAGATGCGGCGAGCTGTAGACGCCGACGCGGTAGCCCGCCGCCATCAGCAGCGTTTCGAGCGTACGGCAGGTGGTGCCTTTGCCGTTGGTGCCGGCGACGGTGAAGACGAAGGGCGCGGGTTTTAACAGGTCGAGGCGCTGCGCGACGCAGCGGATGCGATCCAGGCCCAGCTCGATGGTCTGCGCGTGCAGATGCTCAAGATAGTAAAGCCACGTGGCCAAAGGCGACGTGGCTTGAGGAAGGTGAAGAGTGTCCATATGTCCCGTTTAACAGATTTTGAACCGGTTCAGCCGGTTCGACGGTGCATTGGTGAAAGGCGCGGCGCGCGCGCCTCTCTCTCCTGTCAGGCCTCGTTGCTTTCCGGCTCTTCCGCAGGCGCGGTCGGTTCGCCATCGTGCAGCGGCGCGGGAAGATTCATCATCTTCGCCAGCAGGCTCGCCAGTTTATAACGCATTTCCGGGCGGCGAATGATCATATCGATCGCGCCCTTCTCAATCAGGAACTCGCTGCGCTGGAAGCCCGGCGGCAGTTTTTCGCGAACGGTCTGCTCGATAACGCGCGGACCGGCGAAGCCGATAAGCGCCTTCGGCTCAGCGACGTTAAGGTCGCCCAGCATTGCGAAGCTGGCGGAAACGCCGCCCATGGTCGGGTCGGTCAGCACCGAAATATAGGGCAGACCGCGCTCCTGCATTTTGGCCAGCGCGGCGCTGGTTTTCGCCATCTGCATCAGCGACATCAGCGCTTCCTGCATACGCGCGCCGCCGCTGGCGGAGAAGCAGATCAGCGGACAGTTATCTTCCAGCGCCTGCTCAACCGCACGCACAAAGCGCGCGCCAACCACCGAACCCATTGAGCCGCCCATAAAGGCGAACTCGAACGCGGCGGCCACCACCGGCATGCCGTGCAGCTGACCTTTCATCACGATCAGCGCGTCTTTCTCTTCTGTCTCTTTCTGCGCGGCCGCAAGGCGATCCTTATACTTCTTGGAGTCGCGGAATTTCAGGATATCCTTCGGCTCCAGCTCGCTGCCCAGCTCGGTCTGCGTGCCCTGATCGAGCAGGCTGTTGAGGCGCTCGCGGGCGTGCATGCGCATGTGATGGTCGCACTTCGGGCAGACCTCAAGATTACGCTCCAGCTCGGCGCGGTACAGAACCTGACCGCAGCTGTCGCACTTGGTCCAGACCCCTTCCGGGATGCTGGCACGGCGTGCAGGCGTAACGTTGCTTTTATTAAGAATGCGTTCAATCCAGCTCATTGAAGACCTTTTTGTTTAAAACTGACCTGGTCCAGTCATCTTATTTGCCGCTGAAAACCGCTTCAGCAGACATGAAATGTCGCTCATTAAACCACAACCCATTCCGACTGTGGATAAAAATCTGGTCTAACCGCGGCGCGACCGAACCTGTTACGGCTGTTTACCCTGTTTCGCCTGACGGCGGTGACGCCACACTTCAATCACGCCGGGCAGCACCGACACCACAATGATCCCCACGATCAGCAGCTTAAGGTTCTCCTGCACCACCGGCAGGTCGCCGAACAGATAGCCCGCGTAGGAGAACAGCAGCACCCACGCCAGCGCGCCGACGACGTTAAACAGGGCGAAATGGCGATAGGACATATGCCCCATGCCGGCGACGAAAGGCGCAAAGGTGCGCACAATCGGCACGAAACGCGCCAGGATGATGGTTTTGCCGCCGTGGCGATCGTAAAACGCATGGGTTTTATCGAGATAGCTGCGGCGGAAGATGCGCGAGTTCGGGTTGCTGAACAGGCGCTCGCCAAACAGGCGGCCGATAGTGTAGTTCACCGCATCGCCCAGCACGGCGGCCACCACCAGCAGCGCCGCCATCAGGTGGACGTTGAGGTCGTTGCCCGGCAGCGCCGCCAGCGCGCCCGCCACGAACAGCAGCGAGTCGCCCGGCAGGAAAGGCGTGACCACCAGGCCGGTTTCGCAAAACAGGATCAGGAACAGAATGGCGTAAATCCAGATGCCGTACTGCGCAACCAGCTCGGCCAGATGCACATCAATATGCAGAATAAAATCAACCAAAAAATGGACGAACTCCATAACGCCTCTCTGAAATGACCTGCTAAATTAATCCACCAGGAACAACGGCCCCATTGGCGGTTCGGGTAACGCAAAATGCGACGGATAATCCACCGCCACTAAATAGAGCCCTTCCGCTCTGGCCGTCGCCGCCGCCAGAGTGCGATCTTTCGCCGCCAGCAGCGTCGCCATCCACTCCTCCGGCTGATTGCCGCAGCCGATCTCCATCAGGCTGCCGACGATATTGCGCACCATGTGATGCACAAAGGCGTTGGCCTTGATATCGACGATAACGAACGCTCCCTGGCGCGTGACGTTCAGGTGCATCACGTTGCGCCACGGCGTGCGCGACTGGCACTGCACGGCGCGGAACGAGGTAAAGTCGTTTTCGCCCAGCAGGCACTGCCCGGCGCGGTGCATCTTTTCGGCATCCAGCGGATGATAAAAATGGGTGACGCCGCGGCCCAGAATCGCCGGACGCAGCCGCTGGTTGTAGATCAGGTAGCGGTAGCGCCGCGCCGTCGCGCTGAAGCGCGCGTGGAAGTCGTCCGGCACCGCTTTTACCCAGCGCACCGCGATATCTTCCGGCAGATTGGCGTTGACGCCCAGCGTCCAGGCGCCGTCGGCGCGCTGCGAAGTGGTTTCGAAGTGCACCACCTGGCCGGTGCCGTGCACGCCGGCGTCGGTGCGTCCGGCGCAGAACACGCTGACCGGGTGATTCGCCACCTTCGACAGCGCTTTTTCCAGCTTCTCCTGCACGCTGCGCACTTCCTGCTGGCGCTGCCAGCCGTAGTAACGGCTGCCGTCATACTCAATACCGAGCGCCAGTTTATACGTCTGACCTTCAGGCAACATTAATAGAGATACTCCTGCACCAGCTTCTCAGCCGTTTTCACCGCCATCAGCGCGCCGCCGAAGCGAATGTTGTCCGCCACCGACCAGAACTGCAGCAGTTCGGGAATACCGTAGTCGTTACGCACGCAGCCGATGCTGAGCTGTTCATTGCCGGAGGCGTCGCCGACCTGCGTCGGATAGCTATCCTCGTCGCTCAGACTGATATCGTCCGCCTGCGCCAGCTCGGCGCGCGCTTCGTCCGCCGACAGCGGACGCAGGCTCTCCAGGTGCACGATCTGCGCGTTGCCGTAAAACACCGGCGCCTGCACGCTGCTGACCGCAATCGGCAGCCCGTCGTCCTGCAGCACCTTACGCACCTGCTCGACCAGGCGACGCTCGCTGGCGACGCTGCCCTCTGCGTCGGCCAGCTGCGGCAGCAGGTTAAACGCCAGCTGGCGGCCGAAAAAGTGATCTTCCGCCGGCACGCCGTTAAGCAGTCGCGCGCTCTCGCCCGCCAGGCCGTCGACCGCGCTTTTGCCGTGGCTGGAGACGGAGAGCAGGTTAGTGACCTGCAAACGGCCCAGGCCCGCCGCGTCAACCAGCGGCTTGATGGCGCTGAGCAGCTGACTGGTGAGGCTGTCGGCGACGCTCACCAGGTTGCGGTTGCGGTAGTCCGCCAGCACCTGCGGGTTAACGTCCGGCACCACCAGCGGCACGTCCGGCGACAGCGCGAAGCAGTCGCTGCTGTCGATCACCAGACAACCGGCGCTGGCGGCCTCGTCGGCGTAGCGCGCCGAGGCGTCGCGTCCGGCAACGAAAAAGGCCAGCTGCGCCTGCGACCAGTCGAAATCGGCCGCGTTTTCGACGCGCAGCGAGCGCCCGTCAAAACGCAGCGTTTCGCCGGCGCTGTTTTCGCTCGCCAGCAGATACAATTCACCAACCGGGAACTGGCGTTCCGCCAGCAGTTCCAGTACAGCGTTCCCTACTGCGCCTGTCGCGCCAAGTAGCGCAATATTCCAGCCGTCAGACATGTTGGTTTACTCCAGACAATGACATAAAAACAGAAGGCGGTGATATTCACCGCCCAGGTTTCGGAATTATCCCCCGCCGCGTCCGGCGCGGCGAGAAGATTCATTTAGCTGTTGTTAAGACGCGCGCAAAAACCCAGGGCGTTCAACAGGCTGGCGGTTTCTGCGTCGTTGCAGATCACCTCCAGCGATGACCACTCGCGGCGCTCCTGATAGGTTTTGCGCAGGCGGTCGAATTCGCCGGGTTTCGCCGCCACTTTACGCAGCGGCGCGTCGTCGCGGCGCACATCATACACCAGATGCGCCAGACGTTTCAGCGTTGCCTGATCGAGCGGGCCGTTGAGCGTGACGCTGCTGAATTCCGCCGTCGGCAGCAGCTCGCTGAGCGGCACCTGCTGCGGCTGGCCGAGGAAGTCGCACCAGGCTTCAAATACCTGAGTGGTGCCGCGCGCCTTGCCCTCCAGCGTATAGCCGGCGATATGGGCGGTGCCGATATCCACGCGATCCAGCAGCTCGAGCGACAGCGCCGGTTCCGGCTCCCAGACGTCGAGCACGACGCTGAGATCGCCGCGCATCTTCAGCACCTCCAGCAGCGCGGCGTTATCCACCACCGGCCCGCGGCAGGCGTTGATCAGAATGGCGTTGGGCTTCAGCGCCATCAGCAGCGCCGCATCGGCGAGATGCCAGCTTTTATAGGGGCCCTCTTTGAACAGCGGCGTGTGGAAGGTGAGGATATCCGCCTCCGCGACCAGCGCGTCGAGCGAGCGGAAGTCGCCCGCGTCGCCGCGATCGGCGCGCGGCGGATCGCACAGCAGGGTTTTCACGCCCCAGGCTTCCAGCCGTTTTTGCAGCCGACCGCCGACGTTGCCGACGCCGACGATGCCGACGGTGCGGTCGCGCAGCGCAAAGCCGTCGCGCTCCGCCAGCAGCAGCAGCGCGGAGAAGACATACTCCACCACCGCGATAGCGTTGCAGCCCGGCGCGGCGGAGAAGGCGATGCCCGCCTGTTGCAGCCAGGCTTCATCAATATGGTCGGTGCCCGCCGTGGCGGTGCCGACGAACTTCACCGGCTTGCCCGCCAGCAGCGCTTCATTCACCTGCGTCACCGAGCGCACCATCAGGCCGTCGGCATCATCCAGTTCCTGCTGCGGCAGCGGACGACCCGGCACCGCCAGCACCCTGCCGGTACGGCTGAACAGTTCACGCGCATAAGGCATATTTTCATCGACAAGAATCTTCACCACGGCTTTCCTGCTGGTTGCGTTATTGAGATGCGCTATTGTGGCACAAACGCGCCTGTTAACCCAGGCGTGCGCGGTAGCGATCCGGTGTGGTGCCCGCCTGCTGCTGGAACATGACGATCAGCGCCGACGCCGAGCTATAGCCGAGATCGTGCGCAATCGCCTGCACGCTTTTGCCCTGCCCCAGCTGCGCGACGGCGTGCAGAAAACGCAGCCGCTGCCGCCATTCGCCGAAAGACATATGCAGCTCCTGACGACAGCGGCGCGCCAGGGTGCGCTCGGTGGTAAAGACCCGCGCCGCCCACTCCGCCAGCGTGGTGTTATCGCCGGGATGCGCCTCCAGCGCGTGCAGCACCGGCGCGAGAAACTTATCCTGCGAGCCAGGCAAATAGCTCTCCTGCACCGGCGCCAGCCGCAGCCGATCGCGCAGCACCTCGCACAGCCGCCACTGCTCCGCGCTCTCTGGCTGTTCAAGGCCGAGACGTGCGAACTCGTCCATAATCGCATGCACGATGGCGTCGACGTTGAGCAGGCACGCCTGCTGCGGCAGGCCGTCGCACAGCGCGGCGGCGAGATTAAAGCTGCGGAACTGCGCCTGCTGATGGTTGTAGCTGGCGTGCCGCTGCCGCGGCGGGATCCAGATAGGGATGCTGGCGGGCGTCAGCAGCCGTTCGCCCTCGACGTTCATCTCCAGCACGTGACGCGTCACGAAAATCACCTGCCCCCATTCGTGGGCGTGCGGCAGATATTCGGTTTTCGCGTTGGCTTGTTCATAGCGCATAAAATAGTGCAGCCGCAGCGCATCTTCGGGCGGCTGATATTCAACCTGTAAATTCATTCTGTCCGGCCAGCAACGTTTTTTGTCTGCTTTTAACTATCTCCTTAAAAGCGGTCAAAAGTAAACTAGCTGCCTACATCCGCAGGAGAAGAGCATGAACTTACTTTTTCCGCTGCTGGCGGTGCTGATCTGGTCGGTGAATACCATCGTCAGCAAGCTCTCCGCCGGCAGCATCGATCCCGCCGCTATTTCGTTTTACCGCTGGCTGCTGGCGCTGATGGTGCTCACGCCTTTCGCGCTGCCGGGCGCGTGGCGCCATCGCCACGCTATCCGCGCCAGCCTGGGACGCCTGCTGATCCTCGGCCTGCTCGGCATGGTGCTCTACCAGAGCCTGGCCTACTACGCGGCGCACAGCGTCTCGGCGGTGATGATGGGCATTCTCGGCGCCACCATTCCGCTGCTCACTATTCTGCTTAGCCTGGTGGTGCTGCGGCTGGCGCCGACGCGCGGCATTCTTATCGGCGGCGTGCTGTCGTTCGCGGGCCTGGTGTGGCTGGTGAGCGAAGGCCATCCCGCCCAGCTGCTGCACCAGCGTCTCGGCAGCGGCGAGCTGATGATGCTGGCCGCCTCAACCTCCTACGCGCTCTACGGCGTGCTGACCAAACGCTGGGCAATCCCGCTGCCGACGTGGCAGAGCCTCTACGTGCAGGTCTTTTTCGGCGTGCTGCTGCTGCTGCCCGGTTTTCTGCACGCGCCCGACGTCGCGTTGAACGCGCGCAATATTCCGCTGGTGCTATTCGCCGGGCTGTTCGCCTCGATCA
Organism: Pantoea sp. X-Soil-MYKO-1289; assembly: GCF_059730625.1. NCBI lineage: Bacteria > Pseudomonadati > Pseudomonadota > Gammaproteobacteria > Enterobacterales > Erwiniaceae > Pantoea > Pantoea sp. X-Soil-MYKO-1289. The sequence continues at coordinate 2,856,717 of NZ_AP036004.1, forward strand.
TCGCGCCCTTTCTGTGGATCCTCGGCGTGCAGCGTCTGGGCGCCAGCACCACCAGCATTTTTATGAATTTCGTTCCAGCCTTTACCGCCGTTATCGCGGTGCTGTTTCTGCATGAACAGCTGCGCGCTTATCACTGGATCGGCGGCGCCATGACGCTGGTGGGCGTGATCCTCGCTCAGCGCCTGAAGACTCCGCTCAGGCGCCCTAAAGCGGAGCCGACGCCAGGCTGAATAAACACAGACCCCCGTGGGATTTCCCGGGGGCTTTTGCTATCATGGCGCATCTTTTTTCCGGCGCACCCCACGCTGTCTTGTTTTCAAGGATTCCGCCATGCAACCTCTTAGCGGCCCCGGTGCGCCGATGGGCGATCGTTCCTCTGTCACGCCGTCAACCGGCGCGGCCCGTCCCGGCGCGACGCCTGGCGATCAGCCACTCTCACCAGCCCAGCGCACCACGCTGGAACGGCTGATCGTGCGCATTATCTCCTTCAGCAACTTAAAAGCGCCTGAACTCTGGGCGGGCGTGCAGCGCGAAGTGGGGGTAAAAAGCGAAGCGGAGCTGCAGTCGCGCCATTTTCCGGCGGCGGAGCAGTATCTCAATAGCCGCCTGATGCAGGCGGAGACCGGACGCGCCACGCGCCAGCTGCTGACCCAGCTCACCGACCTGCTGCCGAAGGGCAATAACCGTCAGGCGGTAAGCGATTTTATTCGTCAGCAGTTCGGCCAGACGGTGCTGAGTTCGCTGTCGCAGGATCAGCTGCGTCAGGTGCTGACCATGCTGCAGAACGGCCAGATGGCGATCCCGCAGCCGCAGCAGTCGCGCACCACCGACCGCACGCTGCTGCCCGCCGAGCACCAGACGCTGAACCAGCAGATCGCCCGGCTGGCCGCCGCAACCGGCGAGTCCACCGGCAAGATCTGGGCCTCGGCGCTTAAGCTGGTCAACCTCACCAGCGGCGATCCCATTCCGTCGCGCCACTTCCCGCTTTTGACGCAATATTTGCAGGTGCGCCAGACGCTGAGCCAGCACAGCGCGCCCACCCTGCAGGTGCTGGAGGCCTCGCTGAAGCAGCCGCTCGATAGCCACGAGCGACAGCAGCTGGAGGATTACAGCCTGCAGCGCTTCCAGGCGACGCCGCAGACGATTCTCACCCCGGCGCAGACCCAGGATCTGCTCAACCATCTTTTTGCGCGCCGCGCCGAAAGACATCATGAGCATCCGCAGCCCGACATCGCGCTGCGCCCGCAGCCAATCTGGGCGCCCATTATTGCCGTGCTGCCGCAGCCGCTGGCGCAGCGCCCGATGCTGGGCGTCGCCGCGGCGCTGATCGTCTTCTTCTTACTGCTCTGGCTGGTGATCTGAGCGAGCCGCCGCGCGCTTCAGGCGTGGCGGGAAAAACGCCAGGTAATGAAGATGCCCAGCAGCGCGCAGCTGGCGCCGGCCACATAGACAGAGCCGTAGCCGAGCGCGGTCGCCAGCAGCCCGGCAAGCGGCCCGCTGGCGCCGTAGGCGACATCCTGAAAAGCGGAGAAACCGCCCAGCGCCGTGCCGCGCACCTGCGGTGAAACGCGCTTCACCACCTCCACGCCCAGCGCCGGAAAGATGAGCGAACAGCCGCAGCCGGTCAGCGCCGCGCCGATAAGCGCAATCCATCCCTCAGCGGCGAACGCCAGCAGCAGCAGGCCCGCCGCCTCCACCAGCAACGAAACCAGCGCGACGCGGATGCCGCCGTGCCGATCCGGCATGCCGCCGAACAGCAGACGCACCAGCACAAAGGCGACGCCGAACGCCGTCAGGGTAAAGCCCGCGTTGCCCCACTGCTGCGCGGCGAAGTAGAGCGAGGTGAAGGTGCCGATCACCGCAAAGCCGACGCCCTGCAGCGCCAGCGCGAAGCCCGGCTGGAAAATGGCGCGGATCACGCTGACCAGCGAAGGCCGCTCGCCGCCCACCACCGGCACCGGCCGGATGGCGCTGTTGAGCGCCAGCGCCGCCAGCGGCAGCGCCGTGGCCACCGCGCTCAGCAGCGCAAAGCCGCCGTGCTGATGCAGCAGCAGACCGAGCGGCGCGCCGGCCGCCAGCGCGCCGTAGATCGCCATGCCGTTCCACGACATCACCAGCCCGGATCGCTTCGCGCCCACCAGCCCCAGCCCCCACGTCAGGTTGCCGGTAAGCAGCAGGCTTTCGCCGAAGCCGAGCAGCAGACGCCCCAGCGCCAGCAGCGCGAATTTAATCAGCGCCGGCGCCGGCAGCAGCGCGGCGGCGAGGTAGGCGACACCCACCAGCATAATCGCCAGCATCCCCTGCTGAGTGGTGCGCTTCGCCCCGTGCCGATCGGCGCGGCGACCGGCAAAGCCGCGCGTCAGCAGGGTGGCGAAAAACTGCATGCCCACCGCGACGCCGACCATCACGTTATTCATCCCCAGTTCCTGATGCACATAGAGCGGAATAACCGGCAGCGCCAGCCCGGCGGTTAGATAGGTAATAAAGACGGCCAGCGAGGAGCAGGCCAGCGGCAAGGTAGACGCGGCCTGCGGTTGAGTTGCGGTGGTGGTCATAACGGACGTAGCTCCCTGATGTCAAACGCGTCTGCACCCGGTCCACAAAAAGAAAAAGGGCCGGTCAGACCGGCCCTTTATAAAACATTTTTAGCGATTACGCCTGAAACTTACGCATCGTCAGGGTGGCGTTGGTGCCGCCGAAGCCGAAGCTGTTGGACATCACGGTGGTCAGCGCTTTTTCCGTCGGTTTAGTGACGATATTCATGCCTTCCGCCGCCGGGTCCGGCGTCTCGATGTTGATGCTCGGCGCGATAAAGCCGTGCTCCAGCATCAGCAGGGTGTAGATCGCTTCCTGCACGCCCGCCGCGCCCAGCGAGTGGCCGGTCATCGCTTTGGTGGCGGAGATAGCCGGGGTGTTGTCGCCGAACACTTCACGGATAGCGCCCAGCTCTTTCACGTCGCCTACCGGCGTCGAGGTGCCGTGGCTGTTGAGATAGTCGATCGGCGTATCCACGCCGTGCATCGCCATCTTCATGCAGCGTACCGCGCCTTCGCCCGATGGCGCCACCATGTCCGCGCCGTCAGAGGTCGCGCCGTAGCCGACGATCTCAGCGTAGATGTGCGCGCCGCGCGCCAGCGCGTGCTCCAGCTCTTCCACCACCACCATGCCGCCGCCGCCGGCGATAACAAAACCGTCGCGCTCGCTGTCATAGGTGCGGGACGCTTTTTCCGGCGCGTCGTTATATTTGGTCGAGAGCGCGCCCATAGCGTCGAACTCGCACGCCATTTCCCAGCACAGCTCTTCGCCGCCGCCGGCAAAGACGATATCCTGTTTGCCCAGCTGGATCTGCTCGACCGCGTTGCCGATACAGTGCGCGGAGGTCGCACAGGCGGAGCTAATAGAGTAGTTTACGCCGTGGATTTTAAACGGCGTGGCGAGGCAGGCGGAAACGCCGGACGCCATCGCTTTGGTCACGACGTAAGGGCCGACCGCTTTCAGGCCGCGCGGGCTACGCATCGCGTCAGCGCCGAACACCTGGAAGCGCGGCGAACCGCCGCCGGAGCCGGCGATCAGACCCACACGCGGGTTGCTCTGATACTGTTCGTCGGTCAGACCGGAATCTTTGATCGCCTCTTCCATGGAGAGGTAAGCATAAATGGACGCATCACTCATAAAACGCACAATTTTGCGATCGATAAGGCCGGTGGTATCCAGTTTGACGTTACCCCAGACGTGACTACGCATACCGGAATCCTTCATCTCCTGAGAGAAGGTGATGCCGGAACGGCCTTCACGCAGAGAAGCCAGCACTTCCTGCTGGTTATTACCAATGCTGGAAACAATCCCCAGGCCAGTAATCACTGCACGTTTCATTCAGTTGTCCTCATTCCACTTCTTTTGGATTGACGTGCACTCTAGCTTACACTTGTACGCCGAACAAGTCCGATCAGCCATTTCCTTTTGTAAATTTGCGTCATGTGACCCTGGTCGCTAAAATCGCGCCACTGCCTGAAAAACGAGCCTTTGCCGTGAAATTATCCCCGGTTGAACATGCCCAGCTAAGCTGGAATGAACAGGGTACACCTGTTTCCCGAGCCTTTGACGACGTCTATTTTTCCAATGACAACGGTCTGGAAGAGACGCGTTACGTCTTCCTCGGCGGCAACGATCTGCCTGAACGCTTCGCGCATCATCCGCGCGATCTCTTTATCGCGGCGGAGAGCGGCTTCGGCACCGGGCTTAATTTTCTCATGCTGTGGCAGGCGTTCGACGCCTTCCAGCAGGCGCATCCCGACGCCGCGCTGCGGCGGCTGCACTTTATCAGCGTGGAAAAATTCCCCCTGACGCAGGCCGACTTAACGGCGGCGCATCAGCGCTGGCCGACGCTTCAGCCCTGGGCCGAGCAGCTGCAGCGCCAGTGGCCGGTCGCCCTGCCCGGCTGCCAGCGTCTGCTGTTCGACGGCGGACGCGTGACGCTCGATCTCTGGCTCGGCGATATTAATACCCTTATAGAGACTTTTGATGACAGCCTGCATCGCCAGGTAGACGCCTGGTTTCTCGACGGTTTCGCGCCGGCGAAAAATCCCGACATGTGGACGCCGCGCCTCTTCAACGCCATGGCGAAGCTGGCGCGCCCTGGCGGCACCTTCGCCACCTTCACCGCCGCCGGTTTCGTGCGCCGCGGACTGCAGGAGGCAGGTTTTGAGGTCAAACGCCGCAAAGGGTTCGGCCCCAAGCGCGAGATGCTGTGCGGCGCCCTGACGCACGCGCCGGAACTGCCTGCCGCGCAGCCCTGGTTCGCGCGCCCCGCCGCGCGGGAAAAAGAGACGGCGATTATCGGCGGCGGCGTGGCGAGCGCGGTGCTGGCGCTCGCCCTGCTGCGCCGCGGCTGGCGCGTCACGCTCTACTGCGCCGACGAAGCCGCCGCGCTGGGTGCGTCGGGCAACCGCCAGGGCGCGCTCTATCCGCTGCTGAACCAGCACGACCCGGCGCTGGCGCGCTTCTTTCCTGCCGCCTTTAGCTTTGCGCGCCGGCTCTATGATGCGGCGCCGGTGAGCTATGAGCACTGCTGGAGCGGCGTGCTGCAGCTCGGCTGGGATGAGAAAAGCGCCGACAAAATCGCGCAGATGCTGGCGATGGCGCTGCCGGAGGCGATCGCGCGCGGCGTCACGCCTGAAGAGGCGGAGGCGCTGGCGCGGGTCGATCTCGGCGTCGGCGGCGTTTTCTACCCGCTCGGCGGCTGGCTTTCGCCCGCCGAACTCACCGCCGCCCTGCTGGCGCACGGCGAAACCCAGGGGCTGCGCATCCACTGGCTGCATCGCCTGACGCAGCTCGCCCCGGCGGAACAGGGCTGGACGCTGCGCTTCGACAACGGCCAGGCGGCGACGCATCAAAACGTGACGCTGGCGACCGGCCATGCGCTCAGCGCCCTGCCGCAAAGCGCGCAGCTGCCGACCTACGCGGTTTCCGGTCAGGTGAGCCACGTGCCCAGCACGCCCGGCCTTGATGCGCTGCAAACCGTGCTCTGCTACGACGGCTACCTCACGCCGGTCAGCCCGCAGTTCGGCACGCACTGCATCGGAGCCAGCTACCATCGCGGCGATACCTCTACCGCCTGGCGCGCAGAGGATCAGCAGCAGAACCGCGCGCGGCTGCTCCACTCGCTGCCGGGCCGCCGCTGGGCGGAAAAAGTAGACGTCAGCGCGGGCGATGCGCGCATCGGCGTGCGCTGCGCCACGCGCGACCATCTGCCGATGGCGGGCGCGCTGCCTGACTATGAGGCGACGCTGACGCGCTATCAGGATCTTGCCGGCCAGCGCGCGCGCGGCGAAGCCATCGCCGAGGCGCCGCATCACGCGGGTCTGTTCGTGCTGGGCGCGCTTGGCTCGCGCGGGCTGTGCAGCGCGCCGCTTGCCGCCGAAGCGCTGGCGGCGCAGATGAGCGGCGAACCGCAGCCGCTGGATAGCGCCACGCTGGCCGCGCTCAACCCGAACCGCTACTGGGTGAGAAAGCTGCTGAAAGGGAAAAAAGCGGGGAAATAGCGTCGGGGCGGCGTGATGCCGCCCCGCAGGTTCAGGCGATCTGACGCGCCTGCTGAAACAGGTTGTCCCACATGCCCACCACCAGCACCTGGTCGCGCGGCGAGAGCTCGCCGGCGGCAATGGCGTTTTGCAGGCTGTTGGCGACCTGGGTTTGCAACGCTTCCGGCGTATGCTCGCCCGACTGTTCGATTTCCGCGACCGCGAGGGTCAGGTGACCGCGCAGATAGCCGCTGGCGAACAGCTCGTCATCGCTGGCGTGATCGACCATATCGTCGATCAGGGCCAGAATACGCGCTTCAAATTCTGCGATCATCTCAATTCCTCTTTAATAATGTCTGCACTCATCACAGATCGTCTGGCCAGGGAAACTGTGCTGACGTCAGTGCAGGCGTGCCATAAAAGTCCGCCAGAGCGGCGATAAAACGCGCGGGCCGCGCAGGAATGCCGTTCTCCAGATAAGACATGACCTGAGCATGGACCTTCCGCTGAAACGCGACGCGATCCGGCTCACAATCTCCGTCGAGATTGTCACAGCTGACGTTGAACGGGAAGCCCGCGGCAACGCAGAACATCCACTCCAGCGCCTGCGGCTTAATCTCCACGGACTCGAACTGATTTTGCGTCTGGGCGTCGCGGCCATCCGGACAGTACCAGTAGCCGAAATCCACCAGCTTGCGCCGCGCCTCGCCGGCGATACACCAGTGAGAAATCTCGTGCAGCGCGCTGGCGTAAAAGCCGTGGGCGAACACCACGCGGTGCCACGGCGAACTCTCGTCTGCCGGAAGATAGATGGGTTCGTCGTCGCCTTTAATTAGACGGGTCTGAAACTCGTCGCGAAAGCAGCTATCGAAAATCGTAATCAGTTGTTCGTAATGGTGCGTCGTGTTCATGGTGTCATCGTAAAAACGGCGTCATTATCGCGGCGCCGAGAATGAATGTATTACAGCGCGGCGATCCACGCCAGCAGCGCGCTGCCGTGAGCGTCCCACAGCAGCTTCGCGCTCATTACCGCAGAAACGATCACCACCATCGGGCGGATCAGTTTCTGTCCGCGGCTCAGCACCAGCCGCGCCCCAAGCCGCGCGCCGCAGAAGGCGCCGAGCAGCATAATAAAGCCGGTTCCCCAGATCACTTTACCGCCGAACATAAAGAACAGCAGGCTGGCGAAATTCGAGGTGAAATTCAGAATTTTGGCATGCGCGGTGGCTTTGGCGAGGTTAAAGCCGCAGAGCGTGACAAAGGCGAGCGCGTAGAAGGAGCCGGCGCCCGGACCAAAGAAGCCGTCGTAAAAGCCGACGCAGCCGCCGCCCACCAGCGCATACGGCAGCCCGTAAAGGCGACGCGCGCGATCCTCTTCGCCGAGACGCGGCATCAGCAGAAACCACAGGCCGATGGCGATCAGCAGCAGCGGCAGCACCTGGCGCAGCGCATCGGCGTTCAGGTGCTGGATCAGAATGGTGCCCAGCACCGCGCCGATAAAGGTCATGGCGATATTGAGCCGCTGTTCGCGCAGGCTCACCGCGCCGCGGCGGATGAAGTAGAGGCTGGCGGAGAAAGAGCCGCCCACGGACTGCAGCTTATTGGTGGCCAGCGCCTGCGCGGGCGAGAAACCGGCCGCCAGCAGCGCCGGCACGGTAAGCAGCCCGCCGCCGCCGGCGATAGAGTCGATAAAGGCCGCCAGTACGGCGACCAGAAACAGCACCCCGACCACTATCGGGCTGACGACGAACCACTCCATGGAGATCCCTTATAAAAGATGTTTATCCAGCAGCGCCTGACACGCCTGCGGCAGCGGCGGCGGCTCACGCTTCACCGGCGCGCCGCTGCCCGGTTTCTTCGGCAGGAACCAGCTCTCCAGCTCGGCGCCGCAGCCGTCGCCCGGCGGCGGCGCAGGCTGATCTTCACAGCCGATGCTGTTAGCCGGGCAGCGCAGACGCACATGCATATGCGCGCGATGCGCGAACCACGGGCGCACCTTGCGCAGCCAGTCGCGATCGGCGCCTGCATCGGCGCAAAGCTGCTTTTTAATCGCCGGATTGACGAAGATACGCGTGACATCGTTATCTTTCGCCGCCAGTTTAATCAGGCTGTCGATCTCCGGCCGCCAGTGGCGCGCCACCACGCTTTTGTCATCCGCCGTCACCAGATCGAGCGGCTGCGGCTTCAGCAGCTGCTGCGCGCTCCAGCGGGTTTTCGGCAGCTGCAGCCAGATATCGACGTCGAGCCCGGTCTGATGGCTGGCGTGTCCGCTGCTGAAGCGCCCGCCCGCCGCCATGCCCATATCGCCAATCAGCACGTTGCCCAGCTGCAGATTATGCACCTGGGCGCTGAGACGCTGTATAAACAGGATGAGATCGGGATGGCCGAAATAGCGTCGCTGATCCTGGCGCATCACCTGATAGTCGGGCGCGTTGAGCGGCAGCGCCTGTGCGCCGACGATGCAGCCGTTGGCGAAGGAGCCGATCGACTGCGCGCTGCCCGAGATCGGCTGTTGAATACGCTGCCACGGCGTCGCGGCCAGCCCTGAGGCGCTGAAGAGCAGCGCCGACACGAGAATAAGCAGTGATTTCATCGCGTCACCAGCGCGGCACGGTGCTGTTGACGTCAGCGTTCTGCGCGCGCTGGCGCAGCAGATGATCCATCAGCACGATCGCCATCATCGCTTCGGCGATCGGCACGGCGCGAATGCCCACGCAGGGATCGTGCCGCCCTTTGGTGATCATCTCCACCTCTTCGCCGCTGCGAGTGATGGTCTGGCCCGGCACGGTGATGCTGGAGGTCGGCTTCATCGCCAGATTGGCGCTGATGGTCTGGCCGCTGCTGATGCCGCCGAGGATGCCGCCCGCATGGTTGCTCTGGAAGCCGCTGGCGCGGATCTCGTCGCGATGCTGGCTGCCGCGCTGGTTCACCACCGCAAAGCCGTCGCCAATCTCGACGCCTTTCACCGCGTTGATGCTCATCAGCGCATGCGCCAGATCGGCGTCAAGCCGATCGAAAACCGGCTCGCCGAGGCCCGGCGGCACGTTTTCCGCCATGACCGTGACTTTGGCGCCGATAGAGTCGCCCTCTTTTTTCAGGGCGCGCATCAGCTCATCCAGCGCCTCCAGCTTGCTGGCGTCCGGACAGAAGAAAGGGTTCTCTTCAACGATGCTCCAGTCCTTCAGCTCGCACGCCACGTCGCCGATCTGCGCCAGGTAGCCGCGCACCACCACGCCGTGCTTCATCTGCAGATATTTTTTGGCAATCGCGCCCGCGGCGACGCGCATCGCGGTTTCACGCGCCGACGAGCGGCCGCCGCCGCGGTAGTCGCGCAGGCCGTACTTCTGCTCGTAGGTGTAATCGGCGTGGCCGGGACGGAAGAGATCTTTAATCGCGCCGTAATCCTGCGAACGCTGGTCGGTATTTTCAATCAGCAGGCCGATCGAGGTGCCGGTGGTGACCCCCTCGAAGACGCCGGACAAAATTTTCACCTGATCCGGCTCGCGACGCTGGGTGGTATAGCGCGAGGTGCCGGGACGGCGGCGGTCGAGATCGTGCTGGATATCCGCTTCGGTCAGCGGAATGCCCGGCGGCACGCCGTCGACGATGCAGCCCAGCGCGATGCCGTGCGACTCGCCAAAAGTGGTTACGCGAAAGAATTGTCCGATGCTGTTTCCGGCCATGGTGATTCCTTGTTACGAAGCGTTCGCTCAGTCTTTATAAATAGAAAAGTGATGTTGTGCGTCGACGATCTGCTGGCGCGTCAGCATAAAGACGCCGTCGCCGCCGTTGTCGAACTCCAGCCAGGTAAAGGGCACGTCGGGATATTGGTCGATCATATGCACCATGCTGTTGCCGACTTCGCAGATCAGCACGCCTTCGTCGCTCAGGTAGTTCGGCGCGCAGGCGAGAATGCGGCGCACCAGCTTCAGGCCGTCGCTGCCCGCCGCCAGGCCAAGCTCCGGCTCGTGGCGATATTCGCTCGGCAGATCGTCCATATCTTCCGCATCTACGTAGGGCGGATTGGAGACGATCAGATCATATTTCACCGGCGGCAGCTCGCGGAAGAGATCGGCGCGGATCGGCGTCACCTGATGGATCAAACCGTGCTCCTCGATATTCTGCTCGGCGACCGCCAGCGCGTCATAAGAGATATCCACCGCGTCCACTTCCGCTTCCGGGAAGGCGTAGGCGCAGGCGATAGCGATGCAGCCGCTGCCGGTGCACATATCGAGGATATGGCGCGGCGCGTCGGCAACCAGGCCGGCGAAGCGGTTTTCAATCAGTTCGCCAATCGGCGAGCGCGGCACCAGCACGCGTTCGTCGACATAGAACTCGTGGCCGCAGAACCAGGCTTTGTTGGTGAGGTAGGCGACCGGGATACGCTCGTTGACGCGGCGGATAACGCGCTCGACGATGCGATGACGCTCGCTGGCGGTCAGGCGCGCACTGCGCATATCTTCCGGAATATCCAGCGGCAGCCAGAGCGTGGGCAGGACCAGTTGCACCGCTTCGTCCCAGGGATTGTCAGTGCCGTGACCATACCAGATCCCGGCGGCGGAAAAACGGCTGACCGCCCAGCGCAACATATCCTGAATGGTGTGCAGTTCGTTGACTGCCTCATCGACGAAAATTTTGTCCACGTAGCCCTCCGCAGGCCCAATTGCTAAATCGGCCGATAGTGTGCCATGAAGCCGGGGAGAATTCAGCGCAGCAAGGTGAAAAAGCTGACAATTAGCGGATCGGGCGGTAAGGTAACGCCATTCGCTGTTTTCCAGCCTTATCAGATAAGATTCGCCTGTAATGAGTAAAAAAACATCTCTTAACGACGACGACAAAGCGTTGTTTCGCCAGCTCATGAGCGGCACGCGCAAAATAAAGCAGGATACCGTGGTGCATAAGCCCGCGGTGAAGAGCCGCGAGCTGCCGCTCAAGCGGTTAATTTCCGAACAGGTGGACAACAGCCACTACTTTTCCGACGAGTTTCAGCCGCTGCTGGCGACCGAAGGCGCGACGCGTTACGTGCGCGCCGACGTCAGCCACTACGAGCTGAAAAAGCTGCGGCGCGGCGATTATACGCCGGAGATTTTCCTCGACCTGCACGGCTTAACGCAGCAGCAGGCTAAGCAGGAGCTGGGCGCGCTGATCGCCGCCTGTCGTCGCGAGCATCTGTTCTGCGCCAGCGTCATGACCGGCCACGGCAAGCATATTCTCAAGCAGCAAACGCCGCTCTGGCTGGCGCAGCATCCTTACGTGATGGCGTTCCATCAGGCGCCGAAAATGTTCGGCGGCGACGCGGCGCTGCTGGTGTTGATTGAGGTAGAAGAGTGGCAACCGCCCGAGCTGCCTTGAGAAGGGATGGGCCGCTGCGCGGCCCGCGGGCGTTATATGGCTTTCGCCAGTTTAGAGGGGCTGACCTGCCACAACAGCTTGCCTTCGCAGCTGGCGGGATCGAAATCGACGCAGGCGATGGCGGAGGTGGCGAACATCGGCGGCGCTTCCTGCGGGCAGAGTTCTGAAACCAGATAGCCGACCAGCGGCAGATGCGAAATCACGATCGCCGACTTCACGCCCTGGTTTCCCAACGCCTGCAGATAGCAGGCCACCAGCCCGGGATCGCCGCCAGGCGTCAACTCCGGCAAAATCTCCTGCCCTTCAGGCAGATTTAACGCTTCGCGTACCGTCGCCAGCGTCTGCTGGGCACGAAGATAGGGACTGACCAGCACACGTTCTACATCCACCGTCTGGCTGTTAAGCCAGCTCGCCATCTGGCGTGATTCGTCACAGCCACAGTGGGTGAGAGGACGGACCGAATCACTGGCGGCTTCAAGAGCAGCATCGCCGTGACGCATGATAAAAACTTGCATAAAGCACCGCTGTTGTTTGTCGATATCGCCCGACGCGGAGGCGTCTGACTCTTCATTCTGCGAATGAACGCTGTGTTGTACCCCAATGACTTGAGTATAGTCAACCGGTTGTTTATTAAATAAGCGCTTCTCAGAATCGTGCCGCGCCGCCTGCTCTGACGGCGCTTTTCTAACCCGCTGAATCGGTGCGGATATTCCATTCGGTCAGGAAATGTAAAATTTCCTCTTATGCTGTTCCGCCTCCAGCAGCGCCTCGCACGGGGCGAAGCGCTCGCCATACTGGCGCATTAAGCCGCGTAATGTTTGCGCGATATCCGCTGCGCCGCGCTGGTCCATATAGCGGAACGGCCCACCGAGAAACGGCGGAAAGCCGATGCCGAATACCGCGCCGACATCGCCGTCGCGCGCGCTGCGGATCACGCCTTCGTCGAGACAGCGCGCCGCCTCGTTCAGCATCATCATCATGCAGCGCTCGGCGATTTGCGCTTCGCTCAGCTTCGCCGCGGGCCGCACGCCGAGCAGCGGATAGATTGCCGGATCGGGCTTTTTGCCGCCGCGCCGACCGCCGCCATAAAGGTAGAAGCCTTTGCCGTTTTTACGCCCTTTGCGATCGTCCTTCAGCACCGCCTCAAAAGCGGCTGGCGCGGCGAAGCGCTCGCCGTAAGCCTGTTGCAGCACTGGCGTAATCTTGCTGCCGACGTCGATGCCCACCTCGTCCAGCAGCTGAATCGGGCCGACGGGAAAGCCCGCCCGGACCAGCGCGCGATCGATATGCTCCACCGGTTCGCCCTCCAGCAGGCAGCGCATTGCTTCATTTATATAGGGCGCGAGAATGCGATTCACATAGAAGCCGGCGCGGTCCGCCACGACGATGGGCGTTTTGCCCTGCTTTTTCGCCAGCGCGACGGTGGTGGCCAGCGTCTGCTGCGAAGTGGTGGCGTGCGGGATCACCTCCACCAGCGGCATCTTTTCCACCGGACTGAAGTAGTGCAGGCCGATAACGTTTTCCGGCCGCTGCGCCTGTGCGGCGATATCCGCGATCGGCAGCGACGAGGTATTCGAGGCGAAGATGGCGTGCGGCGCGCAGTGGGCTTCGACCTCAGCGACCATCTGCTGTTTAAGCGGCAGATCTTCGAACACCGCCTCAATCACCAGGTCGCGTTGAGCGAAGCCCTGATAATCGGTGCCGCCGGTAATGCGCGCCATCTGCTGCTGACGCTGCGCCGCGCTGATATGACGCCGTTTGACTTTTTTGCTCAGCCCTTCCCAGCTCGCTTTCAGCGCATGGTTGACGCCCTGCAGGTGGATATCCTTGATGCGGACCGGCAGCCCGGCGTTGATCGCCGTGACGCTGGCGATACCGCCGCCCATCAGCCCGCCGCCCAGTATGCCGACCTGCCGCAGCGTGCGCGGCTCGGCTTCGGCGCCGGTCTCTTTTTTCATCGCCGTGCTGGCGAAGAACAGGCTACGCAGCGCGGCGGATTGCGGCGTCATCGCCAGTTCGCCGAAGGCGCGCGCCTCTGCCCGATGTCCTGCCTCGCTGCCCTGCTCGATGCCGATGCGCACCACGTCGATAATGCGCTGCGCGGCCGGGTAGTTGCCGTGCGTTTTGCGCGCGGTTTCGCGCTGCGCCAGCGCAAAAATCGCGTGGCGCGCCAGCGGCGCCTGCATTACGCGATCGCGCAGCGGCAGCTCGCGCGCGGCATGCCTGCCCTTCAGCACGCGCGCCACCGCGCTTTCCAGCAGGATCGCCTGCGGCACCGCGTCATCCACCAGCCCCATCCTGCGCGCCTGCTTTGCCCGCAGGGTTTTGCCGGTGAGTATCAGCGGCAGCGCCTGCCGCAGCCCGATAAGTCGCGGCAGGCGCTGGGTGCCGCCCGAGCCCGGCAACAGTCCCAGCTGCACCTCCGGCAGACCGAGCCGGGTTTTATCATCCAGGGTACAGATGCGCGCATCGCAGGCGAGCGCCAGCTCCAGCCCGCCGCCCAGGCAGGCGCCGTGGATCGCCGCCACAACCGGAAACGGCAGCGCCGCGAGCGCCGCCATCGCTTCCTGGCCTTGCCGCGCCAGCGACTCCGCCTGCTCGGCGCTGCGGCAGTCGGCAATCATGCTGATATCGGCGCCAGCGATAAAATTGTCAGGCTTGCCGGAGATAAGCACCAGGCCGGCCAGTTGGGTATCGCGCCGCGCCTCGTCAATGACCGCTGCCAGCTGCTGCGCAAAGGCGGCCCGCAGGGTATTCATCTTTTCGCCCGGCACGTCGATGACGATGACGCCAACGTGATCCGGCCGCATCTGTAAAGAGAAAGCGTTCTGTTCCATTATTCCGCCTCCAAAACCATGGCCGCGCCTAAGCCGCCTGCCGCGCAGGCGGTGACCAGCGCCAGTCCGCCGCCGCGACGCCGCAGCTCATGCAGCGTTTGGGTAATCATGCGCGCCCCGGTGGCGGCGAAAGGATGGCCGTAGGCGATAGAGCCGCCGAGCACGTTGAAGCGCGCTTCGTCGACCTCGCCCAGCGCCTGCGGGCGATTAAGTTTTTCCCGCGCGAAGCGTTCGTCGTTGAAGCACTGCAGGTTGCAGAGCGTCTGGGCGGCAAAGGCTTCATGCATATCGATCAGCGTCAGATCGCTCAGCGCGACGCCGGCGCGATCCAGCGCCAGCGGCGAGGCGTAGGCGGGACCGAGCAGCATGTCCTGCTGCACGTCGATAGCGGTAAAGGCGTAGCTGCGCAGATAGCCCAGCGGCGGAATGCCTAGCTCGCGCGCGCGTCCTTCGCTCATCAACACCACCGCCGCCGCGCCGTCGGTAAGCGGCGTGCTGTTGGCCGCCGTGACGCTGCCGTGCTGGCGGTCGAACGCCGGCCGCAGCCGCGCGTAGTCTTCGATTTTTGCCGCCATGCGCACGTTGTTGTCCTGCTCGATGGGCGCTTTCCACGGCGGCGCGAAGGCGGGCATCACCTCCTGCTGCAGCACGCCGGATTGCCAGGCGCTGGCGGCGCGCTGGTGCGACCGCAGCGCCAGCGCATCCTGCGCCGCGCGGCTAATGCCGTGCGTTTTCGCCATCTGCTCCGCCGTATCGCCCATGCGCAAACCGGTGGAGTACTCGGCGACGGCGGGCGGCACCGGCAGCAGATCGCGCGGCCGCAGGCGACGCAGAATCTGCGCTTTCTGCCCCAGACTGCGCGCCTTGCTGAGGTCGAGCAAGGCGCGCGCCAGGGTTTTGCTGACGCCGATCGGCAGCACCGATGAGGAGTCCGCGCCGCCCGCGATACCCGCGCGGATAGTGCCCGCCATCAGGCTTTCCGCCACGTTGGCGACCGCCTGAAAGCTGGTGGCGCAGGCGCGGCTGACGCTGTAGGCGTCGGTATGCACGCTCAGCCCGCTGCTGAGCACGACTTCCCGCGCGATGTTGGGCGCTTCCGGCATCTGGATCACCTGACCGAACACCAGCTGCTCTATCGCCTCGACCGGCAGTTCGCGGCGCGCCATTAGTTCGCTTATCACCATCCGGCCGAGTTCCACGGCGGGAATGCCATGAAAACCTGTCGCCTGACGCAGGAACGGCGTGCGAAGTCCGTGAGTAATGGCGATGCGATCGCCCGCACGCGTCAGCAACGGCTGCGCTTTGCTCATCTGTTTCACCTGTGCATGTTGACCGGGCGTCATTGCCCTGAGAGGTCTGACCTGATCCACAGTGTTAACGACAAGCGGGCGCGCCGCCAATCAGGAAAGAAAAAAAGTGCGAGGGGAAACACGAAAATGAAAAACGCCGTTAAGCAACGGCGTTCAGAGGTTTAGCGCAGGCCCAGCTGAAAAATCAGGGTTTCGGCCTGGCA
This sequence comes from Pantoea sp. X-Soil-MYKO-1289, assembly GCF_059730625.1. Lineage (NCBI taxonomy): Bacteria > Pseudomonadati > Pseudomonadota > Gammaproteobacteria > Enterobacterales > Erwiniaceae > Pantoea > Pantoea sp. X-Soil-MYKO-1289. The sequence continues at coordinate 2,872,439 of NZ_AP036004.1, forward strand.
GGCGAAGGTGAAATCGATATCCAGCTGCACGCCGTTGTCGCGCTCGTTGAAGCGGGCGTCGATCTGGCAAGGGTCCGACTCAATCTGCCGCGCTTTTTCCGTCAGGCTCGCCAGTTTCGCTTCTGCCTCGCTGCGCTGCGCGAACCACTCTGACCAGCTGGCGGTGCAGTCGCTGTTATCCATCACGGTGCCGACATCCACGCAACAGCAGGCCGCGGTTTCACTGGCGCTGCATTTATTCATGGTATTGGTCATTGCGTTCTCCTGGGAATAAATCTGTTAGCGATCTGGATTAACGCCCGAAATTTTACGCCTCCGGTTTAAAATGCGCTATGTCAGACTCGCTAAGTGACGAATATCACAATAAAATTTGATCCAAAACAAATTAGAGCCGCTATGCTGCTCTCTGCCCCGCTCTTTTTGTTAAGCGGATCGAAATTTTGCAGATCAATTCAGAAATATTTTAAAAACAATATTGCAACATCTACACAGGTCAGACCTATACTTGCCGCACTGGTCTGATTTGTCAGCTTCTGGTCAGTCCCTACAATCCGCCGACCCTTGTTACGCGATGTAACAATTACAGTTTAATAATAATTCACATGAGGTTGTGGTCATGAGCCATAAAAACCTGTTCGCAAAGTCAGCCGTGGCGGCTGCAGTGGCGCTTGTTTCTTCACACGTATACGCAGCGGGCTTTCAGCTTAACGAATTCTCCTCTGCCGGTCTGGGCCGCGCCTATTCCGGCGAAGGCGCGATGGGCGATACCGCCGCCTCAGCCAGCCGCAACCCGGCGACCATGGCGCTGATGGATCGTCCGATGTTTTCTGTCGGCGCGGTTTTTATCGATCCCGATGTCGATATTACCGGCAACAGTCCGACCGGCCGCAGCCTCGACGCCAGCAATATCGCGCCAACGCAGTGGGTGCCCAATATTCACTATGTGCAGCCGATTAACGATCAGTGGTGGATTGGCGCCTCCGCAACCTCAAACTATGGTCTGGCGACGGAATTCAACGACGGCTATACCGCCGGCGGCTACGGCGGCAAGACCGATCTGATGACCGGCAACCTTAACCTCAGTACCGCCTATCGTCTTAACGAGCACTTCAGCTTCGGCGTCGGCTTCGACGCGGTTTACGCGCGCGCTAAAATTGAGCGCTACGCAGGCGAATCCGGCGCGGCGCTCGGCATTCCCGCCGATACTCAGGTGGCCCATCTGAAGGGTGACGAGTGGGGCTACGGCTGGAACGCGGGCATTTTGTATGAGGTAGATAAAAATAACCGCTTTGGCCTGAGCTATCGCTCAGAAGTGAAAGTCGATTTCGACGGCGACTATAAGAGCAGCCTGCCGACCTCGATTAACCGCATCAATCAGGCAGCCAATTTAGGCCTGCCTTACGCCACCGGCGGTTCTACTATTCCGGGCGCGCTGACGCTGAACCTGCCGGAGATGTGGGAGGTGTCCGGCTGGCATAAAGTGGCGCCGCAGTGGGCGGTGCACTATAGCCTGGCCTACACCAGCTGGAGTCAGTTCCAGGAGCTGAAAGCCACCGGTTCCAGCGGTCAGACGCTGTTCTATAAAGATGAGAGCTTCAAAGACGCCTATCGCATCGCGCTGGGCACCACCTACTATTACGATCAGAACTGGACTTTCCGCACCGGCATCGCCTTTGATGACAGCCCGGTTCCGGCGGACAAGCGTTCTATCTCCATTCCCGATCAGGATCGTCTCTGGCTGAGCGCTGGCGCTTCGTACGCCTTTAACGACGACGCTTCGGTCGATGTGGGCGTCTCTTATATGCACGGCCAGCACGTCACGGTGGAAGAAGGCCCCTATACCTTTAACTCGGTGGGCAAAGCCTGGCTGTACGGCGCGAACTTTAACTACAAGTTCTGATGATATGAGCTGGAAAAATGGCGACCTTTGGGTCGCCATTTTTAATGGTATGCACCGATCGTAAAACGCGAGTGGCATGGGCAGAAGAGCAAAGCGTCCCGCGCCAGGGACAAAAACGCCGGGAGCGTTTTTGAACAACGCAACGCGTTGCCCGTTTACGGGCGCCCCTCAGGGATGAGGGGCGTATACGCGCGGGCCGAGCTGGCAGGGATGCCGCTTTTTGCGTCTTTGCGATCGGCCCATGCCACTCGCGTAGGCACCTTAGCTGAAAAAAATGGCGACCCCTGGGTCGCCATTGCTATTTTTACCGTCGTTACTGCGCGTCGATATCTTTCAGATCGTCCTGAATCGCGCTGGCGTTCGGGTTCTCTTCGGGCTTCAGGCGGCCGCCGTTCGCCAGAAAATCGTGACGCTGGAAATAGGCGTTGCGAATAAAGGCGTAGGGATCCGACTGCTGCTTCAGCAGCGCATCCGAATCAAGCAGCTGCGCGCGCGTCTCCACCCCTTCCAGCGTCCACTTGGCGATAGACATCGGCCAGGTCAGCCAGCCCAGCACCGGATAGAGCGTATCGACGTAGTCGCCGCCATCTTCGCGGATGGTGAAACTGCCGTAGGCCGGCAGCTCTACGTAGGGACCGTAGCCGACGCCGTAGTGGCCGAGCGTGCTGCCGAAACGGTGCGGCACTTCACGCGCCAGCTCCGGGTTCGCCTTGCCTGCCACGTCGATAAAACCGCCCAGGCCCAGAATCGAGTTCAGGAAGAAACGGGTGAAGTGAATCCCCGCCTGGCGCGGCTCGCCGACCAGAATCGAGTTGACCATGCTGGCCGGCTCTTCCAGGTTGCCGAGGAAATTGCTTAAGCCCGTACGCGCCGGCACCGGCACGTAGTCGCGCCACGCCACCGCGACCGGACGCAGCACGTATGGATCCAGCACGTTGTAGTTAAAGTTGAACATCGTGCGGTTAAAGCCTTCAAGCGGATCGCTGCGCTGCGCAGGCGCCTCGCTGTCCGGCTTTGAGCTGGCGCATCCAGCCAGAATGACGCTGGCCAAAACCAGGCTGGTCAGGCGGTAAGCCATTGTTATCTCCCTGTGCGGTTTAATGAAGTATCGCTTCAGGGCTGCTGTTGATTAATCTCCACAGCCATGTGCTGATGACCATCCCAGGGCGTCACCGCGCTCAGACCAAACCAGTCGCCGGATTGGGGACTGGCGCTGCCGTCGCGGGAAATACGCACCCGAACCTGCACCTGATGCTGCGCCGAAAGCAGGCGCTCCGGCATCATGGCGTTGCTGTCATCCAGCGTAAGCGATAACGGAAAGTGGCTCAGCGGCAAGCGCTTAACGGCCACGGGCACCGGTGAAACACCGTCAGAAACAGAAATATACATGACTCCGCCCGGCGGTAACATTTTTTCTGCCTCCGGCGTCAGCGTCACCGTCAACGCCAGCTGCGTATTCTGCTGACCGGCGTCGGTTTTTGCTTGTTCAATACTGCGCTCGATCATCACGCGGCGGCGATCGTCGGCCGGGATCTGTTTCAGCATAGCCTGCCAGCTGCTAATCGCCTGGTCATACTGCTGCTGTTCATAGGCGTTAAACGCCAGCAGGCCGAGCGTGCGCAGGTTACCGCCCTCTTCTTTCAGCATATCTCGCAGCATCAGGCCCGCCTGGCGGTTATCCTGCGGATCGCTGGAGCGGGTCAGCACTTCAGCATAGTCCTGTTTCAGCGCGAGGTTGTTGGGCGCGAGCTGCAGCGCATGCTCGAACGCCTGGCTGGCGCTGGCGGCATTGTTGAGCACCATGCCGAGACGTCCCAGCATTGTCCAGTCGTTCAGGTTGTCCGGCTCTGACTGCAGCGCGGTGCGCAGCCCAAGCTGGAGTCGCGCCAGCTCCTCCAGGGTCAGCGGCTTCGCCTGCGGATCCATCACCCGCGCGCGCAGCGCCGGATAATCCTGCTGCACCTGCATCCATGCGGCGACCTGGGTCAGACCGCCGCTTTTCAGATAGAAGCCGAGCGACACCGCGATCAGCGCCACCACGCCGGGCAGCAGCACCAGACGGCCGCTGGCGCGCGACGGCGCGACGTTCTGCGGCGGAATATCGGTCAGCAGCGTCTGCTGCAGTTCGCTCACCATGGTGGCGCGCTGGCCGATTACGCCCTGCGCCTCATCCTCTTCCAGCTCGCGCAGGCGCTGATGATAAAAGTCGGTATTAAGGCGATCGCGATCGGCCTCGCTCGCCTGGCGCTGACGCCAGCCCGCGCCGAGAAACAGGGCGCTGGCGGCCGCCAGCAGAATCATAATGCTTATCCACAAAGCGCTCATTTCAGCTTCCCGTCGCGTTTCAGTATCGCCGCCAGGCGCTGTTGATCGGTATCGTCCAGCTCGCTGCGCGTTTTACGCTGGCGACTGCGCAGAACGATCACCAGGCCGCCGAGCACGGCGAACAGCGCCGGCCCGACCCAGAGGATCAGCGTGGACGGCGTCACCGGCGGCTCATAGGTGACGAAATTGCCGTAGCGCGCCACCATATAGTCGATGATTTGCTGGCGGCTCTGGCCCTGCTTCATCAGCTCATAGACCTTGAGGCGCATATCCGCCGCGATCATCGCATTCGAGTCGGCGATGCTGTTGTTCTGGCATTTCGGGCAGCGCAGCGAGGCGGTGAGATCGCGGTACTGCTCCTCCTGCGCCACAGAGTCGAACTGGTAAGTGTCGATCGCCGCCCACAGGCTGACGCTGAACAGCAGGCCGCAGAGCATAAAAAGTAAGCGTTTCATACGCCCTCCTTGCTGTATTTCCGCCACAGCGGCAGCACTTCCTGCTGCCAGACGCGCGCGTTGAGATCGCCCGCGTGGCGGTAGCGGATAATGCCGTTGCCGTCGATCAGGAAGGTTTCCGGCGCGCCATAAACGCCGAGATCCAGCCCCAGCATGCCGTCGCCGTCATAGAGGCTGAGCGCATAAGGGTTGCCCAGCGTATTGAGCCAGGTCACCGCTTTGGTGCGATCGTCTTTGTAGTTGAGGCCCACGACGCGAATGCCCTGCTCCGCCAGCTGGTTGAGATACTGATGCTCCGCGCGGCAGGTCGGGCACCAGGTCGCCCAGACGTTCAGCAGAATCGGTTTGCCGTCGTTGAGAACCTTCTGGTCGTAGATCTTGCCGGGCCGATCGAGCGCTTCCAGCTTAAACAGCGGCACCGGCTTGCCGATGAGCGCCGACTCCAGCCGGGTCGGATCGTCGCCGCCGGCGTTGCGCGACAGCTGCCACAGCAGCGCCGCCGCCAGCAGCAAAAACAGAATCAGCGGAATAAAGAGAATTTTCTTGTTCATGCCCGTTCCTCACGCGCGGCTTTTTTCCGCGAGCGGTAGCGCGGATCGAGCAGGCAGAGCAGGCCGCCGACCGCCATAAAGAGGCCGCCGAACCAGATCCAGCGCACAAAAGGTTTGTAGTAGATGCGCACCGCCCAGGAGCCGTTATCCAGCTCTTCGCCCAGCGCGGCGTAGAGATCGCGCGTAAAGCCGCCGTCGATCGCCGCCTCGGTCATCATGGTGCGCGCCGCGGTGTAGAAACGTTTTTCCGCGTGCAGCACCGCTTCTGGCTTGCCGTTGCGGCTGACGTCGATAATGCCGACGCCGCCGCTGTAGTTCGGCCCCTGCAGGTTATGCACGTCACGGAACACGAAGTGGTAACTGTGAATATCAATGCTGTCGCCCGCTTTCATGCGCACGTCGCGCTCGACGCTGTACTGGGTGCTAAAGGCGATGCCGATCACCGTGACGCCGACGCCGATATGGCCCAGCACCATGCCCCAGTGGCTGCGCGACAGATGGCGCAGACCGCGAAAGAAAGCGTGGCGGTGAGTGGCGCGCTCGTGCAGCTCCATCAGCGTCAGCACCAGGATCCACACCGACATCAGCAGTCCTACGACCGTCATCGCCTCGATGCGATCCTGCAGCAGCCAGGGCAGCAGAATGGCGCTGGCCAGCGTTACCACCAGCGCCAGCGCCAGACGCTTCCACAGCTTCTGCGGCTCGTCGCGACGCCAGCGCACCAGCGGCCCGATGCCGAGCATCAGCGCGAACGGCGCCATCAGCCAGCTGAACATGGTGTTAAAGAAAGGCTCGCCTACGGAGATGCTGCCGAGGCCGAGCTGCTTGTGCACCAGCGGCAGCAGCGTGCCGAGCAGCACCACCAGCATCGCGGCGATCAGCAGCACGTTGTTGCCGAGCAGGAAAGATTCGCGCGACCAGGTTTCGTTCTGCACGCGGCTGCGCACCTGTCCGCCCTTAATGGCGTAGAGCAGCAGCGAGCTGCCGATCACGATCACCAGGAAGGCGAGGATAAACATGCCGCGCGCCGGATCTGAGGCAAAGGAGTGCACCGACACCAGCACGCCGGAGCGCACCAGAAAGGTGCCGAGCAGGCTGAGGGAGAAGGCGGTGATCGCCAGCAGCACCGTCCAGGCTTTGAAGGTGCCACGCTTTTCCGTCACCGCCAGCGAGTGCATTAGCGCGGTGCCCGCCAGCCACGGCATAAAGGAGGCGTTCTCGACCGGGTCCCAGAACCACCAGCCGCCCCAGCCGAGTTCGTAATAGGCCCATGCCGAGCCGAGCACGATGCCGATGGTCAGAAACACCCAGGCAGCCGTGGTCCAGGGGCGCGACCAGCGCGCCCAGGCGGTATCCAGCCGCCCCGCCATCAGCGAGGCGATGGCGAAGGCGAAGGCCACCGAGAAGCCGACGTAGCCCATGTAGAGCAGCGGCGGATGGAAGATCAGGCCGATATCCTGCAGCATCGGATTAAGATCGCGCCCGTCGATGGGGAAGTCCGGCAGCGTACGGGTAAAGGGATTCGAGGTGAGAATAATAAACAGCAAAAAGCCGAGATTGATCATGCCCATCACCGCCAGCACGCGCGCCAGCGCATCCTGCGGCATGCCGCGGCTGAATATCGCCACCAGCAGCGTCCAGCTGCTGAGCAGCAGCACCCAGAGCAGCAGCGAGCCTTCATGAGCGCCCCAGGTCGCGGCGACGCGGTAATAGACCGGCAGCAGCGTATTGGAGTTGGCGGCGACGTAGGCGACGGTAAAGTCGTTGACCACGAAGGCGTGCACCAGCACGAGGAACGCCCCGGCGATGCAGAGGAACAGGCCGCTGGCGAGCGGACGCGCCAGCCCCATCAGACGCGCGTCCTGACGCACCGCGCCCCACAGCGGATAAACGCTCAACAGCAGCGCGATGCCCAGCGCCAGGCAGAGCAGAAAACTTCCAACTTCTGGCATCATGACTGGGTTCTCGCCTGTTCCGCCAGCGCCTGCGGGCTCTTGTGGTTCTTCTTCATCGCATCCTCGATTTCCGGCGGCGTGTACTTCTCGTCATGCTTCGCCAGCACCTCTTTGGCGTTGACCAGGTTGCCCTCTTCCAGCACGCCCTGCGCGACGACGCCCTGCCCTTCGCGGAACAGGTCCGGCAGAATGCCTTCGAAGCTGACGCTGACCACGCCGTTGGCGTCGTAAAGCTTAAACGAGACGGCCAGCGTATTCGGATCGCGCTTGACGCTGCCCGGCATCACCATGCCCCCGACGCGCAGGCGCTGCCCCGCTTCCGGCTTCTGATGGTCCTCGCCTTTGCCGTAGAGGATTTCGCTCGGCGTGTAGAACAGGTCGATATTGGAACGCAGCGCATACATAACCAGCGACGTGGCGAGGCCCAGCCCCACCAGGATCGCCACAACAACGTACAGGCGCTGACGACGACGGGTATTCACATTGGATCTCCTGCCGCTTCACCGGCGGCTTGTTTCATTTTCGCCGAACGGATGCGGCGCTCCCTGGACTGACGCTGGCGGATCTCTGCCAGCAGACGGCGGCGCTGCAGCAGCGTATGCAGCAGCAGCCCGCCAAGCGGAACAAGGGTGCAGATCACCGCCAGCCAGACGTAAAAGGCGTAGCCGCCCATGGCGAAAAAGGCGGACAGGGAAGAGAAAGCGGGCGTCATGCTTTACGGCCTCCGTTGGAGAGGTTCGCTACCCAGGGGCGGTGACGCTCGGTGTAGAGGATAAGGTTGCGCAGACGCATTAGCGTCAGCGTGACGAACAGCAGCAGATAGCCGAGGATCGCCCAGCGCAGCGGCGTGCGCATGCTCGGCGCGATCGCCTGCTGCAGAATACCTGACGAGCCCTGATGCAGGGTGTTCCACCACTGCACCGAGAAGTGAATGATCGGCAGATTGACCACGCCGACCAGGATCAGAATGCCAGCCGCGCGTCCCGCCGTGCGGCGGTCGTCAAACGACTGATAGAGCGCTATCACGCCCATATAGAGGAAGAGCAGCACCAGTTCCGAGGTCAGGCGCGCGTCCCAGATCCACCAGGTGCCCCACATCGGCTTGCCCCAGGCGGAGCCGGTGATCAGGGCGATAAAGGTAAAGACCGCGCCGACCGGCGCCATCGCGGCAGAGACCAGATCCGCCATCTTCATCTGCCACACCAGGCCGGTAAACGCGGCAACCGCCATCGCGGCATAGACGCCCATCGACCACATCGCCGCCGGAACGTGAATGTACATAATGCGGAAACTATCGCCCTGCTGATAGTCGGCCGGCGCAAAACCAAAACCCCAGATCCAGCCGAGCAGCAGCGTCGCCGCGCCCGCTACGGCAAACCAGGGAATTAAACGCCCGCAGAGCTGATAAAGCCGCTCCGGCCTTCCCAGCTGATGTAACCATTTCCACATGTTGCATTGCTCACAGGTTAAAAAATCATTCCCGACATGTCTGACGCATGTGCGGATCAGTGCAGCGCGATACGCAGCGCGGCAGCGGTGGCGAACGGCGCCAGCGTCGCGCTGGCCGCCAGCATCGCGCCGAGGATCGCCAGATAACCGCCGATCGGCAATCCCTGGCCCGCCGCGTCGATCGCCGCGCTGGCGAAAATCAGTACCGGCACCGCCAGCGGCAGCACCAGCAGGCTCAGCAGCACGCCGCCGCGCCGCAGTCCAACCGTCAGCGCGACGCCGATGGCGCCGAGAAAGCTGAAGGTCGGCGTGCCGAGCAGCAGCGTCAGCGCCATCGCCAGCCAGCTGTTGAAATCGAGCGACAGCAGCAGCGCCGCCAGCGGCGACAGCAGGATCAGCGGCAGTCCGGTGACCAGCCAGTGGGCGATCACCTTGCCCAGCACGGTAACCGGCAGCGGCGTCGGCAGCAGCAACAGCTGCTCCAGCGATCCGTCGATAAAATCGTCGCGGAACAAGCGCTCCAGCGCCAGCAGCGATGAAAGCAACGCGGCGACCCAGGCGACGCCCGGCGCGATGCGCGCCAGCTGCTGCGGTTCCGGCCCGATACCGAGCGGGAACAGCGTAATCACGATCAGAAAGAACCAGAGCGGGTTAACCACCTCTGCGCCGCTGTGAAAGGCGATGCGCAGCTCGCGCTGAATCACGCGCAGCGACATCAGAGCAGCTCCGCGCCAGTAAGCCGTATTTTACGCACGCGCGCATGGCTTTTTGGCAGATCCTGATGGGTGGTGAGAATAACCGAGCCGCCATTTTCGGCATGTTGCGTAAAGCGCTTCATTAACTTCTCCACACCCTCTTTATCTATCGCCGTCAGCGGCTCATCCAGGATCCACAGCGCGGCGTCGCTGAGCCAGAGCCGCGCCAGCGCCACGCGCCGCTGCTGTCCCGCCGAGAGCTGCGCCACCGGCACCTCTTCGTAGCCCAGCAGATCGACGCACTCCAGCGCGTCGAATATCTGCGAGGCGTCGCGGTTCGGATGATAGAAGCGCAGATTTTCCAGCGGCGATAGTACCGCTTTTACGCCGGGCTGATGGCCGAGAAAAAGCAGGCTTTGATGCCACTGTTCGCGCTGTTGGCGTATCGGCTCGCTTTGCCAGCGCACCTCGCCCTCTTCCGGACGGCTCAGTCCCGCCAGCAGGCGCAGCAGCGACGTTTTACCGGCGCCGTTCGGCCCTTCGATCTGTACGATATCGCCCGCCGTCACGCCGAACGACAGGCCGTGGAACAGCGTGCGTTCGTCGCGAACGCAAGAGAGATTAATGACTTCGAGCATGCAGGAGAGGTCGCGCCAGGTAAAAAGAGGCCAGGATAATACCACAAGGTTGCGGTGGGCCGAAGCCCATGCCGTGCGGCGCGGCGCGCCCGGTCTAAGGGTTATGGCTGTTCCAGGGCGAATATGGATAAAAAATGCTCAGCGTTAAAATTTTGTTACGCTTCATCTGAAAGATAGTTACATTTCGCCCTTGCCAAAACAGGCTACGCTTATTACGCGCAGCAATAATAACAAGGAGCAAACATGAAACCTTCCCCATCAGTTAACCAGGATGAAAACGATGTCGACAGCGAAGAGAAAGAGCAAGGAACGGAAATTGAGGTAAACGAAGAGGCCCTGCCCTCACGCGCGGCGGCGATACATGAAGAGATTCGTCAGGATGGCGAAAAGGAGCTGGAGCGCGACGGGATGGCGCTGCTCTGGTCGGCGATTGCGGCCGGCCTGTCGATGGGCGCCTCGCTGATGGCGAAGGGGATCTTTCAGGTTCATCTTGACGGCCTGCCCGGCGCTTTTTTGCTGGAAAATCTGGGCTACACCTTCGGCTTCGTTATCGTCATCATGGCGCGCCAGCAGCTCTTTACCGAGAATACGGTAACGGCGGTGCTGCCGGTGATGCACAAACCGACCATGGGCAATATCGGCCTGCTGCTGCGGCTGTGGGGTCTGGTGCTGCTCGGCAACCTGATCGGCACCGCTCTCGCCTCGCTCGCCTTTGCCGAGATGCCGATTTTCGACGACGCGACGCGCCAGGCCTTTAGCGCCATCAGCCAGAAGGTAATGGAAAACACCCCCGGCGAGATGTTCGCCAATGCGGTGATTTCCGGCTGGATTATCGCCACGATGGTCTGGATGATGCCGCAGGCGGGCGCGACTAAGCTGATAGTCATCGTGATGATGACCTGGCTGGTCGGGCTCGGCGATCTGGCGCATATTGTGGTGGGTTCGGTGGAGATCCTCTATCTGGTCTTTACCGGGCAGATTAGCTGGTATGAGTTTATCTGGCCGTTCGCGCTGCCGACGCTGCTGGGTAATATCACCGGCGGTACGCTGATTTTCGCATTGATCAGCCATGCGCAGATCCGCAACGATATGAGCGAGGCGGCGAAAGCGGAGATGAAAGCGAAACAGCGCGAAGCGAAGCAGCAGGAAAAGCAGCGCTAAGCTGTTGAGGAAATGAGCAAACGCGCCGCCATTGGGTTATTCTTGCGGCGCGTTTGCGCTATACTGCGCGCCGCGGTCCCCTTAGTTAAATGGATATAACGAGCCCCTCCTAAGGGCTAGTTGCAGGTTCGATTCCTGCAGGGGACGCCATGGTTCAGTTCGCTACTCTCCGTACAAGTTCGTAAAGTCCATACAAAGCAACCTCTTCCCTTCACATCTACTCCGCCATCGGTTGTCCCGGTTCGTTGACATCCACATGTGCCTCTGGGTAAATTTTGGGTAAAAAGATTTCACCCGTACAGATTTTACCCAATGCTCACTATTAAACAGATCAACGCCGCAAAGCCCAAAGACAAGCCTTACCGGATTGCTGATGGTAATGGACTTTACCTTTACGTACCGGTAACCGGTAAAAAGGTCTGGCAGGTCCGTTATCAGTATTATGGTAAAGAGAAGGTGCATACCATCGGTAAGTACCCGGAGATAGGGCTGGCCGATGCACGTAATCTCGCATTTGAGCTGAGACGCGATCTAGCTTCAGGTTTAAACCCGGCGACGAAGAAGCTGCGAAAAAGCAAAGAGCCAGACTCTTTCAGTACTATTTTTGAGGAGTGGTATAAATACAAAAGACAGTCCTGGTCTGAAAGCTATGCCATTGAACTCAGGCAGATGTTTAAGGATGATATCCTTCCTTACATCGGAAAATTGCAGATGGAAGAGATAGAGCCAATGACGTTGCTTGCGGTACTGCGTCGGTTTGAAGAGCGTGGAGCTCTTTCGCGTGCCAGCAAGGCCCGTCGCCGGTGTGGTGAGGTATTCAGGTATGCCGTAGTGACAGGGCGCGCCAGATACAATCCCGCAACTGATCTCGCAGATGCCATGCAGACTTACCGGAAAAAAAATTTTCCGTATCTGCCTGCTGACCAGATTCCAGCCTTTAATGCAGCGCTGGCAACATATCCAGGAAGTATTGTTTCACGCGTCGCTACTCAGGTTCTTCAGTACACCGCAATGCGTACTATAGAACTCAGAAGCATGCAGTGGAAAAACGTCGATTTCGAGAACAGGCTCATCACGATTGAGCCAGAAGTGATGAAAAGCCGCAAGATGCACGTCGTGCCGATGTCTGATCAGGTAATTGCGTTGCTCAAATTCCTGAAACCGATCACGTCCATATCACCTTATGTATTTGCGGGACGCAATGACAAGATGAAGCCAATAAGCGACTGTGCTGTGCTGACTGTAATTCGCCTGATCGGTTACGGTGGCATTGCGAGCGGTCATGGGTTCCGTCATCAGTTCAGTACCATACTGAATGAGCACCTGTGGCCTAAGGATGCTATTGAACGACAACTGGCGCACGCTGATCCAAATAATATCCGCGGCATTTACAACCATGCTCAGTATCTGGAAAAACGACGCGAAATGATGCAGTGGTGGGCAGACTGGCTTGATGGCAAGCTGAAGTAAATTTTAATACAGGTGCTAATCTTAGAATTTTCATCTAAGGAGTTTCAGAAATGGACGTATCACCTCGCACTGTTATTGCACTCAATATTATTTCATCCGTTGTGCTTGTTGCCGGGGCAGCCTTTTATCTGAACTGGATTTGAAGCCCTTCGCATAAACAACCGGCCAGTATGTCCGGATATTCAACGTTATTACTCAGCACGGTTATTACACTTCCCCGCTGGTAACAAATGAGCGTCCTGCGCGATAGGCCGTAAATTTTGGTGCTTCGCCAGGAGGGATATAACAGTAAACACGGCCAGACCGTTTACTGTTACCTACGAACACGATCAACTCGTGCACATGTGAACGGCCGATCGCCGGCAGGCTTATTCCTTTTATTTTGTAACTCATGCCCAGGGCATGTCCCTTATTACCGGTATCCGCGTAATCGAGCTGAACATCTTTATATATTTCGTTTTGATAATGATGATGCCGGATGATTAACTTAAACTGCTGCCGTTTATGCTGGGACCGAGCCACCAGAGTCAGATTTGTATCCAGAATACGGTCAAATGACTCGCCAGCGATTCTGAACAGAACGTGTTCTCCTTCTTTGTCGGACCAGCTGAAAGCGCCTTCGGGTAATCGCACTCCACCTGACTGAACATTATAAATGTCACCTGTTATCTGTTTTGCATCCAGAATACCTTCAATGGTGCAGCTGTCTTTAATCGTGACGTTCTCAAGCTCACCCGATATAGCGCGAAGCGTGCCGCTGATATCAGCATCCCTTGCCGTCAGTTTGCCATCAGGCGTGAGTTCAAAAGCTGGCGGATTACCGCTGCTGGTAATGCTGACCGCACGCAGGTACCTGATGAGCGCTTCACGGAAATAGATCTGGTCGTGTTCAATAACCAGTGCGGGCACAGAGTTTCCATTCTCCGGGTTCACAAAAGCCACGCGATCGGCGGCCATCAGGATCTGGCTCTGCATCCCCTCCGGCTTTTCTTCAATTCCCATGCCAAAGCCAGCCATGCAGTACTGACCATTTTTCAGCTGCTGTAATTTGACTGACCATTGCGAATTCAGTCGCCCTTCCGTGTTTTTCCAGCTCTTTTCAATTTTCCCGATTTTTGCGGCGCCCTCTGACAGCTGCTCCATTTTTGTCAGTAAGCTCTGTCCAAGATGTGTGTCGCTGATTTTTCCCTTATAAAACGCCAGATAGTCTTCCGCTTTTTCGCTCGGGCTGGCGGGCTGTTCTGTGAAAGCAGATTTTCCCAGCGCATTCAAGCTGCGAATATAGAAATAGTGCGTAATGCCGGGTTTTAACCCGTCTTTTATCCAGCAGCGTCCTTCTCCAAGATACTGCGCCTGAGATTCGGCCTGTTGTGGGTCAGCGAGCCGGGTTCCGGAATACCAGAATTCATAACGTACAGTGGCATCATAAACGGCCTGATGCGGCACCAGCGTGACCTGGAAATAGCCGGGTGTGGCATCAATGGATACGGGAGCCTCGGGTGCAGCAACCGTAATACCGGCAGAGGCAGGTTCGCTTTTCTGCCCGGCCTCATTGACTGAACTGACGCTCAGCGTATAGCTTCCCCTTTCTGGCAGAGTGAACGCACATTCAGGCCGATCCGTTGTGTGGCTGAAAACCAGATATCCCGTGGCATCATGGCCACGAGTGACCCGTACATCAAAGTGTGCGCTGCCGGATGTCCGCAGAACTTCCCACCGGGCAATGGCATGAATGTGGCCGGATGAAGCGCTGACGCTGACATGAAGATGCCGGACAGCGGGCGGTAACATGGCGTGCCCGCTGGCCGGGGGTTCTGAAAAGCGCCTGCCTTCGTCCACCCGCGCCTGCTTCTCCGGGCAGTGCTGTAGCGCGGTCACGGCATAGCCGCCGTTTTCGCTTTCACGGATGGCCACACAGCGAAACAGTCGCTGTCGCAGGCCCGGCAGTTTTAGTCCCCAGACGCTGAGTGACGCCATACCTTCAGGAATGGTATCCACCTCAACACAGTCAGGTTCAGGATGGCCGGTCACGATGACGGTGAAAGGCTGCCCGGCCTCACCCATCAGGTTCAGCGAGGCACGGCCCTCTTCAGGAAGGGACACGGGCCGGTCAAGCCTGAGCAATTTTTTCCCCGGCTCTGCGGCAATAATGCGGCCACCGGTCGCAGTCCCGGCATAATCGTTGTCGCATATTTCAAAGATATCCCCGGGAATATGGCGCAGCCCTTCTGCCCCCACGCAAAAATCGACAGTCTGGGTTTCCAGCAGTTCGGTCTGGATGATCCATAAGCCGGTCCGGTGTGCCTGCCCCCGGCTGGTACAGCCAAACGCATCGACTTTCAGCAGATTGCGCCCGTATCGCTTTATGGCCTCGCGGTCTTCCACCAGCTCTACGGAAGGCTGCCAGTTATTGTGTGGGTCGATGAAACGCACCTCAACCACGTTATGGCGGTCTTTCAGCGCGCTGAAGCTGTAATGGAACTGGCCGCCGGCCACGCTGGCACTGGTGTAGGTCCAGACAACATCCGAAGGCGTATCCTGAATAAACGTCAGACGCTGCCCGTTCCACACGGGCATACAGCGCATCATGCTGCAGAAATCACCGATGACATCGAACGTCTTCCGCTGCCGGGTCAGCCACGCGTTGCAGCGAATGCGAGGCTCCAGCCCGCCATAGCCATCACTGACCTTTTCATCACAGTAGCGGGCAATGTTATAGAGCGCCCACTTGTCTGCATCTGCAATACCCATTCGCTGACCCAGACCATAGCGTGGGTGCATCAGCAGGTCATACAGGCACCATGCCGGGTTGTCCGTCCAGGCCTCTTTAAACTCCCCATTCCAGCGATCTCCGGCATAGCTGCGCGTCACCGGGTCATAATTTGCCGGCACCCTGACCAGGCGCCCCCGCATCATGTAATTGCGCTCCGCGCGCTGATTGCCCGATTTTTTTGAGTCAATTTTCAGGCCCGTCACGGCCGTATGGGGATAGCATTGCCGGACACTGGTGATTTCTGTATATGATGACCAGAAGGTCTTATTGAACAGCCGGTTACCGGTGCTGTCAGGCGTAATACGCATTACGCGAACGTCAAACGGCGCAGCTGGCAGGTTTTCAAGGATCACCGAAAACGCAAACGGCTCGTGCGTACGTCCCTTCACGGTAATGTCTTTTTCCGTTTTCCAGCCTGCAGGATGCCGGATATGAATTTGCAGGGTGACTGACGCATCCTGCGTTTCGCCTTTTTTGTTGACCGAGAACAGCTGGCGAACGCCCAGCGTCAGGCGAAGCCGGTCTGTTTCCTTTCCATCCACCGTGCGCGTGACGGCATATTGCGCGGTCACGTCAGCATTGATCAGCTTTTCCCGGGCTGATGCCTCAAATCCGCTCAGCGGTGGTTGATCCGCCGTTCCGGCATGAAAGTGCATACTGACGCCCTGCACGTTCACCTGTCCGTCCGGCCCAAGCACAGGCGTGCCGTTAATCAGCACGCTTTTTAAACCGTCAACAAGACCGGCAACGGGGCCTTCGCTGACAACATCTATTACGCTCAGTACCTGAGAGGAGCGAAGATTGTCAGGTTTGTCGTGTGGCGTTTGTGCATGGTGATGCAAGATCTTCATAGTTTTAGCCTGAAGGAAATGAACCCGGAAACAACTCCCCTTTGAGTTCTTTTTTAATGCCCGATAACAATGACTTTTCCTTCCCCGCTCATGTCCCGGGTGGAAATCTCCTGAGAAATTACGCGTGACCCCACCCGCATTTCCCCATACAGAACCGGTACCGGCGCGCCCTGAGCCATCATGTTTTCTGTGCCTGAAAACCAGGTGCTTTTGTTATCTCTGCCATCTGCATCTGCAGATCGTGGAGCCAGCAGCTGAGCAGCTCCGCCCAGCATCAGGCTGGCCCCCAGCGAAAAAGCCGCCCCACTCAGCGAAAGCGTTGTTGCGCCCACTGTCCAGGCAAAAGCATTCAGACCCGGAATAAATGACGCCGCGATGAGCGCGGCACCCGCAAACAGCTGAAGCAGGCCTCGTCGGGAAGCACCCTGCAGCCGGGGAACCAGATGGACAACTGCGCCAGACGGTAGCTTTTCATGCAGGCGGGCATGCAGGTTGTCATTATCAAGATCGCTGCCGGCAATACGCACCTGATAAAGCCCTTCGCTAAACTGGCGCCTGAACTCACCGGACTGCATCACCAGCGCATGCAACGCTTCTGCCGCAGTCGTCACATGTAGATCAATGCGCCTGCCAGACCTGGCGAGGTTGCCGTACAGACACACCCGAACCGGTCCGGCCCTTTCAGAGGAAGGTTCAGTTGAGCTCATTGTCATCTCCAAAACGATAAATGCTGTCGCCGCAGACCAGCCACCAGCTGCAGGCGCTGTGCCTCATGGCGGCTTTATCCGCAGGGCTCAGTTCAGGTGGCCCATCAGGATGGCTGTGAACCAGCGCGATAATCGTGCCGGCAGCAGAGGCACTCAGGTAATCTTCAGGGGTGATCAGAAAATGCCGGTGTGACTCAGGGGAAGCGTTGATGCAGGGTCGATACTGGCAGTCGTCCGGTGTCAGGATGACCAGACCACAGCACTCCTGCGGATGACAGGCCCGGGCATGAGCGAAGATATCTTCGAAGAGACGTCCGGCCGTCGCTGCGCTACAGGCGTACGTCATTCTGCAGAGTACGCATTCAGCGAGAGAAACCCGCCGAAGCGCCCGGTGTTATGACGAAGCCGGCAACCTGCCGCACAGTTGCCACAGTGATCCTGAGTGGCCTCCTTCACGGGTTGTCCATTGCTGTCCGCAATAGCTGGCCCGGTGTACCCACAGTCTGCAGAGCGGTATTCCCACGGGCAAAGGTCGGACAGCATGATGCGGCCCGGGCACAGCTGCCCTTCGGTTTCTGTCGGCACGGCCAGAATAAATCTCGCCGTCAGTGACGTCAGTTCTGCCAGTTGCTCGATAACATAACGGCTGACCACTTCCTGCTGCGGATCGGCGTCCGGATTTCCTTGCCTGAAATTCTCTGCATCCAGAAACCGTGCGCAGACCGTTCGTCGAATGACAACGCCGCCCACCAGGCTCTGGTGCGCCTCAGCCAGGCCGGTCACGATGCCATACAGGTTTGAGACAACAACTGACGGACGCGCAGCCGGGCCTCGCCCGCTCATGCCACACTCTTCCATCCTGACGGGATAAGGCCGGTAGCGACGTTTCTGCCAGATAACCGCTTTTCCGAGTTCATTCTGTTCATTGCAGAAGAAGTAACGTTTACCGCCTGTTGCGGTCAGATCCGCTTCCCACAGGTCAATACGGGCAGACGGCTCTGTCCGGGTCAGTTCACTCAGCATTTGAGAAGGAATGGTGTTCATCGCTGTTACCTCAGGCGGGGACCTGTTCAAATTCGCCGGTTATTTCCGTGCGCCTCGCCATACGCACCGCCGACCAGCGTCGGCAGACAAAGGCGGCAGGATCGGGCTGGCCCGGCGGTTGCCACAGAAAAGCTCTGATACCGCTGTGCCGGGTAAGGAAGTCCTCCACCGCCTGCATCGTGGCGTGAGGTCCGGACAGCATAATGGCGTAGCGGCTCTGAAGAACATTCAGGCCATCTGCGCGCCGCTGCTCATACCCGTCACCAAACCGGATTGTCTGCACACGTGGCTCTCGCTCCGCACGCATACCCGGCCGGATCTTCCAGTTAAATGATTCCATCAGACCCGGCCTCCGCTCATCAGGCCGCCGTCACGCTGCTGCTGAAGGAAGAAATCTTTCGCGCCCTGACGCCCCAGCTCATACATCATTCTTGCGGCCTCCGGCCCGAGCTGCCCGTTACGGCCGTCATTGTGAATGGTGACATTAAAGACGGGTGCGTATTTCAGGCCGGCTCCTGTCATCCGGGCCACCACACCCAGCTTACCGTCGGCACCGCGACGTAGTGGAAAGATACCTTCCGGCCCGGCCTCTCCCATGACGCCGGCACCATGGGCAAACGCAAACAGCGTAGGCGTCCGGATCACGCTTCCGCTGAAGGCATGAAGATCCTGAGAATGAAAAACACCGCCCTGCGCATGAAATGACAACGCATGTTGCTTAAGCAGTCCGGCGAAAAAATCCACGCCCCTGACCAGCGTCATTTTCACCAGGATCTGGGTGAGCATGCTCAGAACGTTTCGGGTAAAGTCGCGAAAACCTGCCTTACCGTCCGTTAGCAGAGCACTCAGCTGTGTGCTTAACCCGTCAAGCGCCCTGGAGGAAGCCTGTTTTATCTGGCTGTTGGCATCAAGCGCCGCATCACGGTACTCAGCCCATGCGCTTTTTGCTCCCGCCAGCCAGTCGGCCCGCAGCTTTTCTTCCGCCTGCCAGGTTTTTTGCTGTGCCTTTAACACTGCAGCAAGTACATCTGGCGCCTCTGCATAAGTGGCGCTGAGTCGGGTAACGCTGGCATGCTGCTGCGCCTCCCGTGCCGACAGGCCGTGTTCAAGCGCCGCAATTTCCGCCTGCCGCGTGCGCTGCTGCTCCGTAAATTTTCCAGCCTGCACCTGAAGCTGATTCATGCGTTCCTGAAGCGCAACTTCATCCCCCAGCATGGCCAGTTTTTCCTGCTGAAGCAGGACGCTGGCTTTACCGGCAAGCAGGGATTTTTCCTCATGGGTCAGCTGGCGTTTTTGTGCGGCTTCCTCAAGAACATGAAATTTCGCCTGGGAGGCCCAGAGCTCTTTACGCTGCTGGCTGACAATATCTGCTTCCTGATGCGTCTTCAGAGCGTGAAGCCGGGCCTGCAGCGCCAGCATGTCAGCCTGCGCCTTTTCGCCTGCAAGGGCAGCCGCCGACGGCTGATGTGCGTCCCGCCGTTTTCGGCGGCCTGCGATAAGCGTGTCATAGCGCTGTTTTTCACGGCGCATCGCCTCCTCTTTAACCTCACGGGATGCCCATGAATGGCGGATAACTGACAGCGCGCGCTGATGCTTTTCCTCTTCCGTTTCATACTGTTTTTTCAGGGTCTGGTCAGCATCGAAACGGCGCTTTTTACGGATTTCCGCATCCTGATCTGCTTTATCGCGGGCGGCCTTCAGGTCATGCTGAAACTTCTGTTCTTCCAGCCGGGAAAGCCTGTCCCTGTCCTGCTGCGTGACAGGTATCCAGGCTTTGCCCAGGGCCTTTCCACCCGCGTTTAACTTCTCCCTCAGGGCAGCAATCTGCTCTTCCAGCGACCGTTCCCGTCCGATGCCCAGCATGGCATCCCAGGCACCCGCCGCCGTCTCCCCCAGCCATTTCCAGGTTTTCTCCAGCGTTCCCAGATGCTGTGCCACATCGTCGCTGCGAAGACGCAGGGTTTCAGCGTAACGATCCATAGCCAGAGCTGCCGCATCGGCTTCACGCCCCTGTTCTGCCAGGCGGGTGATGTTTTCCAGTTCAGTCGCCGTCAGAAAGTGCAGGGATTTATCCAGCTCCCGGACGGCAGCGACGGGCGTGTCCTGAAGCCGCGCAAACTGCCGGATAGTCTCTTCGGTAGCCTGACCGGTTACAGTTTTGAGACGGGCCGCGACGTCAGCGACCTGCCGGAGGTGCTGCCCGTTAAATAAACCCGAGCCAGTGACTTCCGCCAGCACAGAAGCCGCTTCATGCTGCGTAATACCGTTGCCCGTCAGAGAGCGGCTCATCGCCTGTAGCGCTGAGGTTGTCCGGGCGGCATAGTGGCCGGTGAGGATAAGATTCCTGTTAAAGGTCTCAGCTTCCTGACTGCC
This sequence comes from Pantoea sp. X-Soil-MYKO-1289, assembly GCF_059730625.1. Taxonomy (NCBI): domain Bacteria; kingdom Pseudomonadati; phylum Pseudomonadota; class Gammaproteobacteria; order Enterobacterales; family Erwiniaceae; genus Pantoea; species Pantoea sp. X-Soil-MYKO-1289. The sequence goes on from NZ_AP036004.1 coordinate 2,892,786, forward strand.
CTGATACCAGGCTTTCCCCAGTCCCCAGACAGCAGCGGCAATACCACCCACCATCCCGGCTATGCTCAGACCGCGCAGGGTCATCAGCTTTTCTATCCATCCGGCATTATTCGCAAGCGTAATGCCTGAGCCACGAAGTGCGCCAAAATTGCCCCGCGCCATTTCGCCAAACAACACGCCAAGCTCGCGCCGCGCCGACGCGCTCGCCAGTCCCAGAGAGTGTGTTTTCTGACGGGCCGACTCCAGCTTACGGATATAGATTTCCGCCGCATCGCCCAGCCCCAGCTGTGCCGCGCGCGTTCTCAGCATCTCTTCACGTGAAAGCCGTTGTGTGGCCAGCTGTGCCTTGAGCTGGCTGAGAAAACGGGCTTTTGCCTGCGTGGCCTGCACTTCAGCGCGCGAAACGGAGGAAACCTGCTGTGCAGCGCGCCCGGCCTGCTGCCCCGCGTTTTTCAGCTGACGTTCGACCCGGCCCATCTGCTCGTGAAACCGGGCAGTCTCAGCCCCAAGATTTACGACAAGATCAGCGATCTGCTGGGACATGGCGTTCTCCTCCCATGGACTCTGCTACGGCCATCAGCATGTCATCAGTCATGAGGTCACCGGTTCCTGAGCGACTGAGCAGGCTGAAGTCTTCTGCAGTCAGCCCGCATTCGCCTGTGGCGAGCGCCACCATTGTGCTGCTGAGCGCCGCAAATTCAGCATCCAGCAGGCGATGGCTGAACGGCACTGTGGCGAAATAACGCTGCCAGTCTGCGAGTTCAGAAGACGTCATCTCGCTCAGCATCCGGCGCCAGTCAGGACGGCGAAACTCATGGGCCAGAAACATGATAAATTTCAGCCCTCGTCCGTCGGCTTTACCTTCAGGTCATCCTCCCCGGGGCCGGATGGCTCGGCCGGCTTTTCATCCCCCTTGAGATCGCTGAGAACCATCACCTTTTCCGCAGCCACACACAGCGCCTTTTCGGGCCAGTCGGCCAGGATCCCCTGATAAATATCGTTAACGTCCGCCTCACGATGACAATTCCAGAGCGCACGCGAAACAAGCCAGGCACTGGACTCCGTATTCAGCCTGACTAGTGCTGCGTTCCGGGTTGCGTCAGTGGGGGCCTTATCTTTAACCACGTCAGAACTGGCAATAAACGCAAAAAACTCGGCGCGCTGCAGCGCTGTCAGTTCAGATAACTCCATTTGCTCGGACCCGTAATGAAACACGGTTTTTTCCAGAAACATCACAGTCCTCCTTTCTCATGGTTATTGTCGGAATGTGGCGCAGGTGCAGGCGACTGCGGAATTTCCTCAGCCAGAACCGGACGGCCGCTGTTCGTTACCTTGATGGTTCGCGTGATGACCTCTTTTGCCGGAATGGTCTTGCCCAGGCTGCTGACCCAGCCCCGGAACAGATCAACCGTGCCGTTCGGATAGCGAATCTTGTAATAGCGAACCTCCCCACTGTGAAACCAGCTCAGTAAATCTTTCTGTCCCTGCTCGCCGGGTTTCCAGGCAAGCGTAATACTGGCCTCTCCCGCCGATTTCTCGCCCTGCGCCGTGGCTTTCCAGTCGGCGTCCGGATCGTCCAGCCAGGTGTCGTCGTAACTTTCCGCACTGATTTCGCCAGGCTGCAGCTCCCGGATCTGGGCGAGCCGTGTCCAGCCGTCATCGTTCAGAGGTTTAGCGGTGGCATCGCCGCTGCCGGTGAAAATCAGTAAGGTGGTTCCTGCACCTTTGACTGATGCAAGAGGATTAGGTGTCGCCATAGTGGCTCCTTACATCTGATAGGTAATGAGATAAGTCAGATCGGCTGAACCCCAGCTCGCCATTTCACTGTCCCGCTGCCAGTCATAACTCTGCGGCGTGAGCGTATCGATCACGGATGAAAGTGCCGGCACATTAACGAGCGCCGGAAGGATATGGCGTTCAACCCACTCATCCAGTGCCGTATCCGGTTGGGTTGCCAGGAGGAATACCTCGATATGCAGCGTGGCCTGCCAGGCTTCTGCATCCAGATAGTTACCGCTGTAGCGGGCGTCTGACAGATAAACGGCTACGGCGGGCAGTTCTTTTTCATCAATAAAAACGGGGCGGCCATCATGAAAGGCCGCCCCGCTGATGTGGGACTTAAGCGCTTCCGTGAGGGTGCGCCTGATTTCAGCATGTTTTTTCATACCTTCCTCCTCAGGTACAGCCTCAGTTGCTGTCTGAGCGCGGCGGCCAGTTCAGCCTGCATATCCGTTTCCAGCAACTGCCGGCTTTGTTTCTGATAGCTCTCCGTCAGCGCTCCGGACAGCGGGATTTTTACAACCTGAACCGGATAGCGACTGCGGCCGGTCCGCTGAAGTACATGCCAGCGGCCGTTAGCCAGTTGCTGTATAAATGCATTCCGGAAAGTAAACCGCCCGATTTTCAGCACGCTGCCATGCCGGCCGGCTACTGTTTTTCGCCGGGACAGCTGCAGACGGGCCGTGCCCAGACTGATAGCCGGCAAATCCCCGCGGTTAACGACCAGTCGCGCGGTCGGATCAGCATGGCCCGGCGTGGCCGGGCGTAGCCGGACACGCTGCCTGACCAGCTTCTGAGGAACACGCGTCTGCTTTGCAACCTCGCGAGTGCAGCGCGTAATGACGCGACGGGCCACACGGTTCACCGCCTGCGCCAGCGCGCGGGGCACCAGCTGACGATCGAGCTCATGCAGGTTATTCAGTGCCTGGTTCAGTCCCTGCACTTTTATCCTCCTCAAGCCAGATTTGCGGCTTGCCGTTGTAAAACTGCCAGCGGGTCACTCTCCAGTGTTTCTCCTGCCATTCAACCCAATCATGTCGTTCGGGCTGATAAGCCCTGTCGAAGACAATTAATGACACGCCCTCTCCGGACAGTGGTCCCATGTCAGCCGTAAAGGCATGTTCAGTTGCGCACATCGTCCGCCCATTAATCACCACGGCCTGACCGAACCGGCGTGCAGTGACATCATCCATCCTGTCAGTCAGGCGGAAAAATGGGCTAGCCAAAAAGCTTAACAGCCACTACGGCCGCCTCACTGTCGGCGTTTTCCCAGGCGATACCCAGGGTTACGGCCCCCTCTGTCTTGTTGGCTACAACCTGATGGCCCTGTTCATAAACAGGTTTGCCGACCTGAACAGAGACATTGGCTTTTTTCGGTAAGGTGAAGACGCCTTCCGCCAGGCCAGTTCCGGGGCAACCTTTCGGGGTATCTGTTACGGCAATAACGATACGATCTCCCACACGCACCATATCGCCGCTTTTATAGTCTTCGTCCGCAATGAACGTCAGTGTCTTGCCATCCTGCACATAATTTTTTGCCATGGTTATTCTCCTTCCCGATCCGTGTTGACCGGATTTCAGGCATAAAAAAAGCCCTTCCGGGCGTTCAGGTTTATTCAGGGTGCATCAGGCGGTGCACTTCACCAGGCCGCGATAGTCAACAGGTGCAACACCAGCATCGATGCGTACTTTCGTCGTGACACCATCAGAAGTAAATCCCTCCATCTGGTCGATAAACGGCGTATCCACACCGTTAAGGTAAGCGACCTCAATCGTGTCCGAACCTTTTGCCGCCGCGAGGTAGAACGTGTTCTGGCTGGCATCGTCCAGACGTGGTTCGGCAATTACCGTTGCGAAGTTCTGCACGGGGTTAATGATACCGGCGTTGATGTCGGCACCTTTAACAGACGTTGAGCGAATGACCTGACTGGCAGTGGACTCCATGGCGGTCGGCACCAGCACGAAAGCAGGACGGATATTGAGATGGCGTTCGCCTTCTTTCTGACGACGCATCATCTGCCGGGCTTTATCCAGTGACGCTACATCCATTGCGGCTTTGGTCAGAAGATTTGCATGGCTGTCTGCAAACAACGCAATGTTATCCGTGCTCAGTTGCGGATTTTTCACGAGGATGGCATAGACCAGATCTGCCACCGTGGCTTTAGCCGCACGGCCAAGTTTCATGGGAACATCGGTCAGCATGCTCAGGTCATCATTGATAATGGCCTGGCGGGTGATGCTGAACAGCTCACCGTAGGTGGCCAGGGCAATCGTTGCCTGCTTGTCTGACGTCGTGACGTATTTGTATTCCGCCCCCTCGCGGACCTGACGTAGTGAAGGAAAACCACCCAGCCCCACACGGTGCGCAATTTTGAAATCGGACAGCTGTCCCTTTTTGGTCCACTCACCGAACGTCTCAGGGGCCTGTTCCCAGCCCTGAAGAATGGATTTGTAGGACACATCCAGCATGATATTGCCAAAATCGGAAGTGCTGTGCGTAAACGCCAGCCCGACGATCTGTACCGGGTTATAACTGGCCACACCAAAGCCCCGTTCGGTCAGTGACAGGCGCGCATGCTCGCGAAGCGTCATAGCGTTGTAAGGGTTATCTGACTGGAGTGGCTCATAACCGGCCCGCGCCATGATGGCCTGCCGGATACCGTCACCGGTAAAATTACCGTTTCCGGCATAGATGTGAGGTGCGGCTGATTTGTTAGACGGCGTGCTGTCTTTGCCCATTTGCGTCAGCAGCTTCTCGCGTGCCAGCTCAAGTGTGCACGTCGGATCCGCGATGCAGGCTGCCTGCAGAGCATTGTATTTATCACCGAACATCCCAAACAGGTCAGTGAGCGCCCGTGCGCGGACACGCTGTTCTTCAATGAACTGTTCACGTAAAACCGCTTCGTTCACACCTGCCTGAGGTGGAGCAGGATCATGCGTCAGGCTGTTCTGCGGCGGCGTCAGCATATTGCGAAGGTTTTCTGGCATTTTTTCGTACTCCTCGATACGTTTTGAATCAATGCGGGCCATTGCCTGAACGGCGGGCGCCAGCTGATCAGCGAATCCCAGCGAGACACACTGGGTCCCATCCATCCAGGTCTCTTCTTTCAGCATCCCGGCGATAACCTCATGGGCCAGTCCTGTTTTGGCGGCATAAGCCGGGATGAGCACAGCTTCTGTTTTATCCAGCAGCTCAGCGAAATCACGCATGTCATCGGCGTCACCGCCCGCAACCGCCCAGGGTTTATGGATCATCATGAAACTGTTGGCCGGCATGATGACCGGATTACCGACCATGGCGATGACGGAGGCCATCGACGCGGCCACGCCGTCGACATGAACCGTAATGGCAGCAGGGTGATATTTGAGTGCGTTAAAAATAGCGATCCCTTCAAAAATGCTGCCACCCGGCGAATTGATGTGAAGGTTGATGTGTTTGATCTCGCCGAGTGCCTGGAGGTCGCTGATAAACTGTTTTGCTGGCACCCCCTGAAAACCAATTTCGTCATAGATATAAATTTCTGCCTCAGCTTCGCCCCGTATGGCCATCCAGAACCAGGATTCAGTCTTCTTCGCCTGTATCGCCTGACGCTGGCTTATCTGCTTTATTTTCTCGGTCACTGCTGACTCCTTTGTCGTTTGCCGGGTCAGTGTCGAACACCAGCCCCTCTTTCTGGTTTTCATCGACTTCCGCTTTGCGGCGACGTTTAACCTCATCAGGGTTGCGTCCGCACGCCCGCGCCCAGTCGGATTCGGTTGCCGCCCCACCCCGTATCTGAATTTTCCAGGCTGTCGCCTCTTTCACAGGGTCGATCCAGGGCATACCGGGTCCCGAGTAAATGGCGTCATACAGTGTGGAAAGCTCGATGTCGGCGGGTGGCTTAATCACGCCCGCCGCAAGCGCCTGCTTCAGCCATGCGCGATAAACCGGCCGGGTGACAGCAGCAATAAAACAGTCCTGCAGAATGAGATATCCGTCCGTAGACTCCACCAGCTCCTGCCGCTGCGCGCTGTATGTGCCGTTGTAATTGCGTGCTGTGCTCGAAAAGCTCAGACGTGTACCGGCAGCCACGGCACGTAGCTGCCCGTTCCGGAATGATTCAAGGTTGGTGTTGGGCCGGTCTGACTTGATCATGCCAATCTCTTCACCCTGCCGGAGATCGTCATACAACATGCCCGGCTGAATAGTCAGTTCACGCTCACTGCTGCCACTCAGGCTTTCTGAATAGTCCTGCCCGTCACCTTTTTTGATGTACATCCCCAGAGCAGCGGCGATGCGCGCGGCAACCATTTCGCTTTCTTCATAATCTTTCAGGGCGCTCAGGCGGATCATCACACCGGACAGGATGGTAATGCCCCTCACCTGGTGCAGACGCCGTGCAAATTTAAGATGCAGCATGGCGTCAGAAGGCACTTCTTTGGTATCAGAGAGCAAACCGCTGACGGGGAGATTTTTATAGACCTGATACTTAAGCGGCTTACCCCACTCGTTCAGCCAGACGCCCTGAATGAGCCCGGCGGCAGGATCGGAGTTCATGGTCACAAAATCTGGCTCAAGTGCTTCAAGCCAGAAAGGTACGCCGCCATCTGCCCTGAGCCCGGCGCCATGGCCGCTCACCAGCTGAGCAAAAACCTCTCCGTCTCTGAGCCAGGTGCGCAGCATCAGGCGCTCCAGTACTGGCCGGGAAAACTCGCCAGTGACATCAGGCCGCAGTGACCATTCACCCCATTTTTTGCGTATGGTTTTCACCAGCTCTGTGGCCACACGGCCGTCTTTCAGCAGCGGATGCGGGTCAACGATGATGCCTTTTGCGCCGATAACGCGCTCTTCCAGCTTATCCAGTATGCCGATCACCAGGTCATGATTCGCATCAAGCGCTCTGGCCTGCTGGCGAAGGGAAACTGCCCCGGCCTGACTGAGCTGGTTGGCTGAGCGTGTTTCGCGTCTGGCTTTATGTGTGCGGGTGGGGAGCGCGGCTTCGTAGGCGCGGATCTGCATGCGGGCACGCAGCCTGGCAGCCTTCCACGACGGCGAAAAAGCACCGATTGCATTATCCAGGAATGACATCAGAACCTCGCTAAACGATAACCCGTCTGACCACAGCGTTTTTTAAGATATTCGGCCAGGCGGCGCTCCCACTCCTGCCGCCCCTTTCGAATGTCTGCCAGATTCTCCATCGTCATGGACTGTCCGTTCAGCATGATGGTTTTGCCGCTCAGTACGGCAACCTCTGCCTCGGTGTAATAGCGGATCATGGCTTCCACCTCGGTCTGGTTCATATCCAGCCTCCGTTTGTAATCCAGGGATTGTTTGTCATGTCGCGAGTCGGTTCTGATGAGGGTTTGCGGGTGCGGGCTTTCAGTGGCGGAGACATGCTTGTCAGAGTGTTATCTGTATCACTGTCTTCAAGCCAGGTTTCCCGGCAAGCCCATGAAGGCGCATCAGGCCATTTAATTTTTTCGTAGCCATGCAGAATGACCAGCGCATCGGCATAGACGAGCAGGTCAAATCCTTCATTGGCTCCCCGCCCCGGTTTACGCCATCGCCCTTCTGGTGAGCGCTCTTCATAGGTGAGCTCGTCATAAAACCAGCTCCCAATCCAGGCCGGAAAATGAATGTAATTGGGACCCGGGGCTTCACGCCACAGGGCGTTATTTACCCGGTCCTTGAGCGCATCGGTCTGGAGCAGATAAAGCGGAACATCCCCTGCGGCCTTTGCCCGGCGCGCTGAGCGTCCGGTATTGTCAGGCCATGTCCGGGTGATCAGCTTTTCACGCTTATGGCTGTCGCCCTTGAAAAGATAAACACGCTTTCCTTCCCCCTCCCGACGGCATTTTCGCCAGAAGCGATAGGCGTTGTCGGTCACACCGTCCTCGCCTCCGGAATCCACAGCCATCGCCATAAGCGACATTCGTTTTGACGGATAGCTGGCCAGCGCCCAGGTTTTGTACAGCACGTCCGAGAGAAGCAGATCCCAGTCCTCAGGGTAACTGCCGGGATCGAGAGGGCGGCTTTCGCCAAGGTCATCGCTGCGTAACGAATGACGGATGTTGTACCGGTCAACGACCCATCGTTCTCCCATCGCACCGTATCCGGTTATCTGCACCACGAAACGACGATGCCGGCCGCCCTGCACATCCACGGTTGCAACAAGAAACCTCACCCCGTCTGCAACCGTTCGCTCGGGAATATCCTCTGCCCGGCTCTCCAGATGTTCTCCCTTACGTTGTTCAAGGGCGGTCCGGGGAAAATAAGGCCTGCCGAAATCCGTATTGAAGACAGCTTTAAGGGTTTCTTCACTGCCTGTTGCCTGATACTCCTGTTCGGCAGTGAGATATTTATAAATCAGCTGAGTCCATGTCTGATATGCCGCTGCCGGTCCCTCCATCCAGAAAGAGGCAATCCGGGACTGGCGTGCCTTCCCGCTGAGTTGCCCCTCACGATCCATGCTCTGCCCGTCACGCAGCCAGACGCCGCGGCTATTCAGGACACGCTTCATATCGGGTTCAATCAGTTCAGAGCAGGCCGGACACTGCAGACGTGCAGCCTCACTGGCCAGTACCGGATCGGTATAGCCGCGATAGCCTGTCATACTGGCTATTTCCGGCTGAAAATATTCCCCACAATGCGGGCACGGCCAGTACCACCGGCGGCGATCGCCCCGGTTATATAACGAGAGGATCCCTGTTGCTGGCGGTGCTTCATGTGGCGTCGAAGCCTTCCATTTTGTATCGCAAATATCCCGGCCCGGGGAGCTCTCCACCAGCGTCATCCCGGCTGACATAAAGGTGGTGGTGCGTTTGGACGCCAGGGAAAAACCATCCCCCTCCCCGTCTATATCATCGGGCCAGCGGTCATAGTCAGTGAGTGCAACATATCGATAATCGGATGAGGACATGATATTGACGGATGGCCAGCCAATTTTGAGGTAGTTGCCGGCGCGAAAAGTCCGGTCATGCACATTATTATCGCTGGCGCGCGGGCTGAGACGGCTGTGAAGCTCAGGGCTGCAGCGAAAAGTGCGTTCAAGGCGTTTCTTTGAATGTTCGCGCGCCTTTTCTTCTGTCATCTGTATCAGCAAGAAATCTGCCGGATCGCAGACCACAGAATAGGTTATCCAGCCATCAATCAGACCCAGCGTTTTACCCGTCCGCGCGGGGCCGACAAAAACCACAGCGTCATAATTGCGCGACGTCAGGCAGTTCATGGGTTCAACAATATAGGGCGTCAGTGTCGCGTCCCATGGGAGTGAACTGCCGCCACCCAAAGGCACGCGCATGTAGCGTTTAACCGCATCAGCTACTGGCATTCGATGTGGAGCTTTAAAGAGTTCAGATACGTCTCGGCGTATCTCAGCAGCTGAGGCGTATGTCATGACTCACTCTCTTCGACGATATCTGCACTACGGATTTCTGCAGCCAGCGCTTCTCGAATTTCATCAACAATGCTTTGTGCTTCTGAAATCTGATGCGGAGACCACCCATGATCGCGCTCTAGCCTGTCAGGCCATGTATCCAGTACCTGTAAAACAGATTTCGCCATCATGGCCATCTCGCGATGTACTTCATTAGCAGGAACGAGCTGGCTGAGCGCAGCTTCAAGCTTTACGCGCTCATTCTCAGACTGAAACCAGTCCTTACGGGATTTAGGATCCATACGGGAGGGATCATGAAGTGTTTCAGGTGTGGCTGCTTCGTCAGGGGCAAAGAGAACAGGACCGATGTCCTTGAGGGCATAGACCGGATTTCCACGAATGTTTCCGGCGGATGCAACCTGAGCGTTCATGATTTTCTTTCTGACCGTCTTACGATCTATGCCGAAAGCTTCAGCAATTTTCGCAACACTCCAGTTATAGGCATCCCCGATTCTGCTGATGTCTGACATTCCTCACCTCAACACACCAGCTCATTTACGGATTTCCTTTTTGATATCATGTAATTAACCGCTATCCACCTGTCCCTGTTTTTGGCGAAATGGACACCTCAAAAGCCGTTTTACGCTATATATTCAATTAGTTACGACACGTGGTGGTGTCCCTATGAAAATCGCAAAACTAGCCGTTTTCTGCGGGGCCGCCGCCTCGTGGACAGGGTACCCCTCCGGGAGGACCCGCAGGTTCAGAGCGTCGCAGGGCAATGATTTTTACTGAAGCCTCTTATTCATCTCTGATACAGTTTCTGGCGCAGCTTTTGAAATCAACGGGACACTCAAGAAGAACTTCTCTTGTTTGTAAATGAATGCCATAAACATACCAAGGATGAGGAATGTCAGAAATTATCAAACGGTCATCTAAAAATGCTGGTGATGCGGGCGAATACTATATTGCTTACATGCTTTCACGCCTTGGCATTAGCGCAGCTCTTACAACAAGCGGTTCTAGCGCTGTTGATATAATTGCTACTATCAATGGCTCAAAAAGTATTAGTATTCAGGTCAAAGGTTCTTGGGCAAGAAGCCAACCGCGACAATGGATGGTTGGAAAACATATGCCTACCATTTCTCCTGATTATTTCTATGTTTTCTGTAATATGTCTGAAGACATTGCTAATAAAAGTGCTCCCGAAGTTTTTGTTGTGCCCAGTGAAATAGTCGCTAATCAATCAACATGGCAGCATAGTGTTCCACTATTCAAGATTGGGAAAGGTGAGGATTCAAAATACCTCGACCGCTGGGACTTTATCCAGTCAGCACTGGCACACACTCCAACTTGAGCACATCATCCGGCGTAAGACACCCTCACGCACCATCTTCCTGAGCAATGCCGATAAAGCCATTCACGATTTCCGGCTGTGACGGTTCATTATGCCAACATAGGTTTCGCCGGATTTGGTGGTACGGTGATGCGGTGAGTATCGGATCTGCTGGCTCCAATAAAAAAACCTCCCGAAGGAGGTTACTTGTCAGAGTGGGATTCGAACCCACGCTCTTGCAGTATCGGTCACGTGCACCACTGCTTGATGTAGCTCATGTCACGCTTTGTCCCGTCAGAGCTTTCGCTCGGCCATCTCGCGCACCTGACTTCTAAATCATATACAAGCTTCGCCATGCTTTAAAGCGTGGCTAATCGTTATAACTCGCCGGATTATTCATCATCGGGCGACCTTGTAAATGAACCCAATAACGAGGTTTTTAGCTAAGCAAGGTTTCTGGATAACCACTCAGCCGCCGCGCGCATTTGCTTAATGGCCTCGCTTTTTGCCAGTGCCTCTAAATCTGCAAGGGTTGTATCAAGCTTGTAAGGCAACTTCAGATACAGAGACACGTTTTCACCACCCGAGTCGGGATCGGTATAAATCGTTACTTCTGCATAGACAGCGTTTCCTTTGACACGTGTGAAGTTTCCAACGTCTATTTCCATTTTTCACTCATGTGCTGATGCATTGAACCAGAATTATGCATCATCACAAGTCATGCAAAAAGCCGGGAGAATTATTGTTACCTCAGGCATTGCTTTCTGATGTACTGCTGCAAACCGGCTATTTGCTTTCTGACGAGCTCGATTCGACGTCTGAGAGTGAAATAATCCCGTTCAGCGGACTTAGCAGATCGGGTGCGGGCTGCATCATCCACGCCGCTGGCGCCGGGGGCTTTACCCTCTTGCATGGCTGAACGGCGGGTTTTGAGGTACAGCCGCTTGCGACCAGCAATAACGTCATTGTGAAGCTGATCAATAGTCTCCTGAGCATCGGCTAACTCCTTTGTGTATTTCTCATCGAGCATGGCAACTTCACGCTGTCGTGTCTGCATTTCACGTATAGCGGCGTCCTGCTGCCTCGCCAGCTGTTGTGTCTGATGAGCTGCCGTACGCCACTCTTGGGCTTTGTCGTGATAATGGCTGGCGAGCAGACCGGTTCCCATCGCAACCAGACAGAGGCACAGCAGCACATACCGCATCACTTCACACCCTTCAGGCAAAGCTGCCTTTCTTCCTCGCGACGTGTCGCTAACCCAGGCAGCGCTTTGCCCCCACCGAAAACCCACCGGGGAAATTCATTACATCCGTCCACCAGCTGCCCATGGCGGAAATAGCGGAACATCGTCGATTTCTGCATTTTTGGGCAGCCGACATTGAATGCGATCGAGACCGCAGCGGAAAATGTGTTATCTGGCAGCCGGGCGCCAGCGGCGTAGCGATTTACGCATGCTTCGGCGTCCAGTATGTTTTGTTGCCAGTCTGCGGCTATCTGTTCGTCAGTTTTGCGTGTGCCTAGCTGAGTACCGTGTGTGTTGCCTATTCCATCGGTAATAAAGCCTGCCGGACATGTATACGGCTCACGCCGGCAACCCTCTGCATTACCAATGAGTTCCAGCCCGCGCTGGTTTGTGCGCACCTGGCCGCCCGAAAGCACAATTGCAACGATGACACTAACAGTACATACCGCGCCCGCTGCGCCGGCTTTTCTGTTAAGTATCGGCATCTGTCTTACTCTCGCCTCCTGTTGCTTTAGCCACGACTTCAGCAGCGGTTGGACGCTCGCTTTCAGGCTTAGCGATAACGCTGTCCAGATAGGCTCTAAGCATCTCTGTTCGCTTGCGCTCTTCCTCCAGCTGCTGTCGCCTTTCGCGTCGCGAGGCATAATAGGTTTTGATCGTGAAAAACGCGGAGATCGCTGCGCCGATGCAAAAAACGCAGTCGTAAAGCGTCAGCGTTGAGAAGAACGCCAGACACGCAGACCACCAGTACGGCATTTGATGAGATGTAGAATTTATACGATGCATGCTCTGCCCTTTCTGGTATAGACAACGGTGGGTTAGAAGAAAGAAGCCGAGCGTTGGCGTGCGCAGGGTGCGCGGTGGGAACCAGCGGCGACTTTGGGTATAAAAAAGGCCCGCCGAAGCGAGCCTTGAGTCTGTACATCAGGAATACGTCATGAAGCCTTGTTCAGGTTTTTCAAAACATTTTTAATACACAACGGCATCATTCTTTCCCTGAAAAAATCTCTGGCTTCTTGATATGGAGTGGTCATTTGTCCGACCATCTTTCTGAAGCTTTCTCCACCTTCTATTGATACTTTTATGAAGTATTGTTCGTCTATCGAGTATTCAGAAAGCGAATGGCCGTTTGCTTTAAACGCCTTAACTTCATCGAGCACTATCTGCTGAACATTGAGCTTTGTAGAGGATGACTTGTCTGTTATTCGCCACTCCATTTCGCACAAATCCTTAGCTGAAGTATCAGGATCAGCCCAGGTTGCAAATGAAGTTAGAGATGACAGTAATAAAAGTACGCATTTGAATCTCATATTTCCTCCTTGAAAAAGACAATCTTACCCTTCATAACAAATCAGGGAAAAACAGCCTGAACTCGAATAGAATCAGGCAGTGACAGTGCCGCATAGCTAGTGAGATATTAGGGTTCTTATCAGCAGTATGTTAGTAATGACGATGCTTTACTACAGCAGTAAGCTTCATGCCATTGATAGCACTCTTACCATGATATTTGCTTTTTTACGATCGTAAAGCCTCTATTCTCTGAGGCGTTATCGCCATTCTTGGCGATGATAAAAGCTTTGCCTGGATAATGCGTAAACCAGATAACCCGGAAAAGTAATCATATCTCAGAGGAAAATCACTTTCTAATGATATCTGCGATACACCTAGAAAACAGTGCCGAATTTGAAATATTCAGACCCCAAGTTTCCGCCAGACATCGGCATCCATCTCAAGCCTGATATCCAGTGCCATCAGATAGCCATCAACCATTCCCTCAGCATTCTGCAGCTTCTTACCGATATGCGTATCAGAGCAATGATGCTCACGCGCCAGCTGCATGAATGTTTTGCCAAAGATGTAGTAATTAAAAAGGAGGTCATGCGCGTCCGGATACTTACGATGCAGCCTGGCCATGATATCAGAGATGATCATTCCGTCATCATCACAGCACTTTTGGCGGCTTTTAATCTTTGAGGGTATGAGGTCAGCGAACCCGGCAGCGACTGACGGCCACCAGACCGGTTCCCGGTTATCTGCCACCCATGCTCCCCAGCGTTCAAGTACCTTTTGAATATCACGCATCGCTCTGGTCTCCATCTTGCTTAAACCGACCCACGGAACACGATTATACTTTTCATTTATGGACGTTACCGAGAAAGTTAGGGCTGACACAGGTTTGAATAATGCGTGAAACGCCTGTCGAGAACGAGCTGCTGCATCGGAGTGCATCTTAAAAGGGATAATTTGAATGGGAGTCAGGAACGGCTACGTTCAGGCACAGCACACCAGTATGCGATAAGCGCCTCACTGGCTGCGCGACCCAATTCTACTCCCTGCTTCCACCCAAGAAAATGCAATATGACGACTTAGATGTCATTTACAATATTCTACCAAGAACGATCATCCCGGGCGATGTCTGCCTTTAATCTCAAGCAGTCCAATTTTAAGAACTTACAAATATTCATGTATACTTTAAGAATACGCTCGGACTTATCGATCCCTTCCCAAGCATGAAAAAAAATAAATTGCACTGTTTATGAAGTGGATTTAATTAAGCTATCCTAAAAGGATAGCTCTAACATTGACAATTATTCACTTAGTTAAATACTGCCATGTAGATGAGATTATGAGACAATCAACTGTCGACTAACATCTTTTTTTGAAAAAAATTAAAACTAAAAAATCCATCCTCATAGATTTTCTGGCTTAACTCGGTTATCAAACTGTCTAAAAATTCATAAGCAGCTTTTTTGTTATATTCAATCATCTCCTCTAGCTTTTCTTCAGACCTTTCACCAAACAATCCCTCCACCCCTTCACCATCATCATAATCAAGCCTTTCAGACAATATAGTTTCACGAATAACATCCTCATTGGTTTCTAGGTCACCTAAGGGAATGTTATTTGATGTTAATATATCAACCAATTCTTCTTTAATGTTATCCTTCGCGTCTTCTTCATTACTACTTCCTTCAACAGCCCCTCTAAATGCGACTTCAATAAGTGATTCAACAAACTCTACTACATTATTATCACTTTTAAAATAGTTTATAATTCTTGCTGCCTCTTCATACTCGAGAAGGCTTTCATTGAATGTTGAATGGACTTCTAACCCAAAATTAACAACGACTTCATTCCTTACTACTTCCTCTATTAGAGGCCTTATAAAGGAGTTCATTTCTTCATATTTTTTCCTAATGGAAAGCTTCCTCTTCCTAATCTTATCACCTTTTACACTAGTAAATTCTTTAGCTCTTATTTTATCGTTAAGGTGCCTATCAATTTCCTTTACATAATTTTCTTGTGAAATAGAAAAGCATTTTGAATCATCCAATTCTTTTAATTTTTCTATTATCCCTCTGGTGATAGCTCGCCCACCTTCATCAAAATGGAATATTAGCTCATGATTAAAGTAGCTATCCGGATGATTTTTTGATCTATCAACTGAATCAGCTGTAGAACTAAAATTCATTGAACCAGCATACAAAGCATCATTTAATTGTAGAAGTTTGATATGAGTGCTTGGGTTAGATATGACATTTATTTTTATTTTTTTAGCCACCTGAAATATCTTTTCAAAAGAACCAATTATATCAGCGGTTGCCTTGCCAGAATTGAAGACTATAGTTATCAATGCATTCTCATCTACTCTACGTATAATTTCAATAACATCATTCGAAAACCTACCTCTTATATTATAAGTCATAATAGTTATTTCATTGAGAATGCTTGCTTTTTTAGTATGGCAATGATGGTCGCCTATGACTTCCAGCAGACTTAGTGATTTATCTCTGAATAAAACCTCATGTAACTTAGGCTTTGAATACTTATCCAAATTTATAACACTTTCATTAAAAGCTTCTTTTTTATATCGCAAAGTGGCAGCAACACCATCAAATATTAATCTTTTTATTCCACTCATATCATACCCCCTTTCTTTAAATGCATACGTTTAACTCACATCATTATAGATTGCTTTGATAGAAAACAATAACATTAACCCATATCCAACTCAACCACAATCATTGACATCTAATATACCTCCAATTTTTTACTGAAATCATTAATTATTTATTCAACAATCAGAAACCCCTGGAATATATTCAACACTTTCAATATTGTGCCATGCAACTTTATAAAAAAGTTGTGTTATGCAATAATGACTCCTATCAGTTTCCTATAGATAACAGTTCATTATTATAGTTTCTAACTGCATCACTAAATATATCCATGTCAAAATTTTGTGGATCATCATGACCATCTTTGTAGTACTGGTCTAGCACCGCATGAAAGGCCGGAATCAACCATTGCCCACGCCTAGCACTTGCCACGATATAAATTAATGCTAATCTCGCATATTGTTTACTGGTGAACCCGGGATCTGGAGCGTCATAGTCATTTGCCTTTTTTCCTGGGCGCGGTATTGAAGGATCACCAATCCGAGGTTGAATATTTTCTATTCCGATGAATAGGTTTTTCTTAGCTGAAGAATCATAACATGATTCAAATTTTGTAGTAGCTATATGGTCAGCAAAGTTTACCTCGGTAATAGATGCGCCTACGCGATTTGTAAAAACATGAGCTGATCGGTTAGGATAAGTCTTAGGATGCCCTCCAAAATTTTTATTATAAATCCAAGTTATATCGTCTCGGTTTCTTTGGAAGTTCACCACGTACTTTACATGATGTAAAATTCCCATATTCAGAACAATTAGGTGTACTAGTATCATGGATGATAAAGTAGTTAGCTAAAATAGCCTTGTTAAGATCCCCGCCAACATCAGCTGTTTTTATTTGTTGTAATTCAAGCAGAGCTTGCACCTTTGATACAGAAGGGGCTGGCTCCGCTAAAAGGCTTTTAAGATATTTTGTAATCGTTTCAGTACCTATAAAACCCATTCTTTTAACTTTTCGGGTCAGGCAAGCCGCCTGTTGTGACTGTGTACCTTTGAATTTTCTATTTTTTACGTCGAAATGACAAAAACCCTCGTGTGCATCTTGAATGTTTAGACTATCTTTCAAAGTGCATTTTGAAGCCCAAGCTAAGGAATCCGTCCCAAAGAGGAAAAATATTAAAAAGCAAATCATATTCTTAAACCATTGATTTAAAATCATATCTAACTCCTAGAAAACATTTTGCCAAATGATTATGTATGGCTTTGCCTAACAATTTAAATCGTTCTTAATTGCATGGCGTAAGCTAATCGGTTTCACAGCAGAAGGTAAAATAAGTTAACTAGCTAGTTTTTGAACATTTACACATTAAAATGATAGTCTGCTTTCACCAAGTTAGACCATTTAAAATGACAATACATTTGTTGGTGATGCGAACAACTATAAGTCTTTGTATTTCATTTCTTAAAAATTGAGAACAACAATTTTCACTCCTATATCCCTCCTGAAATCTCCATTTTTTAGCATTAAATTTCATGTAAGTTGTATCAATAATGTCTTAGGGACTTCTCGAACTAGCAGACTGATTACATGCAACAGCTTACCATCTCTTCTGATGCCACTGCCTGTTTTTTAAACGAGACTAATAATGGTCAGCATCAGCTGAAATGCCCTCCCTGATATAAAATCGTCGAGTTGAGCTGTACGCTTTTGCCATACAGAATTTTTCTGTTTGATAAACGCTTTCATGCGCGCCACGTTGCTCAGCGCTTTCTCGTTGCTGACGGCACATATAGCTTCTCAACCCGAGGGCAAGGTGTCAGAATCAACTCGCCAGACTGGATGCGTGCAGCCATCCTACGCAATTCACTGCGACATTTCAGGCGCAGCTCCTGCTCAGAAACCCCCTTTGCGCGCATTGTGCTGTACAGGCTTGTGACCAGCCTACGCTTTATATTTACCCAACATGCTGAACGATTGCAGTGCCCGTTATGACGGTTGAATGCTCAACAAAAGGAGATGTTATGCTGCCCGACCATTTAAAAGGTTTGCAATTAAGGCCATCTCGTCTGGTAACAGTGGAGGGTGTGGCAATCAATGTCTGGGACTTCGCCCCCCCAACAGATCCCGAAATTCTGGACAGCTGGGCACTGCATTTTCGCCGGCAATACTGTTCTGATACAGAGCTGCCGATGCTCATAGAAGGGACGGGAATGACAATGGAGCAGTATCTGAATGCCTTCGTTTTCCCCAACGAAACAAAGGCACCAGGCCCCTCTATCCGCTCTGGTGATTTCGCTGAGTTTCTCATTTCCGATTATTTAGAGTTCATGCTCAACCTCTGGGTCCCCAGGGGCAAATATGCGGATAAAGCCAGCAATAATGAGTCGGTTAAAGGGGTGGATATTCTGGGTTTTCATCAGATGAACATCTCCTTAGCCGATCCGCAGGATGCCCTTTACGCGTTTGAGGTTAAGGCATCACTCTCTGGGGGGAAGTATAGCGGTCAGCTCCAGAGTGCGGTAAACGATGGCTCCAAAGATGAGGATCTGAGGCAAGGTTTCACATTAAACGCCACGAAACGCAGGCTTATCCATGAAGGGAAAAACCTCGAAGCCAGCAGGATTACCCGATTCCAGAATCCCACCGATAACCCCTATTTATATCAATCAGGTGCGGTTGCCGTGCTTTGTGATACTGCGTTCAACGAAGAAGAAACTGGCAAATACTCTGGCCGCTGGGCACTCGAATCGCGCGGCGCTCTGCCTGATGGTTGTGCGTTCTGACCTGCAGATGACGCTGGTTCATGAACTCTATACGAGGGCATGCAAATGAGAGCTGGATTCAACAGCAGACGCCTGTTTGGGATCACGCGTTCAAAAGGAAAGATGTACGAATTCGGACTGGAGGAATCTCAGCATATCAAGTTGCCTGAAGGCACTAATCCCCTTCAACTGTTAGTCATGACTATCGGGACGCTGGGTGACGTAACAGCCAATCTTGCTGAGTTGACGCATCCATTAACTCCCCTGCCCCCAGAGCAGCAAGAAGATCTGAATTTTTGTGCCAACTTCTTCGACGCACTCTTGGACTCTAGATTCGCGCAAGGGTTTGAAAGAACAACGCTGCTTTTAGCCTCTGCAGCTTATTACGTGGCTCGTCGTCCGGGCAGCAGTCTGGTTCTTGCACGTCGCATTGAGCCCGGGGATGAAGGAAACAAGGTTGAACTTTTCCTACAGTGGCTGCTGAAGGCGGACTGGAGCAACTACTGGTCACTGAACGACGAACGTTTTGGAAAAATTTTATCATCAGCTTCACGCTCTCTTGTCATGCATTTTGCTGAAGGTTCCCGACTCGCAGAAATTGAGCAGTCATTAAAGCACCTTCGGGAGGTGGCTTATAAGGTTGGCACTCCTGAGGAGGTCCTCTATGCCGATATTGCCTCGTCAGTTTGCCGCATGCGACTCGCCGCATCGGCGTGGGCAACACTTCCACTTTATTCCAATTTATCAGTCGAGTCTTGGCGACCAGTTATCCAGAGAGCGCGTTTCCCTAAAGAGCTCTGGCCCTCTCAACTGCTTTTAGGAACTAGGGGGATCTTCAGTGGTGCCTCAGGCCTAGTTCAAATGCCTACCAGCGCGGGAAAAACGAGATCGATTGAGATCGTCCTACGAAGCGCCTTTATGTCAGGACGCACAAAACTCGCTGTGGTAGTCGCGCCCTTCCGGGCACTTTGCCACGAGATAGCTTTATCGCTGCGGCAGGACATGGCGGGCAACGACATTAAAGTCAATGAATTGACAGATGCGTTGCAGATTGATTTCGCTGAGCAGATTGCAGAACTGCTGGGGAGTGCACCGCCCGCAACATCGTATGTATTGGTTCTGACGCCTGAAAAGTTCCTCTACGTACTGCGTCAGTCACCCCAGATACTTAGGCATATAGGACTTGTCGTCTACGACGAGGGACACCAGTTTGATACCGGCCAGCGAGGCATTACGTATGAACTGCTGTTGACTGAAATTAAGGGTTTACTGCCAGACACGGCTCAGACCCTGCTGATCTCAGCAGTTATGAACAATCCGCAGGCTATTGCCAACTGGTTGATGGAGGCAAAGGCACAGGTTATTGACGGCGCAACGCTGTTGACCACGAGCCGGTCTGTGGCTTTTGCCAGCTGGGCAGAGTCACTCGGGCAATTAATGTTCCATGAAAATGGCTATAAAAGAGAGGACTACTTCGTCCCGAGAATTATCAAAGCGTCAAAGCTCGCGGGAATAAAATCGGCTGACTCATCATTTCCTACGCGCAGGAAATCAAGCGACGTATCGCTGTATCTGGGTCTGCGCGTTGTCAGTAACGGTGCCGTTGCCATATTTTGCGGCACAAAGCTGACGGCAAATGGAATAGCGAAACGGGCGGTGCAGATAGCCAAAGCGGGATACAATACCGTCTGGCCAGCAGCCTACGCCGATCCTGAAGAGGTTCAGGCTTTAAAAACCATCATTGAGGGTAACTTTGGCCGTGACGCCCTTTCCACAGAGGCTGCGGCCCTTGGCATTTACACACACCACAGCAATACGCCACAAGGGATTCGACTAGCGCTTGAGCATGGGATGCAGAATGGCCTCATTAATTTTATTGCCTGTACATCCACCCTTGCTCAGGGCGTCAATCTCCCCATTCGTTATCTCATTGTCCAGAGTGTCCATCAGGGAGCCGGACGTGTCAAAGTTCGTGACTTCCAGAATCTGATCGGTCGTGCTGGTCGCGCCGGAATGCACACCGAGGGCATCGTTTCTCTTCGCAGACTCTACCGTGTGGGATAACCGGAGGAACCGGCTGGAATCATGGAAATTCCGAAGTGCCGTTCAGCTGCTGTCACCCGATGAGGCGGAAGGAGTAACCAGCTCCTTGCTCATGCTGTTAGAGCCCTTCACGCTTTCCCAATACCAGGTGTGGAAATTCTCTCCAGAAGAACTGCTGAACCTGATGGATGATGAACCAGGTTGGGAGCGCTGGGCGCGAGACCTGGCGGAGCACGTATTCCCTCTTAGCACGGAGAAAAAGGAGGCGCTGATTAAAACACTGCAGCAGGAGCTGGGTGAGCGGAAAAAGATGACTCATACCCTTGAAAGCTATCTGATGGCAAACTGCGCCACCGCCGATGCGGACGCCTTCGAACGGAGGGCCGGTGAACTTGCGCGTGAAACACTGGCGTACTCGCTGGCTTCTGACAGCGCATCCGATATTCTGGAAGAGTATTTCAGGCTAGTGGCACGACGCATCAACTCTGTCGAAAATTCACCGGTAAAACAGGCATTTTTCGGTAAGACATTACTGGGTGTAAAGCAGGCCAAGCGTATTGAAGCATGGGCCGAGGAAAACAGAGCCGCCCTGTTAGCCCTGGATTCCAGTGAAGGTTGGCTCAATGCCGTCTGGCCATTGCTGACGGAACTCTGCGACAGCCGTTTCTTCCGTAAGGTCGAGCCTGCCGACGCGGGCTTCCACCTCGCGCTTTTCTGGATGAGAGGAGCAAACTATGGAGATATATTCAGGAAGGCAGCGCAGATGCAGGTTAAAAAGAGGTCAGCAAAGCGCCTGCAGAAGGTAAGTGACGACGATATACTTCAGTTTCTTGAGAGCACGCTGGCCTTTGATTGTGCGCTCATTCTAGCAGCTCTCGCGCAATTCCTTTTTACGCCGGAGGAGATCGTCAGCGAACTGGGTGCCGCCCTTGCTGGTTTCCAGAAGAGCCTGAAAAATGGCCTTCCGGACGCGCTGTCTCTCAACTTGTATGACGCAGGATTTGCGGATCGCCATATTGCACAAACTATTCGCGATGCTCTTCTTCAGGATGGGTTTAGCGGCAATTCGTATGTGGAAGCCCGGAAGAGCCATTTGGCCGCTATTGAGCAAGTTGTCAGCGCTGCCCCAGCCTATTTTAGTTATGTGCTGAATACGGACTAACTCCGGTGGAATGGACCACTTACCGGCTGCCAAAAGCCATTTATTGGTTAGAGTCACCTTGTTATTCCACTTGTTGAACCAAGACTACCTGCACATTTATGTGCTGCCCGAGACCAATACTGTATCGCTAAAAATAAGTTGTAATAACCACAGGAACCAGCCCGATGAAGAAATTCAGCAACAAGAGACCTAGTACAACACTGGGGCGAGATACTGAGGCGTTGATTAGCAATGGTCTGGACTTTTTGAACAAGGCTCGCGAGGAGTTGCAGGCAGGTCAGGCTAAATTCTCGATTGTCAGTTTCTGGACGGCAGTAGAAATTCTGATAAAAGTACCACTGGTGCATGAGCACTGGAGTCTGGTGTGTTCAGGCAAAAAAATGGAGCGTCGAAAATATTTGGCTGGCGATTTCCAGTCAGTCACTTACGATGAGGCATGTGCACGACTGAGTGACGTGCTTGAGATGCCACTGGATAAAATCACGGCCGACCTATTTCATAAAGTCAAAAATCATCGCAACCGCGTGGTGCATTTTTATCATACTGAACTTACTGAAGGTGATCAGCAGCGGGTACTGACCGAGCAGGCAGACGCATGGTTTGCGCTTAACAAACTGATGCGCGATAACTGGTCCCCCCTATTGGGACAACAACTGATTCAGAAGATCGCTGAAGATGAATCTAGGATGCTACGCAGCAATGAGTTCTATGCCGGGGCCAAATTTCGGCATGAGTCTGTACAGGAACAGCTCAGAGCTGAAACAGAGGCTGGAGAGTCAATCAGGACCTGCGCTGTTTGCGGTTATGCTGCGGCACTAAAGCAAATGCTGGTTTCAGAAATTGACCTATACGACGAAACCTGTCTCGTGTGCGATGCGCAAACCATTTGTTTAGACGCTGAATGCTCAGGCTGTGGAAAAGCTACTCGTTTAGAGACGGGTGATAGCGATTTTAAATGTAACAGCTGCGGATATCAGTCCAGTCGTTACGATGCCATTAGTCAGGTGCCGGTTAATGCACGGGATGAAGCCGATGCTGCAGGATGTTCTTTCTGCTTACGCCCAAACTCCGTTTGCCAGTACTATGATGAATATATCTGTACCGGCTGTTTTAATTCGCATGAGCTCCTGGAGAAATGTGGCTACTGTTCTCACTGGAGCGCTGATATTCCATCGGATAGCGTGAGGGTGGGATGTACCTTCTGTAATAGTCTCAGGGAAAAAAGAGCTCAACGCACCAGCGAATAAGACATAAATAAAGTCTGGCTCGCCTCCGAAGTAGAACAAATTCCAAACGCCATGAACATTGGTACAACGTTAGGCTCACTGAGCATGACGAAAACTGGTGACCTGCTCCCCGTTGATTCAAATTGAATGCTGTGAGCATTGTCCGTTCATTGCTCAAAGCGGGCTTTCACTTTAGGCAGTTGCCTTCTTCATCACACTGAGTCAGACCCGAAAAATCCCCACCCTATCCTCCCCGGAAACCCTCAGGTATTTCATAGGGCGCCTCAGGTATCGCGTTAACATCTCGTCATGGCGCCTTATTCCGCTGACATTGTCGATCTTCAATCAGCCGCTAAGCCATTTTCATGTCCTACTGCGTCTGTCTGCACAGCTTCCCTTTAGATCGCCAGAATGCGCAAATTCAGCAATCTGGGCGGGCTCTATTCCGGTGGCCTTTGTCGGAACGAAATAAGCTGGCATCAACAATCGTGTCGTGCGCATGCTAATGAAGAGTAGCAGGTCCTGATACTCCTCTGGAGCCGCTTCCGATTTTTCAGCGAGACTGATAATTGCCAGCAGCATCTGGCGGGTCTGCTCAAAGAGCGAGGGCGCCGGGATGAGCTGTGTCACTTTGGCCATGAGGAGCTCCTTTTCGACTTGATTAGCGCCTTCAAGTGCGCCACGTGATCCAGAGCTTTCTTGTTGCTGGTCGGCACGTAAAGCTTCTCCAGTTGCACACGCGGTGCCGGGATTTGCTCACCAGACCGGATGCGCGCGGCCATTTTACGCAGCTCGCCGCGACACTGGATTCTCAACTCAGATTCGCTTAGCCCCTGCGCCAGCATCATGCTGTACAGGCCGGTTACCATCCAGAAGCAGGCGTTGCTCCTCCACGGATAAGCTTCGGGTGATTTGTACAGCCCGCGGCGGGCGCAGTATTTCATCACCATGTCGTAAAGCTCGTCTTCGTCCGGCAGGCCCGCTGCGCTGTATTCGCCCTTTCGGCACCACTGGATAAACTCACCCGGTGAGGGCCAGAACGGCGAACCGCTGGCGCGAGCGCATTTCATCCCCGCCGACAGCTGCTGCTTAGAAGTGATACCGTTCTCCACGAAAGCCGCAATCCACTGCCGTTTCGCCGCCGCTTCGTCACGCGGGTCTTTCAAGGCCGTACTGACCGAAGCAGGGAACAGCTGCCTGAGGTTGCTGAACAGAATATCCACCAGCTGTTCAACGGCTTTGTGCACGCCCCGCTCTGCTGATCGAGATGCGCATCCGGCAACGTATGGACGCGCGTTCGAATACCGGTTGTTTGTGGCTGAGAAGAAATTGTTCACAGGAAATTATTCTCCCATTCGCTGAGATCGTTCCAGTGTGGCTGGCTTGCGCCGTCAGCCGGTAGCTGACCACGCCAAGCAGCCTGTTTGTTCTGGTAACTGAGCTTCTGGCTAGCCGTTATGAACCAGTTTTTGGGTCGTTCATGTGAAAACTCGATGTCGAGTTTCTGCAGCTCGTAAATCAGATCGACGCTCGAGTAGAGCTTCTGCCACGATGCAAAGTCTGCGTGGTTCAGCTTCACCACCCTGCCTTCGAAAGCGTAACGAGATAATCCCGTTTTCGTCACGCACGTCGCGTCAGCGGCGGGTGTTATGTTTTTAGATTCTATGACTGGTTCTAATGACTGATTCTGTGACCCGTTTTTGGGTACATTCAAACACCCGTTTTTGGGTGCATTCAAAGACCCGTTTTCGGGTATATTCCCGTTTTCGGGAATATTACCGTTTTTGGGTTCATTACCTCTGACTGAATTATTCCGTTTTTGGGTAAATTCAAAATCGAGATTTAGCTGCAGAACCCGGACCCGTTTTGTGGAACCTTTACGCTCACCAGTGTCTGTGATCAGGCCTTCGCTGATCATTTGATTGATCCATTTTCCGATCGTTTTCTTGTCGAGGCCTGTGTCGTTAACCAGCCTCATCGTGCTTGGATAACAGCGGTGAAATTCGTCGGCCCGGTCAGCCAGGGAAAGGAGAAGAAGTTTTTGTGAAGCCTTAAGGTTAAGGCTCCAGACCCATTCTGTTGCTGCACGGCTCATTTACTCTGCTCCTCCAAAGTAATCGAATTCTGCCAGGACATCCAAGTAACTGAGCTCGAGGTTACGGAACACGCCGTCATTGGTGTGCTCATTGGCAGCACTCCAGAAAAGCAGTAGTGACGTGACCGTAACGCAGCACGTTACATTACGCATTAATAGTGCGGAACGTTGCCCGCCGACAGACACGTCAAAACAGGCGCTTCCATCCGCCGGTTTCTCCAGCAGCGCAGCGATTTCATTCACTTTAGGATGCGACTTTAGTGAGGTACGCATCTTGATCCAATTGTCTGACATAACGACATCTCTTCGGGCCAATAATAACTAGACCAATACTGATGCTAGAGGCATTATTGATATGAATGGATGGCAGAATCTGTGCGGGGTGCAGGAGGAAATACATCATCTAACTCTACTTGAGCACCAAACTCTTTCAATGCACTAACCAACATCCTGCACATCTCCAAATCAGGCTTTCGGCGCTTATTTTCATAATGCCCAATGGCGCCCTGACTGCACCCAACTTTTTGGGCAAGAAGGGCTTGCGACACATTGATAGTTTTTCTGATTTTCCTGAGGTGACACATTGAGAATCTCCTACAGTAAGAAGAGAGATCGTATAATACAAATCGTACTTATGCTGAGCAAGAGGATAATACATTTTGTGTGTTGTGACTATTAATACGCTTCGTAATAATCTGCGTATGAACTTTACATGGAATCAACTGGCGAAAGCCAGGATGAAGCAGATAGGCCTGACTCAAGAAAGGCTGGCCGAGGCTCTGGGTAAAACCCAAGGCGCGATTGGCCATTGGCTAAATGGACGCCGCGAGCCAAGTATTGAAGATATAGCTGCGATGATGAAAGTCTTGGGACTAAAGGAACTGGTTCTTAGCTCCAATGGGATGGTGATTTTCCCAGATGAATCTCTTATAAACGTATCAGATCGTTCCCCTCTCGGGGAGGTAAAGAGCTTTCCTGTTATAAGCTGGGTAAGCGCAGGTAATTGGTCGGAAGCTTGCGAACCTTATAGCTTAGATGAAGTTCAGGAGTGGACACAAACCACAGCTAAAGCAAGTCCAAATAGCTTTTGGCTAACCGTCAAAGGCGATTCAATGACTGCCACAACAGGGTTGAGCATACCTGAAGGGATGAAGATACTAGTAGATCCTGCCGTAGAAGTAACAAATGGAAGGTTGGTCGTTGCTAAACTTGATTCTGAAAATGAAGCTACCTTCAAAAAGTATGTCGTTGATGCTGGACAGCAGTATCTTAAACCTCTCAATCCCAGCTATCACATGATTCCCATTGATGATAAGTGCCGAATCATAGGTGTGGTTATCGAAGCAAAACTCGAGGGATTATGACCTCTGGGGTGGATGTGCCTCATACAACAACCGCACCGTATCTTCGCTAAGCTTTACCTTCTACATCTCCTTTGTCGCATCCGATTCTCCACCTGAAACCAATACGTTTAGTACTCTCGCTCATTTTTAGCACGATTTGTATTGACCTAAGTTAATACAATTTGTATTTTTACCTTGAGTATGACGATTTGCAAGGCAATCAAGCTCTTTAACAACGAGCGGGAAGCTCTACGGCAGGTGCCGAGAACGCACCGAACCTCAGGTTACTGAGTGCATGGTTGCGACTGTGCAGCCAGTAACTTAGCGGAGGATGTATGGCAATTATCAGCTATGGCAAATCTGTTAAACCTGTGGTGAAGGACAACGCCAGAACACGCCGGCATATTCGCCGCATGGTTGAGGCGATTGAATGCCGCAAGATTGAAGAGATTCTGGCTGCAGAGCTGGGATGGGGACCACCAGCACGGACTACTGAACTCAGCCGGGCAGAAAACCATTGCAGGCGAGTAGTAAGCGATCGCGTAAGTATGGCTGTGGAGACGGAAACGGAGTACCACAAGCAAATTCGGGCGGCCGCTGCGAAGTACGTTGAACACCGAATGAAGAGTAAATACCTGAAGGTCGCTAACGAAGCCGGACGTCAGATTCGAGCAATACAGAAGCCGCGCCGAAGAAGCATACCACTGGTTTAACCTCTTTCACTCCAGCACCTGCGTTGGTAAGCAAGGCAAGGAATTTTTTTCTTCATCCTGAAAGGGGAACAGAAATCGGCGATCCACTTTTCCTGATCCGGGATACCAGGCGTAAGCGCTATGCACAGTCCAGACCAATGAGATGCAAATTGCCATACTGCTTTTAGCCAATTAGACCGTTTTCTACAGACAATCATCAGTTAAATGATGTTTAATTCCTGCTTCGGTGGGGCTGCCTTTAGAGGTCCTGACTGGTTTATCAAAAGGATGTAGATAAATGAGCATAGTGTTTATTCCCCCTCTCATTACATTGCTGCTGAGCAAAGAAAATGAGAAAGGAAGCCCTCTCACTATAGAAGAAGTGAATTGTATTCGAGATAACGCCACCGCTATCCAGGTAGATGGCGATACGGCACTGGCCATAGCTGAAAGCCGGGGATATCGTGATATTAACCCTGAGGATTGCTGGAACGAATGGGCTGCGTTCAGAAGAGAGCACTGAAGTTTTACCTGAATGTCAGTGACGTTTTTACTGGGAACGCATACGGTTTACATGAAGAATGAGAATTAGCCTGTGAAATGGATTTTTTTGTCGGGAATATTATTTTCAGTGGTTGCTGTAGCTGACGATCGCTCTTTCGAGCCACCTGAAGTCAGATGCTTAAACGATCACACCATTCCATTGATCAAGACAACTATACCCGTAAAAAAACTGGTCGATGATGCCTGGGTTCAATGTAAGCCAGAACTTGATGAATGGATGAAAATGCAGGAATCATTACCTGAAGAAATGAAGCAAAACATGCGCAGGCAGTTATATGACTTCTATATCAGGATGATTGAAAAAAGAAGGCAGTTCGAAGCCAGACAACCCGCATAAACCGCCCACCGAGGCGGTTTTTTTACGTCTAAATCCGGAGAACACCATGAATAAAAACAACCCCTCACAAGTCCTGACTCAAAAAGAAATGCAGCGTCTCGCCCTTGTTCATGTGCAGGCGTATGTGGGTGCCTGCCACTGTCAGAGCCGCAGCGATGTGCTTCTGGCACTGGAGAACTGGCAGAACGTGGGCGATGAGGTCGCTGATTTCATCAGAACCACACGCATCGTCGTCGTCAATGAATATGGCGCCCATGAGTTTTGAGACGTCGTTGCGTTAATCCCGCCCGACAGGGCATTCATCTGACCCGGAGGTCACCATGCAAAATCGTGAAGTGGCAAAAACAGTCATCGAGACCCTTTTCGATGTGGCTGAAAAACTGTACGCATCACTGGACATGACTGATGCCTGCTTACAGGAAGGAAAAATCAGCAAAGAAGAGGCCGACGCTTATCGTACGGCCCTGATGAACCTACTGGAAGAGATGGAGCATGCCATCGTCAGCCCGATTTTCGGCATTCATCCTGACCTGCGCCCAACCTGCTGCTGTTGCACCGAATCTGAACAGGATGAGGCAGGCCTGCAACCGTGAAGCTTTCAATGAAGGTCCTTAACCCAACCGCCCGATGTGGCGGTTTTTTTATGCCTGAAGGAGGCCCGGTATGGTTATTCAAATCCATGATGGCCGGTACACCTTTACCGCCAGCGTATTAAACCGAAGCCGGCAGTTTGTCAGCTTCAAAGAAGGCATTACCTGGGTGTTTGTGCAGAAGCTCGCCGCTGCCTGCGCCGCTGAGATGAGGCAGCCGTGATGCCCAAGCCTCATGCACCCGACAGGATAACCCGGCGCGCACAACAGCAGATCAGACAGTGGCGCGCAGGGCACATTCACGCCAGACGAACCTACCGTGACGGGTACCTGACACTGCGCGTTACCCCGCACTGGCGCCTGCTTTCACGAGACAACGGTCGGCACTGGGAGCTGCTCAGCCATGCCGACTACAACAACCAGATTTAATCCCCCAGCCTGACAGAGGAACATTTCCCATGATGCAGTCACACATCAGGGGCGATGCCGCTTTTGCTCGCCCGTTTAACGCCATCCGCGATATCGAGTTCGCACCGGAAAACATCGTCACCGGCGCCAGCTTTTCATCCCAGCCGCCGCCGGCTCTTCCACCCCAGCCACCGCTGCCGCTGTTACAGATAGCCTTTGACCATGTTGTTGAGATTTTGCTTCAGGAGGGTCAGCCATGATCTGTTTTCCCCGCACAGAACGATGCCAGGAGCAGCGGGACACTGAGGCTGCAGAGGATGAAATGGAGGCGCTAAGGGAGGAGCTTGCGTCGTTTTTCCCCAAAAAGCTCCATCAGTTTGCCTCCCCTTACCTGCCGTCAGGCATTGTCTGCACGCTTTACAGCAAAGACGCTGAGTATGCCTACGCCCGGCTGGTGGACAGCCTGATTAATGCTGAGTTGAACGCCATCCGCCATCTGAAAGCCATGAAGTGGATGCCCTGACATGCTACCTGCTCACGCCGGCCGAAGCGCTCAGGGCCGGCTTGAGTGATACAGAAAGGAGAAGAAAATGAAGTTCCCTGTTTACCGCCAGCGCGTCAGTCCGTATTCCCTTATTGCTTCTGATGCGGCGCTGGTTGAAAGAGAAGGTAATTACGCGCTTGCCGCAAAAATGTGGAAGAAAGCGGCCGGTTGCGCCTGCCGGGCAGTCAATCAGAACTGGGCAGAAAAACGTGCCGGTTTCTGTCAGACAATGGATGAACGGTTACCGGCGGTTGCTTCAGGACACAACGAGGTTTCTCGTGCAAAAGAAGACGACAATGGACGGCATCCCTGACGCAGGTAACCCCCAGTCATCCTGGATGACGACGCCACGTTACCGGTTTTGCCGGCCGCGCCAGGCATCTTCACCCGGGTGACCGGCAGCCTTAAGTCATTTCCCTCTCCCTGCGCGACGACTGACTGCTGGCCAGAAACAGACGCTCTCTGACGTCAGCCTCGCCATGCGTACGTCCCTGCGCAGGGATCTGATTTCATCTGCACGGAACTCTCCATGAATAACCATTCTGACCACACCAGAAAGCGCCCGGTATTACGGGCGCTTGTCTGGCTTTTTACTCTCTCTGCGATCGCCGGGGCCGGACTGACAGCAGGCTCGCTTGCCCTGTCTGCCCTCGTGATCAGTGTGGCTTATCTTGCCGGTATTCCCGGATAACGCATTTTCAGGAGACACCATGAAAATCATCTTTCAGCAGGGCAATAAACAGGCCTCTCTGATCCTGACGGCCTCTCTGTTCCACTTCCCGCGCCTGGTCCGGGTGGCCAGTGCTGCACTCAACGTTGTGCCCGGTGCAGTGGCGGAAACGACGGGGATGTTCCGTCTGCGCACGACGATTACGGGCCCGGCCTCCTTCATGAACGAGGCGCTGGCGGCAGCCCTTTCTGGGCTGTACCTCTCTTCACGATATACCGCATCCCGCTGAAGAAGACAGTCAACGCCAGGCTCAGTCAGCAGCTGAAAGTGTTTTCGGCTGCTCCTGGAAAAGACCATAAGCGGCTCAACCACAGGAGAAAGAATATGGAACTACGTGATGACACACTGGTGGATCTGAAGTTTATTATGGCGGATACTGGTTTTCGCAAAACCTTTATTTATGACCGCATCAAAGATGGCACCCTTTGCAGGCCTTATAAAATCAGCGGGCGTTCGCGCTGGAAGTACAGCGATTACGTCACTTTCAGAAATCGCTTAACAGGTCACCATTCTGGGTAAAATTCCGGGTAAAAAATTTATATTATTGGGAAAAATATCCCGATATTTAGCTACTTGCGCTGTTTGTTCAAAGTCTGCAGGGGAATGCCGCTCCATTGCAGAAAGGCGTCGTCCTGAACGCCGCGCCCTGTCACGACCTCGTCAAGCAGCGCGCACTGCGCATAGAGAATATGCTGGCAGCTGTCCTCATCCAGCTGCGCCACCTTCAGGGCGGTCTGTACGCGCACGATATCATTGACGCAGCGGTTCCACAGCGGGCGGCCTTCTCCCTCTTTAAACTGCAGGCCGTTACGCAGTCGAATGGCCTTTAACCATGTTTTTTGCAGCAACGCATCGATATTGACCGGTGCGACGGCTTCGTTTTTGCTTTCACACATAATTCAAACACTGCCACTCACGGTTGAGAATATTTTTTGAAAAAACATTCTGGTTGATTTAAACCAGAACGGCGTTATTACGGGCTGGATAATAAGCCGATGCCCTTGCGCTATCCGCGCGAATGCGTTGCGCTTTTTGATCTTTTTCCCGATAAGCCGGCATGGAAATTCATCTCCCGTTGGACTTTATTCGGGTAGAAATAGTTGTTCATCAGATAATCCATTTAAACGCCGGGTGGAATATCGCGGCGTTTCACTACAGGCGATAGTAGACCATAGTGCCTTATTTGATCAATCAATCAGATTTTAGGAGTGAAAAAATAAAAATCATCGTCTTTTGGCGATGCTTGTTAATAAAATCAGATCTGGCTATGCTGCGCTTAACACGTCTCTCTGACTGGCTGTCAGCGTTATAATGGCAGCTTATTTTGAATGAGAAAAAAAGCGCGGAGGAAACGCATAGGGATAATTAAATGTTGACAGGAATCAATGCGGCTAATTACCAGCGGGAAATGCAGAAATATATCTACGCGGCGCGAATATTACCTTATCAAAATAATTAACAAAGTAAATTAAACAGCAGGTAAATAATACCGCTGCGTCTCGCGTAATGCGCGCGACGCCTTTACGCCCCGCGTGCCCGGCGGTAAGCCGAAGGCGACACGCCATGGATCTGCCTGAAACGGTTGCTGAAATGACTGGGCGAATGAAACCCGCAGCTAAAAGCGATGGTCGTCAGCGAAAGCGAGGCGTCCGCCAGCATCTGTTGCGCACGCTGCATGCGACGCCGCATCACATACTGGTGTGGCGCTTCACCCATCGAATGGCGAAACATGCGCGCGAAGTGAAACTCGCTTAGCGACGCTTCGTGGCTCAGCTGCGCCAGCGTCAGCGGCCGATCGAGATGCGCGTCGATAAAGGCCAGCAGTCGACGCAGCACCGCAGGCGCCAGGCCGCCTCGTACCTGAGGCGCGCGCCAGCGCACCTCGCTGTAGCGCTGCAGCAGATGGGTCAGCAGCAGGGTCGAGGCGCTGCTCAGCATCAGCTGATTGGCGGGCTGCTGCCAGTCGCAGCTGAGCAGAAAATGGCGATAGAGCTGGGTAATGCGATCGTCGCTGGCGAAGACTTTTTCGTGCAGCTGAAGATGCGCCGGGCTGCGATCCCACGTCTCTTCCGCCAGCTGGCGCAGATGCGCTTCGGAGCAGTAGAGATGGACGAACGAGAGATCGGAACGCAGATCCCAGGTGGACTCGACGCCGGCGGGCATCAGGCAGAAGCGATCCGGGCCGCCGCCGTTGCGCCAGCCATACGGGGTTTTGTGCCAGGTATCGTAGCCGTCGGCGATATAGAGGCTAAGAGTGTGATGATTGCTGAGATTGGTCACCCGATCGCCGCTGTTGAACCAGTGCGCCAGCTGCGTGCCGTCGCTAAGCCGGGCGTGGTGACGCAGCTGGGCTTTATGACGTTGCAGCATATCAAAAGTCTGGTAAGTCGGGGCGTTCACGGGCGTTCTCCTGCTAACAGGCTTCCAGTGTATGAAGAGCCGACTAAAGAGAACAGTCTTATCCGACGCGACGGATAAAAAAGCGCAAGAATTTGCAAGTGCGCCGCAAACCCTTGCAAGCCGCTCGCCGCTTTCCCGGTAATACTGCGGCCTGAACTTAAGGAGGCGCGCAATGAATATCGGTTTATACCTTTCCGTGGTGCTGATCTGGGGCACCACCTGGATCGCCATTTACGCCCAGCAGGCGGCCAGCGGCGGCAGCGTCGGCGCGGCGGTGTTCTGGCGGTTTATCGTGGCGTCGCTGGTGATGCTGGCGGTGCTTAAAGCGATTAAGCGTTTGCGCGCGCTGACGGCGCGCGATCATCTTTTTTGCCTGCTTCAGGGCTGCTGCGTGTTTGGCTTTAATTTTCTCTGCTTTTACCACGCCGCTGCATGGATCAACAGCGGGCTGGAGTCGGTGATCTTTTCGATGGCGGTGCTCTATAACGCGCTTAACGGCTGGATCTTCTTCCGGCAGCGCCCCTCCCTGCGGCTGCTGCCGGCCGCCGTACTCGGCGCTGGCGGAATGGTGGCCCTTTTCTGGCGCGATCTGCACGGCAGCGAAGCCTCTGCCCAGCTGTTATGGGGGATCGGGCTGAGCGCGCTGGGCACGCTGGGATTTTCGCTGGGCAATATGATCAGCCTGCGCCATCAGCGCCTGCAGCGCGATGTGCTGACGACCAACAGCTATGCGATGCTCTACGGCGCGCTGGCGATGGCGCTGGTTACGCTGTTGCAGGGTGAATCGTTACAACCCGTCTGGAACCGGCAATGGCTGGGCGCGGTGGCGTATCTGGCGATTTTCGGCTCGGTGATTGGCTTCGGCGCCTACTTCACGCTGGTCGGCCGCATAGGCGCCAGCCAGGCTGCCTACAGTACGCTGCTGTTTCCGCTGGTGGCATTAGGACTGTCGACGCTTTATGAAGGCTATCACTGGCATGCGGAAGGCTTGATGGGATTAACTATGATTCTGGCGGGTAATCTGGCGATGTTTGCGCGCCTGCCGGTATGGCGCAGGCGCGTTCCCGGCTAAAGCAAAGAGCGGGCTTTCGCCCGCCCTGCTGAGCGTCATGCCCGGCGCTGCACAGGGGTAAGCTGATGAGGTCGGTTAATCGCCTTGCGCGCTATCCAGTAGAGCAGCACGCGCTCATCGTCATTATCCTGGTCGGCCATGGAGAGCAGTTTCAACGCCAGTGTGGATTTAGTCACAGGCTGCTGCTCATCGCTGAGTTCAATCACTGCCTGACCGATGATGCAGCGGACTTCGTCCTCACAACTAAGGGATTCATATGCTCGGTCTTTCATATTTCCTCCTGTAAAGTGAGCTTTAAGCCTGGCAAATATTCTGCGTTTTTGCTGGAAAAACCGGCCGGGAGACACATCTGGTTACCTCAGCTAACCAATCATTATCAGGTTGCCGAATTGTTCATACTTTAGCGAAGCGGATTCGCTGCCGTTCATACCCTGACAGCGGCATTTCATGACGCGTTTCATCCCGTTCATGCCTTTTCTCGTCGCGCGCGCGTAGCCTCGTTTTAATCTGGCGTTAGTGTCCAGATCCCCGGACGGGAGAGAAAAATTATGAATCAGACGATGTCATCATCCTATCAACGCACCCGCTGGCTTACCCTGGTCGGCACGGTTATCACCCAGTTCGCGCTGGGTTCGGTCTATACCTGGAGCCTGTTCAACGGGCAGCTGGCGTCAAAACTCGACGCGACGGTAAGCCAGGTCGCCTTCTCATTCGGGCTGCTGAGCCTTGGTCTGGCGATAGCCTCGTCGCTGGCGGGCAAGCTGCAGGAGCGATTCGGCGTACGGCGCGTCGCTATCGGCGCGGGTCTGCTGATGGCGGTCGGCTTCTGGCTGACAGCCCATGCCAGCAATCTGATGATGCTCTATCTCAGCGCAGGCGTGATGGTCGGTCTGGCGGACGGCGCGGGTTATCTGATGACCCTGTCGAACTGCGTGAAGTGGTTCCCCGAACGCAAAGGCGTGATCTCCGCCTGCGCCATCGGCGCATACGGCCTGGGCAGCCTGGGCTTTAAATTTATCTGCGGCGCGCTGCTGGCCGCGGTTGGCCTGGAGCAGACCTTTATTATCTGGGGCCTGGCGGCGATGGGCATGATTATTCTCGGCGCGCTGCTGATGCGCGACGCGCCGGTTCAGCGCGCAAAGGATCAAAGCGTACAGCAGGCGCGCGACTATACGCTGGCGCAAGCGGTGCGTCTGCCGCAGTACTGGATGCTGGCGCTGATGTTTTTGACCGCCTGCATGAGCGGTCTCTATGTAATCGGCGTGGCGAAAGATATCGGTGAAGGTCTGGTGCATCTCGGCGCGCAAACCGCGGCCAATGCGGTGACGGTCATCGCCATCGCCAACCTGAGCGGTCGTCTGGTGCTCGGCGTGCTCTCCGATAAGATGGCGCGTATCCGGGTGATCTCACTGGCGCAGATCATTTCGCTGACGGGCATGAGTATTCTGCTGTTTACCCGCATGAATGAGACCACCTTTTTTGTTTCGCTCGCCTGCGTCGCCTTTAGCTTCGGCGGCACCATTACCGTCTTCCCGTCGCTGGTCAGCGATTTCTTCGGCCTCAATAACCTGACGAAAAACTACGGTCTGCTTTATCTGGGCTTCGGCATCGGCAGCGTGCTTGGCTCGCTGATCGCGTCTCTGTTCGGCGGCTTTACCGTTACCTTTAGCCTGATTATGACGCTGCTGGTGATGTCGCTGCTGCTGTCGCTGATGATTCGCCTGCCTCAGCGCGAGCCGCTGGCAGAGCAGATGCTGCAGCGTAGTTGAGCAGCAGCGCGGGGGTCATGGCGCGGCGAAAACCGCTGGCATGATCCCCGCGCCTTTACGCGCGAAGTGATGACCTGCGCGTTATGCCGGAAACAGCGGCTCCGCCATCCCCGCGACCTCCACCTCGACTGCCAGAATATCCCCTGACTGCGGATAGCGCGCCAGCTCCTCTTCGGTGCGGTTCTCGCGCGAGCTGGTGATATAGAGCGTTTTCAGATCGGGGCCGCCAAAAGCGACCATGGTCGGCCAGCGCACCGGCAGCGCAATCTCATCAACAATTTGCGCGCTGACGGGATCGATACGCACGATGCGTCCGCCGTCGAACTGCGCCGACCAGTAAAAGCCTTCGCTGTCGACCGCCGCGCCGTCCGGCAAGCCGCCTGCGGCGTCAAACTGGCGGAAGATTTCCCGTGCGCCCGGCTCGCCGTCCGCATCGAGCGGATAACGATAGAGCACTTCATTCGGCGTATCGCTGTGGTACATCCAGCGGCGATCGGGCGAAAAGGCGACGCCGTTGGAGATCTTGATGTCGCGCGCTTTCACCTCCAGCTCCAGCGACGGCGTTACGCGGCACAGCAGCGCGCCGTTCTTATCCTGCGGCTCCCACAGGCTGCCGCACCAGAAATTGCCCCAGGGATCGACGCGCCCGTCGTTAAAGCGGCTTTTCGCCGACTCGCCCGGGTTATCGGCAATTTTACGCTGCGGTCTGCCCTGCTCATCCAGCAGCCAGACGCCGCTGCGCAGCGCCGCAATCAACCCGCCCTGCTCGCGCAGGCCGATACAGCCGACCTCTTCCTGCTGCGGAAAGCTCTCCAGCGCGCCGCTGCGCGGGTCGAAGCGGTGAATGGCGGGCGCCAGGATATCTACGCACCACAGCACCTGTTCGCGCGCCGACCAGGTGGGGCACTCGGCCAGCTCCGCCTGTAACGCCAGGACATTTTTTACTTCAGGCTTCATCATCGCTCCTTTTTATTTTGCCTTAGCATACTTTAGCCGTTATTCGCTGCTGCGGGTAAAAACGCCGTGCTTGCTTTTCAGAATTGTCTTGCTGATAATCATCTTTATTCAGCCTGTTCTGATAGGCTTATTAAATATTCCTCTACTGCTGGCTGGCTCTGAAATATTCCGTAATATCTCTCTAAATAACTCTACATTCACTGCATCATCACTCCACTATTCCGGCGTAATGTTGTACCTATCGGAAAAGAGGAGAACTTTCTGTGAAAAAAATCGTTAAAGTTGCCACCGTTTTTGCCGTTATCTCAATGCTGAGCGGGTGCATTATCGACAGAGGTCATGGCGGCGGCTGGCATCACGGCGGCGGGCATGGCTGGCATCATCACCGCTAAGGGCAAAGATTTCACACAGCATAAAATAATAAAATAAAAAAAGGGCGGGATATTACCCGCCCTTTTTACTTTTTAACGCAATTAGCTTTTCAGCGCGTAGTTACACTGAAACCAGCTGGTTTTCAGTCCAGGAATATGACTCTCCTGCGGCGTTAGCGCCTCCACCTTATCAAATCCTTTCTTACCGCAATAATCCGCCAGATCCAGCTCCATCGCATCTCGATTTAATTTCTGCGGATCGTAACGGTACTGCACGGTATTTGCGCTCGGATCTTCATCTACGCGTTCAAAGCCCCCGGGTTTGCTGACGCTACAGCCGGTCAGCAATAACAGCGCTATCGCGCCGGCGATAATTGATTTCATTTTTTCTTTCTTCCTCTCGTTGCTGCGGCAGTTTAAGCCGCAGCGCTGGCGTCGACTATCGGAAAACTGCCTAACCTGACGCTATAAATGCAAGTTTTCACCGATTAAATTGATATTACCAAACGGTTATCTCTATCACTACAAGGGTGAGAAGATGCTTTCAGACAAAACAGCGTCTGCGCCACACCAGGTTATTCCCAAGAAGACATTCAGATTTATTTCAAGCCCGTGCTAAGCGGGCTTTTTTTCGCCCGTCAGCCAGAGAGAGCGACCATTCTACGCAACAGATTGGCGGCCTGTTTGTCCGGCAATGCGAGGATGGCGCTGTAGAGATCCACGGACATGGCGCACATAGAGGAGCGATCGACCGCGGTGTCGGCAGGCATATTGAGCTGCTGCAGTTTGTCGCCCCACTTCTTATAGAGCGTCGCCACGATGCGCTGCAGATCCTGCTGCGCCTGCGGCTGATCCACCGGTAAATCGGCGCCGCGACTCGACAATAGCAGCTGCTCCATCGCCGCGGCGTCCTCGGCGTTGAGCGTCGGCGACAGCGTTTTCGCCAGATTCACCCCGCCGCTCACCTGCGGATAAAGAAAGCGGAAACAGAGCTGCGGATCGCGCTGGCCCAGCGCCTGCATCGCATCGACCGAAGCGCGGATATAGTTGACCACGGCCGCATCCGGCGCGCGCATCAGCCGCTGATTAATCAGGTCGGCCAGCCAGCCGCGCAGCTCGCCCGTCGCCTGCTGAGGCGGTTCGCCGAGACGCAGCTTGAGCTGCAGCTCCTGCACCAGCAGCTGCCACAGCGCCGGCTCCTGCGTTTCCAGCACGCGGTAGCCTGGCGTTTGCGCCAGATAGTCCATCGCCGCCTGACGCTGGGCAGCGCGCTGCTGCTGCGGCTTAAGCCAGCTGAACCAGAGCAGATTCGCCAGCAGCAGCGGCAGCAGGAAAAGCAGGACGCCCTGCCAGGCGCGCAGCCGGGTGGTTTTAATCAGGACGACGATAATAAGCGCCAGCAGCGCAAAGGCGGCCAGCGTGACAATCCACAGCGAGGTCATGCGAAGTTGCTCAATCCTTACGAACGTCGATTAATACCGGGCAGTGGGCGCGCTCAATCACCGCCGCGCTCACCGATCCCTTCAGCAGGCGATTAAAGGAGGAGAGATGGCGGCGTCCCATTATGATCATCTGTGCGTTAAGCTGCTGCGACTGGGCGACGATGGTATCCGCCGCTTCGCCCGCGACGATCAGCCCGCGCGCGTCGACCCCGGCGCGCAGCAGCGGAGCCAGCGCGTGACGCACCACCAGCTCGGCGGTGTTCTGCTCATCCTGCGCGGCGGCGAAATCCTCCGGATCTTCGCCGGCGGCGATATAGACAGGCTGGTTGCAGGAGGAGTACGCGGGATCGACGCAGCAGAGCACCACAACCTGCGCCTTGTGCGCCAGCGCCTCCTCTATCGCCGTGGCGATCACCTTCTGGGCAACCGGCGAATTATCAACAGCCATCAGCAGTGTTTTCATCAGAGTTTATCCTTCAACAGCGGCAGTTTTGCCGATTTCGCGTATCAGCGCCTCTTTGCATCTGAGCATCTCTTCACGGTACGCCGCTTCGTTTTTCTGAAAACGCGACGTGGGCACCAGCAGAGAAACAGAGAAACGGCCGAACAGCGTATCCAGCGCCACCGCCATGGTGGAGATACCTTCAAGGGTTTCGCCGCGATCGTAGGAGATGCCGGTTTTGCGCACCTCATGAATCAGCGCCATCAGCTGCGGCAGCGTTTTGACGGTTTTATCCGTTAGCTCGCGGTAGGCTTCGCCCACCATCAGGCGCACGTCGTCGTCGCACTCCAGCGCCAGCAGCGCGCGGCCGCCGGAGGTGCTGTAGAGCGGCAGGTTCAGCCCCATGCGCGGCACCACGCGCAGTTCGCGCGACGCCACCACGTGGTGAATGATAGTCAACTGCGTGCCGCTGGCGCGCGACAGCGACACCGTTTCATTGGTCGCTGCGCAGAGCGCTTCCAGCTTGGGTCGCACCAGATCGACGACGTCAGTATGCACGCTGGAGATCAGTTTCAGCAGCGCCGGCCCCAGCCGCAATCCGCCTGCGCCGCTGCTGCGCACCAGCTGGGCGTTATCGAGCGCGGCGACGATGCGCTGCACCGTGGAGCGCGGCAGATCCACCGCCTGCGCGATTTCGCCCAGGCTCATGCCGCCTGGATGCTCTCCCAGCGCGTTAAGAATTTTTGCCGCGCGGGCGATCACCTGAATGCCGCCCGATTTTTCATCCTCGCGGCTGGATGGAAGTTTTGCCATGAGTCGTCCTTTTCAGCTGCCCTACTCTACCGCGAAAAAGGCACGATTTACAGCATGTACCACATTGCAATACAGCATATCGAAATGTAAGATCGCAGCCTGTATCACATCGCAATACACTGCATCATAATAATGAGAAACCTGCTATGAACGCTCAGCCTGCCGCTGCGCCGACGCCGCACCCCTTCACGCTTCGCCTGGCGCTGGGCCTGGTCGGCGTGCTTATCGCCGCGCTGACCTCGGGCCTTAACGACCGCGTGACCGATATCGCGCTGGCGGACATTCGTGCCGCCATCGGCGTCAGCTATGACCAGGGCAGCTGGATCGTCTCGGCCTATCAGGCCGCCGAAGTAGCGGCGATGATGATCGCGCCCTGGTTTGCCGTTACCTTTTCGCTGCGCCGCTTTTCGCTGGCGGTATCGACCGGCTTTATGCTGTGCGGCATTTTGCTGCCGCTGGCGCCTTCAGCCGGCAGTTTTATCGCCCTGCGCGTGCTGCAGGGGCTGTTCGGCGGCGCGCTGCCGCCGATGCTGATGACGGTGGCGCTGCGCTTTCTGCCGCCGCCGCTTAAGCTCTACGGGCTGGGCGGCTACGCGCTCACGGCCACCTTCGGCCCCAATATGGCCGCCTCGCTGGCGGCGTTCTGGACGGACGACGTCAGCTGGATGTTTGTCTTCTGGCAGGTGGTGCCGCTGATGCTGATCGCCATGCTGCTGTTCGGCTGGGGTCTGCCGCAGGATCCGCTGCGCCTCGAGCGCTTTAAGCAGATTGACCTGTTCGGCATGCTCACCGGATGCAGCGGCATGGCGCTGCTGGTGCTGGCCCTTACCCAGGGCGAGCGGCTGGACTGGTTCGAGTCGCCGCTGATCGCCGCCATGCTGCTGGCCGCCGCGCCGCTGCTGCTGGTGTTTCTCATCAACGAGTGGTTTCATCCGCTGCCGCTGTTTCGGCTGCAGATGCTGTCGCGCCGCAATCTGACGCACGGCCTGCTGGCGCTGGCGACCGTGCTGATCGTCTCGCTCTCCGGCTCGGCGCTGCCCTCCGCCTATTTCGGTCAGGTAGAGGGCTTCCGCACCCTGCAGTTCGCGCCGCTGGCGTTAACCGTCGGCCTGCCGCAGCTGCTGATCGCGCCGCTGGTCGCCGCGCTGCTGAATATCCGCTGGATCGACTGCCGCTGGGTGCTGGCGGCGGGCGTCGCCTTGCTGGTGACCGCCTGCCTGCTCGGCGCGCAGATCACCAGCGACTGGGCGCGCCAGAACTTCTGGACGTTGCAAATATTGCAGGCCTTCGGCCAGCCGATGGTGATCCTGCCGATTCTGATGAGCGCCACCAGCGTGGTGGCGCCGCCGGAAGGTCCCTTCGCCTCGGCAATGTTCAATACCGTGCGCGGCTTCTCCAGCGTCGCGGCCTCGGTGCTGGTGGAGGTTTTCCTTAGCCACCGCGAGAAGATCCACTCCAACATCTTGCTGGACCAGGCCGCCAGCCGCCCCTGGCTGATGAGTACGCCCAACAGCGCTGAAGCCAGCGCCAGCCATCCGCTGCTGATGGACGGCAGCGTCAGCAGCAGCGAGAACCTGAGCGGCTTCGCCACGCTGGTGCGTCATCAGGCCACCGTGCTCGGTCTGAGCGACACCTGGCTACTGCTAATCGCCTTCGCCGCGCTGCTATTACTGCTGACTGCCTGGCTGCCGAAACGCGTCTGGCCGCCGCAAACCCTGATTCAACCTGCCTCTTCGACATCGAGAAAATAAGATTATGCGTGCTTTAGTAATGAGAAAAACCGTGCTGCTGAGCCTGTTGTTGCTGGTTTTGCTGGCCATCGCGTTTTTTATCTGGTCAACCCTGACCGGCAACGATCACCGCACCAACGACGCTTACGTCAACGCCGACTACACGCTGGTGGCGCCGAAAGTGTCAGGCTATATCGCCCAGGTGAAAGTGCAGGATAACCAGCAGGTAAAAGCGGGCGACGTGCTGGCGACGCTGGACGATCGCGACTATCGCGTGGCGCTGGAGAGCGCCGAAGCGGATCTGCAGGTCAGCGAGGCGAAACTGCTCAGCA
The DNA here is from genome assembly GCF_059730625.1 of Pantoea sp. X-Soil-MYKO-1289. Lineage (NCBI taxonomy): Bacteria > Pseudomonadati > Pseudomonadota > Gammaproteobacteria > Enterobacterales > Erwiniaceae > Pantoea > Pantoea sp. X-Soil-MYKO-1289. Next base: position 2,934,220 of record NZ_AP036004.1, read on the forward strand.
GCCAGGCGCAGCTGGAGCAGCAGCAGTCGGCCATCGAGCAGTCAAAAGCGACTCTGGCGGCCAGCCAGGCAACCGCGCAGTATGCCGGTCAGAACGCCGATCGCTATAACCGCCTGTATAAAAACGGCATCATCGCCGCCGACGACCAGCAGAAGGCCAGCTCGACGCAGCGCTCCGCCGCGGCGGCGGTGCGTCAGAGCCAGGCGGCGGTGGCTTCCGCGATGAAAGAGATCGGCGTGCTGCAGGCGGCGGTGCGTCAGGCGCGGGCAGACGTGGCAGCGGCGCAGGCGAACGTGGATCAGGCGCGCCTGAACCTCTCCTATACGCGCATCGTCGCGCCGGTGGACGGCATGGTGGGCCAGCGCGCGGCGCGCGTCGGCGCCTACGTTTCCGCCGGGACGCGGCTGCTGGCGGTGGTGCCGCTGCAGCAGACCTATATCACGGCCAACTTCCTGGAGACACAGCTCAGCGACGTGCGCCAGGGACAGCGGGTGCAGATCGCCATCGATGCGCTACCAGGCAAGCGTTTCACCGGCCATGTCGACAGCATCGCGCCCGCGACCGGCGCGACGTTTTCGGCAATTTCGCCCGACAACGCGACAGGTAACTATACTAAGGTCGTCCAGCGCCTTCCGGTTAAAATCGTGCTGGATACGGACCAGCCTGACCTGTCGCAGCTGCGGGTTGGTATGTCGGCGATCCCGGAGATTGAAGTAGAGTAAAAACGTGATGAATCTCTCACACTGGTGCTATTTATTTTAGGATCAATAACGCGTAGATTAGCGTTCGATCCTGTTCTGAGTTACTCGGAACGACCTGAGAAAATGCCTGAGGCGATGATGACCTGATGCGTTTTTCTCATTCTGTTCGCGTTGCGCTGGCCTGGGATCGCTATCGTCGTAACCGCTCAGAGGAGTTGTTTGTGAAATACGCCTTGATGGGAATCTCTTTCTTTGCGCTGCTTTGGCTCGGCACCTTTGTGCTGATGCTGTAGCGCCAGCCAGGGGGCGACAGTGCTGTCGCCCCGCTTTGCTTTACTCTGCTTCCTCTACTGCTTTTACGCTACCCGGCAAAATGCCGTCCGCGCGAAACATCGCTTTAATGCCCCGCACCGCCTGCCGAATGCGATCGCTGTTCTCTATCAGCGCGAAACGCACGTGAGTATCGCCGTAGTCGCCGAAGCCGACGCCCGGTGAAACGCACACCTTCGCCTCATGCAGCAGCTTTTTGGCGAACTCCAGCGAGCCGAGCGCGGCGTAGCGATCGGGAATTTTCGCCCAGACGTACATCGAGGCCTTGGGGTTATCCACCATCCAGCCCGCCTCATGCAGTCCTTTGACCAGCACGTCGCGGCGACGCTTGTACTGTTCGGCGATGTCGCGCACGCACTGCTGATCGCCTTCCAGCGCGGCGATGGCCGCCACCTGCAGCGGCGTAAAGGTGCCATAGTCGTGATAGCTTTTGATGCGCGCCAGCGCGGCGACCAGCTCTTTGTTGCCCACCATAAACCCGATGCGCCAGCCCGCCATGTTGTAGCTTTTCGACAGCGTGAAAAACTCCACCGCCACGTCGCGCGCGCCGGGCACCTGCATAATCGAAGGCGCTTTCCAGCCGTCGTAGACGATATCGGCGTAGGCGAGATCGTGCACCACCAGCACGTTGTACTGTTTCGCCAGCGCAATCACCCGCTCGAAAAAGTCCAGTTCGACGCACTGCGCGGTGGGGTTCGACGGAAAGCCGAGGATCATCATTTTCGGCTTGGGATAGCTTTCGCGGATCGCCCGCTCCAGCTCGGCGAAGAAATCGACGCCCGCCACCAGCGGCACCGAACGCACCTGCGCGCCGGCGATCACCGCGCCGTAGATATGAATGGGATAGCTGGGATTCGGCACCAGCACCGTGTCGCCGTGATCGAGCGTCGCCAGCATCAGGTGCGCCAGCCCCTCTTTCGATCCAATGGTGACAATAGCTTCGGATTCGGGATCGATCTCTACCTGATAGCGCTCGGCGTACCAGCGCGAAATGGCGCGGCGCAGGCGTGGAATGCCGCGCGAGGTAGAGTAGCCGTGCGTATCTTCGCGCTGCGCCACCTGACAAAGCTTTTCCACGATATGCGGCGGCGTAGGGCCGTCAGGATTCCCCATCGAGAGGTCGATGATATCTTCGCCGCGCCGACGCGCAGCCATCTTCAACTCAGCGGTAATGTTAAATACATAGGGGGGAAGGCGATCGATACGCGAGAAACGACGGGGTGTGCTGTTGTCAGCCATAATGTCCTCTTGAATACGTAAGCGCCCGGACCGTCCGAGCGACGCAGGTCACAGCCGTGACCGAAAAAAGACCTTAACGCGGCGCTTGCGCGCTTGTCGAGGGAAGAATAAAATTTTTTTAATCTTCGGGATTCAGGCGACCAAACACCCAATCGTTCACCCATTGGCCATTTAGCAGATAATTATCCCGCAAAGTCCCCTCCAGCACATAGCCATTCTTCTCCAGAATACGCCGCGATGCCATATTTCCTTCTACCACCATTGCCTTGAGCTTATGGAAACCCGCTTTGAGCAGGAAGTCGCTCAGGCCGGCCAGCGCTTCGCTGCCGTACCCCTGGCCGCAGAACCGGTGCAGCAGCATGTAGCCGACCTCCGCCTGACGATAAGGCTGCCATTCCGGGCTACAGCCGAACAGGCCGATCGGCTCGCCGCTGTCGCGCAGGCGCGCCACCACGCAGAGCATATGAAAACTGCTGACCTGCCAGGGCGCGAGGCGTTCATTGAAGCGCTGGCGCAAATCCGCCTCGTCAGGAATTTCGCTGACCCAGGTCATGGTGGCCGCGTCTTCATGCACGGCGCGGAACAGCAGCCAGTCTTCAGGCTTAAGGGTGGTGAGGGTAAGACGCGGCGTGATTAACTGCATGAAATGGCTCCCGGTGCAGATAGCCATAACGGCTGTCTGAATAAAAATGCTATTAGCTCACCCGCCTGCGGCGAACGAAAAACCTTCCCTGTTTTGCTACTCAGGTTTCCCCTTTTTACCATTTCAGCCGTGAAAATTGATCCACAACATGAAGGACGCGCTCACTCTTTTTGCAGACTGGCGCATCGCGATCACATTTTTTATCATAGGCCTCTCTCTGTTATAACCTGAAGGCTGGCTGTGATCTCTCACTTCGATATGCTGTTGGCGGTGTTTGACCGCGCCGCCCTGATGTTGATCTGCCTCTTCTTCCTGACCCGCACCCGGCTGTTCCGCCAGCTGCTGCAAAAAGATGAACATGCCCCGCTGGAAAAAGCCGCCGTTATCGCCATTTTTGCACTGTTTGCGCTTTTCAGCACCTGGTCGGGCATTCACGTCGACGGCTCGCTGCTGAACGTGCGGGTAATTGCGGTGATGGCCGGCGGCATCCTGTTCGGCCCCTGGGTCGGCATCGCCACCGGCGTTATCGCCAGGCTGCACCGTTTTCTGATCGACATTCACGGCGTCACCTCGGTGCCCTGCTTGATCACCAGCATTATTGCGGGCTGCGTGGCCGGCGCTATCAACCGCCGCGTGCCCAAGGCGCAGCGCTGGCGCGTCGGCATCATCGGCGGCATGCTGTGCGAAAGCCTCACCATGCTGCTGATCGTGCTGTGGGCGAAGCCGATGTCGCTTGGCCTGGAGATTGTGTCGGAGATTGCGCTGCCGATGATCCTCGGCGCGTCGAGCATCGGCCTGATTGTACTGCTGGTGCAGAGCGTCGAAGGCGAAAAAGAGGCGATTGCGGCGCGACAGGCCAAGCTGGCGCTGGAGATCGCCAACAAAACGCTGCCGCTGTTCCGCGACGTCAACAGCGACTCGCTGCGTCGCATCTGCGCGATAATCTGTGACGATATCAACGCCGACGCCGTCGCCATTACCAACAAGACCCATATTCTCGCCTACGTCGGCTACGGCGAGCAGAACTACCAGAACGGCGACGACGGCATTAGCCCCACCACTGTGCAGGCGATGGCCACCGGAAAAATTATCATCAAAAACAACGATGAGGCGCATCGCACCAGGGATATTCACTCGATGATCGTTATTCCGCTGCGCGAGCAGGGCAAGGTTACCGGCACCCTGAAGATTTACTACCGCCGCGCGCACCGCATCACCGGCTCGCTGAAAGAGATGGCGATCGGCCTGTCGCAGCTGATCTCGACCCAGCTGGAGGTGTCGCGCGCCGAGCAGCTGCGCGAAATGGCGAATAAAGCGGAACTGCGCGCCCTGCAGAGCAAAATCAATCCCCATTTTCTGTTTAATGCGCTGAACGCCATCAACTCCTCTATCCGCCTTAATCCCGATACGGCGCGCCAGCTGGTGATCAATCTTTCCCGCTATCTGCGCTACAACCTTGAGCTTAACGACGACGAGACGATCGATATCAAACGCGAGCTGTGGCAGGTCAAAGATTATATCGCCATCGAACAGGCGCGCTTTGGCGACAAGCTGACGATGATCTACGACATTGACGACGATCTTCACTTCTCGCTGCCCAGCCTGCTGATCCAGCCGCTGGTGGAGAACGCCATCGTGCACGGCATTCAGCCCTGTCGCGGCAAAGGGGTGGTGACGCTGAGCGTCAAGGCGTGCGGCGATCGGGTGCGTATCGCGGTGCGCGACACCGGGCCGGGCATCAGCGACGAGGTCATGCGGCGCGTGGCGAATAATGAGATGCCGGGCAATAAAATCGGTCTGCTGAATGTGCACCATCGCGTCAAACTGCTGAGTGGTCAGGGGCTGGACATTACCCGGCTGCAGCCCGGCACCGAAATCGCCTTTACCCTGAGCAAAAGCGGACAGCTGCTAACCGAGTCGCCGCTTGCCGTCGCGGAGAGCGTGCAATGAAAGCCATTATTGTCGAAGACGAATTTCTGGCGCAGCAGGAGCTGAGCTGGATGATTCAACAGCACAGCAAGATTGAGATCGAAGCCTGTTTCGACGACGGACTGGAGGTGCTGAAATATCTGCAGCAGCATCGGGTCGACGTCATTTTTCTCGATATCAATATTCCGTCGCTGGACGGCATGCTGCTGGCGCAAAATATTCGTCAGTTCGCGCAGCGGCCGCTGATCGTGTTTATCACCGCCTGGAAAGATCATGCGGTAGAGGCTTTCGAGCTGGAAGCCTTTGACTATATTCTCAAGCCCTATCACGAGGCGCGTATCGTCACCATGCTCAACAAGCTGGAAGCCGCCGGACAGCAGCAGAACGTTGCCCAGACGCCGATCGACCACAGCCCGCAGACGGTGAACCTGGTCAAGGATGAGCGCATTATCGTGACCGATATCGACGATATCTATTACGTGGAGGCGCATGAGAAGCTGACGTTCGTCTATACGCGGCGCGAAGCCTATGTGATGTCGATGAGCATCAGCGAATTCTGCGCCCGTTTGCCGGAACAGCGCTTTTTCCGCTGTCATCGCTCTTACTGCGTGAACCTGAGCAAAATCTCTGAGATAGAACCCTGGTTCAACAATACCTACCTGCTGAAACTGCGCGATCTGGCGTTTCAGGTGCCGGTCAGCCGCAGCAAAGTAAAACGCTTTCGCGAGCTGATGCGCCTGTAGAAAAACAGTCCGCGCCAACACGCATTAATGCTAGCCAGCGGGTGGTATGAAGCGGAGAGCAAAGCGTCCCGCGACAGGGACGTCGCGGGCCGAGCGAGCAAGGATGCCTTGAGCGACTTTGCGATCGCTTCATATCACCCGCGCCAGCATAAAAAAACGGCCCGAAGGCCGTTTTTGAAAGACGCTACAGAATACGCCCCAGCGTCTGCCGCAGATGCGCGCCTGCGCCCAGCAGGCCAGGCTGATCGTGGGTGATCATATAGACCGGGATGCGGGAAACGTAGTCGCGGAAGCGCCCTTTATCCTCAAAGGCGGCGCGGAAGCCGGAGGCCTTAAAGAACTCCAGGAAGCGCGGCACGATGCCGCCGGCGATATAGACGCCGCCGAAGGTGCCGAGATTCAGCGCCAGATTGCCGCCGAAACGTCCCATAATCACGCAGAACAGCGACAGCGCGCGACGGCAGTCGGTGCAGCTATCGGCGAGCGCGCGCTCGGAGACATCCTTCGGCTTAAGGTTTTCCGGCACGCGGTTGTCCGCCTTCACGATAGCGCGGTAGAGGTTCACCAGACCGGCGCCGGAAAGCACGCGCTCTGCGGAAACATGGCCCAGCTCGGCGCGCAGCACCTCCAGAATCAAATCTTCCTCATCGCTGTTGGCGGCGAAGTCGACGTGGCCGCCCTCGCCCGGCAGGCTGACCCAGCGACGATCGACGTGCACCAGATGGCTGACGCCCAGTCCGGTTCCCGCGCCGTAAATCGCGATGGGCTTATCCTTCACCGGCTCGCCGCCGCCGAACTGAATCACATGCTCAGCCTTCAGCATCGGGATCGCCATGGAAACGGCGGTGAAGTCATTAATGATTTCAAGATGATCGAAGCCAAGGCTGGCTTTCATTTTGCTGGTGGAAAAAGCCCAGTCATGGTTGGTCATTTCGACCCAGTCTTCCGTGATCGGGCAAGCAATGGCGATGCAGCCGTCTTTAACGTTTTGCAGCTGCTCGCCAAGATAGTGGCGGATGACGGCTTCGAGGCTGTCATAATCTGAAGTTGAGAATGTTTGGGCCTGGGAGATGCTGCCGGTTTCCACCTCACACAGGGCGAGTCGGGCGTTGGTGCCGCCGACGTCGCCGACCAGGGCATAAGTTGTCATTCTTTTGTTGCTCCGCTTGGGGTCCCTAAGATGCAGGACACTATAAAAGTCTGCCGGTAAAACAACAACGCTCGCCACGACAAAAGAGGAGCGTTGAAGGTGGTGAGCACAGCCTACCCGTCCGGCAAGCCGCTTGACAGCGGCAACACTCCGAATCTTACCCTCCGTTGCGTTGCGCGAGGCAAGCCGTCACCTTATGCAACAGCGGCGGCAGATCGTCTTTAGGCATCACGACCTCGACCAGCGTCAGGTAGTCGGGCGCCTGCAGGCGCGCCATTACCTCATCCAGCTGCACACATTCGGTGACGCGCCAGCTCTGCGCCTGTCCATGCAGACAAAGCGCCTGCGGCAGCGCGGTCCAGTTCCACTGCGCGATATCATTATAACGCTGCGTTGCGCCGTGGATGGCGCGCTCCACCGTATAGCCCTCGTTGTTCAACAGGAAAATAATCGGCGTTTGCCCGTCGCGCAGCATCGAACCCAGCTCCTGGATCGTCAGCTGCGCCGAGCCGTCGCCGGTAATCAGGATCACCCGCTGCGCGGGCGCGGCGGTCTGCACGCCGAAGGCTGCCGGAAGAGTATAGCCAATGGAGCCCCAGAGCGGCTGCACCACCAGCTGCGCGCCGGACGGCAAGCGCAGCGCCGCCGCGCCGAATGCGGCGGTGCCCTGATCGGCGAGAATAATGTCGCCCGGCTGGAGAAAGCGCTGCATCGCCAGCCAGAAAGCGCTCTGGCTGATGATATCGTCGCGCGCGTCCGCCGTCTCGACCGGCTGCACCTGCGGCGACAGCGCCCAGCCCTCGCCGTAGCGCGCAAACAGCGCCTCCAGCTCGCTTAGCGCATCCGCCATGTTAAGCGGCGCAAAGCGTTCTCCAGCAACGCTGGCGGCGAAAGGCTGCAGATCGATCAGCTGCGAGGCGGCAAAACTTTGGGTGAAGCCCGCCGTCAGCGTATCGGTGAAGCGCACGCCGACGCAGATGGTTACATCGGTCTGCTCAATCAGCTCGCAGATGCCTGGCTCGCTGCCCGCTGCGGCGTAAGTGCCGACGTAGCCCGGCTGGCGCTCGTCCAGCACGCCCTTGCCCATCAGCAGCGTGGCGCAGGGAACGGCGCGCAGCCGACGCAGCCGGGCCAGCGCCGCCTGCTGCCGCCAGCGCGCGGCGAGGAAATCAGCCAGCAGCGCCACCCGCCGCGCCGGTTGCAGCAGTCGTTCAGCGGCGGCGCGAAACGCCTGGCGCGCCTGTGCGCTGGAGCCCGGCGCGGCGTCGAGCGGCGCGGCGGGCGGCGCCACCTCCGCCTCCGCGACATCGACAGCCAGCATCAGATAGCCCGGCCGCTGTTCGCGCATCGCCGTGGCCAGCACCCGATCGATTTCCGCCGCGGCGTTGCCCGCGCTGAGCTGCGCCGTCGCTGCGCTGACCTCGCCCGCCATGCGCAGAAAGTGACGAAAGTCGCCGTCGCCCAGCGTATGGTGCACGCAGTCGCCGCGCTTTTGCGCCCCGCTTGTGGGCGCGCCCACGATATGGATCACCGGCAGATACTCGGCAAAACTGCCGGCCGTGCCGTTGATGGCGCTCAGTTCGCCGACGCCGAAGGTGGTCAGCAACGCCGCCACGCCGCGACAGCGCGCATAGCCGTCCGCCGCATAGGCCGCGTTGAGTTCGTTGGCGCAGCCGACCCAGCCGATATCGCGATGGGCGATCACGCGATCGAGAAACTGCAGGTTATAGTCGCCCGGTACGCCAAACAGATGAACGACGCCGATCTCCTGAAGCCGCGCCAGCAGATAATCTCCTACGGTAAAGCGTTGCATATGCCACTCCTTTCACCAGTGTCTGGTTTGAGTATCCGCTATGCTGCCAAAGCGGCGAGAAAGCAGCGCAATCGACTGAACAAAAAAGTGGCAACCCGGCGTTACGATGGGGGATTATTCTGTAAGTATGCGATCTGCGATCCGTTGTGACTGTGTGTAAACGCATACACTGCTATTCTTGCGCTTGAAAATTCTTCCCTTTGACAGGAAAGCCGTATGACCTACCTTCCGCATCCCGGTCGTTATCAGCAGATGGAATATCGCCGCAGCGGCCGCAGCGGGCTAAAGCTGCCCGCAATTTCCCTTGGCCTGTGGCATAACTTTGGCGACAACACGCGCGTCGACAACAGCCGCGAGCTGCTGCGCCACGCGTTCGATCGCGGCATTACCCATTTTGATCTGGCCAACAACTACGGCCCGCCGCCGGGCTCAGCGGAAGAGAACTTCGGCCGTATCCTGCGCGAAGACTTTCGCACCTTTCGCGACGAGCTGGTGATCTCCACCAAAGCGGGTTACACCATGTGGGACGGCCCATACGGCGACTGGGGCTCGCGCAAATACCTTATCTCCAGCCTTGATCAGAGCCTGAAGCGCATGGGGCTGGAGTATGTGGACATCTTCTATCACCACCGGCCGGATCCGGAAACGCCGCTGGAAGAGACTATGCGCGCGCTGGATCAGGTGGTGCGGCAGGGTAAGGCGCTCTATGCCGCGATCTCCAACTATCCGGCGGATCGCGCGGCGGAAGCGATCGCCATCCTGCGCGATCTCGGCACGCCCTGCCTGATCCATCAGCCGCGCTATTCGATGTTTGAACGCGGCCCAGAAAACGGCCTGCTGGAAACGCTGGACGACAACGGCGTCGGCTGCATCGCCTTCTCTCCGCTGGCGGGCGGCGTGCTGACTGACCGCTATCTACAGGGCATTCCCGAGGATTCGCGCGTGGCGAGCGGCAGCAAATTCCTGCGTGAAGATCAGCTTACCAATGAGAAGATGGAGAAAGTGCGCAAGCTGAACGAGATTGCGCAGCAGCGCGGCCAGAAGCTGGCGCAGATGGCGCTGGCGTGGACGCTGCGCGACGCGCGCGTCACCTCCGTGCTGATCGGCGCAAGCAAAACCGCGCAAATCGACGACGCGGTGGAGATGCTGGCCAACCGTCACTTTACTATCGCCGAACTCTCCGCTATCGAAGGCGCGCTGATCTGACCTTTGCTCGCCCGGCCGCCGCGCCGGGCATTTCTGCGAACAGAATTGTCTCAATCCGCTTTTTCTTCCGATTTTCCTCACAATTGTCAGCGACACTCAACCTGCCACACAAGCAATACGTGGGCACTACGCCTGCACCGCAGCGGCGCTGTCGCTGATAAGGAGAATAAGATGAAATTTGCTATTTTTGCTGCTTTGCTAACCTGCCTGTCGCCTCTGGCGATCCCCAGCGCTCAGGCTGACGGTGCCTCTATCAGTCTGGCGCCGGGCGTAACGCTGCATCTGGGTGACCAGGATCGCCGCGGCTATTACTGGGACGGCGGCCGCTGGCGTGAGCCGCGCTGGTGGCACGATCGCTATCAGTACAACAACCATCGCTGGTGGCGCCATGAAGAGTGGCGCCGTCATCAGCAGTGGGAGCGCGAGCGACGCTGGCATGAACGCGAACGCCGCCACCACTGGCGCGAAGCGCAGCGCCATCACGACCGCCACGACCGCCACGACCGTCATGACCACCACCATCACTGATGATGCGGCGGCACGGCTAAAGGCCGCTGCGCGATACCGCGCGCAAAGCGGCCTTTAATCCGCGAACAGCCGACGTCCGATTTGCCGCGCCGTTTCCAGATGCGCTTCAGGCGAGTCGGCGTCAGGCAGCAAGATCAGTTCCGACGTTTTCACCGCTGCGCCGACATAGTCAAAGATGCCCTCGTCAATCTGCGTGCGCATCGCGGCATAGTAGCCGCGCCGCGCATAGGTGCGCAGATTCGCCCCGCCTATTCCCAGCAGGTGCACCTTCAGACGGCCCATTTTTTTATCGATTTTGCCGTCGGGCGTCTCCTGATATGCCCAGCCGTGGGTAAAAACGCGATCGATCCAGCCTTTCAGCACGCCGGGAAACGACCACCAGTAAACGGGATAAACCAACACCAGCGCGTCTGCGCCGTCAATGCGCTTTTGCTCGGCCAGCACATCGGCGGGCGGCGCGGCCTCACTGCGGAACAGCGCCAGATCGGCGGCGGCGTAGCGCGGATCGAAACCCTCTGCTATCAGGTCGGCGATTTCAAAGGTGTGCGGCGCGCGAATCTCGCTGGTTAGCGTTCGCGCGACGGCGTGGGTAAAAGAATCTTGATCGGGATGGGCGACCACTACCAGAGCATGCATATCCTGACTCCTGTGCGAGAAGAGAAAACGGCTGCATATCGAGAGTAGATGAGTGGAGGCGGGCTGTTAAGGCGGCGGCACGGGAGGTTAAAAAGCAAAGCTGGCCCGGCATAGATCGGGCCAGCTTCGGCAGCCTTTACAGGCCGAGTATTTCACCAATCAGCAAATAGGCGTTGAGCGCCACCACCAGCACCACGATGGCGCGACCGGCGTTCTGCATCAGGCGCGTATTGACCATCTCGCCCATAATCTCGCGGTTGCCGGTAAACGAGAGCAGCGGCACCAGCGCCAGCGCGATGCCGAAGCTCAGCAGCACCTGGCTCATAACCAGAATGCGCGTCGGATCCCAGCCCGCCATAATCACGATAAATGAGGGCAGCATGGTGACCAGACGGCGCACCCAGAGCGGAATATGAAAGCGGATAAAGCCCTGCATCACTACCTGACCGGCCAGGGTGCCCACCACGGTAGAGGAGAGGCCCGCGGCCACCAGACTCAGGCCGAATACCGTCGCCGCCGCATGGCCAAGCAGCGGCGTCAGCGTCAGATAGGCCTGATCCAGTTCGGCAATGGTGCTGTGGCCGCTGAAGTGGAACGCGGCGGCGGCGGTCGCCATCATCGCCAGATTGACAAAGCCGGCGATGGTCATGGCGATGGCCACGTCCAGCTTGGTGGAGGAGTAGCGCTGGCGCTTATTGCCGCTTTCGCCGCCCTGCGTCAGCGCCGAGTGAAGGTAGATGACGTGCGGCATAATAGTCGCGCCCAGCACGCCCGCCGCCAGGAAGACCGCGTCTGACGTTGGCAGCGACGGCAGCGCCATCCCGGTCACCAGCTCGCTGACCTTCGGCTGCGAAAAGAAGAGTTCGACGATATAGGCCGCCGCCACGAACAGCAGCAAACTGCCGATCACCAGCTCCAGCGGCTTCTGACCGCGGCTTTGCAGCATCAGGATCAGGAAGGTCGCCACGCCGGTCAGCACCGCGCCCTGCAGCAGCGAAATGCCGAGCAGCAGCTTAAAGCCGAGCGCCGCGCCGATAAATTCCGCCAGATCGGTCGCCATGGCGATGATCTCCGCCTGCACCCAGTAGAACCAGACCGCCGGACGCGGGAAGCGATCGCGAATATGCTCAGCCAGATTTTTACCGGTGGCGATACCGAGCTTGGCGGACATCAGCTGAATGATCATCGCCATGATATTGGCCCAGACCACCACCCACAGCAGCTTATAGCCGTAGGCTGCGCCCGCCTGAATGTTGGTGGCGAAGTTGCCGGGATCGATATAGCCGATGGCGGCGATAAAGGCCGGCCCCAGCAGCGCAAGCTTGATTTTTCGGGCTCCGCGAGCGGCGCGCTCGGCGGTACGGCTCTCAAACATATTTCTCTACCTGTCTGAACGCGTTTTAACCATGGCAGCTTATGGCCTGATCGCGGCAAGTGAAATGAGGTTATTGTTATCGTTGTGATAGATGATGCTATAAAGTATAGCCATTGCTATACCTTACGGTAAAGCGAGACTTGCTAAAAAATATGCAATGCATTTCACTTTACGCTTCGGACATATTATAGACAATAAATTTGTGGATATTAGGTGTGAACATTTTGTGAACAGGCTGTGACTGGTGAGAGTTTTCTGAGAAAAGGGGTGATAGCGAATCCTTATAATGTGGAATTGATCTCGTTTTTAAGTAACGCGTTACATAGAATACGCAGCAAATTACAACCCTCCTCAAATCTGGAGCAAGCATGTCCCATATTTTGCACTTCCTTTTAGCACTGGTGGTGGTAGCCGTGCTGGCGTTACTCGTCAGCCACGACCGTAAAAGTATTCGTATTCGCTACATTGTCCAGCTTCTGGTCATTGAAGTGCTGCTGGCGTGGTTCTTCCTTAACTCCGAGGCGGGTCTCGGATTTGTGAAGGGTTTCGCTGGTCTGTTCGATCATCTGCTCAAGTATGCGGCCGAAGGCACCAACTTCGTGTTCGGCAACATGAATGATAAAGGCCTCGCCTTCTTCTTCCTCAACGTGCTCTGCCCGATCGTCTTTATCTCCGCGCTGATCGGCATTCTGCAGCATTTCCGCATCCTGCCGTGGGTGATCCGCGGCATCGGCACCGTGCTGTCAAAAATCAACGGCATGGGCAAGCTGGAATCCTTTAACGCCGTCAGCTCTCTGATTCTGGGACAGTCAGAAAACTTTATCGCCTATAAGGATATCCTCGGCAAAATGTCGCAGCGCCGCATGTACACCATGGCCGCGACCGCGATGTCGACCGTTTCCATGTCGATCGTCGGCGCCTATATGACCATGCTGCAGCCGAAGTATGTGGTGGCCGCGCTGGTGCTTAACATGTTCAGCACCTTTATCGTACTGTCGCTGATCAACCCTTACCGCGTCGACAGCGAAGAAGATCTGCAGCTGCAGGATATCCATAAAGGCCAGAGCTTCTTTGAAATGCTGGGCGAATATATCCTCGCCGGCTTCCGCGTGGCGATTATCGTCGCGGCGATGCTGATCGGCTTTATCGCGCTGATTTCCGGCCTGAACGCGCTGTTCGATTTTATCTTCGGCATCAGCTTCCAGGGCGTGCTGGGCTACGTTTTCTATCCGTTCGCCTGGGTGATGGGCGTGCCGGCTCACGAAGCGCTGCAGGTCGGCAGCATCATGGCCACCAAGCTGGTTTCCAACGAGTTCGTGGCGATGATGGATCTGCAGAAGCTGGCGGGCCAGCTGTCGCCGCACTCTGAAGGCATCCTGTCGGTGTTCCTGGTCTCGTTCGCCAACTTCTCGTCTATCGGCATTGTCGCCGGCGCCATCAAGGGCCTGAACGAAGAGCAAGGCAACGTGGTGTCGCGCTTCGGCCTGAAGCTGCTCTACGGTTCAACGCTGGTCAGCGTGCTCTCCGCCGCTATCGCCGGTCTGGTGCTGGCGTTCTGATGCGCAAGGGCGAGACCGGTTCTCGCCCTTCAGGCTGCTGATAAATTCAAAACGCGAATGACGGGAAACGAATAGCAACGCGTCCCGTCTTTATTCTTAATTATTCCTGCTTGATATAACGCCTGCCGCGGCGCCTCAGCCGCGCGGCGCCGCCCTTCCCCGATTCCCGCAAATCCTTTGCACAATATCGAATTTCATCTCCTGCCCGTCGCCCCGTAGTTTTTTCATTACTTAACATCGGGAGAAGCGCATGAGCATTCAATTTCTGGGCATGATCGGCCATCGTCTGGCCTCTGAAATCATTCCGGCCAGCGGGCCGTTATTCGATAAAAACTACATTGCCGATTTCGCCCGCGCCCACGAAGAGGCGGGATTCGATCGGATTCTGGTGGGCTACTGGTCCGATCAACCAGACGGTTTTTTAGTCACGGCGCACGCCGCCGCGAACACCTCGCGCATTAAATTTTTACTGGCGCACCGTCCCGGCTTCGTCTCGCCCACGCTGGCGGCGCGCAAGCTGGCGTCGCTCGATCACCTCACCGACGGGCGCCTGGCGGTGCATATCATTAGCGGCGGCAGCGACAGCGAACAGCGCCGCGACGGCGACTTCCTCAGTAAGGCGGAACGCTACGCGCGCACCGACGAATTTCTCCACGTGCTGAACAAGAGCCTGACCTCGGCGGAAGCCTGGGACCACAAAGGCGAGTTTTACCAGGCTGAACAGGCTTTTTCCGCCATCAAGCCGCTGCAGAGCAAGCTGCCGGTCTACTTCGGCGGCTCTTCGCCAGAGGCGATCGAGGTCGCCGCGCGTCACGCCGACGTCTTCGCGCTGTGGGGCGAGCCGCTGCAGGGCGCGGCGGAAACCGTGCAAACCGTGCGCGCCGCCGCCGCGAAAAGAGGCCGCGACATCAAATTCAATATCTCTTTCCGCCCGATTATCGGCAAGACCGAGAAAGAGGCCTGGGAGCGCGCGGAACACATTTATCAAACCGCGCAGAAACAGCTGGCCGAATCGGGCTACACCTTCGGCCTGCCGAAACCGCAGAGCGTCGGCGCGCAGCGCCTGCTGGCGGCGGCTAACGCAGGCGACCGTCACGATAAAGTATTGTGGACCGGCGTCGCGAAGCTGGTGAGCGGCGGCTACAACTCCACCGCGCTGGTGGGCACGGCGGATCAGGTCTCCGACGCGCTGCTGGATTACTACAACCTGGGCATCGACAGCGTGCTGATCCGCGGCTTCGATCCGCTGAACGACGCAATTGAGTATGGCCGCGAGCTGCTGCCGCTGACGCGCGAAAAAGTCGCCGCGCTAACGCGCGTTAAGAGGAGCGCCTGATGCGTCTCGCCGCCCTGTTTGCCGGCGTCGCGCTGGCGCTGAGCCTCAACTCCGCTTTCGCCGCTGAAAAAGTGACGCTGCGGCTCGGCGATGTTAAAGGGGATCGCTTCGCCTCGCTGAAGGCCTCCGGCGAGCTCGATAATCTGCCTTACGATCTGAAGCTCACCGCCTTCGACTCCGGCGCGCCGGTGCAGGAGGCGCTGAATGCGGGCGCGCTGGACGTCGGTTTTACCGGCGATCTGCCCTTTCTGTTCGTCTATGCCGCAGGCGCGCCGGTTAAAGCGGTCGGCGCCTGGCAGAATAATCCCGACAGCATCGCGCTGCTGACGCGTCCCGACGCCGGGATCCACAGCCTGAAGGATCTAAAGGGCAAGCAGATCGCCGTCAACCGCGGCGGCTGGGGACACTATCTGATCCTTGGCCTGCTGGAACGCGCCGGCCTGAAGCCCGATGAGGTGACGCTGCGCTTCCTCGGCCCGGTGGATGGCCGCGCGGCGCTGACTTCCGGCGCGGTTTCCGCCTGGGCGCCGTGGGAGCCCTATATCGCTACCTCGACCCAGATCGACGGCACGGTGCGCGTGCCGCAGGGCGGCGGCAACGGCATTATGTCGGGCTACTCCTATGCGCTGGCGCGTAAAGAGGCGCTGGCCGATCCGGAGAAACGTAAAGCTATCGCCGATTTGCTGACGCGGCTGGCGAAGGCGCAGGTGTGGGCGGCGCAGCATCCGCAGCCGTTCGCCCAGGCGCTGGGCAAGACGCTGAATATGCCGACCACCATCACCAGCAGCTGGATCGCCGACGCGCGTATTCGCCCGCTGGTGTTCGATCCCTCGCTTATCGCGACGCTGCAGAAATCCGCCGACTTTTTCCACCGCTATCAGGTGCTGCCGAAGGCGGTCGACGTCAGCGAGGCCTTCGATTTCAGCCTGGCGAGCGGCGCTAATCAGGTGGCGCGGCACTATCAGGAGAACAAATCGTGAGCGACCTTAACCACCAGCGGCTGCGTGACTTTGTGGCGCAGCTCGCCGCCTTGCTCGATGGGCAGCCGGACGAGGCGACGATTCTGGCGCGCGGCAGCGAGCTGCTGCGTCCGCTGCTGCAGCACGACGACTGGCTGGATGACGCTTTTGCCCAGCCGCATCCGCAGCGCTATCAACAGTATCTGCTACACGCCGACGCGCAGCAGCGCTTTTCGGTGGTGAGTTTTGTCTGGGGGCCTGGCCAGCAGACGCCGGTGCACGATCATCGCGTCTGGGGATTGATCGGCATGCTGCGCGGCGCGGAAGTGTCGCAGGGCTTTAAGGCGGAAAACGGCGCGCTGACGGCGGACGGCGCGCCGGTTCGTCTGGAACCTGGCGAGATTGACGCAGTCTCGCCGCGCGTCGGCGATATCCATCGCGTCAGCAACGCCTTCGACGATCGCGTCTCTGTCAGCATTCACGTCTACGGCGCCAATATCGGCGCGGTCAAACGGGCGGTTTATCGCGAAGACGGCAGCGAAAAACCTTTTATCTCCGGCTACAGCAATCGCTACTTGCCTAACATCTGGGATCTTTCACATGGCTAAAACTTTTCCTCTGCGCGACGCCGCAGAAATTCAGCAGGCGCTGCGCCAGCAGCAGGAAGTGGCGCTGGTCGACGTTCGTGACGAGGCGCTCTATGCGCAGGGGCATCCGCTGTTCGCAGTTAATATTCCGCTTTCGAAGCTGGAGCTGGAGTGGCTGGATCGCCTTCCACGCCGCGATACGGCGATTACGCTTTACGACAACGGCGAAGGGCTGGCGCAGGCGGCGGCGGAGCGCGCGGCGGCGTGGGGCTACACCAGTATCAGCCTGCTCAAAGAGGATCTGGCTGGCTGGCGGGCCGCGGGCGGCGAGCTGTTTATCGATGTGAACTCCCCGAGCAAAGCCTTCGGCGAGCTGGTGGAACACCATAATCAGACGCCGTCGCTGGCGGCCGAAGAGGTCGATGCGCTGCTGCGCGACACGGCCGACGTGGTGGTGCTCGACGCGCGCCGCTTTGACGAATACCACACCATGTCGATTCCAGGCGGCATCAGCGTGCCGGGCGGCGAACTGGTGCTGCGCGTGCGCGATATCGCGCCCTCTCCCGCGACCACGGTGATCGTCAACTGCGCAGGCCGTACGCGCAGCATTATCGGCACTCAGTCGCTGGTGAACGCGGGCATCCGCAATCCAGTCTACGCGCTGCGCAACGGCACCATCGGCTGGACGCTGGCCGGTCTGACGCTTGAGCAGCAGCAGAGCCGCCGCTACGGCGCCGTCAGCGAAACCGCGCAGCGTCATGCGGCGGCGCAGGCGCGTCAGGTGGCGGATCGCGCCGGGGTGGCGCGCATCGACGCGACGACGCTGGCGCGCTGGCGGCAGGAGGCGCGCACGACTTATCTGTTCGACGTGCGCGACGCCGACGAGTACGCCGCCGGGCATCTGCCGGGTAGTCGTCACGTGCCGGGCGGACAGCTGGTGCAGGAGACCGATCACTACGCCAGCGTGCGCGGCGCGCGCATCGTGCTGGCTGACGACGACGGGGTGCGCGCCAGCATGACCGCCTCCTGGCTGGCGCAGATGGGCTGGGAGGTCGCCGTGCTGGAGGGGCTGCAACCACAGGACTTCAGCGCCACTGGCGGCTGGACGGCGCAGGTGCCGGCAGCGCCTGCGGCCGAGACGATCTCTCCGCAGCAGCTGAACGACTGGTTGAAGCAGGGCGATACGCAGGTGCTGGATTTCACCACGCGCGCCAACCACGTTAAAAGTCATATCCCCGGCGCCGCCTGGCTGCTGCGCTCGACTCTGCAACAGCAGGGCAAAGCTGCGCTGCCGCCGGCCGAGCGCTATGTCCTGACCTGCGGCAGCAGCCTGCTGGCGGGCTATGCGGTGCAACAGGTGGCGGCGCTGACCGGTAAGCCGGTCTTTGTGCTGGAAGGCGGCAATGCCGCCTGGCGCAGCGCCGGGCTGCCGACCGACGCAGGCGAAGAGGCGCTGCTCTCCCCCGCCATCGATCGCTATCGCCGCCCCTATGAAGGCACCGATATCGAACCGGCGGTGATGCAGGCCTATCTTGACTGGGAGTATGGTCTGGTGGCGCAGCTGGATCGCGACGGCACGCATGGCTTTCGCGTGCTGCAGCCGGAGAAACAAAGCGTAACGGCGTAAGTAAACAGGGCGGCAGCGATGTCGCTCTTTTTTGCGCGCAGCAAGGCTTGCGTAAGATTTGCGGATGATTTTTAGAAGCTGCCTGAGAGATCAGGACGAAGAAAATGGTGGAGATAAGCGGGATCGAACCGCTGACCTCTTGCATGCCATGCAAGCGCTCTCCCAGCTGAGCTATACCCCCACATCTGGAATCGTTTTTTCAGTGCCAAATCGTTGGGATGCGATTTGGTGGAGCTAAGCGGGATCGAACCGCTGACCTCCTGCATGCCATGCAGGCGCTCTCCCAGCTGAGCTATAGCCCCGAACCGAAAAAACCGTCGGATGTTCTCGACGGACGGCATAATATGAAACCGCCTTCAGGGTGTCAACGGCAAAATCAAAAACTGCGTTTGATCGCTGAAAAAGGCGGCAAATCCCGGATGGTGCTGTTTTCCGCCGCTTTTATTCAGCGCAAAAGCAGAGGTTGGTCGGTGTGGCGTCGTGCTGCTCTTTGCCTGCCGCGTCAGGTTAAATTATGGTTAAACAGCCTTTAGGATTTTTCTTGTTTTCCGTTAAAAGCCGTGTAAAACTTAGCCCGCTAATTAAGTGGTCATCGCTGCCCACGCCTTATTACAACACCATCCCTGTCACAACTATCAATAATATTCGAGATACTATGTCGCTGCATTCACCTAAAGAGATCGCTCAACTGGCGATTCAGGCTGGCGTCACTAAAAGCCGCGCCTCCATTCCGACGTTATTAATTCTTGGTTTTATGGCTGGCGCCTTTATCGCCACCGGCTTCCTGCTTGACCTGCACGTGATTAACTCGCTGCCGGCAGACTGGGGCTCGTTCGGCGGCCTGCTGGGCGCGGCCGTCTTCCCGGTAGGTCTGATTCTGACCGTACTGGCGGGCGGCGAACTGCTGACCGGCAATATGATGACGATGCCGGTCGCCTGGTTTGCGCGTCGCATCAGCGGTTTCGCCGTGCTGCGCAACTGGTTCTGGGTCACTATCGCCAACTTTATCGGCAGCCTGGCCATCGCCTGGTTCTTCGGCCATATGCTCGGCATGACCGAAGGCGACTACCTGAAGAAGACCGTCGCCATCGCCAGCGCGAAAGTGCACGCCGACTTCCTGCACGCCTTTATCTCCGGCATCGGCTGCAACTGGCTGGTTTGCCTGGCGGTGTGGCTGGCGTTCGCCAGTAAAGATGTGGTAGGGAAAATCTTCGGCATGTGGTTCCCGGTGATGGCCTTCGTCGCCATCGGCTTCCAGCACGTGGTCGCCAACATGTTTATCGTGCCTGCGGCTATTTTCGCCGGTCAGCTGAGCTGGGCGGAGTATCTGCCGAACTTTGTGGCCGTATTCCTGGGCAACGGCGTCGGCGGCGCGGTATTCGTCGGCCTCGCCTACTTCCTCGCCTTCCGCCCTTCCGCTGAAGCGGTAGGCACTGCGCAGTGATTTTTTTGCCTTTTGTCGCAAGGCAAAAGGCAATTTCCCTTCCTGTTACTTTCACGCGTTACGATTTGCTGTAATATGTAGAACTAATGTATTTAACAGGGACAGCATCGTGAAAAAGGAATGGTTAACCCCCGAAGAGCTTGCGAACGAAACAGGTTACAGTCGGCAAACGGTGAATAAATGGATCAAGCGCGAAAACTGGACCACCACGCCGAAGCCCGGCGTACAGGGCGGTAAGGCGCGATTGATTCATATCGACGAGCGCGTGAAAAGCTTTATTCAGTCCATGCGTAACCTGAACGAGCCGAACGCTTCCTACGCCGCACAACAAAATTCTTTACCTGCGTTACTATTAAGTTCTGTACAGCAAATGACACAGAATGAGCAGGATCTTCTTGCCGCGATGATTTTACGCGAAGGGATTAAAGGCGTACTGCAGCGACTGGGCATTAGCGAAGAATAAAAAAAACCGGAAGCATTGCGCTTCCGGTTTTTGTTTGTCAGGCCTGCGCTTCGCGTTCAGCGATGAAGGCCAGCGCTTTTTCGATCCGCGCCACGCTACGGCGCTGTCCGATCGCTTCGACGGTGACGTCCAGGCCCGGCGACTGACCGGCGCCGGTCACGGCGACGCGCAGCGGCATGCCGACCTTGCCCATCCCCACTTCCAGCTCATCCGCCGCGCTCTGAATCGCCTGGTGAACGTTTTCCGCCGTCCAGTCGCTAATAGCGGCCAGTTTGTCGCGCACTACTTCCAGCGGCTGGCGCGCCACCGGACGCAGATGTTTTTTCGCCGCGTCGGCATCGAACGCGTCGAACTCTTCATAGAAGTAATGGCAGGAAGCCGCCATCTCTTTCAGCGTCTTGCAGCGTTCGCCCAGCAGGGTCACCAGCTTTGCCAGCTCCGGGCCGGTGCGGGTGTCGATGTTCTGCTGTTCAATATGCCACTGCAGATGGGTCGCCACATATTCCGGCGGCAGGCTGTTGATATAGTGGTGGTTGAGCCACTGCAGCTTTTCGGTGTTGAACGCGCTGGCGGATTTGCTCACCGCGTCGAGGGTAAACAGCTCTTTCATCTCCGGGATCGAGAAGATCTCCTGATCGCCATGGGACCAGCCCAGACGCACCAGATAGTTGAGCAGCGCTTCCGGCAGATAGCCGTCGTCGCGGTACTGCATCACGCCTACCGCGCCGTGACGCTTGGAGAGCTTTTTGCCGTCGTCGCCCAGAATCATTGAGACATGCGCGTAGACCGGCACCTGCGCGCCGATCGCTTTAAGGATGTTGATCTGGCGCGGCGTGTTGTTGATATGGTCTTCGCCGCGAATCACATGGGTGATGCCCATGTCCCAGTCATCGACGACGACGCAGAAGTTATAGGTCGGCGAACCATCGGTGCGGCGGATAATCAGGTCATCCAGCTCCTGGTTGCTGAACTCGATCGGGCCGCGGATCTGGTCGTCAAAGATGACCGATCCTTCCTGCGGGTTGCGAAAGCGCACCACGCAAGGCTCATCCGCCGCGTGATGGTCATGGCTGTCGCGGCAGCGGCCGTCGTAGCGCGGCTTTTCGCCGTTCGCCATCTGGGTTTCACGCAGCTGTTCCAGTCGCTCTTTCGAGCAGTAGCATTTATAGGCGGTGCCCGCTTCCAGCATCTCGTCGATAACGGCGTTGTAGCGGTCGAAGCGTTTGGTCTGATAGTACGGGCCTTCATCCCAGTCCAGGTTCAGCCAGTTCATGCCGTCCATAATGGCTTCGATGGCTTCCGGCGTTGAGCGCTCGAGATCGGTGTCTTCGATGCGCAGGACGAATTCGCCCTGGTGGTGACGCGCAAAGAGCCAGGAGTAGAGCGCGGTACGTGCGCCGCCGACATGCAGGTAGCCGGTCGGACTGGGCGCGAAGCGAGTTTTGATTTTCATTCAGCAGTGCCTTAGATGCGCAGGTTTGATGTCTGGATGACAAAAAACGGGTTAGACGCGAAAAACCGTGCGCACATTCTAGCACCTGGCGTTGAATCCTCAATGACCGCGCGCCTGCGCAAAGGCGTTAAGCCGTGGGTTTCTGCTAATAAAACCAGCACATTGGCTAAAAGCAGCGCGTGATGTCTAATTTTGAAGCGAACGCGCATTTTAGTTTTAAAAAGCGTTGACTCACTTCGAAGGATCCCTATAATGCGACTCCACACAGCGGGGGTGATTAGCTCAGTTGGTAGAGCATCTCCCTTACAAGGAGGGGGTCGGCGGTTCGAGCCCGTCATCACCCACCACTCTAAAGGTGGCCCGCAGTGAACAAGAGATAAGATATGGGTGATTAGCTCAGTTGGTAGAGCATCTCCCTTACAAGGAGGGGGTCGGCGGTTCGAGCCCGTCATCACCCACCATATCTCAGTCAGATGACGCTCTTGTTAAGCAGTACCGAAGTGGGTGATTAGCTCAGTTGGTAGAGCATCTCCCTTACAAGGAGGGGGTCGGCGGTTCGAGCCCGTCATCACCCACCACTTCGGGTCGTTAGCTCAGTTGGTAGAGCAGTTGACTTTTAATCAATTGGTCGCAGGTTCGAATCCTGCACGACCCACCAATTCAGAGAAAAGCGCCTTATGGGCGCTTTTTTCGTTTCTGCGCGCCGTGAGTTAGTGCCTTTCAGGCACACGGAATGGACCGTTACGTAAAGTCGGCGTGAACACGTCCGTGTGGCCTCGGCCGCCGCTTCCCTGCGGCGGACGCTTTACTTCACGGCCCATCCCGCGCGCCTTTATGTAGCATCGCGCAGCGTTTGAGAAAAATCAGGGGTAGCTTTCCCTATCTTTTCCAAACCTTAACGCATTCTTGCCTCAAGCCTTTTTCTCCTCAACCGATAACGATCATGTCTATTTGCAAGGAGAAAAACGATGTCATCAATATCCGCTTTATCTGGCAGTACAGGCAGCAGCGCCGGCAGCAACGTCAGCGTCTCGTCGCAGATTTCCGCACTGAATAAGCAGATCCAGAGCATCACGAAGCAGGTCAAAGAGCTGTCGGATAATCAGGAGCTGACCGACGAGCAGAAGTCGGAAATGGAGCAGATGTATCAGTCGCAGATCGCCATGCTCGAAGCGCAGATCGCTCAGCTAGAGCAGAAGCAAACAGAGCAGGCGCAGCAGAACAGCGAGCCGGCGAATCAGGTCAGCGGCGCTAAGGCCGGCGACGGCCTGAATCGTCCAACGGAAGCTAACCAGATTAACGTCTATATCTAAAACGCCGGATTGATCGCGCGTTGTTGCGTCAGCAGCGTCGCCTGCTGACGCGCTTCCTGCCAGATTGCCTGCGCCGCCGGCGTCAGCGAACGGTTTTTGCGCTTGACCAGCATCAGGCTGCGGTTGATTTCAGGATAGAGTCGCCGCACCGTCAGCGCCCTGCCCGCCGGCAGCGGCAGCGCCAGTGCCGGCAAGATGCTGATGCCGATGCCTGCATCCACCATAGGAAACAGCGTCGCCGGATGACCAATATCCTGCACCACGTTAATTTCCACCTGCTGCTGTCGCAGCGCCGCGTCAATCAACACGCGGCTGCCAGAAGCGTAATCCTGCAGCACCACGTCGCGCCCCGCCAGCATGCGCCAGTGCGCCATATCGACCGCAGCAAGCGGATCGTCGCTGCGGCACAGCAGTAAAAAAGGCTCTTCCAGAATCGGCTGACAGTCGAGGTCGCTATCGTTAAGCGGGCCGATGACGATGCCGAAATCGACTTCGGCATTGCGTACGCTCTGTAAAACCACCTGCTGCATCCGGTCGTGCAGAATGACGTTGATGTCGGGATAGCTTTTCTGGCTGGCGGCGAGACACTGCGGCATCAGATGCGCAGAGATAGTCTGGCTGGCGGCGATACGCACCGTGCCGCTTCGCTGTTCGCCGTAACTGCGGATATCCAGCAGCGTCGAGTTCATCTCTTCCAGCAGACTCGCCATACGCGACGCCAGCTGCTGCCCCGCTTCCGTTAGCATAACCTCGCGCGTGGTGCGATCGAGCAGCCGCACGCCGATAACCGCCTCCAGCTCTTTGATGCTGTGGCTGACGGCCGACTGACTCAGGCCAATCGCCTGCCCGGCCTGGCTGAAACCGCCGTGATGGGCGACGGCGACAAAGGTGCGCAGCTGACGTAACGTGTAATTCATCGAAATGGCTCATAGATTGATGCAATAAATCAATTTTATTTCTAAACCCGCATCACGCACAATCACTGCATGTAACTTTTAACCGGATTTTAACAATGAGATTTCTGCGACTCGATCCGATGATGATTAAGCTGATCATCACGGTTCTGCTGGCCACCTTTCTGCCCGCTAAAGGCGTTTTCGTCGATATCTTCGACTACCTGACCACGGCCGCTATCGCCCTGCTCTTTTTTATGCACGGCGCCAAGCTGTCGCGTGAAAAAATCATCGCGGGCAGCAGCCACTGGCGGCTGCATCTGTGGATTATGTTTAGCACCTTCGTGCTCTTCCCGATTATCGGCCTGCTGATCGTCTGGTGGCATCCGGTTAATGTCAGCGCAGAAATCTACACCGGCTTTATCTACCTCTGCATTCTGCCCGCTACGGTGCAGTCCGCTATTGCTTTTACCTCAATGGCGGGCGGCAACGTCGCGGCGGCGGTCTGTAGCGCTTCGGCCTCGAGCCTGCTGGGCGTCTTTATCTCTCCGCTGCTGGTGAATCTGGTGATGGATGTACACAGCAGCGCACCCACCAATGGTCTTGAGCAGGTCGGCAAAATTATGCTGCAGCTGCTGGTGCCTTTTGTTCTCGGTCACCTGTCGCGCCGCTGGATTGCCGGCTGGGTAGAAAAGCATCGCAGCCTGATCGGCAAAACCGACCAGACCTCCATCCTGCTGGTGGTCTATTCCGCCTTTAGCGAAGCGGTGGTGAACGGCATCTGGCATCGCGTCGGTATCGATACCCTGCTGTGGATTCTGGCGGGCTGCGTGCTGCTGCTGGCGCTGGTGCTGGCGATCAATATCTGCGCCTCGCGTCTGTTCGGCTTTAATCGCGCCGATGAAATCGTGGTGCTGTTTTGCGGCTCGAAAAAGAGCCTGGCAAACGGTGTGCCGATGGCGAACATTCTGTTCCCGGCCAGTTCAGTGGGTATTATTGTGCTGCCGCTGATGATCTTTCACCAGGTGCAGCTTATGGTCTGCTCCTGGATCGCCCAGCGTTATAAAGTCAGTCACGAGAAGAAGCTGGCGCAGCAGGTGAAGCCGACCGTCATTGAGTCGCAGAAGTAACGAAAAGCCCGCCGAAGCGGGCTTTTTTACGCATCGCGTTTAAGCGGTTTAACCAGACCTTCCAGGCCTTCGATCTTGATAGCGAGCGTCATTTGCATCAGCTCGCCGAGATGGCCCGACGGGAACTCCGCTTTGCGCGCGAACCACAGCAGATAAGGCTCCGGCAGATCGATAAGCAGACAGCCTTTATATTTGCCGAACGGCATCGCCGTGTTGGCGATTTCAACCAGGTGCGCCTTGTCCATATCAGGCGTCCAGCAGCCGGATCATTTCAGCTTCGTCGATCACCTCAATGCCCAGCTCCTGCGCCTTAACCAGCTTAGAACCCGCCGCTTCGCCCGCGATAACCAGATCGGTTTTCTTCGAGACGCTGCCGCTGACCTTCGCACCGAGCGCGGTCAGGCGATCTTTAGCTTCGTCGCGCGTGAGCTGGGTCAGTGAGCCGGTCAGCACCACGGTTTTGCCGGCAAACGGACTGTCGATCTCTTCCGCCTTAACCACTTCGATTTTCGGCCAGTGGACACCAATCTCATCCACCAGCTGGCGAATGATCTCACGGTTGCTCTCTTCATCCATAAAGTTGCGCACGTGGGTGGCGACGACGGTGCCGACATCCTGCACGGCAATCAGCGCTTCCAGATCGGCGTCCATCACTTTTTGCAGCTCGCCAAAGTGGTTCGCCAGGTTGGCGGCTGTCGCCTCGCCGACTTCGCGAATGCCAAGCGCGTACAGGAAACGCGCCAGCGTGGTCGATTTCGCCTTCTCCAGCGCGTTGACCACGTTTTGCGCCGATTTCGGCCCCATGCGATCCAGGCCGAGCAGCTTCTCCGGCGTCAGCCTGAAGAGATCCGCAGGGGTTTTGACATATTCGGTCTCTACCAGCTGGTCGATAATTTTATCGCCCAGACCGTCGACGTCCATGGCGCGGC
Source organism: Pantoea sp. X-Soil-MYKO-1289 (assembly GCF_059730625.1). Taxonomy (NCBI): domain Bacteria; kingdom Pseudomonadati; phylum Pseudomonadota; class Gammaproteobacteria; order Enterobacterales; family Erwiniaceae; genus Pantoea; species Pantoea sp. X-Soil-MYKO-1289. Next base: position 2,960,206 of record NZ_AP036004.1, read on the forward strand.
GCGAGACGAAATGCTTCAGCGCCTCTTTGCGCTGCGCGCCGCAGATTAGCCCGCCGGTGCAGCGCGTGACCACTTCTCCTTCGACGCGTTCGACGTCGGAGCCGCATACCGGGCAATGGGTAGGAAATACCACTTCGCGCGCGTCTGCCGGTCGTTCAGAGAGCACCACGTTGACGACCTGCGGGATCACGTCGCCCGCGCGGCGGATCACCACCCTGTCGCCGATGCGCAGGCCGAGACGCTCAATTTCATCCGCATTATGCAGCGTGGCGTTGCTGACCATCGCGCCCGCTACCAGCACCGGCTCAAGCCGCGCCACTGGCGTAATCGCGCCTGTGCGGCCCACCTGAAATTCGACGTCGCGCACGAATGTCATCTGCTCCTGCGCGGGAAACTTAAAGGCCACCGCCCAGCGCGGCGCACGCGCCACAAAGCCGAGGCGCTCCTGCAGCGCCTGCGAGTCGACTTTGATCACTACGCCGTCGATATCGAATCCCAGCTCAGGACGCGTCTCCTCTACCTGACGGTAGAACGCCAGCGCCTCTTCCGCGCTGTGCACCAGCTGAACGCGGTCGCTGACAGGCAGTCCCCAGGCTTTAAACTGCTGCAGACGCGCATAGTGGCTGCCCGGCAGCTCGCCGCCTTCCAGCAGCCCGAAGCCGTAACAGAAAAAGGTAAGCGGACGCTTCGCGGTGATGCGCGGATCGAGCTGACGCAGCGATCCCGCGGCGGCGTTGCGCGGGTTAGCGAAGATTTTGCCGTCGGTGCGGCGCGCTTCCGCATTCAGCTTCTCGAAGCCGCGCTGCGTCATAAAGACTTCGCCGCGCACTTCCAGCCGAGCGGGAAAATCGTCGCCCTTGAGGCGCAGCGGAATCGCGCCGATGGTGCGGACGTTGGCGGTGATATTCTCGCCCGTGGTGCCGTCGCCGCGCGTGGCGGCGCGCGTCAGCAGGCCGTTCTCATAAAGCAGGCTTACCGCCAGGCCATCCAGCTTCAGTTCGCAGCAGTAGGCGATATCGTCGCTGCTTTTCAGGCGATCCTGCACGCGCTTGTTGAAAGCGAGAAAGCCGGCTTCGTCGAAGGTATTGTCCAGCGACAGCATCGGCACCTCATGGCGCACTTGCTCAAATACCGTTAGCGGCGCGGCCCCAACGCGCTGGGTCGGCGAGTCTGGCGTGATGAGTTCGGGATGCTGCTCTTCCAGCGCGCGCAGTTCGCGCATCAGGCGGTCATATTCGGCGTCCGGTATCTCGGGCGCGTCCATGACATGGTAGAGATACTCGTGATGGCGCAGCGTGGTGCGCAGTTCGGTGATCTGGTCCTGAACGGATTTCATATTGCCCCATCAGATAAAAAACCCCCGACAGGCGGGGGTTTGGTGAATCAGAATTAACGGTCTGCCCTATTCTCTGGATTCAATGACTTCGCGTATGCGGTTCTTGTAGGTTTCCAGCTTCTGCGGCGTCATCATGCGACGCTCGTCGTCCAGCACCACGCCGCCGACGTCATCAGCGATGCGCTGCGCGGACTGCAGCATTAGCTTGAAGTTTTGGTTCGCGTCGCCGTAGGAAGGCACCATCATAAAGATCGAGATGCCGGGCGTGGAGAAGTCAGACATCTCATCTGGATTGAACGAGCCAGGCTTCACCATGTTCGCCAGGCTGAACAGCACCGGGCCGCTGCCCGCTGGGCTGAGATGGCGATGGAAAATATTCATTTCGCCGAACTGGAAGCCCGCCTGCAGAATGCCCTGCAGCAGCGCTTCGCCGTTCAGCGTGCCGCCGGTATGCGCGGCGACGTGCAGCACCAGCACCGTCTCTTTCGGCTTGCCTGGCGCTTTCGGCGCCTCATGGCGAACCGGCTCGTTCGGCTGCGGCTCATGCTGTTCCGGCTGATGGCGAACAGGCTGCTGCGGCTCCGGCTCCGCCTCGTACAGCGGCTCGGGCTGCACAGCGTCCAGCGGATCTAAATCGAGCAGCGGATCGGCCTGAATCGGCTGCGCTGGCGCGAAACGCGGCGCAGGTTCCTGCGGCGTCTGCACAGGCTGCGGACGCGACTGCTGCGGACGCGGCTGTTGCGGCGTCAGCAGCGGATCGTCTTCCTGCTGAGGCTGCGGGCGCGCGGCGGGCTGACGCGGCTTCTCCGGCGCGGCGCTGAAGACCGGCGCGTCGTCCTGCTGCTCGTCGCGGAAATTGTCGATGCGCGGCTCCTGATGCGGCCGCTCATGGCGCACGCGAACTTCGCCGACGCTCTCTTCGTCATCGGTCAGGCTATCTTCATCGTCGCGCTGGTCGCGCTGTTTGAGCCGTTTGTGCGGGCGATCGCGAAACACTGACGAGCGCTCTTTACGGCTGGTCCACAGCCCGTGAAGAAGGAGCGCTATAATGGCGATCGCGCCAACAACGATTAATATCAGACGCAAATCCTGCATCATTGTATTCTCTGTTGTTCCAATACCTTGCCACCGCGGCAAACTTTATCCTCTAACTGTATTTGCCCAGCTAAACAAGTGCAAGCTCGTGCAGTATTTTCTGACAAATAAGATAGTCACCCCACGGTTTTTTGCTGTTTTTTCACACAATCGCCTCATGGTCAGGAGAAAAAGCCAGGTTATCATGGTCTCGCCTGATTATTTCCTGGAGAGTTGCCTGTATGGCCCACAAGAACACTGTCTCAAGTTTCAACGGCGTGCACTATTTTAGCGAAGGCTGGAGACTGGTTCGTCTGCCAGGCATTCGGCGTTTCGTTATTATTCCGCTGCTGGTCAATATTCTGCTGCTGGGCGGCGCGTTCGTCTGGCTCTTCTACCAGCTGGGCAACTGGATCCCGCAGCTGATGGCGCACATTCCCGACTGGCTGCAGTGGCTAAGCTATCTGCTCTGGCCGCTGTCGGTCATTTCGATCGTGCTGGTGTTCAGCTACTTCTTTTCTACTATTGCCAACTGGATCGCCGCGCCGTTTTGCGGCCTGCTGGCGGAGCAGCTGGAAGGCCGCCTGACGGGCAAACCGCTGCCGGACAGCGGCTGGATGGCGATGCTGAAGGATGTGCCGCGCATTATGAAGCGCGAACTGCAAAAGCTCGGCTACTATTTGCCGCGCGCGCTCGGCCTGCTGCTGCTCTACTTTATTCCCGGCTTTGGCCAGACGGTGGCACCGGTGCTGTGGTTCCTGTTTAGCGCCTGGATGCTTTCGGTGCAGTATTGCGACTATCCGTTCGATAACCATAAAGTGAGCTTTCAGCAGATGCGCAGCGCTCTGCGCCGCCATAAAAGCGCCAATATGCAGTTCGGCGCGCTGGTCAGCCTGTTCACCATGATTCCGATTCTCAACCTGGCGATTATGCCGGTTGCGGTATGCGGCGCGACGGCGATGTGGGTCGATCGCTACCGCGCGCAGCTGGGCCGCGCTGAGCTACGCTAGTACTCATCAGACCGCCTTATGCATTTTTTAATAAGGCTTATTGCGTGGGGACATATAGATATGCGTTTTCTTTCCTTCCGCGCGTAGACAGAAAGGGTATGCTCAGTGGGTTCCCAATAATTCATACAGTTAAGGACAGGCTATGAGTAAGATCTATGAAGATAACTCGTTGACAATTGGTCATACGCCACTGGTTCGACTGAACCGCATCGGTAACGGCCGCATTCTGGCGAAGGTAGAATCCCGTAACCCGAGCTTCAGCGTAAAATGCCGTATCGGTGCCAATATGATTTGGGACGCAGAGAAACGCGGTATTCTGAAACCTGGCGTCGAACTGGTCGAACCGACCAGCGGCAATACCGGCATTGCGCTGGCCTACGTGGCCGCCGCGCGCGGCTACAAGCTGACGCTGACCATGCCGGAAACCATGTCGGTCGAACGCCGCAAGCTGCTGAAAGCGCTGGGCGCCAACCTGGTGCTGACCGAAGGGCCGAAAGGCATGAAAGGCGCTATCGCCAAAGCGGAAGAAATTGTCGCCAGCGATCCAGACAAATATGTGCTGCTGCAGCAGTTCAGCAACCCGGCGAACCCGGAAATCCATGAAAAGACCACCGGTCCTGAAATCTGGGAAGATACCGACGGCGCGGTAGATGTGTTTATCGCAGGCGTCGGCACCGGCGGCACCCTGACCGGCGTCTCTCGCTATATCAAGAACACCAAAGGCAAGAAAGAGCTGATCACCGTGGCGGTGGAGCCGACCGACTCGCCGGTTATCGCTCAGGCGATCGCGGGTGAAGAGATCAAGCCTGGCCCGCATAAGATTCAGGGCATCGGCGCCGGCTTTATTCCCGGCAACCTCGATCTCAATCTGGTGGACCGCGTTGTGGCGATCACCAACGAAGAGGCGATCAGCACGGCGCGTCAGCTGATGGAAGAGGAAGGCATTCTTGCCGGCATCTCTTCCGGCGCAGCAGTCGCAGCGGCGCTGAAGCTGCAAGAGGACGAAGCGTTCGCCAATAAGAATATCGTGGTCATTCTCCCCTCTTCCGGCGAGCGCTATTTAAGTACCGCGCTGTTTGCCGATCTTTTCACCGAGAAAGAGCTGCAACAGTAACGACAGATTCCTAAAACGCCGAAAAAAGCACCCAAATGGGTGCTTTTTTGTGGCGTAGATCGCACTTTCACCACCGTCCAGATTGATTTCAGTGACTCAGCTCTGGTATTTAAGCTGCCAATTATTTCGGTGCCTGAAATTAATCAGCCTTTGAAGTGGATCAAGCTGAATCGATTTACGCATTTGGCGAAACGGCGAATCACGGCATAATTAGCAGCTGAAGCGCTCGACAGGGATTTTGACCCTTCATCTGGAATGACGTACTCATTCAAGCGCATTTAATGGTCAGCGTAACGCTATACCCGCGCACCTACACAGGCTAAAGTTACGGCTCCAGGCTAGACTTTAAGTCCATAACACCAAACCTGATAACGTTGGGGAAACAGAATGTTCCAGCAAGAAGTTACTATCACCGCGCCTAATGGTCTTCACACCCGCCCTGCCGCGCAGTTTGTTAAAGAAGCGAAAGCGTTCCAGTCAGAAATCACCGTTACCTCTAACGGCAAATCCGCCAGCGCCAAGAGCCTGTTCAAACTGCAGACGCTGGGCCTGACTCAGGGCACGGTTGTGACGCTCTCCGCAGAAGGCGAAGATGAGCAGCAGGCCGTGGAGCATCTGGTTAAACTGATGGCTGAACTGGAGTAATCTGGTCAGCTTTTGCTTTATACCGACTCCTTTGCCCCATTGAGTGCAAACATCTTGATCGCGGACAATTTGTCCGCGTTATCACATCCGTAGAGTACAGCTCCCGCGACAATGGCAACGCATTGGGTCTAAGAGCCATCGTGATTAAAAGGTAGGGTTATGATTTCAGGCATTTTAGCATCACCAGGTATCGCTTTCGGCAAAGCTCTGCTGTTGATTGAGGATGAGATCGTCATCAACCGCAAGAAGATTTCTGATGATCAGGTTGACCAGGAAGTAAAACGCTTCCTCGACGGCCGCGCTCAGGCTGCGCAGCAGCTGGAAGCGATCAGAGTGAAAGCGGGTGAAACGTTTGGTGAAGAGAAAGCAGCCATCTTCGAAGGCCACATCATGTTGCTGGAAGACGAAGAGCTGGAGCAGGAAATCATCGACCTGATCAAGAAAGATCACGCTTCGGCCGACGCCGCCGCCTACTCCGTGATCGACGGTCAGGCGAAAGCGCTCGAAGAGCTGGACGACGAATACCTCAAAGAACGCGCCGCTGACGTTCGCGATATCGGCAAACGTCTGCTGCAAAACATTCTCGGTCTGCATATCGTCGACCTGAGCGCTATCCAGGACGAATCGATTCTGGTAGCCAAAGATTTAACGCCGTCGGAAACCGCGCAGCTGAACCTGAAAAAGGTGCTGGGCTTTATTACCGACCTCGGCGGCCGCACTTCGCACACCTCAATTATGGCGCGCTCGCTTGAGCTGCCGGCGATCGTCGGCACCGGCAACGTCACCGCCACGGTGAAAAATGGCGATTTCCTGATTCTGGACGGCGTGAACAACAAAGTTTACGTCAATCCGTCAGAGAGCGAGCTGGAAGAGCTGAAAGCGGTTCAGACCCAGTATCTGAGCGAAAAACATGAGCTGGCCAAGCTGAAAGATCTGCCGGCGATCACGCTGGACGGTCACCAGGTTGAAGTGTGCGCCAACATCGGCACCGTGCGCGACGTTGCCGGCGCAGAGCGCAACGGCGCGGAAGGCGTCGGCCTCTACCGTACCGAATTCCTGTTTATGGATCGTGATTCGCTGCCGACCGAAGAAGAGCAGTTCCAGGCCTATAAAGCGGTAGCCGAAGCCGTCGGCTCGCAGGCGGTGATTGTGCGCACCATGGATATCGGCGGCGACAAAGATCTGCCTTACATGAACCTGCCGAAAGAAGAGAACCCGTTCCTCGGCTGGCGCGCCATTCGTATCGCCATGGATCGCAAAGAGATCCTCCATGCCCAGCTGCGCGCTATTTTACGCGCCTCCGCCTTCGGCAAGCTGCGCATTATGTTCCCGATGATCATCTCTGTTGAAGAGGTGCGCATCCTGAAAGCCGAGCTGGAAACCCTGAAGGCGCAGCTGCGCGAAGAAGGCAAAGCGTTCGATGAAACCATCGAAGTCGGCATTATGGTGGAAACCCCGGCGTCGGCGGTGATTGCGCGTCATCTGGCGAAAGAAGTCGACTTCTTCAGTATTGGGACAAACGACCTGACGCAGTATACTCTGGCGGTCGATCGCGGTAATGATTTGATTTCACACCTGTATAACCCGATGACGCCGTCGGTGCTGAATTTGATCAAGCAGGTGATCGACGCTTCTCATGCCGAAGGTAAGTGGACCGGCATGTGCGGTGAGCTGGCCGGTGATGAACGTGCTACACTACTGTTACTGGGTATGGGGCTGGACGAATTCAGCATGAGTGCCATTTCAATCCCAGGCATTAAGAAAATCATTCGCAATACTAATTTCGAAGATGCGAAGGCTCTGGCGGAGCAGGCTCTGGCTCAACCTACAGCGGAAGACCTGATGAATCTGGTCAACAAGTTCATCAAAGAGAAAACACTCTGCTGATCCACGAGACGCTGGCCCAACAATACTGTTTAGGAGAAGAATATGGGTTTTCTTGACAAGCTTTTTGGCAATAAATCAGAAAGCACATCTGGGACGATTGATATTGTTGCGCCTCTGTCAGGCGAAATCGTAAACATTGAAGACGTGCCGGATGTGGTGTTTGCCGAGAAGATCGTTGGCGACGGTATTGCCATCAAACCAACCGGCAACAAAATGGTTGCGCCGGTCGATGGCACCATCGGTAAGATTTTCGAAACCAACCACGCGTTTTCAATCGAGTCTGACAACGGCATCGAGTTGTTTGTACACTTCGGCATCGACACCGTCGAGCTGAAAGGCGAAGGCTTCAAGCGCATCGCGGAAGAAGGCCAGAAGGTCAAGAAAGGCGATGTGGTGATCGAGTTTGATCTGCCGCTGCTGGAAGAGAAAGCGAAATCTACGCTGACGCCTGTGGTGATCTCCAACATGGATGAGATCAAAGAGCTGGTTAAGCTCTCTGGTCAGGTTACCGTTGGCGAAACGCCGGTGATCCGCATCAAGAAGTAACGGATCTCGCTAACAAAAACGGCACCCACTGGGTGCCGTTTTTGTTTCTGTTTTGTGGGGTGACGACGCGGGTGAAAAACGTAACTCAGCTGCCCTTTACCTGCGCCTGCCAGCGCGGCAGACGGATCGTCAGCTCCAGCCCGCCCTCAGGGCGATTTACCGCCTGCACTTCGCCGTGATGCGCCAGAACCACCTTACGCACGATAGCCAGCCCCAGCCCGTAGCCTTTGCCCAGCAGCGGCGAATTAACCCGGACAAAAGGATCGAAGATGCTGGAGAGCTTCTCATCGTCCACGCCCGGCCCCTGATCGCGTACGCGAATCGCCAGCCACTCCTGATCCGCCTTCAGCCTGACCTGAATATGCTGACCGGGCAGCGAGAAACGCAGCGCGTTGCGCAGCACGTTTTCGATGCCGCGGCGAATCAACTCGGCGTTGCCGCGCACGGTGTAATCGGCGTTTTCATCCACCAGGAAGTCAACCTTCACGCCAGGAATTTGCGCCTCGTAGCGCACATCGGTGACCACCGCGTGCACCAGGCCGGTCAGATCGAAATATTGCTCGTCGGGCATGCTCTCATGCTCGGCGCGCGACAGCGTCAACAGCTCGCCAATCATCTTATCCAGCCGCCGCGCCTCTTCGTCGATGCGATCCAGAGAGGCGTTAACGCTGGCCGGCGTCTGACGCGCCAGGCCGGTGGCCAGCTGCAGTCGCGCCAGCGGCGAACGCAGCTCGTGCGAAATATCATGCAGCAGCTCCTCACGCGCGTGCACCAGCGTATCGAGCCGCTCCACCATGGCGTCGAACGCCTCCGCCACGTTAGAAAGCTCATCGTGGCGCTTGCGCATCATGGGATAGAGCCGCACGCTGAGATCGCCGTTCGATACGCGTGAAAAGCCCTCGCGCAGCTGACGCATCGGCCGCGTCAGGTTCCACGCCAGCAGCAGGCTGAACAGCAGCCCCACCGTACCGGCGAAAAAAAACATCGGCTCGGGGATATTGAGAATGCGGCGCGGCCTGTCCAGACCCATTGAGCTGTCTTCGCGCAGCCCTTTGACGTTATAGCGCAGCTCATACTCTTTGCCGTCCGCGCCTTTCACCCAGCGCACGATCACATCCGGGAATTTGCCCTGAAACGGCGGACTGAAGGTCTCCGGCAGCGGCTCGGAATGAGCGGGCCGGGCATGCTGGATCACGGAAAAGAACTGGCGATCGTTAGGCTCCCAGTCCGCCATCATATCGTTCAGCGAGCCGAGGCCGCCGCGCTCCAGCACCGAAACCGCGGACGCCATCTGCAAGTTGACGATGCGGCGCGTGGCGATAATCTCCGGCGGCTCATGGCGATTGCCGGCAATGCTGAAGCCGAGCCAGAGCAGCTGGCTGATAATAACGAATACGATCCAGAAGCCGATTAAAATCTTCCAGAACATGCGCCCACGGTAGTTCTGCTTCATCGAATGCGGTAGCCGATGCTGCGCACCGTTTCGATGTTGACGCTGTCGGCGGTGAGCGCCGCCAGCTTCTGACGGATGTTGCTGATATGCACGTCAACGCTGCGATCGTAGGCTTCGCGCGGACGGCCAAGCCCTTTTTCCGACAGCTCATCTTTCGACACCACGCGGTCCGGCGCGCGCATCAGCAGATCCAGCAGATTGAATTCCGAAGCGGTGAGGTCGAATGCTTTGCCCTGCCACTCAGTTATGCGCGTGGCGGGATTGAGCGTCAGTTCGCCCCAGCGCAGCAGCTCTTTTTTATCCGGCAGCGGCGCCTGCTCTTCGAAACGGCGCAGCACGGCGCGCAGGCGCGCCACCAGTTCGCGCGGGTAGCAGGGCTTCGGCATATAGTCGTCCGCGCCCATTTCCAGCCCGATCACGCGATCGATATTGTCGCCTTTGGCGGTCAGCATGATCACCGGCAGGCGGCTGTTCTGCCGTACCTGACGCAGCACGTCGATGCCGCTCATATCGGGCAGCATAATATCGAGGATCATCGCGGTGTAGTGGCCGGAAAGCGCGCCTTCGATACCGGCGCTGCCGGTTAATACCAGCTGGGTTTCAAAGCCTTCCGCAATAAGGTACTGGCTGAGCATGGTGCCCAGCTCCAGATCGTCATCAACTAACAAAATTTTCATAGGGGTCTCTCGCCTGAATTGCCGCTATTTTGTCCTGAGCGGGCGCCGGACGCAGCCGATTTTACGCGTTCCTTACAGATCCGACGTCAGACGATGCTCAGGATGACTATAGACAAAAACGGCCCGGCAGCACCAGACAGGCGCAGCCGGGCCGTTTAGCAGAGGGGTTAGCGGTAGACGCCAGTTGAGAGATAACGGTCGCCGCGATCGCAGACGATAGCGACAATAACGCTGCCGGGCCGCGCCTGAGCGATGCGCAATGCGCCCGCCACCGCGCCGCCGGAGCTGACGCCGCAGAAGATCCCTTCGCGCCGCGCCAGCGCCCGCATCGTCTCTTCCGCCTCTGCCTGTCCCATATCCATCACCTCGTCCACCAGCTCGGGCCGATAGATGCCCGGCAGATAAGCCTGCGGCCAGCGACGAATGCCGGGTATGGCGCTGCCCTCTTCCGGCTGCAGCCCGATGATGGCCACGCGATCGCTTTGCTCTTTCAGGTAGCGCCCGACGCCGGTAATGGTGCCGGTGGTGCCCATGCTGGAGACGAAATGGGTCAGGCGTCCGGCGCTCTGCTGCCAGATTTCCGGGCCGGTGGTCTGATAATGGCCGAGCGGATTATCGGGATTATTGAACTGATCGAGCACATGCCCTTCGCCGCGCGCCATCATCGCCAGCGCCATATCGCGCGCGCCCTCCATGCCCTGCTCGCGGCTCACCAGCACCAGCTCGGCGCCGTAGGCGCGCATCGCGTCCTGCCGCTCCTGGCTCATATTTTCAGGCATCAGCAGGCGCAGCGCGTAGCCCTTCATGGCGGCGATCATCGCCAGCGCGATGCCGGTATTGCCGCTGGTCGCCTCAATCAGGCGGTCGCCGGGCGCGATCTCACCGCGCAGCTCTGCCTGGTGGATCATCGACCAGGCGGCGCGATCCTTAACCGAGCCGGCGGGGTTGTTGCCTTCCAGCTTAAGCCAGATTTCGCTGCCGTTGGCAGGCGTCAGGCGCTGAAGTTTGATCAGCGGCGTATTGCCGATGGTGTTTTGCAGAGTGCTCAAGGTGCGTTTCCCGGCGAAGCTAAGCGAACAAAAAAAGGGCGGGATCGCTCCCGCCCGCTGTCGCGTGAGAAAATATCAGGCGCTCTCGGCAAAGGCAACAGCGCGCAGCGGCGTCGCGCCCTGATAGAGGCGCGCCTGCTGCAGGCCGACGAACAGGCGTTCGCCGCGTACCGGCGCGCTGCGTTCGCCGTCGAACACCAGTGAAAAAGGTTCGCTCTGCCAGCCGCTCGGCTGAACCACCAGCTGCCAGAAGTGGCCGCGCGGGCTCACCTCAAGGATCTGCACCGGCAGCGGCGTCTCCAGGCTGCTCTGACGGGAAACGTCAATCTCCCACGGACGCAGGAAGAGCTCGACCGCGCCCTGATGCGCCGGGGTGTAGCCCAGCGGCCAGTGGTGCGCGCCGACGTGGAACTGCGAGCCGTGGACTTCGCCGTCGAAGCGGTTCACTTCGCCGAGGAACTCCAGCACGAAGCGCGTGGCGGGATCGCGCCACACCTCGTCCGGCGTGCCTACCTGCTCGATATTGCCCTGGCTCATCACCACCACGCGATCGGCCACTTCCATCGCCTCTTCCTGATCGTGAGTCACGAAGACGCTGGTGAATTTCAGCTCTTCATGCAGCTGACGCAGCCAGCGACGCAGCTCTTTACGCACCTGGGCGTCCAGCGCGCCGAAGGGTTCGTCGAGCAGCAGGATCTGTGGTTCCACCGCCAGCGCGCGCGCCAGCGCCACGCGCTGCTTCTGGCCGCCCGAGAGCTGCGCCGGGAAGCGGTTCGCCAGATGCGCCAGCTGCACCATCTCCAGCAGACGCGTCACGCGCTGCTTAATTTCCGCCGAGGAAGGACGCTCGCGGCGCGGCAGCACCGTCAGGCCGAACGCGATATTGTCGAACACCGTCATATGACGGAACAGCGCATAGTGCTGAAACACGAAGCCGACCTGGCGGTCACGAGCGTGCAGCGCGCTGACATCTTTATTGTGAAAGCGGATCTGCCCGCTGTTCTGGTGCTCCAGCCCGGCGATAATACGCAGCAGCGTGGTTTTCCCGGAGCCGGACGGGCCCAGCAGCGCCACCATCTGGCCAGAAGGAATATCCAGAGAGATATCGTTCAACACCGGAGTGCGGCCGAAAGATTTGTTGATCTGGTTAATCTCAATGCTCATGATTTTCCTCCTGTTGCAGGCGATGCTGCTGTTGCTCTAAACGCCACTGCAACATGCTTTTCAGAAACAGCGTCACAATTGCCATCAGCGTCAGCAGCGCGGCGGCGGTAAAGGCGCCCACCACGTTGTAATCCTGATGCAGTAATTCAATTTGTAGCGGCAGCGTGTAGGTTTCGCCACGAATCGATCCCGATACCACCGAGACCGCGCCAAACTCGCCCAGGGTGCGGGCGTTGGTCAGTACCACGCCGTAGAGCATCGCCCAGCGAATATTCGGCAGCGTTACGCGGCGGAACATCTGCCAGCCAGAGGCGCCAAGCAGCACCGCCGCCTCATCTTCATGGCTGCCCTGGCTCAGCATCACCGGCACCAGCTCGCGCACCACAAAGGGACAGGTGACGAAGACGGTGGCCAGCACCATGCCGGGCCAGGCGAACATCACCTGAATGTTATGCGCGTCCAGCCAGCTGCCTGCGGTGCCGTTAACGCCCCAGAACAGCAGGTACATCAGACCCGCCACCACCGGCGACACGGCGAACGGAATGTCGAACAGCGTCAGCAGCAGCTGGCGGCCGGGAAAGTTAAAGCGCGTCACCAGCCAGGCGAGCAGCGTGCCGAACACCAGATTAACCGGCACGGTAATCAGCGCCACCAGCACCGTCAGCCAGATGGCGTGCAGCATGTCGCTGTCGCCGAGATTCTGAAGGGCGACGCCCACTCCCATCTTCAGCGCTTCGTAGAAGATAGAGATCATCGGCACCACCAGCAGCAGCAGCGACACCAGCACGCCGATGCCGATCAGCAGCCATTTGCCCCAGTTGACCGGCTGGCGGTCGGCGGCGTTGATGTGGGAAATATCCGCCATTAGTGACCTCCCAGTCGACGGCCGAAGCGGCTCTGCAGGGTGTTAATCGCAAACAGCAGCACCAGCGACGCGGCCAGGATCACCGAGGCGATCGCGCTGGCGGCCGGGTAGTCGAACTCCTGCAAACGCACGAAAATCATCAGCGAGGTCACCTCGGTTTTCCAGGCGATATTGCCGGCGATAAAGATCACCGCGCCGAACTCGCCGATGCTGCGGGTAAAAGAGAGCGCGGTGCCCGCCAGCAGCGCAGGTGCCACTTCGGGCAGTACCACGCGGCGAAAGCTCTGCCAGGGCGTCGCGCCCAGCGTTTGCGCCGCCTCTTCATACTCCGGCCCCAGCTCTTCCAGCACCGGCTGTACGGTGCGCACGACGAAGGGAATGCTGGTAAAAGCCATGGCGACGGCGATGCCGAGCCAGGTATAGGATACTTTGACGCCGAAGGCGTTGTAGATCCACTCGCCGTACCAGCCGTTCGTCGAGAAGAGACCGGCCAGCGTCAGGCCCGCCACCGCCGTCGGCAGCGCGAACGGCAGATCCACCAGTCCGTCCAGCAGCGTGCGGCCGGGAAAGCGATAGCGCGTCAGGATCCACGCCATAATCATGCCGAACACCGCATTAAACAGCGAGGCGACAGCCGCCGACAGCAGCGTCACTTTATAGGCCGCCACCATTTGCGGATTGCTGATCACCTGCCAGTACTGCGCCAGCGTCATCTGCGACAGCTGCATCAGCAGCGCGCTGATCGGCAGCAGCAGAATCAAACAGGTAAACAGCAGGCTGGTGCCCAGACTCAGGCCGAAGCCAGGCAGGACGCGTTTCTGACTTAAGGCAAACATTATCCACGCCCCGCTGATAACAGTTGATCCAGCTCGCCGCCGCTGGCGAAGTGGGTTTTCATCGCCTTATCCCAGCCGCCGAACTGATCTTCCACGCGGAACAGCTGCGTCTGCGGGAAGCGATCTTTATGCTCGCCCATCAGCTGCGGGTTGTTCACGCGGTAGTAGAAATCGGTCACGATTTGCTGCGCCTGCGGCGTATAGAGATAGTTGAGATAGGCTTTCGCCGCATCCGCGGTGTGATTGTGCTCGACGTTTTTATCGACCCAGGCAACCGGGAACTCGGCGAGAATATCCGTTTTCGGCACCACGACTTCGTACTCGTCTTTGCCGTACTGGTTGCGGATATTGTTCACTTCCGATTCAAAGCTAATCAGCACGTCACCCAGGCCGCGCTCGGCGAAAGTGGTGGTCGCGCCGCGCCCGCCGGTATCGAACACCTCGACGTTCTTAAGAAACTGCGTCATAAAGGCGCGGGTTTTCGCCTCGTCTCCGCCGTTAGCTTTACTGGTGGCGCCCCAGGCCGCCAGCCAGGTGTAGCGGCCGTTGCCGGAGGTTTTCGGATTGGGAAAGACCAGCTTCACGCCGTCACGGCCAAGATCGGCCCAGTCGTGAATCTGCTTTGGATTGCCCTTGCGCACCAGAAAAGCCATGGTGGAGTAAAACGGCGAGCTGTTATTCGGCAGCCGGCTTTGCCAGTCGGCCGCGACCAGATTGCCTTTATCGTGCAGCACCTGCACGTCGGTGACCTGGTTATAGGTGACCACATCGGCGCGCAGTCCCTGCAGGATCGCCAGCGCCTGCTTCGACGAGCCGGCGTGCGACATCTTAATGGTGAGTTTGTCATCGGGATGGCTGGCATCCCACTGTTTTTCGAACGGCGCATTCAGGGCGACAAAAAGCTCGCGCGCGACGTCGTACGAGCTGTTGAGCAGTTCGGTGGCACTGGCCGCGCCCGCCAGGCTAAGCGACAAGGCGATACCGCCAACGATATTTTTCATCGTTCTTTTGGTCATGGGGCACCCTGAGAAAACAAGAGATCCGGCTTATGCCAGCCGTTCGCCCAGTGTATTTATAACCCCATGAAAAGCTGTAGCGGTTTTATATATCGTTTGATGATTTCAAAGTCGAAAATGGCATAAGCGGGCGCAAGAGTTTATGCGTCAGGCGGGAATGGCGCTGACGCTAAAGGCTTTAACGCTGCCAGATGATTTTGCTGAGCTTCCAGCTTTTCAATACGTCATCCGACGGCATCAGGCCGTCCGGGCCGTGCCAGTCGCCGCTGTAAACGTAGGAGAGATGCTGGCTGCCCGGCGCGCGGCACTCGACGTCGTGGCTGCCCGCGCCGCCCGCCAGCTTGCAGTTATTAAAGGCCTTGCTGAACCTGTCGCTAAAGGCGTCGCCAATTTTCGCGCCGTCCTGCGCGGCGATGTCGCTATCCATCACCTCGATACGCTCTACGCTGCTGGCTCCGCTGATCTGCAACTTCACTTTGCCGTCATCCAGCGCCTGCCAGAAAGCGATCACGTCGCCGTTTTCGCTGCGCATGCCCTGACGCAGCTTGTAGTTGCCTTTCAGGCCGTCGCTGATGGCGCTTTCGCTCATCGCAGTGGCGCTGCCGACGCCGCCGACGCCCTGTTCGGTGGCGGTCAGCGATGAACCGAACCAGTTCCACGGCAGCGCCGACGACCAGTGGTAGCTCAGCGGGTTATACCAGCTTACGTCGGACGCAGAGGCGGAACCGGAATCCGAACTGGCGCAGCCGCTCAGCAGCGCGGCGGCAACCAGCAGCGAAATGGGTAAAGCTTTCATGAAAACTCCTGTTAACACTGTGCCAAACGGCAGAACTCATTGGAGTCGCCAGCGGCAAAAAAGTTTATTCCGCCAGCTGATGTTCCGGCAGAAAGCAGTCGCGCAGCCTGACGTTGACCAGCAGCCACAGCAGCGCCAGACCGTCGAACAGCGTCAGCAGCAGCGGCCAGGGCGACGCGAGCAGATCGCCAGAGGCGAACGTCGCGCCCTGCCACGCCAGGTTAACCGCCAGCGACAGCGCCAGCACCCAGCGCCACGCCTGCCACAGCCGCGGCCAGCGCGCGCGATAGCCGGTCAGCAGCAGGCCGATCAGCGCGGGCGCGCCGAGCGCCAGCCCGAGCCAGAACGCCTGGCGATCGGGATAGAACAGCCCCAGCAGATCGCTGCCCTGCTGACGCGACGCGCCTGCCATCACCAGCAGGATCCAGGTGCGCGCCAGCAGCAGCAGCGTCAGCCAAAAAAGAAACGGCAGCCGCAGCTGCCCTTTCGCATCATATTCATCCGGCAGATATTTCACCGCATCAATACTCCCGGTCTTCAATCAGCCGCTTGCCGAGCAGCACCGAATCCACCGGTTCGTACTCCAGCTTTTCGTAGAACGCCACCACCTGATCGTTCTCTTCGCGCACCATCAGGTTGATCTTGGGACAGCCGCGCGCAATCAGCTTTTTCTCCAGCCGGTTCATCAGCGCGTTGGCGAAGCCGCGGCCCTGGTAGTCGGGATGCACCGCCAGATAGTAGGCGGAGCCGCGATGGCCGTCGTAGCCGCCCATCAGCGTGCCGACCACTTCGCCGCCGACTTCCGCAACCAGAAAGAGGTCCGCGTCATGGTTCATCTTGCGTTCGATATCCAGCTCTGGATCGTTCCACGGACGTAACAAATCGCAACGCTCCCAGAGCGTGATCACCTCTTCAAAATCTTCCTGGCGGAAGGCGCGGATTTCCATCTTCTTTACCTTGCAAATAAGCACAATTCGCTGATTATCACGCATTCGCCGCCGCGTGCAACCCCGCTTAGTGCAGCCTGGAACAAAAACCGGCAATTTTTCTGTTAGCAACCTGACATACAAAGTAAAGAGCTGAAAGGGTTGCGTCCTCGCGGTGAACAAAATGTTACGATATAACACTCTGCACCTAAATTCGCTAATGGACCAGCCCATGCCCACACTCTCTCTGCTTAAGCGTCTTACCAACCGTCGCCAGCTGCTGCTCTCCGGCCTGGCGCTGGCCGTGCTCTCTCCACGCGCGATTCAGGCGAAAGAGGAGAATACGCCGCTGCGCGCAAGTCCGCGTCACGCGCAGCCTGCGCCGCCGCAGAAAAACGGCAAGCGCATCGTGATGATCGATCCCGGCCACGGCGGCATCGATTCCGGCGCCGTCGGCAGCGAAGGTTCGGAAGAGAAACATATCGTGCTGGCGATCGCGCACCAGGTGCGCGCGCTGCTGCAGGCGCATCCGCGCATCGAAGTACGGCTGACGCGCGACAGCGACCACTTTATTCCGCTCTATCAGCGCGTCGAGATCGCCCACCAGCACGGCGCGAACCTGTTTATGTCGATTCACGCCGACGGCTTTACCAGCCCGGAAGCCAGCGGCGCCTCGGTGTTCGCCCTCTCGAATCGCGGCGCCAGCAGCGCCATGGCGCGCTATCTCTCCGATAAAGAGAATGCGGCGGATAAAGTGGGCGGCGCAAAAGTCGAGGAGCAGGATCACTATCTTAATCAGATCCTGTTCGACCTGGTGCAGACCGATACCATCCGCAACAGCCTGACGCTGGGCAAGCATGTGCTCGATCAGATCCGCCCGGTGCATCGACTGCACAGCGAACACACCGAACAGGCGGCGTTCGCCGTGCTGAAATCGCCGTCGATTCCGTCGGTGCTGGTAGAGACCTCCTTTATTACCAATCCGCGCGAAGAGCAGCTGCTCGGCACCGACGCCTTCCGCCGCAAAATCGCCACAGCGATCGCCGACGGCATTACGCGCTACTTTGATGAGTACGATCGCCGCAATGGTCAGGTATAATCGCGCCACTTTTTTGCAATGAGTCCGAAGCCATGCCCGATATTTCCCGCGTTAAAGCCTTTCTGCTGAACCTGCAGGAGACAATCTGTAATCAACTGGCGGCAGCTGACGGCGGCGCGCAGTTTGTCGAAGACAGCTGGCAGCGTCCGGGCGGCGGCGGCGGACGCAGTCGCGTGCTGCGTGACGGCGCGGTATTTGAGCAGGCAGGCGTTAACTTTTCCCACGTGCACGGCGATCAAATGCCCGCGTCGGCGACGGCGCACCGTCCCGAGCTGGCGGGCCGCAGCTTCGAGGCGATGGGGGTGTCGCTGGTGATCCATCCGCACAGCCCCTATGTGCCGACCAGTCACGCCAACGTGCGCTTTTTTATCGCCGAAAAGCCGGGCGCCGATCCGGTGTGGTGGTTCGGCGGCGGTTTCGATCTGACGCCCTATTACGGCTTCGAGGAAGATGCGGTGCACTGGCATCAGACCGCCTTCGATCTCTGCCAGCCGTTCGGCGACGAGGTCTATCCACGCTATAAAAAATGGTGCGACGACTACTTCTATCTGAAGCACCGCGACGAACAGCGCGGCATTGGCGGCCTCTTCTTCGACGATCTCAACGCGCCGGACTTCGACACCAGCTTCGCCTTTATGCAGGCGGTGGGCAACGGCTTCCTCGACGGCTATCTGCCGATCGTCGAGCGCCGCAAAGCGCTGCCCTGGGGCGAGCGCGAGCGTCAGTTTCAGCTCTATCGCCGCGGACGCTACGTCGAGTTCAATCTGGTGTGGGATCGCGGCACCCTGTTCGGCCTGCAGACCGGCGGCCGCACCGAATCCATCCTGATGTCGATGCCGCCGCTGGTGCGCTGGGAGTATGACTACCAGCCCGCGCCCGACTCGCCGGAAGCCGCGCTGACGCGCGACTTTTTGCCGGTGCGCGACTGGCTATAGCGGCGCGGTTTGTGCTTCGACTACCGCCAGCGCCACCATATTCACAATGCGCCTGACCGACGCGATGCGCGTCAGCACATGCACCGGCTTGCTGATGCCCATTAGCACCGGGCCGACCGTGACGCCTTCCGAACTGGAGACGCGTAGTAGGTTGTAACTAATGCGCGCCGCTTCTACGTTGGGCATGATCAGCAGGTTCGCCGCCCCTTTTAGCGGGCTGTCAGGCATCAGCTCGCGGCGGACGCTCTCTACCAGCGCCGCGTCGCCGTGCATCTCGCCATCCACTTCCAGATCCGGCGCGCGGCGCTGAATAATCGCCAGCGCCTCGCGCATCTTGCGCGCTCCCGGCGCGTTCGAAGTGCCGAAGCTGGAGTGCGACAGCAGCGCGACGCGCGGCTCGATGCCGAAGCGACGCACCGTTTCCGCCGCCAGCAGCGTCAGATCGGCCAGCTGTTCCGGCGTAGGATCGTCGTTGACGTAGGTGTCGGTAATAAAGGTATTGCCGCTGGGCAGCAGCAGCGCGTTCATCGCGCCCGCCACCTTAACGTCGTCGCGCAGGCCAAACACCTTCTCTACCACGTCATAATGCTCATGGTAGTCGCCGATGGTGCCGCAGATTAGCGCGTCCGCCTCGCCGCGATGCACCATAATGGCGCCGATCAGCGTCGGATTGCCGATCACCGCACGCTGCGCCTGCTCGGGCGTGACGCCGCGCCGCTTCATCATCTGGTAATATTCGTTCCAGTATGCCTTGAAGCGCGGATCCGATTCGTTGTTGACTACGTCGAAATCTTTGCCCGCCTCGATCTTCAGCCCCTGCTTCTGCAAACGCATCGCGATAACGTTGGGACGCCCTATCAGGATCGGCCGCGCCAGACCGAGCGTCACCAGCTCCTGGGTGGCGTGCAGCACCCGCACCTCCTCGCCTTCCGCCAGCACCACGCGCTTTGGCGCCTTGCGCGCCTGGGAGAAGATCGGCTTCATAAACAGGTTGGTTTTATAGACGAACTCGGTCAGCTTCTCACGGTAGGCGTCGAAATCCTCAACGGGCCGGGTCGCCACGCCCGACTCCATCGCGGCGCGCGCCACCGCCGGCGCGATCTGCACGATCAGGCGCGGGTCGAACGGTTTAGGTATCAGGTAGTCCGGCCCGAAGCTGAGATCCTGGTCGTCATAGGCGGAGGCGACCACATCGCTCTGCTCCGCCTGCGCCAGCGCGGCGATGGCGTGCACCGCCGCCAGCTTCATCTCTTCGTTGATAGTGGTTGCCCCGACGTCGAGCGCGCCGCGGAAAATAAACGGGAAGCAGAGTACGTTATTGACCTGATTAGGGAAGTCGGAGCGGCCGGTGCAGATGATGGCGTCGGGGCGCACCGCCTTCGCCAGCGGCGGCATAATTTCCGGCTCCGGGTTGGCCAGCGCCAGGATCAGCGGATCGCGCGCCATCTTTTGCACCATCTCCGGCGTCAGCACGCGCGGCCCCGAGCAGCCGAGAAAGATATCGGCGTTTTCAATCACCTCTTCCAGCCTGCGCGCGCCGTTATCTTCGACGGCGTAGGCGGACTTGGTGGGCGCCATATCCGCTTCGCGATCGCGGTAGATCACTCCTTTCGAATCGCACACCACGATGTTGCGCTTCTGCATGCCGAGCGCCACCAGCAAATTCAGGCAGGCGATAGCCGAGGCGCCGGCGCCAGAAACCACCAGCCGCACTTCGCCAATCGCTTTCTCGACAATGCGTAGCCCGTTGAGCACTGCGGCGGTGCAGATAATCGCCGTGCCGTGCTGGTCGTCGTGAAATACCGGTATCTTCATGCGCTGGCGCAGCTGCTGCTCGATATAGAAGCACTCCGGCGCTTTGATATCTTCCAGGTTGATGCCGCCAAACGTGGGCTCCAGCGCGGCGATAACCTCGATCAGCCGATCGGGATCCTGCTCGTCGATCTCGATATCGAAGACGTCGATGCCGGCGAACTTCTTGAACAGCACCCCTTTGCCCTCCATCACCGGCTTGCCCGCCAGCGCGCCGATATTGCCGAGCCCCAGCACCGCGGTGCCGTTGGAGATCACCGCCACCAGATTGCCGCGCGCGGTGTATTTATGCGCCGCCAGCGGGTCCTGCGCAATTTCCAGACAGGGCGCCGCGACGCCGGGGGAGTAAGCTAGCGCCAGATCGCGCTGGGTGGCGAGAGGTTTGGTGGGGGAAACCTGGATTTTGCCCGGGGTGGGAAACTGATGAAAATCCAGCGCGCTCTGCTTGAGTTGGTCGTCCATTGTCGGTTCCTTTTTCAGCTTCGGTGCGCTGGCAGTATAAAAGGCTGATGACAAGGAAAACGTTGGGGCGATCGCGATAAGGCAGTTCGGTGCGTAAAGGCGGCGCAGGGCGGAAAGTGCGGTTCATCCGGCAGAACCTGTCAGTTCTGCTAACCTTTGTGATGCGCGATTTTCGCCCCCCGGCTCGCTGACAGGATGTTGCAGCATGCTCTCCCTGTTTAACGTCACGCGCTTTTCGCCGTGCGGGGCCCCGATGAGTTCAACCCATCGCAATAATCAGAAAAAGAGTATTTTCATCATCGAACGCCTGATGCACTGTGTTGCAGGGTGAAATCATTCGCAATAAAGAATTGCTCATCAAGGAGTTAAAAGATGAACCAGCTAGAGGCATTAAAACAGTTTACTACCGTCGTGGCGGACAGCGGCGATATCGAATCCATTCGCAACTACCATCCTGAAGACGCGACCACCAACCCTTCTCTGATCCTGAAAGCTGCCGGCCTCGAAGGCTACAAGCATCTGATCGACGACGCTATCGACTATGCGAAAAAGCAGGGCGGCAGCAAAGAGACGCAGATTATCAATGCCAGCGATAAAGTCGCTATTAACCTCGGTATGGAAATCCTGAAAAGCGTACCGGGCCGTGTTTCGACCGAAGTAGATGCGCGCCTCTCTTTCGATCGTGGCATGTGCGTGACCAAAGCGGAAAAACTGGTTCGCCTGTATGAAGAGCACGGCATCGACCGCTCGCGCATTCTGATCAAGCTGGCGTCCACCTGGGAAGGCATCAAGGCGGCCGAGGAGCTGGAGAAAAACGGCATCCACTGCAACCTGACGCTGCTCTTCTCCTTCGCCCAGGCACGCGCCTGCGCCGAAGCGGGCGTCTTCCTGATTTCGCCATTCGTCGGCCGTATCTACGACTGGTACAACAGCCGCAAGCCGCTCGACCCGTATGTGGTCGACGAAGATCCGGGCGTGAAATCGGTGCGTCGCATCTACGACTACTACAAAAAGCACCGTTACAGCACCATCATCATGGGCGCGAGCTTCCGTAAAGTAGAGCAGATTATCGCGCTGGCGGGCTGCGACCGCCTGACTATCTCTCCGAATCTGCTGGAAGAGCTGCAGAACAGCGATGCGCCGGTTGAGCGCAAGCTGGAACCGTCGACCGAAGGTTTCCACCAGCCGGCGTCGCTTTCTGAAGCGGAGTTCCGCTGGGAGCACAACCAGGATCCGATGGCGGTCGAAAAACTTTCCGACGGCATCCGTCAGTTTGCCGTCGATCAGCAGAAACTCGAAGACGTGCTGGCCGCGCGCCTGTAGTTTTTGCCTGTTAATTTTGTCGGGCGGGTTTCCCGCCCGCACTTCCGCTCAACGAAGGGAGAACCCTATGTCATCACGCAGAGAGCTGGCGAACGCGATTCGTGCGTTAAGTATGGATGCGGTACAGAAAGCGAACTCAGGTCACCCGGGCATGCCGATGGGCATGGCGGACATCGCCGAAGTGCTGTGGCGCGACTACCTGAAACACAACCCGACTAATCCCGCATGGGCAGACCGCGACCGTTTTATTCTTTCCAACGGCCACGGCTCGATGCTGCTCTATAGCCTGCTGCACCTCACCGGCTACGATCTGCCGATGGAAGAGCTGAAGAACTTCCGTCAGCTGCACTCTAAAACGCCGGGCCACCCGGAAATCGGCTACACGCCGGGCGTCGAAACCACCACCGGTCCGCTGGGCCAGGGGCTGGCCAACGCCGTGGGTCTGGCGATCGCCGAACGCACGCTGGGCGCGCAGTTCAACCGTCCGGGCCACGATATCGTCGACCACTTTACCTATGTGTTTATGGGCGACGGCTGCCTGATGGAGGGGATCTCCCACGAAGTCTGCTCGCTGGCCGGCACGCTCGGCCTCGGAAAACTCATCGGCTTCTATGACCATAACGGCATCTCTATCGACGGTGAAACCGAAGGCTGGTTTACCGACGACACCCATAAGCGTTTCGAAGCCTACAACTGGCACGTCGTCGGCGAGATCGACGGCCACGACGCCGAGGCGGTGAGCCGCGCGATTAAAGAGGCGCAGAGCGTCACCGACAAGCCGTCGCTGATTATCTGCCGCACCGTTATCGGTTTCGGTTCGCCGAACAAAGCCGGTAAAGAGGAGTCGCACGGCGCGGCGCTGGGCGACGCGGAAGTGGCGCTGGCGCGTAAAGAGCTGGGCTGGACCTCGCCGCCGTTTGAAATCCCGCAGGAGATCTATCAGCAGTGGGACGCCAAAGAGGCAGGCGCCGAACGCGAGCGCGCCTGGAACGACAAGCTGGCCGCCTATAAGCAGGCGCATCCGGAGCTGGCTGAAGAGTACCAGCGCCGCATGAACGGCGAAATGCCGTCGACGTGGGAGAGCGAAACCCACAAGTTCATTACCGACCTGCAGGCCAATCCGCAGAAGATCGCCAGCCGCAAAGCGTCGCAAAATACGCTGGAGCACCTTGGCTCGCTGCTGCCGGAGCTGCTGGGCGGATCGGCGGACCTTGCGCCGAGCAACCTTACCATCTGGTCAGGTTCGAAGCCGATTAAAGAAGATCCGGCGGGCAACTACATTCACTACGGCGTGCGCGAGTTCGGTATGACCGCCATCGCCAACGGCATCGCCCATCACGGCGGTTTCGTGCCCTACACCGCCACCTTCCTGATGTTCGTGGAGTATGCGCGCAACGCGGCGCGTATGGCGGCGCTGATGAAAGCGCGGCAGATTATGGTCTATACCCATGACTCTATCGGCCTCGGCGAAGACGGCCCGACGCACCAGCCGGTCGAACAGCTCGCCAGCCTGCGCCTGACGCCGAACTTCAGCACCTGGCGCCCCTGCGACCAGGTCGAGACGGCGGTGGCGTGGAAAGCGGCGATTGAGCGCCATCACGGCCCGACCGCGCTGATCCTGTCGCGCCAGAACCTGTTGCAGCCGGAGCGTAGCGCGGCGCAGGTTGAGAATATCGCGCGCGGCGGCTACGTGCTGAAAGAGAGCGACGGCACGCCGGATATCATCCTGATTGCCACCGGTTCCGAAGTGGAGATCACGCTGGGCGCGGCGGAGAAGCTGACCGCCGACGGCCACAAAGTGCGCGTGGTGTCGCTGCCGAGCACCGACGTGTTCGACAAGCAGGATATCGCCTATCGCGAATCGGTGCTGCCGTCGACGGTGCGCGCGCGCGTCGCCGTTGAGGCGGGCATTGCCGACTACTGGTACAAATATGTCGGCATTGACGGCAAAATCGTCGGCATGACCACCTTCGGCGAATCCGCGCCGGCAGGCAAACTCTTCCCTGCCTTCGGCTTCACGGTGGAAAACGTCGTGGCGCAGGCGGAGTCGTTACTCAAGCCAGCGTAATGCTTCTGGCCCTTCCCTTTCTGCGGGAAGGGCCACTCTCTCTCATAGCCTGAAACAGAAAAAAATCCTCTTGGCCCCCTTCACCGCTTGCGTAAACCCATTACTATAGGATCTTTCCCTTATTCCTCTCGCTGGATGCTTTTCCGTTGAAAAAACGTACACCCTGGTTACTCGCCTTAATGGTTTCGCTGATGCCATTCGCAGGCAAGGCGCAGATCGCGCCCGATCCGCTGCTCTCATCCCAAATCGTCGATCGCTACGCTGAACACATTTTTTACGGCAGCGGCGCCACCGGCATGGCGCTGGTCGCTATCGACGGCAACCAGCGCGTTTTCGCCAGCTTTGGCGAAACGCGTCCCGGTAATAACGTGCGGCCGCAGAAAGATTCCCTGATCCGCATCGCCTCGCTCAGCAAGCTGCTGACCAGCGAAGTGATGGTGAAGATGGCGGAGCGCGGGCAAATTCGCCTTGACGATCCGCTGAGCAAATATGCGCCGGCGGGCGCGCGCGTGCCGAGCTACGCCGGGCAGCCGATTCGCCTGATCAATCTCTCGACCCACACCAGCGGCCTGCCGCGCGAGCAGCCCGGCGGTAAGCCGCATCGCCCGGTGTTTGTCTGGCCGACGCGCGGCGACCGCTGGCAGTGGCTGGCCGGCGCGAAGCTGAAAGCCGCGCCAGGCACCGACGCGTCCTATTCGAATCTGGGCTATGACCTGCTGGGAGATGCGCTGGCGCGCGCCGCCGGCATGCCCTATCCGGCGCTGCTCCAGCAGCTGATTACCCGCCCGCTCGGCATGAAAGACACCACCTTTACGCCCTCGCCTGAGCAGTGCGATCGCCTGATGGTGGCGGAGAAAGGCGCCAGCCCCTGCAATAACACGCTGGCCGCTATCGGCAGCGGCGGCGTCTACTCGACGCCGGACGATATGGGCCGCTGGATGCAGCAGTTCCTCGACTCGGCCATCAGCCCGCGTTCGCCGCAGGTAGACCGTATGCAGACGCTGATCTATCGCCGCGATCAGCTGGCGAAAGTAGAAGGCATGGATGTGCCGGGCAGAGCCGACGCGATTGGCATGGGCTGGGTCTATATGGGGCCGAAAAACGGTCGCCCCGGCATTATTCAGAAAACCGGCGGCGGCGGCGGATTCATCACCTATATGGCGATGGTGCCGCAGCATAACGTCGGGGTATTTGTGGTGATCACCCGCTCACCGCTGACGCGCTTTACCGCCATGAGCGACGGCGTCAACGATATGCTGGCGGAGCTGGTCGGCAACCAGAACGGCTCGCCGATGATGGTGCAGGCGATTCGCTAGGGCGCGGGCGGCGGCTGGGAGACCCACAGGGTCGGCCAGTCGTCGCTGCTGTGCCAGGCGTCGCAGGTAGACTCTTCGGCATATTCCGCCAGCGTGAAGTCGGTGCCGTTAAAGCGCCAGCGCGTGGCGGAGCCGCAGTCGCCCAGCCCGCGTCCTTTGCTGAAGGTGTAAAGCTGGCCGGTGCTGGCGTCATAGTCGGCGTTGATCAGCTCCAGCTGGCGCTCGCCGCGCGGCGGCGTAAACGGCAGCGTCAGGGTGATGCCGCGTGCGACATAGGGCGCGGCGCGCGTCACTTCGAACGCCAGATCGATCACGTTATAGGCGCCCATCTCGCAGCTCACCATCAGCAGCGCTTTGCTGTCGGTCAGCGGCGCGACGTTGACTTCGCGCCGCATCGGGTCGAGCGAGCAGGCGTCGCTGTTAAGCCGCCAGGTGCCGTAATCAAGCAGTCCGCTGGTTTCCTCGCGCGTCAGCGCGGCAGGCGGCGCGCCCATATCGGGCAGCGGCGGCAGCGGCGGCTGGGGCGGCACATCCCACAGCGCGCGCGAACCGCGTTTAATCCACGCGCTCATGCCGTTGACCCTGCCCTGCACGTCATCCACCAGCAGCAGCGCCGCTTTCAGTCCATGCAGTGAAATAGCCGCCTGGCCATTATAGGTAAGCTGGATCGCGTCCGCGTCGAGGATTTGCGCGAGAAATTCGTCAATGGCGATAGCGTTGCTGGTGGCGAGGTGGTGCGGCTCAACCGTCCAGTGTTTGAAGTCGGGACGCAGACGGCGCTGATCGAGCAGTAAATTATCCTGTAGCGGCGCGCCGGGCAGCTCGCCGCTGTAGGCGCTGCCGTAATCGATACGCAGCAGCGGGCGATCGTTGACGCCGGCATGGCGCGCGATAGTCATTACCAGTCCTTTGTCGCCAGGTATATTGCGCGCCACGCAGAACGCGACGTTATTGCAGGTCACCTGCCAGTCGGAAAACGACTTTTGCAGTGGATCGGCTTTAGCGCAGGCAATGAAAAAGAATGGCAATACCAGCAGTGACTTCGTCCAGGTCGGCATCAGGAAAAACGGTCCCCAAAATCTCAGAGTGGAGATGATAGCGCAACGGCCGGACATCAGGTGGACCTAAACTGTGACCACGTCCGGAAAGCGCACTTAACTGCTGAAAAAGCATACGATAATGCGATACGGCGCCACAGAAATCACCTTTTTCATCATCGGGAGCGCACGGGTTTATCTCAATCGGATTTATCGGACAATGCGCGGCGACGCATCGCCCTGCCGCGCGCGTCGTCCCTTTCGTCAGGCCTTCAGCCAGCCCGCCAGCTGGGCATGCTGCAGCAGCATAATGGTTTTGCCATCGCGGATACGGCCATCTTTCACCATCGTCAGCGCCTCCGGGAACGGAATCTCCAGCACGTCGATATCCTCATCCTCGACGCCGCCGCCGGCGTTATCGCGCAGCGATTCGTTATATTCGGCGGCGAAGAAATGAATCAGCTCGGTGACGCCGCCCGGCGACATATAGGCTTCATAGAGTTTTTCTACCTCGCCCACCGCATAGCCCGTCTCTTCGATCGCCTCTTTGCGAATGCAGACTTCCGGGGTGTCGTTATCCAGCAGCCCGGCGCAGGCCTCGATCAGCATGCCGCTGGCGTTGCCGTTGACGTAGGTGGCGATTCGAAACTGGCGGGTCAGCACGACGCTGTTTTTCTCGCGGTTATAGAGCAGGATGGTGGCGCCGTTGCCGCGGTCATACACTTCGCGCTTGTGGCGCACCACCTCGCCGCGTTGGGTGGCGAGTTCGTAGGTGAAGTTGCGCAGGATAAAATAGTTTTCGGAGAGAAGTTTGTCTTTGATGATATTGATCTTGAACGACATGATGGCTCCACTGCCGATTTGCGGGAGCCTGCCATCATAGGGGGAAGCGCGCGCGAAAACTATAAGCGGCGGGAATAAAAAAAGCCTGCCGTTAGCAGGCAGGCTTTTCAGCATGGATGCTTGCGCTTAGCGCGCGGCGTCATCCGCCAGCGCGTGCGGCTTGTCGTCGTGCAGGTGATCGTGCTCGGTCTGCGCGACAGCGGCCACGCGCTTGCGCACGCCGAACCAGCCCAGCACCAGAATCACCGCCAGAACCGGGATAGCAGCGATGGTGTAGGTGCCGTTCGGGTAATCGAACGCCATCAGCACCAGCACGCTCAGCAGGAACAGCAGCGTCAGCCAGGAGGTGACCGGCGCGCCCGGCAGCTTAAAGCTGACGTCGTCCGCTTTGCCTTCCTTGATCGCTTTGCGCAGGCGCATCTGGCAGATCACGATAAAGCCCCATGAGGCGATAATACCCAGCGACGCGACGTTCAGCACGATCTCGAAGACCTGCGAAGGCACGTAGTAGTTGAGCACCACGCCGATGACGTAGACCGCGATGGTGACCAGAATACCGGCGTAAGGCACCTGCTGGCCGTTCATTTTCGCCATGAACTTCGGCGCCGAACCGCCCATCGCCATCGAACGCAGAATACGGCCGGTGGAGTAGAGGCCGGAGTTCAGACTGGAGAGCGCCGCGCTCAGCACCACGATGTTCATGATGCTGCCAACGTAAGGCACGCCCAGCTTCGAGAAGAAGGTCACGAACGGGCTCTGGCCCGCCTGATAGGCGTTCCACGGCAGCAGCAGCACCAGCAGCACCACCGACCCCACGTAAAACAGACCGATACGCCAGATCACGCTGTTGATCGCTTTCGGCAGCATGGTGGCGGGATCTTTACACTCGCCTGCGGCGGTGCCCACCAGTTCGATAGACGCGAAAGCGAACACCACGCCCTGCACCAGCACCAGCGCCGGCAGCAGACCGTGCGGGAACAGGCCGCCGTTGTCGGTCACTAAGTGGAAGCCGGTGGCGTTGCCGTCCAGCGGTTTGCCGGTGCCGAGAAACACCACGCCCACGACCAGGAAGATGGCGATCGCCAGCACTTTCACCAGCGCGAACCAGAACTCCATCTCGGCGAACCACTTCACGCCGATCATGTTCATGGTGCCGACAATGGCCAGCGCGCCGAGCGCGAAGACCCACTGCGGCACATCGCCAAACGCGCCCCAGTAGTGCATATAGAGCGCGACGGCGGTGATGTCGACGATGCCGGTCATCGCCCAGTTAACGAAGTACATCCAGCCTGCGACATAGGCGGCTTTTTCCCCGAGGAATTCGCGCGCGTAAGAAACGAAGCTGCCGCTGGAGGGACGGTGCAGCACCAGTTCGCCCAGCGCTCGCAGAATAAAGAACGAGAAGATGCCGCACACCAGATAGATTAACGCCAGCGCCGGTCCCGCCGCCTGCAGTCGTCCGCCTGCGCCGAGGAATAAGCCGGTGCCGATGGCGCCGCCGATGGCAATCATCTGAACGTGACGATTGCCCATCGCCTTGTGGTAGCCGGTGTCATGTGAGTTCAGCCAGCGTCTTTTCGCAGCACGCATTTCGGCTGCGGTTTTTTTTGTAGATTTCATAGCCTTCCTGTTTGTCCTGACCATCAATCACGGCGATCACAAACGATTGCGTACGCCATGCGAAATGGGGTAATGACCCTGTGATCTGCCTGTGAGTTATTAGTAAAAAGGCAGGGGAAATTACGGCGATGAATCCTACCCGTTCTGCGAGAACGAAGCAAAAGATACCGGCGAGACGCACAAAGTGTTTTGTAATAATTGGGTTTGTTGCACAAAAAAACCGGCCATTGGCAGGCCGGTAAGTGCTACAGGGATGGAAGGGTATGGCTGAGGGTTAGCGATAAATCTCTGCGGTGCCGCGCCACAGGCTGGAGTCGCCCGGGTTCTCGACGCCGATAACACGGTAGTGGCTTGCGCCCATCTCTTCCGCTTTTTGCGACAGCTGACGCGTCGCGTCATCCAGCGAGCCGCGCGCGTTCGAAACGGAAACGCTGCCGATGCTTTGCAGACCCTGCGCCTGGTCCTGATCGACCGGCGTGGCCGCCAGCGTCGTAAACGAAGCGGTTGCCAACAGGGCGCCGGCCAGAATCACAATACCTTTTTTCATAGCATGCTCCTTCGAGGGGGTTGCAGGTGACGTGTTTAATTGTGCTTAGAATTATTAGCGCCGTAATGAAAGCCTACATCTGGCCGATGTAAACCTGTCTGCTTTTTAAACGCCACGCCGTACGCTCTCCTGGGTTATGTCAACAGAGTTTATTTTTTGTGCAGACTGTAAGCCGGCGTGTCGATAATTGGTATGAACCTGGCAGCTTGCTGCCCTCTCCTTTATAATGCCCGCACCAAAAACAGGGATATTGCCGTGATTGTGAAACGTTCCGTAACCCGCAGCATCGCCCAGGCGCTGAGCGCCATCGTGCTGCTGGCGCTGCTGACGACCGGGCTGGCGCTGATGACCCTCTCCAGCAGCCTGCGCGACGCCGAGGCGGTCAACCTGGCGGGTTCGCTGCGCATGCAGAGTTATCGGCTGGCCTGGGACAGCGCCAGCGCGCCACAGCAGCTTCGGCACCATCTGCTGGAATATGAAGAGACGCTCAATAAACCGGCGCTGCGCGACCTTGATCGTCCCTGGGTGCCGCAGGAGGTGGTCAACCGCTATCGCCATCTGCGTACCGCCTGGCCTGCGCTGCGGCAGCAGCTGCAGCGCGGCGAGGCAGCGCTCTATCAACAGCAGGTGGCGAACTACGTCGGCGAGATCGATCGCTTTGTGATGGGATTACAGCGCTACAGCGAAAGAAAGATGGAGCTGGTGGCCGCCAGCAGCCTGCTGGGCGTGGTGTTGATTGTGGCGCTGGCGCTGGGCACGATTCGCTTCAGCCGTCGTCAGGTGGTGCGTCCGCTCAACGCGCTGGTCACCGCCAGCCGCTACGTTGAAAGCGGCAACTTCGCCTTTCCGCCACTGGTGGTGGAGCAGAATAATGAACTGCGGGTGCTGGCGCAGACTTTTAGCGCCATGGCGGCGCGTCTGCATTCGCACCATCAGGCGCTGGCCAGCGCGGTAGAAGAGAAAACGCGCGATTTACAGGAAGCGAACCGCACGCTGTCGCTGCTGTATGAAAGCTCGCAGATGCTGACCGCCCGACCGCTCAATGCGGCGCTGTTTGAAAGCGTGATGGCGCAGGTGCGCGAGCGCGAAAACCTGCGCGCGCTGGTGCTGGAGAGCGAGCATGGCCGCTTCAGCGTCGGGGAAAGCGACGCGGCGCTAAGCTGGCACGGCGTCACGCTGCAGCAGGACGACGAACAGGCCGGCGCGCTGCGCTGGCAAAGCGATCAGCCGCGGCCGCGCCAGGCGCTGATGCAGAGCCTGGGCAATATGCTGTCGCGCGCTGTCTGGATCTGGCAGACGCAAAAGCAGGTTCAGCAGATGCTGTTGATCGAAGAGCGCGCCACTATCGCCCGCGAGCTGCACGATTCGCTGGCGCAGGCGCTCTCTTTTATGCGTATTCAGTTTACGCTGCTGCGCCGTACGCTCGGCCCCTCCAGCGCGGAGGCGCAAAGCATTATCGCCGACGTCGACCGCACGCTTTCCGACGCCTATCGCCAGCTGCGCGAACTGCTGGCGACCTTCCGCCTGACCATTGAGCAGGCCGATCTGGTGGCGGCGATGCAGGCGATGATCGCTTCGTTGCAGGAGCAGGTTACGGCTAAAATTAGTTTTAGCTTCCAGCCCGGGCTGGAAACGCTGGATGCGCAGCAGCAGGTTCATCTGCTGCAAATTGCGCGCGAGGCGGTGTTGAACGCCATTCGTCACGCCGATGCCGCCACCATCAGCGTACGCTATGAGCGCAATGCGGAAGGTGAGCATTTACTTACGGTAACGGACGACGGCGTGGGCATCGCCAGCACCGAGGAGCCGCAGGGCCATTACGGCCTGACCACCATGTCGGAGCGCGCCGCACGGCTGGCGGGCGAGCTGAAGATTCAGGCGCAGGCGCGCGGCACGCAGGTCGCCCTGCGTTTTCCGCCGCGCTCCGCCGCGCCGCTGACGTAATACCATCGCGTTGACGCGCAACGCCTCTTTTTAACCTTTTCAGACGCGCTTTTGCGTTTTCGCCGGGAGTCAATATGCAACAATCTACGCTGACGGTCATGATAGTGGACGATCATCCGCTTATGCGCCGCGGTATTCGCCAGCTGCTGGCGCTGGAGCCTCGGCTGGACGTCATTGCCGAAGCGAACAACGGCACCGAAGCGCTGGCTGAGGCGCGCCGCCTCGCGCCGGATATCATTCTGCTCGATCTCAATATGAAAGGCATGTCGGGCCTCGATACGCTGAAGGCGCTGCGCCATGAAGGGATTAGTTCGCGCATTTTGATCTTTACCGTGTCGGATGCGCGCAGCGATATCGACGCGATGGTCGACGCCGGCGCGGACGGCTATCTGCTCAAAGACAGCGATCCGGAACTGCTGCCCGGCCAGATCCTGCAGGCGGCAAGCGGCGAAAAAATCTTCAGCGACGCGGTGCGCGATTATCTCGCCACGCGCCAGCACAGCGCCAGTCCGTTTCGCCAGCTCACCGAGCGCGAGCGGGATGTGCTGCAGGAGGTGGCGCGCGGCCTGTCGAATAAAGAGATCGCCGCCGCGCTGCATATCTCGGAAGAGACGGTAAAAGTGCATATCCGCAATTTGCTGAAAAAACTCGACGTGCGCTCGCGCGTCGCCGCAACCGTGATGTGGCTGGAAAACCGCCACAGCTGACCTGACGGGGGTTTTACACTTTCTCCACAATTTCTCCACGATTTCCTAATTTGCAGCACGTAGAGTAAGTTTCGGCGAAAGAGTGACTTTTCCCTGCCCGCACGACCCGCGCAACGCGCGGGTCGCATTCAGATAATAAAAGCGAAACGCTGCTGAGGAGTGTCGATTCGATGTCGAATTTTTTCATCGACCGCCCTGTTTTTGCCTGGGTGCTGGCGATTTTAATCAGCCTGTGCGGCACGCTGGCGATTATTTCCCTGCCCATTGAGCAATATCCCGATCTGGCGCCGCCGAATGTGCGCATCACCGCCAACTATCCTGGCGCCTCGGCCGAAACGCTGGAAAACACCGTTACGCAGGTTATCGAGCAGAACATGACCGGCATCGACAATCTGATGTATATGTCGTCCAACAGCAGCAATACCGGTCAGGCGCAGATCACCCTCACCTTCTCGGCCGGCACCAATCCCGATGAAGCGCGCCAGCAGGTGCAGAACCAGCTGCAGTCGGCGCTGCGCAAGCTGCCGCAGGCGGTGCAGTCGCAGGGCGTGACGGTCAATAAAACCGGCGACAGCAATATCCTGATGATCGCTTTCGTCTCCACCGACGGTAGTATGGATAAACAGGATATTGCAGACTATGTCGCCAGTAATATTCAGGATCCGCTGAGCCGCATCGACGGCGTCGGCCAGGTTGACGCCTACGGCTCGCAGTATGCGATGCGAATCTGGCTCGATCCCGCCAGGCTTATCGCCTACTCGCTCACCACCGACGACGTGGTAAGCGCCATCGAGGCGCAAAACGCGCAGGTCGCCGTCGGTCAGGTCGGCGGGCTGCCTTCGGTCGACAAGCAGGCGCTGAACGCCACGGTTAACGCCCAGTCGCTGCTGCAGACGCCGGAACAGTTCAAGGCCATTACCCTGAAGACCAATCCCGACGGCTCGGTGGTGACGCTAAGCGACGTGGCGCAGGTGGCGCTGGGCGCGGAAAAATATGACTATCTGAGCCGCTATAACGGCCAGCCGGCGTCGGGCCTGGGCATCAAGCTCGCCTCCGGCGCTAACGAGATGAACACCGATAAGCTGGTGCGCCAGCGCGTGGATGAGCTGTCGCACTTTTTCCCGCACGGGCTGGAAGCCAAAATCGCCTATGAAACCACGCCCTTCGTCAAAGCCTCGATTACCGACGTGGTGAAAACGCTGCTGGAAGCGATCGTGCTGGTGTTCGGCGTGATGTATCTGTTTATGCAGAATTTTCGCGCCACGCTGATCCCGACTATCGCCGTGCCGGTGGTGCTGCTCGGCACCTTTTCCGTGCTCTACGCCTGCGGCTTCAGCATCAATACCCTCACCATGTTCGCCATGGTGCTGGCGATCGGCCTGCTGGTGGACGACGCCATCGTAGTGGTGGAGAACGTCGAGCGCATTATGAGCGAAGAAGGCCTCTCGCCGCGCGCGGCGACGCGTAAGTCGATGGGGCAAATTCAGGGCGCGCTGGTGGGGATCGCGCTGGTGCTGTCGGCCGTTTTCGTGCCGATGGCCTTTTTCGGCGGCACGGTCGGCGCGATCTACCGTCAGTTCTCTATTACCATCGTCTCGGCGATGGTGCTGTCGGTGCTGGTGGCGATGATCCTGACGCCCGCCCTGTGCGCCACGCTGCTGAAGCCGCTGGCGCAGGGAGAACATCACGGCCGCCGCGGCTTTTTCGGCTGGTTTAACCGCCACTTTAATCGCAACGCCGACCGCTACGAGCGCGGCGTCGCGCGCATTCTGCGCAAAGGCGGCCGCTGGCTGCTGCTCTACCTCGCGATTATCGGCCTGATGGCGTTTCTGTTTATCCGTCTGCCCACCTCGTTTCTGCCCCTTGAAGATCGCGGCGTTTTTCTGACGCAGGTGCAGCTGCCTCCGGGCGCGACGCTGCAGCAAACCTCCGCCGTGGTGGCAAAGGTTGAGCGCTACTATATGACCCAGGAGCAAGAGAATGTGCTGTCGGTGTTCTCCACCATCGGCTCGGGGCCGGGCGGCAACGGTCAGAACGTGGCGCGCCTGTTCGTAAGGCTGAAAGACTGGGAAGCGCGCTCCGGCGCGGATCGCACCTCTTTCGCCATTATCGAGCGCGCCACCAAAGCCTTCCGCGACATCAAAGAGGGACGCGTTATCGCCAGCAGCCCGCCAGCGATTACCGGCATGGGCAGCTCCTCTGGTTTTGATCTGGAACTGCAGGATCACGCCGGTCTCGGCCACGCTTCGCTGATGGCGATGCGCGATAGGCTGCTGGAGATGGCGGCGGCGGATCCGGCGCTGTCGCGCGTGCGCCACAACGGCCTGGACGACAGCCCGCAGCTGCAGATCGATGTCGATCAGCGTAAAGCGCAGGCGCTGGGCGTCTCGATCGACACGATCAACGACACCCTCACCACCGCCTGGGGATCGACCTACGTTAACGACTTCCTCGATCGCGGACGCGTGAAAAAGGTCTACGTGCAGGCCGCGCCGGCTTTCCGCATGCTGCCGGACGACATCAATAAGTGGTACGTGCGCAACAGCAGCGGCGGCATGGTGCCCTTCTCCGCCTTCGCCACCAGCCGCTGGGAGACCGGCTCGCCGCGGCTGGAACGCTATAACGGCTACTCGTCAATCGAGATCGTCGGCGAGGCGGCGCAGGGCGTCAGCAGCGGCGCGGCGATGGACGCCATGGAACGCCTGGTCGCGCAGCTGCCGCTCGGCGTTGGCTTCCAGTGGACCGGCGCCTCTTATCAGGAGCGGCTGTCTGGCTCGCAGGCGCCGGCGCTCTACGCGATTTCGCTGCTGGTGGTATTTCTCTGCCTGGCGGCGCTCTATGAGAGCTGGTCGATCCCCTTCTCGGTGATGCTGGTAGTGCCGCTCGGCGTCGTTGGCGCGCTGGTCGCTACCTGGCTGCGCGGGCTGGAGAACGACGTCTACTTCCAGGTGGGGCTGCTGACGGTGGTGGGCCTGTCGGCGAAGAACGCCATACTGATTGTGGAATTCGCCAACGAGATCAACAGCAAAGGCGGCGAGCTGGTCGGGGCGACGCTCTCCGCGTCGCGTCAGCGTCTGCGCCCGATCCTGATGACCTCGCTGGCCTTTATCTTCGGCGTGCTGCCGATGGCCATCAGCGCGGGCGCCGGTTCCGGCAGCCAGCAC
Organism: Pantoea sp. X-Soil-MYKO-1289; assembly: GCF_059730625.1. Classification (NCBI taxonomy): domain Bacteria; kingdom Pseudomonadati; phylum Pseudomonadota; class Gammaproteobacteria; order Enterobacterales; family Erwiniaceae; genus Pantoea; species Pantoea sp. X-Soil-MYKO-1289. The sequence continues at coordinate 2,995,477 of NZ_AP036004.1, forward strand.
GCGGTCGGCACCGGCGTGATGGGCGGCATGATCTCCGCCACGCTGCTGGCGATCTTTTTTGTGCCGCTGTTCTTCGTGCTGGTGCGCCGGCGCTTCCCGCTAAAGGCGAAGCCGCACGACTGACTGAAAAAGTAAAGGCAGCCACCGAAGTGGCTGCCTTATTGCTATGTGTGGTCGGAATCAGAGCAAGGGGGACGTTTCCTGCCTTTACCGCCGCGCGTTACTTGTTGCGTAACATCGCCGCGATGAATTCTTTCCAGTTCCCCATTTCAGCGTCAATCATATAAACCCTCTCTTATTGTGCTGACGATTTTACGCATAAATTTTCGCCATGTGAATACGGTTACACCTGTTTTCACTATCGGCAGCGTCGATTAATTACTGTAGCTTTTCGTTCTGCTAGCTGACGCACATTTCAGCAACCTGTTATAAACATAAAAGAAACAGGGAAGACATTCGGGCCAGCAGGTCTGGATGAACACTAAGATAATTCTTAACAGGCTCATGATAAACCGCGTGACAATAACCCTTAAAATGAAAGCGGTTACTAAGACAAATCTTAATGATTTTGTTCCAGTTATTTCTCCGCTTTTCTTTTCACACCGCTTAGCACCCCGGCTCTCTGTGTTAAACTGACCGCCTCATTTTCAGACGAGGAATCCTGATGACAGCGCAGTGGGTGATGTACGGCATAAAAAATTGCGACACCATAAAAAAAGCGCGCCGCTATTTAGAAGCCGCCGACATCAACGTTGAATTCCATGACTACCGCGCCAGCGGGCTAAACGATGCGCTGCTGTCGCAGCTTATCGACAGGTCCGGCTATCAGACGCTGCTTAACACCCGCGGTACCACCTGGCGCAAGCTGACGGATGCCGAACGCGACGCCGTTATCGATGCAGAGAGCGCCAAGGCGCTGATGCTGGCGCACCCCGCCGTCATCAAGCGGCCCGTACTGCGCGCGCCAGACGGCGCGCAGCTTGTCGGCTTCAGCGAAGCCGCTTACCAGGCGTTTATCCAGGAGAAGTCATAATATGTTCTGTCCTGTAATCGAACTGGCGCAGCAGCTTATCCGCCGCCCCTCGCTCAGCCCGGATGACGCGGGCTGTCAGGCGCTGCTGATTGCGCGTCTGGAGGCGATTGGCTTTCAGGTCGAGCCGATGCTTATCGACGACACGCTCAACTTCTGGGCGACGCGCGGTCAGGGCGAAACCCTGGCGTTCGCCGGCCATACCGACGTGGTGCCGCCGGGCGACGCCAGCCGCTGGATCAACCCCCCTTTCGAGCCGACGATTCGCGACGGCATGCTGTTTGGCCGCGGCGCGGCGGACATGAAAGGTTCGCTGGCGGCGATGGTGGTGGCGGCGGAACGTTTCGTCGCCGCGCACCCCAACCATAAAGGCCGCCTGGCGTTTTTGATCACCTCGGACGAAGAGGCGAGCGCCAAAAACGGTACGGTGAAAGTGGTAGAGCGTCTGATGGCGCGCCATGAGCGTCTGGACTACTGCCTGGTGGGCGAGCCGTCCAGCACCGAAGTGGTGGGCGACGTGGTGAAAAACGGGCGTCGCGGCTCGATGACCGCGAACCTGACCATCCACGGCGTGCAGGGCCATGTCGCCTATCCGCATCTGGCGGATAATCCGGTGCATCGCGCGATGCCGGCGCTCAACGCGCTGGTCGCCACCGAGTGGGATCGCGGCAATGAATTTTTCCCGCCCACCAGCATGCAGATCGCCAACGTGCAGGCGGGCACCGGCAGCAACAACGTTATTCCGGGCGAGTTTTTCGTGCAGTTCAATTTCCGCTTCAGCACCGAACTTACCGATCAAATGATTAAAGATCGCGTGGCGGAACTGCTCGACAGCTATCAGCTGCGCTATACGCTGGAGTGGAACGTTTCCGGCCAGCCCTTCCTGACCTCGCGCGGCAAGCTGGTGGACGCCGTTATCAGGGCGGTATCGCACTATAATGAAATTAAGCCGCAGCTCCTGACCACCGGCGGCACCTCAGACGGGCGGTTTATCGCGCGGATGGGCGCGCAGGTAGTGGAGCTTGGCCCGGTGAATGCCACCATTCACAAAATCAATGAGTGCGTGAAGGCAGCCGATCTGCAGACGCTGAGCCGCATGTATCAGCGCATTATGGAACAGCTGGTCGCCTGATCGCGATCGAGAGGAGCAGGCAAATGGAATTTATTAAAGATTACTGGTGGATCCTTGTGATCCTGTTGCTGGTCGGCGTGTTGATGAACGTATACAAGGATCTGAAGCGCATCGATCATAAAAAATATATGGCAAACAAGCCCGACCTGCCGCCGCATCGCGACTTTAACGATAAATGGGACGATGACGACGACTGGCCGAAAAAGAAATAACCGGCTCTTTGCGTCGCGCCACCGTCCTGCAACGCCCTCGCCTGCGCGAGGGCGTTTTCACATCATCATAATGACGTCGTCGTCGCCGGGTTTCGCGCCGCTCAACGCCTCATCGAAATAGCGCTTCGGCACGGTATAGTGCAGATGCTTCAGCGCCAGCGCCATGCTGCGGTCGTCAACCGCATGCGGCAGATCTTCAACGATATCGAGCGTCACATCGCCGCCCAGCGCGGTCAGCCGCTGCGCCGCCTGCTCAGCGTGCTGCATCGGTATCTGTTCGTCATACTCGCCGTGGATCAGATGGATGGTGGTGCGCGTCGATGCGCGCTCCGGCAGCGTCGCATAGCGGCCGCTGAACGCCACCACCCGCCCCGCCAGATCCGGCTGCGCCTTCACGCCCTCCAGCACCATGGTGCTGCCCTGTGAAAAGCCCACCAGCGCGGTCGCGTCGGCGCGCACGCCGCTTTGCGCTTGCCAGTGCCGCACCGAGTCGACGAACTGCGGCAGCACGGCGTTAACCCGCTGCTGCTCGCTCTGATCGTGCTGTGCGGTTTCGCTGAACCAGTAGTGGCCCGGCGACGGCGCGCCTACCGCCACCACCTGCGCCTGCGGGAACTCGCGCGCGAACCAGCCGCCCAGCTGCGCCATAGAGTGGGGATTGTCGCCGACGCCGTGATAGAGCAGGAACAGCTGTTGCGCTTCCGCGCTCGGCTGCTGAACAATAACGTATTGCAGTGTCATAGTGACCTCCTTTAATCACTATACGCCGCCCTGCGCAGAGCGCTATTGGGAAAATTTGAACAAGTCTGTGGATTTATTCTACTTGCCGACGCAGCTGTTCGGCGCGCGCCGCGTCCAGCGCCATCAGCACGGCGCCGGTCTCAAGGCGTAGCCTGGCGATCAGCGCCTTGCGTCCGGTTAATCCGGCCTGCCGCGCCAGCGCGCCGGGCTCCGCCCCAGGCTGCAGCGCGGCCTGCAGCAGCGGCGGCACGGCGGCGCAGGCGGCAAGGCGAGATAAAACCGGCAGGCTCGCCTCCAGCGGCCGCTGCGCCCAGGCGAAGCCCGCCGCCAGCCGGGCATCTTCATCAGTAAACGTCAGCGGCGCCTCCGGCAGCGCGATCGACTCAGCAACCTGCTGGCGCAGCTGCGGCCAGTCGCGCGCCAGCCGCGTTGCGGCGCGCTGCTGTAACGCCCTGCCTGCGGGCGTCAGCGCCAGAATCGCCATCGCCGCATAGCAGCCGCTGCTCGCTTCGCGCTGAGTACCGATACGCGCCAGACTAAAGCCGCAGGCGCGCCAGAAGGCCCACAGCGCCTCGGTGTAGCCAAAGCTGACCGAGAGAAAATCCACACCCTGCTGACGCCGGACGGCAGCGACTAACGCCTGGCCGATACCCTGTCTGCGCTGTTCCGCCGCCACCGCGATACGGCTGATGCGTCTGGAGCGCAGCGTCGCCGCCTCGACGAATCCGGCGTGCGCCGCCAGCGACTGCGCCACCAGATTGCCGCGCGGACGTCGTCTGCCCGCCCAGACCGCCTGCGCCAGCTCGGGCGTTAAGCCGCCCTCCTCGACCAGCCAGAGCGCGCCCTGCAGCGCGGGCGCTTCGCCGCTCAGCCACAGCGTCATGCCGGGCGCATCCATTAAGCGTCGCAGATCGAGCGGCGAGGTGCGGTAGTGAGCGCTGGCCAGCAGCCGATAAGCCGCCTTCGGCTGCGCGGGATCGCGCCGCCAGGCGTCGTCAGGCAGAGGACGCGGCGCGCCGGCCGAGGCGCGCGGCGCGGGCGCGGCGTCCTCAAACAGCAGCGCCTGATTGAGCCAGGCCTCCAGCGGATCGTGACGCGACCAGCGCAGCGGCTCGTCCAGCGTAAAGTAACGCACCTGTTCCAGCCCGGCGCAAAACTTCAGAATAAAGCCGCGGCCGGTGCCTTCATAGCCCTGCACCGTGGTGGTCAGCAGCACGCGCGGGAAGCGCGCCACCAGCTGCGTCAGTATCGGCGCCGGGATCGCCGCGGCCTCATCGACGATTAGCCAGTCGACAGGGGGCAGATCCGGCTGGGCGAGAATGGCGTCGGGCGCCATAAAGTGAAAGTGGTCCTGCGCGAAGCGCGACAGCACGTCGGTGGCGGCTTTCGCCGGGGCGGCGATCAGCGCGCGCGGGATCTGCCGCGCCAGCATGCCCGCCAGCGCCGATTTGCCGCGTCCGCGCGGCGCGGTCAGCACCGCGACGCCTGACGTCATCGTCAGCAGCTGATGGACAATCGCCTGCTGCTGCTCCGGCGCGCGACACTGCCAGCGCGGCAGCGGCGCCAGCGGCGAAATACGCGGCGGCGCGTCCTGACGCAGCAGCGCCACGGCGGGATCGGCCAGCAAACTCGCCTGCAGATGGCGCACAAAGTGCGGCGTCGGGAGCGGTTCGGCGACGTCGGCCCAGCGCAGGCTGTCCTCGTCAGGCTGCTGCGCCCAGCGCGACCACGGCGGCGTCAGCAGCAGCAGCCAGCTCCCGGCGCGCAGCGTGCCAGCCAGCGCGGCGAACGCCTCGGCGTGGAAACCGCGGCGCGCGTCGAAAATAGCGTGGGTGAATTCGCGGCCCAGCAGCGTGCGCAGCGCAGACGGCGCGCAGTGCGGCAGCCCCGCGATCGGCGCGTCGCCCACCACCAGCCAGTCGCCCGGCAAGGCGGCGCGCCACTCGGCGGCGCGCGCCAGAGACCACTCTGTGTCGCCGCTGATGGCGCAAAGCCGCCGGACGCCTGCCTGCTGCATCTGACGGCTGAGCTGCTCAGGCGACATCAGTTAGCAGCGAAAGTATTGCACTGTCCCGGATCGCCGCTGTCGAATCCGCGTTTAAACCAGGTGTAACGCTGTTCCGAGGTGCCGTGGGTAAAGCTGTCGGGCACCACGCGTCCCTGACTGCGCTGCTGCAGACGGTCATCGCCGATCGCCTGCGCCGCATCCAGCGCCTGCTGCAGGTCGCCGGTTTCCAGCCAGTTGTCTTTGCTAACGTAGTGGCCCCATACCCCGGCGAAGCAGTCCGCCTGCAGCTCCATTTTCACCGACAGATGGTTGATTTGCGTCTGGCTTGCGCCCTGCTGCATTTCGCGCACTTTCGGTTCGATGCCGAGCAGATTCTGCACGTGGTGTCCCACCTCATGCGCCACCACGTAGCCCTGCGCGAACTCGCCGCCCGCGCCAAGCTTGTTTTTCATCTCATCGTAGAACGAGAGGTCGATATAGACGCGCCGATCCGCCGGGCAGTAGAAGGGGCCCATCGCCGTCTGACCGGTGCCGCAGCGGGTCTGGGTCGCGCCGCGGTACATCACCAGCGTCGGCGCGGTGTACTCTTTGCCCATCTGCTGGAACAGTTTGCTCCAGGTATCTTCCGTGGAGGCCAGGATAACGCGGGTGAACTTCGCCGCTTCGTCGTCATTGGCGCTGACGCGCTGCTGCTGCTGGCTGGTGGGCGCGACGTCGCCGCCGGTCAGCAGCCCCGTCAGGTCGTATCCGTAATAGCCGGCAACCGCGACCACGACTAACAGGATAATGCCGCCCTTTCCGCGTGGAATACGAATCTGACGTCCACCGCCACCGTAAGCAGGGCTTTGATCTCGACGGTCTTCTACATTGTCGCTCTCGCGACGTCCTTGCCAGCGCATAATCTGCTCCTGATTGAGATAGTTTCCCGTGATTTTAGTTGCGCGAGGAGACAACTACCAGCCTTGCGGCCAAATGAAAAAAGGAGAGCCGCGGCTCTCCTTTCTCTGTCTGGCAAGCGATGAGCTTAGTCGAGCTTAACGCCCAGACGCTGCGCCACCTCTTCATAGGCCTCGATCAGACCGCCCAGGCTCTGGCGAAAACGATCTTTGTCCATTTTATCCATGGTCTGCTTGTCCCACAGGCGCGCGCCATCCGGCGAAAATTCGTCGCCCAGCACCACTTCGCCTTTAAACAGGCCGAACTCCAGTTTGAAATCGACCAGGATCAGGCCCGCGTCGTCAAACAGTTTGCTCAGCACTTCGTTGGCTTTAAAGGTCAGCTCCTGCATCCGCGCCAGGTTCGCTTTGCTTACCCAGCCGAAGGTTTCGCAGTAGGATTCATTGACCATCGGGTCGTGCTTCGCGTCATCTTTGAGGAACAGATCGAACAGCGGCGGATTGAGGATCATGCCCTCTTCCACGCCGAGACGTTTTACCAGCGAGCCAGCCGCGCGGTTGCGCACCACGCACTCTACCGGCACCATCTCCAGCTTTTTCACCAGCGCTTCGTTGTCGGAGAGCAGCGCTTCCATCTGGGTCGGAATGCCCGCTTCCTGCAGTTTGGTCATGATGAAATGGTTGAACTTGTTGTTTACCATTCCTTTGCGATCGAACTGCTCGATTCGGGCTCCGTCGCCTGCTGACGTATCGTTGCGGAACTCGAGTACCAGCAGATCCGGATTGTCGGTGCTGTATACGGTTTTCGCTTTACCGCGATACAACTCAGCTCGCTTTTGCATCTTGTTAACTCCAGACTTGAAAATTTCAGGTGTTCTGCGACGGCGGGCCGCTGGGGGATTGCCGCGACGCAATCGTTTACTTCGCCGCGCGCTATTATGCCAGAGACGAAAAAAAAAGGCCGGAGAATCTCCGGCCCTGAGGCGATTTATTTGTTGAGGGCCGCCTGGAACACGGCCACCAGCGCATCGTTCTGCGACTGGGTGAGCACATGCCCTTTCGGATCGATAAACTGCAGGCTGCTGCGGTTATCGAGATCGCCGACCTGCACTTTATAGTCGCCGTTCGGCAGTTCCGGATCTTTCGCGCCAACCTCATCCCACGCGCCGCTGCCCGGCGACTTGTAGGTTACGTTCATGCTGCCCTGCGAGCGATTGCTGTCGGTCACTTCCATGCCGACGCGCTGCATCGCCTGCGGCAGACGCTGCCAGGCGACGCTGAACGGCGTGCGCAGCACCAGCAACGGCAGGCCGGTATCGTCCGCGCCGCTCTGAACGTCAATGCTGCCGCTGGCGCGGCCCGCCGCCGCGTTTTCGCTGGCGACGTCGATTTTATCCAGGCCGGCGCTGATGGCGTTGAGCATCTGCGCAGTGTAGCGCTGGATCTGCACCGGCGCGGTGACCGCTTTGCCTTCCTGCTGCAGCTCCAGCAGGCGCACCGTCAGCACCTGCTGATAGCTCTGCGACTGCACGCTGATCTCATAGCGGCCGCGATACTGATTGTCTTCGTCGGCGCGGTTCCACTGCACCCAGTCGGTGGTCAGCTGCTGACGCGCATCGTTGCGCTGCGCAATGGGGAAGTTGCTCGACTCAACGACTTTAGTCACCTGCGACCAGACCGCGCCGCGGCTGTTTTCCAGCATCAGCACGCCGGTATTGCCGGTGAACTGCGCGCGCGCGCCGTTGACCAGCGCCAGCGGCTGAGCCGGCGGACGAATGTCGAGCTGCTTGCCGACGTTGCCGCTGGCGGCGGTGTGCGGCACGTCGTAATCGCCGTGCGCCACCGGCAGGATCATGCCGGCGGGCGCCTGCAGATCGTGCAGCTCGCTGGCCTGTAAATAGGACTCGTCACCGCTTACCTGACGTTTATAACGCTGATCGCTCGAGCACGCCGTTAACAGCATCGCAGTAGACAGCGCCACGACGGTCGCAACCGTTGAGCGCTTTACAGAATGATTCATTGAAACTCCCTAACTTATCGCAAACCCGCTTTAATCAGCGCCTGCTCAACTTTTGGTATGGCCGCTGAACTCAGCGGCGTCATCGGCAGACGCAGCGTGTCACTGGCGATTAATCCTAACTGTTTCGCCGCCCATTTCACTGGGATCGGATTGGGTTCGCAGAAAAGCGTCTGGTGCAGATGCATCAGACGCTGATTCAGACGACGCGCCTCGACGAAGTTGCCCTGTTGCGCCAGCGCGCACAGCTCAGCCATTTCACGCGCCGCGATGTTGGCCGTGACCGAGATCACGCCCTTGCCGCCCAGCTGCATCAGGTCCAGCGCGCTGGCGTCGTCGCCACTGACGATTATAAAGGCCTCATCGACCAGTGCTTGGATCTGGCTAACGCGCGATAAGTTCCCGGTCGCCTCTTTGATTCCGATAATATTTTTGATTTCAGCAAGGCGCGCGACGGTTTCCGGCAGCATGTCGCAGCCGGTGCGTGAGGGGACGTTGTATAACATTTGCGGCAGCGCTGTGCTTTCCGCGATCGCTTTAAAGTGCTGGAACAGCCCTTCCTGCGTCGGACGGTTATAATAGGGCGTCACGGTCAGGCAGCCGACTACGCCGCTGTTTTCGAAGCGTTTGGTGAGAGAGATGCCTTCTGCGGTGGCGTTGGCGCCGGTGCCGGCGATCACCGGAATACGGCCATCCGCCAGATCGAGCGTCAGCATCACTACGTCGCCATGCTCTTCATGGCTCAGGGTCGCGGATTCGCCGGTGGTGCCGACGGAGACGATCGCCGCGGTGCCGCTGGCGACGTGATAATCAATTAGTTTTTTCAGACTCGCACGGCAGACATTACCTTTGTCATCCATTGGCGTAACGAGTGCAACAATACTTCCCGTGAACATTGGCGATCCCCTCGACAAACAAGTGCTTCATGGTACGTTTTACTTCTGTTGAAAAGCAAGCAGGCCACGCCCCTCCTGCGCTTGTCAGCAGTTTTTTTTATGTTTACCTTATAGTTATTAGCGAATGAACAGGAAATCCCACTTTGCCGCAGTCTCAGCCCCACCATTTGGTGATCACCGCACTGGGTGTTGACCGTCCGGGTATCGTCAATACCATTACCCGTCACGTCAGCAGCTGCGGATGCAATATCGAAGACAGCCGTCTCGCCATGCTCGGGGATGAGTTCACCTTTATTATGCTGCTCTCCGGCAGCTGGAACGCCATCGCGCTGATTGAATCGACGCTGCCGCTGAAAGGCGCGGAGCTGGAGCTGCTGATCGTTATGAAGCGCACCAGCGCCAGAATGCGTCCGCCGATGCCGGCGACGGTGTGGGTGCAGGTCGAGGTACCCGATTCGCCCCACCTGATCGAGCGCTTTACCGATCTGTTCGACAAACATGCGATGAATATCGCCGAACTGGGATCGCGCATCAAGCCGGGTCAGGCGGACCAGACGCCGACGCTCTATATTCAAATTACCGCGCACAGCCCGGCGGGCGTCGGCGACTCTCAGTTTGAGCAGGCGTTTTACGCCCTGTGCCGCGAACTCAACGCCGACGGCACGCTGCGTTTCTACAGCCTGGCCGACGACGATGCGGCGACGCTGCAGGGTTCACGCTAAGCTGTAAACAAGCCGGGGCTATTCCTCCACATCACTGTTGTCTGGCTATGTGGCGCAATATCCCCTGATGGCGGCTTTTCGCCTGACGCGGTTCGTCAGTCGTCAGGTCGCCCACAGCATAAAGAAAAAATGGAGAGTAGTGATGAATCCACTGAAAGCCGGTGATACCGCACCGAAATTTAGCTTGCCCGACCAGGATGGCGAACAGGTAAATTTAACCGACTTCCAGGGACAGCGCGTTCTGGTCTATTTCTACCCGAAAGCGATGACGCCGGGATGCACCGTGCAGGCCTGCGGCCTGCGCGACAATATGGATGAGCTGAAGAAGGCGGGCGTGGAAGTGCTCGGCATCAGCACCGACAAGCCTGAAAAGCTGTCGCGCTTCGCTGAAAAAGAGCTGCTGAACTTTACGCTGCTCTCTGACGAAGATCATCAGGTCTGCTCCGCCTTCGGCGTCTGGGGCGAGAAGACCTTTATGGGCAAAACCTACGACGGCATCCACCGTATCAGTTTCCTGGTGGGCGTCGACGGCACTATCGAAAAAGTGTTCGACGACTTCAAAACCTCTAACCATCACGACATCGTGATGGATTATCTGAAGTCGGCGTAACGCGGCGCGGATGCGGCCCTGCGCCGCATCCGCCTCTTCGCTTTACGGCGTCAGGCGCTTCGACGCCTCCGCCACCCGCACGCAGTTGCGTCCGTCATGCTTGGCCTGATAGAGCGCGGCGTCAGCCTGTTTCAAACTCTGCTCCAGCGGCATCGCCTCATCCTGCCAGGCCGCAACGCCGACGGAAAGGGTAATGGCGCCGACGTCGGCTATCGACGCGGCGGCGATGCTGGCGCGTATGCGCTCGGCGAGGCGGCTCGCCTCATCAATATCGGTCACGGGCAGCAGCATCAGAAACTCCTCTCCGCCGCTGCGGCACACCACGTCGCTCTGACGCGCGCTGGCGCTTAACGTCTCCGCCACCTGCTTGATCACGCGATCGCCGACATCGTGTCCCCAGCTATCGTTGACCCGCTTAAAGTGATCAATATCGAGCGCCAGCACGGCGAACGGCTGACGCATCGTCTGATAGAAGTCGAGCACTGCGCTAAGTCCGCGCCGGTTGAGGAGCTGCGTCAGCGGATCGGTCTGCACCTCTGACTTCAGGCGGCCGATCTTGTCCTGCACCAGCCCGATGCCGGTCAGCAACGCGCGCTTCACCTGCGCCGCCTCGAAGTACCAGGCGTGAATCATGCCAAGCTCCAGCGAGACGCCCGGCGCATCCATCTGGCGCGCCTTACGCGCCAGCTGCCAGAGCGGCAGCGCGATCAACCGCGCCAGCACCACCGCCACCAGCAGCGTCAGCAGCGCAAAAGGCACCGAGTGCTTCAGCACCTGCATCAGCAGGCCGGTGAGCGGCTCCAGCGTTACAGCGGTCGGCTTCAGCGCCACCACCGTCCAGCCGGTGGTCGGCACCACGGCGTATCCGGCAAGGCGCGGCGGTTCACCCGCCGACTGCAGCTGCAGCGAGCCGTTGCTGCTTTCGTCGCGGCCGCTCAGCAGCGCGGGCAGCGTTTTGCCAATCAGCTGCCCGTTCTGGTGATAGAGCACCTGACTGGCGCTGTCGATCACGTAGACGCTGGTGCCGTCGCGATAGTACTGTTCGCCGAGCAGCGTATTTAAGATGCTTTTCTTTTTCAGGTAGATGGTGCCGCCTACGTAGCCGAGATAGTGCCCGTCGCGGCTCCAGATCGGCCAGGAGACGAAAATAATCAGGTTGTTCGCCGCCGAAATGGTCGGCTTGCTGATGGCGGGCTGCCGCGCGCTGAGCGCTTCGCGCGACGCATCGCTGGTCAGGTGCATGCCCTGCAGCATCAGGGACTCCGGCGAGATAGCCTTTACCACGCCGCTGGCGTCAACCACCGCCACCGAGTTAAAGCTGCTGGTCTGCTCGCGCAGGCGATCGACCTCCTGACGCAGCAGCGCGGGATCGTCAAAGTTTTCGCCGAGCAGCCTGGCGCTGTAGTGCAGCTGCGACTGCGCCAGCTGGAAAAAGATTTCGGTGGTGGAGGCGAGCTTGGTGGCGTAGGCGCGGTTCGCCTCCAGCGTGCTGTCGATCAGCGCCATACGCTGCACGCGCCAGGTGGCATAGAGCGTGTTGGTCAGCGTAACCACAATGCTGACGATAGCGAGCAACGCGATAAGCGTACGCAGATCGGTTCGGGGACGCAGGCGCATTAACATAGCGCGCCCGCCGCAAAAGATAAGTACATGCTGAAAGGCCTGAGAATGTCGTTATTGTTGGAGGTTATCTGCCCTGGTGAGGCAATCGCCAAGTGTACACGCTGTCGCCCTTCTGAGCACCTTTCCCACCGCGACATTCTCAGAAACCGTTGATTTACGCCAGGCGCTAATCGATCAGTCCGTGCCGATCGTAGAAGGGCCAGGGGCCGGCATAATCGCCGATGGCGCACTGGTGCGTCACCATGCCCTGCCCCGGCTGCCAGCGGTGCAGCAAGAAGCCTGGCGGCTCCAGCACGAAATGGGCCGGGCCGTCAGGCTGCAGGTCAAAGGCCACCTGGTGAGAGAGGCCCGGCGCGCACACCGCCAGCGTGCCGGCGAAGCGCGTTTGCAGGCTGCGATGCAGATGGCCGCACAGCACGCGCTCAACCTGCGGATGCCGGGCGATCACCGCCGCCAGCGCGTCGGGATTGCGCAGCCGCTGGCGATCCATATGGTCGATGCCGCAGATAAAGGGCGGATGGTGCAGCATCACCAGCGTCGGCGCGGTGGGTTCGCGCGCCAGGTTTTGCTCCAGCCACGTTAGCTGATGTTCATCGACATAGCCCCAGGGCTGCTGCGGCACGCTGGAGTCGAGCGCAAGCAGCTGCAGCGGCCCAACCTTTAGCTGCCAGTTCAGCGTTGCTCCCTGCTGCAGACAGGCGTGATCGGCAAACGCCGCGCGCAGCGCCTGGCGATCGTCATGGTTGCCCGGCATCAGGCGAAACGGCAGCTGCAGACGACGCAGCGCCAGCCGCAGCGTCTCATACTCCTCAGCCGTGCCGAAATCGACCAGATCGCCGGTGATCACCACCATATCCGGCTGCGGCCGCAGCGCGTTAAGGGTGTCGATGGCGCGCAGCAGCGCGGCCTGGGTATCGACTTTTTTATAGGACAGGCGACCGTTCGCCTTGATATGCAGGTCGCTGATCTGCGCAATCAGCGTCGGATTGTCGGACACAAAGCTCTCCTTAATAACCGGTAAAATCGAGCGCGGCGCGCGGCGCCAGCGTCCAGGTGACGCGCTGCCCGGCGTGCCAGGCCTCCCGCGCATGGCGCTCGACCTGAATCGGCACGGCGAGACCGATATCGATCTGCAAACGCTGCGCAGCGCCTAAAAAGGTGCTGCCGACGATATAGCCGTGACGCGCGTAGCGGTTGTCGTCCGCCAGCAGAATATCCTCCGGCCGGCAGAACTGACGCGGTTCGCCGTGGGCGTTGGTTTCGACGCAGTTAATGGCGCCGACGAAATCGGCGACGAAGCGCGTCGCCGGACGCTGATAAATCACCTGCGGCGTGTCGATCTGGGCGATGCGTCCCTGCTCCATTACCGCGATGCGATCGCCGAGCGCCATCGCCTCCTGCTGATCGTGCGTCACGTAGACGGCGGTAATGGCGAGCTTTTTCAGCAGCGCGCCAATCTCGATGCGCAGACGCTCGCGCAGTTTGGCGTCGAGCGCCGCCAGCGGTTCGTCGAACAGCAGCACTTTCGGCCGTGCGGCCAGCGCGCGCGCCAGCGCCACGCGCTGCTTCTGTCCGCCAGAAAGCTTGTCGATGGCGCGGTTCGCCAGCGCGCTGAGATCAACCAGCGCCAGCATCTCTTTGACGCGCGCTTCACGTTCGCCGCGCGCCACGCCCTGTACCTTCAGGCCATACTCGACGTTCTGCGCCACGTTCATATTGGGAAACAGCGCGTAGTTCTGGAACACCATGCCGACGTTGCGCTTCTCAATCGGCAGCGCAGTGACGTCGCGATCGCCAAACCAGACCTCGCCGCCCGCGTCGCTGCTTTCCAGCCCGCTGATAATGCGCAGCGTGGTGGTTTTGCCGCAGCCGGACGGCCCGAGCAGCACCAGGGTTTCGCCGGCGTGAACGGTGAGATCGAGCGGGTGCAGCGCGGTGTGTTGGTGAAAGCGGCGCGCGCAGCGGCGCAGCGTGACGGTAACGGCATCGTTATTCATGCCAGCTCCTTAAGGGCGTTTCGCGTCGCCTGGCGCGTCAGCCAGTGATTGCAGGCGTTAAGCATCAGCAACAGCGGTAAAATCATGACGATAAAGATCAGCGTATAGGCCGATCCCACTTCCAGTCGCATCGAGGCGTAGCTGTCCGCCAGCCCAACCGGCAGGGTTTTGGTCAGCGGCGTATGCAGCATCCAGGTAATATTGAACTCGCCCACCGACAGCGTAATCACCATAAACGCCCCCGCCAGAATGCCGTTGCGGCAGTTCGGCACCACCACGGTGAAAAAGCGGCGCCAGAAACCGGCGCCGAGGCTGGCGGCCGCCTCTTCGAGGCGCGGCAGCTGAATCGCCTGCATTACCGCCAGCACCGGACGGATCATAAAGGGCAGCGTAAAGAGCACATGGCCGATCAGGATAAACAGCCAGCTGTCGCGCAGGCCGCTAAACCGGCCGTAAAGCAGAATAATGCCGAGCGCGGTGGCAAGGCCCGGCAGCGCCACCGGCAGCATCAGGCACTCCTCGATGCGGGCGGCCCAGCGCGGCGGCGCCTTCAGCAGGCCCCAGGCGGCGGGCAGCCCGATCGCGACGGTGAGCGCCAGGCAGCAGAGCGCAATCAGCAGCGACAGCCAGAAGGTGTCGGCGTAGAGCGCCCACACCTGATCGACCCACTTCAGCGTCAGGCCGCTGCGCAGACCGATAAAGTAGTTCTGCGTGACGCCCGCCAGCATCGACAGCACCACCGGCACGATCATAAACAGCGCCGTCAGCGCGGTAACGCCAACCTGCAGACAGAACAGCGCGCGACGTTTCATGATGGTTGCTCTCCTCCAGCGCGCGTCAGCGCGCGCGCCAGCATCAGGCCAAGCCAGGCGACCGTGCCCATTACCACCGACAGCGCCGCCGCGGTGGCGAAATTGGCATAGTTAGTGAACTCGCCGTAGATGGTCAGCGGCAGCACGCTAAGGCTGGTGCCGAGCGTGAAGGCGGTGCCGAATGCGCCCATGCTGGTGGCGAAGCAGAGCGCGCCGCTGGAGAGCAGCGCCGGCTTCAGGCCCGGCACGATAACGTCCCAGGTGATGCGCCACTGGCTGGCGCCCAGCGATCGCGCCGCCTCTTCCAGCGAAAGATCCAGCTTTTCGCTGGCCGCCACCAGCGTGACGATGGCGCGCGGCAGGGAAAAGTAGAGATAGCCGATAAAGAGGCCGCTGAGCGAGTAGGCGAGCGTCCAGCGCTCGTGGAACAGGCTCATGCTCAGCTGCGCCAGCACCCCCTGCCGTCCCGCCAGCATCACCACCAGAAACCCCACCACCACGCCGGGAAAGGCGAGCGGAAAGGTCAGCAGCGCCAGCAGCGTGCCGCGTCCGGCGAAGCGCTGACGCGCCAGGAAACAGCCGACTACGGCGGCGATCAGCAGCGTCATCAGCGTTACCGCCAGCGACAGCAGCAGGGTGTTGAGCAGGCTTTGCAGATACTGCGGCTGGCTCACCACCGTCCAGTAGCCGCTCTGCTGCGTGGTGCGATCCGGCGAGAGGCCGATTTGCAGCAGACGCGCGAAAGGCAGCAGCCAGAAGGCGGCGAGAAACAGCAGCGCAGGCAGCAGCATCCAGGGCCAGCGCGCGCCATGATGCGCCCGACGATGCAGGGCCGTCGGCGCGCGGCCGCGAGTCTCCAGCAGCGACATTAACGGATCTCGCTCAGGTAGCGGGCGGAAAAGGCTTTCTGCGCATCGGCCATCTGCTGGTAATCCACCGTGGTAGCGCGAGCATAGTCGCTGTCAGGCAGGAACTTCGCCTTCGCCTCGGCGGACATCGCCGACGGGCGCACCGGGCGCAGATAAGCGTTGGCCCAAATCGCCTGACCTTTATCCGAGAGCACATAGTCGATCACTTTTTTGCCGTTGGCGGCGTGCGGCGCGTTCTTCACCAGACTAATGACGTACGGCACCGTCACCGTGCCCTCTTGCGGGATCACGAAGGCGACGTTGGCGTGGTCTTTATATTTCGCGCGGTAGGCATTGAAGTCGTAGTCGAGCAGAATGGGGATCTCGCCGGAAATCAGGCGCGCGTAGGCGGTCTGCTTCGGCACGATCGGCTGGTTGGCCTGCAGCTTTTTGAACCAGCTCAGCGCCGGCGTAAAGTCCTGCATCGATCCGCCTTTTGCCTGGTTAACCGCCACGGCAGCGACGTAGCCGACGAAGGCGCTGGAGGGATCGAGATAGCCCACCATGCCTTTATATTCCGGCTTCAGCAGGTCATCCCAGGATGTGGGCAGCGGCGCGCCGCCCAGCGCATCGACATTGACCATAAAACCCATGGTGCCGGAGTGCAGCGCTACCCACTTGCCGTCAGGATCCTTCATGCCTGTTGGCACCTCATCCCAGTGCGCCGGTTTGTAGTCGGCGATAACGCCGGCGCCCGCCGCCTGAATGCCGAAGCTGACGCCGTAATAGACCACGTCGGCAACCGGATTGCCCTGCTCGGCGACCATCTGCGCCAGCGCCTGGCCGGAGTTTTTGTTGTCCTGCGGCACCTGAATGCCGGTGTCGCGCGCGATGGCTTTCAGCTGCGTTCCCCAGTCCGCCCACTCCGGCGGGCAGTTGTAGCAAATGGCGCTTTCCGCCGCGTGGGCGGCCTGGCTCGCCATGCCGCATGCAGCCAGCAGCGCCGCAGCGGTTAATCTCTTTATTCTGTTGTGCGTTGACATGTGGATCCCCTGGTGTTGGCAAAGAGAGAGCGCGGCGCGGGCGAGATGCTTTCGCCCAACCGCAAGTGGTGCGCCAGCATGCGGGATCCGCCGCTGGCGTGTTGTAAAAGCATATCGATGGCGCAGGCGCCGAGCAGATCGCTGGGCTGCACCACCGAGGCCAGCGACGGCGTCAGATGCTCGCCGGTCTCGATACCGTCGAAGCCCATAACGGAGAGCTGCGTCGGCACCTGAACGCCCGCGCGCGCGGCTGCGCCCATCAGGCTGATGGCCAGCAGATCGTTGCTGCAGATCACTGCGGTCAGCGGGTTCGCGCCCTGCAGGCGCGGCCGTAGCTGCTGAAAGTCGGAGCGCGTGTGGCTCGGCATCTCAATCAGCGGAAAGGGTTTCAGTCCGGCCTGCTGCATGGCGTCGCAGTAGCCGAGAAAGCGCTGCTGGGCGCGATCGGACTGCCAGACCGGCCCGGTCACCATGCCGATATGGCGATGGCCCAGCGCCAGCAGATGTCCGGCGGCTTCGGCCATCGCGCGGCGGTTATCGACGCACACGCTCGGCCAGCTGACGCTCTGCGGCACGTTGTGCGCCAGCACGAAGGGCATCTGCGCCGCGGCCAGCGTCGGCAGCACGGCGCTGCGGTCCGCGTCGGCTACCGTCAGCACCAGCCCGGCGACGCGCTGACGCAGCATATGCTCGACAATCGCCGCCTCGCGTTCGGCCTGATAATCGCTGGTGGCGACCAGCAGCCCGAAGCCAGCCAGCCGCGCCTGGCGCTCCATCGCCTGTAGCTGCTGGGCGAACACCGGATTGAGCAGCGAAGGCAGCAGCACGCCGAGGGTGGTGGAGCTTTGGGTGCGCAGCTGGCGCGCAATATGGTTAGGACGGAAGCCGAGCTGGTCTGACGCCGCCAGCACGCGCTGCAGCGTGCTCTCTTTCAGCAGATGGGGATCGGAGAAGGCGCGCGCCGCCGTGGCGCGCGAAACGCCCGCCAGTTTCGCTACGCTGACTAAATCCGTCATCTTTCTCCCCTTATGCGCTGATGAGATCGATCTCACTGGCGCTCAAAGTAAAGAGGTTGTATGACAGAACAATCGCAGCGGAATGACGAACAGATGACAGCGGCGCGCGGCCGCTGTCGGGAGAGGCTTTACAGCATCAGGAAGGCGTAGCCTTCATTTTGCAGCGTCGCCACCGTGGTGCCGCTGGAGATAGTGTGCGTTACGCGCTGATCGATCCAGTCGCGCTGCAGATTGTGGAAGGCCACCGACTGGTCGCAGATCGAAACCTGCACGCCCGCCTTTTTCAGCTCGTCGATCAGCTTCAGGTTAGGGTTATCCACGCCGTAGGCTTTATGGAACTGATCGTTATTTAGCGCTGCCGGCACCGCGTCGCTGTTGATCGACACCACGAATTTCAGCTGATCCAGCGGCACGCCTGCGGCGTAGTAGAGGTTGGTTACGCGGGCGACGCGCTCCAGCCCGAGATTCGGCTGACGAATATCGCCTTCATTACGGTTAATCTGGAAAACGATTTTATTGCTCAGGCCCGGCACGGTGCCTGGTTTAAACGCGGGCGTGTCGACATAGTGAATTTTGCCGAAGCCTTCAATCGCAGGCGTACTCCAGAAATCCGCTGGCTGTGTGGTGTTGCCGGCAAATTTGCCGCTCACCTTGTCATATAATTCCGGCAGCTGTAACACATTGCCGCCAATAAAACCGGCTATCGCCGCCACCACAACATAGGCCGCTGGACGCATCGTTATTCTCCTGCTTGTTATTTTCGAAGTGTGATTACATCTGTAGCCATGCGTAACCCTGATTTTCCAGGGTTGAAACCGTGGTCGGGCTGGAGAGCGCATGGACGACCGATTTATCGATCCAGTCATTGGGGTAATGGTGGAAAGCCACCGACTGATCGCAGACGGAGACCTTCACGCCCAGCTTATCGAGTTGGTTGATAAGCTTGAGGTTGGGATTGTCTACGCCGTAGAACTGTTTGAAGTGGGCGTTATCCAGCATCGCGGGCGTCGCATCGCCCGTTACCGAGACCACGAATTTCAGCTCTTCGGCCGGCACGCCGGAGGCGACATAGAGATTGACCACGCGCGCCACGCGCTCCAGGCCCAGGTTGACATCGGTCATCGCGCCGTCGCTGCGGGTAATCTGGAAAACGATCTTATTGCTCAGGCCCGCGACCGGTTTAAAGGCGGCGTCGGGTTCGTAATGGATCTTGCCGTAGCCGTCGACGGCGGGCGTGCTCCAGAAACCGTCGGGATCGCTGGGTTTGGCGGCAAAATGGTTAACGACTTTTTGATAGAGCGCGCCGCTCTGGGTAACGCCCGCGCCAACAGCACCGCCAATAATGGCGATGAGCGCGTAAGATACAGCTGAACGCATAAATTATCTCCGGACAACAGCGTAGCGCTGGTTCACATCCCGAATTGGGTGAGCTATCTATACCACAGCCCCGGCGCGGCAAAAGGGCGCGGCGCTGACCGCCTGCGGCGCGTTAATTTCAAAGGGAACTATTAATAAAGCTAATTGATAAACGCTTTCGATGGCGAGGCGCGTGCCGGTCAGGATTGAAGTGGATCGATATTAAAGAAGTGAACGCCGTCAAATAAAATTTAATGCCCTGAATGACGTACCAGCTATTTATATTTCCTGGAGAAGCACCTCAGGCGTAACAATAAAAATTATTAATTTTCGCTTTCGCTCGCTAAGACTTTTTAGGGCATTTTTTTCAGAGTAAGCCTGGAAAAAAACATGCCACCTTCAATTTTTTTGAGTAAATTTACATATCTTTAATTAAAAAGCGCGTTGGCTATCTCAGCTTTCAGTCATGGTTAGCTATCCCGTCCGGTTCGCTTAAAAAAGCGACGCCTGTTGCAGCGCTGCTATAGCGCCGTTTCCTGTTGATAAAATAAATGCGCGTTTTGTTTTTCAACGAAAGCGCGCCTGCGCTTAACGTTCAATTTTTTGCTGCAAAAGCGCCGCTGCGGCGCATGCTAATCGCAGAGCAGACCGTTTCTTTCTTTTAAGGCTGTGGTTAAGATAGGCGCGACGCGTCTTTTACCCTGAAAAAGCACAATGTACTTTCCAGGCCTCAGAGCTTCTCTACAGGATCCAGGCATGTTGAACCGGTTAAAGAAAACGCTACTCGCCGCGCTGATTCCCACGCTGATGCTGATGCCGCACGCGTCCGCCTGGGCCGACGTCAGCGACTCGCTGCCCGATATGGGCACGACCGCAGGCTCGACGCTCTCTATCGGTCAGGAGATGCAGATGGGCGACTTTTACGTGCGTCAGCTGCGCGCCAGCGCGCCGCTGATCAACGACCCGCTGCTTAATGAGTACATCAATCAGCTCGGCCAGCGTCTGGTCGCCCATGCCGATTCGGTGAAGACGCCCTTCCACTTTTTTCTGATCCAGAACGACGAACTTAACGCCTTCGCCTTTTTCGGCGGCAACGTGGTGCTGCACGCCTCGCTGTTCCGCTTTACCGAAAATGAGAGCCAGCTGGCGTCGGTGATGGCGCATGAGATCTCGCACGTTACCCAGCGCCATCTGGCGCGCGCGATGGAAGATCAGAAGCGCAACGCGCCGCTGACCTGGGTCGGGGCACTGGGATCGATTCTGCTGGCGATGGCGAGTCCTCAGGCGGGCATGGCGGCGCTGACCGGCACGCTGGCGGGCACCCAGCAGGGTATTATCAGCTTCACCCAGGGCAACGAGCAGGAGGCGGATCGCATCGGTATTCAGGTGCTGCAGCGCGCCGGATTCGATCCCGAAGCGATGCCCAATTTTTTACAGAAGCTGGCCGATCAGAGCCGCTTCTCGTCGAAACCGCCGGAGATTCTGTTGACGCACCCCCTGCCCGATAGCCGCCTGGCGGACGCGCGCAACCGCGCCAACCAGATGCGCCCGGTGGTGGTGCAGTCCTCACAGGATTACTACATGGCGAAGGTGCGCGCCCTTGGCATGTACGCCACCGGCCGCAACCAGCTGACCGACGAGCTGCTGGACAGCTATAGCCACGGCAACAGCCGCGAGCAGCAGGCGGCGCAGTATGGCAAAGCGGTGCAGTTTTTACAGGCGAAGAGTTTCGCCAACGCGAAAAAGATCATCGAGCCGCTGCTGGCGAAGCAGCCCGATAACGTCTGGTATCTCGACATCATGACCGATATCGATATCGGCCTGAACCAGCCGCAGCAGGCGATCGCCCGGCTGAATGCCGCAGGCGCGGCCAAAAACAGCCCGGTAGTGCAGCTAAACCTGGCGAACGCCTACGTCGAGGCGAAACAGCCCGCCAACGCCAGCCGCATTCTGAATCGCTACACCTGGTCGCATCCGGACGATGTCAACGGCTGGGATCTGCTGGCGCAGGCGTCGGCGCAGCAGGGACTGAATGATGAAGAGATGTCGGCGCGTGCCGAAACGCTGGCGCTCAACGGCCAGCTCGATCAGGCGATTACCACGCTGAGCAGCGCCAGCGCGCAGGTGCCGGTCGGCAGCCTGAAGCAGGCGCGCTACGACGCGCGTATCGACCAGCTTCGTCAGTTGCAAACCCGCTTTAAACAGTATCAAAAAGGATAACCCAGCATGGTCACCATTTATCACAATCCGCGCTGCAGCAAGAGCCGCGAAACCCTGGCGCTGCTGGAGGCGAACGGCGTTAAGCCGGAAATTGTGCGCTATCTGGAGACCCCGCCGGATCGCGAGACGCTGCAAATTCTGCTGCAAAAGCTCGGCATGAGCAGCGTCCGGCAGCTGATGCGCACCAAAGAGGAGCTTTATAAAACGCTGCGGCTGGAAGAGGCCGACGAAGCGCAGCTGCTTGAGGCGCTGGCGGCGCATCCGGCGCTGCTGGAGCGGCCGGTGGTGATCAACGGCGAGCGGGCGCGCATCGGCCGGCCGGCGGAGGCGGTGCTGGAGATCCTTTAAAGCCCGAGCGTCTCTTTTACGAAAGGAATGGTGAGCTTGCGCTGCGCGCTGATCGAAGCGTGATCGAGGCGATCCAGCGTATCGAACAGCGTGCGCATTTCGCGATCGAGCCGTTTCAGCAGGAAACGGCCGACATCTTCCGGCAGCTCAAAGCCGCGCATACCGGCGCGCAGCTGCAGCGCCTGCAGCTTATCTTCGTCGCTCAACGGCTGCAGGCGATAGATCTGCCCCCAGTCGAGACGCGACGCCAGATCGGGCAGGTTGAGGTTGAGCTGGCGCGGCGGCCGATCGCCGGTGATAAAGAGTCGGGTTTTGCCGGTTTCCAGGATGCGGTTATAGAGATCGAAGATCGCCATTTCCCACGCCTCTTCGCCGGCGATGCATTCGATATTATCGATGCAGACCAGCGCCAGATGCTCCATGCCGTCCAGCACGTCCGGCACAAACCAGGTGCGTTTATCCAGCGGCACATAGCCGACCGCTTCGCCGCGCGCCGACATCTCCGCGCACGCCGCGTGCAGCAGATGGCTGCGGCCGCCGCCTTCGCGCGACCAGAAATAGAGATAGCTGCCGTGTTGCTGACTGAGGGCGCCTTTCAGCGCGGCAATAAGCGACGGATTTTCCCCCGGCCAAAAGCTGGCGAACGTCTCGTCGTCCGGTAAGTAAAGTGGCAGTGACAGTTGTGCCGGCGTGTTCAGAAGCACCTCAAAAGGAACAGGCAAAAAACGGGGCAAGTCTACCACAGTTTTCGCCGGGTGAGGATAACGGGCGTCCCTGCCCGCGCGGGGTTTAGTGGCCGCCCTTCTCTTCGGCGTCCAGCACCACTTCTTCCGGGCGCAACAGCGAGATCACGCGGAAAATCAGCGCCAGCAGCACGCCGACCAGCGTCGCCAGCGCCATGCCTTTCAGCTCTGCGGCGCCGATATGCACTTTCGCTCCGCTGACGCCGATGATGAGGATAACCGAGGTAAGGATCAGGTTTTGCGCCTTGCTGTAATCCACTTTGGATTCGATCAGCACGCGGATGCCTGACGCGCCGATGACGCCATAGAGCAGCAGCGACACGCCGCCCATGACCGGCACCGGGATCGCCTGAATCGCCGCCGCCAGCTTGCCGACGCACGACAGCAGGATCGCGATGATCGCCGCGCCGCCGATCACCCAGGTGCTGTAGACGCGGGTAATCGCCATTACGCCGATGTTTTCGCCGTAGGTGGTGTTCGGCGTCGAGCCGAAAAAGCCGGAGATCACGGTGGAAAGGCCGTTCGCGAACATTGAGCGATGCAGGCCGGGATCGCGGATCAGATCTTTTTTCACGATATTGGCGGTCACCACCAGATGGCCGACATGCTCGGCGATCACCACCAGCGCGGCGGGCAGAATGGTCAGCATCGCCGCCCACTCGAAGCGCGGCGTATAGAAGGTCGGCAGCGCGAACCAGGGCGCGTTGTAGACGGGCGTCCAGTCTACGATGCCCATAACGAACGAGAGCGCGTAGCCCGCCACCACGCCCACCAGGATAGGGATAATGGCGAGGAAGCCGCGGAACAGCACCGAGCCGAACACCGTCACGCCCAGCGTCACCAGCGAGATCGTAATGGTGGTGCTGTCGGGACTCGCGCCTTCCGCCGGCAGCAGTCCGGCCATATTGGCCGCCACGCCCGCCAGCTCCAGACCGATAACCGCCACGATCGCGCCCATCGCCGCCGGCGGAAACATTACGTCGATCCAGCCGGTACCGGCCTTTTTCACAATCAGCGCCACGATGCAGAACAGCGCGCCGCACAGAATAAAGCCGCCCAGCGCCAGCTCATAGCCGAGCGGCAAGAGCAGCAGCACCGGCGAGATAAAGGCGAAGCTGGAGCCGAGATAGGCGGGAATTTTGCCTTTGCAGATAAAAAGATAAAGCAGCGTGCCGACGCCGTTGAACAGCAGCACCGTCGCCGGGTTGATATGAAACAGGATCGGCACCAGCACTGTGGCGCCGAACATGGCGAACAGGTGTTGCAGGCTGAGCGGTATGGTTTGCAGTAGCGGCGGTCGTTCGCTGACGCCAATGGCGCGACGAGTCATCATTTATCCCCTTCAACGTTTATTTTTTTGCCAAAAAAAAGCCGACTCTCTGGTCGGCTGATTCAGTTACTTCGTTCCGAAAATCTTGTCGCCGGCATCGCCCAGCCCCGGAATGATATACCCTTTCTCATTCAGGCCGCGATCCACCGACGCGGTGTAAAGCTCAACGTCCGGATGCGCCTTCTCCAGCGCGGCGATGCCTTCCGGCGCGGCGACCAGAACCAGCACCTTGATGCTGCTGCAACCCGCTTTTTTCAGCAGATCGATGGTGGCGATCATCGAGCCGCCCGTGGCCAGCATCGGGTCGACCACCAGCGCCAGACGCTCTTCGATATTGGAGACCAGCTTCTGGAAATAGGGCACCGGCTCCAGCGTCTCTTCGTCACGGTAGACCCCGACCACGCTGATGCGCGCGCTCGGCACATGCTCCAGCACCCCTTCCATCATCCCCAGACCCGCGCGCAGAATCGGCACGACGGTGATTTTTTTACCTTTGATTTGATCGATTTCCACCGGGCCGTTCCAGCCCTCAATGGTAACGCGCTCGGTTTCCAGGTCGGCGGTGGCTTCGTAGGTCAGCAGGCTGCCGACTTCCGACGCCAGCTCGCGGAAGCGCTTGGTACTGATATCGTGCTCACGCATCAAGCCCAGTTTATGTTTGACCAGCGGGTGTTTGACTTCCACGATCTTCATTGGTGTTCTCCCGGAATGAGTTGAGCTAAAAAAAATCGCGGGATTATACCGCCTTTTCGCAAGCGCGCCATATGTCGTTGCGCAAAGAGGCGAAGTTTTGATCCGTTATTCAAGGATCGATGAAAATCGGCCGGCGCGCAATTTGACCAGGCAATGGGACTCGCAAACGTTTGCCTGCGCTGTTAGAATTGCCGCGCTTTTTGTTAACCACCAACCGCAATCGCGTGGGGATTCCGCAGTGACCGACAAGACCTCTCTCAGCTACAAAGACGCCGGCGTTGATATCGATGCTGGTAATGCTCTGGTTGATCGTATTAAAGGCGTAGTGAAAAAGACCCGTCGCCCGGAAGTGATGGGTGGGCTGGGCGGTTTCGGCGCCCTTTGCGCGCTGCCGCAGAAATATCGCGAGCCGGTGCTGGTCTCCGGAACCGACGGCGTCGGCACCAAGCTGCGTCTGGCGATGGATCTGAAGCGCCATGACGCTATCGGCATCGATCTGGTCGCCATGTGCGTGAACGATCTGGTGGTTCAGGGCGCGGAGCCGCTGTTTTTCCTCGACTATTACGCCACCGGCAAGCTGGACGTCGAGACCGCCTCTGCCGTTATCACCGGCATCGCCGAGGGCTGTCTGCAGTCCGGCTGCGCGCTGGTAGGCGGCGAAACCGCTGAAATGCCGGGCATGTACCACGGCGAAGATTACGACGTGGCGGGATTCTGCGTCGGCGTGGTTGAGAAGTCAGAAATTATCGACGGCTCAAAAGTGCAGGACGGCGACGTGCTGATTGCGCTGGGCTCCAGCGGCCCGCACTCCAACGGCTATTCGCTGGTGCGCAAAATCCTTGAGGTCAGCCAGACCGATCCGCTGACGAAACAGCTGGACGGCCGCCCGCTGGCGGATCATCTGCTGGAACCGACCCGCATCTACGTGAAAAATATTCTCAGCCTGATCGAGCAGGTGGATGTGCATGCGATTGCGCATCTGACCGGCGGCGGCTTCTGGGAAAATATTCCGCGCGTGCTGCCGGATCACACCCAGGCGGTGATCGACGAGAAGAGCTGGGAATGGCCCGCTGTCTTTGACTGGCTGCAGCAGGCGGGCAACGTCAGCCGCCACGAAATGTACCGCACCTTTAACTGCGGCGTCGGCATGGTGATCGCCCTGAGCGCCGCCGAAGCTGACAAAGCCGTAGAGCTGATGCGCGCCGCGGGCGAAAAAGCCTGGAAGATCGGCGTGATCAAGGCGTCAGATGCGGAAGAGCGCGTGGTTATCAACGCATGAAAAAGCTGGTTGTACTGATCTCCGGCAACGGAAGCAATCTTCAGTCCATCCTCGACGCCTGCGCAAGCGGGCGGATTAACGGCAGCGTCGCTGCCGTTTTCAGTAATAAAGCAACCGCTTACGGGCTGACGCGCGCGCGTGACGCGGGCGTGCCGGCCCATGCGCTGGCGGCGGGCGATTTCCCCGATCGTGAAGCCTTCGATCGTCAGCTGATGCGGGAGATCGACGCCTACGCGCCGGATCTGGTGGTGCTGGCGGGCTATATGCGCATCCTGAGCAGCGCCTTTGTCGCGCATTATCAGGATCGCCTGCTGAATATTCACCCTTCCCTGCTGCCGAAATACCCCGGCCTGCATACCCATCGTCAGGCGCTGGCGAACGGCGACGCCGAACATGGCACTTCGGTGCATTTCGTGACCGACGAGCTGGACGGCGGCCCGGTGATATTGCAGGCTCGCGTGCCGGTTTTTCCTGACGACAGTGAAGACGAGGTCACCGCGCGCGTGCAGCATCAGGAGCATGCGATCTATCCGCTGGTGATTAGCTGGTTTGTCGAGGGTCGGTTAGCGATGCGCGAAGGCAAGGCCTGGCTGGATAATCAGCCTCTGCCGCCGCAGGGCTACGCGTACGACTAAGGCATAAAGCTGTTTGATTCATCCGTGCTTAAGTAGATGGCATGGACCGATCGCCAGGCCGCTCAAGGTATCCCTACGCGCTCGGCCTGCGCGGACACGCACCTCCTCCCTGAGGTGCGCCCGTAAACGGGCCAGCGCTCTGCGCTGTTCAAAAACGCTCCCAGCGTTTTTGTCCCTGGCGCAGGACGCTTCGCTCTTCTGCTCATGCCAGCTACGTTTTGACGTTGTTAGCTGCCTGTGAGAACTCGTACCGCTACCTCAGCCGTAGCGCCCGGTAATGTAATCCTCGGTGCGCCGGTTGCGCGGCGAGGTAAAGATGCGGTCCGTTTCATCGAACTCCACCACCGCGCCCTGATGCATAAAAGCGGTGTAGTCAGAGACGCGCGACGCCTGCTGCATATTGTGGGTGACCAGCACCAGCGTAAAGTGCTGCTTCAGCGTGGTCATCAGCTCCTCAATCACCAGCGTTGAGATAGGATCGAGCGCCGACGTCGGCTCGTCCAGCAGCAGGACTTCCGGTTCGATAGCGATAGCGCGGGCGATCACCAGTCGCTGCTGCTGGCCGCTGGAGAGCGTCAGCGCGTTCTGCCCCAGCTGATCTTTCACCTCGCCCCACAGCGCCGCGGCGCGCAGTGCGCGTTCGCACGCCTCATTCAGCACTCGCCTGTCGCGCACGCCCTGCAGCCGCAGACCGTACACCACATTTTCATAAATCGACTTAGGAAACGGATTGGGACGCTGAAACACCATGCCGATCCGGCGGCGCAGCGCCGAGAGATCCTGCTCCGGCTGCATAATGTCGTGGCTGCCCAGCAGAATTTCGCCTGCGATACGGCAGCTATCCACCACATCGTTCATGCGATTAAAACAGCGCAGCAGCGTCGATTTGCCGCAGCCGGAAGGCCCAATCAGCGCGGTAATGCGCTTCTCGGGAATACGCAGCGAAATATCATGCAGCGCCTGACGTTCGCCATACCATAACGAAAGGTGGTTTAGCGTCAGCGCCGTTTCGGTATCGGGCATCATAGTCATCATCTTTTATTGGGTCATCAGCCGGTAGCGTTCGCGCAGCCGATGGCGCAGCGCCATCGCCAGCAGGTTGAGCGACAGAATAATCGTCACCAGCAGCAGCGCCGTGGCGTAGACCAGCGGGCGATCCGCCTCGACGTTGGGACTCTGAAAGGCGAGATCGTAAATCTGAAAGCCGAGGTGCATAAATTTGCGGTCAAGGTGCAGCCAGGGAAAGACCGCGTCGACCGGCAGCTCCGGCACCATCTTCACCACGCCCACCAGCATTAGCGGCGCGGTCTCTCCCGCCGCACGCGCCACCGCCAGAATCAGGCCGGTGAGCATCGCCGGCAGCGCCATCGGCAGCACCACGTGCCATAGCGTCTCCGCCTGGGTGGCGCCCAGCGCCAGCGAGCCCTGACGCAGCGAGTCGGGGATGCGCGACAGCCCCTCTTCGGTGGCGACGATCACCACCGGCAGCGTCAGCAGCGCCAGCGTCAGCGACGCCCACAGCAGCCCTGGCGTGCCGAAGGTAGGATTGGGCAACGCGCGGGAAAAGAAGAGCTGATCGAGCGTGCCGCCAGCCAGCCAGACGAAAAAGCCGAGCCCAAACACGCCATACACGATCGACGGCACGCCCGCCAGATTGACCACCGCAATGCGCACCAGCCGCGTCAGGGCGTTGCGCCCGGCATACTCATGCAGCCAGATGGCGGCGATAACGCCCAGCGGCATCACCACCAGCGACATCAGCAGCACCATCAGCACGGTGCCGAAAATCGCCGGAAACGCCCCGCTGTCGCTCTCGCCGTCTGCGGGTGAATCGCTGACGAAATGCCAGATCTGACGCAGCGCGTGGGTCAGCTTCTGCTGCGCGTTCATGGCGTTAGGACGCCAGGCTTCGACCACCTGCGCCAGTGGAATGGCGTGCTCGCGATGCTGCGCGTCGCGCAGGATCACCACGTCGCGCTGGCTCTCGCGCTGCAGATCGGCCAGGCGGCTGCTGAGCCGGGCGAAACGGCGCTGCAGCGCCGCCTGGTTTGCCTCGAACTCCGACAGCGCGCGCGTATCGAATTGCTGCTGCTGCCGCAGCCGATCGGCGCGCTCATCCAGCGCCGCCAGCTGATCGTTGAGCCGCGTCAGATCGACATGGCGAATGCGATGTATTTTATGCAGCAGTTCGCGCACCTGGTCCAGCCGCTGATGCAGAAGCGCGTCGGGATCGCGCGCCGTCAGCGCCTCATTATCTTCGCGCAGGCCGGCGAACCAGCCGTAGGCGTTGCCGCCGCTGCGCCGCTGCAGCACCATCACCTCTTTCGGCTGGCTGATCCTGAGCGCCTCGCGCGCATAGATCACGCGGAAATCGGGCGCGTCCCAGTCGCGGTTGCCGGTTTTGATCAGGTAGCGGTGAACGTGGCTGACCGGCGGCAACGCCTCGCCTTCCGCCGCGGGCGCGGGAAAGTGCGGCTGATGCTCGAGGGTTTCGCCCAGCAGCGCCGTGGTCTGCCCTTCCGGCTGCGTCAGCTGGTAGAGATCGACGCGCTGCGGCCAGAAGGCGCGCATTCCCTGCCACGCCAGCAGCGCAATCAGCAGGGTAAAGGCCAGCAGGCAGACGGCGACCGCGCCTGCGGTCAGCCAGCGCCAGCGGTCGTTTTGTCGCATCGTCTTCATGCCTGGCCCTCATGCTGCCCGTATCGCTGGCGCAGGCGCTGGCGGATCAGCTCGGCCAGCGTGTTGATGATCAGGGTAAAAATCAGCAGCATCAGCGCGCTGAGAAAGAGTATTCGGTAGTGCGCGCTGCCTGCCGCGGCTTCCGGCATCTCAATGGCGATATTAGCGGAAAGCGCGCGCAGCCCGGAAAAGAGACCGCCCTGACTCTGCGGCGTGTTGCCGGTCGCCATCAGCACAATCATGGTTTCGCCCACCGCGCGGCCAAAGCCGATCATCAGCGCGGCGAAAATCCCCGCCGACGCCCCCGGCAGCACCACGCGCGTCAGGGTCTGCCACGGCGTGGCGCCCAGCGCCAGCGACCCCTGCCCCAGCGCCGCGGGCACGCTGAACAGCGCATCCTCCGACAGGGTGAAAATCAGCGGCACCAGCGCGAAACCCATCGCCAGCCCGGCCACCAGCAGGTTGCGCTGCTCGTAGTGTGGCAGCCACTCCGCGGCGTCGCGCATCAGAAAAGTCGGGACGATCAGCGTGCCCAGCGTCACGACCAGTAGCAGCGGCAGCAGCAGCATCACTTCGCGTCCCGGCTGACGCCAGCGCGGCGGCAGATGTCGGCTGAGCGCGCCGCAGATAAGCAGCGTGGCCGCCAGCGTCAGCGGCAGCAGCAAGACCCCGAGCAGCGCCTGGCTGATATGCGGCGCCAGCCAGAGTCCGGCGATAAGCCCGATCACTACGCTGGGCAGCGCGCCCATCATCTCAATCGCCGGCTTGACCCAGCGGCGCAGTCCCGGCGTCATAAACCAGGCGGTGTACATGGCGGCCGCCAGCGCCAGCGGCGTGGCGAACAGCAGCGACAGCGCCGCCGCCTTTAGCGTGCCAACCACCATCGGCATAAAGCTGAACTTAGCCTGATAGCTGTCTGCGGCGTTAGTGGACTGCCAGACCCAGTCCGGCGCGGGATAGTTTTCGTACCAGATTTTTTGCCAGAAGCTGCGCCAGCTGACGTCCGGCCAGGGATTATCGATACGCAATACCTGCCAGCTTCCGGCACGCTCCAGCAGCAGCGCGTCGCCGCGCGGCGAAAAGGCGGCGTGCGTTACGCCGGGCGCCAGCTGACGCTGCAGGATCGGGCCGGGCTGCTTGCTGGCGAACAGCTTCAGCGCGCCGTCAGGCTCCAGGGTGGCGAAGACGCGACGCTGCGGCTCCGTGATGATAGCCGCGGTCGGGCTGCTGCCGACGAAGGTGCGGATTTCATGCAGCCGCGGCCCTTCCGCGCCGGCGATAGCAAACCACTGCGTTACGCCGCGTCTATCCTGAATTAACAAACTCCGCCCGCCCGCCAGCAGATGCAGGCTGCGCGGCGGCTGCGCCAGCGTCACGGTTTCGCGCAGGGTCGCGCGCTCGTCGTCGAGCTGCCAGACGCTCAGCGCGTTGCCATCGCTGGCATACAGCAGATCCCCCTGCGGCGACAGCAGCAGATGATCGGCGTTCGTCTGCGGCAGTTCGACCGCGCGCGGCGCCTGCTGAGGCGTCAGCGTCAGCACGCTAAGGCCCTTCTCGGTCAGAACGCCGATACGCCATTTATTGTCGTCCAGCGTCGCCAGCGCCATCTTTTTCACCGCGCCGCCAGGCAGGCTTAAAGGCGCATCGCCGAGCGGAAAACGCCATTCGCCCTCTGCGGGCTGCAGCAGCATCAGCCTGCTCTGCGCGCTCAGCAACAGCGTGCGACCTTCGGCGCTGCTCACCGCCTCCTGCGGCGTCGGACGCAGCATCAGCGCCGGCTCGGCGGGCTGACCGTTAAGCGGAATAAAGCGCGCCGCGCCGTCCCGTCCGATACGCCAGCCCCAGTCGTCCTGATTCCCGATCATCAGCGCCGGCTGCCTGTCCCATAGCTGCTGCGCGGCCTGCGCATGAACGCCCGGCGCGGCGAACAGCGGCAGAACCACCCAAATCAACCAGAAAAAGAGCAGCAGCATCAGCAGCAAAATAGCGATGCCGCTGGAAGTGACCATGCGCCGCGTGAAGCGATCGATCGCGCGGCGACGGCGGTCGCTGAAGTTGACGGGAATATGCTTTAGGCTCATGCGGCTCTGAATAAGATCGGTATTAAGCCGCTATGTTGCCCGTAGCTGGTTGATAAGACAACTATTGACGTTGGACAAGGTTGCCATACTCTCGCCATAATGATGACGGACACTGGTTCTTTAAGTCCTGCGAACGCGATATGGAGTCAGAATGGGTCAGGAAAAGCTGTATATAGAAAAAGAATTAAGCTGGTTATCCTTTAACGAGCGCGTTTTACAGGAAGCGGCCGATAAAACTAACCCGCTGATCGAACGTATGCGTTTTCTGGGGATCTATTCCAACAACCTTGATGAGTTTTACAAGGTACGCTTTGCCGACCTTAAACGCCGCATCCTTATCGGCGAGGAGCAGGGGTCGCCAGGCCTGCCGCGCCATCTGCTGAAGAAAATTCAGCAGCGCGTGATGAAGTCAGAACAGGAATTCGACGGCCTCTATAACGAACTGCTGCTGGAGCTGGCGCGCAACCAAATCTTTTTGATTAACGAACGTCAGCTTTCCGCCAATCAGCAGGTGTGGCTGCGTCACTACTTCAAACACGACTTACGCCAGCACATCACGCCGATTCTGATCAATCATGACACCGATCTCACTGAATTTCTGAAGGATGACTATACCTATTTGGCGGTGGAGATCATTCGCGGCGACGATATCCGCTATGCGCTGCTGGAGATCCCGTCCGACAAGGTTCCGCGCTTCATTAACCTGCCAGCTGAATCGCCGCGCCGCCGCAAGCCCATGATCCTGCTGGATAACATTCTGCGTTACTGTCTTGACGATATCTTTAAAGGCTTCTTCGATTACGATGCGCTGAACGCCTACTCGATGAAGATGACGCGCGACGCGGAATACGATCTGGTGACGGAGATGGAGTCGAGCCTGCTGGAGCTGATGTCCTCCAGCCTGAAGCAGCGTCTGACCGCCGAGCCGGTGCGCTTTGTCTATCAGCGCGATATGCCGGACGCCATGGTGGAGCTGCTGCGTAATAAGCTGACCATCTCCAACTACGACTCCATCGTGCCAGGCGGCCGCTACCACAACTTTAAAGACTTTATCGGCTTCCCTGACGTCGGCAAAAGCAACCTGGTCAACCGGCCGCTGCCGCAGATCCGTCACATCGGCTTTGACGGCTTCCGCAACGGCTTCGACGCCATTCGCGACCGCGATATTCTGCTCTACTACCCCTATCACACCTTTGAGCATGTGCTGGAGCTGCTGCGTCAGGCTTCCTTCGATCCAAGCGTGCTGGCGATCAAAATCAACATCTATCGCGTGGCGAAGCGCTCGCGCATCATGGATGCGATGATACACGCCGCCTATAACGGCAAAAAAGTCACCGTGGTGGTGGAGCTGCAGGCGCGCTTCGACGAAGAGGCTAACATTTCGTGGGCCAAGCGCTTAACCGAAGCGGGCGTGCACGTTATTTTCTCCGCGCCGGGCCTGAAAATTCACGCCAAGCTGTTCCTGATCTCGCGCCGTGAAGGCGATGAAGTGGTGCGCTACGCCCATATCGGCACCGGCAACTTCAATGAGAAAACCGCGCGTCTCTATACCGACTATTCGCTGCTTACCGCCGATGCGCGTATCACCAACGAAGTGCGCCGGGTGTTTAACTTTATCGAGAACCCCTATCGCCCGGTGAGCTTCGAGCATCTGATGGTTTCGCCGCAAAACTCGCGCCAGATGCTCTATCAGCTGGTTGATGCGGAAATCGCCAATGCGCAGCAGGGTCGTCCGTGTGGGATTACGCTGAAAATTAACAACCTGGTGGATAACGGTCTGGTCGATCGCCTCTATGCGGCGTCGGGCGCAGGCGTGAAGGTGAATCTGCTGGTGCGCGGCATGTGCTCGCTAATCCCCGACTTGCCCGGGATCAGTGAAAATATCCGCGTGATCAGTATTGTTGATCGCTATCTTGAGCACGATCGCGTCTATATTTTCGAGAATGGCGGCGACAAAAAAGTCTTCCTTTCTTCCGCTGACTGGATGACGCGCAACATCGATCATCGCATCGAAGTGGCGGTATCGATCCTCGATCCGCGCGTGAAGCAACGCATTCTGGACATCATCGCTATCCTGTTTAGTGATACGGTGAAAGCGCGTATCGTTGATAAAGAGTTGGGGAACCGCTATGTTCCGCGCGGCAATCGTCGTAAGGTCCGCTCTCAACTGGCGATTTATGATTACATCAAGAAACTGGAACAGCCTGAATAATCTATGCCCATTTCTCATAAGAGTACGCCGAGACCGCAAGAATTTGCGGCAATCGATCTTGGCTCAAACAGCTTTCATATGGTCATTGCGCGCGTGGTGGATGGCGCTCTGCAGGTGCTTGGCCGTCTGAAGCAGCGCGTGCATCTGGCTGACGGTCTCGACAGCAAAAATCGCCTGAGCGAAGAGGCGATAGAGCGCGGGCTGAGCTGCCTGGCGCTGTTTGCCGAGCGGCTGCAGGGCTTCAGTGCCAGCAACGTCACCATTGTTGGCACCCACACGCTGCGTCAGGCGGTGAATGCGGAAGAGTTTCTGCGGCGCGCGGCCGAAGTGATCCCCTACCCTATTGAGGTTATTTCCGGCCATGAAGAGGCGCGCCTGATTTTTATGGGCGTCGAACATACCCAGCCGGAAAAAGGCCGCAAGCTGGTAATCGACATCGGCGGCGGATCGACCGAACTGGTGATCGGCGAGAACTTCGAACCGCAGCTGGTCGAGAGCCGCCGTATGGGCTGCGTCAGTTTCGCCCAGCTCTACTTCCCTAACGGCGAGATCAGCCGCGAAAACTTCCGCCGCGCGCGTCTGGCGGCGGCGCAGAAGCTGGAGACGCTGGCGTGGCAGTATCGCCTGCACGGCTGGCAGTACGCCCTCGGCGCGTCAGGCACCATAAAAGCGGCGTGCGAAGTGCTGCTGGCGATGGGCGAGAAAGAGAAAATGATCACGCCGGAGCGGCTGGACAGGCTCTATGACGAGGTGATGAAGCATAAATCTTTCAGCGCGCTGAGCCTGCCGGGCCTCTCTGAAGAGCGTAAATCGGTATTCGTGCCGGGTCTCGCTATTATCTGCGGCGTGTTCGACGCGCTGGCGATCCGCGAGCTGCGCCTCTCGGACGGCGCGCTGCGCGAAGGCGTGCTTTACGAGATGGAGGGCCGTTTCCGCCATCAGGATATCCGCAGCCGTACGGCGCAGAGCCTGGCGAACCACTACGCAATCGATAACGACCAGGCGCGCCGCGTGCTGGATACCACCGATCAGCTCTATCTGCAGTGGCGCGATCAAAACCCTAAGCTGGCGAACCCGCAGCTGGCGGCGCTGCTGAAGTGGGCGGCGATGCTGCACGAAGTGGGACTCACCATCAACCACAGTGGCATGCAGCGCCACTCCGCCTATATCCTGCAAAACACCAACCTGCCAGGCTTTAACCAGGATCAGCAAACGCTGCTGGCGGCGCTGGTACGCTTTCATCGCAAAGCCGTTAAGGTCGAGGATCTGCCGCGCGTGACGCTGTTCAAGAAAAAACAGTTTCTGCCGCTGCTGTTCCTGCTGCGCCTTGGCACCTTACTCAACAATCAGCGTCAGGCGACTACGCGTCCCGACTCGCTTAAGCTGACCACCGATGACGGCCACTGGACGCTGACGTTCCCGGCGGGCTATTTCAGCCAGAATAACCTGGTGCAGCTCGATCTGGAGCGTGAGCAGACCTACTGGACCGAGGTCACCGGCTGGAAGCTGACGCTGGAAGAAGAAGCCTGAGAAGATGGGCGCATGCGCCCATCTGATAAAAGCGAACCATGATTACAGAAAACTATTTTGCCGAAACCTATGGTCTGACGCCGACCCACTCTGAAGTGCTGGCGGCGCTGCCGCATCTGAATCCAGGCAAAGCGCTGGATCTCGGCTGCGGCAACGGCCGCAACAGCCTGTTTCTCAGTCAGAACGGCTTTGACGTCACCGCCTGGGATCACAATCCCGCCAGCCTGGCGCGTCTTGAGCAGATCGTCGCTCAGGAAGGAATTACCCGTATTCATACCGAACAGCGCGACCTCAACCAGACGCGTTTTAACGGCGGCTACACCTTCGTGCTCTCCACCGTGGTGATGATGTTCCTGCAGCCGCAGACCATTCCGCAGCTGATCGCCGATATGCAGGCGAGCACGGTAAGGGACGGGCATAACCTGATTGTCGCGGCGATGAGCACCGACGATTATCCCTGCCCGCTCGCGTTCCCCTTTACCTTTAAATCGGGCGAGCTGAGCCACTACTACCGCAACTGGCACATCCTGAAATATAACGAACATGTCGGCCAGCTTCATAAGCGCGACGAACAGGGCAACCGTATCAGCTGCCGCTTCGCCACGCTGCTGGCGCAAAAAGCCAGCCTGTAAAGCGGGGCTGCGCACGCGGCCCCTTCACTCTGCTCTTTTTTTAATCATTGATTGATTTCGACGCAGCGTTATGACTAAATATTGCCATCGCCCATAAGGGTCATTACAGGAAACACCTCGCGTGAACAGCGCCATCCCTTCCCGAAGACGAGCCAAAACCAGTTCCTTTACCCGGATCGTTTTACTGATTAGCTTTATTATTCTCTTCAGCCGCCTGATTTTTATCCTGCCCGCCGCTTTTGAACATCACCAGCAGAAAAAAGCCGCGCCGGACGCCGCCCCGTTGAGCACCGCTATCCGCGACAGCCGTTAACCTTTTATGTCCTCTGCATCCTCCAGCTAAACGCAGTCTGAATAACCGCGTCTTTTTTTGCGTCCTTTTGCGAGGCGAAACGCTACACTTCGTGCTGTAACTTTCAGACACAAAGGACTCGTTATGTCTGCCTCGCATACTCAACGTTTAAGTGAAATTCGTCATCGCATTCTGACGCTGCTGCTCAGTGAGCCAGATCTGGTGGACGCGCTGCTGGAGAAATCCGGCGATCGCAGCCCTGAACAGCAACGTGAAAATGCGGCTCACCAGGCTGCGCTGGAGCAGGATATCGCTCAGCTGCACGCAGCGGATTTAGCCGATATCCTCGAAGCGCTGCCGGAAGAGGCGCGCCAGGCGCTGTGGCGGCTGGTGCCCGTCGAAAAGCGCGGTCATGTGCTGGTTGAAGCGTCGGAAACCGTCTGGGCCAGCCTGACGGAAGAGATGAGCGATCGCGACATTCTTCGCGCCATCGAACCGCTCGATATTGACGACCAGGTGTGGCTGGCACGCTACCTGCCGCGCGATCTGACTGGTCGTCTGCTCGCCTCGCTGGAGCCTGGCCAGCGCGCGCGCGTGCTCAGCGTGGTCGACTTCGATCGCGATCGCGTCGGGCGCATTATGGATTTCAATATCCTGACGGTGCGCGCCGACGTCACGCTGGCGACGGTGCAGCGTTATCTGCGCCACCGAAAAAGCATGCCGAACGGCACAGATAAAATTTTCATCACCGATGATGACAACCTGCTGCTGGGCGAGCTTCCGCTGACCGATATTCTGCTCAATAAGCCGAAAAAACGCGTCGAAGAGGTGATGAACACCTCGCCCACCACCTTCCAGCTCAACGACAAAGCCGAAGACGCGGCGGGCGCTTTTGAGCGCTATAACCTCATCTCCGCCGCGGTCATCGACGCCAAAGGCAAGCTGATTGGACGCGTCACCATTGAAGACGTGATCGACCTGGTCAACGAAGAGAATGAGAGCAATATTCGCCGCATGGGCGGCATCAGTCAGGAGGAAGATGTGTTCGCGCCGGTGCGCAAAGCGGTGCGCCGCCGCTGGGCCTGGCTGGCGATCAATCTCTGCACCGCCTTTATTGCGTCGCGCGTTATCGGTTTGTTTGAAGACACCATCTCGCAGCTGGTGGCGCTGGCAACGCTGATGCCGATTGTCGCCGGCATCGGCGGCAACACCGGCAACCAGACCATTACCATGATTGTGCGCGCGCTGGCGCTGCATCAGGTTGAGCCGGGCAACTTCTCGTTTCTGATTGCGCGCGAGCTTGGCGTGGCGCTGCTTAACGGCCTGTTCTGGGGCGGCACCATGGGGCTGATCACCTGGATGATGTATGACAATCTGGAACTGGGCGGCGTAATGATGCTGGCAATGGTGCTGAATTTGCTGCTGGCGGCGCTAATGGGCGTCTTGATCCCGCTAATCATGACCAAACTCAAGCGCGACCCGGCGGTAGGCTCCAGCGTACTGATTACCGCCATTACCGATACCGGCGGCTTTTTTATTTTCCTTGGTCTGGCGACGCTGTTTCTGCTGCATCACTGATTGCCGATCTCAGCGGCGGCGGCGAGGCAGTGCGCATAGCGCTGCATCGCCTGCTGCAGGTTGAGCCGCAGCGTCACCTGCGCCAGATCGCGCGTCTCGGCAGGAATGGCGTAGCTGCCGCGCTGCTCCAGCCATTCCAGCACGTCCGCCAGATGCCAGAGCGCGGTTTTGCCGTCGTGCACCGGCTGTGGAAAGTGCGGGCTGTGGCTCAGCATCAGCTTGCGCATATTCTGGCGAGAAACGCCGATGATGTCGGCCACGTCGGTCAGGCCGACAAAATCGGGCGCCGCCTCAATAAGCTGCGCGTCCGGCACCGCGCTCTGCACGTTCTGGATGGCGCTCAGCACCGCCCGCTTCGCGCTGGAGGCGTCACGCGTAAACTCCAGCGCCACTTTTCCCGGCACGCCTAGCCCTACCAGCGCATCGTCGCAGCCCGCCTCGATGAGCCGCTGCAGCAGTTGCTCTTCCGGCAATAGCGGTTTCGGCAGTTGAAAACGCAGCGTAAAGATATATTCCATGTTGGCTCCTTAATGCAGTTTGCGCACTGCAATACACTTATCGACTACCCGCCGCAGCGCACGCGCATGGTTAAAGGCATTACGCGGCGTGCACCAAATCACGCTGATGCAAAACTCTCCGCAGCGACATGTCGCCGAATACGTAGGGCAATACATTTTTCCCCACCCATGATGTCCCATCGCCACTATTTGCCATCCGTAAGCTTCGGCATGACGCAGCGCCGCTTCAATCTCTTTATCTGGATGCCGTCTTCTTTCCATTTTGTCTGCACCTTACGCCAAAACTGATAGGTTGTCAACTGACAACTGCGCCAACTAATGCTGTCTGCGCAGCATCATGCCTCAATCCGTTTTAGAGAGGGAATTTCATGAAAAATCATGGAAGAGGCGCCGCAAAAAATGTTATGCAGAGGCGCGCGGCGCACCCTACACTTCCTTAAAACCCAAGGAGAAAAGCATGTTTAAACCCGATGATTTTGTGCAGTCTAAAACCGGCGGCCCGAAGATGCTGGTGCTGCGCGTGGAAGGCGAGACGTTGTGGTGCGCGCGCGTCGATGACGCCACAAAAAAAGAGATCGAGGTAAAGGCGGACAGCGTCAACCTCTACCATGAAGAGGGCGATTTTGGCGTCTGCTGACGCCTGCGCCGGGCGTCAGCCCGGCGGATTGTCCTGCTGCACGTTGTCGCCGCCGATGCCACCGATAAACGGCAGACGCAGGCGCAGCGGCGTAAAATCCACGCCCATATTCAGACCCAGCACGTTCAGCTCAAAGCCCTCTTCCGCGCCGAGCGTTACGCCGGCGACGCCCAGTACGGAAACCTGAATACCGCGCCCCGACGGCGGCAGGCCAATCGGACGCCACAGCGGCCGATAATCTTTGCCGAGCGCGTTGGCGGGCATGTCGAGTTTCAACGCCGGCACTTCACGTCCGATATGGGCGAGAAAGGTGTTGCTGTTCGGCCCCGGCCAGGCGTGATAGGTATGCGGCCAGGGATAGGAGCGGATCGCCGCCTCAATGCGCGGGATCATCGCCTCCGCCGCCTCGCCGCGATGATCCACCAGCAGACGCGGTTTCGCGCCATACCAGTAGCCGTCAGGCAGGTTGCTGTTGCGCCGCACTTTATCGCCGCTGCCCCAGCTAATCACCTCATAACGGCTGTAGCGCGTCTCGCCTGCGCGCTTGAAGATAATCCACGGATGCACCGCCACCGCGCCTTTCCAGCCGTAGGTCGGCGCGGCGTAGACCTGCACGATCGCCTGCGCCGCGTAGCGCTGCGGATCGGGCGCCAGACCGGCGGAGTCGCGCCGCGCCGACCACCAGCCGCCCTGCCCGCCGGAGAGGTCGCCGTGGCGCGTCGCCTGCGCCAGGCTGGCGCCCAGCGACAGCAGGATCACCAGCAGAATGCAGAGGCTCACGGCCTTGAGTGACAGCATAGATATTTCCTGGAGTGAAGAGCGGAAAGAAAATCGCCAGCCTCTCTGACGACAGGCTGGCGAGGAATTAATCAACGCGCTTCAGTGTAAGCGGAAAGCTTATTCCCACTCAATGGTCGCCGGCGGCTTGCCGCTGATATCGTATACCACGCGGGAGATACCGTTGACTTCGTTGATGATGCGGTTAGAGACGCGGCCGAGGAAATCATACGGCAGATGCGCCCAGTGCGCGGTCATAAAGTCGATGGTCTCAACTGCGCGCAGCGAGACGACCCAGTCATATTTGCGGCCGTCGCCCATCACGCCTACGGAACGCACCGGCAGGAAGACGGTGAACGCCTGGCTCACTTTGTTGTAGAGATCCGCTTTGCGCAGCTCTTCAATAAAGATCGCATCGGCGCGACGCAGCAGATCGCAATACTCTTTCTTCACTTCGCCCAGCACGCGCACGCCGAGGCCCGGACCCGGGAACGGATGGCGATAGAGCATATCGTACGGCAGACCCAGCTCCAGGCCGATTTTGCGCACTTCATCTTTGAACAGCTCTTTCAGCGGCTCGACCAGGCCCAGCTTCATCTCTTTCGGCAGGCCGCCCACGTTGTGGTGGGATTTGATTACGTGCGCTTTGCCGGTCGCGGAGGCGGCGGACTCGATCACATCCGGATAGATGGTGCCCTGCGCCAGCCATTTCACGTCGGTCAGCTTGCTCGCCTCTTCGTCGAACACTTCGACGAACACGCGGCCGATGATTTTACGCTTGGCTTCCGGATCGTTTTCGCCCGCCAGCGCGTCGAGGAAGCGCGCCTCAGCCGGAACGTGAACGATATTAAGACCGAAGTGATCGCCGAACATATCCAGCACCTGCTCCGCCTCGTTCAGACGCAGCAGACCGTTGTCGACGAAGACGCAGATCAGACGATCGCCGATGGCGCGGTGCAGCAGCATCGCGGTCACGGAAGAGTCCACGCCGCCTGACAGGCCGAGAATGACTTTATCGTTGCCGATTTGCTCGCGCAGACGTTCGACCGCGTCTTCGATAATTTTCGCCGGCGTCCACAGCGCTTCGCATTCGCAGATGTCGAGCACGAAACGCTCCAGCATGCGCAGACCCTGGCGAGTATGCGTGACTTCCGGATGGAACTGCACGCCGTAGAAACGCTTCTCTTCGTTAGCCATGATGGCGAACGGACAGGTTTCGGTGCTGGCGACGGTGACGAAGTCGGACGGAATAGCGGTCACTTTATCGCCGTGGCTCATCCAGACGTCAAGCAGCGGTTTGCCTGCGGCGCTGATGGCGTCTTCGATATCGCGGATCAGCGCGCTTGGCGTCAGCACTTCCACCTGCGCATAGCCGAACTCACGTTCGTTAGAGCCTTCAACTTTGCCGCCCAGCTGCATCGCCATGGTCTGCATGCCGTAGCAGACGCCGAGCACCGGTACGCCCGCATTGAAGACATACTCCGGCGCGCGCGGGCTGTTGAGTTCGGTGGTGCTTTCCGGGCCGCCGGAAAGGATGATGCCGTTCGGGTTGAACTGGCGGATCTGCTCTTCGGTGACATCCCATGCCCAGAGTTCGCAGTACACGCCCAGCTCGCGGACGCGGCGCGCGACCAGCTGCGTGTATTGAGAACCAAAATCGAGAATCAGAATGCGATGCTTATGAATATTTTCCGTCGTCATTGAGGCGTTTCCAGAGCGGGTAACTTGATAATGAAAGCGCCCGGCTTATGCCGGGCGATAAATCTTACGGGATCAGGATCCCATACGGTAGTTCGGCGACTCTTTGGTGATGGTCACATCGTGCACGTGGCTTTCGTTGATGCCGGCGCCGCTGATGCGGACGAACTCCGCTTTGGTGCGCAGATCATCGATGGTCTGGCAGCCGGTCAGGCCCATACAGGAGCGCAGGCCGCCCATCTGCTGGTGAACGATCTCTTTCAGGCGGCCTTTATAGGCGACGCGGCCTTCGATGCCTTCCGGCACCAGTTTGTCAGCGGCGTTATCGCTCTGGAAGTAGCGGTCGGAAGAGCCTTTGGACATCGCGCCCAGCGAACCCATGCCGCGGTAAGATTTGAACGAGCGGCCCTGGTAGAGTTCGATTTCGCCCGGCGACTCTTCCGTACCGGCCAGCATAGAGCCGACCATGACGGCTGCCGCGCCAGCGGCGATCGCTTTGGCGATGTCGCCGGAGAAACGGATACCGCCGTCGGCGATAACCGGAATGCCGGTGCCTTCCAGCGCTTCCACCGCGTCAGAAACGGCGGTGATCTGCGGCACGCCCACGCCGGTGACGATACGGGTCGTACAGATAGAACCCGGGCCGATACCGACTTTCACTGCGCTCACGCCCGCTTCCGCCAGCGCCAGCGCGCCTGCGCCGGTCGCGACGTTGCCGCCGATGATCTCCAGGTCAGGATATTTTGCGCGGGTTTCGCGGATGCGCTGCAGCACGCCTTCTGAGTGACCGTGCGACGAGTCGATCAGCAGCACGTCGACGCCAGCGGCGACCAGCGCGTCGA
This sequence comes from Pantoea sp. X-Soil-MYKO-1289, assembly GCF_059730625.1. Classification (NCBI taxonomy): domain Bacteria; kingdom Pseudomonadati; phylum Pseudomonadota; class Gammaproteobacteria; order Enterobacterales; family Erwiniaceae; genus Pantoea; species Pantoea sp. X-Soil-MYKO-1289. The sequence goes on from NZ_AP036004.1 coordinate 3,037,160, forward strand.
CGCGCTCTTCGTTGCCCGCGCCCGCGCCCACTGCCGCGCCAACGCGCAGACGGCCCTGCGCATCTTTACAGGCGTTCGGCTTACGTTCGGCTTTCTGGAAGTCTTTAACGGTGATCATGCCGAGCAGATGGAAGCTGTCGTCCACCACCAGCGCTTTCTCGACGCGTTTTTCATGCATTCTCTGCAGTACGACGTCACGCGCCTCGCCCTCTTTCACCGTGACCAGACGTTCTTTCGGCGTCATGACCGCGGTAACCGGCTGCGTCAGATCGGTGACGAAGCGCACGTCGCGGCCGGTAATGATGCCGACCAGTTCGTTGCTTTCATTCACGACAGGATAACCGGCAAAGCCGTTGCGCTCGGTCAGGGCTTTGACTTCCGCCAGCGTCGTGGTCGGCAGAACGGTTTGCGGTTCGGTTACCACGCCGCTTTCATGTTTCTTCACCTTGCGAACTTCATCCGCCTGGCGCTCAATCGACATGTTTTTGTGGATAAAGCCCAGACCGCCTTCCTGCGCCAGCGCAATAGCCAGTCCCGCTTCGGTTACGGTATCCATAGCGGCGGAGAGCATCGGGATGTTCAGACGAATATTTTTCGTCAGCTGAGTGCTGAGATCGGCCGTGTTAGGCAGAACGGTGGAGTGAGCAGGAACGAGCAGAACGTCGTCGAAAGTAAGGGCTTCTTTAGCGATTCTTAGCATGGCAATATCTCAACCTGGGGTGAATGAGAACAGATAAAATATTGCCGCGGCATTATACAGGCCGTAATCGTTTGCCTCCAGCATTATTTTAGAAAAAGTCTTGATCCTCGCCAGCAGCCATGTAGTATCGGTTAATTAACCCTCTGATTTACTATTTGATCTCCATCACATGTCGCTACCGCCAGTCGCCAATGTTTTTACCGTCAGCCGCCTGAATACCACGGTGCGCCAGCTCCTGGAACAGGAGATGGGATCGGTGTGGCTGAGCGCAGAGATCTCCAACTTTTCTCAGCCCGCCTCGGGCCACTGGTACTTCACGCTGAAGGATGACGGCGCGCAGGTGCGCTGCGCGATGTTCCGCAACAGCAACCGCCGCGTTACCTTCCGTCCGCAGCACGGCCAGCAGATTCTGGTGCGCGCCACCATTACGCTTTATGAGCCGCGCGGCGACTATCAGCTGATTATCGAAAGCATGCATCCGGCGGGCGAAGGCGCGCTGCAGCAGCAGTTCGAGCTGCTGAAGGCGAAGCTGGCGAGCGAAGGCCTGTTCGACCAGCAGCACAAACAGCCGCTGCCCGAGCCGGCGAAACAGGTTGGCGTGATCACGTCGGCGACCGGCGCGGCGCTGCATGACGTGCTGCGCGTGCTGCACCGCCGCGATCCTTCGCTGCCGGTGATTATCTATCCTACGCCGGTTCAGGGCGCCGAGGCGCCGGCCGCTATCGTGCGCGCGATTGAGCTGGCGAACCAGCGCGCAGAGTGCGATGTGCTGATCGTCGGCCGCGGCGGCGGCTCGCTGGAAGATCTCTGGAGCTTCAACGAAGAGCGCGTCGCGCGCGCTATTTTCGCCAGCCGTATTCCGGTGGTGAGCGCCGTCGGCCATGAAACCGACGTCACCATCGCCGATTTCGTCGCCGACCTGCGCGCGCCGACGCCCTCCGCCGCTGCTGAAATTGTAAGCAGAAATCAGACAGAGCTGCTGCGACAGTTGCTCTCGCAGCAACAACGACTGGAAATGGCGATGGATTACTATCTGGCGCAGCAACAACGCCGCTTCTCTCGTCTCGATCATCGCCTGCAGCAGCAGCATCCGCAGCTTCGCCTGGCGCGCCAGCAGACCGCCCTGTTCCGCCTGCAGCAGCGGCTGAACGAGGCGATGGAAAATCGGCTGCGTCAGAGCCTGCGGCAGCAGGATCGGCTTTCTCAGCGTCTTGCCGCGCATCAGCCGCAGCCGCGCCTGTTTCAGGCGCAGCGCCAGCTGGAACAAATGCGCTATCGCCTGCAGCAGAGCATGGAAAAGACGCTTAACCGCGACAAACAGCGCTTTGCCACCCTTGCCGCCCAGCTGGAAGGCGTCAGCCCGCTGGCGACGCTGGCGCGCGGCTTCAGCGTCACTACCGATAGCGCCGGGCAGGTGGTGAAAAGAACCGCCCAGTTGCAGAGTGGCGATACCCTGCGCACGCGTCTCGACGACGGCTGGGTGGAAAGCCAGGTGACCAGTCTGCTGCCGGAAAAAAAACGCCGTCGTAAAACCGCTTCCTGAACAAAGACTATACTTTTTGGCACATTACTTGTGCCAAGGAGTCGGGTATGTCCTACAGCGTTATTCCTCCCTATATCTTGCGTAACATCGTGACCCACGGTTCCAGTCATCAACAGGACTATGCGCGCCGTACGTTGATGCACGTTCAGCATCTGATGGCGGAGAACTGGCAAAAACCGGTCGCGCCGCAGACAGCGACCGGCGGTCACGTCGAGCGCGAAATTTACGATGCGAAAAACACCCAGAACCTGCCAGGCGAGCTGCTGCGCAGCGAAGGTCAGCCTGATACCGGCGATGTCGCCGCCCGAGAAGCCTGGGATTATCTTGGCGTAACCTACGACTTCTTCTGGCAAACCTATCAGCGCAACTCCCTCGACAATCAGGGGCTGAAGCTTCTCGGCACCGTCCACTACGGCAAGGCGTATCAAAACGCCTTCTGGAACGGACAGCAGATGGTGTTCGGCGACGGCGACGGCGAAATTTTTAATCGCTTTACTATCGCCATCGACGTGGTGGCGCACGAGCTGGCGCACGGCGTTACCGAGACAGAAGCCGGATTGATCTATTTCGAGCAGGCGGGCGCGCTAAACGAGTCGCTGTCCGATGTCTTCGGCTCACTGGTGAAGCAGTTCCATCTGAAGCAGAGCGCAGACAAAGCCGACTGGATTATCGGCGAAGGTCTGCTGGCGAGCGGTATTAACGGACGCGGGCTGCGCTCGATGGCGGAGCCGGGCACCGCCTATGACGATCCGATGCTGGGCAAGGATCCGCAGCCTGCGCATATGGATCACTATATCAAGACGCGTGAAGACAACGGCGGCGTGCATCTGAATTCCGGCATTCCCAACCGCGCCTTTTACCTGGCGGCGAAAGCGCTGGGCGGCTATGCCTGGGAGCAGGCAGGCCAGGCCTGGTACGACACGGTGTGCGACAAATCGCTGCCGCAGGACGCCGATTTTAGCACCTTCGCGCAGTTAACCATTCAGCACGGCGAGCGCCGCTTTAATCAATCTGTGGCGCAATCGATCGAACAGGCGTGGAAGGAGGTTGGCGTGCTATGAGTTCCCTTCCCGAACTGACCGACGACGCGGTCATTGAAGTCGAACGCGAGGGCGGACTGGCCTTTATTCCCGGCCTGCGCGGCGCGCGGCGTTTCGCGCTGGCTCAGCTGCCGCAGCCGCAAAAGCAGCGCGTCTGTCAGGTTCTGGAACAGGCGCTGCCGCTGGGCGAACCTGAAGATAAAGCGCCGGAGATCGGGCGTAGCGATCAGCGCTACTTCCGCATACAGATCAGCTACGCCACACATCGTGAAGTGGGCACTATCGTTTTGCTGATCCCGGAACAGGTCGCGCCGCCGGAGCTGGAAGCGCTCTGGCGCGACGGCGACGATCCGGCGCAATAAAAAAGGCCGCCACAGAGATGGCGGCCTTATGAAGGCGCTTCAGGCCTGTCCTGCCAACAGCCGGTAAAGGCGGGGATCGCTCCCCGCCTTCCGGTTGCTACTTACCAGATTCGTAAGCCATCGAAGCAGCCACCTCGCGCTGGTTGTCCCGGTAGCGGATTTCGCACAGCGATTTCCGCGTCAGCCAGGTAAAGATTAAAAGTGTGAGACACACCAGTAATACACAAAAAACCAGCGTTAGCTGTGGCAATTTCATGGTCACTCCTCCTTGCGCAGAGCGCGGTAAGAGGCTACCCTGCTGTTGTTGGGACAGTTGGGCAGCCTCGTGGGTTAATGAAAATTAACTACGGGGCTTTCTCTTTTCTGCCTCACAACCAGCTTGCCGATCGCTCAAGGCAGAAACCTCAAGCGCCGTCGCGATTATACCCACTTCTCTTTCCTGCCCAACCGGCACGCCGCCACTTAGCGACCCGCTTCCCATACGCTTTTGCAATTGCCGTCACGCTTACACTTTATTGTGCGCCAAATAAAAAACCCCACGCCGGAGCGCAGGGTTTTGTTAATAACGCTTTGCCGTTACGGCAGCGCGTAGGCAATCACATAATCGCCGCGATCCGGCGACTGACGCGCGCCGCCTGCGGAGATAAGGATGTATTGTTTACCGTTTTTCGGTGAAACATAGCTGATCGGGCCGCCCTGGCTACCCACCGGCAGACGGGCTTTCCATACTTCTTTACCCGTAGAGCTGTCGAAAGCGCGCAGGTAGTAGTCCTGCGTACCGGCGATAAACACCAGTCCGCCCTGCGTTGCCAGCGTACCGCCCAGCGTCGGCATGCCGATCGGCATCTGCGCGTGCATTTTAATCCCGAACGGACCGGTATCCTGCACCGTGCCGACCGGCACCTGCCAGACGATTTTACGCGTCTTCATATCGATCGCCGACAGCGTGCCAAACGGCGGCGCCTGGCAAGGAATACCCAGCGGCGACATAAAGCGGTTTTTGTTAACCGCATACGGCGTGCCTTTCAGCGGCACCGCGCCCATGCCGGTATTGATCGCTTCGCCGCCGTTGCTGCCGCGAGAGATTTTACTGGTATCAGCCGGGATCATCTGCACCCACAGGCCGAGACGCATATCGTTGACGAACATGTACTGGTTGTTCGGATCAAACGACATGCTGCCCCAGTTCATGCCGCCGAGGGAACCCGGGAAGCTGAGCGACTTGTCGGTATCCGGCACGGTGAAGAGGCCGTTGTAGCGCATCGATTTAAAGGCGATGCGGCACGCCAGCTGATCGAACGGCGTCGCGCCCCACATATCTGATTCGGTCAGCGTCTGGTTGCCGATCTGCGGCATCTCAGTCGAATGCGGCTGCGTTTTGGTGTACTGCTCGTTCGGGATATGGCCCTGCGGCATCGGCAGCTCTTCGACTTTCGTCAGCGGCTTGCCGGTTTCGCGATCCAGCACGAAGATCATGCCGGTTTTCCCGCCGATCACCACCGCAGGTTTGGTGGTGCCGTCTTTCATTGGAAAATCGACCAGGCTCGGCTGCATCGGCAGATCGAAATCCCACAGATCGTTATGAACGGTCTGATAGACCCACTTCTCTTTGCCCGTGGTCGCATCCAGCGCCAGAACGGAGGCGCCATATTTATGGTCCAGTTCGGTGCGGTTCGCGCCCCACAGATCCACAGAGGAGCTGCCCATCGGGATGAATACCGTGTTCATTGCCGGATCGTATGACATCGGCGCCCACGAGTTCGGGGTGCTGCGTTTATAATTCTGGCCCGGCATCAGCACGGCGTTCGGATCGACATTGCCTGGGTCAAACGCCCAGCGCTGCTTGCCGGTGATCACATCGAAACCGCGCAGCACGCCGCCCGGCATATCCGTCTGGACGTTATCCGCAACGCGGCCGCCCACCACCACCGTGGTGCCTGCCAGCGTCGGCGCTGACGTCAGCTGATATTTCGGATCCTGCGCTTCGCCCAGACCCTCTTTCAGGTTGACCACGCCGTGGTCGCCGAAGTTTTCGCAGAACTCGCCATTGTCGGCGTTAATCGCGATCAGACGCGCATCGATGGTGTTCATCAGAATACGACGCTGGCAGGTATCGCCTGCCGCCAGGCTAACTGCCGGTACCGGCGTCGAGCCAGGCTTGCTCGGCTGAGTCAGCGGTTTGGTGGCGTCAAAGTAGGCCAGACCGCGGCAGCGCGGCCAGACTTCCGCTTTCGCGTTGATTTCGCGCTTCCAAATCTGCTTGCCGCTGTCCGCTTCCACCGCAATCACGTTGTTGTGCGGCGTACAGAGATAGAGCGTGTTGCCAATCTGCAGCGGCGTTTGCTGATCTTCCGCCCCGTTGCCGGTCGGGCTGATGGGCGTATCGCCGGTGTGGAAGGTCCAGGCGACTTTGAGATCTTTCACGTTATCGCGCGTGATCTGATCGATGGCGGCAAATCGGTCGCCGCCCGGCGTGCGGCCATAGTTATTCCAGTCCTGCTGCGGTTTGCTCTTATCGACCGGGATCAGCGGCAGCGCTTTGCCGGTGAAGGCCACGGTGGGATGCGGCTGGAACATCTGCACCAGCGTGCCGACCATGCCGACGGCAATAACGGCCGAAAGCACGTAAGAGACTTTCGCCAGCGACGATTTGCCTTCGCGCTTGCGCAGCGCAGGCCAGGTCAGAAATGCCAGCAGCATCAGACCCGACGGCACCATCAGGCGCGATACCAGCGGCCAGAATGACCAGCCTGCGTCCGCCAGCGCCCAGATCAGCGTGCCGACGAAGACCAGAATAAACAGCACAACGGCTGAGGACTTGCGGCGGAAGAACTGGATCGCCGACAGCAGGGTCACAATGCCCGCAATCAGGAAATACCAGCTGCCGCCCAGCGAGACCAGCTTGCCGCCGCCAATTGCAAAGAACAGGCCGATTGCCAGCAGCACCAGCCCCAGCAAAATCGACCAGATACCCAACCCTTTGCCGGATCGGGAGGATGTTTCAGCCATAAAACTTACTCTCCTGGAAAAATAAAGCCACCGCGCCTCAGCCTTCTGAAGCGTGACGACGTCTGATGCGTCGGATATCGCTTTATTTTAATTTGTAATGGTACGGACCTGTGTCCGGGATGCAGGCATTGTGAGCAAGGAGACACTGAGATGTGGTCGCTCCCGTCGCAATACGGGGCGTGATTGTACCACCTGGTACATTATGAGGTGAACATCTATAACGGGAAGTACACGTGACAATAGCATTTTTGCTACAAATTCAGCGCTAAGCGGCTCAATTTCCACGCGCTCTGCCGCAGTCCTGACGTTAAGCGCAAAAGTAACTAAATGTGTTAGCCGCGCGCCGCCTGGTTGCGGGCCCCGAAAACAACAAAGGGACCTTTCGGTCCCTTGGGTTTAACGCTTGTTCTTCTTCAGATGCGAAAGCAGACGCTTACGCTTGCGCTGCTGCGTCGGCGTCAGCAAATTGCGCTTGCCTGCAAAGGGGTTATCGCCCTCTTTAAACTGAATGCGGATCGGCGTGCCCATCACGTTAAGCGAACGACGGAAGTAGTTCATCAGATAGCGCTTGTAGGAGTCAGGCAAATCTTTCACCTGGTTGCCGTGGATCACCACGATCGGCGGGTTGTAACCGCCGGCATGCGCATACTTCAGCTTCACGCGGCGACCGCGCACCAGCGGCGGCTGATGATCTTCGGCGGCCATATTCATGATGCGCGTCAGCATAGAGGTGTTAACGCGTTTGGTCGAGCAGTCGTAGGCTTCGGTCACCGATTCAAACAGGTTGCCAACGCCGCTGCCGTGCAGCGCAGAGATAAAGTGGACGCGAGCAAAGTCGATAAAGCCGAGACGATAGTCCAGCGTCTCTTTGACCTCGTCCTTGATCTCCTGTGTCAGCCCATCCCACTTGTTCACCACGATCACCAGCGAACGACCACTGTTGAGGATAAAGCCGAGCAGCGACAGATCCTGATCGGAGATGCCTTCGCGCGCGTCGATCACCAGCAATACGACGTTGGCGTCTTCAATCGCCTGCAGGGTTTTAATGACCGAGAATTTTTCCACCGTATCGGTGATTTTGCCGCGCTTACGCACGCCCGCGGTATCAATCAGGATATATTCGCGGTCGTCGCGCTGCATCGGAATGTAGATGCTGTCGCGCGTGGTGCCCGGCATATCGTAAACCACAACGCGATCTTCGCCGAGGATACGGTTGGTCAGCGTGGATTTGCCGACGTTAGGACGGCCGACGATAGCCAGCTTAATCGGCAGGCCAGCCGGATCGAACGCCTCTTCTTCCTCTTCTTCCGGCGCTTCGCCGCTCTCTTTTGCCGCCAGCGCCGCCCAGTAGGCTTCGTTCTCGTCCTCTTCCGTTACTTCGCGCGGATCGACTTCGTCCATCCACGGCAGCAACGCGGTTTCCAGCAGGCTGGTGACGCCGCGACCGTGCGATGCCGCGATAGCGTGGATCTCACCCAGACCCAGCGAGTAGAAGTCGACAACCGCTGAATCGGGATCGAGGCCATCGGTTTTGTTCGCCACCAGGAACGTTGGCTTCTGGCGCGAACGAATATGGTTAGCGATCTGCTTGTCCGCCGGCATGACGCCCGCGCGCGCGTCCACCATGAACAGCACGACATCCGCCTCTTCAATCGCCAGCAGCGACTGTTCAGCCATACGCGTTTCGACGCCCTCTTCAGTGCCGTCGATACCGCCGGTATCAATAACAATAAATTCGCGCCCTTCCACTTCGGCGCGACCATATTTGCGATCGCGTGTCAGTCCAGGAAAATCCGCCACCAGCGCATCACGAGTGCGCGTTAAGCGGTTAAACAGCGTGGATTTCCCCACATTGGGACGCCCAACCAGCGCGACCACAGGTATCATAACAGTGCCTCAATAAAAAAATTAATCGCCCGAATGGCGTGATTATAACGGTTTTAACCGCCGGGTTCAGGCTGAAGGCGCTAAGAATATCATGCCTGACTAAAAACGAAACGGCTCCTGACGCGTCAGGAGCCGTGATACGGAAGGCAAATTCCGGTGGCGCGTTAACGCGTAATCGCGTAAACCTCGCCGCCTTTAGCCTGAATGATCAGCTTATCGCTGGCGACGACCGGCTCGGTCTGGAAGCCATCGCTGTCGACTTTCTGCTGCGCCACGAAACGACCGTCCGAGGTATTGAGCCAGTGCAGATAGCCTTCGCTGTCGCCTACCACCAGATAGCCGTTATAGAGCACCGGCGCCGTCAGGTTGCGGTGCAGCAGATCGCTCTGACGCCAGATGGCGACGCCGCCGTCGGCATTCAGCGCGATCACGCGGTCATCCTGATCCACCAGATAGATGCGGCCGGCATCGACGATCAAATCTTTCACGCCGCCGATTTCACGCTTCCACAGGATCTGGCCGGAGCGCAGATCGAGCGCGGTCAGGTTGCCGTTATACGCCAGCGCGTAAACCACGCCATTAACGATAACCGGCGTCGTATCGACGTCGTTCAGGCGATCGATTTCGGTCGCGCCGCTCGGCTGAGAAATACGCTGCTGCCAGATAAGCTGGCCTTGATTCATGATCACCGCGCTGACGCGGCCGTTATCGCCGCCGACAATCGCGCCGCCGAACGCGGTGGCTGGCGCAGATTCGCCGCGCAGCGACAGCGCAGGCATGTCGAGGTTAACGCTCCACTTCACTGCGCCGCTGGTTTGATCCAGGCCCTGCAGCATGCCGTTGCTGGTATGCACCAGCACCAGGCCGTCGCTCACCACCGGACGCGACAGCGCTTCGCCGGCGACTTTGGTCTGCCAGGCAATGCTGCCGTCGCTGCTGTTCAGGGCGAACAGCTGACCGCGCTCGCTGCCGATATAGAGGCGATCGCCCGCAGCGGTCACGCCGCCGGAGAGCAGAGCCGAGATGTTTTTCGAGAAGAAGCCGGTTTTCTCAGAGAGATCGACTTTCCATTTTTCTTTGCCGTTGGAGGCGTCCAGCGCTTTTACTACGCCAAAACGATCCGCCGCAAATACGGTATTGTCCTGCCATGCCGGATGCAGGTTAGAGTAGAAATCGCCAATGCCGTCACCGACCGACGTGCTCCACACTTCCTGGGGATTAAACTGGTTTTCCACCTTTGGCAGCGGGGCCATTTTCACTACATCTTCTTCGCCGCTGAACAGCGAACAACCGCTGAGCAAAGTGACTGAAATCAGTCCTGGCAGCAGGTATTTACGTAATTCCATGCGCTCTCTCTTGACTGGCTTAGCTTAAGTTATTCATCTTCATCTGCATCATTTGCTTCAGCGCCGGAGAAGCGTCTGATTCGACGCCTTTGCTCCACGCATCGCGCGCGCCCTGCTTGTCGCCTTTGCTCAGCAGCGCTTCGCCGCGGATATCCGCCACAATGGCTGTCCAGCCATCGCCCTTGACAGCGTCGAGGGTTTTAAGGGCGGCGTCCGCCTGATTCTGTTGCAGTTGAATGCGCGCCAGTCGCAGGTTGATGACCGCCTGCAGATTGGCATCTTTGGTATTCTTCAGACCGTTTTCCAGCAGGGAAGAGGCCTTATCCAGCTGGTTGGCGTCGACATACTGCTTCGCCGCGTCCATTGCCGCCAGCGCGCCGTAGGTATTGCTGTTTTCGCTAACGAATTTCGCTACCGCATCCAGCGTGGCCGGCTGATCGGCTTTCATCGCGGTCGTCACTTGCTGATACTGAGCCGAAAGCGCTTTCGACGAGCCCTCTTCGTGACTGGCCCAGTAGCGCCAGCCGCCGAGCGCGGCAATACCGATAATCACGCCGACCGCCAGCGCCTTGCCGTTACTGGCAAAAAAGCGACGTACCGCGTCAACCTGCTCGTTTTCGTTGCTATAAACTTCCACGCGATCCCTCTCCTTTCTCTGGTTGGTGCCGTGCCACGCTTACTTTAACAGCGTGCGCAATGCAGCAGCAGCCTCTGTCTGCGCCAGCGTTTGCTGATCGCCGCTGCGCAGATCTTTAATCACAACCTGACCGGCTTTGACTTCGTCTTCGCCGACCACCAGCGCGACGCGAGCGCCCCACTTGTCGGCGCGAGCAAACTGCTTCTTGAAGTTGCCGCCGCCAAAGTTGGTCATCAGCTTCAGTTCCGGCGCTTCGTCGCGCAGTTTTTCCGCCAGCTGCATCGCAGCGGACTGAACGCCCTGGCCCGAAGCGATAACATAGACATCAACAACGCGCGTCGGTTCAAATTCAGGATTCACCGCCTGAACCAGCAGCACCAGACGCTCCAGCCCCATGGCGAAACCGACTGCCGGCGTAGCGCGGCCGCCCAGCTGCTCGACCAGGCCGTCGTAACGGCCGCCGCCGCATACCGTGCCCTGCGCGCCGAGGCTTTCGGTCACCCATTCGAAAACGGTGCGGTTATAGTAGTCGAGGCCGCGCACCAGACGCTGATTGACGCGATAGGCGATGCCGGCGTCGTCCAGCAGAGCGCACAGGCCCTGGAAATGTTCGCGCGATTCGTCGTCGAGATGATCCATCAGCTGCGGCGCGTCGTTAAGCAGCGTCTGCACGTCGGGATTTTTGCTGTCGAGCACGCGCAGCGGGTTGGTGTACATGCGGCGCTTACTGTCTTCGTCCAGCGTCTCTTTATGCTGCTCGAGGAATGCCACCAGCGCTTCGCGATAGTTGGCGCGCGCCTCCAGCGAACCGATAGAGTTAAGCTCCAGGCGCACGTGATCGGCGATGCCCAGCGCTTTCCACCAGCGAGCGGTCAGCATAATCAGCTCTGCGTCTACGTCCGGCCCCTGCAGGCCGAACACCTCGGCGCCCATCTGGTGGAACTGACGATAGCGCCCTTTCTGCGGACGCTCGTAGCGGAACATCGGTCCCATATACCACAGACGCTGTTCCTGATTGTAGAGCAGGCCATGTTCGATGCCCGCGCGCACGCAGCCTGCGGTGCCTTCGGGACGCAGCGTCAGGCTTTCGCCGTTGCGGTCGTCAAAGGTGTACATCTCTTTTTCGACCACATCGGTTACTTCGCCGATGGCGCGTTTAAACAGCGGAGTCTGCTCGACGATCGGCATGCGAATTTCGCTATAGCCGTAGCTGGCCAGCACCTGCTTGAGCGTACCTTCAATGCGTTGCCAGATAGCCGTATCCGCCGGCAGGTAATCGTTCATGCCGCGGATAGCTTGAATATTCTTCGCCACGTTAAAATCTCTTAATGCAAAAAAACCTGTCCGGCATCATACCTTATGAGGATGAAACCGCACAGGTTCATTGAACAAAGTCGCGCTGGGCGCGCCGACGCTTAGTTTTCCAGCTGCTGAACGTTGATGCGACGATTTTCGTCCAGCATGGTCGCTTTGGCGCGGATGCGCGCTTCCAGCTGATCGATCATATCGTCGTTGTCGAGACGATCGCGCTGGCGCACGCCATCTTCGTAGAAGCCGCTTTTTTTGTTGCCGCCGGTGACGCCCAGCGTCGATACCGTCGCTTCGCCAGGACCGTTCACTACGCAGCCGATAATCGAGACGTCCATCGGCGTGATGATATCTTCCAGCCGCTGTTCAAGCGCGTTGACCGTGCCGATAACGTCGAACTCCTGACGCGAACAGGTCGGGCAGGCGATGAAGTTGATGCCGCGCGCGCGAATGCGCAGCGACTTCAGGATGTCGAAGCCGACCTTCACCTCTTCGATTGGATCCGCCGCCAGCGAAATACGCAGCGTATCGCCGATTCCCTCTGAGAGCAGCAGCCCCAGGCCGATGGCCGATTTCACCGCGCCGGCGCGCGCGCCGCCCGCCTCGGTAATGCCGAGGTGCAGCGGCTGGTCGATCTGCTTCGCCAGCAGGCGATAAGATTCGACGGCCAGGAAGACGTCCGACGCTTTTACGCTCACCTTGAACTGATCGAAGTTGAGACGATCGAGATGATCGACGTGGCGCATCGCCGACTCCAGCAGCGCCTGCGGCGTCGGCTCGCCGTACTTTTCCTGCAGATCTTTTTCCAGCGAACCGGCGTTCACGCCGATACGGATCGGAATATTGTGGTCACGCGCGCAGTCCACCACCTGGCGGATACGTTCGTTATTGCCGATGTTGCCTGGGTTGATACGCAGGCAGTCGACGCCGTATTCAGCGACTTTCAGCGCGATGCGGTAGTCAAAATGGATATCCGCCACCAGCGGCACGTTGACGCGCTGCTTGATCAGTTTGAACGCTTCGGCGGCATCCATGGTCGGCACCGAGACGCGGACGATATCGACGCCGACGCGCTCAAGCGCTTTGATCTGATTGACCGTCGCGTCTACGTCGGTTGTACGGGTATTGGTCATCGACTGGACGGCGATAGGCGCGCCGTCGCCGACAGGCACCTTGCCGACATAAATCCGGGTCGATTTACGACGGATAATGGGTGCTTCGTTATGCATATTCTTTCTCCACAATTGCCCCGGGCGCGATGCAGCGTTATTGCGCACCCAACGTCAGGCGAGCAACCTGGTTATTACGGATAAAACGACTTAAATCAACCGGCTGGTTCTGATATTGCACCTGCACCGCCGAGGGCGCGCCGATTTTCAGGCGATAGGGCGCAGTGCCGGAAAGGCTGAGTTTACCACCGCTGCGTTGCATTCCGCTGAAGAGTTTTTTACCGGTGGCGTCGCTCACTTCCAGCCAGCAGTCGGCGTTGAAGTTCATGACCACGGTATTAGGATCGGCGGCGGCTTCGCCAACGGCAGCGCCGCCGGTCGGCAGCTGACCGGCAGTGGCCGAGGGGCTGGCCGCATTATCGACCGGCGCCTGGCTCGGCGACACCACGGCGCTGTTGGCCGAAGTGGCGGCAGGCGCGGCGCTGTTAGCGGCGCTCTGCGCGGGCGCGGTGCTGGACGGCTGGCTGGCGGCAGGCGCCGCCGCGCTGGCGTCCGCGCTATTGGTTTCGTCCGGCGCGGCAGGCGCCGCCGTCTCGTCGCTGGCGCCGCCGTCGAGCGGAATAGACTGGCTCGCGTCGCCGCTGCTGCTGCCGTTTTGATCGGCCATCGAGACCAGATCCTCCTGCGACGCCTTATGGTTTTGCCACCACCAGGCGCCGGTCAGGCCCACCACCACGAAGAGCACCAGCCAGGTGAAGATCATCAGCCAGCCGTCGCGTTTTTTGCGGCGTTTGCCCAGCGAGAAGTGCTGCATCGGCTCGATTTTGGCCGCACGCACCGGGGTCTGCTTCGCCATCATCGGCAGCAGTTCCTCTTCAGGAATGTGCACCAGACGCGCATAGGAGCGAATGTATCCACGCAAAAAGGTCGACGCCAGATCGGCAGGCGCTTTGTCCTCTTCGATATCGCGTACGGTCGTAAGTTTCAGGCACAGGCGTTCAGCCACGTTTTGCTGAGTCAGCCCCATTTGCTCACGGGCCAGACGCAGGCGTTCGCCTGTGGAATGTACTGCAGAGTTGTCTTGAGTGGCTTCAGTATTCATTAGCTAAATAACGCTGGTACTGTATCGATTGTGGAAAACTTCGCGCCAACCGGTCGCCATAACGTGTAACGTCAGCAGCGTTTCCCTGTTGCGCGGCGAAACGTATCTGTAACTCTAAGCTGCGCGCCGTAGCAGGCAGATATTGCTGATAAAGCTCTATTAACAGTAGAGCACGCGCCGGAGAGAGGAGGCGTTGTTTTTCCGCCTCATCCAGCAGAGCGTCGCCTTTCGCGCGATCCGCCTCCAGCGCCCGACTCAGCGCCGCTCGCGCGGCCAGCGTCTCGTCTGCCTGAAGATAGCAATATCCCGACAGTTCCCACGCATCGATGCGCGCTTCATTATTTTCCGATGCGCTCATCGCCTGCTTAAACTGTTGATGCGCTTCGTCATACTGCCCTAAAGCGCAGAGAAACGCACCGTAATTGTTAGCGACAAAGCCATTTGACGGCGCCAGTCGCTGCGCCTGTTGGTAGCTGCGCGCCGCCTCATCGCGACGGCCCTGTTTCTCCGCCAGGCGCGCCAGCGCCAGGGCCATTCGATAGTCGCGGGGCGCGGCGGCCTGCGCACGCTGGAAGTTGCGGCGCGCGCTGGCGTAATCCTCCGCCGCCAGATAGTGCATTCCCAGCGCCAGACGCGTTTCCGCCGCGCCAGAATGCGGCGGCTGGCTGACACACCCGGTTACAACAATCAGGGCCAGCAGGCTACCCGGTAATCCTTTACCCATTTCGTTCTCCTGGTCGCAAGAGAGAGTGCGTAGCAGCAGCCTGCCACGCGTCACGACCCGGTCAAAACGATCTCTTCCCGGTTTCAGAGCGCCTTCACAGATATGGCTTCGCCCGCCATTTTTTTACGCATGGTGCGCTTGGTGCGGTCAATCACATCGCCCGCCAGCTGTCCGCAGGCCGCGTCGATATCGTCGCCGCGCGTTTTACGCACGATAGTGGTAAATCCGTATTCCATCAATACTTTAGCGAAGCGGTCAACGCGGCTGTTGGAGCTACGGCCGTAAGGCGCGCCCGGGAAGGGGTTCCAGGGGATCAGATTGATCTTGCTCGGCGTATCTTTCAACAGCGCGGCCAGTTCGTGCGCATCGTCGGTGCTGTCGTTCACATGGTCCAGCATCACGTATTCGATGGTCACGCGCCCCTGATTGGCGTTCGACTTCGCCAGATAGCGCTTCACCGCGCCGAGGAACATCTCGATATTGTACTTTTTGTTGATCGGCACGATATCGTCGCGCAGCTTGTCGTTCGGCGCATGCAGCGAAATCGCCAGCGCCACGTCGATCATATCGCCGAGCTTATCCAGCGCCGGCACCACGCCTGAGGTCGACAGGGTAACGCGACGCTTCGAGAGGCCAAAGCCGAAATCGTCCAGCATGATCTCCATCGCCGGCACGACATTGTTGAGATTCAGCAGCGGCTCGCCCATGCCCATCATCACCACGTTGGTGATAGGACGCTGGCCGGTCACCTTCGCGGCGCCGATGATTTTCGCCGCGCGCCATACCTGGCCGATAATCTCAGAGACGCGCAGGTTGCGGTTGAAGCCCTGCTGCGCCGTCGAGCAGAATTTGCACTCCAGCGCGCAGCCCACCTGCGAAGAGACGCAGAGCGTGGCGCGATCGTCTTCCGGGATATAGACGGTTTCCACCAGCTGATCGCCGACGCGTATCGCCCATTTAATGGTGCCGTCGCTGGAGCGCATCTCTTCCGCCACTTCCGGCGCGCGGATTTCCGCGATCTGGCTCAGCTTGCCGCGCAGCACCTTATTGATGTCGGTCATCTGCTCGAAATCGTCGCAGCAGTAGTGGTACATCCACTTCATCACCTGATCGGCGCGGAACGGCTTTTCGCCCATCGAGAGAAAAAGCTCGCGCATCTGCTGGCGGTTAAGATCGAGCAGGTTAATTTTTTCGCTTTTGGGGGCAACAGCAACGGGGGAAGCGGACGACGGCGTCACAATCAGTTCGGACATAATGTTCTCTGGCCTCGTTATTACACGTTATGGCTCTGGTTAAGGATAGAAAAAAAAGACGCCCTTGCTGAGACTAGCTCAACAAGGGCGCGATATTGTACAACATCTGCGGTGTGATGCCAGGGTAGAGGGCGACGCGTTAGCGAGAAATTTGTAAAGCGCGCGCTCCGGCTGGCCTCGACGCGATTAACGCGTGCGCGGGCAGATCTCGTTTTCGCCGAAGAAGTAGGCGATTTCACGCGCGGCAGACTCAGCGGAGTCAGAACCGTGGGTGGCGTTTTCGGTGAAGCTGTCGGCGTAGTCAGCGCGCAGCGTGCCAGCCAGCGCGTTCGCCGGGTTGGTCGCGCCCATCAGATCGCGGTGACGCTGAACGGCGTTTTCGCCTTCCAGCACAGATACCACAACCGGACCAGAAGTCATGAACTCTACCAGACCGTCGAAGAACGGCTTGCCCTGGTGCTCAGCGTAGAAACCTTCAGCCTG
Organism: Pantoea sp. X-Soil-MYKO-1289; assembly: GCF_059730625.1. NCBI lineage: Bacteria > Pseudomonadati > Pseudomonadota > Gammaproteobacteria > Enterobacterales > Erwiniaceae > Pantoea > Pantoea sp. X-Soil-MYKO-1289. The sequence continues at coordinate 3,053,723 of NZ_AP036004.1, forward strand.
CTCTTTGCTCAGCTGCAGCATTTTAGCGCCAACGATTTTGAAGCCTGCGCTTTCAAAACGGTTGTAGATGGCGCCAATCACGTTTTTAGCAACGGCGTTTGGTTTAATGATGGAGAAGGTACGTTCGATTGCCATGTTGACCTCTGTCTTTAGCATCCTGAAGAAACCGGGAACCCGCTCCCGGTAAGAAAACGCGCCGATTATAGGGAGATCAACGGGCGTTGCCTATTAGCTATCGTATGATTTATTGAAAATTATTGATATTTGTCGATGCAGGCAGGCAAATAATGTGCATTGCGCCGCTTTTAGTCGCGGATAAAGGAAACGGCGGCCAGCTCTCCCGCCTCATCCATCACCACCAGCTGACAGGGGCCGGCATCGCGCAACGCCAGCTGTACGCGGCTGTTCGCTTCGCCCTGCTCTACCGGCTCGCCGTTTAAAAACCACCAGCGGCGCTCGCCCTGACCGCCCTGCACCGCCACCGGCGCGATCAGCACGGCTTTGCCGGGCAGCGGCTGCAGGTGCTGGCCGTTGATGACGCCGGTTATCACCATCGGCGCCGCATTGCCCTGACGCAGCGGCGGACAGGCGGCGTCGACCGGCGGCAAACGCTGTGCGCGCTGCTCGCCCCTGGGCAGCCAGGGCTCCAGCGGCAGCGGCCACAGCAGCCGTTCGCGGCTCTGCGCGCCGGGACAGTCCGCCGCCACCCGCCTTCCCTGCGCGTTTTGCCAGTAGCGCAGCCGCAGGCCGTTGACGCCTTCCTGCCCCGGCGCCAGCAGCGTCGGCGGCAGGGTCTGATTCAGCACCCAGCTCTGTCGGCGCTGGCGGCAGTTCTCATCTCCTGCGGGCAGCGGCTGGCCGCCGGGCCAGCAGATGCTCTGCGCGCTGACCGAGGCGGGACGCGGGTCGCGCGGCGTGCCGCTAATCGGCATATGGCCAGCCAGCAGGTTCGCCACCTGATGCATCACCGGCACCGCCGAGGCGAAGCCGACCTGCCCTGCGACCGGCGTGGCGTCCGGTCTGCCGACCCAGACGCCGATGAGATAGCGCGGCGTGACGCCGATGGTCCAGGCGTCGCGGTAGCCATAGCTGGTGCCGGTTTTCCACGCCAGCGGCACGATGTCGCTCGTCGCGCCGCTGGCGACAGGCTGCGCATCGCCTGCCAGCATGCGCCGCACGATCCAGGCCGCGCCCGGCGACAGCAGGCGACGCTGCCGCAGCGGCTGATCTGCGAGGTAGCGCAGCTGCGCGGCGTTGCCCTGGCGCGCGAAGGCGCTATAGGCCGCCACCAGCTCATCCAGCCGCGCGCCGGTTCCGCCTAACGCCAGCGACAGGTTAGGCTCCGCGCCTGCCGGGAAGCGCAAATTCAGGCCCACGTTGCGCAGCCGCGCCGTCACGCTTTTTGGGCCAAGCGCGTCCAGCAGCTGGACGGCCGGCAGATTGAGCGATCGCTTCAGCGCTTCGCTGGCGCTGACCGGTCCGTGAAAGCCGCTGTCAAAATTGCCGGGCCGGTAGTCGCCAAAGCGGCGCGGCACATCCTGCAGCAGCGATTCGCCATGGATCAGCCCGTCGTCCAGCGCCATGCCGTAGATAAATGGTTTCAGCACCGAGCCGGGCGATCGCACGCTGGCGACCATATCCACATGACCGAAGCGCCTGTCGTCGCGAAAATCCACCGAGCCGACGTAGCCGCGTACTTTCATATCGGTGTGATCCGCCACCAGGATCGCCAGCGAGGTGCGCGGCGGCAGCTGCGGCTTAAGGGCGGCGGCGAGATTTTCCAGCTCGCGCTGCAGCGAGAGATCCAGCGTCGAGACGATTTTAACGTCGGCCGAGAGCGACAGCAGACGGCGCGCCAGCAGCGGCGCGGTCTGCGGCATCTGAAGCGGCGGCAGCCAGACCGGCTCCTGCAGGATTTCGTCGACCTCTTGCTGCGGCCAGACGCGGTGTTGCGCCAGCCGCTGCAGCACCTTATTGCGCGCCGCCTCGGCGCGCTGCGGCCAGCGATCCGGGCGCAGGCGGCCGGGCGCCTGCGGCAGCACCGCCAGCAGCGCGGCTTCGCCTTTCGTCAGCTGCGAGGGCGGCTTGCCGAGCCAGATCCAGCTTGCCGCGCCCACGCCCTCGACCGTGCCGCCAAAAGGGGCGCGATTGAGATAGAGCGTCAGAATCTCGCGCTTCGACAGGTGCCACTCCAGCTGCAACGCCCGCCACGCCTGCACCGCCTTGCCGGAGAAGCTGCGCGGCTGCGGATCGATCAGGCGCGCCACCTGCATGGTCAGCGTGCTGCCGCCAGAAACGATGGCGCCTGCGCGCAGGTTCTGCCCCGCCGCGCGCAGGACAGCGATCGGATTGATGCCGGGATGGCGCCAGAACCAGCGATCTTCGTAGTTGAGCAGCGCCTCAAGGTAGGCGGGCGCGACTTCCTCTATCGTGACCGGATAGCGCCAGACGCCCTGCTTATCGGCGAAGCGCCAGAGCGGCGTGCCATCTTCCGCGACCACCACGCGCGCCGGCTGCACCTCGCGCAGCGGCAGCGGAAACAGCCGATCGAGTCCGAAAAGCGCCAGCGCGAAAAAAACAAGCGGCGGCCAGAGCCACCGCTTTTGTCCGCCTTTCAGCTTCATGCCTTAACGTACACTGATTTTCTCCGGCGTCGCGCCCACGGCGCGCCACTCCGGCACGTACATCGACTCGACCTGCGGCGGCGGCAGGCGATAGCTGCCCGGCGTCACCGCGCGCGCCAGATAGAGCAGCGTCTCGGTTTTATAGCCGCTCAGCGCCAGCGCCGCGACAAAGCGATCGTCGCGGAACTCAATATGGCGGATATCCGCCTGCTGCATATCCATCATGCTCTCCTTCAGGGCATCCGCGCCATCGCCGAGGCTGGCGCTGCTGTCGCTGAGGTTCTGGTTTTCCAGCTCCAGACCAGCAGGCAGCAGATCCACCACCAGCGCGTCGCTGACGCGCTTGCTGGAGGAGATCTTGAGCCGCACCACCAGCAGCTGGCCGCTGCTGAGGTTATCCAGATCCGCCGGTTTGCCGTCGAGCGTGAAGTATTCGCGCGTCACGTTGAGCACGTTGTGCATCGGCTTCGGCGCGTCAAGCGGATAGCCCGTGACGTTGAGCGCGCCGTAGAGCGGCACCTGGCCGCTGTTGATCAGCGTGACGCCATGCTGCAGATGGCTTTGGTTCATGCCCTGCGTCAGCGGGCCGCTGCCCTCCAGCGGCTGGGCGTCGCCCGCCAGCGTCGCCTGCCAGGCTTCGCCTTTATACTGCTGCAGCGTGCGCGCCGCCAGGAACAGGGCGTTATTTTCCTGAGTAGAGAACCAGGCCTGGCCATACGCCGCTTTTGCCAGCTCCTGCAGCAGCGCCGGCTGCATCTCAGGCAGCAGCTGGTTTTCCGCCAGCAGCGCCACCGTCAGCGCGCGATCGCGCAGCGCGCTGCCGTAATCGCCCAGCCAGCCGTCCACTTCGCGCGTCAGGCTGACGCCCTGCGCCAGCGCCAGCTGCGCGCGCTGCGGATCGCCCATCAGCTGCAGCGCCACGCCGAGCTGCACCAGCGCCAGTCCCGATTTGGCCTTGTCGCGCTTTTCATAGAGCGCGCGCAGCGCGCCGAGCGGCGCCTGCTGCTGACGCGCCAGCACCATGCCCGCATAGGCCTGCACGCTAAAGCGCATCGCCTCCTCGTTGCTGCTCCAGCGGGTTTCGATCTGCGCCGGATCCTGCAGATAGCGCAGCAGGCGCTCGTCGGCGCGCGCGATCGTCTCCGTCGGCACGCTATAGCCCGCCTCGCTGGCGCGCAGCAGGAAATCGGTGACGTAGGCGGTCAGCCAGAACTCCTCTTCACTCTCTTTGCTCCAGAGGCCAAAGCTGCCGTTGCCGCGCTGCATGCCCGCCAGGCGCGCGATGCCGGTATCGACGGCGGCGCGCCGCGCCTCGTCGCTGCTGGTTTTGATGCCCATCGCGGCGAGCTGCGCCTGACTGGTGAAAATCGACGGCCAGATGCCGCTGGCGGTCTGCTCAAGGCAGCCGTACGGATAGGCGTAAAGCGCGCTGATATAGTGGCCGATATTGAGCGGCGGCTGATTACTGAGCGAGAGCTGTCCGCTCAGCGTTTCAGGCTGCAGTCCGCTAAGGGCGGCGGCCTGAACCTGCCAGCTCTGCCCGGCCTGCATCACACCGTCAAAGCTCAGCGTTTGCGCCGGATAAGCCGGACGCACGCCAATTTTCCAGCTGCGCTGGCTGTCGGGCAGCGCTTCGCCCGCGATCGCCAGGCCGGAGACCCGCACCTGCACCGCGCCTTCGCCGAAACCGCCCTGCGCCTTCACCGGGATATGCAGCGTGGTGCGCGCTCCTTTCGCCAGCTGAACGCGGTGCGAGGCGCCGCCGCTCAGCGCGATCTGGCCCTGGGTCTGCACATCGACCTTCAGCGCCTGAGGCTGTTCCGTGAGATTAGTAAGATCGAGCGCCAGCATCGCCTGATCGCCGCTCGCCATAAAGCGCGGCGTCGCCAGCTCGCTGATCAGCGGCGCAGCCACCACCACTTTTCGATCCGTCGAACCGAAGCTGTCGGCGCTCCACGCCTGCGCCATCAGGCGCAGTTCGCCGTTGAACTGCGGGATCGGCAGCGCCAGCGTACCCTCGCCGTTTTTATCCAGCGTGACCGGCTGAAGCTGCTGCGCCACGATATTGACCTCGGTGAGCGGTTTTTTGCCGCCGCGCGACGACGCGTCATCGTCGCCGTCGCCGCCGAAACGCAGCGTCGCCAATCGCCCGCCGCCCTCGATAAGCTGACCGAAAACGTCATACTGATCGGCGTTGTAGCGCTTGCGGCCAAAGAACCCTTCCCAGGGATCGGGGGTTTTGTAGTCGTTGATATTCAGTACGCCGCTGTCCACCGCCGACAGCAGCAGCTGGATATTCTGCGGCAGCTCGCCGCCGACGCGGCTGGCTTTGACCTTGACCTTCAGCGTCTGCTCAGGGCGAATTTTCAGCGGCGCGTCCAGCGTCAGATCGAGGCGACGCGCGTCGGTCGCCATCGGCAGCGGCAGCAGACCGACGGCGCGCTTCGGCGTGGCGCCGCTCGCCTTATCGCCGTCGCGCACCACGATGGCGCTGAGGTAGAGGTCGTGGCGCTTCCAGCTGGCGTCAAGCGGCACATCGATAGTCGCGCCGCCCGCAGGCACGGCGATCGGCTGCCGCCACAGGGTGCCGCTGCTCGACTCCACCATCAGATAGCCTTTGCCCGCCGCTGGCGACTCCACCTGAACATGGGCGGTCTCGCCGGGCCGCAGCGCGGTTTTATCCAGTTTGAGCTTCACCTGATCGGGCCGCAGCGCGCCGGTGCCGTTGGTGTTGTCCTCCCACCAGTAGCCCGCGCGGAACTGCACGCTGGAGATAATCTTCTCGCCGGCCTGCACTTCGAGGCGATAGGCGCCCCACTCTACCGGGAAACTCACCTTTCGACTGCTGCCGGCGGCCAGCGAAATACGCTGCGCGTCCTCCTGCAGATCCTTCTCGTCGTGGCGCATCTGCCAGCCTTCGCTGTCGGAGAAACTCCAGTAGTAGTCGCGCCGCTCGTGGATCAGGCGCACCTCAAGATCCTTCGCCGCCAGCTTCTCCCCTTTGCTGTTGGCGTAGACGATATCGAAGTCGGCGATGCTGTTTTCCGGCACCGTCGGCTGCTGGGTGTAGCGATCGTAGCGGTAGTCATAGACCGATTCGCTGTTGAACAGCGGCCGGATGCCGGGCAGCGCGGGCGCAGGCCAGATCGCCTGCGTGACACGACGCGTGACCGGTCGGCCGCCCATCTCCAGCAGGCTCGCCTGTAGGATCAGGTTAAGCGGCGAGTGGATCTGCGCCCACTCGCTCTCTACCGTCAGCTGCAGTTTGCCCTCGTCGTCCAGCGTGTCGTCGATATCGTCCAGGTTGCGTTTGCTCTCCTGCTCCATCACGTCGCCAAACAGATAGCCCGGCAGCGCGGCGACCGCTTCGCGCGCCGGCCGCAGCATCAGCTGCGCCTGCAGTTCGTTGCCTGCTGCGGGCGCGCCGTAGAGGTAGCGGCCCTCGATACCGAAAACGACGTCGTCGTCAGGCGACAGCGGGCTGTCGCTGTTTTGCAACGTCAGCGCCATGCGCTCCGGCAGGAAATCTTCGACGTGAAAGCTCCAGCTGCGCGGCTGGCTGTCGCCGCTGTTCAGGCGCAGCCTCCAGTCGCCGGTCATCGCGGAGGAAGGCAGCGCAAAGCGCTGCTGATAGAAGCCGTTCTCCGGCTGCCAGAGAAAGGTTTGCGCCACTTCGCCGTCAGGCTTCACCACTTCCGCCTTCAGCGGCTGCGCGGGCAGCGGCTTGCCGTCGGCGTCGCGCAGCAGCGCGTTAACAATGACCGTCTCGCCGGGGCGATAGAGATCGCGCGGGCCGAAAACGAACAGCTGCTTGTCGTAGCCCTGAGGGCCGCCGACGGGAAACTCCGCCAGATCCAGCGCCGGCAGGTTGAGATCGATAAGCGAAGTCTCTTCTTTTTGCGTGGCGATTAACACCTTGCCTTTCGCCTGCGTCGGCAGACGCAGATAGCCGCTGTCGTCGCTGACGCCGCTGGCGAGCTGTTTTCCCTTTTCATCCAGCAGCTGCACGCTGACGCCAGCCAGCGGCGCGCCGCTCGCCAGACTCTGGGTAAAAAGCGCCATTTCGCCGGGGAAACGATGCAGCGACAGCCCGATATCGCTCAGGGTAAACAGCGTGGCGGGCAGCGTATAATTGTAGGAACCCGCCTGTTTCATCACCGCCAGATAGACGCCCGGCTGTTTCAGCGGCGCCACATCATTCAGCGGCAGCTGCAGTTTCTCTCGCGTATTGCGCGCCGGATTCAGGTCAAAGCGCCCGGTGTAGACGAGGTCGGCGTGATTAAGCAGTTCGCGCGACGACCAGTAAGAGAGATTGTTGCCGTAGTTCCACTGGGCGAGAAAATCGTTTATTGAGGCGGCTTTCACGCGGAAGAAATCGACGTCGACGCGCGCGACGTTGAGCGCCAGCACCGGCAGACCCTGGGTCAGACGCAGCGGCAGCAGCGAGCCGCGGCTGGCGAAACCGACCATCGGCTGAATATCGCGCGTGGTCAGCGACTGGCTAAAGGGCGTGGCTAAGGTGGTGCCGTTGGCGGCGCGCAGCCCGGCCTCTACGCTGACCGTCAGCTTGCGCGAGGGTTCCGGATGGCGAAAGCGCAGCGACTTGCCGTTCTGCGCCAGCTCCCAGCCGCCGTCGACCTTGCCGCTTTTGTCGTCGACCAGCTGCACGCGCGCGGCAATATCCTGTTTGTCGTCGAGCGGCGTATTAAAGGTCAGCACCAGCGCGGCCGCGCCGTCCAGCTGAAGCTCGGAGAAGTCGATAACCGAGAGCGCTTTTGCCGCCGGCTGCGTCGCGGCAGGCTCTGCGGCGGCCAGCATAAAGGTGCCGCCGCCCAGCAGCGCCGCGCACAGCGCGACGCCAGCGAGCAGACGCTTGATAACTCTTTCCATGGTAAATCCCTCGCCCGTCCCGGATGGGTTAATTTCGCCGCGCAATTTCACCGCAAACCCGCGATTTTAGCAATGCCGCCCTTGAGATAGCCTTCACATTCCCCGACACTGGGCTTTTCCTGATGATAAGAAGAGGTTGCAATGACAGCCATATTTGTCTCCGCTGACTGGTTAAATGAACACTACGCCGACGAGAACGTGCAGATGCTAGACGCCCGCATGCTGCCGCCGGGCCAGGAGGCCGTGCGCAATATCACGGCGGAGTATCTGGCGGGCCACCTGCCGGGCGCGCCTTTCTTCGATATTGAAGCGCTTTCCGACCACACCAGCCCTTATCCGCATATGATGCCGCGCGCCGAGCGTTTCGCCGTGGCGATGCGCGAACTGGGCGTTCACAGCGACAAACATCTGGTGGTCTACGACGAGGGCAACCTTTTCTCCGCGCCGCGCGCCTGGTGGATGCTGCGCGCGTTCGGCGTGGCGCAGGTGTCGATCCTGGCGGGCGGCCTGCAGGGCTGGAAAGCGGCGGGTCTGCCGCTGGCGACCGGCCAGGTCGCGCTGCCGGAAGGAGAGTTCGAGGCGACATTCGATGAGGCGCAGGTCCGGCGCCTGACCGATGTGCTGCTGATCAGCCATGAGGGCGGCGCGCAGATCGTCGACGCGCGCGCGGCGAACCGCTTTAACGCCGAAGTCGATGAGCCGCGTCCGGGCCTGCATCGCGGCCATATTCCCCGCAGCCTGAACGTTCCCTGGAACGATCTGGTGGCGAACGGCGCCCTGAAGCCGGAAGCGGAGCTGCGCGCGGTTTTTGCCAGAGCGGGCGTGAAGCTGGATGAGCCGGTGGTGGCGAGCTGCGGCTCAGGCGTGACCGCCGTGGTGGTGATCCTGGCGCTGACCGTGCTGGGCGCGCGCGATGTCACGCTCTATGACGGCTCCTGGGGCGAATGGGGCAGCCGGGACGATCTGCCGATCGAGAAGTAATCAGGGCGCGGCATCGCGCCGCACCCGATTAGATAATGCGCGGGCTGCCTTTGAAGTCGCGCAGAAAACTGCCCCAGCGACGCTCGTAAAATGGCGTAATGTGGGCGGTGAAAAAGTGGCTGATGCCCTTCTCGTCCGCCACGACTTCGCAGATATCGATCGGCGCGTCGTCCGGCAGCGTATCGGTCGCCACGCTGCCCGCCGCCTGAATAATCGCTTCAATATCGCTTTCCGCCTCGATGCCGATCAGCAGATTGGGCTGCTGGTCCGCGCTTTCACGAATGCTGGCGATAAAGGCGCGGCGCACCTGTTTGTATTTGCTGAATAGCTGCGTCAGCGAGTCGATCATCTGCGCGGGCGGCGTCTCCACCTCCGACAGCAGCAGCGCGTGGCCGCCTTCCAGCACGGTTTGCTGGCTTAGCGCGTTGCCCTCTTCGCCCAGCAGATGGGCGATCTCCGCCGGAGAAAACTCTTTGCCGGTAGGCAGTTTGGGATTCAGGAACAGCGTTTCGCCGCGCGTCATCTCAAACAGCGTGCGCACCGGCAGGCGCAGATAAGCCTGTTCGCCCGCGATCGCTTCGCTCATCGCCTGCTGCGAGGTAAAAAATGGAATGACGCTGCGGCCATCCTCTTTTTCCCAGTGTTGCAGATCGACCGGCGTATCCGCCGCGAACTGCGTCTCGGTGCTTTCGCCCGGCACCCAGACGTCGGCAGCCAGCAACAGCTGAAAAAACTCCGGACGGTGCGCCGGCTCGGTTGCCGCCAGCTTCAGCACCTCTTCAAGACGGTTCATGTTTTGCCTTTCTCACTAAGGCGACGGTCAACGCCGTCGCCGGATCCTTTACTTGAGCAGCAGATTCGCCAGGGTACGCACGCCAATGCCGGTTGCCCCTGCCGACCACTGATCCACCGCGCCTTTGCGGTAGGTCGCCGAACAGTCGATGTGCAGCCAGCCCTCCTGATAGCGGGTGACGAAGTGCGACAGAAACGCCGCGGCGCTGCTTGCGCCCGCCGAATGCGCCGCGCTGGCGATATTATTGAGGTCGGCAAAATTCGACGGCAGGTGGTTGCGGTGGAACTCGGCCAGCGGCAGGCGCCAGAACGGCTCGTTCTCGCTGGTGGCGCTGCCCATCAGCGACTGCGCCAGCACGTCGTCAAAGGTGAAGAGCGCGTGATAGTCGTTGCCCAGCGCGGTTTTCGCCGCGCCGGTCAGCGTCGCGGCGTCAATCAGCAGCGTCGGCTGCTGTTCGCTGGCGTCGATCAGGCCGTCAGCCAGCACCAGGCGCCCTTCCGCATCGGTGTTCATTACTTCGACCGATTTGCCGTTGCGGTAGCGGATGATGTCGCCGAGACGGAAAGCGTTGCCGCTGACCATATTGTCGGCGCAGCAGAGGAACAGCTTGACGCGCTGCTTCAGGCCGCGCGAAATCGCCAGCGCCAGCGCGCCGGTCAGGGTCGCCGCGCCGCCCATATCGGACTTCATCGAGTCCATAAAGGCGCTCTGCTTCAGGCTGTAGCCGCCGGTATCGAAGGTGATGCCTTTGCCGACCAGGCAGGCGTACACCGGCGCGCTGTCATCGCCGCTCGGGTTGTAGTCCAGCGCCAGCAGTACCGGCGGACGGCTGGAGCCGCGTCCAACGGTATGCAGGCCGAGATAGCCCTGCGTGCGCAGATCGTCGCCGCGCGTAACGCGATAGCTGACCGCCTCGCCGCCGACTTCCCTGATGAGATCGATAGCGCCGTGCGCCAGATCTTCCGGACCCAGCTCTTCCGCCGGCAGGTTAATGGTGTCGCGCACCCAGTCGATAATGCGCAGACGGCGGGAAAACTCCGCCTGATCCTGTTCGTTCAGGGTCGGCCAGACGACGTTGCGTTCCCCTTTCGGGCTGCGATAGCCCTGCCAGAACGCCCAGCACGGCTCCAGATCCCAGCCTTCGCCGCTCAGCGCGACGTGGCGGATGCCCTGCCCGTCGATCTTGCGCGCCGCGCGCTGAATGGTAGTGAGCTGATCCGCGCCGTGCAGGTGAATGGTCATGCCGCCGTCGTTGCTGGTCAGAATCGCTTTTTCGCCCCAGCGCGCATCAGCGGGCTGGTGGCTCAGCGTAATGTTCATCGGTTGTGTTGTCATCGCGAAACTCCATATGCGTTATAAGTATTATCCAGCCAGAAGCGCAGGCTTTAGCCGTTAAACGTCAGACCTGATAACAGATATTGCCGGGTGACGCCAGCGGATCCAACTGGAGGCGCTCTGTTTCCGGATTTCCCCGGAACAGAGCGCAATTGTTAACGTGAGGCGGACACCGGCGCGCGCAGGCGAGAGACCACCTTTTGCACCAGCGCGATGGCGTAGTCGATCTCTTCTTCGGTGGTGAAGCGGCCGAGCGAAAAGCGCAGCGAACTGTGCGCCAGCGCCTCATCAAGGCCGATGGCGCGCAGCACGTAGGAGGGTTCCATGCTGGCGGAGGTGCAGGCCGAACCCGACGAGAGCGCCAGGTCTTTCAGCGCCATAATCAGCGACTCGCCGTCGACGCCAGCAAAGCTGATATTGAGAATATTGGGCGCGCTCTGCGCCAGATCGCCGTTAAGCTGCACGCCGTCCAGCGCGCTCAGCCCCTGCCACAGTCGCGCGCGCAGCGCCGCCAGGCGTGCCATCTCGCTTTCGCGCGCCTCGCGCGCGAGGTGGAAAGCTTCGCCCATGCCGACGATTTGATGCACCGGCAGCGTGCCGGAGCGCATGCCGCGCTCGTGTCCGCCGCCGTGCATCTGCGCGTCGATAGTGACTTTGGGTTTGCGACGCACATAAAGCGCGCCGATGCCTTTCGGGCCGTAGAGTTTATGGGCGGAGAACGACATCAGATCGACCTTAAGCTCGCTCAGGTCAATCGGCAGCTTGCCCACGCTCTGGGTGGCGTCGACATGGAAAAGAATATCGCGCGCGCGGCACAGTTCGCCGATGGCGGCGATATCCTGAATCACGCCGATTTCGTTATTCACATGCATCAGCGACACCAGCACGGTGTCGTCGCGCAGCGCGGCGCGCACGGCGTCCGGCGTGATAATGCCGTTGGCGGGCGGCGTCAGATAAGTCACCGTAAAGCCTTCGCTTTCCAGCTGTTTGCAGCTGTCGAGCACCGCTTTGTGTTCGGTCTGGCTGGTGATGATATGTTGGCCGCGCGCGCGCTGGGCATGCGCGGCGCCTTTCAGGGCGAGGTTGTCCGATTCGGTCGCGCCGGAGGTGAAAATGATTTCACGCGGGTCAGCGTTGACCAGCTCGGCCACCTGATTACGCGCCACGTCGACCGCCTCTTCCGCCTGCCAGCCGAAACGGTGCGAGCGCGAAGCCGGATTACCAAAGGTGCCGTCCAGCGTCAGGAACTGCATCATTTTGCTGGCCACACGCGGATCGGCCGGCGTGGTCGCGGCGTAATCCAGGTAAATCGGTAATTTCATTGCGCTAAAGCTCCGTATCAAAAATCATACGTCTTTATAGCAGATTCGGCCCCCACCGCGTTAGCAGTAAGGGCCGCACAGAAAGGGGATCAGGAGGCGCGCAGATTGACGTTAATTTCCTGAACGCGGTTGTTCTGGAAACGACGATTGTCTTGTGAATTCTGACGGTCCGCCACGTCAAGGATTTCCTGATTGTTCACCAGCTCGGCCAGCGTAATGTTGTTCAGGAAATCGCTGATGCGCACGCTAAGATCGCGCCACAGCACGTGGGTCAGGCAGCGTTCGCCGCCCTGGCAGCCCTCTTTGCCCTGACACTTGGTGGCGTCGACGGACTCATCCACGGCGGTAATGACTTCGCCTACCGCAATCGCGCTGGATTCTTTGCCCAGCAGATAACCGCCGCCTGGACCACGCACGCTGGCGACCAGGCCATGTTTACGCAGACGCGAGAACAACTGCTCCAGATAGGAGAGCGAAATGCCCTGACGCTCGGAAATATCAGCCAGCGGAACCGGCCCCTGATGGGAATGCAGGGCAACGTCCAGCATCGCGGTAACGGCATAACGTCCTTTGGATGTCAGTCTCATAGCGTACTACCTCAATAGCGTCCGGTTATCGGAGGATTAGCAAAAGATAGCCGAAGTCTGACATTCCCGAGTATTTTGGTCAACTATTTAACCGAGTAATTTACTCAACTACTCTTTTTCGCCTTTGCGCTTCTCAAACGAGGCCAGCATGCCGCGCAGAATATTCAGCTCGTCGCGCTCTGGACGGGCGCGCGTGTAGAGGCGGCGCAGCTTACTCATTACCTGTCCCGGATTGCCTTCGCGGATAAAGCCGCTGGTCAGCATCATCTGTTCCATGTGCTGATAGAAGCGTTCCAGATCGTCCACCAGCGGGTACAGCGATTCGGCGTATACCGGCGCGGGCTGCGCCTTTTCCTGCGCCGCCAGCCACGCCATACGCACCTCGTAGGCGATGATCTGCACCGCCATCGCCAGGTTGAGCGAGCTGTATTCCGGGTTCGCCTGAATGGCGACATGGTAGTGGCATTTCTGCAGCTCTTCGTTGGTCAGCCCGACGCGTTCGCGCCCGAAGACCAGCGCCACCGGCGCCTGCTGTCCCTCTTCCACGCTTTTTACGCCGCATTCGCGCGCGTCGAGCATCGGCCAGGGCAGCGAGCGCGAGCGGGCGCTGGTGCCGACCACCAGGCTACAGCCGGCGATGGCCTCGTCGAGCGTATCGACAATCTGCGCGTCGCCAATTACGTCGCTGGCGCCCGCCGCCAGCGAGATCGCCTGCGAGTCAGGCTTGACCAGCGGATTGACCAGATAGAGATTGCTTAAGCCCATGGTTTTCATCGCGCGGGCCACGGAGCCCATATTGCCGGTGTGAGAGGTTTCCACCAGTACGATTCGAATATTTTGCAGCATTAGGTTGGCGTCAGTGAGGAAATGATGGGCAGCATGCTAACATAAGTCGAGACATTTAAAGAATGCGCTGCTATACTCCGCGCCGTTTTTCCTCGTTCTTTAACATCCAGTGAGAGATACCGATGCATCCGATGCTCAACATCGCCGTGCGCGCTGCGCGCAAGGCCGGCAACCTGATTGCCAAGAATTATGAAACCCCGGACGCGGTCGAAGCGAGCCAGAAAGGCAGCAACGACTTTGTTACCAATGTTGACCGTGATGCAGAACGACTGATTATCGAAGTGATTCGCAAATCCTACCCGCAGCACTCCATCATTACTGAAGAGAGTGGCGAACTGGCGGGCGACGATCAGGACATTCAATGGGTTATCGATCCGCTGGATGGCACTACCAACTTTATCAAACGCCTGCCGCACTTCTCTGTTTCTATCGCCGTACGCATTAAAGGCCGTACCGAAGTGGCGGTGGTTTACGATCCGATGCGCAACGAACTCTTCACCGCCGTACGCGGTCAGGGCGCGCAGCTTAACGGTTACCGTCTGCGCGGCAGCACCGCTCGCGATCTCGACGGCACGATTCTCGCCACTGGCTTCCCGTTCAAAACCAAGCAGCACGCCCCGGCCTTTATGAATGTGGTCACGAAGCTGTTTACCCAGTGCGCCGACTTCCGCCGCACCGGCTCCGCTGCGCTGGACCTGGCCTACGTTGCCACCGGCCGCGTGGATGGCTATTTTGAAATCGGCCTGAAGCCGTGGGATTTCGCTGCCGGCGAACTGCTGGTGCGCGAAGCGGGCGGTCTGGTCACCGACTTTACCGGCGGCCACGGTTATATGCACTCAGGCAACATCGTGGCGGGCAATCCGCGCGTGGTGAAATCGCTGCTCTCCAGCATGCGTGACGAGCTGAGCGAAGCGCTGAAGCGCTGATATGAAAAAGGCGGCTGTTAGCCGCCTTTTTCTCAGGTAGATTTCGTGCCTACGGGGTTGGCATAAACCGATCGCAAAGTCGCTTGAGTCATCCCTGACCGCTCGGCCCGCGCCGTCCATGGCGCGGGACGCTTTGCTCTTCGTTTTATGCCAACCCCGTTTCAGAATCGGTGCGTATTTGCATAAAAAAGGCGGCTTTTCAGCCGCCTTTTTATTAACTCAATCTTAATCTTAACGACGTTCGTGGCTCAGCACCTGACGCGGCTGAGTGCGACGACCGATGCGTCCCATCACGCCAGCCAGCACCGCTTCAATCAGCAGCATAAAGAAGGCGTACCAGCTCGCTTTCGCGGTTGCCGCAGCAGCCTGCTCAGCCGCCTCGCGCGCTTTCTGTTCTGCCTCCTGTTTCAGCTGCTGATACTGCTGCATCGCTTTCTGATAGCTCTGTTCAGTCTGGCTAACGATCTGCTCAACTTCCTGATCGCTCTTGCCGGTACGCGCCTTAATGATATTTTTCAGGGCGTCGCGGTCAGCCGCCTGCAGGGTATCGGCGTGACGATTCATTACGCCGCGGATCCAGTTAGTAATATCGGTATCGGCGTTCTGCGGATTTTGCGCAGTATTTTTCGCCTGATTTTCGGCGTTATTCGCTTCGCTATTCGCATCCTGCTGTAAATTTTCCGGCTGCAATTCCGGCTTGCCGGTCTGGCGCAGCGTAGTGGTCAATTCATTCTGCAAATCATCAAGGTTGATATTATTTTCCTGCAGCTTCTGTTTGGCAAAGTCGGTCACTGCCGGCGCCGCTGCGGAAATACCGCTGCCTGCCGCCTGGAAGCCTGCGCCAATAATATTAAATGCGCCGCCAATCAGGCTGCTGGCAAGAGAAACGGCCAGCCAGATAGTAAATAATGTGCTCAGGCCAAACATCAGCAGACCATGCAGCGCGCCTTCACGCTGCGCCAGACGGCCAGCCAGATAGCTACCCACCGCCATGGCGATCAACATGCTCAGACCGGTCCAGATCAGGGCGCCGGTGCCAAGATGCTGCAGCGGATTTTGCTCCTGCTGCGGATCGACGGTAGTGGCGCCAATCGCAGTTCCAAGCAGCGTCAGTAAAATATGCACAATCAGCGCGCCAATTACGCCCGCGAATACGGCGCTCCATGAAATACGCTTTAACGGTAATCCCGCGTGCGTTTCAGTAATGGTTTCTGTTGTGCCATTATTAATCCGGGTTTCGTGCATGGTGGTTCTCCTCGCAACAGACAACGTTAAATAATCAATATTAATAAAGGGACAATACATGTGGTTGTTGTTATTTAGCGTAGACGAGAAAACTATTTTCACCAGAGTAAGCGGCAATATATTGCGATTAACGCAGCGTGATTAATTGAGATAAGCAAAGCGGAATAAAGCAAGGACGCAAGATACTATTTTTTGCGTCCCCTTTTACGGTTGTTAGCCGAACGGACGCAGACCGCCGCCGACGCCGGGCGCAGCGCTTTGCCACAGCGCCAGCCCCGCCGCGATCAGCAGCGCGCTGCCGATCAGCGCCAGCAAAGGCATCGCCAGCGCCGCCGTCGAGGCCGTACGGCTTTCGCTGCCCAGCCGCTGCGCCAGCGTCCGAGCGCGCTGCACCAGCAGGCCGATGGCGGAAATGGTTAACGCGGTGCCCAGCGCCATCACCACGGCCGACAGCACGCCCCAGAGATAAACGCCGATAACGCGCGAAAAGAGCAGCATCATGATCGCGCCGGAACAGGGACGCAGCCCCATCGACGCCACCAGCAGCAGCTGGGTTTTCACGCTGACCGCCTCAGCGACCTGCTGCGCATCCGGCAGATGCGCATGACCGCAGCCGCAGTGCGCGTGGTGCTGATGAGCGGCGCGCAGCGCGCGGATCCTTATCGGCGAGCGCGGGCGTAGCTGACGAAACAGCGTCTTCAGTGCCCGCACGCCGATCCAGATCCCCAACCCGATCACCAGCAGATAGCTGCCCTTCTCCAGCCAGTAGCTGCTGAGATGCAGCTGGCGCGATGAGGTTTGCAACACTACCAGCATCAGCGTCACCAGAACAATGGCTACGCTGCCCTGCAGCAGCGACGCCAGCAGCGTCAGCCTGAGGGTGATATTGAGGCGCGCCGGATGAGTAGCGAGAAAGGTGGTGATGACCACTTTGCCATGGCCGGGCCCCAGCGCATGCAGCACGCCGTAGGCCAGGCTGAACAGCACCAGCAGGCCGCCAGCCTGCCCGGGCGCGGTTTTTACCTGTTGCAGCAGCTGGGTCATCTGCTGATGCAACCCTTTCTGCCAGATGGCGCTTTGCAGCAGAATTTGCGGCCAGTATTGCCAGAGTGACAGCGCGCCCGCCGCCAGCGCAAGGGCCAGCAGCCACAGCGGCCAGACGCGACGCGCGCGGCGTTGAGAAAGCATCAATGACATGTCAGCGTTACCTTTTGCGCAAACTGACGCCCCAGGTCCATCTGCTCAGGCGGCGCGTCGGCTTTATCGAGCGACAGCGCGTACTGCTGCAGTGAGCTGTCGGGTTTCGGCGTCTGCAGCGCCACCTGACAGCGGCCCTGCAGCGCGGCGGGCAGGCTAAGCGCGCGGGCGTCGCTATAGGTCATATCGACGAAATAGGTGGGATCGAACGTCAGGATGTCGAAACGCTGTCCGGCCAGCTGCGGCGGCTCTGCCAGCGGCAGCACAAACTCCAGCACCGCTTTATTGCCGCTGCGCGACAGCGCGTAGGACTTTGGCAGGTTAAAGAATTTCACGCGCTGGCCATTGTGCCACACCTCGGAAAAGTAGTGCTGCCCCAGCACGTTCGCCATCACCTCCGCCGCCAGCTTTTTCCAGCTCTCACTGCCGGGCTTTGCATCGCCAGCATCGTAAAGCAGATCGGCCGAGGTAATCTCGTCCATGGTCCAGCGCATTTTCAGGCCGGTCAGCGCATCGCCGTCGGCGAGCAGTTCGGTTTGCATGTCGATAAAGCTGTGCGGATGCGCATAGCTGCCGGCGCTCAGCGCCATCAGTAAGGTAAAAAGCGCGCTTCTTGTGAGGTTAAAAAAGGACATACCAGGTTAAACGCTCCGGTGAATGACAAAAAAATTGTGACCCGTGCTGAAGCATTGCACAAAAAACCAGCCGAAAGCCGCGGCCTTATTCGCCATTGGCTATTCTTAGCGCAATACCGGACCGCTGGAATCTAGACTGATGAGTTCTGCTCCCTCTTCGGCACCACTCTTCACCCGTTCACAGCGTCGTTGTCATCTGCTGCTGCTACTGTATCTGCCCACTCCCGCGCTTACGCTCGAAAAACTCTGTCAGCTGAACGGGGTCGAGGCCGCTGTCGCCCGACAGGATATCGAAGATGTCAGGGATGAGATACAGCGTTATCACCAGCTGGAACTGCATCATATGGTGGACGGCAGCTTTCGCATTCACGGCACCGAGCTGGATCGGCGACTTTGCCTGCTGCACTGGCTGCGGCGCGGGCTGCGTTTGTCGGAAAACTTCGTGCGCGATCACTTCGCCGCGCCGCTGCGCCAGCGGCTGAAAGCGATGAAAATAGAAAAAGCGCTCTATGATGAAACCAATCTGCAGGCGCTGATCCAGCACTGCAGCCTGAAGCTCTGCCGCGACTTTAGCGCGCGCGATCGTCTGTTTCTGCAAATCTTTATGAAATATGGCCTGATGCAGCGTCAGCCCGCGCTGTTTAACGAGCGTCAGCTCGCCTGGCTGCAGCAAAAGTATGAGCGCGAGGCGGCGATGGACGTCATTCTGCACTGGCAAAAGCGCTGCCACCTCGCGCCGCATATCAGCGAAGCGGAATTCTGGACGCTGCTGTTTAGCCTGATCCACGCGCCCACGCCTGACGCGCTCGACCATCCCTGCAGCCAGCGGCTGATGCAGGCCACCAGGCAACTGGTGGCCGCCTTTGAGCAGCTGGCCGAACTGCGCTTCGAGGAGCCCGAGGAACTGACGGAGCAGCTTTATACCCATCTGGCGCAGGCGCTGGATCGCGCTCATTTCGGCATCGGTATCGATAACAGCGTGGCGCTGGACGTCACTAAGCTCTATCCGCGCCTGCTGCGCACCACGCAGCAGGCGCTGAGCGAATTCGAAACCGCCTACGATTTGCGCTTTAGCCAGGAGGAAGTGAGCCTGATTGCGGTGATCTTCGGCGCCTGGCTGATGCAGGAGAACGCGCTACAGGAAAAGCAGGTGCTGCTGCTGACGGGCGATAACGCCCGGCTTGAGCAGCAGATTGAGCAGCAGATCCGCGAAATCTCGCTGCTGCCGATCAATATCAAATATCAGGAGATGAGCGACTTTCAGCGCGAGGGCGCGCCGCGCGAGATTGCGCTGGTGATCTCGCCTTACGCCACTTCGCTGCCGCTCTATTCGCCGCCGCTGATCCACGCCGAGCTGCCGCTGAGCGAACATCAGCAGCAGCGTATCCGGGCGCTGCTGGAGGCTTAAACCGCGCGCGGCCGCAAGAAGAGTGCCGGCAGCGCCACCAGCGCCATTACCCAGAAGAGATGGCCCTGCAGATGCGCGAACAGCACGCCGCAAATCATGGTCATGACCGCGATGCCGCCGCCCATCGCCAGCGCTGAATAGATCGACTGCAGCCGAATCACGTCCGGGCCGCGGCGCGCGGCGATAAAGCGCATCGCCGCCAGATGGCAGACGGTAAAGCTGCCGCAGTGCAGGATCTGCCCCACAATCAGCCAGGGCAGCTCAACGGTCGCGCCCAGCAGCGTCCAGCGCGCCAGCGCGCAAAGGCCGGAGAGCAGCAGCAGATCGCGCGCGCGCCAGCGGCGAAACAGGCGATTGCTCAGGGCGAAAACCACAATCTCCGCCACCACGCCGAGCGACCACAGATAGCCCACCACCGAAGCGGAATAGCCGCTCTGCTGCCACCAGATGGCGCTAAAGCCGTAATAGGCGGCGTGCGCGCCCTGCATCAGCGTGACGCACAGCATAAAGCGCCACACGCTGTTCTCGCGCAGCAGATCGCGCCACGCCTGCCAGCCGCCGCCTGCCGCGCTGTGCCGCTCTTCGCCCTGCGGTCGGGTATGCGGCGGCAACAGCATGCCGCCCAGCATCGCCAGCACGCCGACGGAGAGCAGCGCCAGGATCGCCTGCGACGACCAGTGGTTCACCAGCAGCCCGGTCAGCGCGGAGCTGATCACGAACGCCAGCGATCCCCACAGCCGCACCGGCCCATATTTCAGTCCGATCTGCTGCGTCCAGGTGGCGGCCAGCGCATCGCTGAGCGGCACCAGCGGCGAGAAAAAGAGGTTAAAGCCCACCATAACAAAGAGCAGCCACAGCCACTGCTGCCCTATCCAGTAGCCGGCGGCGAACAGGCAGGTCATCAGCGCCAGCAGCCGCAGCGCGGTAATCAGCTGCGCCGGATGTTTGACCTGTGAAGCGATCAGCAGGCTGCCCATGAAGCGCGCCACCATGCCGCAGCCCAACAGCAGGCCGATTTTTTCCGCGTCGAGGCCGGTCTCTTTTAACCAGACGCCCCAGAAAGGCAGATAGATGCCGTAGCAAAAAAAGTAAGTGAAATAGCCAAGACCGAGCCATTTCGCCGAGCCGATAGTCATTCTGCCTCCCGCAGCAAAGCGTCCATGATAGGTAAGTGCGCGCGATTTTAGCCTAAAAACGGCAATAAAAAAGGATGGCCGAAGCCATCCTCAATCACCATCGCGCAGGCGTATGCTTACGCGTAAACCGGCAGACGCGAGCAGACTTCCAGCACTTTCTGTTTGGTGCGTTCGATAGTCGCTTCGTCGTTAACGTTATCCAGCACGTCAGCAATCCAGCCGGCCAGCTCGCGGACTTCCGCCTCTTTAAAACCGCGACGGGTCACGGCAGGCGTACCGATACGCACGCCGGAGGTGACGAACGGGCTTTTCGGATCGTTCGGCACGCTGTTTTTGTTAACGGTGATGTTGGCGCGGCCCAGGGCGGCGTCCGCCTCTTTGCCGGTCATGTTCTTGCTCACCAGATCGATCAGGAACAGGTGGTTATGGGTGCCGCCGGAGACGATGTCGTAGCCGCGCGCAATCAGCACTTCCACCATCGCTTTGGCGTTTTTCGCGACCTGCTGCTGGTATGCTTTGAATTCCGGCTCCATCGCCTCTTTAAACGCCACCGCTTTACCGGCGATAACGTGCATCAGCGGACCGCCCTGCCCGCCAGGGAAGACGGCGGAGTTAAGTTTCTTATAGAGGTCTTCGTCGCCGCCTTTCGCCAGGATCAGGCCGCCGCGCGGACCCGCCAGGGTTTTATGGGTGGTCGAGGTGACGATATGCGCATGCGGCACCGGGTTCGGATAGACGTCAGCGGCGATCAGGCCAGCCACGTGCGCCATATCAACAAACAGGTAAGCGCCGACGCTGTCAGCGATTTCACGCATTTTTGCCCAGTCGCAGACGCCGGAATAGGCGGAGAAGCCGCCGACGATCATTTTCGGCTGATGAGTTTTCGCCAGCTCCGCCAGCTCGTTGTAGTCAATTTTGCCGCTCTCATCGATGCCGTAAGGCACGACGTTGTAGAGTTTGCCGGAAAGGTTGACCGGCGAACCGTGAGTCAGGTGGCCGCCGTGCGCCAGGTTCATGCCCAGAATGGTGTCGCCCGGCTGCAGCAGCGCGGTATAGACAGCGAAGTTAGCCTGAGAGCCGGAATGCGGCTGCACGTTGGCGAAGTCGGCGCCAAACAGCGCTTTAGCGCGATCGATCGCCAGCTGCTCAACGATGTCGACATATTCACAACCGCCGTAGTAGCGTTTTCCCGGATACCCTTCCGCGTATTTATTGGTGAGCTGCGAACCTTGCGCCTGCATTACACGTGGGCTGGTGTAATTTTCAGAAGCAATCAGTTCAATGTGCTCTTCCTGACGCACTTTCTCTTGCTCCATCGCCTGCCACAACTCGGCATCATAATCGGCAATGTTCATTTCACGCTTTAACATCCGCATCTCCTGACTCAGCTAACTTTTTAACGGCGGTTTAGGCTCCCTTAGGGAGCAAAGGCCAACAGTGTAAACCGTTTTGCCAGGTGACGGTAGCGCCAATTCCGCTTTACACGCAAACGATTGGCTCGGCGCTGGCAAAGGTTTTTTACGCTTTTCCGGGCGGCATCGTCTTCACGATTTTTCATCAGGTTGTGACGTAGATTTTTTCAATTTGTACCCAAACCTTGCCAGCATAATAGCCCAATTTCGCAGCGGGTTATTTACAACCCTAAGGGCGCGAGCATAACATGCATTTAAAATGCAACTTTACGCAGCCTGAGGTATACCCATGCTTGACGCACAAACTATTGCTACCGTGAAATCCACGCTTCCCGCCGTCGCCGCCATAGGGCCGAAGCTTACCGCCCACTTCTACGACCGCATGCTGTCGCAGCACCCCGAACTCAAAAACGTCTTCAATATGAATAACCAGCGCAACGGCAACCAGCGCGAAGCGCTGTTTAACGCCATCTGCGCCTATGGCGCGAATCTCGATGACCTGACAGCGCTGCTGCCCGCCGTTGAAAAAATCGCTCAGAAGCACGCCAGCCTGGCGATCAAGCCGGAACAGTACGCGATTGTCGGCGAGAACCTGCTGGCAACGATCAAAGAGCTGCTAAATCCAGACGATGAGGTGCTGGCGGCGTGGGGCCGCGCTTATGGCGTGCTGGCCAATGTCTTTATCCAGCGTGAAGAGGCGATTTATCAGGAAACCGAGCAGCAGGAAGGCGGCTGGCGCGGCACCCGCCCCTTCCGCATTGCCGCTATCGACGCGCAAAGTTCCGTTATCAAGAGCTTTACTCTGGTGCCGACAGACGGCGGCGCAGTAGCGGCGTTTAAACCTGGCCAGTATCTCACCGTGCATCTGCATCCCGCCGAATTTGCGTATCAGCAGAACCGCCAGTATTCGCTGACCCACGCCAGCAATGGCAAAAGCTACCGCATTGCGGTGAAACGCGACGCGCAGGGCAGCGTCTCCGGCTGGCTGCATGAAAAAGCGCAGGTCGGTGATGTGCTGGATCTGACCGCGCCGCACGGCGACGTATTTATGGAAGCAGGCACGGAGACGCCGGTGGCGCTGATCTCAGCAGGCGTCGGCGTAACGCCGATGCTGGCGATGCTGCATGCGCTGGCCGAACAGCAGCATGCCGCGCCGGTGACCTGGCTGCATGCAGCGGAAAACGGCGCCCAGCACGCTTTTGCGGATGAAGTGGCCGAGACGGGCGCCCGCCTGCGCGACTTTGAGAAATGCGTCTGGTATCGCGTGCCGGAGGCGGCCGACGCCGGCCGTTTCGATGCCGAGGGCGTGATGGATTTGGCTGCCGAATCCGTGCGACTGCAGGATGCGCGCACGCAGTTCTGGCTGTGCGGTCCGATCGGCTTTATGCAGTTTATCGCCGATCAGCTGCGCGACGCGGGCGTCGACGCCTCACGCATCCACTATGAAGTATTCGGCCCGCATAAGGGGCTGTAACAGAAAGTGAGTAAAAGGCCGCTTATAAAGCGGCCTTTTATCTGTTAAAGCCGGCATTAAATCGCCTCTTCGTCCTCTTCGCCGGTACGAATACGCACCACGCGCGACACGTCGAAAACAAAAATCTTACCGTCGCCGATTTTACCGGTCTGCGCGGTTTTCATAATGGTTTCCACGCAGGTGTCGACGATATCGTCGCCGACCACCATTTCGATTTTCACCTTCGGCAGAAAATCGACCATATATTCCGCGCCGCGATAGAGCTCGGTGTGGCCTTTCTGACGACCAAAGCCTTTCACTTCAGAGACCGTCATCCCGGTGATGCCGACTTCGGCTAAGGCTTCGCGTACATCGTCGAGTTTGAATGGTTTGATAATCGCATCAATCTTTTTCATGTCAGACCCTTTTATCGCTCCCTCCGTGGCCGGATGGGGTGCTGTAAGTATAGACCCGCAGCCGCAGGCTACAGGCGCGTTGCCCGTAACGCACCCCGGCCGCCGGGGCATTCATCAACGCTCTCAGGCGCTTCATCGCGCCAGAAAGCTACTCTTTAAAATCGCTGGCGTCCAGTTCATGTCGGGACAGCAGCTTATAAAACTCGGTGCGATTGCGCCCGGCCAGCCGGGCGGCATTGGTGACATTGCCTTTGGTCATCTGCAACAGCTTACGCAGATAGTTCAGCTCAAACTGGTTTCGCGCCTCGACAAAGGTCGGCAATACGCTGTTTTCGCCGCTCAGCGCCTGCTCGACCAGCGCATCGCTGATCACCGGCGACGAGGTAAGCGCCACGCACTGCTCGATGACATTTACCAGCTGGCGCACGTTGCCCGGCCAGCTCGCCGTCATCAGCCGCTTCATCGCATCCACAGAAAAGCTGCGCACAAAGGGTTTATGCCGATCCGCCGCCTGACGCAGCAGATGACCGGCGAGCAGCGGAATATCTTCGGTGCGCTCGTGCAGCGCCGGCAGCTTAAGATTGACCACGTTGAGGCGGTAAAAGAGATCCTCGCGGAACTCTTTCTTCTCCATAGCCTTCGGCAGGTCGCGATGAGTGGCGGAGATAATGCGCACGTTAATGTCGATATCGTGATTGCTGCCGAGCGGACGGATTTTGCGCTCCTGCAGCACGCGCAGCAGCTTCACCTGCAGCGACGGCGGCATATCGCCGATTTCGTCCAGAAACAGCGTGCCCCCTTCCGCCGCCTGAAACAGCCCTTCGCGCGCGCTTACCGCGCCGGTAAAGGCGCCGCGCGCGTGACCGAACAGCTCCGATTCCAGCAGCTGCTCCGGCAGCGCGCCGCAGTTAATGGCGACAAAAGGTTTGCCCGCGCGCGGGCTGGCGGCGTGGATCGCCTGCGCCAGCACCTCTTTGCCGCTGCCGCTCTGGCCGTTGATCAAGACGCTAACGTCGGACTGCGCCACCATGTGCGCCTGCTCCAGCAGACGCAGCATAATCGGGCTGCGGGTGACGATCGCTTCGCGCCAGCGGTCGCCGCTGGCCGGCGCGCGCTGCGCCAGTGCGTCGTCGATCGCTTTATAGAGCGCGTCGCGATCTACCGGCTTGGTCAGGAAGCTGAATACCCCCTGCTGCGTGGCGGAGACGGCGTCGGGGATCGAGCCGTGCGCGGTGAGAATAATCACCGGCAGGCTGGGGTTACGCTTCTGGATTTCGCCGAACAGCGCCAGCCCGTCCATCTCATCCATACGCAAATCGCTGATGACGAGATCGATCTGCTCTTTCTGCAGCAGGCGTAGCGCTTCCGGCCCGCTGGCGGCGGTTGTGACCTGGTAACCCTCGCTGCTGAGGCGCATCCCCAGCAGCTTTAACAGGCTGGGATCGTCATCCACCAACAGCAGACGTGCGGATTGTCTGGCCATCAGGGCTCCTCATGTGGCGAGGTTTCCGGCGCATGGCCGCTTTCGGTGACGTCCGGCGCTTTACGCGAAGAGAGCTGACGTTCAATATCCGTCAGGCGCTCCAGCTTATGCTGGGTGTCGTTGAGGGTCTGGCGCATCTGCGTCTGCTGCTGACGCAGCGCGTCGAGCTGCGCATCGCTGCTCTGCTGCAAATGCGCGAAGCGCGAGCGCGTTTCGCTGAGATCGAGCTGCGCGACCTGATTGCCGCGCCACAGCTGAATCAGCGGACGCACCGCGCCGGGAAAGCGGCTGCTGTACGCATCCAGCGCGTCGACGTAATCGCGGCGCTCCAGCGGCGTGACGTTGCCGTTCGCCATCAGGATGCCGTTTTTAAAGGCGCGCGCCCAGCCTTCCACCGGCCAGCGATGCGCTTCGGCGCGCGCCTCTGCGGGTGAGAGGCGCTCGGCGCAGTCGATGGCGCGCAGCCAGTAGAGCGGATTCCCCGTTGCCGTCGCGCTTTCGTTGCGCCAGATGCTGGCGCAGTCGGTCGCCAGATAATCGGGAAGCCTGACATCCGGCTCGGCGACGACGGCGTCGCGATGCGCGGATGAAGCGGCCGGGGAGGCGCTGCAGCCGCTGAGCGAAAAGCTCAGCAGCGCAGTAAAAAGTGAGGCGAAGACGATATTCATCTGTCAGTGATTCCCGGCTGTGTGATTCAGTTCGATACGAAAACAAACGTCGGCATCTTTGCTGTCGATCAGCAGCAGATCCCCCTGCATGCGGCGCAGACAGTCTTTGGCGATGCTCAGTCCCAGCCCGCTGCCTTTAACCGGCCCTTTGCGCTGCAGACTCCCCTGGAAAAAGGGCTCGAATATCATTTCCCGTTCTTTAGCGGGAATCGGCGTGCCGCTGTTCGCGACTTCTATCCACACCTTGTTGCCGTGCAGCTCGCTGCGCAGCCAGATGCTACCGGATTCGACGCCATAGTTCACGGCGTTAGAGTATAAGTTGTCGATAACGCGCATCAGCAGCACAGGCTCCGCCAGACAGCTTTTCACCTGAAGATCGCACTGCACATGCATCTGCTTCGCGCGCGCCGGCAGCGCATGGGCGCTGACCACCATATCCACCAGCTCGCCGATATCCACCGTCTCCAGCGTCGTTGGCCCCTCCACCAGCTTGCGGTTGTAGTCAAGCAGTTGCTCAATCAGGCGCTGCAGGTGGCGGCTGCTGGCATCCAGGATCGCCACGACCTCTTTCTGGTCGCCGTTCAGCGCGCCCACCACCTCGTCCGCCAGCAGCTCCGTTCCCTCGCGCAGGCTGGCGAGCGGCGTCTTCAGCTCGTGGGAGAGATGGCGCAGGAATTCATGGCGCTGCGTTTCCAGCCATGCCAGCCGCTCGCTGAGCCAGACGATGCGCTGTCCCAAAGAGCGCAGCTCGCGCGGGCCGCGAAACGCCACGGTCGCGCCCAGCTCGCGTCCTTCGCCGAGCCGGTTGATCATGCGTTCGACGCTTTTCACCGGCCCGATAATCATGCGGGTGAACAGCAGCACCAGCGCCAGGCTGACGATAAACAGGATAAGCGCCTGCCAGCCGAAAAACTGGCCGCGATCGGCGATTTCGCGCTGCAGCTGCAGCCCGCGCGCGAATACCACTTCGCGCGTCTCCTGCACCAGCTGCGCGTTAACGGCGGAAAAGCGCTCCAGCGCCTGCGAGGCGGCGGCGACCGGGTTGCCGTTATCGCAATGGAGTTCGGCGAGCTGCGGCAGCATCGCGCGCAGCGTCTGAAACGCCGCCAGTGCAGGCAGGCTGGAGGCGTGAGAGTCGAGGATTTGGCTATAGCGCGCGCGCTGAGTCTCATAGAGGCGCGCCAGGGTGGCGTCGCCCAGCACGCAATATTGCCGGTAGCTGCGCTCCAGCTCCAGCGCGGTGCGCGCCATCGCTTCGCTGCGCCGCACGTCGGTGAAGGTATTGCGGTTGGTATCGGCGGCCTGATCGCTTAACGCCGATAAACTTTCCCAGGCCTGCCAGGCCAGCACCAGCAGCGGCAGCAGCACCAGCAAAAATGCCATCAGCACCAGCTGGCGCAACGATCGGGGAAATAAACGCCATCTTCTCACGCGGTCGCTTCCTGTTATAAACGCTGGGAGAATGCTAGCGAAGTCCGGCGGTGGAAGATAGAGCGGAAATGAAAACGGCAGGCCTTTCGGCCTGCCGTGAGAGCGACGCCGCAGCATCGCCTGAAAATAAGGTGGAGCCTAACTCAACGTTGCGCCCGATGCTTGATAACGTTGCAGAGCAAACGATTATCGGTTGGTGGACGGCAGGCTCCGTTTGGTGCGTCATTCAGTTTTTATGAGCTCTGCCGCCGTAGCGGGGCAATCATAAACAGGAGAATGAGCCACGTAGTAATATTAGCAAACTTCATGCCAGAAAAGAAATAACTTTCTTTTTCAGAGAGTTGCCAGACTGATGCTCGCTACCTGTCGCCTGAGGCACCGCCGCGCACGCCCTTCTGTCGCTAAAAACCAACACATCTATGCGCGGAATATTAATCGCTGATTTATCATCAGGATAAATGTCTCCTTTTAGAGACAGCAGAGAGGAGTAACTGTCGCCATTTGCCAACAGAAGTAAAAAAGGAGACATCGCTGTCTCCTTTTATTCTGTCGCGCGGGGTTAGCCCAGCTGTTTACGCGCGTTGCGGAAGATGCGCATCCATGGGCTATCTTCGCCCCACTCCGCCGGATGCCATGAGTTGCTTACCGTACGGAAAACGCGCTCCGGGTGCGGCATCATGATGGTCACGCGGCCGCTTTCATTGGTCACCGCCGTAATGCCGTTAGGCGAGCCGTTCGGGTTAGCCGGGTAGGTTTCGGTCACCTTGCCGTAGTTATCGACAAAGCGCAGCGCAACCAGTCCTTTGGACTCCAGCGCCGCCAGATGCGCACCGTCGCGTACTTCCACAAAGCCTTCGCCGTGAGAAACCGCAATCGGCATATGCGAACCAGCCATACCGTCCAGCAGTAGCGACGGGCTGGCGGCCACTTCCACCAGGCTGAAGCGCGCTTCGAAACGCTCCGACTGGTTGCGCACGAAGCGCGGCCAGAGTTCGCTGCCTGGGATCAGCTCGCGCAGGTTCGACATCATCTGACAGCCGTTGCACACGCCCAGCGCCAGCGTCTGCGGACGATGGAAGAAGTTCTCGAACGTATCGCGCACGCGGTTGTTGAACAGAATCGATTTTGCCCAGCCTTCGCCTGCGCCCAGCACGTCGCCGTAAGAGAAACCGCCGCACGCCACCAGCGCCTGGAACTCATCCAGACCGCGACGTCCCGCCAGCAGATCGCTCATATGCACGTCAACCGCCGTAAAGCCTGCGCGATGGAACGCCGCCGCCATTTCGACGTGGGAGTTGACGCCCTGCTCGCGCAGCACCGCGACGCGCGGACGCGCGCCGGTGGCGATCATCGGCGCGGCGACATCCTCTTCCGGATTGAACGTCAGATGGACGTTGAGGCCAGGATCGTTGTCATCCTTACGCGCTTCATGCTCCTGATCGGCGCAGATCGGGTTATCGCGCAGGCGCTGCATCTGCCAGCTGGTTTCGCCCCACCAGGTACGCAGCGTGGTGCGGCTTTCACTGAAGATCGCGCTGTCGCCGGAGCGAATCACAAAGCGGTCACCGCGCTGCGCGCTGCCGATAACATGACTGCACGCTGCGAGGCCCTGTTCCGCCAGCACCTTTTCCACCGCCGCGCGATCTTCGGCCTTGATCTGAATCACCGCGCCCAGCTCTTCGGTAAAGAGCGCGGCCAGCGCGTCGCTGCCCAGCGCGGCGATATCGACCTCGACGCCGCAGTGGCCGGTAAAGGCCATTTCCGCCAGCGTGACCAGCAGGCCGCCGTCTGAACGGTCGTGGTAAGCCAGCAGCTTCTGCTGCGCCACCAGCGTCTGAATCGCGTTAAAGAAGCCTGCCAGCTGCTGCGCATCGCGCACGTCGGCCGGCTTGTCGCCCAGCTGACGATAGACCTGCGAGAGCGCGGTGGCGCCCAGCGTGTTCGCGCCGTTGCCGAGATCGATCAGCAGCAGCAGGTTTTCGCCGTCCGCCTGCAGCTCAGGCGTGACGGTGCGGCGCACATCTTCCACGCGGGCGAAGGCGGTGATCACCAGCGACAGCGGCGACGTCATTTCGCGCTGTTCAATGCCTTCCTGCCAGCGGGTTTTCATCGACATCGAGTCTTTGCCGACCGGAATGGTGATGCCGAGCGCAGGACAGAGGGCTTCGCCTACCGCCTTGACCGCTTCGTAGAGGCCGGCATCTTCGCCAGGATGGCCTGCCGCCGCCATCCAGTTAGCGGAGAGCTTCACGCGCTTGAGATCGCCGATCTGCGTCGCCGCCAGGTTGGTCAGCGCTTCGCCCACGGCCAGACGGCCGGAGGCGGCGAAATCGAGCAGCGCAACCGGCGCGCGCTCGCCCAGCGCGAAGGCCTCGCCGTGATAGCTGTCGAGGCTGGCGGTGGTGACCGCGCAGTTCGCCACCGGAATCTGCCACGGACCGACCATCTGGTCGCGCGCCACCATGCCGGTGACGGTGCGGTCGCCGATGGTGACGAGGAAGGTTTTCTCCGCCACGGTCGGCAGATGCAGCACGCGGTTAACCGCGTCGCTAAGAGTAATACCGTCGCGCAGCAGCGGCTCACCTTTGGCCTGCTGCGTGACCACGTCGCGCGTCATCTTCGGCGTTTTGCCCAGCAGCACGTCCAGCGGCATATCGATCGGCGTGTTGTCGAAGTGGCTGTCGCTCAGGCTCAGGTGCTGCTCTTCGGTCGCTTCGCCGATCACCGCGTAAGGCGCGCGCTCGCGCTGGCAGAGCGCGTCGAACTGCGCCAGCTTCTCCGGCGCCACCGCCAGTACGTAACGCTCCTGCGACTCGTTGCACCACACTTCCAGCGGGCTCATGCCCGGCTCATCGTTCAGGATGTCGCGCAGGTTGAAACGGCCGCCGCGGCCGCCGTCGCTCACCAGCTCCGGCATGGCGTTGGAGAGACCGCCCGCGCCCACGTCGTGGATAAACAGAATCGGGTTCTCTTCGCCCATCTGCCAGCAGCGGTCGATCACCTCCTGACAGCGGCGCTCCATTTCCGGGTTGTCACGCTGTACGGAAGCGAAATCGAGATCGGCGTCGGACTGGCCTGACGCCATGGACGAGGCCGCGCCGCCGCCCAGGCCGATATTCATCGCCGGGCCGCCCAGCACGATCAGTTTCGCGCCCAGGGTAATTTCGCCTTTCTGCACGTGATCGGCGCGGATGTTGCCGATGCCGCCCGCCAGCATGATTGGCTTGTGGTAGCCGCGCAGCTCGACGCCGTTATGGCTGTTGACCCGCTCTTCATAGGTGCGGAAATAGCCGTTCAGCGCCGGACGTCCGAATTCGTTATTGAACGCCGCGCCGCCCAGCGGGCCTTCTGTCATGATGTCCAGCGCGCTGACGATGCGATCCGGCTTGCCGAAATTCTCTTCCCAGGGCTGCTCAAAGCCGGGAATGCGCAGGTTCGATACCGAGAAACCGACCAGGCCAGCTTTCGGCTTCGCGCCGCGTCCGGTGGCGCCTTCGTCGCGGATCTCGCCGCCGGAGCCGGTTGCGGCGCCGGGCCACGGCGAGATCGCCGTAGGATGGTTATGGGTTTCTACCTTCATCAGGATATGCGCCGCCTCCTGATGGTACTCATACTCGCCTTTTTGCGCGTCGGCGTAAAAGCGTCCCACTTCCGAGCCTTCCATGACCGCCGCGTTGTCTTTATAGGCTGACAGCACGTGGTCCGGCGTGGTCTCAAAGGTGTTTTTAATCATTTTGAACAGCGATTTCGGCTGTTTTTCGCCGTCGATAATCCAGTCGGCGTTGAAAATTTTATGACGGCAGTGCTCGGAGTTGGCCTGCGCGAACATATAGAGTTCGATGTCGTTCGGGTTGCGCCCCAGGCGCTGGAAAGCCGTCAGCAGATAGTCGATCTCGTCGTCCGCCAGCGCCAGCCCCAGCGTGCGGTTCGCCTCTTCCAGCGCCTGACGGCCGTTATTCAGCACGTCGACGCTTTTCAACGGCTGCGGCTCGTGATGCGCGAACAGCGCTTCCGCCTGCGACAGGTCGCTGAAAACCGTCTCCATCATGCGATCGTGCAGCAGCGCCTGAAGCGTCTGCCACTGCGCATCGGTGAGCTGCGGCGCCTGCACATAGAAGGCCAGACCGCGCTCCAGGCGGCGCACCTGCGGCAGATCGCAGTTGTGCGCGATATCGGTCGCTTTGGAAGACCAGGGCGAAATGGTGCCGGGACGCGGCGTCACCAGCAGCAGGCGGCCTTGCGGCGCATGTTCGGCGAGAGAAGGACCGTATTTCAGCAGGCGCTGCAGGCGCGCTTTTTCATCAGCGTTCAGCGGTGCGCTGACATCGGCAAAATGGACGTACTCGGCGTAAATGTCACTCACCGGCAGGTGAGCGTCCTGAAAGCGGGTCAGCAGTTTGTTTACACGAAATGCCGACAGGGCGGGCGAACCACGCAGAATTTCCATCATTTAATCTCTCGTCAGAGCGCCGTGCGACGCTTCAAGGGGCACAACAGCAGAAAACGGGCGGTATTATAGAGAAACACCCCGCTCGACGAAACCGTTTGCGCATAATTTCTCTGCCTGCGGAATTGCCTGAATTATGCACAAAACCTGCTTTATAAGTTGCTCTACGCTGCCGAGTTGCGCAAAATGCCCCTCGCTCTGGGAGTTCAAAAAAGATCAATACTGCCTTTAAAAGACAGAGGCCTTAGAGCCAGCGAGAGACAACTATTTGAAACGCCTAAAATTAAACTATCTGCTGATCGGTCTCGTCACCCTGCTGCTGGCGATGGCGTTATGGCCATCGATCCCGTGGTACGGTAACGGACAGGATGCGATTTCGCAGATAAAATCACGGGGAGTGCTGCGTATCAGTACCATCAATTCCCCGCTGACTTACTACACCATCAATAAAGCCCCGGCCGGCATGGATTACGAGCTGGCGAAGCGCTTTGCCGACTATTTGGGCGTTAAGCTCAAGGTCACGGTGCGCCCAAACCTCAGCGATCTGTTTGACGATCTCGACGACGGCAAGGCGGACCTGCTGGCAGCGGGCCTGATTTACAACGATGAAAGGCTGGCGCGCTATAAAACCGGGCCGAGCTACTACTCGGTCTCCCAGCAGCTGGTCTATCGCGTCGATAAGCCGCGCCCGAAGAATCTCGGCGATCTCAAAGGCGAGCTCAGGGTCGCTTCCGGCTCCGCCTATCTGTCGTCGCTGAAAACGGCGCGCGATAAGCAGTTTCCCGATCTCAACTGGGTGATCTCGACCGATCAGGGGCCGAAATCGCTGCTGGAGGCGGTCGCTGACGGCAAGCTCGATTACACCATCGGCGATTCCGTCACCATCGCCCTGCTGCAGCGCGTCCACCCGCAGCTGGCGGTGGCGTTCGACGTCACGGATGAAGAGCCGGTCACCTGGTATGTGCCGCACAGCGACGACAGCAGCCTGAACGCCGCGATGCTCGACTTCTTTAACTCAATGGGTGAAGAAGGCGTAATGGCGCGCCTGGAAGAGAAGTATCTCGGCCACGTCGGCACCTTCGACTATGTCGATACCCGCACCTTCCTGCGCGCCATCGACGTGACGCTGCCGGAGATCAAACCGCTGTTTGAGAAGTATGCGGCCAGTATCGACTGGCGGCTGCTGGCGGCGATCTCCTATCAGGAGTCGCACTGGAATCCGCTGGCGACCTCTCCGACCGGCGTGCGCGGCATGATGATGCTGACGCGCAACACCGCCGACAGCCTGAACGTCGAGGATCGCACCGACACCGAGCAGAGCATTCGCGGCGGCAGCCTCTATCTACAGCGCATGATGGAAAAGGTGCCCGCCACTATTCCTGAAGATGAGCGCATCTGGTTCGCGCTGGCGGCCTACAACATGGGCTACGCCCATATGCTGGATGCGCGCAAGCTCACGGCGAAACAGGGCGGCAATCCCGACAGCTGGGCCGACGTCAAGCTGCGGCTTCCGATGCTGAGCCAGAAACGCTACTATGCGCAGACGACCTACGGCTACGCGCGCGGACACGAAGCCTATAACTACGTCGAGAACATCCGTAAGTATCAACTGAGCCTGGTGGGATATTTGCAGGAGCAGGAGAAACGCCTGGCCCAGCAGGCGGCGCAAGAGGCGGAGCTGGGCAGAGGCTATCCGGCGGTGGCGCCGGAAATCGCCATGAATTAGGCAGCGTATGAAGCGCGGCGTCGACGCCGCGTTAGTCCGTTCCGCGCTGCGCCTGACGCAGCGCTTTTTTTTGCTCGCGCCGCATGCGGAAAAAGTCGCTCAGCATCGCCGCGCACTCCTCCGCCAGCACACCGCTCTGCAGCACCACCTGATGATTCATGCCGGGATGACCGAGCACGTCCATCAGCGAACCCGCCGCGCCGGTTTTCTCATCGCTGGCGCCATAGACCAGTCGCGCGATGCGGCTATGCACCATCGCGCCGGCGCACATCACGCAGGGCTCCAGCGTCACGTAGAGCGTGGTATCCAGCAGGCGATAGTTCTCCAGCACCTTGCCGCCCTGACGCAGCGCCATCATTTCGGCGTGCGCGGTCGGGTCGTGCTGGCCGATGGGCCGGTTCCACCCTTCACCGATAACGCGATCGCCCTGCACCAGCACCGCGCCGACCGGCACTTCGCCCTGTTCCCAGGCGATGCGCGCCAGCCGCAGCGCATGGCGCATCCAGTATTCGTCTTGAGATTGATTCACGCAGGCTCACTCCCGGCAGCAGCAAAGCGGCGCATTATAGCGATCCCGCGCGCAGAATCGAAGATGCAACCCTACTCCAGCTGCTGAAGTTCGCCGCGCGGCGTGACGCGCCAGCGGTGCTGGCAGAAAAAGAGCAGCGGGTTATCCTGCTTGCTGTCGCTGTAGCCGCTATAGAGCTGCAGCGGCGTGCCGATCTGCTCTTCGAGCTGAACCACTTTCTCATGGCCGAGGCAGCGCATGGCCAGCACGCGCCCGCCGAAGCCCCGCCGCATCTGGCTGGCGATCAGTTTGACGCGCGGCAAGAACGCCGAGTCGAAGTAGACCTGCTCCACCAGCGGCTGCGGCGAGCCGGTAATCAGCCAGACGTCGGCATCGTCGCTGCCCAGATAGTCGGTCAGGCGCTGCTGCACCACCGGAAAGGCGGTCACCCGCTGGCGAAACCACTGCGCAAAGGCCGCTTCGCGCCGCAGCAGCGTGCGCTCCGAGCGGCCAAAGGTGATCGACCAGAGCAGCAGGCTCATCGGCCAGCGCGCCGCGCGTCCTTTAATAAGCAGCCCCAGCCCGACCACCGGCAGCAGCGGCACCACCAGCAGCAAATTGAGCGGCTGACGCCAGAGCAAATAGCGCATAAAGGTGCCGAACATATCCTGCTGATGCAATGTGCCGTCCAGATCGAAAAACACCACGCGACGTTGTGTACCCTTGGTCAAAAAACGCTCCTTTCTGTTTTGTTCGCCCTGTGTTTCCTTATTGTAGCCATCAACCGCGGCAGCGGCGAAGAGGGCTATTTTTAATTCCCGTAGCTACAATGCCAGATGAATAGTTTATTCTTCAGCAGAGACAACCATCTTACGGCAGGCTACTTAAACGAGGACCAGGCATGAGCTCATTGCTGCGCATTCGTCAGCTCTATCCGCGTCTGGCGCTAAACGAGCGTCGGCTTGCGGACTTTCTGTTGTCACAGCCGGATCGGGCGCGCCATCTCAGCTCGCAGAAGCTGGCTGAAGAGTCGGGCGTTAGCCAGTCGAGCGTGGTGAAATTCGCGCAGAAGCTGGGCTACAAGGGCTTTCCGGCGCTTA
Organism: Pantoea sp. X-Soil-MYKO-1289; assembly: GCF_059730625.1. Classification (NCBI taxonomy): domain Bacteria; kingdom Pseudomonadati; phylum Pseudomonadota; class Gammaproteobacteria; order Enterobacterales; family Erwiniaceae; genus Pantoea; species Pantoea sp. X-Soil-MYKO-1289. Next base: position 3,088,292 of record NZ_AP036004.1, read on the forward strand.
AGCTGGCGCTGAGCGAGTCGCTGGCGGATCGCGACGCCATTACCGTGCATAACCACATTCTCAGCGACGACTCGCTGAAAACCGTGGGTGAGAAGCTGCTTACCGAGAAGCTCTCCGCGATTCGCGCCACGCTCGATATCAACAGCGAAGAGAAGCTGAACGCGACGCTGCACTTGCTGAAAAACGCCCAGCGCATCGTGCTGGTAGGCATCGGCGCCTCGGGACTGGTGGCGAAAGACTTTTCCTGGAAACTGATGAAGATCGGCATCAATGCGGTGGCGGAGCAGGATATGCACGCGCTGCTGGCCAGCGTGCAGGCGATGCGTCCCGGCGACGTGCTGCTGGCGATCTCCTATACCGGCGAGCGTAAAGAGATCAACCTGGCGGCGCAGGAAGCCGCGCAGATCGGCGCGTACGTGCTGGCCTTTACCGGCTTTACGCCCAACAGCCTGCAGCAGACCGCGACCCACTGTCTCTATACCGTAGCGGAAGAACAGAGCACGCGCAGCGCCGCCATCTCCTCGACCACGGCGCAGCTGGCGCTGACCGACCTGCTGTTTATGGCGCTGGTGCAGAACGATCCAGAGCGCGCCGCCAGCCATATCCGTCACAGCGAAGCGCTGGTGAAAAAGCTGAACTAGGCGGCGAACGCGAGTATAATGGCGCCGTTTTTAGCTGATCAGGTGAAATCATGGCGCTGCTGATTACCGCCAAATGCATTAATTGCGATATGTGCGAACCCGAATGCCCTAACCAGGCGATTAGCCTCGGCGCGGAGATCTACCAGATCGACGCCAGCCGCTGCACCGAGTGCGTCGGGCACTACGATGCGCCGACCTGCCAGAGCGTCTGCCCTATCGATAACACGATTGTTATCGATCCACAGCACATCGAATCGCGCGATGCGCTGTGGGAAAAGTTCGTGGTGCTACACCACTAATTTTCGATAATCACCGTTGCGCAGGCGTAGTGACGCTCATCCGCCAGCGTGACGTGGACCTGTCTGACGCCCAGCTTTTCCGCCACTTCGCTGGCGTGGTTGAAAAAGCGCAGTCCAGGCTTGCCCAGCTCATCGTTGTAAACTTCAAACTGATTGAACGCCAGCCCGCCGCGAATGCCGGTGCCGAAGGCCTTGGCCGCCGCTTCCTTGACGGCGAAGCGCTTAGCCAGAAAGCGCACCGGCTGCTGATGCCGCTGATATTGCTGCCACTCGGCTTCGCTCAGCACGCGCCGCGCCAGGCGGTCGCCGGAGCGCTCAATCACGCCGGCGATACGCTCGATTTCGACGATGTCGGTGCCCAGTCCGAGAATAGCCATCAGCGACGCGCTTCCCGCATCAGCAGCTTCATCTCTTTTACCGCGTCGGCCAGGCCGCTGAAGAGCGCGCGGCCGATAATGGCGTGGCCGATATTCAGCTCGTGCATCTCCGGCAGCGCGGCGATCGGCTGGACGTTATGGTAGGTCAGGCCGTGGCCGGCGTTGACCTTGAGGCCCAGGCTGGCGGCAAAGGTGGCGGCGTGACGGATGCGCGCCAGCTCAACCTCGCGCGGCAATCCTTCCGGCGCCTCGGCGTAGGCGCCGGTATGAATTTCGATATAGGGCGCGCCGCTGGCGACCGCCGCCTCAATCTGGCGATGGTCGGGGTCGATAAACAGCGAAACCTGGATGCCCGCGTCGCTCAGCTGCTTTACCGCGGCGTTGATTTTTTCCTGCTGGCCCGCCACGTCGAGGCCGCCTTCGGTGGTGACCTCTTCGCGCTTCTCCGGCACCAGACAAACGAAGTGCGGCTGGATATCGCAGGCGATGCCCACCATCTCGTCGGTAACCGCCATCTCCAGGTTCATGCGCGTCTGAATGGTGTCGCGCAGAATACGCACGTCGCGATCGGTGATATGGCGGCGATCTTCGCGCAGATGCACGGTGATGCCTTCCGCGCCCGCCTGCTCGGCGACGAAAGCCGCCTGCACCGGATCGGGATAGTGGGTGCCGCGCGCGTTGCGTACCGTGGCGATATGATCGATGTTGACCCCTAACAGCAACTCAGCCATGACAATCCTCAGCTTAACTATGTCGAAAAATCAGAGTGTACCGCGACGCGCGGCGCAGGCACAGCGCTCTACGAGCTGGCGGCATCGGGCCGCTTTTTCGGCACGAACTGGCGAAACAGCTCGGTGCTCTTTAAGGGTTTGCCGCCCAGGTAGGGTTTTAGCGCGATGCGGGTAAAGCGCTTGGCGGCGCGCAGCGTATCGGCATCGGGAAAATCGCGTTCCCACAGCGCGCGCAGCTGACGGCCGGTAAAGCTGCGCTGTCCGGCGACCAGACTGGCGATAAAGCCCTTCTCTTCACGATAGCTGTAGGTCATGTTGTCGGCGACCGGCTCGCCGCTGCCGGCGCAGTGCAGAAAGTCGACGCCGTAGCCGAGATGGCCGAGCAGCGCCAGCTCGAAACGACGCAGCGCCGGCTCAGGCGAGCTGTTGGCCGCCGCCAGCGTCTGCAGACAGTTCAGGTAGTCGAAGAAGAGTTCTGAGAAGGGAAATTCCTGCTCCAGCACGCGCGACACCAGCTCGTTGACGTAGAGGCCGCAGTAGAGCGTAATGCCGCTGAGCGGCAGCGCCAGCGACACCGCTTCGGCTTTGGTCAGGGTTTTGACCTCGCCGCGCCCGGTCCAGCGCACCAGCAGCGGCGTGAAGGGCTGCAGCGTGCCTTTCAGCTGCGAGCGGCGCGCGCGCGCGCCTTTCGCCAGCACCCTGACTCGCCCGTGGCTTTCGCTGAAGAGATCGAGCAGCAGGCTGGTTTCGCTGTAGGGGCGACTATGCAGCACAAAGGCGCGTTGCCAGCCTTCCATAGGGTCAGAGGTCGTCTACGTAGCCCAGGCTGCGCAGCGCACGTTCGTCGTCGGCCCAGCCCGATTTCACTTTGACCCAGAGTTCGAGATGCACTTTGGCTTCAAACATCTCTTCCATATCTTTACGCGCTTCAATGCCGATGGTTTTGATTTTGGCGCCTTTGTTGCCGATCACCATCTTCTTCTGCCCTTCGCGCTCGACGAGGATCAGGCCGTTGATATCGTAGCCGCCGCGATCGTTCGCCACGAACTGCTCGATTTCCACCGTTACGGAGTACGGCAGCTCGGCGCCGAGGAAGCGCATCAGCTTCTCGCGGATGATCTCCGACGCCATAAAGCGCTGCGAGCGGTCGGTGATGTAATCTTCCGGGAAGTGGTGGTCCGCCTGCGGCAGGCGCTTGCGCACGATCGCCGCAATCGTATCGACGTTTTTTCCGCTTTCGGCGGAGATCGGCACGATGTCGAGGAAGTTCATCTGCTGGCTGAGGAACTGCAGATGCGGCAGCAGGATGCTTTTATCCTGAATGTTGTCCACTTTGTTGATGGCCAGCACTACCGGCACTTTGTTGTCGCGCAGCTTGTTGAGCACCATCTCGTCGTCCGGCGTCCAGCGCGTGCCTTCGACCACGAAGATCACCAGCTCGACGTCGCCGATAGAGCTGCTGGCCGCGCGGTTCATCAGGCGGTTAATGGCGCGCTTCTCTTCCATGTGCAGCCCTGGCGTATCCACATAGATGGCCTGGTATTCGCCTTCGGTGTGGATGCCCATAATGCGGTGACGCGTGGTTTGCGGCTTACGCGAGGTGATCGACACCTTCTGACCCAGCAGCTGGTTCAGTAAGGTGGATTTGCCGACGTTGGGTCGGCCGACAATCGCGACAAAGCCGCAATAGGTATTCTGTTCGCTCATTCGAGTCCTGACTTTTTCAGCGCCTGTTCAGGCGCCGGGATGTTGCTATTCGAGACCAAGCTTAATTAGCGCCTGTTCGGCAGCAGCCTGTTCTGCTTTACGGCGGCTGGAGCCTACGCCCACCACCGGTTCAGCCATGCCACTCACCTGACAGTGAATGGTGAATTCCTGATCGTGGGCTTCGCCACGCACCTGCACCACCAGATAGGACGGCAGCGGCAGATGACGCCCCTGCAGATACTCCTGCAGGCGGGTTTTCGGATCTTTTTGTTTATCGCCCGGGCTAATCTGCTCGAGGCGCGACTGATACCAGTCAAGGATCAGCTTTTCCACCGTCTGGATATTGCTGTCGAGGAAGATGCCGCCGATCAGCGCCTCTACCGTATCCGCAAGGATGGATTCACGGCGAAATCCGCCGCTTTTCAGTTCGCCCGGCCCCAGACGCAAACATTCGCCGAGGTCAAACTCTCGCGCCATCTCCGCCAGCGTGTTGCCACGCACCAGCGTCGCGCGCATGCGGCTCATATCGCCCTCGTCGACGCGAGGAAAGCGATGATAGAGCGCATTGGCGATCACATAGCTGAGAATGGAATCGCCAAGAAATTCGAGACGCTCGTTGTGCTTACTGCTGGCGCTGCGGTGCGTTAGCGCCTGTTGCAAGAGTTCCGGATGAGTAAAAGTGTAGCCCAGTTTGCGCTGAAGCTTATTAATGAGGATGGGGTTCATGCGATTCCAGTTCTTTTGTGCGTCTGTGACTCTGCATACGAAACAGGGCTGGCTTTCCAACGCATTCTGTTTAGTGTGCAGTGGCCCCCCGCAGGAGGCCAACCGTTTTGCCCCTTTATCCGGGCCAGATGACTCAGTGAATGCCGCCGATACGACTCAGGCGTACGCCCGTCGGCCACTGACCTTCCTGCTTATCGAAGCTCATCCAGATGGCGACCGCTTTGCCGACCAGATTGCGTTCCGGGACAAAGCCCCAGTAGCGGCTGTCGGCGCTGTTGTCGCGGTTATCGCCCATCATGAAATATTGCCCCTGCGGCACGATCCAGGTCGCCTGCGGCTGGCCCGGCTGCTGATAATACATGCTCGCCTGACTCTGCGCTTCGTTTACCAGCAAAATATCGTGCGTGACGTTGCCCAGCGTCTCTTTACGTGTGCCGAGACGCAGTCCGCCGCGCATGGTTTCGCCCTGCGGCACCTGATAGAACCCGTTGCCCGCTTCATTGCCGTCAAAACCGCTGAAGGTCTGAATAAAGTTGCTCGGCTCGATATTGGTGTAGGTGATCGGCAGCGCGCTGGCGCAGCGCTGACCGGCGGCGCAGTTCGGGCTGACGGTCAGGGTTTTGCTGTAGGGATCGAACACCACTTTGTCGCCCGGCAGGCCGATCACGCGCTTGATGTAGTCCAGGCTCGGATCTTTCGGGTATTTAAATACCGCGATATCGCCGCGCTGCGGATGACCGGTCGGGATCAGCGTCGTCTGGGTGATAGGATCTTTGATGCCGTAGGCAAATTTCTCCACCAGAATAAAATCGCCGATCAGCAGCGTTGGCATCATGGAGCCGGACGGAATCTGGAATGGCTCATAGATAAACGAGCGCACCACGAACACCACCAGCAGCACCGGGAAGACCGACGCGGCAGTCTCTACCCAGCCAGGCTGCCCGTTGACTTTCGCCAGCGTTTTCTCGTCGAGGGTATGACCGGCCGCAGCCTGCGCTTCCGCTCGTTTAGCCCGGCGCGCCGGCGCCCATTTAACGCGATCGATACACCAGATAATGCCGGTAATCAGCGTCGCGAGCGCCAGAACCAGGGCGAACATATTAGCCATTGGGGATCCTTATTTGCTGTCCTTGCCGACATGCAGAATAGCGAGGAAGGCTTCCTGCGGCAGCTCAACGTTGCCGACCTGCTTCATGCGCTTCTTGCCATCTTTCTGCTTCTGCAACAGTTTCTTCTTACGGCTGACGTCGCCGCCGTAGCATTTGGCCAGCACGTTTTTACGCAGCTGCTTGACGGTTGAGCGAGCGATGATGTGGGTGCCGATCGCCGCCTGAATCGCAATGTCGAACTGCTGACGCGGGATAAGATCTTTCATCTTCTCAACCAGCTCGCGGCCGCGATACTGCGAATTGTCGCGGTGGGTAATCAGCGCCAGCGCATCGACGCGCTCGGCGTTGATCAGCACGTCGACGCGCACCATGTCGGAAGCCTGGAAACGCTTAAAGTTGTAATCCAGCGAGGCGTAACCGCGCGAGGTCGACTTCAGACGGTCAAAGAAGTCGAGCACCACTTCCGCCATCGGAATCTCATAGGTCAGCGCGACCTGGTTGCCGTGGTAGACCATGTTGGTCTGCACGCCGCGCTTCTCGATGCAGAGCGTAATGACGTTGCCCAGATACTCCTGCGGCAGCAGCATATGACACTCGGCGATCGGCTCGCGCAGCTCTTCGATATTGTTCAGCGGCGGCAGCTTAGAGGGGCTGTCGACGTAGATGATTTCGCCGCCGGTGGTCTCGACTTCGTACACTACGGTCGGCGCGGTGGTGATCAGATCGAGATCGTATTCGCGCTCCAGGCGCTCCTGGATGATCTCCATATGCAGCAGACCCAGGAAGCCGCAGCGGAAGCCGAAGCCGAGCGCGGTAGAACTTTCCGGCTCATAAAACAGCGAGGCGTCGTTCAGGCTCAGCTTGCCGAGCGCGTCGCGGAAGGCTTCGTAGTCGTCGGAGCTGACCGGGAACAGGCCGGCATAGACCTGCGGCTTCACTTTTTTGAAGCCTGGCAGCGCTTTATCCGCCGGATTGCGCGACAGCGTCAGGGTATCGCCCACCGGCGCGCCAAGAATATCTTTGATGGCGCAGACCAGCCAGCCCACTTCGCCGCAGTTCAGCTGCGTGCGGTCCACCTGCTTCGGCGTGAAGATGCCGAGGCGATCGGCGTTGTACACCTGGCCGGTGCTCATCACTTTGACTTTGTCGCCTTTGCGCAGCGTGCCGTTTTTCACGCGGATCAGCGAGACCACGCCAAGGTAGTTATCGAACCAGGAGTCGATAATCAGCGCCTGCAGCGGACCTTCCGGATCGCCTTCCGGCGGCGGAATATCGCGCACCAGACGCTCCAGCACCTCCGGCACGCCGACGCCGGTTTTCGCCGAGCAGCGCACCGCATCGGTGGCGTCGATGCCGACGATATCTTCAATCTCCTGCGCCGCGCGTTCCGGATCGGCGGCAGGCAGATCGATTTTATTCAGAACCGGCACAACTTCCAGATCCATCTCAATCGCGGTATAGCAGTTCGCCAGGGTCTGCGCTTCTACGCCCTGTCCTGCGTCCACCACCAGCAGCGCGCCTTCGCAGGCCGCCAGCGAGCGCGACACTTCATAGGAGAAGTCGACGTGCCCTGGGGTGTCGATGAAATTGAGCTGGTAAGTTTCGCCGTTGAGCGCTTTGTAATCGAGCGTCACGCTCTGCGCTTTGATAGTAATGCCGCGCTCGCGCTCCAGGTCCATCGAGTCGAGAACCTGCGCCGCCATCTCGCGATCGGTCAGGCCGCCACAGATTTGAATCAGGCGGTCAGAGAGCGTCGATTTACCATGGTCAATGTGCGCGATGATGGAGAAGTTTCTTATGTGCTTCATTTATATGAATATCTTCACGTAGAAAAACAGTTGAGAACCTGAGCACAGACACATTCAGGAAGATCGCTCTTTACCTACAATCCTGTCAGCCTCATTAATGACGACGCATATTACACTGTTAAGGCCGCGCATAAAAGAATGGAACGTTGCGGAATCACAACACTTTTTGGCGAGAAACAGGCGCTAAAAGGCCGCGATATACGCGGCCTGCAGAGGATTAGGCTTCGCTTTCCACCCGCAGGGCGTCAGGCGGCAGCGCCACGTTCAGAATGACGGGCTGAAAAGCAGCGCGATCGCCGACTTTCAGCGACACGCCTTTAGCGACGATAAAGCCGCCGATGCCGCCGAGCAGCGCGCCGCAGGCCGCCGCCAGATCGCTGTGAAACAGCGCCTGGAACAGACCCGCCAGCAGAAACAGCCCAAACAGCGGCGTCATATAGACCAGCAGCGCCGAACCGAGCAGGCTGCTCTCTTTGATGCCAAGCTCGATGCGCTGACCGGGCTGAAGCGGCGTGGCGCTGGCGATTTCCATCACGTGAGCGTCTTTCGGCCCCAGTTTGTTCAGCATGTGGCTGCCGCAGCCTTTACGCGCCGAGCAGCTGTTGCAGGAGGTTTTCGCCTCTGTATGCAGCGTGGCGATGCCGTCACGCCATGCCACCACCGTGGCCCACTCTCTCATCATCGTTGCGACCCCAAATCGATACTGTCCGCTATGCGTTTTGCCGTGGCAGGAGGCAGTTCGCCCACCACGGTGATTTCGCTATTATTGCGCACTTCGGTCTGCACCGTACGACGTCCTGTGCGCAATGTCTGGGTGACGCTGCTTTTGTCGGCCGGAGTCAGATTGATGGCGAAGCTGAACAGGCCGTCGCTGTACAGACGCGATTCAACGGTTTTATTCATCGCCGGAATATCGCGTCGGCTCTGGGACACCAGCTTCATGCCCGCGGGCACCCAGGCTGGCTGCCAGCTGAGCGTCACCTTCTCCCCTTCCGGCACCGAAAGCGACGGCGGCAGATTGGCCTTTTGCAGCCCCTGCATAAGATTGCGCACGCCTTCGTCGACCGCGAAGCTAATCACGCGGAACTGCTCCAGCGTTTCGCCGTCGCGATCCAGCAGATCGATGCGCAGCGGCAGCTTAGTGTCCACATCGAGCCACACCACATAGCTGTAGCGCGTGCCGTCGCGCGAGACGATGCGAATCACCTCGCACAGCTGATCGGCGATGCGCGAACGCCCTACCGGGATAAAATCCCACGCGCTGGCGAGCTGGGCGAAATCAGCGAAGATAGGCGACGGCAAGGCGTCGATAATGTTTTGACCGGGCAGAGAGAAAGGATCGAGGCCGGGTTCGAAATAGCTGATATCGCCGCCGCGCTGGATGACCTCGCGGCGCGGGCCGTCCATCTGCAGCAGCTGCGCATAGACGCGATTATCGATCACCGCGTGACGATAACGCAGCGACTCGATGCCGATGCGCGAGACGTTGATATAAGCGAATTCGTAGTTGAGGTTCTGGCTTGCCTGCTCCATCTGCTGTAACAACGCCCCGGACGCAGATGTCTGCGCCGGGGCGGTAGATGACCAAAGCAGGCTGCCTGCCAGCAGGCTAACGGCGCACCAAAGCTGCTTCATTACTGCTGTTGCGTACCTAAGGACTGGTTGCCGGGAACGTTCGCCTGCGCCTGCTGCGGCGCGTTGGTTTCGAACTGCAGACGATCGGAATGCAGACGGCGCTGCAGCTCGTAATCCTGCAGCATCGCGTTAACGCGACGGCGCTGCTCCTGAACCTGCTGGCTGGAGCCGCTGGTGTCGAAGGCGTCAGACGGCACGCCCAGGCTGACCGGCGACGCCTTGCCCATCATCGGCAGCGTGTTGAACACCGGCGAATCAGACGGTTCTGCCGTGGTGCCGCTCGGCTGGTTATAGTGCTGTACGCCCACAATAACCGCCAGCGATACGCACGCCGCTACGCCAACCTGAGTCAGCTGCGCTGCCCAGGGACGCATTTTGCGCCAGAAAGGCATCTTCGCAACGCTGGCCGGTTCGGGCTGAGATTCGACAATCAGCGGCGTAACTTTACGAGCCGGCTCTTGTTCAAGGGCCGCCGCAACGCGCGCGGAGATATCGAAGTGCAGCACATCGCCTACATCGCCGCGCATGGTGTCGCGGATAAGATGATAGCTAGTCCAGCGCTGTTGCAGCTCTGCATCCTGAGATAGTGCTGACAGCAGCGCGTTATCGAGCGCCTCGCCATCCATCAAAGCGGAAAGTTGTTCTTTCTGCATGCCTAAGTACCCTTCCAGTAGCCGTTATCACTGACGTTGGATAAGCGGTTGAACTTTATTATCAATGGCCTCTCGCGCACGGAAGATACGTGAACGCACCGTACCGACCGGGCAATCCATGATGGCGGCGATCTCTTCGTAGCTCAGTCCGTCCAGCTCCCTGAGCGTGATTGCCATACGCAGATCTTCAGGGAGTGCCTCAATGGTGCGAAAGACGATTTGTTTCAGTTCATCTGACAACATTAAGTTCTCAGGGTTCGAAATTTCTTTTAACGCGCCAGCACTTTCGAAATTTTCCGCATCGATCGCATCCACATCGCTGGATGGCGGGCGACGCCCCTGAGCAACCAGATAATTTTTTGCGGTATTGACCGCGATACGATAAAGCCAGGTGTAGAACGCGCTGTCGCCGCGAAAGGATTCCAGCGCGCGATACGCTTTGATAAAGGACTCCTGCACGACATCAGGCACGTCCCCCGACGGGACGTAGCGGGAAACCAGGCTCGCCACTTTATGCTGGTAGCGAATAACCAGGAGGTTAAATGACTTCTGATCTCCCTTCTGCACCCGCTCTACGAGTACCTGATCCGTTAACTGCTCGCTCATCCGAGGTAATGTCTCCCCAAATACTTTTAAATGCGTAAAGGAACTGCCAGCACATCTTCATGGTTCTGAGCAAGCATGCGCTTAGAGTAGTGGTGCGGCAAAAAGTTCACTTAACGCGCTGATGATGACTCTTCCGGAGGCGCTGTCATTTGTTTTTCATTCTCAAGACAGTGTAATCCAGACTGCGGCTATCAACGCAGAATCGCAGGCAGAGTACCCTATGACAGAGGCTTTTTCATCTTTAAATCCTGGCTTCACCCCAGGTTTTATATAAAAAACGGGTTTTCGCCAGGCTTTTGGCTAATTTGCCAATTTCACTGCTTTCTGCCGGTTAATTGATCTAAACGGGCAGCCTCCGCGTTTAAAATACTTCACAACCCGGCGTGAAACGCCTATTCTCAAGCCACCCTTGTTTAGTAAATTAAACACTATGGCACACTCATTCTCTCCAGATTACCAGTGCGATGTTTTGATTATCGGCAGCGGCGCGGCGGGTTTATCGCTGGCGCTGCGGCTGGCGGCGCATTACGAGGTGCTGGTGCTGAGCAAAGCGCAGGTCAGCGAAGGCTCGACCTTTTATGCCCAGGGCGGCATCGCCGCAGTGTTTGATGAGAGCGACAGCGTCGAGTCGCATGTGGAAGATACGCTGATCGCCGGCGCCGGCCTGTGCGAACGCGAGGCGGTCTCGTTCGTCGCCAGCAATGCGCGCCACTGCGTGCAGTGGCTGATCGACAACGGCGTCGCCTTCGATCGCGATCCGCAGGCGGCGGGCGATATGCCCTATCATCTGACGCGCGAAGGCGGCCACAGTCATCGGCGCATCCTTCACAGCGCCGACGCCACCGGGCGCGCCGTCGAAACCACGCTGGTGAGCCAGGCGCTGAGTCATCCTCGCATCCAGATTCTTGAACGCAGCAACGCGGTCGATCTGATCCTGTCGGACAAGCTGGGCCTGCCCGGCCCGCGCCGCGCCGTCGGCGCCTGGATCTGGAACCGCAACCGCGAACGGGTAGAAACCTGCAGCGCCCGCGCGGTGGTGCTGGCGACCGGCGGCGCGGCGAAGGTCTATCAGTACACCACCAATCCCGACATCGCGTCCGGCGATGGCATCGCCATGGCATGGCGCGCCGGCTGCCGCGTCGCCAATCTTGAATTCAACCAGTTCCATCCTACGTCGCTGTTTCATCCTGACGCGCGCAGCTTTCTGCTGACCGAAGCGCTGCGCGGCGAAGGCGCCTGGCTGCTGCGGCCCGACGGCAGCCGTTTTATGCCCGACTTTGACCCACGCGCCGAGCTGGCGCCGCGCGATATCGTGGCGCGCGCCATCGATCATGAGATGAAACGGCTCGGCGTCGACTGCGTCTATCTGGATATCAGCCACCAGCCGCCGGAATTCATCCGCGCCCATTTCCCGACGATTTATGAAAAACTGCTGACCTTCGGCCTCGACCTGACGCGGGATCGCATCCCCATCGTGCCCGCCGCGCACTACACCTGCGGCGGCGTGATGGTAGACGCGCGCGGACGCACGGACGTCGACGGACTCTACGCGATCGGCGAAGTAAGCTATACCGGGCTGCACGGCGCAAACCGCATGGCCTCCAACTCTCTGCTGGAGTGTCTGGTCTACGGCTGGTCGGCTGCCGAGGATTTGATTCAGACGCTGCCGCAAAAAGCCGCGCCCGGCAGCCTGCCGCCCTGGGATGAAAGCCGCGTAGACGATGCGGACGAGCGCGTGGTGATCCAGCATAACTGGCACGAGCTGCGGCTATTTATGTGGGATTACATGGGGATTGTCCGCACCACGCGCAGGCTGGAGCGCGCGCTGCGTCGCATTAATCTGCTGCAGCAGGAGATCGACGAGTACTACGCGCATTTTCGTCTCTCCAGCGATCTGCTGGAGCTGCGCAACCTGACGCAGGTGGCCGAACTGATGGTGCGCTGCGCGCTAGCGCGCAAAGAGAGCCGCGGGCTCCATTTTACCCGCGACTATCCCGATATGCTGCCCGACGCGAAGCCGACGATCCTGACGCCATCTTACATAAAGAGGTAGAAATCGCGGGTCAGGCTGCGCCAGGCTTCCGAATAGTGCGTATCCTGATTGCGGATCGCCATACGCTCCAGCAGCGTTTCGCCCGCGCTGGGGGAAAAACCGAGCAGCACGCGATGCGGCGGTCGATGCGCATATTCCGCCACGTCGATGCGAAAGCGCAGATGCCAGCCTGACGCTTGCGCCAGCGTAATCATGGTTTGTCCTACCGTTTCCGGCAGCACGACGCAGAAGAAGCCTTCTTCGTCGATTAAATGCGCCGCGTAACGCAGCAGGCTGGCGTGATCCAGCGTCGCCGTCGAGCGGGCCGCGTCGCGCGCCGGCGTGGCGCAGGCGACATCAGGCGGATAATAGGGCGGATTGCTGACAATCAGCGAATAGCGCTGCTGGCAGCCGTCGGCGAAAGCGGCGATATCCTGCTGATGGACGCGAATACGCGCCGCCCACGGCGACTGCGCCGCATTCTCCTGCGCCTGCTGCGCGGCGGCAACATCCAGCTCAACCGCGTCGATAAGCACCGCATCGGAGGTTCGCTGCGCCAGCATCAGAGCGATAAGCCCACTGCCGCTGCCGATATCGAGCACACGGCGCGCGTTGGCAACCGGCGCCCAGGCACCCAGCAGAATGGCATCGGTGCCGACTTTCATGGCGCAACGGTCGTGCGCCACGAAAAACTGTTTGAAGGTGAAACCGTTTCTTTTTAACACCGGCCGCACATGCGGCTTTTCCTGCGTCATACTCTGCAACCATTACCCTTTTTCCTGCCGTGCGGCAGCGCTTCAGTGTAACGTGACGGCGTGAGGAATACACGTAATGGGCTGGCCGGCGCGGATTAACAGATGAAGATTGCGTGCGATCTGTCTATAATCAGCGCCCCAAACTGAGGTAGACCATGACAGTAACCACATTCTCCGAACTCGAACTCGACGAAAGCCTGCTGGAAGCCCTGCAGGATAAAGGCTTCACGCGCCCCACCGCCATTCAGGCCGAGGCGATCCCGCCCGCGCTGGAGGGCCGCGACGTTCTGGGTTCGGCGCCTACCGGCACCGGGAAAACCGCCGCGTACCTGTTGCCGGTACTGCAGCACCTGCTCGATTTTCCGCGCAAGAAATCGGGGCCGCCGCGCATCCTGATCCTGACTCCAACGCGGGAACTGGCGATGCAGGTCGCCGATCACGCGCGCGAGCTGGCGAAACATACCCATCTCGATATCGCGACCATCACCGGCGGCGTGGCCTATATGAACCACGCGGAAGTGTTCAGCGAGAACCAGGATGTGGTCGTGGCGACCACCGGACGTCTGCTTCAGTATATTAAAGAAGAGAACTTCGACTGCCGCGCCGTCGAGACGCTGATCCTTGACGAAGCGGACCGCATGCTGGATCTGGGCTTCGCGCAGGATATCGAAACCATTGCGGGCGAAACCCGCTGGCGTAAGCAGACCATGCTCTTCTCCGCGACGCTGGAAGGTGACGCGATTAAAGATTTTGCCGAGCGTCTGCTTAACGATCCGGTTGAAGTCGAAGCCGATCCCAGCCGTCGCGAGCGTAAAAAGATCCAGCAGTGGTACTATCGCGCCGACGATCTGGAGCATAAAACCAAACTGCTGATCCACCTGCTGAAGCAGCCGGACGCTACGCGCTCCATCGTCTTCGTACGCAAGCGCGAGCGTCTGCACGAGCTGGTGCAGTGGCTGCACGATGCAGGGATCCGCTGCTGCTATCTGGAAGGCGAAATGGTGCAGGCTAAACGCACCGAGGCGATCAAACGCATTACCGACGGCCGCGTCAACGTGCTGGTGGCGACCGACGTCGCCGCGCGCGGCATCGATATCGAAGATGTCAGCCACGTCATTAACTATGATATGCCGCGCACCGCCGATACCTATCTGCACCGCATCGGCCGTACCGCGCGCGCCGGCCGTAAAGGCACCGCGTTGTCGCTGGTGGAAGCGCACGATCATCTGCTGCTGGGCAAAATCAGCCGTTATCTGAACGAGCCGCTGAAGCCGCGCGTGGTCGACGAGCTGCGTCCGGTGACGCGCGCGCCGAGCGCCAAAACCACCGGCAAACCGTCGAAAAAGGCGCTGGCGAAGCGTAAAGAGAAAAAAGAGAGCGAAGCGGAAAAACCGCGCGTGAAGAAGCGTCATCGCGACGCCAAAAACGTGGGCAAGCGCCGCAAGCCAAGCGCTGCCGCGCCAGCCAGCGGCGATGCGGAATAAATCAGCATCGTTATAAAAAAATCGCCTCAATTGAGGCGATTTTTTTTAGTTAAGCAGGCAAAACGGTGATTACGCTTTGCGGATAAAGATTAATAGCCAAAGCTCCAGATCATTATCGCGCTTCCCGCGGTAAAAAAGTTAAATATCATCTATTTTCAATAACCTGCCATTAACAATGCATTGGGCGCTTTTTCTGCACGCGCCCAAAGTTGCCAGATTACAGGCTTTCGGTAAATGTACGGGTAATCACGTCACGCTGCTGTTCCGGCGTCAGCGCGTTGAAGCGCACCGCGTAGCCTGAAACGCGAATCGTCAGCTGAGGATATTTCTCCGGATGCTTCACCGCATCTTCCAGCGTTTCACGGCGCAGCACGTTAACGTTCAGGTGCTGGCCGCCTTCGATGCGTACCTGCGGTTTCATCTCCATCGGCACTTCGCGATATGCGAATTCGCCCAGCTCGCTCACGGCGACAACCTGATCTTCTTCGTAACCCGCTTTCGCGCACAGGCAACGTGCTTCTGCTTTTTCGTCGTCGATCAGCCAGAAAGAGTGCATTAAATCGGGATTATTGGTTTGAGTAATTTGAATGCCAGTGATCATAATCAGTTCTCCAGAACATGGCGCTATCCTGCTCAGCGCGGTGAGTAAATCAAATTATCGCCCTGATATAACACTCGCTTCTTACAGAGGTTTTGACCTCGGTCAATTTTCACAGCCACGCTTTTCACTGCTAATGTCAATTAATTGATTCAGATAAATTTTTAGCTAAAAAAAATTTTGTAAACTTCAAATATTTTTTACCTTCAACCTGGTGCGGCGAACCGTTAAGCTAACGGCATCGATCTAAAAGGGAGCAGACCATGACGGATAAATTGACCTGGCACGACGTGCTGGCCGAAGAGAAAGAGAAGCCCTACTTTACCGAAACCCTGAAACTGGTGGCGAACGAACGGGCGGCTGGCGTGACGGTTTATCCGCCGCAGAAAGACGTTTTCAATGCGTTTCGCCTCACCGAACTGGGCGACGTCAAGGTGGTGATTCTGGGCCAGGATCCCTATCACGGGCCGAATCAGGCCCACGGGCTGGCCTTCTCGGTGCTGCCCGGCGTCCCGGTGCCCCCCTCATTGCAAAATATGTATAAAGAGCTGGAGCAGGAGTTTCCCGACTTTAAGCGTCCGCAGCACGGCTTTCTCGAAAGCTGGGCGAAACAGGGCGTGATGCTGCTGAATACGGTGTTGACCGTGGAAGCGGGCAAGGCGCATTCCCATGCGCGTTTCGGCTGGGAAACCTTTACCGATAACGTGATTGCCGCAATTAATGAACATCGCGAGGGCGTGGTGTTTTTACTCTGGGGCTCGCACGCGCAGAAGAAAGGCAGCATTATCGATCGGCAGCGTCATCACGTTTTACAGGCGCCGCATCCTTCGCCGCTTTCCGCCCATCGCGGCTTTTTTGGCTGCGGCCATTTCGCGCAGGCCAACGATCTGCTGACGCAGGCGGGCGAGCAACCCATCGACTGGATGCCGCAGCTGCCCGCCAGCTGAGCCGCCAATAAAAACGGCCGCATCACTGTGCGGCCGTCTGACGTGCGTTGACTGCTTAGCTCTTCGCTTTCGCGACCGCCACCATCGCCGGACGCAGCAGGCGACCGTTCAGGGTATAGCCGCGCTGCATCACCATCATCACATGGTTAGGCGCCACGTCGTCTGACTCCATCATCGACATCGCCTGATGAATTTCCGGGTTGAACGGCACGTTGGTATCGCCGACCACTTCAACGCCGAATTTGCGCACCGCGCCCAGCAGCGATTTCAGGGTCAGTTCGATCCCTTCAATCATCGACGCCAGCTCCGGGTTCTCTTTGTCTGCGACTTCCAGCGCGCGCTCAAGGCTGTCGATAACCGGCAGCAGCTCGTTCGCGAATTTTTCCAGCGCGAATTTGTGCGCTTTCTCAACGTCAATTTCGGTGCGACGGCGGATGTTTTCTACTTCCGCCTGCGCGCGCAGCTGAGCGTCGCGTACGCCGGTCTGCAACTGCGCCAGTTCAGCTTCCAGCTGCGCAATACGCTCATCACGCGGATCCACCTCTACTGCCGTCTCCGCTTCCTGAGGTTGCTGCTGATCCTGTTGAATTTCGTCTGAGACTTGCTCGTTTGGGGTGTTCTGTTCTTTACTACTCATGAATTTCTCCGCGTTTTGCACATTCATCTCGCCAGTCCGCTTATTATGGGGATCGGTTTGACGGTTTCAAGGGAACCCATCACATTGCCTTGCCGTTTTGGCTTATGAGGAAAGACCCACCAAATGAACAAACACTTTAACTGCATTGGTATTGTAGGCCATCCGCGTCACCCTACCGCTCTCACCACGCATGAGATGCTGTGGCGCTGGCTGACGTCCAAAGGTTATCAAGTGATTATTGAGAAGCAGATCGCGCAGGAGCTCAACCTTCAGGATGCCCAGACCGGCACGCTGGCGGAGATTGGACAGCAGGCGGACCTCGCCGTGGTGGTCGGCGGCGACGGCAATATGCTCGGCGCGGCGCGCGTGCTGGCGCGCTACGACATTAAAGTGATCGGCATTAACCGCGGCAATCTCGGCTTTCTCACCGACCTCGATCCCGACAATGCGCAACAGCAGCTGGACGAGGTGCTGCAGGGGAATTATTTCGTCGAAAGCCGCTTTCTGCTCGAGGCGCGCGTCTGTAAAGATGCGTGCTCGCCGCGGCTCGGCCTGGCGATCAACGAGGTAGTGCTGCACCCCGGCAAAGTGGCGCATATGATCGAGTTCGAGGTCTATATTGACGAGGTGTTCGCCTTCTCCCAGCGTTCTGACGGCCTGATTATCTCAACGCCGACCGGCTCAACCGCCTATTCGCTGTCGGCAGGCGGCCCGATTTTAACCCCTTCCCTCGACGCCATCGCGCTGGTGCCGATGTTCCCGCATACCCTGTCAGCGCGGCCGCTGGTGATCAACAGCAGCAGCACCATCCGGCTGCGCTTTTCGTCGCGCCGCAGCGATCTCGAAATCAGCTGCGACAGCCAGATCGCTCTGCCGATTCAGGAGGGCGAGGATGTGCTGATCCGCCGCAGCGAGAACCACCTCAACCTGATACACCCTAAAAACTACAGCTATTTCAATACGCTAAGCTCAAAACTAGGCTGGTCGAAAAAATTGTTCTAATTTTAGCGCGCCCTCTTTACTGGATAAAAAACCAGTTTATACTGTACGAAAAACCATATCTGTTTTTCCATACAGGTGATTCTATGCTGGCACAGCTGACCATCAGTAATTTCGCTATCGTTCGTGAGCTCGACATTGATTTCCAACGCGGTATGACGGCGATTACCGGTGAAACCGGCGCGGGTAAGTCTATTGCCATCGACGCCCTCGGTCTGTGCCTGGGCGGTCGCGCCGAAGCGGACATGGTGCGTCAGGGCGCCGCGCGCGCCGACCTCTGCGCCCGCTTTAACCTCAAGTCGTCGCCCTCTGCGCAGCGCTGGCTGGAGGAGAATCAGCTGGATGACGGCAACGAGTGTCTGCTGCGCCGCGCCATCAGCGCCGACGGCCGCTCGCGCGGCTTTATCAATGGTACTGCGGTGCCGCTGTCGCAGCTGCGCGATCTTGGCCAGCTGCTGATTCAGATCCACGGCCAGCACGCGCACCAGCTGCTGCTTAAACCCGACCATCAGAAACACCTGCTTGACGCCTACGCCGGCCATGACGATCTGCTGCGCCAGATGCGCAGCGACTATCAGGCCTGGCATCAGAGCTGCCGCAATCTGGCGCAGCATCAGCAGCTGTCGCAAGAGCGCGAGGCGCGCCGCGAGCTGCTGCAGTATCAGCTGAAAGAACTCAACGATTTCGCGCCGCAGGCGAACGAGTACGAGCAGATCGACGAGGAGTACAAGCGCCTCGCCAACAGCGGTCAGCTGCTCTCTACCAGCCAGCAGGCGCTGCAGCTGCTCGCCGACGGCGACGACAGCAATCTCAACAGCCTGCTCTACACCGCGCGCCAGATGGTGACCGAGGTGGTAACGCTGGACGACAAGCTGAGCGGCGTGCTCAATATGCTGGAAGAAGCGGCGATTCAGCTCAGCGAGGCGAGCGACGAGCTGCGCCACTACGTTGACCGACTCGATCTCGATCCCAACCGCCTGTATGAGCTGGAGCAGCGCATCTCGCGCTATATTGCGCTGGCGCGCAAGCACCACGTCGCGCCGGAGGGTCTGGCGGAGCTGCATCAGCAGCTGCTGACGGAGGCGGAGCTGCTTTCGCAGCAGGAGAGCGATCAGGAGAGCCTGCAAGAGTTAGTAAGCGAACACTATCAGGCCGCACTGCGCAGCGCCGAGCGTCTGCATCAGCAACGTCAGCAATATGGCGCCGAACTTGAGCAGCTGATTACCCAAAGCATGCACCAGCTTTCTATGCCGCACGGCCGTTTTACTATTGCGCTGGCGTTCAATCCTGACCATCTCACGGCGGACGGCGCGACGCGTATCGACTTCCAGGTGACCACCAACCCAGGCCAGCCTCTGCAGCCGCTGGGTAAAGTGGCGTCCGGCGGCGAGTTGTCGCGCATTGCGCTGGCAATCCAGGTGATTACCGCGAAGAAGATGGAAACCCCGGCGATGATCTTCGACGAAGTGGACGTCGGCATCAGCGGCCCGACCGCCGCCGTCGTCGGACGCCTGCTGCGCCAGCTGGGCGAATCGACCCAGGTGATGTGCGTTACCCACCTGCCGCAGGTGGCGGGCTGCGGCCATCAGCACTTCTTTGTCAGCAAAGAGACCGACGGCGCCATGACCGAAACCCATATGCAGGCGCTGGACAAACGCGCGCGCCTGCAGGAGCTGGCGCGTCTGCTGGGCGGCAGCGAGGTCACGCGGAATACCCTTGCTAACGCGAAAGAACTTTTAGCGGCGTAATGGCGGCACTTTCTTCCCGCTGCGTGGTCATATGCTTGCTCTGTCGATGTAGAGGTTTCCAATAGCGAAAAGGTTTATTATCATCGGCTACTTATGTCGCCTGAATAATAAAGCCTGCCGCAGGCAGAGTTCAGAATTTGATGGCAAAAAAACAGCCTGACAAAAAGGCGTTTGGCCCCAGAAAAGGAATGTAGAGATGCGCTGTAAAACGCTGACTGCCGCGGCAGTGGTAATGTTGATGATGACCGCCGGATGCTCCACCCTTGAGCGCGTGGTTTACCGCCCAGATATCAACCAGGGCAACTACCTGGTCGCCAATGATGTGGCGAAAATCCACAACGGCATGACGCAGCAGCAGGTCGCCTATACGCTCGGTACGCCGATGATGCGCGATCCCTTCGGCAGCAACGTCTGGTATTACGTGTTCCGTCAGGAGCCAGGCCATGAAAACGTGAAGCAGCAGACGCTGACCCTGACCTTCGACAGCAACGGCATCTTGACCAATATCGACAACAAGCCGAACCTGACTGCATCGAAGGACTGATCGAACACGCAACAAAAAAGGCGCCGCTGGCGCCTTTTGCTTTTCTGGCTGGTCTACGCAGACTGGCGCTATTTTTTGCCGCCGGCTGAACGCTCAGCGCGCTGACGCCGCAGCTCTTTGGGATCGGCGATCAGCGGACGATAGATCTCTACCCTGTCGCCTTCCTGCAGCGTATCGCCCAGCTTGACCGGGCGGCTAAAGACGCCCACTTTGTTTTGGCTGAGGTCGATATCGCGGCGCAGCTCAAGCAGGCCGGATGCGACAATCGCCTGCTCGACGGTGCTTCCCTCTTCCAGCGTGACGACGCGCTGATACTGTTTCTCCGGCAGCGCGTAAACCACCTCAACGGAAATCTCAGGCACTGTAGACCTCTTTGGCGCGCTGAGTGAAAGCCTGCACCATGCTGTTGGCCAGCTCTTTAAAGATGCGGCCGAACGCCATCTCCACCAGCATGTTGGTGAATTCAAAATCGAGGCTCAGCTCAACCTTGCAGGCATCATCGCCCAGCGAGATAAACTGCCATCCGCCGGTAAGCTTGCGGAACGGTCCGTCGACCAGCTGCATATGGATGCGCTGATTGTCGGTAAGCGTGTTGCGCGTGGTGAAGGTCTTACTGATGCCCGCTTTTGAGACGTCTACCGAGGCCGTCATCTGATTTTCAGAGGATTCCAGCACGCGACTGCCGGTACAGCCCGGCAAAAACTGTGGATAGGCATCCACATCGTTGACCAGTTGGTACATTTGCTCAGCGCTGAAGGGCACCAGCGCTGAACGACTAATCTGAGCCATAATGGTTCCTGTTCATCACAAAACCGCTGAATTGTAGCATTTCCAGCGATCAAACAAAAATTCCCCGCATTGAGAGGTGTGCTAGAATATCCCGTTTCCCGGTGCCCCGCTGGACAAGGGGTGCGATGGCCGCCTAAGTGATGTAAAATACGCCGCACTATGACAAAGAAAAAAGTACATAAACCCGGTTCTGCCACTATTGCCCTTAACAAACGCGCCCGTCATGAATACTTCATTGAAGAGGAATTCGAAGCGGGATTGTCGCTACAAGGATGGGAAGTCAAATCGCTCCGTGCGGGTAAAGCCAACATCAGCGACAGCTACATTCTGCTGCGCGATGGCGAAGCTTATCTGTTCGGCTCAACCTTCCAGCCGCTGGCCGTCGCCTCAACGCACGTGGTCTGCGATCCGACGCGCAACCGTAAGCTGCTGCTTAATCAGCGCGAACTCGACTCGCTCTATGGCCGCGTTAACCGCGAAGGCTATACCGTGGTCGCGCTGTCGCTTTACTGGAAGAACGCCTGGTGCAAGCTGAAGATCGGCGTGGCGCGCGGTAAGAAAGAGCATGACAAGCGCGACGATATCAAAGAGCGCGAGTGGAAACTCGATAAAGCGCGCATCATGAAAAATCGCAACCGCTAATCGCTGGATAGTTTTAAAGTTTTTTGCTAGAGTAGTTGGTTCCTGGGGCTGATTCTGGATTCGACGGGATTTGCGAAACCCAAGGTGCATGCCGAGGTGCGGTAGGCCTCGCTAAAAAACCGCAAAAAAATAGTCGCAAACGACGAAAACTACGCTTTAGCAGCTTAATAACCTGCTAAGAGCCCTCTCTCCCTAGCCTCCGCTCTTAGGACGGGGATCAAGAGAGGTCAAACCCAAAAGAGATCGCGTGGATGCCTTGCCTGGGGTTGAAGCGTTAAATCTAATCAGGCTAGTCTGTCAGTGGCGTGTCTGTCCGCAGCTGCCAGGCGAATGTAAAGACTGACTAAGCATGTAGTACTGAGGATGTAGGAATTTCGGACGCGGGTTCAACTCCCGCCAGCTCCACCAAAATTCTTCAAAGATGGTTCCAGAGCCATCCGTAGAAGTCCTGGAAGCCCGCACGGCACAAGCCCTGCGGGCTTTTTTGTCTCTGTAGCTCCTCAAGTATGACTTTTAACCGCCTCTAAGTTTGGTTTTCAATCACTTCCCAGGTGCATTTTTATCGCCATTCAGAATGAAGCAGCCCCTCATGGAGTGAACTCCAGTTTCTTATCCATCACGTTTCCACGATGCCAAACAATACCTTGTTAAACGTCGTCTTCAGGCAAGCGGCTAACGTATAATGCTCAAAACCCTTACGCTCTTAACAAAATAATAAGACTTCAGAATGGAATGCTGATGAACACGCAAAACGACAAAAACCTTCTGCTATTAAAGGAATGTTTGCAGAAAGAAGTGATGATGAACGCTAAGCCTTTTTCCTGGCACAGCGTCATTCACAAAGCCATCAAATGCCCCAGGCGACGCTACTATTTCTGGTGGCGCATCGCCTCCTACTGGTATCAGAACAAAACAGGCTTTTTGAAGCAGGCCGCGCTGCGAATCAACCGGAAGCTGACGTTGAAATATGGTACAGAGATCGAGTTAGGTGCGAGGATATTACCCGGACTTGTAATTACTCATCATCAAGGGATCGTTATTAACGGCTCTGCCGTTATTGGGCATTCATTCCGTATCAGGCAGAACACCACGATTGGCATAACAGGCAGTAATCCTTCTAAACTGCCGATCTCAATCAAGATAGGCAATAACGTTAGCATTGGGGCTAATAGCTGTATTATCGCCGACCAGATTGTTATTGGCGATAACGTGGTGATTGGGGCCATGTCATTTATAAATAAAGATCTGCCCGATAATAGTAATGTGATAACGGAGAAAAAAAATGAAGATCACTATTAGAGATAGCTTATCCACATAAATTGCGTTTTTGAAAAGCGTCATCCTGCTTAACAGACGACAGGGTTAACGCCGGGTCGCTCTTAAAAGCAGCTGCGGCAACCCTTTGCGCAGGTCAGATTAGGTGAAACGCTATGCGGAAGTCCGAAATTGCCTGTTTATGCTGTTTTACTCACAGTAACTATTTCACCACGCTGTATAAAAAGGTCCTGGGGTTACGCCAGCTTAAGCGCGGCGGCAGAAAGGATGAAAGATGAGTAAATCTGGTAATCAGGCAGAGCGAAATACGGGATATCGCCGCGTGCGGCTGGAGGATATCGCTACCCGCTGTCGCACCTCGCTCAGTACAGTGTCGCGGGCGCTAGCGGGGGAAAAAGGGGTCAGCCACGAACTACGCACCCGCATCCAGGAAGTGGCGCGGGCTATGCGGTATTCGCCAGCTCAGGAGCTTGGCGGCGCGCGTATTATTCTGGCCATTTCGCAGGTGGCGATGCTGGATTATAACCGCTATCAGTTTAGCTGGTACGTTCTGCAAGGGCTGAAGGAGCGGGCAAAGGTGCTGGGCATTGATCTCACCACCCATCCGCTCAACGATAGCGATAGCGGCGCGCTGCAGACATTGCTGGAAGAGCCGGACGTAGGAGGCGTGCTGGCGCTGACGGTGGATGACAGCGGCTTTCTGAACAAGATGGTGAACCTGAAAAAACCGGCCGTGTTAGTGAATACCGACGATCCGCTGATGCGACTTTCCAGCGTGCTGCCCTGTAACCGTTCGGCCACGCGCATGGCCTGTGAATATTTACTGGAGCACGGCCATCGCGACATTCTCTTTTTAACTCACCCCGGCAGGCGAACGATTGAACAGCGTGAGGACGGCTGGCGTGAAGCAATGCGCTCTCGCCAGCTTGTGTGCGACGATTCACGAATCCTGACGGTTACAGACTGGCTACCAGAGCTGGCGGAGCAGGCAGTGGTTGCGCGTTTCCGCAACCATCCACGCGAATGCACGGCGATACTGTGCGCCAATGATTCGCTGGCGCTCGGCGCGATTAAGGGGGTACAGGCCATAGGACTGCGCGTGCCGGAAGATATTTCCGTGGTCGGCATGAATAACCTGCCGCAGGCAGAGTTTGCCACCCCGCCGTTAACCACGGTTCACCTTCCTGTACAGGAGATCGGCACGCTGGCACTGGAGCTATTGCAGGATATGATTGAGGGAAATGTGGAGACTCCAAGGCGTGTTGAGCTGGCGTGTGCCATCGTAGAACGTCAATCGGTGGCCCGCATCGCATGATACGGGCCACCAGCAGAGGGAGCGGTCAGTCGAATCTGGCCCGTTCCATTTTCGGCACCAACAGCAAATACATCAGCGCCCATGCCAGCAGGTAAGCGACAGAGCTGATGGCGAACAGCGCCCAATAGTTACCTGAGGCATCAAGTACGGCACCAATCACTGTAGAAAAGATCACGCTGCCGATCATTCCGAAGGTGCTGCCAATCCCCACCACCGAACCGACAGCCGCGGTCGGGAACAGATCGGATACCGAGGTCAAAATGTTGGCGGACCATCCCTGATGTGCCGCCGCAGCCAACCCGACCAGCGCGACAGCGACCCACAGATTTTCGACCTGAGTGGCGGCGAAAATTGGCAGTACCAGGCAGGCGCAGATCAGCATGGTGATTTTACGCGCGCGGGCGGTGCTAAAGCCTTTACTCATCAGCTTACCGGGTAACCAGCCTGCGCCCAGACTGCCGACGATGGCAAAGAGATAAATGAAGATCAGCGGCAGCCCCAGGCCTTCCATGTTGATACCGCGTGACTCATTGAGCCATTTTGGCAGCCAGAAGAGGAAGAACCACCAGATGGGGTCGGTCAGCATTTTGCCTAATGCCACGGCCCACAGTTGGCGATAGCCCAGCAGGCGCGTCCATTTAATGGCGGATACACTGACGGCTTCCTCTTTATCCTGAGCAATCCAGGCCTGCTCTTCTGCGCTGGCTTTCGCTTTCACCGGGCCAAAGGCAATAAACCATGGGATCAGCCAAAGGAAGCCGACCGCGCCGAGAATTAAAAACGCGCCGTGCCAGCCGTAATGTAGCGCGATAAGGGGGATCAGCGCCGGCGAAATAACGACGCCGATATTGACCGCGACGCCAAGAATGCCGGTGGCCAGCGTACGTTCTTTTTTAGGATGCCACTCGGCAATAACCTTCATCGCAGCCGGGAAGTTTGCGGATTCACCCAGCCCCAGCAGGACACGTACCAGTGCAAAACCCGCGACAGAACCGACGACCGCATGTGCCATCGCCGCAGCGCTCCAGACCACCATCGCTATCGCATAGCTGATTCTGGTCCCCAGTTTGTCAATAATGCGACCGCATACCAGCGTGCCGATGCCGTACGCTACGGTAAACGCATTGACCAGCCAGCTGTACTCCATCTGCGTCCAGCCGATATCTTTTTGCAGCATCGGCGCAAGCAGGCCGAGAATCTGACGGTCCATATAGTTAACCGTCGTCGCAAACACCAGCATAGAACAGACTATCCAGCGATAGTTGCTTTTCGGTTTAGCTACCGCGCGCGCGGGATTGTGCAGAGCATTCGGATTAACATCACCAGAAGTCTGCCCTAAAGGCGCAGACTGTTTGTCGATTTGCGTATCCATGATTATTTTCCTTACCTGGTCCCTGCCGGGCGTTAATTACAGAGGAAGCTCACGGCTGCTGCCCACCACGCTCCATTGCTGAGGGTCAAGCGTGCGGTTTTCGGCGCTTACTCGTCCATCGGTCAGGAAGCGCACCCTTCCGTACAGCGGATCAATTACGTCGATAGTGCCGTCGTCGTGATGCGTCATGGTCAGGTCGCTAAAACGCGCGCTGAAGGCATTAAGGGAGCGCTCATCCCGATCGCTGATGCGAACCAGCCAACAGGTTTGTAGCCCGTTCAGGCGGATTTCGCAGCCGCGAGTCGGGCCTGAATCCACCGTTTCGAACGCCTGATTACCCACCAGCAGCGCCATGCCCTTCCCGCTGCGTACGACCGCGCGCTCGCCGCGTATAGCCACTTCATCGAACTGGCTTTGCGGCAGCCAGGCGTGAGTAAAGGGAGGTTGATCGGCATGCAGATCGAAAGTCAGCACTGCCAGGCCGCGATACTGCTGAACGCGAGGCAGCGTGCCGCATCCACCCCAGTAGGAGGGGCGACCGAAACCTCCGTGCAGAGTCTCGCCAGGATGGTTGATCCAGATTTGCGCTTCGGGTTGATCGCCAAGGCGTAAATGGAAAGGCGTCTCCTGATAGCCCCACTCCCCCCATCGGTAGCCCGCTATCGACCCCATGGCCGCATGGCGGTTTTTGTAGTGATAGAGTCTGGCAATTCGATTAGCGCCCTGGGCAAAACACCACTCGATGGCGCTCTCTTTTTGCCAGGCGGCAACGTCCGCCAGCTCTGGCGGGAGGGTGAGCAGGCCATCACGCAGCAGCAAGGCTAACTGCGGCAGCGCATGGAAACGACAGCCGTAGTTGCCTTTGCCCCAGAGCAGGCGTGAAATAGCCGCCAGCTCCAGAGAACGGCCAGCGCGAAGGGTATGTTCGTAAGAGCGTCCCTGCGAGGCGGTCAGAAATCCCTGGTGAGCAGAACGGGCTATCTGCGTCAGCAAACGCCCTATTGCCGCGATGGCCCGCTGGCTTATCTGCGCATCGCCCGACAGCGCAGCCAGCGCGGTAAGGCCTTTTAGATCGATGGGGAAATAGGGCGCGGAGTTCCATTCGGCCATTTCGCACTGTTCGAAATGATCAAGCCAACTGAGGACGCGCGCTTTCCCTGCCGCCGCCTGCTCGCGTCCGGAGCGCCCGGAGCGGGTGAAAATTGCATCCGGGAAGAGATTGCCCGCCAGCAGCGCCGCGGTGTGGAACAGCAGAGCGTGGTTCTCAGAGAAGTACCACTGTACATCGTTACCAGGTTCGTCCATCCAGTAACGGAAGCGCAGAATAGCCTCATCAATACGCTCGCGAACAGCCGGATCGATCTTGTCGCCCCACACCGTACGGCACCACAGCAGCGGAACAAGCGTAAAGTCCGCGCAATCATGGCAGTCGAGCACCGACGGCAGAACGCCATCCAGCATCTGCTGGGTCTGCTCATCGTTAAGGCCGCAGGCCAGGCGCGCCAGCGCTTTGACGCTGCTGTATTCTCCCTCACGAGCGACCGCGTTCAGCGCTTCAGCAATGCGTGCCTCCTGCGTTTGCGGGATCGCCGTCTGGCGGTCGGCGTGACAAATTTCGACGCCCAGCGTGCGGCCGATCTGGAACCCTTCACGCCGCAGCGTAATATGGAAATTACGGAAATCTGCCGGAATAGCCTCGCTTTCCGCAATGGCGATCAGCGATTCGCCGGCGGCCAGCCGACTGTCCAGCGCAACCGGCTCATCGAGCGAGATAAAATCGCCCAGAACATCAACGTGCAGCTCATAGTCCGTCGACGCTGGCTGAGGAAATACCAGACGAATGGTGCCGCGGTTATAGACCGGGTGCTCAAAGGACACGCCATCAAGTAGCTGTTCCATCTCTTTGATCTGCGCATCGGCTAGCGGCGTCTCCAGCGCAATGTGCAGCGGCTCGCCAACAAGGTAGTCAAGCTGGAAAAAGAAGCGAATATCGCGTTCGGCTAAGTCATCAAACCACAGCTCCAGCTCATTTTTACCCGCCTGCAGCGTCAGGCTGAATTCACGCTGGTTCTCCAGGTTGCGCTGATAGTCAGCCATCCACAGCACTTCCTCGCCGTTCAGCTTCAGCAGCGCGCCACCGCAGGTGGCAAGCCGAAACCGATACTCACCCGCCAGTGGGCAATCGATTAACGTTCTGGCCCAGGCACCAACGCGAGTTGGCCGGAACCAGAAGCCAGACAAATCCACTCTGTCGGAGCCAAAAGGGAACCACCAGCGAGAATAGCTTGCCCTCGCGAACGGCTGCGGCTTTTGCTCGGCAAAGTGCTGGCGAAAATCGTCTCGGCACGGGTAGGTGTGAGGAATAAAGTTTTTATGTTTGCTTAAAAAGAAAAAGGGATCCATTTCGCCTGCCATCGGCGAATCCACCGTGTCATAGCGTAAGCTGGTTATATCGGATAGCTGCCAATAGCGCACGGCATGACCTGCCGTTAAATTAAAATTACTATATTCAATAGCCATTACTTTTTTCTCCAAAGAGAAGGATCGTATTTTATTTTTTATTAGTCAGACGCAGACCTTCGCTCAGACATAATATCGCCAGAGCCTGGCCATAACCGGTGGGTTGTAAGGGAATATCTTTATAAAACTGCAGCGTTCGCCCCATTCGCGTGCCATAAGAAACATTGTGCACCGCGCCTTCGGCATCAATATTATCCTGAACAATCGCCAGCGCCTTCACTCCCGCCTGCTGCCATCGTTCATCGCCAATGCCAAGACGCGCGCCTTTTAATAAGCCATAGCCAAAACCGGCTGTGGCAGAAATTTCAATATAAGAGTCCGGGTGGTCAAGCAGGGTGTGCCATCCGCCGTTATCCGCCTGTAAATCAATCAGCGTATTAACCTGCTTTTTCAGGCACTCGATAAGGTATTCGCGCACCCCCGCGCCCACATCGGCAAGCTCCAGCAACTCGAGTATGCCAACGGTGATCCAGGCATTGCCGCGCGCCCAGCGGGCTTTGGCAAAGTTGCTATTCTCGACAAAACTCCAGCCGTGGTACCACAAGCCGGTTTGCGGATCGTTGAGATAGCGCGCATGCAGCAGGAACTGACGAACGGCCTCATCGACCAGATTCTGGCGGCCGGATACCGTTCCGTAGTGCGCCAGAAACAGCACCACCATAAACAGCGTATCGTCCCAGATTTCCATTTCGTTAATGCCGTCGGAAACCACATGCTGAAAACCTTGTTCCGGCGTACGCGGGAGTTCAGTCATCACGCGATTTGCCCAGTTATCGAGCACCTGCTGGTAGTAAGGCTGCCGGTGATGGGACCAGAAAAGCGACAGGGGAAGCATCGGCGCGGTTGTGTTGACATTCAGGTCAGGCAATCCTTTTTCGATATTTCCCTGAAACCAGTTATCAATAATTTGATATAACTCATCGGACTTATTGTTTTCCCACAAACGTACCAGCCCAAATAACCCAACGCCCTGCGGCCATTCCCAGCTGGAGAAAGAAATATAATCGCCTGCGCTACCGTCAAGATTGGGCTCATTAAATCGCCCATTATCTTTTAGCTCAGTAAATCCGCGTAAAAGCAAATCCATATTCTTATTCAGTGAACGCTTTTCCATTCTTATTCCCAATCATATGAAGAGATAATTTGGCAAAAGGAATTAAATCATCTCGCATTTCACATGCGCAATACGAAAAAAATTTGCGTTGATATTCTGTGAGCTTTGCCGATATTTTTTTGGCCTGAGAAACCATCTTATTTAGCAAAGAAAGGGGGGGGTTTTTGATAAAACAAGGGTTTATTGAAACGTTATTTCATTTTAGGTGGGAGTACTACACAAATTTTTTGCGCAGTTATCGGAACGGAGCTTTGGCCGCCGCATCCGCTGTACTGTCTCTCGCCACGCCGACAACGCGCTTATCGTCTGGCGCTGCTCTTCCGTCAGGTCCTTGCGGTCCACGCCCGGATACATCTGCTGCGCGATATACTCGCCCATCGCCGCGCCCGAGGCGCCCGCCAGCGCGCTGTTGCCCGCCGCGTAAGCCGTTACCGCGCCTGCCACCGCGTGCGCCATCAGGTTCGCCTCGACGTTCACTACTTCTTTGCCGTTCGCATCCTTCGTGGTGGTCATGTCCTGGATGACCTCCGCCAGGTAAGGCGCCGCCGCCGTCGCCGCCTCGATACCCTGCTGGATGGCGCTGCCCGTGCCCCACTGCTGCTGCGCCGCCTTATAGCTGTCCGTCGCCGTCAGCTTCTCGTTATACCTTGCCCACTCTTTAGTCGACGCGCCTTCTCCCGGCTCTGTTATGCCTTTCGCCGCCAGCTCCGCCTTACCGGCGTTCGTGGCCCGTATCTGCCCCTCCGTCCGGGCGATATCCGTCGCCTGGCTGCCAATTTCCTCTATCAGCTGCACCTCTTGCAGCCGGTTCTGCTCCTTCTCCTTGTCGAATATCGGCGACAGCGTCTGGTTGGCGTGCGCCACGTCCCGGCTCAGCCCGCTCACGTCCTGCGTATGCTTCTCCCTGTCGCGGATAACTATCGCGCCCTCGCTCACCGCCCCGTCCAGCTGCTGTGGATCTTGTCGCGCGAGGCGTTGACGTTTGCAGAGCCAGTCATCAAGCTGGTGAGATGCGCCCTGTAATCGTTACCCAACAAATCGCCGCTGTTAAACAGCGTTTTCAGTGCTTCGTAAGTTTCAACCGAACTGCTGGCCGTTTTGACAATCCCGTCAACGGCATCATACAGCCCCGCCGGAACCCCGGCTATCATACCTGCTGCAAAGCCCCGTCCTGCCCCGGGTCGATCGCTGTCCATTTGGCCTGGACACAGGCTCTACAGGCTATTGTCTGACATACAGCGATTTCTTTATTTTTCTGAGCCTGTTGTTTTGTGCTCAGACAGTTATCTCAACTACAAATCATCTTCAGACACAACATCAGAAGCTCCGCAGGCTTTAAACAATTTCTTTAAAGCTCCCGACATAAACGTTGAGTCCAAAGTAGTTACTTCAATTAAAAAATGGCTATTGTTTAACGGAACATCGAATAAAGTAGCATCCCACCAAAACCACTCTCGCTCCTCCGGCTCCAACCAAGATAACCATGATGATAAAGTCCACTGATCATCATGAGATGCTTCGGTAAGCTTTTCTTCATAAGTCAGAGCCTCCCAGTTTTGAAGTTGCTTTTCCCTATCGGCTTTCGTTAACTCTGGTGAAAAACCTTTGACAAATTGAAATGGAAGCATACTTATCCACTTTTCAAGAGAAGGCCATTCTTGCGTTGAATAATTATTTACTATAATCATAACCTCTTTCGCCAGAGCCAAAACTAAAGATGCATCATTACATGATACTACGAACCTGGCGATTCCGATTCCCGATGCCTTAGCCATAGCCTGGGGAGATTTTTTTAACCTCTCCCTTTCCAACAAAATTTGCCGTAATCTTTCATTATTTGCGTGCATCTTTTCCCGTCCCCAGAATGATTTTATCTTGCAATTCTTTCAGCTTTTCAGGCCTTATTCCATACTGATCTTTAGCTCTCGTTGGATCAGCAATAACAGGCTTTCCTTTGTTCTCAGGTAATCGAGCAACACTCTCTTTTACGGCAGTTTTTCTCAATTCATCCAAAACAGAGTTTGGCACTTCAAAAGTTTTGATCGTTGCATTATCCATATTCTGAATGCTGCGCTTTTCAAAAAACTCCAAAGCTCTGGCTTTATCACCAAAGTTTAAATACAGCGTAGTGTTGCCAGTGATAGTAACCTGCCCATTGTCACCAATTAAAAGGCGAGTGTTTGGTGCACCTTCCACACGATAAACCGTCACCGTACTTGGGCCTTTCATTCCATACACTGCACCACCAATTGCCGCAGCGGTATGTATTCCAGCCATTGTGTAGTAAAGAACTTTAGCCGCATCCGGGCTGATGTTATGCGTGGTCGCGAGCAGTTGTATATTGGCATTACGCTGCGCTATTGCATCCGCCGTCGCGTACATCCACATCAAATCGTCTACCTTGCTCGCCCCGTCCTTATACACGCTGCGCATTTTGCTAATATAATCACCGTCGAGCATCTCGTCATAGCTCTTCGCCATTCCTGCTAAATCCTGGCGCAACCCCCTACACTGCTCTGAAGACAAATTCTGACAGGCCGCATCTATTGCAATATCAAACGCCTTATCTTTAGCGTCAAGGTCATTGATGAGTTTCTCGGCCTGCTGTTTCTTTTCACCTTCCAGATACGGCAGTGACCATTTCGCATCCTGCCGCTTTTTCTCATCCGGAGCATTAAGTGCATTATTCTCTACCGCATTCCTCCCCGCCTGCGCACCCGCCTTGCTGTTGCCCGCCACGTCGTCTGCTAAATGACGCTATCGGTTTCTTGATGCTGCTGTGCGGCTTAAAACTACACTATTTAGCACAGCACCTATAAATGAAAAAATATCACGAGCGTTTATCATTTTTTAATAAAGGTAAAAGATAATAAAAAAACCAAAAAATAAAGCTAGCGGGAACAGCTCCAAACAACGCGCCTTTTAAACTTCGCCATAGCTTATCAAAACTAAAGACACCTTCAGATAAATAATTTAACCCTTCAAAAAAGAAGAAGAAAGCTGCGACTATAAGACCCATGACTACTAATAACAGTAAAAAAATTTTAACTAGCACTATGAGGCTTTTTATCATTTACCGACATCCTTTTTTTTCTCTAAATAACTTGGTACCAAACCTGATGCTATAGAATCTCCAATATTCCCCGCAACTGATAGTAAAGGATGCTGGGATACAGGTTTCGTAATCGTCCACACGCCAGACGGTAACCATTCATATTGTTTCTATACAGGATTTAATATTTTATCCATCGGAACCTTGATGATATTACCAGCCGCATAGCCAACTGACGCCCCTGTTTTACTTAGTAGTGCCGCCATAAAAAGATCATCGCCACTGATCTTAGCTTGGTAATAAATCCCTGCTGCATTCCAAGTCATTGTGGGGTTGTAGCCTTTACCTGCCGTAATTGCACCAATTAGACCGGTACCAATCATGTCTGATAATATTACTTCGTCTGTAGTTATATACTGGATACCAACACCAGTGGAAATTTCCACGCCTACCGCAATAAGCTTCTCTTTAGTATTATTAACGGCAGGTGCTGACCGAGCCGGAGCAACTCATTATCCCACTGGCCGCCGAAGGATAATAAAAAAATAAAAACCCCGCCGGCTAAAGGCGGGGCTTTCTATTTATTTTATCAACTGTTTCAAATATTTAAATGGAGCCTCATTTAGATCCAAGTTCATTTCCTTAATAAGCTCGGATATCTTTTCATATTCTTCTGAAGTTATCGCAACATCATATTCACTTATATGATCACATAATATTTCAAAGGCAAGGGGCTCTTCATTATATTGGATATAATCTAAAGCCCCTTCGATCAAAGCTGGTTCTAACCGATCTTCAAGATTTTTCCCTAACTGGGTAATTCTGTTACCGAACATTTATATATTCCTTACTATTTTTTTATCGGTTTGGACTGTGCCGGGATAGGTTTGCTATCAGGAAATGCTGTTATTACCTTTCCAATAGCTGGTTGATATACAACACGAAGCCTTACACCATCTCTAACTTCATAGGCAACCCATTTTGCTGGATCTCCTTTGCTAGTATATAACCCACCAGTACCTGTCTGGGCATACCATTGAGTACTCGGTGAAGTAGCAATATCCCCTATTTCATGAACTATCTTTTCTGCCGTCCAATTCGACGGAAATGTTGTTTTACCGGGATTACCTGGAAATATATGGCCACCACTAGTAGAACTATCTCCATATAATATATGCTTTTTCGCTTCAGGAGAAAGAATATCTGTATAGTCTTTACCATCCGCTACAGTACCAACCGTATCTTTATAGGGAAGTGAATTTCCATCATATGCGCCCTCCTTATGCTCGGCATTAGCAACTGTTTTATCTAGGTTTTGACTAAATTCACCTTCGCCAGGCTTCCAGGCTGATGAAGGTATGGCAGGTATAGCCTTTTCGCCTTTAGATGCGACTTTTGCAACTATCTTTTCTGTCAGTGCTGTCCCCGTTTTTACAACTCCAACTCCGCCAGCCAGCAATCCTGCTATATCCGTAACCAGCTTGCCGCCTTCAACGCCCGCGTTAAACGAGCCGCTGGCCCCGGCTTTCTGGTACTCCACTTCCATCCGGTTAATACGGTCAATATAAGACTGCTTCACCGCATCCGGAACGTTACCCAACACATCGCCGCTGTTAAACAGCGTTTTCAGTGCTTCGTAAGTTTCAACCGGACTGCTGGCCGTTTTGACAATCCCGTCAACGGCATCGTACAGCCCCGCCGGAACCCCGGCTATCATACCCGCCGCAAAGCTACCATCCTGCCCAAGGTCAATCGCCGTCCATTTGGCCTGCGTCTGCGCTTTACAGGCCACGGTATGACATTCTGCCAGTTCCGTTGCTTTCTGAGCCTTCTGCGCATTACTCAGATAATTATTCTCAACCGCATTCCTTCCCGCCTGCGCCCCGGCCACCGCGCCTGCCGTGCCGTCTCCGGCCACGCCGCCCGCCAGCCCGGCCGCCAGCGTCCCCAGCGCGCTTATCGTCTGCTTCTCGGTTTCCGTCAGGTCACCAACAGCTTTCCCCGGATAGAGTTGCTTCATCACCAGCTGCGCCATCAGTTCGCCGCTGACACCGCCCGCCGCGCCTGCCAGCGCTGAGTTGCCGGACGCATACGACGTGACCGCACCAAGCACCGCGTGGGCCATCGCTTTTGCTTCCGGGTTGCCTTCCGTCAGCTTATGTATCTGCTCCGCCAGGTAAGGCGCCGCAGCGCCACTCACAGCCTGACCAATATTTCCGCCCGCCAGCCCCTGCACCGCCGCCGTCGCCGCCTGCATGCCTTTTTGCAGCGCGCTTCCTGTGCCGAACGGCGCCATCGCCGTGTTGTACGCCTCCTCCGCTATCTGGTCGGCGGTTGGGTTCAGATTGCCTTTCCCGGCCAGCGCCTCTTTTGCTGCCTGAAGCGCAGCCGGGTCACGCTTCGCCTTCTCGCCCGCTATCTGCCCTTCCGTCCGGGCGATATCCGCCGCCTGGTTGCCAATCTCACCAATCAGCTGCGCCTCCTGCAGCCGGTTCTGCTCACGCTCCTTGTCGAATATCGGCGACAGCGTCTGGTTGGCGTGCGCCACGTCCCGGCTCAGCCCGCTCACGTCCTGCGTCTGCTTCTCCCGGTCGCGGATAACTATCGCGCCCTCGCTTACCGCCGCCTTCGTCACCGAGCTGTCGCTGCCGCTGTGGTTCGCTCCTACCAGCAGCCCGTTCGCCATGTTTCCGGCAAACTGACCGGCGATGCTGCCGCCGGTGCTGATGCCCGCGCTCTGGTGCTCCACCTTATAGTCCGCGTGGTTCTCGATGTCGCTGAACCCAAGCGTCCCCGTCTCCAGCCGGTTTTTATCCGCCGCCGCGGTCGAGCCGATTACCACCCCGTCCAGCTGCGTGTGCGCCCCGACGCTCACGTCAAAGCCGCCCCTGCCCGCGAAGATGCCGGTCTGCTCCTCACGCTCTGCCAGGTGCTGTGCATCCTGTCGCGCGAGGCGTTGACGCTGGCCGAGCCGGTCATCGAGCCGAAGGTAAAGCTGCCTCCCGCGCTGGCGCTCTGCTGCTTCGAGTCGTAGCGGTCGCTGTCCTGCTCGCTCACCAGCGTCAGGTTGCGCCCCACCTCAGTGCAAGCTGATCATCCAACTGATAGCTAAGGAATAACTGAATGATAAGGAAAGCCCCGGCTCTGAAGCCGGGTTTATTTAGTTCGTTTTCTTAACTATATGTTGCAACCATTCTTCTGATGAGGGCCACTCATTAGGGTAATAATAACCGCAATCAATTTTGTTCAGCAGTATGTCTTGTAATTCATGATCTGATAAAGAAAGAGTTATTAGCTCATCTATTTCAAATTTCAACTGCAACCGTTCCTCCACCGTTTCAGTAGCTCTATAAGCGGCTAAGGTTTCATCTGCATTACCAAATAGCACCTCAAAATCTTGGTTGAAATAGCACCTTAATAAATATGACAGCGAAGGGAATTTCTCATTAACGTTCATGGTGTTGGGTATCCAGTAATGATTTTGTATCCGCCAGGCATTGAAGGATCTCTACCAATGATTATCCTTGCGTTTGTAGCAGATACAGCGCCTGTCGAGCCGCGAGTAACACTGATACCAATAGCTGCAGAAGATTGATAATCAAGCTCTAAGTAGCCTTTTTGGCTGCCAGATAAGTACTTCTGGATTTTCGCTTGATTATTATCAATAGCTTTACTTACGACAGATTCTGCCGTAGCTCTATCAGTAAATGTCGATGCTGTTTTTGTATTACCTGTAGACACTCTATCAAATAGCTCCGCTTCAGTTTTTCCTACATGTCGCTCTATTAAATGGCCGCCTGCTTTTTCATGGGCAGCCAATCCGCCACCAGGAACAATCGTACTATGTTGTCCGGTTGCCAGTACTTTATTAGCCCCTGCATTACTACCTTTGCCAATACCCGCCGCTATTCCCGCTGCACTGGTTCCAACCGCCTGTGCCAGCGAGTTTATCGCAAGCTGCTTCGCTTCAGGTGAATCATCGGACATCAATGCGTTATGAATCGCCGCATTTCTGTCTGCTTCAAGCTGAATAGTTGTCACCTGTAGGATTGAAAGCTCGTTCTGATCTGCCTCGCTTAGTCCTCCATTAACTCGCGCTTTTTCCAGTAGCTCACTGGTGCGGTTAGCGTATTCGGCCTGTAATCTACTGACTTCGTTTGCCTTGTCAACGCAGTCCTTAGCTCCTCTACACTCCACAACTCGCTTCTGTTGTGCGGCAGAAATCTGCCTGTATTTTTCAGTGACGGAGGCCTCACAAGCCTTATCGCCCCGACACTGTATCATTTCCTGAACACGGGACTGATTCTGCTTAACGTTTAATGCATTATTCTCAATCGCATTCCTCCCCGCCTGCGCTCCCGCCACCGCACCTGCCGTGCTGTCACCCGTCACGCCGCCCGCCAGTCCCGCCGCCAGCGTGCCCAGCGCGCTTATCGTCTGGCGCTGCTCTTCCGTCAGGTCCTTGCGGTCCACGCCCGGATACATCTGCTGCGCGATATACTCGCCCATCGCCGCGCCCGAGGCGCCTGCCAGCGCGCTGTTGCCCGCCGCGTAAGCCGTTACCGCGCCTACCACCGCGTGCGCCATCAGGTTCGCCTCGACGTTCACCACCTCTTTGCCGTTCGCATCCTTCGTGGTGGTCATGTTGTGGATGACCTCCGCCAGGTAAGGTGCCGCCGCTCCGCTGGCCGCCTGCGCCAGGTTGCCGCCCGCCAGACCCTGCACTGCCGCCGTCGCCGCCTGAATGCCCTGCTGGATGGCGCTGCCCGTGCCCCACTGCTGCTGCGCCGCCTTATAGCTGTCCGTCGCCGTCAGCTTCTCGTTGTACTTCGCCCAGTCGTCCTGCGACGCGCCTGCTCCCGGCTCTGTTATGCCGTTCTTCGCCAGCTCCGCCTTACCGGCGTTCGTGGCCCGTATCTGCCCCTCCGTCCGCGCGATATCCGCCGCCTGGCTGCCAATCTCACCAATCAGCTGCGCCTCCTGCAGCCGGTTCTGCTCACGCTCCTTGTCGAATATCGGCGAGAGCGTCTGGTTGGCGTGCTCCACGTCCCGGCTCAGCCCGCTCACGTCCTGCGTCTGCTTCTCCCGATCGCGGATAACTATCGCGCCCTCGCTCACCGCCGCCTTCGTCACCGAGCTGTCGCTGCCGCTGTGGTTCGCTCCCACCAGCAGCCCGTTCGCCATATTTCCGGCAAACTGACCCGCGATGCTGCCGCCCGTGCTGATGCCCGCGCTCT
Source organism: Pantoea sp. X-Soil-MYKO-1289 (assembly GCF_059730625.1). NCBI lineage: Bacteria > Pseudomonadati > Pseudomonadota > Gammaproteobacteria > Enterobacterales > Erwiniaceae > Pantoea > Pantoea sp. X-Soil-MYKO-1289. The sequence continues at coordinate 3,125,644 of NZ_AP036004.1, forward strand.
GGTGCTCCACCTTATAGTCCGCGTGGTTCTCAATATCGCTGAACCCGAGCGTGCCCGTCTCCAGCCGGTTTTTATCCGCCGCCGCCGTCGAGCCGATTACCGCCCCGTCCAGCTGCGTGTGCGCCCCGACGCTCACGTCAAAGCCGCCTTTGCCCGCGAAGATGCCGGTCTGCTCCTCCACGCTCTGCCAGGTGCTGTGCATCTTGTCCCGGCTCGCGTTGACGCTGGCCGAGCCGGTCATCGAGCCGAAGGTAAAGCTGCCGCCCGCGCTGGCGCTCTGCTGCTTCGAGTCGTAGCGGTCGCTGTCCTGCTCGCTCGCCAGCGTCAGGTTGCGGCCCACCTCCGCCTTCACCTTCTCGCCGCTCACCTGCGCGCCCTGAAGAGTGGTGTCGCGCCCGCTCACCATCGTTACCTGGCTGCCCGCGCTTACCTGAGTTTCGGTGTGGGTGACGCCGCTGCCCTGCTCGCTGCCTTTGCCCTTGTTGACGCTGGCGGAGACGCTGATGCCCATGCCGCCCTGGCCCGCGCCGATGCCCACGCCCAGGCTGCCGCCGTGGCTCTCGTTTTTGCCCTCCAGCGAGGAGGTATTAGCGGCCGACAGCAGGTTCAGGTCGCGGTTGGCCGACAGCAGCACATCCTTGCCGGCCTGCAGCTGGCTGCCCTGCACCGTCAGGTCGCCGTCGGCGCCTTTCACGCCGCTGCCGCGCGCCACCACGCTCAGGTTGTCCCCCGCCGTCAGGCTGCTGCCCTGGGCGGTGCGCTGCTCGCTCTGCTGGGTGGAGGTGGAGGACTGGCTGCCGTAAGAGAGGCTGACCCCGATGGCGTTGTTGTTCTCCGGGCTGTTGCCCTGAGCCGCCGCCAGCCGCGCGGCCTGCGTCGCCTGCACGCCGCTGAGCGCGGCTTTGGTGCCCTGCAGCGCCGCCAGCCGTCCGCTGTCGGCGGACTTCGCCTCCTGCACCGTCTGCGCCGCCGTATTGAGCGCGCTGCCCACCGTGCCGGAGAGCGCCAGCGTCAGGCCGGAGGTTTTCTGCTCCACCTTGTGCGTCTGGCTGCTCTGGTTCTGCGCCGCGGTGATGCTGACGTCGCGCCCGTCCAGCGTCAGGTTTTTGCCGGCGATAAGCTCGGAGCCGTTCACGTCCAGACGGTTGCCCGCCTCCAGCGTCACGTTGCCGTTCACGCTGCCGACGGTGCTGCCCTGGTTCGTCACATCCTGCGCCATGTCGGTGGTTTTCAGGCTCTGCGTGCCGTAACTGAAGCCGATGCCGCCGGTGCCCGACAGCCCGCTCTTTTTCTCCTGCGCCAGATGCTGTTCGCTGTTGCGCTCCGTCGCGCCCACCACGCTGAGGTCGTTGCCCGCCTGCAGCGCGACGTCGCGCGTGCCCGCGATCTGGCTGCCCTGCACGCGCAGGTCGTTGCCTGCCGCAACCGTGACGCTGTCGCCGCTCAGCGCGCTGCCCTGCGCCGTCTGGCGCGCAATCTGGTCACGCGTGGTGGTGGTGCTCTTCGACAGCCAGCCGCTGCTGCCGGTCACCTTATGCCGCTCGTCCAGATCCTGGGTGTTCTCACCATTCGTCAGCGTAACATCCTGTCCGGCAGTCAGCGCCAGCGCGAGGTCAGCCGACAGGGTGGCGGCGCGCGCCTTAAGATCGTTGCCTGCCAGCAGCGAGACGTCGCCTTTGCCCACCACTTCGCTGCCGACCTCCTGCGTATTGCCCTGCTTCAGGCTGTTGTCACCGTCCCAGACGATATCGTCGCGGCTCGCGGTGGTAACGGTATTAAGGCTGAGGTCGCGGCCCGCATGAAGCACCGTCTGGCTCGACTCGCCGCTGTTGACCACCTGCGCCGCCGTCAGATTGATATCGCGCCCCGCCTGCAGGATCAGCCTGCCGTCGTCGCCCTGCACGTACATGCCCGCCACGCTGTCGACGGTGGTGCGCGCAAAGCTGTTGTCGCCGCTGCGGCTCTCAACGCTGCGCGTGGTGCTGATGGCGTTGATATCCCGTCCGGCGCTGGCCAGCAGCGAGTCGGTGCCCTGGATCACGCCGCCGATGTTATTGATATCGGTGCGGGCAGCGAGATCGACGCTGGCGCCCTTGATGGTGCCCGCCAGGTTAGTGATGTTGTCGGCGCTCAGCTTCACCACTTCGCGTCCGGCCAGCGTGCCGCTGTTGAACAGGCCGCCGCCCAGGTTCAGGTTGAGGTTGCGGCCCGCAATCAGCGCGCCGCTGCCGTCGACATCGCCTGGCTGAACGCGCGCGTAAACCTGCGGTACCAGCACCGTCTGGGTGGAACCATCCGGCAGCCTGACCTGCGCGTTCACCAGCCAGACGATATCTTTGGTCAGCAGCGCCATCTGCTGCGGCGTCAGCGCCACGCCGAGCGTCAGGTGGTATTCCTGACTGAAGTCGATGGCGTTGTTCATCAGCGCCTTGTACTGCTCTTCGTCGTTACTGTAGCCGTCCAGATAACGCTGACCCGTCAGATTAATCACCTGTTCCCGGATCAGACGCTGCTCGTAGTAGCCGTCGCCCAGCCGCTTCAGGACGTTGTCGCTGTTCTGCGTCAGCCTCTCCTGCATATAGTCGCTGCTCAGCCACTGCTTCTCCTGGGTAAAGCGCGGATCGGTCTCCACCAGGTATTTACCGCCGGGCGACGGATTGGTTTTGAACAGGCTGTTGTCCGGCAGGCGCGTATCCGGCCCGACGATGCGCACCACGCTCGCCGCTTCGCCCTGCTGCGGCGCGACGCCGCTGGCGACTTCAAAGCGCTGCCCCGGCTTCAGGGCAGCGGCGGCGATAGCGGGCAGCGCGCCGGTATCGACCGCCTGCCAGTCAGGCGCAAGCGCGCTGCCCGCCACGGCGGCGCTGACGCTGCCGGTATGGCCGATTGCCGCGTCGGTGCCCTGCGCGCTCTGCGGCGCCAGCGATAAGGGCGTGCCGCTAATGTCGCCGTGATCGACCAGCTGGCTCGGCTTCAGCGCAATCGTCTCAATCACCTCCGGCGGCGTATAGGCTGAGCTTTTTTTACCCTGGCTGTCGCCGCCTTTATGGCGGATGCGGTAGTAGCTGGTAACTTTACCTTCGTCGGTGGTGATGCGCTGGCCCGCCACCTCGACATTATCAAGCTCGCCCGCGTTCATCGTCAGCGTATTGCCCGCTACGATTTGGCTCTTATCGTTGAACACCTTATCGGCGTTCACCGTCATATTGCCGCCCGCGATGATCTTCGCCGGATCGCTTTCGGCGATCTGCGTCTCCTGCACCGTGCGGATGTAGTCATACTGGGTAAAACGGTCGTGGTTGCTGCCGGTTTTGCCCGGCGTGTTGAGGTTTAGCAGCGAGTCGGCGGAGTTGCGATCGACAAACACGCCCTCTTCGCCCGCTTTCCAGCGTACGGTGTCCCCCGACTGCTGATACTCGGTGATCGCCTCTGTGGAAACGGTCGCCAGCTCGGTGCTGAAATGGTCGTTGACGTTATTGATCTGCCCGGCGTCGATCTGCATATCGCCCGCCGACTCGATGGTGGCGCTGTGGTTGTTGAGGGTGTCGGCCCTGCCGATCGCCAGCCCGCTGGCGTCCAGCTGCCCGCCCAGCGCCATATCCCCCGCGCTGTAGATCAGGCCGTGATCGCGGTTGTTCAGCGTCTGAACGCCGATATCGACCCGCTCACGTCCCGCCAGCGTGGCGGCGGTGCCGTTTTCCGCCAGGTTATTGAAGGTGCCGGCCTGCACGCCGATCGTATCGCCGTAAATCCGGCCGCTGCCGATATTGGTTAAGGTGCCGGCTTTAAGCAGCGTCTGCTTGCCGTCGATCAGGCCGTAGTTGGTGAGCTGCCCGTTGAGGGTCAGCCAGTCCTGCCCGGCATTGATCTCGCCGCTGGCGGCGTTCAGCAGATTGCTGGCGCGCAGATCCAGCTTGCCGCCCGCCAGCAGCTTGCCGCTGTTAACGACGTCGCCCGGCGTGGTGAAGTTGAAGCTGCCGTTGGCGATCATCTCGCCGCTGTTGTTCAGGCTCTGCTGGCTGACCAGCGTGATATCGCCGCGCGAGAGGATCTGGCCGTCGCCGCCGATGCGATCGGCGCGGATCGTCAGCGATCGCCCCGCCTTGACGCCGCCCGCGCTGTTGGTCAGCGTCAGGCCGTTGCCCTGCAGCAAAAGATCCTCTCCTGCAGAGAGCTCGCCCTGACTGTTATCGACGCTGCCCTGGCTGTTGATGGTCAGCTGCCGGTCGGCCAGCAGCGTGCCGCGCTGGTTGGCGATGCTGTCGCTGTTGACGTTGAGGTTTGCCGCTTCGATGCCCTGCTGCGCGCCCTGGGTATCCTGGTTATTGAGCTGCAGCGCGTTGAGCACGGCGGTCGCGCCGCTGCGGATAAGACCGGCGGCGTTATCAATAACGCCCTGCGCGCTCGACAGCAGCAGATCGCCGACGCTCTGGATCTGCCCGCCGCGGTTATCCAGATGCGCGGTGGTGAGGCTGGCCGCCTGCTCGCTCACCACGCGCCCGCCGTTGCGGTTATCCAGCTCGCCGCTTTGCAGGCTGAGATCGCCTTTCGCGCCCAGCGTGCCGCCCTGATTGTCGATATCGCCGCCTTGCAGGCTGAGATCGCCCAGGCTGTAGAGGGTGCCGTTCTGGTTGTCGACGCCCTGGCCGTGGCTGTCGATGAGCACGCTACCGCCCTGCAGCAGACCTGCCTGGTTATTCAGCGCCGATGCGGTATCGAGACGCAGCGCGTTTAGCATCGATGCGGTGTTGAGGCGCAGCGCGTTCTGCGGCGATGCGATATCGAGGCGAAGCTGATCCTGCGCCACCAGCGTGCCAGCTGCATTATTCAGGCTGCCCGCCGCCAGCTGCAAGGCTTTTCCGCTCAGGGCCAGCCCCTGCGCGTTCTCCATCCGCCCGGCGCGGATCAGCATCTCGCCCTGACTGGTCAGCCCGCCTTTCTCGCCGCTGTTCTGGTTAAGCAGCGCATCTACGCCGATATCGAGACGATCGCCGCTCTGGATAAGGCCGCCGTCGCTGTTGTCGAGCGTGCCGCCGCGCAGCGTCAGCGCCTGCTGCGCCGCCAGCTGCCCGCCGCGGTTATCCAGCATCTCGACGCTCAGGCTGCCTGTGTCGCCGCTCGCCAGCACGCCCTGGCCGTTAAGCAGCTCGGCGGCCGTGACGCGCAGCGCCTTGCCCGCGCCGATCGTGCCGCCCTGGTTATCAAGCCGCTGCGCCGCCTCCAGCGTTAGCGCCTGGCCCGCCTTGATGGCGCCGCTCTGGTTGCTGATGCTCGCCGCAGCGGCGGAAAGCACCGCCTGCGAGGCGAGCGTGCCGCGCTGGTTATCCAGCTGCGCGCCGTCTAACTGGAGATCGCCCTGGCTGGCGATAAAGCCCTGCTGGTTGTCGATCGCCCTGGCGTTAAGCGTAAGCGCGCCCAGGCTGCTGATGCCGCCCTTGCTGCCGCTGTCGCGGTTGCTCAGCGCATAGCCGTGCGTGTCGATACGGGCGTCGCCGCCCGACTGCAACAGGCCCGCATCATTGGTTAGCGCGCCGTCGCTCTCAATCCGCAGCTGCTGTTTGCCCACCAGCGTGCCGCCGCTGTTATTCAGCGCCTGCGTGGTTAGCCGGGTAGCGCCGCCGCCCGCCAGCATCCCCTGGCGGTTATCCAGATCGCCGCTGCGCAGCGTCAGCGCGCCGGCACTCAGGATGCCGCCGCTGTCGCCGCTCATCTGATTGCTCAGGCGCGCGCCGTGCGTGTCGAGCAGCAGATCGCCGCCCGCCTGCAGCAGCCCGCCGTCGTTGTTGAGCGCGCCGCTGTCGCTGCGCAGCGCGCCTGACGCGGCGATGACGCCGCGCTGGTTATCCAGCGCGCGCTCTCCTAGCCCCAGCTGCAGGTTATCGCCCAGCAGCGTGCCCGCCTGGTTGTCCAGACCGGCGGCGCTGAGGGTCAGATCGCCCTCTGCCTCAATACGGCCCGCCTGATTCGCCAGCGCCTGCTGCGTGGCGAGGCTGGCGGCGCCGGTTGCCGCCGACGCGCGGCCCTGCCGGTTGTCCAGCCGATCGGCGTTCAGCCTGAGGTCGCGGCTCGCCGCCAGTTCGCCCTGGCGGTTGTCGACCGCGCCGCTGACCTGCGCCGTCAGGCTGCCCTGCTGCGCGGCGACGATGGCGCCAGAGCGGTTATCCAGCGCCGCGGCCTTGAGGTCGATATTGCCGTTGCCCGCCAGCTGGCCGCCCTGGTTATTCAGGGCGCCGCGCGTATGCAGCCGCATCTCGCCGCTGCCGCTCTGCACCAGCTGGCCCTGCTGATTCGACAGGCTGTCGACATCGGCGTCGATCTGCTGCGCGGAGGTCGTTCCCTTATCGAGGTTGAACTCGCCGCCGCGCAGGCTGAGCTGGCCGTTGGAAAGCAGCTTGCCGCCTTCGCCCTGCAGACTACGCGCGTCGATGGCCAGCGCGCCGCTGCCGGCATGGGCGATCTCGCCGGACTGGTTATCGAGCGTATCGGCGTTCAGGGTCAGGCTGCCGCTGCTGCTGGCAATGCGTCCGCCGCGGTTATTCAGGCTGCCCGGCAGCGCGATAGCGAGGTCGTCGCCGCCGGTTTGCGTAATCTGACCCTGCTGGCTGGAGAGATCGTGCGCCTGCAGATCGAGCTTGCTGGCGGTCAGCGTGCCGCCGTCGTTATCCAGCATTTTGCCGGTGCGGGCAGCGAGCTGCTGCTGCGCCACGAGCGTGCCGCCGCGCGTCGCGATGTCGCCGTCGCGCGCTTCGAGGGTGATGTTTTTCCCCTGCGTGCGGCTGCCGCTGAGATCCAGGCGCTGGCCGCGCGCGGTCAGGCTGCCGCCCGCCAGGTTCTCGCCCTGCGCGCTCAGCGCGCCATCGGCGGCGAGCGTCAGATCGCCTGACTCGCCGAGCCTGCCGTCATCCTGTACGCCTGCGGCAAGGATGCCCGACGTCGCGCTGTTGAGACGAGCCGCCTGTAGCGTAACGTTATTGCGCGCGGCGACGGAGCCGCTGTTTTGCAGCTCTGCCGCGCTGGCGACCGTGGCGCTGCCGCCGGCGAAGATCGCGCCGCTGTTGCTCAGGCCTTCCCTGGCGGCGACCTGCAGCTCGCCGCTGCTGCGTATGCTGCCGCTGTTTTCGATGCGACCGTCGGCGGTGAGGGTTACCGCGCCGGCCTGCGCGCCGATATTGCCCGCGTTGCGCACGCCGACGCCCGCTTCGGTGCCGATCAGGCGGATTTTCCCGGCATACATGCCGCCGAGGCTGGAGACGTCCAGCGCCACCTGCGGACGCGAAGCGGCATCGTCGCCCTGTTTCGTGACCTGCTGATGCGCCGCATCCACCTGGTTGCGTCCGGTGGTGACGTTCAGATCCTTAGCCCAGACGCTGGCGTTAATTTTCACCGAACGGGCGATAATGTCGGTGTAGTCCTGGCGCGAGCTGTCCATCCCCGCGCCTTCGACCGCCACCTCGCCGCGCTCGACGTTAAAACCGGTGAGGTTGCCGTTATTCATCTGCGCCTGGCCGGTGGTCAGCGTGGCGCGGTTGGCGTTGATAAATCCGCAGCCGTTACAGGTGATGCCGGACGGGTTGGCGATCACTACCTGCGCTTTTTGTCCCGCCACTTCGACAAAGCCGTTCAGGCGGCTGGGATCGCGCGAGTTAACCTCGTTGAGGATCACTTTGGCCTCGCCGCGGGCGAGCCAGGGGTTGCCGCTCACCATGCCGCCCAGCTCGGTCTGGACGTTTTTGTGGGAGTTGTTGAGGATGGCGCCCTGCTGCCCGACGTCGAACTGGCTGTAGCTGTTGCGCGACACGCCGCCGGCGGAAGGGGTCTGAATATTGATCTGCGGCGTGCCGTTGGCGCTGTTGATAATGGTCGGCTGCTGACCGCCCGGCGCCTGAGGATCGGCGACGATGGCGGCGCTGGCGGGCTGGATGACGCCCATCGCCAGCCAGAGGCTAAAGCTCAGCGCGCCAACCCGGCCGATGAGTCGGCTGAGCGTGCGGCCCTGGCCCGATGCGCGTGCGCCGCCTGCGCGGCCTGAACCGGCAATATCGGCCACCACCATCAGCATGCCGCGCGCTTTGTTGAAAATAATGCGGTAGAGGTTTCTGTTCATCTAATGTCCCTATCAGATTTGCGGTAACGCCACGGCGAGCGGATGCTGCTGCCGCCACTTTTTTGCCGACTCGCGGCTGACGCTGGCGCCATGAAAATTCAACACGCGCTTGCCGCGCTGCTCGCCGCGATGGTCTAACGCCCGCCAGCAGGCGTGAGGAAAGAGGTCGCGGCGCACCAGACGGCTCATCGCCGCGGTATGGCCAAACGGCGCGATCCAGTCGCAGCACCACATGCGCTCGCCGCTGTTCCAGTCTTCAGGCGGGAAATGGATCGCAGGCAGCGTGAGATAGCGCGCTTCGGCCTCTTCATTCAGCCAGGCCCAGCTAAAGAAAAAAACCGGTTCGCCCGCTTCGGCGACCAGCACGTACTGCTGCCTTTTAACGATCGGCAGCAGCAGCGTCGGCAGCGCGTGCAGCGGCGCGTCGCGATGCAGCGGCGAGTGCATCCAGAGCCAGACCGCGGCGCCCAGCACTTCCGCTTCGCTCTCCTGGCCGCCGAGGATCAGCGGCGATTTAATTTCATAGTTTCCCGCGCGCATGCTCAGTAGCTCCAGTTGAGGTTGAAGCCGAGCGTGACGTTGCTGGTGCGCAGGCCGTCCGGTTTAGAGAGCGGCGTGCCGATAAACAGGTCATAGCCGGTGTTAAAGGCCTGCCCGCGCAGCCCTGCCACCCCGCCCGCCAGGTGCTGGCCGGTGAGCAGTTCGCTGCCTGCGCCGCCTACCTCGCCATAGTCCACGCCGAGATAAAGCTCCTGCGCGGGCAACGGCGTGCTCCAGGCGATGTCGTTGCGCAGATACCAGCCGCGGCTGGCGTTGAGCGTGCGCTCGCCGTCGAAGCCGCGCACCGTCCAGCGGTTGCCGATAGAGAACTGCTCCTGCGGCGTGAGCGGCGTGCTGCTCATCTGGCGCAGATACTGCATGTTGTAACGAAAATGCCGATCGCCGATGTGGAACGGCAGGTTGAACTGCGCGTTAAGCTGCACGATTTTGCTCAGCGCCGTCGCCTCGCCGAAATACTCCTCCGGCGCAGGCTGGGCGCCGAACCAGCGCGTGCCGCGCTGATAGCTGACGCCCGCGTCCAGCGTCGCCTGGCGGATGTAGTGACGATGCTGCAGGCCGATACGCCAGGCGGCGGTCTGTCGCCGCTGCACCTGCACCTCGGTGTCGTTGATATAGTTGCGGGTTTCGCGCGTCAGCACGTCATAGGTCAGCGACGTTTTCTGCGAGCCGCTGCGGTGCAGCACCCGGCTGAGCTGCAGATCGAGGCTTTTGCTTTTTCCGCTGTAGCGGTAGTCCTGATTCGTGCCGGCGACCGTCTGGTGATAGTCGTAGTCGCTGCCCGTTGCGGAAAACATCCAGTAGCCGAACGGCACCGAGTAGTGGCCGGTGAAGTTTTTGCTGCCCTTGCCGCCCTGGCCTTGCAGATCGTGCGTGGCAGAGAGGTAAAAGAGGTCGCTCAGGGCGAAAGGGTTGTCGAGCGACAGCGTGACGCCGCCCAGGTAGCGGCCGGTGCTGCGGGTGCCGGAGTCGTCCAGCGACAGGCCGACGCGCCACATTTTTTGCTGCTTCCAGCTCACCTGAATATCGCTTTCGCCCGGCTGTTCGCCGGGCACCACCGACATCTCGGCCTGCACGGTCGGCAGCCGCTGCAGGTTTTCCAGCCCCTGCTCGATATCGCGTAAATCAAGCAGGTTGCCGGCGTGCGCGGGAAAAGCGCTATAGAGCCAGAGATGGCGATCGCTCTCCGGCGTCAGCTTCGCCTCACGCACGTAGCCGGGCAGGATCACCAGCCGCAGCGTCCCGCTGTTGAGATCCTGCGAAGGCGCCAGCACGCGCGTGGTGACGTAGCCGTGATCCACCAGCCGGTTTTGCAGGGCGCTCATCAGCAGGTTAATGCCCTGCGCGCCCAGGCATTTTCCCTGCGCCTGGCTGGCGATGCGGCGCAGCGGCAGCCAGTGCGGCAGCGCCTGCTGCCCCTGCAGCTCGACGCGCGCGATGGGAAAACAGGGCTTTTCAACGGGAAAGTTGATGCGTCCGAAGCTGGAAGCGGGCGGCGAAAGCCGCACGTCGGGCGCCTTCGGTTCGATTTGTTGCTCCAGCGCCTGCTGGCGCTGTTGCTGCTGGCGGATCTGTTCGCTGGCGTCAGGAAACGCGTCGGCGGCAGCGGCCTGCGCGGTTAAAAAAACGCCAGCCAGCAGAGAGAAAGAGAGCGGAATAGATTTATGCCGAAGATACATCAGACAGTCCCTGTCGCGTAAAGCAATCGTAAATTATGTTAATTTAAGTAAAATTTACTGCGTATTATCCATAAATTCAGGTTAGCGACAACTCTCATCTGATGAATATTCAGTCGGATTGTTTAATGGATTTTACAATTTTGTATAGACAGGGAAGCGCTGGATGGCGGTGCTGATAAAAAAAAGCAGGCGGGAAAATTGAGGCCGATAATATCTGAGTTTTAACCCTGGCGGCAGGATAAGGGCGGCGAGTCACCTCGCCGCCCGCCAGTTAGCGCACTATCACCGTCAGCAGAATCAGCGCGATGGCGATAAGCGCGACGCCGATAAATGCCCGGTCGAGCCTTCTTTTTTTCATGTTCGCTCTCCTAGAACCACTGGCCGAAGCGGCGGATATAGATCCGCTTCATGCCCTGCGCCACCAGGCAATAGCCGAACAGCGTTGCCGCCAGCCAGGGGAAATAGGCGAGCGGCAGCGGCACCAGACCGACCATCGCGCCGAGCGGCGAGAAGGGAATGGCGATGCCGAGCGCCATAATGGCGAAGGTGGTCAGCAGCACCGGCAGCGCCGCGCGGCTCTGAATAAAGGGGATCTTCTGCGTGCGCAGCATATGCACCACCAGCGTCTGCGACAGCAGGCCTTCAACGAACCAGCCGGACTGAAACAGCGACTGCGCGCCCGCGTGATTCGCGCCGAAGACGTACCACATCAGCGCGAAGGTGGTGATATCGAACAGCGACGAGGTCGGCCCCATCCACAGCATAAAGCGGCGGATATTGCCGGCATCCCATTTGCGCGGCTTGCGCAGGAACTCCGGGTCCATTTTGTCCCAGGGCAGCGCCAGCTGGGAGATGTCATACATCAGGTTCTGCAGCAGCAGATGAATCGACAGCATCGGCAGAAACGGAATAAAGGCGCTGGCGATCAACACGGAAAAGACGTTGCCGTAGTTGGAGCTGGCGGTCATGTTCAGATACTTAATGATATTGCCGAAGGTTTCGCGCCCTTTCAGCACGCCCGCTTCCAGCACGCGCAGATCTTTCTCCAGCAGAATAATGTCGGAGGACTCTTTGGCGATATCCGCCGCGCTGTCGACCGAAATTCCCACGTCGGCGTCGCGCAGCGCCGGGGCGTCGTTGATGCCATCGCCGAGGAAGCCGACCGTATGGCCGTTCTGCTGGAACAGCCGCACCAGCCGCGCTTTCTGCGGCGGCGTCAGCCTGGCGAACAGGCTGCTGCGCTCGGCGGCCTGCGCCAGCTCGCTGTCGCTCATCGCCTCGATCTCATCGCCGGTCAGCATGCCGCTGGCGTCCAGCCCCACATCACGACAGATGCGCGCGGTGATTGTCGGGTTATCGCCGGTCAGCACCTTCACCGCCACGCCGCTGGCGCGCAGCGCCTTAATCGCTTCGCCTGCGCTCGCCTTCGGCGGATCGAGGAAAGTCAGCATCCCTTCCAGCGTCAGCTCGCGCTCCTCCGCCTGCGTCAGCGGCAGCGCGATATCCCCTTTGCGCGTCGCCACCAGCAGCACGCGGAAGCCCTGCTGGTTATAGGTTTCGGCCAGCTTTTGCAGCGCCGCCCGCCGCGCCGCGCAGAGCGGCACGCATTCGCCATTGACGCGTACGCGGGTTGATACGGCGAGCATCTCCTCAACGGCGCCTTTGCACACCAGCAGCGAGTCGCCCTGCTGCAGATCGGCCATCAGCACCGACAGTCGACGCCGCGCAAAATCGAAAGGCAGCTCATCCTGTTTGTGATAGCGGCTGCGCTGCGCCTCGCTGATGCGTCGCGCGCCCGCGCGCACCACCGCCCGATCCATCGGGTTTTTGCCGCCCGTCTGGCTGCTGCTGTTCAGCCAGCCGAGCAGCAGCACGCCTTCATCCTCTTCGCCGTCGCAGTTGAGGACGTGCGACAGCTGGATCTCATCCTGCGTCAGCGTGCCGGTTTTATCGGTGCAGAGCAGATCCATCGCGCCGAGGTTCTGGATGGCGTTAAGGCGTTTAACGATCACTTTGCGGCGCGCCATCGCCATTGCGCCTTTCGCCAGGTTCGAGCTGACGATCATCGGCAGCATCTCCGGCGTCAGCCCCACGGCGACGGCCAGCGCGAACAGCGCGGCGTCGGTCCAGTCGCCTTTGCTGAAGCCGTTAATTAACAACACCACCGGCACCATAATCAGCATAAAGCGGATCAGCAGCATGCTGACGCTGTTGACGCCGCGGTCAAACGCGGTCTGAGCGCGGCTGCCGACCAGCGACTTCGCCAGCGAGCCGAAGTAAGTCTGACTGCCGGTCGCCACCACCACGGCGCAGGCGCTGCCGCCTGAGACGCTGGCGCCCATCAGGCAGATGTTGTCCTGTTCCAGCAGGCTTTTGCCCGCCGACCGACCGCTGCTGCTTTTCGCCGCCACCTCGGCGCTGAGATCGACCTTCTCGACCGGCAGCGACTCGCCCGTCAGCACCGCCTGACTCACGCAGAGATCGCGCGAGCGGATCAGACGCACGTCGGCAGGCACCAGATCCCCGGCGCTGAGCAGTACGATATCGCCAGGCACCAGCTCGCGCATGGCGATCTCCTGCGGCGCGCCGTCGCGCATCGCGGTGGCCGTGGTGCGCACCAGCGACTTCAGCGCCTGGGCGGCGCGGTTGGTGCGAAACTCCTGCCAGAAACGCAGCAGCGCGCTCAGCGTCACCATGGTGCAGATGATGATTACGCCGGTAAGATCGCCCTCGTCCCCAGCGCGCAGCGGCAGCCAGTAGTCGGTGAAAAAGCTTACCGCCGCCAGCGCCAGCAGCACGTAGATAAAGGGGTTGTGAAAGGCCATCAGCAGCTGCAGCAGCGCAGGTGGCGCTTTCTCCTGCGCCACCTCGTTAGGGCCGAACTGCGCCAGACGGCGTTCCGCTTCCTGCTGGCTCAGCCCGTCTGCCTGGCTGTGCAAGTGGGCCAGCGTCGCCTCGACCGTGCGCTCGGCTTCCTGCTCGATTAAATAATGTTTTGCGCCGCTTTGCGCGGCGCGGCGGCTATTTTTCGCCAGCGTCTGGCTATCAAGTTTTAATTCAGACATGGTGATTTCTCCCTGTAACAGGCAAAGCAATCCCGGCACGCGAAGTCAGGCGTGCGTAATCAAAGAAAATATTTAAGGGGGGTGCGTAGCGTGACGGGCGAATAAGCCGCAGGCGCGAACCGCTCGCCGCAATTATCTCTCGACGCGGTGAGAAGGCGCAGGCGCAGGGCGCAGCCGGTCAGCTACGCGAGCGAGGTGGAGGAAAAAGCGCGTGAGTGAAAAACAGCATAACAATCGCCCTGCAATAAATAGCGTTTTCAGGGAGCAATCGTTATTAAAAGAGGATCGCTGCCCGCCGGATGGCAAGCAGCATGGAAATTCAGCTTGCCAGTGTCAGTAACCAAATCGAATGACTGTCCAAGTGAATTCTCCAGTAGAAAGTTGCCGCTATTATAAGCGCGGCGAAAAAAGGATAAAGAATAAATTAAGGCTAAATAGGCTTCGTTGAGGTTCTGTTTCTCTATACTGACTTAACACCGCTTTGCGTCTCTTATAACCAGAGCGCTACTCTTATAACCTTTCTGCATAAGGTTAGCCAATAATAGACTATTCTTCCTTTAAGCCCTCTCGTACACTCGCGTGACTACTTTATAAGGCAAGGAATTACCATGAAAAAAACCGCTGCTTCCCTGTTGGCGCTTTCGCTGACCGCCGCCTTTGCCGCGCAGGCCGCCACGCCCAAAGATACCCTGGTTATCGCTCAGTCTATCGATGACGCCGACAGCTTCGATCCCGCCAAAGGGTTTGAACTCACCAGCGTGCAGGCCTTTACCAATCTTTATCAGCGCCTGGTCCAGTCCGATCCGCAAAACCCGACGGATCTGAAACCGACGCTCGCCAGCAGCTGGCAGCCGGGCAGCGATAACCGCAGCCTGACCTTCGAACTGCGCAAAGACGCTAAATTCTCCAGCGGCAATCCGCTGCGCCCGGAAGATGTTATCTTCTCGCTGGGCCGGGTGGTGAAGCTCAACCTCGATCCCTCTTTTATTCTGACGCAGCTCGGCTGGACCAAAGAGAACGTCGATACTTTCCTGAAGAAAGTCGACGACAACCACGTGCAGATCAGCTGGACCGCCAACGTTAGCCCGACCTACGTGCTGAGCCTGCTCTCCGCGCCGGTCTCCTCTATCGTCGATGAAAAAACCGTCATGGCGAACGCGAAGAACGGCGATCTGGGCAACGGCTGGCTGGCGACAAACTCCGCGGGCAGCGGCCCCTATCAGATCCGCAAAGTGGTGCTGCATCAGGTGGTACTGCTGAGCGCCAACCCGACCTCGCCGGCCGGCGCGCCGAAGCTGAAAAACGTGCTGATTAAAAACGTGCCGGAACCGGCGGCGCGCCGTCTGCTGCTGGAGCAGGGCGATGCGGATATCGCGCGTAACCTCGGCGCCGATCAGATCGCCGCGCTGAAAGGCAAGGCGGGCGTGAAGACGGAAGCGTACCCGATGGCGTCGCTCTACTACATTCAGTTCAACGTCGGCGGCAACGAGACTCTGAAGAACCCGGCGCTGTGGGAAGCGGCGCGCTACCTGTTCGACTATAAGGGCATCGCCAACGACCTGCTGAAAGGCCAGTTCGACGTGCATCAGACCTTCCTGCCGAAAGGCTTCCTCGGCGCGGTCAACGATACCCCTTACAGCTACGATCCTGAAAAGGCGAAGGCGATTCTGCAGAAAGCGGGCCTGACCAACGTCAGCTTCGATCTCTCCACCAGCAACCAGCCGCCCTACCTCGATATCGCCCAGGCGCTGCAGGGCAGCTTCGCCAAAGGCGGCGTGAAGATCAACGTCCAGCCGGGCCTGAGCTCGGAAGTTTCCACCAGCGTGAAGGCGCATAAGTATCAGGCGACGCTGAACGCCTGGGGCGCGGACTACTTCGACCCCAACACCAACGCCGCCTCATTCGCCTATAACCCGGAAGATGGCAGCAAAACCATCGCATACCGCTCCGACTGGCATATTCCCGAGCTGAACAAGCAGGTGCTGGCGGCGACCGCGGAGAGCGATCCGCAGAAACGCGTGGCGCTCTACAAAGCGATGCAGGAATCGGTGCTGAAAAACTCGCCGTACGTGATCGGCCTGCAGGCGCGCAACCTGGTCGCGCTGCGCGATAACCTGAAAGGCTACGTGCAGGGCATCAACCCTGACATGGTCTACTACTCGCAGGTCAGCAAATAATGGCGCAGTCAGCCTCGGAGGCCGGGTTCGCCCGGCAGCTCTGGCCGCGCCTGTCGCGGCTGGCCGCCAGCCTGCTGTCGCTGCTGGTGACGCTGCTTGGGCTGCTGGCCTTTACCTTTATGCTGTCGCACCTCTCGCCGGTGGATCCGGTGCAGCAGATCGCCGGCGATCACGCCAGCGAAGCGACCTATACGCAGGTGCGCCACGAGCTGGGGCTGGATCAGCCGGTGCTGGTGCAGTTCTGGCGCTACCTCGAACATCTGGCGCGCGGCGATCTCGGTCTTTCCCATCTGACGAATCAGCCGGTGGCGAACGATCTGATGCAGACCTTTCCCGCGACGATTGAGCTGGCGACCTGCTCGATGATTTTCGCCGCCCTGTTCGGCGTCAGCCTGGCGCTGCTCGCCGCCTGGAAGCCAGGCAGCGTGATCGACAACGTGGCGCGCTTCGTCTCCCTGCTCGGCTACTCGGTGCCGGTGTTCTGGCTCGGCCTGCTCGGGCTGCTGCTGTTTTACGCCGTGCTGCACTGGTCGGCAGGGCCGGGGCGGCTCGACGATCTCTACGTCTATACGCTGGAGCCGAAAACCGGCTTCGTGCTGATCGACAGCTGGCTCTCCGGCGATCGCGAGATGTTCCGCAACGCCATCGCCCACCTCTGGCTGCCGGTGGTGATCCTCGGCCTGCTGGCGATGGCGGGCATTACCCGTCTGCTGCGCGCCGCGCTGCTGGAAGAGAGCAGCAAAGAGTATGTGACGCTGGCGCGCGCCAAAGGCGCCGGTCGCGGCCGCATTCTGCTGCGCCATATTTTTCCCAACGTGCTGGGCACGCTGGTGACGGTGATCGCCCTCTCCTACGCCACGCTGCTGGAGGGCTCGGTGCTGACCGAGACCGTCTTCGCCTGGCCGGGCGTCGGACGCTACATGACCAACGCGCTCTTCTCGGCCGACGTACCGGCCATCCTCGGCTCTACGCTGCTGATCGGCGCCTGCTTCATACTGCTGAACGCCCTGGCGGACGCCCTAACCTGGTTAACCGATCCGAGAACCCGATGACGCAACAACTCTCTGAACTCGAAACCGTGCGGCCGCGCCGCCGTCGCCGTCGCGTCACCTCGCTGACCATCGGCCTGACGCTGGTGGCGGTGCTGGTGCTGACCGCCCTGCTTGCGCCGCTGCTGGCGCCGTTCGATCCTAATATGCAGACCATATCGGCGCGCCTGCTGCCGCCGTCGGCGCAGCACTGGTTCGGCACTGACGGCTTCGGCCGCGATCTGCTGTCGCGCGTGATCTACGGCGCGCGCCCGACGCTATTGCTGGTGTCGCTGATCCTGGTGCTGACCATCCCGGTCGGCCTGCTGGTCGGCATTACCGCCGGTTACGTTGGCGGCTGGACGGAGCGCGTGCTGATGCGCATTACCGATATCTTTCTTTCGCTGCCGAATCTGGTGATCGCGCTGGCGCTGGTGGCGATGCTCGGCCCTGGCCTGATGAACGGCGCGCTGGCGCTGGCGCTCACCAGCTGGCCGCCCTTCGCCCGCCAGGCGCGCGCCGAAACCCTGGCGCTGCGCCGCAGCGACTATCTGGCCGCCGCGCGGATGCAGGGCATCACCGGCCTGCGCCTGATGTTCGGCCATATTCTGCCGCTCTGTCTGCCCACCGCCGTGGTGCGCGCCGCGCTCAGCCTCGGCGGCATTATTCTCTCCGCCGCCGGCCTCGGCTTCCTCGGCATGGGCGTGCAGCCGCCGACCGCCGAATGGGGTTCGATGGTGGCGGAAGGCAGCAAAGTGATCTTCGACCAGTGGTGGGTCGCCGCCGCCCCCGGCGCGGCGATTCTGTTCGCCAGCCTGGCCTTTAACCTGACAGGCGACGGCCTGCGCGACCGACTGGATACCCGCCATGCCAAATGATCTGTTACTTAACGCCGAATCGCTGAGCATCCGCAGCGACGACGCGCTGCTGGTGGACGACATCAGCTTCCGCATCGGCCGCGAGCGCGTGGCGCTGGTGGGCGAGTCGGGCTCCGGCAAGTCGCTGACCGCGCGCTCGCTGATGGGGCTGCTCTCCCCTGCGCTGCATCTGCACGCGCAGAAACTGGAGGTAGCCGGTCACGACGCGCTGCGCCTGAGCGAAAAAGCCTGGAGCGCGCTGCGCGGCGATACGGTGGCGATGGTGATGCAGGACCCGAAATATGCGCTTAACCCGACGCGCACCATCGGCTGGCAGGTCGAGGAGCCGCTGCTGCTGCACCGCCGCCTGAGCCGCAGCGAGCGCAAAGAGAAAGTGTGCGAGATGCTCGACGCCGTGGGCCTGCCGCAGCCGCGTCAGCTGATGCAGCGCTATCCGCACCAGCTCTCCGGCGGCATGGGCCAGCGCGTGATGCTGGCGATCGCGCTGATTACCGATCCCGCCTTTTTGATCGCCGACGAGCCGACCTCGGCGCTCGATCACGCCATGCGCGATCAGGTGCTGGCGCTGATCCGTCGCCTGGTCGAGGCGCGCAATATGGGTCTGCTGCTGATCAGCCACGATCTGCAGCAGGTCTCTGAACACTGCGAGCGCGTGATGGTGATGTACAAAGGCCGCGTGCTCGATACGCTGCCCGCCGCCGATCTGCCGCGCGCCACCCACCCCTATACGCGCACGCTCTGGTCGTGCCGTCCGAGCAAAGCGACCCACGGCCAGCCGCTGCCGGTGCTGGATCGCGCCGCGCTGGAGGCGAATCATGATTAATCTTCAGCGGCTGAGCGTCGCGCACAAGCAGGGCTATGAGCTGCGCACCGTGGTGCACGAGGTCGATTTGCAGGTCAACGCCGGCGAGTGCTTCGGCCTGGTGGGCCCTTCCGGCTGCGGCAAGTCGTCGCTACTGTGGGTGATGGCCGGGCTGAATCCGCACTGGCAGGGAAAAATGGCGCTGGCGGGCAGCGACGTCGCGCCGGGCAAGCCCTTTACCGGCCAGCTGCGCCGCGACGTGCAGATGGTGTTTCAGGATCCCTACGCCTCGCTGCATCCGCGCCACCGCCTGCGCCGCACCCTGGCGGAGCCGCTGAAGCTGCTGCGCCGCGACAGCATCGACGACCGCATCGATCAGGGCTTTCGCCATGTCGGGCTCGATCCGGCGCTGGCGGAGCGCTATCCGCACCAGCTTTCCGGCGGCCAGCGCCAGCGCGTGGCGATCGTGCGCGCGCTGCTGCTGGAGCCGAAGATCCTGCTGCTGGATGAGCCGACCTCGGCGCTCGATATGTCGGTACAGGCGGAGATCCTTAACCTGCTGAACGATCTCAAGCGCGACGACGGTTTGACGATGGTGCTGGTCAGCCACGATCCCGACGTGATCGACCATATGTGCGATCGCGCCGCGCGCATGGCGCAGGGGCGCATCGTCGAGCAGATCGGCGCATAAAGCTTCGCGCGAGCTGGCGCGCCTTGTGCGCTATACTCGCGCGAAATCTGTCTGCAAAGAGGTGACCATGACGGTTAAGCTACGCCCGCTGGAGCGGGAAGATCTGCACTTCGTTCATCAGCTGGATAACAACGCCAGCGTCATGCGCTACTGGTTCGAGGAGCCCTACGAGGCCTTTGTCGAACTCTCCGATCTCTATAACAAGCATATTCACGATCAGAGCGAACGCCGCTTCGTCGTGGAGCACGACGGCCTGAAAGCCGGACTGGTGGAGCTGGTGGAGATCAACCACGTGCATCGCCGCGCCGAGTTTCAGATCATTATCGATCCGGCGCATCAGGGCAAAGGGCTGGCGAGCCAGGCGGCAAAGCTGGCGATGGAGTACGGTTTTTCAGTGCTGAATCTCTACAAGCTCTATCTGATCGTCGATCAGGAGAATGAGAAGGCGATTCACATCTACAGCAAGCTGGGATTTGAGACGGAAGGGGTGCTGAAGCACGAGTTCTTTATCAACGGCGAGTATCGCAATACCATCCGCATGTGCATTTTTCAGCATCAGTTTCTGGAAAGGTTCCGCTCAGGCGGCGCGATGGTGAAACCCACCGCGCAGTAGTCGCCGCTAGCCGCGCGCGCCGACCGGATTCAGGAAGGGCCGCGGATGTTCCGGCTGGAGGTTGTACATTCCGCCGTTAAAGGGATCGACCAGCAGCCAGCCGGGAAAACCGCCCAGCGGAATATTGCCCAGCAGATACCAGAGATTCGCTTTGCCTTCGATCGGCAGCGTCACCGGCACGTAGCCCGGACTCTCCAGCATCACCTGATAGTGCTTCTTGCCGAAATAGCGGCCGGTCGACTTCGCCAGCTCGACGGTTTGCGGCGTATAGCCCTCCGCCACCGAACGTCCATCCTCATCCTGTACGGTAAAGCGCGCGCCCTGCGGCAGCGAGTCGATGCGCACCGCCTGGGTCGACGAGCCGACAATCGAGGCGCAGCCGCTAAGCAGCAGCGCGGCGGCAAGGATAAGAAGTGGCTGTTTCATGAAGGGATCCGCTTAAGAGTCAGAAAGGGCAGTGTAAACCGCCCTTGCGTGGTTAATCGCCCTATCATCGCCTGTTTTCTGCGCTTTATTGCGGTTGACAGCCGTGCGCAATCGCCGCGATATCCTGCGGCGTGGTGCGGCAGCAGCCGCCGATCAGCCGTGCGCCGGCGGCGCGCCACTCGGGCAGCCTGTCGCGCAGCGTGCAGCCCGACGGCGCGGAGTGCCAGCTTTTGCTGACGGCGTCATACTGCTCGCCGGAGTTGGGATAGACCACCAGCGGCTTGCTGGTCAGCGTCTGCAGCTGCTGGAGCGCCGGCGTCGCCTGCTCCAGCGCGACGCAGTTGATGCCCAGCGCGACAATCTGCGGCTGCGCCTGCAGGAAAGCCGCCACCTCGCGCAGCGGCGTGCCGTCGCTGATGTGCGTCGCGTCGCGCAGCGTAAAGGAGAACCAGGCCTGCGCCTCGGGAAACTCCGCCAGCAGCGCGGTCAGCGCCCGCGCTTCGGCAAACGAGGGCAGCGTTTCGCACGCCAGCAGATCGGCGCCCGCCGCCAGCAGCGCCTGCACGCGCGGACGATGAAACGCCTTCATCTCGTCCTCCGGCAGCGCATAGTCGCCGCGATATTCCGCGCCGTTGGCGAGAAAGGCGCCGTACGGCCCGACCGAGCCCGCCACCAGCAGCGCGGCCTGACAGCCGCTTGCGGCGCGGTAGTCGTCGCGCGCGCGCCGCGCCAGCTCAACGCTGCGGGCGATTAACTGCAGCGACTGCGCCTCGTCCAGCCCGCGCGCGGCGAAGCCCTGCGGCGTCGCCTGATAGCTGGCGGTGATGGCGACGCGCGCCCCGGCGGCGAAATAGTCGTAGTGCACCTGATAGATCAGCTCAGGGTTTTCCATCAGCACCTTCGCGGACCAGAGGGCGTCCGCCAGGTTGCAGCCGCGCGCCTCAAGTTCGGTCGCCAGCGCGCCGTCAAGAATCAGCATGTCGCTTTCAGCCAGCGCCTGCGCCACGGAATTATGCGGCATCTTTGGCCTCCTCAGCCTGGGATTTTCTATGGGTGACAGCGTAAACCGCATAGCAGAGCAGCACAAAGGGAATGCCGCACCAGAGCGCAATGCGCTGCGAAGGATCGAACGCCAGCCCGACGCACGCCAGCAGACAGAGGGCGAAGCCCAGTATCGGCGTCAGCGGATAGAACGGCGCGCGGTAGAGCAGCTCGCCCAGCGCCCTGCCCTGCGCCAGATGACGGCGGCGGAACATATAGTGCGACGCGCAGATGCTGAGCCAGACGGCGACCACCGCAAAGCCGGAGATGGCCGACAGCGCGACGAACACCGTGTCCGGCGCGATCACGCTGGAGAGCAGTGCCAGTACGCCGCCCAGCATGCTGACGGTGATCGCCAGCTGCGGCACGCCGCGTTTATTGACGCGGGCAAAGCAGCGCGGCAGCGTCTTTTCATTCGCCAGCGACCAGAGCATGCGTCCCGAGGCGTAGAGCCCGGAGTTCGCCGCTGAAAGGATCGCCGTGAGGATCACGAAGTTAACCATATCGGCCGCGTAAGGAATGCCGATCTTCTCGAACACCACCACGAAGGGGCTTTTGACGATGCCCGCCTGATCCATCGGGATCAGCGCCGCCAGCACCAGCACCGTGCCGACAAAGAAGATGATCAGCCGCGCCACCGTAGTGCGGATCGCCAGCGGCAGCACCTTCTGCGGATTTTCGGTTTCGCCTGCGGCGATGCCGATCAGCTCGGTGCCGGAGAAGGCGAAGTTAACCGCCACCATGGTCATGATAATTGGCAGAATACCGTGCGGCAGCCAGCCGTGCTGGGTGAGATTGCCCAGTCCCGGCGCGGCGCTGCCGTCTTTCAGCGGGATAAAGCCGAACATCGCCGCCGCGCCCAGCACGATAAAGGCGATGATGGTGACCACCTTGATCAGCGAGAACCAGAACTCCCCTTCGGCGAAGAAGCGCGTGGAGATGATATTCAGTAAGTAGATGGCGACGCAGAACAGCAGACACCAGATCCATATCGGCACCTGGGGAAACCAGTACTGCATGCAGAAGCCCGCGGCGGTAAAGCTGGAGCCGAGCGCCACCGTCCAGGTGAGCCAGTAAAGCCAGGCGACGGTGTAGCCGGTAGCTGGGCTGAGGTAGCGCGCTGCGTAGACGTGAAAGGCGCCGGTTTCCGGCATCGCCACCGACAGCTCGCCGAGACAGACCATCACCAGCCAGACCACCAGCGCGCCGATCAGGTAGGCGAGCAGCGTGCCCGCCGCGCCGGTGGTGGAAATGATATAGCCGGTATTAAAAAACAGCCCGGTGCCGATAACGCCGCCCAGCGATAGCATCACCAGATGGCGCGTTTTCATCGTGCGCTTGAATTGTTCCCGTGAAGGGGTTTCCTGCTCGCTCATCTTTTCATCCATATGGACGTCTAAACATCTATATGGCAGGTTTATAC
The DNA here is from genome assembly GCF_059730625.1 of Pantoea sp. X-Soil-MYKO-1289. NCBI lineage: Bacteria > Pseudomonadati > Pseudomonadota > Gammaproteobacteria > Enterobacterales > Erwiniaceae > Pantoea > Pantoea sp. X-Soil-MYKO-1289. The sequence goes on from NZ_AP036004.1 coordinate 3,148,129, forward strand.
GCGTCGCCGCCGGGAATTGCAACGTGATAAAAGATAAGGTTTTGCTAAAAAAACGCCGTGCCCCGCGCTGACGGGGCTGGCCGTGGTCAGCCGAAGACGCTCTGCAGGTAGCGCTCCAGCGCAACGCGCGAACTGAATCCGTGGGGAATGCCGTAGTGCTCCTGCGACTCGCCCGCCAGATAGAGCGGAAACCGCGTGTAGTGATCGCAGGTCTTCATCTCTGACGCCGGTTCGGCGAACGGCTGACTCTTCTCTTTTAGCGTGGGGTGGATCACCAGCGCCGTGCGTCCCATACGGGCTTCGCGGTTAACATAGACATAGCTGTCGCCACGGCGATAGCCGTAAGCTTTGGGCGTGACCTCGTCTACTTCAAATCCCGCCTTCTCCAGAACGCGCGCTACCTCATCGGGTCGTAAATACATGCTCTCTCCTCTCTTCTTTCAAGCCTCGCAACCTTACAACAGCACGCCGCCGTGCGGCTTTCGGAATTTCCCTAAACCCCGGATGTGCCGATGCGTTTATCTGCGCATCGTCTACACTCAGTATTACGTTTAAAATCAAAGGGAGCGAAAAAATGTTTAATCGAACCACTAAAAACGATGACATTGATGTTAACCAGGATGTGAACGATCTCGCGGATTCGCTGGAAGCGCTGCTGAAATCCTACGGCAGCGAAGCGAAAGATGAGGTGGACTCTGCGCGCAGCCAGGCGCAGGCGCTGCTGAAGCAGACGCGCGCGAAACTGAACGGCGGTCATAATCGCGTTTCGCAGGCGGCACGCGACGCAGGCTATCAGGTCGATGCCTACGTGCACGACAAACCCTGGCACGGCGTCGGCATCGGCGCCGCGGTTGGTCTGGTATTAGGCGCGCTGCTGGTCGGCCGCCGCTAATCTCGTCAGAATCCTCAAGGCCTCGCGCAAGCGGGGCTTTTTTTTGCCTTTTTTCAGCCTCGACGTCTTTACAAAATTCTTTCCGCTGCCCCGATCCCCATGCCGCCTGACGTTAGCCGTTTTTTGCCGATCTTTTGCCGAAAACCCTATATATAGCGTGCTTGAATTTTTACAACGCTATATCTAGTATTCCTTCTATCAACCAGACACAAGATGCGAGCCGCGACGTTGTCCTGAAATAAGAGCATCGTCTGCGGTTTACCCCACCTGGCCCATGACTTAATGGAAATACGAATCATGCGCATTATTATTTACACTAAAGATAACTGTGTCCAGTGCAACGCGACTAAGAACGCGATGGATCGTCGCGGCCTCGCCTATCAGCTGATTAATCTCGACGCGCAGCCTGAAGCCGCCGACAAACTGAAAGCGCTCGGCTATCGCCAGGTGCCGGTGGTGATGGCGGACAGCGACCACTGGAGCGGCTTCCGTCCAGACAAGATCGCCGCTCTGCGCCAGCCTGTGGCGGCAGGAGAGTAGCGCCATGTTTCCACTGGTCTACTTCTCCAGCCAGTCGGAAAACACCCATCGGTTTATTACCCGTCTGGGTCTGCCGGCGCGGCGCATTCCGCTCGATCTGGCCGCGCGCCTGCAGCAGCGCCAGCCCTATATTCTGGTGGTGCCCAGCTATGGCGGCGGCGGCAGCCGCGGCGCGGTGCCCAGACAGGTTATTCACTTTCTTAATGATGAATCGAACCGGCGCGGCATTCGCGGCGTGATCGCCGCGGGCAACCGCAATTTCGGCGAGGCTTACTGCCTGGCGGGCGACATCATCGCGCAAAAATGCCAGGTTCCCGTGCTCTACCGCTTGGAGCTGATGGGAACGCCGGACGACATCGCCACGGTTAAAGCGGGAGTAACCCAATTTTGGCAACAACAGACACCCTCAATGGCGTAACGCTCGACTATCATGCGCTGAACGCCATGCTGAACCTCTACGATGCCGATGGCCGCATCCAGTTCGGCAAAGATCGCGAGGCGACGCGCCAGTTCTTTCTGCAGCACGTCGCGCCGAACACCCTCGCTTTCAGCAGCGCGGCGGAGCGCCTGCGCTATCTGGTCGAAGAAGGTTATTACGAAGCGGCGGTGCTGAATCAGTACGACTTCGACTTTCTGTGCCGTTTTCATGACGAGGCGGCGGCCTGGGGCTTTGAATTTAAAACCTTTCTCGGCGCGTGGAAGTTCTACACCAGCTATACGCTGAAGAGCTTCGACGGCAAACGCTATCTGGAGACCTTCGAACAGCGCGCCTGCATGGTGGCGCTGACGCTGGCGCAGGGCAGCGAGACGCTGGCGCGATCGCTGCTGGAAGAGATGCTGAGCGGCCGCTTTCAGCCTGCGACGCCGACCTTCCTGAACTGCGGCAAACAGCAGCGCGGCGAGCTGGTCTCCTGCTTCCTGCTGCGCATCGAAGACAATATGGAGTCGATCGGCCGCGCGGTGAATTCCGCGCTGCAGCTCTCCAAGCGCGGCGGCGGCGTGGCGTTTCTGCTCTCTAACCTGCGCGAAAACGGCGCGCCGATCAAACGCATCGAGAACCAGTCGTCGGGCGTGATTCCGGTGATGAAGATGCTGGAGGACGCCTTCTCCTACGCCAATCAGCTTGGCGCGCGTCAGGGCGCGGGCGCGGTGTGGCTCAACGCGCATCATCCCGACATCCTGCGCTTTCTCGATACCAAACGGGAAAACGCCGACGAGAAGATCCGCATCAAGACGCTGTCGCTCGGCGTGGTGATCCCCGATATCACCTTTCAGCTGGCGAAAGAGAACCGCCAGATGGCGCTCTTTTCCCCCTACGACGTCGAGCGCATTTACGGCCAGGCGTTCGGCGATATCAGCATCAGCGAGAAGTATGAGGAGATGGTGGCGGACGACCGCATCCGTAAGCGCTGGATCCAGCCGCGCGACTTCTTCCAGACGCTGGCGGAGATCCAGTTCGAGTCCGGCTATCCCTACATCATGTATGAGGACAGCGTGAACCGCAGCAACCCGATCGCCGGCCGCATCAATATGAGCAACCTCTGCTCGGAGATTTTGCAGGTCAACAGCGCCAGCGAGTTCAACGAGGACCTCAGCTACCGCCGCGTCGGCAAGGATATCTCCTGCAACCTCGGCTCGCTGAATATCGCGCACGCCATGGATTCGGGCGATCTGGCCAATACCGTGGCGGTGGCGGTGCGCGCGCTGACGGCGGTCTCCGATATGAGCCATATCGGCTCGGTGCCGTCGGTGGCCGAAGGCAACCAGCGCTCGCACGCCATCGGTCTGGGCCAGATGAACCTGCACGGCTATCTGGCGCGGGAGGGGATCGCCTACGGGTCGCCGGAGGCGCTCGATTTTACCAATCTCTATTTCTACTGCGTCACCTGGCACGCGCTGCGCACCTCGAATCAGCTGGCGCGCGAGCGCGGGCAGCGCTTCGACGGCTTCGAGCGCTCGGCCTACGCCAGCGGCGCTTACTTCGACAAGTATGTCGAGCGCGACTGGCTGCCGCGCACCGAGCGGGTAGCGCGCCTGTTCGCCGAGGCGGGAATTGCCCTGCCGACGCGCGCCGACTGGCAGGCGCTGCGCGAAGCGGTGATGGCGCACGGGTTATATAACCAGAACCTGCAGGCGATTCCGCCGACCGGCTCTATCTCCTATATCAACCACGCCACCTCGAGCATCCACCCGATCGTGTCGCGCATTGAGATCCGCAAAGAGGGCAAAACCGGACGCGTTTATTATCCCGCGCCCTTCCTTACCAACGAGAACCTCGACCTCTATCAGGATGCGTACCAGATCGGGCCGGAAGCGATTATCGACACCTATGCCGAAGCGACGCAGCATGTCGATCAGGGCCTGTCGCTGACGCTCTTCTTCCGCGACGACGTCACCACCCGCGACATCAACAAAGCGCAGATTTATGCCTGGAAGAAAGGCATCAAAACGCTTTACTACATTCGACTGCGCCAGATGGCGCTACAGGGCACGGAGGTGCAGGGCTGCGTTTCCTGCGCCCTGTGATGAAAACTATGCGACTACAACAGATTCAGGCGATTAACTGGAACCGTCTTCAGGACGAGAAAGATCTTGAGGTGTGGAACCGTCTCACCAGCAACTTCTGGCTGCCGGAAAAGGTGCCGCTGTCGAACGATCTACCCGCCTGGCAGACGCTGGACAGCCAGCAGCAGCAGCTCACGATTCGGGTCTTTACCGGGCTGACGCTGCTCGACACCATTCAAAACGTGATCGGCGCGCCGGGCCTGATGCCGGACGCGCTGACGCCGCACGAAGAGGCGGTGCTCTCCAATATCAGCTTTATGGAGGCGGTGCACGCGCGCTCCTACAGCTCGATCTTCTCCACGCTCTGCAACACCAGCGACGTCGACGCCGCCTATCAGTGGAGCGAGGAGAACGAGGCGCTGCAGAACAAGGCGCGCATTATTCTGCAGCACTACCGCGCCGAGGATCCGCTGAAGAAAAAGATCGCCAGCGTGTTTCTCGAGTCATTTCTCTTTTACTCCGGCTTCTGGCTGCCGATGTACTGGTCAAGCCGCGGCAAGCTGACCAATACCGCCGATCTCATTCGGCTGATCATCCGCGACGAAGCGGTGCACGGCTACTACATCGGCTATAAGTATCAGCAGGCGCTGGAGAAGGTTGATGACGCGCGCAAAGAGGCGCTGCAGCAGTTCGCCTACGATCTGCTGCTGGCGCTGTATGACAACGAGGTCGCCTATACCGAAGCGCTCTACGCCGACGTTGGCTGGGCGGAAGAGGTGAAGACCTTTCTGCACTACAACGCCAATAAGGCGCTGATGAACCTGGGCTATGAGGCGCTGTTTCCGGCGGAACTCACCGCGGTGAATCCGGCGATTCTCGCCGCCCTTTCGCCCAACGCCGATGAAAATCACGATTTCTTCTCCGGCTCCGGCTCCTCCTATGTGATGGGCAAAGCGGTAGAAACCGAAGACGAAGACTGGGACTTTTAATCGCCCTGCGTCGGGCCCGTCGCGGCCCGACACTATTATTTTTTCCGCACCGCTGGCTGCCGGTTATTTCGCAAAAACGCCTTTTTTATTTCGCCCTCCATTCCCTTTAAAAAGAGTTTAATTGCCTCTTTTCAGCATGTTCTTTTCTGACAATTTTGCCGCTGACGGCGTCAAATCGCCATAAATCGGCATCGCGCCGGCAAAAAATTATTTTGCCCTCATCCCTTGTGAGCACTGGAAATTCTGCCGCCCGCGCCGTTTCTTTCGCAATGAATATCGCCATTCAGGGTTGTCAGATAGTGTCAGTATGTTACGGTATGACCCGCGTAAATTTGACCAGGAAAGCTGAACTTCAAAATAATTTAACCAGGATTTCATCACTGCATGGCAATTAAACTTGAAGTAAAAAATCTTTATAAAATATTTGGGGACAATCCCGACCGCGCGTTTAAATATATTGAAAAAGGGGAAAGCAAAGAGACAATACTGGCGAAGACCGGTTTGTCGCTGGGCGTCAAAAACGCCAGTCTGGCCATTGAAGAAGGCGAGATATTCGTCATCATGGGACTTTCCGGCTCTGGAAAATCAACCATGGTTCGCCTTCTCAATCGTCTGATTGAGCCCACACGGGGCCAGGTAATTATTGACGGCGTCGATATCGCCAGAATATCTGACAGCGAACTGCGCGAGGTGCGCAGAAATAAGATCAGCATGGTCTTTCAGTCATTTGCGCTGATGCCGCATATGAACGTGCTAAATAATACCGCTTTCGGCATGGAATTAGCCGGCGTGCCGCTGGCGGAACGTCAGGAAAAAGCGCTGGACGCGCTGCGTCAGGTCGGGCTGGAAAATTACGCCCACGCTTATCCCGACGAACTTTCCGGCGGTATGCGTCAGCGCGTGGGATTAGCGCGTGCGCTGGCGATCAATCCCGATATTTTGCTGATGGACGAAGCATTTTCCGCGCTCGATCCGCTGATCCGCACCGAAATGCAGGACGAGCTGGTTAAGCTGCAGGCGAAACATCAGCGCACCATTATTTTTATTTCCCACGATCTCGACGAAGCGATGCGCATCGGCGACCGCATCGCCATTATGCAGGGCGGCGAAGTGGTGCAGGTCGGCACGCCGGACGAAATTCTGAATAACCCGGCCAACGACTATGTGCGCACCTTCTTCCGCGGCGTCGATATCAGCCACGTCTTCAGCGCGAAAGATATCGCCCGCCGCAGCGCAGGCTCGCTGATCCGCAAAGCGCCCGGCTTCGGCCCGCGCTCCGCTATCAAGCTGCTGCAGGATGAGGATCGCGAATTCGGCTATGTGCTGGAGAAGCAGAAGTTTATCGGCGTGGTTTCGACCGACTCGCTGAAAGCGGCGCTGGCGGCGGGCGAAGGGCTGGATAGCGCCCTGCTCGACGCGCCGGCCGCCGTTCCCTCCGATACCTCGCTGAACGATCTGCTCGGCCACGTCGCGCACGCGCCCTGCGCCGTGCCGGTGGTGGGCGAAGAGAATCAGTACGTCGGCATCATTTCCAAAGGCATGTTGTTACGCGCTTTAGATCGTGAGGGAGCTTCGTCATGAGTGAACAGAACAGTAATCCATGGGATAGCGCGAGCGCCGCGCCCCAGACAGACGCCGCGCAGGCGAGCAGCGATCCCTGGTCCGGCGCGGGGGATGCCGCCGCGCCGCACGCCGCGCCAGCCAGTCAGGGCGCTGACGCCTGGGGCACGCCCGACGGCGGCGCCGCCCATGACGCCGCCGCCAGCGGCAGCGACTGGCTGAGCAGCGCCCCGGCGCCGCAGCCGGAGCATTTTAATCTGCTCGATCCCTTTCATAAAACGCTGATCCCGCTCGATCGCTGGGTAACCGAAGGCATCGACTGGGTGGTAAATCACTTCCGTCCGCTGTTTCAGGGCGTGCGTGTGCCGGTGGACTATATCCTGAGCGCTTTTCAGCAGCTGCTGCAGAGCCTGCCTGCGCCGGTAGCGATTGTGGTGTTCGCCCTGATCGCCTGGCAGATCGCCAGCCCGGCGATGGGCGTCGCGACGCTGATCTCGCTGGTGCTGATCGGCGCCATCGGCGCCTGGTCGCAGGCGATGGTGACGCTGGCGCTGGTGCTGACCGCGCTGCTGTTCTGCATCGTCATCGGGCTGCCGCTCGGCATCTGGCTGGCGCGCAGCGAGCGCGCGAGCCGTATCATCCGGCCGCTGCTGGACGCGATGCAGACCACGCCGGCGTTTGTTTATCTGGTGCCGATCGTCATGCTGTTCGGCATCGGCAACGTGCCCGGCGTGGTGGTGACCATTATTTTCGCCCTGCCGCCGATGGTGCGCCTGACGATCCTCGGCATCAAGCAGGTGCCTGCCGATCTGATCGAGGCCAGCGAGTCCTTCGGCGCCAGCCCGCGTCAGATGCTGTTTAAAGTGCAGCTGCCGCTGGCGATGCCGACCATTATGGCAGGCGTCAACCAGACGCTGATGCTGGCGCTGTCGATGGTGGTGATCGCCTCGATGATCGCCGTCGGCGGGCTCGGCCAGATGGTGCTGCGCGGCATCGGCCGTCTCGATATGGGTCTGGCCACCGTGGGCGGCGTCGGCATCGTGATCCTCGCCATTATCCTTGACCGTCTTACTCAGTCCGTAGGTCGCGACGGCCGCAGCCGCGGCAGCCGCCACTGGAGCCATACCGGCCCGGTCGGCCTGCTGACGCGCCCTTTCCGCAAATCCTGATTTTTTTCGGGCGGCCCGTCGCGGCTGCCCGCCTCGCAACGCCGACAATAAGGAATAACTATGCGCAAGACCGCACCTCTCCTCGCCGCCGTGCTGACCACGTTCGCCTTTTCCCAGGCTTCCGCCGCCGATCTGCCGGGTAAAGGCATCACCGTTAAGCCCGCGCAGAGCACTATCGCCGAAGAGGGCTTCCAGACGCTGCTGGTGAGCCGCGCGCTGGAAAAGCTGGGCTATACCGTCGAAAAGCCGAGCGAAATTGACTACAACGTCGCCTATACCTCTATCGCCGCCGGCGACCTCACCTTTGTCGCCACCAACTGGCAGCCGCTGCATGACGATATGTACAACGCCGCAGGCGGCGACAAGAAGTTTTACCGCGCAGGCACCTACGTCTCTGGCGCGGCGCAGGGTTATCTGATCGACAAGAAGACCGCCGAGCAGTATCACATCACCAATATCGCGCAGCTGAAAGATCCGAAAATCGCGCAGCTGTTCGACAGCAACGGCGACGGCAAAGCGGATATGACCGGCTGTACGCCTGGCTGGGGCTGCGAAGCGGTCATCAATCATCAGAACGCCGCGTTCGGCCTGAGCGACACCGTGACGGCCAATATGGGCAACTACTCGGCGATGGTCGCCGATACCCTGGCGCGCTTTAAGCAGGGCAAGCCGATCCTCTACTATACCTGGACGCCCTACTGGCTGAGCGACGTGCTGAAGCCGGGCCGCGATGTGGTGTGGCTGCAGGTGCCGTTCTCCTCGCTGCCGGGCGCGCAGAGCAAGGTCGACACCAAACTGCCGAACGGCGCCAACTACGGCTTCCCGGTCAATACTATGCATATCGTGGCTAACAAAGCCTGGGCGGAGAAGAACCCGGCGGCGGCGACGCTGTTTGCCGAGATGAAGCTGCCGATTACCGATATCAATGCGGAAAATGCGGCGATGCATGCCGGTCAGGCGTCTGAAGCGGATATTAACCGCCACGTTGACGGCTGGATCAACGCCCACCAGCAGCAGTTCGATCGCTGGATTCAGGACGCGCTCGCGGCCGCCAGATAAATCACGACTCACTCCAGGGGCAGTATGCGCTGCCCCTCTGCCCTCTCTCTTTTCCGCTGAACCGACTGGTACGTCCTGTCAAATTACACATCAGTGAAATAGTTTTTTGGGTTACTATTACCCGATTATGATTATTACTCGCTGCGCTCCTGATAAATGAATGCTCATCGCCATACGCTGACGCCTGCGCTGGTGTTGCTGATGTCTGTCGCCACAGGTCTTTCCGTGGCCAGCAACTACTATGTGCAGCCGCTGCTCAATACCGTCGCCCAGAACTTCAACCTCTCCGTCAGCATGGCGGGTTTTATCGTTACCACGGCGCAGCTTGGCTACGCCTGCGGTCTGCTGCTGCTGGTGCCGCTTGGCGATATGCTTGAGCGTCGCGCCCTGATCGTCGGCATGAGCCTGCTGGCGGCGGGCGGCATGGTGATGACCGCCACCTCCTCCTCTTTTACGCTGCTGCTGCTGGGCACGGTGCTGACCGGCCTGTTCTCGGTGGTGGCGCAGATCCTGGTGCCGCTCGCCGCGACGCTGGCGCCGCCGGAGAAGCGCGGCAAAATCGTCGGCACGGTCATGAGCGGTCTGCTGCTCGGCATTCTGCTGGCGCGTACCGCCGCGGGCGCGCTGGCGCAGCTGGGCGGCTGGCGCACCGTTTACTGGACCGCCAGCGTCCTGATGGCGCTGATGGCGCTGGCGCTGTGGCGCTTTCTGCCGCAGGTTAAGCCCACGGTGTCGCTGAACTATCCGCAGCTGCTGAAATCGATTTTCCAGCTCTACCGGGCAAATCGCGTGATTCGTACCCGCGCCTGGACCGGCTGTCTCTCTTTCGCCAACTTTAGCGTGCTCTGGACGTCGATGGCGTTTCTGCTCGCCTCGCCGCCTTACGGCTACTCTGAAGGGGAAATCGGCCTGCTGGGACTGGTCGGCGCGGCGGGCGCGCTGGCGGCGCGTCAGGCCGGATCGCTGGCGGATAAGGGCAAAGCCAGGCTCACCACCACGCTCGGCCTGCTGATTATGCTCGCCTCCTGGGGGATGACGGCGCTGGGCGCGCACTCTCTGGCCGCGCTGATTGTCGGCATTCTGCTGCTCGACCTGGCGGTTCAGGGGGTGCATATCACCAATCAGAGCGTGATCTATAGTCAGATGCCCGAGGCGCGCAATCGCCTTACCGCGGGCTACATGACCAGCTATTTTATCGGCGGCACCTTTGGTTCGGTGCTCTCCGCCAACGCTTTTCACGTTGCCGGCTGGTACGGCGTATGCGCCGCTGGCGTGGTGATGACGCTGCTCAACCTGCTGATTTGGTGGCGCGGTTACCGCTTCGAAACCCACTTAAGTAAGTAAATAAAATACCAAACATGTGATTGAGTCTGGTCACGAATGGTTAGTTTTGTTATGGTTAGCAACAAACCTATTCACACAAGTTATTTTTTCTTGCGAAATTATTTAGCAAAAAAAAAGTTTCTTCCCGTTTTAGATATCGTGCTCTGCGGCGACAAACGGCAGAGCGCGAGGGTTTCGTGCCCAGGGTCAGGGAGCGGCCTGGAACCACCTGATGACGACAGTGTGATCTTCTGAACAATTGCGCGGAGTAAAAATGACTACGCTTAATCTGTCACCATCGTTACTATATTAGTTGCAACTAGTGAGGTTTTTTTATAATGGAAAGTTCGTTTACTCCCATTGAACAGATGCTTAACATCCGCGCAAATCGCCACAAAGATTTCCCGCTGCACGAAATCATTCTGACGCGTCTGTGCATGCACATGCAGGGAAAGCTGCTGGAAAATCGCAATAAGATGTTAAAGGCGCAGGGAATTAACGAAACCTTATTCATGGCGTTGATTACGCTGGATGCGCAGGAAAACCAGAGCATTCAGCCCTCCGAGCTGAGCGCCGCGCTGGGTTCTTCACGCACCAACGCCACGCGCATCGCCGATGAACTGGAGAAACGCGGCTGGATCGAACGTCGCGAGAGCGATAACGATCGTCGCTGCCTCCATCTGCATCTCACCGAAAAAGGGAATGAGTTCCTGCGTCAGCTGCTGCCGCCTCAGCATCAGAGCCTGCAATATCTCTGGTCTTCGCTGTCGAACGACGAGAAATCGCAGCTGGAAGGCATCACGCGTAAATTGCTCAATCGTCTCGACAAAATGGACGAAGACCAGGTCATCGCCTCCCTCTCTCGCTAATAGCAAGAACTGCGACACAATCACCTGTCGAAACCGTTATTTTAATCCCCTTTTATCCGGCCAGCGCCTTGTCGCTGGCTTTTTTCGACTCGGGCTCCGTGAAAAGGGACGATCGCGCCCCGGCATATGAAACAGTTGGAGACAGAGATGAGTGCAACAGCGGAGGCGCAAAACCCGCAACAGCCAGCCCAAAAAAAGAAAACGCGTAAAAAAGTGCTGATTCTGCTGGCGCTGCTTTTTGTGCTGGCTGGCATCGCCTGGGGCGTTTACTGGTTCCTGGTGCTGCGGCATTTCCAGGAAACAGACGACGCTTACGTGGCCGGAAATCAGGTGCAGGTCATGGCGCAGGTGTCGGGCAGCGTTAACAAGGTCTGGTTTGACGATACCGATTTCGTGAAGAAAGGCGACGTGCTGGTTTCGCTGGATAAAACCGACGCCGAGCAGGCGTTTGAAAAAGCGCAGACCGCGCTGGCCACCAGCGTGCGTCAGACCCATCAGCTGATGATCAACGCCAGGCAGTATCAGGCGAGCATCGCGCTGCAGCAAACCGCGCTGGCGCAGGCGGAAGCGGATCTGAAACGCCGCGAGCCGCTGGGAGCCTCTAACCTGATTGGCCGTGAAGAGCTGCAGCACTCGCGCGACGCGGTCGCTACCGCGAAAGCGCAGCTCGACGTGGCGGTGCAGCAGTACAACGCCAACCAGGCGATGATCCTCAACACGTCGCTGGAGGAGCAGCCGGCGGTAAAACAGGCCGCCGCGGAACTGCGCGACGCCTGGCTGGCGCTGCAGCGTACCGATATTCGCAGCCCGATGGATGGCTACGTATCGCGCCGCAGCGTGCAGGTCGGCTCGCAAATCAGCACCAGCACCCCGCTGATGGCGGTGGTGCCCGCCACCAATCTGTGGATCGACGCTAACTTCAAAGAGACGCAGCTGGCCGGCGTGCGCATCGGACAGGACGCGACGGTGGTGGCCGATATCTACGGTGACGACGTGGTCTATCACGGCAAAGTGGTCGGCCTGGATATGGGCACCGGCAGCGCCTTCTCGCTGCTGCCTGCGCAGAACGCCACCGGCAACTGGATCAAAGTGGTTCAGCGTCTGCCGGTGCGTATCGAGCTTAACCAGGACGATATCGCGAAGCATCCGCTGCGTATTGGTCTGTCGACGCTGGTGAAAGTCGATACCACCAATAAAGACGGCAGCGCCCTCGCCACCAGCGTTCGTCAGCAGGCCGCCTATAGCAGCAATGCGCTGGCGATTGACCTGGCGCCGGTGAACCAGCTGATCACTGATATCGTTCGCGCCAACGCCGGATGATCACGCGGAGGCTGTCATGGCACAAAAACCGCTAGAAGGCGCGCCGCTGGTCCTGATGACCATCGCGCTGTCGTTGGCGACCTTTATGCAGGTGCTGGATTCGACCATCGCTAACGTGGCGATTCCGACCATCGCAGGCAATCTGGGCGCCTCCAACTCGCAGGGCACATGGGTCATTACCTCGTTTGGGGTGGCGAACGCCATCTCTATTCCGATTACGGGCTGGCTGGCGAAGCGCGTCGGCGAGGTGAAGCTCTTTACCTGGGCGACCATTCTGTTCGCTATCGCCTCCTGGGCGTGCGGCATGTCAGAAAGCCTGGAGATGCTGATTTTCTTCCGCGTCCTGCAGGGCGTGGTGGCCGGTCCGCTGATCCCGCTCTCCCAGAGCCTGTTGCTCAGCAACTATCCGCCCGCCAAGCGCAGTATCGCCCTCTCGCTATGGGCGATGACGGTGATCGTCGCGCCCATCTGCGGGCCGATTCTTGGCGGCTGGATCAGCGATAACTACCACTGGGGCTGGATCTTCTTTATCAACGTGCCGATCGGCGCGGTGGTGGTGATGCTGACGCTGCAGACGCTGCGCGGCCGCGAAACCCGCACCGAGGTTCGCCCTATCGACGTGGTGGGTCTGGTGCTGCTGGTGGTGGGCATCGGCTGTCTGCAGGTGATGCTGGACCGCGGTAAGGAGCTTGACTGGTTTAACTCCACCGAGATTGTGGTGCTGACGGTGGTCGCCGTGGTGTCGCTGGCGGTGCTGCTGGTGTGGGAGCTAACCGACGATCACCCGATTGTCGATCTGGCGCTGTTTAAGTCGCGCAACTTCACCATCGGCTGCCTCTCTATCAGCCTGGCCTATATGCTCTACTTCGGCTCGATCGTGCTGCTGCCGCAATTGTTGCAGGAGGTATACGGCTACACGGCGACCTGGGCCGGTCTGGCGTCCGCGCCGGTAGGGATTATTCCGGTGATCCTGTCGCCGATTATCGGCCGTTTCGCCCACAAGCTCGATATGCGACGGCTGGTGACCTTCAGCTTTATCATGTACGCCGTCTGCTTCTACTGGCGCGCCTATACCTTCGAACCTTCGATGGACTTTGGCGCGTCGGCCTGGCCGCAGTTTATCCAGGGCTTTGCGGTCGCCTGCTTCTTTATGCCGCTCACGACCATTACCCTTTCGGGTCTGGCGCCCGAGCGGCTGGCGGCAGCGTCGAGCCTGTCGAACTTCGTGCGTACCCTGGCGGGCTCGATCGGCACCTCGATTACCACCACTATGTGGACTAACCGGGAATCGATGCACCACAGCACCTTTACCGAGTCGATTACGCCCTACAACCCCAATGCGCAGCAGATGTATACGCAGCTGGAGGGCATGGGGATGAGCCATCAGCAGGCATCGGCCTATATCGCGCAGCAGATCACCAACCAGGGGTTGATTATCTCCGCCAACGAGATCTTCTGGGCCTCGGCCGGCGTGTTTTTGATTCTGCTGGTGCTGATCTGGTTTGCCCGCCCGCCGTTTGGTTCCGGCAGCGGCGGCGGCGGCGCGCACTGATTTAAGAGGTGGGTAAACAGCGCTGACATGACAAAGTGGGTGGTACAGGCAGAAGAGCAAAGCGCCACAAGGACAGAAACAAAAACGGGCCTTTCGGCCCGTTTTTTTATGCGTTCTGGCGCCACCATTCGGCAAGCAGTATGCCGGTAGCCACCGAGACGTTAAGACTCTCGACGTTGCCGGTGCCGCCAATCGACAGGCTGATATCGCCCTGCTGGAACGCGCTGTCGGACAGGCCTTCGCTCTCCTGCCCCAGTACCAGCACCATCTTCGCCGGCAGCTCGGCTTTCGCCAGCGGCGTGCCTTCATGGCTAGAGGTGGTAACAATGGTATAGCCCGCCTTGCGGAACGCTTCCAGACCGGCGGCAAAGCTTTCGCCGCTGATCGCCTGAACGTGTTCTGCGCCGCCTTCAGCGGTACGCACCGCCGCGCCCGACTCCAGCAGCGAGGCGTCGTTCACCAGCAAACCTTTCACGCCGAAATGCGCGCAGCTGCGCATAATTCCGCCCAGGTTGTGCGGGTTGCTGACATCTTCCAGCGCCAGCACGCAATCTTTCTCACCGGCCTGGCTCAGCCACTCGCTGACCGCCATGCCCATGCGTTTTTTGATAATAAAGCAGACGCCGCCGTGGTGTTCGGTGCCGGAGGCCTTCGCCAGCTCGGCATCCTCAACGACGTGATAGGCTTTGCGGTTCGCCGCCAGCCAGCGCAGCGCTTCGCGGAAACGCGGCGTTACGCTCTGCACGAACCAGGCGCGCACGATCGCTTCGGGGCGGCTCTGGAACAGCGCCTGACAGGCGTTTTCGCCGTAGACGCGCGTCTCTTCCTGACGCTGGCGACGGATCACTTCCGGATCGATAGCGACTTTGCCGCCCTGCTCCGGCTGTTTCTCTTCTACGGAGGCGCGCTCGCTCGGCGGACGCGACACGGTACGCCAGGGCGAGAAGGCTTCGTCGCTGCGCGGTTTGCGGCTACCTTCGTTGCTGCGAGGACGACGGCTGCCTTCATCGCTGCGCGGCTTGCGGCTGCCGCCCTCTTCGCTGCGGCGGCCTGGGCCAGAAGAACGACGAGAATCTTCCTGACGGGCTGGGCGGCCACCCCCTTTACCGGTACGCGGGTTCGGCGCGCGTGAGCCTGACTCGCCCTCATCTCGCACGTACATCACTTTTACCTTGCCACTTTTGCCTTTAAATTCGTCGTTCATCTGTTCCTCCTGCATTGAGAGCGCGCAGATTACCTGATGTATTAGCGCTTAGCTATCAACTATTGAACCTATTGGACAATCCAGTTTGAGGGCGGTTCGCAACCTTCTCATAATGGAGAACATTTACAAGACTGGCACCTGCAAACCCTTTGAGGTAACTATGAATACGGTATGTGCTTCCTGTCAGGCAACCAATCGCGTTCCCCCCGAGCGCGTCGCCGATGGAGCGAAATGCGGCCGCTGCGGCAGCGATCTGTTTAATGGCGAAGTCGCTAACGCGACCGCCGATACGCTGGATAAATATCTGCAGGACGATCTGCCGGTAGTGGTCGATTTCTGGGCGCCCTGGTGCGGCCCCTGCGTTAACTTCGCGCCGGTGTTTAAAGAGGTGGCGCAGGAGCGCAGCGGCCAGGTGCGTTTTATCAAGGTGAACACCGAAGCGGAACCTTCGCTGAGCGCGCGTTTTCGCATTCGCAGCATTCCGACCATTATGATCTTTAAGAAGGGCGAGATGGTGGACATGCTGAACGGCGCGATGCCGAAGGCGCCCTTCAACGAATGGCTGGATGAATCGCTGTAGGGCTCTCTGGGCCTTTTCTCCCCATTCTCAGGCCAGCCGCGCTGGCCTTTTTCTTTTCGCGCGCGCTTCGATTACACTAGCGTTTTACTTTTCTCCCTGAGCCATGACTGATAACGCCGTTCTTCGCCTGCGTGCGCAGCGCCTTGCCCGCGCCACTCGCCCTTTTCTCGCCCGAGGCAACCGCGTCGTGCGCTGCCAGCGCTGTTTGCTGCCGCAAAAAAACTGCCTGTGCGCCACTATTGCGCCGCAAAGCGCGCGCAGCCGCTTTTGCCTGGTGATGTTCGATACCGAGCCGATGAAGCCCAGCAACACCGGGCGGCTGATTGCCGATATTCTGCCGCAGACCGAGGCGTTCGGCTGGTCGCGCACCGAGCCCGACCCGGCGCTGCTTAGCGCCGTCGCGCATCCCGACTATCAGCCGATGGTGGTATTTCCCGCCTCTTATGCCGATCCCGGCCGCGAAGTGCTCACCGCGCCGCCGCTGAGCGGCAAGCCGCCGCTGTTTATTATGCTCGACGGCACCTGGACCGAAGCGCGCAAAATGTTTCGCAAAAGTCCCTGGCTCGATGCGCTGCCGGTGATGTCGCTCAACGTCACCGCGCCGTCGCGCTATACCCTGCGCGAAGCCCATGGCGAAGGCCAGCACTGTACCGCCGAAGTGGCCGCGGCGCTGCTGGAGCAGGCGGGCGATCTGGCGGCGGCGCAGGCGCTGCGACAGCACTTCGAGCATTTCCGCCACGCCTATCTGGCCGGCAAACCGCATCATCCCGCCCATCAGAGCCTCATCGCCGAAAGCCTGTAGCGCGCCGGCGCGGCGCAAATACCGGCGCGGCTCTCACCCTGCCATCGCTGAACCGGCAAAGCGCGTTAAAAGCGATTACAATCATGCCAGTCGACTTCGGGAGGGTGGGATGAGCCAACGCGGACTGGAAGCGCTGTTACGACCTAAATCCATTGCGGTGATCGGCGCCTCGGACCGGCCGGGACGCGCGGGTCACTTTATGATGCGCAATTTGCTGGCGGGCGGTTTTAGCGGCCCGGTGCTGCCGGTGACGCCCAAATATAAAGCCGTCAGCGGCGTGCTCGCCTGGCCCACCATCGACAGTTTGCCGTTCGCGCCCGACCTGGCGGTGATCTGCACCCATGCGAAACGCAACCTCGAGCTGCTGCAGCAGCTGGGCGAAAAAGGGTGCAAGGCCTGTATTATCCTCTCCGCGCCCGCCAGCCAGCTGGACGAACTCAAAAGCTGCGCCGCGCAGTGGCAGATTCGCCTGCTCGGCCCCAACAGCCTTGGGCTGCTTGCGCCCTGGCAGGGACTCAACGCCAGCTTTTCGCCGGTGCCGATAGAAAAAGGGCGCATCGCCTTTATCTCTCAGTCGGCGGCGGTCTCCAATACGATCCTCGACTGGGCGCAGCAGCGCAGTCTGGGCTTCTCCTGGTTTATCGCGCTGGGCGACAGCCTGGATACCGACGTTGACGATCTGCTCGATTTTCTGGCGCGCGACGGCAAAACCAGCGCCATTCTGCTCTATCTGGAACACCTGAGCGACGCGCGGCGCTTCGTTTCCGCCTCGCGCAGCGCCTCGCGCAATAAACCCATTCTGGTGATCAAAAGCGGCCGCAGCCATCAGGCGCAGGCGCTGCTCGGCACCCACAGCGGGCTGGACGCCGCCTGGGATGCGGCGATCCAGCGCGCCGGCCTGCTGCGAGTGCAGGATACTCACGAACTCTTCACCGCCGTAGAATCGCTCAGCCATATGCGCCCGCTGCGCGGCGACAGGCTGATGATTGTCAGCAACGGCGCCGCGCCTGCCGCGCTGGCGCTGGATGAACTCTATGCGCGCAACGGCAAGCTCGCCGTGCTGAGCGAAGAGACGCTGGCGGCGCTGGCCGCGCTGCTGCCGGAAGGCGTGGGACGCGGCAATCCGCTCGACCTGAAAGATGACGCTACGTCGCAGCGCTATGTCGACTGCCTGAATATCCTGCTGGGCAGCCACGAGCTTGATGCGCTAATGATTATCCATGCGCCCAGCGCGGTGGCGCCCGCCACCGAATCGGCGCAGCAGATGATTCAGGCTATTGCCGCCCATCCGCGCGGCAAGCAGGTAACGCTGCTGACCAACTGGTGCGGCGAGTTCTCCTCGCAGGCGGCGCGGCGCGCCTTTACTCAGGCGGGCATTCCCACCTGGCGTACCCCGGAAGGCACGGTCACGGCGTTTATGCACCAGGTGGAGTACCGCCGCAACCAGAAACAGCTGCGCGAAACCCCGGCGCTGCCCGCCAGCCTGAGGCAGGACAGCGCCCAGGCGCATCAGCTCTTGTCGCAGGCGCTGGCGAAGGGCGTCACCACGCTCGACACCCATGAGGTGCAGCCGGTGCTGCAGGCGTATGGACTGGCGACGCTGCCGACCTGGATTGCCAGCGACAGTCTGGATGCCGCCGCTATCGCCGAGCGTATCGGCTATCCCGTGGCGCTCAAGCTGCGCTCGCCCGATATCGCGCATAAATCAGAGGTTCAGGGCGTGATGCTCTATTTGCGCAACGCTGCGGAAGTGCAGCAGGCGGCCGAGGCGATCGTCGATCGGGTTAAGCAGACGCTGCCGCAGGCGCGCATCGAAGGGCTGCTGGTGCAGAGCATGGCGAACCGCGCCGGGGCGCAGGAGCTGCGCGTCGTGGTGCAGCAGGATGCGCTGTTCGGTCCGGTAATTTTGCTGGGCGAAGGCGGCGTAGAGTGGCAGGCGGACAAGCAGGCGGCGGTGGCGCTGCCGCCGCTGAATATGACGCTGGCGCGCTATCTGGTGATTCAGGCGATCAAAAGCGGCAAGATCCGCAGCCGCGGCGGGCTCGATTCGCTGGATATTCCTGCGCTCAGCCAGCTGCTGGTGCAGGTCTCCAACCTGGTGGTGGACTGCCCGGAGATCCAGCGGCTCGATATCCATCCGCTGCTGGCGGCGGGCAGTGAATTTACCCTGCTGGACGTCACCCTCGATCTGGCGCCGTTCAGCGGCGACAACGAAGCGCGGCTGGCGATACGCCCCTATCCGCAGCAGCTTGAAGAGCGAGTGACGCTGAAAGATGGGCAGAGCTGCTTGTTCCGCCCTATCCTGCCGGAAGATGAGCCGCTGCTGCGCGCCTTTATCGCACAGGTCACCAAAGAGGATCTCTACTACCGTTACTTCAGCGAGATCAACGAGTTCACCCATGAGGATCTCGCCAATATGACGCAGATCGACTATGACCGCGAAATGGCTTTCGTCGCGGTGCGTCAGCAGCAGGAGAGCAGCGAGATTATTGGCGTCACGCGTGCGATCTCCGACGCCGATAATATCGACGCCGAGTTCTCCGTGCTGGTGCGATCCGATTTAAAAGGACTCGGCATGGGACGGCGGCTGCTGGAAAAAATGATCCGCTATACCCGCGATCATGGCCTGCAGCAGCTCAACGGGATCACTATGCCGCACAACCGCGGCATGATTACCCTGGCGCGCAAGCTGGGGTTTGAGGTAGAGGTTCAGCTAGATGAAGGTATCGTCAGCCTTCATTTACCCTTACACAGGGACATCAGCTAACCTTGTAGAGAAAGGTAAAAAATGGCCGACCGCACCAGGTTGATGTTATTATTTACCGTTATGACCCTGATTTGATGGCAAAAGGCCATGCAATGAAACGAGAAGAAGCGCACTGCGATGCTGACTAAATTCAAACGCAATAAGCATCAACAACACCTCGCACAGTTGCCGAAGCTGTCACAATCCCCTGCGGACGTGACAACGCTCTACTCGCCAGCCGACTTCCGTCGCACGCTGCTGGAAAAGATCGCAGCGGCGCAGCACCGTATCTGCATCGTCGCGCTCTACATGGAAAACGACGATGCTGGCCGCGCGGTAATGGATGCGCTCTATGCGGCGAAGCGCGCGCGTCCTGAGCTGGATGTCAGCATTCTTGTCGACTGGCACCGCGCCCAGCGCGGCCGCATCGGCGCAGCGCGCGGCGTCACCAATGCCGACTGGTATTGTGAGATGGCGACGCAGCATGCGGATATCGCCATCCCGGTTTACGGCATCCCGGTCAATACGCGCGAAGCGCTGGGCGTGCTGCATCTGAAAGGCTTTATTATCGACAATACGCTGCTCTACAGCGGCGCCAGTATTAACGACGTTTACCTGCATCAGCACGATAAGTATCGCTACGACCGCTATCAGCTGATTCGCAATCCGCAGCTGGCCGACACCATGTATGAGTGGATTAACGTCAACCTTAAGCAGTCGGAAGCGGTCAACCGCCTCGACCGCGAAGAGCGTCCGTCCAGCCCGGAAATCAAAAATGAGACGCGCCAGTTCCGCCAGGATCTGCGCGGCTTCAACTACCAGTTCACCGGCGATGGCCATAACGAAGAGCTGACCGTGACCCCGCTGGTTGGACTAGGCAAACGCAGCCTGCTCAACAAAACCATTTTTCACCTGATGCCCTGCACCGAGCAGAAGCTCACCATCTGTACGCCCTACTTCAACCTGCCGGCCATTCTGGTGCGCAGCATTATTCATCTGCTGCGCGAGGGCAAAGAGGTGGAGATTATCGTCGGCGATAAAACCGCCAACGACTTCTACATTCCGCCTGAGCAGCCGTTTAAAATCATTGGCGCGCTGCCCTATCTCTATGAGATTAACCTGCGCCGCTTTCTGAGCCGTCTCCAGTATTACGTCGATAACGGACAGCTGGCGGTACGCCTGTGGAAGGATGGCGAGAACAGCTATCACCTGAAAGGCATCTGGGTCGATGATGAGTGGATGCTGATCACCGGCAATAACCTCAACCCGCGCGCCTGGCGTCTCGATCTGGAAAATGCGGTGCTGATCCACGATCCGCTGCAGCAGCTCGCCGAGCAGCGTGAAAAAGAGCTGGCGCTGATCCGCACGCATACTGAGGTAGTGAAGCATTTCCGCGATCTGGAAAGCATCTCCGACTATCCAGCTAAGGTGCGCAAGCTGATTCGTCGTCTGCGCCGTATTCGTATTGACCGTCTGATTAGCCGTATTCTCTGACGCGCTGCCTGCGGCACTCAATGCCGCAGGCAACCGCTTCTCTGTCAAAGGTGCTGGTTTTCTGCCCGCCTGGCTGCGCCATCTCCCCTCTACAGCTTGATGCCCTTGCCGCGCTTATGCAGCAGCAGCGACACCAGAAACGCCAGTGCGCCCATCGCCGAAACATACCAGAAGAAGGTAGTCTCGATGCCCTGCTGCTTCATCAGCAGCGCGACATACTCTGCCGAACCGCCGAAAATCGCATTGGCTACGGCATAGGATAAGCCGACGCCAAGCGCGCGCACTTCTGGCGGAAACATCTCTGCCTTGAGGATGCCGCTGATGGCGGTATAAAAGCTGGTGATCAGCAGCGCCAGCATAATCAGGCAAAAGGCGACAGTCGGACTTTGCACGCTTTGCAGCGCCGTGAGGATAGGTACGGTGCAGACAGCGGCGCCCGCGCCGAAAATAAGCATCGAACCCCGACGGCCAATTTTATCGGACAGCGCGCCGATAACCGGCTGTATCAGCATAAAGACCAGCAGCGCGGCGGTCATCAGGCCGCTGGCGCTTTTCGCATCCATGCCCGCCGTGTTCACCAGATACTTTTGCATATAGGTGGTAAAGGTGTAGAAGCTCAGCGAGCCGCCTGCGGTAAAACCCAGCACCATCAGGAAAGCGCGCGTATGGTTGCGCAGCAGTCCGGTAATGCTGCCGGCGTCTTTATGATGGCGACTCTGATTATCTGAGGTTTCATGCAGCGATCGCCGCAGCCAGAGAGCGACGACCGCCAGGATCGCGCCGAGGAAAAAGGGGATGCGCCAGCCCCAGCTGCGCAGATCCTCTTCGCTGAGGATAAACTGCAGCACCACCACCGTCAGCACCGCCAGCAGCTGACCGCCGATAAGCGTCACATACTGAAAGGATGCGTAAAAACCTTTGCGTCCTTCCAGCGCCACCTCGCTCATATAGGTTGCGCTGGTGCCATATTCGCCGCCCACCGACAGTCCCTGAAACATGCGCGCCAGCAGCAGGAGCGCCGGGGCCGCGATGCCGATAGCGCCATAGCCAGGCAGGCAGGCGATGACCAGCGAGCCGAAGCACATCATGCATACGGAAATAAGCATCGACTTTTTACGTCCGTGCCGATCGCCGATATAGCCAAATAGCCAGCCGCCAATGGGACGCATCAAAAACCCTGCGGCGAATACCCCTGCGGTTTGCAGCAGCTGCGTGGTGGTATCGCCTTTGGGAAAGAAGATATGCGCAAAATAGAGTGAGAAGAATGAGTAGACGTAAAAGTCGAACCATTCGACCAGATTACCCGACGATGCGCCGACGATCGCCCAGACGCGTTTTTTGCTGATCCCTGGCTCTTCTGCCCCCGTTCGGGATGAGCGCGAATTAATTTCTGCCATGCTTTACCTCAAGTTCCCTGCTGATAAGCAGCGTTAAAACAATGAGTAAAGCATTTCATCCGGGACAACGAAACGTTATCGCTGTTGTGCTGCGGTAAATGTGATGCGCAAGAGGTTTAGGTGTAACGCGTGTAACTGAGAAAGTGTTTTTTTGCAGGTCTGAAAATGCAAAAAACCCTGACCGTGAGGTCAGGGTTATCGCAGTTGGATGCCTGGCAGTTCCCTACTCTCGCATGGGGAGGCCCCACACTACCATCGGCGCTACGGCGTTTCACTTCTGAGTTCGGCATGGGGTCAGGTGGGACCGCCGCGCTAAGGCCGCCAGGCAAATTCTTGTGCTCGGAACGAATCTTTTACGCTGCTGCTGCGTTGGCTGCTCTCGTAAAGTCAGTCACATACCTCAGTATGCTCCTTCCTTTACCACGCTTGCCGCCTTGCTTCAGCGCAAAATCTTTCGTTCCCGCTAGTTCTTTATCCGGTACAAGCTGAAAATCTCGCGTCTCGCAAAACGCCTCTGGCGTTGTAAGGTTAAGCCTCACGGGTCATTAGTACCGGTTAGCTCAACGCATCGCTGCGCTTACACACCCGGCCTATCAACGTCGTCGTCTTCAACGTCCCTTCAGGAGCATCAAGTGCTCAGGGAAAACTCATCTCGGGGCAAGTTTCGTGCTTAGATGCTTTCAGCACTTATCTCTTCCGCACTTAGCTACCGGGCAGTGCCATTGGCATGACAACCCGAACACCAGCGGTGCGTTCACTCCGGTCCTCTCGTACTAGGAGCAACCCCCCTCAGTTTTCCAGCGCCCACGGCAGATAGGGACCGAACTGTCTCACGACGTTCTAAACCCAGCTCGCGTACCACTTTAAACGGCGAACAGCCGTACCCTTGGGACCTACTTCAGCCCCAGGATGTGATGAGCCGACATCGAGGTGCCAAACACCGCCGTCGATATGAACTCTTGGGCGGTATCAGCCTGTTATCCCCGGAGTACCTTTTATCCGTTGAGCGATGGCCCTTCCATTCAGAACCACCGGATCACTATGACCTGCTTTCGCACCTGCTCGAGCCGTCACTCTCGCAGTCAAGCTGGCTTATGCCATTGCACTAACCTCCTGATGTCCGACCAGGATTAGCCAACCTTCGTGCTCCTCCGTTACGCTTTGGGAGGAGACCGCCCCAGTCAAACTACCCACCAGACACTGTCCGCAGCCCGGATTACGGGCCTACGTTAGAACACCAGCCATTAAAGGGTGGTATTTCAAGGACGGCTCCACGCAGACTGGCGTCCACGCTTCAAAGCCTCCCACCTATCCTACACATCAAGGACCAGTGTTCAGTGTCAAGCTGTAGTAAAGGTTCACGGGGTCTTTCCGTCTTGCCGCGGGTACACTGCATCTTCACAGCGATTTCAATTTCACTGAGTCTCGGGTGGAGACAGCCTGGCCATCATTACGCCATTCGTGCAGGTCGGAACTTACCCGACAAGGAATTTCGCTACCTTAGGACCGTTATAGTTACGGCCGCCGTTTACCGGGGCTTCGATCAAGAGCTTCTCCTTGCGGATAACCCCATCAATTAACCTTCCGGCACCGGGCAGGCGTCACACCGTATACGTCCACTTTCGTGTTTGCACAGTGCTGTGTTTTTAATAAACAGTTGCAGCCAGCTGGTATCTTCGACTGGCCTCGGCTCCGGGAGCAAGTCCCTTCACCTACGCGCCAGCGTGCCTTCTCCCGAAGTTACGGCACCATTTTGCCTAGTTCCTTCACCCGAGTTCTCTCAAGCGCCTTGGTATTCTCTACCTGACCACCTGTGTCGGTTTGGGGTACGATTTCGTGTTGCCTGGAGCTTAGAGGCTTTTCCTGGAAGCAGGGCATTTGTTGCTTCAGCACCGTAGTGCCTCGTCGTCACGCCTCAGCCTTAAGCATCCGGATTTGCCTGGATGCTCAGCCTACACGCTTAAACCGGGACAACCGTCGCCCGGCCAACATAGCCTTCTCCGTCCCCCCTTCGCAGCAACACCAAGTACAGGAATATTAACCTGTTTCCCATCGACTACGCCTTTCGGCCTCGCCTTAGGGGTCGACTCACCCTGCCCCGATTAACGTTGGACAGGAACCCTTGGTCTTCCGGCGAGCGGGCTTTTCACCCGCTTTATCGTTACTTATGTCAGCATTCGCACTTCTGATACCTCCAGCATGCCTCACAGCACACCTTCAACGGCTTACAGAACGCTCCCCTACCCAACAGTATCGCTACTGCTGCCGCAGCTTCGGTGCATGGTTTAGCCCCGTTACATCTTCCGCGCAGGCCGACTCGACCAGTGAGCTATTACGCTTTCTTTAAATGATGGCTGCTTCTAAGCCAACATCCTGGCTGTCTGGGCCTTCCCACATCGTTTCCCACTTAACCATGACTTTGGGACCTTAGCTGGCGGTCTGGGTTGTTTCCCTCTTCACGACGGACGTTAGCACCCGCCGTGTGTCTCCCGTGATAACATTCTCCGGTATTCGCAGTTTGCATCGGGTTGGTAAGCCGGGATGGCCCCCTAGCCGAAACAGTGCTCTACCCCCGGAGATGAGTTCACGAGGCGCTACCTAAATAGCTTTCGGGGAGAACCAGCTATCTCCCGGTTTGATTGGCCTTTCACCCCCAGCCACAGGTCATCCGCTAATTTTTCAACATTAGTCGGTTCGGTCCTCCAGTTAGTGTTACCCAACCTTCAACCTGCCCATGGCTAGATCACCGGGTTTCGGGTCTATACCCTGCAACTTAACGCCCAGTTAAGACTCGGTTTCCCTGCGGCTCCCCTATACGGTTAACCTTGCTACAGAATATAAGTCGCTGACCCATTATACAAAAGGTACGCAGTCACCCCACAAAGAGGCTCCCACTGCTTGTACGTACACGGTTTCAGGTTCTGTTTCACTCCCCTCGCCGGGGTTCTTTTCGCCTTTCCCTCACGGTACTGGTTCACTATCGGTCAGTCAGGAGTATTTAGCCTTGGAGGATGGTCCCCCCATATTCAGACAGGATACCACGTGTCCCGCCCTACTCATCGAGCTCACAGAATGTGTGTTTTCGTGTACGGGAGTGTCACCCTGTACCCTGCGACTTTCCAGACGCTTCCACTAACACACAAGCTGATTCAGGCTCTGGGCTGCTCCCCGTTCGCTCGCCGCTACTGGGGGAATCTCGGTTGATTTCTTTTCCTCGGGGTACTTAGATGTTTCAGTTCCCCCGGTTCGCCTCGCAACACTATGTATTCATGTTGCGATAGTGTGTCGAAACACACTGGGTTTCCCCATTCGGACATCGCCGGCTGTTGCGGTTCATATCACCTTGCCGGCGCTTTTCGCAGATTAGCACGTCCTTCATCGCCTCTGACTGCCAGGGCATCCACCGTGTACGCTTAGTCGCTTAACCTCACAACCCACAGGCGTCTTGCGACGTCGCGGATGTGATTATTGAGAGACTCGAACGCGCCGCCTTTATTCCCTGTTACGGGGGAATAACGCCGCGCGTCGTTTCAATTTTCAGCTTGTTCCGGATTGTTAAAGAGCATAATACTTCGCAGCCCACCGTTTCCGGTACGCTCTGAAGTATTTCAGAAAACAGTATGGTGGAGCTAAGCGGGATCGAACCGCTGACCTCCTGCGTGCAAGGCAGGCGCTCTCCCAGCTGAGCTATAGCCCCATACAGTTACTGCAGAGACCGTCTACTACCAGGAGTGGCATTCTTCGTGCGAGGAATGCGATTTTTTCTCAGGCAAGGCGTGGCGATGCGAAGCATAGTTCACTATGCGAGCCGTCGTCACAACGCAGCATGAGGGAAAATCTGGTAGGCCTGAGTGGACTTGAACCACCGACCTCACCCTTATCAGGGGTGCGCTCTAACCACCTGAGCTACAAGCCTGTAGAGGTTTTTCTGCTCGTTACTTTCTATCAGACAATCTGTGTGAGCACTTCGAAGGCAGTATCTTCAGGTAAGGAGGTGATCCAACCGCAGGTTCCCCTACGGTTACCTTGTTACGACTTCACCCCAGTCATGAATCACAAAGTGGTAAGCGCCCTCCCGAAGGTTAAGCTACCTACTTCTTTTGCAACCCACTCCCATGGTGTGACGGGCGGTGTGTACAAGGCCCGGGAACGTATTCACCGTGGCATTCTGATCCACGATTACTAGCGATTCCGACTTCACGGAGTCGAGTTGCAGACTCCGATCCGGACTACGACGCACTTTATGAGGTCCGCTTGCTCTCGCGAGGTCGCTTCTCTTTGTATGCGCCATTGTAGCACGTGTGTAGCCCTACTCGTAAGGGCCATGATGACTTGACGTCATCCCCACCTTCCTCCGGTTTATCACCGGCAGTCTCCTTTGAGTTCCCGACCGAATCGCTGGCAACAAAGGATAAGGGTTGCGCTCGTTGCGGGACTTAACCCAACATTTCACAACACGAGCTGACGACAGCCATGCAGCACCTGTCTCAGAGTTCCCGAAGGCACCAAGCCATCTCTGGCAAGTTCTCTGGATGTCAAGAGTAGGTAAGGTTCTTCGCGTTGCATCGAATTAAACCACATGCTCCACCGCTTGTGCGGGCCCCCGTCAATTCATTTGAGTTTTAACCTTGCGGCCGTACTCCCCAGGCGGTCGACTTAACGCGTTAGCTCCGGAAGCCACTCCTCAGGGGAACAGCCTCCAAGTCGACATCGTTTACGGCGTGGACTACCAGGGTATCTAATCCTGTTTGCTCCCCACGCTTTCGCACCTGAGCGTCAGTCTTTGTCCAGGGGGCCGCCTTCGCCACCGGTATTCCTCCAGATCTCTACGCATTTCACCGCTACACCTGGAATTCTACCCCCCTCTACAAGACTCTAGCCTGCCAGTTTCGAATGCAGTTCCCAGGTTAAGCCCGGGGATTTCACATCCGACTTGACAGACCGCCTGCGTGCGCTTTACGCCCAGTAATTCCGATTAACGCTTGCACCCTCCGTATTACCGCGGCTGCTGGCACGGAGTTAGCCGGTGCTTCTTCTGCGGGTAACGTCAATCGACGCGGTTATTAACCACATCGCCTTCCTCCCCGCTGAAAGTACTTTACAACCCGAAGGCCTTCTTCATACACGCGGCATGGCTGCATCAGGCTTGCGCCCATTGTGCAATATTCCCCACTGCTGCCTCCCGTAGGAGTCTGGACCGTGTCTCAGTTCCAGTGTGGCTGGTCATCCTCTCAGACCAGCTAGGGATCGTCGCCTAGGTGAGCCGTTACCCCACCTACTAGCTAATCCCATCTGGGCACATCCGATGGTGTGAGGCCCGAAGGTCCCCCACTTTGGTCTTGCGACGTTATGCGGTATTAGCTACCGTTTCCAGTAGTTATCCCCCTCCATCGGGCAGTTTCCCAGACATTACTCACCCGTCCGCCACTCGCCACCCAAAGAGCAAGCTCTTCTGTGCTGCCGTTCGACTTGCATGTGTTAGGCCTGCCGCCAGCGTTCAATCTGAGCCATGATCAAACTCTTCAATTTAAGTTTGATTTGCTTAAACCAGTTAAGCGGTGCTCATCTGTAAAACGTCATAATGAATGTCATTATGTGTCCACTCGTGAGGCTTGATATTTTTTAAGCCCGAAGGCTTTGATATCTGCTCTCGAGTGCCCACACAGATTGTCTGATAAATTGTTAAAGAGCGGTGCAGTCAGCGGCTCAGCCTGCTGCTGCGAGGTGGCGTATATTACGCTACTCTCTGTGTCAGTCAAGCGTTTATTTTCGCTCTGACCGACGGTGACTTTCATCACCTCAACACCGCATTCCGTAAGCCGTTGTGCCGTGTCGATGGAGGCGCATTATAGGGAGTCGTTCAGAGAGCGCAAGCGCCTTTTTTAAAGTTTTGTGTCGTTCGTCTGATTAATGCGCAAAACGCACGTTTTTAGCGCTTTTTAATCGCCTGAGGCAGCTCGGCGAGACTATTAAGCACCCAGTCTGCGGCCGCTTCCCCTTCCGCCGTGATGGTTTTGCCGCTGCGCACCAGCACGTTTGTGCCTACGCCCGCCGCTTTGCCCGCCAGCACATCTTCCATTTTGTCACCCACCATATAAGAAGCCGCCATATCGATATCGAGATGCTTCTGCGCTGAAAGCAGCATGCCAGGATGCGGCTTGCGGCAGTCGCACGCCTGACGATAGGCTTCCACCGGCGCGTCCGGCAGATGCGGACAGAAATAGATGCCGTCGAGATCGACGTCGCGGTCCGCCAGCGACCAGTCCATCCATTCAGTCAGCTGCATGAACTGGTCTTCGCTGAACATGCCGCGAGCGATGCCGGACTGATTGGTGATCAGCACCAGCGCGAATCCCATCTTCTTCAGCTCCTGCAACGCCTCGATGGCGCCGTCGATAAACTGGAAGTTGTCGATTTCATGGACATAGCCGTGATCCACGTTCAAGGTGCCATCACGATCGAGAAATACCGCCGGGACTTTATTCGCCACTGAGAAACTCCTGCTACTAAAGATGCTACTAAAATTGCCGCCTAGTATTGCATGATTGCAATAAAAGAGAGAATGGCAGATGAGATGACTTTGATTGATTTAGACGTCTGGATGCCTTACCATCCGTTCAGCTTTCGCACGGGAGATCGGCGCGAAAGGTTCCACACCACGGATAACGCAAGACGATAATAAATAACCTAATGATTAAACTTGAAAATATTACCAAAGTGTTCCAGCAAGGCTCACGCACCATTCAGGCGCTCTCTGACGTCAGCCTGCATGTGCCTGCGGGACAGATTTATGGCGTTATCGGCTCGTCCGGCGCCGGTAAAAGCACCCTTATCCGCTGCGTTAACCTGCTGGAGCGCCCGACGTCAGGCCGCGTGCTGGTCGACGGCCAGGAGTTAACCGCCCTGAGCGAACGTCAGCTGACTCAGGCGCGCCGTCAAATCGGCATGATCTTCCAGCACTTTAACTTAATGAATTCGCGTACCGTCTTCGGCAACGTGGCGCTGCCGCTTGAGCTGGGCAGCCTGTCGCGCGATGCGATTAAACAGCGCGTGACGGAACTGCTGGAGCTGGTCGGCCTGGCCGATAAGCATGACGCCTGGCCCGCCAACCTCTCGGGCGGACAGAAACAGCGCGTCGCCATCGCCCGCGCGCTGGCCAGCAATCCTAAAGTGCTGCTGTGCGACGAAGCCACCAGCGCGCTCGATCCCGCCACTACCCGCTCTATCCTCGAGCTGCTGAAAGATATCAACCGTCGCCTTGGCCTGACCATTCTGCTGATTACGCACGAGATGGACGTGGTGAAGCGCATCTGCGATCAGGTCGCGGTAATCAGCCAGGGCGAGCTGATTGAAAAAGACAGCGTCAGCGAAGTCTTCTCTCATCCGAAAACGCCGCTGGCGCAGCAGTTTATCCAGTCGACGCTGCACCTCGATATCCCGGAGGATTATCAGCAGCGCATGGTGTCGCAGCCTGCTGCCGAGCGCGTGCCGCTGCTGCGGCTTGAGTTCACCGGCAAGTCGGTCGACGCGCCGCTGCTCTCTGAAGCCGCGCGCCGCTTCAACGTCAATAACAACATTATCAGCGCGCAGATGGATTACGCCGGCGGCGTGAAGTTCGGCATTATGCTGGCCGAAATGGACGGCGCGGAGAGCGACGCCAACACCGCTATTGCGTGGCTGCAGGAAAATCATGTGAAAGTAGAGGTACTGGGTTATGTCTGAGGCGATGATGGCTTTACTGGCGCGCGGCGTCTGGGAAACGCTGATGATGACCTTTGTCTCTGGCTTCTTTGGCTTCGTGCTGGGTTTGCCGGTCGGCGTGCTGCTCTACGTCACCCGTCCGGGACAGATTCGGGAAAACCGGACGCTCTATCGCATCCTCTCTGCGCTGGTGAATATTTTCCGTTCTATTCCCTTTATTATTCTGCTGGTCTGGATGATTCCCTTTACTCGCGCCATCGTCGGCACCTCTATCGGCCTGCAGGCGGCTATCGTGCCGCTGACCGTCGGCGCCGCGCCTTTTATCGCCCGTATGGTCGAGAACGCGCTGCTTGAGCTGCCGACCGGACTGATCGAAGCGTCGCGCGCCATGGGCGCCACGCCGCTGCAAATCGTGCGCAAGGTGCTGCTGCCGGAAGCGCTGCCGGGCCTGGTGAACGCCGCGACCATCACGCTGATCACGCTGGTCGGCTACTCCGCCATGGGCGGCGCCGTCGGCGCTGGCGGGCTGGGGCAGATTGGCTATCAGTACGGCTATATCGGCTATAACGCGACGGTGATGAATACGGTGCTCGTGTTACTGGTCGTTCTGGTGTATTTAATTCAGTTTTGTGGCGACCGCATCGTGCGTGCCGTGTCCCATAAATAAGTCAGCAATATCATTACGTCTCCATTAAGGAAGAGATATGACTTTTACATTAAAAAAGATTGCCGCTGTGGGTGCACTGATTGGCGCGATTGCGCTGGCAGGATGCGATCAGAAAGCCAAAGATCCTAACCACATCAAAGTGGGCGTGATCGTCGGCGCAGAGCAGCAGGTCGCCGAAGCGGCGCAGAAAGTCGCGAAGGATAAATATGGCCTCGACGTCGAGCTGGTGACCTTTAACGACTACGTGCTGCCGAATGAAGCGCTGAGCAAAGGCGATATCGACGTCAACGCCTTCCAGCATAAACCTTATCTGGATCAGCAGATCAAAGATCGCGGCTACAAGCTGGTGCCGGTCGGCAACTCTTTCGTTTATCCGATCGCTGGCTACTCGAAAAAAATCAAATCGCTGGACGAGCTGCAAAACGGCGCGCAGGTCGCTATCCCTAACGACCCGACCAACCTCGGCCGTTCTCTGCTGCTGCTGCAGAAAGTGGGCCTGATCAAGCTGAAGGATGGCGTCGGCCTGCTGCCGACCTCGCTGGATATCGTCGAGAACCCGAAAAACCTGAAGATTGTCGAGCTGGAAGCGCCGCAGCTGCCGCGTTCGCTGGATGACCAGCAGATCGCGCTGGCGGTGATCAACACCACCTACGCCAGCCAGATCGGCCTGACGCCGGCCAAAGACGGCATCTTCGTCGAAGATAAAGATTCGCCGTACGTGAACCTGATCGTCAGCCGCGAAGATAACAAAGACGCTGAAAACGTGAAAAAATTCGTTCAGGCCTATCAGTCTGACGAAGTCGCAGAAGCCGCGAACAAGATCTTTAACGGCGGCGCAGTGAAAGGCTGGTAATCTCTTTCCTGACACTTCTGACCAGGGCGGCGCTTAGCCGCCCTTTCTTTTGCGCCGCATCCGGCGCGACTTGTTATTTCGCCTGGTCCTTGTTTCAATAACGCCACTTTTTACAACCTTGAGGATGTTGCCATGCGTTTATTACCGCTCTGCTTGTTAGCATTGATGCTGACCGGGTGCGTTCACGAATACCACCCGATAAGCAGCGCACCCGCTCATTCGCAGCCATCCCGCGAGCCCGCGCGCAAGCCCGCGCCGCGCCCCGCGCCGGTCAAAGTCTATACCGACGCCGCCGATCTGGTCAGCAAGCCGTTCCGCGATCTGGGCGAAGTCGCCGGCGATGACTGCCAGAGCAGCCGCCAGGATTCGCCGCCGAATATCGCCACCGCGCGCAAACGTCTGCAGATTAAAGCCTCTTACCTGAAAGCCAATGCCGTTCTGCTGCATAAGTGTGAGATCGTCAGCAGCACGCCGGGCTGCTATCGTCAGGCGATCTGCCAGGGCTCCGCGCTGAAAGTGAATCAATGAGCGCTTTCGCCTTCGAGCAGATCGGCGTGATCCGTTCGCCGTGGAAAGAGAAATTCGCCGTGCCGCGCCAGCCTGGCCTGGTGCAGGACGGTCACGGCGAGCTGCATCTGATGGCGCCCTATAACCAGCCGGAGGCGGTACGCGGCCTGGAGAGTTTCAGCCATCTCTGGGTGCTGTTCGTGTTTCATCAGACCATGGCAGGCGGCTGGCGGCCCACGGTGCGCCCGCCGCGCCTGGGCGGCAACGCCCGCATGGGCGTGTTCGCGACGCGCTCGACCTTTCGCCCGAACCCTGTCGGCATGTCGCTGGTTGAGCTGAAAGCGATACGCTGCGAGAAGAATCAGGTGATCCTGCAGCTCGGCAGCCTGGATCTGGTAGACGGCACGCCGGTCGTGGATATCAAGCCCTACCTCCCCTTCGCCGAGGCGCTGCCGCAGGCGCGGGCCGGTTTCGCGCAGGAAGCGCCCGCGGCCGATATGCCGGTGCGCTTCTCGCCGCAGGCGGAACAGCAGCTGGCGCAGCAGCAGCAGCGCTATCCCCATCTGGCGCGTTTTATCCGCGACGTGCTGGCGCAGGATCCGCGTCCCGCCTACCGCAAAGGCGAAGCGCAGTCGCGCGAATATGCCGTCTGGCTGCTCGATTTCAATGTGCGCTGGCGCGTCGATGAAACCGGCACCGAGGTGACCGGCATCGACCCGCGCGAAAACGCGCTTTTGAGCCCGTGATCTCGCTGGTACACTAGCCGCCAACAAAACTTTTGTCAGTGACTCTCCGTTCAACTGGAACCTTAATCAATGCGTACTACTCAATATTTGCTCTCCACCCTTAAGGAGACGCCCTCCGACGCGGAAGTGATCAGCCACCAGCTGATGCTGCGCGCCGGGATGATCCGCAAACTGGCTTCAGGTCTCTACACCTGGCTGCCGACCGGTTTACGCGTGCTGAAAAAAGTCGAAAACATCGTGCGCGAAGAGATGAACAACGCGGGCGCGATTGAGATCTCTATGCCGGTGGTTCAGCCTGCCGATTTGTGGCAGGAGAGCGGTCGCTGGGAACAGTACGGCCCGGAACTGCTGCGCGTGGCCGATCGCCACGAGCGCCCGTTCGTGCTCGGTCCGACGCATGAAGAAGTGATCACCGATCTGATCCGCAACGAGCTTAGCTCCTATAAGCAGCTGCCGCTCAACCTCTATCAGATCCAGACCAAGTTCCGCGATGAAGTGCGTCCGCGCTTTGGCGTGATGCGCTCGCGCGAGTTCATCATGAAAGACGCTTACTCCTTCCACACCTCGCAGGAGTCGCTGCAGGAAACCTACGACGCCATGTACCGCGCCTACAGCAACAGCTTTAGCCGTATGGGCCTCGACTTCCGCGCGGTTCAGGCGGATACCGGTTCTATCGGCGGCAGCGCGTCGCACGAATTCCAGGTGCTGGCGCAGAGCGGCGAAGATGATGTGATCTTCTCAACCGACTCGGACTACGCCGCCAATATCGAAATGGCCGAAGCGGTGGCGCCGGCTGGCGATCGCCCGCAGCCGACTCAGGCGCTGGCGCAGATTGATACGCCGAACGCGAAAACCATCGCCGAGCTGGTGGAACAGTTCCAGCTGCCGATTGAGAAAACCGTGAAGACGCTGATGGTGAAAGCCAGCGAAGAGAGCGGCCATACGCTGGTTGCGCTGCTGGTGCGCGGCGATCACGAGCTGAACGAGATTAAAGCGGAGAAACTCGACATCGTCGCCTCGCCGCTGACGTTCGCCACCGAAGAAGAGATCCGCGCCGCAGTGGGCGCAGGTCCAGGCTCGCTTGGCCCTGTGGGTCTGGCGATGCCGGTTATCGCCGATCGCAGCGTCGACAAGATGAGCGACTTCAGCGCCGGCGCCAATGTCGACGGCAAACACTATGTCGGCATTAACTGGGAGCGCGATCTGCCGCAGGCGATCGTGGCCGATATCCGCAACGTGGTGGAAGGCGATCCGAGCCCGGACGGCAAAGGCACGCTGCAGATCAAACGCGGCATCGAAGTCGGCCATATTTTCCAGCTCGGCACCAAATACTCGGAAGCGATGAAAGCGGCGGTTCAGGGCGAAGATGGCCGCAATCAGGTGCTGACCATGGGCTGCTACGGTATCGGCATTACGCGCGTCGTCGCGGCGGCGATCGAGCAGAACCACGACGAGCGCGGCATTATCTGGCCTGCGGCGCTGGCGCCGTTCGACGTTGCGATTCTGCCGATGAATATGCACAAATCTTTCCGCGTGAAAGAGCTGGCGGAAGAGCTTTACCACACCCTGCGCGCCAAAGGCGTTGAGGTGATCCTCGACGACCGTAAAGAGCGTCCAGGCGTGATGTTCGCCGATATGGAGCTGATTGGCGTGCCGCACACCATCGTTATCGGCGACCGCAATCTCGACAACGAAGAGATTGAGTACAAAGCGCGCCGCGCCGGCGAGAAAGAGATGATCAAGCAGAGCGACATCGTTGACTTCCTGCTGAAAGCGCTTAACAAGTAAGTTCCTTCCCGCCCCCGTTTTCGGGGGCGTTTCTTTACAGCACCTTTCCCCGCATCGCTTTGGTCGAACTGCGCCGCGCTTTCCCGTCCAGCCGCCGCTCTTTCGACGCGCGCGTCGGCCGCGTAGCGCGCCGCGCCTTCTCTACCCGCGTCAGCTCCTGAATCAAATTGACCAGCCTCTGTACCGCCGCCTCGCGGTTCATCTCCTGGCTGCGATACTCCTGCGCTTTGATAATCACCATGCCTTCCGGCGTAATCAGATGGTGTTTGGCCGCCAGCATGCGCTGTTTGTAAAACGGCGGCAGCGAGGATGCGGCGATATCGAAACGCAGATGAATCGCGGTGCTGGTTTTATTCACATGCTGCCCGCCCGCGCCCTGGGCGCGAATGGCGCTTAGCTCGACTTCGCCGTCGGGCAGCTCGACCGTACGTGAAACTTTAATCATCTGTCACCTGAGACAGGATTGCCTCGTTTAACCTGTTCATCAACTTAACCTTTTGTGCTTGCTGTTTATGGCGCGTAGCCAGCGGATTCTGTCACTTTAGCCGCTTTCGACGCTACGATCCTGCTTTGCTCTGGCTGAAATCCTGGAAATGCCTGTGATATAGTTCCTCAGGCAACCAGAGTATTCTTGCTCTGCTGAGGAGGTGAAAGTGCAAAAATATTGTGAATTGGTTCGTCAGAAGTATGCCGAGATCGGCAGCGGCGAACTGGGATATGTGCCCGATGCGATCGGATGCGTTTTAAAGGCACTCGATGATATTGCCGCAAATTCTGCGCTAAACTCTTCTGTCAGGGAACAGGCAGCTTATGCCGCCGCAAACTTACTGGTGAGCGACTATGTTGACGAATGAAGCTTATAGACCCATCAACTGCGATGATTACGACAACCTGGAACTCGCCTGCACGAAACGCTGGACGCTTGAGCTGACCCTGAAAAACGGGGAAGCGCTGAAGGCGAAAGCGACGGATATGGTTTCACGTAAAAACGTCGAATACCTCTCTATCGATCTCTCCGGCGAAACGCGCGAGTTGCGCCTCGATCACATCGCCAGCTTCAGCCATCCTGAGCTGGGCACCGTTGTCGTCAGCGAAGAGTAACGACAGCGCCTCGGGCGGGATATTCCCGCCCCCTTCCCTAAGGTTTCAACGACCCATAGTAAGCCGACAGATCCGCCATATCCTCATCGCTTAATCCCGCCACAAACGCCTTCATGACCTCCGCCTGCCCGCCGCTGCGCTCGCCCTTTTTATAGGCCTGCAGCGCATGGTTGAGGTAAGCGGCGTTCTGTCCCGCAAGGTTGGGATAGAGCGGCATGCTGCTTTTTCCCTGCGCGCCATGGCAGGCGGCGCAGGCGGCCGACTTCTGCGCCCCCGCGTTGACGTCGCCGTCGGCCAGTGCAGGCAGCGACGCCGCCAGCAGCAAGGCGGCCAGTAATCTCTTCATGGTTGCTCTCCAGCGCTCTCGTGATTTTTCCAGATCGCCTGCCAGCCGCTGTCGTCGACGGCGGCGCCTTCCCGGGTGACGAACAGACCGGGCGCGCAGACAAGCGTCTGATTGTAATATATCAGCGGAATACGTTCGCGCTGCCACGGCGGGATCGCCAGCTCCTGCCACAGCTTTTTGATTTCGCGGCCGCCGGCGCGGCCCGCCAGATGAAAATAGCCCTGCGCATGAAAACGTACGCTCACCTCTTCGTCCGCCTCGGGCTGACGCAGCGCCGAGGGTGCGCGGTGGGCATGCAGCGCGCCGAGCCGCTGCGGCAGCATCAGCGGCGCGCGGCGATCGGGCCAGGGCAGCTGCCGATCCTTTAGCGACGCGCAGCGCGGCACCCAGTAGAGCCGATCGCGATAGCGGCGCGCCTCCGCCTCGCCAAAGCGTAAACGCGGCTGCGCATCTTCACGGCTCAGCATCACCTCCTGACGCAGACGCGTCAGCGCGGCGCGCGACACCATCGGCGCGCCCTGACGGGCGATCCAGCGTCGCAGCAGCGCGTTGGCGCGCGTCTCGCTCATCTGTAACAGCGGCGGGAAATGCAGGCTGCCGTCTGGATGCAGCAGATCGGCCAGCTGCTCCGCCAGCAGTTCGTCCAGCAGCTGCTCCTGCTCGCCGCACAGCGCCGCGCTGCGCGCGCACGCGGCGG
This sequence comes from Pantoea sp. X-Soil-MYKO-1289, assembly GCF_059730625.1. Classification (NCBI taxonomy): domain Bacteria; kingdom Pseudomonadati; phylum Pseudomonadota; class Gammaproteobacteria; order Enterobacterales; family Erwiniaceae; genus Pantoea; species Pantoea sp. X-Soil-MYKO-1289. The sequence goes on from NZ_AP036004.1 coordinate 3,184,536, forward strand.
CGAAGTGCGGCCAGCGCGCCTGCAGCGTCGGCAGCAGATGCTGGCGCAGGAAATTGCGATCGTAGCGCGCATCCTGATTGCTTTCATCTTCGATCCAGCGCAGCTGATGCTGCTGCGCGTAGGCTTCAAGCTGCTGGCGCGACTGCGCGAGCAGCGGACGCAGCAGCACGCGGCCGTGGCGCTGATGCCGCACCGGCATCGCCGCCAGCCCGGCCGGTCCGCTGCCGCGCTTCAGCGCCAGCAGCAGCGTCTCGCACTGGTCATCGAGATGCTGCGCGGTCAGCAGCCACTCATCAGGCTGCATCGCCGTGGTCAGCGCCTGATAGCGCGCCGCGCGCGCCGCGCCCTCAACGCCCTGCTCGCGCGCGTCGACCTGCACGCGCAGCACCTCGCAGCCAAGCTGCCAGGCTTCGCAGATCGCCACGCAGTGCGCCGCCCAGCTGTCGGCGTTGGGACTTAATCCGTGGTGGACATGCAGCGCGCGCAGGCGCGCTTGCGGGTGCGTCTGTTGCCAGCTGACCAGCTGATGCAGCAGCACGGTGGAGTCGAGACCGCCGCTAAACGCTACCACCAGCGCGGCATCGTCAGGCAACAGCGAAGCGAGATGAGACAAAGGCATGACGCGTTCCAGAATCAGGGCCGCCGGATGCGGCCCTTGCGCGCGCTATTTTACGCCTGATAAAGCTCCAGCGGCAAACCATCCGGATCGGCAAAGAAGGTGCACTGCTTGCCGGTCAGATCGTCGATGCGGATCGGTTCGCATACCACGCCTTTTTCCGCCAGCGCCGCGACCGCCGCGCCGACGTCCGGCACGGTAAAGGCCAGATGACGCAGGCCGCAGGCTTCAGGATGACTGACGCGCGCCGGCGGCGAAGGAAAGGAGAAAAGCTCAATGGTGTACTGGCCGTTCAGCGCCAGATCGCCTTTCCACGAATCGCGCGCTTCGCGGTAAACCTCGCCCATCAGGCTGAAGCCCAGCACATCGCAGTAAAAGGCCTTACTGCGCGCATAATCGGTGGCGATGATGGCGATATGGTGAACAGATGATAACTGCAACATGAAAAGACTCCCTGACTGTTTTGCCTATCCTGAGACGTGCGGCGGCGGCTTGCAATGCGCAATTGTCTGAAGCCGCTGCCTTTTTCCGTTATTTCAGTACCCGAACGCGATAATCGCCCTCTTCCGTCAGCGTCGCGCCGTGAATGTCGGTCTCAAAGCCGGGATAGTGACGGCCGATAGTGCAGAGCATCAGCAGGAAGTCGAGCACCGCGCGGCTCTCCTCGGTGATCATCTCCCCAGGCATCACCAGCGGCACGCCTGGCGGATAGGGCAGGATCATATTGGCGGAGACGCGTCCCACCAGCTGCTTCAGATCCACCGTCTCGACTCTGCCCTGCACCTGCTGCTGGAACGCCTGATACGGCGTCATCTTCATTTCCGGCAGCACGTCGAACGCCTTGAGCATCAGCCGCGGCAGATCGTGCTGGCGGATCAGCTGATGGATCCCCTGCGCCAGCGTCTGGATGCGCATATTGCGGTAAAAGTCGGGATCTTCGGCGTAGAGATCCGGCAGCATATTTTTCACCCGGAGGTTGAGATCGTAGGCGCGCTTGAACTCGGTCAGACCGCGCAGCACGCTCATCGCCCGGGTCTTGTCGATACCGATGCTGAAGAGAAACAGCAGGTTATAGGGCCCGGTTTTCTCTACCACGATGCCGCGCTCGTCGAGGAATTTCGCCACCAGCGCCGCCGGAATCCCCTCTTCCGCCATCTCGCCCAGCTCGCTCATGCCGGGCGTCAGAATGGTGACCTTGATGGGATCGAGATACATATGGTCGGCGTCCGCCTGGGTAAAGCCGTGCCACTCTTCTTCGCCCGGCTGGATCGGCCAGCACGCCGCTTCATCGACATGCTCTGGCTGCCAGATATCGAAGAACCAGCTGTCGGACTCCTCGCGCAGACGCTGGATCTCCCGGCGAAAATGGAGCGCGCGCTCGACCGAGCGATTGATCAGCCGCTTGCCGGGATTGCCGCGCAGCATCGCCGCCGCCGTTTCAATCGACGACACAATCGCATAGTTAGGCGATGTGGTGGTGTGCATCATGTAGGCTTCGTTGAAGGTGTGCTCGTCGTAGTCGCCTTTAATATGGATCAGCGACGCCTGCGAGAAGGCCGCCAGCAGCTTGTGGGTCGACTGGGTCTCATAGATCACTTTGCCCGGCGTACGCTCGCCGCTCATGCCGCTTTTGCCGGCATAGATAGGGTGGAAGTTGGTATAGGGCACCCAGGCGGAATCGAAATGGATCGAGGGTACCTCCAGCGTCTCCTTGATGTACTGGGTGTTATAGAGCAGGCCGTCATAGGTGGAGTTGGTGATCACGGCGTGCACCGGCCAGCTGGCGCGCGCGGTATTCGCCACCTTCTCCTCAATGCTGGCGCGGGTGAACTCCCGCTTAGGGATGCCGCCGAGAATGCCCAGCGCGTTGCGCGTCGGCTTGAGCCAGATCGGCACAATATCGCTCATCATCAGCAGATGCGTCAGCGACTTATGGCAGTTGCGGTCGATCAATACCGTGCTGCCGGTTGGCGCCGCATACATGCCGACGATTTTATTCGAGGTCGAGGTGCCGTTGGTCACCATGTAGCTCTGCTCAGCGCCGAAGGTTCTGGCGATGTACTCTTCAGCCTCCAGGTGCGGGCCGGTATGATCGAGCAGCGAACCAAGCTCGGTCACCGAGATAGAGATATCCGCCTTCAGCGTATTGGCGCCGAAGAAGTCGTAAAAGAGGCTGCCGACCGGGCTTTTTTGAAAAGCGGTGCCGCCCATATGGCCAGGCGTACAGAAGGTGTACTTTCCCTCTTTCACATAGGTGAACAGCGCTTTGGTCAGCGGCGGGGTAATCTGGTCGATATAGTCGTCGGTGTACTGGCGGATATGCAGCGCGATATCGTCCGCGGCGCTCAGCGCATATTCAAAGAAGTGCAGCGCCATGCGCATCTCGTTGATGCTGACATCCATCTGCGAATGGGTGTTGATAAAGGCGTAGAGCGGCAGATGTTCATTGAGCTGATTGATATCGGCGCAGAGCGCCGGACTGTTGTGCGCGTCCCAGTCAAAGATCACGCCGCAGATGCGCGGGTTGTGCTCTATCAGCTTCAGCAGGTCGTCGATGTTCGTCGGATAAATCAGCTGAAAGCCCTGCTGCGTCAGGGCGGTGTTCAGCTCGCGCAGCGGCTCGTCTTTGTAGAACATGCCGTGTGAACCCATGATCGCCAGAATATTCAATGCGCACCTCCCTTTTAATGTGGCAGGGCTAATCATAGCCAAGAGTGGCGGTCGGGCGCTGTCGGAATGCTCTACTCTGTTGCCAATCGGCAAATAAGAGACATAAAAAAAGCGGACCGGAGTCCGCTTTTTCACCGCTGTACGCCCTTAAGCGTAGCCGTAGCTCATCAGACGCTGATAGCGACGATCGAGCAGCTCTTCGGTGCTCAGGGTGTCGAGATCGGCCAGATCCGCCAGCAGCTGGTTTTTCAGCGACAGCGCCATATCCACCGGCTGACGATGCGCGCCGCCCAGCGGTTCAGGAATGATCGAGTCGATCAGCTTCAGCTCTTTCAGACGGTTGGCCGTGATGCCCATCGCCTCTGCCGCCAGCGGGGCTTTATCCGCGCTTTTCCACAGAATTGAGGCGCAGCCTTCCGGCGAGATCACCGAATAGGTGCTGTACTGCAGCATATTCACTTTGTCGCCCACGCCGATCGCCAGCGCGCCGCCTGAGCCGCCTTCGCCGATCACGGTGCAGATAACCGGAATTTTCAGACCCGACATTTCGCGCAGGTTGCGGGCGATCGCTTCAGACTGACCGCGCTCTTCCGCTCCCACGCCCGGATAGGCGCCCGGCGTGTCGATAAAGGTGATCAGCGGCATTTTGAAGCGCTCGGCCATCTCCATCAGACGCAGCGCTTTGCGATAGCCTTCCGGCGCCGGCATACCGAAGTTGCGGCGGATTTTCTCTTTGGTTTCGCGACCTTTTTGATGACCAATGATCATGACCGGGCGGCCGTCGAGACGAGCGATACCGCCGACAATCGCTTTGTCGTCGGCGTAGGCGCGATCGCCAGCCAGCTCGTCAAAGTCGTCAAAAGCGTTGCGAACGTAGTCAAGCGTATAAGGGCGCAGCGGATGGCGCGCCAGCTGCGCGACCTGCCATGCGCCCAAATCGGCGAAGATTTTACGGGTCAGCTCGACGCTCTTTTCGCGCAGGCGCTGCACCTCTTCGTCCAGATTAATGTGTTTATCATCCTGACGACCAATCGACGTAAGCGAATCAATTTTCGCTTCAAGTTCCGCGATCGGCTGTTCAAAATCCAGGTAATTAAGACTCATAATGTTCCTGTTTTAGTCAAACTCCAGTTCAACCTGCTCCGACCCTATCAACGAACGCAGTTCGTTGAGCAGGCGATCGCTGGGCGAAATACGCCACGCTGCACCAAAGCGTAGCTTCGCTCGCGCGTCGGCTCTCTGATAGTAGAGATTCACCGGTATCGTCCCCGAGCGATGGGGCTCGAGAGACTGGCGGAGCCGGTTTAATAGCTGGTCATCAATTTGCCTGTCCGTCAGCGAGATAGCAAGTCCGCGCGCGTATTTTTCGCGCGCTTCGTCAATGTCCATGACTTCACGAGCGGTCATTTTAAGGCCGCCGCTGAAGTCATCAAAGCTGACCTGTCCGCTGACGATCAGGATACGGTCTTTCTCCAGCAACTGCTGGTATTTATCTAACGCATCGGTAAATAACATCACCTCAAGACGACCGGAACGATCGTCCAGAGTACAGATACCAATTCGGTTGCCGCGCTTGGTCACCATCACGCGGGCCGCCACCACCAGTCCGGCGGCGACGGTAATTTTACCACGCTCGGTAGGATGCATGTCCTTGAGGCGCATGCCGCCTACATAGCGTTCAATCTCTTTCAGATACTGATTGATCGGATGGCCGGTGAGATAGAGGCCGAGCGTTTCCCGCTCGCCGTCGAGCTGCACCTGTTCCGGCCAGGGCGCCACGCTGGCGTAGGATTTCTCTACCTGCTCCGGCTCTTCCGCCAGCACGCCGAACATGTCGGCCTGGCCGATCGCCTCCGCTTTGGCGTGCTGATCCGCCGCCTTCAGCGCGTCGCCGAGCGAACTCATCAGCGCCGCGCGGTGTGGACCGAGACGATCGAAGGCGCCGGACATGATCAGCTTCTCCATCACGCGGCGGTTGATCTTTTTGGTGTCGGTGCGCGCGCAGAGATCGAACAGCTCGCGGAAATAGCCATCCTGGTTGCGCGCCTCGAGGATCGCCTCGATCGGCCCTTCGCCGACGCCTTTGATCGCGCCGATGCCGTAAACGATCTCGCCGTCGTCGTTGACGTGGAACTGATAGAGACCGGAGTTGATATCGGGCGGCAGCACCTTCAGGCCCATGCGCCAGCACTCGTCCACCAGGCCGACCACCTTCTCGGTGTTATCCATATCGGCGGTCATCACCGCCGCCATAAACTCGGCCGGATAGTGCGCCTTCAGCCACAGCGTCTGATAGGAAACCAGCGCATAGGCGGCGGAGTGCGATTTGTTAAAGCCGTAGCCGGCGAATTTCTCCACCAGGTCGAAAATCTTCATCGACAGCTCGCCGTCGATGCCCATGCGCTCCGCGCCCTCTTTAAACACCGAGCGCTGCTTGGCCATCTCTTCCGGTTTCTTTTTACCCATGGCGCGGCGCAGCATATCCGCGCCGCCCAGGGTATAGCCGGAGAGCACCTGGGCGATCTGCATCACCTGTTCCTGATAGAGGATAATGCCGTAGGTGGGTTCGAGCACCGGCTTCAGGCTTTCATGCTGCCACTGAATATCGGGATAGGAGATCGCCTCGCGCCCGTGCTTACGGTCGATAAAGTTATCCACCATGCCCGACTGCAGCGGACCGGGACGGAACAGCGCCACCAGCGCGATCATATCTTCAAAGCAGTCCGGCTTCAGACGTTTGATCAGGTCTTTCATGCCGCGCGATTCAAGCTGGAACACCGCCGTGGTTTCCGCGCGCTGCAGCATGTCGAAGCTTTTTTTATCCTCCAGCGGGATAGCGGCGATATCGATCGGCGGCAGTCCCTGCTTCTCCCGGCGCGGGTTGATCATCTTCAGCGCCCAGTCGATGATGGTGAGCGTGCGCAGGCCGAGGAAGTCGAACTTCACCAGGCCGGCGTATTCGACGTCATTCTTATCGAACTGCGTGACCGGATGGTTGCCGTTCTCGTCGCAGTAGAGCGGCGCGAAGTCAGTAATCCGCGTCGGGGCGATAACCACGCCGCCGGCGTGCTTGCCGGCGTTGCGCGTGACGCCTTCCAGCTTGCGCGCCATATCGATCAGCGCTTTGACCTCTTCGTCCGCGTCGTACATTTCCGGCAGCTGCGGCTCGACGGCGAAGGCTTTTTCCAGCGTCATGCCGGGATCCGGCGGGATCAGCTTGGAGATGCGATCGACGAAACCATACGGATGCCCCAGCACGCGGCCGACGTCGCGGATAACCGCTTTCGCCGCCATGGTGCCGAAGGTGATGATCTGCGATACCGCTTCGCGCCCGTACATTTCGGCGACGTGATCGATCACCTGGTCGCGCTTCTCCATACAGAAGTCGACGTCGAAGTCAGGCATCGAGACGCGTTCCGGGTTAAGGAAGCGTTCGAACAGCAGGTCGAACTCCAGCGGATCGAGGTCGGTGATCTTCAGCGCGTAGGCGACCAGCGAACCGGCGCCGGAGCCGCGTCCCGGACCAACCGGAATGCCGTTATCTTTCGACCACTGGATAAACTCCATTACGATCAGGAAGTAGCCAGGGAAGCCCATCTGGTTGATAACGTTAAGCTCAATCTCCAGACGCTCGTCATATTCCGGCCGCTTTTCCGCGCGCACGGCCGGATCGGGAAAGAGAAACTCCAGGCGCTCTTCCAGCCCTTCGCGCGACTTCATCACCAGAAAATCTTCGGTGGACATATCGCCGGTCGGGAACTGCGGCAGGAAGTATTCGCCGAGGCGTACCGTGACGTTGCAGCGCTTAGCAATCTCTACGCTGTTTTCCAGCGCTTCCGGGATGTCCGAGAACAGCTCGCACATCTCCTCTTCGCTGCGCATATATTGCTGAGGGCTGTAGTTGCGCGGGCGTTTGGGATCGTCCAGCGTATAGCCGTCGTGGATCGCCACGCGGATTTCATGGGCGTCGAAGTCCTCTTCGTTCAGGAAGCAGACTTCATTGGTGGCGACTACCGGCACCCCTTCAGCGATGGCGAGTTCCACCGCGGCGTGCAGATAGCTCTCCTCGTCGGCGCGTCCGGTGCGCGTCAGTTCGAGGTAGTAGCGATCGGGAAAGTGGGTCTGATAGAAGTCGAGGCACTGCGCCACCAGCGCGCTGTTGCCGCGCAGCAGGCTGCGGCCCACGTCGCCGCAGCGTCCGCCGGAGAGCAGAATCAATCCCTCGCCCAGCTCCGGCAGCCAGTCGCGATCGATAACCGGACCGGCGATGCCGTAGCCGCGCTGGTAGGCGCGCGAGATGAGCAGCGTCAGGTTCTGATAGCCGGTATTGTTGGCGGCCAGCACCGTCAGCTGGGTCAGCTCGTCGCCCATCAGTTCGCTGGCGACTTTGAAATCCGCACCGATAATCGGTTTGATCCCCGCGCCGTGCGCGCTGCCGTAGAAACGCACCAGCCCGCACAGGTTCATGAAGTCCGTGATGGCGAGCGCCGGCATACCGAGCGCAGCCGCCTTTTTGACCAGCGGCCCGGTTTTAGCCAGGCCATCGACCATAGAGTAGTCACTGTGGACACGCAGATGTATAAAACGGGGTTCAGCCATATCGGTTTCCGGTTAAAACAGCGTCAGGCTATTAAAGCGTAGCTGGCTGGCCAGCGGCCAGGACTTCAGCGTCGATCAGGGCGTTGCGCACCGGCGCAAAGCTGCGGCGATGGTGCGGCGTGGCGCCGTGCTGCGTCAGCTTTTCCATATGCAGCGCGGTAGGATAGCCTTTGTGCTGCGCGAAGCCATACTGAGGAAACAGCCGATCCAGCTCCGCCATTTCGCTATCGCGCGACACCTTGGCGATAATCGACGCCGCGCTGATCTCCGCGACCAGGCTATCGCCTTTCACTACCGCCTGTGAAGGCATCGGCAGCGCCGGGCAGCGGTTGCCGTCCACCAGCACGAAATCGGGCGCGATGGCCAGGCCAGCGACCGCGCGCTGCATCGCCAGCATAGTGGCGTGCAGAATATTGAGCCGGTCGATCTCCTCCGGCTCGGCGCGGCCCAGGCTCCACGCCAGCGCTTTTTCTTTAATCTCGTCGAACAGGGCGAGACGGCGCTTTTCCGACAGTTTCTTCGAATCCGCCAGCCCCTGAATCGGGTTGGCCGGATCGAGAATCACCGCCGCCGTGACGACCGCGCCGACCAGCGGACCGCGGCCCACTTCGTCCACGCCCGCAATCAGGCGGGCATTGGGATAGATAAAATCAGCCATTGGCGATCTCCAGTACGGCATCCGCTGCCTGTTCGTCTGCGTTCCAGCGGATCTGCTGATGCAGTTCGGTGAAGGTCGCGAGCAGCGCGTCGCGTTGCGCACCTGCATGCAGCAGCGGCTCGAGCGCCGCCGCCAGCGCGTGCGGTTCGCACTCCTCCTGCAGCAGCTCTTTCACCAGCTCGCGTCCCGCCAGCAGATTGGGCAGCGAGACGTAAGGCGTCTTCACCAGCCGCTTCGCCAGCCAGAAGGTTGAGGGCTTCATACGATAGCCGACCACCATCGGACATTTTGCCAGCATACACTCCAGCGCGGCGGTGCCGGATGCCAGAATCGCGGCGTCGCTCGCAATCATCGCCTCGCGTCCCTGACCGTCCAGCAGATGCATCGGCACTTCGGGAGCGACGTCGGCTTTGATCTGTTCGAACTGGGCGCGACGTTTCGCGTTGACCAGCGGCACCACGATTTCCAGCGCCGGATAGCGTACGCGCAGCAGCTGGGCCGCCCGCAGAAAATCGGCGCTGAGCATCTCGACTTCCGCATGTCGGCTGCCGGGCAGCAGCGCGAGGCAGAGCGCCTCGTCGCTAATGCCTAGCGTGCGGCGTGCGGCAGACTTATCCGGCTGCAGCGGCATCGCATCCGCCATGGTATGGCCGATAAAGCGGCACGGCACGTTGAAGCGATCGTAAAAGGCTTTTTCAAACGGCAGGAAGGCGAGCACCAGATTGGTATTACGACCAATTTTAAATACGCGCTTTTGTCGCCATGCCCAGACCGAGGGGCTGACGTAGTGAATGGTGCGAATGCCGTTGCGCTTCAGCCGCCCTTCCAGCCGGATATTAAAATCGGGCGCATCGATGCCGACGAAGACGTCAGGCTTGAGCTCGGTAAAGCGCTGCGTCAGGTCGCGGCCGATTTTCATCAGGCGCGGCAGACGACCGAGCACTTCCACGATGCCCATCACCGCCAGCTCTTCCATCTCATACCAGGTTTCGCAGCCTTCGGCCTGCATGCGCGGGCCGGCCACGCCGACGAAACGGGCATCGGGATGGCGCGCTTTGAGCGCGCGGATCAGACCGGCGCCAAGAATATCGCCGGAAGTTTCTCCGGCGACCAGGGCTATCGTAAGGGGACGCACTGACATGAATTAACGAATCAACCCACGCGTAGAACGAGCGAAGAAGTCGTAGAAAGGCTGCACTTCGCTATGCTGCTTCGCCAGCGCTTCGATTTCCGGCTTGGCTTCTTCCAGCGTTTTGTTACTGCGGTACAGCACTTTATAGGCATTGCGAATAGCGTGCAGCGCCTCTTTGCTGAAGCCGCGACGCTTCAGGCCTTCGATATTGATGCCGAACGGCGTCGCGTGGTTGCCCTGCGCAATAACGTAGGGCGGCACATCCTGCGCAACGCCTGAACAGCCGCCAACCATCACATGCGCGCCGATGGTGCACCACTGATGCACTGCCGTCATGCCGCCGATAATCGCGAAGTCGTCCACGGTGACGTGACCGCCCAGCGTGGCGTTGTTGGCGAAAATGCAGCGGTTGCCGATCACGCAGTCGTGCGCGATGTGCGCATTCACCATCAGCAGGTTATCGCTGCCGATAGTGGTGACGCCGCCGCCCTGCGCGGTGCCGCGATGAATGGTCACGCTTTCGCGGATGCGGTTGCGGTCGCCCACTTCAACGCGCGTCGGCTCGCCGGCGTATTTCAGATCCTGGTTCACTTCACCGATAGAGGCGAACTGATAGATCTGGTTATCTTTCCCGATACGCGTGTGGCCATTGATGACCACGTGCGATTTCAGGACCGTTCCTTCGCCGATTTCCACATGCGCGCCGATAAAGCAGAACGGGCCGATGTGAACGTTGGGGCCAATGATGGCCCCCTCTTCGATGACGGAACTGGCATGGATGGTGGCGGTTGGATCAATCACAGATTATGCCTCCCGGCTACGGGCACACATCATGGTCGCTTCACAGACGATCTTGCCGTCAACGGTAGCAACGCCTTTAAAACGCGTCAAACCGCGGCGGGTTTTCTCGAAAGTCACTTCCATGATCATTTGATCGCCCGGTACCACCGGACGCTTGAAACGGGCTTCGTCGATGCCGGCGAAATAGTAGAGCTCGCCCGGCTCCAGTTTACCCACGCTTTTAAACGCCAGGATACCGGTGGCCTGCGCCATCGCTTCGAGGATCAGAACGCCAGGGAAAATCGGTTTACCAGGGAAATGCCCCTGGAAAAACGGTTCGTTAACAGAGACGTTCTTTACCGCGCGCAGATACTTGTGCTCTTCAAACTCCAGCACGCGATCAACCAGCAGAAACGGGTAGCGGTGCGGCAGCAGCTCTAAAATTTCTTCAATTTTCAGAGTATGAGTTTCAGTAGTCAAAATACTCTTCCTGTCCTAAAAATCTGATGACATCAATAACACGGCCTGCACAGATCAAGATGATCCTCCGCAGGCCGAAATCGGTTCAATGGCGCCTGGCTTGCCTGCTTAACAGTTTTTATTAGCAAGCCGGTCGCATGTGGGATGGCGTTTAGTCGTCTTTGCCGACCTTCCGCTCGATGGCTTTTAAGCGCTTGCTCATGTCATCGATGTTCATCACCAGCGCTGCAGTTTTGCGCCAGGTTTTATTGGGTTGTAGCGGAATGCCTGAAGAGTATACCCCAGGCTCTGTGATAGGACGCATAACCATACCCATACCGGTAACAGTCACCTTGTCACAGATTTCCATATGGCCGTTAATGACGCTGGCGCCGCCAATCATACAGTAACGTCCAATTTTCAAACTACCCGCCATGATCACACCACCCGCAACCGCGGTATTGTCGCCAATAACCACGTTGTGTGCGATCTGACACTGGTTGTCTATGATAACACCATTGCCGATCAGAGTGTTATCCAGCGCGCCACGATCGATAGTGGTACAGGCGCCGATTTCTACGCGATCGCCGATAATTACAGCGCCAAGCTGCGGGATTTTCACCCAATTGCCGCGATCGTTGGCGTAGCCGAAACCGTCCGCGCCGATCACGGTGCCGGACTGAATCAGACAATCCTGACCGATTTCGATTTCGTGGTAGACGGTGACGTTGGCCCAGAGACGGCTGTTGCTGCCGATGCGCGTCTTTTTACCAACGAAGCAACCTGCGCCAATAACGACGTTGTCGCCGAGCACTACGTCCGATTCAATCACCGCATTAGCGCCGACAGAGACGTTCTGCCCCAGCTTCGCGCTGGGATCGATTACCGCGCTGGGCGCGATATTCTGCGCAGGCTGCGGCGTGGTATCCAGCAGCTGAGCCATGCGCGCATAGGTCAGATAGGGATTCTTTACTACCAGCGCGGCCGAGTGGCACCACTCCAGATCCGCTTCCGTCAGCACCACGGCCGAAGCCTGACACTGGGCGAGCTGCTCGCGGTAGCGGCTGTTGCTGAGAAATGTGATTTGGCCGGTTTGGGCGGATTGCATAGAAGCAATGCCGGAGATGGCGAGGTCGCCATCTCCGTGCAATTCTGCATCCAACTGCTGGGCTAAATCAGCCAGTCGAATTGATGACATCGATTATTTAACCTGTTTCAGCACGTCAGCAGTAATGTCTTTCGCGTTTGCCGCGTAAGCCACCGCGTTGGCGTCGATCACCACGTCATAACCTTCGTCGCTCGCGACTTTCTTCACGGCGTCCTGAATGCGGCTCAGCAGTTTGTTACGCTCTTCCATCTGACGGCGGCGGTTATCCTGCTCGAAAGCCTGAGCTTTAGAGGAGAACGCTTCGCGCTGCGACATGACATCTTTTTCCATGCGGCTGCGATCGCTGGCCTTCATGGTTGAACCGTCGCGCTGCAGGCGCTGCATTTTGGTCTGCAGATCGCGTTCCTGGCTCTGCAGCTCGGTTGCGCGGCCTTTAAACTCGTTTTCCAGCTGTTTAGCAACGGTCGCACGCTGCGGTAACTGTTGGAAAATGCTGGACACGTTTACCACTGCGATTTTGTCAGCAGCCTGAGCGCCTGCGGATACAGCTAAAGCAAGACCCAGTCCTGCGGCACACAACAACTTTTTCACTATAAACTCCTTACCATCAACGTTTGTGTCAGCGACACAGTGTTTGCTCCGAACCGCCCTAAAAACCGCGGTTCGGTAGCAAGACTTCAGCTTATGCTTCCTTGCTCAGAACCTTACCAGGTTTTACCAATGTTAAACTGGAACTGTTCTGATTTGTCCCCTTCCACTTTTTTGACCGGCTGGGCATAAGAGAAGACCAGCGGCCCCAGCGGGGACATCCACTGCAGCGCAATACCGCTTGATACGCGGATATTGTTTGGATCGCTATAGTCCGGGATGCCGGCGGCGCGGGTTTCAGCCGTATTCTGCCACTTGGTATCCCAGACGGTGCCCGCATCCACGAACAGCGAGGTGCGCACCGAGTTGGCGTATTTTTCGCTCAGGAACGGCGTCGGCGTAATCAGCTCCAGGCTGGCCACCGCCATCGCGTTACCGCCAACCGCGTCATCCGACTTACAGATGCCGTTCGGATCGCTCAGCGTACAGGTTGACGAGCGGTCGTTCAGGTAAGCCGCTTTCGGACCGATAGTGTTGGAGCGGAAACCGCGCACCGTGCTTGAGCCGCCTGCATAGAAGTTCTCATAGAACGGCATCTCTTTGCCGCCCAGACCATCGCCGTAACCGACGCGGCCGCGGCCTAACACCACCCAGGTGCGATCGCGGTTAAGCGGCACGTACTGCTGGGTATCCAGCGTCGCTTTATAGAAGCTGTTGTCCGATCCCGGGATGGTGACCTTACCGTTCAGGTTGGTACGGTTACCCGAGGTCGGGAAGAAGCCGCGATCCAGGGTGTTGTACGTCCAGCCGTAGTTGAAGGTGAAGTCATCCGCGGAGAAATCGCCCTTGTCGTTCAGCTCCTGCGGCTTGCCGACCGAATCGAGATAGCGCCACATCGCCACCTGCGGCTGCATGTTGGAGAGGTCGTTGTGCACATAGCCCAGACCCACACGCAGCGTGTTGTTTTCGTTGACCGGGAAGCCCAGCGTGCCGTCTACGCCATAACTTTTATTGGTGTAGTCGGACAGGTCGGCATCGTCCGCTTTAAAGTCGTTGTAGAAGACGCGTCCGCCCAGGCTCACGCCGTCGACCGTAAAGTAGGGATCGGTCAGCGAGAATTCGGCATAGGTCTGATAATCATTTTTGGTACCGCTGATGCTCACCGTGTTGCCGGTGCCCAGCCAGTTGTCCTGGGTAACGCCAACCTGGAAGCTGACGCCGCTTTCGGTGCCGTAGCCGACGCCGAAGTTAAAGGTACCGGTGTTGCGCTCTTTCACCTTGTAGACCACGTCTACCTGATCGGGCGCGCCCGGCACGCGCTGGGTGTCGACATCAACGCTTTCAAAGTAGCCGGTGCGGTTCAGGCGCTCTTTGCCCTGCTCCACCAAATCGCTACCCAGCCATGCGCCTTCCATCTGACGCATTTCGCGACGCAGCACCGCATCTTTCGAAGTATCGTTGCCTTCGAAGCGCACTTTACGCACGTAGTAGCGGTTGCCAGCATCGACGCTGATATGCAGCTTCACCGTTTTATCGGCGTCGTTGATTTCCGGCTGCGTCATGACGCGCGGATAAGCGTAGCCGTAACGGCCCAGCAGCTTCTTGATGTCATCTTCCATCTGGGTGACTTTGGTGCCGTTATAAAGCTCGCCCGATGGAATCTGCGTCAGATGTTCGATTTCTGCCGAGTGGCCCGCCATGCTGCCGTTGACGATCACGCCGGCGATTTTGTACTGATCGCCCTCGGTGATGTTAACGGTGATGTAGATGCCTTTTTTATCCGGCGTCAGGCTGACCTGCGTCGAATCGATGTTAAAGCGCGCATAGCCGCGATCGAGATAGAAGCTGCGCAGCGTCTCAAGGTCGCCCGCCAGTTTTTGCTTCTGGTATTTGCGATCGCCAACCACGTTCCACCACGGCACTTCGTCGCGCAGCTGGAAGCGGGAGATCAGCTCGTCAGAGCTAAACGCTTTGTTGCCGACGATGTTAATCTGCTGAATCTTGGCGGAGACGCCCTCGGTGAAGACCAGTTTCAGGTCGACGCGGTTGCGCGGCAGCGGCGTTACCACGGCCTTCACGTTGGCGGTGTATTTACCGACGCTGTAGTAGAAATCCTCCAGTCCCTTCTCAATCGAAGAGATGGTGGTGCGGTCCAGGGCTTCGCCTACGCGTACGCCAGAGGCCTCAAGGTTCTGCTTGAGCTGCTCCTCTTTCACCGCTTTGTTGCCGGTAAAGGTAATGCTGGCAATGGTAGGACGTTCTTTCACCTGAACAATCAGCGTAGTTCCGTCGCGCAGGACCTGAACATCCTCAAAGTTGCCGGTCGCGAACAGTGAACGAATGGTATTTTTGACATCTTCGTCATTAACCGTATCGCCAACTCGTACCGGCATGCTCAGCAGAGCCGCGCCGACGGCGACTCGCTGCAGCCCTTCGAAATGAATATCCTTCACCACGAAATCGTCTGCACCGTAAACGGTGGCGCTGCTAAACAGCAGCGACGCTATGAGCAACTTTTTCATCGCCATCGTTATTATGCGTTTTCCTAACACATCCCGCGTCTGTCTGCGTTCCAGCGATTACAGACGTGAGAAATCATTGAAAAGTGCAAGCCCCATTAACAACACCAGCAGAATTGAGCCGATGCGATAACTGAAGTCCTGAACTCGTTCGGACACCGGTCCACCTTTGATCTTTTCGATCGCCAGGAAGAGCAAATGCCCACCATCTAACACCGGCAGCGGGAAGAGATTGATGATTCCAAGGTTGACGCTAATCAACGCCAGAAACATCAGGTAGTAAATCATCCCATATTCCGCTGATAATCCTGCGCCCTGCGCAATCGAAATCGGCCCGCTCAGGTTGTTCAGCTTTACATCGCCGGTAATTAACTTGCCCAGCATGGAGACCGTCAGCTTCATCAGTTGCCAGGTTTTCGCGCTGGCCTCACCGACAGCGTCAAACGCGCCATACTGCCTTACCGTTTTGTAGGCTTCCGGCAGCGGGACAACGCGCGGGATAACCCCGGCGAACCCCTCTGCCTTCGCGCCCGGCCTGGCTTGCGGCGTCAGGTGCAGCTGCACCGTTTCGCCGTTGCGATCGACGTCCAGCACCATCTCTTTGCCAGGATTATCCCGCACCTGCATGACAAAAGTTTGCCATTGCGTTAACGGCTGACCATCGACTTTAACGATCCTGTCGCCCGCTTGCAAACCGGCGACGCTCGCGGGCGAATCTGCCTGCACTTCCGCCAGCGTGGTTTCGATTTGCGGACCACGCGGACGAATGCCCAGCGCCACAACCGGATCCTCTTTGTCTGGCTCGAACTGCCAGTTGCGCAGATCGACCGCTTTCTGCTGCGTCGCCTCTTCGCCGAAGCGCGAGACGGTCAGCACCGTCTGCGCGTCGCCGATTTTGCCGATCAGCGCCATACGCACGGCATCCCAGTCAGGCGTTTCGATACCGTCGACTGCTTTAAGTTCCATTCCGCTGACAATTTGCGCCTGCGCCGCCACCGATCCGTTCACAATTTCGCCAACAACCGGGCGCACGCCTGGAACGCCGTGAATAAACACGACCCAGTAGGCGAACACGGCGAAGATGAAATTGGCGACGGGACCGGCGGCGATAATCGAGGCGCGCTGCCAGATGGCTTTATTGTTGAAAGCCTGATGACGCAGTTCGGCGGGCACGCTTTCCACGCGCTCGTCGAGCATTTTGACATAGCCCCCGAGCGGGATCAGCGCGATAACGTATTCGGTCCCCTGCTTATCGCGGCGCTGCCAGAGCGCCTTGCCGAAGCCGATGGAGAAGCGTTCAACGCGCACGCCGCAGCGGCGCGCTACCCAAAAATGGCCGAACTCGTGAACGGTGATCAGCACGCCAAGGGCGATGATAAAGGCGACAAAACTCCACAATATACTCAACATCTACGCCTGTCCTCAGAGAGTGCGGAACACCAGCAGCAGCAAACAGGCGAAAACCGGCACCGCCGCGGTAAGGCTGTCGATGCGATCGAGTATGCCGCCGTGACCCGGGATCAGGCTACCGCTGTCTTTAATGCCCGCTTCACGTTTGAACATGCTTTCCGTTAAATCGCCCAGCACCGAGGCGAGCGTCGCCAGCACGGCGCAGACGATCAGCGTACCGGTGGAAACGGTCAGCGGCGCGAAGCTGGCGAACAGCCAGGCGAGCAGCGCGGAAGAGACCAGACCGCCGAGAAAGCCTTCCCAGGTTTTACCGGGCGAGACTTTAGGCGCCAGCTTATGTTTGCCGAACATCTTGCCGAACATGTAGGCGCCGGAATCCGCGCCCCACACCAGGAACATCACGAACAGCAGCCACCATGAGCCGGCGTAGTGATCGCTCTCGTAGTGATACTGACGCAGCGCCATCATGCCCCAGAAAAAGGGGATCAGGGTGAGAATGCCGAACACCAGGCGCAAAGGGCGCGAATGCCGCCACAGAGAGGCCGATGCGGGATAAGAGAGAACCAGCAGCAGCGCCGCAATCCACCACGCCAGCGACGCCCAGAGCGAAATGGCGACCTGCGGCAGATGCACGTCACGCTGATAGGGAGGAAGAGTAAAGAGCATCCCCGCCAGCAGCAGCCCGCACAGCAGGGAAAGCCAGATGCGCTGTTGGCGCGACGCCATGCCCGCAAGCTGGCCCCATTCCCAGGCGCCGAGCATGCAGATGATAATCGTCGTAATCGCAAAACCAACGGGCGGTAACCAGAAAAGCGCAGCAATCACCAGCGGAATAAGAATAAGCGCGGTAATCAGACGAGACTTCAGCAAAGGTTACCCCCTGTTTGCTCAGGCGCCGCCTGGTGCAGCGCCGCCAAAACGACGCTCCCGCAGAGAGAATGCATTCAGTGCACCTTCAAAAACGTGTTCATCAAAATCAGGCCAGAGAACATCGGTAAAATAAAACTCAGCATAGGCGATCTGCCACAGCAGGAAGTTGCTAATCCGATGCTCTCCCCCGGTCCTTATCACTAAATCCACTGGAGCCAGTCCCTGCATGCACAAATGGGCAGACAGGTTTTCCTCGGTGATTTGGTCAGGACGCAGCAAACCTTCCTGAACCTGCTCAGCGAGTTTTTTCACTCCCTGGATAATATCCCAACGTCCGCCATAGTTCGCGGCAATATTGAGAGTCAGTCCACTATTTTGCTGAGTCAGTTCCTCGGCGCGACGAATACGCTCCTGAATACGGTTACTGAAACGGCTCACGTCGCCGATGATGCGCAGACGCACGTTGTGCTTGTGCAGGCTCTTTACTTCGCTGTCGAGCGCCCAGACAAACAGCTCCATCAGCGCCGTCACTTCCTGAGGCGGACGGCTCCAGTTTTCACTGCTGAAGGCATAGAGCGTCAGCGCTTCGAGATTATTGCTGACGGCGAAGCTGACGGAGCGGCGCACCGCTTTAACGCCCGCTTTATGGCCGGAAATACGCAGTTTTCCCTGATTTTTAGCCCAACGACCATTGCCATCCATAATGATAGCCACGTGACGCGGGCCTGTTCCCTGTTGGTCATCGGTTTTGTTGTGATTATTAGACGACATAACGCGTAATTAATTCCTGTTGTCAGAAATGCTGCGGTTTCTGAATACATTGCGCCCGGTCTTCTCTCGCCCAAAAGGGGCGAGGCGCATCAGATGCGATGCCATACCCGGAAACGCGAGCGAGCGACTATACCATTTTCGCTACAGGCGAACAAATAGCGGCGCGCGTTAACGCGAGGTCGCGAAACGCGGCAGCATCTCTGTGGCGCTGGCGCGCGCGGCGCGGTCGATATCCAGCACGGCGTCCACCGAGTCTGGCTCCGCACATGTCTGCGCCGCCAGCACTTCGCTGTTGATCGCCGCGATGTCGGTAAAGCGGATCTGGTTATCCAGAAAGGCCGCCACCGCAACCTCATTGGCCGCGTTCAGCGTCGTGGTCGCCGCCTGCCCTGCCTCGCAGGCATCTATCGCCAGTTTCAGGCAAGGGTAGCGGGCAAAGTCAGGTTCAGCGAACGTCAGCGCGGACATGCGGGTGAAGTCCAGCGGCGTAACGCCTGCCGCGATACGCGCGGGCCAGGCCATGCAGTGTGCAATGGGGGTGCGCATATCCGGTGAACCGAGCTGAGCCAGCACACTGCCGTCGCAGTAGCGCACCATGGAGTGGATCATCGACTGCGGATGCAGGATCACCTCCATTTGCGCTGCGCTGGCGTTAAATAACCAGCGGGCTTCAATGTATTCGAGACCTTTATTCATCATGGTGGCCGAGTCGACGGAGATTTTACGTCCCATCGACCAGTTCGGATGCGCGCAGGCCTGCTCTGGCGACATGGTCGCGAGGTCAGCCAGCGGCGTGTCACGAAAAGGGCCACCCGATCCCGTAAGGATAATGGACTCAATGCCATTTTCCCGCAGGTCAGCGTATCCTAACTGATGCTGGATGGAAGCGGGCAAACTCTGAAAAATCGCGTTATGCTCGCTGTCGACGGGCAGCAGCTGCGCCTGATGATGGCGTACCGCCTCCATAAACAAACGGCCGCAGGTGACAAGAGACTCTTTATTGGCGAGCAGCACGCTTTTCCCGGCGCGGATCGCCGCCAGCGTCGGCAGCAAGCCCGAAGCGCCGACGATCGCCGCCATCACCTGGTCGACCTCGTCAAGCGCCGCCAGCTCGCACGCGGCCTGAACGCCGGAGAGCACTTCGGTAGAGACGTTGAGTGCTTTCAGTCGTTCACGCAGCGCCTGCGCGGAGGCTTCATCCGCCATTGCGGCATAGCGCGGCTGAAAGGCCTGACACTGTTCCGCCATCAGCGCAACGTTCTGCCCGGCCACCAGCGCGGTGATTTGATAGAGCTCAGGATTGGCGCGAACCACCGCCAGCGTGCTGGCGCCGATTGATCCGGTAGAACCCAGCAAGGTTAATCGCTTCATTAAGCTATCCCTGTGAAGACGTCGAATAACTCCGCAAGCGCGGAAGGCATAATGTAAAACGCCGCCAGAGCGCATTCGCAATGAACACAGCCCTGAACGGCGTTTTATACCCAAGGATATCGGGTATAGAGAGCAACCGATGGGATTAGAACTCCATCAGCTCCTTCTCTTTTTCGGCCAGCGCCGCATCGACGTTCTTGATGCGCGCATCGGTCATTTTCTGGATCTCTTCCTGAGTACGACGCTCATCGTCTTCGCTGATCTCTTTATCTTTCAGCAAGGCTTTGATTTTGTCGTTAGCGTCGCGGCGCACGTTGCGCACGGAGACGCGGCCCTGCTCGGCTTCGCCGCGTACGATCTTGATCAGATCTTTACGACGCTCTTCGGTCAGCGCAGGCAGCGGAACGCGGATGTCGCTACCGGCTGAGTTCGGGTTCAGGCCGAGGTCAGAAGCCATGATGGCTTTTTCCACTGCCGGGCCCATGGAGCGGTCGAACACGTTGATTTTCAGCGTGCGTGAGTCTTCTACGGTGACGGAAGCGAGCTGACGCAGCGGCGTCGGCGTACCGTAGTATTCGACCACGATACCGTCGAGCAGTGAAGGTGAAGCGCGACCGGTGCGCACTTTGCTGATGGTGTTTTTAAACGCTTCGACGCATTTGTCCATGCGCGTTTCAGCATCTTTTTTGATGTCGTTAATCACGTTGAAACCCTTGGATTCGGTTTGACCTGGCCATTCCGGCGGCGCCGGAAGCGGTATCGCTGTTGAGCGATAATCCTGAATGGTGCGCGGTGAAGTTCACCGCGCCGACAGAATATACCTTATTTTATCTTGCGTCGGGTATTAATGCGTAATCAGGGTGCCTTCTTTTTCGCCCATGACTACGCGACGCAGCGCGCCAGGTTTGTTCATATTAAATACGCGGATCGGCAACTGGTGGTCACGCGCCAGCGTAAAGGCCGCCAGATCCATTACTTTCAGCTCTTTTTCCAGCACTTCGGCGTAGGAGAGCTGATCGTAAAGCGTCGCATCCGGGTTTTTCACCGGATCGGCGGAGTAAACGCCGTCGACTTTGGTCGCCTTCAGCACCACATCCGCTTCGATCTCGATGCCGCGCAGGCAGGCCGCCGAGTCGGTGGTAAAGAACGGGTTGCCGGTGCCGGCGGAGAAAATCACCACGCGGTTGTTGCGCAGCAGGCTGATCGCTTCGGCCCAGCTGTAGTTGTCGCACACGCCGTTGAGGGGAATAGCGGACATCAGGCGCGCGTTTACGTAGGCACGATGCAGCGCGTCGCGCATCGCCAGGCCGTTCATTACGGTCGCCAGCATACCCATATGGTCGCCTACGACACGGTTCATTCCCGCCTGCGCCAGACCTGCGCCGCGGAACAGGTTGCCGCCGCCAATCACCACGCCTACCTGAATGCCCAGCTCGACCAGTTCTTTCACCTCTTGCGCCATGCGGTCAAGCACGCTCGCGTCGATACCAAAACCTTCGGCACCTTGCAGTGCTTCGCCACTCAGTTTCAGCAGGATACGTTGATATACAGGTTTTGCGTTGGTCGCCATGGTCGGTTCTTCCTGGAAGAGTTGAAAAGGAGAAGTTAAATCTGATCGATCATCCGCTTAGCGCGCATAAATTACTATTGGGATGAGACTGAAAAGCGTCTGCTTAGCGTAGCAGACAAAAAAGAACCGCCTTCTGGCGGTTCCTTTCACAGCATTAAGACTGTTTGGACATTGCCGCTACTTCAGCAGCGAAGTCGCTTTCGACTTTCTCAATGCCTTCGCCCACTTCGAAGCGGATGAAGTTGATGACGTCAGCGCCCTGCTCTTTCAGCGCCTGGCCAACGGTTTTGCTCGGATCGATAACGAAAGCCTGACCGGTCAGAGAGACTTCGCCGGTGAATTTCTTCATGCGGCCTTCAACCATCTTCTCTGCGATCTCTTTCGGCTTGCCAGACTGCATCGCGATGTCCAGCTGAACCTGGTACTCTTTCTCAACCACGTCGGCAGAGACGTCTTCCGGCTTAACGAATTCCGGCTTGCTGGCTGCAACGTGCATAGCGATCTGCTTGATCAGCTCTTCGTCAGCGCCTTTCGCGGAGATCAGTACGCCGATGCGCGCGCCGTGCAGGTATGAACCCAGCTGCTCGCCTTCCAGCACTGCGATACGACGGATGTTGATGTTTTCGCCGATTTTCGCTACCAGCGCAACGCGCTCTTCTTCGAATTTCGCTTTCAGCGCTTCAACGTCGGTGATGCGTTCTGCGGTCGCCGCGTCCAGCACTTTGTCAGCGAAGGCCTGGAAACCAGCGTCTTTCGCAACGAAGTCAGTCTGGCAGTTAACTTCCAGGATCACGCCGTAGTTGCCGTCGATTTTGGTTTTGATCACGCCGTCAGCAGCCACGTTGCCTGCTTTTTTCGCCGCTTTGATCGCGCCGGACTTACGCATGTTCTCAATCGCCAGCTCGATGTCGCCATTCGCTTCGGTCAGCGCTTTTTTGCAGTCCATCATGCCCGCGCCAGTACGCTCGCGCAGTTCTTTTACCAGTGCAGCGGTAATTTCAGCCATTCCAGAATCCTCGGTTCGTACCCCCGTGCTTACGCACTAAGGCACCTGTTGCGGAAAATTTACTCTGTCCCGCCCGCCTGAAAGGAGGCGTGACAGACGGAGATAAAATAAAGGGGCCAAGACTGGCCCCTTAACAGATTACATCTGATGTCTAAGGGCTCTTTGTCAGAGCGAACCTTATTAAGCGTTTTCTAAAGACGCTTCTTCAGCCTGCTCAGCCAGGTCCTGTGAACGGCCTTCGCGCACGGTAGTGGCAACGGCAGTCAGGTACAGGCTAACAGCACGGATCGCATCGTCGTTACCCGGGATAACGAAGTCAACGCCGTCTGGATCAGAGTTGGTATCAACGATCGCGAATACCGGGATACCCAGGTTGTTCGCTTCTTTGATCGCGATGTGCTCGTGATCGGCGTCGATAACGAACAGCGCGTCCGGCAGACCGCCCATGTCTTTGATACCGCCCAGGCTGTTTTCCAGCTTGGCCAGTTCGCGACCGCGCATCAGCGCTTCTTTCTTGGTCAGTTTGTCGAAGGTGCCGTCCTGAGACTGAGTCTCAAGATCTTTCAGACGTTTGATAGACTGACGAACGGTTTTCCAGTTGGTCAGCATACCACCCAGCCAGCGGTGGTTTACAAAGAACTGGTCGCAGCTCAGTGCAGACTCTTTAATCGCTTCGCTGGCAGCGCGCTTGGTACCGACGAACAGGATCTTGCCTTTACGGGCAGAGATTTTGTTCAGCTCAGCCAGAGCGTTGTTGAACATCGGTACAGTCTGCTCAAGGTTGATGATGTGAACTTTGTTACGCGCACCGAAGATGAACGGCTTCATTTTCGGGTTCCAGTAACGGGTCTGGTGACCGAAGTGAACACCAGCCTTGAGCATGTCGCGCATGGAAACAGTTGCCATGATTACCTCTAGATTAAGTTTGGGGTTGGGCCTCCATGTATCCCATACGACCGACCTCTTTCGAAGCACCCCGGCGTATGTGTCGATACATGTGTGTTTTAGTACACAAAGTGAGTTTTTCGCGTTTCTCGCCGGCCATAACGGCCTGACAGAGAATCGTCGGCGCGCTTTATACCACAACCACGCTGCTGAAGCCAGAATTTGTTCAGCGCGCGGCCGCGCGACGCGAACTGTTTGGCGGCCTTGTTTTCGGCTGCTAACATGACAGCACATCGTTCATTATTGCTGAAATTTTCGGCAACTGCGGATTAATTTAATGGCAATTTCAATTAAAACCCCTGAAGAAATCGAAAAAATGCGCGTCGCCGGCCGACTGGCCGCCGAGGTGCTGGAGATGATCGCCCCGCACGTCAAACCCGGCGTCTCTACCGGCGAACTGGACCGCATCTGCCACGATTACATCACCAACGAGCAGCACGCCGTCTCCGCCTGCCTCGGCTATCACGGCTTTCCGAAATCGGTCTGCATCTCGGTCAACGAAGTGGTGTGTCACGGCATTCCCAGCGACGATCGTCTGCTGAAAGATGGCGACATCATCAACATCGACGTCACCGTGATTAAAGATGAGTACCACGGCGACACCTCGAAGATGTTTATCGTCGGCAAGCCGACCATCCAGGGCGAACGTCTGTGTCAGATCACCCAGCAGAGCCTCTACCTGGCGCTGCGCCTGGTGAAGCCGGGCATTCGTCTGCGCGAGCTGGGCCGTGCCATTCAGAAATATGTCGAATCGCATGACTTCTCCGTGGTGCGCGAGTACTGCGGCCACGGCATCGGCAAAGGCTTCCACGAAGAGCCGCAGGTGCTGCACTACGACGCAGACGACGGCGGCGTGGTACTGCAAACGGGCATGACCTTTACCGTCGAGCCGATGGTCAACGCCGGCGACTACCGTATTCGCACCATGAAAGATGGCTGGACGGTAAAAACCAAAGATCGCAGCTTGTCCGCGCAGTACGAGCATACTATTGTGGTGACCGATAACGGCTGCGAAATCCTGACCCTGCGTAGCGACGACACCATCGACGCGGTGCTGGTCAACGAAGGGTAATCGTCCCCCACTGATAAAAAGCCGGCCCTGCGCCGGTTTTTTTATGGCTCAAGAAGAGAGATGCGGTATGAGCGCTATCCTGACGGATGAGGTCATTGACGGCCTGAAAGACTCCCCGGCGCACTGGGATGACGCGGTGCTGACCCGCGACGCCCTGAAGCAGAAGCTGGAAACCTTTAACGCCTTTCTCTCCACGGCGTTCGACGCCGGCGAATCGGCAGAAACGCTGATTGACGCGCGCACCCTGTTTATCGACCGCCTGCTGCGTCGCCTGTGGCGCTTTTACGGCTTCGACGCCCAGCCCGCTATCGCGCTGGTAGCGGTCGGCGGCTACGGCCGAGGCGAGCTGCATCCCCTTTCCGACGTCGATATCCTGATCCTCAGCCGTGAACCGCTCGACGACGCGAGCGCGCAGCAAACCAGCGAACTGCTGACGCTGCTGTGGGATCTCAAGCTAGAGGTGGGCCACAGCGTGCGCACGCTGGAGGAGTGCCTGCTGGAAGGCCTGGCCGATCTGACCGTCGCCACCAACCTTATCGAGTCGCGCATGCTGACCGGCGACGTCGCCCTGTTTCTGGAGATGCAAAAGAATATCTTCAGCGAAGGTTTCTGGCCGTCGGCGACCTTTTACGCCGCCAAGATCGAAGAGCAGCAGGCGCGCCATCAGCGCTATCACGGCACCAGCTATAACCTTGAGCCGGACATTAAAAGCAGCCCCGGCGGCCTGCGCGATATCCATACGCTGCAGTGGGTGGCGCGCCGCCACTTCGGCGCCACTACGCTGGATGAAATGGTGGGGTTCGGCTTCCTCACCGAAGCGGAGCGCAACGAGCTTAACGAATGTCAGGCTTTTCTCTGGCGCATCCGCTTCGCGCTGCATCTGACGCTGACGCGCTACGACAACCGGCTGCTGTTCGACCGTCAGCTCAACGTCGCGCAGCGCCTTAACTACCAGGGCGAAGGCAACGAGCCGGTAGAACGCATGATGAAGGATTTCTTCCGCGTCACGCGCCGCATCGGCGAGCTGAACCAGATGCTGCTGCAGCTGTTCGACGAAGCGATCCTGGCGCTCTCCACCACCGAAAAGCCGCGTCCGCTGGACGACACCTTTCAGCTGCGCGGCAACCTGATCGACCTGCGCGACGAAACGCTGTTCGAACGCGAGCCGCAGGCGATCCTGCGCATGTTCTACGTGATGGTGCGCAACGAAAACATTCGCGGCATCTACTCCACCACGCTGCGCCAGCTGCGCTACGCGCGTCGTCATCTCAAACAGCCGCTGTGTCAGATCCCGGAAGCGCGCCAGCTTTTTATGTCGATTCTGCGCCATCCGGGCGCGGTCAAGCGCGCGCTGCTGCCGATGCACCGCCACAGCGTGCTCTGGGCTTACACGCCGCTGTGGGGACATATCGTCGGACAGATGCAGTTCGACCTGTTCCACGCCTACACCGTCGATGAGCACACCATTCGCGTGCTGCAAAAGCTAGAGAGCTTCGCCAGCGAGACGACGCGCCCGATGCATCCGCTCTGCGTCGAACTCTGGCCGCGCCTGCCGCAGCAGGAGCTGCTGCTGATGGCGGCGCTGCTGCACGACATCGCCAAGGGCCGCAACGGCGATCACTCGATTCTCGGCGCGCAGGACGCGCTGGAGTTCGCCGAGCTGCACGGCCTCAACTCGCGCGAGATGCAGCTGGTCGCCTGGCTGGTGCGCCATCATCTGCTGATGTCGGTGACCGCGCAGCGCCGCGATATTCAGGATCCCACCGTAATCCAGCAGTTCGCCGAGGTGATGCAGAACGAGAACCGGCTGCGCTATCTGGTCTGCCTGACCGTGGCCGACATCTGCGCCACCAACGAAACGCTGTGGAACAGCTGGAAACAGAGCCTGCTGCGCGAGCTTTTCTTCGCCACCGAGAAGCAGCTGCGGCGCGGCATGGAGAACAGCCCGGATCTGCGCGAGCGCGTGCGTCATCACCGGCTGCAGGCGCTGGCGCTGCTGCGCATGGACAATATCGACGAAGAGCGGCTGCACAATATCTGGAACCGCTGCCGCGCCGACTATTTCCTGCGCCACACGCCAAACCAGCTCGCGTGGCACGCGCGTCATTTAATGGAGCACGATCTGCGCCAGCCGCTGGTGCTGGTCAGCCCGCAGGCGACGCGCGGCGGCACCGAGATTTTTATCTGGAGCCCCGACCGCCCTTATCTCTTCGCGACCGTCGCGGGCGAGCTGGACCGTCGCAATCTCAGCGTGCACGACGCGCAGATTTTCACCAGCCGCGACGGCATGGCGATGGATACCTTTATCGTGCTGGAGCCGGACGGCAGTCCGCTGGCGCCCGATCGCCACCTGATGATCCGCCAGGCGCTGGAGCAGGCGATCGCTCAGACCAGCTGGAATCCGCCGCGCACGCGCCGCGCGTCGGCGAAGCTGCGCCACTTCAGCGTCGATACCGAAGTCAACTTTTTGCCGACCCATACCGATCGCCGCAGCTATCTGGAACTGGTGGCGCTCGATCAGCCCGGCCTGCTGGCGCGCGTGGGCGAAGTCTTCGCCGATATGGGCGTCTCGCTGCACGGCGCGCGTATCAGCACCATCGGCGAGCGCGTCGAGGATTTATTTATTCTGGCCAACAGCGAGCGGCGCGCGCTTGACGCGGAAATGCGCAAAGCGTTGCAACAACGGTTGACAGAAGCCCTTAATCCAAACGATAAAGTGTGACCGCAATCGATTTACTTATTTACTCTTTGTGCCGGGACGTGGTCCGGCATGCACCAGACAGATCAGGAAAAAATTATGCAACAGTTACAGAGCGTTATTGAAACGGCCTTCGAGCGTCGCGCCGAGATTACTCCGACGAGCGTCGATCCGGTGACGCGTGAAGCTATCAACCAGGTGATCGCTCAGCTGGACAGCGGCGCGCTGCGCGTAGCAGAAAAGATCGACGGTCAGTGGGTAACGCATCAGTGGCTGAAGATGGCGGTTCTGCTGTCGTTCCGCATTAACGAAAACCAGGTGATGGAAGGCGCAGAAACCCGCTTTTACGACAAGGTGCCGATGAAGTTCGCCGGCTGGGACGACGCGCGCTTTAAAGCCGCTGGCTTCCGCGTGGTGCCGCCGGCGGCGGTTCGCCAGGGCGCCTATATCGCGCGCAATACCGTGCTGATGCCGTCCTACGTCAATATCGGCGCTTACGTCGACGAAGGCAGCATGGTCGATACCTGGGCGACCGTAGGCTCCTGCGCGCAGATTGGCAAAAACGTTCACCTCTCCGGCGGCGTCGGCATCGGCGGCGTGCTGGAGCCGCTGCAGGCGAACCCGACCATCATCGAAGATAACTGCTTTATCGGCGCGCGCTCTGAGATCGTGGAAGGCGTGATCGTGGAAGAAGGCGCGGTGATTTCGATGGGCGTTTACATCGGCCAGAGCACCAAAATCTACGATCGCGAAACCGGCGAAGTGCACTACGGCCGCGTACCGGCGGGTTCCGTGGTGGTTTCCGGCAACCTGCCCTCTAAAGATGGCAGCTACAGCCTCTACTGCGCGGTTATCGTGAAGAAAGTCGACGCGAAAACGCGCGGCAAAGTAGGCATCAACGAACTGCTGCGTACCATCGACTAAGCCTCTGTGACGGGCCTCTGCGGCCCGTCATTTTTTCTTTACACTTCTCCCCGCTGTTACCTGATTCGCGAAACGAATTAACAGGTGCGTTTACTTTTTACCCAGGTCATAATCCGCGCCAGTTATCTCCCGTCGCGCAGTGTTCAATCCGTTTTTTGTCTACAGTTATTTTTGTGCCATGAACACAGATGCGCGCTTCTCTCTTTTTGGTGGAAAAATCGCTATGTATGACAACCTTAAAAGCTTAGGCATTAATAACCCGGACGATATCGATCGCTACAGCCTGCGTCAGGAAGCCAACAACGACATCCTTAAAATTTACTTTCGCAAAGATAAAGGTGAGTTCTTCGCCAAGAGCGTGAAGTTTAAATATCCGCGCCAGCGCAAAACCGTGGTCGCCGACAATATCAATCAGGGCTACAAAGAGGTGCAGGAGATCAGCCCGAACCTGCGCTATGTGATCGACGAACTGGATCAGATCTGCCAGCGCGATCAGGTGGAAGTGGATCTGAAGCGTAAGATCCTGGCGGATCTGCGCCATCTTGAGAGCGTGGTGACCAACAAAATTGCCGAGATTGAAGGCGATCTGGACAAGCTGACGCGCAATAATCGGTAATGTGCCTGCTGTTGCTTGCTACAGAAGGCGCCAGCGCTCATACCAGTCGACAGAAGGCCAGCCAACGCTGGCCTTTTTGTCATCTCAGCTCTGCTCGTCCAGCTGCAACGCCACATAGAGCAGCAGACGATCGTCAAACTGGCTGAGATTCAGTCCGGTCAGCTCGGAAATGCGGTTCAGCCGATACTCCAGCGTGTTGCGGTGAATAAAAAGCGCGCGTGCCGTAGCGCTGGGCTGCACGTTATGGGTAAACCAGGCCACCAGGGTGCGCCGCAGCAGACCGTTATTATCCATGCTTTTCAGCCGCGCCAGCGGACGCGCCAGCTCATTCGCCTGCCAGCCGCCGCGCAGGCTGTCGAGCAGCACCGGCAAGACTAAATCCTGATAGAAATAGCTGCGCAGCTCCGGCATACGCTGCTT
This sequence comes from Pantoea sp. X-Soil-MYKO-1289, assembly GCF_059730625.1. Classification (NCBI taxonomy): domain Bacteria; kingdom Pseudomonadati; phylum Pseudomonadota; class Gammaproteobacteria; order Enterobacterales; family Erwiniaceae; genus Pantoea; species Pantoea sp. X-Soil-MYKO-1289. The sequence goes on from NZ_AP036004.1 coordinate 3,213,338, forward strand.
GCCGACCATCATGGTGGTGCGCGCGGTGCGATACGAGCGCGCAATGCTGCCCGGCCCGGTAAAATAGTTGCCGAGCGCGATGCGCATCCGCACCTGACCGCTCTCTTTCATACGCTGCAGCAGCTGTTCGACGCGCTTGCGGTGATCGTCCTGATCGTAGCGCCCGTGCGCATTCAGCGCCGGCTTCAGCACCACCATCTCCGTCAGGGAAACAATGGCGATCAGGTTATCGCGCTCCGGGGTAGTCAGCAGCGTTTGCAGCTGCTGCAGCTCTGACATAGCGCTGTCGACGCCGAGCTGTCCGCTGTCGACCTCTACCACCGCCGCCACGCGCGGCTGATTGAGATCGATGCCGAGACGCTGCGCCCATTCGGTGAGCTGCGGCGTCAGGCTTTCGCTGCGGATAAGGTTCAGCACCAGCTCTTCGCGCAGGCGGCTGTCCTGCGCCAGCATATGCAGCAGCCGGGTCTGCTCCAGCATCATCTCCGCCGTCATGCAGACCAGCTCGCCGTAGTGACGCAGCGCGACCGGATCGCCGGTCAGACCGATGACGCCGACAATTTCGCCGTCGATGCGCAGCGGCAGATTAATGCCAGGCCGCACGCCGTGCAGATGTTTCGCCACCGCCTCGTCGATGTCCACTACGCGCCCCTGGGAGAGCACCAGCAACGCGCCTTCGTGCAATTCGCCAATACGCTCGCGATCGCCGCTGCCGATGATACGGCCGCGCGCATCCATCACGTTGACATTGCTGTCAATAATCTTCATGGTGCGCGCCACGATATCCTGCGCAAGGCGCGCATCGAGATGATAGGTTGCCATCTGTAAATCCTGACAGAGAGTGGATGCTACAGCATACGCATGGCGGCGAAGCCAGGCATTGTGCAAATGCACAGAGCCAGACGGGGATTTACAGGTTTTGCGGCTCCGGTCACACTCTGAATCGCGCCCATAAAAAAGGCGGACCGAAGTCCGCCTGATGAGACAAATAGCGTTACTGCATCAGCAGATAGATGCTGCTGTCGCCGCGCTTAACGTTCAGCGCCAGCACCGACGGTTTAGTGTCGAGGATTTTACGCAGTTCGCCCAGGTTGGCGACGCGCTGCTGGTTGACGCCAAGGATGATGTCGCCTTTTTTCAGGCCGATACGCGCTGCGGCGCTGTTGGGCTTCACGTTGTCTACGCGCACCCCTTTATCGCTGCCGTTGTCGTTGCTCAGGTCTGCGCCTTCGATGCCGGTGTAGATGGTGGCAGACTGCACTTTATCCTGCGTGCTCTGCTGCAGCTCGACGGTCACGCTTACCGGTTTGCCGTCGCGCAGCAGGCCAAGCTGCAGTTTGGTGCCGATCGGCAGCGAACCGACTTCGGCGCGCAGGGCGGCAAAACTGCTCAGCGGCTTGCCGTTCATCGACACCACCACGTCGCCCGCCTTCACGCCCGCTTTCGCCGCGGCGGAGTTCGGCAGCACCTGGCTGACGAAGGCGCCGCGCTGCGCGTCGACCTTCATCGCTTTCGCCAGCTCGGAGTTAAGCTCGGCGCCGAGAATGCCCAGCTCGCCGCGTTTCACCTGACCGAACTCCACCATCTGTCCGGTGAGGTTTTTCACCATATTACTCGGGATAGCAAAGCCGATGCCGATATTGCCGCCGTCCGGCGCGAGGATCGCGGTGTTGATGCCGATCAGCTCGCCGTTGAGGTTCACCAGCGCGCCGCCGGAGTTGCCGCGGTTAATCGCCGCATCGGTCTGAATAAAGTTTTCATAGTTTTCGACGTTAAGCCCGCTGCGTCCCAGCGCCGAGACGATGCCTGATGTGACGGTTTCGCCCAGGCCGTACGGGTTGCCGATAGCGACGGTGTAGTCACCGACGCGCAGGTTGTCGGAGTCGGCGATTTTAATCGCCGTCAGGTTTTTGGCGTCGATCAGCTGCACCAGCGCGATATCGGAACGCGGATCTTTGCCAATGACTTTGCCGTCATAGCGGCGGCCATCGCTGAGCTGCACCTGAATTTTGGTCGCGTTGTCGACAACGTGGTTGTTGGTCACCACATAGCCTTTTTCGGCGTTGATCACGACGCCAGAGCCAAGCGCGCGGAATTTTTCCTGTTGAGTGTTGGGGCCAGCGCCGCCCGCGCCGCCCTGACACATCGGCGAGCTCTGGAAAGGCGAGCCCTCCTGGCAGAACGGCGAATTATCGCCAAAGAACTGCTGAAACTGCGGCGGCAGACGCGGCGTTTTTACCGTGGTGCTGCCTTCGACGCTGATGCTGACCACTGACGGCATCACTTTTTCCAGCATCGGCGCCAGGCTCGGCAGCTGCTGGCTGGTAGAAGAAGCCGATTCAGCGGCGAAAACGGCGGCAGGGCTTAACGCCAGGCCAAGACTGAGCGCCAGCGCGCTCAACGTTAGGGTGTTTTTTTTCATTCGTATTAGTCTCATCCAGTAATAAACGTCAGACCCTTGCTGTGGTCAGTTATGAGATTAATCTTTTAACGCGAAGTTCCAGCAAAAGTTTGCAGTAAAGGTAAAAATTTATGCACGCTCTTTACAAAAGCCCAGTTATTCCACCGCCATCAGCCGACGGTACTCATCCCAAGCATAAAGATCGGTCATGCCGCTAATATAATCCTGAATCAGGCGAAAGCGATAATATCTCTCCCATAGCAGCCGCTGATATTTATGTTCGACCACCAGCGTGCGCATTTTCTGCTGATAGGCCTTACGATGTTTTCCTGAAAGTTTATGAAACAGGCGCGTTTCAATCGGATGCTGGCGCAGAAAGTCCTCGTTAATCAGCGTAGTAAAGGCTTCAAAGGTGAGCGTCATCAAAGGTTGATATATTTCTAACAATCCCTTAATGACTCGATAACCTTGTAATTCCAGCTGTTCAACTTCGGCATGGTTAAATACGTGGCGACGCGCCACCGTTTTAAACATCTGCAATAACCTTCCCTCTTCACCGTCGTCCTCTAATAGCGCATGATTAAAATCGCCGTTGAAAATAGCGGGCAGATTATCGACGAAACGCTTTACCGCATGGCTGACCAGCACGCTCTGCACATTAACGCGCAAGGACATAAAGAACTGATCGCTTCTGCTGCGACGCTTTTTGTTACAGGCTTCGCGCCAGGCATCGCCAACCGTTCGACTAAAGGCGTCGTTATTTTTAATCGGCCCCCAGTTCTTACATAAATAGTCATAAAGCGCATCAATGTTAAATATATCTTTTTCGACCGCGTCGTCCAGATCGGCGATGCAGTAAGAGATATCATCCGCCGCTTCCATAATATAGGTCAGCGGAAAACGATGGTGCTCCTCCATATGGGTCGCTGCGCGCAGCTCGGCGATATAGTCGCGCTCGGAGAGGTAAAAGCCCGGCTTTTTCATCAGCGCGCTGAACTGCTCGGGCTTCTCGCCCTGCCACCAGGCGGGCGCGGTATATTTCAGGATGCAGGCGACCTGCGAGTAGCTGAGATTAAGCTGTAGAAGGGTATGCACCATGCGGATCGCCTGCGCGTTGCCTTCGAAGTGGCACAGATCCTGGCGGATCATGGCGTTGAGCTGGTTGAAATCGGCGCGCTGCTGCTCGCCTTCGACGCCAGCCACCAGCGGGTCCACCAGCTCCAGCGGAAGGTGCTCTTCAAACCAGTCGTTAATGGCCGCCTCGCCGAAATGGCCGAACGGCGGATTGCCGACGTCGTGCAGCAGGCAGGCCATCTCCACCAGACTTTCGAACGCGCCCTCCATCTCGTCCAGCCCGTACTGCGCCAGACCGCCCTGATTTTTCAGGGTTTGCAGGATCTCTTTGGCGATATAGCGTCCCGTCTGCTGCACTTCCAGCGAATGGGTCAGACGCGAGCGCACCGCCGCGTTGCGCTCCAGCGGAAAGACCTGGGTTTTTTGCTGCAGTCGGCGGATCGCCGCCGAGTTGATAATACGGCCACGATCGCTCTCAAAGTGGCGGGTAATATAGTATTCCCCTTCCGGATCTTTGCGCGTGTTATAAGGGCGGGTGAAACTGATCTTCTTCCTGAAATTAACCGTCGCCATCGTTACCCCTCTTGAATCAATCGCCTGCCAGCCATGCTAGACTATGCCCTAATTTTTACGACCACTTCCACCACATTAGCGAGACCTATTTATGAAAGCAGGCATTATTGGCGCGATGGAGCAGGAAGTGACCCTGCTGCGTGACAAAATCGAGAACCGCCAGACCCTGACGCTGGCCGGCTGCGAGATTTACACCGGCACGCTGAACGGCGTTGAGGTCGCACTGCTGAAATCGGGCATCGGTAAAACCTCGGCGGCGCTGGGCACCACCCTGCTGCTGGAGCTGTGCAAGCCGGACCTGGTGATCAACACCGGCTCGGCCGGCGGTCTGGCGCCGACGCTCTCAGTTGGCGATATCGTGGTCTCGGACGAAGTACGCTATCACGACGCCGACGTTACCGCCTTCGGCTACGAACCAGGCCAGATGGCGGGCTGCCCGGCGGCCTTTACCGCCGATGCGCAGCTGATTGCCGCCGCGGAAGCCTGCATTAGCGAGCTGAACCTGAACGCGGTGCGCGGCCTGGTGGTCAGCGGCGACGCCTTTATCAACGGCGCCGAACCGCTGGCGCGCATTCGCGCTACCTTCCCGCAGGCGATCGCCGTGGAGATGGAAGCCACCGCCATCGGCCATGTTTGCCATCAGTTCAAGGTGCCTTTCGTGGTGGTGCGCGCCATTTCCGACGTCGCCGACAAAGCGTCGCATCTGAGCTTTGAAGAGTTCCTCAGCGTTGCGGCGCAGCAGTCGTCGCTGATGGTGGAGAAGCTGCTGGCGCGCCTGGCGCGTGGCTAAATCGCTCTGGCCGATGGGGCTGCTGCTGTTTTGCGGCAGCCTGTTCGCCGCCGCGCCGCGCGTTATCTCGCTCGCCCCCCATCTCACCGAAATGGCGTTCGCCGCCGGCATTACGCCGGTCGCGGTCAGCGCCTGGTCCGACTATCCGCCCGCCGCCCAAAAGCTGGAGCAGGTGGCCAACTGGCAAGGCGTTAAGGTCGAGCGCATTCTGGCGCTAAAGCCGGATGTGGTGCTCGCCTGGCGCGGCGGCAATCCGCAGCGCCAGATCGATCAGCTGCAGCGGCTCGGCGTTAAGATCGAGTGGCTCGATCCCGGCTCGCTGGACGAGATGGCGGACGCCGTCGCGTCGCTGCAGCGCTGGAGCCCACATCCGCAGCAGGCGCTGGAGGCCGCGCAGCAGCTGAAGCAGCAGGAAAATTCCCTGCGCGCGCGCTACGCCGCCCTGCCCGCCGTGCCGCTTTTTCTGCAGTTCGGTCAGCAACCCCTGTTTACCGCCGCGCGCGACACCCTGCAAAACGACATCATCACGCTGTGCGCCGGAAAAAATATTTTCGCCGACAGCCGCGTCAGCTGGCCGCAGGTCAGCCGCGAGCAGGTGCTGATGCGCCATCCGCAGGCGATCGTGGTGGCTGGCGACGCCGCGCAGGCGCAGAGCGTGGCGCGCTTCTGGCAGCCTCAGCTCGCCGTGCCGGTCATCGCCATCGAGGATGACTGGATCAGCCGTCCCGGCCCGCGTATGCTGCTGGCGGCAAAACAGCTCTGCGCCGCCCTGCACCCGGAACAATAAATCAGCAGAAAGCGATTAAAGATCCCGCTAATTTTGCCGTTAATCAATAAACGAGACGCCGACGCCACGTAAGCTCAGCGTCCTTTTATGCGCTTCGCGCATTTTGCACACCAGGAATCAAACATGACCAGAGCCTTGCTGCTGGCCTTCGCGCTCGCGACCGTCGCGCCCATTGCGACGGCGTCAACCACGGGAACGATAGGCGTTCAGCTGATTATCTATTCGCGCTGTGAAGTTAACAGCCAGCCGCAACGGGCAATGCCGCAGATCGATTGCGGTCGCCGCATCAACGCGCAGCCGCGCGTGACGGAAAGCGTGCTAAAGAAGGATAGTATGCGTAAGGAAACGGCGAAGCTGGTAACCGTTGAATGGTAAGAAAAAGGCCGTCGCAAGACGGCCTTTTTGCATCAGATACTGAAAGAGGAGCCGCAGCCGCAGGTGGTTTTGGCGTTCGGGTTGGTAACGATAAAACGCGATCCCTCCAGACCTTCGGTGTAGTCCACCGAGCCGCCGACCAGATACTGCAGGCTCATCGGATCCACCACCAGCGCCACGCCCTGTTTCTCAATAGTCATGTCGCCGTCGTTCATTTTGTCGTCAAAGGTGAAACCATACTGAAAGCCGCTGCAACCGCCGCCGGTAATATAGACGCGCAGTTTCAGATCGGGGTTCTCTTCGTCGGCAATCAGGTTCTTTACCTTGCTGGCCGCCGCATCGGTAAACTGTAACGGCAGTGCTGCAACATCATCACTCATCTTATACTCCGGTAAAGGTCCAGGCCATAAAACGACCTCAATTGCCGTATTATCCGCCAGCGCGATAGCGCAATCAAGTTTTGCCCTTCGCACTCTGTGCCGCCAGCCTTCAGCTAAGGTAAGTATAGCGCGCCCTTTCTGGCCTTTCGTCCTGCCGTCGTCTTCCCGTAGAATGGCGCGAGATTTTTTATGAACCGCTGGAGCCGAATAAATGAGTAAGTCCGAAAACCTGTTTGCCGAAGCGCAACGCCTGATCCCCGGCGGCGTTAACTCGCCGGTGCGCGCGTTTAACGGCGTAGGCGGCACGCCGCTGTTCATCGAGCGCGCCGACGGCGCCTGGCTGTATGACGCCGACGGCAAAGCCTATATCGACTATGTCGGTTCATGGGGCCCGATGGTGCTGGGCCACAACAATGTCGAAATCCGCAATGCAGTGATTGAAGCGGCCACGCGCGGCCTGAGCTTCGGCGCGCCTACCGAGATGGAAGTGAAGATGGCGCAGCTGGTGTGCGAGCTGGTGCCGAGCATGGATATGGTGCGCATGGTGAATTCCGGCACCGAAGCGACCATGAGCGCCATTCGCCTGGCGCGCGGCTTTACCGGCCGCGACAAGATTGTGAAGTTCGAAGGCTGCTATCACGGCCATGCTGACTGCCTGCTGGTGAAAGCGGGTTCCGGCGCGCTGACGCTGGGCCAGCCGAACTCCCCTGGCGTGCCGGCCGATTTCGCCCGTCACACCCTGACCTGCACCTATAACGATCTCGACTCGGTACGCGCCGCGTTCGAGCAGTACCCGCAAGAGATCGCCTGTATTATCGTCGAGCCGGTGGCGGGCAACATGAACTGCATTCCGCCGCTGCCGGACTTTCTGCCTGGCCTGCGCGCGCTGTGCGACGAGTTCGGCGCGCTGCTGATTATCGACGAGGTGATGACCGGCTTCCGCGTGGCGCTGGGCGGCGCGCAGGCGTATTACAACGTGAAGCCGGACCTGACCTGTCTCGGCAAGATTATCGGCGGCGGCATGCCGGTGGGCGCCTTCGGCGGACGCCGCGAAGTGATGGACGCGCTGGCGCCGACCGGGCCGGTTTATCAGGCGGGCACCCTTTCCGGCAACCCGATTGCGATGGCGGCCGGTTACGCCTGCCTGACGCAGATCGCCCAGCCGGGCACTCATCAGACGCTGACCGAGCGCACCACGCAGCTGGCGCAGGGTCTGCTGGCGGCGGCTGAGGCGGAAAATATCCCGCTGGTGGTGAATCACGTCGGCGGCATGTTCGGCATTTTCTTCACCGACGCCGACAGCGTGACCTGCTACGCCGACGTGACGAAGTGCGACGTTGAGCGCTTTAAGCACTTCTTCCACCTGATGCTGGAAGAAGGCGTTTACCTTGCGCCTTCCGCCTTCGAAGCGGGCTTTATGTCGCTGGCGCACAGCGCCGAGGACATCGACCGCACCGTCGACGCCGCGCGTCGCTGTTTTGCAAAGCTGTAAACGCGCTATTCGCTCAGACGGCTAGCCTGTCAAAAAGCGGATGACAGGGGCTGAAGAGCAAAGCGTCCCGCGACAGGGATGTCGCGGGCCGAGCGAGCAGGGATGCCTTGAGCGACTTTGCGATCAGACCCTGTCATCCGCGTGAGCACGCAATCAACAACGTCAGACCGGCATATTGCCGGTCTTTTTTTATCGCGAGCGTCTTAGCAGCCAGATAAAGTAAGGCGCGCCGATAAAAGTCGCCATCAGTCCCGCCGGCAGCTGATCCGGAAACGCCAGCATGCGTCCGCACCAGTCGGCCAGCAGCATCAGCCCCGCGCCGAACAGCCCCGCCATCGCCATCTGCGGCAGCGCGCGGCGGAAACCGAGCATACGCGCGATATGCGGCGCCATCAGGCCGACAAAGCTCAGCGGCCCAATGGTCAGCGTCGCCGCGGCGGTCAGCGCGGCCGCCAGCAGCATCAGCGCCAGACGCGAGGCGTTGAGCGCCATGCCCGCCGAACGCGCCGTAGCGGAGCCAAGCGGCAGCAGCGTCAGCCAGCGGCTGGCGAGCGGCGCCAGCGCGGTCAAAACCAGCGCCAGCATCGCGCTCTGCATCGCCGCCTTTGCGCTGATAGTGTAGGTGGAACCGGAAATCCAGCTCAGCAAGCCGCCCATACGCGGATCGCCGCTCGCCAGCAGCAGCATCAGCAGCGTGACGAACGCGCTGTTCAGCGCCATCCCCGCCAGCAGCATACGCTCCGGCGAAAAGCCGCCGCGGCTCGCCACCAGCATAATAATCATCAGCGTTCCCGCCGCGCCCAGCGCGCCCGCCGGCAGCAGAAACGCCAGCGCGTCGCCCGGCACGAAAAACAGCATCACCACCACGCCGAACGCCGCGCCGGAGCTGATGCCCAGCACTTCCGGGCTGGCCATGGGATTGCCGGTCAGACGCTGAATCAAACAGCCCGCCACGCCGAGCATCAGCCCTACCGCCAGCGCCGCCAGCAGACGCGGCGCGCGCCACGGCAGCAGCTGATGGAACAGTTCGCCGCCTGACCATACCCAGCCGTGCGCGTCGCGGCCGAAGGCGAGCGCGATCCACACCAGCAACCCGAGCAGCGCCAGACCGACCAGCGACCAGCGCCGCACCGCGTGCCGTTCCGCCGGCACCCTGTCGCCCATATCGAGCGGCGGCGCCGCCGCGCCGGTGCGCAGGCGCGGCAGCAGCCAGAGCAGCAGCGGCACGCCCGTCAGCGCGGTCAGGGTGCCGGTAGAGACTTCACGCCAGTGGGCAGTGAGCCACAGCACGCAGGCGTCCGCCAGCCACAGCAGCAGCGCGCCGATCAGCGGCGCCAGCAGCATGCGGCTCAGCAGCCGACGCGCGCCCAATAGCTTCGCCAGCAGCGGCGCGAACAGGCCGATAAAACCGATAATGCCCGCCACGCTCACCAGCTGCGCGCTAAGCAGGATCGCCAGCGCCAGTGTGCCGACGCGCGCCAGCGCCAGCGCCAGGCCGAGATTTTTCGCCACGCCGTCATCCAGCCCCATCAGCGTGAGCGGACGCAGCAGCGCCAGCGCCAGCGCGAAGGCGAGCAGCAGACGCGGCCACAGCAGGCTGACGTTCTCCCAGCCCATCTGGTTGAGCGTGCCGGTGCTCCACAGAAACATCGTCTGCAGCTGGTCGTGATTGAAAATGGCGAAAATCTGATTCACCGCCCCGCTGTAGAGGCTCAGCACCAGCCCGGAGAGGATCAGCGTGACCGGCGACAGCCGTTTGCCCCAGGCGACGCCGAACACCACCGCCCCAACCGCCAGCGCGCCGATCAGCGCCGCCAGCTGCGTCGTGGCCGCGCCGCCCGGCAGCTGCCACAGCGTGGCGACGGTAATGCCGAGCTGCGCGCCGGAAGAGACGCCCAGCGTGGTCGGCTCCGCCAGCGGATTGCGCAGCGTCTGCTGGAACAGCAGGCCCGCCAGCCCGAGTCCGGCGCCGACCAGCAGCGCCAGCCCGAGCCGCGGCAGCAGGCTGTAGTGAAACAGCATCTGATCGATGTTGTTGCGATCCGGCGACAGCAGCGCCTGTGCCCACTGCGCCGACGGCAGCGCCGCGCGCAGGTTTGTGACGCTCAGCAGCAGCGCCAGCAGGAAAAGCAGGCTCAGCAGCGCGGCGGGGAAATAACGATGGCGCATCAGCGCGTCTCCAGCGCGCGTTCCAGCACGCGAACAAAGTGCAGCGCCGACAGGGTCGCGCCGTAGTACCACACCGCCGGGACCCGCTGAAAGCGTCCGGCACGAACAAAGGGCAGCGCCTGCCACAGCGGGCTGCGGCTGAGCTGCGCCATATCGGCGTCGTTAGCGTGATCGAAGCAGATCGCCTCGACGTCGCGCAGATGCGCCAGCCGCTCAATGCCGATCACCGCGCTGCCCCAGAAGTTGGTTTCTCCCTGCCAGGCGTTGGTCAGCCCCAGTTGCTCCATCACTTCCAGAAACAAGCTGTTTTTGCCGAACGCCAGCGCATGCCGGCTGTCCATCAGCGACATCAGCAGCACCGGACGCGCGGCGTAGGGCGCCAGACGCTGGCGGGCGGCGGCCAGCTCGCGATCCAGCAGCTGCAGATGCGCCTCCGCTTCGGCTTCGCGGCCGATACGCGTCGCCAGCGCGCGCAGCGAATCGCGCGCCGCGGAGAGCGGTTTGCCGTCGCCGCGGTTGAGGTCAAAGCCCATGATCGGCGCGATGCGCTTGAGTTTTTCCGGCGGCGGGCCATAGCCGTTCGAACAGAGGATCAGCGAGGGTTGCAGCTGGGTCATCAGCTCCAGATTGGGTTCGGTGCGCAGCCCGACATCTACGGTCTGCGGCGGCAGCGGCGGCTCGCCAACCCAGATGTTGTAGTTGCGCGTATCGGCGACCGCCAGCGGCGCGACGCCGAGCGCCAGCAGCAGTTCGGTCGGCAGCCACTCCAGCGCGATAATACGCTGCTGCTCAGGCAGGGCGGCCCGCAGCGGCAGCGCGCTTAGCCACGGCGTCAGCGCCAGCGCCGCCAGCAGGCGACGACGAGAGATCTCCATGCTCAGGCCCTCAGTAGACAAAGCTGACCGGCGCGCCGCCCTGCGGATGCGGCAGGATGCCCATAGGAATGCCGTAAATCGCGCCCAGCACCTCGGCCTGCATAATGATCTCCGGCGCGCCTTCGGCAATCATCTTGCCATTGCGCAGCGCCACCAGATGGTCGCAGTAGCGCGCCGCCATATTGATATCGTGCAGCACGGCGATCACCGTCAGGCCGCGTTCGCGGCTGAGCCGCTGGATCAGCGCCAGCACCTCAACCTGATGGGCGATATCCAGCGCCGAGGTCGGTTCGTCCAGCAGCAGGCAGCGGCTGTTCTGCGCCACCAGCATCGCCAGCCAAGCGCGCTGACGCTCGCCGCCGGAGAGGCTGTCCACCAGGCGCGCGGCCAGCGGTTTCAGCCCGACCTGCGCAATCGCCTCCTCGACCCGAACGCGATCTTCATGGCTGAAGCGGCCCAGCGCGCCGTGCCACGGGTAGCGGCCTATCGCCACCAGCTCGCGCACCGTCATGCCTTCGGCGGCGGGCAGCTGCTGCGGCAGATAGGCGACTTCGCGCGCGAAGGCTTTGCCGTTCCACGCCTCGACCGGCGTTGCGTTAAGCAGCACGCGCCCCTCGCTGGGGCTCTGGTGCCGTCCCAGCATTTTAAGCAAGGTGGATTTGCCGGAGCCGTTATGGCCGATAAGCGCGGTCACTTTGCCCGGCGGAAAAGTTAACGAGAGCGGATGCAGCAGCGTGCGGCCGGGCACGTGAAAGCTGACATTATCCAGCGTAAAAGTGGCTGCGTCGTGCGGAGGCTGCATGATCATCCCAGGTTAAACGGGCGCCGCGGCGCCCGGTTGCATCAGAAACGGAAAGTGGCGGTGCCGACGATTTGACGCTCTGCGCCCCAGTAGCAGGCGTAGTCGCGATAACAGCTGGCGACATAGTCGCGGTCAAACAGGTTTTTCACGTTGACGCCCACCGACGAGCCAGGCAGGCCGAAGCGGCCAAGGTCATATTTCAGCATCGCATCCACCGTGGTGTAACCGGCGACGTCGAAGTTCTGGTTGTTTTGCGTGCCGGTGCTGTAAAGCCCTTTGCTTTCGCCGACGTAACGCACGCCTGCGCCGACGGTAACGCCGGAGAGCGCGGTCTCATGGAAGCTGTAGTCCGCCCAGAGCGACGCCATATGTTTGGGCACCTGTACCGGCGTGCGCCCTTTCAGCAGCGTATCGTGGGTATATTCCGCGTCGGTGTAGGTGTAGGCGGCCGTCAGGTCGATATTGGCGTTGACCGCCGCTTTGGCCTCCAGCTCTACGCCGCGCGAACGGATTTCGCCGCTCTGCACGCTGGCGAACGTATTTACCGGATCCGCCGTCAGGTTTTTGGTTTTGGTTAGCTGATAGAGCGCGGCGGTTAACGTAATCGGACGATCCTTCGGCACATACTTCACGCCCGTCTCATACTGTTTCGCGCGCGACGGATCGAAGGCCTGCCCTTCATAAGTAGAACCGGAGTTGGGAATAAAGGCTTCGCTGTAGCTGAAGTAAGGCGCGATGCCGTTATCGAATACGTAGTTCAGTCCGCCGCGCCAGGTAAAGGCCTGATCGTTCTGGCGATCGGTGGTTCCTTTATAACGATCGTATACCGACGTCATGGCGTAATCGTAGCGGCCGCCCAGCGTCAGCACCCAACGATTCCACTCCATCTGATCCTGCGCATACAGGCCGGTCTGGCGCTGTTTATTAAGATGCTGATAGGGATCGAACGGAATACTGCTCTCATCGCCGTACTGCGGATTAACGGCGTTCAGGCTGCTGGCGGTGCCAAACTGCGCATCAATATCGTTGCGCGTGCGCTGATAATCCACGCCCAGCAGCAGGGTATGATCCAGCGCTCCGGTGGCGAATTTCGCCTGCGCCTGGGTATCGACGGCGAACTGATTCAGCCTCTCCTGCGATACCGCGGAACCGCGCGTAATCGACTGGGTGGCGGCGTCGAAGCCGTTGCCGTAAATGCTGCGGTAATCGGTACGCAGATCGGCGTAGCGCAGATTCTGGCGCACCGTCCAGGTGTCGTTGAAGCTGTGCTCGGCGTTGTAGCCCACCATTTTGGTGTTGCGCGAAATTTTATTGCTCTGCTCGCCTTCGTCGAAATTGGTCGGCAGTTTGTACTCGCTGCCGTCCGCGCGCGTAATCGGCACCACCGTGCCCTGACGCGGCAGCCAGCCGTAATAGCCGGTCTCCGGCTCGTTCTGGAAATAGGTCAGCAGGTCGAAACGGGTATTGGCGTCCGGGCGCCAGCTAAACGCGGGCGCGATGGTATAGCGCTTCTCTTTGTTACTCTCCTGCTGTGCATCGGCGCTGCGCGCAAGACCGGTCAGACGGTAGCTGTAGACGCCGTCGTCATCCAGCGCGCCGCCGAAATCAAATCCGGTCGAGAAGAGGTTGTCGCTGCCCATCTGAAACTGCACTTCGCGCAGCGTTTCCTGGGTCGGGCGCTTGCTCACCAGCGCCACCACGCCGCCAGGATTGCTCTTGCCGTAGAGCACTGAAACCGGGCCGCGCAGCAGCTCGGCGCGCTCAAGGAAGTAAGGATCGATGGCGAATTCGGAATAGTTGTCGCCCTGCAGCTTCAGGCCGTCAAGATACTGGTTGGTGTTGGTCTCGCTGAAGCCGCGAATCGACAGCGCGTCGATTACCTGCGAGCTGCCGCGGTTGCCGGTCAGTACGCCCGGCGTGTAGTTGAATGCCTCTTTTACCGTGGTTATCTGCCGCTTTTCCATCTCTTCGCGCGTGACCACCGAAACCGACTGCGGGTTTTTCTCGATCGGGGTATCGGTTTTGGTGCCGGTGGCGCTCTGTTTCGCGGCGATGGTCGGCGCCGGGCCCCACGCGCTCTCCTGCGCCGCGCCGGAGGCGGCGTCCGCCGAAACCACCAGCGTCTCCTCAGCCAGCGCGGAGGCGCTCGCTGAACCCAAAATCACGGCAATGCTCAAAGCCAGCGGGCGGCGGGAAAAAACGCCGCGCAGATAACAAGGAAAAGTCGTTCGCGCATTCATAGTAGTGTCTCTTGAATAAAGTAGTAGGCAGGCGAATGGAAACGAGAATGATTATTATGCCGAATGGATTCTAGGCGAAAGGCTTTGCTTTCTGCAAGGGATAATCCCGCGCGCAGCGCCGTCTGGCGGCCATTCGCGCAGTATTGATCGGGCACAAAAAAAGGGCGCCGTAGCGCCCTTTTTAATCGACGGTTTAGTTGCCGCCGAACATATCTTTGATCCAGCCGGCGACACCGTCGCTGTCTTTCTTCTCCGGCTGCTGCTGCGGTTGCTGCTGCATCTGCTGCTGATTTTGCTGCTGGTTCTGCTGCTCCTGCAACTGCTGCTGTTGCTGCTGGAACAGCTGTTGCTGCTGCTGGCAGAGCGCGTTGGGATCGAGCGACCATACCGGCAGCGAGCGCCAGGTGCTGCTGCCGTTGCCGCAGACGAAGTTGCCTGCGGAATCGACGTTCATCATCGAGACATCTTCCGGCGGCGTCAGCATCAGCGGCATCGGCGCCTGGTTGTCCAGATAGCGACGATAGATCTGCATCGCGCCGCTGGCGCCGTACAGCTTGCTCGGCTGGTTATTGTCGCGGCCCACCCAGGTAATGGCGACCTCTTTGCCGTCAACCCCGGCGAACCAGCTGTCGATCAGGTCGTTGGTGGTGCCGGTTTTGCCCGCCAGATGCGCTTTCGGATAACGCGCGCCCAGCGCGCGCGCCGTACCGTGATCGGCGACCTGCTGCATGGTGTAGAGCGTCAGATAGGCGGCCTGCGCCGGCTCGACGCGCTGCGCCTGCGGGAAGCTCTGATAGAGCACGGTGCCGTCTTCCGCGATCACCGAGCGTACCGCCGAGAGCGGCGCGCGGTTGCCGCCGCTGGCGATCGACTGGAACGCCTGCGCCACTTCGATCGGCGTCAGGTTAAGCGCGCCGAGCAGCATCGACGGCACCGGGTTGAGCTGATCTTTCGGCACCCCCAGTTTGGTCCAGGTATCCACAACCGCGTCCAGCCCCAGCGTCATGCCGAGGTTGACCGTCGGCACGTTCATGGAGTTGGTCAGCGCGTCCACCAGCATCACCTTGCCGCTAAAGCGACGATCGTCGTTCATCGGTTTCCAGACGGTGCCGTTCGGCTGTTTCAGCGCGATCGGCTCATCGGCGATCCAGCTGTTGAGACGATAGGTGTTCGGCTGGCTGAGCGCGGTCAGATAGGTCGCCGGTTTCGCCAGCGAGCCGATAGAGCGGCGCGCCTGCAGCGCGCGGTTGTAGCCGGCGAACTGCGGATCGGCGCCGCCGACCATGGCGCGCACTTCGCCGCTGAAGCGGTCGACCACCACCATCGCGGTTTCCAGATCTTTCAGGCCGCGCTGTTTTTTCAGCGCCGGAATGCCGTCGAGCACCGCTTTTTCCGCCGCATCCTGCGAGACCGGATCGAGCGTGGTGAAGATCTTCACGCCAGAGAGATCTTTGACCTTGTCGCCCAGCTTCGCCTGCAGCTCGTTACGCACCATCTGCATAAAGGCGGGCTGCGGCGTGATAACGCCGCCTTTCGGCTGTACGCCGAGCGGGCGCGCCGAGAGCATGTCGTAAAGCTCCTGGTCGATTACCTTCTGCTGCTGCAGCAGGCGCAGCACCAGATTGCGTCGCTCCAGCGCCAGCTTCGGATTGCGCCACGGGTTATAGAGCGAGGCGCCTTTCACCATGCCCACCAGCATCGCCTGCTGATCGAGGCTCAGCTCGTCGACCGGGCGGCCGAAGTAGTAGAGGCTCGCCAGCGGGAAGCCGCGGATCTGGTCGTTGCCCGCCTGACCGAGATAGACCTCGTTCAGGTAAAGCTCCAGAATGCGATCCTTGCTGTAGCGCGCGTCCATAATCACCGCCATATAGGCTTCGCGCGCTTTACGCCACAGTGAACGCTCGTTGGTCAGGAACAGGTTTTTCACCAGCTGCTGCGTCAGGGTACTGCCGCCCTGCACCGCTTTCCCGGCCGTGATATTGGCGAGGAAGGCGCGACCGATCGAGTAGGGGCTGATGCCGTCATGCTCGTAGAAATGACGGTCTTCGGTCGCGATTAGCGTATCGACCAGCAGATCCGGGAAGCCGGCGCGCGGCACGAACAGACGCTGCTCGCCGTTCGGCGACTGCAGCATGGTGATCAGGCGCGGATCGAGACGGAAGAAGCCGAAGTCGCGGCCGGAGTCGAGGTTTTTAATCTCGCCCAGCTCATCGCCGTCGAACACCATCTGCGCGTGCACCTGACCCTCTTTGCTGTCCGGGAAGTCGAACGGGCGGCGCAGCAGATCGATAGTGTTGCCTTTAACCGAGAACTCGCCGGGACGCGTGATGCGCGACACCTCGCGATACTGCGTGCCTTCCAGCAGCGCGATCATCTCTTTCTTGTTGTAGGCCATGCCCGGTTCCAGGCTGACCATACGGCCGTAGACGGTCGCGGGCAGCTGCCACACTTTGCCGTCGATGCGGGCGCGGATCTCCGAGTCGAGGTAGACGCCCCAGGCGGCCATAATCACCACAAACACGAGGAACAGCTTGATCAACCAGCCTAACCAGCGGCGCTTCCCGCGCGGCGGACGCTTTCCTTTACTTTTACGCGGCACAGGCGCTTTCTCCTCAACTTCGTCGGCAAAATCATCATTTTCAAAATCGTCTTCATCCCTGCGGCGACCCCGGCGCGTAGCGTTACGCGGCGGCTTGGGTTGTTTTCCTTTGCGCCCAATGGGTTCGCGATCGTTCCCAGACATTGGTTTCATTCTCCAGGCATTACGTTGGCTGCGCCGATACTCTAGCGGCTTTTACCTTTTCCGCATGGCGGAACCCTCTGAAATCGATCCAGCCGGCTCAACCTTGCGGGGAATATTTTTTGGTGCGCCTGGTGGGCAGCGCGCTGGCCGGATCGTCGGGCCAGGGATGGCGGGGATAGCGCCCTTTCATCTCTTTCTGCACCTCCGGATATGCGCCGCGCCAGAAGGCGGCCAGGTCGCGGGTAATCTGCAACGGCCGCTGCGCGGGCGACAGCAGCTCCAGCACCAGCGGCACGCGCCCTTCCGCCACGGCGGGATTGCTCGCCTCGCCGAACATCTCCTGAATGCGCACCGCCAGCGCGGGCGGCTTATCAGCATGGTAGCGAATAGGCAACCGGCTGCCGGTCGGCACAGTGTAATGAGTTGGCAGCGCACTATCCAGCCGCTGGCGTTGCGACCATGTGAGCAAATGTAATAGCGCGCTGACAAGGTTGACCGCCTGCAGCGATTTCAGATCGCGCACCGCGCCCATCTCCGGCAGCAGCCAGCGGTCGAGCGACGCCAGCAGCGATTCGTCGTCCACGGCGGGCCACGGCTCTTCCGGCAGCCACTGCGCCGCGCACTGCAGCCGCACGCGCAGCTGTTGCGCCGCCTCGCTCCAGCCCAGCACGCCCAGGCCTTTTTGCGCCACCCAGCGCAATATGGCGGCGTGCAGCACCTCGGGTTCCGGGCGCGCCATCGGCTGCGCCTTCAGCACCAGCGCGCCGATCTGCTCGCGGCGCAGCGCGCGCAGCGTGCCCTTCTCTTCGTCCCATTCGACTTCGGCGCGCACCTCGACCAGTTCCGGCCGCGCCTGGCGCAGCGCGTCGATGTCGATCGGCAACGCCAGCAGCATGCGCGCGTCCGGCGTGGCGCTACCCTGCAGCAAGGCGGGCGCGATCAGCCATTCATAGCGGTTTAGCCCCTCTTGCGCATCGAGCATCGCGCCCAGGCCATTGGCGAGCTGGTAGCGCCCGCCACTGTCGCGGCGCCGCGCCAGCCGGTCGCCGAAGCCCGCCGCCAGCAGCGCCGGAAAGCGATCTTCATCGACGCGGCCGCCGCTGACGCCGAGCCGCGTCTGCCACTGCTTCGCGCGACGCTGCCACTGCGGCTGCGGGCGATGCAGCGCGTCGCGCAGATCGGGCGAGCCGCTGCGCGGCGGATCCTCCAGAATCGCCACCAGCAGCGCGGCGCTGGCGACCGCATCGGCCTCCTGTCCTGCGGCGCAGAGCACGGCGCTGAGGCGCGGATCGCCGCCGAGCTGCGCCATGCGGCGTCCCGTCGCGCTCAGCTTGCCGCTTTCGTCCAGCGCGCCAAGCCGGGTAAGCAGCTCGCATGCCGCGCGCAGGTGTTTTTCCGGCGGCGCATCGAGCCAGGTCAACTGATCCGGCTGCTGGCAGCCCCACTGCAGCAACTCGATCCACAGCGCGGCGAGATCGCTGTGCATAATTTCCGCCTCGCTCTGCGCGGCGGCGCGCGACACCTGCTCTTCGGGGATCAGATGCAGGCAGATGCCGGGCATCAGACGTCCGGCGCGGCCGGCGCGCTGCGTCATCGACGCCTGGCTGACGCGCTGGGTCAGCAGCCGCGTCACGCCGCTGCGCGCGTCGAACTGCGCGACGCGCTCCAGCGCGCTGTCCACCACCAGGCGGATGCCTTCAATGGTCAGGCTGGTTTCGGCAATATTGGTGGCGAGCACCACTTTGCGGCGGCCGGGCGGCGCGGGCAGGATAGCGCGGCGCTGCGCCGCCAGCGGCAGCGCGCCATAGAGCGGCGTCAAATCGACGTCGTCCGCCACGCGCGACTCCAGCTCGCGCTTCACCCGCTCAATCTCCGCCACGCCGGGCAGAAACAGCAGCAGCGAGCCGCCTTCTTCGCGCAGCAGCTGCGCCGTTTCGCGCGCCACCGCCTCTTCAAAGCGCAGCGTGGCGCTGAGCGAGGCGAAGCGGCGCGTCACGGGATAGCTGCGCCCTTCAGAGACGATCAGCGGCGCGTCGGGCAGCAGCGCCGAGAGGCGCGCGTTGTCCAGCGTCGCCGACATCAGCAGGATTTTCAGATCGTCTCGCAGCCCTTGCTGCACGTCGAGCAGCAGCGCCAGCGCCAGATCCGCCTGCAGGCTGCGCTCGTGGAATTCGTCGAGGATCACCAGCGACACGCCGCTCAGCTCGGGATCGCGCTGCAGCATGCGCGTCAGGATGCCTTCCGTCACCACTTCCAGCCGGGTGGTCGGCCCGACGCAGTTCTCGCCGCGCATGCGGAAACCAACGGTGGCGCCGGGCTGCTCGCCGAGCTGCTCCGCCAGGCGCTGCGCCACGTTGCGCGCCGCCAGCCGACGCGGCTCCAGCATAATAATGCGGCCCGGCAGGTTCGCCTGCCGCAGCAGCTGCAGCGGCAGCCAGGTCGATTTGCCCGCGCCGGTCGGGGCCGCCAGCAGAATTTGCGGCGCGGCGTCGAGCGCCTGAAGCAGGTCGGGCAGCACGGCGCTGACCGGTAAATCACTCACGGCAAACTCCCGTTCAGCCTGTGTTAAGATGGCGCGCATTGTAGCACTCATCCGCGAGGATTGCCGGAGACCGCCATGGAGACGCAACGCCTGTTTTTTGGCATCGGGCTGCCTGACGCGCTGCAGCAGCAGCTGGTGCGCTGGCGCGCCGATAGCTTCGCCGACGACGCCGGCCGCCCCATCGTCGCGGCCAATCTGCACCTGACGCTCGCCTTTCTCGGCGAGGTGAAAAGCGAGACCGCGCAGAAGCTGCAACAGCTTGCGGCGCGCATTCAGCAGCCCGCCTTCGATATCGATCTCGACGACGCCGGCCACTGGCCGCGTCCCGGCGTGGTGTGGATCGGCTGCCGGCGGCCGCCGCGCGGCCTGCTGCAGCTCGCCGATCTGCTGCGCGCTCAGGCGGCGCGCCACGGCTGCGCCCAGAGCGCACAGCCGTTTCATCCGCACGTCACGCTGCTGCGCGACGCCGCAGCGCGCATCGCGCTGCCGCCGCGCGACTTTCACTGGCGCTTTCGCGTCGACCATTTCTCGCTGTTTTCCTCGCACTACGCGCGGGGCCGCACGCGCTATCAGGCGCTGGCGAGCTGGCCGCTGACCTGACTCTGGAGCGCTATGCTGTTTTCACCGCCGTTAAAGTCCGCCCGACTGATTGCCCGCTATAAACGTTTTCTCGCCGACGTGGTGACGCCGGAAGGCGACACCCTGACGATCCACTGCGCCAACACCGGCGCGATGACCGGCTGCGCCACGCCGGGCGACAGGGTGTGGTACTCCACCTCCGACAGCCTGACGCGCAAATATCCGCACAGCTGGGAGCTGACCGAAATACAGCAGGGCCACTGGATCTGCGTCAATACGCTGCGCGCGAATCAGCTGGTTAAAGAGGCGCTGCTCGCCGCCGCGATTCCGGAATTAGCGGGCTATGAGCGCTGCCAGGCTGAAGTCAGGTATGGCGAGGAAAAGAGCCGAATTGACTTTCTGCTTCAGGCAGGCGGCAGGCGCAACTGCTATATTGAAGTCAAGTCCGTGACCCTTTTACATCAAGGAAAAGGCTTTTTTCCGGATGCGGTGACGGTCCGAGGCCAGAAGCATCTGCGCGAGCTAAGCGCCGTCGCGGCTGCCGGCCATCGGGCTGTTTTGTTGTTTGCGGTTCTGCACTCGGGGATTGAGGACGTCTCCCCCGCGCGTCACATCGATGCGCGTTACGCAGACCAACTGGTCCAGGCGCAGCAGGACGGCGTAGAGATTTTGGCGTATCGCGCGGACTTATCACCGGCAGGCCTGTTTCTGAAAAAGCCGGTTGCCGTAACCTTGTAATATCTTTTGCAAATTGTTGTGGTATGAATGGTTAACGCGAGGCGCCAAATACGCTGTTCCTCACAGGCTTGTCAAGGTGCGATCATCAATAATTGCCAACCTTGACTGCTTCTGTTATTTATAGCGGCCTGTTTTTCCCCGTAGGGGGATCGATGTACCCATTTGCGGCAACGCGGCGAAACCCGCCAGGCAAAATGTAGCCCACTGACTACACTCATCCGCCTGACGCCTAATCGCTGGCGCTGAACCACAAAAGGTATAGTGCGTGTTATCCAGGAGAAACAACATGCAAGAAGGGCAAAACCGTAAAACATCGTCCCTGAGTATTCTCGCCATCGCTGGGGTGGAGCCATACCAGGAGAAGCCGGGCGAAGAGTATATGAACGAAGCCCAGCTGCAACATTTTCGCAAGATTCTGGAAGCCTGGCGCAATCAGCTGCGTGATGAAGTTGACCGTACCGTCTCGCATATGCAGGACGAAGCGGCGAACTTCCCCGACCCGGTTGACCGTGCCGCGCAGGAAGAGGAATTCAGCCTTGAACTGCGTAACCGCGACCGCGAGCGTAAGCTGATCAAGAAGATCGAGAAGACGCTGAAGAAAGTCGAAGATGACGACTTCGGCTACTGCGAGTCCTGCGGCGTGGAGATCGGCATTCGCCGTCTGGAAGCGCGTCCGACCGCCGATCTTTGCATCGACTGCAAGACGCTGGCAGAAATCCGCGAAAAACAGATGGCTGGCTAACGCCACGCCTGACTCACCGCACTGCGGAAAAGCACGTTGTTGTGCCGCTGTGCGGTGACTTTTAAAGCCAGTGTCTACGCATCCCTGCATCGGGCGTTTCGCCCCCTCGCCTTCCGGCGACATCCATTTTGGCTCGCTGATCGCCGCCCTTGGCAGCTATCTGAGCGCGCGCGCGCAAAACGGCCGCTGGCTGGTGCGTATCGAAGATATCGATCCGCCGCGCGAAGTTCCCGGCGCCGCCACGCGCATTCTGCATCAGCTGGAGCACTACGGCCTGCACTGGGACGGCGACGTCCTGTGGCAGTCGCAGCGTCATGACGCCTATCGCGAGGCGCTGGCCTGGCTGCAGGCGCATCGCCAGAGCTATTACTGCACCTGCACGCGTCGCCGCATCCAGCAGATCGGCGGGTTCTATGACGGCCACTGCCGCGATCGCCATCTGGGGCCGGAAAACGCCGCGCTGCGTCTACGCCAGCACGCGCCGGTTTTTAGCTTCGACGATCGGCTGCACGGCCATTTAGCGGTGGAGGCGCGCCTGGCGCAGGAGGATTTTATTATCCATCGCCGCGACGGCCTGTTCGCCTACAACCTTGCGGTGGTGGTTGACGACCATTTTCAGGGCGTGACGGAGATCGTGCGCGGCGCGGATTTAATTGAGCCCACTGTGCGGCAAATCGCCCTCTATCAGCAGTTCGGCTGGCCGCAGCCTGCATATCTGCATTTGCCGCTGGCGATCAATTCCGACGGCAATAAACTGTCGAAGCAGAATCATGCCCCCTCGCTGCCCGCCGGCGACCCGCGACCGCTGCTGGTGCAGGCGCTGCGCTTTCTGGGACAGCCTGTCGCGACAGGATGGAAAGACGAAACGCAGGAGAAACTGCTGGAAAGCGCCATCTCGCAGTGGAATATCGCTTTGATACCCCGGGAGAACGCCCTGAAACCGGCTGAGCCGACAACACCATTCCTAAATGATTCGCAACAGGCTATGATTAGCCGCTGATTTTATTTACACCACTTTACGTCGCTGTCGAGGTGTCCCATTTTTACCCGAGTTGCTAATTTTTGCCGGAAAGTCCTCATGCGTGATGAGGAGGCGCCTGTCGAGGTTGAAACTGAGCGTCATCAGATGACCATTATCCCTCGTGAGAGCCATAACATCTCGCGCAAAGACATTAGCGAAAATGCCCTCAAGGTACTCTATCGCCTGAACAAAGCAGGCTATGAATCCTATCTGGTGGGCGGTGGCGTTCGCGACCTGCTGCTGGGTAAAAAGCCCAAGGACTTCGATATCACCACCAACGCCACGCCAGAGCAGATGCGCAAGCTGTTCCGCAACTGCCGTCTGGTCGGGCGTCGCTTCCGTCTGGCGCACGTCATGTTCGGCCCTGAAGTGATCGAAGTCGCCACCTTCCGCGGCCATCATCAGGCTGAAGAAGATGTCGAAGAGGATCGCAATCAGTCGCAGCGCGCCCAGAGCGGCATGCTGCTGCGCGACAACATCTTCGGCAGCATCGAAGACGATGCGCAGCGCCGCGATCTGACGATCAACAGCCTCTACTACAATGTCGCCGACTTTACCGTACGCGACTACGTCGGCGGCCTGCAGGATCTGCAGCAGGGCATCATTCGCCTGATTGGCGATCCCGAGACGCGCTACCGCGAAGATCCGGTGCGTATGCTGCGCGTGGTGCGCTTCGCCGCTAAGCTCGATATGACCATCGCGGCGGAAACCGCCGAACCGATCCCGCGTCTCGCCACGCTGCTGCGCGATATCCCGCCGGCGCGCCTGTTTGAAGAGGCGCTGAAGCTGCTGCAGGCGGGCTACGGCTACAGCACCTATGTCAAGCTGCGCGAGTTCCAGCTGTTCCAGCCGCTGTTCCCTACCATTACGCGCAACTTCACCGAAGATGGCGACAGCTATATGGAGCGGATGGTGGCGCAGGTGCTGAAAAACACCGACAACCGCATCCACAACGATATGCGCGTCAATCCAGCCTTCCTGTTTGCAGCGATGTTCTGGTATCCGCAGCTCGAAGCGGCGCAGCGCATCGCGCAGGAGAGCGGCCTGACCTATTTCGACGCCTTCGCGATGGCGATGAACGATACGCTGGATGAAGCCTGCCGCGCGCTGGCGATCCCGAAACGCATCACCACGCTGATCCGCGATATCTGGCAGCTGCAGCTGCGCATGTCGCGCCGCCACGGCAAACGCGCCTGGAAGCTGATGGAGCATCCGAAGTTCCGCGCCGCCTACGATCTGCTGGCGCTGCGCGCCGAGGTTGAGAACAACCCGGAACTGATCCGCCTCAGCCACTGGTGGGGCGAATTCCAGGCCGCCGCGCCGACGCAGCAGAAAACCATGCTCAATACGCTGGGCGACGACCCGGCGCCGCGCCGCAAAACGCGTCGTCCGCGCCGCCGTCCCGCCGCCCCGCGCCGCGACAGCCAGAACGCGTCGTGACACGCGTCTACCTGGCGCTCGGCAGCAACCTTGCCGATCCGCTGCAACAGGTTGACGCGGCGCTGCGGGCGCTCGACGCGATGCCGGAGACGGCGCGCGTCGCCACCTCCTCGTTCTACCGCACGCCGCCTTACGGTCCGCCGGATCAGCCCGATTACCTGAACGCGGCGGTGGCGCTGGAGACCGCTCTCGCGCCGGAAACGCTGCTGGATCACACCCAGCGTATCGAGCTTGAGCACGGCCGCGTGCGCAAAGCGGAACGCTGGGGGCCGCGCACGCTCGATATCGATATCCTGCTCTTCGGCCAGCAAAGTCTTAACACCCCACGTCTGATCGTGCCGCACTACGATATGCACAACCGCGCGTTTATGCTGCTGCCGCTGCTGGAGATCGCGCCCGACGCGACGCTGCCGAACGGCCGCCCGCTGCGCGACCTGCTCACGCCCCTCGACGCCAGCGCCATTCGACCCTGGCACGGCTGACGCCGCACAGATTGATACGCGGGAGATTCCGCTCTCTCGCGCTATCCAGTACACTGCGCCCATCTGAAATACCTGAGTTGAGAGCGCCATGAAACCCACCACTATTTCTCATCTGCGTCAGTGGAAAGCGAGCGGACGCAAGTTCGCCACCCTGACCGCCTACGATTTCAGCTTTGCCCGCCTGTTCGCCGACGAAGGCATCCAGGTGATGTTGATCGGCGATTCACTCGGCATGACCGTTCAGGGCCATGAGTCGACGCTGCCGGTCACCGTCGCCGATATCGCCTATCACACCGCCGCCGTCCGCCGCGGCGCACCGCAGGCGCTGGTGATGGCCGATCTGCCCTTTATGAGCTACGCCACGCCGCAGCAAACCTTCGACAGCGCCGCGCAGCTGATGCGCGCCGGCGCCAATATGGTAAAGCTGGAGGGCGGCGAATGGCTGGCGGAGACGGTACGCATGCTGACCGAGCGCGCGGTGCCGGTGTGCGGCCATCTCGGCCTGACGCCGCAGTCGGTGAATATCTTCGGCGGCTATAAGGTGCAGGGCCGCGACGAGGCGGCCGCCGAGCGGCTGCTGGCCGACGCGCTGGCGCTGGAAGCCGCGGGCGCGCAGCTGATGGTGCTGGAGTGCGTGCCGGTTTCGCTGGCGCAGCGCATCACTCAGGCGCTGACGATCCCGGTTATCGGCATCGGCGCGGGCAACGTCACCGACGGCCAGATTCTGGTGATGCATGACGCCTTCGGCATTACCGGCGGCCATATCCCGAAATTCGCGAAGAACTTTCTCGCCGAGGCGGGCGACATCCGCGCCGCTATCCGTCACTATATCGCCGAAGTCGAAGCGGGAACCTATCCTGCGGCTGAACACAGTTTCCAGTAATTAGGGAGCCTTACCGTGCTGATCATTGAAACGCTGCCGATGCTGCGCCGTGAAATTCGTCGCTGGCGCCAGGCAGGAAAACGCATCGCGCTGGTGCCGACCATGGGCAATCTGCATGACGGCCATTTAACGCTGGTGGACGAGGCGCGCGAGCGCGGCGATATTGTCGTGGTGTCGATTTTCGTCAACCCGATGCAGTTCGATCGCGCCGACGATCTGGCGCGCTACCCGCGCACGCTGCAGGAGGACTGCGAGAAGCTGAATCGCCGCAGCGTCGATGTGGTATTCGCGCCCGCGCCTGCGGAGGTTTATCCGCACGGGCTGGCGAACCAGACCTTTGTCGAGGTGCCGGTGCTGTCGTCGCTGCTGGAAGGCGCAAGCCGTCCCGGCCACTTTCGCGGCGTCGCCACCATCGTCAGCAAGCTGTTTAATCTGGTGCAGCCCGATATCGCCTGTTTCGGCGAAAAAGATTTTCAGCAGCTGGCGATTATTCGCAAGATGGTGGCCGATATGGGCTTCGATATCGAGATTGTCGGCGTGCCGACGGTGCGCGCCAAAGATGGCCTGGCGCTCAGTTCACGCAACGGCTATCTCACCGACGACGAGCGTCAGCTCGCGCCCGCGCTGGCGCAGGTGATGAACGGCATGGCGGCGCGCCTCGCCAACGGCGAACGCCATATTGAAGAGATTATCGAAAGCGCCGAGGCGGAGCTTAGCGAGAAAGGATTGCGTCCTGACGGACTGGCGATTTGCGACGCCGATACGCTGGAGCCGCTGACGGTCGAGAGCCGTCGCGCGGTGATCCTGATGGCGGCATGGCTGGGCAAAGCGCGTCTTATTGATAATCAACAGGTCGACCTCACGCAGTAGGCGGGGTCGTTTTCAGGCAGAACAACAAGGTCTTCTGGTTATGATACGTACCGTTTTACAAGGCAAGCTGCACCGCGTGAAGGTGACTCAGGCGGATTTGCACTATGAAGGTTCCTGCGCCATCGATCAGGATTTCCTCGACGCCTCCGGCATTCTGCAATATGAAGCCATTGATATCTATAACGTCACTAACGGCCAGCGCTTTTCCACCTACGCTATCGCCGCCGAACGCGGGTCGAAGATTATTTCGGTGAACGGCGCGGCGGCCCGCTGCGCCTGCGAAGGGGATATCCTGATTATCTGCTCTTACGTGCAGGTCGAGGATGCAGAAGCGCGCCAGTGGCAGCCGAAGGTCGCCTATTTCGAAGGCGACAACGAGATGAAGCGTCTGGCGAAGGCGCTGCCGGTGCAGGTCGCCTGAGGCTGATGTGCGTACGTGGGCGACGGCAGTCGGCTCTGATGCTAAAGCGCGGGTAACAGGGACCGGAGAGCAAAGCGTCCCGCGCCAGGGATGGCGCGGGCCGAGCGAGCAGGGATGCCTTGAGCGACTTTGCGATCGGGCCCTGTTACCTGCGCCAGCTCTCAGTTCTCATCTTAAGCAGCCATTCGGCTGCTTTTTTTATCAGGTGCGCAGGCCGCGTCCGCGCTGGATCAGCGTGTAGACCAGAATATAAAACACCAGGATAAAGGCGATCAGCACCGACAGCGTAAACACCAGCGGCACATCGTTGATGCCGAGGAAGCCGAAGCGGAAGCCGCTGATCATATAGACAATCGGATTCAGCTTCGACACCGCCTGCCAGAATGGCGGCAGCAGCGTCAGCGAATAGAACACCCCGCCCAGATAGGTCAGCGGCGTCAGCACGAAGGTCGGGATCAGGCTGATATCGTCAAAGGTGCGCGCAAACACCGCGTTCAGCAGGCCAGCCAGCGAAAAGAGGATCGCCGTCAGCAGCAGCGTCACTGCCACCATCGACCAGGAGTGGACGTGGAACGGCACGAAAAACAGCGAAATCGCCGTGACCAGCACCCCGACGCAGAGACCGCGCGCCACGCCGCCGCCGACATAGCCGGCGATAATAATATGCGTCGGCACCGGCGCCACCAGCAGCTCTTCAATATTGCGCTGAAACTTGGCGCTGAAGAACGACGAGGCGACGTTGGCGTAGGCGTTGGTGATCACCGCCATCATAATCAGGCCCGGCACGATAAACTGCATGTAGCTAAACCCGTGCATATCGCCGATGCGCGAGCCGATCAGGTTGCCGAAAATAATAAAATAGAGCGTCATGGTGATTACCGGCGGCACCAGCGTCTGGATCCAGATGCGCGCGAAACGGTTAATCTCCTTGGCCCAGATACTCTTCAGCGCTACCCAGTACAAATGTGTCATGCTTTCGCTCCTTTGCCCTGCACCAGGCTGACAAACAGCTCTTCCAGGCGGTTCGCTTTGTTACGCATGCTCAGTACCTGCACGCCCTGCGCGCTAAGCTGGCCGAACACGCTATTCAGCCCTTGCTCGCGCATTACTTCGACCTCCAGCGTCGAGGCGTCCACCAGACGATACTGGAATCCTTCCAGCGTCGGCAGCGCGCTGCCCGGCGCAAGATCGAGAATAAAGGTTTCCGACTGCAGCTTGGCCAGCAGCCCCTTCATAGAGGTGTTCTCCACCAGCTCGCCGCTCTGGATAATGCCGATATTGCGGCACAGCATCTCCGCCTCTTCCAGATAGTGCGTGGTCAAAATAATGGTGGTGCCTTTTTCGTTCAGCTCTTTCAGGAAGGTCCACATCGAGCGACGCAGCTCAATATCCACCCCCGCCGTCGGTTCATCGAGAATCAGTAGCTTCGGCTCATGCATCAGCGCGCGGGCAATCATCAGACGACGCTTCATGCCGCCGGAAAGCATCCGCGCGCGCTCGTTGCGCTTGCCCCAGAGATCGAGCTGCGTCAGATACTTCTCTGCGCGCTGCTGCGCCTCGCGGCGCTCAACGCCGTAATAGCCCGCCTGATTCACCACGATCTGCAGCACGGTCTCGAACGGGTTGAAGTTGAACTCCTGCGGCACCAGGCCGAGCTGGCGTTTGGCGTTGACCACCTCTTTCTCCAGGTCGTAGCCGAACACGCGCACGCTGCCGCCAGATTTGTTCACCAGCGAACTGATAATCCCGATGGTGGTCGATTTGCCCGCGCCGTTTGGTCCCAGCAGCGCGTAAAAATCGCCGGCTTCGACGTTAAGATCTATCCCTTTCAGCGCCTGCACGCCGCCGGAATAGGTCTTGGTCAGCCGGGAAAGTTCCAGTGCATAAGTCATTCCGAATCCATATCCTGTTTTAATGTCGGTGTGTCGCGAAGGACATAGCGAGCCGCTGGCTGACGCGATGTCGCCGCAACGTTGCTACTTATGATGAGCCACCCTGAGCGTAAAATCTTCCTGGATGGGCATTTTTTTGCGGAGGTAGAGGCTGAACTCCTGAATCGGAGCACAGCCTACACCAGGCTGACGCGGTCAGCCTTGGAAGATTGTGCGGTCAGGCTCAGGATTCGAGCGGCACCACTTTGCCGATATAGGGCAGATGACGATAGCGCTGGGCGTAGTCGATGCCGAAGCCGACCACGAACTCGTCAGGAATGGCGAAGCCGACATATTCCACCGTCACCTCTACTTCGCGACGCTCGGGCTTATCCAGCAGCGTGCAGATGGCGAGGGACTTCGGCTCGCGCAGGCGCAGGATCTCGCGCACCTTGCTCAGCGTGTTGCCGGAATCGATGATATCTTCGACAATCAGCACATCTTTGCCGCGAATATCTTCGTCGAGATCTTTGAGGATTTTCACGTCGCGCGAGCTGGACATGCCGCTGCCGTAGCTGGAGGCGGTCATAAAGTCGACTTCGTGGGGCACCTCGACGGCGCGGCAGAGATCGGCCATAAACATAAAGGAGCCGCGCAGCAGCCCGACCAGCACCATCTCGCTGCCGCTGTCGCGATAGCGCTCGGAAATCTCTTTACCCAGTTCGGCAATGCGCGTTGCGATCGCCTCTTCGGAAATCATCACTTCAACAGTATGTTTCAAAACCTGTACTTCTCGTTGATTTTAAAGGGATCGTCCATCCTCAGCAGCGGATGAACAGAGAGAACCCACTCAGACCTGAGCGGGTAGCGATTCGCAGGAGAGTATCACAGCTTGCCAGACGCGGCGAGATGCAGCGCTAAGGCGCCGCCAGCCTCATCGTGCCTGGATGATATAAACTTAGAACTTACCGGCCTTTACCAGAACATTCCGCTGCGTGTTAGCGTATGTCCAACATATCGTTACCTTACATCTGCCCTGAGCAGGAGATCCCATGTCCCACAACTCCAGTAAAAAAACCCATATTGGCGATCGTAAGCTGCATCCTGAAACCCAGATGCTCAACTACGGCTACGATCCGCGCCTGTCGGAAGGCGCGGTCAAACCGCCGGTGTTTCTGACCTCAACCTTTGTTTTCAACAGCGCCGAAGAGGGGCGAGATTTCTTCGATTACGTGTCGGGGCGGCGCCAGCCGCCGGAAGGCAAAAGCGGCGGCCTGGTCTATTCGCGCTTTAACCATCCCAACAGCGAAATCGTTGAAGACCGCCTGGCGATCTATGAAGAAGCGGAGAGCTGCGCCCTGTTTTCGTCGGGCATGTCGGCCATCTCCACCACGCTGCTGACCTTTGCGCGCCCGGGCGATGTGATCCTGCATTCGCAGCCGCTCTACGGCGGCACCGAGACGCTGCTGAGCAAAACGCTGCACAACCTGAATATCGAGCCGGTCGGCTTCAGCGACGGCACCGATGAGGAGAAGGTGCGCGCCGCCGCGCAGAAGGCGCTGAGCCTGGGGCGCGTCGCGCTGATTCTGATCGAGACGCCCGCTAACCCCACCAACAGCCTGGTGGACATCGCGCTGATCGCGCGCATCGCCGACGAGATCGGCCAGCAGCAGGGATCGCGTCCGGTTGTGGCCTGCGACAATACGCTGCTCGGCCCGCTGTTTCAGCGTCCGCTGAACTTCGGCGCCGATATCTCGCTCTACTCGCTCACCAAATATGTCGGCGGCCATTCCGATCTGATCGCCGGCGCGGCGATGGGCAGCAAAGCGCTGATTACGCAGATACGTTCGCTGCGCAGCGCCATCGGCACCCAGCTCGATCCGCACTCCAGCTGGATGATTGGCCGTTCGCTGGAAACGCTGTCGCTGCGTATGGAGAAAGCCTGGCAGAACGCCGAGGCGGTGGCCGCCTTTTTGCGCGACCATGAGAAGGTGGCGAAGCTGCAGTGGCTGCCCTACCTCGACGAGAACAGCGCCGAAGGCCGCACTTTCCGCCAGCAGTGCAGCGGCGCCGGTTCGACCTTTTCGTTCGATATCGTCGGCGGGCAGCCCGCCGCGTTCCGCTTCCTTAACGCGCTGGCGCTATTTAAGCAGGCGGTGAGCCTGGGCGGCACCGAGTCGCTTGCCAGCCATCCCGGCAGCACCACCCATTCCGGCGTGCCGGAGGCGGTCAGGCAGCGCATCGGCATCAGCGACGCCACTATCCGTCTCTCGATAGGCATCGAGAACGCCGGCGATCTGGTGGAAGATATTCGCCTGGCGCTCGAGAAAGCCTGATTAGCCGACGCTGAAGCCCAGCATCATGCCGGTATCTTCATGCTCCAGCAGATGGCAGTGCGCCATATAGGCGTGTTCGGCGGCGGCGCGGTGGTTAAATCGCACCAGCACTTCGCTGCGCCAGCCGTCGACATTGACCATATCTTTCCAGCCCTGACGGTGCGGCGCAGGCGGCTTGCCGTTTTCTGAGAGAATGCGGAACTGCGTGCCGTGAATATGGAAAGGATGCAGCATCTTGTCGCCTTCGCCGGAGATGGTCCATTTTTCCAGCTGGCCGGGCGTGACGTTGAACATCGGCTTCGTCATGTTAAAGGCCTGGCCGTTGATCTTGTTGCCGCTGTGGAAGTCGTAGCCTGCGCCGTGCGCGCTGTGCATCCCCGCCATATCGTGGCTTTCCATCTTCATCGCGTCGCCGCCGTCTGACGGCATGGCGTGATCGCCGTGCGACGCACCCATCGCTTTATCGCCGTAGCGCTGCATCAGCGCCGCCATGCCTTGCTGGTCGAGCTGCGGATCCATCATCAGCTGCAGCCAGCGCGCGTTAGCGCCTTCCGCCGAGGGCACCGGCGGCAGCTGCACCAGGCTATCCGGCAGCGTGGCGCTCGCCATTACGCGCAGCGGCAGGATCTGCACCAGCGGCAGCGGCTGATCGAACGGCGCCAGCGTCATGCCCATCTGCTCAACCGGCAGCGTGACGATATCAAAGCTTTTGCCGTCGGAGGTATCGACCATCACCTCGAAGCGCTCGCCCGGCAGCAGCGGCAGCGATGCCACCTTCACCGGCTCAGCCAGCAGGCCGCCGTCGCTGCCGATAACATAGAGCGGTCGGTTGTCGCTGGCGGCGATATGCAGCGAGCGCGCATTGCAGCCGTTCAGCAGGCGCAGGCGCAGCCAGCCGCGCGGCACCGCCTGCTGCGGATACTGGACGCCGTTGGTCAGCATCATATCGCCGAACCAGCCTACCGCAGCGCTCATGATGTCGAGCTGGTAGTCGATGCGGCTGCCGTCCTGGGTGAGCCGCTTGTCCTGAAAAATCAGCGGCACATCGTCCGAGCCCCACTGCGACGGCAGACGCAGTTTGTCGGTCTCCTCGTCCTGCAGCAGGATCAGGCCCGCCAGCCCTTGCGCCACCTGATGGCCGGTTTTGCCATGCAGGTGCGGATGGAACCAGCAGGTGGCGGCAGGCTGATCCGGCGTAAAGCTGACCTGCCGCGCCGCGCCAGGTTCGATGCGCGCCATCGGTCCGCCGTCGACGTCGCCAGGGATCGCCAGCCCGTGCCAGTGCAGCGTGGTCGCTTCCGGCAGCCGGTTAAGGATATTGACCGTAGTCGGTTTACCGCGGCGCAGCACGATGGCCGGCCCCAGCAGCGCGCCGTTGTAGCCCCACGTCGGCACATCCTTGCCCTGCCACCGGCTGGTGCCGGTCATGGCGGTGATCTGGATCTGGCCGCGCGGATCCGGCTCCAGTCGTGAAGGAACCGGCAGCAGCGGACGACTGGCCGCCATCAGGGATCGACTCCAGAGCGGCAGCGCCCCGGCTGCGCTCAGCGCGGCGGTCAGCTTAAGAAAGTGGCGACGATGCATAGCTTATTCATCCGTGTGATAAGGGAACCACAGCCTAAACCCTTCCCCTGCGGGAGGGTCAAGCTCTTGATAGGGGAAACGCCTGAAAAAAGTGCTCAAGCCGGCGTCCAGCGGCAAAATAATCGGAATCCTGCCAGGCACTGTGCTATCGTCACATGATGATTAATGAATGAGAACCACTATGAAGAAAAGCATCAAGATCCTGTTACTGTCAGGACTCCTTGGCTTCTCCTCCACCAGTTTCGCTCTGAGCGAATCCGAAGCAGAAGATCTGGCCGATCTCACCGCGGTATTCGTTTATCTGAAAAATGATTGCGGCTATCAGGATCTGCCTGATGCGCAAATCCGCAAAGCTCTGGTGTTTTTCGCCCAGCAGAACCGCTGGGATTTGAGTAATTACGCTGCCTACAATATGAAGGCGCTTGGCGAAGCGAGCTACAAAGATCTGAGCGGCATCGCCATTACCAACGACAAGAAGTGTAAGTCGCTGGCGCGCGATTCCCTCAGCCTGCTCGCCTACGTTAAATAAGCCGCAAACCCGCCTCTTCGCCGATCATTCGACCGTGCATGCACGGTCACTCCTGGTTATGATGTGTCGCTCTTTTTCATGGCGAAGTCATCAGAGAGGAGCCCACCATGGCGCAAAAAGAAATGTGGTATGAAACCCTTCATGCCGGTTTCGGACAATATTTCACGGTCGACAAAGAGCTGTACCGGGAAAAGACCGCGCATCAGGATTTGATCATCTTCGAAAACGCGCAGATGGGCCGCGTAATGGCGCTGGACGGCGTGGTGCAGACCACCGAGCGCGACGAATTCATCTATCACGAAATGATGACGCACGTGCCGCTGCTGGCGCACGGCGCGGCGAAGCGCGTGCTGATTATCGGCGGCGGCGACGGCGCAATGCTGCGCGAAGTGGCGCGTCATCAGCAGCTGGAAAGCATCACGATGGTGGAGATTGACGCTGGCGTCGTAACCTTCTGCCAGCAATATCTTCCTAATCACAGCCAGGGCGCTTATCAGGATCCGCGTCTCAATCTGGTGATCGACGACGGCGTAAACTTCGTCAACCAGACGCAGGAAAAATTCGACGTGATCATCTCCGACTGCACCGATCCTGTCGGTCCGGGCGAGAGCCTGTTCACCTCGGAATTTTACGCGGGCTGCAAAAACGCCCTCAATCCCGGCGGGATTTTCGTGGCGCAGAATGGCGTCTGCTTTCTGCAGCAGGAAGAGGCGATCAACAGCCATCGCAAACTGAGCCACTATTTCGCCGACGTCAGTTTTTATCAGGCGGCGATACCGACCTACTACGGCGGCATTATGACCTTCGCCTGGGCGAGCGACAACCCGGCGCTGCGGCAGCTCGATCTCGCCACATTGCAGGCGCGTTTCGCCGAGGCTGGCCTGCCGTGCCGCTACTATAATCCAGCGATCCATGTCGGTAGTTTCGCGCTGCCGCAGTACCTGCTGAACGCCCTTTATAAGGAGGTGAACCAAATTGCAAAAGCTTAAACTGCATGGCTTCAACAACCTGACCAAAAGCCTGAGTTTTTGTATTTACGATATCTGTTATGCGAATACTGAAGCCGAACGCGATGGCTATATCGCCTATATCGATGAGCAGTACAATGCCACTCGTCTGACCGAGATCCTGACGGAAACCTGCTCGATCATCGGCGCCAACGTGCTGAATATCGCGCGCCAGGACTATGAACCACAGGGCGCCAGCGTCACCATTCTGGTGAGCGAAGAGCCGATCGATCCAAAGGACATCGACAATTCGGAACATCCCGGCCCGCTGCCTAACTCTGTGGTGGCGCACCTGGATAAGAGCCATATCTGCGTGCACACCTATCCGGAAAGCCATCCGGAGGGCGGTCTTTGCACCTTCCGCGCGGATATTGAAGTTTCAACATGCGGCGTGATTTCTCCGCTGAAGGCGCTGAACTATCTGATCCACCAGCTGGAGTCCGATATCGTTACCGTCGACTACCGCGTGCGCGGCTTTACCCGCGACGTCAACGGCGTGAAACACTTTATCGACCATGAGATCAACTCCATCCAGAACTTTATGTCGGAAGATATGAAGGCGATGTATGACATGGTGGATGTGAATGTTTATCAGGAAAATATCTTTCACACCAAGATGTTGCTGAAAGAGTTCGACCTGAAGCACTACCTGTTCAATACCCGCCCTGAAGATCTCAGCACGGTGGAACATAAGCGCATTACCGACCTGCTGTGGAAGGAGATGCGCGAAATTTACTACGGCCGCAATATTCCGGCGGTAGGGTTGAAGACGTTTTAATGACTGGGCGCGCGGCCTGGCAATGATGGCAGGCGCGCGCTTTTTTGGGGTTTTAGAGGCTGCCGGAAGAGTTGAGGCTGGCGAACGGCGGTGCACCCGTTTTTCGCTGATGACCTGATACTTCTCTATTTTTAAGCTGCCTGTACGGCAGGGCACGAGCAAAATAACGGTAAAACCGCGCTCGCCGGTTTCTAAGCTGCCTGTACGGCAGTGAACGTAAACCTAATGATGCACCATCAGGGGTAAATTTTCTAAGCTGCCTGTACGGCAGTGAACGCGCCATGCCTGCAGCAGCGCCGCCGGCGATCTTTCTAAGCTGCCTGTACGGCAGTGAACGATAGCGCAGCGCCAGCTGCTCTCGATCTGCATTTCTAAGCTGCCTGTACGGCAGTGAACAATCGATATCCAGTTAATCGGATCGGCATTCATTTCTAAGCTGCCTGTACGGCAGTGAACTGTTACTCTATCAAACTAACTCCCTGACCTGCCAATCAAAACTCATAAAATTGACGCTAAACCCTTTTCATTCCCCCTTTCATTTATGCCAGTTATTTCAATAAGTTATTTAGCGCGTCAAAAAAAGGGCTTTAAGGCGTAGCGATAGCTATCAATAAGCTGGCGCAAAAAAATAGCCTCGAGACAATTTAAGCTGAAAGCAGGATCCCCTGTTGCTATTGCCATCATAATAATCATTATTACGTTCACGGAAAAACAGTAGTCAGGGATTTGACTATTTACGTACACAAGCGATTCGATAAAAGCGTCAAGAAAATGGCTCTGACCGATCAGATATTACTGGAAGCGGCAGAACAGGTCATATGAGGTGAGTTCGAAGCGAATCCTGGCGGTGGTGTAATCAAAAAAAGAATATCGCTACAGGAAGGCAAAAGAGGCGGAGCAAGGACAATTATCTTCTTCAAATTCAATCATCAACTCTTCTTTTATGCCGGCCGGGCTAAAAGCCGGCTTAGCGACAAAAGGGCGAGGGAAATAGAAGATGACGAACTGGAGTCCTGTAAAAGACTCGCCAAAGCGCTTCTCAAAGCCGATCAAGAGCAGTTAAATGTTTTATGTAAAGCGGACTTCTTCGGAAGATAAAGAGTAATGAAAACTAAATCCGCTCAGCTCGGTGACATGCTGGAAGATGCAAAAGAGCTGCATGCGATGGGGTTAATGCCCGCTGAAGATGTCGCATTTATTGCTGAACGTATGTCAGCCCGTGAATATCGCCAGCGCGTTGCCGCTGTGCGAGTCATGTCCGGTGAAGAGATTAAACAGGTACGTGTTAAGTGCGGTTTGTCTCAGGCGTCTCTGGCGCATACCCGTGGATGACGGGAGATAGCGTTTCAAAATGGGAGCGCGAAGAAGTCACGCCCGGCGGGCCGGCGTTGCGAATTCTTAATATTCTTGCAGTCAAGGGCACTGAAGTTTTTATGATTTGAATGCCGTGACAATTTTCAGTCATGACGAAAAAAGCCTCATATCCGAGGCTTTTTATATAGCGATTTTTTGAGCTTGCATCATTGCCCGGTTAATCACATCAGCATTCAAAACCAGGGTATCGTCGCTTCAGCGCTCAAACCATAGCTACTGAAATAGCCTTCTGTCGGCGTTTTCCTTAGCGGGCCATGCTCAATAAAAAATAGCCATGTGTGACCATTAGAATGGCTTTTCACTGCTAAAAAAGGGAGTTTGCCTCGCTTTTCATTGAGCACGCTGATTTGCTGCTCCGCCTGCTCCTGCGTAAGCCACCCTTTTTTCACCGAACGCCGCCTTAGCCTCTCAGCACTGCTTTTATACTGCACGCGGCGCACGGTGCGATACTGGCAACCTTCAGGCACGGGGCACACTGCTTTGCAAAAAATATAATCCTTCATTTTGCTATGCCAGCCGATAGCGTCAAGCTTCGTTAGATCGTCGTATGTGCCGTGCAGGCGCAATCGAGAACCCAGCGTCACGCCTACTTCTGGAAAACTGAGCCCTATTCTCCCCTCTCCCGCCTGCGCTAATTTTAGATGCAGCTGGGTAAACAGAGTCGCCATTAGCACCGAATCTGCAATCTCTGGATTGGGCAAAATAACGATGTCCTGATAATGGTTCATACCGTCGCCTTATTCACCCTTTTCACCAAATACGCCGCCACGAATCAGCGTGGCGATGACATAGTGCTGCTGCTCTACAGGCGGCACTTCTCCTTTGGTTACCCAGTTATCCAGCAGCGTATAGAAATCCATTTTCTGCTTTGGCTGACGATAAGCCTGACCACGGCTGGTTACAGAGCCATAAGGTTCAACCGCAATCGGTCCCATATCTGGCTCATCGCCCTGCGGATACCAGGTATCAATGGTGCGCAACGCGTTGCCAATTTTTTGCGAGTGCATAGCGGCAGTTCCATCGACCTGATACAACACTTTGCTTTTTTTGCTGTTGCTATCCAGCACCAGCTCCTGGGAAGGAAATACCTCCTGGCCATTTCCCAGCCGAACATAAGCCTCTACGTTGAGCAACGCGTATGATTTGCCTGCCAGTCCAGCAGCAATGACCTCGGCCAGTTGCGCCAGATCGCCCTTCGGCTGAGTGAAGCTAAGCAGATTGAAATCGTGCGCATTAAACTCCCAGCTTTGCTTGCCGCTGCTCACGCGCACGGTTATTTGCTCTGCACCGACCCGGTTGCGCCACAAGAATCGGCCGCTGGCGATATTTTCTGCGTAGCGCGCGGCCAGTTCGCTAAACCCATAACGCTCTACATAGCCATTAATGACATTCGTCAGTTCTGCCTGATAAGCCTGATCGTTACAGACTGATGGCTTAGCTAAATCGCCCAGAATGCGCAGCGTAAAAACGACTTTTAACGTATCAGCTTCAGCAGGCA
The DNA here is from genome assembly GCF_059730625.1 of Pantoea sp. X-Soil-MYKO-1289. Lineage (NCBI taxonomy): Bacteria > Pseudomonadati > Pseudomonadota > Gammaproteobacteria > Enterobacterales > Erwiniaceae > Pantoea > Pantoea sp. X-Soil-MYKO-1289. The sequence goes on from NZ_AP036004.1 coordinate 3,250,734, forward strand.
GCGCAGCGACATCCACGCGCTGAAGGTTAGCCTTTTGAATCTCGGCATCCAGCTTCAACGGATCGCTGGCGATGGCGTTTTTCAGACGGTTAGAGATGGTGCCGCGCACCGCTTTTTCCTTGATTTCGATAGGCTGCCAGCCGTCTTTTTGCTGCCATTTTCCCGCGAACATAATGCCGTCTGAATTGGCTAATTTGCGTTCGAAAGCCAGTACGGACGCGGTTTTAATTGTTGCTTTTGCCATTTTCAATTTCCTTATCAATTACTCATCGTTGAAGAGATCATTTGAATCGTCGTAAACCTGAGAGCTGGCAACGTGATTCTTACTCACACAGAGGTAATGCTCGTTCCTGTATTCTGTTTGCCAAATCAGCTCATTGAGCTGCGTAATGCGATGAAGGCTGCGCCACTCGCCTACGCCATACACGGCCTCAGCAAAGCAAAATGGCGTTTCCGCATCTCTGGCGTTGACGACCGTTCCTGCTGCCAGCAAAGGAGAAATGGCCCGGTAGCCGGTCATTAACGGCACTAAGAATCCGCTTTCTGGCTTGGGTTGATAGTGCCAGCAGGCCTTGTCACCGGGCTTCGGATCCTCGTTATCTGTTACCGCCTGCATTTTCAGGCTGGCGAAATCGAGCCAGGCATCCAGCATCTCTGCTTCAGGATTGTTTTGCTGTAGCTGACTGAAATGCTCACTTAATAGCGACGAGCGATCCAATAGCGCAAAGCCCGGCAGCAGGCGGCGCAGCAGGCGATGAGTTGCCTGCTCTTCTTGCGGCCAGCCGATAACCTGCACGCGCTCAAGCTGCTTAATGGTGCCGCCTGCCAGACGCTGCATATGGCAAAGGTTAAACAGATGCTGTTCAAGCGCGGCTGCACCCTGTTCACCGCCAGCAATCTCACCTTCGCACTGCAACAGCAGCGAGACGGTCATATGCATACGGCCTTCCTCATTAAACGAAGCCGTTTTGGCCTCTTTCGTCAGCGGATTGCGCGTTAGCGCAAACTGATAGTCGCGACCCGATGTATACGCATGGATTTGCTGGTGATGGCAAATCACACCGCAGCCGGTCAGGCTTAGCGGGTAGCTTTGCTCAACCCTGCGCGACAGAGCATGGGTAAAGCCGAGAAAGTGGGTAACAGCGGGAAAACCCCATGTCAGTCCGGCAATGGCATTGGCATTTTCTACGCGCAGACGACGCAAAATAATCAGATGCATAGCAAATCCTCTTTCACAGCCTGTTCCATTTCACGCAGGCGTTTTTTAAATAACGCAGCGGTAGAGAAATAGCGTCGCTCCGTGTCTGCTATCGCCAGCCTGGGTGAGCGGTGCTTTTGGCCGGAAGAATCTGATGAGCTGAGCTGCTGGCTAAGCCAGTGACCAAAGTCGCGCGCAATCTCTTTTTTCCAGTCGCCACCTTCGCGCTCAAAGCCAAATGCGTCGTCGGTTTTACTGCGGAGGGGATCGAGCCATAGCTGCTGGGAGCGCTTTAATTCACACTCGTTTGCTGCACTCCAGCCTGGATTCTCAAACTGATGCACACCCGCGACGTAGTTAAACAAGATATCGATAATTTCATCGACATAACTTTCTCTCTGCTGGCGTATCTCAAAGGTTGACTCCATGTCGTAAACACTCAGAAGATAATGTTTCAACCTGTCTACGCTCGTATAAGCCATACGAGAAAATTCGCTGCCATAATGGAAAATCGATTTATGTTTTGACGGTGGCTTGCTGATATTTTGCCAGACCGGCGCCGCACAGGAGAGAAGCCGGACTTTGCCTCCGCGCACGCTATTCAGGTAGGAGATATTTTGTGGTTTAGTGCCGCCAAAGGTTTGGACGGCAGTATTCAGATAAGAGACTCTGGATTGGCTGTGCCAGGTTTCATTTTTGAAGGCCGTGTAAACCTCTTTTGCCTCTTCACTAAAGCGTGCCGCCATAATACTTTCATGCAGCGCCTGGACTAATGACGTCGAGAATAGCGGGCTGAGCAGATGGTACTGATTCTCGCCTACAGGAAAATAGATCTGTTTTGCCAGCTTGTGCGAGACGGGTTTCCAGGCTCGATAACACCTGTTTAAACCCTTCTACCCACTCCGTTAGCTGTTGCTCATTGTCTGCCAGTGCGGCAAGCGCTGAAGTGTCATTGCGGATAAGAGAGGCAAGCAGTGAGTCGCCTTGATATTCGGTTTGCAGCAGTTTAACAATATCTAGCGATGCTGCATTTCCCACTGCGTCCAGCACCGGCGTTTTTAAGCTAGCGGAGGAAAGGTAATTAACTTCTTCATCAGCAGAGGGTTTATAAATGCTGCTGCCTTTAGCATCGCCATGCGTAAATTTCAGCGCGTGAGTAACCAGACTAATTTGCCCGGCGCGCCTGGCGGCATCGCTCAGCCAGTTACGCACTTCGTATTTTTGATCGAGCTCAGCATACCGCGACGCGAAATCATTTTTTATCACGGCCTGCTCGACGGATGAAGCAAGGCCAGCCAGCGCTTTAGCCTCTTCTTTCTCCAGTGCTTCACGCTTTGGCTGTTTTCGCTCGGAAATATAGTTCAGTATGAATGATGAAAGTCCTTCTTTTGGCATCCTTTGCCTCCTTTTCTTGAGAACCTGTTACTCAAATAACGAAAACATCGATCAAACGCTCCTGAAACAAACCAAACCTCTTAATAATAAACGCTAAAATACCCAAGAACACACAGATAAATCACGCATGACCTGAAAAGCCACCTGGATTAAATGTCACAAAATGAATTGCACGACGATCTAAAACCTAAGTCTTATGTTCTTTTAATAAATTCGACTATTATGCAGCACTAATAGAGCATAACTTTTCTGGATGAAAGTAAAAATCGACTTTTTATTGAGCTGAATCGTGTCCATTAACGTAGCGAGTCACAATCAACTGACGAAAGCCTTACTGTATTCTAATCCACAGGCACCTTTTAATTTCCATACAGGCAGTGTAGAAAGGGAACATTTTGCATTCTTTTAAGACGCACGCCTGGCCGTTTGATTTCGACTGGTAGCCCTGCTGCTCAACAACCTGGCCGCGAAACAGGTGGAACGCTGCGCTGATGGTGAGTCCGCAATCACGCAGTACAGCTGTTACTTCGTGTTTCAGCTCTTTATTAATAAGAGCGCGTACATAAGTTTCTATGAGTTACTCCTGTGAGTCATCATCGTATAACGATAATGTTGTCAAATGATGGTCACAGATTGAAAGTTATTCCACGCTGTTCTGAGTTGTCCCAATTATTTGCTGTAAAAAAACCACTTCACTTGATGCCCGGCCGGTTGTTTAATAACCTGCTCCACAGGGAACTCATCTGAGTGACTAACGTTCTTAAACGTCAACGCAAGGAATGCGTATGGAACAACTTAAACCTTCCGATCTCAAAACTATTCTTCATTCAAAACGTAGCAACATCTACTACCTGCAATATTGCCGCGTGCTGGTTAATGGCGGACGCGTGGAATATGTCACGGATGAAGGAAAACGTTCGCTTTACTGGAATATCCCTGTCGCGAATACCACCGTTATTATGCTGGGAACGGGTACTTCCGTCACTCAGGCAGCAATGCGGGAATTTGCGCGCGCTGGCGTACTGGTCGGTTTTTGCGGCGGTAACGGCACGCCGCTTTATGCGGTTAATGAGGTCGAGGTTTCGGTTTCATGGCTGACCTCACAAAGCGAATATCGGCCAACGGAATATCTGCAAAAGTGGGTTAGCTTCTGGTTTGACGACGATAAACGACTCGCCGCCGCAATTGCTTTTCAGCGCATACGCATCGCGCAAATCAGGAAGCACTGGCTGAATGAGCGCCTGCAAAAACAGGATAAATTTATTATTCCCTCAGCGACGCTGGACGTTTTGCTGAAACGCTATGAAAGCCAGTTGGCGCTTTCCACTCACTCCCAGCATTTGCTCACTCAGGAAGCCGTACTCACCAAAGCGCTCTACAAACTGGCCGCAAATGCCACGCAATATGGCGACTTTACCCGAGCAAAACGCGGCGGTGGCACCGACATTGCAAATCGCTATTTAGATCATGGCAACTATCTGGCTTACGGGCTGGCTGCTACCGCCTGTTGGGTCACGGGCCTGCCGCATGGCCTGGCGGTACTGCATGGCAAAACGCGACGCGGCGGCCTGGTATTTGATGTGGCAGATATCATTAAGGATGCGATGATCCTGCCGCAGGCCTTTATCTCCGCGATGGCGGGCGAAGATGAACAAGAATTTCGTCAGCGCTGTATTGCCGGACTTCAAAAGAGCGATGCGTTAGATCTGATGATCGAAACCCTGCAATCCACTGCTGAGCAATTAGGGCAGGCGGCAAAATGAATATTCTGCTTATCTCCCAGTGCAACAAACGTGCGCTCATTGAAACACGCCGTATTATCGATCAGTTTGCCGAACGCAAAGGTGAGCGAACCTGGCAAACGGCAATTACCCTTGAAGGGCTGAATACGTTACGCAAGCTTTTGCGCAAAACGGCCAGAAGAAATACTTCGGTGGCCTGCCACTGGATTAAAAGTTCAGGCCAGACCGAATTACTCTGGATTGTCGGCAATCTGCGCTGTTTTAATCGCGATGGCAGCGTACCGACTCATTCCACTGAAAGAGATATCCTAAAAAGTCAGGATGAGAATTACTGGCAATGCGCGCAGGCGATAGCACTTACCGCGGCCATTGCAGGGCTGTTTCACGACTTTGGCAAAGCCTCTCAGCTGTTTCAGCAAAACCTTTTTGGTAGAGGCCGAGGATTTCAGCCATATCGTCACGAATGGGTTTCGCTGCGTTTGTTCTGCGCCTGGGTTGGTGAGCGTAGCGATGAACAATGGCTGCAAGCCTTATCCGTCATTAGTGCCGAGGCAGAGAGCGAGATGCTGGCTCATCTGTATCCAGATCCCACCGCCAAAAATCCCTTTGACTCATTGCCGCCGGTTGCTCGTGTCGTCGCCTGGCTGATCTTGTCGCACCATCGCATACCGGTTTACCCTAAAGATCGTCACAATCCACCGCTGCTTGCAGATGCTGAAAGCTGGCTAACGCGCCAGCTCGAACCTGTATGGAATGCGCCCAACCATCTGAAACATGACTGGCAGACAGAGGAACAACAGGCGCAGTGGTCGTTTGCTCAGGGAACGCCCTTCAAAAGTCAGACATGGCGCGCTAAAGCGCAAAAAATTGCCCGACGTGCGCTGGCTCAGCCGTCGCTACTGCGTTTTGCCAGAATGGAGCAGGAATTTACCTGCCATATGGCGCGACTGGTACTGATGCTTGCCGATCACCACTACTCTTCCTTGCCCGCGACACCTGGCTGGCAGGATAAGGCCTTCCAGGTTTTCGCGAACAGCGATAAGACGCGCCGTGCTGTAAAGCAGCAACTGGATGAGCATAATATCGGCGTTGCGCAAAACGCCTTACTGCTTGGCGCCAGCCTGCCGCATCTGCGTAAAACGCTGCCCGCCATCACCCGACATAAAGCCTTTAGCCAACGAGCGACGGCAAAACGCTTTTACTGGCAAAACCGTGCTTACGATTTAGCTGCCTCGCTGCGTGAGCATACGTTCAGTCAGGGATTTTTCGGCATCAATATGGCTTCAACGGGCTGCGGCAAAACGCTGGGCAATGCACGTATTATGTATGCGCTGGCCGATGAAAAGCAGGGCTGCCGTTTTTCCATTGCGCTTGGGCTGCGGACGCTGACATTGCAGACCGGCAACGCGTTACGTAACAGATTAACGCTGGCGGATGACGATCTGGCGGTAATGATTGGATCGCAGGCGGTAAAGGATCTCTACCAGCACTACAGTAGCGAGGAAGAAGAGCAGCAGGATAGCGGCAGCCAGTCGGCAGAGACGCTTTTTCATGCACATCAGTATGTTCGCTATGACGGAAGCCTGGATGACGGACGCCTTAGCCGCTGGTTGCAGGATAAGCCGATGCTGAACAAGTTGTTAAGCGCTCCCGTTCTGGTCAGCACCATCGACTATCTTATTCCGGCAACAGAAGCATTGCGCGGCGGTAAGCAAATTGCGCCTGCGCTGCGGCTGTTAACCGCCGATCTGGTGCTGGATGAGCCAGATGATTTTGATGTGAATGATCTGTCCGCGCTATGCCGACTGGTTAACTGGGCCGGTATGCTTGGCTCGCGCGTCTTGCTCTCCTCTGCAACTTTGCCGCCGTCGCTGGTGCTGGCCTTATTTAACGCTTACCGACATGGCCGGACTGAATGGTATAAGAATGCCGGGCTAACTGAAAATGCGCCGGAGGTTATCTGTGCCTGGTTTGACGAGCATGAAACTGCGCATCAACCAATCGGTTCTGGAAAGGTGTTTCGCCAGCAGCATGAGAGTTTTGTTGCGCAAAGGGTCGCTCGACTGGAACAGGCCGCTGCGTTAAGAAAAGCTGAGCTGGTAGAGGTTATGCCTGCCAGCCGGAAAGAGGACGCGGTTCTGGATGCGTTAGCCACTACCTTTTACCACTCTATGCAGCAGCTTCATGCTGCCCATCATCAGCGCCATAAGGTAAGCGGAAAATGCGTTTCGCTGGGCGTTATTCGCATGGCGAATATTGATCCGCTGGTCGCTGTAGCGCAGCGCTTGCTGGCTACGCCCGCGCCTGATAATACCCAGATTCACTACTGCATTTACCATAGCCAGCATCCACTGGCGATGCGTTCATATATTGAAAACCGTCTGGAAGTGGCGCTTACACGCCATGATGAGCAGGCGCTCTGGCAGGTAGCGGAAATTAAACGTGCGTTAGAGAACAGCGAGGCACAGCATCATATTTTCGTGGTGCTGGCGACCTCAGTGGTTGAGGTTGGACGAGATTTCGACTTTGACTGGGCAATTGCCGAGCCCAGCTCAATGCGTGCTTTAGTTCAGCTGGCTGGACGCGTGCAGCGCCATCGCCAACAAGTGCCCACGGCGGCAAATATTCATCTGTTGCGGAAAAACTATCGCGCACTGCGCTTTCCAGATAATCCTGCCTATTGTCAGCCGGGTTTCGAGAGTAAGGCCTTCCCGCTCGCGAGTCACGATCTGAGTACGTTGCTGGATGAGAGGGATTACAAAGTAATTACCGCCCGACCTCGCGTTCAGCAACCGGAAAAAATGCAAACCCGTGGCCCCTTTAGTCGTTTTGTCGATCTGGAGCACGTACGACTCAATACCGAACTGCTTGGCAAAAAAGAGGACTCAGGCAGCTACAGTGCATCGCTCTGGTGGCGAAAACCGGTTAGCTGGTGCGGCGAATTGCAAAAGCTACGGCCTTTCAGGCCTTCACCACCAGATGAACTCCATTTTTGGTTAATAGAGGAAGAGGACGACGAAGGCCAGTTTTGTACGCCAGATGAAGGTGCGGCAGGCTATAAGAAAAGCGCGATCGATCTTGCCGTGGAGCCGAAACTGGCTCAAGGCATTAGCGCATGGATAGTGCCTGATTATCAGCAGGTTTATACCAGCCTGGCTGACGAGCTGGGAATGGAGCTGGTGGAAGTAAGCCAGAAGTTCGGCGAGATGAGGCTAAGGAAAAAAGAGAATGGCGAAGGATGGCAATTTCATCCGCTGCTGGGGGTGTTGGGCGCACTCGAGTGAGTGCGCCGCTGCCTGTACGGCAGGAGAAATGCTAAGAGCGTAATACTTATTTCTAAGCTGCCTGTACGGCAGTGAACCCCGTAACCACTTCGGCAGGAATACCCAGTAATTTCTAAGCTGCCTGTACGGCAGTGAACTGGCATTTTACGCTCAAAGAAGCGAATCGTTGTTTCTAAGCTGCCTGTACGGCAGTGAACTACAGTGTGCTTTCGTCTTCGTATCGCCTGACTTTCTAAGCTGCCTGTACGGCAGTGAACGAAGAGTTCCTGAAGCCGATGGGCATCACCCATTTCTAAGCTGCCTGTACGGCAGTGAACGAGAGTGGCGCCTACGTTCTCACCATCACCGATTTCTAAGCTGCCTATACGGCAGTGAACGTCGTAAACCTGTTGCGACATCGGCACTACGTTTTCTAAGCTGCCTGTACGGCAGTGAATTCCGCCCAGTTGATCAGTTGCGCGATCATGACTTTCTAAGCTGCCTGTACGGCAGTGAACACTTAGGTTACTTACAGAGGTGAGAGTGGTCATTTCTAAGCTGCCTGTACGGCAGTGAACGATTTGACCGTCATTCTGTCGCCACCGAGTGCTTTCTAAGCTGCCTGTACGGCAGTGAACAGCGTGCCGTCACCCTGCCGCCAGCCCTGAACTTTCTAAGCTGCCTGTACGGCAGTGAACTGGGTCTGGTGCCGGACTCGATTAGTGCGGCCTTTCTAAGCTGCCTGTACGGCAGTGAACATTGAAATTGACCTGCTCAATTTCATTTACAATTTCTAAGCTGCCTGTACGGCAGTGAACTTCGTGGTCAAGGACGGTTTTGCCCGTGTGCCTTTCTAAGCTGCCTGTACGGCAGTGAACTAGCCCGCGCCAAAGTGCTCGCGCCAGTTGATTTTCTAAGCTGCCTGTACGGCAGTGAACCGTTTAGAAACGCAATAAAGATTGATCAACGTTTTCTAAGCTGCCTGTACGGCAGTGAACACGCTTTCTGAAACATGTTTATTTATCCTCTTTTTCTAAGCTGCCTGTACGGCAGTGAACGATCTGATGGTAGTGGGATCACTGACTATAACTTTCTAAGCTGCCTGTACGGCAGTGAACCTCAGGAGCCACAGAGAGCGCCAGCGATACTCTTTCTAAGCTGCCTGTACGGCAGTGAACGTTCTCCTGCTGACGGGCTAACCATTCATCATTTTCTAAGCTGCCTGTACGGCAGTGAACTGCCAGAGATGGTAGAGACCGTTAAGGCCAGATTTCTAAGCTGCCTGTACGGCAGTGAACGGTTTGTTTCAGCTATAACGCCCGATGCCCGATTTCTAAGCTGCCTGTACGGCAGTGAACGCATTATGCAGACGAACTATCTAACACGTAGTTTTCTAAGCTGCCTGTACGGCAGTGAACAAAAAGCCGACTACAGATTTGGCATCAGTGCCTTTCTAAGCTGCCTGTACGGCAGTGAACATCAAAAAGCAGTTCACAAAGCCTGCGCGCGCTTTCTAAGCTGCCTGTACGGCAGTGAACTGGGCGCGCGCAGCATTCAGGGCTGCGGTAGTTTTCTAAGCTGCCTGTACGGCAGTGAACTATCAATCTGTACCTGATATTTCAGTGCTGACTTTCTAAGCTGCCTGTACGGCAGTGAACATCAGCTCGCAACCATCATCGCAAAGGCTGTATTTCTAAGCTGCCTGTACGGCAGTGAACACGATCGGCCTTCTCTGCCGTCATCAGCGTGATTTCTAAGCTGCCTGTACGGCAGTGAACTTGATGCCGGGAACCGTCTCCTGCTGCTTTAATTTCTAAGCTGCCTGTACGGCAGTGAACTTGCAGGTCTAACGTGTGGATCACCATATGAATTTCTAAGCTGCCTGTACGGCAGTGAACGGTAATCCTGTCGCAAGGTCAGGTGCCGTGATTTTCTAAGCTGCCTGTACGGCAGTGAACGTCCCCAGCCTTGCATCATTACCTTGAGTAACTTTCTAAGCTGCCTGTACGGCAGTGAACAATTTGAATAGCGAATACAGATCGGACATGCATTTCTAAGCTGCCTGTACGGCAGTGAACGTCGGCCGACGATCTGAACTCAAAAATCTGTGTTTCTAAGCTGCCTGTACGGCAGTGAACTGGCAGCATACCCAAAAGGCGTTGAGAACCACTTTCTAAGCTGCCTGTACGGCAGTGAACTGCTTAGCCGTGGCCTTTTGCTGGCCGGATAATTTCTAAGCTGCCTGTACGGCAGTGAACAGCACGCAGGGGCGCTGGTCTTCTGAGCTTAGTTTCTAAGCTGCCTGTACGGCAGTGAACGTACGCATTACTGACGAGTCAGGCAATCTCACTTTCTAAGCTGCCTGTACGGCAGTGAACGGCTATCAACGAGCTTCAGCGCATATGACGGATTTCTAAGCTGCCTGTACGGCAGTGAACAATGAAGCCCAGCCATCCGTTGGCAGGTTATATTTCTAAGCTGCCTGTACGGCAGTGAACAATGAGTACGTCATTATCCAGGCCATTAAAGAGTTTCTAAGCTGCCTGTACGGCAGTGAACTGTTACCTTACCAAACTAACCTACTCATATCACAGCAAAAAAACGCATTCGCGCGGCTTTAACCCTTTTATTTAGCATAGGTAAACGAACCTTATTTTTCAATAAGTTATAAAATCCCGCAAAAAAAGAGGTAGAGAAGCCCCAAAAATTAAGCCTGAGGTAAAAATGCTCATTACCCTCGCAACAAACAGCAGCATCGCATCTGCCAGCTAAAGCGCTTCACGCCACACATGACCAATAAACACGCGACACTCCTGCGCTTCGCTCCTGTTTAAATGGAAATAAGCAGACGCTGGGCGTGCCAGCGAAGTATCAGCTTAACCGGTCAGCGCCAGCGCAATGCCGCGCTCGCGCAGCGTGCGGCAGACGTCGTCGTCTAACCGACTGTCGGTCACTACATCGGTCAGCTCATCCACCGGCGCGGCGCAGAACAGCGACCAGGAGCCATATTTGCTGCTGTCCGCCAGCAAGATGCGGCGACGCGCATTCGCCAGCAGATCGCGCTTCAGCCCGGCCTTCTCTTCCGTTGGCGTGGTGATGCCGCGCTCAAGACTCCAGGAGTTGCAGCTGACGAAAGCGATATCGGGATTGATACTGCGCAGCAGACGGCGTCCGTGCTCGCCGACGCACGACTGGCTGGAGTCGTCGATGCGGCCGCCGATAATGGTCACTTCAATCTGTTTGAATTCGGAAAGAAACAGCGCGATATGCAGATCGGCGGTGATCACGCGCAGCGGCAGATGGGTCAGCTGACGCGCCAGCTCTAGCATGGTGGTGCCAGCGTCCAGCACTACCGCATCGCCCGACTGTACGAAGGTGGCGGCGTGGTGGGCGATAGCCTGCTTCTCCGCCAGGTTACGCTGCATCTTCTCCAGCGTGGTGGGCTGTGCCGGAATAAAACGGTTCAGCGTGACGCCGCCGTGGCTGCGGCTAATCACCCCTTCTTTATCCAGCTTAATCAAATCACGTCGAATGGTTGCTGGCGAGGCGGAAATGGCGCTCACCAGCTGATCAACAGTCACCAGATTATGGCTTTTCAGATAGTCCATAATCTGGTCAAGGCGACTTTGTCCCTTCATATTTCCCTATGCTAGCTGCATCGCGAGTTTAATGGAGATCGCCATGCTCTCAGACTTCGCTTTTCCTGTCCATGCGATATCAAAAGCGGTGCCGTGGTCCGCAGAGGTGCGGATAAACGGCAAACCGGCAGTGATATTGACGCCATCGTAAAAGCCAAGCAGTTTCAGCGGGATATGCCCCTGATCGTGATACATCGCCACCACGATGTCATACTGCCCTTCCTGACACTGCAGGAACACGGTATCCGGCGGACAAGGGCCGAAAACCTCAATGCCCTGCGCCTGCATCGCCTTCACCGCCGGCGCGACAGTGGTGATCTCCTCGTCGCCGAACAGGCCGTTTTCGCCAGCATGCGGATTGACGCCCGCGACCGCAATTCGCGGCTTCTCAAAGCCGACGCGGCGCAGGAAGGTGTCCGCCATGCCAATCACCGTCTCAATGCGCGAGCGGTTCAGCGTGTCGAGGAACTTGCGCAGCGCGATATGCGTCGTGACATGAATCACCTTCAGCTTATCGGTGTAGAGCACCATCGCGTAATCTTTGGTGTCGGTCAGGTGCGCCAGCAGCTCGGTATGGCCCGGATAGAGATGGCCCGCCGAGTGCAGCGCCTCTTTGTTCAGCGGCGCGGTGGCGATGGCCTGAACGTCGCCCGCCAGCGCCAGTTCGGTGGCGCGCTTCACGCAGCGCCAGGCGAGATCGCCCGCCTGCTGCTGCACCACGCCTGGCTTTAGCGCTTCCGGATCGGCCAGCGGCTCGTCGATAACGTTGATGATACCTGGCGCGAAGTGCGCCTCTTTTACGCTATCCAGCACGCGCAGCTCGACCTGCGGCGTAATATTCAGGGCAAGGATGCGGCGCAGCGTCGCGGCGCATCCCACCACCACCGCCGGCGCGCCGTTAAGGTCGCCTTCCGCCAGCGCCTTGATGATGATCTCCGGGCTGATGCCCGCCGGATCGCCCATGGTCACCGCAATAATTTTACTCACTCGACTTCTCCTCAATAAAACGAATGGCTGCTACCAGGGTGTTTTCGTCGCCAAAACCGCCCGCTTTGGTCATCACCGGCAGGGTAAATTCACTGTTAAGCAGGACGCCGTGCGGCACGCAGCCCGCCACGATGCCCTGAATCTGAAAACCGCTGGCGCCCAGCGCCTGCGCTACCGCAATCGCCACGTCGCCGCCGGAGAGATAGAGTCCGGCCGGGCGCTGCGCGCGGCAGAGCGTCAGGGTCAGTTCGCCCAGAAACTGGCAAATCGCCTCGCCAAGCTGCTGGCGTGTGATCTGCTGCTGCTGACAGAGCGCGTCGATCTCATGGCGCTGATCGGCACGCTGGCAGGTGCGGATCACCGTATGACGGCCGCTGCACAGCGCGGCGAGCGCCTGCTCCGTCCACTGCGCGCTATTCGGCCAGCAAGGGCGTTCAAACAGCTGGCGGATATCGATATCTACCAGCGCGATATCTCGCTGCGCCGCCAGCCGCGCGATCTGCTGCTGGGCGCTGGCGCTCATTGAGCCGATAACGGCCAGCACCGGCGCAGGCGCGCGTGCCGCCAGCTGCGCGCCCAGCGCGTCGCTCAGTCCGGCCGCGCCGACCAGCAGCGGCGTTTCGTCAAGCTGCGCCGCGGCAGCCAGGATGAGCGCGAGGTCGCTTTCGCTTTCCGCATCGATCACCACCGCGCCCTGCTGCTCCGCCAGCAGCGCGGCAAAACGATCGCTGCGCAGCGCGGCGAGATCGATCTCGCTGCCCGCGATCCCGAGCTGCGTTAATACCCGCGCGCTGATGACCGGCGTTTTTGGATCGCTGGCGTATTCGGTCTCGGTCAGCGATACGCCGTTCACCAGCACCTCGCCTCGCCGCGTGACGCGTCCCAGCCGAGGGACGGCAGGCACGATCAGCGCCCGCTTCTTGCCGCTGGCGGCCAGCGCGGCGCGCACTTCGGCGCCGATATTGCCGCGCAGCGTGGAGTCGATCTTTTTAAACAGCCAGCCCTGAGCGATAAAAGCCTGATGTTGACGCACCACCGCTTCAGTACGCGCCTCCGCCTCTGCGGCGCTGACGGCGCGGCTGTCGGTGCTGATCACCCAGACGTCGGCGGCGGCGCTATCCAGCGGCGTCTCGCTGCTGAACAGCACATGCACGCGAGCGCCCGCCTGCGCCAGTCCACTGCCTGCGTCGTTCGCGCCGGTAAAGTCATCGGCGATCACCAGCACTGGCGTTTTCCAGGACTTCTGCGTCATCTTCTCTCCTGATTCGGCGATATGCCGTTGTGAATGATTATATTCAATCATGATTGATTATATGTGAGCAAGATCAAATTAATCGAAATCGATATGTCCTATAAATTGACCCATAGCAAGTGACATATAACGCACTGAAATGAGCAAACCTAATCATTGGCTCTAGTTTCGTAGTAATAAGGGTATGAGATGAATATCAACAGCACGGTAATTAGCGGCTTCCAGGCGCTGAACGACATTAGCTATCTGCTGAAAGGAAAAGCCAGCGCGCTGCTGGTGACGGACAAAAATATTGAAACCATCCCGGCGGTGCAGGCGCTTATCAGCCAGCTGAAACAGCATATCGCCAGCGTCAGCGTGATTAACAACGTGCCGCCGGAGCCAAGCCAGCACGACGTCGCCGCGGTGCTGGCGGCGCTGCCTGCGCGCGACGTGGATCTGGTGATCGGCGTCGGCGGCGGCAGCGTGCTGGACGTCGCCAAGCTGCTCTCGGTGCTGTGCGTCGAAAACGCTCCGTCGCTGGAGGCGCTGCTGGCGGGCGAAAAGCCGACCGCGCGCACCACCTCGCTGCTGATCCCGACCACCGCAGGCACCGGCTCGGAAGCGACGCCGAACGCCATTCTGGCGATCCCGGAGCGTGAAACCAAAGTCGGCATTATCTCGCCGGTGATGCTGCCCGATTTTGTAGCGCTGGTGCCGGAGCTGACCACCAGCATGCCGCCGCATATCGCCTCTTCGACCGGTATCGATGCGCTTTGTCATCTGATTGAATGCTTCACCGCCACGGTGTCGAACCCGGTAAGCGACAACTACGCGCTGATCGGCATGAAAAAACTGTTCGCCAGCCTCGAAACCGCCGTTGCCGAGCCACACAACCTGCAGGCGCGGCTGGATATGCTGTGGGCCTCATATTATGGCGGCGCGGCGATCGCCCATGCGGGCACGCATCTGGTGCACGCCATGTCCTATCCGCTGGGCGGCAAATATCATCTGCCGCACGGCGTCGCCAACGCCATTTTGCTGGCGCCCTGCATGGCCTTTGTGCGGCCGGCCGCGGTGAACAAATTCGCTCAGGCCTACGATCTGCTGCCGGATGCGGATACCTCACTGGACAACGAGAGCAAATCGCACGCGCTGGTGGCTTATTTCACCGCGCTGGTTAAACGTTTGCAGCTGCCCGCCAGCCTTGAAGAGCTTGGCATCGGCCCGGATCACCTGCCCTATTTAGTGGAAGCGGCGCTCGACGTGCAGCGTCTGATGAAGAACGTGCCCGCTGCCGTCAGCGCGCATGACGTTCGCGACGTCTACCTGACGCTGTTCCCTTCACATCAGGAATAAAGAGGATTGTATGAGCCAGAAAATTACCGGCGTATTGACCGCTATCGTCACCTGTTTTGATCGGGAAGGCGCCTATAACCCTGAAGCGCAGCGCGAACAGGTAAAACGCCAGCTGGATGCGGGCAACGGCATCTTCTGCGGCGGCACCAACGGCGAGTTCTTTGTGCTCAACGAGCGGGAGAAGATCGCCGTTACCGAAACCTGCGTCGATGAGGTGAACGGCCGCGCGCCGGTTGTCGCCCATATTGGCGAGATTTCAACACGCGAAACTATCCGCCTCGGCAGGCAGGTTGCGCAGCTCGGGGTAGATGCGGTGTCGGTGATCACGCCCTACTTCGTGCCGCTCAAGCAGGACGAGCTGATCTATCACTACCAGACGGTGGCTGACGCGCTCGAGGTGCCGCTGTTTCTCTACAATATTCCGGCGCGCACCGGCAACACGCTGCAGCCGGAAACCGTGCGTACCCTGGCGTCTCATCCCAACATTATCGGCATCAAAGACTCGGCGGGCAGCTATGAAAGCCTGAGTGGCTTTATTAAAGCGGCGGAAGGCATTGATAACTTCGACGTGCTTAACGGGCCGGACTCGCTGATCCATCAGGGCTTCGTCGACGGCTGCTCCGCCTGCATCTCCGGCCTGGCCAACGCCGCGCCAAAAGAGATCAACGCCATCTGGTCGCGCTTCAACGCAGGCGATATCGAGGGGTCGCGCGCGGCGCAGGAGAACGTCACCGGCCTGCGCACCGATCTCTACAGCATCGGCTTCTCCCCGGCGGCGGTGAAGAAAGCGGTTTCGCTGCTGGGCTACGACGTCGGCGACAGCCGTTATGCGGTGCAATTCAGCGCCGATGAAGAGCAAAAAATCCGTCAGGTCGTCAATCAGTACCTGAAGTAATGGCCGTCAGGGCAGCCATTGCTGCCCTTGCCTGTTCGATTTACACACCGGGAAACGCGATGAAAGTAATCTGCACCTCGCCGTCGTTCGCTAAATATGAGACGACGCCGATCGATACCCTAAAACAGCACGGCTTCGAGCTGGTGATGCTGCCCGCCGACGCGACGCCTGAAGCGCTGGCGCCGCATCTGTCGGAGACCGTGGCGATGATCGTCGCCTTTACTGACGTAAACGACGCGCTGCTGGCGCAGGCGCCGCAGCTGAAGATCGTCTGCAAGCACGGCGTCGGCGTCGATAATATCGATCTCGACGCCACGCGCGCGCGCGGCATTTACGTCACCAACGTACCGGACGCCAACAAGCACGCCGTCGCCGACTTCGCCTTCGCGCTGATCCTCAACGGCGCGCGTCAGCTGACGCAGGCGGTCACGGAAACGCGCGCGGGCGGCTGGCCGCGTATCTTCGCCACCGACGTCTACGGCAAAACGCTGGGCATTGTCGGCCTGGGCAATATCGGCAAGCAGGTGGCGCTGCGCGCGAAAGGCTTCAACATGCGCGTTATCGCCTTTGATTTCTATCCTGACGAGGCCTTTGCCGCCGAGCACGGCATCACCTTTGTCAGCCTTGACCAGCTCACCGAAGAGAGCGATTTCATCACGCTGCACACGCCGCTGACCGACGAGACACGCAACCTGTTCGACGGCGCGCGCCTGCGCCGCATGAAGAAGCGCGCCTTCCTGATCAACGTCTCGCGCGGCGGCGTCGTGAATGAAGAGGATCTCTTCCATGCGCTACAGGACAACGTGATTGCCGGCGCGGCGGCCGACGTATTTGTTCAGGAACCGCTGACCTCGCATCCGCTGTTTGGCCTGCCGAATTTTATCCCGACGTCGCATATCGCCGGCTACACCGACGGCGCCATCAGCGCCATCGGCGAACGCTGCGTGGCGCAGATAGTGCAGTGCGTCCGTCAGGACGAGCGGCCGGTCAACGTCATGAACGGGCTGGCATAAGCGCCGCCCTCGCCTGCAACCAGTTTCGAGTGGAAAATAATGATGAACCCTACGCTGCGCTCGACCAAAATTCGCTGGTGGATCGCTGGCCTGATGTGGCTGGCCGTCGCCATTAACTATATTGACCGGACGGTGCTCTCCGCCGCCGCGCCGCATCTGATCACCGAGCTGGAGATCAACCCGGAGATGATGGGCCTGATTATGGCCGCCTTCTTCTGGTCCTATGCGCTGCTGCAAATCCCGGCGGGCTGGTTCGCCGATCGCTTCGGCCAGAAAAAAGGGCTCGGCATCGCGGTCGGCTGGTGGTCGATCGCCACCATGGCGATGGGACTGGCGACCGGCTTTAAATCGCTGCTGGCGCTGCGCCTGGCGCTGGGCGTCGGCGAAGCGGCCGCCTATCCCAGCAACGCGGGCATTGCCGCGCGCTGGTTCCCGGATCGCGAGCGCGCCACCGTATCGGGGCTGTTCGACAGCGCCTCGAAGTTCGGCGGCGCAGTGGCGATGCCGCTGATCGTCTGGATGATCGCCATGGTGGACTGGCGCATTACTTTTCTGGTTATCGGCGCCATCGGCCTGTTCTGGGTGATCGCCTGGTATTTTATCTACGCCGAGAACCCGGAAGATCATAAAAAGATCGATCGGAACGAAGTGCGACTGATCCGCGACGGCCAGGCGCAGAAGCACGGCGAGAAAGGCGTGCGGCCGATGAAGTGGTACAGGCTGCTGCGCTACCGCAATATCTGGGCGATGTGTATCGGCTTTTTCACCATCAACTACACCTCCTACTTTTTCATTACCTGGCTGCCGACCTACCTGGTGAAAGATAAGGGCATGGACTTTCTCAAGATGGGCTTCGTCGCCGCGCTGCCGCTGATCTGCGGCATGGTGATCGAGGTGCTGGCGGGCTGGGCGTCGGATCGCATGGTGCATAAAAAGGTGCTGTCGCTGACCGCCACGCGCAAGCTCTTCCTGACCATTGGCCTGTTGATGGCGCTCTGTATCGGCTTCGCGCCCTTTACCGAATCGGTGTTTATGACCGTGCTGCTGCTCTGTATCGCCAAGTCGGGCACCACCGTCGCCGCCTCGCAGGTCTGGGCGCTGCCGGGCGACGTCGCGCCGAAGAACAGCGTCTCTATCGTCGCCGGGCTACAGAACACGGTGTCGAATATGGGCGGCGCGGTCGGCCCGATTATTACCGGCGCCATTGTCGGCGCCACCGGCAACTTTACCTGGGCGCTGGTCTTCTCCGCCGTACTGGTGGTGATCGGCATCCTCAACTATCTGTTCCTGATGGGCAAGGTTGAGCCGATTGTCGATGAGGAGAAGGCGCAGGAGCCGCAGGCGGTCGCCAGCGGCATCTGACAGGCGCGTGAAAAAAGGCTCTGATCGCGATCGGAGCCTTTTTGTATTTAACGCGGCACGCGCACCGTCGCGAAAATCGCCTTGCCGATGCGGGCGATCGCCGCGTTACTCTGCGCAAGCGTCGCCTCTGTTTGCGTAATATAGATAGCGATAATCAGCGGCTTGCCGTTTTCCGGCCATACCACGCTGATAATCGACCGCGAGCCATACTCTCCAGCGCCGGTTTTGTCGGCGATGCTCCAGCCTGTCGGCAAAACAGAACGCAGCAGCGCATCTGCAACTTTGTCGTCGCGCATCCATTGCAGCAGCTGCGCCCGGGAAGCGGGCGTCAGCGCCGTTCCCAGCGTCAGCTTTTGCAGCGTCTCGCTGACCGCCAGCGGCGTGGTGGTATCGCGCATATCGCCCGGTACGGCGCTGTTCAGCTCAGGCTCGAAGCGGTCGAGCCGCGTGACCTTGTCGCCCAGATCGGCGAAAAAACGCGTCACCGCAATTGGGCCGCCGAGCTTTTTCGCCAGCAGATTCGCCGCGGTGTTATCGCTGTAGGCGATAGCCGCATGACAGAGCTGCTCCCAGCTCATCTCGGCGGGCGCGACAAACTTTTCGGTAACCGGCGAATAGGTGACCAGCGCGGCGCGATCAAACTGCGTGCGCTCCGTAAGCCGCAGTTTGCCTTTATCCTGCGCGCTGAGCAGCGCGCCGCACAGCAGCGCCTTATGCGTGCTGTTAAGCGGAAAGCGCTCGTTGCCGCGATAGCTGGCGACGCTTTCCGCGCCGCTGTCGATGACGGCGATGCCGATACGCGCCTTAAGCGCCTGCTCTTCCTGCTGCGCAATGGCCGCCACTGCCTCATCGTTTATCGAAGCCTGAGCGAGCGCGACGCTGAACAGCAGCGAAGCGGCAAGAAGTTTTGTCAGAGAAAACATCATGATTGTCCTTAATGTGGGGTTCGCACAGAGCTTGCCCTTTTGCGTACCGCTACGCAAACCCTAAACCGCAAGGTCGTTAACTCAGCCTGTCAAAGGTATAGTCGCTCGGCTGGTAGTTGAAAAAATGCTCACTCCGGTTAAAATGTAGCAACGTCACTACAAACAGGAGGCGCGCGATGAAAATCTTCACGCTGTCGAGCAGAGAATTTAACCAGCAGGTGTCGAACGCGAAAAAAGCGGCAGAGGAAGGCCCGGTCTACATTACCGATCGCGGCAAACCCGCGCACGTTTTACTCACTTTCGAAGCGTATAAAAAACTGACCGGCACACGTCGCAATATTCAGGACGCGCTGGCGATGCCCGATGTGGCGGCGATCGACTTTGCGCCGGAACGCGGCGATATCGGCTTCAGGGACGTCGATTTTTCATGAGATATTTGCTGGATACCAACGTGATTTCCGAGCTGCGCAAGGCGCGCACGCGCGCTATCGATCCTGCCGTGTCTGCATGGACCGATAGCGTCGATGCAGGCGATCTGTTTCTCTCGGCGATCACCATTATGGAGATTGAGAAAGGCATCGCTCAGGTGGCGCGTCGCGATCTTGCTCAGGCAGGCCGACTGCGGGAGTGGTTTGAAACGGCGGTGCTGACAGAATTCAGCGATCGCATTCTGCCTTTTGAAACAGAAGCGGCGCGCTATTGCGCCCGGCTGCACGTGCCGGATAAGCGCGCCGCGAACGACGCCATTATTGCCGCCATCGCCTGGCAGCACGATATGGTGCTGGTCACGCGCAACGTGAAGGACTTTACCGGCATGGGCGCGCAGCTGCTTAATCCCTGGGAATGGTCGAGCTGACTCAGCGTCCCTGTAAAAACTGACGGTAGGCGTTCATCACGGCAAGAAAATCCTCCACGCCGCAGAACGACAGGCTCTCTTCGTCGTAGTAGTTCATGCCCTCTTCCAGCCCGTCATCCTCTAAGGCGAGATGGTTGGCGCGGATCATGATCTCTTCATCGTCCATCCACAGCGTGTATTCGTGGCCGATGCGCTGCCACTGACGCTCGCTGCCCTTGATGCCGCGCATCGCGGCTTCGACCTCGTCCAGCAGCGCCAAGTTTTCTTTTACTTCCTCGTTGAACCAGTGGCCCACCGCTTCATGATCCATCGACATGCGTACTTTCACCTGCCCGGTGAGATCGCGTAAAAATTCGTATTCCATGGGCTAACCCTTTGGTTAATGACGCGAGTGAATCCGCACCAAAATAGTGTGTGCGCATCATCAACGCTAAAGTGAGATCGGGGCGACATTATTGCGGGGAAAAGGCAAAAGAAAAAGGGGCGATTATCGCCCCTTTGGTTTTTAGTCAGTCACTCAGACCGCAGTCTGGAAAATCACATTGTCCGCTTTGTCGGTGTACTGATCCAGCTGGTCAAAGTTGAGGTAGCGGTAGGTGTCGCTGGCGGTTTTATCCACCTGCGCCATGAACTGCTGGTACTCGTCCGGCGTCGGCAGTTTGCCGAGCAGCGAAGAGACCGCGGCTAGTTCAGCCGATGCCAGGTAGACGTTGGCGCCGGTGCCGAGACGGTTCGGGAAGTTACGCGTCGAGGTAGAGACCACCGTCGCGCCGTCCTGCACGCGCGCCTGGTTACCCATGCAGAGCGAGCAGCCCGGGATCTCGATACGCGCGCCGCTCTTGCCGAAGACGCTGTAGTAGCCCTCTTCGGTCAGCTGAGCCGCATCCATCTTGGTCGGCGGCGCCACCCACAGACGGGTCGGCAGCTGGCCTTTATGGCTGTCGAGCAGTTTACCTGCCGCGCGGAAGTGGCCGATGTTGGTCATGCACGAGCCGATAAACACTTCGTCGATCTTCTCGCCCTGCACGTCAGAGAGCAGACGCGCGTCGTCCGGATCGTTCGGCGCGCACAGAATCGGCTCTTTGATATCGGCCAGATCGATCTCGATCACCGCCGCGTATTCGGCGTCGGCGTCCGCTTCCAGCAGCTGCGGATCCGCCAGCCATTTTTCCATGCCCTGGATACGGCGCTCCAGCGTACGGCGATCGCCGTAGCCTTCCGCGATCATCCACTTCAGCAGCACGATGTTGGAGCTGAGGTATTCGATGATCGGCGCTTTATCCAGCTTGATGGTACAGCCCGCCGCTGAACGCTCGGCCGAGGCGTCGGTCAGTTCGAACGCCTGCTCGACTTTCAGATCCGGCAGACCTTCGATCTCCAGGATACGGCCAGAGAAGATGTTCTTTTTGCCTTTCTTCTCAACGGTCAGCAGACCCTGTTTGATGGCGTACAGCGGAATAGCGTGCACCAGATCGCGCAGGGTGATGCCCGGCTGCATTTTGCCTTTAAAGCGCACCAGCACGGATTCAGGCATATCGAGCGGCATTACGCCGGTCGCGGCGGCAAAGGCCACCAGGCCTGAACCGGCCGGGAAGGAGATGCCGATCGGGAAGCGAGTATGCGAGTCGCCGCCGGTGCCGACGGTGTCCGGCAGCAGCATGCGGTTCAGCCATGAGTGGATCACGCCGTCGCCCGGACGCAGCGAGACGCCGCCGCGGTTCATAATGAAGTCCGGCAGCGTGTGGTGCGTATTGACGTCGACCGGCTTCGGATAGGCGGCGGTGTGGCAGAACGACTGCATGACCAGGTCGGCAGAGAAGCCGAGGCACGCCAGATCTTTCAGCTCGTCGCGCGTCATCGGGCCGGTGGTGTCCTGAGAGCCTACCGAGGTCATCTTCGGTTCGCAGTAAGCGCCGGGACGAACGCCATCGACGCCGCAGGCGCGGCCGACCATTTTCTGCGCCAGCGAGTAGCCGCGCGTACTTTCCGCTACGTCTTTCGCCTGACGGAAGACGTCGCTGTGCGGCAGACCCAGCGATTCGCGCGCTTTGCTGGTGAGACCGCGGCCGATAATCAGCGGAATACGGCCGCCAGCACGGACTTCGTCGATCAGCACGTCGGTTTTCAGGGTAAAGCTGGCAAGCAGCTCGCCGGTTTCGTGGTTGCGCACTTCGCCTTTATACGGGTAGACGTCAATTACGTCGCCCATGTTCAGCTCGCCGACGTCAACTTCGATCGGCAGCGCGCCCGCATCTTCCATGGTGTTGAAGAAGATTGGCGCAATTTTGCTGCCCAGCACCAGACCGCCGCCTTTTTTATTCGGGACGTTCGGGATATCGTCGCCCATGAACCAGAGTACGGAGTTGGTCGCGGATTTACGGGAAGAGCCGGTGCCGACGACGTCGCCGACGTAAGCCAGTGGATAGCCTTTGGCCTGCAGCGCTTCAATCTGTTTGATCGGGCCGACGTTGCCCGGCTCATCCGGATTGATGCCTTCGCGGGCGTTTTTCAGCATCGCCAGCGCGTGCAGTGGAATATCCGGACGAGACCATGCATCCGGCGCCGGAGAGAGGTCGTCGGTGTTAGTTTCGCCGGTCACTTTGAACACGGTGACGGTAATTTTTTCTGCCAGCTCGGGACGTGACAGATACCACTCGGCATTCGCCCAGGATTGCATTACCTGCTGCGCATGGGTATTGCCCGCTTTCGCTTTTTCTTCAACGTCGTAGAAGTTGTCAAACATCAGCAGCGTGTGCGACAGCGCTTTGGCGGCAATCGGCGCCAGCTTCGCGTCGTCCAGCGCATCAATCAGCGGATGAATGTTGTAACCGCCTTGCATGGTGCCCAGCAGTTCAATCGCTTTTTCGGGGGATACCAGAGGAGAGGTCGTTTCGCCTTTAGCCACCGCGGCAAGGAAACCCGCTTTAACGTAGGCGGCTTCATCAACGCCGGGTGGGACACGGTTGACCAACAGATCGGTCAGGAATTCTTCTTCACCCGCTGGCGGGTTTTTCAGCAGTTCAACCAGCGCGGCCATCTGGGAAGCATCTAACGGCTTAGGTACGATCCCCTGGGCGGCACGCTCGGCAACGTGCTTACGGTATTCTACTAGCACGACGTTCTCCTCGCTCACATTGTATGGGTTTCCGGTGCACCCTGGTGACAAAGCATTCCATGAGTAGGGTAAGGTGCCCGGTTCCGCGTGGGGCAGCATAGCAGGGTTCAGGCTGTTTGTTAATCTGTTTACAAAAACACAACATAATTAACCGGGTAAAAAAGTGCGGTTTTGGAGTTTATGGGCTAGCTGGTGAGTGAGGCCTGGTTTGAGAAAGATTTCGTGGGTGCACTTTAGTTTTACGTCGCGCCATAAAGGCATCGCCCAGGAGTGATGTTAGAGGGTATGGGTATAACTTTTTGAGTTACTTTTATTGAGAAGATGAATGTTTGGGTTATGGGTCTTCTTGCTGGGAGTGAATGAACATGCGGCTAAGGAGTGTATGGGCTTGCGGCTGCCTGTACGGCAGTGAACGCGCGCATCGGCAATGAAGTCGACGCGATGATTTTCTAGGCTGCCTGTACGGCAGTGAACGGATTCTAAAGAGCCTCGCAGCCTCACCAGCTTTTCTAAGCTGCCTGTACGGCAGTGAACCCGGAGGCTCCCCGTTCGTTGGCCTGCTGATTTTTCTAAACTGCCTGTACGGCAGTGAACATCGTGAAAAATGATGTACAGGTTGCGCGGCTTTTCTAAGCTGCCTGTACGGCAGTGAACGATGTGATTGTTCAGATATCCAAAACGCCGGATTTCTAAGCTGCCTGTACGGCAGTGAACGTTACGCATCTTCTCAGTGTTGGCTGCCATGCTTTCTAAGCTGCCTGTACGGCAGTGAACCAGGCATTCTGGACGATGGCGCGAGTTTTCTCTTTCTAAGCTGCCTGTACGGCAGTGAACATCAGCGGTATCGGCGTACTGACTGCCTTAGTTTTCTAAGCTGCCTGTACGGCAGTGAACACAGCAGCGGAGAATGCGTTATCCGGCAGTCGTTTCTAAGCTGCCTGTACGGCAGTGAACTACCCGCTGCTCCTCCTTGAGACCATATTCTCTTTCTAAGCTGCCTGTACGGCAGTGAACGACAGGACGAAGTTGTTCAGTAATGCCGACCCTTTCTAAGCTGCCTGTACGGCAGTGAACTCGCTGCGATAGTGGGTCTGTTCGCCCTGGTATTTCTAAGCTGCCTGTACGGCAGTGAACTTGGTCGCAGCATAAAAGATTCTGGCGACTCGTTTCTAAGCTGCCTGTACGGCAGTGAACCTGTTGCTAATATACTCTAACCTACTCAAAAGAAGTCATTTTTGACTAAAACCTGTTAAAAACCCTTTTTTTACAGAGCCAATATAAAACATTAAAAATCAAGCCATTAGACAATGAATAAAAAGGGTCTTCCCCATGGTATTTATCATTCATCCTGTCCCTTTATCTGCACCCTCCCATCACCAGCTACAGGCGCTTATAGCCTGACATTAACCCCAACCAAAACCAGCCATATTCAGAGAGCGATTATGCGTACGCGTCCGGCATCAAGATTGATTGTTCTGTCACCTGAAAATCGTATTCTCCTTTTTCATTTTCATCATCAAAATGATGCGCTTGCAGGTAAATCATACTGGGCAACGCCAGGTGGCGGAGTTAAAAAAGATGAATCTTTTGAAGAGGCGGCCTCGCGAGAGCTGTACGAGGAGACAGGCTTTATCTGTAGAACAGTCGGCCCGCAGTTAGCGAAAAGAAGCTTTACGATGATGCTGCCAGGCGGAGAAACCGTTCTCGCCGACGAGCGTTTCTTTATGGTGTGGGTGAAGAATCAGGCGCTCAATATTACCGGCTGGAGTCATAATGAACAGCGTGTTATTCGAAGACATCACTGGTGGTCAATAGATGAGATTGAGCGCTCGGACGAAACTATTTTTCCTCACGATCTCATCATCGATTTAGTGCAATCAAAATAACGCCGCCAATAAAAAAGCCCCCTTTCGGAGGCTTTCTCTGAACCAGCAAAAAATTACTTCTTCTTCGCTTTCGGGTTCGGCAGGTCGGTGATGCTGCCTTCGAAGATCTCAGCCGCCAGGCCAACCGACTCGTGCAGCGTCGGGTGCGCGTGGATAGTCAGCGCCATATCTTCCGCGTCGCAGCCCATCTCGATCGCCAGACCGATTTCGCCCAGCAGCTCGCCGCCGTTGGTGCCGACAACCGCGCCGCCGATAACGCGATGCGTCTCTTTGTCGAAAATCAGCTTGGTCATGCCGTCAGCGCAGTCAGAGGCGATAGCACGGCCAGAGGCCGCCCACGGGAAGGTCGCCGTCTCGTAGCTGATGCCCTTCTCTTTCGCTTCTTTCTCGGTCAGGCCGACCCACGCCACTTCCGGCTCGGTGTAGGCGATTGACGGGATTACTTTCGGATCGAAATAGTGCTTCATGCCGGCGATAACTTCTGCCGCCACGTGGCCTTCGTGCACGCCTTTATGCGCCAGCATCGGCTGGCCAACGATATCGCCGATAGCGTAGATGTGCGGAACGTTGGTGCGCATCTGCTTGTCGACGCGGATAAAGCCGCGATCGTCCACTTCCACGCCCGCTTTGCCGGCATCCAGACCTTTACCGTTCGGCACGCGGCCGATCGCCACCAGCACCGCGTCGTAACGCTGCGGTTCGGCCGGCGCTTTTTTGCCTTCCATGGTGACGTAAATACCGTCTTCTTTCGCTTCAACCGCAGTGACTTTGGTTTCCAGCATCAGATTGAACTGCTTCGCGATACGCTTGGTGAACACCTTCACCACGTCTTTGTCAGCGGCCGGGATAACCTGATCGAACATCTCGACCACGTCAATCTGCGAGCCCAGCGCATGGTAAACGGTACCCATTTCGAGACCGATAATACCGCCGCCCATCACCAGCATGCGCTCCGGCACTTCTTTCAGCTCCAGCGCATCGGTAGAGTCCCATACGCGCGGGTCGTCGTGCGGAATAAACGGCAGCGTGATCGGACGAGAACCGGCCGCGATAATAGCGTTGTCGAAGTTGATGGTGGTCGCGCCGCCTTCTCCTTCCACAACCAGAGTATTTGCACCAGTGAATTTGCCCAGGCCGTTAACCACTTTGACTTTACGACCTTTCGCCATGCCAGCCAGACCGCCGGTCAGCTGGTTGATCACTTTCTCTTTCCAGGTGCGGACTTTGTTGATGTCCGTAGAGGGCTTACCAAATACGATGCCGTGCTCTTCCAGGGCTTTCGCCTCTTCGATCACTTTAGCAACGTGCAGCAGCGCTTTTGACGGGATACAGCCCACGTTCAGACAGACACCGCCAAGGGTGCTGTAACGCTCTACCAGTACGGTTTCCAGACCTAAATCAGCGCAACGGAAGGCTGCAGAGTAACCTGCAGGACCAGCCCCAAGTACCACGACCTGGGTTTTAATCTCTGTACTCATCATGACCTCTTAGTTGTGATCCGGCGGGTCAGACGTAGAGCGCTTCTCATCAGGCTGGTCGGCCACTTGCATCCGGGCAGTGCGCGGCGCCTTGCGTATCTTGAGTACGCTGCGGGTTCTGCGCGCTGGGCGTCAACAACTGACTGCGCCAGGTACGCCTGACGAAACAGGCTCACGATGTCCTTTGCTCCACCGGGACATTTATCACCGCAAGAGTTTACAGAATTGTTAACAAACTGCAAACCGCGATGCCACGAATCTTTACAACAAGGCCGGCTATTGCCGGCCTTGATTGTGCTTACATCACCAGACGGCGAATGTCGGACAACATATTGCCGATGATGGTGATGAAACGCGCACCATCAGCTCCGTCGATCACGCGGTGGTCGAAGGACAAGGAGATCGGCATCATCAGGCGCGGCACAAACTCTTTGCCGTTCCAGACCGGCTCCATCGCCGATTTGGAGACGCCGAGGATAGCCACTTCCGGCGCGTTGACGATCGGCGCGAAGTGCGTCGTGCCGAGGCCGCCAAGGCTGGAGATGGTGAAACAGCCGCCCTGCATGTCGCTGGCGGTCAGCTTGCCGTCGCGCGCTTTCTTCGAGGTCGCCATCAGCTCGCGAGAGAGCTCGGTGATGCCTTTTTTGTTCACGTCTTTGAAGACCGGAACCACCAGGCCGTTCGGCGTATCAACCGCCACGCCGATGTTGATGTACTTCTTCAGCGTCAGGCGCTGTGCATCTTCAGACAGCGAGCTGTTGAAGCGCGGCATCTGCTCCAGCGCGGCCGCGACCGCTTTCATGATGAACACCACCGGGGTGTACTTCACGTCCAGCTTACGCTTCTCGGCTTCGGCATTCTGCTGCTTGCGGAACGCTTCCAGATCGGTGATATCGGTTTTGTCGAAGTGCGTAACGTGCGGGATAACCACCCAGTTACGGCTCAGGTTAGCGCCAGAGATTTTCTGGATGCGGCCCAGCTCCACTTCTTCCACTTCGCCGAACTTGCTGAAGTCCACTTTCGGCCACGGCAGCAGACCAGGCAGGCTTCCGCCGCTGGCAGCGGCAGCCGGCGCCGCTTCAGCGCGTTTCACCGCCTCTTTCACGTAGCTCTGCACGTCTTCTTTCAGGATGCGGCCTTTACGGCCGGTGCCCTTCACCTTCGCCAGGTTCACGCCGAATTCGCGCGCCAGACGACGGATAACCGGCGTCGCGTGCACGTAGGCGTCGTTCTCGGCGAAGTCGCCTTTCGCGTCAGCTTTCGGCGCTGCCGGTGCAGCAGGCGCTTCAGCTTTGGCCGGAGCCTGCGCGGGCGCGGCTTCCTGCTTCGGCGCTTCGGCTTTCGCCGCGCCTTCCACTTCGAAGACCATGATCAGCGAGCCGGTGCTGACTTTATCGCCGGTAGAGACTTTCAGCTCTTTGACGGTGCCGGCAAACGGCGCGGGCACTTCCATTGACGCTTTGTCGCCTTCGACAACGATCAGCGACTGCTCGGCTTCAACTTTGTCGCCGACTTTCACCAGCACTTCGGTGACTTCGACTTCGTCGCCGCCGATATCCGGCACGTTGACCTCTTTCGCGCCAGCGGTCGCCGCCGGTGCTGAGGTCGCCTCTTCTTTCAGCTCTGGCTTCGGTGCCGCGGCAGGCGCTGCGCCTTCCGCTTCGAAGACCATAATCAGCGAGCCGGTGCTCACTTTCGCGCCGGTTTCGATTTTGATCTCTTTCACCGTGCCGGCGAACGGCGCAGGCACTTCCATCGAGGCTTTATCGCCTTCGACGACGATCAGCGACTGCTCAGCTTCGATTTTGTCGCCGACTTTCACCAGGATCTCGGTGACTTCAACTTCGTCGCCGCCTATATCCGGAACGTTGACATCTTTAGCTGCGGTAGAAGCGGCCGCCGGCGCCGGAGCGGCTTCGGCCTTCTTCTCTTCCGCCGCTGGCGCAGCGTCTGCCGCCGCGCCCTCTGCGTCAAAAATCATAATCAGCGAGCCGGTTTCGACTTTGTCGCCGGTGGCGATTTTGATCTCTTTCACTACGCCTGCCTGCGGCGAAGGAACTTCCATAGAGGCTTTGTCGCCTTCTACGGTGATCAGCGACTGCTCGGCTTCCACCTTGTCGCCAACCTTCACCAGAATTTCGGTGACTTCAACTTCATCAGACCCGATATCCGGTACCTTAATTTCAGTAGCCATTACTCTCTTACCTCTTAAGCCAGACGCGGGTTAACTTTATCGGCATCGATGTCGAACTTAGCGATCGCGTCCGCCACCACTTTCTTGTCGATTTCGCCACGTTTAGCCAGTTCGCCCAGCGCAGCCACCACCACGTAGGAGGCGTCCACTTCGAAGTGGTGACGCAGATTTTCGCGGCTGTCGGAGCGGCCGAAGCCGTCGGTGCCCAGCACGCGGTAATCGCTGGCCGGAACATAGCTGCGAACCTGTTCAGCGAACAGCTTCATGTAGTCGGTCGATGCCACCGCCGGCGCGTCGTTCATCACCTGAGCGATGTACGGCACGCGCGCTTCTTCGGTCGGATGCAGCATGTTCCAGCGCTCGCAGTCCTGGCCGTCGCGCGCCAGTTCGGTGAACGAGGTGACGCTGTAGACGTCGGAGCCGATGCCGTAATCTTTCGCCAGGATCTGCGCCGCTTCACGCACGTGACGCAGGATAGAGCCTGAGCCCAGCAGCTGCACTTTGCCTTTGCTGCCTTCCACGGTTTCCAGCTTGTAGATACCCTTGCGGATACCCTCTTCGGCGCCTTCCGGCATCGCTGGCATGTGGTAGTTTTCGTTCAGCGTGGTGATGTAATAGTAAACGTTCTCTTGCGCTTCGCCGTACATACGCACCAGACCGTCATGCATGATGACCGCCACTTCATAGGCGTAAGCCGGATCGTAAGAGATACAGTTCGGGATAGTCAGCGACTGAATATGGCTGTGGCCATCTTCGTGCTGCAGACCTTCGCCGTTCAGAGTGGTACGACCGGAAGTACCGCCAACCAGGAAGCCGCGCGCCTGCTGGTCGCCCGCCAGCCACATCAGGTCGCCGATACGCTGGAAACCGAACATGGAGTAGTAGATGTAGAACGGGATCATCGGCAGGTTGTTGGTGCTGTAAGAGGTCGCCGCCGCCAGCCAGGATGAACCTGCGCCCAGCTCGTTGATCCCTTCCTGCAGAATCTGGCCTTTCTCGTCTTCTTTATAGTAAGCAACCTGCTCGCGGTCCTGCGGGGTGTACTGCTGACCGTTCGGGCTGTAGATACCAATCTGACGGAACAGACCTTCCATACCGAAGGTACGGGCTTCGTCCGCGAGGATCGGCACCAGACGATCTTTGATCGACTTGTTCTTCAGCATCACGTTCAGGGCGCGCACGAAAGCGATAGTGGTCGAGATCTCTTTGCTCTGCTCTTCCAGCAGCGCTTTGAACTCTTCCAGCTTCGGCATATCCAGTTTTTCAGTGAACTGCGCCTGACGGGTCGGCAGGTAGCCGCCCAGCTTCTCGCGCTGGCCGTGCAGGTAGTTGTACTCTTCCGAACCTTTTTCGAAGGTGACGTACGGCAGCTCTTCGATCTTGTCGTCAGCTACCGGCACGTTGAAGCGATCGCGGATGTAGCGAACGCCATCCATGTTCATCTTCTTGACCTGGTGCGCGATGTTCTTACCTTCCGCGGTGTCGCCCATACCATAGCCTTTAATGGTATGCGCCAGAATCAGCGTCGGCTGACCTTTGGTCTCCTGCGCTTTCTTCAGTGCCGCGTAGATTTTCTTCGGATCGTGGCCGCCGCGGTTCAGGGCGAAGATCTCTTCGTCTGACCAGTCTTTAACCAGCTCCGCCGTCTCCGGGTATTTACCGAAGAAGTGTTCGCGCACGTAGGCGCCGTCACGGGATTTAAAGGTCTGATAGTCGCCGTCGACGGTTTCGTTCATCAGCTGAATCAGCTTGCCGCTGGTGTCTTTTTTCAGCAGCTCATCCCAGCGACCGCCCCAGATCACTTTGATGACGTTCCAGCCGGCGCCCGCGAAGATGCCTTCCAGTTCGTTGATGATCTTGCCGTTGCCGGTAACCGGACCATCCAGACGCTGCAGGTTACAGTTGATGATGAACACCAGGTTGTCCAGCTTCTCGCGGGTCGCGATGGTGATTGCGCCTTTGGATTCCGGCTCGTCCATCTCGCCGTCGCCAAGGAAGGCGTAAACGGTCTGGTTAGAGGTGTCTTTCAGGCCGCGGTGCTCCAGATATTTCAGGAACTTCGCCTGGTAGATGGCGTTCAACGGACCCAGACCCATGGAAACGGTCGGGAACTGCCAGAAGTCCGGCATCAGTTTCGGGTGCGGATACGATGAAAGGCCGTTGCCGTGCACTTCCTGACGGAAGTTGTTCATCTGCTCTTCGGTCAGACGACCTTCAAGGAAGGCGCGTGAGTAGATGCCCGGCGAGATATGACCCTGGAAGTAAACCAGATCGCCGCCGTCTTTGTCGCTGCGCGCGCGGAAGAAGTGGTTAAAGCACACTTCATAGATGGTCGCGGAAGACTGGAATGAGGAGAGATGGCCGCCCAGCTCCAGATCTTTTTTCGAGGCGCGCAGCACCGATACGATGGCGTTCCAGCGAATTGCGGAACGGATACGACGCTCCAGAGACGTGTTGCCCGGATACTCCGGCTCGTCTTCAACGGCGATAGAGTTGATATAGTTGCTGACGGCGTTACCGCCTGCCGCCACTTTAACGCCGCCTTTGCGGGCTGCGCTCAGCACCTGATCGATCAGATACTGCGCACGCTCAACACCTTCTTCACGGATGACCGATTCGATCGCCTGTAGCCAGTCACGAGTTTCGATCGGATCCACGTCATTCTGTAAACGTTCTGACATGGGGGGTATTCCTTATCTGTGTCTAATACGTTGAATTGTCAGGAGCCTGTCTCCATGTGTTCTGCTTGTGTGGCTCGCCAAAGCACAAGGAGACAGGCCCGTCGTTGATATCCGCGCGTTCTTCGTCGCGCGTTATTCCTTACGTTGCTGTAAACGACGCAGGGAGCGTTCACGACGAGTCTGCTCCCGACTTCTGTCCAGCAAGATTTCCTCTATGAACGCCAGGTGACGATGCGAGGCTTCGCGCGCCTGTTCCGGCTCGCGAGCCACAATCGCCTCGAAAATACTGGCGCGGTGACCGCTCACTTTCGCCAGCATTTCCCGGCGCGAGTAGAGCAATTCAAAATTCTGTCGAACGTTTTGTTCCAGCATAGGGCCCATCGAACGCAGCAAATGCAGCAGCACCACATTATGGGCGGCTTCTGTGACAGCGATCTGATACTGCATCACCGCATCCGCCTCGGCGTCGAGATCGCCGCTATCCTGAGCCTGCTGTATCTGCACGTGGCAATGGCGGATACGCTCAATATCCTCTTCCGTGCCGCGCAGCGCCGCGTAGTACGCCGCGATCCCTTCCAGCGCATGGCGCGTTTCCAGTAAATCAAACTGAGATTCCGGATGCTTAGTAAGCAGGCTGACGAGCGGATCGCTCAGGCTTTGCCAGAGATTCTGCTGGACGAAAGTGCCGCCGCCCTGACGGCGCAGCAGCAGGCCTTTCGCTTCCAGACGCTGTATGGCTTCGCGAAGGGATGGACGTGAGACATCAAATTGTTTGGCGAGTTCGCGCTCAGGCAACAGCTTCTCACCAGGACGTAGCGTCCCTTCCATAATCAGCGATTCCAGCTGCTGCTCAATGGCATCTGAGAGCTTGGGTTGGCGAATCTTACTGTAAGCCATCTTCCCTTCTTATCAAGCCGTCGTCCGGAGTAAATTGGTAATACCAATTCCAAAAAGTTGGCCGTAAAGTAACAAAGTATTCACCTTGTGTCTATATGACGCCGGTCACATTCCTTGTGCTGAAGGGCGCTGCGCAGCCCTAAGTTGCCGCGGGAAAAACAGAAATGACGCGGCGCGGAGAATGTTAAATCTCGCTACTTTTACCAAACCTTACACTGCGTTAGGGGCGATTTTCTCGCTTACCATAAGACAACCTTATTCGTCTTTGGGAACAATTCATGGCAGAACAGGCGCAGGCGGCAGTGTGATGGCAACGATGCTTTTTCAGTCAAGTCTCAGCACGAAAAGAGAAAGCAGGTGCAAAGCGCACCGCATATCACTATTCTTGTCGCCAGGGTAGCATCCGCTTACAGAGAAGGCGCCTGATACCGTAAATAAATCAGTACGTTATTGTAACCACTTCCTGACAGCCATCGCGCGCTGCAAAAGAAGAATTAAAACAACATGAGGTTCGTATGGAACAACAGCATGGCGACACGCTGAAGCGCGGGCTGAAAAACCGTCATATTCAGCTTATCGCGCTGGGCGGCGCGGTGGGCACCGGCCTGTTTCTGGGCAGCGCATCGGTGATCCAGGCGGCCGGTCCAGGCGTTATTTTGGGCTACGCCATCGCCGGCTTTATCGCCTTTTTGATTATGCGTCAGCTGGGAGAGATGGTGGTCGAGGAGCCGGTCGCCGGCAGCTTCAGCCACTTCGCCTACAAATACTGGGGCAACTTCGCCGGCTTCGCGTCGGGCTGGAACTACTGGGTGCTCTATGTGCTGGTGGCCATGGCCGAGCTGACCGCCGTCGGCAAATACGTTCAGTTCTGGTGGCCAGATATTCCGACCTGGATTACCGCCGCCGTCTTCTTCGTGTTGATCAACGCCATTAACCTGACCAATGTAAAAGTCTATGGCGAGATGGAGTTCTGGTTCTCAATCGTTAAAGTGGTCGCGGTGATCGGCATGATCCTGTTCGGCGGCTGGCTGCTGTTCAGCGGCAACGGCGGCCCGCAGGCGAGCGTCAGCAACCTCTGGGCGCAGGGTGGCTTCTTGCCGCACGGCTTCAGCGGGCTGGTGATGATGATGGCGATCATTATGTTCTCCTTCGGCGGCCTGGAGCTGGTCGGCATCACCGCCGCGGAAGCGGATAATCCCGAGCAGAGCATCCCTAAAGCCACTAATCAGGTTATCTATCGCATCCTGATTTTCTATATCGGCTCGCTGGCAGTGCTGCTGTCGCTGATGCCCTGGACGCGCGTCACCGCAGACACCAGCCCTTTCGTGCTGATTTTCCATGAGCTGGGCGACGCGCTGGTGGCGAACGCGCTGAACGTAGTGATCCTCACCGCCGCGCTGTCGGTCTATAACAGCTGCGTTTACTGCAACAGCCGCATGCTGTTCGGCCTGGCCCAGCAGGGCAACGCGCCGAAAGCGCTGCTGAAAGTAGACCGCCGCGGCGTGCCGGTGGCCACCATTCTGGTCTCAGCCGTGGCGACCGCGCTCTGCGTGCTGATCAACTATCTGATGCCGGGCGAAGCCTTCGGCCTGCTGATGTCGCTGGTGGTCTCCGCGCTGGTGATCAACTGGGCGATGATTAGCCTTGCTCACCTGAAGTTCCGCCGTAAGAAAGATCAGCAGGGCGTGACAACGCGCTTTAAGGCGCTGCTCTATCCGTTCGGCAACTGGCTCTGCCTGGCGTTTCTGGCCGGCATTCTGGTGATTATGCTGATGACGCCGGGCATGGCGATATCGGTCTGGCTGATCCCGGTCTGGCTGGTGGTTCTGGCCATCGGCTACGCCATCAAAAACAAGGTGCAGCGCGCCTGATGCTTAAGCCCGCCGACCTGCGTCGGCGGGCCTTTTCCCTCCTGATCCAGCTCACACTTTTCCCGCCGCGCCTGATTTGTCCATCTTACTGACTATTTGTTGCCAGCCATCCCGCTGATATAGCAACGATAATTCCCTGCTCATAACAATGTGTAGGATAACGACCATGAAGGATTCCGCCCTCTCTTTTCGCGAAAAGCTGGGTTACGGCATGGGCGATGCCGGCTGTAATATGATTGGCGGCGCCATCATGCTGTTTCTCAACTATTTCTACACTGATGTTTTTGGCCTGGCGCCTGCGCTGGTAGGCACGCTGCTGCTCTCGGTGCGCGTGCTGGATGCGATAACCGATCCGATTATGGGCGCCATCGCCGATCGCACCCAGAGCCGCTGGGGCCGCTTTCGTCCCTGGCTGCTGTGGATCTCGGTGCCCTATGTGCTCTTTAGCGTGCTGATGTTCACCACGCCGGACTGGAGCTACGAAAACAAGGTGATTTGGGCCTTCGTCACCTACTTCCTGATGTCCCTGACCTACACCGCCATCAACATCCCCTACTGTTCACTGGGCGGCGTGATCACCAGCGATCCCGGCGAGCGCGTCTCCTGCCAGTCCTACCGTTTTGTCATGGTCGGCATTGCGACGCTGATCCTCTCGCTGTCGCTGCTGCCGATGGCGGAGTGGTTCGGCGGCGACGACAAGGCGCGCGGCTATCAGCTGGCGATGAGCGTGCTGGCGCTGATTGGGCTGGGGATGTTCCTGTTCTGCTTCGCCACGGTGCGCGAACGTATTCGCCCGGCGGTACCCACCCATGACGCGCTAAAAAGCGATCTGCGCGACGTGTGGAAAAACGACCAGTGGGTACGTATTCTGCTGCTCACCTTCTGCAACGTCTGCCCCGGCTTTATCCGTATGGCCGCCACCATGTACTACGTGACCTGGGTAATGGGCCAGACGACTCACTTCGCCACGCTGTTTATCAGCCTCGGCGTGGTCGGCATGATGATCGGCAGCACCCTGGCGAAGCTGCTCACCGACCGCTGGTGCAAACTGAAGGTCTTTTTCTGGACCAATATCGCGCTGGCCTGCTTCTCCTGCGGCTTTTACTGGATCGATCCGCACGCCACCGTCGCGGTAGTGGTCGCCTATTTTCTGCTAAACGTGCTGCATCAAATCCCGTCGCCGCTGCACTGGTCGCTGATGGCCGACGTCGACGATTACGGCGAGTGGAAAACCGGCAAGCGCATCACCGGCATCAGCTTCTCCGGCAACCTGTTTTTCCTCAAGGTCGGCCTGGCGGTCGCGGGCGCGATGGTCGGCTTTTTACTCTCGATTTACGGCTACGACGCGGGCGCGAAACAGCAGTCTTCGCAGGCGGTAAACGGCATTATGCTGCTGTTCACCGTCATCCCCGGCGTAGGCTACCTGATTACCGCTGGCGTTGTGCGCCTGCTGAAGGTCGATCGCGCGCTCATGCGCACGATTCAGAACGATCTCGCGCTGCGCCGCGCCAACTTCCGCGAACTGCATGAAATTCGTCAGCGCGACGGCGCCGTCACCCAACCCGGAGAAGCGAAATGAGCACACCCTGGCCGAATCCCTTTATTGAACAGCGGGCCGACCCCTTTATCCTGCGCCATGAGCAGCACTACTACTTTATCGCCTCCGTACCGGCCTATGATCGGCTGGAGCTGCGCCGCGCCAGCACGCTGCTTGATCTGCGCCATGCCGAACCGGTCGTGGTCTGGCGCAAGCCGGAGAGCGGTCCCTGCAGCGAGCTGATCTGGGCGCCGGAGCTGCACCGCATCGACGAACAGTGGGTGATCTATTTCGCCGCCGCGCCGACGCGCGACATCAAAGACGGGCTGTTTCAGCATCGCATGTACGCGCTGGTATGCGACGACGCCGATCCGCTCAGCGAACGCTGGCAGGCGCCGCGCCGGGTGTTTAGCCAGTTCAACACCTTTGCGCTGGACGCCACCCACTTCGTGCATCAGGGCAAAAACTGGTATCTGTGGGCGCAGAAGGATCCGGCGATCCCGGGCAACTCCAACCTCTATCTGGCGGAGCTGCTTAACCCCTGGACGCTGAAAGGCGCGCCGACGATGCTGAGCCGACCGGAATATGAGTGGGAGTGCGCTGGGTTTAGCGTCAATGAAGGACCGGCAGTGATCCAGCACGGCGATCGGCTGTTCGTTACCTACTCCGCGAGCGCCACCGACGAGAATTACTGCATGGGCCTGCTGTCGATCGGCATTGAGCAGGATCTGCTTGATGCTGCTAACTGGCGCAAGTCGGCGCGCCCGGTCTTTACCTCAAACTGGGACAACCACCAGTACGGTCCCGGCCACAACTGCTTTACTCAGGATGAGAACGGCGAGGATGTGCTGGTCTATCACGCCCGCAACTACACGGAAATCGAAGGGGATCCGCTGTGGGATCCCAATCGTCATACGCGGCTGAAAAGTTTTGTCTGGCGCGACGACGGCACGCCCGATTTCGGCGTGCCGCCTGCGGATTATACCAGCGTGCCGTAGATGGTGAGCAGCGCGACCACCACCACCAGCACCAGCGAGATGCGCTTCGCCAGCGCCACCGCAATGCGCGGAGTTTCGACCTTATCCAGATGCGGATCGCGCTCCAGCGAAAACTGCGCCAGGCTGGTCAGCACCTGATATTGCGAACGGTGGCGGTCGGTCAGCGCGGCGAACCAGGCAGGCAGCGCCTTTTCGCCGTGCCCCAGCAGCGCATAGGCAACGCCGGCCAGCCGCACCGGGATCCAGTCAATCACGTGCAGCAGGCCGTCGACGCCTGACTGCGCGCGCTCCAGCGGCGACTGATGTTTCGCCAGCCAGCTCTGCCAAGCGCGCAGGAAGGCGTAACCCACCAACAGCACCGGCCCGTAGGGACCGCCCGCCACAAACCAGAACATCGGCGCCAGATAGAAACGGAAATTAATCCAGATCAGCGCGTTTTGCAGCTCGCGCAGGAACTCTCGCTCGCTGCACTCCACCGGCACGCCGTGGATCAGCGTCAGCTCGGCCGCCATCGCCTGATGCGCCGCGACATCGTCATGGCTCGCCGCTTTTAAATAGGCGTGATAGTGCAGGCGCGCCGATCCGGCGCCGATGCAGAGCAGGCCGATCAGGATCCAGAACAGTAGCTGTGCGATGCCGAACAGCAGCCCTTTTACGCTCCAGATCGCCAGCGCCGTCAGCGCCATCGCCAGCAGGGTCATGCCAAGCGTGCGCAGCAGCGAAAAACGGCGGCGGCGGCGAAAGATCGGCTCCAGCCGGTGATCGAGCTGCCAGTGCTCGCCCAGCTTAAACAGGCGTTCCCAACCTAAAACCAGTAACAAGGAAAACAACGTCATACCCACTCCGCGAAAATCAAAAAGAAGTCTGCGCCAACAGCTGCTGATACTGCTCCCAGTCAAAAGCCGGCCCCGGATCGGTCTTGCGCGTCGGGGCGATATCGCTGTGTCCGGTAATGCGCGAGGGCGTCAAAGGATAGTGCTGCAGCAGAAGCTGCGTGACGGCGGCCAGCGCCTGGTACTGCGCATCGGTGTAAGGCAGAACGTCAGTGCCTTCCAGCTCGATGCCGATGGAAAAGTCGTTGCAGTTTTCGCGGCCCTGATAGCAGGAAACCCCGGCATGCCAGGCGCGATGATCGAAAGAGACATACTGTACGATTTCGCCGTCGCGGCGGATCAGACAGTGCGCGGCGACCTGCAGGTGAGCGATATCGGCAAAATAGGGATGGGCGTCGGGCGGCAAGGTGCCGGTAAACAGCCGATCGATCCACGGCCCGCCGAATTCGCCCGGCGGCAGGCTGATATTGTGGATCACCAACAGCGAAGGCATCTCGTCGTTGGGACGTTGATTAAAATGCGGCGACGGCACCTGACGAATGTCGGTCAGCCAGCCCTGTTCCAGTTTCATGCTGGTTTTTCCTTAGCAGAGTCCGGCTGAGAATAGCATGATTTACGATAACTTTTTGCAGCCTAAAGGTGCGGCGACGCCGCCTCATCGTAGCCAGGTTAAGTATACTAAACAAAAGTTGGACTTCGGCTGGTGAAAAGCGCCGTTTCGATCTATTGTGGCTTCCTCTTTGTTCAGGTCATCAGGAGCGAAATCGCTATGCCAACCCGCCGTTATAATGCCGATAGCCGCCGCCAGGCGCTGATCGCCCGCATCGAACAGGACATTCCTGCCACGGTCGCGCGCGCTTTGCAGGAGGATTTGGGCGGCGAGATCGACGCCGACCGCGATATCACCGCCCAGCTACTGCCCGAAGAGAGCCAGGCGCAGGCGCGGGTCATCACGCGCGAGGCGGGTGTTTTCTGTGGTAAACGCTGGGTAGAAGAGGTGTTTAATCAGCTCGGCGGCCATGCGACGCTGAGCTGGCAGGTCGAAGATGGCGACAGCGTAGCGCCCGATCAGACGCTGTTTACCCTGAGCGGCCCTTCTCGCCTGCTGCTGACCGCCGAACGCACCGCCCTGAACTTCGTCCAGACGCTCTCTGGCGTGGCGACCGAAACCCGACGCTATGTGCAGCTGCTGGAAGGCAGCGACACGCAGCTGCTGGACACGCGCAAAACCCTGCCGGGCCTGCGCACCGCGCTGAAATATGCGGTGCTGTGCGGCGGCGGCGCGAACCATCGTCTCGGCCTCTCGGACGCCTTCCTCATCAAGGAAAACCATATTATCGCCAGCGGGTCGATTCGGCAGGCGGTAGAGAAAGCGTTCTGGCTGCACCCGGACGTGCCGGTAGAGGTTGAAGTGGAGTCGCTGGAGGAGCTGGATCAGGCGCTGGCGGCTGGCGCCGACATCATCATGCTGGATAACTTCACCCTCGACGCGATGCGCGACGCGGTGGCGCGCGCGCAGGGACGCGCGCAGCTTGAGGTCTCCGGCAACGTGACGGAAGCGACGCTGCCGCAGATTGCCCAGACCGGCGTCGACTACGTCTCCGTCGGCGCGCTCACCAAGCACGTGCGTGCGCTCGATCTTTCGATGCGCTTCACCAGCCTGTAACCGCCCTGCGCCGTGCCGCCGCGCACGGCCTTTTTTTGCGCGCCCGCTTCCGCTTCGTTGTTCTCCGCGCTGCAATCCAGCCCTTTTACTGCGCGCCTTTTTCCGGCCTGAAAATCTGCCGCTGGGTTTAGCGCTCCTGCTTTTCTACTCTGCCCGCTCTTATCTATGAGAGAGGCGATGCAATGACTAATCAACAGGGCTTTACCCTGGTCGAGCTGATGATTGTGGTGGGGATCGTCGCGATCCTCAGCGCTATCGGCTTACCGGCATATCAAAACTACCTGCAGCGCGCGGCGCTCACCGACATGCTGCAAACCATGGTGCCTTATAAAACGGCCGTCGAGCTATGCGCTCTGGAGCGAGGCGGCCCAACGCAGTGTCAGGCTGGCGAGAAAGGTATTCCGGCGGCGAAAGGCTCGCGTTACGTCTCCGCGCTCAGCGTGGTAAACGGCGTCATTACCTTGACCGGTCAGGAGAGCCTGAACGGCCTGAGCGTCGAAATGACGCCGGTATGGGACAGCGCGGATGGCAGCCTGAGATGGCAGCGCAGCTGTACCAGCAGCAGTGACAGCCTGCGCGATAACTGCCTGGAGCAGTTCCGCTTCGATGATAAAGGAGCTAACGATGGCGATGCCTGATTCCGCTATACGCGCGCTCTGTCAGCGCTATCGGGCCGTGTTGCTGCATCATGATGAGACGCTGCTGCGCGTCGCCGTGGCGGAACAGGTGCCTGAAGGCCTCAGCGAGGCGCTGCATTTCGCCAGCCAGTGTCAGATCGAGATCGAATGCTGGCCGCAGGCGCGGCTCGATCTTCATCAGCACGGCAGCGCCTCAGCGGATGCGCCGCGCGAGGCGCTGCCGGAATCGGCGGTCGACGCCGTCAACCAGATGCTGCAGCAGGCGCTGCACCGGCGAGCGTCCGATATTCATATCGAACCACAGCGCGACGGCGTACGTATACGGCTGCGCATTGACGGCGTGCTACAGCCGCTGACGCCGCTGAGCGAGGCGCCGCCCGCCGCGCTGATCGCCAGGCTGAAAATCCTTGGCGGGCTGGATATTGCCGAGCGGCGGCTGCCGCAGGATGGGCAGTTTACCCTGGCGCTGGAGGGCAAATCCGCCGCCTTTCGTCTGGCGACGCTGCCGGTGCAGTACGGCGAAAAAGCGGTGATCCGCCTGCTGCAGAGCGAAAGCAGCACTCTGTCGCTGGATAAGCTGGGCCTGCCCGCCGCGCAGCGCCGTCTGCTGAGCGCCGCGCTGGCGCAGCCGCAGGGACTCATCCTGGTGACCGGCCCGACCGGCAGCGGGAAAACCTTTACGCTCTACAGCTGCCTGAGCACGCTGAACCGGCCGGAAATGAACGTCAGCAGCGTCGAAGATCCGGTGGAAATTCCGCTGGCCGGCATTAACCAGACGCAGATTAACCCCAAATGCGGACTCGACTTCAACCGGGTGCTGCGCGCCCTGCTGCGCCAGGATCCCGACGTCATTATGGTAGGCGAGATCCGCGATGCGGAAACGGCGGAGATCGCGGTCAAAGCGGCGCAGACCGGCCACCTGGTGTTATCGACGCTGCACACCAACTCGACGGCGGAAACCCTGACGCGGCTGCGTCAGATGGGCATTCCCGGCTACCTGCTCGGTCCGGCGCTGCGGCTGATCGTGGCGCAACGGCTGGTGCGGCGGCTCTGCCCGCACTGTCGTCAGCCGGCGCAGGCGATGGCGCACTTCCCGCCCGACATCTGGCCCGGCACGCTGCAAACCTGGCGCGCGCCCGGCTGCGACCACTGCTTTTCCGGCTATTTCGGACGGCTGGCGCTGTTTGAGATATTACCGGTCGGCGGCAAGCTGCAAAACGCCATCGCCGCCGAGATGCCGCTCGACAGCGTGCTGGCGCTGGCGAAAAAACAGGGCATGCGCACCCTGTTCAGCAGCGGTCTGGAGGCAGTCAGCCGCGGCGAAACCTCGCTGGAGGAGATGCAACGCGTAACCGGTCTGGAAGATGTCCCGGCTTAGCCTCTACCGCTGGCAGGCGGTCAACAGCCAGCAGCAGCTGCATGAAGGCCAGCTGCTGGCGGCTGATGAAGAGAGCCTGCTGCGCCAGCTGGCTGAAGAGGATCTGCTGCCGATTAGCTGGCAGCGCCGCAAGACGTGGCGCGCGCGCGACTGGAAGTGGCAGCAGAAAATCGACCTTGTCAGGCAGCTTGCTACGCTGCTCAAAGCGGGCCTGCCGCTGGCGCAGGGGCTGGCGCTGCTGTCGCAAGGCCATCCGCATTCCGGCTGGCAACTGCTGTTGCATGCGCTGCGGCTGAGGATATTGCGCGGCGAGCCCTTTTCGCAGGCGTTAAGCCAGTGGCCGCAGATTTTCCCGCCCCTGTTCGCCGCGCTGATGCAGGTGGGCGAACTGACCGGCCAGCTTGACGTCTGCTGCGCGCAGCTGGCCGATCAGCAGGCGCGTCAGCAGCATCTGTGGAATAAAGTGATCAAGGCGCTGCGCTATCCGCTGTTTATTTTACTGGTGGCCGTGGCGGTAAGCGTCGGCATGCTGCTGTTCGTCCTGCCGGAATTCGTCTCGGTCTACGCCTCGTTTAACGCCCCGCTTCCCGCCTTTACCGCGGCGGTGATGGCGCTCTCCGTCGCTCTGCAGCGCTGGGGCGGCTGGCTCGCGGTTGCGCTGCTGTTGGCTGCGGCCGCCTGGCGCGCGCTGCGTCGGCGCTCACCGGCGTGGCAGCTGTGGGAGCAGCGTCTGATGCTGCGCCTGCCGCTGCTCTCGGATCTGTGGCGCGGCAGCCAGCTCAGCCAGATCTATGCGGTTTTGCAGCTTACGCAGCGCGCGGGCATTACGCTGCTGCAGGGGTTGCAGGCGGCGGAGGCGACGCTGACCACGCGGCTGTGGCGCGACGCCGTCGTGGCGCTTCAGCACCATATTTCGCAGGGCGCGCCGCTGCACCAGGCACTGCAGGATCATCCGCTGTTTACGCCGCTCTGCATGCAGCTGGTGCATGTGGGGGAAGAGGCT
Source organism: Pantoea sp. X-Soil-MYKO-1289 (assembly GCF_059730625.1). Lineage (NCBI taxonomy): Bacteria > Pseudomonadati > Pseudomonadota > Gammaproteobacteria > Enterobacterales > Erwiniaceae > Pantoea > Pantoea sp. X-Soil-MYKO-1289. Next base: position 3,292,774 of record NZ_AP036004.1, read on the forward strand.
GGCGCGCTGGACACCATGCTGGCGCGGCTGGCGGAGTGGCATGAGGCGCAGACCCTGGCGCTGGCTGATACGCTCGCCGCCTCGCTGGAACCCGCAATGATGGTGATCGTCGGCGCCATCGTCGGTACGCTGGTGATCGCGATGTATCTGCCGGTGTTTGGGCTGGGAAATGTGATTCATTAGGGTGCGTCAGACACCCTAATGACAGGAGAGGTTAACGGTTAAAAACGCGGTTTTCCTGTTCGGCGACGCGAATAAAGGTGGTTCGCTTGGTCAGCTCCTTCAGCCGCTCTGCGCCGACATAGGTACAGGCTGAGCGCAGGCCGCCGAGGATGTCGCGCGCCGTCTCGGCAACCGGGCCGCGCAGCGGCAGCTTCACCGTTTTGCCTTCCGCCGCGCGATACTGCGCGACGCCGCCAACGTGACGCTTCATCGCCGATTCCGAGCTCATGCCGTAAAACAGCATAAACTGCTCGCCGTTCTCCTCGACTACGGTTCCCTCGCACTCGTCATGCGCGGCGAGCATGCCGCCCAGCATCACGAAATCGGCGCCGCCGCCGAACGCTTTGGCGATATCCCCCGGCACCGCGCAGCCGCCGTCGCTGACGATCTGGCCGCCCAGTCCGTGCGCCGCATCCGCGCACTCGATAACCGCAGAGAGCTGAGGATAGCCGACGCCGGTTTTCACGCGCGTGGTACAGACCGAACCCGGACCAATGCCGACCTTAACGATATCTGCGCCGGAGAGGATCAGCTCCTCCACCATTTCGCCGGTGACCACGTTGCCTGCGCAAATGGTGCGGTCCGGGAAAAGTTCGCGCGCGCGCTGCAGGAAAGTGACAAAGTGCTCGGAATAGCCGTTCGCTACGTCAATACAGATGAATTTAAGATCGGCGGAGAGCGCCAGAATCGCCGTCAGCTTCTGCAAGTCGGCCTCGGATGTGCCGGTCGACACCATAATGTGATTCAGCACCGCCACCGGCGAACGCTCAATAAAAGCGCGCCATTCGTCAACGCCGTAGTGCTTATGCACGGCCGTGAGAATATCAAAGCTGGCCAGCGCTTCCGCCATGCTGAAGGTGCCGACGGTGTCCATATTCGCGGCGATCACCGGCACGCCGCTCCAGCTCAGGCCGGAATGCTTAAAGGTAAAGTGACGCTCCAGTTCGACCTCAGAGCGGCTTTTCAGCGTGGAGCGTTTAGGACGGATCAGCACGTCTTTAAAACCCAGCTTTAAATCTTCTTCAATACGCATAAAAATTGTCCTGGTAAGTGGCAGCGAATCGCAGTTCGGGTAGCGCACACGGCTCCAGTGGCATAATCATACGCGCCCTACGTCTGCCGACAAGACTGCGAATTTCACTTTATTTAAGCTACAATCCGATAAATTTATCTGAGAATTTTCATTGTGATCGCGCACACAGTTTTGTGTTTCGGCTTGCCCGCTGCGTTGCGCGCCTGAGAGAGTAATATGCCTTATACCGTGGCGCTGACCGGAGGAATCGGCAGTGGAAAGAGCACCATCGCCAATGCTTTTGCGGCGCTTGGCGTGCCCATTATCGACGCGGACGTTATCGCGCGCGAAGTGGTCGAGCCGGGATCGGCGGCGCTGCGGCAAATCGCGGAGCGGCACGGCGAAAGCATCCTGACGGAACAAGGCGCGCTGAATCGCGCCCGACTGAGAGAGATTATTTTCCAGTCGCCCGATGAAAAAACCTGGCTGAATAATCTGCTTCATCCCCTGATTAACGCCCGCACGCAGCAGCTGAAAGCGCTGTCGACCGCGCCCTATGTGCTGTGGGTCGTGCCGCTGCTGGTTGAAAACGGCCTGCAGCGTCAGGCGGATCGCATTCTGGTAGTCGATGTCGATGAAGCAACGCAGCTCAGGCGCACCATTCAGCGCGACGGCATCGATCGCCAGCAGGCGCAAAATATTCTGTCCGCTCAGGCGACGCGCAGCGCGCGCCTCGCCGTAGCCGACGACGTCATTAATAACAGCGGCACGCCCGATGAGGCGCTGCCGCAGGTTGCCGCTCTGCACCAGCGCTATCTGGCGCTGGCGGCAACGCAACAGGATTAACGCCATGAGTACAGTCGTTCTGTTTGAACATCCCCTGAATGAAAAAATGCGCACCTGGCTGCGCGTGGAATTCTTAATCCAGCAGCTGCATGAAACCGTGCCGGTTACCCGCACCGCTTCGGCGCTGACCTTTTTCCGCATCATCGGCGAGCTGCTGGACATTTTCGAGCGCGGCGATATGCGTACCGAATTGCTCAAGGAGCTGGAACGTCAGCAGCAAAAGCTGCGCGCCTGGGCTGACGTGCCGGGCGTTGACATGACCGTGGTCGATGCGCTGCGCGACAAGCTCAAAACGCAGGCGGTTCAGCTCAACAGCGCGCCGCGGATGGGACAGCAGCTGCGCGAAGATCGACTTATCGGCCTGGTGCGTCAGCGGCTCAGCATTCCGGGCGGCTGTTGCAGCTTCGATCTGCCAGGACTGCATATCTGGCTGCATCAGCCGCAGGAGGTGCGCGACGGCCACGTCGCCGCCTGGCTGGAGACGCTGACGCCGCTGCATCAGAGCCTGGCGATGATTCTGGATCTTATTCGTCAGTCAGGCGCGTTTCGCCATCAGACCAGCCTGAACGGTTTTTATCAGGACAACGCCGAGGGCGCGGATCTGCTGCGCCTGCAGCTCCAGCTGGAAGATGCGCTTTACCCCCAGGTTTCCGGCCACAAAAGTCGTTACGCCATCCGCTTTCTGCCGCTGGACAGCGAACGCGGCGAAGTGCCCGCACGACTCAACTTTGAACTGGCCTGTTGTTAGAGGTAGCTATGCAAAATGAAGTGATTACCGTTCAGTGTCCGCACTGCGGGAGAGATGTAATCTGGGATGAGCTCAGCCCGTGGCGTCCGTTCTGCAGCAAGCGCTGCCAGCTGATCGATTTAGGCGAATGGGCGGATGAAGAGAAGCGGATCCCCAGCGAAGGCGATCTGAACGACAGCGACGACTGGAGCGAAGAACAGCACTGACAGCAGGGGCTGGCGCCCCTGATATTACAGCTCGCCGGCCACCAGACGCGCAACCAGCGAATGGTTAGCCGGCGGGAACTCTTCCGCGATCAGCTCGCGTTGCGCAACCCAGCGCTGCGGCTGCCCTTCTCGTCCCCACGGCTCGCCTTCCCAGCCTTCCACCAGAAAGAAGTTAAGCGTTACGCGCAGCGCGTCATAGGTATGATCCGCCGCGCCAATCGCCGTCGCCTGCGTCACTTCGATGCCGGTCTCTTCCAGCAGTTCACGCTTCAGCGCCTCTTCCGCGCTCTCGCCAGGCTCGATTTTGCCGCCGGGAAACTCCCACATATTCGCCATATGGGACGACGCCGGGCGTTGAGCCAGAAAGATCTCTTTATCGGCGTTACGGATGATGCCAACGGCAACCTGCAGGTGCTTCATAAAATTTTCCACGTCGGGTAGGTGAATGTGCGCTGATTTTAAAGCATGGATGGCGCAAAGTTAACCGCGCCGCATTGACAAGAAAAAAGGCGCCGAAGCGCCTTTCAAACAGCTGACATATTTAAAACGCGGATGACATGGACTGAAGAGCAAAGCGTCCCGCGCAAGGGACTGCGCGGGCCGAGCTGGCATGGATGCCGCTTTTGCGCCTTTGCGATCGGGCCTTGTCAACCGCGTCTGCACTTTTCTCGCAAGCTCAAAGGCGCCGAAGCGCCTTTTTTTGCGACTGTCAGGCCAGGCGGCCGTGACACTGCTTATATTTTTTACCGGAGCCGCACGGGCAAAGATCGTTGCGTCCGACTTTACGCTCGCCGCTCTGCGCGGCCAGCGATGCGGCCGCGGCCGCTTCATCGTCAACGTGGCTAAGCTGCTGCTGCTGCGCCAGACGTTCCGCTTCTTCGCGACGCTGCTGCTCCATCGCTTCCACCTCTTCCGGCATGCGCACCTGCACCTTGCTCAGCGTGCTGACCACTTCATACTTCAGTGATTCAAGCATGGCCGCGAACATCGCGAAGGATTCGCGCTTGTACTCCTGCTTGGGATCTTTCTGCGCATAGCCGCGCAGATGGATGCCCTGACGCAGGTAGTCCATCGCCGCCAGATGCTCTTTCCACAGCGAATCGAGCGTCTGCAGCATCACGCCTTTTTCGAAGTTGCGCATCATCTCGACGCCGACAATCTCTTCCTTGCTGGCGTAGCTCTCGCGGGCGCGCGTCATGATGCGCTCGCGCAGCGTCTCTTCATGCAGATCCGGCTCTTTATCCAGCCACTCGGCGATCGGCAGGTCGAGGTCGAAGTCAGCGCGCAGGCGTTCTTCCAGGCCCGGCACGTCCCACATTTCCTCCAGCGACTGCGGCGGAATGTAGGTGTCGATGGTGGTTTTGAACACGTCTTCGCGAATGCTGTTGATGGTTTCGCTGACGTCGGAAACGTCCAGCAGCTCGTTACGCTGGCTGTAGATGGCGCGACGCTGGTCATTCGCCACATCGTCATACTCCAGCAGCTGCTTACGAATATCGAAGTTGCGGCTCTCGACTTTACGCTGCGCGTTGGCGATAGCTTTGGTCACCCACGGGTGCTCGATCGCTTCGCCAGGCTTCATGCCCAGTTTACGCATCATGTTAGAGACGCGATCCGAGGCGAAAATACGCATCAGCGCATCTTCCATCGACAGATAGAAGCGGGAAGAACCGGCGTCGCCCTGACGACCGGCGCGGCCGCGCAGCTGGTTATCGATACGACGCGACTCGTGGCGCTCGGTGCCGATAATATGCAGGCCGCCCGAAGCCAGTACCGCATCGTGGCGCTGCTGCCAGGCCGCTTTGATCGCTTCAATCTGCGCTTCGGTCGGCTCGACCAGCTCGGCGACTTCCGCATGCCAGCTGCCGCCCAGCATAATGTCGGTACCACGACCCGCCATGTTGGTGGCGATGGTGACCGCGCCCGGCTGGCCCGCCTGGGCGACGATGTCCGCTTCGCGGGCGTGGAACTTGGCGTTCAGCACGTTGTGCTTGATGCCTGCGCGCGTCAGCTCGTTAGAGACCACTTCCGATTTTTCGATGGAGATCGTACCCACCAGCACCGGCTGGCCATTAGCGGTACGCTCGCGGATATCTTCAATGATCGCGTCGATCTTCTCTTTTTCGGTCATATAGACCAGATCGGGCAGATCTTTACGCACCATCGGGCGGTTGGTCGGCACGACGATGGTGTCGAGTTTATAGATAGAGCTGAACTCGAAGGCCTCGGTGTCCGCCGTACCGGTCATGCCAGCCAGCTTTTCGTAGAGACGGAAGTAGTTCTGGAAGGTGATGGAAGCCAGCGTCTGGTTCTCGTTCTGGATCTCCACGCCCTCTTTGGCTTCAATTGCCTGATGCAGGCCATCCGACCAGCGGCGGCCCTGCATGGTACGGCCGGTGTGCTCGTCGACGATAACCACTTCGCCGTCCTTCACGATGTAATCCACATCGCGTGTAAACAGCGCATGGGCGCGCAGAGCCGCGGTGACGTGATGCATCAGCATAATGTTGGTCGGCGAATAGAGCGATTCGCCCTCTTCCATAATGCCCTGGCTTACCAGCAGCTCTTCCACCTTGACCAGGCCGCGCTCGGTCATGTGCGCCTGGCGCGCTTTCTCGTCGACCCAGAAATCGCCTTCGCCCTGGAAGTTGTCAGAATCTTCTTTCTCCTGACGCACCAGGCTAGGAATGATTTTATTAACTTTGGTATACATTTCCGAGCTGTCTTCCGCCGGACCGGAGATAATCAGCGGCGTACGCGCTTCGTCGATCAGAATGGAGTCGACCTCATCCACCAGCGCATAGTTCAGCTTGCGCTGCACGCGCTCTTCCGGGCTGAACGCCATGTTGTCGCGCAGATAGTCGAAGCCATATTCGTTGTTAGTGCCGTAGGTGATATCCGCCGCGTAGGCTTCACGCTTCGCCACTGAAGGCATGCCCGGCAGATTAATGCCGACGCTCAGGCCCAGGAACTCAAACAGCGGACGGTTATTTTCCGCATCGCGCTGCGCCAGGTAGTCGTTGACGGTCACGACGTGCACGCCCTTACCGCTCAGCGCATTGAGGTACGCCGGCAGGGTCGCGGTCAGCGTTTTACCTTCACCGGTACGCATCTCCGCGATACAGCGATCGTTCAGCACCATGCCGCCAATCAGCTGCACGTCAAAGTGACGCATGCCGAAGACGCGTTTACTTGCTTCACGCACCGTGGCGAACGCTTCCGGGATCAGGCTTTCCAGCGACTCGCCCTTTTTCAGGCGCTCGCGGAACTCGTCGGTTTTCGCTTTCAGCTCATCGTCAGAAAGTTTCTCGAAATCCGGCTCCATCTTGTTGATGACGTCTACGACTTTACGCATGCGGCGCAGGGTACGATCGTTGCTGCTGCCAAACATTTTGGTTAAAAGCTTGATTAACATATTAAAAACTTCTCAATTCAGCCGCGTAATGCGGGCTGCGATAATGAATAAAGGTATTTTAAAAGGGGTTTCAGACAAGCAGCGTAGACGGTCCGGCGCGAATTGCATGGGTTTTACTGCGCCAGTCGGCCAGTGAAGTGGCAGGTGCGAGCGCATCGCGCGGCGCGATGGCGGCCGACTGCGACGGCTGACGCGAAGAAGTATGGGTAGTCAGCAACGCCTGAAGCGAATCAATCAACGCCAGCTTGTGCGCAGCCAGCGGCAGATTATCGGGCGTTTCCGCCTGCGGCGCCAGGGTAAAGGAAAGATGGCGGATAACGGTGCGAATAGCGTGCTGATGCCAGTAATCAATCGTAAAGCTGGGGCGGCGCGCCGTTTCCTGCAGCCGGATCAGATGATCGAAGCGCGCGGCATTGCCGACGAAGAGGCTGCTGGATGAAGACTCGGATGAGGTGTTGAATTCGGCGCTCTGGGCGCAGACAGGCAAGCCAAAGCTGGCCGCCACCATCCCCAACAGGAGATGAGGCCAGAAATAGCGTCTGCCTAAATGTCGCCAGCGTAGAAAAATTCCGATCACAACTCTTCCATTGCGCATCAACGATCGCGTCGTTGTCAGGGGTTTGCCGCTCTCTTTGAACAGCGGCGCTCAGCTTCTCAGAGCGCCTGATAGTACCATTAATGTGGGGCGCCCACATCAGCGTTTAAAGTCGCTCTGGAAGAAAAGTCGCCTGTTTGTTCAGCGTTTCAGCAATGTTGCACGCTTTGCTGCGAAGCACGTCGAAAATTTCAGGGGGGACCAAAACAAGCGCAATAAAAAAGGCTGGTATCGCTGACCGGAGAGGGTTGTCAGCAGATACCAGCCTTTAAAGATTCTGGGGTAATTAAGCCAGAACCAGATTCGGTGCCTTGAATGCCAGCGGCAGTTCCGCTTCGTCTTCGAAGGTAGCCCATTCCCAGGCTTCTTGTTTCGCCAGGACGGCCTGCAGCAGCTTGTTGTTCAGTGCGTGGCCTGATTTGAACGCGGTAAACGCGCCAATAATATTGTGGCCGCACATAAACAGGTCGCCAACCGCATCCAGCATTTTGTGACGAACGAATTCATCTTCAAAACGCAGGCCTTCTTCATTCAGCACGCGGAAATCGTCGAGACCGATCGCGCAATCCAGACTACCGCCCAGGCACAGGCCTTTGGATTGCAGATACTCGATTTCACGCATAAAGCCGAAAGTACGCGCGCGGCTGATCTGACGAACAAAAGAGTCGGCAGAGAAGTTCAGCTGATAGCGCTGAGAGCTGGAGTCGATCGCCGGATGCTTGAAGTCGATGGTAAAGTCGAGAGAGAAACCGTTGTAGGGTTTGATCTCGGCCCACTTGTCGCCATCTTCCACACGAACGGTCTGCTTAACGCGCACGAATTTCTTGGCGCTGTTCAGCTGCTCGATGCCCGCATCCATCAGCAGATAGATAAAGGGCGCGGCGCTGCCGTCCATAATCGGAATTTCCGGCGCATCCACTTCAACGATAATGTTGTCGATACCCAGACCAGCTAGCGCGGCGTTCAAATGCTCAACCGTCGAAATACGTACGCCTTCATCATTCACCAGGCAGGTACTCAGCATGGTGTCGCGCACGTATTTTGCATCAGCCGGGAAATCAACCGGTGGATTCAAGTCAGTGCGACGATAGATGACCCCGGTATTCGCCGGCGCAGGGCGTAGTGTCAGCGTGACTTTCTTGCCGGTATGCAAACCGACGCCAGTCGCCTGAACAATACGTTTTAATGTCCTTTGTTTGATCATCGTATTATCTCGCAATATTACCCATCCGACCGCTAGTGTACTTTACCAGCGGGCGAACACTTTAGCACAAAGAGCGGAGAATCCCAATTCTCAGGTTATTCCTAATCGGCCTGCTTACGCAGAAACGCTGGAATATCAAGGTAATCGGGCTCTTTGTTCGACTGCGCGGTCTGGTCGTTGACCACTTTGGCCGCCGGCTTTTGCTCCTGCGGCAGCGGCGACATGCCGTGCTGCTGGTAGCGATGATCCATCACAGGCTGGCTGGCTGGCTTGTTGGTCACCAGGGTGATTTCCGGACGCTTGTCCATGCCGATGCCGGTTGCCACTACGGTTACGCGCAGTTCGTCGTTCATCTCCGGATCCAGCGAGGTGCCGATAACCACGGTGGCGTTGTCAGAGGCGAAGGCGCGGATAGTGTTACCCACGGTTTCGAACTCATCCAGACGCAGGTCGAAGCCCGCCGTGATGTTGACCAGCACGCCGCGCGCGCCAGACAGATCGATATCTTCCAGCAGCGGGCTGGAGATCGCCATTTCCGCCGCCTCTTCCGCGCGGTCTTCGCCGCAGGCGACGCCGGAGCCCATCATCGCGTAGCCCATTTCGGACATCACGGTGCGCACGTCAGCGAAGTCGACGTTCATCAGGCCCGGACGCGTAATCAGTTCGGCGATGCCCTGTACCGCGCCTTTCAGCACGTCGTTTGCCGCGCCGAAGGCGTCGAGCAGAGAGATGCCGCGACCCAGCACTTTCAGCAGCTTGTCGTTCGGGATGGTAATCAGTGAATCTACATGCTTAGAGAGCTCGGCGATGCCCTGCTCGGCAAAGGCCATGCGCTTTTTGCCTTCGAAGTTGAAGGGCTTGGTCACGACCGCAACGGTCAGAATGCCCAGGTCTTTGGCCACTTCTGCCACCACCGGCGCAGCGCCGGTGCCGGTGCCGCCGCCCATACCGGCAGCGATAAAGACCATGTCTGCTCCCTCCAGCGCAGAACGCAGTGCTTCGCGATCTTCTTCCGCAGAGGTACGACCAACTTCCGGATTCGCTCCGGCACCCAGACCTTTGGTGATATTGGTGCCGATCTGGATAGTCTGGCCAACCGCTGTTTTACGCAACGCCTGGGCGTCGGTGTTCACAGCGAAGAATTCCACACCTTCGATGCGCTCGCGCACCATGTGCTCTACGGCGTTGCCGCCGCCGCCGCCGACGCCGATGACTTTAATCACCGCGTCATTGGTTAATTCCATCGGTTCAAACATGATTTCTCTCCGTTATGTGCCTGTCGCCTGGAGACCATAAACAGTGCCAGCATGGTCTCCTTTCTAAAATCAAAATTCTTTCTTCAACCAGCTATTGATGCGCTTGAACCAGTTGCCCACCGATGCGCGTTTTTCCGTCTCCGCATCGCCGTTCATATGGGACTCTTTGCCATAGTGCAACAGTCCCACTGCGGTTGAGTAATAGGGTTCCTGCGCGTAATCCGTCAATCCTGTGATATTGAGCGGCTGCCCGATGCGCACCTGCGTATGGAAAACGCGTTGCGCGCAGGCGGCCAGCCCTTCAATTTGCGCCGCGCCACCGGTCAGCACGATCCCGGCTGCCAGATGGTGCTTAACGCCCTGCTGACGCAGTTGTTCCTGTAGCTGCAAAATCTCGTCGTTGACCAGATTCAGCAATTCGGTGTAGCGCGGCTCGATTACTTCGGCCAGCGTCTGCCGTTGCAGGCTGCGCGGCGGACGTCCGCCCACGCTCGGCACTTCGACGTTTTCGTCTTTGCCGACAATGGATCCCAGCGCGCAGCCGTGGCGAACCTTAATCGCTTCGGCGTCTGTCGGCGGCGTGCCGAAGGCGTAGGCGATGTCGCTGGTGACCACGTTACCCGCATAGGGGATCACTTTAGTGTGACGCAGCGCGCCGCCTGTATAAACAGCAATATCCATTGTACCGCCGCCGACGTCGACAACACAGACGCCAAGCTCACGTTCGTCTTCGGTCAGCACCGCGAAACTGGACGCCAGACCGGCAAAAATCAGTTGGTCAACTTTCAGGCCGCAACGTTCAACGGCCTTGACGATATTTTTCGCCATATCGTTGTGACATGTGATCAGGTGCACTTTCGCCTGCATGCGCACGCCCGACAAACCAACCGGGTTTTTGATGCCTTCCTGATAATCGATAGCGTATTCCTGAGGAATAACATGCAGGATGCGGTGCTCATCGCGCACGCGCACTGACTTCGCAGTGTGTACGACGTTTTCCACATCATCCTGAGTCACTTCCTCTTCGGAAATCGGAACCATCCCGATTTCGTTCTGGCAGCTGATATGTTTGCCCGATAAAGCGAGATAGACGGAGGAGATCTGGCAGTCCGCCATCAGCTCGGCCTGATCGATGGCGCGCTGTACGCATTTCACCACCGACTCAAGGTCGTTTACGCCGCCTTTATCCATACCGCGAGACGGGCAGCTGCCCACCCCGATAATGTTGACCATACCATCGGGCAGAATTTCCCCAACCAGGGCGGCAACCTTCGCGGTGCCAATTTCGAGTCCAACTACCAGTTTTCTGTCCGTTGCCTTGATCATTGTTTAGCCTGTGCCTGGTTCTGTTGCTGATTACTGTCCTGGAGCTCTACGGGCTCCGGCGTCCAGCCCACGGCTGCACCCGAGTCGTACCGCAAATCCACATAGCTGATGCGCTTATGCTCGTTCTGCCCTTGCTGCTGCAACGCCGGATAGAGCTCGATAAATCGGTTAAGACGCTTCATGGGCTCGCCGCGCCCCAGTTCGATGCGTACATCGTCGCTGGTGACCAGCTGCCATGACCGTCGCGCCGTCATCGACGCGACCTTCAGGGTAAATTTGTTGGCCTTCAGCACGTCGCTCATGCTGTGGTAACCCGCCAACACCTCTTTTTCGCTGCCTTCCGGTCCGTACAGCATCGGCATCGTTTCTTTGCCGATGTGGCTGGCCGGCACGCTGAAGGAGACGCCGTCCGCATCCACCATATGCAGATCGTTCCAGCGCGCCACCGGCACATACTCCACCAGGTGGATCTTCAGCTCGTCAGGCCACTGCTTGCGCACGCTAACCTGCTTGATCCACGGCAGCCGCTCAATCTGCTGCTGAAGGATGTTGACATCCTGCGACATAAAAGTGCCCGGCGCGCCCAGCGACAAAATCGCCTGGCGAATATCATCGTGCGTGGTGTAGTGGGTTTCGCCCGTCACCACCAGCCGTGAAAGCGGCAGGCGCGACGCGTCGTTCATCCACTTCAGCACCACCAGGCCGCCGAAAATCATAATGCCAATGACCATCAGCAGAAAAAAGATGCCGAACAGTCTGGCCCCGTTGCTGCGCCCCGTGCGCACGCGCTCCTGGGGTTCGCGGTTCCGTGCGTTAAGTGCCGCCTGTGACATATCAGTCAGCCAGTTCCAGAATGCGCGCCACCAGCTGCGAGAAGCTCATGCCCGCCACGCTTGCCGCCATCGGCACCAGACTGTGGCTGGTCATGCCCGGCGAGGTGTTCGCCTCCAGCAGCTGGAAGTTGCCTTCGCCGTCCGCCATTACGTCTACCCGACCCCAGCCGCTACAGCCCAGCGCGCGCCATGCGTTCCAGACCAGCGCCTGCAGTTCCGCTTCCCGCTCCGCGCTCAATCCTGCGGGGCAGAAGTATTGAGTATCGTCAGAAATGTATTTTGCTTCATAGTCATAAAATTCGCTGGCGGTCTGAATGCGTATCGCCGGCAGAATCTGGTCGCCAATAATTCCGACCGTATACTCCGCGCCGCTGAGAAACGCTTCGATCAGCACGTTGTCATCATGGCGGAACGCTTCATCCAGCGCGGCAGGCAGCGTTTCCAGCGTATTGACGCGGCTGATGCCGACGCTGGAGCCTTCGCTGCTCGGCTTGACGAACAGCGGCAGGCCCAGCGCCTCGACGGCGTCGCGCGTTTCCGCGTTCAGGCCCGCCTGATACTGCTCGCGCGTCAGCCAGACAAAGCGGCCAGAAGGCAACCCGCGCCCCTGCCAGAGCAGTTTGGTTCGCAGCTTATCCATGGTAATGGCCGACGCCATCACGCCGCTACCGGTATAAGGCAACTGTAAAAACTCCAGCACCGCCTGCAGCGTGCCGTCTTCGCCTCCGCGGCCGTGCAGCGCGATAAAGGCGGCGTCGAAGCCCTGCTCTTTCAGCGTCAGCACCGAAACGTCGCGCGTGTCGATCGCATGCGCGTTAACGCCCGCCTCGCGCAGACCCGCCAGCACCGCGCTGCCCGACATCAGCGACACGTCGCGCTCCGCCGAGGTGCCGCCCATCAGGACGGCGACTTTATTAGCCATGACGCTCCTCCGCTTTGCGCTCGGGCTGCAGCTTGCAATCCGCCAGCTTGCGCGCCACTTTGCCTACGTTGCCGGCGCCCTGCACCAGAATCAAATCTTTGCCCGACAGCAGCGGCGCCAGCATTCCCGGCAGCGCGTCGTGATCCGGCACCAGCACCGGATCGACCTTGCCGCGCCCGCGAATAGAGCGGCACAGCGCGCGGCTGTCCGCGCCAGGTATCGGCGTTTCGCCCGCCGAATAGACATCCAGCATCAGCAGCACGTCGACCTGCGACAGCACGTTGGCGAAGTCGTCGAACAGATCGCGGGTGCGCGTATAGCGGTGCGGCTGAAACACCATCACCAGTTTTTTGTCCGGCCAGCCGGCGCGAGCCGCCTTAATGGTGGCGTCGACTTCGGTCGGATGATGGCCGTAATCGTCGACCAGCATCGCCGTGCCCGGATTGCCGTTGACCGGCTCCGTCGGGAATTCGCCCAGCAGATCGAAGCGACGCCCGGTCCCCTGAAAGCTTTCCAGCGCGGCAAGGATGGCGTTGTCGTCAATGCCCTCTTCGCTCGCCACCGCAACGGCGGCGGCCGCGTTGAGCGCGTTATGACGGCCTGGCGCGTTCAGCGTCACCTGCATAAGCGGCTTGTCGTGACGCACGAGGGTAAAGTGCCCCTGCGCGCCGCGCTGCTCATAGTGTTCGATGCGCACGTCAGCGTCATCGCTAAAGCCATAAGTGGTAATGTGACGCCCCACGCGCGGGATCAGATCGCGGATCACCGCATCATCAATGCACATTACCGCACGGCCGTAAAACGGCAGGTTGTGCAGAAAGTTGATAAAGGTCTGCTTCAGGTTTTCGAAGTCGCCCTGGTAGGTATCCATGTGGTCAGCTTCGATATTGGTCACTACCGCCACCATCGGCTGCAGATGCAGGAATGAGGCGTCGCTCTCGTCCGCTTCCGCAATCAGGTAGCGGCTGCTGCCGAGCCGCGCGTGCGTGCCCGCCGCCTTAACCAGCCCGCCGTTGACGAAGGTTGGATCCAGGCCGCCTTCTGCATAGATGCTCGACACCATCGCCGTGGTGGTGGTTTTGCCGTGCGTCCCGGCAATAGCGATGCCGTGACGAAAACGCATCAGCTCCGCCAGCATCTCGGCACGGCGGATCACGGGAATACGCTGTTCGCGCGCCGCGACCAGCTCCGGGTTGTCCTGCGCCACCGCGCTGGAGACCACCACCACGCTGGCATCGGTGACGTTTTCCGGGCGATGGTTGAAATAGATGGTGGCGCCCAGCGCCGTCAGATGCTGCGTCACCGCGTTCGGCGCCAGATCGGAGCCGCTAATATGGTAACCCTCGTTCGCCAACACTTCGGCAATACCGCCCATGCCGGCACCGCCGATGCCGACAAAGTGAATGTGCCGGACGCGACGCATCTCGGGCACAATGGAGCGCAGTTTTGCCAGTTGTTGTGTATTCATCGTTCTCAGTTACCTGTCATCTTTATCCGTGCCTGTTGCGGCACCGGCCAGCTACGCTGGCCCGATTATTCACTTCGCGGCGCGCGCCACTTCACGTGCGACCCTTTCGGTCGCATCGGGGATCGCCACCTGGCGGGCTTTTTCCGCCATGCTCAACAGCGTTGGGCGATCCCAGCGGCGCAGCGTCTCCGCCACGGCATCCGCGGTAAACTGCGGCTGCTCAAAAATTTTGGCCGCGCCCGCTTTTTCCAGCGGCAGCGCATTCCAGTACTGCTGACGATCTTTATGCTGAAAAGGCACGAAAATCGCCGGTAAGCCCGCCGCGGCGATTTCGCTGACGGTCAGCGCGCCGGAGCGGCAAACCACCACATCCGCCCAGGCGTAGGCGGCCGCCATATCGTCAATAAACTCCGTGACCTTGTGCTGCGTCTGGCCGACCTGCTGATACGCCTTAAGCACATCCTGCAGCGCGCCTTTGCCGGTCTGATGCCACAGCGTCACGCTGTCGCCCAGCGCGGCCGCGACCTGCGGCAGCGTCTGGTTCAGCACGCGCGCGCCCTGACTTCCGCCGACCACCAGCACCCGAATCGGACCGCTGCGGTTGGCCAGACGCGCGTCCGGCAGCGGCAGCGCCAGCACGTCGGTGCGCACCGGATTGCCGACGACGTCCGCATGCGGAAAGGCGCCGGGAAAGGCCTGCATCACTTTGCTGGCGATCTTCGCCAGCCACTTATTGGTCAGCCCGGCGATGCCGTTCTGCTCGTGCAGCACCACCGGAATGCCGCAGCTCCAGGCCGCAAGGCCGCCGGGCCCGGAAACGTAACCGCCCATGCCCAGCACCACGTCCGGCTGCCACGCCCGCATAATGGCGCGCGCCTGACGCCAGGCGTTGAAAATACGCATCGGCGCCAGCAGCAGCGCTTTCAGGCCTTTGCCGCGCAGACCGCTGATGCGGATAAACTCAATCTCGATACCGTGTTTCGGCACCAGATCCGCTTCCATTCTGTCGGCCGTGCCGAGCCAGCGAACCTGCCACCCCTGTTCCATCAGATGATGGGCGACGGCCAGACCGGGGAAAACATGCCCGCCGGTTCCGCCCGCCATCACCATCAAACGCTTCCCACTCATCGGGCACCTCGGGTAAACGCCTGCGCTTTGGTCAGGCGCGTTTCATAATCAATACGCAGCAAAAACACGATCGCCGTCGACATAATCAGCAGGCTGGAGCCGCCGTAGCTGATCAGCGGCAGCGTCAGCCCTTTCGTCGGCAGCATGCCCGCTGCCGCGCCGACATTAACCAGCGCCTGGAAGCTGAACCACACGCCGATAGAGCAGGCGAGGAAGCCGGAAAAACGCTGATCGATCTCCAGCGCGCGGCGGCCGATCGACATCGCACGAAAAGCGACGAAGAATACCATCAACAAGGCTAAAACCACACCGATATAACCCAGCTCTTCGCCGATGATAGAGAAGATAAAGTCGGTATGCGCTTCCGGCAGATACTCCAGTTTTTGCACCGAGTTGCCGAGCCCCTGCCCCCAGAATTCTCCGCGGCCGAACGCCATCAGCGACTGCGTCAGCTGATAGCCGCTGCCGAAGGGATCTTCCCAGGGATTCCAGAACGATGTCACGCGGCGCATACGGTAGGGTTCCGCGATAATCAGCAGCACTACGGCGAACATGCCGGAGCCGATAATCGCCAGGAACTGCCACAGCTTCGCGCCCGCCAGAAAGAGCATCGCCAGCGTGGTGACGAACAGCACTACCACGGTGCCCAGGTCAGGCTGCGCCAGCAGCAGCACCGCCAGCACCACCATCACGCCCATCGGTTTGCAGAAGCCCCAGAAGTTATTGCGCACCTCTTCCACCTTGCGCACCAGATAGCTGGCGAGATAGCAGAAGAGCGACAGCTTCGACAGTTCCGCCGGCTGGATACGCAGCGGGCCGAGGGCGATCCAGCGCGAGGCGCCGTTCACCGAGCTGCCCACCACCAGTACGATAAGCAGCATCACCACCGTGGCCAGCAGCATCGCGTTGCTGTAGCGCTGCCAGAAATCCATCGGCACGCGCAGCGTGACCAGCGCGATGCCAAGCCCTAACACGATGTAGAAGGCGTCGCGCTTGGCGAAGTAAAAGGGGTCGTCGTTGAGACGCTGCCCCACCGGCATCGAGGCCGAGGTCACCATCACGAAGCCGACAATAGCCAGACCGAAGGTGAGCCACAGCAGCGTGCGGTCGTAGAGCACCAGGGCGGAATCGTCGCTTTCGCGCGCGCCCATCACCCAGTCTTTCAGCCGGCTGCCGATAAAAGCGAAGAGCCCGATTATCATTCCGCCGCCAGGAATACGCATCAGCCTAACTCCTTCGCCAGCTGCGCGAAGCGATCGCCGCGCTGTTCAAAATTACGGAACTGGTCGAGGCTGGCGCAGGCGGGCGACAGCAGCACCATATCGCCCGGCTGAACCTGCGGCGCGATCAGCTCCATCGCCTGCTGCATCGTCTCGGTGCGCACGGCGTTGTCGGGGCGCAGCGCCGCCAGCGCGTCGCCATCGCGGCCGAAGCAGTAGAGGCGAACCTTCTCGTCCTGCACATAGCGCGTCAGCGGAGTGAAATCCGCCGATTTGCCGTCGCCGCCCAGCAGCAGCCAGAGGCGGCCGTTAACCTGCAGGCCGTTAAGCGCCGCTTCGGTGCTGCCGACGTTGGTGGCTTTCGAGTCGTTGATCCAGCGCACGCCGTTGGCCTCATGCGCCAGCTGGAAGCGATGCGCCAGCCCGCTAAAGCTGGTCAGCGCCGCCAGGCTGGAGGCGCGCGGCAGACCCACCGCGTCGGCCAGCGCCAGCGCCGCCAGCGCATTGGTATAGTTATGCTGGCCTACCAGCTTCATCTCATCGGTGTTCAGCACTTTTTCGCCCTTCACGCGCAGCCAGGTGGCGCCCTGCTGACGATTAAGGTGATAGTCGCCGAAATCGATGCCGAAGCTGACGCAGCGCGCATCGGCGCCGCGCACCGGCATGGTCAGCGCATCGTCGGCGTTCACCACGCAGACCCGCGCGTTTTCATAGATGCGCAGCTTGGCGGCGCGGTACTGCTGCATGCCGAGCGGATAGCGATCCATATGATCTTCGGTGACGTTAAGAATGGTCGCCGCCGCGGCTTTCAGGCTCCAGGTGGTTTCGAGCTGGAAGCTGGAGAGTTCCAGCACGTAAAGCTGCGCGGGCGATTTCAGCAGCGACAGCGCCGGCAGCCCGATATTGCCGCCGACGCCGACCTGCCAGCCCGCAGCGCGCGCCATCTCGCCGACCAGCGTAGTGACCGTGCTTTTGCCGTTGGAGCCGGTGATCGCCACGATCGGCGCCTGCGCCTCGCGGCAGAACAGCTCGATATCGCCGACGATCTCGACGCCCGCCCCGGCCGCTTCAGTTAATGCCGGATGCGCCAGCGCCATGCCCGGACTGGCGACGATCAGATCCGCCGCCAGCAACCAGTCGCTGTTAAGCCCGCCGGTATAGCGCTCTACCTGCTCAGGCAGCTTGTCGAGTCCCGGCGGCGACACACGGGTATCCATCACGCGCGGCGTTACGCCTTGCGCTAAAAAGAAATCAACACAGGAGAGGCCCGTCAGGCCCAGCCCGATAATGACGACTTTTCTGCCCCGATAGTCAGCCATAATTAACGCACCTTCAGCGTAGCCAGGCCAATAAGCACCAGCATCAGCGAAATAATCCAGAAGCGCACGATGACGCGCGGTTCCGGCCAGCCTTTCAGTTCATAGTGATGATGAATCGGTGCCATGCGGAAAATGCGCTGCCCGCGTAGCTTGAACGATCCTACCTGCAGGATCACCGACAGCGTCTCAACCACGAACACGCCGCCCATGATCACCAGCAAAAATTCCTGACGCAGCAGCACGGCGAGTGTGCCGAGCGCGCCGCCCAGCGCCAGCGATCCCACGTCGCCCATAAAGACCTGCGCCGGATAGGTGTTGAACCACAGAAAGCCCAGCCCTGCCCCGACGATGGCGGTACAGACGATCACCAGCTCGCCCGCATGGCGCAAATAGGGAATATGCAGATACTCGGCAAACTTAACGTTGCCGGTCGCCCAGGCCACCAGCGCGAACCCGGCCGCGACAAACACTGTCGGCATAATCGCCAGGCCGTCCAGACCGTCGGTGAGGTTAACGGCGTTGCCGGTGCCGACAATCACGAAGTAGGCGAGCACGACGTAGAACAGGCCAAGCTGAGGCATGATGTCTTTGAAAAACGGCACCACCAGCTGCGTGGCGGGCGTTCCTTTGCCGGCGGCGTAGAGCGCGAACGCCACGCCGAGCGAAATCACCGACATCCAGAAATATTTCCAGCGCGCGATCAGCCCCTTGGTGTCTTTGCGCACCACTTTGCGATAGTCATCGACAAAGCCGATGATGCCAAAACCCACCAGCACGACCAGCACGCACCAGACGTAGGGATTAGAAGGATAGGCCCACATCAGCACCGAAACGGTAATCGACGTGAGGATCATAATCCCGCCCATGGTCGGCGTGCCGCGCTTGCTGAAGTGCGACTCGGGGCCGTCGTTGCGCACCACCTGGCCAATTTGCAGCTTTTGCAGCCAGGCGATCAGGCGCGGCCCCATCCATAAAGAGATAAATAAGGCGGTCAGCAGGCTGACAATGGCGCGAAACGTCAGATACGAAAAGACGTTGAAGCCGGAATAAAAAGCGACCAGATGCTCGGCCAGCCAGACTAACATGTTCCCATCTCCTGTAGGTTCTGCACGACCTGCTCCATGGCAGCACTCCGCGAACCCTTAATCAAAACGGTTAATTCCCGATGTTCGGACAACAACGTCCGTAAACGTTCAGTCAACGCGGTTTTAGTGGCGAAATGTTCGCCAACCCCGCTGCTTTCACTAATGTTGGCGCTCAGCGCGCCGACGCTCAGCACGCGATCGACGCCCGCGGCTTTCGCCGCCAGCCCGACTTCGCGATGACACTGTTCCGCCTCTTCGCCCAGTTCCGCCATATCGCCGACCACCATTACGCGATAGCCGGGCATCTCGCCCAGCACCTGCGCGGCGGCCGTCATCGAGCCGACGTTGGCGTTATAGCTGTCGTCGAGCAGCAGCTGATGCTCGCCGAGTCGAATGGGAAACAGGCGGCCAGGCACGGCCTGCAGGTTTTTTAACCCGCTCTGGATGGCGCTCAGCGGCGCGTCGACCGACAGCGCCAGCGCGGCGGCGGCCAGCGCGTTGGCGATATTATGGCGGCCGGGCAGCGGCAGCGTGACGTCGATGTCGCCGCGCGGCGTCTGCAGAGTAAAGTGGGTGCCGTCTACGCCCAGACGGATATCGCGCGCGGTGAAATCGCTGTCGGCCGCCTGCGGCGAAAAACGCCAGACGCGCTTGCCGTGCAGGTTCGCCTGCCAGTGCGGCCAGTCGTTGCTGTCAGCGTTGAGAATAGCGGTGCCGTTCGCCGGCAGACCGTTGAAGATCTCCCCTTTCGCCTTCGCCACGCCTGCCAGCGAGCCAAAACCTTCCAGATGCGCCGCCGCCAGGTTATTCACCAGCGCGCTCTCTGGACGCGTCAGCTCGGTGGTATAGGCGATCTCGCCCTGATGATTGGCGCCCAGTTCGATCACCGCATACTGATGCTGCTCGGTGAGGCGCAGCAGCGTCATCGGCACGCCGAAATCGTTATTCAGGTTGCCGGCGGTATAAAGCGTTTCGCCGCACTCACGCAGGATGGCGGCGGTCATCTCTTTAACCGAGGTTTTGCCGGAGGAACCGGTAAGCGCCACGACGCGCGCCTTTGACTGCTGGCGTACCCAGGCGGCCAGCTTGCCGAACGCGATACGCGTGTCGGCAACCACCACCTGAGGGACAGAAAGAGGTAAATGCTTACTCACTAATAACGCCTGCGCGCCGCTGGCGGTAGCGTCAGCGGCAAAGTCATGGGCGTCGAAGCGCTCGCCGACCAGCGCGACAAACAGGCTGCCGGGCGTCACTTTGCGCGTATCGGTAGTGACGTCGTTCAGGACAAGGTCGCTGCCGTGAAGCGTGCCGCCGCTGATGTCGGCCAGTGTGGTAAGGGAAACCGGGATCATGCCGTCACTCCTAATAACGCGGCAACCGTGGCGCGGTCGGAGTAATCCAGGCGACGATTTCCCACGATTTGATAATCTTCGTGACCTTTGCCTGCCACCAGCACGATGTCGTCAGGCTGGGCCTGTAGTACGGCGTTAGTGACCGCTTGCGCACGACCCGCGACGACGCGCGCGCGGTGCGGCTCAAGCAGGCCGGTCAAAATGTCGTTAACGATAGCCTGCGGATCTTCGCTGCGCGGATTGTCGTCGGTAATCACCACGATGTCCGCGAACTGCTCGGCGATAGCGCCCATCAGCGGACGCTTGCCTTTGTCGCGATCGCCACCGCAGCCAAACACGCACCACAGCTTGCCTTTGCAGTGCAGACGCGCTGCTTCCAGCGCCTTTTCCAGCGCGTCCGGCGTATGGGCATAATCCACCACGACGGTCGGCTTGCCCGGCGCGCTGAAGACTTCCATGCGCCCGCATACCGGCTGCAGCTGCGGCGCCGTCCGCACCAGATCGGCGAGCGGATAATCGAGCGCCAGCAGCGTGGCAAACGCCAGCAGCAGGTTGCTGACGTTGAAGGCGCCCATCAGGCGGCTGTCGAATTCGCCTTCGCCCCAGCTTGAGCTGAAGCGGATATGCGCGCCATTGTCCTGATAGGTGACCTCTTCGGCTTTTACCCACCGGCCGTGACAGCCCGGCTGGAGATTATTCTCCATGGTGACGGCGACGGCGTCGGGCAGCGTCGCCAGCCAGCGGCGCCCTGCTTCGTCGTCGGCGTTAAGGATCATTTCGCCGACCTGATGGTCGGTAAACAGCAGCTTTTTAGCCGATTCGTAGCTCTGCATATCGCCGTGATAGTCGAGATGATCGCGGCTCAGATTGGTAAAGACCGCGGCGGCGAACGGCAGCGCCGCAACGCGATGCTGCACCAGACCGTGCGAGGAGACCTCCATCGCGGTCAGCGTCGCGCCCTGCTGCGCCAGCTCCTGCAGCAGATGCTGAACCTCGACGGCCGAGCCGGTAGTGTTCTCCGCGGCGGTCAGCTGTCCGAGCAGGCCGTTGCCGACCGTGCCCATCACCGCGCCGGTTTCGCCCAGCCGCTGCGCCCACTGCGCCAGCAGCTGGGTGGTGGTGGTTTTGCCATTGGTGCCGGTCACGCCGATCAGCTTCTGCTTTTCGCCGGGCTGACCATAAAAACGGCCTGCCAGCGCAGAGAGCCGCTGCGGCAGCTGCGCCAGATAAATCACCGGCACGCCGTGCATTTCTTTGATGTCGCCATCGCTGGCTTCGCCTTCGGCCTCTGCGATCACGGCGGAAACCCCCTGCGCGATCGCCTGCGGAATAAAACGCCGTCCATCGGCGTGGTGGCCTGCGACGGCCACAAACAGATCGCCGGACGCCGCCTTGCGGCTGTCCAGTGTCATGTCACCCAGGGGACGCGCCGGCGCGCCTGGCACCCACGGGCCCAGCAAGTCGCGCAGGTTACGATCTGTCACTTTTTTCCTCACTTCTGTTTGTCACCAGCTCGTTTTTGTCATTGGTCGGCAACGCGTCCGGTTCGATGTTCATGGTGCGCAGAACGCCGCCCATGATGGCGCCGAACACCGGCGCGGAAACCGCACCACCGTAATACTTGCCGGCCTGGGGATCGTTGATCACCACCACCAGCGCAAAACGAGGATGACTGGCAGGCGCGACGCCTGCGGTGTATGCGATATATTTATTGACGTAGCGGCCGTCCGGCCCGACTTTTTTCGCCGTACCGGTTTTAATCGCGATGCGATAGCCTTTGATTGCCGCTTTTACGCCGCCGCCGCCCGGCAGCGCGACGCTTTCCATCATATGAACCACGGTTTTCACCAGCGATTCCGGGAAGACGCGCTCGCCCGCCACTGGCGGATCGACTTTGGTGATCGACAGCGGGCGGAAGATGCCGTAGCTGCCGATGGTCGCGTAGACACGCGCTAACTGTAACGGCGTTACCATTAGCCCGTAGCCGAAAGAGAAGGTGGCCCTCTCTATGTCAGACCACCGTTGTTTTTGAGGGTATAAGCCACTACTTTCCCCGACCAGCCCCAAATTGGTCGGTTTACCCAGGCCAAAGCGCGCATAAGTATCTACAAGCGCTGAGGAGGGCATCGCTAACGCCAGCCGTGAAACGCCGACGTTACTCGACTTCTGCAGAATCCCGGTAAGGGTCAATTCGTTATAGCGCGCCACGTCTTTGATCTCATGACCGTTAACGCGGTACGGCACGGTATTGAGCACGCTGTTTTCCCGCACTACGCCGCGCTGCAGCGCCGTCATCACCACCATCGGTTTGACGGTCGAGCCAGGCTCGAAAATGTCGGTGATGGCGCGGTTGCGCATCATCTCTTTCGGCGTGTTGCTGAGGTTATTGGGGTTGTAGGCCGGGCTGTTGGCCATCGCCAGCACTTCGCCGGTATTGACGTCCACCAGTACGGCCGTGCCCGACTCAGCTTTGTTGAACGCCACCGCGTTGTTAAGTTCGCGGTAGACCAGCGCCTGCAGGCGTTCGTCGATGCTGAGCGTCAGGTTGTGCGCGGCGCGGCTGTCCACTGACGAGATATCTTCGATCACGCGGCCGTTGCGGTCTTTACGCACCGTTCGCTCGCCCGGCGCGCCGGTCAGCCATTTATCGAAGCTCTTCTCGATGCCCTCGATACCCTGGCCGTCAATATTGGTAAAGCCGATCAGGTGAGAGGTCACCTGACCGGCCGGATAGTAGCGGCGCGACTCTTCGCGCAGATGGATGCCGGGCAGCCGAAGCTTCTTGATGTAGTCGCTGATGGCGGGATTAACCTGGCGCGCCAGATAGATGAAGCGTCCTTTGGGATTGGCGTTGACGCGCGTCGCCAGCTGATCGAGAGGAATAGAGAGCGCGTCGGCAAGCGCTTTCCAGCGGCCGTCGAGGGTCACGCCGCCCGCGTCGTGCAGCTCTTTCGGGTCGGCCCAGATGGCGTTGACTGGCACGCTGACCGCCAGCGGACGGCCGGCGCGATCGCTGATCATGCCGCGCGCGGTAGGCACCGCCTGCACGCGCAGCGAGCGCAAATCGCCCTCTTTCACCAGCTTGTCGGGGCTGATGACCTGTAGCCAGGCGACGCGTGAGAGCAGACCGAACAGCGCCAGTAAAATACAGCCGCACAGCAACGCAAAACGCCAGCTTACAAAGCTGGCTTTATCTTCCTGTTTTTTCAACTTCAGCGTTTTGCTTGCGCCGCTCATTGCGATTAAGCGTTCCTTATTTCTGTACCACGATATTTTCCTGGGATGGGTCTACATGCTGTAGCTGCAGCTTCTCGGTGGCGATGCGCTCCACCCGGCTGTGATCGCCCAGCGCGTTCTCCTCAAGGATCAGGTTACGCCATTCAATGTCTAGCGCGTCGCGCTCTAACACCAGCTGTTCGCGCTGCGCGGTCAGCAGACGCGTTTTGTGCGTCGTCGTCACCACCATCACGGCCGACACCAGTACGGCGATCAGCAAAATCAGCGGGATTTTGCCGAACCGCAGCAGATCGCCGCCGATGACGCCGGGCAGGCTGTGACGTTCGTTGCCGATCATGCGTCGGTTCTCTCCGCGATGCGCAGAACCGAACTGCGCGCGCGCGGGTTGTCCGCGACTTCCGCATCGCCCGGCGTCATTTTGCCGAGCAGTTTCAAATGACGTCCGCCCAGCGCGTTAAGCTGCGACTCGGTCATCGGCAGACCGGCCGGCACCTGCGGGCCGCGGCTCTGGTCGCGCATAAAACGCTTCACCAGGCGATCTTCCAGCGAGTGGAAGCTGATAATGGAGAGGCGTCCTGCGGGCGCCAGCGCCGTTAACGCGCCTTTCAGCGCTTTTTCAATCTCTTCCAGCTCGCTGTTGATCCAGATACGGATCGCCTGAAAGCTGCGCGTTGCCGGATGCTTGAACTTATCTTTCACCGGCGTTGCCGCCGCGATGACGTCTGCCAGTTCTTTGGTGCGCGTCATCGGCTGTTCGCGGTTGCGCTCGACGATGGCGCGCGCGATGCGTTTCGCAAAACGCTCTTCGCCGTAGGTCTTCAGCACGAAGGCGATATCCGCCTCTTCCGCTTGCAGCAGCCATTCGGCGGCGGAATGCCCGCGCGTCGGGTCCATACGCATATCCAGCGGCCCGTCGCGCATAAAGGAGAAGCCGCGTTCCGCGTCGTCCAGCTGCGGCGACGAGACGCCCAGATCGAGCAGGATGCCGCTGATTTTGCCGCTTAAGCCCAGCTCTTCGACATAGTCGGCCAGCGCGGAAAAGGGGCCGTGCACGATCGAGAAGCGCGGATCGTCAATCTCGGCGGCGGCGGCGATAGCTTGCGGGTCGCGATCGATGGCGATAAGCCGTCCCTGCGGGCCCAGCTGCGACAGAATCAGACGTGAATGTCCGCCGCGACCGAAGGTGCCGTCGATGTAGATGCCGTCTTCCCTGATGTTAAGGCCGTTAACCGCCTCATCCAGCAGCACCGTGGTATGTTTAAAATTTTCCTGCATAGCTATAGCGACAAGTCCTGCAACCGCTCAGACAAAGGTTCCTGAGCCGACTGTTCTGCGTCAATGTCATCCTTGACTTGTTGATACCAGGTCTGTTCATCCCACAGTTCAAACTTGTTGAACTGACCGACCAGCATCACTTCTTTCGTCAGGTGCGCGTGTTGCCGAAGGGTATTCGCCAGCAGCAAACGGCCTGCGTTGTCCATCTGACACTCACTGGCATGTCCCAGCAGCAGACGCTGTACGCGTCGCTCAACGGGGTTCATGCTGGATAAGCGAGACAGCTTTTTTTCGATGATTTCCCATTCGGGCAGGGTATAAAGCAACAGGCATGGCTGATGAAGGTCGATGGTACAAACCATCTGCCCTTGAGATTCCCCGATCAGCGTGTCGCGATAGCGCGTTGGTACGGCCAGTCGCCCCTTGCTGTCGAGATTGACTAACGTTGCCCCACGGAACATGCCAGTCTTCCCCTCAGTTCCCCATTTTCACCACTTTACCCCACTTTTTACCACGCCACGAGTTTACGGAGGCGATGAAATCGTTGTCAAGCCGAAGCGCGGCGGGAATATAACTATTTACAAGGGGTGATTTCGCTGATTGAAAAGCGGCAAAGGGGGCAAAAGGTCAATTTTAAAAATTAACCTGATGAATAATGGAATAAAAACCTCATCGATTAAAAAAATGCTTAAAAATAAGCCTGACGACCTGCGCTAATATTCTTCACTATTTCTGAGACAGGGGCTGCATTTTAGGGGAGTTCCGAAAGCGGCGTTCCCCGCTTCAGGCGGGTCAGGTATGCGCGTTACCCCGAAGAAATGGACATTTAACAATCACATCGCTGTTAATTTGTTAGATGAGGTGTCGCAGCTTTACGCTTTTTTACCCTAAAAAATGACGAATATTAATGCGCGAAAATTTAAGGGCAGCGGTATTGCTGCCCGTCAGCTATTTAACTTTGCGGCTCAGCTGACCGCGACGAAATAAATTTCGTCGAATACGCGTTAATCCCGGTTTCGGTTTTCGCGGTTCATCAAGCGAAGCCAGAACTAACTCCAGCACGCGCTCCGCCACGTCGCGATGGCGTTGGCCCACAGCCAGCACCGGACACTCTAAAAAGTCCAGTAATTCGTGGTCGCCAAATGTGGCGATCGCGAGGTCGGTCGGCAGCCGTCCGTCACGTTTCAGCGTGACGTCCATGACGCCCTGCAGCAGACCAAACGACGTGGTGAAGAGCGCTTCCGGCATATCGTGATCGTCAAGGTACTTCTCAAACAGCGCCGCCGCCGCCGTGCGCTCAAAGCTGTTGCAGTAGATATAGTCGATGGGACGCGGATCCTCTTTCCAGGCGTCGCGGAAGCCCATTTCGCGCAGAAAGCTGACGGAAAGCTCGGGCAGCGCGCCGAGAAACAGTACGTTTTTCACCGGCAGCTGACGCAATTCAGCCGCCAGCGTAAAGGCGTCGTCCTGATCGGCGCCGACGACGCTGGTGAAGTGTTCACGATCCAGCGCGCGGTCCAGCGCGATAATCGGCAGCGGATCGTTGATCCAGCGCTGATAGAACGGATGCTCAGGCGGTAAAGAGGTCGAAACGATGATCGCATCGACCTGACGCTGCAGCAGATGTTCGATGCAGCGCATTTCATTGTCGGGCTGATCTTCCGAACAGGCGATCAGCAGCTGATAGCCGCGCTGACGCGCCTGACGTTCAAGATAGTTGGCGATGCGGGTATAGCTGGTGTTCTCCAGATCGGGGATCACCAGGCCGATCGAGCGCGTACGGCCGGCACGCAGGCCCGCCGCCACAGCGTTGGGGTGGTAGTTATGCTCACGCACCACCGCCATTACTTTCTCGACGGTTTTTTCGCTGACACGATACTGCCGCGCTTTGCCATTGATGACATAACTGGCCGTGGTGCGCGACACGCCTGCCAGGCGCGCGATTTCATCCAGTTTCACGATAACTCCATACTTCACGGCGAGCCGCGTTGCGGCAGATGTCCGCAACTAAGCTAAGGGTAACTCGTTTGTAACATCTAACAGCAGAACTTCGCGCTGAGCAACCGCTTTTCTTAGCGATTCCCGCATTGCGCATAAAATAAAAAAACCCGGCATTACGCCGGGTTAGAGACAGTCACCTTAAGCAATTACCGCATAATGCGATCGCCGCGCGACACGCCGACGATGCCGGAACGCGCGACTTCAACGATTTCCGCCACTTCGCGTACGGTATTCAGGAAGGCGTCGAGCTTGTCGCTGGTGCCCGCCAGCTGAACCGTGTACAGCGTCGGCGTCACGTCGATAATCTGACCGCGGAAGATCTCCGCGCTGCGTTTCACCTCTTCGCGGCCGTAACCGGTGGCCTGAAGTTTCACCAGCATGATTTCGCGTTCGACATAGGCGCCCTGCCCCAGCTCGCTGACGCGCAGCACGTCCACCAGCTTATGCAGCTGCTTTTCAATCTGCTCCAGCACCTTTTCGTCGCCGACGGTCTGGATGGTCATACGCGACAGCGTGGGATCGTCGGTGGGCGCGACGGTCAGGCTCTCGATGTTATAGCCGCGCTGGGAAAAGAGTCCCACCACGCGAGACAATGCGCCGGATTCGTTCTCCAGCAGAACCGATAAAATACGACGCATAATTATGTCCTCTCCGTTTTACTCAGCCACATCTCATCCATCGACCCGCCGCGGATCTGCATCGGGTAGACGTGCTCGCTGCCGTCGACGGTGACATCGACGAACACCAGCCGCCCTTTCGCCAGCGTATCCAGCGCCAGCTGCAGCTTCTCTTCCAGCTCGGAAGGATGCTGAATCGCGATGCCGACGTGACCGTACGCCTCAGCCAGGCGCACGAAGTCCGGCAGCGATTCCATATAAGATTGCGAATGGCGGCCGGAATAGATCATATCCTGCCACTGCTTCACCATACCGAGCACGCGGTTGTTGAGGCTCAGCACCAGCACCGGCAAATCGTACTGCAGCGCGGTGGAGAGCTCCTGAATATTCATCTGAATGCTGCCGTCGCCGGTCACGCAGATCACCGTCTCTTCCGGCAGCGCCATTTTCACGCCCAGCGCGGCCGGCAGCCCGAAGCCCATGGTGCCGAGCCCGCCGGAGTTGATCCAGCGGCGCGGTTTATCAAAGGGATAATAGAGCGCCGCGAACATCTGATGCTGGCCGACGTCCGACGTCACGTAGGCGTCGCCGTTGGTCAGGCGGAAGATCGTTTCGATCACTGCCTGCGGCTTGATCTTTTCACTGTTGCGATCGAACGCCAGGCATTTACGACTGCGCCAGCCCTCGATGCTCTGCCACCAGTCGCGCAGGCTATCGAGATCCTGCTTCGTCTCGCTCTGCGCCAGCAGATCGAGCATCTGCTGCAGCGTCTGCTTCGCATCGCCGACGATAGGAATATCCGCCGCCACGGTTTTCGAGATCGAGGTTGGATCGATATCGATATGCAGCACCGTCGCGTTCGGACAATATTTTGCCAGGTTATTGGTGGTGCGATCGTCAAAGCGCACGCCGACGGCGAAGATTAGATCGGCGTTATGCATCGTCATATTGGCTTCGTAGGTGCCGTGCATGCCGAGCATGCCCACCGATTGACGATGCGTGCCGGGGAAAGCGCCCAGCCCCATCAGCGAACTGGTGACGGGAATGTTCAGCTGCTCCGCAAGCTGCAACAGCTCCGCCTCGCACGCCGAGGTAATCGCGCCGCCGCCGACGTACATCACCGGCTTGCGCGCGGCGAGCAAGGTGTTGAGCGCGCGCTTAATCTGTCCTTTGTGTCCCTGAATCGTCGGGTTATAAGAGCGCATGCTCACCGATTCCGGGTAGACGTAAGGCAGTTTGTTGGCCGGATTCAAAATATCCTTCGGCAGATCGATCACCACCGGCCCCGGACGCCCGCTGGCCGCCAGCCAGAACGCTTTTTTCAGCACGGTCGGGATCTCTTCGGTGCTTTTCACCAGAAAGCTGTGCTTCACCACCGGACGGGAAATCCCCACCATGTCGCACTCCTGAAAGGCGTCGTAGCCAATCAGCGAGGAAGGCACCTGCCCCGACAGGATCACCAGCGGAATCGAATCCATATAGGCGGTGGCGATACCGGTAATCGCATTGGTGGCGCCGGGTCCCGACGTCACCAGCACCACGCCGACTTCGCCGGTCGCGCGCGCCAGCCCGTCCGCCATATGCACCGCGCCCTGCTCATGGCGCACCAGTACGTGATCGATTCCGCCGACGGTTTGCAGCGCATCGTAAATATCCAGCACCGCGCCGCCCGGATAACCGAACACCTGCTTTACGCCCTGATCGATTAACGAACGGACGACCATCTCGGCTCCTGACAACATCTCCATTTTCTGCCTCCAGGCTTGAGGAACTGAATCCACTGACGCTCGCTGTTCCTGCGCGCCACTGGCATCCTGCCCCATATTCGCCAGTTAAGATCAAAACCTTATGTTTATGCGCAGACGCCGGAACGCCTTTCCGACATCCAGATACAGAGAAATCTGCTTGGTTGATTGTTTTAAGAGTTGGTCGATTACCATAACCGTAGAAAACCTGGCAGGCAAACGTCAGACTCTGCGCTTATCGTTAAGCTGGCCGTAAAGCCTCTGCGCGATAAGTTAAGCGCGCGAGGAATTATCTAATTCACCGGAAGTTAGGCAGAAGAAAATGCTGAAGACGAAATCATTTTTAGCGGGTTATAAGAAATAATAAAAAATTAATTCCGCCTGCGTCAGCCCACAATTTTCCTGCGAAATTCATTTCTGGCGTTATTAACTCTGAAATAAAGGCGATGCACGACAATGTGCTGCCGCGCTGCGCTAAAACAGTTCTGTTGCAGCGGTGGAGCAAAACCTTAAAAAAAGCGTAAAATCAAAGTGATAGAATAAAATTATCGCAGCTCATCGCCTCTTCTGCGCGCCATTTTCCCGCACATTGTCTGTTCCACTGATCTGGCGCGGAAACGCAGAATTATTTCCTTAACGTCCGCCGAAAATACCCTTTTACTTATGGTTGACATCCCGTCCCGATTCCAGTACCAATATGTGCAGCACAAAATTTTACGAGGTTCGAATCCATGTTTCATTCATTCCGCCTACTCGGTCTACTACTTAACGCATTCAGTTTGCGCGGTAGACTCGTGGGCAGAATCAAACACTGATTCGAACCTGCTGAAAGTTAAAAACCCGCGCCCTGCGCGGGTTTTTTTATGCTCGTTGCACGGTGAAGTTAACGCATAAGGATGAATACGATGAGCCAGCAAGTCATTATTTTCGATACCACTCTGCGCGACGGTGAGCAGGCATTACAGGCCAGCCTGAGTGTGAAAGAAAAATTGCAGATCGCACTGGCGCTGGAGCGCATGGGCGTCGACGTGATGGAAGTCGGTTTCCCGGTCTCGTCACCGGGCGACTTTGAATCCGTACAGACCATCGCGCGCACCATTAAAAACAGCCGCGTCTGCGGGCTGGCGCGCTGCGTCGAGAAAGACATCGACGCCGCTTATGAAGCGCTGCGCGTGGCGGAGGCCTATCGTATCCACACCTTTATCGCCACCTCGCCGATGCATATCGCCACTAAACTGCGCAGCACCCTGCCTGAGGTGATCGAGCGCGCGGTGCATATGGTGAAACGCGCGCGCAACTATACCAGCGACGTAGAGTTCTCCTGTGAAGATGGCGGCCGCACGCCGATCGACGATCTGTGTCGCGTGGTAGAGGCGGCGATTAACGCCGGCGCCACCACCATCAACATTCCAGACACCGTGGGCTACACCCTGCCGGGCGAATACGCCAGCATCATCAGCCAGCTGATCAATCGCGTGCCCAATATCGACAAAGCGATTCTGTCGGTGCACACCCATGACGATTTAGGCATGGCGACCGGCAACGCGCTGGCTGCCGTCCAGGCAGGCGCGCGCCAGGTGGAAGGCACGCTGAACGGTCTGGGCGAGCGCGCCGGCAACTGCGCGCTGGAAGAGGTCATCATGGCGATCAAAACCCGCCAGCAGATCCTGAACGTGCATACCAACATCCAGCATCAGGAAATCTACCGCACCAGCCAGATGGTCAGCCAGATCTGCAATATGCCGATCCCGGCGAACAAAGCGGTGGTCGGCTCTAACGCCTTCGCCCACTCCTCCGGCATCCATCAGGACGGCGTGCTGAAAAACCGCGAGAACTACGAAATCCTGACGCCGGAGTCGATCGGCCTGCACAAAATCCAGCTGAACCTGACCTCGCGCTCTGGCCGCGCCGCGGTGAAACACCGCATGGAAGAGATGGGCTACAAAGAGAGCGACTACAGCCTGGACGCGCTGTATGACGCCTTCCTGAAGCTGGCCGACAAGAAAGGCCAGGTGTTCGATTACGATCTGGAAGCGCTGGCCTTTATCAATAAACAGCATGAAGAGCCGGAATATTTCCAGCTGAACGAATTCAACGTGCAGACCGGTTCCAGCGTCACGGCGACCGCGTCGGTGCAGCTGGGCTGCGGCGAAGAGACCAAAGCGGACGCCGCCACCGGCAACGGCCCGGTCGACGCGGTTTACCAGGCCATCAACCGCATTACCGGCTTCGAAGCCGAGCTGGTGAACTACAAGTTAACGGCGAAAGGTCACGGTGAGAACGCGCTGGGCCAGGTGGATATCGTGGTCAACTATAACGGCCGTAAATTCCACGGCGTGGGTCTGGCGACCGATATCGTCGAATCCTCCGCGAAAGCGATGGTGAACGCGCTGAACAATATCTGGCGCGCCAAAGAAGTCGAAAAAGAATTGCAGCGCAAATTTCAGAAGGAAACGGTGTAACTATGTCTACCTCTTCTCATATCGCAGTATTGCCCGGCGACGGCATCGGCCCGGAAGTCATGGCGCAGGCCCTGAAGGTGCTGGACGCCATTCGTCACCGCTTTGATATGCGTATTACCACCAGCGAGTATGATGTTGGCGGCATCGCCATCGACCGCCACGGCGAACCGCTGCCGCCGGCGACCGTCGCAGGCTGTGAGCAGGCCGACGCGATCCTGTTCGGCTCGGTCGGCGGCCCGAAATGGGAGCATCTGCCGCCCGCCGCGCAGCCGGAACGCGGCGCGCTGCTGCCGCTGCGCAAGCATTTCAGATTGTTCAGCAACCTGCGTCCCGCCGCGCTCTATCAGGGGCTGGAAGCTTTTTGTCCGCTGCGCGCCGATATCGCCGCAAAAGGTTTCGATATTCTGTGCGTGCGCGAGCTGACCGGCGGTATCTACTTCGGCCAGCCGAAGGGGCGTGAAGGCAGCGGCCCGCATGAGCGCGCCTTCGACACCGAGGTTTATCACCGTTTCGAGATTGAACGCATCGCCCGCATCGCCTTTGAATCGGCGCGCAAGCGTCGCAATAAAGTCACCTCGATCGATAAAGCCAACGTGCTGCAAACCTCGGTAATGTGGCGCGAAATCGTTAATGAAGTGGCGCAGGATTATCCCGACGTGCAGCTGAGCCACATGTATATCGATAACGCCACTATGCAGCTGATTAAAGACCCGTCGCAGTTCGACGTGCTGCTCTGCTCCAATCTGTTCGGCGACATTCTCTCTGACGAATGCGCGATGATCACCGGCTCGATGGGCATGCTGCCGTCAGCCAGCCTGAATGAAGAGAGTTTTGGTCTGTATGAGCCGGCGGGCGGCTCCGCGCCGGATATCGCCGGACAGAATATCGCCAACCCGGTGGCGCAGATCCTGTCGCTGTCGCTGCTGCTGCGCTACAGCCTGAATGCGGATGCCGCCGCCGACAGCATCGAGCGCGCCGTCAGCCGCGCGCTGGAAGAAGGCTACCGCACCCGAGATTTGGCCGGTGACGGCCCCGCCGTCACCACGGATGAGATGGGCAGCGTGATTGCCCGCTTTATCGCCGAGGAAAAATAAAATAATGAAAACTTTATACCAGAAGTTGTTTGATGCACATGTCGTTCACGAAGCGCCTGACGAGACGCCGCTGCTCTATATCGATCGTCACCTGATCCATGAGGTGACGTCGCCGCAGGCCTTCGACGGTCTGCGCGCCCACGGCCGCAAAGTGCGCCAGCCGTCGAAGACGTTCGCCACCATGGACCATAACGTTTCGACCCAGACTAAGGATATCAACGCCTCCGGCGAGATGGCGCGCATCCAGATGCAGGAGCTGATGAAGAACTGCGCCGAGTTCGGCGTGCAGCTCTACGATTTGAATCACCCGTTCCAGGGCATCGTGCACGTTATCGGGCCGGAGCAAGGCATGACGCTGCCAGGCATGACCATCGTCTGCGGCGATTCACACACCGCCACGCACGGCGCGTTCGGTTCGCTGGCGTTCGGCATCGGCACCTCGGAAGTGGAGCATGTTTTCGCGACTCAGACGCTGAAGCAGGGCCGCGCGAAGACCATGAAAATTGAAGTGCTGGGCGACGCTGCGCCGGGCATCACCGCGAAAGATATCGTGCTGGCGATCATCGGCAAAACCGGCAGCGCGGGCGGCACCGGCCACGTGGTCGAGTTCTGCGGTCCGGCTATCGAAGCCCTGAGCATGGAAGGTCGCATGACGCTGTGCAATATGGCGATCGAGATGGGCGCCAAGGCGGGCCTGGTCGCGCCGGACGATACCACTTTCAACTACCTGAAAGGCCGTCAGTTCGCGCCGCAGGGCGAGAAGTGGGAGCAGGCGGTAGAATACTGGCGCACCCTGAAGTCGGACGAAGGCGCGCGTTACGACGCCGTCGTGACCCTGAACGCCGCCGATATCGCGCCGCAGGTGACCTGGGGCACCAACCCGGGCCAGGTGATCGCCGTAGACGAGCTGATCCCTAACCCGGCCTCCTTTGCCGATCCGGTCGAACGCGCCTCAGCCGAGAAGGCTCTGGCCTACATGGATCTGCAGCCGGGCATTCGCCTGACTGACGTGTCGATTGATAAGGTGTTTATCGGCTCCTGCACCAATTCGCGTATCGAGGATCTGCGCGCGGCTGCGGCCATCGCCAAAGGGCGCAAAGTGGCGCCGGGCGTGGTGGCGATGGTAGTGCCGGGTTCCGGTCCGGTGAAAGCGCAGGCGGAAGCGGAAGGCCTGGACAAAATTTTCCTCGAGGCCGGTTTCGAATGGCGCCTGCCGGGCTGCTCGATGTGTCTGGCGATGAACAATGACCGCCTGAATCCAGGCGAGCGCTGCGCCTCGACCAGCAACCGTAACTTTGAAGGTCGTCAGGGCCGCGGCGGACGTACTCACCTGGTCAGCCCGGCGATGGCGGCCGCAGCGGCTGTTTCCGGCCACTTTGCCGATATCCGTGAACTGACAGGAGCATAATCATGGCGAATAAATTTACTCAGCATACCGGCATCGTCGCCCCGCTGGACGCGGCGAACGTCGACACCGACGCCATTATTCCCAAGCAGTTTCTGCAGAAGGTGACGCGCACCGGCTTTGGCGCGCACCTGTTTCACGACTGGCGTTTCGATGATGACGCCGGCACCGTGCCAACCCCCGGCTTTGTGCTGAACAAGCCTGAGTTTCAGGGCACCAGCATTCTGCTGGCGCGCGAAAACTTCGGCTGCGGCTCCTCGCGCGAGCATGCGCCCTGGGCGCTGACCGATTTCGGTTTTCACGTGGTGATTGCGCCGAGCTTTGCCGACATTTTCTACGGCAACAGCTTTAACAATCAGCTGCTGCCGGTGCGCCTCAGCGACGAGCAGGTAGACGAGATGTTTAAGCTGGTGGCGGCGCAGCCGGGCATCCGCTTTACCGTCGATCTGGAAGCGCAGACGGTGACGGCGGGCGACAAGGTCTATTCGTTCGAGATCGATAGTTTCCGCCGTCACTGCATGCTGAACGGCCTCGACAGCATCGGCCTGACGCTGCAGCACGAAGCGGCGATTACCGACTACGAACAGCGCCAGCCTGCGTTTCTGAATTAAGGCATCGCTGTTTGCAGGTCAGGAGCTAACGCGAGTGGCAGGGTCCGATCGCAAAGTCGCTAAACGCATCCCTGCTCGCTCGGCCCGCACCATCCATGGTGCGGGACGCTTTGCTCTTCTGCCCATGCCACCCTCGTTTTGACTCTGGTGCTGTCTGGTAGTGATCCAGCTTTAGAAATCGGCCCATGCCACCCTCGTTAGCACCTGCCCTGTTTAAGGGCGACCACCGCATCGCCCTTCTCTTTTATACGTTCTTCACGCGCGCCGACATAGCGAACGCCGCGACGGCCAGCCCCAGCGCCAGCCAGTACACCGCAATATGCCCGAAGCGCTCGCTCAGCGTCCCCTGAATCACGCCTGCCAGAATCATTCCGGTCGAAATAGAATTGGTGAACATCGTGGTCGCCGCGCCCGGCCGGCCCGGCATCAGATCCTGAAACCACAGCATGCCGATGCCAGCGATAATGCCGACAAACACCGCGTTAAACAGCTGTAGCGCCATCAGCGCCGTCTGCGAAGCGAACATCGCCAGTCCGGCGTAAAACAGAATGCCCGCCGCCACCGCGATCAGCATCAAATTGCGCTTGCCGACGCGCTTTGCGTAGTGCCCGGCCAGCAGCATTACCGGGATCTCCAGCCCGGCCGCCGTCCCCATCAGCAAACCCGCCAGCTTCTCCGGCAGGCCGAGCGTGACGCTGATATAGAGCGGCATATCGATGATATACATGGTATTGCAGGTCCACATCGTTACCG
This sequence comes from Pantoea sp. X-Soil-MYKO-1289, assembly GCF_059730625.1. NCBI lineage: Bacteria > Pseudomonadati > Pseudomonadota > Gammaproteobacteria > Enterobacterales > Erwiniaceae > Pantoea > Pantoea sp. X-Soil-MYKO-1289. The sequence continues at coordinate 3,328,131 of NZ_AP036004.1, forward strand.
AGGCGATAAACAGCAGGCGCACGTCGCGGTCGCGCCAGCCGCTCAGCGGCATGCCGCCGCTCCTCATCAGCGGCTCGGCGCGCGGCACCGACGGCAAGGTGAACTTGATCAGCAGCATACAAACCAGAAACAGCGCGGCCGCCACCAGAAAAAGCGTCACAAAGCCGAAGTTAAGCGCCAGCGCGAACGACAGCGGCGGGCCGATTACCCAGGCGAGCGAAAGCTGCGCGCGCATTACCGAGCTGAACATCACCGCTTCGCGCGCCGACTGGTCGGCATACTCGCGCGCCAGCGCGAAAATCTGCGGCATCGACACGCTGGCCAGCGCCGAGAGCAGCACGCCAAGGGTAATCAGCGTCAGGTAGTGGCGGGTAAAGGCGAACAGCAGCGCGTTGCAAAACGCCATCGCGCAGCAAAAGAGGATCAGCGTACGGCGATCGCCGCGGCTGTCGGAGCGCTTCGCCACCAGCATGCTGACCACGATGCCCGCGACAGCGTTGACGGTAAAAAAGAGCCCGACCCACAGGGGACGCGCCTGCACCTCGCGCGTCAGAAACAGACTCAGCGTCGGCGCCTGCAGCGCGCCGGCGACGCCGATCATAAAAGAGGCGGCCATAAAGGCGAGAAAGACCGGATTAATACGGCGCTTCCGGGTTAACAGCGACTTCATAGCGACATCCCTTTACGGTGGCGAGCAGGAAAACAAGAGAACGGATTCTAGCGCAACAGAAAAAAGCCAGCAGGAAAAATCTCTGCTGGCGGTGTAATTGCACCCTACTCAGAAAGGATCCCGCCGCAGCGGAATCATGGTCGAGCGCCATCCAGTGCTGAATGCCTCCCGCTCTTCCAATAGCGCTAAGTTTGCCCTTAATATGAGGCAGGAAAAACTGAGCGCTTTTCACAGGGAGTTCCTCTTTTATGTCCTCATCACGCCTTAAGCAGCAGTTCATCCGCCTGTGGCAAAGCTGCCAGGGCGAAAGCCAGCTGGTCACGCTTAGCGAGCTGGCCGAACGGCTGCACTGCTCGCGTCGCCATATGCGCAACCTGCTGAATGCGATGCAGGAGGCGGGCTGGCTCACCTGGCAGGCCGAGGCGGGACGCGGCAAGCGCTCGCAGCTCAGCTTCTGCTACACCGGGCTGGCGCTGCAGCAGCAGCGCGCCGAGGATCTGCTGGCGCAGGATCGCATCGATCAGCTGGTGCAGCTGGTCGGCGACAAGGCGGAGGTGCGCCAGATGATCCGCGCCCATCTCGGCCGTAGCTTTCGCCAGGGCAAACATATTCTGCGCGTGCTCTACTATCGCCCGCTGCTTAATTTGCTGCCCGGCTCGCCGCTGCGCCGCTCCGAAACCCATCTGGCGCGGCAAATTTTTAACGGCCTGACGCGCATAAATGAGGAAAACGGGGAAGTCGAGGCGGATATCGCCCATCACTGGCAGGCGATATCGCCGCTGCACTGGCGTTTTTACCTGCGTCCGGCGATCCGCTTTCATCACGGCCGCGAACTGGAGATGGCGGACGTAACCTCGAGCCTGGAACGCCTGCGCCCGCTGCCGCTCTTCTCTCATATCCGGCGCATCGATTCGCCCGCGCCCTGGACGCTGGATCTCCATCTCAGCGAACCGGACGACTGGCTGCCGTGGCTGCTCGGCAGCGTCAGCGCCATGATTCTGCCGCGCGAATGGCCGCAGATGCGCGACTTCGCGCGCCATCCCGTCGGCACCGGCCCCTATCGCGTGGTGCGCAACCAGCAGAGTCAGCTGAAGATCGAGGCGTTTGACGACTATTTCGGCTTTCGCGCGCTGATCGACGACGTCTCGATCTGGGTGCTGCCGGAGATCAGCGACGAGCTGGTCTACTCCGGCGTGCGCCTCCAGGGCGCCGCCGAGGATGAAAAGTCGGAAGAGAGCCGCCTTGAAGAGGGCTGCTATTTTCTCCTGTTCGATCAGCGCTCTGCCCTGGGACGCGACGCCGACGTCCGGCGCTGGCTCTGCCATTTGCTGAACCCCATCGCGCTGCTCAACCATGCCGAGGCCGGCTATCAGCGCTACTGGTATCCCGCTTACGGCCTGCTGCCGCGCTGGCATCACCGGCGCGATTTGACGCCGGCGACCAGGCCGCCCGGTCTGGAGAGCCTGACGCTGACCTGGTACAGCCAGCACGTCGAGCATGAGGGCATCGCCAACGCGCTGCGCCCGCTGCTGGCTGCGCACAACGTGCGGCTGATTACCCGCGCGGTCGACTATGAAACCTGGCATCAGGGCGAGGCGGAAAGCGACGTCTGGCTCGGCAGCGTCAACTTCACTCTGCCGCTGGAGTATGCGCTGTTTGCCCAGCTCTACGAGATCCCGCTGCTGCATCACTGTCTGCCGCTCGACTGGGAAGCCGACGCCGCGCGCTGGCGGCGCAAAGCGCTGCCGCTCGCCGAATGGAGCAAGCGGCTGCTCGACGCGGACGGTGTGCATCCGCTGTTTCATCACTGGCTGCTGCTGGAGGGCCAGCGCAGCATGCGCGGCGTGCGGCTCAATACGCTTGGCTGGTTCGACTTTAAATCCGCCTGGTTCGCGCCGCCGACGCTGTGACGCTTTCCCCCTGGCGGCGAAATGTCTAGAATGAGCCGTTCTCAACGGGGTGCCTGCGAAAGGCTGAGAAAAACCCGTCGAACCTGATTCGGTTAATACCGACGTAGGGATTTGAGAGGCTGCTACGCTCAGATCCTTTGCGACTCATAACAACTCTCCCCAGGAGCGCAAAGTGGTTAAACAGATTCTCCCTCTGCTGATGTTGCTGTCCGTGCCGGCGCTGGCGGCAAAACCTGCCCTGACCGTCTACACCTACGACTCCTTCTCCGCCGAATGGGGCCCCGGCCCGGCGGTGAAAAAAGCCTTTGAAGCGCAGTGCGGCTGCGAGCTGCGCTATGTGGCGCTGGAAGATGGCGTCTCGCTGCTGAACCGCGTGCGCATGGAAGGCAAGAACAGCAAGGCCGACGTGGTGCTCGGCCTCGACAATAATCTGCTGCAGGCGGCGCAGCAGACCGGCCTGTTCGCCAAAAGCGCGGTCGATCTCCATAACCTGACGCTGCCGGGCGGCTGGCAGGATCAAACCTTCGTGCCCTTCGACTACGGCTACTTCGCCTTCGTCTACGATAAAACGCGCCTTAAAAACCCGCCCACCAGCCTGAAAGAGCTGGTGGAAAGCCCGGAGAAATGGCGCGTAATCTATGAAGATCCGCGCACCAGCACGCCGGGTCTGGGCCTGCTGCTCTGGATGCAGAAAGTCTACGGCGACAGCGCGCCGCAGGCCTGGCAGAAGCTGGCGCAGAAAACCGTTACCGTCACTAAGGGCTGGAGCGAAGCTTACGGCCTGTTCCTGAAAGGCGAAGGCGATCTGGTGCTGAGCTATACCACTTCGCCCGCCTATCACCTGATCGAAGAGAAAAAAGAGAACTACGCCGCCGCGCCGTTTGCCGAAGGCCACTATTTGCAGGTCGAAGTCGCGGCGCAGCTCGCCGGCAGCAAGCAGCCGAAGCTGGCGCAGCAGTTTATGCAGTTTATGCTGACGCCCGCCTTCCAGAACGCCATTCCGACCGGCAACTGGATGTATCCGGTCATTAAAAGCGAGCTGCCGGCGGGTTTCCAGACGCTGAGCGTGCCGCAAACCGCGCTGCAGTATAGTCCGCAGCAAGTGGCGCAGCAGCGCGCAGAGTGGATTAACGCATGGCAACGCGCCGTCAGCCGCTAATCCCGCTGTGGATGGCGCCGGGCAGCGCCGCCGCGCTGCTGCTGTGCGGCGTGGCGCTGCTGGCGTTCGGCGCGCTCTGGGCCAGCGCGCCGGCGGGCGACTGGCGCGGGCTGCTGCATGACAGCTATCTGCGCCACGTGGTGCGCTTCTCATTCACCCAGGCGCTGCTCTCCGCCCTGCTGTCGCTGCTGCCCGCGATACCGCTGGCGCGCGCCCTCTACCGCAGGCGTTTTCCCGGCCGTCAGCTGCTGCTGCGCCTTTGCGCCATGACGCTGGTGCTGCCGGTGCTGGTGGCGGTCTTCGGCCTGCTGACGGTCTATGGCCGCGTCGGCTGGCTGGCGCAGCTCTGTCAGCTGTTCGGCATCGACTACCGCTTCTCGCCCTATGGGCTGCAGGGCATTCTGCTGGCGCACTGCTTTTTCAACCTGCCGCTGGCGACGCGCCTGATGCTGCAGACGCTGGAGAATATTCCTGGCGAACAGCGTCAGCTCGCCGCCCAGCTCGGGCTGCGCGGCTGGCACTTTTTCCGCCTGCTGGAGTGGCCCTGGCTGCGCCGACAGCTGCTGCCGACCGGCGCGCTGATTTTTATGCTCTGCTTCGCCAGCTTCGCGACCGTGCTCTCGCTGGGCGGCGGCCCACAGGCCACCACCATCGAGCTGGCCATCTTTCAGGCGCTGAGCTACGACTACGATCCCGGCCGCGCCGCGCTGCTGGCGCTGATCCAGCTTGCCTTCTGCCTGACGCTGGTGCTGCTGAGCCAGCGCTTCAGCAAGGCGATTCCGGCAGGCAGCGCGCAGCTGCGCAGCTGGCGCGATCCGCACGATTCGCGGCGCGCGCGCATCGGCGACGGCCTGCTTATCGCGCTGGCGCTGCTGCTGCTGCTGCCGCCGCTGCTGGCGGTGATCGTTGACGGGCTGCGCGGCGTCTCGGGCGGCGCGCTGGCCCAGCCGGCGCTGTGGCAGGCGACGCTGACCTCGCTGCGTATCGCCCTAGGCGCGGGCGCGCTCTGCGTCACGCTTACCCTGATGCTGCTGTGGAGCAGCCGCGAGCTGCGCCTGCGTCAGCGCCTGCTGCCTGCGCAGGTGATGGAGACCAGCGGCATGCTGATTCTGGCGATGCCGGGCATCGTGCTGGCGACCGGCTTCTTTTTACTCTTCAACGCCACCACCGGCCTGCCCGACTCGCCCGACGGACTGGTGATCTTCGCCAACGCGCTGCTCGCCATTCCCTATGCGCTGAAGGTGCTGGAAAACCCGATGCGCGACAGCGCAGAGCGCTATTCGCACCTGTGCGCGTCGCTGGGGATCGCGGGCTGGAACCGACTGCGGCTCATTGAGCTGCGCGCGCTGAAGCGCCCGCTGGCGCAGGCGCTGGCCTTCGCCTGCGTGCTCTCTGTCGGCGACTTCGGCGTGGTGGCGCTGTTCGGCAGCGCCGACTTCCGTACGCTGCCCTTTTATCTTTATCAGCAGACCGGCGCCTATCGCGGCGCGGACGGCGCGGTTACCGCTCTGCTGCTGTTAGCGATCTGCCTGCTGCTGTTTACCCTGATGGAAAAATTACCTGGCCGCCATGCTGACACTGACTAATCTGACCTACCTCTACCAGCATCTGCCGATGCGTTTCAGCTTCAACGCCGAACGCGGCGAGCGGCTGGCGGTGCTCGGCCCCAGCGGCGCGGGCAAAAGTACGCTGCTCAGCCTGATCGCCGGCTTTCTGCCGGTAAGTCAGGGCGCGCTGCGCATCGACGGCGCGGATCACGCCCATAGCGTGCCGTCGCAGCGTCCGGTGTCGATGCTGTTTCAGGAGAACAATCTGTTCCCGCACCTCAGCGTGCAGCAGAACATGGCGCTGGGTCTGCACCCGGGCCTGAAGCTGAACGCCGCGCAGCGGCGTCAGCTGGAGGAGATTGCCGATCAGGTGGGGTTAAGCGATCTGCTGACGCGCCTGCCGGGCCAGCTCTCCGGCGGCCAGCGCCAGCGCGCGGCGCTGGCGCGCTGTCTGCTGCGCGACCGGCCGGTGCTGCTGCTGGACGAGCCCTTCTCGGCGCTCGATCCGGCGCTGCGCAACGAGATGCTGCAGCTGGTGCGGCGCGTCTGCGAGGCGCGCGCGATTACCCTGTTGATGGTGTCGCACAGTCTGGAGGATGCGCAGCAGATTGCGCCGCGCAGCCTGGTGATCGTCGATGGCCGCGTCTACTGGGACGGCGCGACCGAGACGCTGCTGTCGGGCAGCACGCGCGAGGCCGACGTGCTCGGCGTCGCCCGCGCGTCAGGCAAAGAACACCTGCCATAACAGCTGGCGGAACAGCGGCATCATCGGATGGAACTGGATCGCCGCGAAGGCGGCGACCGCGATAACGATGCCCAGCGGCGCCAGCCAGCGCAGGCGCGCAGGCGGCAGATATGCCGTCGCCCAGTCGCGGCTTTTGCCGCTGCGCCACCAGCGCCAGCCGAGCCAGCAGCCCAGCCAGACCAGCAGCGCCACCAGCAGTAGCAGCCATTTAAACGCGCCGCTCTGCGCGTCCTTCGGCACGTCGATCGCCACGCCCGCCAGAATGCCCGGCAGCAGATAGAGCGGCGGCCACAGCACGCAGCCAATCAGGTTCGGCGGCAGAAACTTGCGCACCGGCAGCTCGAGCATGCCGGCCGCCAGCGGGATCAGCGGACGCGTCGGCCCGACGAACCGTCCGACCAGAATGGTAAACATGCTGTGCTGATGCAGCGCGTGCTCGGTTTTATCCAGCAGCCCTTTGTATTTCTGCAAATATTTCCAGCGGTGCAGCGGTCCCTGAAACTTCCAGCCGATGCCGTATGAGATCCAGTCGCCCAGCAGACACCCCACAAAGCCCGCCGCCCAGGCGGGATAAAGCCCAATCTGTCCGCTGCCGACCAGCGCGCCCAGGCTCGCCATCATCACGGTGCCCGGCAGCAGCAGGCCGACAAAGGCCAGCGATTCAAGAAAGGTCACCAGCGCAACGGCGATCAGCGCGTACTCCAGCGACTGCGTAAACAGATGTTGAATCCAGGCTTCCATAACCTTCCTTACTCACACTTTGGATGCTGGATTGTCCAGAGGCGGCGCGACAGCGTCAAGGTAAGAATTGTAGGGCGATATTGACAAAAGCGCGCCGCGCGCACTGGATAAATAACCATGTTATACTCTGGCTGTTTTTTCGTCTGGAGCCGATGTGAATACGCCCCGCGCAGGATTCCTGCTTACCCGCCACTGGCGCGACACCGCCCAGGGCATCGAAATCGTTTTCTGGCTGGCGACGGACAGCGGCCCGCAGCGTCTGGCGCTGCCGGCGCAGGAGTCAGTAGCCTTTATTCCGTGCGACTATCAGCCGCAGGTGGAAGCGCTGCTGCGCGACGAGCGTCAGGTGCGCCTGCAGCCGCTGGCGCTGAAGGATTTCCGCCGCCGCCCGGTCTTCGGCCTTTACTGCCGCCAGCATCGCCAGCTGCAGCGGCTGGAAAAGCTGCTGCGCGAACAGGGTATTCCTGTGTTTGAAGCGGATATCCGCCCGCCAGAGCGCTTCCTGATGGAGCGCTTTATCACCGCGCCGGTATGGTTCAGCGGCGAGCCGCAGGGCGACACGCTGGTCAACGCCCGCCTGAAGCCCCATCCCGACTATCGTCCGCCGCTGAAGTGGGTGTCGCTGGATATCGAAACCACCCAGCACGGCGAGCTTTACTGCATCGGCCTGGAGGGCTGCGGTCAGCGGCAGGTCTTTATGCTGGGGCCGCCCAACGGCGACGCCAGCGCGCTCGACTTCGAGCTGATCTATGTCGACACCCGCCCGCAGCTGCTGGAAGCGCTCAATGCCTGGTTCGCCGAGCACGATCCCGACGTGCTGATCGGCTGGAACGTGGTGCAGTTCGACCTGCGCGTGCTGCAAAAACACGCCGATCGCTACGCCATTCCGCTGCGTCTCGGGCGTGAGAGTACGCCGCTGGAGTGGCGCGAGCACGGCTTCAAGCCCGGCGTCTTTTCCGCCAGCGCGGCTGGCCGCCTGATTATCGACGGCATCGAAGCGCTGAAATCCGCCTTCTGGACCTTTCCCTCCTTTAGCCTGGAGGCGGTGTCGCAAACCCTGCTGGGCGAAGGCAAAGCGATCGATAATCCCTGGCACCGCATGGAAGAGATCAACTGGCGCTTCGCCAACGATAAGCCGGCGCTGGCGCGTTACAACCTTAAAGACTGCGAGCTGGTGACGCGCATTTTCCATAAAACCGCGATTATGCCGTTTCTGCTGGAGCGCGCCTCGGTCAACGGCCTGGCGGCGGATCGCCATGGCGGATCGGTGGCCGCCTTCAGCCATCTCTATATTCCGCGCATGCACCGCGCAGGCTTCGTCGCGCCCAATCTCGGCGAGATCGCGCCGGAAGCGAGCCCCGGCGGCTACGTGATGGATTCCCGCCCCGGCCTCTACGATTCGGTGCTGGTGCTCGATTACAAAAGCCTTTATCCGTCGATTATCCGCACCTTCCTGATCGATCCGGTTGGGCTGGTCGAAGGTCTGGCCCATCCTGATGACGCCGATTCGGTGCCCGGCTTCCGCGAAGCGCGCTTTTCGCGCCATACCCACTGCCTGCCCGCCATGGTCGAGCAGATCTGGCAGGGGCGCGAGGCGGCGAAAAAACAGGGCAATCAGCCGCTGTCGCAGGCGCTGAAAATCATTATGAACGCCTTTTACGGCGTGCTCGGCACCAGCGCCTGCCGCTTCTTCGATCCGCGGCTCGCCTCGTCGATTACGCTGCGCGGCCACGCCATTATGCAGCAGACGCGCGAGCAGATTGAGGCGCAGGGCTTTGATGTTATTTACGGCGATACCGATTCGACTTTCGTCTGGCTGAAGTCGCCCCACAGCGAAGCGGAAGCGGCCGCCATCGGCCGCAGGCTGGCGCAGCAGATCAACGCATGGTGGCGCGAACACCTGCAGCAGCAGTACGGCCTCGACAGCGCGCTGGAGCTGGAGTATGAAAACCACTTCAGCCGCTTTCTGATGCCGACCATTCGCGGCGCCGAACAGGGCAGCAAAAAGCGTTACGCCGGGCTGATCCGCGACGGCGCAAACGAGCGGCTGGTGTTCAAGGGACTGGAGTCGGTGCGCACCGACTGGACGCCGCTGGCGCAGCAGTTTCAGCAGGCGCTCTACGGCCATATTTTTCGCGGCGAGCCCTGGCAGGATTACGTGCGCGATACCGTGGCGCGGCTGCTGGCGGGCGAGCTGGACGACCTGCTGGTGTATAAAAAACGGCTGCGCCGCCCGCTGGCCGACTATGAACGCAACGTGCCGCCGCACGTGCGCGCCGCGCGGCTGGCGGATGAGCAGAACCGCAGGCTGAACCGTCCTTTGCAGTACCAAAACGGCGGCTCGATCCGCTACGTGATGGCCACCGCAGGCCCTGAGCCGCTGGAGGCGCGCGTCACGCCGCTGGATTACGATCACTACGTCAGCAAGCAGTTGCAGCCGGTGGCCGACGGCATTTTGCCTTTCGTCGACGGCGACTTTGCTACACTCATTACTGGGCAGCTGGGGCTTTTTTGACAGGTGACGAACGGCCTGCCTTCCAGTACCATAGCGCCCTTCCTGCATCTCACCGCTCTTAAAACCTGACCAGACCTCCCTTTGTCTGGGGAAAAGGTATTGCCTGTAGCGGGGAAACATCACCAAAAACACCTTAAAAATTCGAGCTAGAAAAATATGGTTTTTACATTAGGTCAGCGCTGGATTAGTGATACGGAAAGTGAACTGGGGCTCGGAACGGTCGTGGCGGCGGACGCCCGCATGGTTACGCTGCTGTTTCCGGCTACGGGCGAAAACCGCCTGTATGCCCGTAACGACTCTCCGGTGACTCGCGTTATCTTTAATCCGGGCGATACGGTGACCAGCCACGAAGGCTGGCAGATGCGCGTCGATGAAGTACGCAACGAAAATGACCTGATGACCTATATCGGCACGCGTCTTGATACCGATGAAAGCGAGGTGGTGCTGCGTGAAGTGATGCTCGACAGCAAGCTGGTGTTCAGCAAACCGCAGGATCGCCTGTTCGCCGGCCAGCTCGATCGTATGGATCGCTTCGCCCTGCGCTATCGCGCGCGCAAATATCAGAGCGCGCAGTATCGTCTGCCGGTCAGCGGTCTGCGCGGCATGCGCACCAACCTGATCCCGCACCAGCTGCATATCGCCCACGATGTGGGCCGCCGCCATGCGCCGCGCGTGCTGCTGGCGGATGAAGTGGGCCTCGGCAAAACCATCGAAGCCGGCATGATTATCCAGCAGCAGCTGCTGGCCGGACGCGCCGAGCGCGTGCTGATCATCGTGCCGGAAACCCTGCAGCATCAGTGGCTGGTCGAGATGCTGCGCCGCTTCAACCTCCACTTCTCGCTGTTCGACGACGACCGCTACGCCGAAGCGCAGCACGACAGCGACAACGCCTTCGAGACCGAACAGCTGATTATCTGCTCGCTCGATTTCGTGCGCCGCAACAAGCAGCGCCTTGAGCTGCTGGCGGAGGCCGAGTGGGATTTGATGGTGGTTGACGAAGCGCACCACCTCGCCTGGAGCGAAGGTGAACCAAGCCGCGAATATGCGGTTATCGAACAGCTGGCGGAGCAGATCCCCGGCGTGCTGCTGCTGACCGCGACGCCGGAACAGCTGGGAATGGAGAGCCACTTCGCCCGTCTGCGTCTGCTCGATCCCAATCGCTTCCACGACTTTGCGCAGTTTGTCGAAGAACAGCAGCACTTCCGTCCGGTCGCCGACGCGGTCTCCTCGCTGCTGGCCGACAATGCGATCTCGCAGGAAGAGATGAATATCATCAACGATCTGGTGGGCGAGCAGGATATCGAGCCGCTGCTGCAGGTCGCCAACAGCGAACGCGACGGCAAACTCGACGCGCGCAAAGAGCTGATCGCCATGCTGATGGATCGCCACGGCACCAGCCGCGTGCTGTTCCGCAACACGCGCAACGGCGTGAAGGGCTTTCCGAAACGCGAGCTGCATCAGATCCGCCTGCCGCTGCCGGCGCAGTATCAAACCGCCATCAAGGTCTCCGGTATTATGGGCGCGCGCAAAAGCGCGGAAGAGCGCGCACGCGACCTGCTCTATCCCGAACAAATTTACCAGGAGTTCGAAGGCGACAGCGGCACCTGGTGGAACTTCGATCCGCGCGTCGAGTGGCTGCTCGGCTACCTGACCAGCAACCGCAAAGAGAAAGTGCTGGTGATCTGCGCCAAGGCGGCCACCGCGCTGCAGCTGGAGCAGGTGCTGCGCGAGCGCGAAGGCATCCGCGCGGCGGTATTCCACGAAGGGCTGTCGATTATCGAACGCGACCGCGCCGCCGCCTGGTTCGCCTCGGAAGAGAACGGCGCGCAGGTGCTGCTCTGCTCCGAAATCGGTTCCGAAGGGCGCAACTTCCAGTTCGCCAGCCGTCTGGTGATGTTCGATCTGCCGTTTAACCCGGATCTGCTGGAGCAGCGTATCGGCCGTCTCGATCGTATCGGCCAGGCGCACGATATTCAGATCATGGTGCCCTGGCTGGAGAAAACCGCTCAGGCGGTGCTGCTGCGCTGGTATCATGAAGGGCTCGACGCCTTCGAGCATACCTGCCCGACCGGCCGCACCATTTACGACAGCGTGCATCAGCCGCTGATCAACTTCCTCGCCGCGCCGGAAAACAGCGAAGGCCTGGATGAATTTATCGCCGAGTGCCGCAAGCAGCACCAGTCGCTGAAATCGCAGCTGGAACAGGGCCGCGACCGTCTGCTGGAACTCAACTCCAACGGCGGCGAGGCGGCGCAGGCGCTGGCGGCGGAGATCGCCGCGCAGGATAACGACACCGAACTGGTGAACTTCGCGCTGAACCTGTTCGATATCGTCGGTATCAATCAGGAGGATCGCAGCGATAACCTGATCGTGCTGACGCCGTCCGACCATATGCTGGTGCCCGATTTCCCCGGCCTGCCGGAAGATGGCTGCACCATCACCTTTAACCGCGACCAGGCGCTGTCGCGCGAAGATACCCAGTTCATTACCTGGGAGCATCCGCTGATCCGCAACGGCCTGGATCTGATCCTCTCCGGCGACACCGGCAGCTGCGCGCTGTCGCTGCTGAAAAACAAGGCGCTGCCGGTCGGCACGCTGCTGGTAGAGATGATCTACGTGGTCGAAGCGCAAGCGCCTAAGCATCTGCAGCTGACGCGCTTCCTGCCGCCGACGCCGATCCGCATGCTGCTGGATCGCAACGGCACCAACCTGGCAGGCAAGGTGGAGTTTGAAAGCTTCAACCGCCAGCTTAACGCGGTGAACCGCCACACCGGCAGCAAGCTGGTCAACGCGGTGCAGCAGGATGTGCACGCGATCCTGGTGCAGGCGGAAGAGAAAGTGGTGCCGGAAGCGCAGGCGCTGATCGCCGCGGCGCGCGCCGAAGCGGACGAGAAGCTGGGTGCCGAGCTGTCGCGCCTTGAGGCGCTGAAGGCGGTGAACCCGAACATCCGCGAGGATGAGATCGAGGCGCTGGAGAGCAATCGTCAGCAGGTGCTGGAGAGTCTGAGCCAGGCGAACTGGCGTCTTGACGCGCTGCGTCTGATCGTGGTGACGCATCAGTAATCTATCGGGGCCGTCGGCCCCTTAGACTGCAACAAACTCAAAATGCGGGTGACATAGACCGAAGAGCAAAGCGTCCCGCGCAAGGGACTGCGCGGGCCGAGCTGTCAGGGATGACGCTTTTTGCGTCTTTGCGATCGGTCTATGTCACCTGCATCAGCACCTTGTTAACAATCTCTGGGGCCATACAGCTCCCTTTTACTTTAAAAAGAAAGCGAATAAATGATGGAACCCTATAATCCGCCGCGCGAACCCTGGCTGCACATCCTCTATCAGGATGCGCACATTATGTTGGTCAATAAGCCGAGCGGGCTGCTGTCGGTGTCTGGCCGTCTGGAAGAGCATAAAGACAGCGTGATGACGCGCGTGCAGCGCGACTATCCGCAGGCGGAATCGGTGCATCGCCTCGATATGGCCACCAGCGGCGTCATCGTGGTGGCGCTTACCAAGGCGGCTGAGCGCGAGCTAAAGCGCCAGTTTCGCGAGCGCGAGCCGTCAAAAAGCTACGTGGCGCGCGTCTGGGGCCATCCGGCTGCGGAAAAAGGGGTCATCGATCTGCCGCTAATCTGCGACTGGCCAAACCGGCCGAAACAGAAAGTGTGCTTTGAAACCGGCAAAGCGGCGCAGACCGAGTATGAAGTGCTGGCCTGTCTGGACGACAACAGCGCGCGCGTGGCGCTGAAGCCGATCACCGGCCGCTCGCACCAGCTGCGCGTGCACATGCTGGCGCTGGGCCATCCTATTTTAGGAGATAACTTCTACGCCCATCCGGAAGCAAAAGCCCGCGCGCCGCGCCTGCTGCTGCATGCCGAATCGCTGACCATCACGCATCCGGCCTTCGGCAACAGCATGACCTTCCGCCAGCCCGCTGATTTTTAAGCGGGCCAGGACGCTACTTAAAGCCTTTCTCGCGGCGAATCAGATCGTAAGCCGCCTGAATCTCCTGCGCCTTCTGCTTCGCCATCTCCATCATCTCCGGCGGCAAGCCTTTCGCCACCAGCTTGTCGGGATGATGCTCGCTCATCAGCTTGCGATAGGCGCGCTTAATGGTGGTGGCGTCGTCGCTGCTTTTCACCCCCAGCACGCTGCAGGCGTCCTCCAGCGTCGGCCCGCGCTGCGCCTGCTGATAGCCGCCGCCTTGCCCGCCGCCGAACTGCTGGCCGCCCTCCATCATGCGCAGGAACTGATCGAACTGAATGCGCGAGATGCCCAGCTCTTCGGCGATCACATAAAGCACCTGACGCTCGTTGGGATGCAGCGAGCCGTCGGCGAAAGCGGCCTGAATCTGAATTTCCAGAAACATCCGAATCAGATCGAAGCGGCCGAAACAGGCGCTGCGCAGCTCGCGCAGTTTGCTGCGCAGCGGGTAGTCGCCCTGCTTGCCTTCGCGGAAGGCGCGCTGCGCGGCGGTGCGCGCATCGCCGTGCAGCTGCATGCGATCCATTAATAAAGAAGCGATTTGAATATCGGCTTCGGTAACGCGCCCTTTCGATTTGGTAAGGTGGCCCATCACCTGAAACGTGGTGAGAAAAAACAGCGTCTGGCGGGTTTGGTTATTCGCGAACCAGGCCTGTCCTTTTGCGCCGCGAACCTTATCGATCAGATGGCCAATCGCCAGGCCGAACACAATGCCCCAAAAACCGGCGCCGGAAAGCAGCCCCAGCACCAGCCCAATAACTTTTCCCCAGTAGCGCATAAACTCCTCAATTCGCCATGCTTGCGGCTGAAAATTGCATTATCATACCTGTCATTTATCCCAGCGCCTAACGGCAACGCGGACAGACACGGATTAACACTGGCACAACGCCGGGCAGTACGTTAGTCTCTGAGCCGATTGTCGGCATGATGCCAGTTTTCATGGAATTCTCGATACCGCGTATGAATAAACGACTACCTACCCTGCTGGCCACCATGATTGGCGCAGCGATATCCAGTCAGTCTGCCCTGGCCGACGATCTTATGTCGCAGTGTATGCTGGGCGTGCCGAGCTATAACCGCCCGCTGGTCACTGGCCAGACGAACCAGCTGCCGGTCACGATTCATTCCGACGCGGCGAAGGGAAACTATCCGGACGACGCGGTATTCACCGGCAACGTGGATGTACAGCAGGGCAACAGCCGCCTGCAGTCGGATGAGATGCAGCTGCATCAGCGCCAGCAGGAAGGACAAACCACGCCGGTTCGCACCGTCGACGCGCTGGGTAATGTGCGCTATGACGACAATCAGGTCATCCTGAAAGGTCCGAAAGCCTGGTCTAACCTGAATACCAAAGACACCAACGTCTGGAACGGCAACTACCAGATGGTGGGTCGTCAGGGACGCGGCGACGCCGATCTGATGAAGCAGCGCGCCGATAACCGCTACACCATTCTGGAAAACGGCAGCTTCACCTCCTGTCTGCCCGGCTACAACAGCTGGAGCGTCGTGGGCTCGCAGGTTATCCAGGATCGCGAAGAAGAGGTGGCGGAGATCTGGAACGCCCGCTTTAAGCTGGGCGCGGTGCCGATCTTCTACAGTCCCTATCTGCAGCTGCCGATCGGCGATCGCCGCCGCTCCGGCTTCCTGATCCCGAACGCGAAATATGGCAGCAGCAAAGGGTTCGAATTTGTCCTGCCCTACTACTGGAACATCGCGCCGCAGGCGGACGCCACTATTACGCCGCACTACATGTCGAAGCGCGGCATGCAGCTGGAAAACGAATTCCGCTACCTGACGCAGTTAGGCGCCGGTCTGATGGAGTTCGACTATCTGCCGTCGGACAACCAGTACGATAAAGACAAAGCGGCGCGTAATATCGCGGAAGACAAAAGCAACGACCGCTGGCTCTTCTACTGGCGCCACGCCGGGGTCTACGATCAGCACTGGCGCTTCAACGCCGATTACACCAAAGTCAGCGATCCCTACTACTTTAACGATCTCGACTCGAAATATTACAGCTCCACCGACGGCTATGCGACGCAGAAGTTCAGCATCGGCTACGCCGACACTAACTGGGACGCCACGCTCTCCAGCCGTGACTTCCAGGTCTTTGGCGATACCAGCAACAGCAACGTCTATCGCGCGCAGCCGCAGCTCGATCTGAACTTCTACCAGAACGACATAGGTCCGTTCGACGGTCGCATTTACGCGCAGGCGGTGAAGTTCACCAACGTCAACAATAACTATCCTGAAGCGACCCGCCTGCACGTCGAGCCGACGCTTAACCTGCCGCTCTCCAACGGCTGGGCGAGCCTGGATACTGAGGCGAAGTTCCTTGCGACACACTATCAGCAGGATTCGCTGGACTACTACAACGCCAATCTGGCGGACGCGGCCAACAGCCAGAGCGGCCAGCTGAAAAGCACGGTGAATCGCACCATGCCGCAGTTCAAGGTCGACGGCCGTCTGGTATTCGACCGCGATATGGACTGGGCGGCAGGCTATACCCAGACGCTCGAGCCGCGCGTGCAGTATCTCTATATTCCATACCGCAACCAGAGCGATATCTATCCGTACGACTCGACGCTGCTGCAGACCGACTACACCGGCCTGTTCCGCGACCGCACCTATAGCGGCCTGGATCGCATCGCCTCCGCCAACGAGGTATCGACCGGCGTCACCACGCGTATTTATGATCAGGATCTGGTTGAACGTTTTAACGTTTCCGTGGGTCAAATCTACTCGTTTACTCCTGCGCGTACCGGCGTAAACCAGACCAACAAAGAAGATGACACCGGCAGCCTGATTTGGGCCGGCGACACCTACTGGAAAGTCAGCGATCGCTGGGGCGTGCGCGGCGGGTTGCAGTATGACACCCGTCTCGACAACGTCGCGCAGGGCAATACCGTGCTGGAGTATCGTCGCGACGCCGACCGCGTTCTGCAGCTGAGCTATCGCTACAGCAGCCCGGAATATGTGGCCAGCGCGCTGAACAACTCCGACCTGGTGAACAACCCGATCTATAAAAAGGGAATTTCACAGGTAGGCGGCACCGCCAGCTGGCCGATTGCGGACGCCTGGTCAGTGGTGGGCGCGTACTACTACGATACGCGCAACCAGAAACCGGCCTCGCAGCTGGTTGGCCTGCAGTACAGCTCCTGCTGTTACGCGATCCGCGTCGGTTACGAACGCAAGATCAACGGTTGGGAAAACAACGACAGTAAGTATGACAACCAAATCTCATTCAACATTGAGCTGCGTGGTTTAAGCTCCGGTTATGGCTTAGGCACCGACCAGATGCTGCGTCAGGGCATTATCCCTTACCAGCGCGCTTTCTGATGTTGCGATGTTTGACTGGTAATTCCCGCACTGCGGAAACAACTATGGAAAAAGTATGAAGAACTGGAGAATGCTGATTCTGGGTGTGGCGGTAGCCGCCAACACCGCGTTCGCAGCACCACAAGTGGTTGATAAAGTCGCTGCCGTTGTGAATAACGGCGTCGTTCTGGAGAGTGACGTAGACAATATGCTGCGCACCGTAAAAGCGCAGGCGCAGCAGGCCGGACAGCAGCTGCCGGACGACAAGACGTTGCGTCACCAGATCCTTGAACGTCAGATCATGGACAACATCATCCTGCAGATGGGCGAAAAAGCGGGCCTGCAGATCAGCGATCAGCAACTCGACCAGGCGATCGGCAATATCGCCGCGCAGAACCATATGAGCCTCGATCAGCTGCGCAGCCGCCTGGCCTACGACGGCGTCAACTACAGCGACTATCGCGGCCAGATCCGTAAAGAGATGCTGATTGCCGAAGTTCGCAACAATGAAGTGCGTCGTCGCGTCACTATCCTGCCGCAGGAAGTTGATACGCTGGCAACCCAGGTGGGCGCGCAAAACGCTCAGGGCACCGAGCTGAACGTCAGCCAGATTCTGCTGCCGCTGCCGGAAAACCCGACGCAGCAGCAGGTCGACGATCAGGAAGCGCTGGCTAAGCAGCTGGTAGGCGAACTGAAAGGCGGCGCGGACTTCGGCAAACTGGCCGTGACCTACTCCGCCGATCCGCAGGCGCTGAAAGGCGGCAACATGGGCTGGGGCAAAATCGAAGAGCTGCCGACCCTGTTCGCTCAGGCGCTCTCCTCGGCGAAAAAAGGCGATATCGTCGGCCCAATCCGCTCCGGCGTCGGCTTCCATATTCTGAAGGTCAACGATCTGCGCGGCGAGAGCAAAAATATCTCCGTCACCGAAGTGCACGCGCGCCATATCCTGATCAAACCGTCGCCGATCCTGACCGACGAGCAGGCGCGCGCGAAGCTGGAACAGATCGCCGCCGATATCCGCAGCGGTAAAACCAGCTTCGCGGCGGCAGCCAAACAGTTCTCCGACGATCCGGGCTCCGCCAACCAGGGCGGCGATCTGGGCTGGTCCTCGCCGGAAGCCTACGATCCGGCGTTCCGCGACGCCCTGCTGCAGCTGCAGAAAGGCCAGACCAGCCAGCCGGTTCACTCCTCTTTCGGCTGGCACCTGATTCAGCTGCTGGATACCCGTCAGGTCGACAAGACTGATGCGGCGCAGAAAGAGCGCGCCTATCGCCTGCTGTTCAACCGCAAGTTTGCCGAAGAAGCGCAGACCTGGATGCAGGAACAGCGCGCCAGCGCCTACGTGAAAATCCTGGACGGCAATGCCCAGTAATTATCGCGTCGTCATCACGCCCGGCGAACCCGCCGGGATTGGTCCCGATCTCGCCATTCAGCTGGCTCAGCAAAACTGGCCGGTTGAACTGGTGGTCTGCGCGTCGCCGCAGCTGCTGCATGCGCGCGCCGCTCAGCTCGGCTTGCCGCTGACGCTGCGCGACTATCAGCCCGGCCTCGCGGCGCAGCCGCAGCAGGCCGGATCGCTGACCATTCTGCCGATAGAGACCGCGCAGCCGGTTACGCCGGGCGAACTCCAGCCGGCCAACAGCGCCTATGTGCTGGCGACCCTGGCGCGCGCCTGCGACGGCTGCCTCAACGGCGAATTCGCCGCGCTGATCACCGGCCCGGTGCATAAAGGCGTGATTAACGATGCCGGCATTCCTTTTACCGGCCATACCGAATTCTTCGCCGATCGCGCCGGCGGTCATCGCGTCGTGATGATGCTGGCGACCGAAGAGCTGCGCGTGGCGCTGGCGACTACGCATCTGCCGCTGAAAGATGTCTCGGCGGCGATTACCCACGCCAGCCTGCGCGAAGTCATTACCATCCTGCATCGCGATCTACAGCAGA
This sequence comes from Pantoea sp. X-Soil-MYKO-1289, assembly GCF_059730625.1. Lineage (NCBI taxonomy): Bacteria > Pseudomonadati > Pseudomonadota > Gammaproteobacteria > Enterobacterales > Erwiniaceae > Pantoea > Pantoea sp. X-Soil-MYKO-1289. The sequence goes on from NZ_AP036004.1 coordinate 3,346,658, forward strand.
AGTTCGCCATCCCTCAGCCGCATATTTTTGTCTGCGGGCTTAATCCCCATGCGGGCGAGAGCGGCCATATGGGGCGCGAAGAGATCGATACGATTATTCCGGCGCTCGACTCCCTGCGCGAACAGGGCATTCGGCTGACCGGGCCGCTGCCGGCCGACACCCTCTTCCAGCCGAAATATCTGCAGCACGCCGATGCGGTGCTGGCGATGTATCACGATCAGGGTCTGCCGGTGCTAAAATTTCAGGGGTTTGGCCGCGCGGTGAATATCACCCTCGGCCTGCCCTTTATCCGTACCTCCGTCGACCACGGCACCGCGCTGGAGCTAGCCGGTCTGGGCCAGGCGGAGCCGGGCAGCTTTATTACGGCGCTTAACCTCGCCATCACTATGATCAAGAGCAGTAATGAATAATCGCGTCCATCAGGGGCACTACGCCCGTAAACGTTTCGGGCAGAACTTCCTGAACGATCAGTACATTATCGATAGCATTGTCTCCGCCATTCATCCGCAGCGCAGCGAAGCGCTGGTGGAGATCGGCCCAGGCCTCGGCGCGCTGACCGAACCGGTCGGCGAGCGTCTCGACGCCTTAACGGTGGTCGAGCTGGACCGCGATCTGGCTGCGCGTCTGCAGACGCATCCGTTCCTCGGCCCGAAGCTGACGATCTATCAGCAGGATGCGATGACCTTCGATTTCGCCGCGCTGGCGAAAGAGAAAGGCCAGCCGCTGCGCGTCTTCGGCAACCTGCCTTACAATATTTCGACCCCGCTGATGTTTCACCTTTTCAGCTATACTGGTTCGATTAAAGATATGCACTTCATGCTGCAGAAAGAGGTGGTTAACCGCCTCGTCGCCGGGCCAGGCAGCAAAGCCTACGGCCGCCTCAGCGTGATGGCGCAATACTATTGTCAGGTTATTCCGGTGCTTGAAGTGCCGCCGCACTCTTTTACGCCGCCGCCTAAAGTGGATTCGGCAGTGGTGCGCCTGGTGCCGTTTACGGAGCCGCCGCATCCGGTCAGCGATATTCGCGTACTGAGCCGCATCACGACCGAAGCCTTCGGTAAGCGCCGCAAAACCCTGCGCAACAGCCTCGGCTATCTGTTCACCGCCGGCGCGCTGGATGAGCTGGGCATCGATGCAGGACTACGCGCGGAAAACGTGTCGGTGGCGCAATACTGTCAGTTAGCCAACTGGCTGGCGACCCACAACGTTGAACCGCTGGAGTAACGCATGAGTGAATCGGCCCGGATGTCTGTTCAGGTACAAAGTCTCTATATCGCTTCTCAATCCTCGCCGGAAGAGGAGCGCTTCGTCTTTGCCTATACCATTACCATCCGCAATCTGGGTCGAAACGCCGTGCAGCTGGTGGGCCGCTACTGGCTTATCACTAACGGCAACGGGCGCGAAACCGAAGTTCAGGGCGAAGGCGTGGTTGGTGAACAGCCCGTGATTGCGCCCGGCAGCGAATTTCAGTACACCAGCGGCGCCGTAATCGAAACGCCGATGGGCACCATGCAGGGACACTATGTGATGCAGGATGAAGAGGGGGAAACCTTTCACATCGACATCCCGGTGTTCCGCCTTGCCGTAGAAACCCATATACACTGATCTTTTCACCCTTCGCCCGGCTCTGCCGGGCGCGGTCTTTTATTGCGGATAATTCTCTATGAGCACATATCTGATTGGCGACGTTCATGGTTGTTACGATGAGCTACGCGCTCTGCTGGAGCAGGTCGACTTTTCGCCTGAGCAGGATACGCTGTGGCTGACCGGCGACCTGGTCGCGCGCGGCCCGGGTTCGCTTGAGGTGCTGCGCTACGTAAAATCGCTCGGCGAGAGCGTCCGTATGGTGCTGGGCAATCACGATTTGCATCTGCTGGCGGTGTTCGCCGGCATCAGCCGCAACAAACCCAAGGATCGCCTGACGCCGCTGCTCGAAGCGGAGGACGCCGATGAGCTGCTCAACTGGCTGCGCCGTCAGCCGCTGTTGCAGGTCGACGAAGAGAAAAAGCTGGTAATGGCGCACGCCGGCATCACGCCGCAGTGGGATTTAGAGACGGCGCAGGCCTGCGCGCGCGAGCTGGAGGCGGTGCTCTCCAGCGACAGCTATCCCCTGTTTCTGGACGCCATGTACGGCGATATGCCGAATAACTGGACGCCGGAGCTGAGCGGCCTGGCGCGCCTGCGCTTTTCCGCCAACGCCCTGACGCGCATGCGCTTCTGCTTCCCCAACGGCCAGCTCGATATGATCTGCAAAGAGACGCCGGACTCCGCGCCGCCGCCGCTCAGGCCCTGGTTTACCATCCCCGGCAAGCTGCCTGAAGACTATACGCAGGTGTTCGGCCACTGGGCCTCGCTGGAGGGCAAAGGCACGCCGCGCGGCGTGATTGGCCTGGATACCGGCTGCTGCTGGGGCGGCGTGCTGACGCTGCTGCACTGGGAAAGCCAGCGCTACTATACGCAGGCTTCTAACCGCCAGCCGTCGATAAACGACAGCGTTCCGCCGCAGCAGTCCGCCTGAGAGAGACGCAAAAGAAAACGCCTTGTCGGTGGACAAGGCGTGAAATAGTGCCGACGCGGTAGACCGGGCTCGATGGCAAAGTCGCTCAAGGCATCCATGCTCGCTCGGCCCGCGCCATCCATGCCGCGAGACGCTTTGCTCTCCGATCCCTGTCTACCACTTGCAAAGGTTTTAATCATTTGCCAAATGCCCTTCAACAAGGCGTTTTGCTGATTAACGCTTAGCGGCGATCGAGGATTTCGAAGCAGTAGCTGTGGGAGTTCTGCTCGTCGGCGTCGTGAAACTCGCTAAAGGTTGACTGCCATTCGTCCGGTTCGTAATCCGGGAACTGGGTGTCCCCTTCTACCTCGGCGTCGATATGGGTGAGATAGAGACGATCGGCGCGCTTCAGCATCTGCTCATAGATCCGCCCGCCGCCAATCACCATTATCTCCGGCACGTCGCCGGCCGCTTTAATCGCCTCGTCCAGCGAGGTCACCCAGGTTACCCCTTCCGTCGCGCCCGGCTGACTGCTGACCACGATATTAAGGCGTCCCGGCAGCGGACGACCGATGGATTCAAAGGTCAGACGACCCATAATCACCGGCTTATTCAGGGTGTTACGTTTAAACCACGCCAAATCTGCAGGCAGGTTCCACGGCATGGCACCTTCCATACCAATGACGCGATCTGCTGCTAATGCCGCGATCAGACTAATCATGTTAAGAGACTCACAGATAAAAAATTCGCGCCATCATACGTAAAGGCGAAACTTTCGTCGATAGCGGGAAGAGTGTAATTACGTAAAGGGCTTTTGCCACCGCATTTTTATTACTCAGCAGAGTTTTACACCGCTTTTTTCCTGTGCGACGCCCTAAGCCGCCAGATAAAATAGGTTACCTGGCACAAGGGCGGGAATAGCGCGTTTCACCTTGAGCTGACGGGAACGACTGCGCTGATTTGATTAAAAAAAGGAACCCATAAAGTGAACCATTATCTGACGGTTTTAAAAATGTATGCGGTCGTTAACGGTCGCTGTCGTCGCAAAACCTTCTGGCTGTTTTTATTGTTCAGCACGCTGATTTCGCTGGCCTGCAGCGCAGTCGATGAACTGCTCGGACTGAAGGTTTTTTCTGATCAGGGCGTGCTTTCGCTCATCTACTCCGTTGCCGTCCTGATCCCCTCCATCGCCGTCGGCGTACGCCGCCTGCACGATCTCGATCGCTCTGGCTGGTGGCTGCTGATTATGTTGATTCCGCTGCTGGGCACGCTGCTGCTGCTGGTTTACTTCTGCCTGCGCGGCACCGTCGGCCCCAACCGCTTTGGCCCCGATCCGCTGGATGAAGCGGCGATCGCTCCCTAAAAAAAACGGCTCCCGAGGGAGCCGTTTTAGGTTTTGACGATTAGAAATCGTAGCGCAGACGCACCAGGTTCATATCGCCCAGGTTGTCGGTGCTGGAGGTGAAGACGTGTTCGTAGTCGACGCGGAAACCGTAGTCGAGGAACAGCGTAACGCCCACGCCGTTGTCGATGCGCTGGTAGTTGCGGCCGTTAACATACTCCAGACGATCGCCCATTACGTAAGGCTGCACCGCTTTCAGGCCGTACTGCTTAACCGGGATCTTGTAGCCGGCGAAGTATTCGAGGCCCCATGCGTCATCGGCGAAGTAGTCGTTGACGTTGCTGCGTTTGGTCAGCAGGAAGTTTTGATACCAGCCGCCGCCCGCAGAGAGCGTCCAGTTGCCCGGCTTCCAGCTTAATGCGGTGCCGTAGATATTCTGGTTGTAGTCGCCGCTGTCGCTATTGCCCGGATTACGCATCTCCGCGCGGGTATAGTTCCACGCCGTGCCCCAGGTCAGGTCGTCGGTGATATGGTAATCCACGCCCAGCGAACCGCCGCCTTTGCGCTTGTAGCGCAGGCCGTTGCCCGGCAGGTATTCGTTGTCGCTGAACAGGTAAGAGGCGTAGAGGTCGACCGCGCCAAAAGTATTTTTATACTTCAGCTGCTTGCGTGAACGATAGGAGCCGTCGTAGTCGCCGTTGATGCCGTTGCCCGGCGCCTGGCCTTTCATGTCGTAATCCCAGATATCAGTCTTCGCGCCGACAACGTCATAGAAAACGCTGTTCTGCTGGCCGAAATAGATCTCACCCCAGGTTTTACTTTTCAGGCCGGTATAGAGCTGGCGACGCGTGGTGTCGTTGGCGCCATCTTTATAATGGTTATCCCAGTCGAATACGGCGGGAATATTAACGCCCACCTCGTAGTAGCTGGCCCAGCTAATATCGTCGAACAGATAATAGTCAGCGGCGAAACGGAAGCGAGTGCCGCCGTCAAAGCCATTACGCTTGTAAGATTTATCGTTGACGCCGGTCTGGTGTTCGAACTGCGGACGAATACTGCCGCCCACGGTGAAGTTCAGTCGGCTCAGCGGATCGCCCGCCTGCGGATCTTGTTTAAGCAGAGTAATTTCAGCCTGGCTGGCAAAGGGCGCAGCCGCCATTAACGCAGCAATAGCGCTCAGTGTGAAAGCACGCATTTTCATTTTTTTATAAGTCCCTGATTGGCCCGGAAGAATAGGCGGCGAAATATTACGTTGAGCAGACAGGCTTTCGCTTTATAAATTTGTGCGGTTTTTAGGGTATTTAGCAGTAATAGCATTACGCGCTAATCCTAAAGACAAATGCGCAAAACTTTAATCGTTTTTAGTTATTTATTATCAAAGCTGGCGATAAAAAAATAAAAAAAACGGCCCCGGAGGGCCGTTTGATTATGCACGGAAATTAACCGTTAATCAGCGCGTGCATTTCCTGTACGGAAATGACTTTTTCCGTCGGATCCGCATTCAGCGACATCGCCGTGGCGAAACCGCCGTTCAGCGTGGTGTCGTAGTGCACTTTATACTGCAGCGCGCTGCGGCGAATCACACGCGAATCCTCAATCGCCTGACGACCGGCAGTGGTGTTGACGATATAGGTATATTCGCCGTTCTTCAGGCGATCCTGAATATGCGGACGACCTTCGTGCACCTTATTCACCAGACGCGGATTAATGCCCGCTTCACCCAGCACCACGGCGGTGCCGTGGGTGGCGTCCAGCTCAAAGCCGAACTTCAGCAGCTTGGCCGCCAGATCGACGATGCGCTTCTTATCGCCTTCGCGTACCGACAGCAGCGCGCGGCCGCTCTTCTTCATGTTGCTCTGAGCGCCCAGCATCGCTTTGGAGAAGGCTTCGGCAAAAGTACGGCCCACGCCCATCACTTCGCCGGTAGAGCGCATTTCCGGGCCGAGAATCGGATCCACGCCCTGGAACTTGTTAAACGGCAGCACGACCTCTTTCACCGAGTAGTACGGCGGGATCACCTCTTTAGTGACGCCCTGCTCGGCCAGCGTTTTGCCCGCCATGACGCGCGCCGCCACTTTCGCCAGCGGCACGCCGGTGGCTTTAGAGACGAACGGCACGGTACGCGCCGCGCGCGGGTTCACCTCAATCAGGTAAACCTCGTTGTCCTTCACCGCGAACTGCACGTTCATCAGGCCGCGCACGTTAAGTTCGAACGCCAGGCGCTCGACCTGCTGACGCATCACGTTCTGAATCTCCTGGCTCAGCGTGTAGGCCGGCAGCGAACAGGCGGAGTCGCCCGAGTGCACGCCCGCCTGCTCGATGTGCTCCATAATGCCGCCAATCAGCACGCGCTCGCCGTCGCAGATGGCGTCCACGTCCACCTCAACCGCGTCGTCGAGGAAGCGGTCCAGCAGCACCGGCGCATCGTTGGAGACGGAGACGGCGGTCTGGAAGTAGCGCTTGAGGTCGATCTCGTCGTAGACGATCTCCATTGCGCGGCCGCCCAGCACATAAGAAGGACGCACCACCAGCGGATAGCCGAGGCTGGCCGCTTTCTCCACCGCCTGCTCCAGCGTGGTGACGGTGGCGTTAGCCGGCTGCTTCAGGTTCAGGCGATCGACCGCCTGCTGGAAGCGCTCGCGGTCTTCGGCGCGGTCAATCGCGTCCGGGCTGGTGCCGATAACCGGCACGCCTGCCGCTTCCAGGGCGCGCGCCAGCTTCAGCGGCGTCTGACCGCCATACTGCACGATCACGCCTTTCGGCTGCTCGATGCGCACGATTTCCAGCACGTCTTCCAGCGTGACCGGCTCGAAGTAGAGACGGTCAGAGGTGTCGTAGTCGGTAGAAACCGTTTCCGGGTTGCAGTTCACCATAATGGTTTCGAAACCATCTTCGCGCAGCGCCAGCGCGGCGTGCACGCAGCAGTAGTCGAACTCAATGCCCTGGCCGATGCGGTTTGGCCCGCCGCCCAGCACCATAATCTTGTCGCGATCCTGATTCGGGTTCGCCTCGCACTCCTCTTCATAGGTGGAGTACATATAGGCGGTATCGGTGGCGAACTCGGCGGCGCAGGTGTCGACGCGCTTATAGACCGGATGCAGATTGTACTGCTGACGCAGCTTGCGGATCTCGCCTTCCGAGACGCCTGCCAGCGCCGCCAGACGCGCGTCGGCGAAGCCTTTGCGCTTCAGCGTACGCAGGAACGGCTGGCTCAGGCCGTTGACGCCTTCGCGCGCCACCTGCTCTTCCAGACGCACCAGCTCTTCGATCTGCACCAGGAACCAGCGATCGATATTGGTCAGGTTGAAAACGCCGTCGACCGACATCCCGGCGCGGAACGCATCGGCGATATACCAGATACGCTCGGCGCCTGCATCTTTCAGCTCGCGGCGAATGCGGGTCAGCGCATCGGCATCGTCAAGGTGCACTTTCGGGTCGAAGCCGTTGGCGCCCACTTCCAGACCGCGCAGCGCTTTCTGCATCGACTCCTGGAAGGTGCGGCCAATCGCCATCACTTCGCCGACCGATTTCATCTGGGTGGTCAGACGGTCGTTCGCGCCGGCGAATTTCTCGAAGTTAAAGCGCGGGATCTTGGTGACGACATAGTCGATAGAGGGTTCGAACGACGCCGGAGTCAGACCGCCGGTGATATCGTTCATCAGCTCGTCAAGCGTAAAGCCGACCGCCAGCTTGGCCGCCACTTTAGCGATCGGGAAGCCGGTCGCCTTGGAGGCGAGCGCCGAAGAGCGCGACACGCGCGGGTTCATTTCGATCACGATCAGACGGCCGTCCTTCGGGTTGACCGAGAACTGCACGTTGGAGCCGCCTGTTTCCACGCCGATTTCACGCAGCACCGCCAGCGAGGCGTTACGCATGATCTGATACTCTTTATCGGTCAGCGTCTGCGCCGGCGCGACGGTAATGGAGTCGCCGGTGTGAATGCCCATGGCGTCGAAGTTTTCGATAGAGCAGACGATGATGCAGTTGTCGTTCTTGTCGCGCACCACCTCCATCTCATACTCTTTCCAGCCAATCAGCGACTCATCGATCAGCAGCTCGTTGGTCGGCGAGAGGTCAAGGCCGCGTTCGCAGATCTCTTCAAACTCTTCACGGTTATAGGCGATGCCGCCGCCGGTGCCGCCCATGGTGAACGAGGGGCGAATAATGCAGGGGAAGCCAACATCTTCAGCCACGGCCAGCGCTTCTTCCATGGTATGGGCGATGCCTGAACGCGCCGTATCCAGTCCGATGCTTTTCATCGCCACGTCGAAACGGCGGCGATCTTCTGCTTTGTCAATCGCATCAGCCGTGGCGCCAATCATGGTGACGCCGAACTCTTCCAACACGCCCTGACGCTCCAGCTCCAGCGCGCAGTTCAGCGCGGTCTGTCCGCCCATGGTCGGCAGCACCGCATCCGGGCGCTCTTTTTCGATAATTTTGCGTACCACTTCCCAGTGAATCGGCTCGATATAGGTCGCATCAGCCATCTCCGGGTCGGTCATAATGGTCGCCGGGTTGGAGTTCACCAGAATGACGCGGTAGCCCTCTTCGCGCAGCGCCTTACACGCCTGCGCGCCAGAGTAGTCAAACTCACAGGCCTGGCCGATAACAATCGGGCCTGCGCCAAGGATCAGGATGGATTTTATATCTGTACGTTTCGGCATTTTCTGGCTCCTGATTACTTAGCTTTCGAACGGTAGGCTTCGATCAGCTCGATAAAGTGATCGAACAGCGGCGCAGCGTCGTGCGGGCCCGGGCTCGCTTCCGGATGTCCCTGGAAGCTGAACGCCGGTTTATCGGTGCGGTGAATGCCCTGCACCGTTTTGTCGAACAGCGAAATGTGCGTCACGCGCAGGTTCGCCGGCAGGGTGGCGTCATCAACGGCGAAGCCGTGGTTTTGCGCGGTGATCATGACGCGATTGTTGTCGAGATCCTGCACCGGATGGTTGCCGCCGTGGTGGCCAAGCTTCATCTTCACCGTTTTCGCGCCGCTCGCCAGCGCCAGCAGCTGATGGCCGAGGCAGATGCCGAACACCGGAACCTCGGTCTCGAGGAAGGCTTTGATCGCGCTGATGGCGTAATCGCACGGCTCCGGGTCGCCCGGTCCGTTAGAGAGGAAAATCCCGTCTGGGTTAAGCTTCAGCACCTCTTCGGCAGGCGTCTGCGCCGGCACCACCGTCAGGCGACAGCCGCGATCCACCAGCATGCGGAAGATATTGAATTTCACGCCGTAATCGTAGGCCACGACGTGATACGGCAGCGCTTCCGCGCTCTTCGCCTGCGGCAGGCCCTCGTTCAGCGTCCAGGAGCCCTGCTGCCAGCTATAGGTCTCCGCCGTTGTGACTTCTTTCGCCAGATCCATCCCTTTCAGCCCCGGGAACGCCTGCGCTTTCTGCAGCGCCAGCGCCGCATCCGGGTTGTCGCCCGCGATGATGCAGCCGTTTTGCGCCCCTTTTTCGCGCAGCAGGCGCGTCAGCTTGCGGGTGTCGATATCGGCGATGCCCACCACGTTGTTGCGCTGCAGATAAGCCGACAGGCTCTCTTCGCTGCGGAAGTTGCTGACAATCAGCGGCAGGTCGCGGATGACCAGGCCTTGCGCGTGAATTTGCGTGGATTCTGCGTCAGCGGCGTTGACGCCGACATTGCCGATATGGGGATAAGTGAGGGTGACGATCTGGCGGGAATAGGAGGGATCAGTGAGTATTTCTTGATAACCGGTCATTGACGTATTGAAAACGACCTCCCCCACTGCCGATCCCGTTGCCCCTATGGCCCGACCGTGGAATTGGGTTCCGTCTTCCAGAACCAAGAGCGCTGACTTAATCAAAACATCCTCCAGGGAATAAACAGTCACAATATTTGCATATTAATTCAAAATTTGGCCCTGAATCAAGGCAAAAACCGCCTGAGTGGTCGATTTTTGGCAAATTGCGCGCATTCTAATGATCGCACTCAGCCTTGTCTACCCTGAAGCGCGATTTTTTAGTGGTTTTCGAGTCACTGAAGGGTAAAACCAGGAATAAGTCGCAAAAAAGCGATATTACCGGCAGGAATAAACGGTTGCCTGAGAGAAATAAAATAAAAGCGGGCCGTGAAGACCACTATTTTTGACCAAATGGTCAAAAAAGGTCTTTTTTTAACCTCAACCACTATAAAAAACCCAACTTTCACACAACTCGTATCAAAAATAATGTAAAGACGTTATTTTCACAAAAAATAAAGGGCGATAATGCTATCGCCCTGTTCAATCAACCGGTTACTGATTGAAATAACCACATCACGATGGTACACAACATCACAACATCGACAAATCCAGCACGTCTCGCATATCGTAAAGGCCGGATTTCTTCTCTTTCAGCCACAATGCCGCCTTAACCGCGCCATTGGCGAAGGTCATACGGCTTGAAGCCTTGTGGGTAATCTCAACACGCTCGCCAGTATCCGCAAACATTGCCGTATGCTCGCCGACGATATCGCCCGCGCGCACCGTGGCAAAACCGATAGTCTGCGGCTTGCGCTCGCCGGTATGGCCTTCGCGCGCGTAGACGGCATGATCCTTTAAATCCCAGCTCATGGCGTCGGCAATCGCTTCGCCCATCGCCAGCGCCGTGCCGGAAGGCGCATCAACCTTATGACGATGGTGCGCTTCGACAATTTCGATATCGGCGTAGTCGCCCATCACCTTCGCCGCTTTCTCCAGCAGCTTAAGCACCAGATTTACGCCGACGCTGAAATTGGCGGCGAAGACGATGCTGATATCGGCGGCGGCGGCCTGAATCGCCGCTTTGCCCGCGTCGTCGAAGCCGGTGGTGCCGATCACCATCGCCTTGTTGTATTCGCGGCACAGCGCCAGATAGTGCAGCGTGCCTTCAGGACGGGTGAAATCCACCAGCACGTCAAAATCATCCATCACGCTGCGTAAATCGTCGGCGATAATCACGCCGTTTTTCCCCAGCCCGGCCAGTTCGCCGGCGTCGCTGCCAGTCAGCGAGGATCCTGGACGCACCAGCGCGGCGCCCAGCTCGACGCCCTCTGCCTGCTGCGTCGCCTCAATCAGATTGCGTCCCATGCGGCCGGACGCGCCTACGATGGCAATGCGGTAATTACTCATATTTATTCATTCCTGATACAAAACTATGCATGCAAAGCGCAATCAGGTTAACGGTCAGTTACCAGACGCGCCACTACTAAACCGGGATAATTAGAATTTCAGGGTAGCGCTTACCGATTATCAGTAAAAGCAATTCCGCTGGCTGGAACTCAACCCTTTCGCCCATAAAAAAGGCCGACTGTCGTCGGCCTTTCAGCAAGCTGAGGTGCTGGATTACTGCACGTTGCGCACTTCGACGCGCAGCTCTTTCGGCACTTCAAAAACAATGTTCTCTTCGCGGCCGATCAGCTCGATGGCCGCTTCGCCACCCATTTCGCGCAGGCGCTGGATCACCTGCTGCACCAGAATGTCGGGCGCCGATGCGCCAGCGGTTACGCCGATACACGCAATGCCTTTTACCCACTCCTCCTGGATGTCATCCGCGGAGTCGATCAGTTTCGCCAGCTTGCCGGCACGCTGCGCCAGCTCCGCCAGGCGATTGGAGTTTGAAGAGTTTTTCGAGCCGACCACCAGCACCACTTCCGCATCGCGCGCCAGCACGCGCACCGCTTCCTGACGGTTGGTGGTGGCATAGCAGATATCGTCTTTACGCGGCCCGATAATTGCTGGAAAGCGCGCGCGCAGCGCATCGATCACGTCAGAGGTATCATCGACCGACAGCGTGGTCTGCGTCATAAAGCAGAGATTGCTCTCATCCTTTACCTGCAGCTTAAAGACATCTTCCGGCGACTCCACCAGATACATGCCGCCGTTCGGGTTGCTGTACTGGCCCATGGTGCCTTCGACTTCCGGATGCCCGGCATGGCCGATCAGGATCGCTTCCACCCCTTTACGGCTGGCGCGCGCCACCTCCATATGCACCTTGGTCACCAGCGGACAGGTGGCGTCGAACAGCATAGTCAGGCTGCGCGCTTTCGCTTCGGCGCGCACCGCCTGCGATACGCCGTGCGCCGAGAAGATCAGAATGGCGTTATCCGGCACTTCGCTGATCTCTTCGATAAAGATTGCGCCGCGTTCGCGCAGGCTGTTCACCACGTAGCGGTTGTGCACCACTTCATGGCGCACATAGATCGGCGCGCCGTACATCTCCAGCGCGCGCTCGACAATGCTGATGGCGCGATCGACGCCGGCGCAGAAGCCGCGCGGGTTAGCCAGCAGGATTTGCATCGTTTGCCTCCAGTGCCGGATTGACTTCCAGCACGTCGATATCGAAGTGAACCTGATGACCGGCCAGCGGATGGTTGAAATCCACGGTGATGGAATCACCGGAGATTTCGCGGATCACGCCGGGCATTTCGCTGCCGCCCATGCCGGTAAAGAGCATGATGGCGCCGATTTCCGGCTCGCCCGCATTAATAAAGTCGCGGCGCGAGAAGTACTGGATCAGATCCGGGCTGACGGCGCCGAACGCCGCTTCCGGCGCCAGCGTAAAGGCGTGCTTATCGCCCGCCTTCAGTCCCAGCAGCTCCTGCTCCAGCGCGGCGGAAAGGCTGCCGTCGCCCAGGCGGAACAGCGCCGGTTTGCCGGACGCAGAGGTCGACTCCGCGACGGAGCCATCCTCAAGCTTCAGCGTGAAATGCAGCAGCACCGCGCTGTCGCGCTCTACAGAGACACTCATGTCTTACCCTTGTTTTGCCTGTTTGCCAGAGGGGCTGAGAAAGCCCTCCAGCACCACTAACGCGGCGCCGATACAGATGCCGCAGTCAGCGATATTAAAGGTGGCGAAGTGCCAGTCGCCGATATAGAAGTCGATAAAGTCGACAACGAATCCGTGATAAGCACGATCGAACAGGTTGCCCGCCGCGCCGCCGATAATCAGCGCGTAGGCGATATTAACGATTTTCTGGCTGGCGCGGCTGCGGTACATCATCACCAGCAGCGCCACCACGATAGCGATAGCGATGCCGGCGAAGAACCAGCGCTGCCAGCCGCCTTTATCCGCCAGGAAGCTGAACGCCGCGCCGTAGTTGTGCGCGTAGAACAGGTTGAGGAACGGCATCAGCGGCTGCGTTTCATGCAGCATCATGTTGTTCATCACCCACTGTTTGCTGGCGAAATCGACCAGGATCACCGCCAGCACCAGCCATACCCAGCGTAAGCCGGTTGAGAGAATAGGTTTACGCATCAGGCAAATTTACGCTCTTCGCCGTTGCCGGCCAGGTTGGTGTAACAGCGTCCGCACACGGCAAGATGCTCCGCGTTCTGGCCGACGTCCGTAGTGTAGTGCCAGCAGCGCGGGCATTTCTCGCCTTCCGCTTTATGCAGCGCGATTTTCAGACCTTTTACCAGCTCGCTCTGCTGCGCTTCTTCGCTCGCCAGCGCGTAGTCCGCCACCGTCGCGCCTGAGGTCAGCAGCACAAAGCGCAGCTCGTCGCCCAGCGCCTGCAGCTTCTCCGCCAGCGCCGCATCGGCATAGAGCGTCACGGTCGCTTCCAGCGCGCCGCCGATACGCTTGTCGCCGCGCGCCTGCTCGATCGCCTTGTTGACTTCGCCGCGCACCTTCAGCAGCTCCGCCCAGTAGGCGTCGTTCAGCGCCTCGTCCTGCGACAGGCCGAACAGGCCGCTATACCACTCCTCGGTGAAGACGTACTGCGCGCGTTTGCCCGGCAGATAGCCCCAGATTTCGTCGGCGGTAAAGGACATGATCGGCGCCATCCAGCGCACCAGCGCCTCGGCGATATGCCACAGCGCGCTCTGGCAGCTGCGACGCGCCAGGCTGTCGCGCTTCGCGGTGTACTGGCGATCCTTGATGATATCCAGATAGAACGAGCCCATCTCGATCGAGCAGAACTGCATCAGGCGCTGGATAACCTCGTGGAAATCGTAGTTTTCGTACGACGCGACGATGTCCGCCTGCGCCGCCTGCGCGCGGCCGACCGCCCAGCGATCCACCACCACCATCTCTTCCGGCGCCACCATATCGGTTTCCGGGTTGAAGCCGTTGAGGTTCGCCAGCAGGAAGCGCGCGGTGTTGCGGATACGACGATAGGCGTCGGCAGAGCGTTTCAGGATTTCGTCGGAGACCGCCATCTCGCCGGAGTAGTCGGTAGAGGCGACCCACAGACGCAGAATATCCGCGCCCAGTTTGTTCATCACGTCCTGCGGCGAAACGGTGTTGCCGATCGACTTGGACATCTTGCGGCCCTGACCATCGACGGTAAAGCCGTGGGTCAGCACCTGACGATAAGGCGCTTTGCCTTTCATCGCGGTCGAGATCATCAGCGAGGACATAAACCAGCCGCGATGCTGGTCGGAGCCTTCCAGATACATATCGGGCGCGTGGCCGCCGAATTCCGGACGGGCGTCAACCACCGCATAGCTGGTGGAGCCGGAGTCAAACCAGACGTCCAGCGTATCCGGCACCTTGACGTAATTGTCGGCGTCGTCGCCCATCAGATCGCGCGGATCGAGATCCCACCACGCCTGGATGCCGTCCTGCTCGACGCGCTGCGCGACTTTCTCCATCAGCGCCAGCGTATCGGGATGCAGCTGCTCGGTCTCTTTATGCACAAACAGCGCCATCGGCACGCCCCAGGTGCGCTGACGCGAGATGCACCAGTCCGGGCGATTGGCCACCATCGCTTCGATACGCGCCTGGCCCCAGTCCGGGATCCACTGCACGCCTTTGATCTCTTTCAGCGACTGCGCGCGCAGCCCTTTCTGATCCATGCTGATGAACCACTGCGGCGTGGCGCGGAAGATGATCGGCGTTTTGTGACGCCAGCAGTGCGGGTAGCTGTGCAGCAGTTTTTCCACATGCAGCAGCGCGCCCTTCTCTTTCAGCAGCTCAACGATGACGTCGTTGGCTTTGAAGACGTTCAGGCCGTCGAGGGTCGGATAGGTGCCCGGCAGATAGGTGCCGTCCGGGCCAACCGGGTTCGCCACTTCGATGCCATATTTCTGGCCGATGACATAGTCGTCCGGACCGTGGCCCGGCGCGGTGTGCACGGCGCCGGTACCGGCTTCGAGGGTCACGTGTTCGCCCAGCACCACCGGCGACTGAATGTTCACCAGGAAAGGATGCTGGAAGGTCAGACGCTCCAGCGCCGCGCCTTTGCATTCGCCCAGCACGGTCCACTCGGCGACGCCAGCGCGCTTCAGCACGCTCTCGACCAGCTCTTTCGCCAGGATCAGGGCGCGACCGTCGATCTGCACCAGCTGATAGTCGAATTCCGGATGCAGCGAGATAGCGCGGTTGGCCGGCATGGTCCAGGGCGTGGTGGTCCAGATCACCAGCGAGATCGGGCCGTTGACCGGCGCGTCGCCGAACTGCGCGCGCACCGCGTCGCGGTCTACCGCGTTAAACATAACGTCGATAGAGGGCGAGGTTTTGTCATAGTATTCGACTTCCGCTTCCGCCAGCGCCGAGCGGCAGTCCAGACACCAGTGCACCGGCTTCGCGCCTTTGTGCAAATGACCGTTGCCGATGATTTTGCCCAGCGCGCGGATGATATTGGCTTCGGTCTGGAAGTTCATCGTCAGGTAGGGACGATCCCAGTCGCCCAGCACGCCGAGACGGATAAAGTCCGCCTTCTGCCCTTCTACCTGCTCGGCGGCGTATTTGCGGCACGCTTCGCGGAATTCGGCCGGCGTGACCTTCTCGCCCGGCTTGCCGATCATCTGCTCGACCTTATGCTCGATCGGCAGACCGTGACAGTCCCAGCCCGGCACGTAAGGCGAGTCGAAGCCCGCCATGCCTTTCGACTTAACGATAATGTCTTTCAGAATCTTGTTAACTGAGTGACCAATATGGATGCTGCCGTTGGCATAGGGAGGGCCGTCATGCAGGATAAAGGTTTTTTTCCCTTTTTTGGCTTCGCGGATGATGCCGTACAGGTTGTCATCATACCAGCGCTGCAGCATTCCCGGCTCGCGTTTGGCAAGATCGCCACGCATCGGGAACCCCGTTTCGGGCAAATTCAGGGTAGATTTATAGTCACTCATCAGATTCTCGTTTCCGTATTTTGCGGGGTTAAAGCCCAAAGAAGTGCCGGGCGGTTACCACATCTTTCGCAATTTGTTCTTTCAACGCCTCCAGTGAGGCAAAGCGCTGCTCGTTACGTATCTTATGCTTCAGCACCACATCAATGTGCTTTCCATACAGATTGATATTGATGTCAAGCAGGTGAACTTCAAGCTGCTGGCGCAATCCTTTTACCGTCGGTCGCGTGCCGATATTGGCGACGCCGGGAACGGGCGCGCCCAGGCCGAGCACTTCCACCGCATACACGCCTTTCACCGGCGAGACGATGCGGCGTAAAGGGAGATTCGCGGTGGGAAAACCGATGGTGCGTCCCAGTGCATCGCCGTGCACGACGCGGCCAGAGATACTGAAAGGATGGCCCAGCAGCGTTTGCGCCAGCGCTAAGTCGTCATCGGCCAGCGCCTGACGCACGGCGGTGCTGCTGATGCGCTTGCCGCCGTCGCAGAAGGTTTCGGTGCTGACGACGTCAAAGCCGTACTCGGCACCCGCCTTCTGTAATAACAGGAAATCGCCCTGACGACCAGCGCCAAAGCGGAAATCATCCCCCACCGCCAGGTACTTGACGCCCAGCTTATCCACCAGCAGATCGGTGATGAAACACTGCGCCGACTGCGCAGCGAAGCGGCGGTCAAAGCGCACGCAGAGCACGCGATCGACGCCCGCCTCCGCCAGGAACCTCAGCTTCTCCCGCAGGCGCGTCAGGCGCGCAGGCGCTCTGTCTCCGGCAAACAGCTCAAGCGGCTGCGGCTCGAACAGCATCACCATCACCGGAAGCTGGCGTTTTCGTCCCTCTTCGCACAGGCGCGCCATCAGCGCCTGGTGGCCGCGATGCACGCCGTCGAAGTTACCAATGGTCAGGACGCAGCCGCGATGCTGCTCGTTTAGATTATGAATACCGCGGATAAACTTCATGGCTGACTCAAACCGGTGGAAATCGGCGGATTATACCCTTGAAACCGGCTAAGGTTAACCCGTAGCCACACCTTTCCTGCGCAGAAGGCGCCATTTATCGGGGCTCAGCGCATGCCGCCCGTTTATCCGAGAATTTTGTTGGGAAAGGCTGTATTCAACGAGGGGAAGCTGGTAGAATCTTGCGCCATCAATTACGTAACCGGGCGTGGTTTGTAAAACGACGCTTATTTGCACAAATCCATTGACAAAAGAAGGCTCAAAAGGCATAGTCCTCGGCCTTTGATTTGTCCATATAGAACACATTTGGGAGTTGGACCTTGGCTAATATCAAATCAGCTAAGAAACGCGCCGTAACATCTGAAAAACGTCGCAAGCATAACGCGAGCCGTCGTTCTATGATGCGTACTTTCGTTAAGAAAGTATACGCGGCGATCGCAGCTGGCGACAAAGCTGCTGCGCAGAACGCATTTAACGAAATGCAACCGATCGTGGACCGTCAGGCTGCTAAAGGTCTGATCCACAAAAACAAAGCTGCACGTCATAAAGCTAACCTGACTGCTCAGATCAACAAAATGGCGTAAGCCTTTGTTCATCGCTTTGTAAAAAGAACCGGCGCTTAGCCGGTTTTTTTTCGTCTTAAGCAAACGCCAGGCTCCAGGCAAGCGCCTGATCCAGACGCTGCCCGATGAAAGGCGACCGCTAAGCCGTTCGCTGCGCCAGACGCCGCCCCAGAATCACATAGCCCGCTACTGCAGAGAGAATCGACCCTAGCAAAATGCCCAGCTTCGCCAGCGTGATAAGCTGCGGATTGCTCTCGCCGTAGGCCAGCGAGGCGATAAAGATCGACATGGTAAAGCCGATGCCGCACAGCACGCCGACCGCGGCGATATCCGCCAGGCGGGTATTTTGCGGCAGCGTCGCCAGCCTGAACTTCACCGCCAGCCAGCAGAAAAGCGTAATGCCCACCGGCTTGCCAATCAGCAGTCCCGCGACAATCCCCAGCGGCAGCAGCGAGAAGATATCCCCTGCGTGAATGCCCTCCAGCGATACGCCCGCATTGGCGAAGGCGAACAGCGGCAGGATCAGCCAGCGCACCCAGGGATGAAGCGCATGCTCAAGATGAATCGCCGGTGAATGGCCCTCCTGCTTTTTCAGCGGGATCAGGAAGCCGACTACCACGCCCGCCAGCGTCGCATGCACGCCCGATTTCAGCACCGCGGTCCACAGCACCATGCCGACCAGCAGATAGAGGCCGGTATTGCGCACGTTCAGCAGATTCATCGCCGCCAGCACGACAATCGCCGCAGCGGCGACGCCCAGCGCGGCCATCGACAGATCGCTGGTGTAGAACAGCGCAATCACCACGATCGCGCCGAGATCGTCGATAATCGCCAGCGCCATCAGGAAGATTTTCAACGCCGGCGGCACGCGGCTGCCGAGCAGCGCGAGGATGCCCAGCGCGAAGGCGATATCGGTGGCGGTGGGAATCGCCCAGCCGCTGCGCGTAGCAGCATCTGCGCCGTTAAACGCCAGAAACAGCAGTCCGGGCACCAGCATGCCGCCCAGCGCGGCAATCAGCGGGAAAATCGCCTGTTCGCGCTTCGCCAGCGCGCCCATCACCATCTCGCGCTTTACCTCTAAGCCGACCATCAGGAAGAAGATCGCCATCAGCGCGTCATTGATCCACAGCAGCAGGTTCTTGCTGATATCAAGCGATCCAAAGCGGAACTCGACCGGTATAGCCAGCAGGTTTTGATAAGCCTGCTGGGTGCCAGCGTAGTTCGCCAGAAACATCGCCAGCGCAGCCGCCAGGATAAGCACGATGCCGCTTGTAGCATCATTCTGTAGCCATTTTTTAAGTTTAATATTCACATTATCTCCCGACTTATTACCTGTGCTATTCCAGAGCAGCGGCTATCATAACGGTTAACAAACCGTTGTTCGGTTATTAAAAGATCTCTTTACGGAACTTTAAGCTCTATGGGGAAAAAAAGAGCATAAAAAAAGCCAGCGACTGAGCGCTGGCTTCATGCTTACCGGATACGGATTAGCGAGTTAAATCGTCAAAGAACTTCTTCACGCCGTCGAAGAAGCTTTTCGAACGCGGGCTGTTGTTCTCGCCGGTCGGACCGCCGAAGCTCTCTTCCAGATCGCGCAGCAGCTTTTTCTGCTTCTCGTTCAGATTGACCGGCGTTTCCACCACGACGCGGCACAACAGATCACCAACCGCGCCGCCGCGTACCGACTTAACGCCTTTACCGCGCATGCGGAACAGCTTGCCGGTCTGGGTTTCAGCCGGGACTTTGAGCTTCACGCGTCCGTCCAGCGTCGGCACTTCGATCTCGCCGCCCAGCGCCGCCATGGCGAAGTTGATCGGCACTTCGCAGTAAAGGTTGTTGTCTTCACGCTCGAAGATCGGGTGTTTCTTCACCGATACCTGAACGTAGAGATCGCCGGCCGGCGCGCCCTGCTCGCCCGCTTCGCCTTCGCCGCTGAGACGAATGCGATCGCCAGTATCCACGCCTGCGGGAATTTTCACCGACAGGGTTTTCGATTTCTCGACGCGTCCATGACCATGGCAGGCGTTGCACGGATCTTTAATCACCGAGCCGCGGCCGTGACAGGTCGGACAGGCCTGCTGCACGGTAAAGAAGCCCTGACGCATCTGCACCTGGCCTGCGCCGTGGCAGGTCGGACAGGTTTGCGGCTGAGAACCCGCCTTCGCGCCGCTGCCGTGGCAGACGTCGCACTCCTGCAGCGTCGGGATGCGGATCTCTTTGGTCACGCCGCGCACCGCTTCTTCCAGCGTCAGCTCCATGTTGTAGCGTAAATCGGCGCCGCGCGCTGCGCGTTGACGACGACCGCCGCCAAAGATATCGCCGAAGACGTCGCCAAAGATATCGCTGAAGTCCGCGCCGCCGCCGCCAAAGCCGCCGCCGCCGAATCCACCGCCGCCCATGCCGCCCTGTTCAAAGGCCGCATGACCGTACTGATCGTATGCCGCGCGCTTCTGCGCGTCGGTCAGGATTTCGTAGGCTTCCTTGACCTCTTTGAATTTGGCTTCCGCTTCTTTGTCACCCGGATTGCGGTCGGGGTGAAATTTCATCGCCAGGCGTTTATACGCCTTTTTAATTTCACGTTCGTCTGCGGATTTGGAGACGCCTAAAATCTCGTAGTAGTCACTCTTCGCCATTTTTAGCCCTTAACATGCTCGCACGGGCGTGGAGAGATCTCCTACGCCCGTGCTGGTTTCAACGGCTGTCAGGCCAACCGTCGCGCCCGGTCAGGGGCAATTATTTTTTGTTGTCTTTCACTTCTTCGAATTCAGCGTCGACCACGTCGTCGTCTTTCTTCGCAGAAGCGTCGGCTGCGTCCGCGCCGCCTGCCTGCTGCTGCTGCGCCGCTTCCATCAGCTTGCTGGAAACCTGCATCAGCGCCTGCATTTTAGCGTCGATCGCCTCTTTGTCTTCGCCTTTCAGCGCGGTTTCCAGCTCGCTCAGCGCGGACTCGATTGGCGCTTTGTCGTCAGCGGAGAGTTTATCGCCCGCTTCTTCCAGCTGCTTGCGGGTGCTGTGCGCAATCTGGTCGCCCTGGTTGCGCGTCTGCACCAGCTCTTCGAACTTACGATCCGATTCAGCGTTCGCTTCTGCATCGCGAACCATTTTTTCGATTTCGTCCTCGTTCAGACCGGAAGAGGCTTTGATGGTGATCTTCTGCTCTTTACCGCTGTTCTTGTCTTTCGCTGAAACGTGCAGGATGCCGTCCGCATCGATATCGAAGGTGACTTCGATCTGCGGCATGCCGCGCGGCGCCGGCTGAATGCCGTCCAGGTTGAACTGGCCCAGCGATTTGTTATCGCTTGAACGCTTACGCTCGCCCTGCAGCACGTGAATGGTCACGGCAGACTGGTTGTCTTCAGCGGTTGAGAACACCTGGCTGTGCTTGGTCGGGATCGTGGTGTTCTTGCTGATCAGCGAGGTCATCACGCCGCCCATGGTTTCGATACCCAGCGACAGCGGGGTCACGTCCAGCAGCAGCACGTCTTTTACATCGCCCGCCAGCACGCCGCCCTGTACCGCAGCGCCGACAGCGACCGCTTCGTCCGGGTTAACGTCTTTACGCGGCTCTTTACCGAAGAACTCAGCCACTTTGGACTGCACCATCGGCATACGCGTCTGACCACCGACCAGGATCACGTCGTTGATGTCGGAGACAGAGAGTCCCGCATCCTGCAGCGCGACTTTCAGCGGCTCGATAGAGCGGCTGACCAGATCTTCTACCAGCGACTCGAGCTTCGCGCGGGTCACTTTGATGTTCAGGTGTTTCGGACCGGTCGCGTCCGCCGTGATATACGGCAGGTTAACGTCGGTCTGCTGCGCAGAAGAGAGCTCGATTTTCGCTTTCTCTGCCGCTTCTTTCAGGCGCTGCATCGCCAGCGGATCGTTGTGCAGATCGATGCCCTGATCTTTCTTGAATTCGGCAACCAGATAGTTGATCAGACGGCTGTCGAAGTCTTCGCCGCCCAGGTGGGTGTCACCGTTGGTCGCCAGCACTTCAAAGGTTTTTTCGCCGTCGACTTCATCGATTTCGATAATAGAGATATCGAAGGTACCGCCGCCCAGGTCGTAAACCGCGATGGTGCGGTTGCCCTGGCCTTTATCCAGACCGTAAGCCAGCGCGGCTGCGGTCGGTTCGTTGATAATGCGTTTTACTTCCAGACCTGCGATACGGCCGGCATCTTTGGTCGCCTGACGCTGCGCATCGTTGAAGTAGGCCGGAACGGTGATAACAGCTTCGGTCACCGGCTCGCCGAGGTAATCTTCAGCGGTCTTTTTCATTTTTTTCAGCACTTCCGCAGAGATCTGCGGCGGCGCCATTTTCTGACCTTTTACTTCCAGCCAGGCATCGCCATTGTCGGAAGAGGTGATTTTGTACGGCATGATTTTAATATCACGCTGCACTTCTTCGTCCTGGAAGCGACGGCCGATCAGACGCTTGATAGCGAACAGCGTATTCTGCGGGTTGGTCACCGCCTGACGTTTAGCCGGCTGGCCCACCAGAGTTTCGCCATCCTGCGTATAGGCAATAATTGAGGGCGTGGTGCGATCGCCTTCGGCATTCTCCAGCACGCGCGCTTTACCGCCGTCCATGATCGCAACACAAGAGTTGGTTGTACCCAGGTCAATACCAATAATCTTACCCATCTAAACGTCTCCCACTTAAATTCTTTGTCAATTTGGGTTGTGAACCCCTTAATGCGGGCGCTTTGTTGGCTTTCAACCGCCATTACTCGCTTTTTTTCCCGGGCTCACAACGCTCGATGACAACTAGATGGGGCCGCTTCGAAGCGCATCAAGGGTTAAAAGAAAATTTTTTTTCGCTGCCGGCTTGGCCGCGCCGTCCGCGCCTGGCGCTTTCGGCTGCGCAAAGAAAAAGGCCGCGCAACGCGCAGCCTGTTGAACGACATATTGATTTAGCGTGATGTGAAGCGTACGACTCAGCGAAGGAGTCGAAAAAAATATATTATCGTTATTATTACAAAGCTAACTGGTTTTCTCTTTTCCCTGATACCGGCGAATAGTCGCGATGCCATCTCATTAAATAACTGGGCCAATCATAATATTAAGGGGGTTAAATCACAGGGGGGATATTATCTCTTGCGTCCCGCCGAACCTCATGGTAGTAATGGAAATTCCGAGCATTTCATCTCCCCTCAGCTCATTTCCTGTTTTTATCATATGGACATTATTATATGGAAATAAAGGTCAGCCATATTGAGGATAGTCAGACTGAAGAATATATTATTCAACAGCTCTGGCAGCATAATAGCCGCTTCGCCGACGTGAATATGAAGCCGCTCAACGTTATATTGTATGATGATGAACAGCATATTCAGGGCGGACTGCTGGCGCACACCTGGTTCGGCACGCTGGATATCCACTATTTATGGATCGACGAGACGCATCGCAAACACGGCACCGGACGCGAGCTGATGCAAAAAGCCGAAGAAGAAGCGCGCCGCCGCGGCTGTCATATGGCGGTAGTGGATACCTTAAGCTTTCAGGCGCGCGGCTTCTACGAGAAGCTAGGCTACCGCGTCTACGGCGAACAGGATGGCTACGCGCAGCGCTTTGCCCGATATTATCTGGCAAAAAGATTATAATCCGCCCCTAATCAGCGAGGCGCTATGGGCAGCCCATATCGCAGTATCGACGATTTTCTTGCCGCCTTTGCCACCACCATGGATCTATTACCTACGCCATGGGGTTTTAAAGACGCGGCGTCACAACACCTCTATATGAATAGCGCGGCGCGCTTATATACCGCTACGCCTAAAAACTATTCTTTAGAGGGAAAAAAAGATAATGAGTTTCCCACCCCCTGGAGCGACTGCGCCGATGATTTTTGCGAGCATGACGAAAAAGCCAGAAAGCTGAAAGCGTGCGTCGCCGTTATAGAAACGCACTACTGGTATGGGAAAAACTACCTTACCCCTTTTATCAGCGAAAAATTCCCGGTCTTTGATAGCCGTAACGTTTTTCTGGGCTGTATCTGGAACGCGCGTCCGGTGGAAAGCATTACCGCGCTGACGTTTATTCATCCGCAAAAGAGTTCAGTGCTAAACACCCAGCTTGAACACCCTCTTTTTACGCCCGCCGAACTGGATGTGATTTTTCTGCTGCTCAGGCGATTCAGCGCCAAAGAGATCGCGCGGATTTACAACCTCAGCGTGAAAACCATCGGCAACCGCATCGCCTCCCTCTATCAAAAATCGGGCGTGCATTCGCTGCAGCAGTTCGAGCAGTACTGCCGCGCTGAGTCGCTGGAGAACTATCTGCCAGAGAAGCTGCTCAGCAAAGGCGTCTCTTTTATTTAAACCGGCAAGGAAAACCTGCGTGAGTAAATTTGATGACTACCCGTTGAGCCGGGTGCCTGCGGGCGAAAGGCTCTCGCTGCTTAGCGTCGCTATCGTGCATATGGGCATGCTGACCGCGCTCGATCAGTTTATGCTCGGCGCCGTGCTCGGCAACAGCATGACGCTCGGCGAAGCCTTTACCGCCATTACCCTGGCGAGCCTGCTGTTTGGCTTTCTGACTTTCGCGCTCGGCTACGCCGGGATGCGCGAAGGTCTGTCGGGCAGCCTGCTGGCGCGCTGGTGCGGCTTCGGCCGCCACGGCTCGGTTCTCATCGGCCTGCTGGTCGCCATCAGTCTGCTGGGCTGGTTTGGCATTCAGAATGCGGTTTTCGCCCGGTCGCTGAGCTACGCCCTGGACGGCAAGTTGAGCTTCGCGCAGTCCGCCTCCTTGTCGGGCGCGGTGCTGACGCTGCTGGTCGCCTTTGGCTTTAAGGCGCTGCGCTTTACCGCACGCGTGGCGGTTCCGCTGTTTATCGCGCTGGTCGGCTGGATCTTCTGGCACGCCTTTCACGGTCAGGCGGGCAGCGCTATTCCGCCGGTTGCGGCCACAGAGGCCATTACCGCGAGCGCCGCCATTACCATGGTGATCGGCGGCGCCATTCTCGCTAGTTTGATGACGCCAGATCTGACGCGCTTCTCACGCAGCGGCAAAGACGTTTTCGCCATCACGCTGCTGACCATTCTGGCGGGCGAGTACGGCGTTAACGGACTGGCCATTCTGATAGCGAAAGAGCTGCATACTTCTGACATCATCGCCATTATTACCCAGACGACCAGCACGCTGGGGCTGTTCGCGGTGGTCTTTTCGACCCTGCGCATCAACGACCTTAACCTTTACTCTTCGGCGCTGGGCATCGCCAACGCCACGGAAGGGCTGACCGGCTTTAAGCCGCGCTATAGCGTCATCACCCTGCTGCTCGGTTTTCTCGGCACGCTCTGCTCAGTGCTGGGCATTCTCGATCGCTTCGTGGATTTTCTGGAGCTGTTGGGCGTGATTTTCCCGCCGGTGCTGGGCGTGATGATTGTGGATTACTATCTGCTGAAGACCGATCGCCAGACGCTGGCGCAAAGCCGCGACAGCAACGCGCTGCCGGCGACCTCGCGGCTTATCGGCTGGCCTGCGCTAATCGCCAGCGTGGCAGGCAGCGCCACCGGACTGCTGGTTGAGCGCGGCGTGCCGGTTTTCAACTCGATTATCGTCGCCTGCCTTGTTTACCTGCTTACCGCGCCGCTGATGAAGCGCGCCGCGGCGACGCCGAAAGCGGCTGCCGTCGACTAATCCCTCCTGACGCGCCTGGCTATAGGCGCGTATCGCTCGCCAGCGCGCCCTGCCGTTCGACATGGTAAAGCCACACCCCGATCAGCAATCCGAGCAGCGCCAGCGCCAGCACATACCAGGCGGGCGCCAGCGGCGTCAGGCGCAGGATCAGCGTGACGAAGATGGGCGTCAGGCCACCAAAGATGGCATAGGCGACATTGTAGGAGAAAGAGATGCCGGTAAAACGCACCGGCGCCGGAAAGGCGCGCACCATCAGATATGGCACCACGCCCACCACGCCGACGCTCAGCCCCGCCAGCCCGTAGTTGAAGAAGAGGCCATCGCCATCCGGCGTCTGACTGGCGAAAAAATGCCAGCTGCAAACCGCCAGCAGCAGTGAGCCGCCCATCAGGGTTTTCGCCGCGCCCATCCAGTCCACCAGCCACCCGGCAATCACGCAGCCCGCCAGCAGCATGACCGTCGCCAGACAGTTGGCCTGCAAACTCAGCGCGGCGCCGATGGCGTGCTGTTTCTGCATCAGCGCAGGCGCCATTAAAATCACCACCACGATACAGGCGGAGAGCAGCCAGGTCAGCAGCATAGAGAGCAGCACGCCGCCTTTATAGTGAGTGAGCACCGTTTTTAACGGCAGCGTATCGGCCAGCGTTTTACGCTGCTGCATCTGCTGGAAAACCGGTGTCTCATGTAGCCAGCGACGCAGATACATCGCCAACAGCCCAAACAGCCCGCCGAGGAAAAAGGGAATACGCCAGCCGATGCTGGCGACCGTCTGCGGCGTCATGCTGCTGTTGATGGCGGTCGCTACCAGCGAACCGAGCAGGATGCCGGCCGTCAGTCCGGCGGTCAGGGTGCCGCAGGCGAAACCAATGCGCTTTTCTGGCACATGCTCCGCCACAAACACCCAGGCGCCCGGCACTTCGCCGCCAATCGCCGCGCCCTGCAGCAGGCGCAGCAGCAGCATCAGCAGCGGCGCGGCGATGCCTGCCGTATCGTAGGTTGGCAGCACGCCCATCGCCAGCGTCGGCAGCGCCATCAGCAGGATGCTCAGGCTGAACATTTTCTTGCGCCCCACCTTGTCGCCGAAATGCGCCATAATCAGGCCGCCGAGCGGGCGCGCCAGATAGCCGGCGGCGAAAATGGCAAAGGTCTGCAGCTGGCGCAGCCAGTCAGGAATATCAGGCGGGAAAAAGAGTTCGCCGATAACCGCGGCGAAAAAGACGAAAATGATAAAGTCGTAGAACTCCAGCGCGCCGCCGAGCGCGGCCAGCGACAGCGTTTTGTAATCTTGCTTTTTCAGGCGATGGGCAGCATGTGAATCCATAAGCGTACAGGTTCCAGAGGTAAAGTTGGATTTGTAAATTTACGCTTACTATACCGTCCATCTTTCACTACACCAGCGTCGCCAGAGGCTATGCCTGAAATGACGGATCTTTAGTTATTTATCTGCTTTATAGCGCTTTTGGGGCGAAAAGCTGCTACCACTTCGCTGTGCGTTTCGACATAAGGCCCTTCCAGCAGCTGTAAACAATAAGGTACAGCCGCGAAAATCCCTGGCACTTTCACCTTGCCGTCAGCCTCTTTCACCCCTTCCAGCGTCTCTTTAATCGATTTCGGCTGTCCCGGCAGGTTCAGCACCAGCGACTGTTTGCGGATCACGCCGACCTGGCGCGACAGAATGGCAGTAGGCACAAACTGCAGGCTAATCTGACGCATCTGTTCGCCAAAGCCGGGCATCTCGCGGTCGGCCACCGCCAGCGTGGCGTCGGGCGTGACGTCGCGGCGCGCCGGGCCGGTGCCGCCGGTGGTCAGTACCAGATGGCAGAAACGCTCGTCCACCAGCTCGCAGATCGCCTGTTCGATCAGCGGCTGCTCATCCGGGACCAGACGGGTTTCGGTGGTAAAAGGGGTCGCCAGCGCGCTGCTTAGCCAGGCTTCCAGCGCCGGAATGCCCTGATCCTGATATATGCCGTTCGCAGCGCGATCGGAAACGGAGATCAGGCCAATGCGTAAAGTATCCATGATGTTGTTACCCGGGTTGACCGCAAAGCGGTAAGACAAAAGAGGAATAGCAGAGAGGATAATAGAAAGTGAGGCAAAGAGAAAACCGTGGCGGCGAGGCCGCCACGGCAACAGATTACAGCAGGTCGGCAATCATTTTCTCAAGCTTGCCCTGGTCGACGGCGAAGTTGCGGATGCCTTCCGCCAGTTTCGCGACCGCCATCGGATCCTGGTTGTGCTGCCACAGGAACTCAGATTCGGTCATTTTCGCCGGACGCGCTTTGACGTCGCCGCTGTAGCTCAGCTTGCGCTCAACCGTGCCTTCGCTCTCCGCCAGCTCTTTCAGCAGCGCCGGAGAAATGGTCAGGCGATCGCAGCCCGCCAGTTCCAGAATCTCGCCGACGTTACGGAAGCTCGCGCCCATCACCACGGTTTCATAGCCGTGCTGCTTGTAGTAGCTGTAGATTTCAGAAACCGACACCACGCCCGGATCTTCGTGCGGCGCGTACTCTTTCTTGTCGGTGTTGTTTTTGTACCAGTCGAGGATACGGCCCACGAACGGCGAAATCAGGAACACGCCCGCTTCGGCGCAGGCGCGCGCCTGTGCGAAGGAGAAGAGCAGCGTCAGGTTACAGTTGATGCCCTCTTTTTCCAGCTGCTCCGCCGCGCGGATGCCCTGCCAGGTCGACGCCAGCTTGATCAGGATACGGTCGTTGCTGATGCCCGCGTCGTTGTAGAGTTTGATCAGGCTTCGCGCTTTGGCGATGCTGCCTTCGGTGTCGTAGGAGAGACGCGCGTCGACTTCGGTCGAGATGCGGCCCGGGATCAGCTTGAGGATTTCCAGACCAATGTTGACGGCCAGTTTGTCCGACACCAGCGAGATCAGCTCATCTTTGCTGCCGTTCTGCTCGCGCGCCCAGCTAATCGCTTCGTCGATCAGCTTGCGGTATTCAGGGATCTGCGCGGCGTTGAGGATCAGAGAAGGGTTGGTGGTGGCGTCCTGCGGCTGATAGAGCTTCATGGCTGCGATATCGCCGGTGTCGGCGACAACGGTGGTGAGTTGACGCAAGGAGGTCAGTTTGTCCGTCATGTCTGTTGTCTCTTATGTAATGTCAGGGTGAAAAAGGCTGTTGCGATAATATCATGCGGCAACCGAGGCGCAAGGTCGCCAGATGCCGTTTACGATAGCGCGAACGAATGGCTGCGATTTGCCTGTCGCTGCGGCTTTTTTGTTACACTCGGCGGCCTGACAAGTGACATTTCCCTGTAGCGACAAAGGATAACCGAGGAAGCGACTATGTTAATGGTGATCTCACCCGCCAAAACGCTCGACTTTAGCAGCCCGCTGGCGACCCGGCGCTATACCCAGCCTGCGCTGTTAGAAAAATCACAACAGCTGATTGAGGTGGCGCGCGATCTCTCACCGGCGCAGATCGCTTCGCTTATGGGCATCAGCGACAAGCTGGCGCTCCTGAATGCCGAACGCTTCAACAGCTGGCAGCCCGACTTTACGCCGGAGAATGCGCGCCAGGCGATTCTGGCGTTCAAAGGCGACGTTTACACCGGCCTGCAGGCGGAGAGCTTCAGCGAGGCAGATTTCGACTTTGCCCAGCAGCATCTGCGCATGCTCTCCGGCCTGTACGGCGTGCTGCGTCCGCTCGACCTGATGCAGCCCTATCGTCTCGAGATGGGGATTAAGCTGGCCAGTCCGGCAGGCAAAGATCTCTACAGCTTCTGGGGCGATCTGCTGACGCAGCATATCAACGCCGCGCTGCAGGAACAGGGCGACGAGGTGCTTATTAATCTGGCGTCGGACGAGTATTTCCGGGCGATCAAGCCGAAGCAGCTGCAGGGCCGCCTGGTGAAACCGGTATTCCTCGATGAAAAGAACGGCGCCTTTAAGGTCATCAGCTTTTACGCTAAAAAGGCGCGCGGCCTGATGAGCCGCTACGTTATTCAGCATCGCCTGACCGATCCCGAAGCGCTGAAGGCGTTTGATGTCGACGGCTATTTCTATGATGAGGCAAGCAGCAGCGAGAACGAGCTGGTGTTTAAGCGTTACGAGCAGAAATAAAAAAAGGGCGGCCAGGAGGCCGCCCTTTTTACAGGCGTCAGTCAGGCCTTAAGTAAAAACGCGCGCAGCGGCGCGAAATCCGCCTGCATCGCGTGCGACAGCAGCGGCAGGCCGGCGCGATCCGCCAGCGCCTGCGGCAGCGGCAGCGCCTGGCCGAGGATCGCCTCTACGCTTTCCTTGAATTTCGCCGGGTGCGCCGTGCCGAGGAACAGGCCGAACTCCCCTTCCTGCAGCTGATCGCGCAGCAGACGATAGGCGATGGCTGCGTGCGGCTCGGAGATATAGCCGATTTCCGCCAGCTCGCGCATCGTCGCCTCGGTGGTCTCATCGCTCACTGCGCCGTAGGCAAGATCGGTCAGGCGCCAGGTTTTGCGGCGGAACAGCTCCTCTACGCGCGGCCAGTTATTCGGCTGGCTGACATCCATGGCGTTCGACAGCGTGGCGACCGTGGCGTTCGGCGTCCAGCTGCCGTCCTGCAGGAAGCGCGGCACGGTGTCGTTGGCGTTGGTGGCGGCGATAAAACGCTTGATCGGCAGGCCGAGCGATTTCGCCAGCAGGCCGGCGGTGAGATCGCCGAAGTTGCCGCTCGGCACCGACACCACCAGCTGATTGCGTTTCTCCTGCGGCAGCTGCGCCACCGCTTCGAAGTAGTAGCAGATCTGCGCCAGCAGGCGGCTGATATTGATGGAGTTCGCGGAGTTCAGGCCGATCGCCTTTTTCAGCTCCTCGTCGTCGAATGCCTGCTTCACCAGCGCCTGACAGGCGTCAAAGTCGCCGTCGATAGCGATAGTTTCGATATTGCCGCCCAGCGTGCAGAACAGCTTCTCCTGCAGCGGGCTGATTTTGCCCTGCGGGTAGAGAATCACCACGCGGACGTTTTCCATGCCGTAAAAGGCGTGCGCCACCGCCGCGCCGGTATCGCCGGAGGTCGCGGTCAGGATAGTGATCTGCTCGTCCGCGCCCGAGACGTAAGAGAGCATCTGCGCCATAAAGCGGCCGCCGAAATCTTTAAACGCCAGCGTCGGGCCGTGGAACAGCTCCAGGCAGGAGATATCGTCGCTGACTTTCGCCACCGGCGCGGGAAACGCAAAGGCGGTTTTAACGCGTTCGGCCAGCTGATGCGGCGCGATTTCATCGCCAATATAGGCAGAGAGAATTTTGCTGCTGCGGCTGACGAAATCCATCTCCAGCATCGCGTCGATGTCGGTCAGCTCGAATTCCGGCAGTTCAAGCGGGAAGAAGAGCCCCTGCTGCGATCCCAGGCCCTGTTTCACCGCCTGCGAAAAGCTCACCTGCTCGTTATGATCCTTAAGGTTATAGAGTTTCATGCGTTATCCCAGTTTACGTGCGCCAGCCGTATCAAGACGGCAAATATGGACGAAGCCTTCATCATTCTGCAGATAGTGCTGGCGCAGCCAGTCCGCCATCCGCTGCGCCGTTTCCATCTGATTGCAAACGGCGAAAAGCGTCGGGCCGGAACCCGAAATGCCGCACGCCAGCGCGCCGATGTCAACGGCGGCCTGACGCGCCTCGGCAAAGCCCGGCAGCAGTTTGGTGCGGTAAGGTTCGGCGATCACATCCTGCATCAGTTTAGCGGCCAGCAGCGGCTGCCCGCTATGACAGGCGTGAATAAAGCCCGCCAGCAGACGGCCGTGTTTGATCACATCCTGTTTGCGATACTGCGCGGGCAGAATGGCGCGCGCTTCGGCGGTAGAGACTTTAATGCCCGGATAGGCCATCACCCACAGCCAGTCGTCGAAGCCCGGCACCGCCTGGCTGATGATGCCGTTCTCCTCCAGCATCAGCTGGATGCCGCCGAGAAAGCATGGCGCGACGTTGTCATAATGCACGCTGCCGGAAATGCGCCCCTCCAGCTCGCCCATCAGCGTCAGCAGCTGAGTGTCGCTGAGCGGCTTGCCGCAAAACTCGTTCATCGCCATTAAGCCAGCTACCACCGAGCAGGCGCTGGAGCCGAGGCCAGAGCCGATCGGCATATTTTTCTCCAGCGTCATCGCCACCGGCACCTCTTCGCCGATCGCTTCGCAGAAGCGCTGCCAGCACTGATAAACAATATTCTCTTTGGGATCGTCCGGCAGCTTGCTGACAAAGCGTCCGCTGTTCTGCAACGAAAAGCGCGGCGCCGCTTCTACCGTGACGCAGTCGCCCAGCAGCGCGCCATCCACCGGCGACACCGCCGCGCCCAGCACGTCGAAGCCGACGCTGACGTTGCCAATCGAGGCCGGTGCGTAAATTTTTACCATCATCAAACTCCCAACTTCCACGACAGGGTGCGCAGCAGATCGGCGAAGACGCCCGCCGCGGTCACATCATTTCCCGCGCCGTATCCGCGCAGCACCAGCGGGATCGGCTGATAATAACGGCTGTAAAACGCCAGGGCGTTCTCGCCGTTTTTCACTTTATAGAGCGGATCGTTGCTGTCGACCGCGTCAATCTTCACTTTGCAGACGCCGCCCTCTTCGATCGCGCCGACGAAGCGTAACACTTTTCCTTCATCACGCGCTGCGGCGACGCGCGCGGCGAAGGCGCCGTCCAGCTCCGGCAGACGCTGCATAAAGGTTTCGACGTCGGCGATCTCGTTCAGGCTGGCGGGCAGCAGCGGCTCAATCTCGATATCGCTCAGCTCCAGCTTATGGCCCGCCTCGCGCGCCAGGATCAGCAGCTTGCGCGCCACGTCCATGCCTGAGAGGTCGTCGCGCGGATCGGGCTCGGTAAAGCCCATTTCGCGCGCCAGCATCGTCGCCTCAGAGAGCGACACGCCCTCGTCCAGCTTGCCGAAAATAAAGGAGAGCGACCCCGAGAGGATACCGGAAAACTTAATCAGCTCGTCGCCGGCGTTTAACAGATTTTGCAGGTTTTCAATCACCGGCAGTCCCGCGCCGACGTTGGTGTCGTAGAGGAATTTACGACGCGATTTCGCAGCGGCAGCGCGCATCTGCTGATAGTAATTCCAGGAGGAGGTGTTGGCCTTTTTGTTCGGTGTTACCACGTGGAAACCGTCGCCGAGGAAGTCGGCATAGAGATCGGCCACCGCCTGGCTGGAGGTGCAGTCGACGATCACCGGATTCAGCAGGTGATACTCTTTCACCAGTCGTGTAAGGCGGTCAGGATTAAACGGCTCTTTGGCTTCGCTCAGCGCGCCTTTCCAGTCGCTCAGGTCGATGCCGTGCACGTTAGTCAGCAGCGCGCGCGAGTTGGCGATGCCGCAGACGCGCAGATCGATATGCTTCTGTTTCAGCCACGCCTGCTGGCGATAGAGCTGATCCAGCAGCGCGCCGCCGACGCCGCCGACGCCAACCACAAAGACTTCAATCACCTGATCGGTGGCGAACAGCATCTGGTGCACCACGCGCACGCCGGTGGTGGCGTCATCGTTGTTCACCACTACCGAGATCGAGCGCTCTGACGAGCCCTGCGCGATGGCGACGATATTGATATTGGCGCGCGCCAGCGCGGAGAAGAATTTCGCGGAGATGCCGCGCAGGGTACGCATCCCGTCGCCGACCACGGAAATCACCGCCAGCTGCTCCATCACACCCAGCGGATCGAGCAGGCCATCTTTCAGCTCCAGATAGAACTCCTCCTCCAGCACGCGGCGCGCCCGCGCCTGCTCGTTCTGCGGCACGCAGAAGCTGATGCTGTATTCAGAAGAGGACTGGGTAATCAGCACCACTGAAATCCCGGTGCGCGACATGGCGGCGAAGACGCGCGCCGCCATGCCGACCATGCCCTTCATGCCCGGCCCGGAGACGTTGAACATCGCCATATTATTCAGATTGGTGATGCCCTTGACCGGGTTTTCGTCCTGCTCGCCTTCGCCGCCGATGAGCGTGCCAGGCGCCTGCGGGTTGGCGGTGTTTTTAATCAGGCACGGGATCTGGAACTGCGCGATAGGCGCGATGGTGCGCGGATGCAGCACTTTCGCGCCGAAATAGGAGAGCTCCATCGCCTCCTGGTAGGACATCGACTTCAGCAGGCGCGCGTCGGGCACCTGACGCGGATCGCAAGTGTAGACGCCATCGACATCGGTCCAGATTTCGCAGCAGTCGGCGCGCAGACAGGCGGCCAGCACCGCGGCGGAGTAGTCGGAGCCGTTACGGCCCAGCACCACCAGCTCGCCTTTCTCGTTGCCTGCGGTAAAGCCGGCCATCAGGATCATATTTCGCGGCGGGATCTGGCTGGCGGCGATGCGGCGCGTCGATTCGGCGATATCGACGGTGGATTCGAGATAGTGGCCGACGGCCAGCAGCTTCTCCACCGGATCGATCACGGTGACGCCGTGGCCGCGCGCCAGCAGCAGCGCCTCCATGATGGCGATGGAGAGCTTCTCGCCGCGGCAGATAATAGCGGCGTTGACGCTGTCGGGACACTGCCCCAGCAGGCTGATGCCGTGCAGCACCTGCTTCAGCTGGGCGAACTCCAGGTCGACGCGGGTTTTCTGCCCGTCATAGTCGAAGCCCGGCTGCTGCTGCGCCAGCCCCTGCAGCAGCTCGTCGAAAATGCGCTCGGCGTCGCTGATATTGGGCAGCGCGTCCTGGCCGCTGATGGTCTTCTCGATCATCGCCACCAGATGGTTGGTAATCTTCGCAGGTGCAGAGAGTACGGTGGCAACCTGTCCCTGCTGCGCATTACTTTCCAGAATGTCAGCGACGCGAAGAAAACGTTCCGCGTTCGCTACCGAGGTCCCACCGAATTTCAGCACTCGCATGTTAAAGCTCTCCTGAATTTTTGCCGAAAAAAAAGCCCGCACTGTTCAGGTGCGGGCTTTTTTCTGTTTTTCCTGTATGCGTCAGCCCGCACCGTTACCTGTGGTAATGGTGGTTGTAATAATGGTGATGTTCAGGCTGGTTGAGTTACGCATTGAGATTTTTTCTGTCTGTCTTTTAGAGTCTGTCTGCCTTCCAGAAGTAAAGCAAAGCGCCGATCAAGTCAACGAATTTGTCCGGCGGCGACTTTTTCGCCGCTGCGCACTGCTGCCTGCCGAGCCGGAAATCGCCTGCAGAATCGTTTGCCTGCTGCGCGCTTTTTGCGATCAGCCGCTGTGAAAGGCGCTTTTTCAGGAAGATTTATCTATAAGTTTTTTTTCTACATCATGCAGAAGACGGTGCAGCATGGCGCTGTCGCGCTGCTCCAGCAGGCCGATACGCTGATCGATCCAGTCGGCCATTTTGCGATCGTCGCCTACCTCCAGCGTCTGCAGCAGCCGTTCAAAACGGTGGCGCAGCGCCTCCAGCTGCTGCGGATCCGCCTGCACCGCCGCGGGCGGCGCCACGCGATTAAGCGAGGAGAGCTGATAGCAGTACACCATGACCGCCTGACCGAGGTTGAGCGAAGGATAATCCTGCGCCATCGCGATGCCGGTCAGCAGATCGACCTGATCCAGCTCTTCATTCGTCAGCCCGCTATCCTCGCGCCCGAAGACCAGCGCCATGCTGCTCACCCACTGACGCTTCTCCAGCAGCTGCGCTTCGACCTGCTGCGGCGTGGCGTAGTAGCGAAATTTAGCGCGGCTGCGCGCCGTGGTGGCGACGGAGAAGTCGATATCGGCCAGCGCGTCGCTCAGGGTGTCGAAGGTGCGCAGGCTATCGAGAATGTCGCCTGCGCCGTGCGCGACTCGCCGCGCGGCAGGATCCTGCCAGGCGTCGCTGGCGACGATGCGCAATTCGCGAAAGCCCATGGTTTTCATTGCCCGCGCCGCTGCGCCAATATTTTCCGCCCGGGCGGGCGAAACCAGAATAAGGGGGAAACGCATGATTATTCCATTTGTGTTTAGAAATCGCGCCGTATAGTAGCATGCGCAGTTGTTAAAGCCGGAATGTCGGGGGGTGGAGAAATAATTTGTTAAGGATGTTAAAACCTTATAAATAACCTTCACAGCCTTCAATGCAATCGTACCTGGCAATAACCAGGATTAAGCGCTGAAAAATGATTCTAATCAGCAGCGTAATCGCGAGGCCGCCACAATTGTCATTTGCGTATACATAATGTGTATATGTAGCGTAATTGATATTTTTTGTGAGCTAAGCTTGCATTACAAGAGAAGTTTTTCACACAAGTGTTAACGTGCTACAATTGCATTTGATATAAGTCAACGAAGCGTTGTTTTTATGCTTATCGGTTGTTGTTGGTGCTGTTAGGTTGCTGTTAATACGGTTAGGATATGCGCCAAAAGATTCTCTCCTGGGGCAAGCAATATTCATTCTGACTGGCTGAGCTAACACTGTTGTTGACGTTGATAGATGGTGTATCAAGAACATAATTTCGTACAACGGTTAAGCGCCACACATCGCGCTTTTTAGCGAGCCTGAATACCCGCGTACGCCCTGTTTTCGATTTGTTGGCAAATTTTAGGTAGCGAAACATGCAGACCCCACACATTCTTATCGTTGAAGACGAACTGGTCACGCGTAACACCCTCAAGAGCATTTTTGAGGCGGAAGGTTATGTCGTGTATGAGGCAACCGACGGCGCTGAAATGCATCAGGTATTGACCGATAACGACGTCAATCTGGTGATCATGGATATCAACCTGCCAGGTAAAAACGGCCTGTTGCTGGCGCGCGAGCTGCGTGAGCAGGCAAACGTGGCGCTGATGTTCCTGACCGGTCGTGATAATGAAGTGGACAAAATCCTTGGTCTGGAGATTGGCGCGGATGACTACATCACCAAACCGTTCAACCCGCGTGAGCTGACTATCCGCGCACGCAATCTGCTGTCGCGCACCATGAATCTGGCGATGCCGAACGAAGAGCGCCGTCAGGTGGAAAGCTATAAGTTCAACGGCTGGGAGCTGGATATCAACAGCCGCTCGCTGATCAGTCCTAACGGCGAACAGTATAAGCTGCCGCGCAGCGAGTTTCGCGCCATGCTGCACTTCTGCGAAAACCCGGGCAAAATTCAGACCCGCGCCGATCTGCTGAAGAAGATGACCGGCCGCGAGCTGAAGCCGCACGACCGCACCGTCGACGTCACCATTCGCCGCATCCGCAAGCACTTTGAATCTACGCCGGATACGCCGGAGATCATCGCCACCATCCACGGCGAAGGCTACCGTTTCTGCGGCGACCTGCAGGAATAAAAAACCTGCCGGAATCGAGGGTTGGCTGGCATTGTGCCAGCCTGGCCCGCGCGGACAGGCACCTCATCCCTGAGGTGCGCCCGTAAACGGGTCAACGCGTTGCGTTGTTCAAAAATGCCCCGAAGGGCGTTTTTTTATTCCCGCCAGGGCATAATCGGCACCGCGCTCAGCGCATTCTTCGGCGATCCCTCAACCACCCTGTCAGAGTAACTCAGGTAGATCAGCGCATGGCGCTTCTGATCGAAGAAACGCACCACCTGCAGCTTTTTAAACACCAGCGAGGTGCGCTTCTTGAATACTACCTCGCCCTGCGCCTTGCCCTGCGCGATGGCGTCGCTTAGCTCAACCGGCCCGACCTGCTGGCAGGAGATCGCCGCATCGGCGGTATCTTCGGCCAACCCCAGGCCGCCCTTAATGCCGCCGGTTTTCGCCCGACTGATATAACAGGTTACATTTTTTACATCCGGATCGTCGAACGCCTCCACCACGATCTTATGATCGGGCCCAAACATCTTGAATACCGTATCTACCGAGCCGATCTCTTCGGCCAGAACCGGCGACGCCAGCAGCAGCGTGGCGAATGAAGCAGCGAAAAAGCGAGATATTGTCATAGCGTTACCATTGCAAACCTAATAGACGAGCATGTAATGTACTGGCAATTGTCCGCGTTGACCAAACCAGAACCGGTTTTATCCCACATTGACATGGCACAATCTCCCAACAAAACGGCCCACGCCTGATGTGCAATTAGTGCTATTATTCGGCGACTGCGTTAGTCGCACCCAGAGAGTATGAGGATGTTTTATGGACCAAGCCGGTATCATTCGAGATTTGCTTGTCTGGCTGGAGAGCCATCTGGATCAGCCCCTTTCACTGGACAACGTTGCCCTGAAAGCGGGTTATTCTAAATGGCATTTACAACGGATGTTCAAAGATGTAACGGGCCATGCGATCGGCGCTTATATCCGCGCTCGCCGCCTGTCTAAAGCGGCCGTGGCGTTGCGCCTTACCAGTCGCCCGATTCTGGACATCGCTCTGCAATACCGTTTCGATTCCCAGCAGACCTTTACCCGCGCCTTTAAAAAGCAGTTTAACCAGACGCCCGCATGGTATCGCCGCTCCTCGGAATGGAATTCGTTCGGCATTCGTCCGCCGATTCGCCTCGACGATAACAGCATGCCGGAGTCGACCTTCGTCACTCTGCCGGAAACCGTGCTGGTCGGGCAAACGCAAACCTATAGCTGCACCCTGGAGCAGATCTCCAGCTACCGCGACGAGATGCGCATCCACTTCTGGAAGCAGTTCTTGCTGGAAACCGACACCGTTCCGCCAGTGCTTTACGGCCTGCATCAGGTGCGCGCCAGCCAGGAGAAGGACGACGAGCAGGAGATTCTTTACACCACCGCCGTGCCGTCCGATCAGGCGATTAACCTGCACTCCGGCCAGAGCGTGCTGCTGGAAGCGGGCGACTACGTGCAGTTCACCT
Organism: Pantoea sp. X-Soil-MYKO-1289; assembly: GCF_059730625.1. Taxonomy (NCBI): domain Bacteria; kingdom Pseudomonadati; phylum Pseudomonadota; class Gammaproteobacteria; order Enterobacterales; family Erwiniaceae; genus Pantoea; species Pantoea sp. X-Soil-MYKO-1289. The sequence goes on from NZ_AP036004.1 coordinate 3,384,353, forward strand.
ATAACGGCCCGCGCAACGAGCTGCAGGAATTTATCCTGCTGCTCTACGGCACCTGCATGCCGACGCTCGGCCTGACGCGCCGTCAGGGTCAGGATATCGAACGCTTCTACACCCATGGCGGCAAGAAGCGCCCCGAGCCACCGAAAGAGATCCGCTGCGAATATCTCATCCCGATTCGCCGCCAGCAGGCGAGCTGACCGTTAAGATGCCGTCATTACGACGGCATTTTTTTTAGCGCTGCAGCTCATCCAGCGCGGGCGCGTCAAGGTGCGAAATATCGCCCGCCGTTTCCACCACCCAGCCTTCCGCCAGCCAGGCGCTCTGCTGGTGATCGACGCGCGAGATAGAGCAGTTGCGCAGGCGCAGGCGGCGCTCCGCATGGGCCGGCAGGCCAAGAATGGTGCTGATTAGCACGCCGAGCGCCATACCGTGGCTCACCAGCAGCGGTCGGCTGCCGGCGGGCAGCGCCAGACAGGCGTTCAGCGCCTCATGCATGCGCGCCGCCATCTCCGCCATCGATTCGCCCTGCGGGATGCGGCCGTCTACGGTGCCGTCCACCAGCGCGCTGCGCCAGCGCTCTTCCTCTTCGGTTAGCCCGTCCAGCGGACGCTTCTCCAGCACGCCCATATTCAGCTCGCGCAGGCGCGGCTCCAGCGTCACCGTACAGCCGCAGGCGTCGGCGATGATCTCGGCGGTGCGCTGGGTGCGGCCCAGATCGCTGGCGATAACATGGGTAATGCCAAGATGTTTTACGCGCTCGCCCACCTGGTGGGCCTGTTGCTCTCCTTTCTCCGTCAGCGGACTGTCGGATTGTCCCTGAATGCGGCGCTGCGCATTCCATACCGTTTCACCGTGACGAACAAGATAGACCTGTAGCATGCTGAGTTTCCGTTATACTGCGACAAATTTGCCTAAAGGGTTCAATAGATTATGTACCAGGTTATCGCAGCCACCATCAATCCGGCAAAAATTCGCGCAATCTCTCAGGCGTTCAACGACGTTTTCGGCGAAGGATCCTGCCATATTCGCGGGGTCGAGGTCGATAGCGGCGTCGCGGCGCAGCCCCTGAGCGATGCGGAAACGCGAACCGGCGCACGCCAGCGCGTCGCCAATGCGCGTCAGGTCGCGCCGGAAGCGGATTTTTGGGTGGCGATTGAGGCCGGTATCGAAGCGGATTGCGCCTTTGCCTGGATGGTGGTCGAGAACGCCGATCGGCGCGGCGAGTCGCGTTCCGCCAGCTTTACGCTGCCGCCGGTAGTGATGGCGGGCCTGGCCGCCGGACGCGAGCTGGGCGACGAGATGGCGCAGCTGACCGGCGTAGAGAATATCAAACACAAAGGCGGCGCTATCGGCGCCCTTACGCACGGCCTGCTGACGCGCTCCAGCGTCTATCATCAGGCGCTTATTCTGGCGCTCTGCCCTTTTACTCATCCGCTTTATCAGCGCTAAGGTCGCCGCGTCCCAGCTGCGCCTCCAGCCAGCGCCGCAGCTCAGGCGGCGCCTCTTTCAGGCTGTTCGACCCGCGCGTAATGGTGGCGATGCCGACGCCCAGCTCGTTTTTCAGCTCGCGCTGGCTCATCGCGCCGTTCATCAGCTCTTCGACGATGCGCAGGCGCGTGCCGAGCGCTTCGCGCTCGTCCGGCGTCAGCATCAGCTGCAGCAAAGGCAGCGCCACGTCATCGGCGTAAGCCTGCTGCATCAGGGCGATAAAGCGCCGCCAGTTATCTTCAGAAAGGGAATGTTGCGCCGACCGGGCGGGAGATTGCGTCATCAAACAGGCTTCCGTACTCACTAACGAGTACGGAAGCATAGCACGCTAGTAGCGGCGGTTCCACTCGCTGTCCGACAGCACCTTATCCGGTTCGCCCATAAAGTGGCGGTAGTAGGCGTCGTAGGCCAGCACGTTTTTCACGTAGCCGCGCGTTTCAGAGAAGGGAATGGTCTCGATAAAGGCGACCGCATCGAGATTGCCCGCGCTGACGTTCTGCCAGCTGCGCACGCGCCCCGGCCCCGCATTGTAGGCCGCCGAGGCGAAAATGCGGTTCTGCCCGAACTGCTGATAGACATACTCCAGATACTGGGTGCCGATCTGAATATTGGTCTGCGGATCGAGCAGCTGGTTGCTGTTCATATAGCCGGGAATGTTATACATCTTCACGGTGTGCGCCGCCGTCGCCGGCATCACCTGCATCAGGCCGCTGGCGCCGACCGGCGAACGCGCTTTCGGGTTCCAGGCGCTCTCCTGACGCGAGATCGCCATGGCGTAGCTTGGCGCGATGCCTTTGTCGCGGGTATTGCTCTTATAGAAGCTCTCCCACGCCAGCGGGAAGCGCTCTTTCAGGCTGTCCCACATCTTCGCCGTGATGGTCGCCTGCACGCTGAGATCCCACCAGTCCTGCTCGTTGGCGTAGCGCGCCAGCATCTGCTGCTGCGTGTGGTTTTTGCTGGCGATGAGATTGGCCCACTCGCTGCGCGCCAGGTTATCCAGCCCCCAGTACATCAGCTCGCGCACGCGCGCCAGCTCCGGTCCCTGCACCGTCGCGCTGTCGGGCTTCGGCGCCTCGTCGATCTGCAGCGGATATTTCACGCCCAGCCGCTGCGCCGCCACCATCGGGTAGAAGCCGCGCGCCTGCATCAGCTTATGCAGGATCTCGTCCGCCTCCTCTTTGCGCCCCTGCGAATAGAGCAGATCGGCCTGCCAGTACTGCCATTCGTCTTTCTCTTTCGCCTCGAGCGGCAGACGCGCGATCCAGGTATTCAGGCCGCGGCGATCGTTTTGCGACAGCGCCAGACGCACGCGGCGTTCGATCAGCGCCGTAGACTGGCTGTTCATCACCACGGCATCGCGCCAGCGCGCCTGCTCCGAGGTTAAATCGCTGCCCATCATGCGCCAGACCACGATCTCTTTCAGCGCCTGCTCGTCGTCCGCTTCCATCTTCTGGCCGCGCACCAGCAGTGGGATCATGCTGCGCGCATTCTCCATATCGGCGCGCGCGACGCGGGTAAAGGCGTAAATCGTCGCCTGACGGGTAAAATCGGTCGGCCCGACGCTCTGCGCGAAGTTCACCACCGTCTGCGGATCGTTCTGCAAGGCGAGCACGCCAGTGGCGATGGTCTGATAATCTTCCGGCAGGCTTTTCGCCAGGAAGCTCACCAGGCTGTCGTTGCCCGCCTTCATCGCGAGGCGAATACGTTCCAGCACGGTAATCGGCGACATCTGGCCGGAGGATTGCCAGACCGAGAAGAGGCGGTCGCAGTCGTTCGGCAGCGCGGTGCCGCGCAGCCAGATCGCCTTCGCGCCCTCAAAGGCCTGCTGCTGCGCGCCCGTCGCCCATTTGGCGTAGAGCCAGTTGCAGCGCGCCTGTACCGGCGTCGGCGCTTCCGGGCTGAAGCTGAGAATACCCTGCCAGTCCTGGCGATGCGCCAGCACGTTGACGAAGCGGGTTTTCAGCGAGCGCGCCGGCGGCAGCGTCGGATATTGCTGGATAAAGTTGTTAACGGCGAGCGGCGTTTCCTGATCGAGATCCTGCGCCAGCAGGCGGTACTGCAGGTAAGGGTATAACGGATAATCCCGCAGCGTCGGCAGCAGCTGCTCTACCGTCGCCATCTGGTTGCTGTCCCACGCCTGTTTAATCTGTTGATAACGTTCTCGCTGCTGATCCAGTGAGTCTGCCCACGCGCTGCTGGCCGCTCCGGCCAGACAGATCCCTATCATCCAGTTACGCCACTTCTCCACGAAAATCTCCTCTGTTGCTGCTCTCCGGCTGCGTGCCAGGCATTCTTCATGCTAACCAGGGGAAACGGCTCTTGCCATGTTCTTCACAAAATTTACGCAGCGCGCCGCACAGGCTGGCTAAAAGCGCGTTGCTGGCTGGCGCGCGACAATGACATTCTGTTAAAAACCCGTGTAAAAATAAGGCGCGCATGGCGGCGTTTGCGGGGCGATCTGATTACGGGTAAGATTGATCGCCTGCCGGCCTGGACGCGCAACGCATTAAAATTGCGGCAATTATCGCGGTTAACCGGATATGCCCTCTCCTCCAGGGCGCATCACTCTCGGCTATCAACCACAACAGAGACCTCTATGGAAACCCGGCGCGACGAACGCATTCAGAAACTGACCCTGGCGCTAAAACGCACCGACAAGCTGCATCTGAAAGACGCCGCGCAGCTTTTAGGCGTTTCGGAGATGACCATTCGGCGCGATCTGAGCGAACCGGCATCGACCGTGGTGCTGCTGGGCGGCTATATCGTCAGCGATCCGAAAAACCATGGCGGCCACTATTTCGTTTCGGATCAGCATGGTCAGAACGCGGCGAAAAAGCAGCGCCTGGCGCAGGCCGCCGCCAGCCTGATCGGCGAAAACGACACGGTATTTTTCGACTGCGGCACCACGATCCCTTATATCGTCGATGCCCTGCCCGAGGATCTGCCCTTCACCGCCATCTGCTGCGCCATGAATACCTTTCTGGCGCTCAAAGAGAAACCGGCCTGCAACGTGATCCTGAGCGGCGGCGAGTTTCACGCCGACAACGCCCTGTTCACGCCGATCGGCGCGCACTCGATCCTTGACGACCTCTGCCCGACGCTGGCGTTTATCTCGGCGGCCGGCATCGATATTGAGCAGGGCGCGACCTGCTACAACCTCAACGAGCTGGCGATGAAACATCACGCCATGCTGCGCGCGCGCCAGCGTATTCTGGTGGCGGACAGCAGCAAATTCGGCAAGGTGCTGCCCGCACGCATCGGCGAGCTGCACCGCTTTGACCTGCTGGTCAGCGACAGCGCGCCGGACAATGCGCTGGCGGAGTGGCTGGCGCAGCAGCCGCTGCCGCTGCGTCTGCCCGAGTCGGTCTGACTCCCGCCTTTTCTCTTTACGCGTAACAACGCCGCGCGCCCGGAATTATCCCGGCGCGCGGCTGGGATTAGCCAGGCAAAAAGGCTAAACTTCGTCACTAATTCACCCACCAGAATCAGAGGCTCATTACAACGTGGCTCAATTCGTCTATAGCATGCATCGCGTCGGCAAAGTGGTTCCGCCGAAGCGTCATATTCTAAAGAACATCTCCCTCAGCTTTTTCCCGGGCGCGAAAATCGGCGTGCTCGGCCTGAACGGCGCGGGTAAATCCACGCTGCTGCGCATCATGGCGGGCATCGATAAAGATATCGAAGGGGAAGCGCGTCCGCAGCCGGGCATTAAAGTAGGTTATCTGCCGCAGGAGCCGCAGCTTAACCCGGAACAGACGGTGCGCGAATCTATCGAAGAAGCGGTCTCCGAAGTGGTCGGCGCGCTGAAGCGTCTGGATGAGGTTTACGCGCTCTACGCCGAGCCGGACGCCGACTTCGACAAGCTGGCGGCCGAACAGGGTCGTCTGGAAGAGGTTATTCAGGCGCACGACGGCCATAACCTGGAAACGCAGCTGGAGCGCGCCGCCGATGCGATGCGCCTGCCGGACTGGGACGCCAAAATCGGCAACCTTTCCGGCGGCGAACGTCGCCGCGTGGCGATGTGCCGCCTGCTGCTGGAAAAACCGGACATGCTGCTGCTGGACGAACCAACCAACCACCTGGACGCCGAGTCCGTGGCCTGGCTGGAGCGCTTCCTGCACGAGTTCGAAGGCACCGTCGTGGCGATTACCCACGACCGTTACTTCCTCGACAACGTTGCGGGCTGGATCCTTGAGCTGGACCGCGGCGAAGGCATTCCGTGGGAAGGCAACTACTCTTCCTGGCTGGAGCAGAAAGATCAGCGTCTGGCGCAGGAAGCCTCTGCTGAAGCCGCCCGTCGTAAATCGATCGAGAAAGAGCTGGAGTGGGTACGTCAGGGCACGAAGGGCCGCCAGTCTAAAGGCAAGGCGCGTCTGGCCCGCTTTGAAGAGCTGAACAGCACCGAATACCAGAAGCGTAACGAGACCAGCGAACTCTTTATTCCGCCGGGTCCGCGTCTGGGCGATAAAGTGGTCGAGGTGAAAAACCTGACTAAATCCTACGGCGACCGCGTGCTGATCGACGATCTCTCTTTCTCGGTGCCGAAAGGCGCTATCGTCGGCATTATCGGTCCGAACGGCGCGGGTAAATCGACCCTGTTCCGCATGATGACCGGTCAGGAGCAGCCCGATGCCGGCAGCATCGAGCTGGGCGAAACCGTCAAGCTGGCGTCGGTCGATCAGTTCCGCGACGCGATGGATAATTCCAAAACCGTGTGGGAAGAGGTTTCTGGCGGACTGGACACCATGCGTATCGGCACCTTCGAGATGCCGAGCCGCGCCTACGTCGGCCGCTTTAACTTCAAAGGCACCGACCAGGGCAAACGCGTCGGCGAACTCTCCGGCGGCGAGCGCGGTCGTCTGCACCTGGCGAAACTGCTGCAGGTTGGCGGCAACCTGCTGCTGCTTGACGAACCCACCAACGACCTGGATATCGAAACCCTGCGCGCGCTGGAAAACGCCCTGCTGGAGTTCCCGGGCTGCGCCATGGTGATCTCGCACGACCGCTGGTTCCTCGACCGTATCGCTACCCATATCCTCGACTATCAGGATGAGGGCAAGGTGGAGTTCTTCGAAGGCAACTTCAGCGAGTACGAAGAGTACAAGAAACGCACCCTCGGCGCGGACGCGCTGGAGCCGAAGCGTATCAAGTACAAGCGTATTACCAAGTAATCCAAAAGGCGGCAGCGATGCCGCCTTTTCTCTTTTTGTGACTGCCTGCGCCTTTCTCTGTCGCTTCGCCCAATTCTTCCCGCTATTGCGCCTTTAACCCTGGGCTGCTGCCCGATGCCGCGTCAACACCCGCTTTTTATACTCGCTGATGATCTGACCCGATCCACCTTACCGTTCCGGCAGGCTCTGATAATAATTCGCGCCGGAGGTCATCTTACGAGGTCTATGGCATGAAAATAGCTTCAATTGACGTCACGCGTATCGCCATCCCGTTTGACGCGCAGCGACGCGCGCCTGAACACCAGGAAACCACCTTTAATGCCGCCTCCTCTTCTCTGCGCCGCATGGAAACGCTGCTGGTTAAAGTCACCTGCGACAACGGCCTGTGCGGCTGGGGCGAAGCCTTTGGCCATCTGGCCAATCCCGTCACAGAACAGGCGATTTGCACGCTGGTGGCGCCGGCCTTTATCGGCAAACCGCTGCCGGATTCACCAGACGCCATCGCCGCCCTGATGCAGCAGGCGGAAAAAGCGCTGCACGCTTTTGGCCGCAGCGGCCCGGTGCGCTACGCGCTCTCCGCGGTGGATATCGCCCTGTGGGACGCGCTCGGCCAGCGGCAACAACAGCCGCTCTGGCAGCTGCTTGGCGCTGCGCGGCAGCGCATTGAGCGCTACGCCAGCCTGGTGAGCTACGACAACCAGCCCGCCGCCGTCGCCGCGCAGGTAAAACGCGCCTGGGATGAGGGCTTTACCACGCTGAAACTGCACGAAACCACCTTCGACGCCATTCAGGCCGCGCGCGCCGCGCTGCCGGCGCAGGCGGAGCTGCTGGTCGACGTCAACTGCCCCTGGACGCGCGAAGAGGCCGCCCGGCAGGCGCATGAGCTGCGCTCGCTCCAGCTCGGCTGGCTTGAAGAGCCGATCTGGCCGCCCGACGATTATCAGGGGCTGGCGCAGCTCAAGCGCGTCGGCGTGCCGCTGGCGGCGGGCGAAAACGTCGACGGCGACTGGGGCTTTATGCATCTGCTGGAAAACGGCGCGGTGGATGTGGCGCAGCCCAGCGTGGCGAAAGTGGGCGGCATCAGCGCGGCGCTGCGCGTGTTCGCCGCCGCGCAGCAGTACCGCGTGCGCGTGGTACCTCACTGTTTCTATTACGGCGCCGGCCTGCTGGCGACCGCGCATCTGGTGGCGCTGCTGCCCGACGAGGTGAAGCTGGAAACGCCCTGGATCGATTTCGAAGCGCGCCTCTATCCCGATCTGCCGCGCGACGTCGCCTTTACCCTCTCCTCGCGTCCCGGCCTGGGCTACGCGCCGGATGAAGAGGTGCTGCGCCACTACCGCCTCTCGCTGAGTCAGATTACCGATAAAGGAGTCCGCCGCTATGCGTAAAAACTATCGCGTGGTGATCGCGCTGCTGCTCTTCTTCGCCGGCATGCTGAACTATCTCGACCGCGCCGCGCTCTCGGTGATGGCGCCGCTGATTAAAAGCGATCTGCACATCAACGACGCGCAGATGGGCATCCTGTTTAGCTGCTTTTTTATCGGCTACTGCGCCTTCTGCTTTCTCGGCGGCTGGGCGGCGGATCGCTTCGGCCCGCGTCGCGTCTACGCCTGGGCGGCGGGCGTCTGGTCGCTGTTTTGCGGCGCCACCGCGCTGGTCACGGGCTTCGCCCATCTGCTGATTGTGCGCATGCTGTTCGGCATCGGCGAAGGGCCGATGGGCACCACCACCAACAAATCGATCGCCAACTGGTTTCCCAAAAAAGAGACGGGACGCGCGGTCGGCTTTACTAACGCCGGGCAGCCGCTTGGGGCGGCGATCGCGGCGCCGGTGGTCGGGCTGGTAGGTCTGCACTACGGCTGGCGCATCGCCTTTATCGTTATCGCCCTGCTGGGCTTTGTCTGGGTCGCCTGTTGGCTCTGGCTGTTCCGCGATAAGCCGGAGGATCATCCGCGCGTCGGCCCAGTCGAACGCGAGCTGATCAGCCGCCATCGCCCGGCAACCCAGGCGGCGGCCGCGCCGCAGCAGGATCGCCATTCCCTGTGGCGCTACGTCTTTTCGCTGCCGGTGCTGGGCGTGGCGAGCGCCTTTTTCTGCTTCAACTACATCCAGTACTTCTTTCTCTCCTGGCTGCCAAGCTATCTCACCGATTTCCAGCATCTGGATATCAAAAGCATGAGCATTATCGGCGTGCTGCCCTGGCTGGGCGCGACGGCGGGCTTTCTCGGCGGCGGCATCATTTCCGATATGCTGTTCCGCCGCACGCAAAACTTTTTGCTGTCGCGCAAGCTGGTGATCTTCGTCGGGCTGGCGGTGGCGGCGCTCTGCGTGCTGCTCACCGCCTGGAGCCGGGATGTGGTGAGCGCGGTCACGCTGATTACGCTGGCCAGCGTGTTCGCCTATATGACGCCGCAGGCGTGCTGGTCGCTGCTGCAGGATATCGTGCCGGCGGGACGCATCGGCACCGCAGGCGGCTTTGTCCATCTGCTGGCGAATCTGGCGGGGATTCTGTCGCCGGGCATTACCGGCTTTTTGATCCAGTATGGCGGCGGCTACCATACGGCATTTCTGCTGGCGAGCGCGCTGGCGGTGGCGGGCATGCTGCTGCTGGCGCTGCTGGTGCGGCAAAAAGGGGTTAATACGCTGCGCGCGCTGGCGGCGAACTGAAGCGCGCGGGGGCGAGGCCCCCGCTTTCAGGCAGGGGTCTTGCCGTCCATCATCCCCTTCACCAGCTCGATACAGCGCAAAAAGCGCGTATCGTAATCGTCCTCGCGCACGTGCACAAAGTCGACGTTGTTCTCCCGCAGCATGGTCACCAGCATCGACTGGAACTCGCGGCGGTCCACCGAGCTGCCCAGGCTGCGCAGGCCGTCCGCCACCCAGGGCACGTTATTCTCCAGCAGGATCACCAGATCGAAACGGTATTCGTCGATCAGCGCCTGCACGAAGGGGTGCTCCCGGCCTTCATACTTCAGGCAGAACGCCTGGGTAGTGATGAAATCGGTATCGATAAAGGCGACTTTATTGGCGTACTTCACCGCAAAGTCGATGTACTGCGCCTGGCCGAGGGCGATCTTGTCGTAGTCGGAATATTGCAGCGCCATCTCGTCGCCGCCGAGGTGAGAGAAGACGTAGTCGCGGCCATACTCCCAGGCGCTGGTGGTGTTGAAAATGTTGGCCAGCTTGTTGACCAGCGTCGATTTGCCGCTGGATTCGCCGCCGAGCACGGCAACGGTGCGCACGAAAAAGGGCTTCACCTCGGTCGGAATATATTCCCAGTAGCGAAAGGGATCCTGACGGATCTGCGCGCCGCTGATATTCATAAAGGATCGCGCCGGATCGACCAGCACGGTGCGCACGCCCAGATGCTGCTGATACATCTCCGCATCCGCGGTTTCGCTGGTGTAGATGCAGTCGGGCGCGATGCCCTGATCGCTGAGAAAGGTTTTTACCCCTTCGCTCCAGACGTCCCAGCCGTGCGGGTAGGGCTCAATGCCCTCTTCATTAAACGAGTGAATGCGAATGTTTTTTTGATACTTGAAGGTTTGCAGCAGCCAGCGCAGCCGATCGCTGATGGTCGGCTGCTGCGACATGGCGCTGTTCTCGAACAGCTCGCGATCGCGCGGCTCGTCGTGCCCCATAATAATATGCAGCTCGTCGACCTGGCTGCAGGCGCGCTGGATCAGGTAAATATGGCCGGTATGCAGCGGATAGAACTTGCCGAACACCACGCCGACGGTTTTATCGCGGCGCGGAAACTCCAGACCCAGAAAGCGATGCAGCGCTTCCAGCTTTTGCGCGCTCGGGCTTTTGATTTTGGCGTTGAGCAGCTGGCTCAGATAGCCCTTGGTCATCCCGCTGGCGTCGGCCACCTGCTGCAGGGTATGCCCCTGCTGGCGAATGGCGGTTTTCAGATAGTCGAACGACGTCATGCTGCCTCCTGCATGGATTGAAGTTGCCTGCGAGTTTACCCGCTCAGCCTTTAAAGCTCATCCAGTATCGCCAGCGCGTCCGCCAGTTTTTTCGCGCTGTAAACCTTCATGCCGTCGACCGCTTTCTTCGGCGCATTGCCGGCCGGCACGATGGCGCGCTTGAAGCCGTGTTTGGCCGCTTCGGAGATACGCTCCTGCCCGCTCGGCACCGGACGGATCTCGCCCGCCAGCCCGACTTCGCCGAAAATCACCAGATCCTGCGGCAGCGGACGGTCGCGCAGGCTCGACACCATCGCCAGCAGCAGCGCCAGATCGGCGCTGGTCTCGGTGACCTTCACGCCGCCGACCACGTTGACGAAGACATCCTGATCGGCCATCTGCAGGCCGCCGTGGCGATGCAGCACCGCCAGCAGGATCGCTAACCTGTTTTGCTCCAGTCCCACCGCGACGCGGCGCGGATTGCCCATCATCGAGTGATCCACCAGCGCCTGGATCTCCACCAGCAGCGGGCGCGTGCCTTCCCACACCACCATTACGGAGCTGCCGGAAGTGACCTCGTCGCCGCGCGACAGGAAGATCGCCGACGGATTGCTGACCTCGCGCATCCCCTGCTCGGTCATGGCGAATACGCCCAGCTCGTTAACCGCGCCGAAGCGGTTTTTATGGCTGCGCAGCGTGCGGAAGCGCGAGTCGGCGTCGCCGTCCAGCAGCACCGAACAGTCGATGCAGTGCTCCAGCACTTTCGGACCCGCCAGCGAGCCATCTTTGGTGACGTGGCCGACCATCACGATCGCCACGCCGCGCGTTTTGGCGAAGCGCGTCAGATAGGCGGCGGTTTCGCGCACCTGCGCCACGCTGCCCGGCGACGACTGAATATCCGCCATGTGCATCACCTGGATGGAGTCGATCACCATCAGCTTCGGCTCTTCCTGCTCGGCGATCTGGCAGATCTGCTCGATGCTGGTTTCCGACAGCATGTTGAGGTTTTCGCTCGGCAAACCGAGACGGTGCGCGCGCATCGCCACCTGCTGCAGCGACTCTTCGCCAGTGACGTAGAGGGTTTTCATCTCCTGCGCCAGGCGACACATCACCTGCAGCAGCAGCGTCGATTTCCCCGCGCCGGGATTGCCGCCGATCAGGATGGCGCTGCCCGGCACCACGCCGCCGCCCAGCACGCGGTCGAACTCTTTGAAGCCGGTCGAGAAACGCGGCAGCGCCTCCAGGCTGATTTCCGACAGCTTCTGCACCCGGCTGACGCCCGCGCTGCCGGCGTAGCCGCTCAGGCGCTCATTGCGCGCCGCCGCCGGCGACGCCGCAATACGCACTTCGGTGATGGTGTTCCAGGCGTGGCAGGCGCTGCATTGCCCCTGCCAGCGCGGATAGTCTGCGCCGCATTCGTTACAAACGAAGGCGCGTTTTGCCGCTTTGGCCAAATCAATACCTCTAACGCTCTTCGTGAATCAAGCTGCCGCTGAGGATGCAAAATACGCCCATCAGATCGGCGTGACGGATAGTCACCTGCGTCTGCTCATTCACTTTGGGTTTAGCATGATAAGCGATACCCAGCGCCGCAGCCTTAATCATCGGCAGGTCGTTGGCGCCGTCGCCGATGGCGACGGTTTGCTCCGGCGCGATGTCGAAACGCTGCGCCAGCTTCTTCAGGGTATCCGCTTTGTATTGCGCGTCGACAATCTGTCCCAGCACTTCGCCGGTCAGCCTGCCGTCGCGCATCTCCAGTTCGTTGGCGGCGACGTGCGCCAGATGCAGAGTATCGCGCAGGTATTCCGCAAAATAGGTAAAACCGCCGGAGGCGATCGCCACCTGCCAGCCCAGCGCCTGCAGCTTCTGCACCAGCTCGGTCAGCCCTGGCATCAGCGGCAATTCGTCGCGCACCTGCTTCAGAATATTGGCGTCGGCGCCTTTCAGCGTCGCCACGCGCTGGCGCAGGCTGGCGGCGAAGTCCAGCTCGCCGCGCATCGCGCGCTCGGTCACTTCCGCCACCAGCTCGCCGCTGCCCGCCAGTTTGGCGATCTCGTCGATGCACTCGATCTGAATCGCAGTGGAATCCATGTCCATCACCAGCAGGCCCGGCGTTTTCAGATGCGGGATCTTGCCAAGCGGCGCGACGTCGAGGCCGTTCTCGTGCGCCAGCTTCGCGGCGCGCGGCGTCAGCGAACCGGCCAGACGCACCACCTGATAGTCGTCGACGCGCCAGGCGCTGACGATCACCATCGCCGCGCCTAACTGATGCTGATAATCGGTAAGCTGTTGTTTAGTCAGTTCACGACCATACAGCAGCCAGCCGGTCCGACCGGCACGGTAGTCCAGCGGCATCACTTCGTCGCCGCTAAGGGAAAGGGGTAAACCCGGCCATTCGGAGAGTTCGGCGGGCAGATCGCACCAGGTAAGACGGTTCGGCATCAGAGCTCCTGTAGGGGGACAACAAAACCACGCAAGAGGCTACCTTGTCTGCGCCGCTTCTGGCAACATAATCTCCTGGTTTCTGTTGTGACGTGACACAGGTTATCGATGGCTAAAAGGGCACTGAAATTTCGCTTACATCGCACGGTGATTGTGCTGATCTCGCTGGCGCTGTTGGTCGTCCTGATGCAGGGCGCCTCCTGGTTTAGCCTCGGCCATCAGATGGCGCGCTCCGAACAGGTCGAAGAGCTGGCGCAGACCCTGACGAAGCAGGTCGCCTTTAGCCTGTCGCCGCTGATGGACAACAGCGACGATAACCGCAGCCAGATCGAAGCCATCCTCAACCAGATGACCACCAACAGCCGCATTCTCGACGCCTCGGTTTACGCCGACGACGGCAGCCTGGTGGCGCACAGCGGCGAAAACATCAACGTGCGCGATCGTCTGGCGCTCGACGGCAAGCGCGCCGGCAGCTACTTCAACCATCAGCTGGTGGAGCCGCTCGGCAACAGCGACGGCCCGCTCGGCTTCCTGCGCGTGACGCTGGATACCCATGTGCTGGTCACCGAGTCGCGTCAGGTCGACAACACCACCAATATTCTGCGCCTGATGATGCTGCTGGCGCTGGCCATCGGCATTATTCTGTCGCGTACGCTGCTGCGCGATCGCCGCACCCGCTGGCAGCAGTCGCCCTTTCTGCTGACCGCCAGCACGCCGGTTAAAGAGGATCGCGACGACGAAGGCGAGAAGAAAGAATCGGTGCCTTAAGCCACAGGCGCGCCCTGTTTATCGGTTTTCGCCATTTAATATGGGGTCCACCAGAGCGTATTCAAGCAAAAGTGCAAGCCCATTCACGTCGAATGAATAGATTCGTGAATAGATTCGTGAATAGATTTTAAATGAAAAGAAGCCCGCTTTGCGGGCTTCTTAGCTTTGAATCAGCTGCTACGGTGAATAGATACTCAGGCGAGCAGCAGCGCCTTCAGCTCGCCCAGCGAGGTCACCGTCCAGGTCGGGCGAATCGTCTCTGGCAGCGGTCGCGTGCCGTGGTCGATCCAGCAGGTTTTTAAACCGGCGTTCATGCCGCCGAGAATATCGGACTCCGGCGTATCGCCCACCATCAGCACGCGGCTGCGATCCGGATTGCCCATTTTCTCCAGCGCGTAGTCGAAAATAGCCGCGTCCGGCTTAGGCACGCCGACCTGCTCGGAGATCACCAGCGCCGAAAAGTAGTCGCGGAAGCCGGTGCGCTCCAGACGCGCCTGCTGCAGCGCGGTAAAGCCGTTGGTGATGATGCCCATCGGCACTTTGTTGTGCAGCGCATGCATCAGGCTGACCGCGCCCTCCAGCGGCATGCAGATCTCCGACATGGCGCTCAGAAAGCCGCTGTTAAGCACGTCTGGCGCCACGCTCAACTTTTCCGCCCAGCCGGTAAAACGCCGCGTCTGCAGCTGCAGCGCGGAGATGGCGCCGTTCTGGTAATCGACCCACAGCGGCTTGTTGATCGCCTGATAGTCGGCGTAATCCTGATCGGTGAACTGAACGTCGTAACCGGCGAAGAGACGCTGCAACCCGGCAAACGCGTCGAAGTGGAACAGGGTGTCATCGGCATCGAACAGGATGCAATCCCAGTCTTTTAACATTACAGCTCCTTAAAAGCCTACAGCGTCAGCGCCATGATGATGGCGTCTTCACGTCCGCTGGCGGTGGGATAGTAGTTGGGACGGCGGCTCACCTGGTGAAAGTCGAGCTGCTCGTACAGGGCGATAGCGGGATGATTAGAGGCGCGCACTTCCAGCCACAGCGTCATCACGTCGCGCTTCTCCAGCTCGGCGATAAGATGCTGCAGCAGCTGACGCCCGTAGCCGCGCCGCTGGAACGCGGGATCGACGGCGATATTGAACAGCGACGCCTCATCCAGCACCACCTGCGTAATGGCGAAGGCGGCCATCACGCCGTCAACGTCGAGGCGGTAGTTAAGAAAACGCTCGCCCTGGTTGCTGGCGAAGGTCTGTTCGCGCCACGGGAATGCGTGGCTGCGGCACTCGATGGCGAAAGCCTGGGCGGTGTCCTCAGGGGTGAGGAAAGAGATCGCTGTCATGGTTACACATCTGTTGCCAGAGCGCGCGTTTCGCCGCGCCGCTGCTGGAGAGTTCATTTAAAGAGGCTGAATGAAGCGCGACGCCGCTAAAGGGGTGCGGCCCGTCGATGCCGATCAGCCAGCCCGCGCAGTCGAGCGATTCGGGCAGCATCTGCAGCTGATCGGGCGTCAGCGCCATCACCTGGGCGGGCTGCAGGTCGAGCACGTGCAGCACGTCGCGCACCAGCGGCTCGTGCAGGCCGGGCGCGACATCGGCGACGATAATCAGCCTGGTGCCTGGCGTCAGCCGTACCGCGATTTCGCCCTGAAGCACGCGCGGGCGTCGCAGTTGATACTGCGTTATTCCCATTTGCTGTAACAGCCAGTCGCGCCTGGACGTCATGATTTACCCTTGATGTGCTGCCGGAATGCGACGCTATGCTAGCAAACCCATCGAACATGCGCCAACAAACCACTATAATCGCCGCTCTGATCTAACAGGAGCCTTTCATGTCTGCTTTTACCCCGGCCAGCGAAGTCATACTGCGCCACAGTGATGAATTTACCGCCCGCCACGTCTTGTTCGCTGGCGATATGCAGGATGACCTGCCCGCTCAGCTGGAGACCGCCTCGTCGCGCGCGCATACCCAGCAGTATCATCACTGGCAAAACCTGAGTCGCCGTCTGGGCGAACGGGCGCGTTACGGCCTGGTGGCAACGCAGGAAGAGGTTGAAGGCTGCGACACGCTGATCTACTTCTGGCCGAAAAACAAGCCGGAAGCCCTGTTCCAGCTGATGAACCTGCTCTCCCTGCTGCCGCTGGGCTGCGACATTTTCGTCGTGGGCGAAAACCGCAGCGGCGTGCGCAGCGCCGAAGGCATGGTCGAAGAGTGGGCGACGCTGGACAAAATCGACAGCGCGCGCCGCTGCGGACTCTATCACGGCCGCCTGGAAAGCAAGCCGACGTTCGACGCCGAAAGCTTCCGCGACAGCTACGATCTCGATCCGCTGACCATCTGCACCCTGCCGGGCGTCTTCAGCCGCGACGACCTCGACATCGGCAGCGCGCTGCTGCTCACCACCCTGGCGCCGCACACCAAAGGCAAAGTGCTGGATATCGGCTGCGGCACGGGCGTGCTGTCGGCGGTGCTGGCCAACCACTCGCCGAAAGTGCGTCTGACCCTGTGCGACGTGCACGCCGCAGCGATTGAGGCGAGCAAGGCGACGCTGGCGATCAACGGCTTCGAGGGCGAGGTTTTTCCGAGCAACGTCTTCTCCGACGTTACCGGCCGCTTCGATCTGATCCTCTCGAACCCGCCGTTCCATGAAGGGCGCGAAACCAGCCTGGACGCGGCGCAGACCCTGATCCGCGGCGCGGTGAAGCACCTCAACACCGGCGGCGAACTGCGCATTGTCGCCAACGCCTTCCTGCCCTATCCGCAGGTGCTGGACGAAACCTTCGGCAGCCATGAAGTGCTGGCGCAAAACGGACGCTTTAAGGTTTACCGCGCCGTTTACGGCCGCGGCGCGAAAGCGCGCTAAGCAGCGGCGACGGTGAAAACGTTGCTTTTTACAGCAGTCGATTCACCGTCGCGAAATATCTGTTGACGCCGGGTGTAAAATCTCTAGAATGCGCCTCCGTGGTTGCAATACTGTCATGTATTGCTGGTACGCGAAGGTGGCGGAATTGGTAGACGCGCTAGCTTCAGGTGTTAGTGTCTTAACGGACGTGAGGGTTCAAGTCCCTCTCTTCGCACCAACAACCACGATTTTCATCTCGCATCGCACTGCGCGAAGGTGGCGGAATTGGTAGACGCGCTAGCTTCAGGTGTTAGTGTCTTAACGGACGTGAGGGTTCAAGTCCCTCTCTTCGCACCAATGCGGCGATATGAAAAGCAAGATGACTCAAATGCGAAGGTGGCGGAATTGGTAGACGCGCTAGCTTCAGGTGTTAGTGTCTTAACGGACGTGAGGGTTCAAGTCCCTCTCTTCGCACCAGAGTTGTCCTCCCCTGCTTCACCTCTCTGTTTTGCTCTCTCTGTTTCAGGCCCCATGAAAATTCACCGCAACGGCCGCTAATCCGCCCGCTAACGCCAGGCATGAAGGCAGCAGCAGATAGTGACGCAACCGGCGATGGAACAGCATTACCACCGTCAACAGCAGCGCGATAATCATCAGGATACGCCACTGGCTAAAGCTCGGCTCCCATAGCGCAAAACACGGCATCGCCGCGCAGGGCAAGAGCACGCCCCAGGCGCTGTCCAGCTTCTTCCCCATTACCCAGCTGAACCCCCACAAGCCGCAGGCGGCGAACACGGCCATTAACATGACGTCGACCTCAAATGATAAGAGTTCGCATTATCATATGATAATAAATCTCATCTTGCAGCCTGTTTTTTTCGCCTCTGGGCCGGAAGATGACAGACCAGTTGGAAAATGCTAGATTGCGGCCGATAACACCTTTCATAACACAGCAAATTTGCTCATTGTCCGGCAAATGGATTTATTTTTGCCGGAATGCGCTTTGATATTTCAGGGCCGTTTCGAGTATTAATAATGAAATTACAATCTTACGATGAATTGAAACAGAGCAAATATCGGCTATCGCTGCTGCTCTTTCTGTTTTTAAATGTCGCCGTATCGCTGTTTTGCCTGATCCCTTTCGCCGGCAGCCCGGCTGCGGACTTGCCTGTCCCGATTATTACCGTCGCGCTATTTAGCGCCGCGACGTTAATTTCGTGTTTAATCAGGCCCAAACTGAAATTACCTTTATTAAATCCTGTGGCATTACTGCTTGGCGCGTTTTGGGCCTGGCATATTGAGCTCAAATATCAGCAGGTTTTCTTTTTCGACGACAATTTCCTGATTATTAGCCTGCTGAGCGTATTTTTTATCAGCGCTATCGCCCTGAGCGATTACCTGCCGGCATTTTGTCTGCATATCACCCCGCCGGTGGTGACGGTGCTGCTGCTGGATAAGGGCACGCATCTGGCGATGCTGCTGCTGACCATCTCGCTGCCGCTCATCGGCTTCTCTCTGCAGCACCTGATGCGCCGCCGCGTCGACCGCTTCACCCGC
Source organism: Pantoea sp. X-Soil-MYKO-1289 (assembly GCF_059730625.1). NCBI lineage: Bacteria > Pseudomonadati > Pseudomonadota > Gammaproteobacteria > Enterobacterales > Erwiniaceae > Pantoea > Pantoea sp. X-Soil-MYKO-1289. The sequence goes on from NZ_AP036004.1 coordinate 3,402,523, forward strand.
CGTCTGATGCACCAGCTCTATGAAGAAAAAGAGACTTTCAGCGATCTCAGCATGCTGGACCCGCTGACCGGCCTTTATAATCGTCGCGGACTAAAAAACCGGCTGGATAATATTCTGGAAAATCATGCGGGCAGCCACTTCGTGCTGCTGCTCGATATCGATCACTTTAAGGCGTACAACGACAACTACGGCCACGCCATGGGCGACCAGGCGCTGGCGCGCGTGTCGGTGGCGATCCGCGACGCCGTGCGTTCGCGCGATGTGGTGGTGCGCTACGGCGGCGAAGAGTTTCTGGTGCTGATGACCAACGTCAACGCGTCGATCGCCATGAAGCTGGCGGAGCGCATTCGCCAGTATGTGCTCGATCTGGAGATCCCCCACCGTTTCAACGAAAAGGTCTCTACCCACGTGACCGTCAGCGCCGGCATTGCGCCCATCTTCGACGACGAGTTCGATCAGGCGGTCGCCAACGCTGACCGCGCGCTCTACGTCGCCAAAAATCAGGGCCGAAATACCATTCTCGCCTGGGAAGACCTGCCTAAAACCCTGACCGTCAGCGGCGAAGCGCTTTAATTCTTCGCCCGCCATCGCGGCGACGCGCGGCAAGTGCCCGGCCGCGCCGTCACTTCCGCCGACTTGTGAATAGGACTAAGAACGATTATCATTCTTTCTTCTCTGCTTCCAGGGCGTGTTATTCAGCATGGCGAACATCAGGCAGCAATCTCAACGCTTTCAATACGCTCAGCCTATTTTTATGCAGGGCGATCGCTCGCTGGCGCGCGCCCTGCGCGATCTGATGCGCGAGCAGCACGCCTATATGCTGGAGAGCATCCACCTTGACGAAGCCGCGCCCGCAGAGGCTCTGACGCTGGCGGAGTGGGCTCGCCCGGAGCAGTTCCCCGCGCTGGCGCAGCGCTACAGCGACTATCTCTATCGTCAGCACCCCGACGCCGTTCAGGAGGCGAAGCCGGTTCAGTCGCTCTGGGCGCAGTGGTATTTCGGCCTGCTGCTGCCGCCGCTGATGCTGGCGCTGCTGACGGAATCGCGCGCGCTCGACTGCTCGCCGCAGCATATCCACGTTCAGTTCCACGAACATGGCCACCCTTGCGCCTTCTGGATCGCGACGCACGAAGATGAAGAGGCGCGCTACCTGACCGCGCCGCAGCGCATCGATCGCCTGATCCAGCAGCATCTGATCCCGGCGGTGAACGGCATCGCCCAGCATGGCGGCATCAACGCCAGGCTGATCTGGAACAATATGGGCTTCTCTTTTCACTGGTTCCTCGGCGAGCTGAAAACCCTGCTGGATGAGGCGACGATTCTGCAGCTTGAGCAGACGCTCTTTTTCACCAGCCGCCTGCAGGACGGCAGCGACAACCCGCTCTACCGCACCATGCTGCCGCGCGGCGGCGAGATGGTCAGACGCAGCTGCTGCCAGCGCTACCGCATTCCCGACGTCGAACGCTGCGGCAACTGCACGCTCAGCGTATAAAACCGTCTCCCGACGCACTTTCTCCTTTTCTCTCGTTTACACTTTTTCCGCCTTGTGGCAGTTTTTACGCCTTCGACCTGCATGGAGAAAAAGATGAGCCTGGAGTCGGTACGGCAGTTTTTCGCCGAACACGCACCTGATATCGAGATTATCGAGATGTCGCAAAGCACCGCTACCGTGGAGATGGCGGCGCGCGTTCACGGCGTCGCGCCGGGACAGATCGCCAAAACCCTGTCGCTGAAAGTTAAAGACGAGGTGGTGCTGATCGTCACGCGCGGCGATGCGCGGCTCGATAACCGCAAGCTGAAAGCGGCGCTGGGCGCTAAGGCGCGTATGCTGAGCGTCGATGAGGTGGTGAACTGGACCGGCCATCCGGTCGGCGGCGTCTGCCCGTTCGGGCTGGAAAATCCGCTGAAGGTGTATTGCGACGAGTCGCTGCGCCGCTTCGACGAAGTGCTGCCCGCAGCGGGCGCCGTCCATAGCGCCGTGCGTATTACCCCACAGCGCATGGCCGAGCTGACGCAGGCGCAGTGGGTAGACGTGTGCGAAGCGCTCTAGTGCGTCGGCTTCGACACCGCGCCTGATATTTCGATGCCGCGCGTTTCGCGGCCGAAGGCGACAAACAGGCAGATCAGCACCGCCACCGTGCCGGCGACGATGGCCATTCCCAGGCCGTAGTTGCCGTTATGCGCCTCGGCGATGCGCGACTGCAGCGTGGCGTTGACCGAGGCGATCAGATTGCCCAGCTGATAGACGAAGCCCGGCAGCACCGCGCGCGCGTTGGCGGGCACCAGCTCGGTGAGATACGTCGGCACCACGCCCCACGCGCCCTGCACCATAAACTGCATCAGAAACGCGCCCAGCCCAATCGCCCAGGAGCCGCTGGAGAAGGCCCAGAGCGGCAGCACCGGCAGCGCCAGCAGCGACGCCAGCATAATCGCTTTTTTACGTCCGATGCGCTCCGATAGCGCGCCGAAGAAGACGCCGCCCAGCATCGCCGCGATGTTGTAGCTGATGGCGATCAGGCTGACGGTGTGCGCGTCGAACTGATGCTGCACCTTCAGGAAAGTGGGATAGAGATCCTGGGTGCCGTGGCTGAAGAAGTTGAAGCAGGCCATCAGCAGCACCAGATAGAGACACATTTTCCAGTGCTGGCGGATGATCGGCAGCAGCGCGCTGCTCTCCTGGCGCTCGCGCGCCGCCAGCCAGACCGGCGACTCCGGCACTTTGAAGTAGATAAACGGCAGCAGCAAAATCGGCAGCGCGCCGATCAGGAACATGCCGCGCCAGCCCACCGCGTCGAAAAAGAGCCCGAAGATCACCGAGGCCAGCAGATAGCCGCACGGATAGCCTGCCTGAAAGATGCCGGACATCAGCCCGCGCGAGCGGTCGGGAATGGTCTCCATCGCCAGCGACGAGGCGACGCCCCAGATGCCGCCCATCGCCACGCCGTAAATAATGCGAAAGCCGAGAAAGGCGCCGAAGCTCGGCGACCAGGCGGAGAGCAGCTCAAACAGGGAAAACAGCACGATGTTGAGCATCAGAACCGGCCGACGGCCATATTTCTCCGCCAGCCGTCCAAACAGCAGCGCGCCGATCGGGCGCACCGCCAGCGTCAGCATAATCGCGATCGACACCTCTGACACCGAAGCGTGAAAGTATTGCGCGAGGTCGCTTAAAACAAACACCAGTATAAAAAAGTCAAACGCGTCCAGCGTCCAGCTGGCGAAGCTGGCAAACGCCACATTCCGCTGGGTCGGGGTCCAGTTAAACATAAACGTATCCTGTCAGTGCCATTCGGATAAAGGTCCGAAAGAAAGAGGCGCAACCGCCGCAACGGTTACGATATTGTTAACGTTTTGTTTATAGCACTTTGCCAAACGCGAGCGCGTTCAAATGCTGGCATCCCTGACGTCAGGATGTAACTAAGGGTGTCGGCGCATGTCATTTCGGGCGAATCGCTCTGCGGGTTAGCGTTTCAGCTGCGTCAGAGCCTGTTCGAGGATCTCCAGCAGCAGCGCGTTATCGACGTGGTGCAGCACATGAACCAGCGCGCCGCTGTCGACAGGGATACCGACATCGACGCGCAGCGGCGTGCGATAGCGCCAGCTTTTGCCGCGCGTCGCGCCCGGACGCAGTTCGATATCCACACGGTAGTCGGTGCCGTTCGCCACGCGCTGATTCAGCAGCCAGGCGACCACCAGCGCGTCGTGGATCCAGCTGCCCGGGAGATTACGGGTGCGGATAGAGTAATCGATCCACGGACGCAGCGTGTCGCGCACAAAGCAGGAGAGCGGATGATCACTGGCGGTGATGCGCGACAGATCCTGATGGGTCAGCAGCGTCTGCGTGGTCACGTCCATCGGCACCAGCGTGATAGCCGCGCCGCTGTGCAGCACCTGATGCGCCGCCTCGGGATCGAGACCGAAATTGGTATCTTTGATGTAGTCGTCCAGCGCGAATACGCCGCCCATCACCACAATCTCCGCCACCGCTTCCGCCATTGCCGGGTAGCGCTGCAGCGCCAGGGCCACGTTGGTCAGCGGCCCAATCGCCACCAGGGTAATTTCGCCGGGGTTGTCGCAAATCAGCCTGCCGATAGCTTCGGCCGCGTCGTAGCCGTCCGCCGCCATTGGCTTTGGCGCGCGCACGCCCTGCCACAGCCTGACCATATCGAGCTGCTCTACGCGGTTATCGAGCGCCGCGCGCCAGGGCGCATGATCCTCTTTCAGCGCCTGAGAAGCGCCCTGCACCACCGGAATCGCCGAGCCGAGGCGCGTCAGCAGATCTTTCGTGACCTGCGCGCCGATGTCGCTCGGCGTATTGCCTGCGACGGTGGTGATCAGCTCCACCGACAGCGCTGGCGAAGCAAGGGCCAGCGCGAGCGCCAGGCCGTCGTCGGTATTGGCGCCGGGAATGCCGTTGCCCGGGTCGCAGTCAATAATCACTCTTTTCATGTTGTCGTCGTGTTGGTTTCGATGTGCGGCGTACAGCCGCAGGATTCGCCGATTTCAAGGTAGTGCGGAAACTCGCGCAGCTTCGCCTCGCCGTCCCAGTTTTGCAGCATGGCAATGGCGCAGCGCGCCATATCCCGCAGCGGCTGGCGCACGGTGGTTAAGGTCGGCACATGGAAAGCGGACTGATCGGTGCCGTTGAAACAGACCAGCGCCACATCCTGCGGCACGCGAATGTTGCGCTCGGAGAAAGCGCGAATCGCGCCGATCGCCTGCCCTTCGTTACTGGCAAACAGCGCGCGCGGCGCGCCGGGGCCGGCGAGCATGCGCTGCGCCGCTTCGTAGCCGCCCTGCCGCGTATAGCTGGCGGGAAAGATCAGCGCCTCATCGACCGGCGTCCTGTGCGCCGCCATCGCATCGCGCCAGCCCTGAATACGATCCTGCGCGTTAAGCATCTCCAGCGGGCCGCTGATGATGCCGACCTGCCGATAGCCGTGGCTGAGCAAATGGGAAGTAACCTGAAATGCTGCCTGACGCTCGTCGACGCGCAGCATGCTGACGCCCGGCTGCGGCTCGACGCGATCCAGCATCACAAACGGCGTGCCGCTGGCCTGAATCACGTCGATATAGGGATGGCGATCGACGCTGTTGTAAAACAGGCCGTCGACCTGACGGTTCAGCAGGCTGTGGATCAGCTCCAGCTCGCGCTGACGATCGTCGCCCGCGTCGCCGAGCAGCATTACGTGACCATGATCCAGCGAGGCCTGCAGCAAGACGTGCGCCATAGAGGCGACAAAAGTATTGCCGATATTCGGCACGATCAGCCCATAGGTTTTGGTGCTGCCCGACGCCAGGGCGCGCGCTACGCCGTTGGGGCGATAGCCGGTCAGCCGGATGGCGTCCAGCACGCGCTGACGGGTGCTTTCCGCTACCGGACGCGGACCGTTGTTGATCACGTAGCTGACCACTGCAACCGATGTGCCGGCCATTTTCGCCACGTCGCTGCGTGTGACTTTGCCTGACGGCTGTTTCAAGCTTTTAGCTCCCGATGTAAACACGAAAGGCCGTGAATCATCACGGCCTGCTCGTTAGCGTGCGGGAAGCGACGCCGCATTAGATGGCGTCTTCCGGCAGATTGAGATCGCGCCCTCGCGTCTCCGGCGCGACAAAGGTCGTGAAGAAACCGATGGCCGCCATCGCGGAGAAGTAGACCGCTATCGGCCACCAGTGACCGCTCCAGGAGAGCATCGCCGCCGCCAGCAGCGGCGCGGTGCCGCCCGACAGAATCGAGCCCAGCTCTTTGGCTACCGCCATTTTAGTGTAGCGATGTTTGACGCCGAACAGCTCTACGCCCCATGCGGCCTGTACCCCGTAGATGCCGAGCGACGCCAGCGCCATGCCGACCACAATCACCGGAATCACGATGGCCGGCTCGCGGCTGTCGAGCAGATAAAAGGCAGGCCAGGCGTAGAACATCAGCAGCAGGCAAAAGCCGCGATAGGTGATGCGGCGGCCGAAGCGATCTGAGAGCCAGCCCGCCAGCGGGATCACCGCAAAACCCAGCACCGAGGCGATAAAGACCGCCGTGGTCGGCACCGACTTATCGACCATCAGCACCTTCGCCACATAGCCGACCATAAAGCCCTGCGCCAGATAGGAGGGACCGTTCTCGCCGATACGCAGACCGACCAGCGTCCAGAACGCACGCGTGCGCGTCCAGAAGCCGCGCGTATCCGCCTGCTCCGGCTGTGCGCCGCGCGCCGCGGCGCGTTCCGCTTCCATTTCCTGCTTTCTACGCTCAAACACCGGGGTTTCGCGCAGATGGCGACGGATCCAGAGCGCCGCCAGCGCGATCAGCACGCTGCTGAGAAAAGGAATGCGCCATCCCCAGGCCAGCAGGCTCTCTTGATCCATCTGCACCACCGCCAGCCACACCAGCGCGGCGAGCAGCGTGCCGCTGTTGGAGCCTAAAGCAATCACCGACGAGACCAGCCCGCGCCGCTCGACCGGCGCATATTCGCCCAGCATCACCGTGCCGCCGGAGAGTTCCGCGCCGGCGCCCAGCCCCTGGGTAAACCGCAGCAGCACCAGGCAGGCAGGCGCCCAGACGCCGATAGCGGCGTAGCTGGGGATCAGGCCGATCAAGGTAGTGGAAGCGCCCATCAGAATAATGGTGATGACCATGACCGTTTTTCGCCCTTTGCGATCGCCGATCCAGCCGAACAGCACCGCGCCGATAGGACGCGCGATAAAGCCGACAGACCAGGTGGCGAAGCTGGAGAGCAGCGCCATTGCAGGGGTCGCCTGGGGGAAGAAAACATCGCCGAAGATAATGCCCGCCGCCAGGCCATAGAGCGCGAAATCCGCATACTCCATCGCCGTGCCGAGCCAGCAGGATAAGGTGGCGCGCCAGAAATCTTTGCGCCCGGAAGAGGTGGTCAGCCGCTCATCGGCGGCGGAGTGCAAACGCGTGGAATCGCGCTCAACGGAGTGTTGTGCCGTCATACCATTTCCCTGTGTTAGTGATCGTGAACGCCCATCCGTGGGACGGTTCTTTGATAGCAATCAGAACTCCCCGGGTGGCGATGTACTGGTTAGCTAACCCTTGTTGCGGTCAGTAAAGAATTCCCTGGTGTTGGAATCTCTGACTTTGTCTGCTCTGCCGATGTTAAGCACCGGTCGTATTAAGCAGGCAAAGGACTAAACCTACTGGGCCTTTCTCGCATCGTCCGCCGCGAGTAATCACTGAGGGCCAGTTTATCTACGCGCGTAGATAAATCAAGTAAATTTAGCCATAAATGTCAAAAACTATACAGCCCCGCTAGCGCAAAAAATGGATTTACACATTAAATACAAATAGTTGCCATAAATACCCAGTGCGAAACTCAAACAGTATCATTTGGGACTTAACACTTTCTCTTAATAATACCTGGCCGTAACCTGTTAGGGCGTAGCGCACAGAGTTATCGCCTGGAAACATGACGGAAGGATGACAGCCTCGGCGGTTTCGTCAGGTTAAGTCAGGTTTTAACATTGCGCCGCTTTGCATTAGGCTTAGAGCAGAACGAAGCAGGAGTCCTATGACCATTATCTTGATGCGACACGGCAAACCCGACCATCGCGCCGCCGGTCGGCTGAGCGCCCAGGGGCTGGCCGACTGGTGCGAGGCGTATGATATGGCGCTGGTGTGCGACATGCCGCCCGATCGCAGCCTGACCATCGCGCGTCAGGCGTCGGTGATCGTCTGCAGCCCGCTGCCGCGCGCGCGCTCTTCGCTGACGCGTCTCGGCCTGCAGCCGATCCACGTCGATGCGCTGTTCAGCGAAATCTCGGTGCCGCTGATCGCCTCGCGCCGCCTTGAAATGCCGGCCGTGCTCTGGCTGGCGCTGCTGCGCATGCTGTGGCTGTGCGGCTATGCCGGCGAAAGCGAGTCGCTGCTGCGGGCGCGCGAACGCGCCGCGCGCGCCGCCGAGCGGCTCATTACGCTGTCGGAGCAAGGCACGGTGCTGCTGCTCGGCCATGGCCTGATGAATAAAATGATCGCGCGCGAACTGCGCAAGCGCGGCTGGCAGGCGGAAAAGCACGCCAGCAGCCGCCACTGGAGTTCCGCGATCTATCACCGCCCTTTTATCTGACCAGATCGAAAAAGCTCAGCACCTCGCAGCCGGTGCCGACGCGCGGCGTGGCGATAACGCGGTTTTCTGCGCCAGATCGACCACGCTTAAGGTGCCATCGCCTTCGTTGGCGATGAGCAGCTGCTGGTTATCAGGGCTAAAACAGCCGTCCATGGGTTTGTTTCCTACCGGAATATCGCCCAGCGGATTGAGCAGATCGTCGAACAGCGTGATGACAGGCTCGCCATCGCCTATCGCCACCAGCCGCTCGCCGTTCGCGCTGAACCGCACCACCTGACAGGGTTGCTGATGTCCCGGCAGCGCCAGCCGCTGGCGCACGCGGTGGCTCTGGCGGTCGATAACGTAGAGATAAGGCGCATCCGCCGCGCTGGCCACCAGATAGGGATGTTTCGGCGACGCCGCGATGCCGGCGATGGGACCTGGCAGCAGAATCGTATCGATCACCCGCCCTTCTGCTTCGCACAGATCCACCACGGTAATGCTGGCGTCCTCTTCATTTTCGGTAAACAGCTTGCGGCCGCTGGGCGAGAGCGTCAGGCGGTGAGCGTTATGCGAAGGAAGCGGAATGGTTTTTTCCACGCGGTCGGTCTCAGGATCGATCACCGCCACCGCCGCGCTGCTTTCGCAGCAGAGATAAACCTTGCCGTCGCGCCCCAGCTGACCGCTGTGCGGCGCGCGCAGCGGCGAAAGATCGATAAAGCCGCTGATTTCGCGCTTCGCCAGATCGATTACCGCCACCTTGTGGCCCGGATGCGGATTGTCGCCGTGCGCGCCGTCGCCGTAGATTGGCACATAGGCTTTTTGCCACGCCGGCAGCATCAGCAGCTCATGCGGACGCGGCGGGAAAGCGTTTAGCTCGCGCTCGACGGCAAAAGTCTCGGGATTGAGAAACAGCACGCGATTGCCCTGCTTATCGACCGCCAGTAATCCGCGGATGGGTTCAGACATAGCGACTCCTTTTCTCAGTAAGCCTTCCTTAAGCGTAGACAACTGCGCTTATGCCACCATCTCCCGATGGATACATCAGCACGGTTAATCAGGCGCCCTAACCCCCAGGCGCAATGACATAATCAGCCCGCCCCTGTTATTTCTGAAGCGGAGAGATAAAAACCAGGATTATCTTTAGCCAGGTCGATAAATAAAGAGATGAATCGTCTTATTTAAATATAAGGCAGACGGTAAGTCGATAACCGACAATATGGCCTGCCGCTTTCCGGATTATCTGAAATTCAGCAAAAGTCGTAGCGCGCATATAAATAATGCTTTATTAAACTGATGAAGGGATTTTAAACACAGTCGTGAGGAAAAGAATGCGCGCGCTGCGCTACGCCTCACCGGGGAAACCTCCGCCGCAATAATCACAATAACAGGTGCCTCATGAATCCATACCGTCAACATCCTGCACACTCTCTCTGGCGCAGCTGGAAACGCGTCTCTTTCAGCAGTCAAATGCTGTGGCAGAAAAAAAAGCACAGCGCCCTCTCCGCGCCGGAATATGATGCCAGCCAGGAGGAGAATCTGGTGATCCTCTCCGCCGAGAAAGCGCCTGCGGCGATCCCGAAAACCATCTGGATGGTCTGGCTCGACGACCAGCTGCCGCCCTCGCTGCGTCTGAATATCAATCAGCTGCGTCAGGATAATCCCGACCATACGCTGCATCTGGTGACGCAGCGCACGCTGACGCAGTGGCTGCCGGAGATGGCGTTTATCTCCGCCGATCTGACGCCGGCGCATAAAAGCGAAATTATTCGACTGGAGCTGCTGCACCGCTTCGGCGGCATCGGCATCGACTGCGGCACGCTGTTATTTGAGAAGCTCGACTGGGTGCATCAGGTTCAGCAGGATAAGCCGATGGACGTTATTGGCTATTACCGCGAAAACAGCACGCTTAATTTCCTGTCGCCGGTTATCGAAGGCTGGTTTATCGCCGCCGCGCCGGGCAACGCCTTTATTCGCGAATGGCTGAAGCAGCTGGCGCCGATTAAAAATCTCGGCGTGCAGAACTATATTAACGAGCTGAAGAAGCGCGACGACTATCCGCTTATCGTGCAGAAAATTCACCACCCGGCGCAGGCGGTGCTGTCGCTGGCGCAGCAGGTGGCGGTAAAAGAGTATCGCCGCGTCAATTTCCACTTGCGCAAAGCGGACGCCAACGCCTGGTTTTATCAGCAGCTGCACGCCGGCAACAGCGACGCGTTCGCCTGCTCGGTGCTGTTTCGTCAGCGCCCGCAAACCCCGCCGCCCATTATCCGCCTGAGCGGCGACGAGCGGCTGCACCTCGACTTTAACCTGCGCATCGGCCTCTATAACCGCGCCAGCCTGCTGGGCGAGATGATGCAGGCGCCGACGCGCCCGACGCTGGCGCTGCCCTCAGGCGTCGACAAAGCGCGCGCGTAGCCAGTGCGTAAAGGTGGTGACCGCGCGCGGCACCTGCGCGGCGTAAGGCCTGACGATCCAGAGCGTCTCCGCAAAGGCCTCTACCGCTCGCCAGCGCGGCAGCACCTGCCGCAGCGCGCCGCGGGCGAGCGCCTCGCGGGCGCTGAAGTCCGGCAGCATGGCGATGCCCAGCCCCTGTAGCGCCGCATCGCGTATCGACTCGCTGTTGTTGGTGGCGAAACTGCCCTGCACCCTCACCTGCACCCGTTCCTGCGCCGCGTCGACAAAGGTCCAGCGCGGGGTTTCCACGCCGCGCGGATAATATAAGCAGTTGTGCTGCGCCAGCTGATGCGGCGTCTGCGGCGCGCCGTGCGCCGCCAGATAGTCCGGCGAAGCCACCAGCAGCGTGCGCGTCTCGCACAGCGGCAGCGCGACGTGGCTGTCCGGCAGCGCGCTGCTGTGGCGGATCGCCAGATCGAACCCTTCGCTGCTGAGCGAGACGAGGCGATCCGTGACGTCGAGCTGTAGCCGGATATGCGGCCAGGCGCGCAGAAAATCCCCGACGATCGGCACCAGCTGCTGGCGCGCGAACGCCACCGGCGCAGTCACTCTCACCAGCCCGCGCACCGGCCCGGCGGCGTCGCGCACGCCGAAGAAGCTCTGCTCGATGCGAGCGAAAGGGTCGCGCAGCTCCTCCACCAGCTTTTCGCCCGCCGCCGTCAGCCGCACGCTGCGCGTGGTGCGCTGCACCAGCGTCACGCCCGCCGCGCTCTCCAGCTCTTTGATCTTCTGGCTCATCGCCGCCTTGCTCACCTCGAGCCGCTCCGCCGCGCGGGTAAAGCTGCCCTGCTCCGCCAGCACTAGCAGCCAGTGCAGATGGATCCAGAGCGCATCCGTTTTTATCGCTTTCATGGCTTATTGTTCGCTATATCGAATAATCATTTCAGCAGGCGCGCTTTTTCTTTCTCCGCCGACGCGCCAGGATAGAGGCATCAGCATACGTAAATTCCCCCTTCCAGAGGAGCAACAATAATGCCGCTACTGCAATTCGACGTGATCCAGGGACGTTCCGAATCTGAACTGCGCACGCTGCTGGACGCGGCGCACCGCGCGGTGCTGACCGCCTTTCAGGTGCCGGAACGCGATCGCTATCAGATTGTTCACGAAAACAAGGCTTATCAGATGGTTTTCCAGGATACCGGCCTCGGCTTTAGCCGCAGCGATAACCTGGTGATGGTGCGCGTCTACACCAGCCCGCGCAGCGCCGAACAGAAACAGCGCTTTATGGCGGAGCTGGCGCGCGAGCTGCGCGAAAGCTGCGGCGTGCAGGGTCAGGATCTGATGATTAGCTTTATTACCAACGACAAAGGCGACTGGAGCTTTGCCGACGGCGAAGCGCAATACCTTACCGGTCGGCTCTGATTTCCCGCCGTTTTTCTCCGCTATCAGCGACGACCAGCGCGGCCGTCGCCTGCTTTTCTCTCTGAAAGATTACCCACTGCACAATTCGGACGGCATATGTTGCAGCGCTATGACAGCCATTATAGATTGACGCCAGTTCCCCCTTCTTCCATGCGGGCTGCGCAGGATGCGCTCACTCACTTCAAGAGAGGATTTGACGTTGTCCGAATTTGTTTCAGTGGCGCTGTTTCTGGCGGCCATTGCCGTTTACTCGTGGAAAGCCGGCCGCCATAAACTCTGGTTTTCCTTTGTGCTGCTTCTGCTGGTGCTGTTCGTCCTGCTCAACGCCACGCTCTTCGCCAGCAACTACTTCACCGGCGACGGCATCAACGACGCGGTGCTCTATACCCTGACCAACAGCCTGACCGGCGCCGGCGTCAGTAAATATGTGGTGCCCGCGATCGGACTGCTGCTGCTGCTCTTTCTGCTGATCTGCCTGCTGAGCTGGCTGCTGCGCCGCCACGAGCGGCCGCACCATCTCGGCTGGAGTTTGCTGGCGGTAGCCTGCGCCGCCGGTTCGGTACAGACCACGCCCGCATTTCGCCAGGTCGCCAGCCTGGTCGCCTCGCATACCCGGCTGGCGGACTCCGACTTCGACAGCTACTACAAGGTGCCGCAGAAGGTCATCACTAACCCGCAGCTCAATCTGGTCTATATCTACGGCGAAAGCCTGGAGCGCACCTACTTCGATGAGCAGGTTTTCCCTGGCCTGACGCCGGAGCTGAGCCAGCAAAAGGCGCAGAGCCTGGATTTCAGCGAGACCGTGCAGCTGCCCGGCACCGACTACACCATCGCGGGCATGGTCGCCTCGCAGTGCGGCATTCCGCTGTTCGCGCCTTTCGACGGCAACGCCTCCGCCGCGCTCTCCAGCTTCTACCCGCAAAACGTCTGTCTCGGCGATATTCTGAAAAATTCCGGCTATGAGAACTGGTTTATTCAGGGCGCGGATCTGCGCTTCGCCGGTAAAGATATCTTTTTGAAATCGCACGGTTTCGATGCCGCTAATATGGTGGGCTCGCAGGAGCTGAAAGATCGCGTCGCCGATCCCGCCTACCGTAACAACTGGGGCTACTACGACGACACGGTGATGGATGAGGTGTTCGAGAAGTATGAGGCGCTGTCGCGCCAGCAGAAACGCTTCGCCCTGTTCGCGCTGACCGTGGATACGCACCATCCCGACGGCTTCGTGTCGCGCAGCTGCCAGCGCAAAAGCTACAGCTACGAGGGCAAGCCCAACCAGTCGTTCAGCGCGGTGGCCTGTTCGCAGGAGCATGTGGCGCGGCTGATCGCCCGCATCAAGGCGTCGCCTTACTTTAAAAACACCGTGATCGTGGTGACCTCGGATCATCTGGCGATGAACAACACCGCCCATCAGTATTTGATCAAGCAGCCGCGCCGCGATCTCTTTATGGTGATCCGCGGCGATCGGCCACAGGCAGAGGTGATCGATCGGCCGCGCAGCACGCTGGATAACGGCGCGACGGTGCTCGATATTCTCGGCGGCGATAAGGCGATCGGCCTTGGCCGCAGCAGCCTCGCGGGCGCGACGCTGGCGGGCCAGCTCACCGATTTTCAGAGCCATATCAGCCGCTGGAAGGCGGATATCATTCAGCTGTGGAACTTCCCGAAAAAGCTCGATCGTTTCGTTATTGATACGGCGAAAAACAGCTTCAGCTTTTCCGGCGCGACGTTCCGGCTGCCGATCCTGTTCCGCGTTGCCGAGAACCACGTCGAGCCGCTGCCGGAAGGGGAATATGCAGCGCCGCTGCGCTACCAGCTGGCGGACTTCACCGCCAGCGAGAAGTTCGTGTGGGTCGATCGCTGCTTCCGTATGGCGCGGCTGTGGCAGCCGGAGCTGGCGCTCTCCACCGACTTCTGCGTGGCGATGGGGCAGCTCGGCGGTCAGCCGAGCGTCGCGCGCATCGACAAAGCGCAGTGGAAAGGCCAGGCGCAGTTTCCGCAGACGGCGCTGAGCCCGGCGAACTACCAGCGTAATGAGTCGCTGCTGCGCGTTGAAGATAACGATATTCGCTACGACGCCGACCGCTTTCTGTTTGCCGTGCCGGGCGCGCCGGCCAGCGTGAAGCGGTTCAGCGGCATCTCGCGCTGGGAAAACTGGGGACGCTGGTCCAACGCCAACCTGGCGCCGGAGGTTAAGATTGAATATGTCGATCCGCTGCCCGCGCGCTTTGACCTGGTGATCACCGCGCGCGCCTTTGGGCCCAACGCGCACCGCCCGATTCCGGTGCGCGTCGGCGATCGGGAGCAGCTGCTGACGCTGGGCGAGGATCTCTCCACGACCACCCTGCACTTCACCAATCCGGCGGGCGATCATACGCTGACCATCGCGCCGCCGGAGCCGCAGCAGAGCAATGTGGGCAATATTACCGGCCAGGATCCGCGCCGGCTGGGCATTGGCATGGTGGATATCCGCATCGTGCCGCAGAGCTAACTCAGGGGCGCTGGCGCAGCGCCTCCAGCGTTTCGCGCTGTTGGCCGTCAGCCCCGAAGTTATCTGCCGCCAGCCAGCGCGCGAAGCCCTGCTTCACCTGCGGCCACTCGCTGTCGATGATTGAGAACCAGTGGGTATCGCGCGTGCGGCCGCGATAGACGATCGCCTGACGGAACGCCCCCTCATACTGAAAACCGAGCCGGGCGGCGGCGCGGCGCGAGGGCGCGTTCAGGCTGTCGCACTTCCACTCGTAGCGGCGGTAGCCGAGCTGTTCGAAGGCGTAGCGCATCAGCAGAAAGTGCGCCTCGGTCGCCTGGCGCGTGCGCTTCAGCAGCGGCGAAAAGGCGACATGCCCGACTTCGATTACGCCGTGCTCCGGCGCGATGCGCATCAGCGCCAGCGTGCCGACCGCCCGCCCGCTCTCAAGATCGATCACCGCGAAGTGCAGCGGATCGCGGCTGCTTTCCATCTGATGCGCATAGCTGAGCCATTCCGCCTCATCGGCAAAGGGACCGGCGAATAGATAGGTCCAGTCGCGGCCATCCTGCGCCAGTTGATAGGCGGCGCGCAGCGCGTCGCCGTGCTGCGCCACGCTTAACGGCTCAAGACGACAGTAGCGGCCCTCCAGCGTTTCGCGCTGCGGCAGCGGACGCGGCTGCCAGTCCGTTAAAGGGTGGCCGACCGGCTGGCCATACTCATTGGTGGTGTGCGACATAGCATCTCCTTATTGTGGTCACCTGAGCGTGCCGCTTTTCTGGTAGGCTAAAAAGCTCCACGGCCTGAGAGAATGATGGATCCACGCATGCCCGACGCCCGCCCGACCTCGCCCGTCCAGCTGCTCTCCGCCCCGCTCGCGCTGCGCGGCGGTGAGACCCTGCAGCAGCAGCTCTGCCAGCGCGTAAAGCGCGCGATTCTCGCGGGCCAGCTTCCCGCGGGCACGCGCCTGCCTGCCACGCGCCAGCTGGCGCAGGATCTTCAGGTGTCGCGCAATACGGTGATTAACGCCTGGACGCAGCTGCAGGCGGAAGGCTACCTGATTAGCGATCGCCAGGGCAGCCGCGTCAGCCCGATTGCGCTGCCCGCGCCGGTCGCCGTCGACGTCGTCAGCCAGGCGCCGGTGGCCGAGCGCGTGGCGATGCTGCGATCCGGCCATCGCTACAGCAGCGAAGAGATGCCGCTGCGTGCCGGGGTGCCCGCGCTGACGCACTTTCCCTTTGCCGCGTGGCGACGCGCCCTTAACCGCGTGCTGAACGACACGCCACAGCGCCTGCTGGGCTATGGCGATCCGCTGGGCGAGATGGCGCTGCGCGAAGCGCTGGCGCAGCATCTCAGCCTGACGCGCGGCGTGCGCTGCCAGCCACAGCAGATTGTCATCACCGAGGGCGCGCAGCAGGCGCTGTCGCTCTGCGTCACCCTGCTCAGCAACCCTGGCGATCTCGGCTGGGTAGAAGATCCCGGCTATCGCGGCGCGAAAGCGGCCATGCTGGCGGGCAACCTGCGCGTGCAGGCGGTGGCGGTGGACGAGCAGGGGTTAGCGCCTGACGATCGGCTGTGGCAGAGCGCTCCGCCGCGCCTGATCTTCTGCTCGCCGACCCACCAGTACCCGACCGGCGCGGTAATGAGCGCGGCGCGCAGGCTGGCGCTGCTCGCCCAGGCGCAGGCGCATCAGGCGTGGATTATCGAGGATGACTACGACGGCGATTTTCGCTACGTCGGCGAGCCGATCGGCGCGATGCAGGGCATGACGCCCGGCGCGCCGGTGATCTATATCGGCTCCTTCAGCAAGACGCTGTTTCCGGCGCTGCGGCTGGGGTTTATGGTGCTGCCCGCCACGCTGGCGACGCCGCTACGTCCGGCGCTGCACGAGCTGCTGCGCGGCGGCAATCGCCTGGAGCAGCAGGCGCTGGCCGCCTTTATCGCCAGCGGCGACTTCATGCGGCATCTCAGCAAGATGCGTCGGCTTTACCGGCAGCGGCAGCAGACGCTGCGGCAGGCGCTGCAGGAGACGCTGGGCGAGCAGGTTCCGCTGCTGGGCGGCGAATGCGGCATGCATCTGGTGCTGCGGCTGGCGGACGAGATCGACGACGTCGCGCTGGCGGCGCAGCTGTGGCAGGCGGGCTACGCGCCCGCCGCGCTCTCCAGCTACTGCGCGGAAGAGACGCCGCAGCGCGGGCTGGTGCTGGGCTACGGCAACACCAGCGGCGCGCAGCTTAAGGCGGGCGTGCGGCAGATTGGTCGGCTGCTGGCGCGGGCGCCGCGCAGCAGCTACTGAGCGGGCGCGGCGATGGAGTGCCGCAGGATAAGCTCGGCGCCGAAAGCGGGCAGCGGTCCGACGCGCTCGCCGCGAATATCGGCGATCAAACGGCGCGCCGCTTCACGGCCCATCTCATAGACCGGCTGCGCCACCACCGTCAGCGGCGGCGCGACGATTTCGCTCCAGGGAAAGTTGTCGTACATGATAAAGGAGAGATCCTGCGGAATGCGCAGCCCGCGCTGCGCCACGGCGCGCAGCAGCGACATGGCGACCAGGCTGTCCGAGGCGATAATCGCGGTCGGCGGCGCGGCGCGCTGCCACAGCGACTCGACGATGCGCGCAATCTGCGCGTCGTCGCCGGCGTTCGCCTGGATCAGCGACGTATCGTAGTGCCGACCGGCCGCCGCAAAAGCGTCCATGATGCCGCCGACGCGCTGCGCCACCGGCGTCAGGCCAAAATCCGCGGCGTCGCGGTAGGCGCCCTCCAGCTCCATGCTGGTGATATAGGCGATGCGCTCGTGCCCAGCTGCCAGCAGCCGCTGCGTCGCCTCCCGCGCCACGGCGCTGAAATCGCAGCAGATCGCCTCAACATCGAGGCCAATGACCGCGCGATCGAACAGCCGGAGCGCGCGTCCCTCTTCCAGCACCTGTAGCAGATGACCATTTTTTTCGCGCGCCGAGTGGCTGGGCGCGACGATGATGCCGTCAACCCGCTTCTCCAGCATCACGCGCACCGCATCCTGTTCGGCCTGCAGTTTCTCGTCGCTGTTGCCCAGCAGCAGATGAAAGCCCGCCTGACGCGCCACGTCGGCCATGCCGCGCAGCGCCAGGCCAAAGTGCGGGTTCTCGATATCGCCGACAATCACGCCGATGGTGTTGGAGCGGCCGGTGTTCATGGTGCGCGCTACCTCGTTGGGCCGGTAGCCGAGCGCCGCCGCCGCCTGGTTAACCCGCGTCTGGACCTCTTCACTGACGGCGCCGTAGCCGCCGAGCGCCCTGGCCGCCTGCGCCTTCGATACGCTGGCCGCCCTGGCGACGTCGGCAACGGTGGGCGCTTTAATGCGTGCTTTCTGGTTGGTCATAATTAATTCGAATCACAGGTTGATGACAGAGAGATTGACGTCGAAAAAAGGCTGTGCTTAAACTCATTGTATCGCCTTGAGACCGGTCTCACAACAACTGTTCTCTTGTCGTTACCTGCGTTGAGACCGGTCTCAAAACACTATTATTACCGGCTCAACTGTCTCTGATGTTTAACCTGCAAAAACGGATGAGCTATGAAATCGCCAATTCACCTGAGCGCCCTGTGCGGCGCCGCAATCGCACTCTGTTCGTTCTCCTTCAGTACGCTGGCGGCCAGCAGCGACAACCCCTACGGCCTGCTGGAGCCTGGCCACCTGCGCATCGCCAGCGTGGGCGACTCCAAACCCTATACCTTCACCGACGCCAGCGGCCAGTTCACCGGCTTCGACGTGGAGTTCTTTAAAAACGTGGCGCACCGCATGGGCATCGATCAGGTCGATTTCGTCGGACAGGATTTCTCCGCCATCCTGCCCGCCGTCGCCAACGGTCAGTTCGATGCCGCCGTCGCCGCCATCGGCATTACTCCGGCGCGCGAAAAGACCGTGGATTTCTCTACCGGCTATCTGGCGGGCTACCTGACGGTGCTGACGCGCAGCGACAGCGGCGTGAAGAACGTCGAGACGCTGGCGAAGCGTCGCCTTGGGGTGATTCAGGGCACGCTGCAGGAGAGCTACGCGGCGCAGCATTTCACCCAGACCGACCTGGTGCGCTTTCCCGACAATAACGCCGCCGTCTCGGCGCTCAACAACGGCACGCTGGACGCCGTCTTTCTCGACTACGAAGCCGCCAAAAGCTACGCCGAGCGCTTCAAGCTGATCTCCGCCGCCGATATTCCGTCGTTCGACGCTCCGGCGGGCGTCGCCATCGCCAAAAACAAACCGGCGTTCAAGGCCGCGCTCGACAGCGCCATCAAGGCCGCCATGCAGGACGGCACCTGGAAACAGCTCTATCAGAAGTGGTTTCCCGGCTCGCCGATGCCAAAGCAGTATCTGCCTGGCGGACAGTAGTGCGTGAGCGCTAAGCGTTCAGCTTTTTACCGGTGACGGCGCGCCCGTCACGCGTACCCGTGGAGTACGGCGATGGATCTTCTGACAATGCTTTCCCGCACCTTCTTTGACTTCGCCTCAATGAAGGAAGTCCTGCCGCAGCTGCTGGCAACCGGGCTGGTCAATACCCTGATCATCTCGATCGCCTCGACGCTGCTCGGCACGCTGTTCGGCCTGCTGCTGGCGCTGATGGGCATTTCGCCGTCGCGCTGGCTGCGGCTGCCGGCGCGCATCTACACCGATCTGTTTCGCGGCCTGCCGTCGATTCTGACCATTCTGCTGATTGGCCAGGGCCTGGCGCGCTTCAGCTACCAGCTGTTCGGCCCGACGCCCTATCCGCTCGGCATCTTCGCCCTTAGCCTGATCGCCAGCGCCTATATGGGCGAGATTTTTCGCGCCGGCATTCAGAGCGTCGAGCGCGGACAGATGGAGGCGTGCCGCGCGCTCGGCATGAGCTACGGCCGCGCCATGCGCCAGGTGGTGATCCCGCAGGGCATCCGCCGCGTGCTGCCCGCCATCGTTAACCAGTTTATCGCCATTATCAAAGACTCCTCGCTGGTCTATCTGCTCGGCCTGATGACCGGCCAGCGCGAGCTGTTCCGCGTCGGTCAGGACGCGGCGGTGCTCAGCGGCAACCTGTCGCCGCTGATGCTGGCCGGGCTGTTCTACCTGATCATCACCGTGCCGCTGACCCACGCGGTGAACGTGATCGACGTGCGCTATCGCACCGGCCGCCGACGCCTCACCGCGCCGCAGAGCGGCCTGAAAGAAGTCGAAGAAGTGCAAAAGCGCCCCGCGGGCGCGCTGGCCGCACAACCCTTAACCGGCAATCGGGGGCAATCATGAGCGTTGCAATGAAACTGAGCGAGCCGCCCGCCGCGGCGAGCTGGAAAGGGTCGAGCCTGGAGCTGCGCGATTTGTCGCTCTCCTATGGGCCGATCGACGTGCTGCGCGGCGTGTCGCTGCGTATCGCGCCCGGCAGCACCACCTGCATTATCGGGCCGTCCGGCTCCGGCAAATCGACGCTGCTGCGCGGCATCAACCGCCTGCATGAGCCGAAATCGGGCGACGTGCTGCTGGCGGGACGCTCGGTGCTGCAGGACAAGCCCGACGCCCTGCGGCTGCGCATCGGCATGGTGTTTCAGCACTTCAACCTGTTTCCCGACCACAGCGCGCTGGAGAACGTGGCGCTGGCGCCCTGGAAGGTGAAAGGCCTGCCGAAGGCGCAGGCGATGGCGATTGCGCGCCAGCGGCTTGAGGAGGTGGGCTTAGGCCAGCGCGCCGATCACCGTCCGCGCGATCTCTCCGGCGGCCAGCAGCAGCGCGTGGCGATCGCCCGCGCGCTGGCGATGGATCCCGAGGTGATGCTGTTTGACGAGGCGACGTCGGCGCTCGATCCCGAGCTGGTGAAAGGGGTGCTGACGCTGATGGCCGATCTCTGTCGGCGCGGCATGACCATGGTGGTGGTGACCCATGAGATGGGCTTCGCGCGCAAGGTCGCCGATCAGGTGGTGTTTATGGATGAAGGCGAGATTGTCGAAGCGGGCCCGCCCGCCGCGCTGTTTGACGCGCCGCAGTCGCCGCGCCTGCAACGTTTTCTGTCGGAAGTGCTGTAGGCCCTTCCCCTTTCGAACTGAACAAGGAACTGAATCATGGCATTAGAAGATCTGCGTCGCGTAGTGGTACTGGGCGGCGGCGCGCTGGGCGTCTCCAGCGCGCTGCATCTGGCGAAACGCGGTGCGGCGGTCACGCTGGTGACCGAGGCGGAACTCTGCTCCGGCGCCTCCGGCCGCTCGCTCTCCTGGCTTAACTCGGCGGGCGAGCGCTCTCTGCCCTATCACGCGCTGCGCATGGCGGGCATCGATCGCTACCGCACGCTGTTCGCCGCCGATCCGACGCGCGACTGGCTGCGCTTCGACGGCGGCCTGTTCTGGGCGGCGGACGACCTGAGCGGCACGCGCGCGCGTCATGCTTATGAGAAGGCGCACGGCTACGACTCGCAGCTGGTGACGCGCAGCAGCCTGGCGCAGGCCGACGCGCAGGTTGAAGGCGCGGCGCTGGCGCAGGAGGCGATCTTTAATCCTGGCGAAGGCTGGGTCAGTTTGCCGCACCTGGTGGCATATCTGGCGCAGCAGCTGCGCGCGCTGGGCGGCGAGATCGTTGAGCACGCCGGAAAATGCGCGGTGCTGCGCGACGGCCCGCGCGCCAGCGGCGTCAGGCTGGCGAGCGGGGACCAGCTGCGCGCCGACGCGGTGCTGGTCGCCTGCGGCCCGGCAACGCCCGACGTGGTCGCGCCGCTCGGCGTCACCATCCCCAATGGCTCGCCCGTGTCGATGCTGGTGATCACCGAGCCGGGCGCGCACGGGCTGAAGGCGGTGCTGAACACGCCGCGCGCGGCGGTGCGCCCCAATCCGGGCAACACGTTCGCGCTGGATCACGACTGGTATGAAGAGGATATTCAGCAGCAGGCCGACGGCAGCTATGTCATTGACGAAAGCGTGGTGGCGCAGCTCGCCGCCGAAGCGAGCCAGTTAGTGAAAGGCGAGCCGCTGCGCGCCGCCAGCTGGAAGCTGGGGTTAAAACCGATCCCCGGCGACGGCGAGCCGGTATTCGGCGAGCTGGAGAGCGTGCCCGGCTGCTTTGTCGCCTTTACCCACTCCGGCGCCACCCTGGCGCTGATTGCGGGCGAGCTGCTGGCGGAGGAGATCGTGACCGGCGAGAAGCAGCCGATGCTGGCGAGCTTCCGACCGGAACGGTTCGCATAAAAAAAGCCGGTCGCGTGACCGGCTTTATCCAACTGACAATATCCACAAGCAGGTGAGATGGCTCGAAGAGCAAAGCGTCCCGCGACAAGGATGTCGCGGGTCGAGCTGGCAGGGATGCCGTTTTTGCGTCTTTGCGATCGAGCCTTCTCACCTGCGAGCACGGCTCGCGCGCTTAGCCGCGATAGTAGATATCGCCAGACTCCGCCTTCAGGATTTTACCCACGTCGTTGGTGATCAGCAGGTAGTTGCCGCCGATATAGGTCCAGTGGCTGCCGGTTTCCGGCGCGGGCAGGTTACGCTTCTGCCACTCGACGATGTTGTAGGATTTGTCGAGATACTGCTGCGGCACGCTGTCGCCGATTTTGTAATCTTTGTAGTCGATGATGATGCGGTTCAGATCGTAGTTCGACTGCGCCTGCGGGCTGCCGGCGTTAGCATCCGGCGCGGGAGACGGCGTGCTGCCCGCTTCCGGCTCTTCGGCGTTCGGTCCCAGCGGCGGCTGGCCGCTGCTGTCGGTGGTGTCGCCCTGCTGCGGCTGCGCATCGGCAGGCGCCTGCTGCTGAACCTGCGGCGGCGGCGGAACGGTATCGGCGGCTTCGCCTTCAGCCTGTGCGGCGGGAACAAGGCTCAGCGAGCCAAACAGTAAACCCGCTAAAAAGAGTGCGTTCTGAGTCCTGCGCATAGAGTTTTCCACGTTGATTGATTTTGTTAAGAGTAGATCAGGATAAAGACAATCTGTACAGCCTGTCAGTTCCGCAGCAAAGCAGGTAAATGTAAAGAAAGGCGTCACTGCTGGCGTTCCGCCCTGAGGTCGGGCACGATCTTCATCGCCTCGCTGACGGCGAAATCCATCGTGATGCTGGGCTTCCACCGCATCACCAGCATCTGGCTCAGCGCCAGATTGCCGACTTATACATTAATCGCTTCGACGCCGCGCCAGGCGCATTACCAGCTGCGGCTACGACGGGAGATCGAATAGCGAAACGGGATGCTCGTCCGCAGCGCGTAGTCCCATCCCTTTATAATGCGCTCCAAAAGTTGACGGCAGGCTGCTCAGGACAGATGCTTTACTTGCCGCTTATTCACCAGTGACAATATTTTGGTGATAAAGGCTTTGTTAAGGCTATCGCTAAATTTTTCCATTCGAAAAAAAGCTAATTATTAATTAGCTAATGATTATATTTACACGTAAACCTTTTAAATTTCGATGTAATATATTTTGGACTGAATAACACTTTAGCCACAGCACGGCCAACAGATTATGCACTTTTGATACCGATCAATAATTACTCCCTTTTTTAAGCGTAGGGTCAATGCTCTTTTAATGAAAAGGAGTTCTTATTATGGCTATCCCTGCTTATTTATGGCTGAAAGATGATGGCGGCGCAGATATTAAAGGTTCGGTGGATGTACAAGATCGGGAAGGCAGTATAGAAGTTCTTAGCTTTATGCATGGCTTAGGTATTCCCTCAGATCCCCATACTGGAAAACTGACCGGCACGCGTATCCATAGCGCGCTTGAGTTTGAACAGGAGTTTGATTCTTCCAGCGCCTGTCTTTATAAATTTTACTAATTGCGAGATCGTAAGGCTGTCGTCATATGAAAAAACTATTCCTTCTGGTTTTAACTTTCATCAGCTTTAGCACTTTATCCTCTGTAAAACCGGAACAATGCATACCAGTTAAAAACCATGTGGGCATAGCGACGCTTTTTACTATGGTAGAGGATTTTGATATCCCAATTGCTCAAGTAGACCGGAGCAAAACCAAAGCAGAGATACTCTATACAGAACCGGTAAATCATGAGCTTGCAATAATTTATGGTAAAAAAGAGAGAATCCTTAGTGGCGGAGAAATGAGTGAAGACAAAACCACCGCAGAGCAATACGCAGAAGGATTTATGTGGAACAACGCTAAAAATATAATAGTGAAATATAATTTTTATAATCATCAGGGAAAGGAGAATATTTTAATTATCTCGGCATTCGTCAGTGATACCGACTGCGCGGTGCGCTGGAATGGATACGTGGTGGTGAAGCGAGAGTTTTAATCGCTGCCAGACACAAATCCCTGTGACAGTATTCACGATCCTACTAACGCAATCTGCCTTTAATTTTTCTGGCGCTAGTTAGCATTGAAGACGCTTGATTAACCTTCTCCGCCGGCGGCATAAACAGCCGGCGGAGCCGTAAGTATCTCGCAGCGCTTATCCAGTAAAGACTCCACCGAGGCGCGGTTGCCCTTATCCCAGCCGCGCCGCGTGGTCAGCAGGATAAATCCTTTCTCTCCCGAGAAAGTCGTGGGTATCAGAGCCACGCCATACTCCGCCAGCTGCGGCGGCGACAGCTGAAAATGGCGCGCCACCGAGGCGATGGGATAGATGCCCATCGCCGCTGGCTGCATCACGCGGCGGGCATAGTAAGTATGGTTCAGCAAGCGATCGGGCAACGACCGCCACTGCTCATCAATATAAGGTCGCTCCGCCTGCAGCTGGCGACGCACGTCTTCGCGAAGACAGGTGAGATGAATATGCAGCTGATTCTGGCTGCGTCCCCAGGCGGAGTTAATCGCCATGCCCAGTTTGTCCTCAGGAACGTCGGCGCCATAAGCCGCCATCAGGCGGTAGCGCATCAGCCAGGCATAGCCGAAGTAGTCGGTGCGGCCCGCGCGCGACAGCGCGATGCTCTCGATACCGGACATCGCCAGGTTCGGCACCAGGATAAAATGATAGGGATAGCGCGGATTCTGCAGGATGCTGAAGCCTTGCTCTTTGCTCTGCGGCTGATAGATCTGCTGGCAGGGCGCCGGGTCGCGCCGGTATTGGTAGTGGGTCATGCAGAGATCCTGCGTCACCATCCATAGCGCGTCGGAGCGCGCGCAGCCGCCCAGCAAGAGCGCCAGGGCAGCGAGCATCCATCCTCGAAAAAACCTTAATCGCATAGAGTCAGCCGTGATTGTGGGTGGCGCTACGTTTGGCGTTGCGCTTCCTGATAATATTAGCGAGAAATGATGTAAAACGAAGCGCCGATCGGAGCGGCGACCGCCCTTTCGCTCTCCGGCGGCTTCCTGATTTTTATTCGGGGAAAAGGATTTATGAAAAAGCTTCTTGTGGCGACGCTGGTTGCCTGCGGCTTATCCGCCTGTAGTTACGATAACGGGTCGGCGACCAGAGCGCCGGATAACACCCGGCGCGCGATGCCGGATATTTTCCAGCCGATGACGCCCTCGCAGCAGCGGGCGGTGATGTCTGGCGAGCGGCCCGACTGGACAGAGACGCCGCCGGTCAGGATCCCGCGTCATTAAAAGGCGGCGGACGGCACAGCGGGATGCGGCGCGCGGCCCCATCCCGTTTTGCCGCATCAGGATTACGGATTTACCGGGATCACCGAGCCGTGATACTGCTGCTCAATAAACTTCGCCACCTGCGGCGAGGCGAGATCTTTCGCCAGCTCCTTAATGCGCGGATCGTTCGCCAGCTTCGGCGTGGTCACCAGCACGTTGGCGTAAGGATTGCCCTGCGCCTTCTCCAGCGCCAGCGCGTCCTTCGACGGCGTCAGGCCCGCCTGCAGCGCGTAGTTGCCGTTGATCACCGCGAACTGCACGTCATCCAGCGCGCGCGGCAGCTGCGGCGACTCGATCTCGACGATCTTCAGGTGATGCGGGTTGCTGTCGATATCCGCCGGCGTCGCCAGGTTGTTGATGGCGTCGTTCTTGCCCGCCTTCAGGGTAATCAGTCCGTTCGCCTGCAGCAGATAGAGCGCGCGGCTCAGGTTGGTGACGTTGTTCGGCACCGCTACCTGCGCGCCGTCCGGGATATCTTTCAGGGATTTCACTTTGCGCGAGTAGAGCCCCAGCGGCTCGATATGCACCGTCGCCGCCACGTCGAACTTCTCGCCCAGCGCCTTCTCCTGATCGCGCAGATAAGGCACGTGCTGGAAGTAGTTGGCGTCGACGTCGCCGCGCGCCAGCAGCTCGTTGGCGTTGAGGTTGCCGTTGAGTTCGATCACCTGCAGATCAAGACTGGGATCGATCTTCTTCACGTAGTTGAGGATCTCGCTGTGCGGCACAGGATCCGCCGCCACGCGCAGCACCGCCGCCGAACTGGCGCCCGAGAAGAGCGCCGCCAGCGCCAGAGTCGCTACCATCTTCTTTTTCATGCAATGTCCTTATGAAAGTGTCTTGAGATAATCGCCGTAATAGAGCTGGGCTACATCGCGGTGCGAGCGTAAACGTCCTTTAAGGTAGTTCCAGCCCACGTCGCGGATCAGCGGATTGGCGGGATCGCTGGTCGGCCCCAGCGCTTCCGCCGCCAGCGCGTCGGGCAGCTGGTAGATCGGTACCTGAGTGTCGAGCTGCGCGCCGAGGAAAAAGGCGATGGAGATGCGCTCCTGCCCTTCTGGCGGTGAGAGCACGCGGTGTACGGTGGCGCGCAGATAGCCGTTGGTCGCCAGCTCCAGCAGCTCGCCGATATTCACCACGAACGCGCCCGGCTTCGGCGCGGCATCGACCCAGTTATCCGGCGTCACTTCCACCTGTAGCCCGCGCTGCTCGTCCTGCAGCAGGAAGGTGAGAAAGCCGGAGTCTTTATGCGCGCCGACGCCCTGCTGGCTTTCCCCGGCGCTCTGTCCGGGATAGCGGATCAGCTTGACATGCTCGTTGGGATAGCGGCCGTAGAGCGCGTCGAAGGCGTCCTCCGGAAGCGACAGCGAACGGGCGAAGGCGCGCAGCAGGCGCAGCGCGACGGCGGTCATCTCCTGCTGCCAGGCGTTGATCACCGGACGCAGCTGCGGCAGCGCCTCCGGCCAGAGGTTCGGTCCCTGCAGGCGCTTCCACGCCGCATCGTCAGGTTGCAGCAGCAGCGGCTCGCGATCCGCGCCGATATCAAACTGCTCGCGCTGGTCTCGTTGCTCGCGGGTGTACTCCACCCCCGCCAGGTTGTAGCCGCGGAAGTGCGGCGAGTGGATCATCGAGACGCGCAGCTTCTCTTCTTGCGGCAGATCGAAAAAGGCGCGCGTAATGCTCTGCACGTTCTGCTGCAGCTGCGGGTTGATGCCGTGATTGATGAGGTAGAAAAAGCCCACGTCGCGCGCGCTTTCGCGCAGGCGGGTTAAAAAGTCGGTTTGTTCGGTTTCGCTGCCGGCGAGTTGCGCCAGATCCAGCACCGGTAAGCTTGTCCAGGTCATTGTGCGTTTTCCAGAAAGGATGCCCGGATTTACCCTCGCACTAATAAAACGCATCGGGAAATAGTGAAGGGTTATATGTTATCGCAAGGGGTTTTTAGAAGAAGTTGGGGAAAGGGTATGCGGGAAAGGGATTAGGAGAAATTTAACACGATACAAAATTGCCTTATTTACATTGACACTGAGGTTTTCCACCTGAGAACATCGCTTCCAAATTACAGGCTTATGATTAACTCGCACTCATCCATTTGATTAATATAGGTAAATTTTAATATTTTAAGATGCCAGTTACGCATTTTTTGCTTTACTTTAGGTATTGGTGCTTTTTGCGAGGGTTCAAAACTGTATATAACCTTTGAATTTGAAGGATTTTTTGCATTTTCTAGAAAGAATTAACTTCAAAATGGAACCTAGTACGCAAATTTTCACGTCAAAAGGCTGTAAATCCGCACAGGTATTACGTAAAATATCACGTATCTTTTGAATGAAATTTTCACGGATTACATTATGGCTAGTATTGATGCGGACTACTGCTACTCGTTCCCGGCTATACGTGGCATTCAGGCGGGGCGCCCTTTTTATATCGCTACCTGCCCAATGCGCATCATCCCTAAGATATTCAGTTTTGATGAAAATGACGTTCCTCCAGAGCTACGTGCACAGCGTACCTTGAACAAATCGCGTATACCAGAAATGGTAAGGTACTTGCTTGAAAACCCTAAAGATTATGTTTTCTCTGCATTAACAGCTTCCATCGCGGTTGACGTTCAGTTTGATGAGTTTCCTGGGTCTAACAATCTGGGAACACTATCCGTTCCGATGGATGCACAGATCTTGATCAACGATGGTCAGCATCGTCGTAAGGCGATTGAAGATGCTTTGGATGCTCGTCCGGAACTTGGGCAGGATAACATTCCAGTCCTGTTTTTTGTTGATGAGGGATTAAAACGCAGTCAGCAAATGTTTGCCGATCTGAACAAATACGCAATACGTCCTAGTCCTTCACTGTCATCACTCTACGATCACCGTGATGCTAGCTCTAGTCTGGCGCGTTATCTGGCTATGTCTGTTGAACCGTTTATCGGAATGACTGAGCTTGAAAAATCAGGTATCAGCCAACGTTCCAATAAATTATTTACTTTGAGTAGCATCAAGCAGGCAACTCGTGCACTACTGGGTAAAGATCCCAAAGAAGAAAATTTTGAAGAGTGCACTCAACTCGCAGCAAATTACTGGAAAGCTATTTTTAACGTCATGCCAGACTGGCAGCTAGCCGCTAAAAAAGAGGTGTCACCTGTTCAGCTACGCCAGGATTACGTGCATGCTCACGGTATTGCTTTGCAGGCGCTCGGACAACTAGGGCATTGCCTGCTGGCAAACTATCCTGAGCACTGGCCAGAGAAAATCGCTGCCCTCAAAACCTTTAACTGGCGCAGAAACAATCCAGATCTGATAAAGCGCGCAATGCAGCACGGTAAGCTGAGTAAAACCAGTTCGGCAATCCAACTTACGTGCAATGCATTAAAGACCGCACTTTCAATTCCCCTCACTCCTGAAGAACAGGAGCTTGAAACTCAAATGGTTACCTTATGAGTAAATTAGTTCAGGCCTTCGATCTGGCTGAATATGAAGATTTTATTAATCAGGAACAGTTCGCTGGGCGTCCTTTAGCCGAATATGTTGCTGAAGTACAAAGAATTTACTGCGCAGATAAACGTCCGTGGGTAATTGGCTACAGTGGAGGGAAAGATTCTTCCGCAGTGATCACGCTGGTGTATCTGGCATTACTCGGCTTACCCCCGGCAATGCGCAGTAAAGATGTTTTTTTGGTCTCGTCCGATACGTTGGTTGAAACTCCAGTAGTTGTAGATTTGATTAAGAAAACAATGCTTCAGATCGAGGCGGGTGCAAAGCGTAACGGCCTGCCAATAACTCAACATGCAGTAACGCCCAAAACCAACGAAACCTTCTGGGTAAATTTGCTTGGGAAAGGTTATCCAGCTCCAACGCGTAGCTTCCGTTGGTGTACTGAACGCATGAAGATCAACCCGGTTAGTGACTTTATTAAAGATAAGGTCAGCCAGTTTGACGAAGTCATTGTGGTTCTCGGTTCACGTAGCAGCGAAAGTGCCTCCCGTGCTCAAGTAATTGCAAAACACAAAATCGATGGCTCGCGCCTGGCCCGGCATACCACGCTAGCAAACGCATTTATCTATACCCCTATTGATACATGGGATGTAGAAGACGTCTGGAAGCTACTGCGCGGCGCGTTCCGCTATGCTCCTGAAGATATCAACGAGTGGGAAAGCCCGTGGGGCGGAAACAACCGCCCTCTATGGACGCTTTATATGGATTCCTCTGCACAAGGTGAATGCCCACTTGTTATCGATGAAAGTACCCCATCATGCGGGAATTCTCGTTTTGGCTGCTGGACTTGTACAGTAGTCACTAAAGATAAAGCGATGGAAAGTCTGATTAAAAGTGGAGAAGAATGGATGTCTCCGCTGTTGAAATATCGCGACCTGTTAGCCTTTACCACCGATCCGGTAAATAAAGACACTTATCGTAATTATAAACGTCGTACAGGCAAAGTGAGCTATCAGTACGCTAAAGAAAGTGATGAACCAGGCGCTGAGCGTAAACATGTTCCAGGTCCTTACTGGCTAAAATACCGTCAGGAGTGGTTGAGAGAGTTGTTGAAGATTGAGCGTGATTTGAATGCTCAAGGTCATACTATTACGTTGATTACCGAGCCGGAGCTACATGCGATCCGTCAGGAGTGGCTGAAAGATCCTAATGAACCAGACTGGTATGACACTCTGCCTGGTATTTACCGTGAAGTGTATCAGCGGGATTTAGACTGGGTGGTTGACGATCAGTCCCGCTTTGATGCCAGTGATGCAGACTTACTTGTGCAAATAGCACAGGGATTTAATGTTGTTCCTGAAATGGTAATGAAACTCATTGAGCTGGAAGTCTCAATGGAAGGATTAAGTCGTCGTCAGGGGATCTTTGAAAAACTCGGCACAATTTTAAAACAGGACTGGGGCACTCTGGAAGAAATTCAGCAACAACAAATAACACTACAAAAACGCAACGAACGGGACATCCATCAGGAAGAAATTACAAAGTTGGAAACTGAACTTCAAGTTTTACAGCGCAGGATCGTTGATGCCAGTGAATCCTCGGTGTTTATTGGGGAGGAGAAGTAGCATGCTTATCAAACAACTGGTACTGAATAATTTTAGAGTCTTCAATGGTACTCATACCATTGATCTGGCTCCAAGACAGCGCCCCCGCGATTCGAATCCTAGGCCGATTGTTCTGTTCGGCGGTTTAAACGGTGCAGGAAAAACATCGATCCTGTCGGCAATTCGTTTAGCACTGTATGGTCGACTGGCATTTGGTCTAGCAACGCAACAGCAGGATTATATTGAGCAACTTAGTTCCTTGATTCATAAAGGAGCGAGCTATACTGAGCCACGGGAAGAAGCTTCTGTCGAGCTAACCTTTACCTATAATAAGGGAGGTCATGAAGCGGAATTCACTGTTACCCGAACTTGGAAAAAGGGCAAGAAAGATCGTCTTTCACTACAACAGGATGGGCAACCACTTAATGAGTTGGATTACGATCAGTGCCAAGGGTTTCTGAATGAATTAATTCCACATGGCATTGCCGATCTCTTCTTTTTTGACGGCGAGAAAATTGCAGAAACTGGCGGAAGATGAATCCGGCAATATTCTGCGTACTGCTGTGCGCCGTTTATTAGGTCTGGATCTGATATCCAAACTGCGTAATGACTTAATGATTTTTGTTAAGCGCCAGCAATCAAGCCAGTTATCGGATACTCAGCAACAGCAGATTGAAGAGCTTGAAAAACAAAGTAAGGAATTAGCCTGCCAGACAGAAGCATTACTGGAAAGCGCCGATTTTGCCAAAACGCGGATGGATTTTCTTTCTAAAGATATAATCCGTTATGAAGGCCTGCTAAATGCTCAGGGTGGCGCGTTTGCCCAGACTAAAGCGCAGGAAAAGCAGAAAGTTGACACACTTTTAAAAGATAAAGAAAATCTGGAAAAAGCATTGAGGCAAGAATGTGATGGCTCGCTACCTTATGCGCTTGCGCCCAATATTTTGTCTCGTTTGCTACAAAAAATTGCCGATGAAACGCAGATTAAACAAGCGAAAAGCTTTGAAAAAGAGCTGAGCCAGTTTTTAACCCAACTCAGAAATGATATTGCATTTCGTTCAGCAGGCACTGGTAAAATAGCCGCTGAAGCGATTACTGATAATCTACAAGATTACATGGCAACAAAACCCAAAGGCGATTTGCTCTTTGATATCTCTGAGCGTGAAGCGGGTATGCTTCAACAGTCCATAGAGATAGACAGTAAGAGAGCATGGCAGCGTTTTGAGCTTTATCGCACGCAGTTATCTGAGATTGAAAAGCAGTTAGAACAAGCAGCTGCTAATATTGCCCGTGCCCCTGAAGATGATCAGCTGATGGATCTTTTTGAGAAATTACGTGATCTGGATAGGCAGCGTGAAGCCCAATTGCAGAAATATCGGTCATTGCTGGAAGATGCTAAGCGCATTAAACAGCAGCAGTTGGATTGTGTTCGTCAAATACAAAAAGCGCATGATGCCGCTCGTTATCAGCACAGTTACAGTAGTGCATTTCAGAATGCCCAAGAAACGATAAATTTACTCGATCGTTACAGTGATGTATTAACACAGGCTCGAGTTAAAACGCTGTCTACAAACTTTGAGCTTGCTTACCGTAAATTGGCTCGTAAAGAGGATTTACAACTTAGCGCACATATCAATCCTCAAACGTTTGATGTGGAGTTGATTGATGAGAATGGCTCAGTAATTAACCGTAAGTTACTTTCTGCTGGTGAAAAGCAGATTTATGCCATTGCTATTCTTGAGGCGCTGGCGAAAACCTCTGGTCGTAATTTACCGGTGATCATTGATACACCCTTGGGACGTCTGGACTCTCAGCATCGGGATAAATTGATTAACCACTACTTCCCTGAAGCCAGCCATCAGGTTGTTTTGCTCTCCACTGATACTGAAGTAGATGAGCGTTATTTTGTTGATCAGTTGCGTGATGATATCTCTCATGCTTATGAAATTGTTTTTAATGCGCATACTAAATCATCGACGCTGAAACCTGGATATTTCTGGGAATTAACTAAGGAGGCAATCTGATGCTCCCGAATCGAATGGTGCTTAGTCGTCAGACTGAAGAGCAGCTTAAAAAATTGAAAGGATATACAGGGATTACGCCCAATGTCGCTGCTCGACTGGCATTTTTCCGTTCGGTAGAGAGCGAGTTCCGTTATTCGCCTGAGCGGGATACCAGGAAGCTGGATGGCTCGCTGGTACTGGATAAAATTACGTGGCTGGGGGAGACATTACAGACTACAGAATTGGTATTGAAGATGCTTTATCCACAGATGACGCAGAAGGATATGATTAAAGCCTGGGCAGCACATGTTGAGGATGGGATTGCGGGGTTAAGAAACTATCGCTCGGTAAAAGATTTTGTATATGGAGTATACAAATAATGGAAAATAATAAGTCGATATTCACCCCATCTTTGCTAACAAAGCATGAAAATGGCACACTAACAACGGTAATCTGTATTAGTCGCGACTTGATCTGAAATATGGTAATCCCCCCGAAAAATCGATGCAGGCATAAGTAGAATTTTCTCCTAACCTGAATGCAGGGGGGATTACCAGTGCATATAACAACATCAAAGGATTATGAGGGGCCCTTTAGTCCCCTCGCCACCAGCACGAAATTAACTAAATTTTTCAGAAAGCTAAGATCCATAGACCTACCAGGCTCAACCCTTAGAATTGTTCAGGCGGGATAACATGGAGGAAACCTTCACTTTCTTAACACTCATCTTCAACTGACCGTTATCCAAATGGTAGCCAACTGATAAACACTGTCCTTTGGATAGGTCTCCTAGTTGCTTTTCCCACTCAGCCTGCTTTGTACCTGGCATGCTCAGTTCAAGAATTTTCGCGTACGTCTTTGTCTCTGTTTTTGCTGGTGCAAAAATCAGCTTGTGACACGCCTGGAATAAACGATCTTGCTCATCTTTACGCAGCATACTTAGCGTTTGAGTCGCCAGAATTAGGGATACCCCAAACTTGCGTCCTTCCGTTAACATTTTGCCCAATGGGCTCTCCAGGCGATGATCGAGGTTCTGCACTTCATCCAATACAATAGGAATCGGTTTTTCCTTACTACCGTAACTACATGCGTAGGAGTATAGATCCCAAAGTAAAAACTCAGTACAAAGCATTGAAATATCGTGGTTAAGCGACGCAAGTTGCATAATTGTTGAGCGGTGATATTCACTCTCAAACACATCATTCCAACTTTTATCACTGTCAGATGAAAACAAGTTAGACTTAACAAGAGGAGCCAGCTTGCTTGCAAGTGCTGGTCCTGCAGTTTCTTCCTCGTTTAGGTCATCCAACATATTCTGTAAGCTATAAGCACTACCATATCGTTGGACACCAGATTCAATCACTTCATTGAGCACTGCGATCTGGCGCTCGCCAATTGTCGAATATACCTTGTTAAAAACAGAGGCTACCCTTCCAGCCACCATATGAGGCTTCTCTTCGAGAAAAATCCCGCCAAAATCTTGCTTTTGAGCTCTAAATGGCGACATACCAAATGGCTCATTACAAAGAATATTGGATTTAGGATTTGTTCGTTCAATAAACTCCGGCTCAAGGTGATTCGGCAAGAATCCGTTTGTATAATCAATCACCAGCGACCGAATTTGAGCATCGGCCAAGCTCATCAACAAACCTTGTATACAGTAGGTCTTACCCTGCCCTGAGCTACCAAAAATGATCAGGTGACGGTTTGCTAAATCCTTGTGCCCGTACTCCCAGAAAACTTTTTCGCCGGTAAGCGTATTCTGACCAATTTCAACTCGGCATTCACTCGCATAATCTGGGGTTGGCTCTGCAGCTAACTTTGACGGCTCCTCTGTTTGGAGGTTCAGTTTTAAATCCTCTGGCTTATCGACCACAACGTCTAATGGAACGAGCGACTCTCTTTTTTTCAAAGCTGTCTGCCCCACCAACATATACTCCGCCGGCACATGGCAGATCTGTGCGATGTCCTTTTCGTTCATTAATACTTGAAGCGGGTGTTGCACCAGTGAAGGCAGCAAAGACATAGGAAGGTCAACCTTCAACACGCCATCCTGCATGTGATAGCCAGGTTCGAAACAGCTTCCGCTTTCAAGGTGGCTAACCACTAGACCTGCTGGATAGTTTCTCAAGCTCCGCAATCGCGTAGTTACCGCGTAGCCACTCTTCTTTCTCTGCCAGCAGGGCTTCGAAATAGTCATTGCTGAATACGTTGTACAGACGGTATTTGTCGATTTGCATCAACACTTGGCGGATAAACAAGCCTCGGTATAGCTTCGACGCCAGTGTCTCGTCGCTCAAAAGCTCTGTTAGATAGCGGCGAAGCTCATTCGCTTGCTGTACTGCTTTTTTGTAGTCTGGCGTGGAGCCTGCTTTCACTTCGACAGGAAGCAAATAAAGGTTACCCTCTTTAAAGCCCACCAGCAGTATATCATCTGAAATCGCGCCTTTTTTATATCTCTGCACATTGCGTGAGAAGTCACTGTCGGTCATTTTCAGGCCGATGTTACCCGACACGCGGATCATTTCACCAACTGAGAGCGGAACCCAGGTGATATCAGATTGGTGCACCAGACACGTCGCAAATTTATAGGCGCCGATAATGCCAGTTCGCTCTTTGCGAATGGTGTCGTTGCAAGTCAACATCTTCAGTAGCCAATCACCATTGAAGGCATTGAACTCGTTAATCTGCTTGCCGCCACTTTGTGCAACCACCCTTTCGAACAAACCACGCTGTGCCGTCACGGTTATCGCATCGTAGCTGGCTGAGCTGGTGTACTGATCAGAATAATGAATAAGCACGATACATTGATTGGCGTGGAAGAAGTCTAGCGTCACTTTCGGGTCGATGATGGTGGTCCAAATCGAGCTGTCATAAGAGCGCGCTAGCAGTGATTTAAAGTCTTCACTGACCGCAAGAGCAGGAGCATTGGCCCCCGTGTATTGTGTGCTGGGCTTAAATGCTGGTTCTATTAACGAGCCAACATACTTCGCTATTTCCAAGTGTGGTTGGTTACTATATTGAACGTTTTGCAAACCAAATGCAGTGAAGTATGAGCCTTCATCACTTTTAGAAGCGTCGCCCGTCAGCAGACCATCACACGCAATACCACTAGGCATGTCGTCAACGCTCAAGGTCGTTAACTTCACGTTGTCGTTGTTTCTGAAAAAAGACAGGTGCGAGTAGGCTTGCCCTTCGCGTTCACTTTGAGCATTGGTAAACTTGCTGTAAGTTAGCCGGGTTCGCAGAATATCGATAATGGTGTCGGCATTTTCTCGCACTTTCTCTCGGTCCAATTCCAACCAAGACTTTAATTCTTCGTAATTGAACGTTTCTGCAAACTGGTCAAATGCATTGAAAACCAGCTCATCATCGTAGAGGTTGACATGAATTGATGCCGCTTTATCGAGGTTATCTTTTACATAGTCAACCAAACCGAGGAATAACTCTTCTGCACGATCTTGATTCACGGCATTCACCAACACACTCTTCTCTGAGCCGGTAAACAAGTGGCGAAACGCTTTTTGGAACTCGTTGATCTTTTCTTTAACCAGCTTGCGAACGAACTTCAGACAACTTTTCTGGTGAGGGACACTTTTAACCCAAAACCCGTTTTCTGTTACTTGCTGGTTGTAGGCAAACCCATGCTTGGGATGATAGACATACGGAAGCAGTCCACTTGGCCCCAAACGATTGAACGTGACAGTTGGCAAGTCAGCAAAGCTGTCATCTTTTTGCATTTCATTACAAAGATTTAAGTAGTAAGCCAACACCATTGGGTGGAATGGCGAGTAATATTCTTCACCATTCTCGCGAACCAAACCGATTTGCATCACAAGCTTTTGCTCTT
Source organism: Pantoea sp. X-Soil-MYKO-1289 (assembly GCF_059730625.1). NCBI lineage: Bacteria > Pseudomonadati > Pseudomonadota > Gammaproteobacteria > Enterobacterales > Erwiniaceae > Pantoea > Pantoea sp. X-Soil-MYKO-1289. The sequence continues at coordinate 3,438,265 of NZ_AP036004.1, forward strand.
TGGTAAGCATGCCACCAGTTGGGATCGCGTTGAAATAATCAAGGAATGCATCCACGGTCGCTTTCACAAGTGCCGTAAATATAGGCCCCCACGAAACCAACGAAATAGTTGTTCGTCGGCTCGCTAGATAGTCAAACAGTGCTTGGTATGCTGAGTGAAGACCGTCATCAATAGACCTTAACTGTTCCAACGCCATGCTGTTGGATTCCGCTAGGTAGACTTGCTTTTGCTGAACGAAACACTCTTCCCAACGAAGTAGGCTAATGCGCGGCTCCATGACGCGAAATTCACTATGATCGATCGCGACAACGTCTTTACTCGGATAAAGCTCGCCAAACACGTGATCGTCAAACAACTTGTGGAAGCGAGATTGGTTAAGCAGCAATGGGAAGGACAGGCTGCTTTCTACCTGTTCACCCTCAATATAAAATGTCAGGGAATTATCACCTGATTTCACCACAAAGCTGATTTCTTCTGACTCGTTGGACAAAGATTCAAAATCGACAACACCAAATTCTGCGCGGTCAACCACTTCACCGACATCATCTAGGCTTCGGTTTGCAGTTAGCGCCGGGTTAATAACCAAGCTGTTGTCTACCGTTTTCAAGGTAAGGCGTTTTTTTGAAGGCTCAACGGCGAAAATGTTTTTGAATGCCTCGAGGTGAAACTCGCCTTTTCTGACAACCAAGCAACGGAAGTTATGGTGTTCAGAGGTATTGTCACGCTTCAATGCTAGCGTGAAAAACAAAGGCTCATTGGCATAACTAGCTGCTAGAGTAGCGTTTGCCCCTTTACTAGTTAGGCGCGTGCTGATGACTTCTTGTTTGCCAAGTGCATTCGCTGGCGAGACTTTAAACTGCTCTTTTCTTAAATCGCTGATGCCAGAAAAGCTCAGTTTAAGTTCAAACTCACTTTGCCCTTCTTCCAGTGCAATAATCAAGTGACGGTCACGCAATCCTGCTTTAGTTTCTTTTGGGTAGCGACCAATCACTTGCGCATTATTGGTCTCGTCTTCACCTTCATGCTTAAGGTTCTGAATCTTATTCCTTTTGATCTCTTCTCGATAAGTTTCAAACTCCACATCTTTCCAACCATCGTCAGAAAAATGTTCTTTGATAAACCTACTACTAAAGCCTTTCAGCCTTTCTTCGAGTTGCTGACCAAAATGCTCTACTTCAAACGACAACTCTTGGTAAAGAGTACGGTTTTCTTCCAGGCGCTGTTTGATCTGTTTTTTATTGCCCGATAACTCAGCAACAAAAGGATCCTCAAACATGCCTAGCTCGCTGAAACACAGCTCGCCATCCTCAACTGCCTTGTATAAAGACTCGAAACCGAACATGGTCGCACCATCTTCCAAAATCGCGTCAAATTGGTCGTCCAAAAGGCAAAGCGAAACGTCTCGAGATTTGTCAGATTGCTCAATAAAGCCACTAAGAGCGAATTTGATTTTCGCTGGACTCCACACCTGGCCTGACTGGCCAAGATCTTCCGCCGAGTTGATGAGAGTATCTAGGCGACTATTGTGAATCACCACCAGTGCACAGCCCTTCAACGGACCTTCCTGGCTTGCTATTTCGTCACGCAAATTAGAGATGTAGTTTTCGGTAAAGCCCGTTTCACACGCATCTTCGCTATGAAGCACTGGCACCACTTTGCAGTCTTCTAGGTCTAAATAGCTCAGCGCTACACCATTGCGAGCTTCGCTCTCTCCTCCTTTTCGCGCTAAGAGCGCATCGAAAAGTCGCTGACTATTAGCATGGTCAGGAGAGTTAAACTGGTAGCGATAGCCTGCGCGGATGTTTCCTTTCGCGTGCAGTAAAAACTGCTCAACCAGAAACGATTCAAATTGTTTTGCGCACATACACTGCATCTCCACTATCACTCATGCGTTCAACGTTGCCAATTCGCTCATAGAACTTAATAAGCTCTTGTTCTGTCTGCTTATCAACAAAAATCCCCCTTTGCTGTAAGCCAATTATCAGCTCATGGAAGCGAAGCTTTTCTTCCTTACCCACCACCAGGTTAGTAAGCAAAATAATGTGGTCTTGAGTGAGTACTAACACCCGACCAGAGCGACCACGAGCTTGCACGAAGCCAGTAGCCATGTTTTCTTCAACCGCTTTAATATATTTTTTGATAGTCCCCGGACGGTCGGTTTTAGAGTCTCTGAACTGTTCTTCAGCAAGCTTCAAAGCATATTCCAACCAATCAATTGCGGTTTCTGCTTTTTCAGGTATTGCTGTTTCAAGTTTTCTGTTGTGGCGAAACATTTTTGCGTAATTTTCAATATACCCAGCCAGATCACTCCGCTCTGAACTCTTAATATCCTTTGCCAATTGCCACAAAGGTTTTTTTAATTTTTCTGGATTTGGTTGAAGATTTTCCAGCATAGAGAGGAAGGGAAACAGCTTGAAAGACGATTCGCTAAAAAGCTTGTAACCGTGCTTTTTGATATGGATACGTTCACTGCTGGCGCGCTCATGATCCATGATGAAATACAGCGGTTTCGCGGTTGGGGCTTCGCCTGTTTTCCAATCCGACAACGATAGGCTTAATTGAGCCGTATAAGCAAAGCCATAGAATGCCAAGAAACGCTCGAACTCATCCAACAGGTATTTCGGATAACCAGTTAAAAACTCGAGGTCACGTTTAAACGCCTCTGCTATATAGGGCAAATATGGTGACTCGGTCACTTGGAAGTCCTTGTCACGATCTGACTTTGTTTTGTCTAAAAGCGTTTTAAGAAACTCCTCTTCGAGGAAGTTCAAGTTAGATTCAAATCGTTCAATTTGCTGTCCTTGAAGTAAGTTAATAAACAAGGATGCCATTCGCATGTCGCGCGTGTACTTGTTATCTTGACTCTTCTGGCTCTTAAACAACAGAAACTCAGGGGTTACCGAGAATATATTTTCATTAGTGAAATACATATCTTCAATTACACTCCAAAATTCCTCTTCACCCAATTTTTTTTGTAAGTTGTTTTTGCAATCCGCAATAAAATCTTGGTAATTGTACTTTTCTATTTTTTTACAAAGTAATCCACGCAGGACTAAGCCCACGACTGATGACCAGTCAAAATCATTACCTTGCGTACGAATGGGAATGTAACTGCTCAACGTATTCTTATTTTGGAACTTATCAGCTACCGTTTGTGGCAAACCGGCCTTTATCGGTAATGTGAAATTATCGGTCGTCATTAGTGCATACCACTCACTTCAAAATAGTCACTTTCTTCTTTCACGATTTTGTAGCGCTTATCACCCTTGAGAATAAAAAAGGTCTCTTTTTGCTTAGCTACTGTCAGCATCTGTTCCAATGCTTCATCAAGTAACAAAACAGCATTTTTGTCGTGCTTGTTAGGGCGATACCCCTGCCCAATCTTGACCAAAAGCTCAAGTAGTTTGACGCTAATTGGCATTGGCTTAAGCGATTGTTCATCGACTTTCAGATACACATTGAAGGTGCCTATTTTTTCGAGTGTACTGTTTTGTATTGCTGAAAAATCGGCCTTAACTTCAAGAGACACCGCCGTTTTGTAGCCATTAAGCTCAGAAACTAAATACTCGTCTTTGTCGAGTGTTGGGGCATGACGATTACAATAGCGGTGAAGCGCTGCGATCAGCGTTTCTTTGTAGAAACTGCCAAGCAGTTTGCGCATCTTTCCTGAACCATCGAAATCACGATGTCGCATCCAGACAGATGCATAGGTTTCTACCAGATTGTTTGTGAACTCGTTTTGGATAGGCGTTACAAACTCATTGCTGAGCTCTTTGTCACCCCGAAGCAAATAGAAAAGGCGAAGAAAAGACGTTGCTTTGGTTACCTCGTAAAAACCAAGCTCGTTAATTTTAGATCTAAACGCATTGAAACGCTCATCTTCAATGCCCAGCTCATGCTGAAGCACAAACTCATCGACGGTGCGCGTGTGCAGATTACTTGGGTCAAAACCCTGTATACGGGATAACAGCTCGTTATCACTGCCCGCAAACAAGTTGTCGAACAAGTAGCCATCCGCCGCGAGCAACTGGAAAATGAAATCCAGTAACGCTCGGGCCGTGAGGAAACTGATCTTTGATAAGACGGGCTTTGAGTAATAAGCCGATCAGAGATTCCTGAACTGAAGGGCGACTCAGCAGCGCATAGTTTGCCGTCAGGCGAGTATGACCTAGAGATTTGAGCTCTTTGTCATAAAGCGCATAGAAAGGATTCTCAAGCGTTTGTGCTGTCAATCTTTTTAGAAATTTTTCTGCAAAGTCTGATGCACAGCCCTCAGCATTGAAGGTGAATTTTGGATAGTCTTCAAAATCCAAGAATACGTACTGCTTTGGAATTGCTGATCGCTTACGAGAGAGAAAGTCTCTGAGCACCTTTTTGATGTCGCTATGCTCTTTGGAACCTTCTTCTGCATAATTGCCGAGCATACCAACGTTAATACCCACAACAAGTGGTTTATGACTTTGCTTGAACTGGGTGAATCTTTGATCAAGAGCTTGAATGGCTGTCTGGCTTGGATTGAAGCTGTGAGTCGCATCCAAATGGAAGTCATGAGTCACTTTGTGCTTTTGGCTATACTGCGTCAAGATCTCAGACTTGCCATCACCACTACTTCCGCATAGGAAGATGACTTGATTGGACTTAGCAGATAGGAGTGCTTTTTTAAAATCCGCTTCTATATCTGTCGTGATGTATATGTATCTCTTGAATCCAACGAGGTGATCTTGATAGTGCTCTCTCTCGGTACTGACCGCATACGGTGAAGACTTTGAGAGAATGCTGAGAGCTTGTGCAAATTTCAACGGTCATTATTCCTTGAAATAATCAATAGGTTAAATATTACTAAAAAAAGCACTGTATTACTGTGATTTCAATACGAATATAGAGTGTCATCATAATGGACAAAAATCGATGAAAGAGACTGTAGTTTAAATTGTGTATCTGCCTGTTTTTGATATGTTCCTCCTGTGACCTGCTCCCCGGTTGATCTTCGCATAGTCAAACGGCGTGATCCCTTTCTCCCGGTTCGCATCCAGAAAATCAGCCCACCACTGCAACATCAACTTGCGCTCATCCAGATGTTCCGCTTTATGGATATACGCCGCCCGCACCGAATTGCGTTCCATATGGCTCATCTGCCTTTCAACCGCATCCTTCGACCATAGCCCTGACTCAATTAACGAACTACAGGCCATTGTACGAAAGCCGTGACCGCAAACCTCAGCTTTAGTGTCGTAACCCATAACCCGTAGGGCACTGTTAACCGTGTTTTCACTCATGGGTTTACGCGGGTCGTGATCGCCAATGAAAATCAGCTCGTGCTCCCCACAAAACTGTTTTATCTGTTTCAGGATCGCCAATGCCTGCTTAGAAAGCGGAACCAGATGCGGTGTGCGCATTTTTGAACCGCGATGAGAATGTTTCACTCCAGGAATAGGCTCTCGTTCCGGCGGGATTGTCCACATTGACGTTTTAAAATCTATCTCTGACCAGCGAGCAAAACGCAGCTCACTGAAGCGAATAAAGATAAGCAAAGTAAGTTCTGTTGCCCAGCGGGTTAACGGCCTGCCGGTATAGCCATCTATTTTCTCAAGTAACTCAGGGATGCGCTTTAACTCCAGTGCCGGACGATGTTGCCTGTTTCCAGAAGCAACTGCCCCAGCCATCTCCTGAGGGGGTTATAATCAATCAATCCACTCTGCAGAGCATAACGCATGATTGCTGTGGTTCGCTGTTGAAGACGGGCAGCAACCTCAAGACGTCCAGACATCTCCACGGCTTTAATAGGTGCTAATAAATCGCGAGTCTTTAATTCCGTAATATTACGCTCCCCGAGCTCTGCGAAGAGATTATCTTCCAGGCTTTTTAGCACACGATGGGCATGATCTTCAGACCACTTTTTATTGGTGCTATGCCACTCAATCGCCACCTCTTTAAAAGTATGGGCTTTTCTCTGCTCAACCTTATCACTTTTCTTTTTGTCTCTTGGATCGACGCCATTCGCCAACAGCTTACGCGCTTCGTCGCGGCGTGATCTAGCATCCGCCAATGTAATTTCAGGATATACCCCAAGTGCCAGCATCTTTTGCTTGCCGTCAAAACGGTACTGCAAACGCCAGTACTTAGAACCATTAGGATGGACGAAAAGATGCATACCGTTGCCATCGGTCAGCTTATATTGCTTATCCATTGACTTGGCTGTTCTGACTTTGATATCTGTTAGAGCCATGCTTATCCCCTCCCTGTTGGTACAAGCATTATCGAATCGGAAATACCATCATCTGTACCAACATGTGTTGGTAGATGTACGTTGAAGTCGGTTGACCTTGAGAGAGTTAATATAGCGAGAAAGGTAGGTAAATGCTGGATTTTAGAAATAAAAAAAGACCTCAGTTGAGGTCCATTTACATACTTGTGGTGCCGAAGGCCGGACTCGAACCGGCACGTATTTCTACGGTTGATTTTGAATCAACTGCGTCTACCGATTTCGCCACTCCGGCACGGAAGGGATGCGGAAAACGTTGAGGATTATACCGTTACCCACCAGCCGCGCAACCGGAATCACCTTCCCTGCGCGCTAAACGTCCAAAAAAGCGCCATACCTTCTCTCACCCATCCCGCACCATCATGCCTACCCCTTCCCCTACAGAATCCTCCGATTCCACCCTTCTCATCTCCCACACTCGGAACTTTCTCACCCCGTTTTCCTCTTAGCAAAACTGGCGCAGCAACGCATCGCGCGCGGGATACACAGAAAACGAGGTTGAGATGAATAAAGCCACACAACGAACAATTTTGGGGATGGGGTTCAGCGCGCTGCTGCTGGCAGGTAGCGCATCAGCGGCAAGCTGGCAGGATCAGCTGAGCAGCGCGGCGTCGCAGCTCAGCCAGCAGAACAACAGCAACACCAGCGCGACCAACAGCACTGCGCAGAACGGCGGCCTGTCGCTCGGCTCGCTGACCGGCCTGCTGAACGGCGGTGACAAGGCGGTCAGCGCCAACAGCATGACCAACGCCGCAGGCGTGATGCAGTACTGCGTGCAGCACAACGTGGTGGATAACAACGTGAAGTCGGTGAAAGAGCAGGTGCTCGACAAGCTCGGCCTGAGCACGCAGACAGCGCAGACGCAGAGCACCGACTACCAGCAGGGCATCGCCGGCCTGCTTAACACCGGCAACGGCCAGCAGCTGAATCTGCAGAGCCTGAGCAACTCGCCGATGGGCGAGAAGCTGAAAACCAAAGCCTGCGACGTGGTGCTGAAGCAGGGCAAAAAATACATCGGCATGTAATCCGCCGCTGTACGGGCGCGAGCTGTCCCTCGCGCCTCTCTTTATCCCTTCACGGCCCTAACGCGCCACAGCCCTTCTCGTCTCCTCCTCTACGCCCTGCAGCAGCGCCAGCGCCTGCTCATACGACCGGATATTGGTATAGCCAATCACCAGCCCGTAGCGCTTCTGCGTCTGCATATACCAGCCGGAGAGCGGCAGCACGCGCAGCTGATGGCGCTGCCACACCTCCGCCAGCGCCGCATCCTGAATGCCGCGTCGCAGAAAGGCGACGATATGCATGCCGCCGTCGGTCAGCTGATACTCAAACAGATCCGGGAAGCACGCCTGCAGCGCGTCGAGCATCATGCGGCGGCGCTGCTGATAGAGAATGCGCATCTTTTTAATATGGCGATAGAAGTGCCCTTCGCTGAGGAACTGCGCGAGGATTTTCTGCGGCAGCAGCGGCAGGCCGTTCTCCAGAATCTCGCCCAGCTCGCGAAAGCGCGCCAGCGTCGCTTTGGGCATCACCAGATAGCCGATGCGCATCGCGGGCATAATGGTTTTACTGAAGGTGCCGGTGTAGATCACCCGGTCGTGCGTATCGAGGCTTTTTAAGGCCGGGATCACCTTGCGCGTGTAGTGAAACTCCCCGTCATAGTCATCCTCGATAATCCAGCTCTCGTTCTCCTGCGCCCACGCCAGCAGCTGATGCTTGCGCGGCAGCGACAGCGTTACCGCCAGCGGGCTCTGATGGGTTGGCGTCACCACCGCAAAGCGCGCGTCGGCGTGATAGCGCAGCAGATGATCGACGTCGATCCCGTCGCGATCGACCGGCACATAGTGCAGGTTAGGCGCGATCCGCTTCAGCAGCTTCTGCCCGAAGAAGTAGCCGGGATCCTCGAACAGCACCTTGTCGCCCGCCTGCGCTAGCACCGCCAGAATCAGCCGCAGGTTGGCGCGATAGCCGCTGGTGATAAAGATCTGCTCAGGCTGGCAGTCGAGCCCGCGCGAGATGTTGAGGTAGCTGGCGATCGCCTCGCGCAGCGGCGTATAGCCCATCACCGGCGGCATCAGCATCTCATCCGGCCGCAGGCTGCGCGCCGCTTTGCCGGAAATCAGCAGCCACTTCTTCAGCGGAAAGGCGTCCAGCGACGGCATGCCGAGCCGCATCTCCCCTTTGCTCTCCCGCTGCTCAATGCGCAGCGGCAGGTCGCTCTCCTCTGGCTGCCACGCTGGCTCCTGTTTGGTGACAACCGTAAGCGCGGGATTGACGCGCGTGCCCTTCGCGCCCTGGCTAACGAAGTAGCCTTCGCCAATCAGAATCTCGTAAGCAGCCTCGACGGTTTTGCGCGCCACGCGCAGCTCGCTGGCCAGCACGCGGATCGCTGGCACGCGGTCGCCCGGCTTCAGCACGCCCGCCTGGATCTGCTGCCGATAGCGCGCGTAAATCTCTCTGTATCCCACCGCTATGTCCTACCTGTTTTTACGTTTTTTGGCCCTTTTTACTCTGACATGGAAGGCTATGATGCATCCAGCTTTTAACCGCTATCCCTTTACTGTTCTGAAAGAGGAAAAGATCATGACGTCACGCGTTAACCACTTTAAAACCGTCCCGGCGCTGGCTAAATCCCTTGGCGACCTCTCTATGGCGCTACGTAAATCGACGCTGGACGCTACGCTGAAGCATCTGGTGGATATCCGCGCCTCGCAGCTCAATCACTGCGCGTTCTGCCTCGATATGCACGTGAAAGAGGCGAAGCTGCACGGCGAGCGAGAGCTGCGTCTGCATCACGTCGCCATCTGGCGCGAGTCGCCGCTGTTTAGCGCTCGTGAGAAGGCAGCGCTGGCGCTGACTGAAGCCCTGACGCGCATCGGCGAACAGGGGGTCAGCGAGGCGCTTTACGGCGAGCTGCGCGAGCACTTCTCCGAGGTGGAGCTCAGCGAGCTAGCCTTTAAAATCGCGGTGATCAACAGCTGGAACCGCTTGCAGATCCTGTCGCAGATGGCGCCGGGCGCGCTCGACAGCGCCTACGGGCTAGACCGCGCTGAATTACATTAATTTTTAACGCCAGCAGCGCAGGCTGCTGGTCGCCCCATGTTTTTCTGCGCGCCCTGAGGCTATAGTGAGCTTTTGCACTACAAAGGACAGCACGCATGAAAGGCATCAACATTGCGATTTACTTCGATCCCGATCTCATTTTCGCGACCGTACACCAGCCGGACGGCAGCTATCTGAGCAAAAACTTTCAGTACGACGATGCGGTTATTGAAGAGATCTACCAGTGGCTGGAACAGTTCACGCCGAATCGCACCCATATCTGCCTGCTTGAGCATGACACTGCCGATATCCTCGCCGACGAGCTGGTGGATAACGGCTATCACGTTCATCGCGTCAGCACCCATCTGATGCTGGAGTGGTTTACCTCCTCGCCGCCCGCCACGCCGGACGGCACGCCGGTGCGCGCGCTGCTGCGCTATCTGGAAGAGGAGAAGCCGGAAGAGTATGTGTCGCGCACGCCGCAGATTGAGGCGCTGCTCGATATGTTCGACGATCTCGACGCGCTGGAAGAGGTGGAAGAGGAAGACGACGAAGACAGCCTGCCGGATGACGTGCTGCGCCTGGTGAAGCAGAAGAAGATCACCGCGCTTGCCGCCGCGCAGAGCCTGATCCCGGAGCTGAGTGAACGTATCCGCGAGCACCTGATGCGCTATCCAGAACTGATGACGCCTGAGCTGCTGGAAGATTTTTTCCCGGAGCTGCTGGAAGCGATGGAACGGCCTAAACACTAATCCCGCGACAGAAGAGGACGCATATGCAGGCGTTATTAGAAGCGGTGGGATTAGGGCTGATCGTGCTGCTGCCGCTCGCTAACCCGCTCACCACCGTGGCGCTGTTCCTGGGGCTGGCGGGCGAGATGAACTTCAGCGAGCGCAACCGCCAGGCGCTTCAGGCCTCCATCTATGTGTTCGCCATTATGATGGTGGCCTGGTACGCGGGCAACGCGGTGCTCAATACCTTCGGCATCTCGATTCCCGGCCTGCGCATCGCCGGCGGGCTGATCGTCGCCTTTATCGGCTTTCGCATGCTGTTTCCCGCGCAGCCGGTCGGCCACTCGGTGGAGGCGCAGCACAAGCAGGATGAGCTGGAGAACAGCGATACGCGTCAGGAGCCGGTCAATATCGCCTTTGTACCGCTGGCGATGCCGAGCACTGCCGGTCCCGGCACCATCGCGATGATTATCAGCTCCGCCTCCACGGTGAAAAGCGGCGTCGATTTTCCCGCGTGGGTGATTGCCGCAGCGCCGCCGCTGACCTTTCTGCTGGTGGCGGTGATCCTGTGGGTGGCGCTGCGCAGTTCCGGCAGCATTATGAAGCTGGTGGGGAAAGGCGGCATCGAGGCGATTTCGCGCCTGATGGGCTTTTTGCTGGTCTGTATGGGCGTGCAGTTTGTGATTAACGGCGTGCTGGAAGTGGGACATAACTTCCATTAAAAAAGGGCGCCGAGGCGCCTTTAATATTTTCAGGTAAGGTGCTGACGCGGGTGAGAAGGCCCGATCGCAAAGACGCAAAAAGCGGCATCCCTGCCAGCTCGGCCCGCGACATCCTTGTCGCGGGACGCTTTGCTCTTCGGTCCTTCTCACCCGCTTGCAGACTTCTCAGCCGTCTGAAAGAAGGCGCAGTGCCCTTTAGTCGTGCTTCAGCGACTTCCGCACATCCGCAACCTGATCCTTGCTCACCGCCGGCGCGTTATTGCTCCAGCCCTGACGGATAAAGGTCGCGAGCTGCGCCACTTCGTCGTCGCTCAGACGCTTGCCGAAGCCCGGCATCGCCAGCGTCGACGGTGCCTTCTCGGTAGACGGCTGCTGCGCGCCTTCCAGGATGGTGTGGATCAGCCCGGTCGGATCTTTAGCGTTAACGATCGTCGCCTGATCCAGCTCCGGGAAGATCCCCGGCGCGCCTTTACCGGTGACAAAGTGGCAGGCGCCGCAGTTGTCGAGATAGAGACGCTCGCCTTCGCTCAGGTTCTTCGCCGCCGTCAGCTTCGCTTCGGTCTGCTGCTGCGCCTGCACGTTATAGGCCTGCAGCGGCGGATTGCCGCCAAGGAACTTCAGATAGGCCGCGACCGCTTTGAGATCGGCGTCGGTCATGTGCGAGCTGCTGTGCTCAATCACCGACTTCATCTCGCCGCCCACCGCCGCTTTATCGTTGCGGCCGGTCTGCAGGTAATCGACGATCTCCTGCTCGCTCCAGCGCGGCAGACCGCGCAGCGACGGCACGTCCCAGTTATTCAGGCTGCCGCCCGCCAGGAACTTCTCATCGCCGCTGTCCAGCGCCTTCTCGTTCATGCCGAGGCCGCGCGGCGTGTGGCAGCTGCCGCAGTGGCCGAGGCTCTCAACGATATAGGCGCCGCGGTTGATCTCTTCAGAGGCGCCGCCGATCGGCTGGAACGGCTTGTCGCTGGTAAAGGCCCAGTTCCAGAAACGCATGCCCCAGCGCTGGCTGAACGGAAAGCTCAGGCTGGTCTCCGGCGGCTGCTCGGCGCTCGGCTGCACGCCCTTCATAAAATAGACATACAGCGCGTGCATATCTTCATCGCTGATTTTGGCGTAGTCCGGGTACGGCATCGCCGGATAGAGGCGCGAGCCGTCCGGCAGCACGCCTTTGCGCACCGCGTCGGAGAACTGCTGCTCGCTGTAGTTGCCGATGCCGTGCGCTTTGTCCGGCGTAATGTTGGTCGAATAGATGGTGCCGAGGTTCGACTCAATCGCCAGCCCGCCGGAATAGTCCGGCTTGCCCGCGACAGAGTGACAGGCCATACAGTCGCCGAGACGCGACAGGTATTCGCCCTTCTTGATCAGCTGGGCCTCATCTTCCGCATGCGCCTGACTCGCCATGCATCCCAGCAGCACGGCGTTGGCGAGTAACAATGATTTCAGTTTCATATGCTTATGCCTGTACCAGTGGACCGGGGTTCTTCAGATACTGTTCCTTGATCGCCTGCGCCGCCATCAGGGTAATCGCGCCGATGGTATCGGTCGGGTTCGCCTGGAAGTTCTGCGGGAAAGCGTTGCCGCCCGGTACAAACACGTTATGCACGTCCCAGCTCTGCAGATACTTGTTCAGCGCAGAGGTTTTCGGGTTGTCGCCCATCACCGCGCCGCCCACGTTGTGGGTGGAGACGTACTTGGTCAGGTCGAAGTTGGCGTCCATCGGCAGGAAGCTCATGCTCATGCTGTCCGGGTTCAGCTCTTTGCTGATATTGCCGACGATGCCCTTCAGGTACTGCTGCAGCTTCAGCTCGTTCTGTTTCCAGTTAAAGGTCATGCGCAGCAGCGGCTGGCCGCGGTGGTCGGTGTAGTTCGGATCGAGATCCAGATAGACGTCGCGGTACGACTGGCAGGTCGTGGTGATGCTGATCTTCATGGAGTGGCCGTACCACTCTTCCAGACCCTCTTTGTAGCCCATGCCCCAGCTCGGCGTGCCTTTCGGCAGCGAGGTGGCGATCGGCGTGCCGGTGGCCTGCGAGCTGTGGATCTTCGCGCCGCCAAGGAAGCCGAGGCCCGGACCGTCGAAGTTGCCTGGCGAGATGTCGTTGAACATCTGGCCGGTGGCGCCTGCGGTGGCGTACGGGTTGAAGTTTTTATCCTTGAAGAACAGGGTCGCGCCGCCGTTCGACAGGAAGGCGTAGTTACGTCCTACCACGCCCTCTTCGGTGATCGGGTTGTACGGCTTGCCGATGCCGGAGAGCAGCATCAGACGCACGTTGTAGAGCTGGAAGCTGGAGAGCACCACAATCTTTGCCGGCTGGAACACTTCGTTGCCGTCGACGTCGTAGTAGATCACGCCTTTGGCGGTCTTCTTGTCGTCATGCAGCACCACCTTCACCACTTCCGCGTGCACTTCGTAGGAGAAGTTCGGCATGCGCTTCAGCGCATCCATCACCGCAGTCTGCGGCGAGGCTTTGGAGTAGTTCAGGCACGGATACTTCGAGCAGTAGCCGCAGTAGTTGCAGGGTGCGATCTGGTTGCCGTACGGGTTTTTCCACGCGCGGGAAACGCACGCCGACGGGTTGGGGAACGGATGGTAGCCCAGCTTCGTCGCCGCTTCTTTAAACATCACGTTGTTCAGCGTGTCTTCCAGCGCCGGCAGCGGGTAAGGCTCGGAGCGCGGGCCTTCAAACGGGTCGCCGCCTTCCAGAATCTGACCGCGCAGGTTGCCGGTGGTGCCCGACTGGCCGCAGATCAGCTCGAACTTGTAGTAGTAAGGCTCGATCTCTTCCCAGCTGAACGGGAAGTCCATCACGCGCATATCTTCCTGCAGGATGCCCGGCTTGTAGGCCTCGTCCACGTAGGTTTTCAGCTTGATGTCGGTCGGCGTCGGACGGATCAGTACCGCCGTCCAGTGCATGCCTGCGCCGCCCACGCCGGTGCCTGGCGCGAACGCGCCCCATTTACGGGTCGGCAGCGCGGTCTGGGTGGTGTCGTAACGCACGGTGACCGCCACTTCTTTCGGCGTGGCGAACACTTTGTTGCGCACGTTGTAGGCGTATTCGTCAGCCGGTTTCGGGTAGGCGAAATCGGGGTAGTCGCGCTCGCCGCCGCGCTCTAAGGCGCGCACTTCAAGGCCCGCCAGCGCCAGTTCGATGCTCATCAGCGAGCCGGCCCAGCCGAGGCCGCAAACGACGACGTCGACTTCTTTTTTAGTAATCTGTGCCATGATAATCCTGTCTCAAATACCTGATTCAACGCCGTTAAGCGCGTTCACCCAAAAGGCTGACCGGTCCCAGCGGATAAGGCACGTTGTGCTGCTTCACCCACTCGGTGAAGCTGGCGCGCGCGCCGGGGAAGCCGATGGCGATCCAGGCTTTCATGCCTTTGTTGCCGCCGTACATCGGATCCGCGAGATAGCCGTGTTTGGTATCAGAGAGCAGCTGGCTGAAGAACTGCGACGCTTTCAGGTTACCTTCGCCCAGCGCGGCGAAGTCGATGCCGTTCTTGTTGAGTTTGGTCAACACGTCATCTTTCTCTTCCAGCGTGAGCTGCTGGAACGGCTTGCTGTAGGTGGTTTGCACCCACTGCGTCACCAGCTTGATCGCGGTGTGGTACATCTGCTGCGGCGTGAACGGAATCTGGTAGCCGAAGGTGGGATCGGCGTGGACGTTGAACGGGCCCTGCATATAGATCTCGTCGCCGAACTCGCTGCTCTGCAGCTGCTGGTCGATAAAGATCGGCACGTTGGTTTCCAGCGCGCCTGGCGCTTTGCCTTTGCCGCCTGCCGGGATCAGGCGATCGGTCGCGGCCAGAATAAACTGCCACTCGTCCGCGCTAAAAAAGCCCGGTTTATAGTCGGCCAGATCCGGCGCGGCCATTTCTGCCGCCTGCGCTGCGGTCAGCCCTTTTAAAACAAGGTCACCTAGCGGCAATGCCAGTAGAGACCCGAGCAAAAACTTTCGTCTGGTGGTGGGTTTGTCAAGAAGCATAGCGGCACGACTCTCACTTGCTGTAAAAGTAATATATTTGTTAAACACAAATCTTATCGGTCATTTCCGCGGCAATATTAGGGATATAGATATGTCTAAATGTAACAATAAAAGTAAAAATGTGTTTTAGTGAAAATTTATAATTGTGTTATTGGATGGTTACAGACGGGTAACAGGCTGTGAAAGCGGGAATTTTGTTTAAAATTGCACAATTGATTATTTATTAACCAGGAAATTTGTGCGCAGGACCATTTTTATTTGCGGTGGGTGACTGTTGCCGAAAATAATCAATCAAAAAAAATCATACTTCCATACAAGAGAACTATTCTCATCGGCAACAATATATTCACTTATTTACAGCAGCAATGACATATTGCGGAAAATGTGATCGCTCTTTTATCAAACGGCTATTTTGGGACGGACGCGAAATAAATGAATTACCGTCATCCCCGTCGCACTAAAACGGCGAAAAGCGCGAAAAAAGAGACGATCTTTTTATGCAAAGCTCATAACAAAGCGGCATTTTGACTCTGACGCGCCGCGGATATAGTCGGTTTATCAACGACTCAGGATAAACTTCTATGCGACGCATTTTACTTGTGATGTTAAGCGCGCTGGCCTTAGCGCCGATGGCGCACGCCGGGACGCCGAAAGATACGCTGGTTATCGCCGTGCCGCTCGACGGCATTATCAGTTTCGATCCGGCAGAAAGCTTTGAAACGGTCAGCAACAGCAGCCTGCGTAATGTGTACCAGACGCTGGTCGAGCCGAATAAAGACGATCCGCAGAAGCTCTCGCCGCTGCTGGCGCGCAGCTGGCAGCAGGGCGAAACGCCCCACAGCCTGATCTTCAACCTCAATCCCGATGCGCGCTTCGTCAGCGGCAATCCGGTGACCGCGCAGGATGTCATCTTCTCGCTGACGCGCGCGGTGAAGCTCAACAAAGCGCCCTCGTTTATTCTCGGCGAGTTCGGCTGGACGCCTGACAATATCGACAGCCAGTTCACGGCGCTTAATGACCACCAGCTGGAGATCCGCTGGCCGGCGCAAATCGGTCAGGATCTGGCGCTGCGCCTGCTCACCGCGCCGGTCAGTTCGGTAGTTGACAGCAAAAGCGCGCTGCAGCACGCCAGCAACAACGATACCGGCAACGGCTGGCTGAAGACCCATTCCGCAGGCAGCGGCGCGTTTTCCATCAAACAGTTTGTGCCGCTGCAGGCGCTGGTGCTGGAGGCCAACCCGCACGCCGCCCCGCAGCCGCACCTGAAGCGCGTGCTGCTGAAGGGCGTCGCCGATCCCGGCACCCGTCGCCTGCTGGTGCAGCAGGGCGATGTGGATGTCGCCTATCAGCTCGGCCCCGATCAGATCGCGGCGCTGAAGAGCGATGCCAACGTGCGTATCGACGCCTTCCCGTCGAGCCTGGTCTATTACCTCGGCTTTAACACCAAAAACGCGCAGCAGCCGGCGCTCGGCAACCCGGCGCTGTGGCAAGCAGCGCGCTGGCTGGTGGACTACGACAGTATCGCCAACCAGCTGCTGAAGGGTCAGTACCGCATCCATCAGAGCTTTTTGCCGGACGGCTTTGACGGCGCGCTCAACACCACCCCGTTCCACTACGACGTCAGCAAGGCAAAGGCGATCCTGAAGGATGGCGGCATCGCGCCGGGCACCCATATCGCCCTGACGGTGGTAAACCAGCCGCCCTATATCGACGTGGCGCAGGCGCTGCAGGCGAGCTTCGCCAAGGCGGACGTTAACCTGGATATTCAGCCGGTGGCGGAGTCGGAGCTGTGGAGCAAAATGCGCGGCCGCGATTTCCAGTCCATCTTCATTTACTGGGGCGCGGACTATATCGACCCGAACACCAACGCCAGCGCCTTCGCCTATAACGTGCCGGGCGGCTCGAAAACGCTGGCGTGGCGCGTCGGCTGGGATATTCCTGCGCTGAGCGCCGAAACGCGCAAGGCGGCGGGCGAAAGCGATGCCGCGCAGCGCCGCGCGCTCTACACCCATTTGCAGACCGAGGTGCAGCAGAGTTCGCCCTTCGTCACTATTCTGCAGGGCGCGCAGCAGGTAGCGGTGCGCAAGAATCTCAGCAACGTTAAGCAGGGCATCGGCGTCAGCATGCTGCTGCTGGACGAGGTGCAAAAATAATCCTCATGGCGCGCGGGCATCGTCCCGTGCGCCAGCCTCAACGGCGCTTATATCGCACAGCCGTTTCAGCGCAATCCTCTCACCTTCCCCCGCCGCGCTTGCTATCCTTCAGACAATGTCCTTTGTCAGAGAGTGAACCTATGACCGCCCCGCTGCTTATTGCCCAGACGCCCGATGTGCAACTCCACCTTCTGCCCGCGATGGCGAATCGCCACGGGCTGATCACCGGCGCGACCGGTACCGGCAAAACCGTAACGCTGCAAAAGCTGGCTGAATCTTTCTCCTCTGTCGGCGTGCCGGTATTTATGGCGGACGTGAAAGGCGATCTGACCGGCATCGCGGCGGAAGGCCAGCAGAGCGAGAAACTGCTGGCGCGGCTGGCGAAGATAGGCGTCACCGACTGGCAGCCGCAGCGCAATCCGGTGATGCTGTGGGATATCTTCGGCGAACAGGGCCATCCGGTGCGCGCCACCGTCTCCGACCTCGGCCCGCTGCTGCTGGCGCGCCTGCTGAATCTCAACGAGATCCAGAGCGGCGTGCTGCAAATTATCTTCCGCGTCGCCGACGATCAGGGACTGCTGCTGCTCGACTTTAAAGATCTGCGCGCGATGACGCAGTACATCGGCGACAACGCCAAAAGCTTCCAGACGCAGTACGGCAATATCAACAGCGCGTCGGTGGGCGCCATCCAGCGTGGGCTGCTGGCGCTGGAGCAGCAGGGCGCGGAGCACTTCTTCGGTGAGCCGATGCTCGATATCCGCGACTGGATGCGCGTCGACGGCGACGGCAAAGGCTTTATCAATATTCTGGCGGCGGACAAGCTCTACCAGCAGCCAAAGCTCTACGCCACCAGCCTGCTGTGGCTGCTGTCGGAGCTTTACGAGCATCTGCCGGAGGCGGGCGATCTGGAGAAGCCGAAGATGGTGTTCTTCTTCGACGAGGCGCACCTGCTGTTCAACGACGCGCCGCCGGTGCTGCTGGAGAAGGTCGAACAGGTGATGCGCCTGATCCGCTCGAAAGGCGTCGGCGTCTGGTTCGTCACCCAGAACCCCGCCGACGTGCCCGAGAGCGTGCTCGGCCAGCTCGGCAACCGCGTGCAGCACGCGCTGCGCGCCTTTACGCCGAAAGACCAGAAGGCGGTGAAGAGCGCCGCCGACACCCTGCGCGCCAACCCGGCGTTCAATACCGTCGAGGCGATTCAGGCGCTGGGCACCGGCGAAGCGCTGATCTCTTTCCTGGATGAAAAAGGCAGCCCGTCGGTGGTGGAGCGCGCAATGGTGATCGCGCCCGGCTCGCGTATGGGGCCGGTTACCCTCGACGAGCGCAATGGCCTGATCAACCACTCGCCGCTGGCGGGCAAATATGATGAGGAGATCGACCGCGAGTCCGCCTATGAGAAGCTGCATCAGGGCGTGAAAGGCGCCAGCGAGCAGGCCGACGCGCCGCAGGCGAAGGGCAACCAGGTCGAGGTTGACGACGGCATTCTCGGCGGGCTGAAAGAGGTGCTGTTCGGCCATACCGGCCCGCGCGGCGGCAAGCATGACGGCATCGTGCAGAGCGTGGCGAAGAGCGCTACGCGGCAGATCGCCAACCAGATTATTCGCGGCGTGCTCGGCAGCCTGCTGGGCGGACGCCGCCGCTAAGGCAGTTTCCGCAGCGGTTTGGCCTCTGCTAAGCTGTGAGCATGGATAAATTACGCGAACTTAAACGGACAAAACGTCTGGCGCTCGGCCTGCTGCTGCTGGCCGCCGCCATCTTTATCACCACTCTTTTTCTGCCGCCCAACTTCTGGGTCAGCGGCGTCAAGGCGATCGCTGAAGCGGCGATGGTCGGCGCGCTGGCGGACTGGTTCGCCGTGGTGGCGCTGTTTCGCCGCGTGCCGGTGCCCTTTATCTCGCGCCATACGGCGATTATCCCGCGCAATAAAGATCGCATCGGCGACAACCTTGGCCGCTTCGTGCAGGAGAAATTTCTTGATACCGACTCGCTGCTGGCGCTGATCCGCCGACACGATCCGGCGCAGATGCTGGCGCAGTGGCTGAACGCGCCGGGCAACGCCGACCGCGTCGGGCATCATCTTTTGCAGGTGATGCGCGGCTTCCTCGATTTTACCGACGATGCGCGCATTCAGGCCTTTATGCGCCGCGCGGTGCATCGCGCCATCGACAAGGTCGATCTGTCGCAGACCAGCGCGGTGCTGCTGGAGAGCCTGACTAAAAACAACCGCCATCAGGAGCTGCTCGACGCGGCGATCGATCAGCTGCTGCGCCTGATGCATAAACCCGCCACGCGCGATTTTATCGCCATGCAGATTGTGCGCTGGCTGAAGCGCGAGCATCCCATTAAGGCCAAAATGCTGCCGACCGACTGGCTGGGCGAGCACAGCGCCGAGCTGGTCGCCAACGCCGTGGATTCGGTGCTCGACGACGTGGCGGCCGATCAGGGTCACGAGCTGCGCCTCGGCTTTAACCGCGCGGTGGATCGACTGATTGAAAAGCTGAAGCACGATCCCGAGATGGCGGCGCGCGCGGAGGAGATAAAGCGCTGGATTAAAGAGGATGCGTCGCTGAACCGCTATATCGGCGAGCTGTGGAACGACCTGCGCGCCTGGCTGAAAACCGATCTCAACAGCGACGATTCGCGCGTGCAGGAGAAGGTGCGCCAGGCGGCGCTGTGGCTGGGCGAGAACCTGGCGCGCGACGACGCGCTGCGCGCCTCAATGAATCGGCATCTGGAGGAGGCCGCGCGTAGCGTCGCGCCGGAGTTCGCCGCCTTCCTGACGCGTCATATCAGCGATACGGTGAAGAGCTGGGACGCGCGCGATATGTCGCAGCAGATTGAGCTGAATATCGGCAAGGATCTGCAGTTTATCCGCATCAACGGCACCCTGGTGGGCGGCACCATCGGGCTGATCCTCTACCTGCTGTCACAGCTCCCCACGCTGTTGCCGCTGCTGGCGCGTTAAAACCCCGCAACGCGACAGACAGAACCCGCTTTTTAAGGCGGGTTCTTTTATTGTGTTGATCGGTGTGGAGTACAGCTTAGGACGGTTACTGGTCGTCGAGGCGGTCTAATTCTTCTTCCGTCAGCCCGGTAGCCTGCAAGATGGTGTCGCGCGGCAGCTGCATTTTCAGCAGGCTGCGCGCGACTTCCAGTTTGCCCTTAAGCTCACCTTCCTGTCTGAGTTGTTCTGCAATCGTCATCAGTGGGACCTCATGTTGCGGCATTCGTTGCGCCAGTTCACGAACAAAGGCGCTGGCATCCGTGGTTTCGCCTGCCTGAATAATATAGTTTACCAGCGAGAGTGTTTGTGATGAAGATTTGTCCGCCTGCCAGGCTGCTACCAACAGGTCCATTATCTCTGCTAAATCGCGCTGGCGAATATGTTTTTGCAGCAGCGTCAGCGCCGCCATACGACGATGCTGCACGATTTCATCGTCAGGAATAACGGTGACGTCGACCAGCGGAAAAGCCTTGCCGTAAAGCACGGCGGCCAGCGCCGGGTCGCCGAACCCGTCCAGCCAGCAGGTTGAATATGGATAAGGACTGCGCTGACCGGCGTAAAACAGCACCGGTATCACCAGCGGCAGCCTCTTATGTCCGGCGTCGAGGTGGCGCTTCATCGCCGCCACCGCGTAGCGCAACAGCCGAAACGCCATCTGTTTATCTGGTGTCGACTGGTGCTCAATCAGCACCTGCACATAGCCGTCGTCGCCGCTGCGGGTTTTCATGCTGTAGAGCACGTCGCTGAAGTAAGGGCGCAGATCATCCTCTACGAAAGAGCCGGAGGCCAGCCTGAGCGTGCTGAGGTCGCAGAGCGCAAGGAGTTGCGGCGGCAGGTGGATTTCCATAAAGTCGCGCGCCACATCCGGCTGGCTGAGAAGCTGGCGGAAGACGGCGTCGTGCGGGGGCGGCGTACTCTTCTTCTTCATCTTTCCTGACTCTGAAAAAACCTGCGCAGAGCCTGGCATAGCTGAAAAAGCGAGTCATTAGCGATACCGGTAAAGGCTACCGGTTTTCAGTGAGTTATAAGAGAGAGGCCGCAATTTGCGGCCTCATTTTTTGCTTCTGGATTGTTGCCCGGGCTTAACGCCGCTTAACCAGCAGGAACAGGCTAATGGCGAAGAAGGCGGCGCTGGGCAGGATCGCCCCCATTATCGGCGGTAGACCGTACACCAGGCTCAGCGGCCCGAAGATCTGGTCCAGCACGTAGAACAGGAAGCCGAAGCTGATGCCCGTCACCACGCGCACGCCCATCGACACGCTGCGCAGCGGCCCGAAGATAAACGACAGCGCCATCAGCATCATTACCGCCACCGACAGCGGCTGGAAAATCTTGCTCCACATATTGAGCCGGTAGCGTCCCGACTCCTGGCCGCTCTGCGTCAGGTACTTGCTGTAGTTATAGAGGCCGCGAATCGACAGCGCGTCGGGATCGAGCGCCACCACGCCGAGCTTGTCCGGCGTCAGATTGGTTTTCCATTCGCCGCTCAGGCTCTGCGAGCCGCTAATCTGCTTCGCGTCGTTGAGATCCGACTCATCCACCTGCGCCAGATTCCAGCGCTTGTTCGCCTGGTCCCAGGTGGCGCTGGCGGCGTAGCGCACGCTCTTCAGACGACGGTCGTCGCTGAAGTTATAGATGCTGACGCCGTCGAGCTGGTTATCGCCGCGCACGCGTTCGATATAGATAAAGTTATTGCCGTCCTTCGCCCACAGGCCGTTCTGCGTCGACACCAGCGCGCCGCCGTAGAGCTGAGTCGCGCGGTAGTTGCGCGCCATCTGCTCGCCCGCCGGGGCGAGAAACTCGCCGATCGCCATGGTGAGCAGCACCAGCGGGATAGCGGTTTTCATCACCGACAGCGCCACCTGCATGCGGGTAAAGCCCGCTGCCTGCATCACCACCAGCTCGCTGCGCTGCGCCAGCGTGCCCAGGCCGAGCAGCGCGCCGAGCAGCGCCGCCATCGGGAAGAAGATCTCAATATCCTTCGGCACGCTGAGCAGCGTGTAGTAACCGGCGGCGAGCGCGGTATAGGCGCCCTGCCCGGTCTTACGCAGCTGATCGACGAACTTGATGATGCCGGAAAGCGACACCAGCATGAACAGCGTCAGCATGATGGTATTGAAAATGGTTTTACCGATATAACGGTCGAGAACGCGAAACATCAGACGGAACCTCCGCGGCTGAAGCGGGCGCGCACGCGGCGCATCGGCACCGTATCCCACAGGTTAAGCGCTACCGCCAGCAGCAGATAGCTGATATTCACCACCCACATCCAGATCGCCGGATCGAGCCGCCCTTTCGCCGCATTCGACTTCAGCGAGCTCTGCAGCAGGAAGAAGATCAGATAGAGCAGCATCGCGGGCAGCATCGACAGCACGCGGCCCTGACGCGGGTTGACCACGCTGAGCGGCACCACCATCAGCGCCATCACCAGCACCGAGAAGATCAGCGTAAAGCGCCAGTGCAGCTCGGAGCGGAACGCCGGCGTGCTGTTGCTGAGCAGCGTGGTGAGGTCGGACTGCTCGGCGTCGTTGGGATCGAGCGTCGCCTCTTTATAGCCCACGCGCGCCTGATAGTTGGTGAAGTCGGTGATACGGAAGTCGCGCAGCATCGCCGTGCCTTCGAAGCGGGTGCCTTTATCCAGCGTCACCACCTGCGAGCCGTCTTTGCGCTGCTCCATATGGCCGCTGTCCGCCAGCACGACAGACGGTCGCGCGTTGCCTTTAGCGCGCAGCTGCGCAAGGAAGACGTTGCCGAACTGGTTGCCCTTGACGTTTTCGATAAACAGCACCGAATTGCCGTCGCTGGAGCTCTGGAACTGCCCGGCCGCCAGCGCCGCCGCGCCAGGGTTGGCTTTGGCGTTTTGCGTCACCTCGTCCTGATAGCGCGAGGACCAGGGGCCGAGCCAGATAACGTTGACCGCCGCCACGACGGAGGTGAGCAGCATCAGCACCATCGCCGCCTTCACCAGCACGCTTTTGCCTAATCCGCAGGCGTGCATCACGGTGATTTCGCTGTCGGTGTAAAGCTTGCCCAGCGTCATCAGGATCGCCAGAAACAGGCTTAACGGCAGAATAAGTTGTGCCATTTCAGGCACGCCAAGCCCTAACAGAGTCAGAACGAGATTTGTTGGGATTTCGCCGTCCACCGCAGCCCCTAAAATCCG
Organism: Pantoea sp. X-Soil-MYKO-1289; assembly: GCF_059730625.1. Taxonomy (NCBI): domain Bacteria; kingdom Pseudomonadati; phylum Pseudomonadota; class Gammaproteobacteria; order Enterobacterales; family Erwiniaceae; genus Pantoea; species Pantoea sp. X-Soil-MYKO-1289. Next base: position 3,461,331 of record NZ_AP036004.1, read on the forward strand.
CACTAACTTCTGACAAAAGAAGATAAGCAGCAGGATGAAAAGGATAGCCAGCTGGCTTTTGAGCGTTTCCCGAACCAGATATCTAATGATGATCACGCTTAGTACGCCTGTGATAACTTGTCTTTTTGCAGGAAAATCGCTAGTTTCAACGCTTATTAGCCATTTTTCTTCATCAATGGCCTGCGTCGCAGCTAAAATGGTATGACAAACACGTCAGGGTGGTGAAAATTAACGCATTGCCACACTAAACGTAGTTCGAACGCTGATTACCAACAAAATTTTTTACCTCTGTGGTATCAAGCGGACCATTCTAGCGACAGCCGCGGCCGTTGTCTTTAAGATTCAGGAGAGTGCATGGAGTTCAGTGTAAAAAGCGGAAGCCCGGAAAAACAGCGCAGCGCCTGCATTGTTGTCGGTGTTTTCGAGCCGCGTCGTCTGTCGCCGATCGCCGAGCAGTTAGACAAAATCAGCGATGGCTACATCAGCGCCCTGCTGCGCCGCGGCGAGCTGGAAGGCAAAGTAGGCCAGACCCTGCTGCTGCATCATGTACCCAATATTCTTTCCGAGCGCATTCTGCTGATTGGCTGCGGCAAAGAGCGCGAGCTGGACGAGCGCCAGTATAAGCAGGTGATCCAGAAGACCATCAATACGCTGAACGACACCGGCTCGATGGAAGCGGTCTGCTTTCTCACCGAGCTGCATGTAAAAAGCCGCAATACCTACTGGAAAGTGCGTCAGGCGGTCGAAACCTCCAAAGAAGCGCTTTATAACTTCGACCAGCTGAAAAGCAACAAAACCGAGCCGCGCCGTCCGCTGCGCAAGCTGGTGTTCAACGTGCCGACGCGCCGCGAACTCACCAGCGGCGAGCGCGCCATCCAGCACGGTCTGGCGGTCGCCGCCGGCGTGAAGGCGGCGAAAGATCTCGGTAATATGCCGCCCAACATCTGCAATGCCGCCTACCTCGCCTCGCAGGCGCGCCAGCTGGCGGACGCCTATAGCAAAAACGTCACCACCCGCGTTATCGGCGAACAGCAGATGAAAGAGCTGGGCATGAACGCCTATCTCGCGGTCGGCGCCGGCTCGCAGAACGAGTCGCTGATGTCGGTTATCGAGTACAAGGGCAACCCGGACGCGGAAGCGCGCCCTATCGTGCTGGTGGGCAAAGGGCTGACCTTCGACTCCGGCGGCATCTCCATCAAGCCAGCGGAATCGATGGATGAGATGAAGTACGACATGTGCGGCGCGGCGTCGGTCTACGGCGTGATGCGCATGGTGGCGGAGCTGAACCTGCCGCTTAACGTGGTCGGCGTGCTGGCGGGCTGCGAAAACATGCCGGACGGCCGCGCCATGCGTCCGGGCGACGTGCTGACCACCATGTCCGGTCAGACGGTGGAAGTGCTGAATACCGATGCGGAAGGCCGTCTGGTGCTGTGCGACGCGCTGACCTACGTCGAACGCTTCGATCCGGAAGTGGTGATCGACGTGGCGACCCTGACCGGCGCCTGCGTTATCGCGCTGGGCCATCACGTCAGCGGCCTGCTGTCGAACCACAATCCGCTGGCGCACGAGCTGATCGGCGCGTCAGAGCAGTCCGGCGACCGCGCCTGGCGCCTGCCGATGGCGGACGAATATCAGGAGCAGCTGGAGTCGAACTTCGCCGATATGGCGAATATCGGCGGCCGTCCCGGCGGCGCGATCACCGCCGCCTGCTTCCTGGCGCGCTTTGCGCGTAAATATAACTGGGCGCACCTGGATATCGCCGGCACCGCCTGGCGCTCCGGCAAGGCCAAAGGCGCCACCGGTCGTCCTGTGCCGATGCTGTCGCAGTTCCTGCTGAACCGCGCCGGCCTCAACGGCGACGACTAAACCCCGCTGCGCGCCGCTCTCAGAGGCGGCGCGCATTGATTTATTCCACCGCAGACGCCATATCCATCTCATCGGGAAGTGCTACCGCGCGCCTTAGCTGGTAACATCGACACCTCTCACCCACAAGGCATTTCCATGAAAAACGCAACCTTCTACGTAATGGAAACGGACTCGCCCAGCGAAGAGCTGAGCGCCATCGAGGCGCTGGTGTGCGATCTGGCGGAAACGCGCTGGCGGGCGGGCAAACGCATTTTGATCGCCTGTGAAGACGAACAGCAGGCCATACGCCTCGACGAGGCGCTGTGGCAGCGCCCGGCCAACGCCTTCGTGCCGCATAATCTGGCGGGCGAAGGTCCGCGCTACGGCGCGCCGGTCGAACTCGCCTGGCCGCAGCGTCGCGGCAGCTCGCCGCGCGATCTGCTGATCAGCCTGCTGCCGCAGTTTGCAGATTTTGCTACTGCTTTCCATGAAGTGATAGACTTCGTACCCTACGAAGAGTCTCAGAAACAGCTGGCGCGCGACCGCTATAAAGCGTACCGCAGCGTTGGTTTCCAATTGAATACGGCCACGCCGCCACAGCCGCAAATGACATAGCAGAAATGGAAAAAACATATAACCCGCAAGACATCGAGCAGCCGCTTTACGAGCACTGGGAAGAGCAAGGCTATTTCAAGCCTAACGGCGATACCAGCCAGGAAAGCTTCTGCATAATGATCCCGCCGCCGAACGTCACCGGCAGCCTGCACATGGGTCACGCTTTCCAGCAGACCATCATGGACACCATGATCCGCTACCAGCGCATGCAGGGGAAAAACACGCTGTGGCAGGTCGGCACCGACCATGCGGGCATCGCCACCCAGATGGTGGTAGAGCGCAAGATCGCCGCCGAAGAGGGCAAAACACGCCAGGACTACGGCCGTGACGCCTTTATCGACAAAATCTGGCAGTGGAAGGCGGAATCAGGCGGCACCATTACCCGCCAGATGCGCCGCCTCGGCAACTCCGTGGACTGGGAGCGCGAGCGCTTCACCATGGACGACGGCCTCTCCAATGCGGTGAAAGAGGTGTTTGTTCGCCTGCATAAAGAGAATCTGATCTACCGCGGCAAACGCCTGGTGAACTGGGATCCGAAACTGCGCACCGCGATTTCCGATCTGGAAGTGGAAAACCGCGAGAGCAAAGGCTCGATGTGGCACATCCGCTATCCGCTGGCGGACGGCGTGAAAACCGCCGAAGGCAAAGATTATCTGGTGGTCGCCACCACGCGTCCGGAAACCCTGCTGGGCGATACCGGCGTGGCGGTCAACCCGGAAGACCCGCGCTACAAAGATCTGATCGGCAAAGAGGTGATCCTGCCGCTGGTGAACCGTCGCATTCCCATCGTGGGCGACGAGCACGCGGATATGGAAAAAGGCACCGGCTGCGTGAAAATCACGCCGGCGCACGACTTCAACGACTATGAAGTCGGTCGTCGCCACAAGCTGCCGATGATCAATATCCTGACCTTCGACGGCGATATCCGCGAGCGCGCCCAGGTGTACGACACCAACGGCGAAGTCAGCGACGCCTGCTCGGACGAGATCCCGGCGGCATTCCAGAAGATGGAGCGCTTCGCCGCGCGTAAGGCGATTGTCGCCGCCGTAGACGAACTGGGCCTGCTGGACGAGATCAAACCGCACGACCTGACCGTGCCTTACGGCGATCGCGGCGGCGTGGTTATCGAGCCGATGCTGACCGACCAGTGGTACGTGCGTACCGCACCGCTGGCGAAAGTCGCGGTCGAGGCGGTCGAGAACGGCGATATCCAGTTCGTGCCGAAGCAGTATGAAAACATGTACTTCTCCTGGATGCGCGACATTCAGGACTGGTGTATTTCGCGCCAGCTCTGGTGGGGCCACCGCATTCCGGCCTGGTACGACAACGACGGCAATGTCTATGTCGGCCGCAGCGAAGAGGAAGTGCGCAGCGAGAACAACCTGGGCGCGGACGTGGCGCTGCGTCAGGATGACGACGTACTCGACACCTGGTTCTCCTCTGGCCTGTGGACCTTCTCAACCCTCGGCTGGCCGGAGAACACCGAAGCGCTGCGTCAGTTCCACCCGACCAGCGTGCTGGTGAGCGGCTTCGACATTATCTTCTTCTGGATCGCCCGCATGATCATGCTGACCATGCACTTCCTCAAAGATGAGAACGGCAAGCCGCAGGTGCCGTTCAAGACCGTCTATATGACCGGTCTGATCCGCGATGAAGAAGGCCAGAAGATGTCGAAATCTAAAGGCAACGTTATCGATCCGCTGGATATGGTCGACGGCATCTCGCTGGAAGATCTGCTGGAAAAACGTACCGGCAACATGATGCAGCCGCAGCTGGCGGAGAAGATCCGCAAGCGCACCGAGAAGCAGTTCCCGGACGGCATCGAGCCGTCGGGCACCGACGCGCTGCGCTTTACCCTGGCGGCGCTCGCCTCGACCGGCCGCGACATCAACTGGGATATGAAGCGTCTCGAAGGCTACCGCAACTTCTGCAACAAGCTGTGGAACGCCAGCCGCTTCGTGCTGATGAACACCGAAGATCAGGATTGCGGTCAGAACGGCGGCGAAATGACGCTGTCGCTGGCGGATCGCTGGATCCTCGCCGAGTTCAACAACACGGTGAAAGCGTACCGCGAGGCGCTGGACAGCTATCGTTTCGATATCGCCGCGAATATTCTCTATGACTTCACCTGGAACCAGTTCTGCGACTGGTACCTGGAGCTGACCAAGCCGGTGATGAACAACGGCAGCGAAGCGGAGCTGCGCGGCACGCGCAACACGCTGGTGACGGTGCTGGAAGCGCTGCTGCGCCTCGCCCATCCGATCATTCCGTTTATCACCGAGACCATCTGGCAGCGCGTGAAGGTGCTGAAGAACATCAGCGACGACACCATTATGCTGCAGCCTTTCCCGCAGTACGACGCGGCGAAAGAGGATGCGGAAGCGATGGCCGATATCGAGTGGATGAAGCAGGCGATTGTCGCGGTGCGTAATATCCGCGCCGAAATGAATATCGCCCTGAGCAAACCGCTCGACGTGCTGCTGCGCGACTGTTCTCCTGCGGCGCTGCGCCGTGTGGAAGCGAACCGCACCTTCCTGTCGCGCCTGGCGCGTCTGGAAAGCCTGACCATTCTGCCAGCGGGCGAGAAAGGTCCGGTTTCGGTGACGAAAATCGTCGAAGGCGCCGAGCTGCTGATCCCGATGGCGGGCCTGGTGGACAAGGCGGCAGAGCTGGATCGTCTGGCGAAAGAGCTGGGCAAGCTCGACGTCGAGATTGAGAAGATTCAGGTTAAGCTGGCGAACGAAGGCTTCGTCTCGCGCGCGCCGGAAGCGGTGGTGGCGAAAGAGCGCGAGCGCGTCGCCGAGCTGGAGCAGTCGAAAGCGAAACTGATTGAACAGCAGGCGGTGATTGCGGCATTGTAAGCGTTTGAGTCTGACAGCGTAAAAAACGAAGCCGGGCTTGCCCGGCTTTATTATTTGATCGGAAAAGATTATGACGACTTCAGCACTGCGGCTGGCACTTAAGCTGCGCCCTATCAGCGCCGCCGACAATCCCCATATCGCCCAGGTTATCCGCACCGTCTCGGCAGAGTTCGGCCTGACCGCCGATAAAGGCTATACCGTGGCCGATCCGCAGCTCGACAGCCTGTATGAACTCTACAGCGCTGAGCACAGCGCCTACTGGATTGTGGAGCATCAGGGGAAAGTAGCGGGCGGCGGCGGCATCGCCCCGCTCGCCTGCAGCGCGCCCGATATCTGCGAGCTGCAGAAAATGTATTTCCTGCCGGAGGTGCGCGGCTTCGGCGTGGCGCGCGAGCTGGCGCTGCGCGCAATGGAGCATGCGCGCCAGCGCGGCTTCCGTCGCTGCTATCTGGAAACCACCGGCAGCCTGACGCGCGCCATTAAACTCTATGAGTCGCTGGGCTTTGAACGCATCGACGAGGCGCTCGGCTGTACCGGCCATGGCGACTGCGAATACAGAATGTTGAAGACGCTGTAAGCGCGTCTTCCCGGTCAGAAGGACGGCACGCCGCTGTGAAAACGCAGCTCCGCGTCCGGCTCGCTAATCAGCTTCGCCTCCGCTTCGCCAATCGCCCGCACGCGCGGCGCGATATCTTTCGGCGATATCTGCGCCGCCAGGGCTAAATAGTCCTGATAGTGGCGCGCTTCCGAACGCAGCAGCGAGATATAGAACTTCTCCAGCTCCGCATCCAGCCAGGGCGCCAGGCTGGCGAAGCGTTCGCAGGAGCGCGCCTCGATATAGGCGCCGCAGATCAGTTTGTCCACCAGCGTATCAGGCTCGTGCGTGGTGATCTCCCGCAGCAGCCCTTTGGCGTAGCGGCTGGAGGTGATCTTTTTATAGGGTAAACCGCGCGCCTGCATAATCTCCCATACCTGATAAAAGTGGTGCAGCTCCTCTTTAATCAGCAGCACCATCTTCTCCACCAGATCGTCCGCCCAGGGCAGCTCGTTACGCACAATGATGCTTTTAGAGAGGCTTTTATGCGCCTGGATAAACTGGCTGTCGGGGTGCTCGCGGAAAATAAAATCTTCGTAGGGCTTCAGCCAGGCGAGGATCGCCTCGCCGCTCGGCTTGTCGGCGACATACTTGCGGATCAGCCAGGTGGCGGTCTGCGCCGCTTTCAGTTCGCAAACCAGATGGTCGGTCAGCAGCAGCGTCAGGTTTTCCGGTTTGCGCGCCTCGTCGATCCAGGCTTGCGGCGTGCGGCAGAGTAGAAACTGATAGATAGGCTCAAGCAGCGGTGCGTAGTTCATATCTGTTCAAAAGGCAGGAAACGGAAAGGCGGAGCGCGCGGCTCCGCCAGGGGAAATCAGTGGCGGACGCCGGTATCTTCGTCGCCGTCGATAATGTCGCCATCTTCATCGTCATCTTCGTCTTCGGCGTCGGGATCTTCGAAGTAGGTGCCCCAGCCATCGTAGTCGACGTTGTATTTGCCCACCAGGTTGACCAGCTGCTCAACCTGCGCGTCGATCAGCTCAGGCTTCAGCGCCGACTCGCTGAGGATATCGACGCACATCACCGTGGTGCCGTCCTCCAGCTCCAGCTCTTCCGGCTCGGTCACTTCATAACCCAGCTTAAACGCGTCGACGGCCGCTTTTTCCAGCGAGTCGAAGTTGTTGCAGGAGAGATGATGTTCAATGGTATAGAGCGCATCCGGATCGCTGCCATCTTCCAGCAGCTCATCAATGATCAGGCGTGTCTCTTCACGCTGCTCTTCCAGCAATGCTTCATATGCCATGGCGAATTCCCCTCAGTGTTCGGCAATAAACAAGTATTTTCCCACACTGCCCGGCGCGCCACTACTCAAAACCGAAAGTTTCTTTACGCCGGGGTTGAAAATGAATATTCATACGTTTAGATTGAATTTTCATTCAATCAGAATGGATGCACTGGAGCCCGTTATGAGTCACCTTTTTCAACGCCACTTCCTTCGGCTGCTCGATTTTAGCCCGGCCGATATCACCTCCCTGCTCGACCTCGCCGCTGAATTAAAACGCGCTAAAAAAAACGGTAGCGAAACCCAGCGCCTGAAGGGCAAAAACATCGCGCTCATCTTCGAAAAAGACTCGACCCGCACCCGATGCTCTTTCGAAGTTGCCGCATACGATCAGGGCGCTAATGTCACTTATCTCGGCCCGAGCGGCAGCCAAATCGGCCACAAAGAGTCGATGAGGGATACCGCCCGCGTGCTGGGCCGCATGTATGACGGCATCCAGTACCGCGGCTACGGCCAGGCGCTGGTGGAGACGCTGGCGGAATTCGCCGGCGTGCCGGTGTGGAACGGCCTTACTACCGAGTTTCACCCTACCCAGCTGCTGGCGGATCTGCTCACCATGCAGGAGCATCTGCCGGGCAAGGCGCTGAGCGAGATGACGCTGGTCTACGTCGGCGACGCCCGCAACAACATGGGCAACAGCATGCTGGAAGCGGCGGCGGTAACCGGCCTGGATCTGCGCCTGGTCGCGCCGAAGGGCTGCTGGCCGGAAGCGGATCTGGTCGAAACCTGCCGCCAGGCGGCGCAGCAAACCGGCGGCAGCATCACCCTGACCGAAGATATCGCCGCAGGCGTCAAGGGCGCGGACTTTATCTATACCGACGTCTGGGTGTCGATGGGCGAGGCGAAAGCGGTATGGGAAGAGCGCATCGCGCTGCTGCGCGACTATCAGGTCAATCAGGCGATGCTGCAGCTGACCGGCAACCCGCAGGTGAAGTTCCTGCACTGTCTGCCAGCGTTTCATGACGATCAGACCACGCTGGGCCGTCAGATGGCTGAACAGTATGGCCTGCACGGCGGCATGGAGGTGAGCGACGAGGTGTTTGAGTCGGAGCACAGTATCGTATTCGACCAGGCGGAAAACCGCATGCATACCATTAAAGCGGTCATGGTGGCGACGCTGAGCCAGGCGTAGCCGCTCAGCCAGCCGCTCCGCAAACGTTTTCCCTTGATGCAAAACGCCGGACGGGTATAATGCGCCCCAATTTGCCGGAGGAAGCATGCAACAGCGCAGCGCACACATTCACGCGACATCACGCCTGAACGCAGGCGGCGCCCCTGTTTTTTCCGTCATCAACCCGATCGTAGAAAAAGCCCCTTAAGCAGGGGCTTTTTTTTGTCCGCAATTCGGCAGCGCAGAGAGGCGAACTATGGCTAACCCGTTATATCGCAAACATATTATATCTATTAACGATCTCAGTCGCGACGAACTGGAGCTTGTGCTGCACACCGCCGCGCGGCTGAAAGCCAACCCGCAGCCGGAGCTGCTGAAGCACAAGGTCATCGCCAGCTGCTTCTTTGAAGCCTCGACGCGCACGCGCCTGTCGTTTGAAACGGCGATGCACCGGCTGGGCGCGTCGGTGGTGGGCTTCGCCGACGGCAGCAATACCTCGCTCGGCAAAAAGGGCGAAACCCTGGCGGATACCATTTCCGTTATCGGCACCTACGTCGACGCCATCGTGATGCGTCATCCGCAGGAGGGCGCGGCGCGGCTCGCCACGGAATTTTCCGGCGGCGTGCCGATCCTTAACGCCGGGGACGGCGCCAATCAGCATCCGACCCAGACGCTGCTGGATCTCTTTACCATTCTTGAGACGCAGAGCCGCCTGGACAATCTGAGCATCGCCATGGTCGGCGACCTGAAATATGGCCGCACGGTGCACTCCCTGACGCAGGCGCTGGCGAAGTTCGACGGCAACCGCTTCTACTTTATCGCGCCCGACGCGCTGGCGATGCCGGCCTATATCACCGATACGCTGGATGAGCGCGGCATCGTCTGGTCGCGTCACGACAGCATCGAAGCGGTGATCCCGCACGCCGATATTCTCTATATGACCCGCGTGCAGAAAGAGCGTCTCGACCCGTCGGAATACGCCAACGTCAAGGCGCAGTTTATTCTGCGCGCGGCGGATCTGGCCGGCGCACGCGACAATATGAAAGTGCTGCATCCGCTGCCGCGCGTTGACGAGATCGCCACCGATGTGGATAAAACGCCCTACGCCTGGTATTTCCAGCAGGCAGGCAACGGCATCTTCGCGCGTCAGGCTCTGCTGGCGCTGGTACTCAACAGCGAACAGGATCTGTAAGGAGCAATCGCCATGACACACGACAACAAACTGCAGGTAGAAGCGATCAAGCGCGGCACGGTCATCGACCATATTCCGGCGCAGGTCGGGTTTAAGCTGCTGTCGCTGTTTCGCCTCACCGAAACCGACCAGCGCATCACCATCGGCCTTAACCTGCCTTCGGGCGAGCTTGGGCGCAAAGATCTGATCAAGATCGAGAACACCTTTCTTACCGAGGATCAGATCAACCAGCTGGCGGTCTATGCGCCGCACGCCACGGTGAACCGCATCGACGACTATGAAGTGGTCGCGAAAATCGCGCCGACGCTGCCGGAGCGCATCGAACGCGTGCTGACCTGTCCCAATGGCAACTGCATCAGCCGCAGCGAGCCGGTTTTCTCCAGCTTTGCGGTGAAAAAGCGCGATGCCGAGGTGCTGCTGACCTGCAAATATTGCGAGAAAGCTTTTGCGCACCACGTGGTGCTCGGTCACTGGTAATCGCCCTGCTCGTCCCTATAATGGGGCGATGTTTCTCGCCAGCGGTGGTCTGCCGCCGCTGCGTCACTCTTAAGGAGCAAGTATGTCTCGCGAAATCAGTACGGAAAAAGCGCCAGCGGCGATCGGTCCCTATGTGCAGGGCGTGGATCTGGGCAATATGATCATCACCTCTGGCCAGATCCCGGTCGATCCGGCGACCGGCGCGGTGCCGGACGCGATCGACGCTCAGGCGCGTCAGTCGCTGGAAAATGTGAAAGCGATCGTCGAAGCGGCTGGCCTGCAGGTCGGCGACATCGTGAAAACCACAGTGTTCGTCAAAGACCTTAACGACTTCGCTACCGTCAACGCCACCTATGAAGCCTTCTTCGCCGAGCATAACGCCAGCTTCCCGGCGCGCTCCTGCGTGGAAGTGGCGCGTCTGCCGAAAGACGTGAAGATCGAGATCGAAGCGATCGCTCTGCGCCGCTAAGGATCCGCTGCGCGCTGCGCCTGCAGCGCGCATCGCTTTTCCCCTCTTTTTTCTCTTCTGCACGACTTTGCGCCACGACCCCATCTTCTTTGTTTCAGGTCAAAACCTCGGCGATTATATTCTCCTGACGTCCATATATAGTGGCTAGAATCTTCCGCAGCACAACATGTAGCGGATGGAGAGAGCATGGCAAAGGTAGTGGTGAAGCGCGACGGCTGTCGCTCAGAGTTTGACCCAGCAAGGATCGAGGCGGCGGTGGCCGCGGCGGCGCGCGCGGCGCAGGTCGAGGACGCGTCCTGGTGCGCGACGGTGGCTCAGCGCGTCAGCGAGAAGCTGGCCGATCGCGCTGAAGTGGATATCCGCGATATTCAATTCGCGGTCGAAGAGACGCTGATGTGCGGCCCCTGGCCGCAGCTGGCGCGCGCCTATATCGAATATCGTCACGATCGCGACGTGGCGCGCGAGCAACGCGGCAAGCTGCACCACGCCATTCGCGGCCTGGTCGATCAGACCAACGCCGCGCTGCTGAACGAAAACGCCAACAAAGACAGCAAGGTGATCCCGACGCAGCGCGACCTGCTGGCGGGCATCGTCGCGAAACACTATGCGCAGCAGCAGCTGTTGCCGCGCGACGTGGTGCAGGCGCACGAGCGCGGCGAGATCCACTATCACGATCTCGACTACTCCCCGTTTTTCCCCATGTTCAACTGTATGCTGATCGATCTGAAAGGCATGCTCACCAACGGCTTCAAAATGGGCAATGCCGAGATCGAGCCGCCGAAGTCGATCGCCACCGCCACGGCGGTCACCGCGCAAATTATCGCGCAGGTCGCCAGCCATATTTACGGCGGCACCACCATCAACCGCATCGACGAGGTGCTGGCGCCCTTTGTGCAGCTCAGCATGGAAAAGCATCGCGCTATCGCCGCCGAATGGCAGATTGCCGACGTCGAGGCCTATGCGCGGGCGCGCACCGAGAAAGAGTGCTACGACGCCTTCCAGTCGCTGGAGTACGAGGTCAACACGCTGCACACCGCCAACGGCCAGACGCCGTTCGTCACCTTCGGCTTCGGACTCGGCACCAGCTGGGCGGCGCGCCTTATCCAGCAGTCGATCCTGCGCAACCGCATCGCCGGACTGGGCAAAAACCACAAGACCGCCGTCTTTCCCAAGCTGGTATTCGCGATCCGCGAAGGGCTCAATCGCCGTCCGGGCGATATCAACTACGATATCAAACAGCTGGCGCTGGAGTGCGCCAGCAAGCGCATGTATCCCGATATTCTTAACTACGATCAGGTAGTCAAAGTCACCGGCTCCTTTAAAACGCCGATGGGCTGCCGCAGCTTTCTCGGCGTCTATGAGGAAAACGGCGTCGAAATTCACGACGGCCGCAACAATCTGGGGGTCATCAGCCTTAACCTGCCGCGCATCGCGCTGGAGGCGCAGGGCGACGAGGCGCGCTTCTGGACGCTGCTCGACGAGCGGCTGGCGCTGGCGAAGCGCGCGCTGATGACGCGTATCGCCCGCCTGGAAAAAACCAAAGCGCGCGTGGCGCCAATCCTCTACATGGAGGGCGCCTGCGGCGTACGGCTTAACGCCGATGACGAGGTGGGGCCGATTTTCCGCAACGGGCGCGCCTCGCTGTCGCTGGGCTATATCGGCCTGCATGAAACCCTGAACGCGCTGAGCGGCGGCGCGCGCCATCCCTATGACGATCCCGCGCTGCGCGCCAAAGGGATCGAGATTGTCTCGCGCCTGCGCGCCGCGACCGACGCCTGGAAGGCTGAAACCGGCTACGGCTTCAGCCTCTACAGCACGCCGAGCGAAAATCTCTGCGACCGCTTCTGCCGCCTCGACGCCGCGCAGTTCGGCGTGGTGCCTGGCGTCACCGATAAAGGCTACTACACCAACAGCTTTCACCTCGACGTCGAGAAGAAGGTCAACCCTTACGACAAGATCGACTTTGAAGCGCCCTACCCGCCGCTGGCGAACGGCGGCTTCATCTGTTACGGCGAATACCCCAACGTGCAGCATAACCTCAAGGCGCTCGAGGATGTATGGGACTACAGCTACGATCGCGTGCCCTATTACGGCACCAATACGCCGATCGACGAATGCTATGAGTGCGGCTTTACCGGCGAGTTCAGCTGCACCAGCCGCGGCTTTACCTGCCCGAACTGCGGCAATCACGATCCGGCGCGCGTGTCGGTAACGCGCCGCGTCTGCGGCTATCTCGGCAGTCCCGACGCGCGCCCGTTCAACGCCGGCAAGCAGGAAGAGGTGCAGCGACGCGTTAAACATCTGGAGAGCGGCCCCCTGGGATGATGCATTTTCATCGCTACTACGATGTCGATATCGTTAACGGCCCCGGCACGCGCTGCACGCTGTTCGTGGCCGGATGCGAGCATCAGTGCCGCGGTTGCTATAACCAGAGCACCTGGCGGCTCGACTCCGGCACGCCTTTCACCCTGGAGCACGAGGAGCGCCTGATCGCCGACCTGCAGGACAGGCGCATCCGGCGTCAGGGGCTGTCGCTGAGCGGCGGCGATCCGCTGCATCCGCACAACGTGCCGCACATCCGTCGGCTGGTGAAACGCGTGCGCGCCGAGTGTCCCGGAAAAGATATCTGGCTCTGGACCGGCTATCAGCGCGCCGAGCTTAGCTGCGCCCAGCGCGAGGTGCTGAGCTATATCGACGTGCTGATTGACGGGCGCTTCGTCGAGGCGGAAAAAGAGGCGACGCTGCTGTGGCGCGGCAGCCGCAATCAGATTATCTGGGATCTGAGCAAAGAGCGCGGCTAACGCGGGATCTGCCCCGACTCGATAATCTCGACGCTAGCGCCAGCTGGCTGAAAGGCGCAGGCGTGCATGCATTTCGCCACCGCCAGCGCAGAGACCGAACGCCAGTTGCCGGGCAGCACGCTAAACAGCGGCGCCATCAGGCTTTCGCCGGTACGTTTGCGCGTGCGCTCGCCCAGCAGCAGCGAAGGCCGCACCAGCGTCAGGCGCGGCCAGCCCTGATGACGCAGCGCCGTCTCCATCTCGCCTTTAACCCGGTTATAGAAAAAAGGCGAATGGCGATTCGCGCCGTGCGCGCTGACCGCCACCATCTGCTTCGCCCCCAGCCGCAGCCCGTTCAGGCCGGTATCCACCACCAGCGTATAGTCGACGTGCAGAAACGCCGCTTTGCTGCCCGCCGCTTTGCGCGTGGTGCCGAGACAGCAAAATACGCTGTCGATGGCAACGTTGAGCGGGCGCAGCACGTCGGTCAGGTCAGCCTCCACCAGATTCACCACCTTATTCATCGGCGGCAGCGGACGACGCGTCGGCGCGATGATTTCGTCGACGCGCGCATCCGCCACCAGCAGGCGCAGCAGATGCGCGCCCACCAGGCCCGTCGCGCCGGTTATCAATACACGATGCATCTCGCCTCCCGCTAACCTGTTGCCATTACTCTGAAATATAGTCAGCTTTCGCCGTCTGGCTTGCATTTTTAGCACAAACAACCAGGCTTAACCTGTTCATCAGGAGAGCGCATCGTGCGCAAACCATCATGAGGAGGGGAAAAAATGAGCAAGAAGATTGCGGTGTTGATTACCGACGAATTTGAAGACTCAGAATTCACCTCACCGGCTGACGCCTACAAACAGGCGGGCTTTGAGGTGGTGACCATTGAAAAAGAGGCGGGTAAAACCGTTACCGGCAAACAGGGTGAAGCGCAGGTGAAAATCGACCGCGCCATCGACGAGGTCAGCCCGGCCGAATTCGACGCGCTGCTGCTGCCAGGCGGCCACTCGCCTGACTCGCTGCGCAGCGACGACCGTTTCGTCGCCTTTACCAAAGAGTTCGTCGCCAGCGGCAAACCGATTTTCGCTATCTGCCATGGCCCGCAGCTGCTGATCAGCGCGAATGGCGTGCGCGGTCGCAAGATGACCTGCGTGAAGGCGATCGCTATCGATCTGCGCAACGCCGGCGCGGACTTCTATGACGAAGAGGTGATTGTGGATGACGATCGTCTCGTCACCAGCCGCACGCCGGACGATCTGCCCGCCTTTAATCGCGAGTCGCTGCGTATTCTACAGGCGTTGTAACGTCCTTTTCCCTTTCCCTCAGGGGAAAGGGATTTCACCCTCTTCCCGCCGCCAGCTAATTTTTTTGCCAAATCCCAGCGCATTATCGGTCATCTTGACCTCCTCCAGCTGAATCTCCCACAGCGGCGCAGAGACTTTGCGCGCCACTGGAAAACGCTTTTGATACGCTTTGCGCGCCTGCGCTTCCGCGTCGCCGTCGAGCAGCACTATATGACCGCGATACTGCACGCCTTTAATCAGCAGCACGGTTTTCGGCTGGCCGTTCACCGTGCCCGCAACCTGCGGATTCGCCTGCAGCAGAGCGCCGTGGCGCGTGTCGGGTTCGGTCATCAGCCAGAACGCCATACGCGCCTCGTCGAAGACGTAAAAGCAGTTGGCGCACCAGAGATCGCCGTCGGCCTGGCAGCAAAGTGAGAGGACATGCTGTTTTTTCAGGTAACGCACCAGATGAGAATGGTCAGACACCTTCTATTGCTCCGTGCAAAGATCGCCGGATAGCCGCCGCGCCGCTGGCGCGCTACACTGCCCGGCAGTAAAGATTCAGGAATACAGATTATGAATGAGGGCTGGCAGCTCTATATCGTCCAGACCGCCGCCGGCGCGCTCTATACCGGCATTACCACCGACGTGACGCGGCGCGTCGAACAGCATGCCGCCGGACGCGGCGCGCGCGCCCTGCGCGGCAGAGGCCCGCTGGCGCTGGTGTATCGCTGCGACGCCGGCGACCGCGCCGCGGCGTCGCGGCTGGAGTACCAGGTCAAGCAGCTCAGCCGCCAGCAGAAGCTGCGGCTGGTGGCGCAACAGCCGGACTGCCTCGCCAGCTGGCTTACGCAAGCCGGCTAAACGGCTCGGCAAAATCGATCTCGCCTTCCGCGCCAGCAACCGCGTCGTCCGCCAGGCGATAGACCTGAAACGCCGCTTCGGCGCCCGGCCAGCGGCAGCGCAGCCCGTGGCGCGCGGCCGGCTCGAAGCCGAAGCGATTATAGTAAGCCGGATCGCCCACCACCACCACCGCGCCGTAGCCAAACTCATTCAGCGTATCCAGCCCGGCATAGATCAGCTGCTCGCCAATTTTCTGGCCGCGCACGCTTTCGTCTACCGCCAGCGGCGCCAGGCCGACCCAGTTGCGATCCTCGCCCTGCAAGGTCACCGGGCTGAAGGCGGCGTAGCCCAGCACCTGGCCTTCGTCGTCCGTCGCTACCACGCCCAGCGTCAGCAGCCCGTCTTCCCGCAGCTGCTGAACCAGTTCGGCTTCCGCGTCACGCTTGAAGCTGCGTCTTAACAAACTGTCGATGCTTGCCGCATCCACGCCTATTTCTGTGCGAATTAACATACACTCTCCGCGCGCGCCTGTGCGGCCTTCGCGTCCTGTTTCATTCCCGCTTCGACAAACGCAGCCAGCTGCTGCAGTCCCGTGCGCAACGCCGTGGGCATGGCCTCAAGTTCCAGAGCATCCATCAGGTTTTTTACCTCCAGTCCCAGCTCCGTGTCGCCTTCGATCAGCAGACGACGCTGGAAAAACAGCATATCCGGATCCGCTTTACGGGCGGCGACCAGCAGCAGATCGTTAGCATTGCCGCGAAACCAGACGTCCGCTTCGGCATGCTGTACGACCCTGAGCTGACCCTCTTCAATGGTGGTAATCCAGCGTAAACCCACATCCGCAATCTCGATACCCAGATGACGCGCCTGCAGAAAGTCTAACTCACCTTCCGCCAAAGCATGACGAAATTGCCAGTTTAGGAGTTGTTGCAGAAAGGCTTTTTTTAACGGGAACGGGGTCAGCGAAACAGGTAAGGCAAGGAATTTTGGGCCTTTTTTCACTAACTCAGCACGTAACTGTTGAAACACGGGCGTCTCTCCCTTTAGAAAATTTCAGGTATATTGCCACATCCGCCGCCGCACGCTGCAGCCGAGATCAATAATTTCACCGCCCCGCTGCGCGAAATTTCCGCTATCCGTCTCGTCAACTGGCGATTCACTGCCCCAAATCAACATTTCCCTTCAGCCGCTTGCCTAGACTCGTCGCCTTATCCTGTCGATGAGAGATCACTATGGAACTGCTGTGTCCGGCCGGTAATCTGCCCGCCGTGCGTTCAGCGGTGGAGAATGGCGCCGATGCGGTGTATGTCGGACTGAAAGATGACACCAACGCGCGCCACTTCGCCGGGCTGAACTTTACCGACAAGAAGCTGGCGGAAGCGGCGCGCTATCTGCATCAGCATCGCCGTAAATTACATGTCGCGATTAATACCTTCGCCCATCCTGACGGCATGGGCCGCTGGCAACGCGCCATCGACGTGGCGGCGCAGAACGGCGCGGACGCGCTGATCCTTGCCGATATCGCCACGCTGGAGTACGCCGCGCAGCGCTATCCCGAGGTTGAACGCCATCTGTCGGTGCAGGCTTCCGCCACCAATCTGGAAGCGGTGCGCTTCTACCATCGTCACTTCGCGCTGAGCCGCGTGGTGCTGCCGCGCGTGCTGTCGCTGCATCAGGTGAAGCAGCTGGCGCGCGAGACGCCGGTGCCGCTCGAGGTGTTCGCCTTCGGCAGCCTCTGCATTATGGCGGAAGGCCGCTGCTATCTCTCCTCCTGGCTGACCGGCGAGTCGCCCAACAGCGCGGGCGCCTGTTCGCCGGCGAAGTTCGTGCGCTGGCAGCAAACGCCCAACGGCATGGAGTCGCGCCTTAACGACGTGCTGATTGATCGCTACGCGCCGGATGAGAGCGCCGGCTATCCCACGCTGTGCAAAGGCCGCTATCAGGTCGACGGGCAGCGCTATCACGTACTGGAGGAGCCCACCAGCCTCAACACCCTGACGCTGCTGCCGGATCTGCTGCGCGCCGGCGTCGCCTCGGTGAAGATTGAGGGGCGCCAGCGCAGCCCGGCCTATGTGGCGCAGGTGGCGCGCGTCTGGCGGCAGGCGATCGATCGCTGCAAACGCGAGCCGGAGAACTTTGCGGTGACCGAGGCCTGGACGGCGGCGCTCGATGAGCTATCCGAAGGCTCGCAGACCACGCTTGGCGCTTACCACCGTGAATGGCAATAAGGAGAACAGAATGCAATACGCAATCGGTCCGGTGCTGTGGTACTGGCCGACAGAGCAGCTGGCGAGCTTTTATCAGCAGGTGGCGAACAGCAGCGCGGATATCGTCTACCTTGGCGAAGCGGTGTGCAGCAAACGACGCGCCACCTCGTATCAGCGCTGGATGGAGCTGGCGCGCGAGCTGGCGGCCAGCGGCAAACAGGTGGTGCTGAGCACGCTGGCGCTGCTGCAGTCGCCTTCAGAGCTGAAAGAGCTGAAGCGCTACGTCGATAACGGCGAATTTCTTATCGAGACCAACGACGTCGGCACGGTGAATATGGCTGCCGAGCGCGGCCTGCCCTTTGTCGCCGGGCCAGCGCTCAATATCTATAACGTCGAAACCCTGCAGCTGCTGGTAAAAGAGGGTATGACGCGCTGGTGCATGCCGGTGGAGATGTCGCGCGACTGGCTGCTGCAGCTGCTGCGCCAGAGCGAGGAGCGCAACATCCGCAGTCGGTTTGAGGTCGAAGTGCTGGGCTACGGCTATCTGCCGCTGGCGCTGTCGGCGCGCTGCTTTACCGCCCGCGCCGAAAATCGCGCCAAAGACGATTGCCAGACCTGCTGCATCAACTACCCTAACGGACGCCGCGTCCACTCGCAGGAAGGCCAGCAGGTGTTCGTGCTGAACGGCATTCAGACCATGAGCGGCTACTGCTACAACCTCGGCAACGATTTGGTCGGCATGCGCGGCTGGGTCGATATTCTGCGTCTGTCACCGCAAAACGCCGCCACGCTGAACGAGATCGCTCGTTTCCGCGCTAATGAAGAGGGACAGTCGCCGCTGATGATGGCTAACGGCAACGATTGCAACGGCTACTGGCGTAAAGTGGCCGGCATGACGCTGTTATCCTCCTGAAAGGCACATACAGGCTAGCCGCCTGCCTTTGTTAGCAGTTTTAATATGGGCATTATTACGTAATACTGGTTGGTGCAGGTTAATCATCACCTGCGCCATACCCAACTGGAGTGCCCATGTCTGAGAAAAAACCCCTTCGTCTTTCCGTGCTGGATCTGGCGCCGATTCCGCAGGGTTCGACCCCGCGCGATGCCTTTCATACCTCGCTGGCGCTGGCGCGTCAGGCGGAAGCGTTGGGCTATGAACGCTACTGGCTGGCCGAGCACCATAATATGACCGGCATCGCCAGCGCGGCGACCTCGGTGCTGATCGGCTATCTGGCGGCCAACACCACTACCCTGCATCTGGGATCGGGCGGCATTATGCTGCCGAACCATGCGCCGCTGGTGATCGCCGAGCAGTTCGGCACCCTGGCGTCGCTCTATCCCGGCCGCATCGATTTAGGCCTGGGCCGCGCGCCCGGCTCCGACCAGCGCACCATGATGGCGCTGCGCCGTCACCTCTCCAGCATCCATGCGGATACCTTCCCGGATGATGTTCAGGAGCTGATTAACTGGTTTGACGCCGACGAAGATGCGCAGCCGCCGGTTCAGCCCGTGCCTGGCCTGGGCATGAAGATCCCGGTCTGGCTGCTTGGCTCCAGCCTCTACAGCGCACAGCTCTCGGCGCAGCTCGGCCTGCCGTTCGCCTTTGCGTCGCACTTCGCGCCCGATCAGCTGTTCCAGGCGCTGCATATCTATCGTGAAAAATTCCAGCCTTCGGCGCGTCTGGAGAAGCCGTACGCCATGGTCTGCATCAACGTCGTCGCCGCCGACAGCGAGCGCGACGCGCGCTTCCTGTTCACCTCGCAGCAGCAGCAGTTTATCAACCTGCGCCGCGGCAAGCCGGGCCCGCTGCCTGCGCCGGTGGAAAACATGGATAACCTGTGGTCGCCGTCGGAGCAGTATGGCGTGCAGCAGGCGCTGAGCATGTCGCTGGTCGGCGATGCCGATAAAGTGCGTCACGGCCTGGCCGGACTGATGCGTGAAACCCAGGCGGACGAGATCATGGTCAACGGCCAAATCTTCGATACCGCGGCGCGTCTGCGCTCCTTCGCCATCGCGATGGAAGCGGCCCGCTCGCTGTAAGCTTTTCTGCGGTGGGCGCTACGCTTCCGGCCCCACCGCCAGCTGACGCACGTCGCGCGCGGGAGATCGGCCGTAAAAACGGCTGTACTCCCGGCTGAACTGCGACGCGCTCTGGTATCCCACGCGATAGCCCGCCGTTCCGGCATCCAGCTTCTCTACCATCATCAGCCGTCGCGCCTCGTTGAGACGCAGCTGCTTCTGATACTGCATCGGCGTCATCGCGGTGACCGCTTTGAAATGATGGTGCAGCGAAGAGGCGCTCATGCCGACGCTGCTGGCGAGCCGGCCGATTTTCAACGGCTGATGAAAATTCTCCCGCAGCCAGCGCGCCGCGCGCGCCACCTTGTTTCCCGGCCGCTCCGCCAGCGCCATATTGAGGATGCGCCCGCCTTCCGGGCCGGTCAGCAGACGATAGAAGATCTCCTGCTCGATAAGCGGCGCCAGCGCGGCGATATCCTGCGGCTGATCCAGCAGGCGAATCAGACGGATAACCGCATCCACCAGCAGCGGCGACACTTTGTGCGCGGCGATGCCGCGCTCGGTGCGCGCTTCCACCAGCGGCGACGTTAGCGGAAACGTATCGAGATAGCGCATCAGTCTCTCTTCGTTTATTGCGATGCCGATGCCGAGATTCGGCTTCTCGGGCGTGGCGATCGTTACGCAGGAGCGCACCGGCATATCCATCGTCACCAGCAGCAGATCGCCAGGGCCGTAATGAATAATCTCCTCACCTATACGCAGCGCCTTTCCGCCCTGCGCCACCAGCGCGAAGCTGGCCCATTGAGCATGATAGGTCGGTTCGGACGGCCGGGAGCTGCGGCCGAAAAAGAGAAAATCAATCGCGCTGTCGTGACGGCCATCGTCGGCCGCATGACGCGCGATAAGCTGCGCCAGATGCGTCAGCTGCGCCAGTTCCGCCATATCCTCTTCCTTTTCTCCGCGAGTCAATTGTGGTGAACATGTTACCCGAACCCGCGATGAACGCAGCCGCCTCGCCGCCAGATTTGCAGGATCGTGCAAGAGACTTGCAGGATTGCGCTACCGCACAATCGACCTGAAAGCGCATATTTTGCAAACGCGATACTCAGGTGGAGAGACAAGATGAAAGCACTTGACGGAAAAATTGCGCTGGTGACGGGCGCCTCGAAGGGCATTGGCGCGGCGATTGCTACGGCGTTCGCCGCAGCCGGCGCGCGCGTAGTGGTCAACTACCGCCAGGATGAGGTGGGCGCGGCGGACGTCGTCAGCGATATACGCACGCTGGGCAGCGAAGGGCTGGCGGTTCAGGCCGATATCTCACGCGAGGCAGACGTTGAGCGGCTGTTCGAAACCGCGCTGGCGCACTTCGGCGCGCCCGATATTGTGGTCAATAATGCCGGACAGTTCCATCACGGCGAGTTTAGCGCCCTGAGCCTGCTGGAGATGCAGCAGCAGCTCAACGTGAATCTGCTGGGCACGCTGCTGGTCTGCCAGCAGGCGGCGCGGCGTTTCCCCGCTCACGGCGGCTGCATCATCAATCTCAGCGCGCTGAACAGCCAGCAGAGCACGCCGGGTTCGGTACTCTGGGCGACAACCAAAGGCGCGATCGATACGCTGACGCAGGGGCTGGCGCGCGAGCTGGGCCCGCGCAATATTCGCGTTAACGCGCTGGCGCCGGGCATCATAATGACCGAAGGGCTGCTGTCCGCGAAGAAGCTCAATCCGCAGCTCAAGGCGCAGCTGCTGGCGGCGACGCCGCTGGGGCGTTTCGGACTGCCGGAAGATGTGGCGCAGGTGGCGCTGTTTCTCGCCTCGGAGGAGGCCGCCTATATCAGCGGCGAGCGCGTACTGATCGCCGGCGGCGCGTAACGCAAGAATTGAAGATAAAAAAAGGGAAGCCCGAGGGCTTCCCTTTTTATCAATCAGCCAGGCTGATTATCAGAACTCGCGACGACGCGGCGCTGCAGCAGCGCCCTCTTCGCGACGCGGACCGCGGCTGCCTTCACGGCTGAAGCTGCTGCGTCCGCCTTCACGACCGCCTTCACGACGCTCGGAAGAGAAACGACGTCCGCCTTCGCGACCACCTTCACGGTTGCCGCCGCCACGACGCTCGCCGCCGAAATCACGGCCGCCGCCACGACGTTCGCCGCGCGCTTCGCTCTGCGGCTGCGCATCGCCCAGCAGCTGCATATTCATCGGTTTGTTGAGAATACGCGTGCGGGTGAAGTGCTGCAGGATATCGCCCGGCATACCTTTCGGCAGCTCGATAGTCGAGTGGGTGCCGAACAGCTTGATGTTGCCGATGTAGCGGCTGCTGATGTCGCCTTCGTTGGCGATAGCGCCGACGATGTGACGCACTTCAACGCCGTCGTCGCGGCCAACTTCAATGCGGTAGAGTTCCATTTCGCCGACGTCGCGACGTTCGCGACGCGGACGATCGCCGCCTTCACGGTTGTCACGCGCTTCACGCGGGCTGCGACGGTCATCACGACGATCGTCACGATCGCGGAACTCGCGACGCTGCGGACGCGGCGCGTCCGGCTGGACGATCAGCGGACGTTCGCCCTGCGCCATTTTCAGCAGCGCGGCGGCCAGCGTTTCCATATCCAGATCGTCCTGCGGAGAGAGTTTCTCCAGCAGCGCGCGATACTGGTCCAGATCGCTGCTTTCCAGCTGCTGCTGTACGCGTCCGGCGAATTTCTCCAGACGACGAGTGCTCAGCAGTTCAGCGTTCGGCAGTTCCACTTCCGGAATGGTCAGCTTCATGGTGCGCTCGATGTTGCGCAGCAGACGACGCTCGCGGTTCTCGACGAACAGCAGCGCGCGACCAGCACGACCGGCGCGGCCGGTACGACCGATACGGTGAACGTAAGACTCAGCGTCCAGCGGAATGTCGTAGTTAACGACCAGGCTGATGCGCTCAACGTCCAGACCACGCGCCGCAACGTCGGTGGCGATCAGGATATCGAGACGGCCATCTTTCAGGCGCTCCAGCGTCTGCTCACGCAGCGCCTGGTTCATGTCGCCGTTCAGCGCGGCGCTGTTGTAGCCGCTGCGCTCCAGCGCTTCAGCCACTTCCAGCGTAGCGTTTTTGGTACGCACGAAGATGATAGCGGCATCGAAATCTTCCGCTTCAAGGAAACGCACCAGCGCGTCGGTTTTACGACCGTACGCCGTCCAGTAAGACTGGCTGATGTCCGGGCGCGTGGTGACGCTGGACTGAATGCGGACTTCCTGCGGATCTTTCATGAAACGTTTGGTGATGCGACGAATCGCTTCCGGCATGGTCGCTGAGAACAGCGCGGTCTGATGACCTTCCGGGATCTGCGCCATGATGGTTTCAACGTCTTCGATGAAGCCCATACGCAGCATTTCATCAGCTTCGTCCAGCACCAGGCCACGCAGGTTAGAGAGATCCAGCGTACCGCGTTTCAGGTGGTCGAGCAGACGACCCGGGGTGCCCACCACAATTTGCGGGCCCTGACGCAGCGCGCGCAGCTGCACGTCATAACGCTGGCCGCCGTAAAGGGCCACGACGTTGACGCCACGCATATGTTTAGAGAATTCGGTCATCGCTTCGGCAACCTGCACCGCCAGTTCGCGGGTCGGCGCCAGCACCAGGATCTGCGGTGCGCGAAGAGATGGATCAATGTTGTTTAACAGCGGCAGCGAGAACGCCGCGGTTTTACCACTGCCGGTCTGCGCCATGCCCAGTACGTCACGGCCCGCCAGCAGGTGAGGAATACACTCAGCCTGGATCGGAGAAGGCTTAACGTAGCCCATGCCGTTCAGTGATTCGAGGATGTCGGCGTTCAGGCCCAGGTCAGCAAAAGTGGTTTGGATATCAGTCATGTAGTACACGTGCCTCTTAGATTGCGGCGGCCAGTCTACATAACTCGTCGTGAAAATTTTCAGTCATTTTCATCAAAAAGTGTGAACCGGCTCAAATTAGAAGTTTTGACGAACAGAAAGGCCCTCATCCCGGAAGATGATGACATAACGGGTACTTCAGGCAATAAAAGTTCGTCAGCTATTGCTGGTCAGATTCTGATAAATCGTCTTGTGTCTGGCCGAGTTGCGCCAGTTCCAACAATGCGTATCGGTGTTCAACAAAGTTATTGACGTTGTTGGCCACCGCCAGTTTGAACAGCGCTTTCGCGTTGTCCTTCTCCCCCAGACTTAGGTAGTGCTTACCTAAATAGAAGTTGGTTTCACTGAGATGTTCAGCGAGCGAGGTGTTATCCGTTGCGTCTGCCTTGAGACGTTCCATCAGCGTGCTTTCACTGATGTCGCCAAGGTAGAATTCGACAATGTTCCATCCCCATTGATCACGGGCCGCTTTGTCGTAACGCTGCTGCAGCGCAACTTTCGCCTTATCAGCATCCATCTCGCGTTCATCGAGATAGAGCCACAGGCTGCGGAAAGGATCGTTGGGATCGTCTTGATAAAACGCCAGCAGATCATCTTGCGCTAACTTGTATCGACCGCCGTAATAGAGGGCGATACCACGGTTTAAATGCGCATAATTGTAAGTTGGATCAAGCTCAAGTACAGAATCAAACGCTTCATAGGCAGCATCAAAATTGCCTGCCTGCGTTAAATATATGCCGAGATAGTTAAACACTTCCGGCATATCTGGTCTTATAGACAGCGCTTGCGAGAAATCGTTCCGCGCAAGTGCCCTCAGACCGAGACTATCATACAACACTCCGCGCTCATATAACAGCTGTGCGCGTTCATCATCGGTAAGGGCGCGACTGGCAAGAATTTGTTCCATGCGCGCCAGAATCACTTCCTGCTGCAGTGTGGGCTGTAGAGGTACTGCAAGAACTTCGTTCTTACGCCAATTGGAGTTGCTGCATCCTGCCAGCGTGATAGCTGTCGCAACAAAACACCAGCGCAAAAAAGGCTTCATTTCCCACTCCCGAATACAAACATTAGGACAACGCTCCTGTCATCCGCCTGCTGTGCACAAGGATTCCCGCCCTCGCGATGACACAAACGCCTCTCCCATCCGCGGCGGGATAAGGAGAGGCAAACAGGAAATTACTCTGCGTCTGGCGCGCTGGTCACGGCAGCTTCTTCGCCCTGAGGCTTAGACTCTGTCGCTTCTTTGATGCTCAGACGGACGCGGCCCTGACGGTCCACTTCCAGTACCTTAACCGGCACTTCCTGGCCCATCTGCAGGTAGTCGGTCACTTTCTCTACGCGCTTGTCCGCGATCTGAGAAATGTGTACCAGACCTTCCTTGCCGCCGCCGATAGCGACGAAGGCGCCGAAGTCGACGATACGGGTCACTTTACCGCTGTAAACGCGGCCCACTTCGATCTCGGCGGTAATCTCTTCGATGCGACGAATCGCCTCTTTCGCCTTCAGACCGTCGGTCGCGGCGATTTTCACGGTGCCGTCGTCTTCGATTTCGATGGTGGTGCCGGTCTCTTCGGTCAGCGCGCGGATCACGGAACCGCCTTTACCAATCACATCTTTGATCTTGTCTGAATTGATCTTGATGGTGTAAATGCGCGGCGCGAACTCAGAGATTTCTTTACGCGGCGTGCTGATCGCCTGCTCCATCACGCCCAGGATGTGCAGACGCGCACCTTTAGCCTGATTCAGCGCAACCTGCATGATTTCGCGGGTGATGCCTTCGATTTTGATGTCCATCTGCAGCGCGGTGATGCCTTCACGGCTACCGGCTACTTTGAAGTCCATGTCGCCGAGGTGATCTTCGTCGCCGAGGATGTCAGACAGCACCACGAACTTCTCATCTTCTTTCACCAGGCCCATCGCGATGCCTGCAACGGCCGCTTTGATCGGCACGCCGGCATCCATCAGCGCCAGTGAAGCGCCGCACACGGAAGCCATAGAAGAGGAGCCGTTGGATTCAGTGATTTCAGAGACAACGCGCACGGTGTACGGGAACTCTTCCTGCTTCGGCATCACGGCCAGCACGCCGCGCTTCGCCAGACGACCGTGACCAATTTCACGACGCTTCGGCGAGCCGACCATACCGGTTTCGCCTACCGAGTACGGAGGGAAGTTGTAGTGGAACAGGAAGCTGTCGGTACGTTCGCCCATCAGCTCATCCAGGTTCTGCGCGTCACGCGCGGTACCCAGCGTCGCGGCGACCAGCGCCTGCGTTTCGCCACGGGTGAACAGCGCCGAGCCGTGCGTGCGCGGCAGTACGCCAGTGCGCACGTCCAGGCCACGGATCATATCTTTTTCACGGCCGTCGATACGCGGTTCGCCGTTCAGGATACGGGTACGCACCACGTTCTTTTCCAGGCTGTGAACGATGTCGCCGATTTCAGCGTCGTCCAGCGTTTCGTCTTCAGCCAGCAGCGCGGCGATGGTTTCATCTTTGATGACGCCAACCTGAGTGTAACGCTCCTGCTTGTCGGTGATGCGGTAAGCGTCGCTGATGCGCGCTTCAGCCAGGGCGGCAACGCGTGCGATCAGCGCGTCGTTAGCCGGCTCAGGCTGCCAGTCCCAGCGCGGTTTGCCCGCTTCTGCGACCAGAGAATTGATGTTTTCGATAACGATCTGCTGCTGCTCGTGGCCGAACACCACTGCGCCCAGCATCTGATCTTCGGTCAGGATGTCCGCTTCGGACTCAACCATCAGTACCGCGTTCTGCGTACCGGCAACCACCAGATCCAGACGAGACTGTTTGATTTCGTCAGCGGTCGGGTTCAGCACATACTGGTCGTTGATATAGCCGACGCGCGCGGCGCCGATCGGACCGTTGAACGGCAGGCCTGACAGCGCCAGCGCGGCGGAGGCGCCGATCATCGCGACGATATCCGGGTTAACCTGCGGGTTAACGGAAACCACGGTGGCGATAACCTGAACTTCGTTAACGAAGCCTTCCGGGAACAGCGGACGAATCGGGCGGTCAATCAGACGCGCAATCAGGGTTTCGCCTTCGCTTGGACGGCCTTCGCGACGGAAGAAGCTGCCCGGGATACGGCCAGCGGCGTAGGTACGCTCCTGGTAGTTCACGGTCAGCGGGAAGAAGTCCTGACCAGGTTTGGCCTTTTTCTGGCCGACAACGGTAACGAATACAGCGGTGTCGTCCATGCTGGCCATAACGGCTGCGGTGGCCTGGCGCGCCATCATGCCGGTTTCCAGCGTGACGGTATGCTGACCATATTGGAATTGACGTACGATCGGGTTCAGCAAAATGAATTCCTTAACTTCGGGGCAGCGCCTTTCTGGCGTGCCATGGATTACCGATCTTCAGTTGCATCCTCGCGACTAATGACAACCCTTAACCGAATCTGCGGTAAAGCCTCTCATTAGCCGCGCGAACCTCTGCAAACGAAGATCACTCACTGCAACAATACATGAGTTTGGTCCGGATTGCTGCGCATTGCTCGAAAAAAGGGGCCGTAAAGGCCCCCTTTTCGTGAAACTCGCACGAATCTGATCGCAAGACGCGTTTTTTCGCAAACTCTCTGCGCTACATCTTTGATCAGATTCTTCAGACTTAGCGACGCAGGCCCAGGCTTTCGATCAGGCTGGTGTAGCGTGCAACATCTTTACGCTTCAGGTAGTCCAGCAGCTTACGACGCTGAGATACCATGCGCAGCAGACCGCGACGGCTGTGGTGGTCTTTCTTGTGCTCAGAGAAGTGACCCTGCAGGTGGCTAATCTGGGCAGTCAGCAGTGCAACCTGAACTTCGGTTGAGCCGCTGTCGTTAGCACCACGACCGTATTTAGCAACGATCTCTGCTTTAGCTTCTACGCTTAGAGACATAATAAACTCCAGTAATAAATGAATGTATGGGCGCCGATCTCTAATTCAGCTACCCGCTTTAAAGCCGCGCTATTCTACTCTTCGCCCGAGAGCAACGCAAACAGGACGTTGTGTAACGTTACGCGGGGTACTCTACCACCAGACGACGCGGCGCCACGCGTCCGTCGTCGGCGATTTCCGCCATGCCGATAAATTTATGCGCATCGCCTTCGGTAACGCGCACCAGGCCCTGCTGCGGCGCATCCGCTGCCTGAACCGGCATCCCCTGTTTGAAAAAGGCGGCGACGGTGGAGGGCAGATTAACGAGGGGAAACCCGTCCGCCGGACTATCCATCGGCAGCAAAAGCGCGTCGAGCGGCGCGTAATCGGGCGTCTCCGCCGCGTTTACCGTCGCTGCGATGGCCTGCAGCTGCTCCAGCGTCATCATCTTTTCGATCGGATAGCGCGCCACCTGCAAACGACGCAGCATAATCACATGCGCGCCGCAGCCAAGCTTCTCGCCCAGATCGTCGATAATGGTGCGGATATAGGTGCCTTTGGAGACGTGGATTTCCAGCTCCAGCTCACTGCCTTCCCAGCGAATAAACTGCAGCTCGAAGACGGTAATCGGACGCGCTTCGCGCGGCACGGTCACGCCTTCGCGCGCGTACTCATACAGCTTTCGGCCCTGATACTTCAGCGCCGAAAACATGGTCGGCACCTGCATCGTCTCGCCGCGAAAGCTCTCGAGCGCCGCGTCGAGTTGCTGCTGGCTAAAGGAAACCGGACGCGTTTCGACGATATTGCCGTCGGCATCGGAAGTATCGGTACGCTCGCCGAGGCGCGCGATAACGCGATAACGCTTATCCGAGTCGAGCAGATACTGGGAGAACTTGGTCGCTTCGCCGAGACAAATCGGCAGCATGCCGGTCGCCAGCGGATCGAGCGCGCCGGTGTGGCCCGCTTTGTTGGCGTTAAACAGACGTTTAACTTTTTGCAGCACATCGTTGGACGACGCGCCCTGCTGCTTGTCGAGCAGGAACACGCCGTGGACGTCGCGACCGCGACGACGAGGACGACTCATCAGTCCTCCTTGTCATCTTCCGCCGGGTTTTCACCGCGGCGCTCGACGTCGTTTTTGATGACGTTCGACACCAGGTTCGACATGCGCATACCTTCGATCAGCGAATTGTCGTAGAAGAAGGTCAGTTCCGGCACGATACGCAGACGCATCGCTTTGCCGAGCAGAATACGGATATAGCCAGAAGCCTCTTTCAGCGCCTTCAGGCCATTTTTCACCGCTTCCTCGTCTTTGTCGTTAAGGAAGGTGACAAACACTTTGGCATACGCGAGATCGCGCGACACTTCCACGCCGGATACCGTCACCATCATGCCGAGACGCGGATCTTTAATCTCGCGCTGCAGAATGATGGCGATCTCTTTTTGCAGCTCCTGCGACACGCGCTGCGGGCGGCCAAATTCTTTCGCCATAATCATCTCTCCAAAATAATTCGGGAGGCCAGCGGCCTCCCAAATTGCAACACATCGCGTAATGCTTATTCGATGGTGCGCTTAACTTCGATCACTTCAAACACTTCGATCATATCGCCAACGCGAACGTCGTTGTAGTTCTTCACGCCGATACCACACTCCATGCCGTTACGCACTTCGTTGACGTCATCCTTGAAGCGACGCAGAGATTCCAGCTCGCCTTCGTAGATAACCACGTTGTCGCGCAGCACGCGGATCGGGTTGTGACGTTTGATGTTGCCTTCGGTGACCATACAGCCGGCAATCGCGCCGAACTTCGGTGACTTGAACACATCGCGAACTTCAGCCAGACCGATAATCTGCTGTTTGAACTCCGGAGCCAGCATACCGCTCATCGCCGCTTTCACTTCGTCGATCAGATTATAGATGACGGAGTAGTAACGCAGGTCGACGTTTTCAGCATCGATGACGCGACGCGCAGAGGCATCAGCACGCACGTTGAAGCCGAGGATGATGGCGTTGGACGCCGCAGCCAGCGTGGCGTCGGTTTCGGTGATACCACCTACGCCCGAACCGATAATCTTCACCTTCACTTCGTCGGTGGAGAGTTTCAGCAGCGAGTCGGAGATCGCTTCCACAGAACCCTGGACGTCGGACTTCAGCACGATGTTCAGCTCGGAGACTTCGCCTTCGGTCATGTTGGCGAACATGTTCTCCAGCTTCGCCTTCTGCTGACGCGCCAGTTTGACTTCGCGGAACTTGCCCTGACGATAGAGCGCAACTTCACGCGCTTTCTTCTCGTCACGCACCACGGTCGCTTCGTCGCCCGCTGCCGGCACGCCGGAGAGACCGAGGATTTCCACCGGAATGGACGGACCCGCTTCCATAACTTCGCGGCCCAGTTCGTCGCGCATCGCACGCACACGGCCATATTCGAAGCCGCACAGCACGATGTCGCCTTTGTTCAGGGTACCTTCGCGCACCAGTACGGTAGCAACCGGACCACGACCTTTATCCAGGAAGGATTCGATTACCACGCCGCTCGCCATACCTTCGCGAATAGCGGTCAGCTCCAGCACTTCCGCCTGCAGCAGAATCGCATTCAGCAGGTCGTCGATGCCGGTACCGGCTTTCGCAGAGACGTTGACGAACATGTTTTCGCCGCCCCACTCTTCCGGGATGATGCCGTACTGGGTCAGTTCGTTCTTGACGCGATCCGGATCGGCTTCTGGCTTATCGATTTTGTTGACGGCAACCACAACCGGCACGCCCGCCGCTTTCGCGTGCTGGATCGCTTCGATGGTCTGCGGCATCACGCCGTCGTCAGCCGCCACTACGAGGATAACGATATCCGTCGCCTGCGCACCACGCGCACGCATCGCGGTAAACGCGGCGTGGCCCGGGGTGTCGAGGAAGGTGATCATGCCGTTGTCGGTTTCGACATGGTAAGCACCGATATGCTGGGTAATGCCGCCCGCTTCGCCAGAGGCGACTTTGGTCGAACGGATGTAGTCCAGCAGCGAGGTTTTACCGTGGTCGACGTGGCCCATGATGGTCACGACCGGCGCGCGGGATTCCTGCGCGGCATCGGTATCGCGATCGCTCATTACCGCTTCTTCCAGCTCGTTCTCGCGGCGCAGGATCACTTTGTGACCCATCTCTTCCGCGACCAGCTGAGCGGTTTCCTGGTCGATAACCTGGTTGATGGTCGCCATGGCGCCCATCTTCATCATCGCTTTGATGACCTGCGAACCTTTCACCGCCATTTTGTTAGCCAGTTCGGCTACGGTGATGGTTTCGCCGATGATGACGTCGCGGTTAACAACCTGAGCAGGTTTATTGAAGCCCTGCTGCAGTGCGCTTGGCTTGCGGTGTTTGCCGCCTTTGCCGCCACGAATCTGCGCGCGCGCTTCTTCGCGATCGGTTTTAGCTTCAGAATGCTTGTTGCCTTTCTTCGCCGGACGCGCCGCTTTAGCAGTGGTGCGCGCGCGTGCGCGGCCCGCTTCTACCTGACGGTCGTTTTCGTCTTCTGCCTGACGGGCATGAGTCGAGGTGGTGACGTGATAGTCGCCTTTATCCTCTTCTTCAGGTTTTTCCCATTCAGCCGATTTTTCTTCAGCCAGGCGGCGCGCTTCTTCAGCAACGCGGCGAGCGTCTTCTTCGAGCTTACGGCGCGCTTCTTCTTCCGCTTTACGCTTCAGTTCAGCCGCTTCGGCTTCGCGACGGGCTTTATCGGACTGCGCAGCCTTGGTCATATCGTCGGTTTGATGATTCGTCACTTTTTCTTTTTCCGCTGCTTCACGCTTCGCCTTTTCAGCGGCTTCGCGCTTGGCTTTCTCTTCGGCTTCACGTTGCGCTTTTTCTTCAGCTTCGCGACGGGCTTTTTCTTCAGCCTCGCGTTGCGCCTTTTCTTCCGCTTCACGCTGAGCCTGGGCTTCTGCTTCTGCCTGTTCAGCTTCCGCATCACCTTTTACGTAGGTGCGCTTTTTGCGGACTTCGATTTGCACCGATTTACTTTTACCCCCGGTGCCTGGGATATTCAAGGTACTGCGCGTCTTACGCTGCAATGTTAACTTGCTTGAGCCGGTCTGACCATGCTCGCGATTGAGGTGAGACAATAAAGTTTCTTTCTCTTGCTGCGTGACCGCGTCGTTCTCCGACTTGCGGATCCCTGCGTCAGCAAATTGCTGAACCAGGCGATCGACCGGGGTCTGAATCTCTGCGGCCAGCGATTTTACGGTTACATCTGTCATGCTGTTCCTTCCTGTTATTACGCGTCATCGCCGAACCAGCAGATATTTCGCGCGGCCATAATCAGCGCGCCGGCTTGCTCATCATTCAGCCCTTCAATATCCGTCAGGTCGTCGACACCTTGCTCGGCGAGATCTTCCAGCGTGCAAACGCCTTTCGCCGCCAGGCGGTACGCCAGCGTACGATCCAGGCCGTCGAGATTCAGAAGATCCTCAGCGGGCTCCTGATTACCACGGCTCTCTTCTTTCGCCAGCGCCAGGGTGGTTAACGCATTTTTGGCTCGTTCACGCAGGGCTTCTACGGTCTCTTCGTCCAGACCATCAACGTCCAGCAGCTCGTTGATCGGCACGTATGCCAGCTCTTCCAGCGAAGAGAAGCCCTCTTCCACCAGTACGGTGGCGAACTCTTCGTCGATGTCGAGATGTTTAGTAAACATATCAATAGCAGCATGCGCTTCGGCCTGGTGTTTCGCCTGCAGATCATCGACGGTCATCACGTTCAGCTCCCAGCCGCTCAGCTGGGAAGCCAGACGCACGTTTTGGCCGTTACGGCCGATCGCCTGAGCCAGATTGCCGGCTTCAACAGCGATATCCATGGTGTGGTTATCTTCATCAACCACGATTGACGCCACGTCGGCCGGGGCCATGGCGTTAATAACAAACTGCGCCGGGTTATCGTCCCACAGCACGATATCGATACGCTCGCCGCCCAGTTCGCTGGAAACAGCCTGGACGCGCGCGCCGCGCATACCCACGCAGGCGCCGACCGGATCGATGCGTTTGTCGTTGGTTTTCACCGCAATTTTAGCGCGTGAACCCGGATCGCGAGCCGCCGCTTTAATTTCGATGACTTCTTCGCCGATTTCCGGCACCTCAATGCGGAACAGTTCGATCAGCATTTCCGGCTTGGAACGGGTCACGAACAGCTGCGCGCCGCGCGCTTCCGGACGTACGGCGTACAGCACGCCGCGAATACGGTCGCCCGGACGGAAGTTCTCGCGCGGCAGCATATCTTCACGCAAAATCACCGCTTCGGCGTTGCTGCCGAGATCCAGGGTGATGTTGTCGCGATTCACTTTCTTCACCACGCCGGTGATGATCTCGCCTTCGTGCTGGCGGAACTGATCGACCACCATCGCGCGCTCGGCTTCGCGCACTTTCTGCACGATAACCTGCTTCGCGGTCTGGGTAGTGATACGGTCAAAGGTGACCGATTCGATCTGATCTTCAACGTAATCGCCCAGATTGAACGCTTCATCCTCGAAGCGGGCTGCCTCCAGCGTGATCTCGCGCGTCGGCTGCGTCACTTCTTCTACCACTTCCCAACGGCGGAAGGTGTCGAAGTCGCCGCTTTTGCGATCGATGCTGACGCGAACGTCAATCTCTTGCTCGTACTTCTTCTTGGTTGCAGTTGCCAGCGCGCTCTCCAGCGCTTCGAAGATTTTCTCACGCGGCAGGGCTTTTTCGTTAGAAACGGCTTCTACAACAGCTAAGATCTCTTTGTTCATCCTGGTTAGCCTCAATCCGGACTTTTAAAAGTGGGGGACCAGGTTCGCTTTCTGAATATTGCTCAGCGCGAACACCTCGTCTTTACCCTCAACGGTCACCGTCACCATCTCGCCGTCGACCGACTTGATGATGCCCTGCCATTTACGACGGTTCTGGACCGCCATGCGCAGAACCAGACTGACTTCTTCGCCTGTGTACCGCACGTAGTGTTCTGCGGTAAACATCGGGCGATCCAGTCCCGGTGAGGAGACTTCAAGGTTGTAAGCCACGGTGATGGGATCTTCCACATCCAGCACCGCGCTTACCTGGTGGCTGACATCCGCACAATCATCGACATTGATGCCATCTTCACTATCAATATAGATGCGCAGGGTTGATGTGCGACCACGAACGAATTCGATACCGACCAGTTCGTAGCCGAGCGCTTCTACCGGAGCCGATACCAACTCTGTCAATTTTTGCTCTAATGTGGACAAGCCCACCCCCAAGACATAAAAAAAGGGCTTAATAGCCCAGTGTTGCGATTTCCTGATAACAAAAAACCCCGAAAATTCGGGGCTTTTTGTGACTGGACCCTGTACGCCGCTAAGCGGCTCGGCACCGTCCAGAAGAATTTTTTTCAAAACTCGCTGCGATGCGCCCGTCGATGCACACAGTATATTTGAAAAAGAACTCTAAGGGAAAGTGGTTGCGGGGGCCGGATTTGAACCGACGACCTTCGGGTTATGAGCCCGACGAGCTACCAGGCTGCTCCACCCCGCGTCCGAAAACGTGACGAATGTTACGCCGATCTTGCGATATTTGCAAGTAAAACCAGATTTGGTACCGAGGACGGGACTTGAACCCGTAAGCCCAATCGGGCACTACCACCTCAAGGTAGCGTGTCTACCAATTCCACCACCTCGGCACTGTTCAGACCGCGACTTGAATCTGTCGCGTCGCAAGCATGACGAACTTATTTCGGGATATCGTTACCCGGCGTTGCCGGTTGTGCTGGCTGAGTCGTTGACTGCGCCGGCGCTGACAGATTTTCCCACTCGCTTCCTTTTGAAGTCTTATTGGTGTTCAGGTTACCCAGAACAAGGCTGATGATGAAGAACAGCGCCGCGAGAATGCCGGTCATGCGAGTCATGAAGTTACCTGAACCCGTAGAACCGAACAGCGTTGCGGATGCGCCTGCACCGAATGAGGCTCCCATATCAGCGCCTTTACCTTGCTGCAGCATAATCAGACCCACGAGGGCGATGGCTACAATAAGGAAGATAACTAAAAGAGCTTCGTACATAATCAACCTGTTTCCTTGCGCGATAACCGCACAGTTAAGCTTCAGCCAGTATAGATGGGCCGTGTCGTCATCACCCATCAGAAGCGGGTGTGAATACTAACCAAAGGCGCACCCCTCTGCAAGGGTAATTTTCTTCGACGCGATCGACTGCGGAAAAAAGCGCCATCCTGATGATTTTAACGGCGGATCGGCGTAAAACCGTCCGCCGATCCTGCCTTAAACCGCTTTGACCTGCTCGGCGATACGATGCGCCAGCTCGGTGACCTGCGCTTCGTTTTCCCCTTCGACCATCACGCGAATCAGCGGCTCGGTGCCCGATTTACGCAGCAGCACGCGTCCGCGTCCGGCCAGCGTCTTTTCCACCTCCGCCGTTACGCTTTTTACCGTCTCGTCTTCCAGCGGATCGCCGGTGCCGCTGAAGCGCACGTTGACCAGCACCTGCGGCAGCATCTTCATGCCGCTGCACAGGTCATGCAGGCTCATATGGTTGCGCACCATTGCGGTAAGCACTTGCAAACTTGCCACGATGCCGTCGCCGGTGGTGGTTTTATCCAGCAGAATAACGTGGCCGGAGTTCTCCGCGCCGAGACGCCACTGCTTCTCCTGCATCTTTTCCAGCACGTAGCGGTCGCCCACTTTGGCGCGGGCGAAAGGAATGCCGAGCTGCTTCAGCGCCAGTTCGAGGCCCATGTTGCTCATCAGGGTGCCGACCACGCCGCCGCGCAGCTGGCCCTGACGCAGCCCTTCGCGCGCGATGATGTACAGGATCTGGTCGCCATCGACCTTCTCGCCCAGATGGTCAACCATCATAATGCGGTCGCCGTCGCCGTCGTAAGCCAGGCCAATATCCGCCTTCTCCGCCAGCACGCGCTGCTGCAGCATACGCAGATCGGTCGCGCCGCACTCTTTGTTGATATTCATGCCGTCGGGCTGCGTGGCGATGGCTATAACGGTGGCGCCCAGCTCGCGCAGCACGTTCGGCGCGATGTGGTAGGTGGCGCCGTTCGCGCAGTCGACCACGATTTTCAGGCCGTTAAGGCTGAGCTCGCTCGGAAAGGAGCCCTTGCAGAACTCGATATAGCGGCCGGCGGCGTCGACGATACGGCTGGCGCGGCCCAGTTCGGCGGACTCGACGCAGGTGAGCGGCTTCTCCATTTCCAGCTCAATCGCCTCTTCTACCTCGTCCGGCAGCTTGGTGCCTTCGGCGGAGAAGAATTTAATGCCGTTATCGTCAAACGGGTTGTGCGACGCGGAGATGACGATGCCCGCTTCGGCGCGGAAGGTGCGCGTCAGATAGGCGATGGCGGGCGTCGGCATTGGGCCGGTAAAGGCGGCGGATAAGCCCGCTGCGGCCAGGCCCGCTTCCAGCGCCGACTCCAGCATATAGCCGGAGATACGCGTATCTTTACCGATCAGCACCTTGCGTGAGCCGTGGCGCGCCAGCACTTTGCCCGCCGCCCAGCCCAGCTTTAGTACAAAGTCAGGGGTAATCGGCGCTTCGCCAACCTTGCCGCGAATGCCGTCCGTACCAAAATATTTACGATTACTCATGCCTTAATTATCCTTTTGCTCTCCGTGTCGCTTCGACAACCCGCATCGCCTCGACCGTTTCTTTAACGTCATGTACGCGGATGATCTGCGCGCCCTGCATCGCGGCGATCGCAGCACAGGTCAGGCTGCCCGTCAGGCGCTGCGAAGGCCCGACGTTCAACAGCTGGCCAATCATAGATTTGCGCGACATGCCCACCAGCAGCGGCAGCCCGAAATGGTGAAAATGGCTGAGGTGGGCCAGCAGCTCATAGTTGTGGTTGAGATTCTTACCGAAACCGAAGCCAGGGTCGAGCAGCAGATGTTCTTTTTTGATACCCGCAGCTTCGCAGCGCGCGATCTGGTCCACGAAGTAAGCATCCACTTCGCTTACGACATCGCGATACTCCGGCGCCTGCTGCATAGTGCGCGGCTCGCCCTGCATATGCATCAGGCAAACCGGCAAATTAGCCGCCGCCGCCGCTTCCAGCGCGCCAGGTTCGGAGAGCGAGCGAATATCGTTAATGATGTGAGCGCCCGCTCGCGCCGCTTCGCGGATAACCTCGGCTTTTGAGGTATCCACCGAAATCCATACCTCGAAACGCTGCGCAATCGCCTCTACTACCGGAATAACGCGCGCCAGCTCTTCGTCGACGCTTACTTCATCCGCCCCCGGACGGGTCGACTCGCCGCCGACGTCGATAATGGTGGCGCCCGCGTTAACCATTTCATTGGTGTGCGTCAGCGCCTCGACCAGCGTGTGATGTTTTCCACCATCGGAGAAGGAGTCCGGCGTGACATTCAAAATTCCCATCACATGGGGAAACGACAGATCGAGATGGGTATCACGGGCGTACAACTTCATGGGGAAAATCTCCTCTGATTACCTGGTTATGGATGTAAAAAACCCCGGACCAGCCGGGGTTTTTGCAAGGGTGAAACCCTGTTATTTGTCGAACTGCTCTGACATGGTGTTGCCGGGATTCGGCGTGCGCGGCTCATCGACCGGACGCGGCGCCTTCGGCGTGCCGTTGCTGTCGGAGTTGCTGCCCGGATCTTCCCAGCCCGCTGGCGGACGCACTTCGCGGCGCGCCATCAGGTCGTCGATCTGCGGCGCATCGATGGTTTCATACTTCATCAGCGCGTCTTTCATCGCGTGAAGGATGTCCATATTCTCGCTCAGAATACGGCGCGCGCGCTGGTAGTTGCTGTCGATCAGGTGTTTAACTTCCTGGTCGATAATGCGCGCGGTTTCGTCAGACATATGTTTCGCTTTCGCCACGGAACGGCCGAGGAACACCTCGCCCTCTTCTTCGGCATAAAGCAACGGACCCAGTTTTTCCGAGAAGCCCCACTGCGTCACCATGTTGCGCGCCAGGTTAGTGGCCACTTTGATGTCGTTAGAGGCACCGGTGGAAACATGTTCCGCACCGTAAATAATCTCTTCAGCCAGGCGGCCGCCGTACAGGGTCGAAATCTGGCTTTCCAGCTTCTGACGGCTGGCGCTGATGGCGTCGCCTTCAGGCAGGAAGAAGGTCACGCCGAGCGCACGTCCGCGCGGAATAATCGTAACCTTGTGCACCGGATCGTGTTCCGGCACCAGACGGCCGATAATCGCGTGGCCCGCTTCGTGATAGGCGGTAGATTCTTTCTGCGCTTCCGTCATCACCATGGAGCGACGTTCCGCGCCCATCATGATTTTGTCTTTCGCTTTCTCGAACTCAACCATCGATACCACGCGCTTGTTGCCGCGTGCGGCAAACAGCGCCGCTTCGTTCACCAGGTTGGCGAGATCCGCACCGGAGAAGCCCGGCGTACCGCGCGCGATGATGCCTGCGTCGATATCGGTCGCCAGCGGCACGCGGCGCAT
This sequence comes from Pantoea sp. X-Soil-MYKO-1289, assembly GCF_059730625.1. NCBI lineage: Bacteria > Pseudomonadati > Pseudomonadota > Gammaproteobacteria > Enterobacterales > Erwiniaceae > Pantoea > Pantoea sp. X-Soil-MYKO-1289. The sequence goes on from NZ_AP036004.1 coordinate 3,499,086, forward strand.
ATGCACTTTCAGAATCTGTTCGCGGCCGCGCACGTCCGGCAGACCCACGACGACCTGACGGTCAAAGCGGCCTGGACGCAGCAGCGCCGGGTCGAGAACGTCTGGACGGTTAGTCGCGGCGATAACGATAATGCCTTCATTGCCTTCAAAACCATCCATCTCAACCAGCATCTGGTTCAGGGTCTGTTCACGTTCATCGTGACCGCCGCCTAAACCTGCGCCGCGCTGACGACCGACGGCGTCGATCTCATCGATAAAGATGATGCAAGGTGCGGCTTTCTTGGCCTGTTCGAACATGTCGCGCACGCGAGATGCGCCGACGCCCACGAACATTTCCACGAAGTCAGAACCGGAAATGGTAAAGAACGGCACTTTCGCTTCGCCTGCGATAGCTTTCGCCAGCAGGGTTTTACCGGTACCCGGCGGGCCCACCATCAGCACGCCTTTCGGGATTTTACCGCCCAGCTTCTGGAAGCGGCTCGGTTCGCGCAGATACTCGACCAGTTCGCCCACTTCCTCTTTCGCTTCGTCGCAACCTGCCACGTCGGCGAAAGTGGTTTTGATCTGATCTTCCGTCAGCATACGGGCTTTGCTCTTGCCAAAGGACATCGCGCCTTTGCCGCCGCCGCCCTGCATCTGACGCATAAAGAAGATCCATACGCCAATCAGCAGCAGCATCGGGAACCAGGAGATGAAGATTGAAGCCAGCAGGCTCGGTTCTTCCGGCGGTTCGCCAACCACTTTGACGTTTTTGGTCAACAGGTTATCGAGTAACTTGGGATCGTTGACAGGAATGTAGGTCGTGTATTTATTACTGTCTTTCTTGATTACGTTAATCTCACGCCCGTTAATACGTGCCTCGCGGACCTGATCCTGGTTCACTTCCGACAGGAAGGTTGAATAATCAACCCTACGGCCATTCGACTCGCTGGGCCCAAAGCTCTGGAATACTGACATCAGCACGACCGCGATGACTAACCAGAGAATCAGGTTTTTCGCCATGTCACTCAAGGGATTAACCTCATATTACAACGGTGTTAACAGACAGCGTAGGGTACTATATATCCTTCATACATGGAATCGCGGCTGGTGGGCTGCAACTTCATCAATTGGGCTATAGTTTGCGCCCTGTCGCCACAATGTACACTTCGCGCGAACGAGATCGCGAAGCGTCCGGCTTACGAATTTTCACTTTCGTAAACAGGGAGCGAATTTCCCGCAGGTATTCATCGAAGCCATCTCCCTGAAACACTTTCACTACAAAACTGCCGCCCGGCGCCAGGATATCCCGACACATTTCGAGCGCCAGTTCAACTAAATACATCGACCGAGGAATATCGACTGCCGGCGTCCCGCTCATGTTGGGCGCCATATCCGACATGACCACCTGCACTTTTTGATCGCCTACGCGATCGAGCAGCGCCTTGATCACCGATTCTTCACGAAAATCGCCCTGAAGGAAATCGACGCCGACGATAGGATCCATCGGCAGAATATCGCAGGCGATAACGCGTCCCGAAGAGCCGATCTGCTGGACCACATACTGCGACCAGCCGCCGGGCGCCGCACCCAGATCTACCACGGTCATACCGGGTTTGAAAAGCTTGTCACCCTGTTGTATTTCATCAAGTTTAAACCAGGCGCGCGAACGCAACCCCTTTTTCTGTGCCTGAAGCACATATTTATCGCTAAAGTGTTCCTGTAACCAGCGGCTGGAGCTGGCCGAACGCTTTTTACCCGTCATAATTTTCTCAACTAAATCGTCATCGCAGCGATAAACCTGCACGCAATGGGTTGCGTTGATTTGGTGATAACCCCGAGATGGCGGTAGAATGAACCGTTTTCAATCCCTGAGTAAGCAAAAAATACGATGAATCTAAGTACCAAACAAAAACAGCACCTGAAAGGCCTTGCCCATCCACTGAAACCAGTGGTCATGATCGGCGGCAACGGCCTGACCGAAGGCGTGCTGGCCGAAATCGAATCCGCGCTGGAACATCACGAACTGATCAAGGTGAAAATTGCCTCGGAAGACCGTGAAACCAAGCAGCTGATCGTTGAGGCTATCGTGCGTGAGACTAAAGCCGGCAACGTGCAGGTGATCGGCAAAACGCTGGTGCTGTATCGCCCTTCTAAAGAGAGCAAGATTTCTCTGCCGCGCTAAACGCGTCGCCGGTCAACCGGCCAGAGAAAGTGCCATGCTCCCGCATGGGTTAAAAGGCCGCATCGCGGCCTTTTCCATTCTTTACATAATGCTTCGACGCTTTTCAAAGCGTAGCTGTCTCTTAAAGGTATTCCACTTTCAGAATTTCATACTCAACATCGCCGCCTGGGGTTTTGATGATGGTCACATCGTCCACCTCTTTTCCTACCAGACCGCGCGCCATCGGCGAGTTGACCGAAATCAGATTTTGCTTAAAGTCCGCTTCGTCGTCGCCCACGATGCGATAAGTCGACTCTTCGTCGGTATCGGTGTTGAGCACGGTTACGGTCGCGCCGAAGATCACGCGGCCATTGTTCGGAATAGTGGTGACGTCGATAACCTGCGCGTTAGACAGCTTGGCTTCGATCTCCTGAATACGACCTTCGCAAAACCCCTGCTCTTCGCGCGCGGCGTGATACTCCGCGTTCTCTTTCAGATCGCCGTGCTCACGCGCTTCAGCGATTGAGGCGATGATGCGCGGGCGTTTAACGGTTTTCAGCTCGTTCAGCTCTTCGCGCAGCTTCTCGGCGCCCCTTAACGTCATCGGAATCTGATTCATTTAAGCTCCTCGCTCTCTTTCCTGTTTTAACGGCGTCATCCTGACCAGTGTCCACAGAAAAACCGGTTCTGCAGGGCCTGACCCTCGTTTTGCAAATAAAAGAATCCTGACCCGGAAAAGGTTCCAGGCCAGAATGTGGTTTTGCATTTTGATACGTATTTTAACCCAGAGTTCCCTGCTGGTCATCGTTTACTTTCCACCGCTGCGGGACGTAGTATTGACGGCTTCACCTGCCAGTTACCGCGAGATTATGCGATTTTCACGACTTGTTACCGGACTAACCTGTGCGTTTATGCTGCAGGCACAAGCAGCGCCCGTAGATGAATACATGCAGTATTTGCCGGATGGCGCCAATCTGGCGCTAATGGTGCAGAAAATAGGCGCCAGCACCCCGATAATCGATTATCACGGCAAACAGATGGCATTGCCCGCCAGCACCATGAAGGTGATTACCGCGCTGGCGGCGCTGCTGGAACTGGGCGGCGACTATCGCTTCCAGACCACGCTGGAAACTAAAGGCGCCATCAGCGACGGCACGCTAAACGGCGATCTGGTCGCGCGCTTTGCCGGCGATCCGACGCTGAGCCGTCAGGATCTGCGCAATATGGTCGCCGCGCTGAAAAAGCAGGGCGTCACCCATATCAAAGGCAACCTGGTGATCGACACCTCGGTGTTCGCCAGCCATGACATGGCGCCGGGCTGGCCGTGGAACGATCTGACGCAGTGCTTTAGCGCGCCGCCGGGCGCGGCGATCGTTGATAAAAACTGCTTCTCTGTTTCGCTCTACAGCGCCAGCACGCCGGGCGAAACCGCCTTCGTGCGCATCGCCTCTTACTACCCTGCTCATATGTTCAGCCAGGTACGCACCCTCGGCCGCAACAGCGGCGAAGCGCAGTATTGCGAGCTGGACGTGGTGCCGGGCGAGCTGAACCGCTACACGCTGACCGGCTGTATGCGCCAGCGCGCTGAGCCGCTGCCGCTGGCGTTCGCCGTACAGGACGACGCCGCCTGGGCCGGAGAGATCCTGAAGCAGGAGCTGCGTCAGGCCGATATCGACTACAGCGGCCATCTGGTGCGCCAGACGCAGGTCACTTCGCCGGGCACCGTGCTGGCGTCGACCCAGTCCGCGCCGCTGCATTCGCTGTTGCATACTATGCTGAAAAAGTCGGACAACATGATTGCCGATACGGTGTTCCGCACCATCGGCCATCACTATTTCAACGTGCCCGGCACCTTTCGCGCCGGATCGGACGCTATCCGCCGCATCCTGCGCGAGAAAGCCAACATTGATTTAGGCAACAGCATACAGGTGGATGGTTCGGGGCTGTCGCGTCACGATCTCATCGCGCCGGACACCATGATGCAGGTGTTGCAGTACATTGCGAAAAACGACGCGACGCTGGACTACATCTCTATGCTGCCGCTGGCGGGCCACGACGGCACGCTGCAGTATCGCGGCGGCCTGCATGAGGCGGGCGTAGACGGCAAAGTGTCGGCGAAAACCGGCTCGCTGCAGGGCGTCTATAATCTGGCTGGCTTTATCACCACCGCCAGCGGCGCGCGCGTCGCCTTTGTGCAGTACCTGTCGGGCTATGCGGTGCCGCCGCAGGATCAGCGCACGCGGCGCATTCCGCTGGTGCGCTTCGAGAGCCGTCTCTATCGGGATATCTACCAGAACAACTAACGCATGAAAATATTGATCGTTGAGGACGATGTACTGCTGCAGGGCGGCCTGAGCCAGGCGCTGAGCAGCCAGGGTTACGCCGTTGACTGCGCCGCCAGCGCCGCTGAGGCGGACGCGCTGCTGCACAGCGCGCAGTACAGCCTGATCGTGCTGGATCTCGGCCTGCCGGATCGCGACGGCGGCGATCTGCTGCGGCAGTGGCGGCGAGCGGGCGTCGATCTGCCGGTGCTGATCCTGACCGCGCGCGACGCGCTCAGCGATCGCGTGGACGGGCTCGACGCCGGCGCCGACGACTATCTGATCAAGCCGCTGGCGCTGGCGGAGCTGCAGGCACGCGTGCGCGCCCTGATCCGCCGCTATCAGGGCCACAGCGACAACCTGCTGCGCCAGGGCGATCTCACGCTGAATCTCTCTTCGCAGCAGGTGCTGCTGGAGGATCAGCCCCTCGACGTCACGCCCAAAGAGTTCGCGCTGCTGACGCGGCTGCTGATGCGCATCGGACAGAATGTGCATCGCGAAACGCTGCAGCAGGATCTCTACAGCTGGCAGGACGATACCGGCTCCAACACGCTGGAGGTGCATATCCATAATCTGCGCCGCAAGCTGGGCAAAGACCGCATCAAAACCGTGCGCGGCGTTGGCTATCGGCTGGAGAACCGCGAATGAACAGCATGCGTCAGCGCTTGCTGATTATGCTGGCGCTGATTCTGCTTACCTGTCAGATCATGAGCGCCTTCTGGCTGTGGCACGAAAGCCGCGAGCAGATCAGCTTTCTCGTCAACGAAACCCTCTCCGCTAAGGCGCGCAACGATCGCGTCGAAAATGAGATCCGCGAAGCGATCGCCTCGCTGCTGCTGCCCTCTGTCGTCATGGTCGGCCTGACGCTGGTGCTCTCGTTCTGGGCGATTAGTTGGATCGTGCGTCCGCTGCGCGCGCTGCAGACCAGCCTGGCGCAGCGCTCCGCCGACAACCTGACGCCGCTCGCCATTCACTCCGATATGGAAGAGGTGGTGGCGGTAACCGGCGCGATTAACCAGCTGCTGGCGCGCCTCGATCACACGCTGCAGCAGGAGCGGCTTTTCACGGCGGACGCCGCCCATGAGCTGCGCACCCCGCTCGCCGGGCTGCGCCTGCATCTTGAGCTGTTGCAGCAGCAGGGCGTGCCGCACAGCGAAATGCTGGTGGCGCGCATCGATCAGCTGATGCATACCGTCGAGCAGCTGCTGATGCTGGCGCGCGCCAGCCAGGCGCTGGCCAGCGGGCATGCGCAGGCTATTCACTGGCAGACGGACATTTTGCAGCCGCTGCAGCCGGAGATGCGCGAACTGGTTGAACAGCGCCAGCAGCAGCTTATCTGGCCAGAAAACGCGGTGGCGCAAAGCCAGGGCGAGCCGGTGCTGCTGCGTCTGCTGCTGCGCAATCTGCTGGAGAACGCCTCGCGCTATAGCCCGACGGAGAGCCAGATTGAAATCAGGCTCGAAGAGAGCGACAGCCAGATTGTCCTCAGCGTGATTGATGAGGGGCCGGGCATCGATACCGACGCGGCGGAAGAGCTGACCAAAGCGTTTCGCCGTCGCGATCAGCGCTACGGCGGCAGCGGCCTGGGACTGAATATCGTGCTGCGCATTCTGCAGATGCACTATGGCGAGCTGAAGCTGATTAATCGCAGCGATCGCAGCGGGCTGATTGCCCGCTGCGCGCTGCCGTTGCGGCTTAACTGATTAGAAGTGCGTATTCAGGCTGACGTAGTACGTCCGGCCTGATTCGTTATAGGTATTCGCGCCTGCGCCATACAGATAAGAGTTAGTGTTGGCGTTGCCGGTGGTCTGGGCGTTGCCCTGGCGGAAGTGGCGCTTGTCGAACAGGTTGTCGATGCCGAGCGTCACGCTGGCGTATTTATTAACGTCATAGGTGCCGCTCAGGCCGACCACTGAATAAGGACTCACCTCATCGGTCGCGCTGCCGGTGACGGCATTGCCTTTGTAATCATACTTCTTCGGCACCTGCTTGCCGTACCAGGTGAGCGTGGTTTGCAGCGACAGATCCTGCGTCGCCTGCCAGCTCAGCGTGGAGTTCAGCGTATAGTCGGGAATAATCGACAGGCGATCGCCGGTCTCTTTATTCTTGCTCTGCAACATATAAGTGAAGTTGTTATTCCACGCGATGCTCTCCGTCACGGGGATATTCACCGTGCCCTCCAGCCCTTCCACCACCGCTTTCGGCACGTTCTCCCACTTATAGATGTCAGTGGTGCCGTTTGACGCTTTGCCGGACGGCACGTAGCCCGCTTCAATCTTGTTGCGATAGTCGTTGCGGAACCAGGTCAGACCCGCCTGATAGCCCTCATGCTTCCACTCCAGCCCAATCTCTTTATTGATGCTGTTTTCCGCTTTCAGATCTCTGTTGCCCTGCAGATAGCAGGCGCCGGTGCTGGCCGCGCAGCCCTGTCCGTTGCTGTAGAGCAGATAGTTAGGGTTGGTCTGGTAGAGGCTCGGCGCTTTATAGGCGCGGCCGATGCCCATCTTCAGCGTGAAGTCGTCACCTAAGCCCTGCGAGAGGTTAAGCGACGGGCTCCAGTTATCGCCGACGATAGAGTGGTGATCGAAGCGCAGGCTCGGCGTCAGCATGGTGCTGTCGGTCAGCTCCATATTGTCTTCGGCGAACAGCGAGAAGATTTCCGCCTGCGAATAGGGGCTGCGGCCGGAGCTGGAGATGCCCGGCACCGCGCCGTTAGAGGCGGCCTGCGTGGTCGATGAGGGATCCTTCATGCGCTGCTGATTCCATTCAACGCCGAGCGTCGCGGTCTGATTCACCAGCAGTTCGAACGGCACGCTGACTTCGCTGTGCAGCAGCACATCGTCCAGCTCGATGGTATTGAAGCCGCTGTTGGAGAAGATGCCTTCGGTGCCGCCCGCCAGCCCTTCGTTGATGCGCGAGTTGCGGGTATTTTCATAGCGCGCGTAGCTGTTGGTGCTGACGCCGTTATCCCAGGCGCCGGTCCACTTCACCGCAAAGTTCTGCCGATAGAGCCGGTTAGTCTCTTTGCCGTAGAAGCTTTTCACCAGCGCGCTGGTATTGGTGTTCTGGGTGTCGCCGGAGTAGAGGTTGCCCTGGCGGCTGTAGCCCGCCTGAAACTCCAGCGCCTGCATCGGCGCGAACGCCCAGCGCAGCATAGCGTTGATGTCTTTATTCACCACCCCTTCGCGCCCGCCCGGATAGCTGCCGGCGTAGCTGCCGGTGCGATCCGCCGCGTGGCCTTCGTTGATGTCGTAGGCGTCCGCCTGGGTTTTCGCCAGGTTGCCGTAGAGACGGAAGCTGACGTCGTCGCCCAGCGGCCCTTCCAGGCTGAAGTTGGTGCGGCGCGTCGCGCCTTCGTCTTTGTGCTCCGGCACGTTGTAGTAGGCGTTCCAGGATCCGTGCCACTGCTGGTCATCATATTTTTTGGTGATGATATTCACCACGCCGCCCGCCGCGCCGTTGCCGTAGCGCACCGCCGCCGGGCCGCGGATCACCTCAATACGTTCGATCATCTCCGGCGGCACCCAGTTGGTGTCGCCGCGCGTATCGCGTTCGCCGCGCCAGCCGAGACGCACCGAGTTGCGGCTGGAGACCGGCATGCCGTCCACCAGGATCAGGGTGTTTTCCGGCCCCATGCCGCGGATATCAATCTGCCGGTTGTTGCCGCGCTGGCCGCTGGTGGAGTTGCCGGTCAGGTTGACGCCCGGCATGGTGCGGATGATTTCCGATACGTCGCGCGCGGGCGGACGCTTTTTAATCTCGTCGGCGGTGATGGTGGAGACGCCTGGCGCCTGCAGGTTCTGCTGCGCCGCGCTGACCACCAGGGTATCGCCGACGGCGGCAGTTGAAGCGGTGCTGGTGTCGGCGGCCTGCGCGCTGGTCGCGGCCAGGCCGAGTTCAATGAGAATGGCTAATGACAAACGAGATAATGTAGGCATTTTTTATGTTCCTGGATTGCCTGCGGAAACCTCACCGTCTCCTGCGGGCGCGCCGGTAAAAGAGTCTTTCCTTGCGAGCAAGCATTCCAGCCGCGCCCAGGCTCTCCTTTGCGGAACATCCGTCTGACAGTACAGGCTGATGAGGCTGGCGGAACGCGCGCGCTCCTTGATGTCGGAGCGGGAAACACCCTATTGCAAATGCAAATAATTATCAATAGTATTCTTCATAACATCCGCGCACCTTCAGATGCGCCTGGCCCAGTAAATAAGCTCTCTATGACGTGGTTAACCAACGAAACCGGCAGTGAACGCTGGTGGCGAACATTACAGCAGCAGGGTCTTCCCTTAATCGAACCCGCCGGGCGCGGCGAATGCGGCGTCACCTTTTTCTGGCGCGATCCGCAGGGAAGTGAAGCCACCTCCTCTACCCGTCGCGTCTGGATCAATATCACCGGCGTCACCGATCATCATCAGCGCGCCGCGCCGCGCTCGCTCAGCCGCATCCCTGGCACCGACGTCTGGTTCTGGCGCACGCAGCTGCCCGCCAGCTGGCGCGGCAGCTACTGCCTGATGCCCGACAGCGATCCCGCCGACTTTGAGGGCGAGCCGGATATGGCGACGCTGCGCGCCTGGTGGCGCGAAAAATTTCCCACCGCGCAGGCGGATGCGCTGAACCCGCAGCGCGGCTGGGCGGGCGGACGCGGCATGCGCGTCTCGCCGCTGCATCTGCCGGATGCGCCCGATCAGCGCGTCTGGCAGGCGGTCGACAGCGGTCGCGCGCCCGCGCTGCCGCTTCAGCACCATATCTGGCACAGCGCGCGCCTCGGCAATCGCCGTTCGGTGTGGATCTACGCCACCGGCGACGCGCAGCCGACCGAACGGCCGCTGGCGCTGCTGCTGGACGGCCAGTTCTGGGCCAACAGCATGCCGATCGCCTGGCCGCTGCAGCAGCTCACCGACGCTGGCGAACTGCCGCCGGCGGTCTACGTGATGATCGATATCATCGACCGCGAACACCGCAGCCGCGAACTGCCCTGCAATCCCGACTTCTGGCTGGCCCTGCAGAGAGAGCTGCTGCCGCAGCTGCAGGGCTGGGCGCCGCATCGCGTCAGCGCCGCCGAGACGCTGGTGAGCGGACAGAGCTTCGGCGGGCTGTCGTCCGTCTACGCCGCGCTCAACTGGCCGCAGACGTTCGGCGGCGCCATCAGCCTCTCCGGCTCGTTCTGGTGGCCGGAACGCGGCCAGCCCAACGGCAGGCTGATCCAGCAGCTGCAGCAGGGCGACTATCGCCTCGCGCCGTCGCGCATCTATCTGGAAGCGGGACGCCGCGAACAGCTGATATTCAAAGCAAACCAGCAGCTTCAACAGGAGCTGTCCGCCGCTGGGCATCAGGTCGTTTTTCATCCGGTCGACGGGGGCCACGACGCGCTGTGCTGGCGCGGCGGGCTGCTCAATGGACTGAAAGCAATGTGGCAACATCTTCTTTAAATCGCCTGGCTAGCCCGACTGTTGCGGGCAGGAGACCGATATGCAACCTAATCCCTTTGACGATCCGCAGCAGGATTGTCTCGTGCTGATCAACGAGCGCCAGCAGTACAGCCTCTGGCCCGCTTTCCGCGCCCTGCCCGCTGGCTGGCGCTGCCTCTTCGGGCCGCAGCCGCAGGCGGAATGCCTGAGCTGGCTTAACACGAACTGGCGCGATATTCGCCCGGCCCACCCGAGCGCGCACCGGAGCGACCATGTCTGAGACGCTGATGAACCCACACCATACCGATCAGAAAATCCTGCCGCTGGTGGCGGCGCAGCCCGGCATCTGGATGGCCGACCAGCTGTCGCAGCAGACTAACGCCTATGCGGTCGCGCACTTTGTCGAGCTGCGCGGCGAGCTGGACAGCGCGCTGCTGAGCAAGGCGATCGTCGCCGGCATGCAGGAGGCGGATACGCTAAATATGGCGTTCGGCGAGCTTGAGGGCGAAGCGGTGCAGTGGCTGTCGCCGCAAACCTTTACCCTGCCAGATATTGTCGACCTGCGTCAGCACGCCGATCCAGAGGCCGCCGCGCGCCATCTGATGCGCATCGATATGGCTGGCGATCTGCGCGTGCTGAGCGGCGCGCCGCTCTGGCATCACCAGCTGATGCGGCTGGGAGAGCGGCGCTGGTTCTGGTATCAGCGCTATCATCATCTGGTGGTAGACGGCTTTAGCTTTACCGCCCTGACGCGCCGTATCGCCAATCTTTATACCGCGTGGATGCGCAACGAAACGCCGGAACCGACGCCTTTTACCCCCTTCAGCGAAGTAGTAGAGGAGTATCAGCGCTACCAGGCGTCGTCGAGCTGGCAGCGGGATCGCGACTTCTGGCGCGAGAAGAGCGCGCAGCTGCCGCCGCCCGCCTCGATCTCCCCGCTGCCGCTGGCCGGACAGAGCGCCAGCACCGCGCTGCTGCGCCACAGTTTCTCACTGGACAGCGCGCGCTTTCAGACGCTGGCGCAGCAGATGGGCGTCAGCGCGGCCGACGCCGCCTTTGCGCTGGTGGCGCTCTGGCTGGCGCGCCTGAGCGGCCAGCAAGATTTCGCTGCCGGCTTTATCTTTATGCGCCGCATCGGCTCGGCGGCGCTCTGCGCCACCGGACCGGTGATTAACGTGCTGCCGATGGCGGTGCATTACGATCCCGCTCAGCCGCTCGGCGCGCTGGCGCGTCAGCTGGCCGCCGAGGTGAAAAAGATGCGTCGTCATCAGCGCTTCGACGCCGAGCAGGTGCAGCGCGACGCCGGACGGCTCGGCGATGGCGATCCGCTCTATGGCCCGGTAATCAACCTGAAGATGTTCGACTATCAGCTCGACTTCAACGGGGTGGAAGGAGTAACGCATCAGCTCGCCTCCGGGCCGGTGCGCGACCTGGAGATCGCGATCTACCTCAGCGAACAGGGCGAGCTGACGCTGGAGCTGCTGGCTAATGCGGAACGCTATCAGGCAACGACGCTGACGCAGCACGCCAGCCGCTTCGATCTGCTGCTGCGTCAGCTGGCGGCGCAGCCGGATCGCCCCTGCGGCGAGCTGGATCTGCTGACCGAGGCGGAGCATCAGCAGCTGGAGAAGATCAATCAGACCGCGATGGCGCTGCCGGCGGCCACGCTCGACAGCCTGCTGCTGGCGCAGGCGCTGCGCACCCCGGATGCTTTCGCGCTGGCGGACGATCGCCACCGGCTCAGCTACCGCGAGATGCGCCAGCAGGTCGAGGCGCTGGGCCAGCAGCTGATCGCCAGCGGCGTGCGGCGCGGCGATATCGTCGCCGTGGCGCTGCCGCGCGCGGTCTTTCTCTCGCTGGCGCTGCAGGCGATCGTCAGCGTCGGCGCCACTTACCTGCCGCTGGATACCGGCTATCCCGACGACCGTCTACAGATGATGCTGGAGGACGCCGCGCCGAAGACGCTGATCGTCAGCCGCGCGCTGGCGACGCGCTTCGCCGCTCTGTCGCCGGTCGCCCCGCTCTTCTACGACGCGCTGCTGCCCGACGTCGCCGCGCCCGCGCATGCGCAGCCGCCGCGCCCGCAGGACGGCGCCTATCTTATTTATACCTCCGGCTCCACCGGCCGGCCGAAAGGGGTGCTGGTCGGCCATGAGGCGATCGTCAACCGTCTGCTGTGGATGCAGGCGAGCTATCCGCTCGATGCCACAGATGTGGTGCTGCAAAAGACCCCCAGCAGCTTCGACGTCTCGGTCTGGGAGTTTTTCTGGCCGCTGATGACGGGCGCGCAGCTGGTGATGGCGCCGCCGGAGGCGCACCGCGATCCCGACGCGCTGCAGCAGCTTTTTGCGCGCTATCGCGTTACCACGACCCACTTTGTTCCCTCGATGCTGGCGGCCTTCGTCGCCTCATTGCAGGACGAGGAAGCGGTGGCGCGCTGCGCCAGCCTGCGCCGCGTCTTCTGCAGCGGCGAAGCGCTACCGACCGATCTGTCGCGCCAGTGGGAAGCGCTGACTCAGACGCCGCTGCATAATCTCTACGGCCCGACCGAAGCGGCGGTAGACGTCAGCTACTACCCCGCCTTCGGCCCGGCGCTGGCGGCGGTGGAAGGCGCCAGCGTGCCGATCGGCTTCCCGGTCTGGAATACCGGCCTGCGCATCCTCGACGCGCGCCTGCAGCCGGTTCCGCCAGGCGTCGCGGGCGATCTCTATCTTACCGGCGCGCAGCTGGCGCACGGCTATCTCGATCGTCCCGATCTCACCGCCAGCCGTTTCGTCGCCGATCCTTTCGGCGACGGCACGCGCATGTACCGTACCGGCGACGTGGCGCGCTGGCTGGCGAACGGCGCGGTGGAATATCTGGGCCGCAGCGACGATCAGCTGAAGATCCGCGGCCAGCGTATCGAGCTGAACGAGATCGATCATGCGCTGGCGGCGCTGCCCGGCGTGCAGCAGGCGGTCACGCACGCGGTGGTGCTGGGCAACGCCGACGCGCAGCAGGGCGACGCGCGCCAGCTGGTGGGCTATGTGGTGGCAGACCGCGCCGTTGATGGCGAGGCGATGCGCGCCGCGCTGGCGCAGCAGCTGCCGGCGCATATGGTGCCGGTGGCGATCGTCGCGCTGGAGGCGCTGCCGCTCAGCAGCAACGGCAAGCTGGATCGCAAGGCCCTGCCGCTGCCGCAAAGCCGCGCGGGCGATGCTGGTCGCGCGCCGCTGCCGGGGCTGGAAACGCAGCTGGCGGAGGCGTTCGCCGCGCTGCTGGAACGCGACGCGGTTGGCGCGCAGGAGGATTTCTTTGCGCTGGGCGGCCATTCGCTGCTGGCGATGCGGCTGGCGGCGCAGCTGCGGCGCGCGCTGAAGCTGCCGGTTTCCGTCGGCCAGATTATGGTCGCCTCGACGGTTGAGAAGCTGGCGGCGCTGCTGAGCGATGCGCAGACGGCGCAAAATGCCGGTTTCGAGCCGGTGCTGCCGCTGCGGGTCGGCAGCGGGCCGACGCTGTTCTGTTTCCATCCGGCGTCAGGCTTCGCCTGGCAGTTCAGCATCCTGCAACGTTATCTGGACGCACGCTGGTTCATCGTCGGCATCCAGTCGCCCGACGCCAGCGGCCCGCTGAATCAGGCGGCGCATCTGGATGAGGTGTGCGACGCGCATCTCGCCACGCTGCGGCAGCAGCAGCCGCACGGCCCTTACTATTTCCTCGGCTATTCGCTGGGCGGCACGCTGGCGCAGGGCATCGCCGCGCGGCTGGAGGCGCTCGGCGAAGAGGTGGCGTTCCTCGGCCTGCTCGATACCTGGCCGCCAGAGACGCAAAACTGGGACGAGAAGCGCGGCGAGAACCAGCTCGATCCGGCAGTGCTGGAAGAGGTGAACCGCGAGCGCGAGCAGTTTGTCGCCGCGCAGCGTCAACAGGCGGGCGAAGGCATGGAGGCGATGTTCGACGCCATCGAGGCCAACTATGCCAGCTCGGTGCGGCTGCTGGCGACCGCGCGCAGCGCGCGCTTCAGCGGTCGCGCCACGCTGTTCCTCGCCACCGAGACGCAGCAGCCGGGTCAGGATGCGCGTCGCGCCTGGGCGCCTTATGTCGGCGAGCTGGAGGTGCGGCCGCTGGCGTGCGCCCACGTCGAGATTATCTCGCCGCGCATGTTCGAGCAGATCGGGCCGCAATTGCAGCAGCTGCTGATGGTATTTTCTAAAGGCAGCTGATTAGCTCGAAAAGCGGATGGTATGGCCCGAAGAGCAAAGCGTCCCGCGACAAGGATGTCGCGGGCCGAGCGAGCAGGGATGCGTAAAGCGACTTTGCGATCGGGCCATATCATCCGCTTTGGCACCTCTCTCCTAAACCATCCCTATTCAGTGCGGGTTTTAGCTAGCGTCTCCGTTGCGCCCGCGTCCCAGCGGCACAATCATCGGCGTATGCGCCACCGGATCCTCAACGATAACGCAGCGCAGCCCGTAGACCGCCTCAATCAATTCCGGCGTTACAATCTCCGACGGCCGCCCCTCGGCAACAATCTGGCCGCTGCGCATCGCGATAAGATGCGTGGCGTAGCGGCACGCCTGATTCAGATCGTGCAGCACCACCACCAGCGTGCGGCCATGCTGCTGATTGAGATCCTGCATCAGCTCCAGCAGTTCGATCTGATGAGTAATATCGAGCCAGGTGGTGGGTTCGTCCAGCAGCAGCAGCGGCGTCTGCTGCGCCAGCACCATGGCGATCCAGACGCGCTGACGCTGGCCGCCGGAAAGCTGATCCACCGGCTGTGCGGCGATATCCGCTACGCCGGTCGCCTGCATCGCCTGCTGCACCGCCGCCTCATCCTCGTCGCGCCAGCGGCCGAACAGCGGCTGATGCGGATAGCGGCCGCGCGCCACCAGTTCGCTGACGCTGATGCCGGAAGGCGCCTGCGAACTCTGCGGCAGCAGGCCGAGACGTCGCGCCACCTCTTTGGTGGAGAAGCGCGCAATCGCCTCGCCGTCGAGCAGCACCTGCCCCTTCAGCGGCGACGCCAGGCGGCTCAGCGCGCGCAGCAGCGTCGATTTGCCGCAGGCGTTGGGGCCGATGATCACCGTCAGTTCGCCATCCGGAATGGTTACCGACAGCCCCTCCGCCACCACTTTCTTTTCGTAGCCCAGCGTCAGCGCCTCGCCCCGCAGGCGCGCAATCCTCTCTGTCATTGGCGTCGCGCCTCCCTGACCAGTAGTGCAATCAAATAAAGCCCGCCAAGGCTGACGGTAATCACGCCGACCGGCAGCTGATACGGCAGAAAAAGATGCTGCGCCGCATAGTCCGCCGCCAGCAGCAGCAGCGCGCCGCACAGCGCCGCCAGCGGCAGCGCCCCTTTGATGCCGCCGCACAGGCGACGAGCGATCTGCGGCGCCAGCAGGGCGACGAACGAAATGGGGCCGGCCAGCGCGGTCGAGGCGGCGGTCAGCACCACGCCGAGCAGCATCAGCCACAGCCGGCTGCGCTCCACCGGTACGCCCAGCGCGCAGGCGGTGTCGTCGCCCATCTCCAGCAGGCGCATACGCCGCGCCAGCAGCGCGGTCAGCAGCAGCGCCGCCGCCAGCACGGCGACCGCCGGCGCGGTTTTCGCCCAGCTGATGCCGTTAAGCGATCCAGCGCTCCACAGCCCGGCGCTGAGCGCCGCCTCCAGCGAGGCGCTGATAATCAGCCAGCCGTTGAGCGCCATCAGCAGCGCGCGCACGCTGATGCCGACGATAATCAGCCGGAAGGTCTCTACCCCGTTGCGCCAGGCAAACAGATAAACCACGCCAGCGCTCAGCACGCCGCCCAGCAGCGCCGCCAGCGTCATCGCCTCGCTGTTTTGCTGAAACAGCACCAGCGCCACCAGCACGCCGCTATAGGCGCCGGTGTTGAAGCCGAGAATATCGGGGCTGCCGAGCGGGTTGCGCAGCAGCGACTGAAAAATCGCGCCGCTCACCCCAAGCGCCGCGCCGAGCAGCAGCGCCATCGCCACGCGCGGCAGCCGCCACTCCAGCACGATCAGCTGAACGTTGCGCGCCGCTTCGCCATTGAACAACTGCCAGAGCTGCGCGCCCGTCACCGGCAGCGCGCCGCGCGTAACGCCGAAAAAGGCCAGCAGCGCGCAGGCCGCCAGCAGCCAGATGGCGTGCATCATCGCCCGACTCATACCTGCCCTCTCCCCAGCTTGCGGCGCACCAGCACAATCAGCATCGGCGCGCCGAGCAGCGCGGTGACCACCGAGACGCGCAGTTCGCCCGGCACCATCAGGCGGCCCAGAATATCGGCGGCCAGCAGCAGACAGGGAGTGATCAGCAGCGTGCCGGGCAGCATCCAGCGGTGATCGTTGCCCCACAGCCAGCGGGCCAGATGCGGCGTCATCAGCCCGACAAAGGCGATGGGGCCGACGGCGGCCGTGGCGGCGCCGCTCAGCAGGGCGATGGCCAGCAGCCCCAGCAGTTGGGTACGCGCCACGCGCGTGCCGAGCGCCGTCGCCAGATCGCCGCCCATGCTCAGGGTATTGAGCGCGCGCGCCAGCAGCAGCGCGATCAGCGCGCCGACCGCCACCGCTGGCCAGGTAGCGCGCAGCACGGCAAAGCTGCGGATATCGAGCGAGCCGCTGTGCCAGAAGCGCAGATGGTCGTAAATATCGGGATTAAGGAGAGAAAGTCCGGAGGTCAACCCTTCCAGCACCGCGCCGAGCGCCACGCCCGCCAGGGTCAGGCGCACCGGATTGACGCGGCCGCCGCCGAGCGCGCCGGTCAGCGCCACCAGCAGCGACGCCAGCAGCGCGCCGACAAAGGCGAAGCCGAGCCAGTCGGCGGGCGAATCAGCGCCAGACAGGGCGATGCCCAGCACCACGGCGAAACCTGCGCCTGCGTTAACGCCAAGAATACCGGGATCGGCGAGCGGATTGCGCGTCAGGCTCTGCATCAGCGCGCCCGCCAGCCCGAGCGCGCAGCCCGCCAGCAGGCCGGCAAGCGTGCGCGGCAGTCGCGCCTCGCGCACGATAATACAGTCTGCGCTGCCGCAGCGGGTGGTCAGGGCAAGGTAAACATCATGAATGGCGATCGATTTAGCGCCGAGCATCAGGCTGAGCGCGATCAGGAGCAACAGCAGCATCCCTGAAGCGGCTATTGCGGAGAGTTGGCGCATAACGTTCCGAACCTTCACTGTTCACTGACGCAGCGAACGCGTCAATTTGATAATGATACTTGTTATCGTTATTACTCGTATTTTTGTATGTTACCATGATTCGCCTCGACCATCGCGAGGAAAACCGCAGCAAAAGGCGAAGCAATGAACAAACCCTCCCATCTCATCGACCTCAGCCTGTTGAAGACGCATTCCGCTTTTCGCGCCGTCTTTATCGCCCGTTTTATCTCTATCGTCGCGCTTGGCATGCTGGCGATTGCCGTGCCGGTGCAGATCCAGCAGCTGACCCGCTCGCCCGCGCTGGTCGGGCTGGCGGTGACCCTGGCGGGCGCGGGCATGTTCGTCGGACTGCTGACCGGCGGCGTGCTGGCGGATCGCTACGAGCGCAAACGGCTGATCCTGATCGCGCGGTCTACCTGCGGCCTCGGCTTCGTCGCGCTGGCGGTTAACGCCTCGCTGCCGACGCCATCGGTCAGCGCGGTCTTTTTGCTCGGCCTGTGGGACGGCTTCTTCGGCGCGATTGGCGTGACGGCGCTGCTGGCGGCGACGCCGGCGCTGGTGGGACGCGAAAACCTGATGCAGGCGGGCGCGATTACCATGCTGACGGTGCGCTTCGGCGCCATTCTCTCGCCCGCCGTCGGCGGTCTGGTGCTGGCGCACGGCGGCGCGGCGTGGAATTACGGCCTCGCCGCGCTCGGCACGCTGCTCACCGTGCTGACCCTGCTGCGGCTGCCCGTGATGCCGCCGCCACCGCAGCCGCGCGAGCATCCGCTGCGGGCGCTCGCCAGCGGCGTACAGTTCTTGTTTGCCGCGCCGCTGGTCGGCATGGCGGCGCTGATCGGCGCGCTGGTCACCCTGGCGAGCGCGGTGCGCGTGCTCTATCCGGCGCTGGCGCCGCACTGGCAGGTCAGCCTCGATGAGCTGGGCCTGATGTACGCCGCCGTGCCGCTCGGCGCGGCGCTGGGCGCGCTCACCAGCGGACGGCTGGCGCAGACGCCGCAGCCTGGCAAAGTGATGTTAGCCAGCGCCGTCGCCGCTTTCCTCGCGCTTGGCGCCTTCAGCCTGATGCCGCAGTTCGCCCTCGGGCTCGCCTGCCTGGCGGCGTTCGGCTACTTCAGCGCCGTTAACAGCCTGGTGCAGTACCAGCTGATTCAGTCGCTGACGCCCGATGCGCTGCTGGGACGCATCAACAGCCTGTGGACGGCGCAGAACGTCACCGGCGATGCGATCGGCGCGGCGATGATCGGCGCGCTGGGGTCATGGCTGCTGCCGCAGCAGGCCGCCGCGCTGTTCGGCTTCGGCGCGGCGCTGCTGGGCGGCGTGATGTGGATGCTGATGGCGAAGCTGCGACGCTATCAACCGCCAGCGCCGACGCTGGCGGAAGAGGCGTTATGATTTAACGAACAGCTGCTCCAGACGCGCCAGCAGATGGCTGGCGCTGTAGTAATCAAGACGGAAAGTGTCGGCGCCCAGCGCGTAAACCTGCTGCTGCTTCACCGCCGCGGTTTGCGCCAGGAACGGATTCTGCATCAGCTGTTTCGCGCCTTGCTCCTCCGCGGCGAACAGCAGGAAGCTGTTGCCGTTCAGGCCGCTGGCGACGTTCTCGCCGGAGAGCTGAATAATATCTTTGCGCTGGCCCATGCTGTGCGTCTGCTGTAGATCCGCAGGCGGCACGGCGAGCGTAAAGCCGAGCTGCTCCAGCAGCTTGCCCTGCGCTGATTCGCGCGTCCACAGGTTCACCGCGCGGCCGCCGCCGTTAAACACCATCGCGGAAACCGGCTGCGGCGGCAGCGTGATTTTCTGCTTCAGCGCCGCCTCTTGCGCATCGAACGCCTTTACGCGCGCCGCCGCCTCCGCCTCGTGGCCGGTCGCTTCACCGAGCAGCGTCACCAGCTGCTGCCAGCTTTTATCGTCATAGTTCACCACCAGCGTCGGCGCGATAGCCGAGAACTGATCCACCAGCTTAAGCGCGGAGTCGTTGCCGGTCGCGCTGACGATAATCAGATCCGGCGCCTCGGCGGCCACCGCTTCGGCGCTCGGTTCGCCGATATAGAGCCGCTTAAGATGTTTACGCTTTGCGACGTCGCTCCACTGACGGAAAAAGCCCTGCTCGTCCGCCAGACGGCTGCCCGGCGCGGTCGCCCCGCTGGCGATGACCGGCGCGTCGATCGCCAGCAGCGAGCCAGTCAGGGTGACGCTGGTGGAGACGATGCGCTGCGGCGCTTTTTCCAGCGTGACGCTGCCGCTGGCGCCTTGCAGCGTGCGCGGCCAGCCTTCCTCGGCATGCGCGTCAGAATTAGCCAGGACGGTGACGAAGGCCAGCGCCGCCACCGTGGTAAAAATCCGCTTAAACATAAGATTCAGCCCACCTTTTACTGAAAGACAACCTTCTGTCGCCCTTACGCATCACGCTGAGATCGCGCGCTCAATGCCGCGAATTTATTGACACTCCAGCCTAATCAACGTAGGTTACAGAACCACAATACAAATGATAATCATTATTAGTTATCTTATCATTTATAGGTGAAAATTATGGTGGAAACGTTGACGTTTGGAAATCCCCTGCTGGAGGATTTCTCCGCGCTGTGCCGGGGATTTATCTTCACATCCCCGTGGCGCAGTATCGCTACGCAAGGCTGCTACACCACGATCGCCACGCCGGCGACCGATGGCGACGCGCTGAACGGCGACTTTCAACAGCAGCTGCGACGCCACTTCGCATCCGCAAAAAAACAGGGCATCGCCCATCCGATCCTGGTCGGCGCCATCCCCTTCGACGTCACGCAGCCCGCCGCGCTGTTTATTCCGGAATCGCATCAGGTCTTTAACCGCGCCGATCTTCAGGCTGCGCTGCCCGCCGTTCAGGCGCCGCTGCCGCAGGTGCGCCGCCGCGCCGCTATGCCGGAGCACGATGTGTTTACCGCCATGGTGGCAGAGGCCGTGGCCGCTACGCAGCGCGGCGAGCTGGATAAAGTCGTGCTGTCGCGCCTGATGGATATCGTGACGGAGCAGCCGGTCGATATCGCCGCGCTGATGCAGCGCATCGTGGCGCAGAACCCAAACAGCTATCACTTTCATCTGCCGCTGCCGCAGGGCGGTTCGCTGGTCGGCGCCAGCCCGGAGCTGATGCTGCGCAAAGCGGGGCGTGATTTTAGCTCCTGCCCGCTGGCCGGCTCCGCGCGACGCGACGCCGACGCGCAGCGCGACAGGGCCGCGGGCGACGCCCTGATGCAATCGGCGAAAGATCGCCACGAGCACAAGCTGGTGACCGACGCGATGCGCGAGGTGCTGCAGCCGCGCAGCCGCCTGCTCTCGGTGCCCGCTACCCCTTCTCTGCTGACCACCGCCACGCTGTGGCATCTGGCGACGCAGATCGACGGCGAAGCGCTCGACGAGCAGGAGAACGCGCTGTCGCTCGCCTGTCTGCTGCATCCGACGCCGGCGCTGAGCGGCTTCCCGCACAGGCGCGCGCAGCAGCTGATCCAGACGCTGGAGCCGTTCGATCGCCGTCTGTTCGGCGGCATCGTCGGCTGGTGCGACGAGCAGGGCAACGGCGAATGGGTCGTCACTATCCGCTGCGGCACCGTGCATGGCGCGCGGGTGCGCCTGTTCGCCGGCGCGGGCATCGTGGCGGATTCGCAACCGGAATCAGAATGGCGCGAGACCGGTGTCAAACTCGACACCATGCTGCGCGCTTTTGGACTGCAATAAAGGAAATACCATGTCGATCCCTTACCATCGCTGGCCAGACGATCTGGCGGCACGCTACCGCGAGAAAGGCTACTGGCTGGATGTGCCGATGACCGATATCCTGGCGCGTCATGAAAACAGCGACGCCATCGCCGTTATTGAAGGCGATCTGCGGCTGAGCTACCGTCAGCTGGCGCAGCGCAGCGACAACCTCGCTGCCGCGCTACAGCGCCGCGGATTGAAAAACGGCGACACCGCGCTGGTGCAGCTCGGCAACGTCGCCGACTTCTACGTCACCGTTTTCGCCCTGTTCAAGCTGGGCGTCGCCTCGGTCTACGCGCTGTTCAGCCACCAGCGCACCGAGCTGCAGGCCTACGCCGCGCAGATCGAACCTGCGCTGCTGATCGCCGATCGCCGCCATGCATTGTTCGCCGACGACAGTTTTGTCGACGCGCTGCGCGCCGCGCAGCCGTCGCTGCGGCAGGCGATCCTGCGCAACGACAGCCAGCCGGAAAACAGCCTGGAAGCGCTGATGGCCGAAGGCGCGGGCGATTTCCAGCCGACGCCGACCGCCGCCGACGAAGTCGCCTTTTTCCAGCTCTCCGGCGGCAGCACCGGCACGCCGAAGCTGATTCCGCGCACCCACAACGACTACTACTACAGCATCCGCGCCAGCGACGAGATCTGCGCGGTCACCGCCGACACGCGTTATCTGATCGCCCTGCCCGCGCCGCATAACTTTGCGATGAGTTCCCCCGGCGCGCTCGGCGTCTTCTACGCGGGCGGCCAGGTGATTCTGGCCGAGGATCCCAGCGCGACCAACTGTTTCCCGCTGATCGAAAAGCACAAGGTTACCGACACCGGCCTGGTGCCGCCCGCCGTCAGCCTGTGGCTGCAGGCGATTCAGGAATGGGGCAGCAACCAGGCGCTGGCGTCGCTGCAGCGGATGCAGGTCGGCGGCGCCAAACTGGGCGAAACGCTGGCGGCACGCATTCAGAGCGAGATCGGCTGCCGGCTGCAGCAGGTGTTCGGCATGGCGGAAGGGCTGGTGAACTACACCCGGTTCGACGACGACGAGCGCACCATTCTCACGACTCAGGGCCGCCCGATTTCGCCGGATGATGAGGTCTGGGTAGCCGACGAGAACGGCGATCCGCTGCCGACCGGCGCCATCGGCCGCCTGATGACGCGCGGCCCCTATACCTTCCGCGGCTACTACAAAAGCCCGGAGCACAACGCCGCCAGCTTCGACGCCGACGGCTTTTACTGCTCGGGCGATCTGATCGAGATTAACCCGCAGGGCTACATCACCGTGCAGGGGCGCGAGAAAGATCAGATCAACCGCGGCGGCGAAAAGATCGCTGCCGAGGAGATCGAAAACCTGCTGCAGCGCCATGCAGATGTGATCCATGCGGCGCTGGTGTCGATGCAGGACGAGCTGATGGGCGAAAAAAGCTGCGCCTTTATCGTGGCGCGCCAGCCGCTCAAGCCGGTGGCGCTGCGCCGCCATCTGCGCGAGCTGGGCGTCGCCGAATATAAACTGCCCGATCGCATTACCTGCGTGGATGAACTGCCGCTGACGCCCGTCGGCAAAGTAGACAAAAAACGCCTGCGCCAACAGCTTGCCGATCAACCAGCGCAAGCCTGACCTGTTCCGGAGATTTTATGGCTATTCCAAAACTGACCTCATATTCGCTGCCCGCCGCCGCCGAGCTGCCCGCCAACAAGGTGAAATGGACGCTGGAGCCGCAGCGCGCCGCCCTGCTGATTCACGATATGCAGGCTTACTTTCTTAACTTCTGGGGCGAAAACAGCCCGCTGGTTAATCAGGTCGTGGAGAACATCGCCCGCCTGCGCGCCTGGTGCAAGTCGCAGGGCATCCCGGTGTTCTATACCGCGCAGCCCAACCAGCAGAGCGATGAAGATCGCGCGCTGCTGAACGATATGTGGGGGCCGGGCCTGAACAAGCATCCCGAGCAGCAGAAGATTGTCGACGCGCTGGCGCCCGACGCCGAGGATCAGGTGCTGACCAAGTGGCGCTACAGCGCCTTTGTCCGCTCGCCGCTGGAGTCGATTCTGCAGGAGATGGGACGCGATCAGCTGATTATCACCGGCGTGTACGCCCACATCGGCTGTCTCACCACCGCGACCGATGCCTTTATGCGCAACATCCAGCCCTTTATGGTGGCGGATGCGCTGGCGGACTTTAGCCGCGAGGAACATATGATGGCGCTGACCTATACCGCCGGACGCAGCGGCAAAGTGGTGATGACCGCAGATTTGATGCCGCTGCCGCTCAGCAAGGACGATCTGCGCGCGCTGGTGCTGCCGCTGCTGGAAGATGACGACGTGCCGGAAGATGATGAGAACCTGATCGACTACGGTCTCGACTCCGTGCGCATGATGGCGCTGGCGGCGCGCTGGCGGCAGGCGCACGGCGATATCGACTTCGTCAGCCTGGCGAAAAACCCCACCATCGACGGCTGGTGGGCGCTGCTGTCACGGGAGCCTGCCTAATGAGCCAGCGCTTCGACTTCAGCGGTAAACAGGTCTGGGTGACCGGCGCAGGCCAGGGCATCGGCTACCACACCGCGCTCGCGTTTCACGCCGCGGGCGCGCAGGTGCAGGGCTTCGATCTGCGCTTTCACGACATCGACTACCCTTTCGCCTGCCATACGCTCGACGTGGCCGATGCCGGACAGGTGAAAACGGCGTGCCAGCGTCTGCTGGCGCAGCAGCCGCGCCTCGACGTGCTGGTGAACGGCGCGGGCATCCTGCGTATCGGCGCGACTGACGAGATCTCCGCCGCGGATTTCCAGGCCTGTCTGGCGGTCAACGTCGGCGGCGCCTTCAATATGTTTCAGCAGACGCTGCCGGTGTTTCGCCAGCAGCGTGCAGGCGCCATCGTCTCTATCGCCTCTAACTCGGCGCACGCGCCGCGCATCGGCATGTCGGCCTACGGCGCCTCGAAAGCCGCGCTGCGCAGCCTGACTCTGACGGTCGGCCTGGAGATGGCGCCCTATGGCGTGCGCTGCAATATCGTTTCGCCCGGCTCGACCGATACCGAGATGCAGCGCAGCCTGTGGCATACGCCGACCGCCGAGCAGGAGATGATCGACGGCTTCCCGGATCAATATAAGCTGGGGATCCCGCTGCGGAAGATCGCCACGCCGCAGGAGATCGCCCACAACGTGCTGTTCCTCGCCTCCGATCTTGCCAGCCACGTTGCGCTGCAGGATATCGTGGTGGACGGCGGCGCGACGCTGGGAGCCTGACCGATGGCGATCTGGAAACGCGAGACCGATCTCGACGCGCTGAACGCTATCGGTGAGAACTCGCTGGTGGCGCATATCGGCATTCGCTTTACCGCCATCGGCGACGATTACCTGGAAGCGGTTATGCCGGTCGATGCGCGGACCCATCAGCCCTTCGGCCTGCTGCACGGCGGCGCGTCGGTGGTGCTGGCGGAGTCGATGGGCTCGATCGCCGGCTATCTCTGCACCGAAGAGGGCAAAAGCGTGGTGGGCATTGAGGTGAACGCCAGCCATCACCGCGCGGTCTCCAGCGGCGAAGTGCGCGGCACCTGCCGCCCGCTGCATATCGGCTCACGCAATCAGGTGTGGCAGATTGACATCCGCAACGCGCGCGGCCAGCTCTGCTGCTCGTCGCGCCTGACGGTGGCGGTGCTGGGGTAACGAAAAAGGGACAGCTTTCGCTGTCCCTTTTCTCCGGCATTAACGCTGGTAGATGATTTCGACGCCTTCGTCGTCATCCTCGTCCCAGTCGTCATCCCACTCTTCATCTTCTTCTTCAACCACGCTTTCCATCGTTTCACGGTGGTAATCATCCCACATGAACTCGACTTTCTCGGGTTTCTTCTCTTCTTCTTCCGCTTCTTTCGGGTTGGCGTTGATGAAGCTCATCACGTCCCAGCAAAGATCCTGCACGCCCTGACGGCTTGCCGCGGAGATCAGATAATATTTCTCTTCCCAGCCCAGCGCTTCGGCAATCGCTTTGGCGCGCGCCTGCGCTTCCTCTTCGCCGATGACGTCGATTTTATTGAACACCAGCCAGCGCGGCTTGTTGAACAGCTTGTCGCTGTACTTCTCCAGCTCGCCGAGGATGATGCGGGCGTTTTCCACCGGATCGGACTCGTCGATCGGCGCGATATCGATCAGGTGCAGCAGCACGCGGCAGCGCTCAAGGTGCTTCAGGAATCGAATGCCGAGGCCAGCGCCGTCGGCGGCGCCTTCAATCAGGCCCGGAATATCGGCGACAACGAAGCTCTGCTCGCTGTCCATGCGCACTACGCCCAGACTCGGCACCAGCGTGGTAAACGGATAATCCGCCACTTTCGGCTTGGCCGCAGAGACGGCGCGGATAAAGGTCGATTTACCGGCGTTCGGCAGGCCCAGCATGCCGACGTCAGCCAGCAGCATCAGCTCCAGCTGCAAATCGCGCTTCTCGCCCGGCGTTCCCATGGTTTTCTGACGCGGGGTGCGGTTTACCGAGGATTTAAAGCGCGTGTTGCCCAGGCCGTGCCAGCCGCCTTTGGCGACCATCAGCTTCTGCTCGTGACGCGTCATATCGCCCAGCGTTTCGCCGGTGCCCTGATCGATCACGCGCGTGCCGACCGGCACCTTAACGATAATGTCCTGACCGCGTTTGCCGGTGCAGTCGCGGCTCTGGCCGTTCTGACCGCGTTCGGCGCGGAAGGATTTCTCAAAGCGGTAGTCAATCAGGGTATTCAGGTTCTCGTCGGCAACCAGATAGACATCGCCGCCGTCGCCGCCGTCGCCGCCGTCCGGACCGCCTTTCGGAATATATTTTTCACGGCGGAAGCTGACGCAGCCATTGCCGCCGTCGCCGGCAACCACCAGGATTGTCGCTTCATCAACAAACTTCATTTTCTTTCTCCGTCACACAATCGTCCGCGCGCCCTTCAGGGCTGCGGACGGGTCCGCCAGGGTCTGTCTGCGCTGACCGGCGGCGGATAAATCAGGACTGATTTGCATCAGGCGTACATAAAGTGTACAGCAATACAGAACGACAGGTCGCAGAATGTAAAAAGCCCCGCAATGGCTGCGGGGCTTTTATTCGTGCGTTCAGACAGTCGCTGTCTGCGTCACGACAACCTTACTCAGCAACGATGCTGATGTATTTACGGTTGTTCGGACCTTTCACTTCGAATTTAACTTTGCCGTCTGCGGTAGCGAACAGGGTGTGGTCACGACCACAACCTACGTTGTTACCGGCGTGGAATTTAGTGCCACGCTGACGAACGATGATGCTACCTGCCAGAACAGATTCGCCACCGAAACGTTTTACACCCAGACGTTTTGCATTGGAGTCACGACCGTTACGAGTCGAGCCACCAGCCTTTTTATGTGCCATTTGTCAGATCTCCTCTTAAGCGCTGATGCCAGTGATTTTCACATCAGTGAACCACTGACGGTGGCCAGCCTGCTTACGGTAGTGCTTACGACGACGAAACTTAACGATTTTAACTTTCTCGCCACGACCGT
Source organism: Pantoea sp. X-Soil-MYKO-1289 (assembly GCF_059730625.1). Taxonomy (NCBI): domain Bacteria; kingdom Pseudomonadati; phylum Pseudomonadota; class Gammaproteobacteria; order Enterobacterales; family Erwiniaceae; genus Pantoea; species Pantoea sp. X-Soil-MYKO-1289. The sequence goes on from NZ_AP036004.1 coordinate 3,525,307, forward strand.
GAGCAACGATTTCAGCTTTGATAACGCCGCCTGAAACCAGTGGCGCGCCGATTTTCACGTCTTCGCCATTTGCGATCATCAGCACCTGGTCAAACTCAATGGTTTCACCGGTTGCGATGTCCAGCTTTTCCAGGCGAACGGTCTGACCTTCGCTTACTCGGTGTTGTTTACCACCACTTTGGAAAACCGCGTACATATAAAACTCCGCTTCTGCGCATGCCTTTTGTTCATCAGGCGGCGCGATAAATATTCACAATAGGGCGCGAATTCTACGCAAATCTCCAGCAGAAGACAAGAGCACTTTGCACTCTCTTGCAGAAAAAAAACACAGGCCGATCGCAAACGTTCCTCATCCGGAAAATTCAAGTACAATCAGTAACAGATTACCTGAACTCAGGCTGGTTAAAGCACGTACCATAAGCCGTTGAAACGAGTCAAAGCTGAACAGACGAATGAACTTAGAACAAATTAATGAATTAACCGCGCAGGATATGGCGGCCGTCAACCAGACCATCCTTGACCAGCTGAATTCCGAGGTCTCGCTGATTAATCAGCTTGGCTATTACATCATCAGCGGCGGTGGCAAGCGCATCCGCCCGATGATCGCCGTGCTTTCGGCACGCGCGCTGGGCTACCAGGGCGATCTGCACGTCATTAACGCGGCGCTGATCGAATTTATCCACACCGCGACGCTGCTGCATGACGACGTGGTGGATGAATCCGATATGCGTCGCGGCAAAGCCACCGCTAACGCGGCGTTCGGCAATGCGGCCAGCGTGCTGGTCGGCGACTTTATCTATACGCGCGCCTTCCAGATGATGACCAGCATGGGCTCGCTGCGCATTCTGGCGCTGATGTCCGAAGCGGTGAACGTGATTGCCGAAGGCGAAGTGCTGCAGCTGATGAACGTCAACGATCCCGATATCACCGAAGAGAGCTACATGCGCGTGATTTACAGCAAAACCGCGCGTTTGTTCGAGGCCGCTTCGCAGGCATCCGCTATTCTCGCCGACGCCACGCCGGCACAGGAGAAAGCGATGCAGGATTACGGACGCTTTCTCGGCACCGCTTTCCAGTTAATCGACGATCTGCTCGACTACAGCGCCGACGGCGCCACGCTGGGCAAAAATACCGGCGACGATCTGAGCGAAGGCAAACCGACGCTGCCGCTGCTGCATGCGATGCATAACGGCACGCCGGAGCAGACGAAGATGATCCGCGAGGCGATCGAACAGGGCAACGGCCGTCATCTGCTCGAACCGGTACTGGACGCCATGCAGCAGTGCGGTTCACTGGAGTGGACGCGCAAACGCGCCGAGCAGGAAGCGGATAAAGCCATCGCGGCACTCAGCGTGCTGCCGGAATCGCCCTGGCGCAGCGCGCTCGAAGCGCTGGCGCATATGTCCGTCCAGCGCGACTTCTGATCTTCTTTCGGAGCTGCCAGCGCAGCTCCGCCGTTATCCCCCCTCTCCGCTTCACTTTTTTAGAAACGCATCTTTGCTGTTGCTGCGCTTTTGCGTAGCGACGCGCACTTCTCGCGGCTGGACCAAAAATTACTGGAAACAAAAAGAAATTATCTGGTATAAAAATTCCATTAATTTCCAGATAAGAGAAAAATAAAGTCCCTTTGCACAGGGAATATTTCACGCAAGGAACAAGGAGAATGCGATATGCAAAAAAGGAGTGAAGACTGGCATCCCGCCGATATCATTGCCGCGCTGCGTAGACGCGGCACGACGCTGGCGGCATTATCGCGCCAGGCGGGATTGAGTTCATCCACATTGGCGAATGCTCTTTCGCGTCCCTGGCCGAAAGGAGAATGGCTGATTGCGGAAGCGATTGAGGTTCATCCCGCCGAGATCTGGCCAAGCCGCTACTACGATCCGCACACGCACCTGCTGCTGGATCGTAAAAAGCGTATTCGATCTCCTGCAGAGCACGAGAAGCTTAAGCAGGATCCCGCCAGCGCCTGAGGATCGGCAGGCAAAAAAAAACCAGCCGCGCTGCCGTGGCTGGTTTTCTTATTCACGCTGCGTTTATTCAGCGCTTACGCGTTCAATCTGCGCGCCCATCGCCTTCAGCTTGTCTTCGATGTGCTCATAGCCGCGATCGATATGGTAGATGCGATCCACCAGCGTCGTGCCTTCGGCGATGCAGCCAGCCAGCACCAGGCTTGCCGACGCCCGCAGATCGGTCGCCATCACCTGCGCGCCAGAGAGTTTTTCCACGCCGTGGCAGATAGCGGTATTGCTCTCGATTTCCGCGTGTGCGCCCATACGGATCAGCTCCGGAATGTGCATAAAGCGGTTTTCGAAAATGGTTTCGGTGATGACGCCCGTGCCTTCCGCCACCAGATTAAGCAGGGTGAACTGCGCCTGCATGTCCGTTGGGAAGCCCGGGTGTGGCGCCGTGCGCACGTTGACCGCTTTAGGGCGTTTGCCGTGCATGTCCAGGCTAATCCAGTCGTCGCCGGTTTCGATGTCGGCGCCCGCGTCGCGCAGCTTCGCCAGTACGGCGTCCAGCGTGTCCGGCTGGGTGTTGTGACACAGCACTTTGCCGCCTGAGATCGCCGCTGCCACCAGGAAGGTGCCGGTTTCGATGCGGTCCGGCAGGACGCGATAGACGCCGCCGCCCAGACGCTCAACGCCTTCGATGGTGATCTTGTCAGTGCCTGCGCCGCTGATCTTCGCGCCCAGCGTAATCAGGAAGTTGGCCGTATCGACAATTTCCGGTTCGCGCGCTGCGTTCTCGATAATGGTGACGCCGGTAGCCAGCGTCGCCGCGCTCATGATGGTCACGGTCGCGCCTACGCTTACTTTATCCATCACGATATGCGCGCCTTTCAGGCGGCCGTCGACGGAAGCCTTAACGTAGCCCTCTTCCAGCTTGATCTCGGCGCCCAGCTGCTCCAGGCCCGTAATATGCAGATCGACCGGACGCGCGCCGATGGCGCAGCCGCCCGGCAGAGAAACCTGGCCCTGACCGAAGCGCGCCACCAGTGGGCCCAGCGCCCAGATAGAAGCGCGCATGGTTTTCACCAAATCGTACGGCGCGCAGTAAATATCGACCTTGCTGGCGTCGACGTGGACAGAGCCGTTGCGCTCAACCTTCGCACCCAGCTGGCTCAGCAGCTTCATTGTGGTATCGATATCGCGCAGCTTCGGCACGTTCTGGATCTCGACCGGCTCTTCAGCCAGCAGCGCAGCAAACAGGATCGGCAGCGCGGCGTTTTTCGCCCCAGAAATGGTGACTTCACCACTCAGACGGGTGGGGCCTTGCACACGAAATTTGTCCATTAACACGGCTCTCAATTAACTAAAGACGGGAATAGCTCGCCAGCGGCGAGCGCCCATGATGAAGGCTCAGAAACCGTTGAGTTTACGGTCGCGCGCCCATTCAGCAGGGGTATAAGTTTTAATGGAGACGGCATGAATGCGATTGTCGGCAATGTATTCCATCAGCGGCGCGTAAACGGCCTGCTGTTTTTTCACGCGGCTCAGCTCGCCAAACATTTCACCTACGGCAATTACCTGAAAGTGGCTGCCGTCGTTGCTCATCACGTGGACTTCGTCCAGCGGCAGCGCTTTCATCAGCACGGCCTGAATTTCACTGTTTTCCATTGCTCATTACTTAAGTTGTAAAGAATAAAGGGTGACATCTTAGAGGAAAGCGGCGGACTCTTAAACATGCAAAAGCCCCTGCCAGAAACAGGGGCTTAGAAGAGTGAGAAAGCGCTCAGCTGCTTTTTTCCGCAGAAACAATAATCTGCTGAAGATTGTAGAGAGTGATCAGCGACTGCAATTTCTCGCTGATGCCGCTAAAACGCGGCGTAACGCCCTGAGCGCGGGCGATTTCACGCAGGTGCACCAGCAGCGCCAGACCGGCCGAGTCGACGCGCGCCAGTCCCGAAACGTCGATAATCTCTGCTTTGTCGATCAGCGTGTCGCGCTGCTGCCACAGCGCCAGCAGCGTATCGCGGTTCAGTTCGCCGTACAGCGACAGCGTGCTGGCGTCACGCTGCCAGCGTAATGACTCATGCATCGTTACTGTTTATCCAGCGTAATCGGCTGCGCCGCATAGGTTTTAAGCTGCGCGGTCAGGCCGTCGATGCCTTTGGTGCGCAGCAGATCGCTCCACTCGTTTTGTTTGGTGGTGATCATGCTGACGCCTTCCGCCACCATGTCATACGCCTGCCAGTTGCCGCTCTGGCTGTTCTTACGCCACTGGAAATCGAGGCGTACCGGCGGGCGGCCGTTGGGATCGATAATGGTTACGCGAATGGCGATGATTTTGGCATCGCCCAGCGGCTGTTCCGGCTGGATCTGATAGGTCTGGCCGTGATAGAGCGCCAGCGCCTGGCCGTAAGCCTGCGCCAGATAGTCGCCGAAGGCGTTGAAGTAGGCTTCGCGCTGCGCCGGCGTCGCCTCGCGGTAGTAGCGGCCGAGCACTAATGCGCCGGCATACTTGATCTGCACGTAGGGCAGCAGCTCCTGACGCACGACGTCGCGCAGGTAGTTGGGGTTCTGCTTAATCTTCGGCTGTTCGTTTTTCAGGCGCGTAAAGGTCTTCGCCGCCGCTTCGTTCATCAGCTTATAGGGGTTGGTTTGATCGGCTGCATTCGCCGCGGCCAGCGGCGCGATGACCAGCATGGCGACCATCAGTAAACGTTTAAACATCGATTTTTACCTCTCAGGGTTGGGCCGGGGCCGCAGGCGCGTTCTCTTCGCTCTGCGGATCCTTGTTATCCGTATCGTTCTTATTGTCGCCGCCGCTCTTATACAGGAACTGACCAATCAGGTCCTCCAGCACGATCGCCGATTTGGTATCGCGGAGCGTGTCGCCGTCTTTCAACATCGCCGAGCCCAGCTCGGGATCGTCAAAGCCTAAATTCAACGCTAAAAACTGCTCGCCGAGTAAGCCCTGCGTGCGGATCGCCAGCGAGCTGGTGTCGGAAATCTTGTCGGCGTACTCGTCGCTGATCGCCATAGTGACGCGCGGCAGCAGCGTTTTAGGTTCAAGGGAGATGTCGGTGACGCGGCCGATCACCACGCCGCCGATTTTAACCGGCGAGCTGACTTTCAGGCCGCCGATATTATCGAAGGTGGCGTAAAGCTGCCAGGTCGGCTGCGTGCCGAGCGACTTAAGATCCGCCACGCGCAGGCAGAGAAACAGCATCGCCACCAGCGCCAGAAGCATAAACACGCCAACCCAAATTTCGCTTTTTTTGCTTTGCATTGCATTAGTTCCCAAACATCAGTGCTGTCAGCACAAAATCCAGACCGAGCACCGCCAGCGAGGCGTGCACCACGGTGCGCGTCGTCGCGCGGCTAATCCCTTCAGAGGTCGGAATCGCGTCGTAACCGTTAAACAGCGCGATCCAGGTGACCGTCACGGCAAAAACGGCGCTTTTAATAATGCAGTTGATTACGTCAGTGCGAAAATCGACCGCGTTTTGCATCGCCGACCAGAAAAAGCCGGGGTCGATGCCCTTCCAGCTCACGCCGACCAGCGCGCCGCCAGCGATGCCGACGGCGGTAAAAATCAGCGTCAGCAGCGGCATGCTGATAAAGCCCGCCCAGAAGCGCGGCGAGACGACGCGGCGCAGCGGATCGACCGCCATCATCTCCATGCTGGAGAGCTGTTCGGTCGCCTTCATCAGGCCAATCTCCGCCGTCAGCGCCGATCCGGCGCGGCCAGCGAACAGTAGCGCGGTCACGACCGGCCCCAGCTCGCGCAGCAGCGACAGCGCCACCAGCATGCCGAGACTGGTTTCCGCGCTGTAGGTGGTCAGCACCAGATAGCCTTGCAGCCCCAGCACCATGCCGATAAACAGTCCGGACACCACGATAATCAACAGCGATAAGACGCCGACGCTGTAAAGCTGTTTGATCAGCAGCGGCGTGTGTTTACGAAAGGCGGGTTTCCCTACCAGCGCGTGAAACAGCATTAAGCCTGCCCGACCGAAGGTGGAACAGGTATTGATTCCCCGGCGTCCTAATGACGCCAGCGCCTTTAACAACATTGGCTTACACTCTCCCTGAGCCGGTTAAGTCGGCAAGATAGTCTCCGGCGGCAAACCGGAACGGGACAGGTCCGTCCGCAATCCCATCCAGAAACTGACGCACGCGCGGGTCGGGGTTTTGCCGCAGTTCCGGCGTGCTGCCCTGCGCAATGATTTTCTGACCGGCCACGATATAGGCCCTGTCGGCGATGCTCAGCACCTCCGGCACGTCGTGCGACACCACAATGCAGGTGAGGCCCAGCGAATGGTTCAGCTCGTCGATCAGCTTGACCAGCACGCCCATGGTAATGGGATCCTGGCCGACAAAAGGTTCGTCGAACATGATGAGCTCCGGCTCGAGCGCGATAGCGCGCGCCAGCGCGGCGCGGCGCGCCATGCCGCCGGAAAGCTCTGCGGGCTTCAGCTGCGCCGCGCCGCGCAGCCCCACCGCTTCCAGCTTCATCATCACCGTGCTGTGCAGCAGCGCCGCAGGCAGCTGCGTATGCTCGCGCAGCGGCCAGGCCACGTTTTCATATACCGTCAGATCGGTGAACAGCGCGCCGGACTGGAACAGCATGCTCATCTTTTTACGGGTTTCATAAAGCTTCGCGCGGGACAAGCTGGGAATATTTTCGCCGCGAAACCAGATCTCGCCCCGATCGGGCTGCAGCTGGCCGCCGATCAGGCGCAGCAGCGTGGTTTTGCCTATGCCCGACGGCCCCATAATGGCCGTGACTTTTCCCTTTGGCACCGTCAGCGAAATATCGTCGAAAATCGGACGATCGCCGCGTGTAAAACTGACGCCACGAACCTCAACCAGGTTCGTTTCCTGTTGGTCCATTATTACCTCTTCTGTGGATCGGGCGTTATAAAGCCTACGATGGTAGCCTGTAACGCGCCAGTTCACGATAGCATTACAGAAACTTACTGCGTTCATTTGGCGAAAGCGGGCATAAAATTTACTTTTGCCGCTCAGACGGTCAAAATCAGCGCCTGTTTCTGATGACAGAACCTGAAACCTGCTGCACAAGACGTGTCGGCAATGCATTTCATCCAAGGATTTTTCATGTTCGTAGCCGCTGCCCTGCTGATCGTTGGTTTGATTTTACTGGCTTATGGCGCCGATCGCCTGGTGTTTAGCGCCGCGATACTGTGTCGATCCTTTGGCATCCCGCCGCTGATTATCGGCATGACGGTCGTTAGCATCGGCACCTCACTGCCAGAGATGATCCTCTCTTTTTCAGCGGCGCAGCATGGTCAGATGGATCTCGCCGTCGGCACCGCGCTGGGCTCCAATATTACCAATATTTTACTGATACTCGGCGGCGCGGCGCTGCTGCACCCTCTGAACATATACTCCAACCTGATCCGGCGTGAGCTGCCGCTGATGCTGCTGGTCTCGCTGCTCAGCGGCCTGATGCTGTTCGATAACTACCTGAGCCGCCTTGACGGCCTCGGCCTGATCGCCATCGCCATCGCCTATCTGCTGGTGGCGATCCGCTTTGCGCGCCGCGCCGAGCGGGACAATAGCGATACCCTGACGCGCGAACAGCTCGCGGAGCTGCCGCGCGAAGAGAGCGGCAACACGGTCGCCTTTCTCTGGCTGGCGGTCGCGCTGATTATTTTGCCCATGGCGACGCGCATGGTGATCGACAACGCCACCACCTTTGCCGATTATTTCGGCGTCAGCGAGCTGGTGATGGGCGCCACGCTGATCGCGGTGGGCACCAGTCTGCCGGAGCTGGCGACGGTGCTGGCGGGCGCGCTGAAAGGCGAAGACGATATCGCCATCGGCAATCTTATCGGCGCCAACATTTATAATATCGCCATCGTGCTGGGCTTACCGGCGCTGATCAACCCTGGTAGCGTGGATGAGCACGCCTTCGCGCGCGATTACTGGGTCATGCTGGCCGTCAGCGCGCTGTTCGCCCTGCTCTGCCTGCAGCGCCGCCGCCGCATCGGGCGCGCCGCAGGCGCTTTCTTACTCTGTGGTTTCATCGTCTGGGGCGCGCTGTTGTGGATGCAGCCCGCTTTCCTCGACGGATAACAAAGGACCGATTTGCCATGTCAACTCAGCTTTCAAACGCGAACTTCGACTTTCAGACGGCGGGAAAAGCGGTACTGCGCATCGAGCGTGAAGGTCTGGAGCAGCTGGACCAGTATATTAACGACGACTTTACCCGCGCCTGCGAGATGATCTATCGCTGCCAGGGCAAAGTCGTGGTGATGGGCATGGGCAAGTCGGGCCATATCGGCAAGAAGATGGCCGCCACCTTCGCCAGCACCGGCACGCCCGCCTTTTTCGTGCATCCGGGCGAAGCCAGCCACGGCGATTTGGGGATGGTCGGCCGCAGCGATGTGGTGCTCGCCATCTCTAACAGCGGCGAGTCCAACGAGATTCTGGCGCTGATCCCGGTGCTGAAGCGCCAGCATGTGCCGCTTATCTGCCTCACCAGCCGCCCCGACAGCGCCATGGGCCGCGCCGCCGACGTGCATCTGTGCGTAAAAGTGCCGCAGGAAGCCTGCCCGCTCGGGCTCGCCCCGACCAGCAGCACCACGGCGACGCTGGTAATGGGCGATGCGCTGGCGGTAGCGCTGCTGGAAGCGCGCGGCTTTACCGCAGAAGATTTCGCGCTGTCGCATCCGGGCGGCGCGCTGGGGCGCAAGCTGCTGCTGCACGTGAGCGACATTATGCACAGCGGCGACGAGATCCCGCACGTCACGCGCGACGCCTCGCTGCGCGACGCGCTGCTGGAGATTACGCGCAAAAATTTAGGGCTGACGGTGATCGTCGACGATCTGATGAAGATCGAAGGCATCTTTACCGACGGCGACCTGCGCCGCATCTTCGATATGGGCATCGACTTCCAGAAGGCGACTATCGCGGAGGTGATGACGCGCGGCGGCATTCGGGTCCGCCCCAATATGCTGGCGGTTGAGGCGCTGAACTTGATGCAAAACAAAAATATTACCGCTGTGCTGGTGGCCGATGACGATCGTCTGCTCGGTGTGGTACATATGCATGACATGCTGCGCGCCGGCGTAGTCTGAACAGGAAATGAGAATGTCGGTAAATACTTCCCTGGTGGAAACCTGCTACGGCCCGGTCAGCGCAGAGGTGATGGCGCGCGCCGGTCAGATCCGTCTGCTGATTTGCGACGTCGACGGCGTAATGTCGGACGGCGTGATCTATATGGGCAATAACGGCGAAGAGCTGAAAGCTTTTAACGTGCGCGACGGCTACGGCATCCGCTGTTTGCTAACCTCTGATATAGAAGTGGCGATTATTACCGGACGCAACGCGCGTCTGATGGAGGATCGCTGCAAAACCTTAGGCATTCGTCATCTTTACCAGGGACAGTCCGATAAGCTTTTGGCCTATCGCGAACTTCTGGATAAACTGTCGCTTTCCGATGAGCAGGTCGCCTACATCGGCGATGACCTAATCGACTGGCCGGTGATGGCCCGAGTAGGGTTGAGCGTGGCGGTAGCGGATGCGCATCCGGTGCTGCTGCCGCGCGCCCATTACGTGACGCGCATCGCAGGCGGACGCGGCGCAGTACGCGAACTGTGCGACCTGATTTTAATGGCGCAGAACAAATTTGAGGATGCCAAAGGGCAATCGGTATGAGTAAAAGCAGGCGTTGGATAACGCTGATTCTGGCCTTAATTGCGCTGGTATTGATCGGCTGGAACCTGACCAGCCAGGATGACAGCAGCGCGCCGGTCGCCGCCAACGATCAGGAACCGACCTACACCAGCGCGAATTCGAACACCGTGGTCTACAACCCGCAAGGGGCGCTGGCTTACAAACTGGTGTCCGATAAAGTGACCTATTTCGCGGCGGATGAAGTGAGCTGGTTCGACAAGCCGGTCATGACCACCTACGACGAAAATAAAGTGCCGACCTGGTCGGTGCGCGCCGATAAAGCCAAATTAACCAAAGATCGTATGCTTTATCTGTATGGCCACGTCGAGGTGAATACCCTGACGCAGGATTCGCAGCTGCAGCGCATCAAAACTGACAACGCGCAGGTCAATCTCGTCTCGCAGGACGTGACCTCCGACGATCAGGTTACCTTGTTCGGGCGCGGTTTTAACTCTACCGGCATGAAGATGCGCGGAAATTTACGGACGAAAAACGCCGAGTTGATTGAAAAGGTCAAAACTTATTATGAAATTCAAAATGCACAACAACAGCCTTAAGTTTTTCCTGGTCGGCGCTCTGCTGGCGGCCAGCTTGCCCGCGCTGGCGGTAACCGGCGACTCGGACAAACCCGTCAACATCGATTCCGAAAACCAGGCGCTGGACCTGCAAGGCAATGTGGCGACCTTTACCGGCAACGTTATCGTGACCCAGGGAACGATCAAAATCACCGCCGATAAAGTGGTGGTGACGCGTCCTGGCGGCGACAGCAATAAAACCATCGTGGACGCCTACGGCAATCCCGCCACCTTCTACCAGATGCAGGACAGCGGCAAGCCGGTTCAGGGCCACGCCGCTAAGCTGCACTATGAGCTGGCGAAAGATTTTGTTGAGCTGACCGGCAACGCCTATATCGAGCAGCAGGACAGCAATATCAAAGGCGACCGTATTACTTATCTGGTCAAAGAGCAGAAAATGCAGGCCTACAGTCAGGGTCAGAGCAAGCGCGTCACCACTGTGCTGGTGCCGTCGCAGCTGCAGGACAAGAACGCTAACAGCCCGAAAAAGAGTAACTGATCGCTATGGCCACTTTAATCGCAGAAAATCTGGCGAAGGCCTATAAAGGCCGTCGCGTGGTGGAAGATGTCAGCCTGCAGGTAAAATCGGGCGAGATCGTTGGCCTGCTCGGCCCTAACGGCGCGGGCAAGACCACCACCTTCTACATGGTCGTCGGCATCGTGCCGCGCGACGCGGGCCGTATCGTGATCGATGAGGATGATATCAGCATCCTGCCGCTGCACGCCCGCGCGCGTCGCGGCATCGGCTATTTGCCGCAGGAGGCGTCGATTTTCCGCCGTCTCAGCGTCTATGACAACCTGATGGCGGTGCTGCAAATTCGCGACGATCTCACCGAAGAGCAGCGTCAGGATCGCGCTAACGAGCTGATGGATGAGTTCCATATCGCCCATCTACGCGACAGCATGGGTCAGGCGCTGTCGGGCGGCGAGCGCCGCCGCGTCGAGATTGCGCGCGCGCTGGCCGCTAATCCTAAATTTATCCTGCTGGATGAGCCTTTCGCCGGCGTCGACCCCATCTCGGTTATCGATATTAAAAAAATCATCGAGCATCTGCGCGACAGCGGGCTTGGCGTGCTGATTACCGACCATAACGTACGTGAAACCCTGGCGGTTTGCGAACGCGCCTATATCGTCAGCCAGGGGCGTCTTATCGCTCACGGCACGCCGAATGAAATTCTTGAAGATGAGCAGGTTAAACGGGTTTATTTGGGCGAAGAGTTCAGACTCTGATAAGGTGTCGTTAATACGATGTTTGCTTAGGAAATCCCGTCCTGAATATGAAGCAAGGTTTGCAACTCAGGTTCAGCCAACAGCTGGCGATGACTCCACAGTTGCAGCAGGCCATTCGGCTGCTGCAACTCTCTACGCTTGAACTGCAGCAAGAGCTGCAGCTGGCGCTGGAGAGCAATCCGCTGCTGGAACAGGCTGAAGTGCATGAAGAGATCGACAGCCGCGATTATCAGGAAGATGAGGTGCTGGACACGCGCGAGGCGCTTGAACAGAAAGAGATGCCGGACGATTTGCCGCTCGACGCCACCTGGGACGAGATGTATACCGCTGGCACCCCTTCCGGCACCGGCACCGACTATCAGGACGACGAGCTGCCGGTCTATCAGGGCGAAACCACCCAGTCGCTGCAGGATTACCTGATGTGGCAGGTGGATTTAACGCCTTTTACCGATACCGATCGCGCGATCGCCACCTCGATCGTCGACGCCATCGACGATACCGGCTATCTCACCGTTTCGCTTGACGAGATCCTCGACAGCATGGGCGATGAAGAGCTGGCGCTGGATGAGGTCGAAGCGGTGCTGAAGCGCATTCAGCGCTTCGATCCGGTCGGCGTCGGCGCGCGCGACCTGCGCGACTGTCTGCTGGTGCAGCTTTCCCAGTTCGCGCCGACCACGCCGATGCTGGCCGAAGCGCGTCTGATCGTCAGCGAGCACCTCGACCTGCTGGCCAACCATGATTTCCGCAGCCTGATGCGCGTCACCCGTTTCAAAGAAGATGTGCTGAAAGAGGCGATGCTGCTCATTCAGTCGCTGGATCCGCGTCCTGGCCAGTCGGTGCAGACCGGCGAGCCGGAATATGTCATTCCCGACGTGCTGGTGCGCAAGGTCGGCAAGCGCTGGACGGTGGAGCTGAACGCCGATAGCGTGCCGCGTCTCAGGATCAATCAGCACTACGCCGCTATGGGCGGCGCAGCGCGCAATGACAGCGATAGTCAGTTTATCCGCAGCAACCTGCAGGAAGCGCGCTGGCTGATCAAAAGTCTGGAAAGCCGCAACGATACGCTGTTGAAAGTCACGCGCTGCATCGTCGAGCAGCAGCAGGCCTTTTTCGAGCAGGGCGAAGAGTTTATGCGTCCGATGGTGCTGGCGGATATCGCCCAGGCCGTGGATATGCATGAATCCACCATCTCTCGCGTGACCACGCAGAAATACCTGCACAGCCCGCGCGGCATCTTTGAACTTAAATATTTTTTCTCCAGCCACGTGAATACCGAAGGCGGCGGCGAAGCCTCTTCTACGGCGATCCGCGCGCTGGTGAAAAAATTAATCTCGGCGGAGAATCCCGCTAAACCCTTGAGTGACAGTAAGCTCACCACCATGTTATCTGAACAGGGCATCATGGTGGCGCGCCGGACCGTCGCTAAATATCGCGAGTCTTTATCTATCCCGCCCTCCAACCAGCGTAAACAGCTGGTTTGACCGAAATGAGAAGGAAGACCTATGCAGCTAAACCTCACTGGGCAAAACGTTGAAATCACCGAACCACTGCGTGAATTCATCAACACGAAATTTGCCAAACTGGAACACTACTTCGATCGTATCAATCAGGTTTATATTGTTCTGAAAGTGGAAAAGGTCACTCAGGTTGCGGAAGCGACTTTGCATGTCAACGGCGGCGAGCTGCACGCCACGTCGGAAGCGGAAGATATGTACGCGGCGCTTGACGGACTGGTGGATAAACTCGCCCGTCAGCTCACCCGGCACAAAGACAAACTGAAAAAACACTAACCTTCACGCTTGCAGCGCGCTTACCGCGCGCTCAGGGCGGTCAGGATGGGGCGGATTTACCGCCCCGTTTTGCCATCTGTGCAAGCGCCACGGGATACCGCGCGGCCGTTTAGCGCGGCAGGCCCGCGGCTCTGTGAACTCGCAAGTGAAACGACAATGAATAACGATCTGACACTGGAACTGAGCACCGTGCTGACGCCGGACTGTACGCGCAGCGGCGTACACTGCCAGAGTAAAAAGCGCGCGCTGGAAATTATCAGCGAGCTGGCAGCAAAGCAGCTTAATCTGCCGCATCAAACGCTGTTTGAAGCGATCCTGACCCGTGAACGCATGGGCAGCACCGGTATCGGCAACGGTATCGCCATTCCGCACGGCAAGCTGGAAGAGGATACGCTGCGCGCCGTCGGCGTCTTTATCAGCCTCGACCAGCCTATCGCATTCGATGCGGTGGACAACCAGCCGGTCGATCTGCTGTTTGCGCTGCTGGTGCCGGCGGATCAGTGCAAAACCCACCTGCACACGCTGTCTCTGGTCGCGAAACGCCTGGCGGACAAGACCGTCTGTCGCCGCCTGCGCGCGGCACAAAGCGATGAAGAACTCTACGCCATTATTACAGAAGCTCCAGAGGAGCAGTAACGCGCACTGCGCTTTACCGGCGTGCGCGCCGGTTTAAAACGGGAGAGAAGGTCATGGTGCTGATGATCGTTAGCGGTCGGTCAGGCTCAGGAAAATCGGTGGCGCTACGCGCGCTGGAAGATATGGGGTTCTACTGCGTCGATAACCTGCCCGTGGTGCTGTTGCCCGAGCTGGCGAATTCGCTGGTGGAGCGCAATATTTCGGCCGCCGTCAGCATCGACGTGCGCAATATGCCGGAATCGCCGGAGGTGTTCGAACATGCGCTGAATAATCTGCCGGACGCCTTTTCGCCGCAGCTGCTGTTTCTGGACGCCGATCGCAATACGCTGATCCGTCGCTACAGCGACACGCGCCGCCTGCACCCCCTCTCCAGCAAAAATCTGTCGCTGGAAAGCGCCATTGATGAAGAGAACGATCTGCTGGAGCCGCTGCGCTCCCGCGCCGATTTGATTATCGATACCTCTGAGATGTCGGTGCACGAGCTGGCGGAGATGCTGCGCACGCGCCTGCTGGGCAAGCGCGAACGCGAACTGACGATGGTGTTCGAGTCTTTTGGCTTCAAGCACGGCATCCCCATCGACGCCGACTACGTTTTCGACGTGCGCTTTCTGCCTAACCCGCACTGGGATCCTAAACTGCGACCGATGACCGGCCTCGATCGCCCGGTGGCGGCGTTTCTCGATCGTCATACCGAAGTACACAACTTTATCTACCAGACACGCAGCTACCTTGAGCTGTGGCTGCCGATGCTGGAAACCAACAACCGCAGCTATCTGACCGTCGCCATCGGCTGTACCGGCGGTAAACACCGCTCGGTCTATATCGCCGAGCAGCTGGCGGACTACTTCCGCTCGCGCGGCAAAAACGTGCAGTCACGCCATCGTACGCTGGAAAAACGCAAATCATGACCGTCAAACAAACCGTGGAAATCAAAAATAAGCTGGGCATGCACGCGCGTCCGGCCATGAAGCTGTTTGAGCTGGTGCAGAGCTTCGACGCTGAAGTGCTGCTGCGTAATGAATCCGGTACCGAGGCGGAGGCCAGCAGCGTCATCGCCCTGCTGATGCTCGACTCGGCGAAAGGCGGTCATATTGAAATTGAAGCCAGCGGCCCGGAAGAGCGCCAGGCGCTGGCTGCCGTCATCGAACTTTTCGAAGCTGGCTTCGACGAAGAGTAAAGGCTAGTTGAGATGATGGCGCTGCAAAAAGCCTTCTCCGCCCAGCTGGCGCATCTGGCGCATAATCCACTGCTGACGCTGTCGCACATAGCCTGAGGGCGCGTCGGCACGAAAACGGATGGGATTCGGCAGCACCGCCGCCAGCAGCGCCGCCTCCGCAATGGTGAGACGACTGGCCGGCTTGTGAAAATAGCGCTGCGCCGCCGCCTCCACGCCGAAGGTGCCCTGGCCAAACTCGGCGATATTGAGATAAACCGTCAGGATGCGACGTTTGGTCCAGACGGTTTCGATGCCGACCGTTAAGCCCGCCTCCAGCCCTTTCCTCACCCAGCTGCGCCCATCCCAGAGAAAGAGATTTTTCGCCGTTTGCTGCGACAGCGTCGAGGCGCCGCGCATGCGCTCGCCTTCGCTGCCCAGCGCCGTTTCAATCGCGTCGACGTCAAAACCCCAGTGCTCCGGAAATTTTTGATCTTCCGCAGCGATCACCGCCAGCGCCATCCACGGCGATATCTCGTCGTGCCCCACCCAGTCTGCGTGCGCGACATAATGAAAGTCGCCGCGCAGCCAGGCGCCAGTTTGCCGTTCCGCCATCACCGCTGAAAACGGCACTGGCAGAAAGGAAAACAGAATAATTCCCGCGATCCAGATACCGGCTATCGCAACCACTGCGCCGATAACAGCGCGCTTTACGCGTTGCCAGCGGTTCCCTTTATTCTTGCTCATGCAATGTTCTCTTACCTGTTCCCTGCATTAATCAATTTCCGACGTGATGAAAGCCGCGTTTTGGTCAAAATCGCTGAAGAAACACCAAAACTTGCGGATTACCTGACCACAGAAGCCACATTTTACGTATGAAATATTAAAACAGATCGAATGACATCAAGCACTTCCGTAAAAAAGGAATCGGTTCCATACTTGTTGTCCGCTTATCGCTTTTCACGCCATACACTTAATGTTTTGTGATAAACGCCATTTTAAATGATTCGATTTGCTAAACTATACCCAATGCCGCACTGTCGTGCTTTTCACCAATTGAAGCGAATGGTTACATAACAGGCAACTTCAGGCTGCTAATTTGATCTTCAGGACGCTGCCTGTGCCGCTAAATTTTATGCGCCGCTCCAGTAAAATGGCAGGACTTAATTCAAATCTGGAACTTTAAAAGCGTGCTTTCCAAAACGTTTTGGATAATCCCGGAGCAACAGCGCTTTATACTTTAAATTTCATTGCGTTATCATAACTTAAAACGCCTGAAACCGTTATGCGCGCTTTTACCTAGTTTGAGGCCATGCTCTTATCGTCATGGCAACTGAAAACCGCATAAAAAATGCAACAACTGGTCAAAATAAGCGCAATGCAACGCAGAAATTAATTCCTTACTTGACTGTGTTGCCAAATTAATGTTTTCTGTATTTAAACGCTGCTCAACATCACACATTTTAATGAATCTTTACCTGGTCATTGATGAATTTGCTAAGGTGATGACAGACGTTAACCGATACCACGCTGCTGCGCTTGAACTCCTCTAAGTATAGCAACAGCGACTTTTTCCCTGGTGTTGGCGCAGTATTCGCGCACCCCGGTCTTCGACTGGGGTCATTTTTTTTCAGGCCCTCTGGTTTTCTCTTTCCGCTACCCAGTCGCGCAATACCTGAACGTCATGACGCCACTCGCGCTTGAGCTCTTCAACCCATTCGCCCACGTTGTCCCACCATGCCGGCAGCTCCGGGCTTTGAATCTGTTTAGCCACCTGTTGCAGATGCTGTAGCCCGACCGATCCCGCCGCGCCTTTGATTTTGTGCCCCTCTTCTGCAATGCCTTTCTGGTCGCGTGCCATGAGATTCGAATCGAGCACCTCCAGATAGCCAGGCATCATCTGTTCGAACATCGTCAGGCTCTGCGTAATCAGGCTGGGGCCCACCAGTTCGATATATTGCTCCAGCATCGGCACATCCAGCAGCGCGCGCGTCTTGTCATCGCTTTCAGGATGGTCGGCGTCAGCCTCTTCGTTTTGATGATCCCAGAACTTCTTGATCATGGCGGTCAGCGCCGGAACGGAAAGCGGTTTGCTCAGCACATCGTCCATGCCAGCCTCCAGATACTCTTTTTTGTCTTTGAGCACGTTAGCGGTCAGCGCCACCAGCGGCGGCAGGCTGGCGTCTGGATAGCGCTGATGGATGGCGCGCGAGACGTCCAGGCCGGTCATATCCGGCAGCTGAATATCCAGCAGGGCGAGATCGAACTCCAGCGGATCGAACATCTCCAGCGCGGCCTTACCGGTCATAGCGACCTCGACGCTGCAGCCAAGCTTCTCCAGCACCGAGCGCGCCACGATCACGTTCAGCTCGATATCCTCCACCAGCAAAACGTGCAGCGCCGGCAGCGGCATGCTGCTCTCTCTGCTGTCATCCTCTACCTCTTCGGCCACGCGCGGCGCCTTGATCAGCACGGTAAAGCAGGAGCCCTGGCCCGGCGCGCTGCGTACGGTAATATCGCCGCCCATCGCCTGCGCCAGGCGGCGCGATACCGCCAGCCCGATGCCGGTGCCGGTCGCCGGCTTGCCGCCGTGCTGATCTTTCACCTGGTAATACATGGCGAAGATCTTGTCCTGCTCTTCCTGCGGTATGCCCTGGCCGGAGTCTTCCACCTCGAAGCGCAGGGTCTCGTTCGGCTCATAGGCGACGCGCACCACGATTTCGCCCTGCTGGGTGAACTTCACCGCGTTGCCGATCAGGTTCCACAGGATCTGACGCAGGCGCGTGCCGTCGGCGCAAATCTTGTGCGGCAGCGGTAGATCAGGCGCCATCACGAATCTGAGCCCTTTCGGCTGCGCCAGCAGACCGGAAAGGTTCTCCAGATCCGCCAGGAAGCCGGTGAAGTCGAGCGGCTGGTTATCCAGCTGCACCTTGCGGCGCTCGATCTTGTCGACTTCGATGACGTCGTTGAAGATGTTGCCGAGCGTAATCGCTGATACGTGAATGGTTTTCAGGTATTTCAGCTGCTCCTGATTGAGATCGGTATCGAGCAGAATGCGGCTCAGGCCCACAATGCCGTTAAGCGGCGTACGCAGCTCGTGGCTGATCGTAGAGATAAAGGTGGTTTTCTCCCGGCTGGCGTTCTCCAGCGCGTCCTGGTAGCGCTTACGCTCGGTAATATCGCGGCCAAAGCCCATCAGCCCGCTGCGTTTGCCGACGCGGTCGTAGTAAGGCACTTTACGGATTTCAAAACAGGCTTTGCGCCCGTCTGGATATTGCAGCCACTGCTCATAGGTGAGCGACACGTTATGACGGAAAACTTTTTCATCCGTCTCCAGCACTTTGGTGGCGGCGTCGTCGTCATAGATATCGCGCGGCGTCAGGCCGATCAGCTGCTTTTCGCTTTTGCCGGTCAGCAGCTCCATGGCGCGGTTACAGCCGGAGAACTGCTTGTCGATATTGCGGTAGAACACCAGATCGGGCGAGGCGTCGAGGAAAGAGCGGAGAAACGAGGATTGCTGTTCCAGTTCGATCTGCGCCTGTTCGCGGCGGGCCATCTCCTCGCGCAGCTTATCCATCACCTGCTCGCGCGCCTGCTCCGCCTTGATACGATCGCTAATTTCCTGATTAAGCTGGGTGATGGTCTCTTTCATCTGCTGATTAAGCTCTAAATCGCGGGTGCGCATCTCTTCCAGCTTGTCCACCAGCCGCGACAGACGCTGACGCGACTCCTCCAGCTGATCGACCACCACCGAGAGAAAGTAGACCGCCCAGGGCGTAATCAACAGCCCGAAGAACACCGAACGTACCACGTCGATGCTTTCGACATGGCCGCGCAGCACCATGGTCACCGCCATCTGCACCACCATCGCCAGCACCACCAGCGCCGACGCCAGCAGCAGCGAAAAACGCACCAGTCCCAGCTTAACCATTAAATCAACATAATACTGCGCCAGCAGGCGAATCTGTTTCATACGAACTCCCTGGAAAAGAACAGGCTCATCATAGCGTAATTACGCTGCCGATGGCGCGACGAAGCGCCGGAAAGCGCGCGTTACGCCCCGTTATGGTGCATCTGGCGCCACGATCGCCGACGATGCCTGCTCTGGCGCTAAATCACTTGACTAATTGCGCCAACCGAATAATCTGGAGGGCCGCCTGCTTCTCGGCGACTGTGATCCAGACCTTTCTTTTTCTTTGTCGACAGCTTTCCGTTGTCTCGGCATCCCTTTTTTATTTTGCATAGAAATTCATTTTAATTGCGTGAATAATCGCGCTTATCCTGATTAATTTTACTTATGAAGCCTGCTCATTTGCAGCAAAGAAGCTGTTATAAGAAAAACAGATACATGATGTGCGGGTAATCTGCTATGCAGCATTTTCTGCTGTTAAAGTGCATCAAACCAGCACGCCGAAGGGATGTGACGGCTGCATGACAGTGAGACAGTTCACATTTCGGCCGGGCACACGCAACGGTGGATCGACGCTTTTTTGGTAGATAATTAATTACAATTCAGAAAGTTAGCCAATAAATACCCGTTAAAAAGAGCATCAGGAACGCTATTTGACCTTATTCCGCTTTCCCGATAAGTTGGAAATCCGCTGGAAGCTTTCTGGACGGGTGCTCAACTCGTCATATTTATGCAGTAACAGAGATTCCCCCTGTAACAAGACCACGACGCTTGTGACAACGACGCCAAAGGCCAGACAGATGGGGCGACACAGGAGTGCAGCGCACGATGCGCGCCAGCCTGTCGCTTAGCACTTTCTGCGCCCGTAGCCCGACCAAAGGGAATCCACAGAGCCTGGGGAGGTTCACTGAAATGTTGTATGACAAATCCCTTGAAAAGGATAACTGTGGTTTCGGCCTCATCGCCCATATAGAAGGCGAACCTAGCCATAAGGTGGTGCGTACCGCAATCCACGCGCTGGCCCGTATGCAACACCGTGGCGCGATCCTTGCCGACGGCAAGACTGGCGACGGCTGTGGTCTGTTATTACAAAAACCTGACCGCTTCTTCCGCGTCGTTGCGGAAGAGAAAGGCTGGCGTCTGGCGAAAAATTACGCCGTAGGCATGCTGTTCCTCAGCCATGATGAGGAAGAGGCTCAGGCGAGCCGCCGCATTGTGGAAGAGGAAGTGGTCCGTGAAACCCTCTCTGTGGTCGGCTGGCGCGACGTGCCCGTCAATCAGGACGTATTGGGAGAGATTGCCCTCTCCTCTATGCCGCGCATTCAGCAGCTCTTTATCAACGCCCCGGCCGGCTGGCGTCCGCGCGATATGGAGCGCCGCCTTTATATGGCGCGCCGCCGCGCGGAAAAGCGCATCGAGCAGACCGACGATAAAGCATTTTATATCTGCAGCTTCTCAAACCAGGTCAATATCTATAAAGGCCTGTGTATGCCGGCCGACCTGCCGCGCTTCTATCTCGATCTGGCGGACCTGCGTCTGGAATCGGCTATCTGCCTGTTCCACCAGCGCTTCTCCACCAATACCGTGCCGCGCTGGCCGCTGGCGCAGCCGTTCCGCTATATGGCGCACAACGGCGAAATCAACACCATCGCCGGTAACCGGCAGTGGGCGCGCGCGCGCGCCTATAAATTCAACACGCCGCTGATCCCCGATCTGCAGAACGCCGGGCCGTTCGTCAATGAAACCGGCTCCGACTCCAGTTCGATGGACAACATGCTGGAGCTGTTCCTGAACGGCGGCATGGACCTGGTGCGTGCGATGCGCCTGCTGGTGCCGCCCGCCTGGCAGAACAACCCGGATATGGATCCGGAACTGCGCGCCTTCTTCGACTTCAACTCCATGCATATGGAGCCGTGGGACGGCCCGGCGGGCATCGTCATGTCCGACGGCCGCTACGCCGCCTGTAACCTTGACCGTAACGGCCTGCGCCCGGCGCGCTACGTGATCACCAAGGACAAACTGATCACCTGCGCCTCCGAAGTCGGCATCTGGGATTACCAGCCGGACGAAGTGGTAGAGAAAGGCCGCGTCGGTCCTGGCGAGCTGATGGTGATCGACACCCGGATCGGACGCATCCTCCATTCGGCAGAAACCGATAACGATCTGAAGAGCCGCCATCCCTATAAAGAGTGGATGGAGAAAAACGTTAAGCGTCTGGTGCCGTTCGAAGATCTGCCTGACGACCAGGTCGGCAGCCGCGAGCTGAACGATCCGCTGCTGGCGACCTACCAGAAGCAGTTCGGCTACAGCAGCGAAGAGCTCGACACTATTATTCGCGTGCTGGGCGAGAACGGTCAGGAAGCGGTCGGCTCAATGGGCGACGACACGCCGTTCGCCGTGCTCTCCAGCCGCCCGCGCATCATTTATGATTATTTCCGCCAGCAGTTCGCGCAGGTGACTAACCCGCCGATCGATCCGCTGCGCGAAAACCATGTGATGTCGCTGGCCACCAGCATTGGCCGCGAAATGAACGTCTTCTGCGAAGCGGAAGGTCAGGCGCATCGCGTCAGCTTTAAGTCCCCTATCCTGCTGTGGTCCGACTTTAATCAGCTGACCACCATGGAAGGCGAGTACTATCGCGCCGACACGCTCGACTGCACTTTCGACCCGGCGACGCAAACCCTGGAGCAGGCGATGCACGCGCTGTGCGACGAGGCTGAGCGTATGGTGCGCGACGGCACCGTGCTGCTGGTGCTCTCCGATCGCGCCATCGGCGAAAACCGCCTGCCGGTTCCGGCGCCGATGATCGTCGGCGCGGTGCAGACGCGTCTGGTTGAGAAAAACCTGCGCTGCGACGCCAATATTATCGTTGAGACCGCCAGCGCGCGCGATCCGCACCACTTTGCCGTACTGCTCGGCTTCGGCGCGACCGCTATCTATCCTTATCTGGCCTATGAATCGCTGGCGAAGATGGTCGACAGCAACGTAATCGAAAAAGATTATCGCGCGGTGATGCTGAACTACCGTAACGGCATCAACAAAGGCCTTTACAAGATCATGTCCAAAATGGGCATCTCGACCATCGCCTCCTATCGCTGCTCGAAACTGTTCGAAGCGGTGGGCCTGCATGCCGATGTATCGCGCCTCTGCTTCCAGGGCGTGGTCAGCCGCATCAGCGGCGCCAGCTTCGCCGACTTCCAGCAGGATCTCACCAACCTGGCGAAACGCGCCTGGCTGCAGCGCAAGCCGCTGGACCAGGGCGGCCTGCTGAAGTATGTGCACGGCGGCGAGTATCACGCCTATAACCCGGACGTGGTGGGTACGCTGCAACGCGCCGTAGAGAGCGGCGAATACAGCGACTATCAGGCCTATGCGAAGCTGGTGAACGAGCGTCCAGTGGCGACGCTGCGCGATCTGCTGGCGCTGCAGCCTGGCACCGAATCGGTCCACATCGACGAGGTCGAGCCGGCCAGCGAGCTGTTTAAGCGTTTTGACACCGCGGCGATGTCTATCGGCGCGCTCAGCCCGGAGGCGCATGAGGCGCTGGCCGAAGCGATGAACTCGCTCGGCGGCTGCTCCAACTCCGGCGAAGGCGGCGAAGATCCGGCGCGCTACGGCACCAACAAAGTTTCGCGCATCAAACAGGTCGCTTCTGGCCGCTTCGGCGTGACGCCAGCCTATCTGGTCAATGCCGATGTCATTCAGATTAAAGTGGCGCAGGGCGCGAAGCCGGGCGAAGGCGGCCAGCTGCCGGGCGACAAAGTCACGCCCTATATCGCGAAGCTGCGCTACTCCGTGCCGGGCGTCACGCTGATCTCCCCGCCGCCGCATCACGACATCTACTCGATCGAAGATCTGGCGCAGCTGATTTTCGACCTGAAGCAGGTGAACCCTAAAGCGATGATTTCGGTGAAGCTGGTCTCCGAGCCAGGCGTCGGCACCATCGCAACCGGCGTGGCGAAAGCCTATGCCGACCTGATCACCATCGCCGGCTATGACGGCGGCACCGGCGCCAGCCCGTTAAGCTCGGTGAAATATGCGGGCTGTCCGTGGGAGCTTGGCCTGGTGGAAACCCAGCAGGCGCTGGTCTCCAACGGTCTGCGCCATAAGATCCGTCTGCAGGTCGACGGCGGCCTGAAAACCGGCCTCGACATTATTAAAGCGGCGATCCTCGGCGCGGAAAGCTTCGGCTTCGGCACCGGTCCGATGGTGGCGCTGGGCTGTAAATACCTGCGTATCTGTCACCTGAACAACTGCGCGACCGGCGTAGCGACCCAGGACGATAAGCTGCGTAAGAATCACTATCACGGCCTGCCCTTCAAGGTAACCAACTACTTTGAGTTCATCGCGCGTGAAACCCGCGAGCTGATGGCGAGCCTGGGCGTGAAACGCCTGACTGACCTGATCGGCCGCACCGACCTGCTGAAAGAGCTGGACGGCTTCACCGCCAAGCAGCAGAACCTGGATCTCTCGTCGCTGCTGAAAACCGCCGCGCCGATGCCGGGCAAAGCGCTGCACTGCACCGAAGGCAGCAACCCGCCTTTCGACAAAGGCGAGCTGAATAAAGCGCTGCATGACCAGGCGATGCCGTTTGTGGAAGCGAGACAGAGCAAGACCTTCTTCTTCGACATTCGCAACACCGACCGCTCCGTCGGCGCGACGCTCTCCGGCGCTATCGCGGCGATCCACGGCGATCAGGGGCTGGCGGCGGATCCGATCCGCGCGCACTTCTCCGGCACCGCCGGTCAGAGCTTTGGCGTATGGAACGCGGGCGGCGTTGAGCTGACGCTGACCGGCGACGCCAACGACTACGTCGGCAAGGGAATGGCGGGCGGTATGCTGGCAATCCGACCGCCGGTCGGCTCCGCGTTCCGCAGCCACGAAGCGACCATTGCGGGCAACACCTGCCTCTACGGCGCGACAGGCGGCAAGCTGTTTGCCGCAGGCCGCGCGGGCGAGCGTTTCGCCGTGCGCAACTCGGGCGCGATTACGGTGGTAGAAGGGATTGGCGACAACGGTTGTGAATATATGACCGGCGGCATCGTCTGCGTGCTGGGCCGCACCGGCGTTAACTTCGGCGCCGGCATGACGGGCGGCTTCGCCTACGTGCTGGATGAAGACGGCGAGTTCCGCAAGCGCGTCAACCCGGAGCTGGTGGAAGTGCTCAACGTCGACGAGCTGGCGATCCATGAGGAACACCTGCGCGGTCTGATCACCGAGCATGTACAGCACACCGGCTCCAGCCGTGGCGAAGAGATCCTCGCCAACTGGCCGCTCTGGTCGTCGCGCTTCGCGCTGGTTAAACCGAAGTCCAGCGACGTCAAAGCGTTGCTGGGTCACCGCAGTCGTTCCGCAGCAGAGCTGCGCGTGCAGGCACAGTAATAGTTTGCCCCGTCCGGTGCGACGCGCCGGACGGGATAGCCGTAAGAGGTTACGATGAGTCAAAACGTATATCAATTTATCGACCTGCAGCGCGTTGACCCGCCAAAGAAGCCGCTGAAAATTCGTAAAATTGAGTTTGTCGAAATTTATGAACCCTTCTCTGACAGCCAGGTGAAGGCGCAGGCCGATCGCTGTCTCTCGTGCGGCAACCCTTACTGCGAGTGGAAGTGTCCGGTTCACAACTACATTCCTAACTGGCTGAAGCTGGCGAACGAAGGCCGCATTATCGAAGCGGCGGAGCTGTCGCATCAGACCAACAGCCTGCCGGAAGTGTGCGGACGCGTTTGCCCGCAGGATCGCCTGTGCGAAGGCTCCTGCACCCTGAACGACGAGTTCGGCGCGGTCACCATCGGCAATATCGAGCGCTACATTAACGATAAAGCGATGGAGATGGGCTGGCGTCCCGATATGTCGCACGTGAAACCGACCGGCAAGCGCGTGGCGATTATCGGCGCGGGTCCGGCGGGCCTCGCCTGCGCGGACGTGCTGACGCGCAACGGCGTCAAAGCGGTGGTTTACGATCGCCATCCAGAAATCGGCGGCCTGCTGACCTTCGGCATTCCGTCGTTCAAGCTGGAAAAAGAGGTGATGATCAAGCGCCGCGAACTCTTTACCGGTATGGGCATTGAGTTCCAGCTGAATACGGAAGTGGGCCGCGACGTGCAGATGAGCGACCTGCTAAACGCCTATGACGCGGTCTTCCTGGGCGTCGGCACTTATCAGTCGATGCGCGGCGGGCTGGAGAACGAGGATGCGCCGGGCGTCTATGACGCGCTGCCGTTCCTGATCGCCAACACTAAGCACACGATGGGGTTTGCGCAGCAGGACGAACAGCCTTACATCAGCATGGAAGGCAAGCGCGTCGTGGTACTGGGCGGCGGCGATACCGCGATGGACTGCGTACGCACCTCTATCCGTCAGGGCGCGACGCACGTGACCTGCGCCTACCGCCGTGACGAAGCCAACATGCCGGGTTCGAAACGCGAGGTGAAAAACGCGCGTGAAGAGGGCGTGGAGTTTCAGTTCAACGTGCAGCCGCTGGGCGTCGAAATCAACGCCAGCGGTCGCGTCAGCGGCGTCAAAGTAGCGCGCACCGAGATGGGCCAGCCGGATGCGGCAGGACGTCGCCGCGCGGAAATCGTGCCTGGCTCCGAGCATGTGCTGCCCGCAGACGCGGTAGTCATGGCGTTCGGCTTCCGTCCGCACAAAATGGAGTGGCTGGCCGACTTCAGCGTAGAGCTGGACGGTCAGGGACGCATTATCGCGCCGGAACAGGCTGAAAGCGCCTTCCAGACCAGCAACCCGAAAATCTTCGCCGGCGGCGATGCGGTGCGCGGTTCGGATTTGGTGGTGACGGCGATTGCCGAAGGGCGTAAAGCCGCCGAAGGCATCATGGACTATCTGGAAGTGTAAGGTTCGCGCAGCGACAAAAAGCCGGCTATCGCAGCCGGCTTTTTTATGTGCTATTTCACCACCCGCAGTGACGGGCGATTGCCGCGCGGCGGCGGATCGTCATCCGGCGAGGGATCGTCTTCGCTGGCGTCGTCCGGGCGGTCGCCATCGATCACGGACATCACAGGATCGACCGGCGTCTCTTCGCCATCCTGCGCGCCCAGCTCGTAGGCAGGTTCCGGCTCGAACATCGTGCCTGCGCCGTTTTCACGCGCGTAGATCGCCAGAATAGCAGCCATCGGCACGGAGACCTGGCGCGGCACGCCGCCGAAACGCGCGTTGAAGCGCACTTCGTCGTTGCCAAGCTCCAGATTGCCGACCGCGCGCGGCGCAATGTTCAGCACAATCTGTCCATCGCGCGCATATTCCAGCGGCACCTGAACCCCTTCCAG
The DNA here is from genome assembly GCF_059730625.1 of Pantoea sp. X-Soil-MYKO-1289. Taxonomy (NCBI): domain Bacteria; kingdom Pseudomonadati; phylum Pseudomonadota; class Gammaproteobacteria; order Enterobacterales; family Erwiniaceae; genus Pantoea; species Pantoea sp. X-Soil-MYKO-1289. Next base: position 3,551,537 of record NZ_AP036004.1, read on the forward strand.
ATTGATGTCGACCACCAGATGCGGCGTGAGCTGGTTGTCGAGCAGCCAGTCATAGAACGCGCGCAGCAGGTAAGGACGGCGGGCTGAGAGTTGCGACATTTCCATAGGTTAGCCCCGGGCTTGCAGGCGCATTTCACGTTCCGCTTCCGTCAGTGAAGCGAGGAAAGAATCACGCTCGAATACGCGATTCATATAGCCTTTTAGCTCTTTCGAGCCGGCGCCGGCCAGATCGATGCCCATTGACGGCAGACGCCACAGCAGCGGCGCCAGGTAGCAGTCCACCAGGCTAAACTCTTCGCTCATAAAGAACGGCGTACGGGCGAAGAGTGGCGCAATCGCCAGCAGCTCTTCGCGCAGCTGCTTGCGCGCGGCCTCCGCTTCCTGGCCGCTGCTTTTTTCAATGGTGTGCATCAGGCTGTACCAGTCCTGCTCGACGCGGTGCATCATCAGACGGCTTTCGCCGCGCGCGACCGGATAGACCGGCATCAGCGGCGGATGCGGGAAGCGTTCGTCGAGGTATTCCATGATGATGCGGGATTCATACAGCGTCAGTTCGCGATCTACCAGCGTCGGCACAGTGCGATACGGGTTGAGGTCAATCAGATCCTGCGGCAGGTTATCCATTTCGACCTGCTCGATCTCTACACTAACGCCTTTTTCAGCCAGGACGATGCGTACCTGATGGCTGAAAATGTCAGTGGGACCGGAAAACAGCGTCATTACCGAACGTTTGTTGGCAGCGACAGCCATGAAAACCTCCAAGTTTGTTCACAAAAAGTTACTGCGAATAGCCAACCACACGGCGACTCACCTGCTCAATCGTTCGCTCACAGCCCGCGTTAGATCTGTCTCTCCGACATCCTGAGGGTTGACCGACATCACACGCCGACTCATGGGCGCAAAGTGACACAGAGTTTACCAGATTTTGGGCAGCTTGTGGGCGAGGATTCGAGATTTGCGGGGAATTTGCGAGCAGCGCAGGGGTTTACGCGTTTTTTGACGCGACGGGGTCGAAAATAAAAAACCCGCCGAGGCGGGTTTTTTGTGCCAATCGCAGCAGCCGAAGCCGCAAACAATTAACGCTTGGAGAACTGCGGACGACGGCGTGCTTTACGCAGACCGACTTTCTTACGTTCAACCTGACGCGCGTCACGGGTAACGAAGCCCGCTTTACGCAGTTCAGCACGCAGAGATTCGTCGTACTCCATCAGAGCGCGGGTGATGCCGTGACGGATCGCACCTGCCTGACCAGAAATACCACCACCTTTAACGGTGACGTACAGATCGAATTTACCAACCAGGTCCAGCAGTTCCAGCGGCTGACGAACGACCATGCGTGCCGTTTCGCGACCGAAGTACTGTTCCAGAGAACGTTGGTTGATTACGATGTTGCCACTGCCCGGCTTGATGAATACGCGAGCGGTAGAGCTTTTGCGGCGACCAGTGCCGTAGTTTTGAGTTTCAGCCATTGCCTGTAATCCCGATTAAATGTCAAGAACTTGCGGTTGCTGTGCCGCATGGGTGTGCTCGTTGCCCGCGTAAACTTTCAGTTTACGGAACATTGCACGGCCCAGCGGGCCCTTCGGCAGCATGCCTTTAACCGCGATTTCAATCACACGCTCAGGACGGCGAGCAATCATCTCTTCAAAGGTCGCCTGTTTGATACCACCGATGTGGCCAGTGTGGTGATAGTAAATCTTGTCAGTACGCTTGTTGCCGGTAACGGCGACTTTGTCAGCGTTCAGAACGATGATGTAATCACCAGTATCAACGTGCGGAGTGTATTCCGCTTTATGCTTACCACGCAGACGGCGCGCCAGTTCAGTCGCCAGGCGACCCAAGGTTTTGCCAGTTGCGTCAACAACATACCAGTCACGCTGTACGGTTTCTGGTTTAGCTGTAAAAGTTTTCATCGAAAAGCTTACCCAAATTAAGTTACACGTTGGTGAAAACCCAAACGCTTAAGTAAACGGTTGAGGCTCACACGACCATTTTGACCAGCAAGCCCACCCCTTCGGATAGAGTTACCGGAGCACAACGGATTCGGGAAATAAATCCAGTTGCTGTAACGTGGGGTCGCAAGATTATAGAGAAGTCGATTACAAAAATCGAACCCTATTTGATCTTTTTCTCGCGCGCCCTCAAGGCAGATGCGGCAGCCGCAGATACTCCTCGCTCTGCATTTCCTGCAGGCGCGACAGGCAGCGCTGATACTCAAATTTCAGCCGCGTGCCCTGGTAGATTTCGAACAGCGACGTTTCCGCCGCGACCACCAGCTTGACGTGACGCTCGTAGAACTCATCCACCAGCGCGAGGAAGCGGCGCGCCTGATCTTCGGTTTTATAGATCATCACCGGCACGTCGTAGAGCAGCACGCTGTGGAAACGGCGCGACAGCTCGATATAGTCATGCTGGCTGCGCCCTTCTCCGCACAGCGTCAGGAAATCTATCGCCAGCACCCCTTCGCTGACGCCCAGCGTCGCCATCTGGCGGTGGTTAATCTCCAGCACCGGCGCGTCGTCGCGCGCGCTGCCCGCCAGCGCCTTGAACATGCGCTCCATTTCGGCGTGCGTCGCCTCGTTCAGCGGCGCGTTCCACAGATGCGCCGAGGTGAGCGTGCGCAGCCGGTAGTCGATGCCGGCATCGACGTTCATCACGTCGCAGTGCAGTTTGATTTGCTCAATCGCCGGCAGGAAACGCGCGCGCTGCAGGCCGTTGCGATAGAGATCGTCTGGCGGAATGTTCGAGGTCGCCACCAGCGTAATGCCGCGCGCGAACAGCGCCTCCATCAGGGTGCCGAGCAGCATGGCGTCGGTAATGTCGGAGACAAAAAACTCGTCGAAGCAGAGAATATCGGTTTCGGCTTTAAAGCGGTCGGCGATGATCAGCAGCGGATCGCTCTGCCCCTGTAGCTGGGTCAGCTCTTCATGCACGCGCAGCATAAAGCGATGGAAGTGCAGGCGCAGCTTGCGGTTGCCAGGAATAGACTGAAAAAACAAATCCATGACCCAGGTTTTGCCGCGTCCTACGCCGCCCCACATATAGAGGCCGCGCACCGGCGCCTGCGCGTCGGTTTTCTCTTTGCCCATCAGTCGGGACAGGCGGCCGAATAATCCTTTGCCGCTAGCGGACGTTTCGGGCTGACGCGCGAGTAAGGCCCGCTGAACGGCGTCCAGTCGGGTGATGGCGTCGCGTTGTACATCATCGGGTTTAAAGTCGCCCTGCGACAGCGCCTGCTCATAGCGGGCAAGCGGAGATGAGGTTTGCATTGGTTCTCTCAGATCCCTGAAAAGGTCTTATTCACAGTTCGGTTGATGAAAAAAAGGCCGCTCTACACTAAGGCATGCCGCCTCAGAGTTCCACATCCATAAGATTAACGGGTATAGTGACTACTATTGAAATGGTGGATGCCCTACAAACAACGGAAATTACATGGGAGTCATTATGACCTGGGAATACGGGTTAATTGGTTTAGTAATTGGCATTATTGTCGGCGCGGTTGCCATGCGTTTCGGTAACAAAAAACTGCGCGAGCAGCGCAGCATGCAGTACGAGCTGGAGAAGTCTAAAGCAGAGCTGGCGGACTACCGCGAAGAGCTGACCAACCACTTCGCGCAGAGCGCCGAGCTGCTGGACAACATGGCGCGCGACTACCGCCAGCTCTATCAGCACATGGCGAAAGGATCGAACGATCTGCTGCCGAACCTGCCGGGCGAGAAAAACCCCTTCGCCTATCAGCTGACCGAAGCGGAAGCGGATAACGATCAGGCGCCGGTCCAGATCCCGCGTGACTACTCCGAAGGCGCTTCCGGCCTGCTGCGTGGCGAACGCGCCGCGCGCGACTAGTCTTATTGGGGCGTAACCCGGTTGCGCCCCGCATTTTTGCGAACCCAGACCCTGAATCAGCTGTCACATACGTTTACTCCCCCACTTTTCGCAGCGAGAGCGTTCTAGCAATGAAAAAACAAGCACGTCTGTTAAGCGCATTAGCCTTGAGTATCGGAATGAGCCTGGCCGCAACGCCTGCGGCGATGGCGACCTTGCCCGCGCAGATTCAGGGCCAGCCGTTACCCAGCCTGGCGCCGATGCTGGAAAAAGTGTTGCCGGCGGTGGTCAGCGTCCATGTTGAAGGCACGGAAACCGCCAGCCAGGCGCAGGATATTCCCGAGCCGTTGAAACGCTTCTTCGGCCAGGGGCCTGGCGGCGATCAGGCCCAGCCGTTCGAAGGCTTAGGCTCCGGCGTGATTATCGACGCCGCTAAGGGCTACATCCTGACCAATAACCACGTGGTCAACGGCGCGGACAAGATCAGCGTGCAGCTTGGCGACGGCAGCGAATATGACGCGAAGCTGATCGGCCATGACGAGCAGACCGATATCGCGCTGATTCAGGTCGAAGGCGCGAAGAACCTGACGCAGGTGAAAATCGCCGACTCCGATCAGCTAAAAGTGGGCGACTTCGCCGTGGCGATCGGCAACCCGTTCGGACTGGGTCAGACCGCGACCTCCGGCATAATCTCTGCACTGGGGCGCAGCGGGCTTAACCTCGAAGGGCTGGAGAACTTTATCCAGACCGACGCGGCGATTAACCGCGGCAACTCCGGCGGCGCGCTGGTTAATCTCAACGGCGAACTGATCGGCATCAACACCGCGATTCTGGCGTCGAGCGGCGGCAATATCGGCATCGGCTTCGCTATTCCCAGCGATATGGCGATGAACCTGGCGCAGCAGCTGATTAAATATGGCGAAGTGAAGCGCGGACAGCTCGGCATTAAAGGCACCGAAATGACGGCGGATATCGCCAAAGCCTTTAACGTTGATGCGCAGCGCGGCGCTTTTGTCTCTGAAGTGCTGCCACAGTCTGCGGCGCAGAAAGCGGGCGTGAAATCGGGCGATATTATCACCTCGATTAATGATAAGCCGATCACCAGCTTTGCCGAACTGCGCGTGAAAGTGGGCACCACCGCGCCGGGCGAGAAAGTGAAGCTCGGTCTGCTGCGCGACGGCAAGCCGATGTCGGTCGAGGTGACGCTGGAGCAGAGCGCACAGAGCACCGCCAGCGCGCAGCTGATGTCGCCGGCGCTGCAGGGCGCGACGCTGAGCGACGGCGCGACCAAATCGGGCGACAAGGGCGTGAAGATCGACAGCATCGATAAAGGCACGGCGGCTGAGCAGGTCGGCCTGCAGAAAGATGACGTGATTGTCGGCGTCAACCGCACGCGCGTCACCAGCCTGGCTGAAATGCGCAAAGTGCTGGAAGGCAAACCGCCGGTGCTGGCGCTGAACGTGGTGCGCGGCGACGAGTCAATCTACCTGCTGCTGCGTTAATCCCTCTGACAGGCGAACAACACAAGCGTGTTTGTTCGCCTTTCTCGTGCTATCCTGCCCTGCGATCTCCCCCTGGCGTAAGTTAACACCATGTTTCCTAAACTTTTGCGTTCAGTGGTGTTGGGCCTGATTGTCGCAGGCATTTTGCTTGCGGCGCTGCCTGCACTGCGTATGGGCGGCACCAGCGCCCTTCTCAACCGTGACGACGACAGCGACGACCAGACGCCTTTCAGCTTTAACGCTGGCGTCCGCCGCGCCGTGCCTGCCGTGGTCAACGTCTATAATCGCAGCGCCCACGGCGGCAATAATAATCGCGGCATCACCACGCTCGGTTCCGGCGTGATCATGAACGCCAAAGGCTATATCCTGACCAACAAGCACGTGATCAATAACGCCGATCAGATTATCGTCGCGCTGCAGGATGGCCGCTTCTTTGAGGCCAACCTGGTCGGCTCCGACGCCATGACCGATTTGGCGGTGCTGAAGATCACCGCCTCCAGCCTGCCGGTGATCCCGATTAACCCGCACCGCGTGCCGCATATCGGCGACGTGGTGATGGCGATCGGCAATCCTTATAACCTCGGGCAAACCGTTACGCAGGGCATTATCAGCGCCACGGGCCGTGTCGGCCTGAGCTCATCCGGACGCCAGAACTTCCTGCAGACCGACGCATCCATCAACCAGGGCAATTCCGGCGGCGCGCTGATTAACTCGCTGGGCGAGCTGATGGGCATCAATACCCTGACCTTTGATAAAAGCAACGACGGCGAGACGCCGGAAGGCATTGGCTTCGCTATCCCTACCGCGCTGGCGAGCAAGATTATGGATAAGCTGATCCGCGACGGCCGCGTTATCCGCGGCTATATCGGCATCACCGGGCGCGAGCTGCCTGCGCTGCACAATCAGGGCAGCGGCATCGATCATGTTCAGGGCATTATCGTCAGCGTGGTGACGCCAGACGGACCGGCGGATAAAGCGGGCATTCAGGTGAATGACGTACTGCTGAGCGTGAACGGCAAACCCGCCGTCTCCGCGCAGGAGACGATGGATCAGGTGGCGGAGATCCGTCCAGGCTCAGTGATTAAAGTCGACGTGCTGCGCAACGATCGGAAGCTGACGCTGCCGGTGACCATTCAGGAGTTTCCCGACAGCGGGAATTAACCGAACGTCTTTCCGGCCGCACCGGCATTAAAACGCAGGTAGCGGGAACCGAAGAGCAAAGCGTCCCGCTATCTTGTTTAGCTGCGATCCACCGGAAACGCGATCACCTCGCTCAGCGAATCCGCCTTCAGCGCCAGCATAATCAAACGATCCACGCCCAGCGCCACGCCGGAACAGGCGGGCATGCCGTGCGCCAGCGCATCCAGCAGATAGGTATCGACCGGATGCTGCGGCAGCCCGCGCGCCGCGCGCCGCCGGTTATCCTGCTCGAAGCGCTGACGCTGCTCGCGGCTGTCGGTCAGCTCGCGGAAGCCGTTCGCCAGCTCCACGCCTTTGTAATACACCTCGAAACGCTCCGCGACGCGGTGATCTTCCGTGCTGATCTCGGCCAGCGCCGCCTGGCTGGCGGGGAAATGGTAAACGAAGGTCGGCTTATCGATGCCGATCTTCGGCTCCACGCCCAGCATAAACAGCAGCATCAGCAGGGTATCGCGATCCTCTTCGCGGTTCGCCAGTTCGCCCTCGCCCAGCTTCTCCGCCGCTTCGCGCAGCTGCGCTTTATCCGCCGACAGCGGATCGAGATCGAGATGGCGAATAAACGCCTGCTGGTAGGAGAGCGATTCAGCGCTGTCGCACTCCAGCACCTGCTGCAGCAGATCGTCCACCTCGTTCATCAGGCGGTACATATCGTAGTGCGGGCGATACCACTCCAGCATGGTGAATTCGGGATTATGGTGACGTCCCGCCTCTTCGTTGCGGAAGCAGCGACCCATCTGATAGATGGGTCCGCTGCCCGCCGCCAGCAGGCGCTTCATATGGTATTCCGGGCTGGTCATCAGCCAGAGATCGCGCCCCTGCGTCGCGCCGGGACCGACAAAACGCGTCTGAAAGGGCACCAGATGGATATCGGTGACGGTTGCCTGGCTCATCGCCGGCGTATCCACTTCCAGCACGCCGCGATCGGCAAAGAAACGTCGGATTTCCGCGAGGATAGCCGCACGTTTCAACAAATTGGCAATGGGTGCGCTCGGCTGCCAGCTTGCCGCTTCGCTCATGTTGATGACTCCTTATAAAATAAGGGGTGGAAGTCTACCTGCATTGCCCGCGGCAGACAATCAGCCGTCCGAAGCCAGAGAAAAATCGCAGCGGCAACTATACTTAATCTGTTCAAGCAAAAAGGAATCGTATATGTCTCCATGGAAAACCTTCATCGCAGGCCTTGGCTCAATGCTGTCAGTAGCCTGCTCCACCACGCCGCCGAAAAACGTTACCGTCGTCGAAGGGTTCGACAGCCAGCGCTATCTCGGCACCTGGTATGAAATCGCGCGCCTCGATCACCGCTTCGAGCGCGGTCTGGAACAGGTTACGGCGACCTATAGCCCGCGCGACGACGGCGGCCTCAAGGTCATTAACCGCGGCTACAAGCCGCAGAAACAGAAATGGCAGGAGAGCGTAGGCAAGGCGTACTTCACCGGCGACCCGCAGCGCGCCGCGCTAAAAGTCTCTTTCTTCGGCCCCTTCTACGGCGGCTACAATGTTATCGCGCTGGATAAGGATTACCGCTATGCGCTGGTATGCGGTCCGAATCGTCACTATCTGTGGATATTATCCCGCACGCCGCAGCTGGATGAGGGCGTGAAGCAGAAGCTGGTGGAACAGGCGCGGCAGGCTGGTTTCCCGGTCGAGGATCTGATTTGGGTGAAGCAGAAATAACCGGTACGACAGAATCGTACCGGCTTGAAGATATTACTGCGCAGTACGCTGAATAGCCTGGCCGCCCGCTTCTACGTCCTCGCCGACACCACGCGTGGTGTTACAGGCGGACAGCAGAGAAGAGAGCACCAGCACTGAGAAAATCGCAACAATACTTTTCTTTAACATGGCAATATCCTTTTTGTGGTTGCAGTCAAGTACAGCGCTTTAAGCATAGACCGCTTATGGCCAAACGTACTGAAACGCACAGAAAAAAGGTTATTGTCTGGGACTATTTCGCCGCACGCGAGATAGCGCGCCAGGGGGGAAACATCTTCGCCGCAGCCATGAAAGGTATTACAGGCGCGATGAGATGAAAAAGGCGCATCCCGGGATGCGCCTTCGCACTTATTTTACGCGTGAAACGTATTCGCCGGAGCGGGTATCGACTTTAACCACTTCGCCGATCTGAACGAACAGCGGCACTTTAACCACGGCGCCGGTCGCCAGTTTTGCAGGCTTGCCGCCGGTGCCGGCGGTATCGCCTTTCAGGCCCGGATCGGTTTCAATCACTTCCGATTCGATAAAGTTCGGCGCCTGAACCGCGATCGCTTTGTTGTTCCACAGAGTGACGATACACTCTGCGTTGTCCTGCAGCCATTTCTGCACGTCTTCCAGCACTTTGGACTCAACCTGATACTGTTCAAAGGTTTCCGGGTGCATAAAGTAGAAGAAGTCGCCGTCGTTGTAAGAGTACTGCAGCGTCATATCAACAACGTCCGCGCCTTCAGCTGAGTCGGTAGACTTGAAGGTTTTCTCAACGCGCGTGCCGGTCAGCAGACGACGCATTTTTACGCGTGCGAATGCCTGGCCTTTACCTGGTTTAACGAACTCACTGGATTCGATGGCGTAAGGCTCGCCTTCGAACATGATTTTAAGACCGGAACGAAAATCGTTGCTAAGATAAGTCGCCATAAAGGCCCTCTGTAAATATTGAACTGGTAATAGCCAAAAAAATGGCACACATTGTAACCCTAAAAACCCCTTCCAGAGAAGATTGGTTGCAGCAACTTGCTGATGTTGTCACCGAACCTGATGAATTACTGCGACTTTTAGGCCTTGAACACCGTGCGGAACTGGCCGCTGGCCGCGACGCCCGCCAGCTTTTCGCGCTGCGCGTGCCGCGCGCCTTTATCGCGCGCATGAAGCCGGGCGACGCGCAGGATCCCCTGCTGCTGCAGGTGCTTACCCAGCGCGAGGAGTTTATCCAGGCGCCAGGCTACAGCGCCGATCCGCTCGACGAGCAGAGCAGCGTGGTGCCGGGCCTACTGCATAAGTACAGAAACCGCGCGCTGCTGCTGGTCAAAGGCGGCTGCGCGGTCAACTGTCGCTACTGCTTCCGCCGTCACTTTCCCTATCAGGATAACCCCGGCAACAAGCGCAGCTGGCAAACGGCTATCGACTATATCGCCGCCCATCCCGAACTGGACGAAATCATCTTTTCCGGCGGCGATCCGTTAATGGCGAAGGATCATGAACTGGCGTGGCTCATTGACGCGCTGGCGCAGATCCCCCACCTGAAACGACTGCGTATCCACAGCCGCCTGCCGGTGGTGATTCCGGCGCGCATTACAGACGAACTGTGCCGGATGCTGGCGGAAACGCGCCTGCAGGTATTGATGGTGACCCATATCAACCATGCGCAGGAGATCGACGCCTCGCTGGCGGCCGCGATGCAGCAGCTGAAGCGCGCCGGCGTTACCTTGCTAAATCAGAGCGTGCTGCTGCGCGGCGTCAATAACCACGCCCAGGCGCTCGCCGATCTCAGCAACGCGCTGTTCGACGCCGGCATTCTGCCCTACTACCTGCACGTGCTGGATAAGGTGCAGGGCGCGGCGCACTTTTACGTCTCCGATGAAGAGGCGCGCGCGCTGGTGCGCACGCTGCTGACGCTGGTGTCCGGCTATATGGTGCCGAAGCTGGCGCGAGAGATTGGCGGCGAGCCGAGTAAAACGCCGCTCGACCTGCAGCTGCGCCAGGAGTAGCAAGCCAACAGCCCGCCCACAAAAATTAACGGCCGGTAAAAACCGGCCGTTATCAACAGGATGGCGAAGACGATCAGGCTTTCGCCGGGCATTTATAGACCTGCCCGTTCATTTTGCTGTCCAGAGGCGCGAAAGCGGACCACAGGTTTTGCGTCGGGCTGGTCGCGCCGTAAATCACATTGCCGCCCATTTCCGCCGCGCGGTTGCGCAGATCGTTGGCCGCGCCGCGCAGCGAGCTGCCCTCGCCGCCGGAACCGCTCAGCCAGTTACTCTGTGAACCGGTGACATTGCCCAGAAGCTGACAGTCGCTGCCCGGTTGTTGATCGGTGAAGGTGACACGTTCGCCGCCAGCGCTCAGCTGATGAGAGCTGCTGCATCCCGCCAGCAACAAAGTACCGACCGCCAGTCCGAGCAAGAGGTTAATCCGCATTGTAATCCCCATTTATTATCATCAGTATCGGGCGGCAGCGTAGCAGAAAAGTATCTCTTTTTTCTGAACATTCATTGCCCTGAACCCGCAAAGCCGAAGTATTGCGCCCTTACTTATACCCTTTTCATCCGCAAAAGAAAAACCCCCGACCGTTTCCGATCGGGGGTTTTTCAGAGAGCAAAAGCGTCAGGGCAATTACATCATGCCGCCCATTCCGCCCATGCCACCCATGCCGCCAGCGCCAGCACCTAAATCAGGCGCGTCACCTTTCGGCAGGTCGGTCACCATGCACTCGGTAGTGATCATCAGACCAGCAACAGAGGCCGCGTACTGCAGCGCAGAACGGGTCACTTTGGTTGGGTCCAGGATACCGAAGTCGATCATGTTGCCGTATTCTTCAGTCTGAGCGTTGTAACCGTAGTTACCGTCGCCCGCTTTCACGTTGTTAGCGACAACAGACGGCTCTTCGCCGGCGTTAGAAACGATCTGACGCAGCGGCGCTTCCATTGCGCGCAGCGCAACTTTGATACCGACGTTTTGATCTTCGTTCTGACCACGCAGATCGGCCAGCTGTGCCGCAACGCGAACCAGCGCGACGCCGCCGCCAGCTACCACGCCTTCTTCTACCGCAGCACGGGTGGCGTGCAGGGCATCTTCAACGCGGGCTTTCTTCTCTTTCATTTCAACTTCAGTTGCCGCGCCCACTTTCAGAACGGCCACGCCGCCTGCCAGTTTCGCTACGCGCTCCTGCAGTTTTTCTTTGTCGTAGTCAGAGGTCGCTTCTTCGATCTGCTGACGAATCTGGGTCACACGGCCCTGAATCGTCGCCTCTTCACCCACACCGTCGATGATGGTGGTGGTGTCTTTGTTGATCACAACGCGTTTAGCCTGGCCCAGATCTTCCAGCGCTGCTTTTTCCAGCTCCATACCGATCTCTTCAGAGATCACGGTACCGCCAGTCAGGATAGCGATATCCTGCAGCATCGCTTTACGACGGTCGCCGAAGCCCGGCGCTTTCACCGCAGCGACTTTCACGATGCCGCGCATGGTGTTAACCACCAGCGTCGCCAGCGCTTCGCCTTCAACGTCTTCAGCGACGATCAGCAGCGGTTTGCCTGCTTTAGCAACGGCTTCCAGCACCGGCAGCATTTCGCGGATGTTGGAGATTTTCTTGTCAGCCAGCAGGATGAACGGTGATTCCAGTTCAACTGCGCCGGTTTCCGGCTTGTTGATGAAGTACGGAGAGAGGTAGCCGCGGTCGAACTGCATACCTTCAACTACGTCCAGCTCGTCCTGCAGACCGGTGCCTTCTTCAACGGTGATAACGCCTTCTTTACCCACTTTTTCCATCGCCTGGGCGATCAGGGTGCCGACGCTCTCATCGGAGTTGGCGGAAATGGTGCCGACCTGGGCGATAGCTTTAGAGTCTGAGCAAGGAACAGACAGCGCTTTCAGCTGCTCAACCGCCGCGATAACGGCCTGGTCGATACCGCGCTTCAGATCCATCGGGTTCATACCCGCTGCCACAGCTTTCAGGCCTTCGGTGATGATAGACTGCGCCAGTACGGTTGCAGTGGTGGTGCCGTCGCCTGCAGCGTCGTTCGCTTTAGAGGCCACTTCTTTCACCATCTGCGCGCCCATGTTTTCGAACTTGTCTTCCAGTTCGATCTCACGCGCTACGGACACGCCATCTTTAGTGATGGTCGGTGCACCAAAAGATTTATCCAGAACCACGTTACGGCCTTTCGGGCCCAGGGTAACTTTTACTGCATCTGCCAGTACGTTCACGCCGCGCAGCATTTTTACGCGAGCGTCATTACCGAATTTTACGTCTTTAGCTGCCATTTCAATTGTCCCTTAAATTCGTTTCGTTCAGTGAGTTCCGCGTAATTACGCTTCAACAATCGCCAGAATGTCGCTTTCAGAGATGATCAGCACTTCTTCGTTGTCGATCTTTTCGGTTTTCGCGCCGTAGCCTTCGCTAAAGATCACCAGATCGCCAACTTTAACGTCCAGCGGCTTCACTTCACCATTTTCCAGGATGCGACCATTGCCCACGGCCAGAACTTCGCCACGGGTTGATTTGCCTGCTGCAGAGCCGGTCAGAACGATGCCGCCAGCAGATTTAGCTTCAACTTCTTTACGCTTGACGATAACGCGATCGTGCAACGGACGAATTTTCATTAGATAGCTCTCCTTTGAGAAGTCCAATCATTCAGTTTTTGGGTTGAACGCCGGGCTGCATGGCTTCCGGCCTCGTGGTGCAAGAGATAGGGTCGGTTAAAATGGCTTTCAAGGGGCGCGAAGACAATTTTTTTACCTGGCGATGACAACTGCCCATTTTTTGCGCGAAAGGGCCGCTTTCGCCTCGGCCATAAAAAAAGCGCGACGCTCAGGTCACGCTTCTCTTCGGCGCCGCGCTTAGCGATCGTGGCGATCGTCGTGGCCGATGCGATCGCTATCCTTGCGCTCATACTCCCCATCTACGGTAAATCCGCTGTCCGGGCCGGCGCCTGGCCCGCGCCAGACGCGCAGGTGCGGCATCAGCTTCAGGGTCAGATGTTTTTGCACCGGCGGCAGCAACAGCAGCAGGCCGAGGAAGTCGGTAAAGAAGCCGGGCAGCAGCAGCAAAAAGCCCGCGATGATCAGCGATACGCTTTTAATCATCTCTTCGGCCGGGCTCTCGTTGCGCGCCAGCTTCTCCTGCATCAGCATAAAGTTTTTCATGCCCTGGTTTTTCACCAGCGACACGCCGATCGCCGAGGTGAAAATCACCAGCAGCATGGTCAGCAATACGCCCAGCGCGTGAGCCACCTGAATAAACAGGGTGATCTCAATCCAGGCGAGCGCAAAAATAATGATTAACGGTAACCAGCGCACCGTATTCTCCTTTTAGTCGGGCTGCTCTGCGTCGGGCAGGCAGCGGAAAACGCCCTATTAGACGGCATAGCCATGAGATGGGCCTGCCGCAACGCTAATTCAACCGCTGTTTTCAAATATTTACAGTGGGGTTAAATTTGTGCGCAATCTCACATATCGCGGTTATTGCAGCGATAATTGATGCATGGATACGTATCCAGACTCGCGCTTTAGCCCGGCGGCAGCATATGATCGTGCGCGCCGGTGACGAGGCGGATACACTGTCGGCTCCGGCTTTCCACGACAAATCAACACATCACCTGTGATGGATGGCGCCAGCGCAAGCGGCCAATAACAAGAAGGTTATCATGGCGAACAACATTCGTATCGAAGAAGACCTGCTAGGCATGCGTGAAGTCCCCGCCGATGCCTACTACGGCGTTCATACTCTGCGTGCGATTGAAAATTTCCGTATCAGCAACAGTAAAATCAGCGACATTCCCGAATTCGTCCGCGGCATGGTGATGGTGAAAAAAGCCGCCGCGCTCGCCAATAAAGAGCTGCAAACCATTCCGCGTAATATCGCCAATACGATTATTCAGGCCTGCGACGAGGTGCTGAACAACGGTAAGTGCATGGATCAGTTTCCGGTCGACGTCTATCAGGGCGGCGCCGGCACCTCGGTGAATATGAATACCAACGAAGTGCTGGCCAATATCGGGCTGGAGCTGATGGGGCATCAGAAAGGCGAATACCAGTTCCTCAACCCGAACGATCACGTCAATAAATGCCAGTCCACCAACGACGCCTACCCTACCGGCTTCCGTATTGCGGTCTACAGCTCGATCCTGAAGCTGCTGGACGCGATCAAAGAGCTGGGCGAAGGCTTTGAGCGCAAGGCGGCGGAGTTCGAAACCATTCTCAAGATGGGCCGCACCCAGCTGCAGGACGCGGTGCCGATGACGCTCGGCCAGGAGTTCCACGCTTTCCACGTGCTGCTGAACGAAGAGACGCGCAGCATTCTGCGCACCGCCGAGCTGCTGCTGGAGGTGAACCTGGGCGCCACGGCGATCGGCACGCGCCTTAACACGCCGGACGGCTATCAGCAGCTGGCGGTTCAGCGTCTCGCCGAGGTGAGCAACCTGCCGGTGGTGCCGGCGGAAGATCTGATCGAAGCGACCTCCGACTGCGGCGCCTACGTGATGGTGCACTCGTCGCTGAAGCGCCTGGCGGTGAAGCTATCGAAAATCTGCAACGACCTGCGCCTGCTCTCTTCCGGCCCGCGCGCGGGCCTCAACGAGATCAATCTGCCGGAGCTGCAGGCAGGTTCCTCGATTATGCCCGCCAAGGTTAATCCGGTGGTGCCCGAGGTGGTAAACCAGGTCTGCTTCAAGGTGATCGGCAACGACACCACCTTAACCATGGCGGCGGAGGCGGGTCAGCTGCAGCTCAACGTGATGGAGCCGGTGATCGGCCAGGCGCTGTTCGAGTCGATCAGCATCCTGACCAACGCCTGCTACAACCTGCTGGAAAAATGCGTTAACGGCATCACCGCCAACAAAGCGGTGTGCGAAGCCTACGTTTTCAACTCTATCGGCATCGTGACCTACCTCAACCCGTATATTGGCCATCACAACGGCGATATCGTCGGCAAGATTTGCGCGGAGACCGGTAAAAGCGTGCGCGAGGTGGTGCTGGAGCGCGGCCTGCTGACCGAAAGCGAGCTGGACGATATCTTCTCGGTGCAGAACCTGATGTACCCGGTCTACAAGGCGCGTCGCTACACTGACGAAAACGAACAGTAGGTCAATTTTCACAATGATAAAAAAGGCGCGCCGCGATCAACACGGCGCGCCTTTTTATTTGGTACATAACCGGCTCTTTTTCTCACTCTGATGAGGTGACGAATGATCGTCGTTGAATTAGCGATCGTCCTGCTGGCGATCTGGTTGGGCGCGCGTCTGGGGGGTATCGGCATCGGATTCGCGGGCGGACTGGGCGTGCTGGCGCTGACGCTGGTCTGCGGGCTGAAGCCCGGCGCCATCCCCTTTGACGTGATCGAAATTATTATGGCGGTGATCGCCGCGATCGCCGCGATGCAGGTCGCGGGCGGCATGGATTATCTGGTCAGCCTGGCGGAGCGGCTGCTGCGGCGCCATCCGCGCTACGTCACGCTGCTGGCGCCGCTGGTGACCTATATGATGACGCTGCTGGCGGGCACAGGTCATACCGCCTTCTCGACGCTGCCGGTGATTGCCGAGGTGGCGAAAGAGCAAGGCGTACGTCCGTCGCGTCCGCTCTCTATCGCCGTGGTCGCCTCGCAGATCGCCATCACCGCCTCGCCGCTCTCCGCCGCGGTGGTATTCTTCGCTTCGCTGCTTGAGCCGCGCGGCGTCGGCTATATCGCCCTGCTGGCTGTCGCCATTCCCTCGACGATGATCGGTCTGTTTCTCGCCGCGCTGGTCACCAACTTCCTCGGCAAAGAGCTGCATGAAGATGAGGTCTATCAGGCGCGTCTCGCCAAAGGCGAGGTGAAACTGCGCGGGGCGAGCCGCTATAAAGAGAAGCCCGGCGCCAGACGGTCGGTGCTGCTGTTTCTGATCGGCATCGCCGCCGTGGTGCTCTACGCCACCGCTATCAGCGACGGCGTAGGCCTGATTGCCGATCCGCCGCTGCCGCGCAACGAAGCGATTGTGGTGTTTATGCTGACCATCGCCACGCTGATCTCGCTGAGCTGCAAAATCGACACCAGCGCCATCCTTAGCGCCAGCACCTTCAAATCAGGCATGAGCGCCTGCGTCTGCGTGATGGGCGTCGCCTGGCTTGGCGACACCTTTGTTAAAGCGCATATCGGCGAGATCCAGCAGCTGGCGGGCGATTTGCTGCAGCAGGCGCCCTGGCTGCTGGCGGTGGCGCTGTTTTTCGCCTCGATGCTGCTCTATTCGCAGGCAGCCACCGCTAAAGCGCTAATGCCCGCCGCGCTGTTGCTGGGCGTCTCGCCGCATACCGCCATCGCCTCCTTCGCCGCCGTTTCCGCGCTGTTCGTGCTGCCGACCTATCCGACGCTGCTGGCCGCGGTGGAAATGGACGACACCGGCTCGACACGCATCGGCAAATATGTCTTTAACCACGCCTTTATCGTGCCGGGCGTGCTGGCGATCGCGCTGTCGGTGCTGTTCGGCTTTTTGATTGGCGGCCTGGTGCTGTAGCGCGGTTACAACCGGTAAAGCCTGAGGCGCGGCGAGCGTGCTATCATCCTCGCTTTCCGCAACAGGAGCCACGCGATGAACGCCGTTGTGATTCTTTGTACCGCGCCCGATGAGGCCTGCGCGCAAAGGCTCGCCGCCCTGGCGCTGGAGGCGAAGCTCGCCGCCTGCGTCACGCTGCTGCCCGGCGCCACGTCGCTTTATGTGTGGCAGGGCAAACTAGAGCAGGCCAGCGAAGTGCAGCTGCTGTTAAAAAGCAGTACGTCGCATCAGCAGGCGCTGATGGATCTGCTGAAGCGCGAACATCCCTTTGAGGTGCCCGAACTGCTGGCGCTTCCGGTTCAACATGGAGACAGTGAATACTTGTCATGGCTGCACGCATCTCTTGCCTGATTGCCTTTGCGCTGGCGCTGTTTATCACGCTGCCAGCGCAGGCCTCAATTTTTTCCCCTCACGCGAACAGTCGCTTCGTCCCTGTGGATCAGGCGTTTGCCTTTGATTTCAGCCAGCAAGGCCATCAGCTGACGCTCAGCTGGAAGGTCAAAGAGGGCTACTACCTTTATCGCCAGCAGATCCATATCAGCGCGCAGCAGGCGCAGATGGCGCCGGTAACGCTGCCGCCAGGGGAACCGCATGAGGATGAGTTCTACGGTAAAAGCGAAATCTATCCGCAGGATCTGAGCGTGCCGGTTCAGCTGCGGCAGGCTGCGTCAGGCGCCACGCTTAGCGTGACCTATCAGGGCTGCGCGGCGGCGGGCTTCTGCTATCCGCCAGAGACGCGTACCATCCCGTTAAGCGCGGTGGCCGCCGACGCGACGCCGCCAGCGGTCAGCGCCCAGCCCGCGCCAGCCGCGCCGCTGCCCTTCTCGCCGCTCTGGGCATTGCTGATCGGCATCGGCGTCGCTTTTACCCCCTGCGTGCTGCCGATGTATCCGCTGATCGCCGGGATTATCCTCGGCGGCCAGCGCAGCGGCTCTTTGCTGCGCCTGTTTAGCCTCGCCTTGGTCTACGTGCTGGGCATGGCGCTCACCTACACGCTGCTGGGCGTGGTGGTCGCGGCGGCGGGCCTGCGCTTTCAGGCGGCGCTGCAGCATCCTTATGTGCTGATCGGTTTGTCGCTGATCTTCACTCTGCTGGCGCTGTCGATGTTCGGCCTGTTCCAGCTGCAGCTTCCCGCCAG
Organism: Pantoea sp. X-Soil-MYKO-1289; assembly: GCF_059730625.1. Classification (NCBI taxonomy): domain Bacteria; kingdom Pseudomonadati; phylum Pseudomonadota; class Gammaproteobacteria; order Enterobacterales; family Erwiniaceae; genus Pantoea; species Pantoea sp. X-Soil-MYKO-1289. The sequence goes on from NZ_AP036004.1 coordinate 3,569,437, forward strand.
CGTCCAGACGCGACTGACATTATGGAGCAACCGCCAGCAGGGCGGCTCGCTGCCCGGTGTTTTCCTGATGGGCGCGCTGGCGGGCTTGATCTGCTCGCCCTGCACCACCGCGCCGCTCAGCGCCATTCTGCTCTACATCGCCCAGAGCGGTAATCTGTGGGCTGGCGCCGGCACGCTGTGGCTCTACGCCATGGGCATGGGCCTGCCGCTGATTGTGGTCACCCTGTTCGGCAACCGCCTGCTGCCGAAAAGCGGGCCATGGATGCAGACGGTTAAGCAGGGTTTCGGCTTTGTTATCCTTGCGCTGCCGGTCTTTTTGCTGGAGCGCGTGCTGGGCGAAGTATGGGGAATGCGGCTCTGGAGCGCGTTGGGCGTCGCCTGTTTCGCCTGGGCCTTTTGCAGCAGTCTGCGCGGCCAGGGCGGCAAATGGCGTCTGGTGCAGATAGCGATGCTGGCGGCAGCGCTCATCAGCGCGCGCCCCTTGCAGGAATGGGTCTGGGGCGCGCCCGCCGCGTCGCAGGCGGCGGCGCAGCTGCCCTTTCAGCGTATCGCCTCCGCGCCGCAGCTGGACGAGGCGCTGCGGCAGGCCAATGGCCGCGTCACTATGGTCGATCTTTACGCCGACTGGTGCGTAGCCTGCAAAGAGTTCGAAAAATATACCTTTAGCGATCCGGGCGTGCGTGAGGCGCTGAGCCGTTACCAGCTGTTGCAGGCTAACGTCACCGCGAATAACGCCACGGATAACGCCCTGTTGCAGCATCTTCAGGTGCTCGGCCTGCCGACCATTCTGTTTTTCGATGCGCAGGGCCGCGAGATCCCCGGCTCGCGCGTGACGGGCTTCCTTAACGCAGAGGATTTCCGCACGCATTTGCAGAATCGGGCGCGTTGAACGACACTGGAGTCCCCCGCCTCAGGCGGACGCGTACAGAGAGGAGACGTCATTTGCAGCGTGAACAGGTACTCGAGCATGCGTTGAATGTGCTCGAAAAAAATGGACTGGCGGCGACGACGTCATTACTACCGCAGCTGGCTGCCCACTGCGACATGACGCTGACGCAGCTGGAAGCGCTCTGGCCCGACAGCGACGCCATGCTTTACGATGCGCTGCGCTATCACGGCCAGCAGATCGACTGCTGGCGGCGCCAGGTACTGCTCAATGACCAGCTCGACGGCGAGCAGAAGCTGCTGGCGCGCTATCAGGTGCTGAGCGAGCAGGTGCAGAAAGGCCGCTATCCCGGCTGTTTGTTTATCGCCGCCTGCAGCTTCTATCCGCAGCCGGATCAGCCGGTGCATCAGATTGCCGAGCAGCAGAAACAGGCTTCCTGGCACTTTACCCATAGCATTCTGGTGGAGCTGGGGCTGGATAACCCGACGATGGTGGCGGACCAGCTGGAGCTGATCCTTGAAGGCTGTCTCAGCAAGCTGCTGGTGAAGCGTAATGCACAGGATGTCGCCACGGCGAAACGGCTGGCGGAGGATGTGCTGCGTATCGCGCTGTGCCGCGCCAACGGCGCGCTGGCCTAGGGTTTTGCCGCTTCTGACTGAAAAGCAGGCAATCAGTCACGTTTTCCCGCTTTTTTACTGGAAAGACGTTGACGCGAAGCGGCCATTACGGTTTAATGCGCCCCGTTGCCCGAATAGCTCAGTCGGTAGAGCAGGGGATTGAAAATCCCCGTGTCCCTGGTTCGATTCCGGGTTCGGGCACCACAAATTAAAGAACCCAGCCTATGGCTGGGTTTTTGCTTTTGTGCGCCTGTTTTCCTTTATTGCTCAGCGCTTCCCCGGCAAGATACCCGCTCGCACTACGCCGCTCAGGAGATCGCCATGCCTTCCCCACAAGACGAAAGTACACTTCAGCTCGCCGAAGCGCTGCGCCGTTCGGTCAGCACCTTTGTCCGTCAGGTGCGCGTAGCTACGTCGACCCCACGCACCTCGCAGCTGGAGACGCTGGAGCTGCTGGAAACCCACGGCGCCGTCACCATTGCCGAGCTGGCGCGGCTGCGCGGCGTCAAACATCAGAGTATGCGGCTAGTGATCCAGGAGCTGGAGAACCAGGGCTATATCAGCCGCCAGCCCGACGCGCAGGATGCCCGCGCGCAGCATATCGCGCTGACCGAAACGGCTCGCGCCGTGCTGCGCGACGCGCGCGAACAGCGCGCCCGCTGGATCGCCGATTTGTTAACGGAAAAGCTAGATGCGCCGTCGCGCGACGACCTGCTAAAAGGCATTGCCGCGCTAAACAAGCTGGTGGATTAGGCGCGCTGACTCGCCTCACGCAGCTGCATCACCACCGCCGCCAGACTATTCATTCCCCAGTGCGCGCGATATTGCCCCTCGGCGATCTGCACCATATCCATGACCTGAATGGTGACCGGCAGCCCGGTCGCCGCCACGCCCATCAGCGCGCCGGTATGCAGGCCGGTGATGATTTTTCGCGTGGTGACCCAATCCCGCTCCGCCACCTGCTCTTCTATCTCGACCCGCAGTGAAGAGAACGCCGGACGCAGCAGGGCGTTAAAGGTGTGCCACAGGCTCTCGCGGTCGCGCGGCGCGCCCGGCGGCGCGGAGTGGTTGATAAAATCCAGCGCCACCAGCGCCTCGAACGCGGCGCGATCGCCCGCCACGATCACCTGCTGATTAAAACGACGCACCACCGCTTTGTTGCTTTCACTCATTGCTACGCCTCCGATATATACAGTTTAACTGTATATATCACAGAGGCGCGTGCGGCGCGAGGCTTAACCGGCGCGCATCCAGTCGCAGAGATTGCCCAGCATCTGCATACAGCGCGCCAGCTGGTCGACGGTGACGAACTCATCCGCCTTATGTCCTTGCGCCATACTGCCCGGCCCGCACACCAGCGTCGCAATGCCGATCTCGTCGAACAGGCCGCCTTCGGTGCCAAAGGCGACGGTGGCAAAGCGGTCGTTGCCGCTCCACTGCGCCAGCCAGCAGGCGAAGTCGCCCTGCGGATCGGTCAGCAGGCCAGGATAGGCGCCCAGTGGCTGGAACGTCACGCCGCTCTCCGGCGCCTGCGCCTGCATGGCGGGCAATAGCTGGTCACGGGCGAAGACGGCGATGCTTTCCAGCACCGCCCCGGCATCGGCGTCTGGCAGCGTGCGCAGCTCAAAATCGAACTGACAATCCTGCGGTACGATATTCAGCGCCGCGCCGCCCTGAATAGTACCGACCTGCAGGGTGCTGAACGGCGGATCGAAGCGCGCATCCCGCGTCTGCCGCAGCGAGGCGCCGACGCGGCTGATATGGCCGATCAGCGCCGCCGCCTGTTCGATGGCGTTGACGCCTTCTGGCGCGTAGGCGGAGTGGCAGGCGCGGCCGCGCACCTGACAGCGCATCGCCACTTTGCCCTTATGGCCGTAAACCGGCGCCATCTCGGTGGGTTCGCCGATAATGCAGAGCGCCGGCTTCTGCGGCGACGCCTGAAGGCGCGCAACCAGCGAGCGCACGCCCAGGCAGCCGACCTCTTCGTCGTAGGAGAACGCCAGATGCAGCGGCAGGCGCAGCGGTTCGGCCAGGAAGCGATCCAGCGACGCCAGCACGCAGGCGATAAAGCCTTTCATATCGGCGCTGCCGCGGCCGTAGCAGCGCCCGTCGCGCTCGGTCAGGGCAAAAGGCGGCACCGTCCAGCGCTGCCCGTCAACCGGCACCACGTCGGTGTGGCCCGACAGCAGCACGCCGCCGTCGCCTGCGGGCCCCAGCCGCGCATAGAGGTTGGCTTTCGTGCCGCCTTCGTCATACAACAGCTCAGCCGCCACGCCGCGCTGCGCCAGAAAGTCGCGAATAAAGCCGATCAGCGCCAGATTCGACTCGCGGCTGGTGGTGTCGAAGGCGAGCAGCGCCGCCAGCGTCTCGCGCAGCGCGCTATTCATCGCCCGGCACGCCGTAGCTCGGCGCGTCGCGCGGGTCGAGCGCGCGCGTCACGTAGGCCTCCATCTGCGGTTCATAGGCGAGCCACAGGCGCGACAACGCGTCGACCGGATCGGCGTCGACCCAGTCGACGCGCAGATCCACCAGCGGCCAGGTATAGTCGTCTACCACCTTTACCGCGGCGGAGTGCACCGGCCCAGCCTCGCCGCCGCGCGCAATGCCCGCCTGCAGCGCCGCGATCAGGCGGCTGGTCAGCTCGCCGGACGAGGCGTCAAACGCCGACACCATCGCCTCGATCACCGCTTTATCCGCCAGCATATTGCCCGCCGCAACGCAGTTCTCACCCTGCGCCACATGCCAGACGCCCAGGGTTTTGCTGCCGCTGAAGTGCGCCATCTCGCCGGCAGAGTCAATCACCGTCACCTGGCGGTAGTCGCTAAAGCGATCCTCCGCCAGTGCCAGCTTCAGCGCCTGCTGCGCCGATACCCCTGCTTCCAGCTGCGCCAGGATCTGCTGGCCCAGCGCGGGCAGCGTAATGTTCTGGCTGGACACCGCGCCCGTGCCCGCCTGCAGCCAGGGGCAGCGCGCGCCGACCGCGATGCTGGAAGAGCTGATGGCGATGCCGAGCTGTCCGCTCTCCGGGCAGCGCGCGCTAATCGACAGCGTCATAGCGCCTCCTTGCCGTGCCAGCTATCCGGGATCACCGCGATCACGTCAATCTCCATCAGCCACTGCGGCTGCGCCAGCGCCGACACCACCAGCCCGGTGGAGATGGGGAACACCCCTTTCAGCCATTTGCCCACTTCCAGATAGACCGGCTCGCGGTAGCGCGGATCGGTGATATAGGTGGTAGTTTTGACGATGTGCGACAGGTCGCTGCCCGCCTCTTCCAGCAGCTGTTTGACGTTCTTCATCGCCTGCTCTGCCTGCAGGCCTGGCTCGCCCAGTCCGACCAGCTTGCCGTCAAAGTCGGTGCCGACCTGGCCGCGCACGTAAACGGTGTTGCCTGCGCGCACTGCCTGGCAGAGGTCGTTGTCGAGCGCCTGATTGGGATAGGTTTCTTTGGTGTTGAACATGCGAATACGGGTATGGGTGGGCATCATTGCTCTCCTGCTCGGTTAAAGGGGCGACGCGGTCGGGTAGTGCTGATACTGGCGCTGAATCGCGATCTGGTCGGCGATATATTTCGCGTCGTGCCATACGCCCCAGATAAAGGTAGAGCCGCGACGGGAGAGCCAGGGCAGTCCGAGAAAGTAGACGCCCGGCTCGCTGGAAACGCCGCGGTGGTGCTGCGGTTTGCCTTTCGCATCAAAGGCGTCAACCTTCAGCCAGCGGTAATCCGCCACGTAGCCGGTCGCCCAGATAATGCTGCTAATGCCAGCGCTGGCGAGATTCAGCTCGCTGAGCGGATGCGCGACGCAGTCGGGATCGGGCAGAAAGCGCCGCGCCTCCGGCTCTTCTGGCAGGTCGAGGCCATTGCGGGCGATATAGGCATCGGCCGCGTCGAGCAGCGCCAGATAGCTGGCGTCGCCGCGCGCGATGTTATGTGCCAGATCGGGCTGAAACCGCACCGTTTCACCGTCAAACGTCTCGGTCATGCCGACCAGATTGACGCCCTGATGCGCCAGCGCGCGGAAATCCACGGTATGGCCGCCGCGCGCGCCGCTCACCGCGATGGTGACGTGCTCTTTGCCCGGCTGGCTCGCCGCCGCGTCCCACATACCCAGCACGCCCAGCCACCAGCAGAAATCGCGGTTGCGATAGGCGCGCGGCGGCCGCTCGTGCGGGCCGACCGACAGGTAAACCGTTTTGCCGGCGCGCTGCAGCTCATCGGCGATCTGCACGCCGGAGGATCCGGCGCCGATCACCAGCACGCCGCCCTCCGGCAGCTGCTGCGGATTACGGTAGTCGGCGGAGTGGATCTGCGTCAGGCGTTCGCTGCGCGGCGCGATGGCCGGGATCACCGGCTTCTGGAAGGGGCCGGTAGCCGCCACGATGCGCTGCGCTTCAATCACCCCCTCTGAGGTGTGCACGGTGAATCCCGCGCGCCCGCTGTTGCGCGTCACGCTCAGCACCTCGACGCCGGTGCGGATCGGCGCATGAAACTTTTCCGCATAGGCGACGAAGTAGTCCGCCACCTGCTCTTTGCCGACAAAGCTGTCGGGCGCGCACGCCGGAAACGCCATGCCGGGAAAGCGGTCGTGCCAGGCGGGGCCGTTAGCCACCAGCGAATCCCAGCGCCCGCTGCGCCAGGCTTCGGCGATGCGGTTTTTCTCCAGCACCAGGTGCGGCACGTCGAGCCGGCTCAGATGTTCGCTCATCGCGACCCCCGCCTGCCCGGCGCCGATCACCAGGGTATCAATGTCTGTTTTTATCTCTGTCATGTCCGCGTCCTTCAACCAGCCGCTGGCCGATATATTCACCATGGGGAAGGTTTCCAAGACTATTTGAGCCAACAGAGAGGGTAAAATATTATAAAGCTAACGACTGAATAGGAATTTATTAGGCTGCACGCCATGGCAGAAAAAATTATTGCATCGCCGGCATCGGGAAGAGTTCGGCGCGACGGCAATAATCCATAAATAATTGCGCCGGCCGGGTTGGCTCATTATTTTGCAGCCAGGCCATAATCAGCGTCGAGTCCGCCATCTCATCTTCAATCTCAAGATGAATTAATTGCTGTCCATCGTAAGTAATATCGGAGCAGGGACGCGTCACCAGCACGGAAAAGCCTAATCCCTGGCCTACCATACAGCGCACCATTTCAATTGAGGGCGAACTGTAGGCGACCTCCGGGTGATAGCCCCGCTCTTTAAAGATGCGGATAAAGTAGTTTTTGCTCGGGATAGCATCCAGCAGGATCATCGGTTCGCGGCTCAGCTGCTGTAGCGTCACCGTCGCCTGACGCGCCAGCGGATGCGCGGCGGGTAGCAGCGCGTAGGGCCGGTGCGGCGCGTTCAGCGGCTCTTTTTTGATCGAGTGGTCGAGGTCGAGATCGTAGAGAAACGCCAGGTCGAAGCGCCCGCGATGCAGCCCGTGCATCAGCTCATGCTGCTCGCCGTCATACAGCTCGATAGTGATATCGGGATAGATTTTTTTAAAGCCGGCGATCAGCTTCGGCAGATAGAGCGGCGCGGCCGACTCGAAGCAGCCGACGGCGATGGTGCCGGAAACCAGCTGATGCTCGGCGCGCGAGTTCTGCTCAAACTCATAGGAAAGCCGCAGCAGATCGCGCGCCTTTTCGTAAAAGCGGCGGCCGCCCGGCGTCAGGGAGACGCCCTGCGCGTGATGGCGGATAAACAGCTGCTGGTCGAAGGTGTCTTCCAGATTTTTAATGGCGATGGAGATAGAGGGCTGCGCGATATGCAGCTGGCGCGACGCTTCGGCGATGCTCTCTGTTTCGACCACCGTGACGAAATACTTAAGCTGTTTCAGCGTGAATCGCATCATAAAAACCTTACTTATCTCTTTTAGCGCGCTCGACTGGCGCGCTTTTTTACAGGTCATCTGTTGCTGCAAGGGCCATGCCACTCCTGCGCCCTGTTAACGCGCAGCCTGTCGCCGTACGGCGCAGATGACAACATTCGCTTTGTTGCTGATAGATCAACGGCTGAATAAATTTAATTTGTTAGCGAAAAGGTTTTATTTTTTACGCTGCATCATTTTGGCACAGGGCTGCTCTTTAAAAGAGCAAATGAGCGGCAAGATAAATGGCACCGTCCTGAAACGGTCTCTCTTTTTAAATTAATCAGCGCCGCGCACCATTCCCCCGTTTTTTTTGGCTGGATAGTTTTTTTAAAGTCTGAAGGCAACATTTTACTAATTGCCTCAAATTAGCGGCTGCCGCCATAGTGTCAATAACCGACAGCGGCGAATTCCTCTTTCTGAAATTCGCGTTTATTTAAGCGAGTGAAATGCCTGATGACTTTTAACTGGAACTATATGTTCAGCCTGTTCAGCGACGCCGAATTCTGGCTGGCGACCTGGACCGTGATCAAACTGAGCTTGCTCACCTGGGGCATCAGCATTGTGGTGGGGTTTGTACTCGCATTAGCGAAGCAGTCGAACCGCGCGCTGTTTAACCTGCCGGCGCGCGGCTATATCTGGCTGTTTCGCAGCCTGCCGCTGCTGGTACTGCTGATTTTCGTTTATAACCTGCCGCAGGCCGCGCCGGGAACCTCCGCGCTGCTGAGCGATCCCTTCTGGGCGGGCCTGATCGCCATGGTGCTCAGCGAAAGCGCCTATATCGCCGAAATCCATCGCGGCGGGCTGCTCTCGATCCCGAAAGGCCAGAGCGAAGCCGCCCGCGCGCTGGGGCTGCGCTTCGCCGGCATTCAGTGGCGCATTATTATTCCGCAGGCGGTGCGCGTCGCCCTGCCCGCGCTGGCGAACGAATATATCGCCATCGTTAAGCTCAGCTCGCTGGTGTCGGTGATCTCCCTTACCGAGATCCTGATGGTGGGCCAGCGCCTCTATTCGCAGAACTTCCTGGTGATGGAAACCATGGCGGCGGTCGCCTGCTACTACGTGCTGATCGTCACGGTGTTCGACTTCCTGCTGAAACAGCTGGAGCGCCATCTCGACGTCACCCAGCGCCGTCCGTCAGGCAAGGTCGACGCGCAGCTTATGGCGCTGGCGCAGCGCGGCAGCGCGCCGCTCGCCCGACCGGCGGCGCAGGGCAACGGCCCGGCGCTGCAGGCGTCGCGGCTGCACAAAGCCTATAACAACGTGGAAGTGCTGGGCGCGGTCAGCCTGCAAATCCAGCCTGGCGAAGTGGTGTCGGTGATTGGCCCCTCCGGCTCCGGCAAAACCACGCTGATCCGCCTGCTCAACGGGCTGGAGCAGATCGACAACGGCGAAATCCGCATTAACGGCCAGCCCTTTATCCACCTCAGCCAGCAGGGCGAGCAGAAGCCGCGCTTTATCGAGCACGCCGAGCACCGCCTCAACATCGGCATGGTGTTCCAGAGCTTCAACCTGTTCCCTCACCTCAGCGTGCTGGACAACCTGATGCTGGCGCCGCGCTACCACCGGCTGGCGTCGCGCGACGCGCTGAAGCAGCACGCCTGCGAGCTACTGCACAAGGTCGGAATGCTGGAGCACGCGTGGAAATATCCGCATCAGCTCTCCGGCGGCCAGCAGCAGCGCGTCGCCATCGCCCGCGCCCTGATGATGCGTCCGCAGATCATGCTGTTTGACGAGCCGACGTCGGCGCTCGATCCGGAAAAGGTCAACGAAGTGCTGCAGGTGATCGAAACCCTGGCGCAGGAGGGCATCACCATAGTGATCGTTACCCATGAGATGAACTTCGCCTTTAAGGTCTCCGACCGCATCGTCTTTATGGAAAAAGGCCGCGTGGTCTGCGACGACGCGCCGCAGGCGATGCGCAGCGGACAGCATCCGCGCGTCGAAGCCTTCCTGAAAGATGTTTCTCTGGCTTAACGCCTTTAACCAGCACGAGGGAAAATCATGATTGAACAGTGGCAGATAGAGCAGTATCACCAGCAGGGTTTTCTGGTGGTGGAAAACGTCTTAAGCGCCGATGAGATCGCCGCGCTGCAGCGCGATTTCGACGGCTGGGTGGAAGAGAGCCGCAGCCAGCAGGCGGCGTACGGCGATACGCTGGACGGCCGCGCGCGTTTCGATCTGGAAGGCGATCACCGCGCCGACCATCCGTCGCTGCGCCGGGTCAGCTCGCCGACCGAAATCTCCGCCGCCTATCGCCACGCCGCGCTGCAGTCGCGCATGGCGCAGATTGCCGGACAGCTCACCGGCGGCCAGGGCGCGCGCTTCCACCACAGCAAGATCAACTCCAAGCTGCCGCACACCGCCACCAAAGTTGAGTGGCATCAGGATTTTCTCTTCACGCCGCACAGCAACGACGACATCGTCACCGCGCTGCTGATGGTCAGCGAAGTGACGCCGGAAAACGGCCCGCTCAACGTGGTGCCGGGCAGCCATAAAGGCCCGCTCTACTCCCACTGGCAAAACGGGCGCTTTACCGGCGCGGTGGATAAAACGGTGGTCGAGGCGCAGTGCGGCCAGCCCGCCGCCTGCTTCGGCCCGCCCGGCTCGGTCTGCTTTATGCACACGCGCCTGCTGCACGCCTCCAGTGCGAACGAAACCGAGCTGCCGCGCACGCTGTTTATCGCCGTCTATGCGGCAGAAGACGCCCTGCCCTTCGGTGAGAAACCCGCTGCCGAGCCTGGACGCCGGCGCGCTGGTATTCGGCGCAGAGAGCGGCACCATCCGCAGCACCGCCAACCAGTTCCGTTTGCCGCAGAAGCCGAGCGGCGCATCCTTCTTTGTTCAGCAGGCCGGAAACGATCTTGCCCGCGCGTAATCGCCACCACGGAGGCTCTATGAAATCTGTTGCCCTGACTTTTTTGGCCGCCAGCGTCGCGCTGGGGTCGTTTAGCGCCTCGGCGTTCCAGCAGCCGGGAAAAATCATCGCCGGTTCCGACATGACCTTTTTCCCCTATGAATATATTGAGAACAACAAACCGACCGGCTTCGATATCGAGTTTCTCGACGGGCTGGCGAAGGTGATGGGCCGCCAGGCGGTCAATCTCGACACCCGCTTTCCCAACCTGATCACCGGCCTGCAGGGCAACCGTTTCGATATCACCAACTCCTCGATGTACATCACCGCGGAGCGGCTGAAGGTCATCGATATGATCCCCTATCTCAAGAGCGGCGAGGCGATCCTGTCGCTGAAAGGCGCCGCTTTCCAGCCGAAAACGCCAGAAGAATTTTGCGGCCATAAAATCGGCTCGATGGGCGCCACCTCCTGGCTGCAGCAGCTGCATAAACTCTCCGCCGACTACTGCGTGAAAAACGGCAAGCCGCCGATCGCCATCAGCGAATACACTACTGACCCGCAAACCACCCAGGCGATGCTGTCGCACGCGGTGGAGGCGCAGATCACCGACGCCGCCGTGGCGCGCGGCGTGGTGCAGAAGCTGGGTAGCCGCGTACAGATCTCCTCGGAAACGTTGATCTATCCGGTGCTGAACGGCTTTGGCGTGAAGAAAGGCAACGATGAGGTGAAGCAGGCGCTGATCGACGGGCTGGAGAAATACAGCAAAACCCCGGAATACGCCGCGCTGCTGAAGAAATATAACTTCGAGGCGCCCAGCGCAGAAGATATCAAGACGCTGATGCCGCAGCCGTGATCCCGTTGCGGGCGTCAGACACCTGTCGCCCGCGCTCCTTTTTCTACCCTCTGTCAGGAGAGATTTATGGCGCTCTCGTTTGAAGAACAGACCCGCATCGATCTGGCCGCCACCTTTCGCATCATTGCCCATCTGGGCATGCACGAGGCGGTAGCCAACCACTTTAGCGCGGCCGTCTCCCCGGATGGCCGGCAGTTTCTGCTGAATCCGAAGTGGAAACACTTTTCCCGCATTCGCGCCAGCGATCTGCTGCTGCTCGACGCGGACGATGCCGCCTGTGCGCAGCGCGACGACGTGGACGCCACCGCCTGGTCGATACACGGCCAGATCCACCAACGTCTGCCGGAGGCGCGCGTGGTGCTGCATCTGCACCCGATCTACGCCACCAGCGTCGCCTGTCTGGCCGACCCGCATATCCCGCCGGTCGATCAGAACACCGCGCGCTACTTTAACCGCGTGGCGATCGATACCCTTTACGGCGGCATGGCAGACACGGCAGAGGAAGGCGCGCGGCTGGCTAGCCTGCTGGCGGGCAAAAGCCGCCTGCTGATGGGCAACCACGGCGTTATGGTCACCGGGACAGATATCGGCGAAGCCTTCGACGATATCTGGACGCTGGAACGCGCCTGCCAAATTCTGGTCACCGCCTGGTCCACCGGCCAGCCGCTGAAAATCCTCAGCGACGCGGTAGCGGAGAAGACGGCGCGCGCCTGGGAAGGCATACCCGACTTCTCGCGCCAGCATTTCGAAGAGATGAAGGCGCTGATGATCGCCGCCGATCCGTCGCTGCCAGATTAAGCCAAAAGAAGTTTAGAGAAAGCCGCGCAGAACGCTGTCCAGCTGATAGAAAATTGCCTGCATATTGCTCTCAAATATCGGGCCGAAATCGAACATCATCAGCAGCAGCGCGACCATGCCGAGGGTGATTGAGAGCGGAAAGCCGATGACAAATATCGAAAGCTGCGGCGTCAGGCGGTTAAGCAGCCCAAGCGTCAGGTTCAACGCCAGCAGCAGCGCAATCATCGGCAGGCCAATCTTCAGGCCGCAGCTAAAAATAACGCCGGCCGTCTGCACCAGCAAAAAGAATGCATCGTTGCCGAGCGGGGCGGCGTTGACCGGCAGCAGGATAAAACTGTCCGCCAGCACCTTAATAAGATAAAGATGGCCGTTAAGCGTAATAAACAGTAGCGTAAACAAGACATTGAGAATGCGGGCCAGCACCGGCATGGTCTGATTGCCGGAGGGATCGAAAAAGGAGGCAAAGGAGAGCCCCATCTGCAGGCCGATGATCTCACCCGCGCAGCGCATCGCGGCAAACAGGAATTGCACCGTCAGCCCTATCGCCGACCCAATTAAAATCTGTTTTGCGGTAATCCCTATCCCGGCGACGGACCACAGCGTAATCTGCGCATCAGGCAAATTCTGTCCGATCAAAAAGGCGAGCAGCGCTGCCAGGCCGACTTTTACTTTTTTTAATACCCCCTTTTCGCTAAAAACGGGCGCGGTACTGAAAAGCGCCAGCATGCGGGTCAATGGCCAGAAGTAGTGGCTAATAAGCGGGTAAAAGTCAGTGACGGAAAGGCTGTGCATACTAGCGAATGATGTAGGGGATATTGCTAAACACGGAATGCATGTAATCCATCAGCGTGCCCATCATCCATGGCCCCAGCACAATCAGCACCACGATAATCGTTAATATTTTCGGGATAAAAGAGAGAGTGGACTCGTTTATCTGGGTCGATGCCTGCAGAATACTCACCAGCAGGCCGGTAAACATGGAGGCCAGCAGCAGCGGTCCGGCAATCGTCAGAGCGACCTTGACAGACTCAAAACCCAAGGCCATTACGCTTTCTGGCGTCATGTTAATCTCTCGCTTAGCTATAAAAACTCTGGGCCAGTGAGCCGATCACCAGCTGCCAGCCATCGACCAGCACAAACAGCATCAGCTTAAACGGCAGTGACATCGTAGCTGGCGGCACCATCATCATCCCCAGCGCCATCAGCACGCTGGCGACCACCAGATCGATAATCAAAAAGGGAACAAAAATCGTAAATCCGATCTGAAAACCGCTTTTCAGTTCGCTGGTGACAAAGGCAGGCAGCAGGATACGCATCGGCACCTCTTCGCGACTGTTGTAGTCAGGCAACTTCGCGATGCGTGTAAAAAGCGCCAGATCGGTTTCACGCGTCTGTTCGAACATGAAATTACGCATCGGCACGCTACCTTTCGCCAGCGCATCTTCCAGGCTAATTTTGTCCTGCGACAGCGGCAGCCACGCGTCGTCATAGACCTGGGTCAACACCGGCGACATCACAAAGAAAGTCAGAAAGAGCGCCAGCCCCAGCAACACCTGACTGGGCGGCGACGACGCGGTGCCCAGCGCGTTGCGCAACAGCCCGAGAACGATGATGATGCGCGTAAAACCGGTCATCATCAGCAGCACAGCAGGCAGCAACGTCAGCGCGGTCAGCAGAACCAGCGTCTGCACCGGCAGCGACCAGTTTTCCCCGTGCGAGCCGTGACCGATGATAATGTCACCGCTTGCCGCCCATGCAGAATGCAGGGTTAGCAACCACAGTGCTGACGCACCCAACAGTAAACGCAGCGCGCGGCTCATCGCTCCCCTCTCTCTTTTTTGCGCAGCGTACTGAGTAGCGCCTGCTGAAAAAGGCCTGGGGGTACAGCAGAAGTGGCGTGCGCTTCTGAACGTTTGTCGAGTTCACTCAGCAGGGTGACAGAAACCAGGCGTGACGCCCAGCAGAAACCAGCGATCGCCCGCCTCGACTATGGCGATGCGCTCGCGCTGGCCTAACGACAGGCTATGCCTGACCAGCAGCGCGCTGTTTCCCTTTATGAGCGAGGAGCCCCGTCCTGAGCGCCGCGCCAGCCAGGCAATCGCCAGGATCAGGAGGATCACCAGCGCCAGCGCGCCGCTCAGTCTGATCAGCATGCTACTCGCCGAAACCGCATCGCTATGCTGGGCCAGGGTCTCAACATGAGGTTGTACTAAAGATTTCATTACCTGCTCAGACGCTGCATTCTTTCAGAGGGCGTGATGATATCAGTAATACGCACGCCAAATTTGTCCGACACCACGACGACCTCGCCCTGAGCAATCAGATAACCGTTAATTAAAATATCGAGCGGCTCGCCCGCCAGTCCTTCCAGTGGCACAACCGATCCCTGGCTTAATCGCAGCAGCTCTTTAATGGTCATTTTGGTGCGTCCAAGCTCCACGGTCATTTTGACTGGAATATCCAGCACCAGATTGAGATCGTCAGATAAAGTCAGTGTCTTTTCAGGCTGGGTTGAGACAAACGCACTCTCCGATTCGGCAGATATCTGCTCACTCATCGCCTCTCCCCAGAGATCGTCAATAGATTGCTCGTCAGCCTCTGACGGCGGATTGGTGGCGCTCATTTATTTATTTCTCCTTGTTGAAAGAAAGTAGCGAGGGAGCGAGGATTTTTTCAATTTTGATGGCTAGCTGCTTATTAACCAGTCCATATTTCCCGCTAAATACGGGATGCCCATCAGAACAGACTTCAATAATGTCGGGTTTATCCAGGGGGATCACATCCCCTTTTTTCAGGTTCATGATGCGTGAAACATGCGTTGGAATTTCGGCCAGTTTCGCCACCAGATCCAGCTCCGCATCGCGCACCTGCACCGCCAGGGTGTCATGCCACTGCGCATTTTCCTGCTTCGAGTTTTCCAGCGGCGGATTGGTTAACAGCTCGCGCAGCGGTTCGATAATGCTAAAGGGAATGCAAATATTTAGCTCTCCGGTGTGCGAGCCAATCTCCACCGAAAAAGGTGTGGTGACCACAATATCGTTGGGCGAAGAGGTAATATTGGTAAATTTAATCTGCGTTTCTGAACGCACATATTCGGTCTGGAGTTTAAAGATAGAACTCCAGGCTTCATCATAGGAAGCCTGCGCCATCGACATAATGCGTCGAATAATACGCTGCTCCGTCGGCGTAAACTCCCGTCCGTCCAGTTTGGTCGGGAAGCGTCCGTCTCCCCCAAACAGATTGTCGATTGCCATAGAAACCATTTGCGGCGAAAAGGCGAACAGCGCCGTTCCGCGCAGCGGATTCATGTGCACCAGGTTCAGATTGGTCGGCACCGGAAGATTGCGCGCAAATTCATGATAGGGCTGAATTTTAATATTACCTGCAGTGACGTCTGGGTTACGCCGCAGCAGGTTGAACATATCCATACGAAACTGGCGCGCAAAGCGTTCATTGATAATTTCCAGCGAGTGCATACGCTCGCGAATAACACGTCGCTGCGTATTAGGATCGTAGGGCCGGATATCATCCTTACCCGCATTTTCCTGCACGCTGTCGCTTTCGCTGCTGCCGCCATTTAAAAGACGGTCGATTTCAGCCTGCGATAAAAGACTGTCAGACATATAATTTACCGTAGAATAAATGCATTAAATAATACATCGGTGACAATCAAGTCATGTTCATCCGTCAGTGGGCGATTGACCACCTCTTTTATTTTCCCTATAAGTTCCATCTTGCCATTATCCGTTGCCAGATCGTCGCCGGTTTGCTGAGAAAAAAGCAGCAGCAGACGGCTGCGGACTTCCGGCAAAAACTGTTGCAGCGCCGCTTTCGCTTTTTCATCTTTAAGGCGCAGCGTTAAACCGATATATAAAACGCGATCGCTGTCGTTTTCTCCAGGTTTAAGACTGACGGTAAAGGTCTCCAGCGGCACATAGATTGGCGGCGATGGCGGCGCCACTTTCTTAGGCTGAGCCGAAGCCGCATCCGCGTTTTTATGCTGCATCGCGGATTTCATATTATTAATCTGATAAAATGTATAGCCAGCCAGCCCACAAAGGCTGGCAATGATTAACATAATAAGTAAAATAATAAAGAAGCGTTTACTTCCGCTCCCAGGCGATTTCTGTTTTTGTTTTAGCATTATATTGAAAAGTCCTGTTTATCACTCTGTCAGGTCTACTTATTATCATCCTGATGAACGCAGCATTCTATTATAAGCGCGCTCAGGACAATTGATTTAAAAGGTAGAATTAGTGCTAACACTTCGCTAAATAAGCGGCGATGTCAGGCAAATGTATTAATACCGTTATTATAAACAACTGTTCTTGCTACATTTTCAATGTGCTCTTCAGGTAACGTCCGCTCATCCTGCGGCGTCTGGCCGGTGAAGTTTTGTCGGGCCTGCTGTGAGGAGTCGCCAGAGTGCTGCCAGGAAGAAGAGGTATCCGCGCCGATACTGCTCTGTCCCAGCTCAATACCGGCTTCGGCCAGCGAGGTGCGCAGGTGCGGCACGGCCGCTTCAATGGCTGCTCGCACCTGATGGCTTTCTGAAACAAAATGCAGCTGCGCCTGCTCATTTTTTAGCTGCAGCGTGATTTGCAGCGAACCCAGCTCTTCAGGATGGAGGCGGAGTTCGGCGTGCTGAACGCCATTGCGCGCAAAACAGGCAATTTGCTGTCCCATCGACTGCTGCCAGGCTGGCGTCCCCATGGTTTCGGTCAGCACGCCGCTATTCTGCAGCGGCTCGTTCTCGCCTGCCCTGCTGACCTGCTGCTCCGCCGTTATCGGCATAGCCGGTTCCAGTGCCCGCACGTTCGGCTCTTCCGCATGGACGGCCGCCTCCCCTTTCAGCGCTAAACTGGCCGAGGTCAGCGGCTGGGCTGCGTTTTTTAACGGCGGCGATGCCTCCAGCTGACTCTGCTCGGCAGGTTCTGTTGGCTTCAACGCCGACTGCGCGGCGAAGGCGGTGGAAAAGTGCGCCTGCAGCGCCGGATGATAGCTGTTTTTCACCATCGCCGGCGCTGCTGCCTGGCTGGCGTTCAACGCTGAGCTTATCGGGGCAGCGTCTGCTCCCTCCAGCGCGCTATCCAGCGGCGTATCGGGCTGGGCTGCCGTCGGCTGCGCAAGGATATCGACGTTTGCGATTAGCGGCAGCGGTTGAGGATCGCTGGCCGTTGTTGCCGCTGTGGCGGCATCGTCCCGATCTGCGGAGAGCGGCAGCTTCGCATTTTTTGCCTCGCCATTCTCCGTCACAGCAGGCAGCGTCATGTTGAGCAGCGAGAGTAGCGCCGCATCCACATCGCTCGTGTCGCTGCTGTCACTTTTCTCGGTTTCTGCCTCTGCGGCGGGCGGGAAGTTGGCCGCCTGCGCGTTAACAGGATGTCCTGCGGGCAGGTTTGGCTGCGCGCCGGTTTTCTCCTTCAGCACGCTGGCGAACGCCTCGCCATCCTGTGACGACGGCTCACCAGAAGGGGGCGTGCGGCTCTCTGTCGGCGTAAGCGCCGGTAATTTTGCTACCATCATGCGGATTGTTTCCTTGAAAAGCGCTGGCTGGCAAACTCATCCATTAGCTTTTGCTCCTGCCGACTCTCTTTTAATTCCGCCGCTTCGTCAGCGCGGCGTTGAAGCGTATTGAATGCATTCAGACGACGATAATCCTTTTTCCAGTCGCCGAGTGCCTGATCGACCGCCTGCTTGCAGGCTGTCACGTGCTCGCCGTAGTGCTGCATCACCTTGTCCAGGGAGTGGATAAAGCCCTGGTAGTTGAGCAAATGTGTAACCGGTATCCCGGTGCCAGCGGCGCGGTCAACCAGCTGCTGCTGATAGTCGAGCTGATAATCTTTAAGCTGGTCGAGCTGAGCGCACGCTTTCTCGTAGTTTTGCCGCACGCTGCCGAGCTGCTGCGTGGTGTCATTCAGCTTTTCTTCTGCCTTTTCGCGCAGCATCTCCATCGCGGAACGTCTGGCCATCAGGCGTGATTCACCGTGTCAGGCTGGTCAGGAAACAGCGTGTCCAGCTGGGCGAAAGAGGCGTCATAGTCGCTGCATTCGCGGATACCCTGCTGTAAAAAGCGCTCCATACCGGGATAGCGAGCAATGGCGTCATCCAGCAGGGGATCGCTGCCCGCCGCATAGGCTCCCACGCTAATCAGATCGCGGTTGCGCTGAAAGGCGGAGAGCAGCTGTTTAAAGCGCTGCACCTTTTTATAGTGTGCCGGGTCAATCAATTCCGTCATGGCACGGCTGATCGAAGCTTCAATATCGATAGCTGGATAGTGGCCAGCTTCGGCCAGTCGCCGCGACAGCACCACATGGCCGTCAAGAATAGCGCGCGCCGAGTCGGCCACGGGATCCTGCTGATCGTCACCTTCGGTCAGCACCGTATAAAAGGCGGTAATCGATCCGCCGCCTTTAATGCCATTGCCCGCACGCTCCACCAGCGCGGGAAGGCGAGCAAAGACCGAGGGCGGATATCCTTTGGTCGCGGGGGGTTCGCCAATCGCCAGCGCAATTTCACGCTGCGCCATCGCGTAGCGCGTCAGCGAATCCATAATCAGCAGCACATTCATGCCGCGATCGCGATACTCCTCTGCAATTCGCGTGGCGTAGAGCGCGCCCTGCATACGCAGAACAGGCGACACATCGGCGGGCGCGGCCACCACCACCGAACGGCGGAGTCCTTCCTCGCCAAGAATATTTTCGATGAAATCTTTTACCTCACGGCCACGCTCGCCAATCAGCCCGACCACGATAACGTCCGCTTTGGTATAGCGCGCCATCATGCCCAACAGCACGCTTTTACCGACGCCGGACCCAGCAAACAGGCCCATGCGCTGGCCTCTGCCGACGGTGAGCAGCCCGTTGATAGCGCGCACGCCGACATCCAGCACGTTTTTAATCGGATCGCGCAGCAGCGGGTTAAAAGGCGCGGTGAAGAGTGAGCCCGCTTCCTGTCGCGTCGGCGCAGGCAGCCCGTCCAGCGGACGGCCGCTGGCATCCAGCACCCTTCCCAGCAAAGAGAGGCCGAGCGGGAGCTGCTTACCGTTGATCTGCGCGCCCGGCAAGGCATAAACGCGCGCGCCGGGCAAAATGCCATCGACATTTTCCAGCGGCATCAGATAAAGGACGCCGTCGTTGAAGCCCACCACCTCGCCTTCTACCGTGCCGCTTCCCTCGCCGCCGATGCGCTCAATCAGGCAGAGCGTGCCGATGGGCAGCGACAGTCCGATGACCTCCATCACCAGGCCGGTGGCGCGCACCAGCCTGCCATACAGACGATAAGGCGGTAGCGTCATGATCTTTTTTTCATGCTTAACGATGCCGTCGAGCCAGTTCTTCAGGCGCATACTCATGCGGCGTCATCTCTTTTGCTGAGATCGATTAGCATCTGCCAGCTTGTGGCGAGGGTCGCGTCCAGCTCCCCCTCTTCCGCCGTGATGCGACAGCCGCCGGGCAGCATCTGCTCATCGACGTGCAGCGCCCAGCTGTGCATCTTGAGTATCTCGCCCAGCTGCTCGCTTACCAGAGGAAAGTCCTCCTTGCTTACCCACAGCTCAATCTGCCGGGTAAACCGCAAATTCTCCTGCATCAGCTGACGGATCTTTTCCAGCAGCAGCGAGGTGTCGCAAACGATCTGTTTGCCCAGCATGGCGCGCACGGCATTCAGGGCGAGCTGCACCAGGCGTGCGGGGATCACGCTATCGAGGCTGTCGAGCGCGGCCTGGAATTCATTGATTAACAGAGCGAAACGCTGGGTCAGCATCTGCTGTTCCGCCTCTCTTTCTATGGCTCCCTGCTGCTTCCCTTCCTGTTTGCCCAGCTCCAGGCCCGCCTGATAGCCCCTGCGCTGCCCCTCTTCCAGCCCACGGCTCTCGCCTGCGGCATAGCCTTCTCGCTCTGCCTGCTGGCGAAGCCGCATAAGCTCGCTCTGCAGCTGCGCATCCGACAGCGGATCGACCGTCTCGCTTAATTCAGGTAACGGCTCCGTTTGCACCAGCAGGTTTTCCGGCTGCCAGGGCTGCCACTGGTCGCGATCAGACGTAGACATCTTCACCTCCGCCGATGACGATTTCGCCGCTTTCCGCCAGACGACGGGCGATCATAAGAATATTTTTCTGTTCCGCTTCGACCTGAGACATACGCACTGGCCCGCGCGAATTGAGATCTTCCATCATGATATCCGCCTGACGCTTCGACATATTGCGGAAGAAGACGTCACGCAGCGGCGGCTCGGCCCCTTTCAGCGCGATAATCAGCGACTCCGGCTCGATATCCTGTAGCAGGCGCTGAATACTGCGATCCTCGATATCGACCAGATTCTCGAACAGGAACATCTCGTCGATAATTTTCTGCGCCAGCTCCTGATCGAATTCGCGCACGGCGTCGATCGCCGCCTCTTCCTGCTGCGATTTCATCAAGTTGAGGATCTCTGCCGCCGGACGTACCCCGCCCATTTTGCTGCGCTTCATGTTCTGGCCGGTGAGCAGATTGTTCAGCACTTCCGTCAGCTCCTGCAGCGCGGTGGGCTGTACTCCGCCAAAGGTGGCGATGCGCAGCATAATATCGTTACGCTCGCGCTCATCGAATTTCGCCAGCACGTCAGCCGCCTGGCCGCGCTTCAGATGGACCAGAATGGTGGCGATAATCTGCGGATGCTCTTCGCGAATGACGTCAAATACCGACTGCGGCTCCATAAAGTTGAGCGTTTCCAGGCCGTTGACGTTGGAGTGCGAATCCAGCAGATCCTCCAGCAGGCTGGAGGCGCGCTCTTCGCCAAGCGCCTTCACCAGCACATTGCGCAGGTAGTCGTTGGTGTTGAAATTGAGCGTCGTGAAATCTGAGACATCACGCTCAAACTCCTTCATCACGCTGGCCAGATTGTCATGCGTGACGCCGTTCAAATTGAACATCGCGCCGCTTATCTGGGTCACCTCATGTGAGTTGAGATGTTTAAAGACCTCTGCTGCACACTCATCGCCCAGCGTTAACATCACCATGGCGCATTTTTCAGCTGCGTTCATTACGACTTCTGCTCCCTAATCATCCACTTACGGATTACAGCGGCAAGAACATGCGGTTCCTGCTCGGCAATACTGCGTAAATGCTGGGTTGTGATTTCAGTGTCTACGCGCTGCTGCACTCTGGCCTTTTCTGCCATCTCTTTCTTACGCAGCTGCGCTTCGAGCTCCGCCTGGCGCGCTTCTTTCTCCATTTCCAGCCGCTGCAAGGCCATCTCATGATGTCTGATCCAGAAAGGCTGAACGGCTTTGCGCCACAGCAGCCAGGCGACCAGCGCAATAAACAGATAGCGCCCCGCTTCCAGCAGCCAGTTGATGGTTTCCGGCCGCTGCCAGAGCGGCACGCTGACATCCTCTTCCGGCGCGCTGAACGGCGAATTGACCACGCTCAGCGTGTCGCCGCGCTGAGAAGAGAAGCCCATCGCCTCTTTAACCAGCGCATTGATCTGATCCATCTGCTCTTTGCTTAGCGCGACCGGTTTGCCCTCTTTGCCGGGCAGGTAGTTGATCACCACCGCGGCCGAGAGCTGCTCAATGGCGCCTGGGCTGCGACGAATATGCGTCAGCGTGCGGTCCAGCTCATAGTTCACCGTCTCTTCGTTATGGCTGTTATAAGGGACGCGCTGCATCTCGGCCGATTTCGCCGCTGCCGCTGAAGTGCTCTGTACGATGGGCGCCGAAGTCGGCACGGGAGGCTGATTGCTCAGGGCGCCTGGCACACCGCCTGTCGCCGCTTTTCCGCCCTGCTCGCTGCCGCTGCTCTGGCGACTGCGAATCGATTTTTTATCCGGCGAATTGTTCGGCTGATACTGCTCAGCCGTCTGTTCATTCGTGGAGAAGTCGATTTTGGCGGTGACCTGAGCGCGAACGTTAGTGCTACCCACAATCGGCGCGATAATCGCCTGAATGCGGTTCTGGTATTCGCTTTCGACTTTGCTGATGTAGTTGAGCTGGGACGTTTGCGTCGCCCCTTCGCCGCTTTGCGTCAGCAGATGGCCGTTTTGATCGACAATGGTGACGTGATCGGCCGTCATGCCGGGCACGGCGCTAGAGATCAGATGGGTAATGGCGTTGATCTGTCCCTCATCCAGCGTTCTTCCGCCGACAAGATTGAGCGTGACCGATGCCGAAGGCGCTTTTTGCTCTTTTACGAAAAGCGACGCTTTCGGCAGCGCCAGATGCACGCGCGAATCTTTTACCGGTCCGAGCATATCGATAGTGCGCGACAGCTCTCCCTCCAGCGCCCGCTGAAAGTTGATCTGTTCGCTAAACTGGCTGATGCCGAATTTCTCATTATCAAGCAGCTCAAACCCCACCGAGCCGCCTTTAGGCAGCCCCTGCTGAGCCAGCTTCAGGCGCAAATCGTAGACCTGTTCTTCCGGCACCAAAATGGCGCCGCGACGTTCGTCAAAACGGTAAGGCACGTTCATCTGCGTGAGCTGGGCGACCACTGCGCCGCCGTCTTGATCGCTGATGTTGCTGTAGAGCACGCGGTAGTCCGGCGTTTTTGCCCAGAACACCAGTGCAATAACAATAGAGAGTGCCGCGGCAGCCGAAATAATAAAAATTATTCTGGGATTCGAACGGAGCCGCTCCAGCATTGTTTTCAGGTCAGGTGTACTTTTTTTGTTATTACCGTTCGTTGCGGCATTCATGCCATGTTCCTGTAAAAAAAATAATGACACAATGTAAACGCGACTTTAATTACCAGAGCGTCATACATGGATAAGCACTCATGCCATTACAGCATTGGAGGAAGCTAAATCAGGCCGCATATTATGTACAAACTCACAGTAACTTTAAGCGGCAATAAGCTAAAATTTCTGTCAGCTATTCATATTATATTTATTACGATTATCTGCTATCATGCTGCGATTCAACTGGCAAGCAGATTACGCCGGATAAATTCATGAAGGATGGCTTCGATGTCTATTAATTCAATGCGTGGCATCATTGATCAAATTCAATTTCAGGCACGCCAGGCTTCTGGCCTGAATAATTCCAGCACTGCCGCCACGGGCAGCAGCTCGCCCTTTTCCGATCTGCTTTCAGAAAGTATTCATTCTCTTAACCAGGTGCAAAACAGCGCCAAAAGCCAGGCTGAAGCCTATATGAGCGGCGCGCCGGGCATCGGATTGAATGATGTCATGGTATCGCTGCAGAAATCGACGCTGGCGCTTAACCTGGGCGTGCAGGTGCGCAATAAAATGGTCAGCGCCTATCAGGAAATAATGAGTATGCCGTTGTAAGTCATTGAGTTACTAAGAAGTACGTTTTGACGCTTGCCGTCTCCAGCAGCGTCAATGTATGCGGTTTACTGACCTGAATATTCAATCAACGCCCACGCTATTTGGGATGGCGCGTTACATTCTGTTATTCAATATTGCATACCGGTTAAGCCACAGCGCTGCCGGTGCAGGCTGGTTTGTTAAATAAAATAACGGAATATCAGGTTAACCGACATAGTATAATTATATGGCGCGATCGATTTAATGACGATAAGAAACAGCACGCTCAATATCCTTCAGACACAGTGCCAGCTTAGCGAGCCAGAATTAAATAAAATCATAAAGCTAATTTATCAGCGGGCGGGCATAGTCATTACCAGCCAGCGTAAAGATATGGTTTATAATCGTCTTGCGCCCCGCTTGCGCGCGCTGAAGCTAAATAATTTTAGCCAGTATCTTCATATTCTCGAAAATTCGCCGAACCATAGCGAATGGCAGCCTTTTATTAACGCACTGACAACAAACTTAACCTCCTTTTTTCGCGAAGCCTATCATTTCCCGGTTCTGGCCGAGCACGCGCGTCTACGCGGCGCGGGTTATAACGTCTGGTGTACCGCTGCCTCAACGGGAGAAGAAGCCTATTCCATTGCCATGACGCTGGATGAGGTACTAGGCCAGACAATTATCGGACCGCGCGTGCTGGCTACGGATATTGATACAGACGTGCTGGAGAAGGCGCGCCGTGGAACCTATCGGCTGACGGATATCAATAACTTAACCCAGGAGCAGAAGAAGAACTATTTTCTGCGCCGCAGCGACGCCGGTCAGCAGGATCAGGTGAAAGTTAACCGCATTCTGCAAAATGCCGTGCAGTTTCAGCAACTTAATCTTGTCGCCTCCGAATGGGCTATCCCGGCGCCTTTCGATGCGATCTTCTGTCGAAACGTCATGATCTATTTTGATAAAAAAACCCAGATTCGGCTGCTCAATCGCTTTGCGAAACTG
The DNA here is from genome assembly GCF_059730625.1 of Pantoea sp. X-Soil-MYKO-1289. Lineage (NCBI taxonomy): Bacteria > Pseudomonadati > Pseudomonadota > Gammaproteobacteria > Enterobacterales > Erwiniaceae > Pantoea > Pantoea sp. X-Soil-MYKO-1289. The sequence continues at coordinate 3,593,550 of NZ_AP036004.1, forward strand.
CTTAAGCCGGGTGGACTGCTGTTTGTTGGTCATTCAGAGCATTTCAGCAACCTGGACAGCCCTTTCCGCCTGAAAGGTCAGTCGGTCTATTGCCTGGCGAAGGAAAAGGTATGAGCAAGATAAAAGTACTCTGCGTCGACGACTCCGCTCTGATTCGCAATATTATGACCAACATTGTCAATCAGCAGCCAGATATGGAGATGGTGGCGACCGCGCTCGATCCCCTTATCGCCCGCGACCTGATCAAACTGCATAACCCAGACGTGCTGACGCTGGATGTTGAAATGCCGCGCATGGACGGCCTCGACTTCCTCGAGCGGCTGATGCGGCTGCGCCCCATGCCCGTGATTATGATCTCCTCCCTGACCAGCAAAGGCTCCGATATCACCCTGAGCGCGCTGGAGCTGGGCGCGGTCGATTTTGTCACTAAACCGCAGATGGGCCTGCAGGACGGCATGATGCAGTATAGCGAGCTGATTGCAGAGAAGATCCGCACGGCCGCCAGAGCGCAAATCCGTCGTCGCGAGCGCCAGGCGCCGCTGCCGAAAATCATTACCAGCCCGCTGGTCGGCAGTGAAAAGATTATCGCCATCGGCGCTTCCACCGGCGGCACCGAGGCGATTCGTCAGGTGCTGACGCCGATGCCGCCGTCCTGTCCCGGCATCGTTATCGCCCAGCATATGCCGCCGGGCTTTACCCACTCCTTCGCCGAGCGACTCGACAAGATCTGCCAGATTACGGTGAAAGAAGGCGAGGATGGAGAACGCGTTCTGCCGGGGCACGCCTATATCGCGCCAGGCGACAGGCATATGGAGCTGTATCGCAGCGGCGCCAACTACCACGTCAGGCTCAACGATTCGCCCCCGATCAATCGTCACCGGCCATCCGTCGATATGCTGTTTAACTCGGTGGCTAAAGCGGCAGGCAAAAACGCCGTGGGAGCGATTCTCACCGGCATGGGATATGACGGCGCCAGGGGCCTGCTCGCAATGCATCAGGCGGGCGCAAGAACGCTGGCGCAAAGCGAACGCACCTGCGTGGTTTACGGTATGCCACGCGAAGCGGTCGCGCTCAACGCGGTAAGCGATATTGTCGATCTGGATAAGATTGCGCAAACCCTACTGAAAAATATCGTCGGACAGGCGCGGAGAATTTAGGCCGCTTAGCGCGCCGCTCTCTGTTATGCCCTGTTTTCATTAACCACCGCGCCCGACCCGCGCACCTTTAATCAGGACCTCAATTTTATGGCTGATAAAAACCTACGTTTTTTAGTCGTGGACGATTTTGCCACCATGCGCCGTATTGTACGTAATTTGCTGAAAGATCTTGGCTTCAACAATGTCGAGGAAGCGGAGGATGGCCAGGATGCGCTCAACAAATTGCAGCAGGCTACCTTCGATTTCGTCATTAGCGACTGGAACATGCCGAACATTGACGGCCTGCAGCTGCTGACGGAAATCCGCAATAACCCCAACTGGAGCACCATGCCGGTATTGATGGTGACCGCCGAGGCGAAAAAGGAAAACATTATTGCCGCCGCTCAGGCTGGCGCGAGCGGCTATGTGGTCAAGCCTTTTACCGCTGCGATTCTGGAAGAGAAGCTAAATAAAATTTTCGAAAAGATTGGGTGGTAACCACGTGGAAACGCAAGCGAATAACCCTGCGACGGACAATTTCAAAAGTATTTTTTCCCGCATCGGTCATCTGACGCGCCAGCTACGCAACAGTATGACCAGCCTTGGGCTGGATCGCGCCATTATGGATGCGGCGGAGGCCATTCCCGATACGCGCGACCGTTTAAGCTACATCGTCAGTAAAACCTCTCAGGCCGCCGACCGGGCGTTGACCTGCGTGGAGGCGGCACGGCCGTTGCAGGATCGGCTGAATGAAGAGGCCACGCAGCTCTCCGGACGCTGGGATGCGTGGTTTGAAGAGCCAGTCGAGCTGCCCATCGCGAAAGAGCTAGTCAATGATACCCGCCAGTTTTTACGCGAGGTGCCTGACCTGACCAGTCAGACCAACGCGGAGCTGATGGAGATTATGATGGCGCAGGACTTTCAGGATCTCACCGGCCAGGTGGTCAACCGCATGATGCAGTTGATTGAAAATATCGAGAAAGAGCTGATTCAGGTGCTGGTTGAGAACATGTCAGGCATGACAGATTCTGAGAGTGAAGAGCCGGTCAGCCTGAAAAACGGCCCGCAGATTTGCCACAACCAGGCGGGCGTCGTCGCCACCCAGGATCAGGTTGACGATCTGCTGGCCGATCTCGGCTTCTGATCGCCGCAGCTGATGATATATCGCATCAGGGCGGCCTATGTCTGAAGAGAGCGACGTAGAAAAAACCGAAGAACCCACCCCCCAGCGACGGCAAAAGGCGCGCGAGGAAGGCAATATCCCGCGCTCGAAAGAGCTGACCTCCTGGCTGATGCTGCTGGCGGGCTGGGGGCTGCTCTCCCTGACGGGTAGGCACACCATCGAACAGCTATCGCAGCTGCTGCACGATGGGCTGGTGTTCGATCGGCTGATGGTAACGGACACCGCCACCATGCTACACCGCACCGGCGCGCTGCTCTCGCTCATGCTAACAGCCCTGCTGCCGATGCTGCTGGGCCTTTTTTGCGTCGCGATAGCCGCCAGCACGCTGATCGGCGGCCTGTTTTTCAGCACTAAATCGCTGAAGCTGGATCTGAAGCGTATTTCGCCTCTCTCCGGCTTCAGGCGCATGTTCTCGTTACAGGTGGTTTCTGAGCTGGCGAAAAGCCTGATGAAAGCCGCGCTGGTGGGCTGCGCCTGCGGCTTATATTTCTACCTGAACAAAGCGCATTTTATTTTGCTGGTGGATGAATCGCTCGCAGAAGGCTTAAGCGATGCGGGGAAACTGATTTCTCGCTGCCTGCTCGTGGTGATCGTCGCGCTGGCGCCGATGGTCGGCTATGACCTCTTCTATCAGCTGATGAGCTACATCAAAAAATTGCGCATGAGCCGTCAGGAGATCCGCGACGAATTTAAACAGAGCGAAGGCGATCCGCATGTTAAGGGGCGTATTCGCCAGATGCAGCGTGCACTGGCGCAGAGCCGCATGATGGACGATATCCCTCGGGCAGATGTCATTGTGAATAACCCTACGCACTACTCCGTCGCTATCAGCTGGAAAGAGGGAAAGATGACGGCGCCGGTCGTACTGGCGAAAGGCGCAGGGGAGATTGCGCTGCGCATTCGCGAGAAAGGACAGGAATGTCAGATACCTATGTTAGAAGCGCCGCCGCTGGCGCGCGCGCTCTACCGCCATTGCGATATTGGCGAACAGATACCGGCCGAGCTCTACAACGTGGTTGCTGAAGTGCTTGCATGGGTCTATAGCCTGCGTCGCTGGCGTAAAGCAGGCGGCAATAAGCCGAAAAAACCTGAAAACCTTTCTGTGCCGCCGGCACTGGATTTCGCCCCTGAGGGCCAAGAGTAATGGCTAATCTAACCACTAAATTACGTTTACCCGATCTGAAAAAGACGCAATGGCAAATTCTGGCTGGTCCGGTATTGATCATGATGATTCTGGCCATGATGGTACTGCCCCTGCCAGCCTTTATGCTGGATATGCTCTTCACCTTTAATATCGTGCTTTCCCTGATGATATTGCTGGTGGCGATGTTCACGCAGAACACGCTGGATTTCTCCTCCTTTCCGATCGTGCTGCTGTTTTCGACCCTGCTCCGTCTGGCGCTGAATATCGCATCGACGCGCATTATTCTGATGAAAGGCCACACGGGCGCCACCGCCGCAGGCCACGTAGTGGAAGCCTTCGGCCATTTTCTGGTGGGCGGCAATTTTGCGATCGGCATCATCGTGTTCGCCATCTTAATCATTATTAACTTTATGGTGATCACAAAGGGCGCGGGACGTATCGCTGAAGTAGGCGCTCGCTTCGTACTTGACGGAATGCCGGGTAAACAGATGGCAATCGATGCCGATCTTAACGCCGGCCTGATTGGTGAAGAAGAAGCGAAACGTCGCCGCCGCGATGTGACCCAGGAAGCAGACTTCTACGGCTCGATGGACGGCGCCAGTAAGTTTGTACGCGGCGATGCCATCGCCGGACTGTTAATTATGGCGATTAACATTATCGGCGGGCTGGTCATCGGTATCGTGCAGCACGACCTCTCATTCGCCGATGCGGCGCAAACCTACACCCTGCTGACCATCGGCGATGGCCTGGTGGCGCAGATACCGGCGCTGATTATCTCAACGGCGGCGGGCGTTATCGTTACGCGCGTCTCGACCGAGACCGACGTGGGCGAACAGATGGTTGGCCAGCTGTTTAACAATCCGCGCGTGATGCTGCTCGCCGCAGGCGTCATTGGCCTGCTGGGTATTATCCCCGGCATGCCTAATCTGGTTTTTCTGCTGTTTACCACGGTGCTGCTGGGCCTCGCCTGGTGGTTACGAGGCCAGCAGATGAATGAATCATCCGTCATTAAAACCAGCGCCAGCCAGGAAAACCGCGCGCTTAGCGAGGCAGCGCAGACCGCCGACGCCTCCTGGGCCGATGTAGAGCTGGAGGATGTGCTGGCGCTGGAGGTAGGTTATCGCCTGATCCCGATGGTGGATAAAATCCAGGATGGACAGTTGCTGACGCGCATTCGCGGTATTCGGAAGAAATTCGCGCAAAAAATGGGCTTCCTGCCGCCTGCGATTCATATCTGCGACAACCTCGATCTCAAGCCCACCGCCTATCGCATTATGCTGAAAGGCGTTGAGATTGGCAGCGGCGAGGTCAATCCTGAGCGCTGGATGGCTATCGATCCCGGCTGCGCCGAAGGGGAGCTGGATGGCCTGCCAGGCCTCGACCCCGCTTTTAACCTGCCGGCGATATGGATTGACGGAGTGCTGCGCGAGCGCGCGCAAACCATGGGCTACACGGTGGTCGATCCCGCTTCCGTGATTGCGACCCATCTCAACCATCTGATCGAGATGCATACCGACGAGCTGTTCAGCCGTCAGGAGACACAGCAGCTGCTGGAGCGCCTCACTAAAGAGATGCCGAAGCTGGTCGAAGATTTTATTCCCGGCACGATTTCACTGTCGCTGTTCCACAAAGTGCTGCAAAACCTGCTGGCGGAGCGAATCTCCATACGTGATGTCCGCACCATTATCGATACGCTGGCTGAACATGCCGGACCGCACAGCGACGCCGATGAGCTGACCGCGCAGGTGCGTATTAAACTGGGACGCGCCATTACCCATCAGTGGTTCGGCAGCCAGCCTGATATCGAGGTGATTGGTCTCGCTCCGCAGCTGGAAAGCCTGCTGATTCAGGCAACGCAGAATAACAGCGCGCTGGAGCCGGGCATTGCTGAGAAGCTCGTGGAGCAAACCGGTCAGGCGATCCGCAGGCAAAACGCACAGGGCGCGGCGCCGGTGCTGCTGGTAAATCAGCCGCTACGCCTGATGCTGTCACGCTTTTTGCGTCGGGTTTATCCGCAGCTGGTGGTGCTCTCTAACTATGAAATCAGCCCCGATCGCACCGTGCATATGATCTCTACCCTGGGAGGTGCGCAGTGAAATATCTGCCGTTAACCCTGTTATTCGTTACGCTGGCTGGGCAGGCGACCAGCGGCAGCTGGAGCACCAGCAGCGTGGGTGGCAGCGTCAGCGTTGGCAATCAGATTTTAGTCAGCCGGCCGCTGAGCGCGTCGGGTACCCTGCCCGCCTCAGCGGCGGTAACGCGCTTCGCCTGGCGCGTTGAGCTGCTCAGCCCGCCACCGCCAGGCCTGCGCATCAAGCTCTGCACCTCAAGTATCTGTTTTCCGCTGACGAGCCTGTCCGGCGAACTGCGCGTGTCGGTCGCCCTGTCGCCTCGCGAGACATTCCGTTTTGTCTATTCCGTGGAGAGTCGGGGCGTGCTGGCCCCTGCGTTACAGGTAGTGAGTAATCGGCTGACGCTTAACTACAGGTCGATTTGAGCCGTAGCCCCCTCAACGGCCGAAAGGGAAAAGGGGGCGAGGCATCTGCGCAGCGTAGTCCTGACTGCACTTTTTACTCTGTTGAAGGCGGCTCATCGTCTCGCTGAGCGTTGTCAGACGCGCCTGTAACCGCTGTGCGATCTCTTCATCATTCGCCTGTAGCTGCTGCAACAGGTCAAGCTGTGCCTGTCTGGTGACGGCGCAGCTTGTTTGCTGTACAGCCGCGATCAGCGACGCCAGCGCGGTAAGATAGGCTTCTGACCGCGTCGAAAAGCGATCCCACTCTTCCTGTCTGGAGAGTTCAAGCAGCTCGTGGCTTAGCGGCAAAAGCGTGGAAGCGGCGACAGGAGATAGCGCGCTCATGATTGACCTGCCTGCTTATGCGGGGCGATCTCATCCCAGACGTCTGCAATGTCGGTAAGCAGTTTCTCCGCCTGCTCCAGCTTGCTGAGATCGTGATGCAGATTGGCCTGCATCAGCAGCCGGGAAATATAGTCATAAAGACGCTCAAGATCGGCTGCGATCTGCTGCCCCTTCTCATGATCCAGCGCGGCACGCAGACCGTTGTCGACAATATTAATCGCCTTTGAAATCATCTCGCCGCGTTTGGCGACGTTGCCCTCTTCAAGATAGATTTTGGCGCGTAGTATCGCGCTGCGCGCGCCGTCGAAGAGCATGGCGATCAGCTGATATGGCGTGGCACCGGCCAGTTTGCTTTCCAGAGAGATTGTGGCGTAAGCCTGCGAACCCTGGTGGTAATACATAACCATCTCCTGAAAGATGAACAGGGTAGAGCGCCCTGTTCATCGGTAAACATTAAAGTGAAGACATCAGCGAGGTAATCGAGCTGCTCATGCCGTTAAGCTTTGACATGACGCTGTCGAGGTTCTGGAACTGCAGCTTGTAGCGATTGACCTGAGAATCGATCAGCGCCTGCGTTTTATCAATCTGCGTGCCGATGCTTTTCAGCTGGCTGTTCAGGTTATCCGTTGCGGTTTTGATAATGCCGTCGGTTTTGGTGTCGGTATCACCGGCGTATTTGCTGAGCACCGATCCTAGCGTGCCGGCCAGCCCTTGCGTATCGCCGCTGCCTTTAAACATTTTGCCGATAGCATCGGGATCGGCGGCGATCGCGTCGTCCAGTTTATTTTCGCTCAGGGTCATCTGACCGCTCTGCGCATCGATGGTAATTCCCAAATCCGCCAGCGCGCCGTAGGTGGTATCGTTGCTGTTGGCGTCGCCGTACCAGCCGTTTACCGTGGAGCGGATCTCGCTGACCATGCCGCGCAGCGTGGCGTCGCCCATCAACGCGCCGCTGGCGCTGCTTTGGGTGGCGACATCATCAGAACTCAAGCCGCTGGTGTCCGCCGCCACATATTTGCTGTCGGCCGAGGTTTCCGACAGCAGCGCATTGTACTGCTTCACGAAATCCTGCAGCGTGGTTTTGATCGCCTTGGTATCGACGGTCAGGGTCAGCTGTTCCGGCTGTTGATCTTTTGTGACGGAGTTCAGGCTCAGCGTGACACCCTCGATGATGTCGTTAACGTTATTGCTGGCGCGGCTGTATTCGGTGCCATCCACGTTCAGCTTCGCATCCTGCGCTGCCGTTACCTGGCTCATCGCATCCGTCTGGCTATCGGCGTTACCTTCTACTTTGCCGCCGTGGCTGGTATTCAGTATCGCAGCCAGATCGCTGTCGCCCTCAACGCTGACGCTCATTTCACCTTCTGTACCGGTTTTTTTCGAGCTCAGCATCAGCTGATAATCACCGTCGCTGTTGCGCTGCACCGAGGCCGAGACGCTGCCGTCCTGCTTGTTGATCGCCTTGGCGATCTGGTTCAGCGAGGTCTGATCGTCCTTCAGCTCAATGGTCATCGGCTTGCCGTCACCCTGCTGAATGGTAATGGTGCGGGTCGCCTCTTTACTGGTCTGGGTGCCGAGCTGCTCATCCGCGCTGCTGAACCCTTTTGTCCGCATCTTGTGCGCCGTGGCGAGCTGCTCAACAGTCACCGAGTGCGCATCGGCGCTCGCTTTGTCGGTTGCGGTCGCAGTAAAGCTGGTATTTGTGCTGACCGTCAGCGTGTTAAAGGCTTCGCCGTTCAGCTTCTTCACGGAAGCCTGCAGCTTGGTCATCAGGCTAGAGATATTTCCCCAGGAAGAGATTTTGTTTTTATAACCGGTCTGCAGCGACTGATAGGGGGTCAGACGCAGCTGCTCGGCGCTTTGTAACTGCGTCAGCATGCTGGCGGTATCGATACCGCCCGTACCGATGCCCATTGCTGAAAAAGAGGTTGAAATTGCCGCCATTAGTGTCTCCTTAACGGTAAAAAATATTCTCTCTATAATTTATCGGCGCGAGAGAGAAAAAATAAATGAGCGTTGATAAATATTATCTGCGCTCAATGTAAATTTAACCCATCAATTATTCAGTTAACGTATGGCAATCTTCCCCAGCAAAAAGAGATATGGCATTCCATGGGGGATTGTGAAGAAATCTCGCATAGCCAGAGATGCAAGCCTGATAAATTAACCAGAACGAAACATATACGCCGGCAATAACCTCACCCACCGCATTTCTCCCTCCTTATTACGCCAGAGACCGATAGATTACTTTTTAATCAAAAGAACATTTCGTGAAAAAAATAACTTCAGAAGAATGGGAAAGCCCCGATAGTTATTATTATGCGAGACAACGACGCATAACCCATTAAATACTTACTCATGCAAAGAGGAAATTAAGATGGCACAGGTCATTAATACAAACTCACTCAGCCTGATGGCTCAGAATAACCTGAACCGCTCTCAGTCTTCACTGGGAACCGCTATTCAGCGTCTCTCTTCAGGCCTGCGTATCAACAGTGCGAAAGATGACGCCGCGGGTCAGGCGATCAGTAACCGCTTCACCTCCAGCATCAACGGTCTGACTCAGGCTTCTCGCAACGCCAACGACGGTATCTCTATCGCGCAGACCACTGAAGGCGCGCTGAACGAGGTGAACGACAACCTGCAAAACATTCGTCGTTTGACCGTACAGGCGAAAAACGGCACTAACTCCGACAGCGATAAAAAATCTATCCAGGATGAAATCAAACAGCGCCTGTCTGAAATCGACCGCATCTCTTCACAGACCGAATTCAACGGCGTGAAAGTGCTGAGCACCGACCAGACGCTGAGCATCCAGGTTGGCGCCAACGACGACCAGACCATCGATATCCAGCTGAGCCAGATGGACTCCACAACGCTGGGTATGGACAAATTTGACGTCACCTCAGCTACCGACAGCGACGCACTGCTGAAGACCGTCGATACTGCGCTGTCGCAGGTTGACTCACTGCGCTCTAGCCTGGGTGCCGCCCAGAACCGCTTTGACTCAGTGATCAACAACCTGAACAGCACCGTGAATAACCTGTCTGAATCACGTTCACGTATTCAGGATGCGGACTTCGCTACCGAGGTCTCTAACATGAGCCGCGCGAACATTCTGCAGTCTGCTGGTACCACCGTACTGGCGCAGGCTAACCAGGTTCCGCAGAACGTCCTCTCTCTGCTGCGTTAATCGCACTGACTGTAGTTTCAGCCCGACCTGCTGGTCGGGCTTTTTTTTTACCTGATGCCTGCCCGGTTCGCCTGCCCCATCGTATTCCACCCGCCTTACTCAGCCTTCAAAGCGGCAGAGAAGCGGGCAAAAAAAATCAGGCTCGCCTGCGCGAGCCTGATAACGAGAAAGCGAATTAAGAACAGGATGCCAGCGTGGCGCTCTGCTCGACCAGTTCCATCTCTTCGCTATTCAGCAGCTTTTCGATATCGACAAGAATAAGCATTCTGTCATCAACAGAACCGAGCCCTTGTAAATATTCCGTGGAAAGCGTCACCGAAAAATCGGGAGCGGGCCGGATCTGATCGGCAGCCAGCGTTAATACATCAGAGACACCGTCAACAATAATCCCGACAACGCGATGACCAAAATTAAGCACAATCACCACGGTATTATCGTCAAAGCTCGCCGCATTCAGGCAAAATTTAACGCGCAGATCGACAATGGGTACAATTACGCCGCGCAGATTAGTGACGCCAGCAATAAAGTCTGGCGAGTTAGCGATGCGGGTGACCCGCTCACAGCTGCGGATCTCCTGTACTTTAAGAATATCGATACCGTACTCTTCTTCGCCCAGCCTGAATACAAGGTAATCATGACCCGCAATATCGCCGGCAATTTTATTTTCCGAACCTGTTTGATTCATCGTTTTCACCTTAAGAGAGAGTGCTGTTAATGCGCCTTTTGCGTCTGACGCTTATCTTTTGCCAGCGACGCCAGCACGGCGACATCCAGGATCAGCGCCACGCTGCCATCGCCAAGAATCGTCGCCGCTGAAATGCCGGGCACTTTGCGATAATTAAGCTCAAGGTTTTTCACTACCACCTGATGTTGGCCCACCAGTTGATCAACCAGCAAGGCGTAACGGCAGCCCGCGCTCTGCACGATAACGGCAATACCTTCAGTAACCTCCTCCGTCGCGCCAGGCAGGTCAAAGACCTTGCGCAGCTCTACCAGCGGCAGGTACTCTTCGCGCACCTGCAACATCATTTCATTACCCGCCATACGATAGAGCGCTTTTTCGGAAGGAATGCGCGACTCCATAACGGTGCCTAAAGGAAGGACATAAATCTCGTCCCCCACGCGCACGGACATGCCGTCCAGGATCGCCAGCGTCAGCGGCAGGATAATACGAATGGTCGAGCCCTTATCCTGTTCAGAGCGGATCTCAACATAGCCGCCCATCTCCTGAATGTTTCGCCTTACCACGTCCATCCCGACGCCACGCCCCGACACATCCGTCACCTTTTCCGCCGTGGAAAATCCCGGCGCGAAGATCAGCATCCAGACCTCTTCATCGCTCATCGTTTCGCTAACGGGCAACCCTTGCGCCTGGGCTCTGGCGAGAATTTTTTCGCGATTCAGGCCAGCCCCGTCATCGGTCACTTCAATCACGATGTTGCCGCCGTGATGCTCGGCGGAGAGGATAAGGTTGCCCTTTTCCGCCTTGCCTTTGGCGCGTCGCACCTCAACCGGTTCAATGCCGTGGTCGAGGCTGTTGCGCACCAGGTGCGTCAGGGGATCGATAATTTTTTCAATCAGGCTCTTGTCCAGCTCGGCCGAACCGCCGTGCAGCGTCAGCTCAACGTCTTTATTGAGTTTTCCCGCCAAATCATGCACCAGCCGAGGGAAGCGGCTGAACACGTACTCCATCGGCATCATTCTTATCGACATCACCGACTCTTGCAGATCGCGCGCGTTGCGCTCCAGCTGGGCCACGCTGTTGATCAGCGCGTCATGCTGTGAAGGATCGAGCCGCGAAGTTAGCTGCGTCAGTATCGCCTGCGTAATAATCAGTTCGCCCACCAGGTTGATGATCTGATCGACCTTGTCGACCACCACGCGAATACTGCCGCTTTCGCTGGCGGCGGCTTTGGCCGTCGGCTTCGTTCTGGAGGCCGAGGAGCGCGCCGGCGCAGGCGCCGAGCGTGCTGGCATCGGAGTGGACGCCGTCTCCGCAGTGTCTGCCATCTCTGCTTCGGCGTGCGGTGCGGCGGCAATAACGATTTGCTGCGGCTCCAGCACAAAGCACATCACGGCGGTAATCTCTTCGGCGGTCGCCGTGGTGCGCAGCGTCACGTCCAGCCGATCGGCCTGCTGCTGCTGGCTAATGATCGCGCCTAAATTGGCCAGCTCCTCAGTCAGCGGCGCTTTATCTTCTTCTTTGAGACGCAGCAGAGAGACCAGAAGCGACGCACTCTCAGCCTGTGGTGCCGCATTAAGCCCGGTCGCCGCTGGAGCGGCTTCTGGCTCTGGCTCAACGGGCGGGGCGACCTGAACGCTTTCAGTCGCAGTCGTGTTCTCGGCGCGATTTTCCAGCGCTATCTGACGCAGCGCCTGGCAAATATAGTGAAAACTTTCACTGTCCGGTTCCTGCGAGGATTTATACGCGTCCAGTTGCTCTTGCATAATATCTTTACTCTCAAGAAACAAATTAATAATGTCCGCGGTAAGCGTTAATTCACCACAGCGGGCTGCATCCAGTAAATTTTCCAGAATATGCGTTGTTTCTTGCAGAATGGTAAAACCAAAGGTACCCGCTCCGCCCTTAATAGAGTGGGCGGCACGAAATATTGCATTGAGCAGATCTTTATCGGGAGAAAGAAAGTCTAAATCCAGCAGATGCTTTTCCATATCCGCCAGCAACTCATCAGCCTCGTCGAAAAAAGTTTGATAAAAATCAGTTATGTCCATCTTTTCCCGTTTGCTCCAGGTTTTTTTCTACTGCCTTAAGCGGCCGACCAGGGTGATTCGCATCAGAAGGCCGGATTTTCAGCTGCGATTTCAGGCGGGCGTTTTCAGGCGTCGACGTTAATTTATTTAACAACGCATCTTCTCTCAGAATTTCATTCTCTTTGGTTTTGCTGTGCACAAGAATAGTTATGCGACGATTGAGCGGATTATCCTGGTCGGCGCTCTCAACGCTAACGCTGTCAGCCATACCGATAACGCGCAAAAGCTTCCCGGCCGATAGCCCACCGCTGATCAGGGCGCGACGCGACGCGTTAGCGCGATCGGCAGAGAGCTCCCAGTTGCTATAAGCGGCATCACCGCCTGCATAGGGCAAGGAGTCGGTGTGACCAGAAAGGGTAATGCGGTTCGGCAGCTCATTTAACGCCGGCGCCAGCGCCTGCAAAATGGCGCGCATATAGGGTTCAGGCTCGCGGCTCCCTATTTTGAACATCGGGCGATCCTGGCTATCGGTGATTTGGATCAGCAATCCGTTATCGGTTAAAGAGAGGCGCAGGTTGGACTGAAAATTACTAAGACGTGGATCCTGCTGGATCAGGCTTTGCAGTTTTGCGAGCAGGCCGTGCAGACTCTCATCATTTTTCTTTTTCTTATCCAGCTTATCGAGCGTCTTTTTCAGCTCTTCGCCATCTTGCTTGATCACATTATCGCCGCCGCCCGGAATTACGCTGCTGCTCAGGCTCGACTTATTACCGTGCGCCAGCGCCACGCTCAGCGGCATTTTAAAATATTCGGCAATCTGCTCGCGCGTTTCGGGCGTGGAAGATGAGAGCAGCCACATCACCAAAAAAAATGCCATCATGGCCGTCATAAAGTCGGCGTAGGCAATTTTCCATGAGCCGCCGTGATGGCCGCCATGCTTATTGCCTTTCTTCTTGCGGACCACAATGACGCTGTGGTTTTTCTTGCTCATGAACTTGCTTCCGCCGCCGCACCCTGCGCTGAGGATTTCACCTGGCGAATATGCTCTTCCAGTTCATAAAAGGTCGGCCTGAGGCTTGAATAGAGCGTTTTACGACCAAACTCGATAGCGATTTGCGGCGCAGAGCCGTTAATCGCCGACAGCAGCACCGCCTTAATGCAAAATAACATTTTGGCTTGCTCATCGCTTTTCTGGCGCAGCAGTGCGGCAAGCGGAGAAATAAAGCCGTAGGCCAGCAGAATCCCTAAAAAGGTTCCCACCATAGCGTGCGCAATCAGTTCGCCCAGTTCGGCGGCGGGACGGTCGGCTGACGCAAGCGCATTGACCACCCCCATAACAGCGGCGACGATACCAAACGCGGGAAACCCGTCGCCCAGGGCGTTAAGGCTATCCGCTGGCATTTCTGCCTCATGCTCAACCGTCTCGATTTCTTCATCAATCAGCGCTTCAATCTCAAAGGCGCTGGTGTTACCGCTAATCATCAGGCGCAGATAATCGACGATAAAGCTCATAATGACAGGATCGCCTAACAGGCGAGGATAACGGGTGAAAATAGCGCTGTTCTGAGGGTCTTCTATTTCCGCCTCAAGCGACATCATGCCGTTCTGCCGCCCCTTCGTCAGCAATAAATAAAGCAGGGAAAGCGTATCCAGATAAGCCGCTTTATTGTAACGCGCCCCTTTAAACAGCAGCGGCAGCGCTTTTAGCGTTGCCTTTATCGCTTTCGCGTTATTACCGACAATAAAAGCGCCGACGCCCGCTCCTCCGATAATTAGCAGCTCGGTGGGTTGAAAAAGCGCGCCTAATTCACCGCCTGATAACGCAAACCCGCCTATAACTGCCGAAAATACAACGATATAGCCCAAAACGACAAGCACAGTCACCTCTTTACTATTAACAGGCTCTTAAACACACGTAAAAACAGGATGTGATGATCTGGCCGCGGCATAATTACGCGCTTGCGGCCAGAACGTCAGAAGCGTTTTGATTAAGCGGTACACTATTTTTGGCCACGCGCGACGCGCCGCTGGTTAAGCCAGATGTCAGAGGCTCGCTCTCTTTTGCTTCTACTGCGTTAAGCAGGCGAGTTGATAAGATTATGCCGGTGTGAACGCCCTGCAGCGCATCAAGCCGAGAGCTTTTTGTCACCGAACCGAGGATTTTTTCATCATCAATACGTAGCTGGCAAATAAGCCGGTCAATTGACCCCAGCCGTATTAGCTGCGGCAGCGATAAGTCCCTCACAATATCAATAAGCTCATCACTCATGCCAAGCGAAAAGCTGGCCGCATAGCGGTCCTCTTTTATCAGGCGCTGAGCAAGCAATAAATAAGAGAGATTTAATACATAAATGCTCTGCATCCGTTCTTCGTAGCTGCTCATCCCTGTCTGGATCATATTCATAGTTGCTTATTATCTCCTGCCTTATTTTTAGCGTACCGGTACCCTGAGTACTCCAGGCGCAATAAACAGGCTAGTTATGTAAATCTAATCGCGCGCGTAAACGTTTAATCGTCTGGCTATGAAGCTGGCTAACTCGCGTTTCGGTCACGCCAAGAATATAGCTGACTTCTTTCATATTCAGCTCTTGCTGATAGTAGAGATTAAGTAGCAGCTGTTCCCGCTCAGGCAGGTTTTTTATTTCCTGGCTGATTTGCGTTGTCAGTCGTGAAAAGAGCGTTTCATTTAGTGGATTTAACGCTTCATGTATGCTGTCTGGCTGTTCAAAGCTGTCGCCATACTCTTCCTGAAGCTCATCTAACGAATAGATCTGACTGATATTGCTTTCAGCCAGCATCGACTGATATTGCGCCAGAGAGACGCCCATCGCTTTGGCGATATCCGCCTCGGCGGCGGGCATGCCCGTTTCCTGCTCAATCCGCTGGATAGCGGCAGAAAGCTGGCGAGAATTACTGCGTACGCGCCTGGGCACCCAGTCGCGCTCACGCAGCTCGTCGATCATCGCCCAGCGAACGCGCTGGCCAAGATAGGTACTGAGCGCGATGCCTTTTTTCGCATCGTAATTATCTATCGCACTGAGTAAACCGAGAACGCCAGCCTGAATAAGATCGTCAAGTTCTACGCAGGCAGGCAATCTTGCCTGTAAATTTAACGCTTCCCTGCGTACCCAATAACGATATTTTAACCACAGTGCATTTTTATCAATAATACCTTCCGAGGTATAAATCCCTTCCAAGATAAGTTATTCCAGCACAGTAAGAAAGAACGCCATTATTATCGATTAATGCTCAATCAAATAGTGTGATAAGCGGAAATAAATAGAGTTACTTCGTCCTACGCCTTTTCCCTCCGACGCCAAAAAATAAACAACAGCATTAGGCTGTTGTTTATTTTTCATTTAACGAAGATCAGAGTCAAAAACTAACCCAGTCGTCCTCATTTTTATTTTGACCAGAAACATGTTCGTTCGCGGCAGGCGTTTTCATTTTTTTGGATTTGATTTCGCTGAGCTTACTTATGTTCAAATCTTTTTGCAGAGAGAACATTGAAACCACACTCTCCAGGTCGCGCGCATGCTCTTCGACGCTATGCGCAACGTTTGCGGCCTGCTCGACCATGCTGGCATTCTGCTGCGTCACCGAATCCATCTCGTTGACCGCCTGGGCAATCTGGTTGATGCCCGTGCTTTGCTCATCTGAAGCCGAGGTGATTTCTGCCATGATGTCAGTCACCTGCGTTACCGACTTCACCACCTCGTCCATGGCCATACCGGCCTGTTCCACTTCCTGTGACCCGGTATTCATATTGGCGACACAAACGTTGATCAACTGGCGAATCTCTTTTGCCGCGTCTGCGCTGCGTTTTGCCAGACTGCGCACTTCACCGGCTACCACGGCAAATCCACGGCCCTGTTCGCCAGCGCGAGCCGCCTCGACCGCTGCGTTCAGCGCCAGAATGTTGGTCTGGTTGGCAATACTGTCAATTACGCCGTTGATGTCTGCAATCTGACGCGAGTTCTCCGTGATTTCGCGCATGATATTGTCCAGATTGACCATGACGCTACCGCCTTTTTTCGCGCTGCTGCTGGCGCCTTCGACCAGCTGTTTGGCGCTGTGGGCGTTATCCGCATTCTGCCGCACGGTGATTTTCAGCTCTTCCATGCTGGCTGCGGTCTGTTGCAGAGCGGAAGCCTGCTGTTCCGTGCGAGATGAGAGATCGTTATTACTGCTGGCCATCTCCTGGGCGCTGCCGAAGATACTGGATACGCCGGAGCGAATATCTGCAATCGTCGCGCTCAGGGAGAGACGCATCTGGCACAGGGCGTATAACATCTCACCGATTTCATCGAGAGCGCCTGTTTCAACCTTTTTGCTCAGGTCGCCGGAGGCAATCATGGCAAAGTTTGCTTTAGCCTGTTCCAGGCGCTTAAACAGCGTGCGATTTAGCCATACGCGAGCCAGAATGATAAGCATAACGGAAACGATCATAATCAGGCAGGCGGTATAAATCATGCCCGTATTCTTTCCGTTCGCGGCTAACATATGTGACTTAAGCAGACTGTTCAGGACCTCGCTATAAGCGTTGCTTTGAACATTAAGATCATCATTCAGCTGGTAGGCTTTTTTCTCTAACTCTACAAGATTAGCCTGGCTGGCGTTTGTATTGGTTAGCGCATCTTTTTCTTTTACGATAAACCGCATCAGGTTGTTATAGGCTTTATAAAGGTGCTCCGCCTGCGCGCTCTCTGCCGGAGATAGCTCAGGCAAATTAGAGAACGCTTTAAAATTCGCGCTTGAGCTGTTTATTAAGTGCGTAATATTTTCCAGCGCCCCTTCACCGATGATGTGGCTTGCAGCGTTACTGTTTACTCGGTTCATCATTACCAGCCCAGCAGCATTAAGCAGATCGCTGGAAGCGTTATTTAGCGTCTGACGCTCTTTTGCGATTGCCACAGCAAACTTAAGTTCACTGTCAAAACGATTAGCGCTGGTTAAGGTGAAAAGAGAGATGGTTATAATGAAAGCCATAAAAACGATCATCAGGATATTCATCCCTGTCGAAATTCTCACATTCTTTAACATTTTTAACCCGAATCTCCCTAAGACAATCATGAATTATTTATAAAGATAGTTATTAAAACCCATATTAAAGATATGCTCTTTAACAATACGGTTAACTTATAAAGTTAAAAATCGACATCTTTTGCATGGTCTGAAATACCGTCATGGACGAACTCAGCGCAAATTCCGACATTTTCGACTGCGAAATAAGGCTAATTTGCGTATTAGGATCGGACCCTACTGTTTCCTGTAAACGCGACTCAATAGCGATCTTCTGCGTATCAGAACTCACACCAAGCGATTCCAGCTGTTGCATATTGGTACCGACCTGCGCCTGAATTTTCCCCACGTTATCAATATTGTGCTTCAAGGTTCTGTTGACGCTATCGAGCGTATCTTTTAGCGCCTGGCGATCGTCATCGTTGGTTACGGGCTTGTTCAGCGCCTCTACCGCTTTATCGATCGACGCCAGCAAATCATCGTCCGTGCCGCTCATAAATAGCGCCGATCCAGTGTGGCCTACCTGCATTTCAACGCTGTCGGCTACTTTTTGCGTCATCGCCGTGTCACCACCCTGGTAGCTGCCATCCTCGGCAAAAGGCGCCGTGCCGGTTTTGTAGCCGGAAAAGATGTAGCGACCGCTGCTGTTTTGCGTGTTGCCTAAATCACGCAGGCTGTCGCGAATGCCGCTAAGCTCTGTCGCCAGCGCCTGCCGATCCTGATCGGAGTAGGCGCCATTACCGCCTGCCACAATCTTGGTGGAGAGATTGCCGGTCAGGATATTACTGATACTGCTCAGAGTATTATCTTCCTGGCCCAGCGCATCCTGCGCATAGGTTCTGGCCGTGTCGTATTGGTTCATATCGGCCAATGCCGTTTGCCAGGTCACCGCCTGCGACGCACCGGCGGGATCGTCCGAAGGTTTGAGCAGCGTTTGTCCCGATGAGAGACGGGTGTAAATATCATTTCCGCTGGCCATCGCTTTGGAAATGCTCTCGATATTATGCTGGTACATATAGTGAGTACTCAGGCGCATCGCTTTATCCTTTTCAATAAATAGTCGTGGCCGCTACCGCTACTTAATGCTGAGTATGGTGTCGAACAGGGTCGTTGCCGTTTGCAGTACCTGAGAGTTTGCCTGGTAATACTGCGTATACATTTGCAGATTGATATATTCTTCGTTGATGTCGACGCCGGAAACCGACTGCTGCTGCTCTTCCCACTGCGACGCCACGCCGGCGGCGGTCGTGCGGCCGGAATTTAACGACGTCATAGAAGAGCCCACCGAACTGACCAGGCTGGCGTAAGCTTCGCTCAGGGTGGATTTACCGATAACCTGTTCATTTTTAATATCGATCATCTTCTTGATGTTTTCGTTATTGCTGACGTCATCGATATTGTCTGAACTGGATGCGGCGATCTGATCGCCATCGGTAATCGCCACGCTAATGGAATCTGCCGCGCCCGACACCGGGTTAAAGACAAAGCTGTCGTTGGCCTGCGGCGTGCCCTGCGGCGTGACCGTGACCCCCTCAAAGCTCAGCGAGCCGTCATCACCGACGGTTGGCGTCACCGTGCGGCCATCGCGGGTGGTCACGCTCCAGTCGGTGCTGGCGGGGCCGTTAAAGGTCAGGGTGTAATCTTCAGCATTGATTTTCGCCATATCGCTGCGGGAGATCGCCAGCGCCGCGTCGCCCTGGTTGCCGGTATTTGCCAGCGCCTGCGGATCGGCAATCGAGAAAATATCCTCGCCCGCGTTGCCGTCCCGGTCATAGCCGCCTTTATTCACCTCGTTGAATTTATTGGCCATTTGCAGAGCGAGCTGGTTGAGCTGGTTGCGCGCGTCGGTGAGATCGCTGTTACGGAATTTAAACAGGCCGCCCAGCGTCCCGCCGCTCATCTTGTCTTCGTCGAGCAGCATGTCGTTGCCAGCGGCATCGATGTAAGAGACCACGGTTTTATTGGGATTATCTGCCGCGGCATGCGCTTTGAGTTCGCAGACGCTGTCGCCGTTGACCAGCGACAGGCCGTTAGCCAGGGTGACATCCACGCGTCCGGTGCTGCTGTTTTCATTCACCTTGATGCTGGTCAGGCCGCTAAGCTGGCTCAGGAGCTGATCGCGCTGATCGAGCAGGTCCGCAGGCAGGTTGCCGCTTCCTGCATTCACTTTAGCAATCTGATCGTTCAGCGAGGCGAGCTGTTTGGCGTAGGCGTTAATGTCGTCAACGGTCTGGCTAATTTTGGTGTTGGTGCTTTTTTCCAGCCCGTTCAGGGTGCTGCTGTTGCTCTGATACTGGTTCGCAATCGCCTTGAACTGCGACAACACTTCCTGTCGCGCGGCCGGGCTGACGGGATCGCTGCTCATTTTCTCCATGGCGCCGAAAATATTGCCCATCGTAACGGAAAGATTATTGGTATCGTCGCCGAGCATATCGTCAACCTGGCTAAGCTGCTCGTAGCGGCCGTCCAGCGCCTGAAACTGCGACGTCGCGCTACGGACCTGATTATTTAAAAAGCTGTCATAGCAGCGTTTAACATCGTCGGTCTGTACGCCGTAACCAAAAAAACCGTATTGCGTTGTTCTACCGCCTGCTTCACCTAGCATAATTTCCTGACGGCTATAGCCGGTCGTCATCGCGTTGCTTAAGTTATTACCCACGACATTGAGAGCCGACTGAGCGGCGCTCAAACCGCTTTGGGCGATATTAAATAAATTCATTGTCCTACCAACCTCGTTAATATTCGGCAAGGCGCACGCTGGCCGGAAAGTTTCATCTCCTTTTCATCTATCGTGAGTTTAGAGAAAAACTCAAATGCCAGAGGCTAAAAATAGCGAGTCGAATGACTTTTTATATTTCCCCGCGCCTTTGGCGATATTATTCTCAACATGCCTTACAATATTTATTAACTTGTTAGCATAATCAGGATCGGATGCATAACCGCTGGCCTGTAAAGCCTGTGCGGCTTTTTCCACTGATTCACTTTTTATAACATGCTGGTATCGCGGATTACGGCTAATAAAGCGGGCGTAATCGGTCAGGGCCTCTGCATAACTTTTATAAACTCTGAATGCAGCTTTAACTTTTGTTGCCACGCCGTTGATATATTCTGTAGTAAGAATCGATGTCGTTTCCCCCTTCCAGTCGGGCGTAGCCTTAATCCCAAATAAGTTGTGACTCGGTTTACCCTGTTGGTTGAGAATTTCGCGGTTGCCCCAGCCCGATTCCAGCGCCGCCTGAGCAATAATCAGCTGATGCGGTATTCCGCTCTGCTGTGCCGCCTCTCTGGCGGGTAGCATCAGGCGAGAGATAAAGGCTTCGCTCTCTGGCGACGCCGCATCATGCGCCGCCGCCACGCCCGACTGCGCGTCACGCTGCCCTTGCGAAAGCCGCCCCGCCGCCGCGTGCTGCATCGCACTGGCGATAAGCGGCGAAATCAGCGGCTCCGCCTGATGCTGCGCGCTGGCCGGTTTCTCTGCGCCCTGCGCCTGCCGGGTGATCAGGTCAGCGAATCCCAGCTTGCCCTGCGCGGCAATATCCTGTGATATCTGCTGATCGTAAAGCGAGGTGAACATCTGCGACTGCTGATTATCAAACAGTCCGCCTTTAAACGAGGCGTCGCGCATACTTTTCAGCATCATCTGCACGAACAGCCCTTCCATCTGCTGCGCCGCCGCTTTTAGCCCCTGCTGCTGCGAGCGTTTCGCCGCCAGCTTCAGGGCGTCAAGGTTATGCAGGTCAAACGCCGCGCCGCCGGGTAGAACAGGCGCGCTCATTAATTGGTCTCCAGACGAGCGTGCAGGCAACCCGCGCTTTTCATCGACTCAAGGATCGACATGAGATCGTTAGGGGTCGCCCCCAGATTGTTGAGCGCGCGCACCACATTATTCAGATCGGCGCTGGTATTCACCCGCTGTAGCGAACCGCCTCCTGCGCGCACGGCAACCTGGGTACTGGACGTCACCACCGTTTGCCCGCCCGCCAGCGGCGTGTCTGGCTGACTCACCTGATTATTACGTGACACCTCCACCGTCAGGTCGCCCTGGGCTACCGCGCAGGCGTCGAGCTTAACGTGGCGGTTCATCACCACGGAGCCGGTGCGCGAGTTAATGATCACTCTGGCATCCCCTGCGCCCGCATTGACCTGAAGATTCTGCACCGTCGCCAGGAAGCGTACCCGCGCAGCACTATCCTGCGGCGCATAGAGACGGATAACGCGCGCATCTTCCGCAACGGCGGTGGTAGCCCCAAAGCGGCGATTGATCTCATCGCTGATCTGCTGCGCGACCGAGAAATCTTCATCGTTCAGCTGCAGTCTCAGCACATTTTCGCCCGCAAAGTTCATCGCCACTTCCCGCTCGACCGTCGCGCCGCCGCTGATGCGCGCGCCGTTGAGCTGATTGACCTGCACGCGGCTGCCGCCCGCCTGCGCGCCTGCGCCGGTAACCAGCAGATTGCCCTGCGCCAGCGCGTAAATCTGGTTGTCGACGCCTTTCAGCGGCGTCATAAGCAGCGTGCCGCCGCGCAGACTCTTCGCATTGCCCATTGACGAGACCACCACGTCAATTCTGTCGCCGACGCGGGAAAAGGCGGGCAGATCGGCCGTCACCATGACCGCCGCCACGTTCTTCAGCTGCATATTGGTGCCGCTCGGCACCGTAATGCCAAGCTGTGACAGCATATTGCTCAGACTTTGCGTGGTAAAAGGCGTCTGCATGGTCTGGTCGCCGGTGCCATCCAGCCCGACCACCAGACCGTAGCCAATCAGCGAGTTGCTGCGCACGCCCTGTACCGAGGTTAAATCGCGAATGCGCTCGGCGTGCGCCAGGAGCGGTGTGGTGAGCGTCAGGCCAAGGCAAAACAGACGCAAGAAACGTAACAAAAGTGCGGTTTTCATGATCGCCGTATTAAAAGGGAGAAAGATTAAGGAAAAGGCGCTGCAGCCAGCCCATCTGCTGCGCCTCGTTGATATATCCGTTGCCGACATACTCGATGCGCGCATCAGCCACCTGCGTTGACATAACGGTGTTGCTGCCGCTGATGGTGCGCGGGTTCACTACCCCGGAGAAGCGGATAAACTCGGTCCCTTGATTTATTTCGATCTGCTTCTCGCCGACGACCAGCAAGTTGCCGTTGACCAGGACTTTTTTCACCGTGACGGTGAGCGTGCCGCTAAAGGTATTTTTCGCGGCGGCGCCGCCTTTGCCGGAAAAATCATTTTTTCCAGAGATCGCGGTATTGGCGCGGTCGCCGCCAAAGAGTCCGGCCAGAAACCGCGGCGTGGCATCAAAGGCAAGAGAGCCTGATGCGCCGCGCGTGGCGTTTGCCGAAGAACTTTTGCTGGCGCTGACATTTTCCTGCAGCACGATGGTTAAAATATCGCCGACATTGCGCGGTCGCCGATCTTCAAACATCGGCTGATAGCCATAGTTCATCGCCTGGCCCGCCTGAAATATCGACCCGTTAAGCTCCGCCGGCATAACCGGCGTCGGCTCGGCCGTGGTTTCGCCGCTTACCAGCGGCTTATGCGGGATATACGCACAGCCGCCCAGCAGCAGCGCCAGCGTCAGCGTGCGGAGTGAATAGAGAATATGAACAGGCGCGAACGGAGTCTTCGCGCAGCCAGGCTTGTTGATCATGTGATAACCGATATGGAGAAAGCCGCGGCTGACGTCAGGCGCGCCGCGGTCAGGCTTAAAGATTCGATAACCGCTGTAGCATCTGATCGGATGTGGAAACGGCCTTACTGTTGATCTCATAGGCGCGCTGCGTCTGGATCATGCTCACCAGCTCTTCCGCTACGTTGACGTTGGAGGTCTCTACGTAGCCTTGCCTGAGCGTGCCGCCGCCGTTCAGGCCAGGCGTGGTCTCATTCGGCGCGCCGGAGGACTGGGTTTCGCGATAGAGGTTCTCACCAATGCTCTCCAGTCCCGACTCATTGATAAAGGTGGTGACCGTTAGCTGCCCTACCTGCTGCGGCGCCGTCTGGCCCGGCAGCGTGACGCTGACAATCCCGTCGTTGCCGATGGTGAGAGCCTGAGCATCCTGGGGAATAGTGATCGCCGGCTGAACCGGATAGCCGCTGGAGGTCACCAGCTGACCATTCTGATCGAACTGAAATGAGCCATCGCGCGTATAGGCGGTGGTGCCATCCGGCAGCTGGATCTGGAAAAAGCCGCCTCCCTGGATCGCAACGTCTTTACTATTGTTGGTTTGCGTCAGGCTGCCCTGGCTATGGATACGCTCGGTGGCAATAGGGCGCACGCCGGTACCAATCTGTAAACCAGAGGGAATGGTGGTCTGCTCGGATGACTGCGCGCCAGGCTGGCGTAGCGTTTGATAAAGCAGGTCTTCAAACACCGCCCGCTGGCGTTTATAGCCGTTGGTGCTGACGTTGGCCAGGTTGTTGGATATCACATCCATATTGGTCTGCTGCGCCTCCAGACCGGTTTTAGCAATCCATAAAGAGCGGATCATAGTAAGTTCTCCTCGCCGGGCCTTAGCCCAGCGTTAGCAGCTGGTTAGCACTTTTCTCGTTGTCATCAACGGTAGTGATGATCTTCATGTTCATGTCGAAGCTGCGTGCGGTCGCGATCATATCGACCATGGTTTTGACCGGGCTGACGTTGCTGCTCTCCAGCATGCCGGGCATCAGCCGCAGATTGGGGTCCAGCGGCAGCGGCGCGCCACCGCCCGCCTGACCGTTGTCATTGGCATGAAACAGCCCGTCATCCCCCATACGCAGCGTCTCTGCCGAAGCGTTAACCATTTTGACGCGGCCGACCTGCGCCAGCGATTTGGGCTCGTCGCCTGCGCCAAGCGCGGTCAGGGTGCCATCCGGGCCGATGGTGACTTTTGACTGGGGCGGCACGCTCAGCGGGCCGCCGTCGCCCAGCAGCGGCATTCCGCGCACGCGCAGCATTCCTTCGCTGTCGACTTCGATATTGCCGTCGCGCGTATAGCCTTCGCTGCCGTCAGGCAGCTGCACGGCTAGCCAGCCGTTTTTCGGCAGAGCGACGTCAAGATCGCGGTCGGTCTGATGCACCGCGCCCATGGTCGTATCGTTGTAGGGCGTAGACTCGGTGACCAGCGTGCGAGTGGCGACCGTGGGGCCGTTAACCGGCACCGCGCGGTAGGCCATCAGCTGGGCGCGGAAGCCATTGGTAGAGGCATTCGCCAGGTTGTTCGCCGTGATAGCCTGGCGATTGAGGGCGGCATTCGCCGCCCCCATCGCGGTATAAATCGCGCGATCCATAATGAGCCGCCGTTATCCCAGGTTAACCAGCGTCTGCAACAGCTCAGACTGGGTTTTGATGGTTTGTGAGCTGGACTGATAGTTACGCTGGTAAACGATCATGTTGACCATCTCTTTACTCAGATCGACGTTGGACGCTTCCAGCTTGTTACCGTAGAGCGTGCCCAGGTTGCCCGACCCGGAGATGCCGGTTACAGGCTGGCCTGACTCAGGCGTCTCGATCCAGCAGTTGTTGCCTTGCGAAGAGAGACCGCCGGGGTTGGTGAAGTTGCTCAGCACGACCTGGCCCAGCAGCTGTTTCTGCCCGTTGCTGTAAGAGGCGATCACCTGGCCGCTGTCGCCGACGGTGTAATTATTCATCAGCCCCGGCGCGTAGCCGGTCGTGGTTGGACTGTTCATCGCCGTGTCAGACGCCTGCTGCGTCATGCCGGTCAAATCGAAGTCGAAATTCAAGGGTTCGCCGCCGTTATAGGCCGCGCCCTGGACGTTGAGCTTCGCCGGATTGGTCGTCAGCTGGCCAGAGGTATCAAACTGCAGTGTGGTTTGCTGATAGCTGCCACCCGGCGCGGTGGTATCGCGCGAGTAAGCCGTCCACTGGTTATCCGCAGTTTTAGCAAAGTAGATGTTGATCGTGTGCTTATTGCCCAGGCTGTCGTAGGCATCTGCCTGCGTCACCGAGCTGTAGCTGGTGTTGTCGCTGGGGTCGAAAGTAGTATTGGTGACGACATCCGTGCCTGAATCGAGGTTGCCGTTTAGCGTGCCGCTGTCTGATGCGCGCGCGCCCATCTGCCCGGTTGGGATCTGAATCGGCCCTACCGCTGCGCCTGGCTGAATCGTCGGCGGCGTGCCGGTAGCCTGATAGCCGGTCAGAAACATGCCCTGGTTATTGACGATGTAGCCGTTAGCGTCGCTTTTAAACTGGCCGTTACGGCTATAGAACACGCGTCCCGCCTCGTTAACCATGCGGAAAAAACCATTGCCCTGAATACCCATATCCAGGCTGCTGGTGCCCGCACCTAACACGCCGTCGGTAAAGCTCTGATTAACGCCTGCTACCTGAACGCCCATACCGATCTGCGATCCGGCGAAGACATCGGCAAAAGCGATCGAGCCCGTTTTAAAACCCACCGTTTGAGAGTTAGCGATGTTGTTGCCAACCACATCCAGCGCCTGAGAGGCCGCATTCAGGCCGCTAAGACCTTGTGAAAAACTCATTGCTGTAATTCCTGAAAGATAAAGTTATTCGATTTCATAAACCTGACCGAGGGTGGCGGTGCCATCGATTCCCAGCTGTAGCACCGATCCCGACGGCGAGAAGGAGACGCTGTCGACCTTCGCCTGCTTCAGCGCCACGATATTGGGCGCGTCGCCGCTGCCGTTTGCCGCAGAAAAAGAGACGGTGCAGGAGGTATCTGCTGGCGGCTCAGAGGGCTGGAAATTGCTCATATCATCAAGGTTGTAGTGATGGATGCCGGCCTTAACGTTATGCAGCTCCGCGCGGTAAACATTGCCCTCTTTGTCGGTCAGGTTGACCTCCACCGTGTCAGCGTCGTTGTCCAGCGAGAAAGCGAAGGCTTTACTGGCGCCGTCTGCATCGCTGTTGTTCACCACCGGATTGCCCTCAACCAGCACGCTGCGTCCGACCCACTCTGCCGCATTCATCTGCTGCATGCTGGAGACCAGAGTGCCGACGCTGTTAAGCGTGGTGTTAAGCTGCTCAACGCCGGAAGCGGTATTGAACTGCGCCAGCTGCGACGTCATCTGGTTGTTATCCATCGGGTTGGTGGGGTCCTGGTTTTGCATCTGCGCCACCAGCAGCGTCATAAAGTTATTTAACAGCTCCGCTGCGCTGGTCCCGCTGCTGGCACCGCTATCGGACGCATTGGCCTTGAGCGCGGCACCGCTGTGCGCGCTACCCATTACTGGCGTGACTGCCATGATTTTTTTCCTTTATTGACCGAGCGTAAGGGTTTTGAGCATCAGGTTTTTCGCGGTGTTCATCACATCCACGTTGGCCTGATAGCTGCGCGATGCCGAGATGGTGTTGACCATTTCGCCCGCGACGTCGACGTTGGGCATATGCAGATAGCCTTTGCTGTCCGCCAGCGGATTACCGGGTGAGTAGACCAGCCTGTCGGGCGCGCTGCTCTCCACCACGTCGCTGACGCGCACGCCGCCGATCGCCTGATCTGGCGCGCCCTTGACCTGAAAGATCACCTCTTTCGCGCGATAGGGTTTACCGTCTGGCCCGGCGACGCTGTCGGCGTTAGCCATATTGCTGGCGCTGACGTTCAGCCTTTTTGACTGCGCCGTCATTGCCGATCCTGAAATATCGAAAACAGAAAACAGTGACATACTGATAATTAGCCCTGGTTAATGACACTCATCATATTTTTTATTTGCGTGCCGAGGATGGTCAGCCCTGACTGATAACGAACGCTATTATCGGCGAAATTAACGCGCTCCCGGTCCATATCGACCGTATTACCATCCGCAGCAGGCTGATCGGGCACGCGATATAATAGCGCCGCGTCATCCAGCACGGATGCGCTTGCGGCAATATGACGACCTGAGGTCAGCGTTAACGCCAGCGGGCCGCTGTTATTTTCACGCTCAATCGCCGACTTTAACTGCGCTGAGAAATCTATATCTCTGGCGAGATAACCCGGCGTATCCGCATTGGCGACGTTTGATGCCAGAATATCCTGGCGTTTATTAAGAAGAGTCAGCGCCTCCTGCTGAAAGCGTAACTCTCTGTCGAGTTTATCGAGCATAGAATGCGTTATTCTCATCTGTCGGGAAGGATAATTTCGTGCATCTTAGATGAGAGCAAATGAATGTTATAATTTAAAAAGTAGACAAAATCAGCTCTACTTGACTGCTTTACCTTAAATCAACAAAAAAGCAATAAATAATCACGTTAAAAGCGCGCAGGAATGCCGTTATTTCCCAGCCTGTAAAAACAATAAAGTCGCGTACAATTCTTCCGCATTTTTATAAACACATGAGAACACGGTTTATGCGCTTTACGGCTTTATTTGCTTTGCGCCGCTTTTGCCGGTACGGGCCAGCTCCTCTTTCCCCTTTCTCTTTATTTATTCTGCTCTGCGCGACGATTTTCGCGTTACCGGCGCAGGCAGATAATGCTGCACTGAAGGCGCGCATCGTCGCGCTCTTTACGCAGAGCGCTATCGTTCCGCCCGCGGCCAGTCCTGTGCTGAATCTCAGGCTGCTGACGCCGCCCGCTCAGCTGGCGACGCTGTGTGCCGCGCCCGCGCTCTCACTGAGCGGCGGTCTGAATCACGCGGCGGGGATGCACAGCGTGATTGCGCAGTGCGGCGCTCAGCGCCGGTTTATTCAGGTCTCGCTGGAGGTCACGGCAACCTGGTGGCAGGCCGCGCGCGCCATCTCGCCTGGGCAACTGGTCACGCGCGACGATATTCATGCGCAGCGCGGCTCCCTGACGCACGCGCCAGCCGGCCTGATTTTCGATCCCCTGCGTATTACCGGCCGCATCGCTCAGCGCAGGATTAATCCCGGCGAGCCGCTGGTGGAGAACCAGCTGCGCCAGAAGTGGACGATCCAGGTCGGCCAGAAAGTGGACATGATCTATGTCGGCAATGGGTTTAGCATTCGCGCCACGGGGAAAGCGCTGGATAATGCCGTTCTGAATGCGCGTTTCCGCCTTCAGTCCGCGTCCGGGCAGATTATCACCGCGACCGCTATCGCCCCAGGCGAGGCGAGAGTTGCGGCGGATTAACCCTCTGCCGAAAGATAATTCGATTCTGGCTTTAGTAATATCTTCCGTGCCCGATAAATTTATTACAAGGGAGAAAATCGCCACATACACTATTGTCGAGGAACATGATGAGCATAGACCGCACGCAGAAGATTTCGCCCGCGTCCCTGCCAGAAATTCATCAGGAAATGGCAAAACGCGCGAGTAAAAGCCCCGCCCAGCACAGCTCCCGCGCCAGCAGCGCGCATTCGGGTACCCGCGTCAGTCTGAGCAATCAGGTCGACGATTTAAAAGCGGACGATACCCAGGATATCAACTATGCGCGTCTGGAGAAGATAAAATCGGCACTGGCGGCGGGCACGCTGCCCATCGATACCGATAAAATTGCGCAGTCCCTGCTTCAGGATATGATTCAACCTTTTTAAGAAAAGCGTAACAGGCAGATGAATAACTTACGTAATACGCTGGGTAAAATGCAGCAGATGCTTGAGGAGCTTGAAACCGTTCTGGCCGAAGAGCTCAATCAGTTAAAACGCCCGCAGG
Organism: Pantoea sp. X-Soil-MYKO-1289; assembly: GCF_059730625.1. NCBI lineage: Bacteria > Pseudomonadati > Pseudomonadota > Gammaproteobacteria > Enterobacterales > Erwiniaceae > Pantoea > Pantoea sp. X-Soil-MYKO-1289. Next base: position 3,622,336 of record NZ_AP036004.1, read on the forward strand.
TAAATCCCGTCTCACTGCAAATGCTGTCAGACAATAAAAGCCGACTGCTGGCGGCTATTAATTATTTCGATGAACAGCGCAAAGCGGAAGAGAAAGAGGCCAATATCGCGGCGCCCTATAAGCGCGACGCCGGCTTAAAACGCCAGTGGGATAAGATTACGGCGACGGTGCGCCTGACCAAACAGATGAATTCAGACGCCTACCCGTTGATTGAGCTACAGATGAAAAAGGCCGCGATGCTAAAGAGCATGGTGAGTAAAGTGGGATCGGCCGCTTCATTATATAGCGCGGATGGCAAAACTCAGGGTAACCCGAAAGGCAAAGCCTACAATATCAACATTTAATAAACGAAAACCTGTTGCCGCGCCTTTTCTCCAGCAAAGAGACGCACTGTTATTATAAAGTTAACGAGAGTTCTGACGCGCGGGAAAGTCATCATTTTTATTCACAGCATCCTGGCAATATCTACACAACCAGAAGAGAAGCCGTAATATACCCGCAATGATTCACGCTTATTGCGCGAATCATTCCAGCTCATCTGGATAAAAAGTCATTTAAAATAGTCGTTCTTTTTTATAGCGGAACAAAATAAGTGGCTAAACCTTTACTGCGCAGCGGCAGAATCGATGAGTTCTATGCGCTGGGTGAAAACGGTCAGAGCATATTTGAATTAGCGCAGCAAATACGCGAAACCTTACGCCTGCGTAAACAGCAGGATCTGTTTCTTTCTCTGGCTATTCCTCAAATTAATGAGACGAATAATCGCGTCAACTGGGTCGCGCCGGTAGAGGGAAAAGCGATCGCCTGGGCGGCGGCCGATGCAGAGCAGCAGCAGGCCGCGATGGCGCGTCTGGAGAGATGTGAAGCCGCGATAGCGGTACTGGTAGAGCAGTGCCGCCAGTCGCAGGATGCCGCCGCACAGCTGTTTGCGGCTCTGCTGCCCCATGTTCTCTGCTTCCCCGGCAGCCAGTTTGTCTATCTGGTGGGAGAGGTGCCGGTCATTACCTTCTGGGGATTCGCCAGCTGTGATCCTCTCTCCCGGCAAGAGCCGCTCGCCCCGCTGCGCGCCGCGTTACAAACAGCGCGCGCGCCCCTGCCCGAAACGCGCGCGCCAGTGCCTCAGCAGAAAGAGGAAGAGGAAGCCGTTGTGGTGTCGCTGAGCCATCAGCCGGCGGTAACCGAAGCGCAGCCGGTAAATACCTCGCCATCGCGCCGTTCCGCCTTCCGACCGGGGCGCTGGGCGTTAACCGCAGCGCTGCTTGCCGCCTGCGGCGCGCTTTTTTTCTGGCCGACCCTGCGCGCCTGGCATCAGCCGGGACTGCCCTTGCCGACGCGCCACGCGCCTGAGACGCCGCTGCCGGCATCGCTTCCCGACCGTCCGCTGCCCGATGTCAACAGCATCCACTTGCCGCTGGCAGCCGCCAGGCTCACGGCGCCGGCGATCGTCACTGCGCTCCATCCTGACGCGGCGTTATCCCCCAATGCTTTGCAGCTGCCTGCCAACGATTTGCGAACAGGATCGACCCGCTTTCTGGACGGCAAATGGCGTCTCTCCGCGCGCCAGCATGCCAGCGATCTGCGCGGCATTTCCGCTTTCCGCCTGACCCTCGCGCACGCTCAAGGCGTAGCGAGCCTGGTGGCCGCGCCCCACGTCAGCTGCAAGGCCAGCGTGAAGTATGGCCTGATGCAGTCGGGCAATTTGATTGTGAAAAGCGTCGGCAAGGCGAAATGCGCCGACGGCTCGCGACTGCCGGTGCCGGACATTATCTGTAACCGCAACGCGGAAGGCGCCACGCTCTGCAATGCCGATTATGGCGATAGCGCGCCGGTAGCGGTCATGCTGCGCAAGGTGAAGGAATAACATCATGATGGTTGATCTTACGGACGCCCAGAGAGGCGTCACGCTGATCCAGAACAGCGGCATACAGCTGCTGGATGCGGGCGTTGCGCTGGCCGCGTTCAATCCACACAGCGGACGCTTCGCTCGCCAGACGGCAAACGGGCCGCTTTTACGTCTCGACTATCAGGCTGCCTCAGACAAATATCAGCTGATCCATCCGCAGAGCGGCGCAGCGGAGATCGTCAAGCCGGAAAGCACGTTCACGGCAGAGGCGTCGCTGGCGCTGCTGCAGCGCTGCTGGCTGCCGCTGCCGCTGGTGCGCGCTCAGGCGCAGCACGCCTCGCTGGCTGGCCCGTTCAACTGGGCGCGCGTGCAGTTCAACCGCTTGCCCACGCCCAATGCGGCTCAGCATGACGTGCAGGTCACGCTGGCGTTCGACACCCAGACCGATCCGGGCGGGCAGGAAATGCCGGGCCTGGCCCCCACCTGCGCGGATGTGTGCAACGGCACCCGTTTTCGCCTGGCGTGGCGCAGCCATGAGCTGGCGGAATTTCTTGACCAGACCTGGATTGACGGCTGGCTGCGTGAAACCTTTATCCATCGGGCCGGTCTGCTGGACTACAGCGACGAAGCGAAGGCGCACGCGCTGAAATATTTCGACTACCAGGCGCACTATCTAAACCTGCTGGAAATCATGGGCGAGCAGTTGCCGGGCCTGGAAGTGCAGCTGGTGAGCGAAACGCCCGCGACATCCGCCATCGGCGTCGATCTGGTGCTTGATGTCGGCAACAGCCACACCGCCGGCATCCTGATTGAAGATCACGGTTTGAATAATGACGGGCTGCGACAGTGCGCAGGGCTTCAGATACGCGCGCTCAACGATCCGACGCTTCTTAATGAGCCGCTCTTCTCCAGCCGCATAGCGTTTAGCGAAGCGCATTTCGGCAAGCCGTGCTATTCGGCGGAAAGCGGGCATGACGAGGCGTTTGTCTGGCCCTCAGTGGTGCGCATCGGCGCAGAGGCACACCAGCTGGCGATGCAGCGCAGCGACATGCCGGGGCCGAGCGGCCTCTCCAGCGCGCGACGCTATCTCTGGGACACCGCCCCTTCCGCCGCGCCCTGGTATTTCAGCCTGCCAGAGGAGGCGCAGCAGCGTGAGAAGCCCGCCACGGCGATGCCGTTGATGCGCCTGATTAACAGCGAAGGCACGCTGCTCGCCAGCCTGCCTGAAGAGGCGCGCCTGCCCGTATTCTCTCCCCGCTACAGCCGCAGCGCGCTTATGACGCTGATGCTGACCGAGCTGCTGGCGCAGGCGCTGATGCAGATGAACAGCGTCGCCTCGCGGCAGCAAATGGGACAGTGCACTACCGGCCGCCAGCTGCGCAATATTATTCTGACGCTGCCTTCTGCTATGCCCGTACAGGAGCAGACGCTGTTTCGCCAGCGAATGGAAGAGGCGATTGCCATCGTCTGGAAGGCCCGCGGCTGGCATCCGCTGGATGCCGCTTTCGTTTATGCCGAGGCGAGCAGAGAGAGCGCGGTGCCGCTGCCGGCGATCCATATCGAGTGGGATGAAGCGACCTGCGGCCAGCTGGTCTGGCTCTATAACGAAACGCAACACCGCTTCGGCGGCCGAGCCGATCTGCTGCTGCGCACGCTGGCGCGCCCCGATCGTTCGCCTGACGCTGGCGCCGGCGAGGAGCAGCGGCTGCGCGTCGCCTCGCTGGACATTGGCGGCGGCACGTCGGATATGGCCATTGTGGAGTATGTCGGCGGCGACGCCGTGGCGAATCAGCAGGAGATCAAACCGACGCTGCTGTTCCGCGAAGGGTTTAAAATCGCCGGCGACGAGATACTGTACGATGTGATCCAGCAGCTGATCCTGCCCGCCATCGACGCTCAGCTGCATCGATGCGGTATTGCCTCCAGCCGTGCGCTGATGACGCAGCTGTTTGGCGACGCCTCTGGCGTGGACCGGCACGGCGCGATGCAACAGTTGATCACGCTCCAGCTGCTGATCCCCCTGGGCCAGGCGGTGCTGGAGCGGTGGCAAAAAAGCGCGGCTGCCGGACGTGACGACGTGCTGGAAACCCGCTTCGCCGCGCTGCTGCCCACCGCGCCCAGCACCGGCGTAATGGCGTGGATTCAGCAGCGCGTTGCCCGAGCCGCTCCACTGATCGGTGAGGGGTTCGACCTGCTGGCCACGCCGCTGCACGTCGACTTTGCCGCGCTGAACGCGGCAATCATGGCAGGAGATTTCTCCATTACCGCTCCCCTGCGCGCCCTGTGCGAAGCGGTCGCTTACTATCAGTGCGATCTGTTGCTGGTCGCCGGACGTCCCGCTTCTCTGCCGGGCGTACAGGCGTTGTTGCGCGCATTGCAGCCCGTGCCGGCCAGCCGCATCCTCTGCCTCAACGGCTATCGCGTGGAAATCGACTGTCCGCTGAGCGCTCAGGGCGCGCTGACCAATGCCAAATCCACAGCGGCTATTGGCGCCATGCTGTACCGGCTCGCCATGCAACTTCGGCTGCCCGGCTTTCAGTTTAACGCGGTGGATATCAAGCCCTATTCCACCCTTCGCTATATCGGCCCGCCAGGCGATGACCATCTGCTGAGCGACGCGCATGTCTGGTATGGCCCGGACGATCTTGATGAGCCAGACGCGCCGCTCAATACGACGCGCGCCTTTCCGCTGCGCGGCTCTGTGCGTCTTGGCTTCCGCCAGCTGGCCAATCCGGAGTGGCCCGTCTCGCCGCTTTATCAGCTGAGCATTAACGATGCTGAGCTGGCCCAGAAAGTAGCTGCCGGCAGCACGCTGCGCGTCAGGCTGCAGCGCGATCCGCAGAGCGGCGCATTCTCTGTGGCCGCCGCGCAGATGGCGGATGACCGCGATGTTTCGCCACAGAAACTGCGGCTTACGCTGAATACGCTGGGCGACTGGGGCAGCGCGAACGGCCACTACTGGATCGATAGCGGGAAACTTTATCAATGAATGGGTTATCAAATAAGCTTGCCGCCCTGACGCACTGGCTGCTGCATACGCGCCAGCACGCGCCGCGACTGGAGCATGAGGCGCCAGCGATTCAGGCCGCGCTTGCGACGCTCTCTGGGCGCGTCCGCCGTCTTGAGGCGCTTGCCCGTGAGCCGCTCGCGGTGGGGCTGTATGGCCACACCCCCGCCAGCAAAAAAGCGCTGTTGAAATCGCTGATCGCCCCTGCGGAAGGCGCGCTCTGGCTGCGCAGCGGCGAGCGGAAAATCGACTATTTTAGCCACGTTCATCCTGCCTGGCATCAGTGCGGCCTCGCTGTTCGCTTTAGCGCTCGGCCGCTGCCCGTGATCCAGGCTGCGCCGCTGCTGCTGACGCTTTATCGCGAAGGGGAATTTGCGCGTCGCCTGGCTGAACAGGCGTCGGCGCCCATGCTGCCCGCAGATATCTGCAACAGGCTAAACGCGTTACGGCCGCAGGCGATGCCACAGCCGCAGCCCGGCATGGATGCCGCTGAGGCGATGGAGATGCTTGTCGCCTGTCAGCGCAACGCGCCAGCCGCCCATCATCTCTGCGCAGAGATGCTGCTGGAGATCGCCGAGCTGCTGCCGCTGCTGCGTCGTGAGGCGCGCGCGCAGCTTCTTGCGTCGCTGTGGGGCGAAGATGCCGCGCTGACGGCGGCCTGGCTACGTCACGCCGAGCTGTTACAGCAGTTAGGCGGCGCAACCCAGGCGTTAGCCCCGGACAGCCTGTTAATGAACGATGCCATGTGCCTGGCGAGCGGCGCGCGGACTGGCGCGCCGCCTGATACCGCTGCCGCGACGCACCTGCTGCCGCTGCACAATGGCCAGCCGCTGGCTGCGCAGCGGGTTTCGCTTGTGGATCTGGCTCCTGCCTGCGCCGAAGTGGCCGTGCAATATGAGTGCTCAGCCACCACGCCGGTCGATATTATCGATATTCCCAATGGCCGCCTCAGCGACTACGCCGAACGTCAGCTGCCCGACGCGCTGCTGACAGTCCAGCCGGCGCGCAATCCTGAAGAAGCGCAGGCGGCGGCAGCGCAGCTGGCTGGCTGGCTTAATCACACCGAGGCCGTCGCCTGCGCGGCGCCGCGCCTGATCTGGGCGATGACGCCGGACGAGGCAGCCAGCCCTGAACGCCGCCGCATCAGCGACAGCGTTCAGCGCGCGCTGATCCGCGCCGATGCCGCCTGGGGCGTGCTGCAGCTCTTTGAAAACGAGCAGGCGCAGCAGGCCCGCGTCTGGCTGCATAAAGCCGTTAATGACGCGCACCGCCTGCAGCGGCGCAACGCGCTGCTGCAGGCCTGCGATCGAGATGCTGACGCGCTTTTCGCCTCTTACGCGCCCTTAACGGCAGCGCAGCGAGCGGCGCGCGAACAGCAGGTAAAAGAGGTGATCCAGCATCTGCAGCGGCATATCGACAGGCATGGCGATCTGCTGACGGCGCTGGATTTACCCCCCGATCTGCTCCAGCAGGCCCATACGCTTTTCAGGCAAAAAAGAGGCGCAGCCTCTGTCGCCAGCGCGCCGCTAATCGACCTCTTTGCAGAGACTCCGCTGCCCGAGCACCGCTTCGAAACGGGCCTGCCTGACCTGGCCGATTTTATTTATCGGGTCTGGCTGCAACACCTTCGTCAGCTCACGCCCGCGCATCCGCGCCTGAAATCGCTCGCCATCTCACGCGCAGCGCTGCGGCTGACTGGCGATCTGCTCATCGACATCAGCGAGCGCGTCAATCTGCGCGCGCGCCTGCGTCAGCGGCTGGCGGAATGCGCAGGCTGTCGCGAAGCCGAGCTCGCCTGCGCGGCGGCGACTATCAGCGAGTTTGTGACCTGGCTGGGCTATGCCGATACCGCGGCGGAGAGGCGCCCACGCAGCAAAGTGGTTGCTTCAGCCGCCATTTTTGCCGCTGTACAGGCCGCGCCTGCTGGCCGGTTGACGCAGCTCACCCCTCAGCCGCTGGGCCAGGGCGTTCGCTGGGCTTACGACTGGCTGGTCGCCCTGTATAGCCGGGTTCAGGAAGCGAGCAACGAGGATGGCGCGCTCAATCCTGAACAGTATCGATCGCTACAGGCGGCGTTGTTGATGTCGCACGATAGCCACACTCCCACCCAATAACGTTATAAGGCACCCACATGGAAGCACTGATAAAGAGAGTAAAAGATCTGGTGAAACCCTCAACGCCGCGCCCTCGGCGCGACGAGGTGGTTGAAGCGGTTGAGGAAACCGATCGTGTCGCGCTTGTTACCCCGCAGCCCGCCTATGAACGTATTATCTGTACGCAGCTACTTAAGGGTGTGGCGACGTTAGAAGTCGTCAGGGATGCGCTGCTGCGATCAAGCCAGGATCTGCGTCAGGAACAGCAGACCATTGACGAACTCAATACCCGCAACAGCAGTGCAAAAAACTCGCTGGAAAATCTGGTCACTCTGATTAGCCAGATAGATACCAGCGTCACCCAGAGCACCGAATCACTGGATAACTTTCGCCTCTCTTTTAAAGAGATCAATAAATACGTTAATGAAATCAACCAGCTGTCACGCCAGACGAACCTTATCGCGATTAACTCCGCGATTGAAGCCGCGCATGTCGGCAGCCAGGGCGCTGGTTTTAGCGTGATTGCTAAAGAGATAAAGTTTCTTTCCGATCAGGTGAACAGCAGCGCCAACAGCATTTCGATGCTGACCCAGGCGATTGAAAAGAGCGCCAGCAATGTCTGCGACGTGGTATCCAGCCAGCGGCCGGTGACTGAACATATCAACCGGGATATTAGCCACATCGTCGAGTCGATAAAGTTTGTGATTTCGCGTTCGGCCAGAATGCAGGCGATTATCGCCTTTATCTCTACGCTGCAGTTTTTAAATACCGTTAAGCTCGACCATGTGATCTGGAAGCTGCAGGTTTATAAGCTGCTGCTGGATAAAACAGCCGATTACAGCGTTAACGCCCATACCGACTGCCGCCTGGGTAAATGGTACTACACCGGTGAAGGGCGCTATTTTTCGCAGCTTGACGCTTACCGCCAGCTGGAAAAACCGCACGCCAGAGTACACGCCGCGGGAAAAATGGCGCTGGAGGCATTTTTTAATCAGGACATGAACGGCATGTCGGCGGCGCTGGAGGAGATGGAGTCAGCGAGTAACTGCGTGGTACGGCTGGTGGACGAGCTGGCGGCGAGTATCCAGTATTAACCGGCCGCCGCGACAGGCGGACGGCCTGTCGCGGAGGATCTTAATTGAGCAGGATGGCCGAGTCGGCTTCTTCTGACGCGGGCGCGGCCGTGACGCCATCAAAGGTGAAGACATCGACCACGTTAGCCAGCTTTTTAGCCTGAACGTGCATTTCGTCGGTGACGGACGAGGAGGCTTCGACCAGCACGGCATTTTGCTGCGTGGCGGTATCCATTTCGTTGAGCGCCGTGGCGACCTGATGAATACCCGTACTCTGCTCTTCCGAGGCTTCAGTGATCTCCTTCATAATGCCGCTCACCTGACCGATAGCGGTAACGATCTCCTCCATCGCTCTACCCGCCTGCGAAACCTGAACCGTCCCCTCACTGACGTTCACCACCGCGCCCTGAATCAGCGAGCCAATTTCATTTGCGGCCTCAGCGCTGCGCCTGGCCAGATTACGGACCTCGGAGGCAACCACGGCAAATCCCCGGCCCTGAGCGCCAGCACGCGCCGCTTCGACGGCGGCGTTAAGCGCCAGGATATTGGTCTGGCTGGCAATGCCGTTAATAACGCTATTGATTTCGGCGATCTGCTTCGCGCTGCGCTCAATCTTCCTCATACTGTCGATAACGCTGCTCATCACCTCCGCGCCGCTCAGCGCCACTTCGTTCGCTTTCGCCGCCAGTATGTTGCCTTCTCGGGCGTTGTCGCTGTTATGCGCCACCGTGATTTTAATCTGCTCCATGCTGGCAGCCGTTTGTTGCAGCGCGCTAGCCTGCTCTTCGGTACGGGCAGAGAGATTCTGGTTTCCCTGGGCGACGTCGCCCGCAATATGACCGATATGCAGCGAGGATTCCTTTATCGCCGAGGCGATATGGATAAGCGCATGTCGCATACCGTCAAGCTCGGCGTGAATACCGTTAATATCCTGCCCGCTGCCGTGGGATTGCGCGCGCAGGTCGCCTTTCGCAACGGCGCGGATATTGCCTTTAATACGGTTGGTTACGGCGAAAAATTCGTTGCGCAGCATGCAGTAAAACAGCAGCGTTCCAGCAATAAAGGCGACAAAAATGGCGATAATAATGGCCGCGGACTGATGATAAGCGCGGTCTACACTACTTTGCGTACCTTTAACGTCGTACTCCAGAATCAGATTGCGAAAATCGGAGGCCAGCTTATCGAAAGCAGCAATGTTCTGCGCATTCGGGCTGCGCCTGATATTTTCCATTGCCGCTTTGAGCTCGTTGGTTTTCTTCACGCCGCTGGCGGTTTTCACCGGCGCAACCGTCAAAAAACCATCAAACGCCTGGAAAGCGCTTTTCAGCGACGCGGCAACCTCGTCCGACTCGCTACCGCCGCGATGTAAAAAACCGCTGGTTCTCGCCAGATAGTCATTTTGATAAAAACCCAGCGTAAAGCCCTGCACGCTTTCATCTATCAGGGAGATGGAATAGAGAGAACAGACGGAGATTAAGGAAAAACAGACAAACACCATACTAAAGGCGGCAATGAGCATTACCTTTAGCTTGTTATTTTTAAAAATTTTCATGACATTAGCTTATTGGTCTTTATTGTAATTAACAGCCATTATCAAATGGCAATATTTTTCTGAAAACGCATTAGCGATCGCTAGAAAAGACGTTACTGACCACAATATAAGCTTTATCCGCCTCATACTAATAGCCCAAATACAGGGATAAGTTGGCATTAATTCCCCACCCTACCACGCGAACTTAACACAATGATAATAAACAGAAAAAAGAACGCCCCGTCGGAAGAAAGAGAATTGTTTTCTTTGACGATTGCCGTCAACCGGAGTAATAAGGCAACATTTCTCCGGGTATTTGCTATTTACCCTCCTGCTCATTGAATGTTCATTAAGTTTTTAAGTGTTACTTTCTTTGCTTAATTTCCGGGAGCATTCTCCGCCTTTGTTGCTCGCCGCAGATTTCATGCCGTGACAAAGCGCGCAATGTCTCTCTAACAAAAAAAACAGAAGTTCTTAATCAGGACAAGCATATGCAATTTAATAGCGCACAGCTCGATCAGGTACAGAACATCAATGACCTTAATCTCTCCTATCTTTTGCTCGCGCAATCGCTGATTAAAGAGGATAAAGACGCTGCCAGCTTCCGCCTGGGATTGACCGATCCCTTAATGAATATTTTAAAAGGCCTTTCCGTATCGCAGCTGATTAAACTGGCTTCAACCAACCAGCTTATTTGCCAGCTGCGTATTAATAGCGAAGCGGTCATTGACTTTCTGACAAAGGATTCGCGTATTGATGCGCTACAGCGCGTGCATACCGGAATTATTCTGTCAACGGACTTGCTCCAGACCCTCTCAGGCTCCGACGCGGCTAAATGATGACAATGCCATGAACGATCAAAGCATTCTTGACGAAGTTAACGATATCCATATCGCTATGGCGCTGATTTCAGCAGGTGCGCGCATGCAGGTTTTAGAAAGCGAAACCTCGTTAAGCCGGAGAAAATTACTGCGCCTGTATAAAGAGATTAACGGCTGCTCGCCGGCTAAAGGCATGCTTCCGTTTTCTCCTGACTGGTTTATGTCGTGGGAGCAAAATATCCACTCTTCGCTGTTTTATAATATCTATCTTTATTTACAGAAAATAGAGAAGAAGCGCCCTGTCGAAACGTTGCTGAAAGCCTATCGTCTTTATAGCGAGCAGTGCCCGTGTGAACCGGGAGAAAAGCCGGTGCTCGAATTCACGCGCGCCTGGACGCTGCTGCGCTTCGTCGACTGTAATATGCTTGAACAGGTCGCCTGTTCCGTTTGTGGGGGAAGCTTTATATCTACGTCGCGTTATACCAGCGCCCAGTTTACCTGTAGCTTGTGTCATCCGCCCTCTCGCGCCAGTAAAAAAAGCGCCTCGACTGGCGAGTTGATGCAATAATTCCTTATTGAAATAATAGTGGCATCACAAGAAATAGAATGAGTGAACAGAGGTTAACAATAAAAATAGCGTCACTTATTTCATTTTTTTACGACATAGCCTCAATGCAATATCGGATAGACTAAAAGGGACTTCAACCTCTATAACCCCTGCAGTCAGTTCCGGTAATCATCAATGAATAAAAACTCATTCTCATTTGCTGAAATTGAACAACAATTTTTAGCAAGCAATGCAAAAATATTATCCCTGGACTGCTTTGATACGCTCTACTGGCGCAATGTCTCTCGTCCCCGTGACATTTTCACCCGCCTCCAGCATGGGTTATGCCCGTTTGCACGTATGCGAGCCGAAGCTAACGCCAGAGCAAAAAACCAGCTTACGACCGGCAAAGAAGAGGTCACTCTCGCTAACATTTATGCTGAATTAGCCAGTCACTTCACATCTGATGAACAGACTCAGCTGATTGAGCACGAAACTCGCGCTGGAAATTGAACACGGCTTTATTTTTTCTCCCGCGCTGTCGTTGCTCAGGCACGCTAAAGCGCGCGGTATCCGTACCATCATCGTCAGCGATACTTATTTAAATGCCGAACAGCTGCGCCGGCTCCTTTCTGCCCACTGTAGCGAGATCTCCCAGCTGATTGACCATATTTATTGTTCAGCGGAGTATGGCCATGGCAAAACAACCCAGCTTTGGCCCAGAATAATTCAGCAGGAAAGCGTCACACCTGAAGATATCTTTCATGTCGGGGATAACTATATCGCTGACTTTACTAAACCTGCGGCGCAGGGCATTAGTGCAGTACATTTCAAACAAAATGAGAAGATTATTACTGAGGTGCTGGAGCAGCGCATTATTGCTGCCAATATCCTTTTTCCTGAAACGCAATATACGGCCGTCATTCCCTCTCTTTTTCACGCCTGCTACTCCGTGGCGTTACGTAACGAGATAACCGCCGAAAAGCTAACAGGCTGGACACTGCTCGGCCCGCTACTCTACGCCTTTGCGCGCTTTATCAGACAGCAGCAAGAAAACACGCCTAATGCCAAACTGGGTTTTCTGATGCGCGACGGCTTTATGCCGTATAACGCCTATCAAGCGCTTTATCCTGACAGCCAGAGCGCAAAACTGCGTATTTCACGCTTCACATCCATACGAAGCTCTTTTCATGACAAGGCGAGTATTGAAAAGCATCTGATCGTCACGTTATCCAGCTCAACAGGCATACTTCCAGAAAAAGTGACATTACGCGGGTTTGAAATGCTTGCTAAACACCTGATGTTAAGCAAAGCAAATAAAGATAAAATTCAGACCGAGCTAGAAAAGCGTCATTATTCCTCTCAATATCTCTTTAAAGCCTTAACGGCGCCTCAGGTTATAAAAGAAACCCTCAGCCGCTCGGCTGCTATTCGCGCCCGTCTTATCGCCCATATCCAAAATGAACTGCAGCTTCAGCCTGGCGACACCTTGATTATGGTTGACGTGGGCTACTCAGGTACGGCGCAAAACATGCTGGGTTCGCTACTGGAAAAAGAGTTATCAATTACGGTATCAGGCTGTTATCTGATCGCGGCCTGGGTCGCTGGCTGGAATAAAAATCGCACTGGCATGATCAACCCCGGCACTTCCGATTTCCGTTTTATTCGCGCACTGACGCAATATATTATGCCTTTTGAAATATTTTGCTCATCAAACGATTTTTCCGTGACGGATTACACGGAGAACGGCACACCTGTTGCGGAAAAGGAATGCGCGCCGCTGCCTGGGCTCTCAAATATTCAGGCCGTACAAAATGAAGCGCTTAAATGCGTAAAAGCGGCGGCGGAAATGGGAATTCCCGCCTCGCAGACGCTCTGGGATGCGGCGGCTATTGACCTGGCACGCTATAACTTCTTTCCCCTGACGGAAGAGACGGCTTTTCTGGCCAACCTGAGAGGCGACGTCAATATGGGAACCGACGTCACAAAACGATTTGTAGATATTCCTGAAGCAATCAATTTTATGCGCCGTTACGGAACCTCTCGTGTTTCACTGGATGAAAGCGATAACATGCGCACCAATTCGCCTGCCGAACTCCGAGCCTGTGGCATTGAGCACGCCGTATCTCTGATGGCCAGTACCAGATTTGCGTTAAAGTGGTCATTGAACAACACAACCCAGCGCTCTCGAGCGATGGAAATCCTCTTTGTGCAAAACGCCCAGCAGGCTGAATCGAAAAGCATTAATGCTATCAGCACCTTTGATGGCTACTTCTCGCTCTATATTCCCTTCATTACGCCGGAGATAGCGGTGCTGACCGGTAAGATATTGAGCGATATGGAGATATATAGCATTAGCCTTATTCCGCAGTCTGCGCTCTATAAGGAGAATGAACCGCAGCTGGCGCAGCCGCTCGCCCTTAATCAGGACTTTTTTATTGATGGCGCAACGGTAATCAATAATCTGGCGCTGGAGATGCATGATGACGCGTTTATTTATTTGCGTCCTCGTCATAAGCCCGACACCGCCTCTCTGCTCCAGCTGGTTTATCGCCCGATTAAAGAAAAGCGCCTACAGGTGGATTGCGAAAGCGCAGTTAGCAAGGAAATCCTGTGAGCAAGCCCGATCTCGTCAGCATTATTATTCCCGCCTGGAAGGCGACCTGGTTTGACGCAGCCTTAGAAAGCGCGCTTCAGCAGGACTACCCCGCTTGTGAAATCATTATTGGCGATGACAGTCAGAGTGACGATATCGCGCAGATTGTAGAACGGCTCAGGCCCACTGCGCGCTGGCCGGTCTATTACCAGCGCAATACGCCTTCGCTGGGTGAGATGCGAAACTGCGCCGAAAGCCTGGCAAAAGCGCAAGGCGAATATATCAAGTTCTTGCATGATGATGACCTGTTAAAACCAGACTGCATCAGTCTGCTGGTTCAGGCCATTCAGCAGCACCCAGATATAGTGATGGCGACATCCCACCGGGAATTTATTGATGTCCAGGGCAACCCGCTGCCGGCAAATGAGTGCAATACGCCGCTGTTTAACGATGACAGCGTGCTGTACGGCCCGGATGTCATTAATTTTCAGGCAGAAACCCCGCTTAACTTTATTGGCGAGCCGAGCATGGTGCTTATTCGCGCCGATGCGCTTCGCGCCTCGCTCGATGCCGGAGAGCGGCTGGATACCCTGGCCGGGGAACCGATGCCTTTTCTGGCCGATTTGGCCATGTACCTTAAAGTGCTGCGCGCCGGCCACCTGGCTTTCGTTTGTCAGACGCTCTCTCAGTACCGCCTCTCTTGCAGCCAGACGCTCGCAGCGGCCAGACATCATCGGGAGACAGTGAGCAATACGCACAAAAGCGTTCCCCTGATGATAAAAAAACTCGGCTGGTATGACGCCGACAGGCCAAAGGGTTCTCTGCGCGTCGCGCCGCTCTCTGATCCAGAATCTTTTAGAGAACACAATCTTTACGGCGAAATTGCCGCCTCGCTATATCAAAGTCAGTGTCGCCTGTGGCTGAGTCACCGCCAGCCCCAGGCTCACCAGCAGCCGTTAGCTCAGCTATTTTTTGCCGGGCAAGGTCGCGAAACGGTATGTACTTTATACATCGATGTTCGCCAGCGTCCGCAGCAGGCCTGGGAACGCACCTGCAACAGTTTAGAGGTGACGACTCCCGGCCTGCGCTGGCAAATCGTGGCGCTGGTCGATCGCTCTGTGGATTTTCTTCCCGCAACAGTTGAACAGATACGGCTGGATAAGGGCGACGGCTTTGACGCGATCAATGGCCACTGCCGCAGAGCCAAAAGTGACTGGCTGCTTTTTCTCGATGCAGGATGCGAGTTACTGCCTTCTGGATTAAGCGCCCTTGCCTTTGCTCTGAACGACGCCGAGGGTTGCGAGGCCATCTATACCGATCTTATCTACCCCATCCGGAATAAAGCAGCTGGCTTACTGTTCCGTCCGGATTTCAATCTGGACTTCTATCTTAGCTCACCGAGTCAAATGGCCAGATACTGGCTCTATCGACGTGAATGGGTCGTGCTATCAGGAGGATTAGATGCCGACTGGCCAACATGCGTTGAGCTGGCGCTGGGACTACGTCTGATTGAATCGGCAGGTATCAATGCCATCGGGCATTTGCCTGAGCCGCTGGCGCAGAACGCGGCGCTGCTTCCGCCGCATCCTGATGAGCAGCGCTTACTGCTGTTGCATTTGCATTGGCGCGGATATGCCAACGCAGAGGTGGCGCCCGGCCAGCACGGCCTGTGGCGACTTCGCTATCATCATAACGCGCGGCCGTTAGTCACTATCGTTGTGCTCGCTAAAGGCTTTGATAGCCTGAGCCGCTGCGTTCTGGCGCTGCTGGAGAACACAGCCTATGCGCATTTTGAATTAATTATCGTGGCAGACAGGCGTGATGATACCGAAAGGGAGCGCTGGCTAGAGGAGATCGCGCGCCTGGCGCCAGATCAGATCCGGATTCTGCACTATCCCCACCGCTGGCATCGCGCCGCGATGGCAAATGCGGCGATCCTTCAGGCGCGTGGGGAATACCTGCTGTTTATGCACGGTGACATTCAGGTAAGCGAACGCGACTGGCTCGAAAACATGCTTAACCATGCCCAGCGGCCTGAAGTGGCCATCGTAGGCGGCAAACAGCTCTACGCCAACAGCGCCGTTCGTCACGCCGGTTATTTGCTGGGTATGCAAGGAGAGATAGCCGGCGAGCCTTTCTATGGCAAAGATGACAGCCGCGCCGGCTATATGAACCGGCTGCATGCCGATCAGAATTACAGTGCAGTCTCCGGTGACTTTATGCTGGTGAACAAAGAGGTTTGCATCGCCGCAAACGGCTTCGACGCGGATCTGCGGCGCTACGACGATGTTGACTTCTGTTTGCGCGTCGCTGAACTGGGAGGCCTGACGGTATGGACCCCTTATGCCCGCTGCTATCGCCATCCCGACAGCGAAGAGCCAGCCTTAACCGCCGCCTGCCGCGAAGCAGAGACCGACACCCTCTTCGTCCGCTGGCTCGCCTCTCTTGGCCAGGATCGCGCCTATAACCGCAATTTTTCTCTGGCAGCCTACTTTGCGCTACCCGCCGATGCGCAACAAAGCAGGCTGCCGCTCGCGTGGCGACCGCTGCCGGTCGTCATGCAGGTGATGAGTGAGCCAAGCCGAGAGAGCGACTGGCGCGCCGTTATGCCTTTCAACAGGCTGCGTCGCGAGGGGATGATTGACGGTATAAGGAGCTATGCTTTGCCCAGCTTGCCTGAGATTACCCGCTATCATCCTGACGTTATTGTTACTGAACCGCGCATAAGCGCTGACTACACCCGCTGGTTGCGTCAGCTGAAGCAGTTTAGCCCGGCCGTAACGATCGCGACGGTAGCCGCGCCTCTGATTGATGAGGCGCTCTCTTCCAGCGCCGCTCTGACCCGTTGTGACGATTTCGTCAATGGCATTCGGCAGCAGCTCGCGGCCTTCGACAGAGTCGTTGTTGCGGATCAACAGATGGCCGATTTATTTGCCGATGCGCATGCGGATATTGTCATCCTGCCGACCTGCCTGCCTGACCATTTATGGATTAGCCAAAACGGCCAGCGTATTTGCCATCCTAAACCGCGCATCGGCTTTGCTGCCGCCGCGCTCTGCCGCGGCGCGACGGCAAAACTCATCGAAGCGCTGGCTGGCGCCTTCTCAGACAGGGTTGAATGGGTGGTTTACGGCAAGTGCCCGTCTGCTCTTCTTCCTCACGTCAGTCAGATCTGTCAGGAAACAGATACGGGAATTTATCACCGGGAGCTGGCTTTGCAGCATCTGGATTTGGCGCTGGTGCCGCACGATGGTCATCCGCTGACACATTCTCTGGCCTGCATGCACCTGCTTGAGTACGGCGCGACGGGCATTCCGGTGATCCACAGCAGCACGCTCGGTTTTGAGCACCAGATGTCGGCGACCTCCGTGGCGAATCAGTTCTCTTTATGGCGCGACGCGATAGCGATGCATCTTGCCGATCCTGACGCCAGCGCGAAAGCCGGGCTTGCTCTTCAACGTGACGTTCGGCAGCACAGTGTGATGAGCCAGGAGAAACTTATGCGGGTAGCCGCAGCCTGGCTGAAATAAACCAGAGCGATTACGCTGACCTCGCCTGGCTGTCCTTTCATGCAAAATAAGCCAGGCGATTTGCTTTTTCAATCCGTTTGCAAGGCGTAGAGAGAAGCCAAATTCGGGGATTACAGCTCTCCAATACAGAGCAAGCGTTCACTTTTATCGAGCAGACGCTGACCGGAAAGGTTGAAACAAGCGCGCAGGAGCGCCGGATGGCCCAGCCCTTTTCGGATCAGCCAGTCTTCATGGCTTTTTTTGGCTTTGCCAACCGGTATAACGGTGACGCTGGAACAGACGCTTTCCATAAGCGCGCTAATTTCATCACGCTCAAAGAAGCGGATATTGAAAAGCGGATCCACCGCGGCCTGGCGCTCAAAATATTCCCTGAATGACTTATTGTGCGCATTATGGACCGTGGCAATCATTCGCCGCTGCGTCACGCGCGCCTGCTCTTTGGCGAGTGTGAGAATAGATTCATCATCAAACAACACCCAAAAGCCATTGTGATAGGTTAGATCAAAAAATTTATCTGGGTAGTCAAGGTTAAAGGCATCCATAGTTTTAAAATGTTCGGCTATACGGGGGTAATACTCTTTAGCCAGCGCGACCGCTTCAGCAGAAAAGTCTACTCCATATCCTTCCACGCCTGATTTATTCAGCCTGCTAATATCCCGGAAACTGCCGGCGGCGATTTCAAGAATACGTTTTTCTTTTCGGCAGCGTATGGCGTCGATGTAATAGGCATGGCGAGTATCTTTCTGGTAATGGTCGAATATTTGGCTCCATTTTTCGTCCCAGCTATCGGCCGTCGTCAGTTCCCTGACGGGCTTTTGCGTTTCATTCATACTTATCCTGAATATATTCTGATACTACATAATGTCGGGTGAAAATACGGTCGGAAACCTCGCGCATCGGCAACAATTTTTTATGACCAAAACAGCGCAAATGATTAAGAACCATGTCGTAGCCTGCCATCAGGGAAAATTCCACACCGGCAGAAAAGCGAGGATTAATATCCATAAGATGAAAGCCCTCGTCTGTTTTCAAAAATTCCAGATTAATGCATCCATTCAGATTAAGTCGCGCCGCCACCTTCAGCGCCTGTTTAATTAAGTCGGGTTCCTGGCAAAGCTGCACGGTAAGACCTGCCCCGTTAACGGTACGCAGCAGTTCCTTACGGGCAATACATACACTTTGACCAGATAAATGGTGCCGGACAATATCGACAACATAAACCTCACCGCTTAATAGCGGCTGAACAAGATACTCTTGTCCAGCAAGCATCTGCTGCAAGCAGGCTAACTCAGCTGTGGTATTAATTACCTGTATGCCCTGGCTGCTTCGTCCTTTACAGGGTTTTATAATCAGCGGGAATTTTTTGCTATTAGCGGCATACTCATCAAGGGCGAAGGTAGGTATCAGGCGAATGTCAGGTTCCGGCAAAAAATTCTGGTACCATAAAAGTTTATTACGTGCGAGAAGCACAGTATGGCTATCAGGGATAGCCAGCGTTACTCTGGACCTAAAGCGGTTACGCTGTGCTGATAACAGATCAACTTCAGGATCGGTCAGGGGAATAATCAGATCAAGCCGCTCTTCTTCACAGCATGTCGAAATAAAATCAATATAGGCTTCTTTATCATCTAACTGGGGCGCACGATAGCACCGGCTAACCAGCGCTGAATTCCAAATCCATGAGTGCGGATAAATATCACATCCAACCACGTTATGGCCCGCCTGCCTCAGACGATTAATCACGGCAGAAGCTGATAGCGAACCGATGGCTGTGACGAGTATATTCATACGGTTATTTTTTATATTAGCCTTATCACGGACAAAATGCGGGCTGCTTTATACCGACAAAATCACGTCAATTACCCGCTGCTGCTCCTGCTGCGTCAGGCCCGCATACATCGGCAAACAGAGCACCTTTTGCGCCATCGCTTGCGCGACCGGCAGATTTTCTGCTCTGGCGCTGTTAAACCCGGCATACACAGGGAAGTCGCTAATCAGCGGGTAAAAATAGCGGCGAACCATAATGCCCGCGTTCTTTAACCGCTGATAAAGCGCGTCCCGACTGCAAGGAAAATCAGCGCCGATAAACAACGGAAAGTAGGCATAATTCCAGCTGAGCTGCGGGTCCGGCGTCACCATCTCTAAACCGGCGACGGGTTGCAGCATCTGCCAATAGCGCTGATGAATTTCCCTGCGTTGCCCAAGCGCCCGATCGATATGCTGAAGCTGCAACAGGCCAAAAGCAGCCTGTATTTCACTCATTTTGCCGTTAATACCCACCGCATCTACGGTGACTTCATCGGAAAAACCAAAGTTTTTAATATGCTCAACGCGCCTTTTACTTTCCGCATCCGGGCAAACGATCGCGCCACCTTCAAAAGTATTAAATACTTTAGTGGCATGAAAGCTCAGGACAGAAAAATCCCCCTGATTCAAAACAGAAACACCCTTTTTTTGCACGCCGAAGGCGTGCGCTGCATCGTAAATTACCTTTAACCCGCGATTTTTCGCCAGCATATTAATACGATCAACGTCAGCGGGAATGCCGTAGCAGTGAACGGGCATGATTGCAGTGGTTTCAGTCGTAATGGCCTGTTCAATTTTGTCAGGATCGAGATTTCCCGTGCTGGGATCAATATCGACAAAAACAGGCGTCAATCCGTTCCACATCAGCGAGTGCGACGTAGCGACAAAAGAATAAGGAGTAGTAATAACTTCGCCGGTGAGTTCGAGTGCCCGAATAGCGCAGAGTAATGCCTGTGTTCCGCTGGAAAAAAGGGAAATATAGGGGCATCCTAAATAGTCTTGCAGCGCCTCTTCCAGCAGACGATGAAACGGGCCGTTATTGGTTAGCCATTTGTTCTGCCAGATGGCGTCAAGATAAGGAATGAAATCAGCTAATGGCGGTAGCAAAGGGCTGGTCACATAAACAGGATTTTTATTACTCATGCCTTTGCCATTATTAACGAAATAACTGTCAGCCAGTTTACTGCTTTAATTTTTCCTTTCGCTGCGGTTCAAACTATAACAAACAGTCGCGGCAATCAAAATGCCAAACAAATGACACTAATAAGCCTACTAAGATTAATAACCCACCGGGATAAGGTTTGCTGATTTAGGGTTAAAGCCCGTTCAGATCTGCCGCGCCTGGCGCCCCTTTCCTGTCTGCTCTCTCTCTACAGGCAGCGCAGCCTCGCCTGCGCTGCCTGTCGGGCGCGGTTGATAAATCTGTCAGGAGGTCGCTAACACTCGACCCAGACCGCGCCCGCCTCCGCCGATTTGACGCACTGTTCCACCCAGCGTACGCCCGCCAGCCCGGCATGGACGTCGGGATACCAGAAGCTTTGCAGGAAGTCGACGTCGCCGCGATCGCTGGCGGCGAACGCCTGCGCGAAGCGGCGATAGAGATTCGACCAGGCGTCGAACAGTCCTTCGGTATGGCCGCCGCCGATGCGGTCCTCTTCCAGCGCGCGCGGCGCCAGATAAGGCATGCCGCGCTCAAGAATGCGCACCGGTTCGCCCTGCACCTCGTAGCGCAGCTGGTTGGGCTGCTCATCCCACCACTCCAGGCTCGCCTTCGCGCCGACGATGCGGATTTTCTGGCCGTGCATCGACCCGCAGTTCACCGCCGAGGCCCAGAGCGTGCCGACCGCGCCGTTGTCATACTCCATCATCACAAACGCGTTATCCTCCAGCGGCGCGCGCGTGGCGACAAAACTCTGGCGGGCGCAGAGCAGCCGTTTGATCTTTAGCTGCGGCGCCATGGTCTCGGCAAGGAACAGCGGATGGGTCGCCAGATCGCCCAGCACATAGCTGGGGCCGACGAAGCGGGGATCGACGCGCCAGCGCGTGCTGGGATTTTGCAGCTCTACCGCCTCGTGGTGAAAGCCGTGGGCGAATTGCATGTTGACGATGCGGATCTCACCCAGCATTCCCTGCGCAATCATCTCCCGCGCCTGCTGGATCAGCTGATGGCCGGCATAGCCGTAGGTCACGCCGATCAGCCTGTTTTTCTCCGCGCAGAGCCGTTCCAGCTCGTCCGCCTGCTGGGTGGTAAAGCAGAGCGGCTTTTCACAGACCACGTGCAGCCCGGCGTTGAGCGCCGCGCGGCAGATGGCGAAGTGGGTATTATTGGGCGTGGCGACGGAAACCGCTTCGATGCCGTCCTCGCGCGCCGCTTCGGCGGCGAACAGCGTCTCATAGTCGGGATAGCAGCGTTCGGCCGCGACGCCCAGCGAGGTGCCGAAGGCGCGGGCGCGCTCGGCATCGATATCGAACGCGCCCGCCAGCAACTGAAAGTTGCCGTCGCGCAGCGCCGCCGAGCGGTGAATATAGCCGATCTGGCTGGTGCCGCCGCCGCCGACCATGCCCCAGCGCAGGGCGCGATCTACCGCTTTTGTACCGTTAATCATCGTCTTCTCCTTAAAAACCCACGGATTTGAGATAGCTCAGGCTGGCGCTGACGTCGCGCAGGCTGGTGTCGGCCTGGCGCGGATCGCGCTCCTGTTCCAGCGTGATCCAGCCCTGATAGCCCTGTTCGGCCAGAAAGGCGCGCACCGCCGGATAGTCGATCGCGCCCTGCCCGATAGGGCACATCACCCCTTCGGCGCAGGCGCTAAAGAAGTCGAGGCCGCGCGCCAGCACATCGCGCCAGACCGCATCGTTGACGTCTTTGAAGTGGAGATAGTCGATGCGGCGCCAGTAGTGGCGCAGCGCGGCGATGGGATCCATGCCCGCATAGTAAAGATGGCCCGTATCGAGGCAGAGCCCGGCGACCTCATGCGGAATATCCTGCGCCAGCTGCGCCAGTTCGTCGGCGAACTCGATGCAGCCGCCCGCGTGCGGATGGATCACCGGCCGTACGCCGTAGTCGCGCCAGGCGATCTCGCTGATTTGCGTGATATGCCGCATCAGGCGCTGCCAGTCAGCCGCACCGAGGCGCGGCGCGCGTTCGAACTGACCGGCCAGCCGGGCGCGCTCAGGGTTGCCGAAGTCGATGATCACCAGATAGGGCGCGGGCGCGTTGTCGCCATGAATTTTTTCAGCGGTGGGAATGCGGGACAGGGTACGGCACAGCTTGTGCGTCAGCTCGACCATCGATGGAAAATGGGCCTCGCTGACCAGATCGTCGAACAGCGTGGCGGCGACGATCGACAGGCCGTGCTGGTTCAGGGCGCGGCTGAGTTCGTCAGGGTCGCTGGGCAGATAGCGCCACGGGCCCAGCTCGATGCTGCGGTAGCCCGCCTGCGCCGCTTCGCGCAGCACGGTCTGCCACGGCGGCAGAAAGGGGTTGTCGGGATTATCGACGCCCCAGCTACAGGGCGCGTTGGCGATACGGATGGTCACGATAGCTCTCCAGGCGTGCATATTTGCCGCGAGTATCGAACATATTTTCCATACCAGACAACGGTGGAAGTTTTATTCTTTGATAGCGATCATGGTTATTTTTATCATGGAAATGATAGAAAATTATCATTTAAATCAGTAACTCACTGATTTACATATTTTCCCTGGTGATAATCTCGAAAGGCAGAATGACCTGCTCATAGCGCGCGTCGCGCTCGCTCTGGCGCTCGGTGCAAAGCCGCACCACGGCGGCGGCCATTGTCTCGATGTTATGACGCAGCATCAGGGTGATGCTGCCGTCGATAAGGGCCAGTTCGCCCTCCTGCACCGGCCCGTGACACACCAGCATGACCCTGCGCTGCGCCTGTTCGCGCAGCGCGCGCACCACGCCTTCAATGCCGCCGCACGGCGCATAGATCAGCTGCAAATCGGGGTGGCCGTCCAGCAGCGCCTGCGCGGCGCGATAGCCGCCTTCAACGCTTTCCCGGGTGTTGAGCGGCTCGAGCACGCGCTGCGTCGCCCCATATTCCCGCATCCCGGAGCGAAAGCTGATTTCGCAGCTCTCCTGGCAGGTAAAGCGGTGGTCGCCGAGCAGCACGCCGACGCTGCCGGGGCGACGCAGCAGATGCTGCGCCATCCAGGCGGCGGTGCGCCCCGCCTTCTGATTATCCACCCCGATATAGCCCGCCTGGCCGCAGGGCGAAAAGTCGGAGAAGAGCGCGTAGACCCGCACGCCCTGCTGCGATACCGCCTGAATGGCATGGCGGATCAGCGGATGGTCGAGCGCCACCACGCCAATCACATCGACGCGCGTCGCCAGCGCGCGCAGCGATTGCGCCGCCTGCTCAACCTCGTCGATGCCGTGGGTGACGAAAAGCGGCTCGACGCCGACGGGATGGTGCGGCATGGCTTGCTCACGCAGCGCCTCGCTCAGCTGCCGGTAGAGCGAATAGTCGGTGGAAAGCAGCAGAAATCCCATGCGCAGCGCCGCCGTCGGCGGCGCGCCGGGATGCAGCAGCCGGGATTGCGTATGGCGATAGCCTAACCGGCTGGCCGCCGCCAGCACCTTTTGTTCGGTTGCGCCGCGCACCGGGGCGCGCTGATTCAGCACGCGATCCACCGTCGCCACGCCGACCCCCGCTTCGCGCGCGATCGCGCTCATGGTCACTTTCGTCATTCTCTGTTGCCTCCTGTGGCGGTAACGCCTTTGCCCGACCGCGAGCGACCTCGCGCTGTCGCTATCCTAACCGCTCAAGCGCGCCTGCCAGAACTTTTTGATAAAACAGCGCGCGCATAAATTTGATCCTCTTCGCATAACGAAATATTTATTCCCAAATGATTTTCATTCGGAAAAAACATTTGCTAGAAATTTTCCTCAATCCGCCCGCGGAAAGGCTGATGGAATTCCATCAGCAAAAGGTTAGAGAGGGCAGCCTCAGGCTTTCTATAGTGAAAGCCTGACGGAGGCGGCGGCACGCCGCAGCTGGCCATTAACAAACTAATAAGCATGGAGTTGTTATGTTTATCTCTACCCTGCCTGCTCCGCGCCTGCCCGATGCGCGCCAGATCCCAGCGCTGCGCTGGGGCATTGTCGGCCCTGGCTGGATCGCCGATCGCTTCGCCAGCGCCTTATGTCATCACACCCATCAGCAGCTGACCGCGGTTTCATCGCGCAGCGTTGACAAGGCGCAGGCGTTCGCCGACAAATGGTCGATTCCCCATGCGTGCGGCGGCATTGACGCCCTGCTGGCGCGCGATGACGTCGACGCGATCTATATCGCTACGCCGCATAACCACCATTTCCCCGACGGCCTGCGCGCGCTGCAGGCGGGGAAACATGTGCTGATTGAAAAGCCGCTGGCGCTCAATGCGCAGCAGGGCGCGGCACTGCAGCAGGCGGCGCAGCAGGCGCAGCGGCTCTGCATGGAGGCGATGTGGTGCGACTTCGCGCCGAAGTATGACGTTATCCGCCAGCTGCTGGCGGACGGCGCGCTGGGCGAGGTGCACAGCCTGATCGCCGATCACGGCGAGTTTTTTACCCCGGATCACCGCATTTTCAATCCCGATCTTGCCGGCGGGCCGATGCTCGATCTCGGCAGCTATCTGGTCGCTTTCAGCATTCTGGTCGGCGGCGCGCCCGAGCGCATCCTTGCTCAGGGCGAGCCTGCGCCAGGCGGCGTCAACGGCCAGACCGCCATGCTTTTTACTCACAAAGGCGGCATGCAGTCGGTGCTGCACACCACGCTGTTCAGCAATACGCCGGGCGCGGCGGCGATCGCGGGACGCGACGCGACGCTCTACCTCGACGGCCAGTTCTATGCGCCGGGCAACTTTCGCCTGGTCTCCAGCGATAAGCGCCGCACGCTGCACTGGGAAGAGCCGGCGAATCGCTACCAGCAGCTCAGCCATGAGATTGACCACTTCGCCTGGTGCGTCGGCCAGAGTCTGACGGACTCGCCGATCCGCTCGCTGGCGACCTCGCTGCTGACGCTGCGCGCGATGGATGAAGTACGTCGGCAGATCGGCGTGGTATTCAACGAAGAACGCTAACTCAAGCCAGGAGTCGTAAAGATGAAAATCGCTTTTGACGTGGATGTAATCAGAGATATGGGCATTACCCGCATGGTGCATCAGGTGGCCGAATGGGGATACCACTATATCGAGCAGTCGCCCCATCCTCAGATCAACCCGTTCTACAAGCACCCCAAGGCCAGCCGCGAAATTATGCGCGAATATAAAAACGCGCTGAACGCCACCGGCGTAGAGATTTCGTCGTTTATAGTGGTCTATCGCTGGTCCGGCCCGGACGAGCTGCGTCGCCAGGCGGCGGTGAAAAACTGGAAGCGCATGATTGAGATTGCGGTAGAGATGGGCGTGCAGGTGATCAACACCGAACTCTCCGGCAACCCTAACGAGCCGGAGATCTGCGAAGAGATGTTCTACCGCTCAATGGAAGAGCTGCTGCCCCTGTTCGAACGCGAGAATATCCGCGTCGAAATTCAGTCGCATCCGTGGGATTTTTGCGAGAACAGCAACGAAACCGCCGATATGGTGAAGTCGTTTCGCAGCGACAACGTGAAATATGTTTACAGCGTGCCGCACACCTTTTTCTACGACAACGGCAAAGGCGACGTGCGGCCGATGCTGGAGTATGCCGGCGAAGATCTTTCCCACGTGCTGATCGCCGATACCATGAACCACACCAAACACTGCCGCTATATTGTTAACCCGCCGGGCGTGGACGCCACTATCCACCAGCACGTCGGCGTCGGCGAAGGCGAGGTCGATTTTGACACGCTGTTCCAGACGCTGCGCGAGATGGACTTCGCCAACCGCACCTATAAAGTGGGCGGCGAATCCATTATCGCCTCCGCCCTGTTCGGCTATCCGGAGAAGATGAAGACGCAGGCGGTCGAGACGCGCGAGCTGATCGAGCGTGAGCTGCTGAGCCGATAAGAGACTATGCCAGCCGCTCGACCTGAACGAAGCGTCCGCTGGTCAGCGACTCGCACGCCGCTTCGGCAATCGCCTGCGCCTGCAGGCCATCCATCAGGCCAGGCAGATCCGCCACCGCTTCGCCGCCGAGATGGCGCAGGAAGGCGTCCAGCTGAGCATAGTAAGTGTCGCGCACGCGGCTGAACCAGTCCGGGAACAGGCCGGGCTGAGTGATGCCGCTTTGCTGATAGAGCGTCGCGCCGCGCATCGCCTGCGGCTCCGACGCCAGCATGCCTTGCGATCCCACCACGCTGATGCGCTCGTCATAGCCGTATGCGGTACGGCGGGTGTTATCGAGCTGCGCCAGCGCGCCGCGCGTCAGCCGCATCATCAGCACCGAGGTGTCGACATCGCCGAAATCGCGCAGCGCAGGCTGCGCCAGCGCCGCACCCAGCGCGCCGACCGTTTCAACCTCGTCGCCGGTCAGAAAACGCAGCAGATCGAAAAAGTGGATCGCCTGATCGCGCATCTGTCCGCCCGACGCGCGCAGATAGTCGAGGGGCGGCATCTCAGAGGCGCGACACACCATCTGGATCAGCTCCGGCGCGCCGATGGCGCCCTGCTGAAGCTGCTGCTTCAGCTGCTGGTGGCTGCGGTCGAAGCGGCGGTTAAAGCCGACGGTGACCGGCACCTTCAGCGGCGCCAGGCTCTCTACCACCGCGCGCGCCTTCGCCAGCGACAGATCGATGGGCTTTTCGCAGTAGACCGCCTTGCCGGCGTTTGCCGCCTGCGCCAGAAAATCGGCGTGCGTCGGCGTCGAGCTGGCGATCAGCACCATATCGATATCGTCGCGATTCAGCGCCTCGCTGACGCGCCCTGCGCGCGCGCTATACCGCTGCGCCAGCGCCTCGGCGCGCGCCGCGTCGAGGTCGCACACCAGCGCCAGCTGAGCGCCTGGATGCGCCGCCAGATTTGCGGCGTGCACCTGGCCGATAAAACCGCTGCCGATCAGGGCAACGCGTTGAGTTACAGGGGGCATTTGCGATCTCCTCTTCACAGTTCGGGATAGCTGACCTTGTCAAAATAGCCCGTTCTGTCAGGCTGGCTGAACGCAGAAATTGATGGAATTCACTCAGCATGAAGCGAATAACGCTCAGTAAGCTGGCGCACGCCGCTGGCGTCGGCGTGGCGACCGTAGACCGGGTGCTTAACGATCGCGGCGGCGTGTCGCCAGCGATGACCAGAAAGGTGCTGGAGGCGGCGCGCGCGGCGGGGCTTAACCGCATTTTGCCGGAAGAGCATCGCCAGCCGTGGCAAATCGAAGTGATCCTCAGCAGCGCCGACGCCTTTTTCTTTCAGCAGCTGGCGCAGGATTTTCAGCAGCTGGCCGACGCGCTCGGCTATCGCCGTCTGCGCCTGCAGCGCACCTTTATCGCCGAGAACGCGCCCGAAAAGCTGGCGGCGCATATTCTCGCCAGCAGCCGCAGAATGGACGGGCTGATACTCTTCGCGCATGAACATCCCGCGATTTATCAGGCGCTGAGCGACTGCAAGGCGCGCGGCGTGCCGGTGATCACCCTGGTTTCCGATCTGCCCGACGCCGATCGTCTGCTGCACGTAGGCATCAATCAGCTGCAGGCCGGACGCACCGCCGGGCTGATGATGGGCAGCATGCTGGCGCGCGCGGGCGAGGTGCTGATGATCAGCGGCCGCGTCGACTATCGCGCGCACCGTCAGCGCATCGAGGGATTCCGCGACGTGCTGCAGCAGCGCTTTCCCCATCTGGCGCTGCGCGAAGCGCTGGCCGGCCTGGAGGATCGCAGGCGCATCAGCAAGCTGCTGGAAAAGGCGCTGGTGACCTCCTCGTCAATTGTCGGCATCTACAATACCGGCCTTGGCAACCGGGAGATCTCCGAGGCGCTGGCGCGCCACCGCCGCGAACGCGAGGTGGTTTACATTACGCATGAGCTTTACGCCACTACGCGCCGCCTGCTACAGCAGCGCACGCTGACCTTAACGCTCGATCAGAATACCCAGCGCCACGCCCAGCTGGCGCTGAACCTGCTGTTGCAGAAGCTGGAAAAAGGCGGCGATTTTTCCACTTATGAGGATGGGCGCGTCGACTTTATGCTCTACACCCAGGAGAACGTCGATTAGCAAACGCCAGCAGGGTTAAACCGCGATTATTCGCCCTGCTACACTCAGAGACGTCTGACACATTCTCATCAACAAGGCGAACCCACACTATGTCGGAAAACAGTTATCAGCCCGCAACAGTCTGGAAATGGGATCCGGAAGCCAAAGGCAACGGCGCAAAAACCAACCGTCCCATCGCAGGCGCGACCCATGAAAAAGCGCTGCCGGTCGGCAAACATCCGCTGCAGCTCTACTCGCTCGGCACGCCCAACGGCCAGAAAGTGACCATTCTGCTGGAGGAGCTGCTGGCGGTCGGCGTCAAAGAGGCGGAGTATGACGCCTGGCTGATCCGCATCGGCGACGGCGACCAGTTCGGCAGCGGCTTTGTTGATATCAACCCTAACTCCAAGATCCCGGCGCTCAGCGACCATTCGGTGAACCCGCCGCTGCGCGTGTTCGAATCCGGCAGTATTCTGCTCTATCTGGCGGACAAGTTCGGTCATTTCCTGCCGGACGATCCGGCGGGCCGTACCGAAGCCCTGAACTGGCTTTTCTGGCTGCAGGGCGCCGCGCCCTTCGTCGGCGGCGGTTTCGGCCACTTCTACCACTACGCGCCGGAGAAAATCGAATACGCCATTAACCGCTATACGCTGGAGACCAAGCGCCTGCTCGACGTGCTCGATCGCCGTCTGGCGGAGAGCCGCTTCCTGGGCGGCGACGCCTACACCATCGCCGATATCGCCACCTGGCCCTGGTTCGGCGGCCTGGTGCTGAGCAACCAGTATGGCGCGACCGAGTTCCTCGACGCGAAATCCTACAAAAATGTGGCGCGCTGGGCGCAGGAGATTGCGGAACGTCCGGCGGTGATCCGCGGGCGCAAAGTGAACCGCGTGATGGGCGATCCGGCCGATCAGCTGCACGAGCGCCACGACGCATCCGATTTTGACACCAACACCGAAGATAAACGCCAGGCGTAAAGGAGCCAACAATGAGCGCATATGTCATCTTTATTCGCGACAAAATTACTAACCCTGAAGAGTTCGCTGTTTATGGCGAAAAGGCGGGCAAAGCGCGCGGCGACCACCCGATGACGCCGCTGGCGTTTTATGGTGCGCTGGAGACGCTGGAAGGGCCGGAAGCGGACGGCGTTGTCGTGCTGGAGTTCCCGACGGTAGAAGCGGCGCACGGCTGGTATGACAGCCCGGAATATCAGGAAGCGAAACAGCACCGCCTGAAAGGCGCGGAGTACCGCGTGGTGCTGGTGCAGGGCGTCGAGCAGTAATAAAAGGGACGCCGTTCGGCGTCCTCAGACAGCGCCGGTGTCGAAGCGGCGGGTGGCATGGGCCGAAGAGCAAAGCGTCCCGCGACAAGGATGTCGCGGGCCGAGCGAGCAGGGATGCCTTGAGCGACTTTGCGATCGGACTATGCCACCCGCCGCCTGCTCCCAGGGACGCCGTTCGGCGTCCCTCTCTTTTTAATTCAGCTGAATGCGCGCCACGCTGTCTGGCCCTTTGCTGCTGTGGTCTTTATTGAAGCCCTGCTTAATAGTGACGTAGAGCGTCTGACCATCCGGCGTCACCAGCAGGCTGTTGGGATGCCCCTCGAACGACCAGCTGTTTTTCACCGCATAGGTGGTGGCGTCAAGCTGCAGCACCTTCTGCGACTCACGCTGGCTGATATAGATCTCGTTGCGCTTCGCGTTGAATTTAATGCCCAGCGCGTCGCCGTCGATGCGTTTGATCACCTTGCCGCTGCGCTCATCGAACACCAGCGTGGTTTTCGCTTTCGAATTGTCGGTGACAAACAGGCGGCCCGTCGCCGGATCTTCCGCCATATTCAGCAGCAGATAGGCTTTGCCGTCGCCTGGGGTCAGACGCTTCTCGATCTTATGGCTGCGCGGATTGATCACCAGGATCTCGCCGCCGCCGTTCGCGGCGTAAATGCGATCGGTGAGCGGCGAATAGATGATGCCGGTGACCCATTTGCCGGCGTTTTTGATGCGCGTCTTCAGCTTCATGGTCTGCGCGTCTACCACCCAGATCACGCCCGGATCGCCCACGCCGCCGATATAGAGCTGGTCGTTATGCAGGAAAATCTCGCGCGCGCCGAACGGGAAGCCCTTCTCGTTGCGCTCGCTGAACAGGGTACGCGCCAGCACTTTGCCTTTCACCGGATCGATCTTCGAGACGCCGCCGTCGAGCGAGTTAGTGACGTAAAGCACGCTGCCGTCTTCGCTCATGGTCATGCCGAAGTTTTTCAGATCGGTGTAGCCCTTGCCGGTGGTCTCCAGCGTGGCGGGATCGAGGCGGTAGATCACGCCGCCGCTGACATCCTTAAAGGCGTCGGCGCTGGCGACGTAAAGCGCGTTGGCGCCCGGCACGTACGCCATCTCATACAGGCCGAAGCCGAGTTCGCGCTGTTTCACCGCAGAGGCGGCAGGCTGTGCGGCGGCAGCAGCGGCCGGCGCCTCGGCTTTTTTCGCCGGCGCCTGACAGGCCGTCAGGCCGAAAGCGGCGGCAACCGCCAGAGCAAGCGCGGCATTGCGCGGACTGAACAGAGATTTCATG
This sequence comes from Pantoea sp. X-Soil-MYKO-1289, assembly GCF_059730625.1. NCBI lineage: Bacteria > Pseudomonadati > Pseudomonadota > Gammaproteobacteria > Enterobacterales > Erwiniaceae > Pantoea > Pantoea sp. X-Soil-MYKO-1289. The sequence goes on from NZ_AP036004.1 coordinate 3,652,861, forward strand.
CATGACTCCCTTGGGAAATGATGCGCCGCCGCCTGGCTCAGCTGCCGCAGCTGGCGCTCAAAAAGAATGAGAATCATACTCATTAACAATCAAGGTGTAAATGTTGCTCGCTGCGGCGGCGCCCTTTACGCCTCCTGCTTCAAGCGCGCCTGTAAAAAATCCACGAAGGCGGTAATGCGCGCGGGTAGCTGCCGCTGCGCCTGCCATACCGCGAAAATATCGCCGTCGGGCGCCTGCCATTCGGGGAGCACGTGCAGCAGATCGCCGCGCTCAACGGCGTGCCGCGCATCCCACCACGAGCGCAGCAGGATGCCGTGACCGTCCAGCGCCATGCGCATCGCCACCTCGCCGTCGTTGGTGAGCAGGCTGCCGCGCACCTTCTGGCTGACGCTCTCGCTGCCCTTCACAAAGCGCCACAGGGTGAAATCCCCTTCATGCTGGCGCAGCAAAATGCAGTTGTGCTGCGCCAGCGCATGGATATCGGCCGGCAGGCCGCAGCGCCCGGCATAGGCGGGCGAACAGCAGAGAATGCGTGGGTTGGCGCGCAGCCGACGCGCCACCAGCCGCGAATCGGGCGGCTCTCCGACGCGCACGTCAATATCGACGTTAGCATCGAGAAAATTGAGCGGCTGGCTGCTGAGCTGCAGCGACAGCGCCAGCTCGGGATGCAGCGCCGCAAACGCCGACACGCAGGGCGCGACGTGGCGGCGGCCAAAGCCGAATGAGGCGTTGATATTCAGCGTGCCGCGCAGCACCTCGGTCTGGCCGCTCACCGCCTCTTCCAGCGCCGCCAGCTGGTCGAGCAGCGGACGCGCGCCGTCCAGATAGCGCCGTCCTTCCGCCGTCAGCTCCAGACGACGCGTGGTGCGCTTCAGCAGCTGCACGCCGAGCCGCCGCTCAAGCTGGCTGAGACGCTTGCTGACCGCCGCCAGCGACAGGCCGAGATCGCGCGCCGCCGCCGTCAGGCTGCCGAGGGTGGCGATGCGCACAAAGAAGGCGAGATCGTCGGTGGAGGTGCGGGATTCTTTACTTTGATTCAACATTGGCTTGCGTTTCAGGCTAATTATTTCCCGGTGATGCAAAGTTATACTGCGCGGACAATTCGAACATCAACCCTGTGAGGTGCCCTGTGTCTGAAAAAATCCATCGTATTGCCGTTATCCCCGGCGACGGTATCGGTAAAGAGGTGATGCCGGAAGGCATTCGCGTAATGAACGCGGCGGCAGAGAAGTTCAACATCGCGCTGCGCTGGGAGTGGTTTGACTTCGCCAGCGCCGAATACTGGCAGCAGCACGGCAAAATGCTGCCCGACGACTGGTTCGCGCAGCTAAAAACCTTCGATGCGATCTATTTTGGCGCGGTGGGCTGGCCGGCGATCGTGCCGGATCACGTCTCGCTGTGGGGATCCCTGCTGCAGTTCCGTCGCGAGTTCGATCAGTACGTCAACCTGCGGCCGGTGCGTTTAATGCCTGGCGTTAAGGCGCCGCTGGCGAACCGCAAGCCGGGCGACATCGACTTTTACGTCGTGCGTGAAAATACCGAGGGAGAATACTCCAGCGTCGGCGGCACTATGTTCCCCGGCACCGAGCGCGAAGTGGTGATTCAGGAGACCGTGATGACGCGCATCGGCGTCGACCGTATTCTGAAGTTCGCCTACGAGCTGGCCAACAGCCGCCCGAAAAAGCATCTCACCTCCGCCACTAAATCTAACGGCATCGCTATCACCATGCCCTACTGGGACCAGCGCGTCGAGGCGATGGGCGAGCACTACCCGCAGGTCAGCGTCGACAAGTACCATATCGATATTCTGACCGCCAACTTCGTGCTGCATCCCGACTGGTTCGACGTGGTGGTCGCCAGCAATCTGTTCGGCGACATTCTCTCCGATCTCGGCCCGGCCTGCACCGGCACCATCGGTATCGCGCCCTCGGCCAACATCAATCCCGATCGCACCTTCCCCAGCCTGTTCGAGCCGGTGCACGGCTCCGCGCCCGACATCGCCGGTAAAGGCGTCGCAAACCCCATCGGCCAGATCTGGTGCGGCGCGATGATGCTGGAGCATCTGGGCTATAAAGCGGCGGGCGACGCGGTGCTCGACGCGATCGAACGCACGCTGGCGCAGGGCGAATGCCTGACGCGCGATCTTGGCGGCGAAGCCAGCACCGACGCGCTCGGCGCGGCGATCGCGGCGGCGCTCGGCGCCTAGTCGATGGCGAAAAGCTCTGGATTCCAGCCTGGCGGCAGCGGTTCCGGCCGCTCAACCGCCAGGTGATGCCAGCGCAGATTCTCGACGCCGCGCGCGAAAAGCGCGGGCAGGCCGCCGGGATAGCGCTCCACGCCGAACGCCTCCCCGGTCGCAGGATCGAGCTTATAGGCGTTATCCAGCCCCATGCCGGTCGGCGCGTCGGGATTGCACGGCGGCCGAATATCAAACTGCCCTTGCGCGCTATCGCGGCTGACCACCTGGCGCAGCTGCACATCGGCGATCAGCACGTCGCGAATATCGCCAGGCCGTGCGGCGTGCAGGTTGATCGCCCCTTCCGCTTCGCCGCTCGCCTGAGTGAACTGCAGCTGCTCGACTCGCCCTGGCCGCACCGCCGGGTCGCGCGGACGCACCGACACAAACAGCGGATCGGCCTTGCCCCAGTGGCACGGCGGCGCGTAGTGGCAGACAAAAGTCAGATGGCTGAAGAGCAGCCGCCGCATCGCGCCGCCGTCGCGCGACAGAATGCCGATGCCGCGGTTGGAGTCAAACAGGGTGCAGTTGGTCACGGTAACGTCCTCGATATCGTCGAAGGTTTCGGTGCCGATCTTAAAGGCGCAGCTGTAAGAGCGCAGCAGGCAGTTGCTGATGGTGATATGACGTGCGGGGCGGCGTAGCGCGTCGGGCTTCAGGGTGGTTTTGATGCAGATGGCGTCATCCGCCGCGCTGAGGTAGCTGTTGCTGACGAACACCGCCTCGCAGCTGTCGATATCGAGCGCGTCGGTGTTCGGCATCGTCATCGCGTTGTCGATGGTGAGGCGATCGATATGCACATGGCGGCAGCTCACCAGATGCACTGTCCACATCGGCGCCTGTACGATGGTAAACCCCTCCAGCGTCACCTGCTCGCACGCTTCGAACACGATGATGCGCGGCCGATCGGGACGCGGCAGCCGGTAGCCCTGCGCGTCGCGCTCGGCGGCAAACCAGATTTCGCCATCGCCGTCGATGCAGCCCTTGCCGCTGATGGTCAGATTGCGCTGGCCGAGAGCGTAGAGCAGCACGTTATGCGACTTCTCGGCGCTGCTCAGCGTCTGAAATCGCTGATAATCGGCTCGCCGCTGACTGGCGAGCAGCACCGCGCCCGCCTCAAGGTGCAGCTCAAAATGGGAAGGCAGATTCAGGCAGCCGCTGCGGTAACGCCCGGCGGGCAGCGTCAGGCGGCCGCCGCCCGCGGCGGCGATCTGATCGATAGCGCGCTGCAACACCGCCGTATCCAGGGTTTCGCCATCGGCGGCGGGATGAAAATCAGCAAGGGAAAGGTGCATCGTGCGGCTCCTGATAAGAGAGAAGCCGCTATTTCAGCGCGTACGCCGCGGAGAAACCTTTATCTGGCCGCCACCTTGCCGATTTGTGAGACGCCTCGCAAAATCAGCCGAGGCGGGCCAGCGTCAGCGCGCCGCTGAGCGCATCGCCCTGCGGCGCCGTCAGCACGCGCCGCAGCGATTCCGGCAGATAAGGTTCGATGGGCTGCGCCAGGCCGCCCATCAGCGCCAGCTTGCCGCTCTGACGCGCCAGCAGCGGCTGCGCCATCAGAGCGATCTCCTCCGCGCTCTGCCGCACCAGCGTCAGGCCGTGCGCGTCGCCCTGCTGCGCGGCGGCGAACACCTCCGGCACCACGCTGCCCCAGTCGGCGGTGGTCGCCCGCTGCGACCAGAGCAGCAGCGTTTCCGCATCCTGCGCGAAACGGGCCATCAGCCGCTGCGTCAGCGGTGAGGCGGGCACAACCGCTTCATGCGCCAGCAGCGCCAGCCGCAGCGCACGCTGCCCCAGCACGGCGCCAGAACCCAGATCGGAAAGCGCGAAACCCCAGCCGCCGAGCAGCGTAAAGCTGTCGCCGTCCCAGCAGGCGCCCTGGCTGCCCGTGCCGACAATAAACACCGCGCCTGGCGCACCGCCGTGCGCGCCGATACAGGCGATCTCCACGTCGGTGACAACGCGCAGCGCGGCGCAGCGCGGCCGCCAGTCGGCGAGACGCCGCTGAACCGAAGGCACATTCGCTCCCGCCAGGCCGGCGACAATGCGCATCTGTGCGGCGGACAGCTGCGCCTGGTCGGCAATCTGCGCGATCAGCGCGTCAAGCGTGCCGATCGCGGCGTCCCAGGCGGAAAAAACGTTGGCCGGGCCGCCTTCGGCCTGCGCCAGCACCTTGCCCTGCGCATCGATAAGTCGAGCGCGGCAGCGGGTGCCGCCGCCGTCAATGCCAAGATAGTAGAGAGAACTCATGCTTTATTCCGCGTCGCTTCATGTTGGGGATCATTTTCCAGCTTCTGCCGCTTACGTAAATGCGGAAATAGCGCCATCCACAGCCCGACCACCACCAGCGTGCCGATGCCGCCAATCGCCGCGGCGGGCACCGCGCCGAACCAGGCAGCCAGCATCCCCGATTCGAACTCGCCGAGCTGGTTCGAAGTATTGATAAAAATGGCATTAACCGCGTTGACGCGGCCGCGCATATCGTCCGGCGTATCGAGCTGCACCAGCGCGCCGCGGATCACCATGCTGACCATATCGAATCCGCCGAGCGCGGCCAGCGCCAGCAGGGAGAGCCAGAGCTGGGTAGAGAGCGCGAACACCAGCGTCGCGATGCCGAATCCCGCCACCGAGCCGAACATGATCATGCCGACATGCTTTTCCAGCTTGTTGCGGCTCAGCCACAGCCCCACCAGCAGCGCGCCTACCGACGGCGCGCCGCGCAGCAGGCCGAGTCCCCAGGGACCGGTATGCAGAATATCCTGGGCGAAAATCGGCAGCAGCGCCGTCGCGCCGCCGAGCAGTACGGCGAAAAGATCGAGCGAGATAACGCCGAGCACATCTTTGCGATCGCGGATAAAACGCACGCCGGCGAACAGATTGGGCAGATTCATCGGCAGACGCGGCTGCGGCGGACGCTCATAGCGCAAGCGGGCCACCAGCAAAAGCGACAGCAGATAAAAGGCGGCGGAGACGCCATAAACCACGTCCGGACCGGCGACATAGAGCAGGCCGCCCAGCGTAGGGCCGACGATAACCGCCGCCTGGCTGCCGACCGAGGTCGAGGCCATGGCGCGCGCGAGGATGGCGGGCGGCACCAGCGAAGGCAGCATTGAGGTAATGGCGGGCCACTCCAGCGCTTTCGCCACGGAAATGAGAAACACCAGTCCCCAGATTTCTATCTTGCCAGCCCAGTTGAACAGGGTTAAAAACAGCAGCGCCACCAGCGCGGCGCATTCGATCAGCTGGCCCAGCAACACGATGCGACGACGGTCGAGCTGATCGGCCAGATGGCCGGCAGGCAGCGCCAGCAGCACCGACGGCAAAAACTGCATCAGGCCGATAATGCCCAGCGCCATCGCGCTGTTAGTAATGGCGTAAATCTGCCAGCTGATGGCAACGGAGAACATCTGAAAACCAAACGATGAGCAGGTGCGTGCCAGCCAGAACGCGACAAACGCCCGATGCTTTAACAGCGATTCATCCGCTGTCTGTTCCATAGAATCCATAATTTATCCCGTTAATTATTCTGCCGGTTCACGTCATAGCGCGAACCTCTCTTTTTTAATCTGCGCAGGCGAACGCGCAGCACAGCGTGCTTGATTTCTCGTCGGCTGGCAATGCTGGGATGTGCTTTAGCGCGTCGCTAAAATGCGGCGGACATAGGCACGGTTATTATTGACTATTATCAGACTATTTATTTCCAGAAATGGCAGAATTAGGGCCATTTAATTATTAAAGTATACTTTATGATGCACCTTAATAGCCGCGCAACAAGGCGCATAAAAAGGATGACGTCTTTATTAATTCCGTTTTATATTGAGTCCAGCAGTAACCTGAGCGTTACCTTGAGAAACACTTATAATTTTGTCCGACTTTTTCTTTTAACCAGAGATGCATGGAAAATAGCTTGTACAATCCATATGTTACTGAAAATATTCTCAGCCCCGCAGGCACCTTGCTGGGTTTTTGTTATTCGAAACCTTACTTACTGGATGATGCAGAGGAAACCAATAATAATGACGATATAGTTTCATGGAAAAATCATTGTGCAAATGAAGCAGCATTAATGATTATTCCCGTCGACATGAAGCAGCTTAAACAAATCATCGCGGCGCCGGATCAATATCTTTGCTGGCAACATTCACGCGTTCGCCTGGCCATTAACTACGACGCGCTGAAAGAGTGCCGCCTCGCTTTACCTGAAATAACAAATGTTTTTCAGTTCTGGATGCTCGATTTCGCTCCACCTGGCGCTGACTGGCGGCTGATTGAATCTTTCCCCTTTTCAGGCATCGTGTTAAGCGAAGATTTCTTTAACGCTAATTATCAAAAATTTACCTTCCCCTTTTTATTATCCTCATTTGCTGAAAGAGAAATTAAGGTTATTGTCCGCAGCGCCCAGCCGGCGCCGCCCGCCGAGGTGATGAAGGCGCTCAATATATCGGGCTGGCAGCAGCAATGCCGCGCAGGCAGCCTTATCAGCTGAAATTCCGAGGAAAAAACCAAACGCTGGCGTTGTGTTCGCAGCCTGAGCGCCATAACGCAGCGTAACCCCCATAAAATGTCGTACTAATTGCGCGCTCAAGCGCAAAGCGCTAAAAAAATCAAACCTCTTAACGTTTTTACTATAAAATTTAACTCACACGGATTGCGATGCTCACGGGAAGAGCAGCATTGAACACCTGCTTTCTTACGTACTTTATATAACGTGAAAACAGCCTAATGCGTTGTTTTCTGTGTTTTTATGGCAAAAAAACGAGGTCGACATTATGGGGAAAAGTTCCTCATCTTTTGGCGTAATTCGTTTCCTGACGGTGCTGTTCGCATTCCTGACGGGCGCGTTTATGCTGATTGGCGGTGGTTGGTTAGCCGCTATCGGAGGTTCCTGGTATTACGTTATCGGCGGTGTGGTTATGCTTATCACCGCCTGGCTGCTGTCTCGTCGCAAAAGCACCGCGCTGGTTCTCTATGCGCTGCTGCTGATCGGCACCCTGATCTGGGGCGTGTGGGAAGTCGGCACCGACTTCTGGGCCCTGGCGCCGCGCACCGACGTGCTGGTGATTTTCGGCGTCTGGCTGATCCTGCCTTTTGTTTACCGTAGCGTAAACGCCGGCAGCAAAGCCGCGCTGGGCAGCATGGCCATCGCGCTGATCGCCAGCGCCCTGGTACTGGCCTATGCGGTATTCAACGATCCGCAGACGGTGAACGGCAAGCTGCCGGAAACCGCGCAGAACGCCGCGCCGGCGCAGCCGCTGAGCAATATCGCCGACGCAGACTGGCCCGCCTATGCGCGCGATCAGCAGGGTACGCGTTTCTCGCCGCTGAAGCAGATCAACGAAGATAACGTGAAAAACCTGCAGGTTGCCTGGCAGTTCCAGACTGGCGATCTCAAGACCGCGAACGATCCGGGCGAAATTACCGACGAAGTGACGCCGATTAAGGTCCGCGACACGGTCTACCTCTGCTCGCCGCACCAGATTTTGTTCGCGCTCGACGCGACTACCGGCAAGCAGAAGTGGAAATTCGATCCGGGCATGAAGCCGAATCCGACCTTCCAGCATGTCACCTGCCGTGGCGTCTCTTACCACGAAGTGCCTGCGGCGGCCGATGCCGCTAACAGCCAGCCTGCGCTCTGCTCGCGCCGTATTTACCTGCCGGTAAACGACGGTCGTCTGTTCGCGCTGGATGCGGAAACCGGCGCGCGCTGCCCTGCTTTCGGCAACAACGGCGAGCTGGATCTGCAGCACAAGCAGCCGGTCACCACGCCGGGCCAGTATGAGCCGACGTCGCCGCCGGTGATTACCGATACCACCATCGTTATGGCGGGCGCGGTCACCGATAACTACTCGACGCGCGAGCCGTCTGGCGTGATCCGCGGCTTCGACGTCAACACCGGCAAACTGCTGTGGGTCTTCGATCCGGGCGCGAAAGATCCTAACGCGATTCCGGCTGATGAACACACCTTCACCATGAACTCGCCTAACTCCTGGGCGCCGGCGGTTTACGATCCGAAACTGGATACCGTTTACCTGCCGATGGGCGTTTCTACCCCGGATATCTGGGGCGGCAACCGCACGCCGGAGCAGGAGCGCTACGCGAGCAGCGTGCTGGCGCTGAACGCCACCACCGGTAAACTGGTGTGGTCGTATCAGACCGTGCATCACGACCTGTGGGATATGGATCTGCCGTCGCAGCCGACGCTGGCCGACATCACCGATAAAGACGGCAATACCGTTCCGGTGATCTACGCCCCGGCGAAAACCGGCAACATCTTTGTGCTGGATCGTCGTACCGGCAAGCCGGTCGTGCCTGCGCCGGAGACCCCGGTTCCGCAGGGCGCCGCGAAAGGCGATCACGTTTCGCCGACGCAGCCTTACTCCGAGCTGACCTACCGTCCGAAGCAGAATCTCACGGACAAGGATATGTGGGGCGCAACCCTGTATGACCAGCTGGTGTGCCGCGTGATCTTCAAGCGTCTGCGCTACGAAGGTCCGTTCACGCCGCCGTCTGAGCAGGGCACGCTGGTGTTCCCGGGCAACCTGGGCATGTTCGAATGGGGCGGCATCGCGGTCGATCCGCATCGTCAGATCGCTATCGCCAACCCGATGGCCCTGCCGTTCGTCTCTAAACTGGTGCCGCGCGGCCCGGGCAATCCGATCGAGCCGCCTGAAGGCGCGAGCGGCGGTTCAGGCACCGAGACCGGCATCCAGCCGCAGTACGGCGTGCCGTACGGCGTTGAGCTGAACCCGTTCCTGTCGCCGTTCGGCCTGCCGTGTAAGCAGCCGGCCTGGGGCTACGTTTCCGCCGTCGACCTGAAAACCAATGAAGTCGTCTGGAAGAAACGTATCGGCACCACGCGCGACAGCGCGCCGGTTCCGCTGCCGTTCAAGATGGGTATGCCGATGCTCGGCGGCCCGATCGCGACGGCGGGCAAGGTGTTCTTTATCGGCGCGACCGCAGACAACTATCTGCGCGCGTTCAGCACCGAAACCGGCGAGCAGCTGTGGCAGGCGCGTCTGCCGGCTGGCGGCCAGGCGACACCGATGACCTATGAAGCGAACGGCAAGCAGTACATTGTCATCGCGGCAGGCGGTCACGGCTCTTTTGGCACCAAGCTGGGCGACTATGTCATTGCCTACGCGCTCCCAGACGAGAAATAAACGCTCGTTAAGCTAAGACGCAACGCTGATGCCGGTCACCTGAGGTGACCGGCATTTTTTTTGCCGCTTCAGGAAAATTTTGCCAGCAGCGCGTCGCGGATAGAGGGTTTCATGGTTAGACCGCGATCGAGGAAGGCCTGAAAAAAGTGGCGCGCCTGCGCTTTGCTCAGCATATGACGATTAATTGCCTCTTCCAGAATGCCGCCATGTCTGGCGACTCTGATCCCCCTCTCCTGACAGGTTTTAAACACCGCATTATCGGCAGAGAGGCAGGTTGCATCCTGTAAACGCGCCTGAAGAACACAGCTGATATCCGCGTGTTTAAGCGCGCGTCGGCGCACTTTGATCTCCTGCATTTCCGCGTAATGTTCGGGTTCGTAATCGTTGGTGAAGACGTAAGGCAGCTGCAAACGCGCTAGCGTCTGCTGAACGTCCAGCTGGTATTTCACCTTTAGCTCTTCGCATACATACGGGTCGATCCAGACGCCGCCGGGAAACAACTGCCAGATCAGCGCTAAACAGTCGCACCCATAGAAATCGGACAGGACATTGGTATCAATGACGCATCTGGGGCATTGAAAAGGCATCCTCGCCAGCCTCCTGATCGGCGTACCATTTTTCCAGCAGTACGCTTAGCTCCTTTCTGTTGAGTTCCAGCAGATCCGCCAGGAAAGATTCCGATGCCGTTCCTGCTTCCCACGCCTTGCGAGAGAGCACCAGCAGGCGCTCTTTATAGCTGAGCGGCTCCCTTATCGGCTTGGGTTCCTGCCTGTTCCAGCCTTTTTGCTGCGTAATGCCCCAGAGCCAGGCTGCGTTTTTGGGCGATATCAGCCGACATTTGCTCAGGCGGTCGACCATGCAGGCAAAGGAGACGCTGTAGATGCTTTTTAGCCGCATCACCGTCTCCTCATAGGCCCATCCGCCGCCCTGCATCAGGAACTGCTTACGCAGCGCATGTTCAGGGATCAAAAAACAGGCGGCGAAATGATTGGCGACCTTCTCTTCTGGCGAAACCGATTTGCCGCGCGTTTTATAGGTTTTTGCGGGACCGGTATAGTCGTCGCGATGAAAAATGATATGCGCATACTCGTGGCAGATGCTGAATATCTGTCTCTCAACCGAAACGGAAGGGTGATTATTGACGTAGATCGCCGTGCCGTATTTATCGCTAAAGGCTGAAAAACCGGACACCAGTCCCTCTTCAGCCTGATGGCTAAAGGGGATGACGCGGATATCGAATGACTCCAGCAGCGCCACGATATCGCCGACGCAGGTGGCATCGCCGATGCCGAGACGCCGCCGCTCTTCTGCGGCTTTATCCTCGACCCTTAACAGATCCTCTTCCTTCGCCGTAAATATCGGCAGCGAATTGGGAAGATCTTCTGGCTGTCTGGCGTCTGCGGCTTCCTCAATGGCATGGATATGCTGGAGTTTGCTGATAAGCGCATTGCGCAGCTTGCTGTCCAGCATATCGGGATGGTCCGCCCGCATGGCGAAGCGAAACGTGCCTTCATCGCTGTCGTAAAAATAGCCGATCGGTTTGTTATAAAGCTTACAGAGCGCAATAAGCTGGGTCACGCTCGGTACGCCCTGCGCCTGCTCGAACTTACTGTAAGTTTGCCGCACGACGCCAATCGCATCGGCAACGGCGACAGCGCTTAAACCCGCTTCAGCGCGCGCAGCAAACAAGCGTTCAGCGATATATTCCTGGATATTCATAGGTTACTCCCGGTTAACGTTCACGGGAACTTCTCAAGCTTCCATGTTAACTATGGCATACAGTATCAGCTCCCCTCCTGACAGGATAATGATTTAAATTAATGATGTCGGCTTTTCCGCCAGTTCACCGCGCCACACAACAACATCACCGCCGCCGTCAGCAAAAACACCGGCCGCATGCCGAACGCGCCGCCGATAAAGCCGCCGAACAGCGGGCCGCTCACCTGGCCGATATACTGCGCGGAAGTCGAGTAGCCCAGCATGCGCCCGACCTGCCCTTCCGGCACGCTATGGCGGATAATCGCCGTGATGCACGGCAACAGTCCGCCGAGCGCCATGCCCATCAGAAAGCGTAGCGCCACCAGCTGCCATGCAGCGGTGATAAACGCCTGCGGGATCAGCAGCGCCGCGCACATCAGCAGACCGCCGCTCAGCACACGCCAGTGGCCGATGCGGTCCGCCAGCTTGCCCAGCCGCGGCGCGGACAGAATGCTGCCCAGCGCGGCAGCGGCCATCACCAGTCCGGCGGTGACGGTAATGGCGTGATCTCCCGCGACGAACTGCCCGATATAAAGCGTGATAATCGGCTCAATCGACATATTGGCGAAAATCAGCAGCATGCCCGACAGCCACATCAGCTTCACCACGCCGTGATTGATGGCGCCGGACGCGTCGCCAGCGGCGCGCGGTGCCGCTGGCGGGCGCGGCAGCTCTTTAAGCAGAAAGGTGGTCGCCAGAAAGGCGAGGAAAATAACGGCGCCGGTCAACCAGAAGGTGTGGCGGATGCCGATCAGCGGCGGCAGCACGCCGCCCAGCAGCGGGCCGACAACGTTTCCCGCCATGATGCCGGAAGAGAGCACGCCGAGCGCCCAGCCGGTCTGCGCCTTCGGCGTCTGTGCCGCCACCAGAATGGTCGAGCCGGAGGCGTAGCCGCCGAGCAGTCCCGCCAGCAGCCGCAGCGCCACCAGCTGCCAGGGCGCGGTGGCCATGCCGATCAGCGCCATTGCCACCGCCATGCCGAGGCTGGCGCGGATCAGCATTAGCTTGCGGCCATAGCGATCCGCCAGCCTGCCCCAGAGCGGCGCGGTCAGCGCGGCGCTGAAGAAGGTCGCGCCGTAGGCCAGCCCGGACCAGCGCGCAATCGCCGCCGGTTCCGTTACGCCGAGCTGCCGCACATAGAGCGGCAGAAAGGGCAGCAGCAGCGTCATCGCCACAATTGTGCTGAACGAGCCCAGCACGCATACCCATAAGTTACGTTTCCAGATTTGCGCGTCTGGCGCGGCAATCGCTTCCATCAAGCCCTCCTTTTTGTCTGGCTTTCAGGCTAGCGTCGTTGATGCAGGAACAACAGTAGCGGCGCGATAATTACTCAGCGCCGCCCGTTGTTGCCAGATGGCAACAATCAGCCGCTCAGCGCGGCGACCAGCGCATCGCACAGCAGGCTAACCGGCGCGGCGGGCTGCGCCTCTTTCAGCAGCAGATAGCTTTGCAGGCGATCCATCTGCCACTCCGCCAGCAGCTGGACAATCTCGCCGCGCGCCAGCGCCGCCTGCGCCATATAGGACGGCAGATAGGCGATGCCGCTGCCCGCCTGCGCGGCGTTGAGCAACGCCATGCTGTTATTGGCGCGAAAGCGGCTGCGCACGTCGATCGCCAGCCGCTGCTTGTCGCGGCGAAACGGCAGCGCGGCGGTGTGCGCCGGCCCGTGAAACATCAGCAGATCGTGACGCGGCAGCATATCGGGATGGGTTACCGGCGGGCGCTGCGCCAGGTAGCCCGGCGCGGCGTAGAGTCCCCATTCGATATCGCCCAACAGCCGAACGTGCTCGCCCTGCGGCGCGCGAGCGCGGATCGCTACGACGATATCGGCCTGGTTTTCCAGCTCATCGCCGCCGCGATCGGTCAGGTCGAGGTCGACGTTGATATGGATATGGCGACGCAGAAAGGCGTTGAGCGCGGGGGAGACGCACTGGCAGCCGTAGGTCACCGGCGCCTGCAGCCGCACGTTGCCCGCGACGTTCTGATGCAGCTGCTGCACAAAGGCGTCGGCGCGATGCATCTCCGCCAGCATGCGGGTGCAGAAAGGATAGTAGGCCTGTCCCAGCTCGGTCAGCGCCATATTGCGCGTGGTGCGGTGCAGCAGCTTAAAGCCGAGCCGTACCTCAAGCCGGGCGATCTCCCGGCTGACGTGGGATTTCGACAGGCCGAGCGCGCGCGCGGCCTCGCTGAAGCTTCTGCACTCCACCACGCGGGCGAACATCATCATCGCCGTTAAGTTTTCGCTGTTATCCATAATTGTCTGGTCCGCCGCAAAAAAGCAGACTAAACAATTTCGCTACCGGTTACATCTGTTTGCTGGCGTCAGCTCGCCATCGCCAGCGGAAAAAGCAGCCTGTCCGGCTCGACGCGGCGCTGACGGCGCAGCTGCCCCGGCGTGACGCGGAAATAGTTTTTAAAGGTGCGCGTGTAGGCCTGCTGGGTGTCGAAACCGTAGTTCATCGCCACCTGCAGAATCGCCTCGTTGCTGTTCAGCAGCAGCAGCGCCGACTCCGTCAGGCGGCGCTGACGAATATACTCCGCCAGCGAAAAACCGGTATGCTGACGAAATAAACGCTGCAGATGCCAGCGGGAATAGCCCGAGCGACGCGACACCTCATCCAGATGCAGGTCCTGGCCCAGGTTGCTTTCAATCCACTGCAGCAGACTACGAATAAATTCGCGCTGATTCATGAGTTCCTCCCGATACGACATGATGTTCAGTGAACCCACTTTAGCGCGGAAAATTTATCCCTTAATTAGCGGAAAATTAGCGCAGAATTAGCATCGCGTCTGGCAGGCATCGCCGTGCGGCGGCTTTAATTCTGTGCTAATAATCCCGGCGTAAACTGCGGCCAATCACTGACGAGGCGATTTTCCATGCGCGTACTTTTGGTTGAAGATGATGAAATGATCGGCGCCAATCTGCAGCAGGCGCTGGAAGCCGCAGGCTGGTCGGTTGACTGGGCGCGCGACGGCGTCTTCGCCCATCACGCCTGGAATGAAGGCGACTACACCTGCGTGCTGCTCGATCTCGGCCTGCCGCGCGACGACGGGCTGCAGGTGCTGAAGCGCGCGCGCGGACGCGGCGACACCACGCCGGTGCTGATTTTAACGGCGCGCGACACGGTAGCGCAGCGCGTACAGGGGCTCGACAGCGGCGCCGACGACTATCTTCTGAAACCTTTCGACCTGCAAGAGGTGCTGGCGCGCATGCGTGCAATAACCCGACGTCGCCACGGCGCGGCGGACTCGCTGCTCGGCAGCGGCGACGTTCAGCTGGACATGATGACGCGCGAAGTGCTCTATAAGGGCCAGCGCGAGCAGCTTACCGCGCGCGAATATGCGCTGCTTTACGCCCTGCTGGAGCGTCCCGGCGCCATCCTGTCGCGCGAACAGCTGGAGAACCGCATCTACGGCTGGGGCGAAGAGGTCACCAGCAACGCGGTGGACGTGCTGATCCACGGCATGCGCCGCAAGCTCGACAATGACGCCATCCGCAACGTGCGCGGCCTCGGCTGGCGCGTGCCCGCGCTATGAAACCTTTCACCTTTATGCGCTCCCTGCGCAATAAACTGCTCAGCACGCTGCTGATTATCCATCTGCTGATGATCGGCGGCGTCACCTGGTATTTCTTCAGCTGCTACGGCGACATGATCGGCACCATGAAGGATGACCAGCTGTCGAAAATCGCCGACGCCTGGGCGACCAACAAAGAGATCCCGGCGCTGATGCCGCTGATGCTGCACGCCGACAAAATGAAAAGCGCCTACGTCGTACAGCTGTGGGACAAAGACGGCAGGCTGCGCGCCAGCTCCTGGCCGGAGCTGCACGCGCCGCTGCAGGCGCAAAAAGGGTGGCACGATATCGACGTCGGCGACTGCGACGAGTGCGCCTGGCGTATCTACACGCGTCCCGGCGAGCCGGGCAGCGACATTAAAACCATTCAGGTGATGCATAACCTCAGCCATATGCGAGCCGAGATGGTGAGACGCGCGCTGGCGGCGATTATTCCCCTGATTTTGATGATGCCGCTCTCGCTGCTGGTGATCTGGCTGGTGGTGCGCAAGATCACCCGCGATCTGCGCGTCGCCTCGCGCGAAATCGCCGCGCAGGAGACGCTGCATCCCCATCTGGTGTCGCCTGAAGGGCTGCCGGATGAGATCCTGCCGCTGGTCGAAGCCTACAACTCGCTGCTCAACAAGCTGCGCGCCGCCTGGTCGTCGCAGCGCCAGTTCCTGGAGGACGCGGCGCACGAGCTGCGCACGCCGGTCACGGCGGTGACGCTGCAGCTGGAGAATCTGCGCCAGCATATTCAGCCGGGCGAAGCGAGCCGCCAGTTCGATCAGCTGGAAGCGGGCGTGACGCGCACGCGCCATCTGGTGACGCAGCTGCTCAATATTTCGCGCCAGGAAGATAAAACCGTGGTCGCTTCGGTAGAAAACATTGAGCTGGAGGATCTGCTGAAAGAGAGCATCGAGCAGCTGATGGTGGTGGCCGACAAGCGCGGCATCGATATCGGCTTTAACGGCTCGACGCGCTATCGCCTGCAGGCGAGCCGCTCCGAGCTGCGCAGCCTGTTCGATAATCTGATCGGCAACGCCATGCTGCATACCCCGGAAGGCAGCCTGGTGGACGTTTTGCTGCATCGCGTCGGCGATCGCACGGTGGTCGATATCGTCGATAACGGGCCGGGCATGCCGGAGGCGTTTATCGATCGCGCCTTTGACCGCTTTACCCGTTCGCCGACCGTGAAGGCGCAGGGCAGCGGCTTAGGCCTGTCGATCGTGCGCAGCGTGGCGCAGAAGCATCATATCCAGGTTTCCCTCTCCAACTGCCTCAATCCGCAGGGCGCCATCTGCGGTCTGCAGGTTCGCGTCACCCTTCCCTGATTTTCACGTTCGCGCGCGATGCCGACAACGTAAACGGTTGCGGCGTTCCGTTCGCTACGGCTTATTTTCGTGATGAACTTCACACTTTCACGTAAATGCAATGCAACACATTTTGACAAACGTGAGCAAAATCTATTTTCTATCGCCCTGTAACGGTCAGGCTACGCAGGTCAAAAACCGGCTGTAAAAAACGGTTACATCTTCGCCGCCCCACTCTGGGATCGATTTCACTCTGACTGCGTTCCTGCGCGGTCAAAAGCATGTGGTTAACGATAATGAAATTCAAAACCTTGATAGCAGGCGCCTTGCTGGCAACGTCTCTGAGCAGCGGCGCGCAGGCCGCCGAAAGCGATCCGCAATATCTCTCTGACTGGTGGCACCAGAGCGTCAACGTGGTGGGCAGCTATCACACCCGCTTCGGACCGCAGTTCAATAACGATGTCTATCTGGAATATGAAGCCTTCGCGAAAAAAGACTGGTTCGATTTTTACGGCTACCTCGATCTGACCAACTTCTTCGGCATGGGCAACAGCAACGCCAACGGCATTTTCGACCACGGTTCGCCGATGTTCATGGAAATTGAGCCGCGTTTCTCTATCGATAAGCTGACCGGCACCAGCCTGGCCTTCGGTCCGTTCAAAGAGTGGTACTTCGCCAACAACTATATCTACGATATGGGCCGCAACAGCGATAACCGTCAGAACACCTGGTATATGGGTCTCGGCACCGACATCGACACGCACAGCGACGTCGGCCTGTCGCTGAACGTCTATGCCAAATATCAGTGGGAAAACTACGGCGCGGCGAACGAGAACAGCTGGGATGGCTATCGCTTCAAGGTGAAATATATGGTGCCGATTACCACCCTGTGGGGCGGCAACCTGAGCTATATCGGCTTTACCAACTTCGACTGGGGTTCCGATCTGCGCGACAAGTCAGACGCGTCGCGCACCAGCAACTCCATCGCCTCCAGTCATATTCTGTCGCTGGGCTACGACCACTGGCATATTTCCGCCGTGGCGCGTTACTTCCACAACGGCGGCCAGTGGGCGGATGGTCAGGAGCTGAACTTCGGTCGCGGACCGTTTGAAGTGAAATCAACCGGCTGGGGTTACTACCTGGTGGCGGGTTATAACTTCTGATAAAAGCGGGCTACTAACTGCTGCCCGCTTGAAAGCAGTGCTATCGCAGGAGAGCTGGCCCGATCGCAAAGACGCAAAAAACGGCATCCCTGCCAGCTCGGCCTGCGCGGATACGCACCTCATCCCTGAGGTGCGCCCGTTGCCGGGCCAACGCGATGCGTTGTTCAAAAACGCTCCCGGCGTTTTTGTCCATGGCGCAGGACGCTTTGCTCTTCGGGCCAGCTCTCCTGCTTGCAGGCATTTTAGCTGTCTGTAAGTAACCGTTTTGCAGTCGGATCAGCCTCACCGCGTAAACACTTTACTTGCCTGAGACAGACTTATTCCTGCGGCTTCTCAACGTTGATGCGCCACGGAATGCCGAACTTATCGATAAACATCGCGAAGCCGTTCGACCAGAAAGTCTCCTGCCACGGCGTCGTGACCTTGCCGCCCGCCGACAGTTTCTCAAACCAGGCTTTACCCTGTTCGACGTCGGTGGTCGACAGGCTAACCGCGTAACCGGCGTGCTCCGATGCCGGCGGCTTCTCGGTATTGCCATCGCTTAGCATCAGTTCTCCTTCGCCGATACGCAGCTGGGCATGCATAATCTTTTCCGGCGGCAGCGGCGCCGCAGATTGATCGCCAACCTGTTCGCCCTGATCCGGCATATCACCGAACGTCATTTTATGGAGCAGCTCTCCCTCGGTAGCCTGCAGATAAAAGTCGATAGCCTCTTCGCAACGGCCATAGAGAAACAGATAAGGACTGACTTGCATCTTCACCTCTATATTGTCGGTTGGATTTCTTACAGTACCTTACCAGTGTAGACGATCGGCTTTACCCGTTGTTTTTACTGGCAATAACGCCGAAAGAGCTGCGCCATGTAAGCGCTCATCGGCGTCAGCGCCGTCTCCTTTCGCTGGATCAAATAGAAGGTCGCTTTCGGTAAGGGATCGTCCAGATCCAGCGCCACCAGCTGCTGGCCGAGCACCGCATCGTTGATCACATCGACCGACAGAATACTGACAAAGTCGCTCTGCGCCACCAGACTGGTGCAGGCCATAAAGGTCTCGCAGGAGACCACGATTTTGGGTGCCATGCCGCGCTCGGCAAAGAGGTCGTGCAGCAGGCGATAGTAGCTGCCCTTCGGCGTCGGCATCGTCCAGTCGCACTGCTGGAGCGCCTCAAGCGAGCGCGCCTTCTCCATCGGGTGCCCCTTGCGCACCACCACTTTGTAGTCGCGCTGCATCATTTTCTCAAAACTCAGCTCCTGATCGAGATGGCTCTGATCGTAGGTATTGATGGTGAAATCGAGCTCGCCCTGGCGCAGCTCCGGGATCATCGACACCAGCTGGCCTTCAACGATGCGCACCTTAACCAGCGGATATTCGCGATGAAACTGGGTGATCACCTGCGGCATGATGGTGCGCGCCACGCTGCCGCCCACGCCAATATTCACCTGGCCGCCTGCCAGTCCAAGCCGCTGCTGAATATCCTCCTGCGCCACACGTAATTCTTCCAAAACCAGACTGGCATGGCGAAAAAAGTTATCACCCACGTCGGTCAGCACCACACCTTGCTGGCGACGAATAAACAATTTCGCCCCCAAAACCTGCTCCAGCTCCTGAATCGCTTTGGTCAGCGCAGGCTGGGAAAGCCCGGAAAGTCGGCTTGCGGCGCGGATGCTGCCCTGACGCGCCACCTCGACGAAGGCGCGTAGCTGATGCAATTTTAGCTGTGACGGCATGATAACCACGGTTTATCAGGAGTAAGTTATTCGCATCTTATGCGGTCAGGAAGGCTTGTGTAAATTCGGGTGTGTGCATAAAAAACCAACAATAAGGATTTCCTATGACAACCCTCTCTGAGCAGGTTCAGGCGCTGGCGCCGCAGATGCAAAGCTGGCGGCGCGATCTCCATCAGTTTGCCGAATCCGGCTGGCTGGAATTCCGTACCGCGACGCGGGTGGCCGACGCGCTGCATAAGCTGGGTTATCAACTGCAGCTGGGCCGCGAGGTGATTAACGCCGAGGCGCGGATGGGACTCCCCGACGCTGAGGTCCTGAAACAGCAGGAGGCGCGTGCGCTGCAGCAGGGCGCGCTGCCGCAGTGGCTGCCCTATTTTTCCGGCGGCTTTTGTGGCGTCGTCGCCACGCTGGAGACCGGTCGTCCCGGCCCGGTGATGGGATTCCGCGTCGATATGGACGCGCTCGATCTCAACGAGAGCCAGGCGCCCGATCATCTGCCGCAGCGCGAAGGTTTCGTCTCCTGCAATCCCGGCATGATGCACGCCTGCGGCCATGACGGCCATACCACTATCGGGCTGGCGCTCGCCAGCGTGTTGATGGCGATGAAGTCGCAGCTGAGCGGCACGATCAAGCTGATTTTCCAGCCTGCCGAGGAGGGCGTGCGCGGCGCGAAGGCGATGGTGGAGGCGGGCGTGGTAGACGATGTCGATCTTTTTACCGCGATCCATCTCGGCACCGGCGTGCCCGCCGGCGAGCTGGTGTGCGGCAGCGACAGCTTTCTCGCCACCACCAAGCTGGATGTCCATTTCACCGGCGTCGGCGCGCATGCGGGCGGCAGGCCTGAAGAGGGGCGCAACGCGCTGCTGGCGGCGGCGCAGGCGACGCTGGGGCTGCACGGGCTGCCGCAGCACAGCGGCGGCGTGGCGCGCGTCAACGTCGGCGTGCTGCAGGCGGGCACCGGCCGCAACGTGGTGGCCGACACCGCGCTGATGAAGGTCGAAACGCGCGGCGTCAGCAACCAGGTCAACGACGACATTTACCAGCAGGCGCTGCGCGTGATCGCTGGCGCAGCGGCGATGTACGGCGTGGAGTATGAGGTCAGGCTAATGGGCGCGGCGCGCAGCTGCACGCCGACCCAGCCCTGGGTCGATTTCCTGCACCAGCAGGCGGAGGCGCTCGGCATCTTCGACTCGGTGGTGGATCGCAAGGCGCAGGCCGCCGGATCGGAAGACGCCACCTATATGATGGAGCGCGTTAAACAGCGCGGTGGTCAGGCGACCTACGCCATCTTCGGCTGCGATCTGGCGGCGGGCCACCATAACGCCCGCTTCGACTTTGACGAAAGCGTGATGGGCAAAGCGGTGCAGATGCTGGCGACGCTGGCGCTCAATCAGGCGCAGTTCGGCGGTGCGCGATGAACGCAGATTTCCTTGCCGACTATATCGACGCCAGCCAGGCGCGCTTTACCGCCCTCAGCGACGCCATCTGGGACACGCCGGAAACCCGCTTCGCCGAAACGCGCTCCAGCGTGCTGCTGGCCGACGCGCTGGAGCGCGAGGGTTTCACCGTGACGCGCGGCGTCGGCAATATTGAAACCGCCTTCGTCGCCAGCCTGGGCGAAGGCAAGCCGGTGATCGCCATTCTCGGCGAGTTCGACGCGCTGGCCGGGCTGAGCCAGCGGGCGGGCTGCGCGCGGCCAGAGCCGCTGGAGCAGAACGGCAACGGCCACGGCTGCGGCCATAATCTGCTCGGCACCGCCGGACTGGCGGCAGCGTTCGCGCTGAAAGCCTGGATGGCGCAGCACGGCGGGCGCGGCACGGTGCGCTTTTACGGCTGTCCCGGCGAAGAGGGCGGATCCGGCAAAACCTTTATGGTGCGCGAAGGGCTGTTCGACGATGTCGACGCCGCCGTCACCTGGCATCCTGAGGGCTTCAGCGGCCTGTTCAACCTCAGCACCCTCGCCAATATCCAGGCAGCCTTTCACTTTAAGGGCGTGGCGGCGCACGCCGCCAATTCGCCGCACCTCGGACGCAGCGCGCTCGATGCGGTGACGCTGATGAACACCGGCGCCAACTTCCTGCGCGAGCATATCGTGCAGGAGGCGCGGCTGCACTATGCGGTGACCAACAGCGGCGGCGTCTCGCCCAACGTGGTGCAGGCCGACGCCGAAGTGCTCTACCTGATCCGCGCGCCGGAGCTGCCGCAGGCGCAGGAAATCTACCAGCGCGTCATCAATATCGCGCAAGGCGCGGCGCTGATGACCGACACGCAGGTGACGGTGCGCTTCGACAAGGCGTGCTCCAACTACGTGCCGAACCGCGCGCTGGAAGCGGTGATGGAGCGCTATTTGCATCACTTTGGTCTGCCCCACTACAGCGAGGATGAGCGCGCCTTCGCCGCCGAGATCCGCGCCACGCTGAGCGAGGAGGATCTGCGCAACGCGCGGCTCAATGCGGCACGCACCGGCGGCGAGGCGGGCGCGGCGTGGATCGAGGCGCACGGCGACAAGCTGCTGATGGATGAGGTGGCGCCCTGCGCGGCGACGCGCGAGCTGCTCTACGGCTCCACCGACGTCGGCGACGTCAGCTGGGTCACGCCCGTCGCGCAGTGCTTTGCGCCCTGCTTTACCTTCGGCACGCCGCTGCACACCTGGCAGCTGGTGGCGCAGGGCCGCACCAGCATCGCGCACAAGGGCATGCTGCTGGCAGCGAAGGTGATGGCCGCCACCGTGCTGGATCTGCTGACCGACGAGCAGGCGCTGGCGCGCTGCCGCGCCGAGTTCGAACGGGCGCGCCGCGCCCAGCCCTATACATGCCCGATTCCCGAAGGCGTGACGCCTTCAAAACTGGCCAACTGAGCCGCGGCCGCGCCACAGGCGCGGACCGATAACACAATAAAAACACGCAAACACGACCATACAAGACGAGGAATATCATGACCGTAATGTCGGAGAGTCGCAGCCCTGGGAAAGTGTTCGGCTGGATCGAGCGGGTCGGCAACAAAGTCCCTAATCCCTTCCTGCTGTTTGTTTATCTGATTGTGGTGCTGATGGTGGCGACCGCCATTATCAGCACTCTCGATCTGGCGGTGAAAAACCCGGTCAGCGGCGAGATGGTGCGCGTCAACAACCTGCTGAGCGTCGCGGGCCTGCAGTGGATCCTGCCCAACATCATCAAAAACTTCAGCGGCTTTACGCCGCTCGGCTCGATTCTGGCGCTGGTGCTCGGCGCCGGCCTGGCGGAAAAAGTGGGCCTGTTGCAGTCGCTGATGGTGAAGATGGCGTCGCGCGTCAGCCGCCGCTACGCCAGCTATATGGTGCTGTTTATCGCCTTTTTCAGCCATATCTCTTCCGATGCCGCGCTGGTGGTGATGCCGCCGCTCGGCGCGCTGATCTTTCTCGCCGTAGGACGTCATCCGGTGGCGGGCCTGCTGGCAGCGATCGCCGGCGTCGCCTCCGGCTTTACCGCCAACCTGCTGATCGTCACCACCGACGTGCTGCTCTCCGGCATCAGCACCGAAGCGGCGAAGGCGGTCAGCGACACGGTTCACGTCAGCGTCATCGATAACTGGTTCTTTATGGCCACCTCGGTGATCGTGCTGACCGTGGCCGGCGCCATTCTCACCGACAGATTTATCGAGCCGCGCCTGCCGCAGTGGCAAGAGGGCAGCAGCGATCGGCTGGCGGCCCTGACGCCGCTGGAGAATCGCGGCCTGCGCGCGGCGGGCATTGCGGCGCTGCTGTTTATCGGCGTGATGGCGCTGCTGGTGGTGCCGGAGCATGCGCCGCTGCGCGATCCGAAAACCGGCGGCATTGTGCCCTCGCCTTTCATCAAGGGCATCGTGCCGATCATTATCCTGTTTTTCTTCGTGGTGGCGACCGTCTATGGCGCGGTCACGAAGCAGATCCGCCGCCCGGACGATATTCCGCAGCTGCTGGTCGAGCCGATGAAGAGCATGGCGGGCTTTATCGTGATGGTGTTTCCGCTGTCGCAGTTCGTGGCCTTCTTCAACTGGAGCAACATGGGCAAGTTTATGGCCATCGGGCTGACCGACGTGCTGGAGAGCGCAGGCATCAGCGGCGCGCCCGCCTTTCTCGGCCTGATGTTCCTGTCGGCGTTTCTCTGTATGTTTATCGCCAGCGGCTCGGCGATCTGGTCGATTCTCGCGCCGGTGTTCGTGCCGATGTTTATGCTGCTCGGCTTTCACCCCGCCTTTGCGCAGATGATCTTTCGCATCGCCGACTCGGCGGTGCTGCCGCTGGCGCCGATGTCGCCCTTTCTGCCGCTGTTCCTCTCTTTCCTGCAGCGCTACCAGAAAGATGCCCAGCTCGGCACCTATTACGTGCTGATCTTCCCCTATCCGGTGGTCTTCTTCATCACCTGGATCGCGCTGCTGCTCGCCTGGTATGCGCTGGGATTGCCTATCGGACCTGGCGTCTGGCCGCAGATGCCGTAGCGGCTTCGCCACGGACGGCGAAAAGTGCAACGTACGTTGCTAAATACTCACCAACAACCCTCTCGGCAAGGATCGCCGAATTGATTATTCTGCACTCTCTTCGCTTGCTAACGGTCACTATTTTTACAACATCGCCCTGCCGTTAGCGAGACAGGCAAACACCGTCACACCGAGGTTCATAAAATAATGACAACCACCTGCACTCCAGGGATGGCGCCGGGGTTCGCTGCGCCGACGCCAGATAACAGCTTAGCGGCGCGCATCGACGCGCTGCCCTCGTCGCGCGGCCTGTGGCGTTTTATTACGCTGCTCGCGCTCGGCGGTTTCTTTGAACTCTACGATCTGTTTGAGACCGGCTATATCAGCTCCGGCCTGCTGGCCGCCGGCGTGTTCCACACCGGCAGCGCGGGCGTGTTCGGCATCGCCGATCAGGCTGCCTTCGCCTCCGCCACCTTTCTCGGCCTGTTTGTCGGCGCCAGCCTGCTCGCGCCTTATGCCGACCGCTTCGGCCGACGCCTGACCTTTATGTGCGCGCTGGCGTGGTACGGCCTTTTCTCGCTGCTGATGGCCTTTCAGCAGAGCGCGGAGATGATTATTCTGTTTCGCTTTCTGGTGGGCATCGGCCTCGGCATCGAACTGGTCACCATCGACACCTACCTTTCGGAGTGGGTGCCGACGCATCTGCGCAGCCGCGCCTTCGCCTTTTCGTTTTTCGTGCAGTTTCTCTCCGTGCCGACGGTGGCGCTGATGTCCTGGTGGCTGGTGCCGCAGACGCTGTTAAGCCTGGAAGGCTGGCGCTGGGTGGTGATCGCGGGCGCGCTCTGTTCGCTGATTATCTGGTTTATTCGCAAGGATCTGCCGGAGTCGGCGCGCTGGCTGGCGCAGCAGGGTCGTCATCAGGAGGCGCATCAGGTGCTGAGCGCGATGGAGAAACGCTGCGGCGTCGCGCCCGGCGCAGACTTCCCGCCGGATGACGCGGCGGCGCAGCTGCCGAAACGCGGCCGGTTCAGCGAGATCTGGTCGCCGGCCTACCGCAAGCGCACTCTGATGCTGGTGGTGATGAACTTCTTTCAGGCGATCGGCTTTTTCGGCTTTGGCAACTGGCTGCCCGCGCTGCTGTCGGGCAAAGGCACGACCGTGACCCACAGCCTGCTCTACGCCTTTTTTATCACCCTCGCCTACCCGCTCGGCTCGCTGATTTGCAGCCGCTACGCCGATAAGTTTGAGAACAAATGGCAGATCGTTTTCTCCTGCCTGATGACGGTGGTGTTCGGCACGCTGTTCGCGTTTCAGACCAACCCGGTGCTGCTGATCCTCTGCGGCTTTCTGATCACTTACTCCAATGCCTGGCTGACCTTTAGCTATCACGCCTACCAGACAGAGATTTTTCCCACCCATATTCGCGCCCGCGCGGTCGGCTTTTGCTACTCCTTCAGCCGCCTTTCGACGGTCTTCAGCAGTATTTTGATCGGCCTGATTTTGCAGTATGCAGGCAGCCAGGGCGTCATCGCCTTTATCGTGGCGAGCATGCTGATAGTGATGCTGTCGGTGGGGATTTACGGACCGAAGACGCGCGGCATCGATCTGGAGAATATTTAACTGTCTGGCTGCGGGTCGCTAAGGTCCGCTAGCTCATCGGACAGGCGCTGAAACGCCATCTCCCAGGGTAAACGCCTGCCGCTCGCGCGCATCAGTGAATAGGCGCGATGGGCGGCAGCGCGATCGATGACGGCGTAGCGTACCATCTCTTCCACCAGCCACAGCGTGCCTCTGACCTCGACCTGTTCAGCTTTCGCCGCCATTCGCAATGCTTTATCGCCCGTGAGCAACGGGCAGTTTTCCTGCTTAGCCAATGCCAGAGCGAAGCAGTCATAGCGGCTGGGACCCTGAACGCGCATCACCAGCTGGCTGACGTAGCGCAGCGTTTGCGGCGTCATCTCGCCGAGAAGCAGACCCTGCTCCAGCAGATAAGCATGATGCTCCGCCAGCTCGTCATAAAAGAGTAAATCAGGCACCGTGAACCGGTAAGGCAGCTGAAACAGAAAGCGAATCAGCTCGCCCTCTTCCAGATCGATGAGAATGTTGGCATCACTGATAAGAATCAACATCCGGCGAGTCCAGTTTTCGCGTGCGGTGGAACTGCGACAGTGAGATGCCGAGCAGCTCGGCAGCCTTAGACTCGCTGAGGATCCCTTCCCCAAGGCCGCGGAAAACCAGCTGCGAAAAAAGCGTTGTGCTTTCAGTCGGATAAGCCTCGCCCGGCTCCAGCGTGCGCCAGTGACTGGCGGAAAACAGCATAAACAGCTTTTGCCGCGTGTGGTCGCTGATAATGCCAAGATCGGCGGCCCGATAGATGCAGGCCATCATGCTCAGGCCCGCTTCCTGCTTCAGCAGATAAAGCTCACGCACTTCCAGCGCGTGGCGACGCGCGCCCAGGCGCTGACGCATTGTACTGGCAGGTAGCAAAAAAGCGCCGGCAAAGCGATGGCACGCCTTCTCTTCGTCCAGGTCATTCGCCAGGCGGTGATGCAGCACCAGATGACCCAGTTCGTGCGCCAGCGTAAAACGCTGGCGGTCGCCTGGCCATTTGCCAGAAATCACAATCACCGGCATACCGTTGACCTTCGCCTGGCAACCGTCGAACTTTTCGGCATGGTCCGCCTGCGTAACAATCACCAGAATGCCCTGACGCTCCAGCAGATCGATCAGGCTGGCAATGGGCTGGCTGCCCAGACACCACTTCTGGCGCAGACGCTCCGCCACCTTTTCCACGTCGTCGTAATGGGTGAGTCGCTGGGTAGAGAAAAGCGGCGCGCTAAACGCAGGAACGGGGAAACAGGGCCAGAGCGCGGCGAGTTCCATCCAGCGCTCTACCTGGTCGATGATATCCGCATGAATGCGCGTTAAGGCTTTTTTTGAGAGATTGCTGCGTTTACGGTACTCAACCTCTTTCAGCTCAACCGTCGTAGGCCGAAAAAAATATTCGTTTCTGACGCCCAGCGCGCGCGACATTTTCAACAGCACAGCCGAACCCGGCATGCTTTCATTATGCTCATACTTCTTGATCATGTTGGCGCTAACGCCTGCCAGCAGAGCAAGCTCTTTCATTGACAGGCCAGACGCAGCGCGGGCACGAAACAAACGCTCACCAAACACGCCAGCCTCCTGTGGTTTACAAATAAAGATGAAAAAAACTTTTCGTAAACCGGATTATGCGCGCGCAGTGCTGCATTTTCAATCAAAAATGGGGGGCTATGAGGGAGGAAAAGAGGCCCGCCGTTAGCCGGGCCTCCTGAGGTCACTACTGATTTTCCAGCTGATGGATATCCGCGCTGCCCTGATAAGGCTGGATGGTCTTATCTTTACGCAACTCCGCCACATCCTTCGCCGTGACGTCCGATTTGCCGCCGTTGCCCCAGCTGACGCGGATAAAGTTCACCACGTCCGCCACCTGCTGATCGTCGAGCCGCCAGCCGAACGCTGGCATGGTGATGGTGGTTGGCGCGCCTTTCACGCCCGGCAGGGTGCCGCCCGCCAGCACGATATGGATCAGCGAGGTGGGGTCTTCAGCCATCACCACCGGGTTGCCGCGCAGCGCCGGGAAAAAGCGCTGATAGCCGCTGCCGTCGGTTTTATGACAGGCGGCGCAGCTATCGACATAAACCGATGCGCCGGTCGCGCTGTCGTCCCCTTTCCACAGCGCTTTCGCCGTGGCGTCATCGACGCTAAACACCGCCTGGCTCGGGTCTTTCGCGCCGAGCGATTTCAGATAGTGGGCGATCGCCGCGATATCCTCATCGCTGAGGTGCTGCAGGCTGTGCTCCACCACGTCGGTCATGCCGCCGAACGCGGCGGTATGGTCGTTGCGGCCGTAGCGCAGGAACTGGCGCAGATCCTCTTCGCTCCAGCGTCCCAGTCCGTCGCGGTTATCGCCGCGCAGGTTGCTGGCGGTCCAGCCGTCAATCGGCGCGCTGCTGCCCGCCAGATAGTCATTGCCTTCGCCGTTGTTCAGCGCTTTTTCCTGCATGGTGATGCTACGCGGCGTATGGCAGGCGCCGCAGTGGCCCAGGCCTTCCACCAGGTAGCGGCCGCGCGCCAGTTCAGGATCTTCCTGCGCCATCGGCTGAAACGCTTTTACATCCGGCGCGAACATCGTGCGCCAGATCGCCAGCGGCCAGCGCATCGACAGCGGCCAGGGGATATCGCTTTTGTGGTTAGCCTGCTCGACCGGCGCGACGCCGTGCATAAAGTAGGCGTAGAGCGCCTGCATATCCTCGTCGCTCACCACCGCGTAGGAAGGGTAAGGCATCGCCGGATAGAGGGTATCGCCATTTTTCGCCACGCCGTGACGCACCGCCTTCTGGAAGTCGTCGTAGCTGTAGTCGCCGATGCCGGTCACTTTGTCCGGCGTGATATTGGTGGAGTAGATGGTGCCGATCGGCGTCGCCATCGGCAGGCCGCCGGCGAAGGGTTTGCCCTCTTTGCTGGTATGACAGGCGACGCAGTCGCCCGCGCGCGCCAGATACTCGCCGCGTTTTACCCGATCGCCGCCGTTATCGTCCGCCAGCGCGGCAAAGGTCATCGTGCCCAGAATCAGAGCCAGTAAGCCGTTTTTCATCGCCATTTCCTTATGCCTGCACCAGTGGACCCGGGTTTTTCAGATACTGTTCGCGGATCGCTTTCGCCGACCAGTAGGTCAGCGCCGCCACCATGCCCGTCGGGTTGTAGCCCAGGCCCTGAGGGAAAGCGGAGGCGCCCGGCACAAAGACGTTCGGCACGTCCCAGCTCTGCAGATAGCGGTTCACCGCGCTGGTGGCGGGATGGTCGCCCATAATGGCGCCGCCGCTGATGTGCGTGGTCTGATAGACCGTGGTGTCGAAATGGCTGCCCGGCTTTTTCGCGCCGCCGATAATCATCTTCGGACTCATCGCTTCGGCGATCTTATGCATCTTGCCGACCATAAACTGCGCCATCCTGATGTCGTTATCCTGCCAGTCAAAGGTCATGCGCAGCAGCGGCTGGCCGTGGGCATCTTTGTAGTTGGGATCGAGGTCGAGATAGTTCGCGCGGTAGGACTGATGCGCGCCGTGGGCGTCCATAGAGATATGGTGCGTGTAGGTATCCGCCACTGCCGCCTTCCATTTGCTGCCCCAGTTCGGCGTGCCGGTGGGCGTCGGCAGACCGGAGATCGGCTTGGTGCCTGCCTGGTTGACCCAGAACGGCGAACCGCCGACGAAGCCGTGCGGCCCGTGGTCGAAGTTGTCGGCGTTGAAGTCGTCGACGCCGACGCCCGCGCCGCCCGCGCCGATAAACGGGTTGGTGGTGGTGTTTTTGTCGAACAGCGCCTTCAGGGTCGAAATATTCTGGTAGGCGAAGTTGCGGCCGACGGTGCCTTCGTTGGTGATCGGGTTATAGGGCTTGCCGATGCCGGAAAGCAGCATCAGGTGCACGTTGTGGAACTGGAACGCCGACAGGATCACCAGATCCGCCGGCTGCACCACTTCACGCCCCTGCGCATCGACGTAGGTGACGCCGGTGGCGCGCTTTTTGTCGTCGGTCAGGTTGACGCGCAGCACGTAGGAGTTGTTGCGCAGCTCGAACTTCGGCTCCTGGCGCAGCGCGGGCAGGATATTCACGTTCGGCGACGCTTTCGAGTACATGTAGCAGGCGTAGCCGCTGCAGTAGCCGCAGAAGTTGCACGGCCCCATTTGCGCGCCGTAGGGGTTGGTGTAGGGGCCGGAGGTGTTGGCCGACGGCAGATCGTAAGGGTGATAGCCCACCGACTTCGCCGCCTCGGCGAAGAGCTGCGCCGAATAAGTGCGCTTCTGCGCCGGCAGCGGGAATTTGTCGGAGCGATCCGGCGCGAACGGGTTGCCGCCGCTCTCCTTGCCGACCACCTGCCCTTTAATGCTCCACGGCGTGCCGGAGGTGCCGAAGACTTTTTCCGCCTTGTCGAAGAACGGCTCCAGTTCGTCATAGGTGACGCCGAAATCCTGGATCGTCATCCCTTCCGGAATAAAGTTTTTGCCGTAGCGCTCTTCATAGTGGCTGCGCTGGCGCAGCTCGGTCGGATCGACGCGGAAGTGTACGCCGGACCAGTGCAGCCCTGCGCCGCCGGTGCCGGTGCCCGGCAGAAACGCCGCCAGCTGGCGATAGGGAACCGCCGTCTGCGAGGCGTCGTGACGGATAGTGACGGTGCTTTTCGACAGATCCTGGAAGAGCTTTTTGCGGATGTTATAGGTCAGCTCGTCGATTGACTGCGGATAAGATCCGTCTGGATAGGTGTCGCGATGCGGGCCGCGCTCCAGCGCGACCACGTTAAGACCCGCTTCGGTCAGCTCTTTCGCCATAATTGCGCCGGCCCAGCCGAAACCAACGATTACCGCGTCTGCTTTTTTCATCTCGTTTGCCATGATTACGCGCGCTCCCCGCGAATAGATACTGACGGGAACGGATAGCGTTCGCCGCGTTCAACCCAGTCCATAAAGTCGGCGCGCGCGCCTGGGAAGCCGATCAGCTTCCAGCCCACCATATTCTGGTTGCCGCCGTGGATCGGGTCGCTGAAGAAGCCTTCGCGGGTGTTCTGGATCAGAAAGGCGAAGAAGGTTTTCGCCGGCAGCTGACGAAAATCGGCCTGGCCGCTCTCCATCGCCTGCAGCAGCGCGTCCTGCTGCTCGCCGCTGAGATCGGCGAACACCTTGCCGTGCTGGCGCTTGCTGTAGTCGTCGGCGTCCGCTAGCCCCAGACGGTAGATCTGCTGCGGCACCAGCGGCAGCTGATAGCCCAGCTCTTTCGGCAGGTCCGGATTGAATGGCCCCTGCATATACCAGTTGGCGCCGGTGGCGTAAGGGGTGTTCATCTGGCGGTCGATAAATTCCGGCACGCCCGCTTCCAGCGCGCCTGGGCCGCGCTCGTCATTGGGGATCAGGCGGGCGACGGCAGCCTTGATAAAGGCGAACTCTTCAGCGGTAAACCAGCTGGGCTGGTAGTCGCGCGCCGGCTGCGCCGCCGCGGGATCGGCAGCCTGCACCGCAGGCGCCATGCTGAAGCCGCCGACGACGGCGCTGCCCGCCGCCATAGCTGGTGCCAGCGCAATGGTCTTTAACAGAAAATCCCTGCGCGTCTGCCCACGTTTTTGTTCTGACATGACATTGCCTCAGTACCGCTTATAATGCGGCATGAAAGTTAAACAGTTGCGTTGTAATGGTTTTTTTATGCGGATTAAGGGTTACAGCAGCACTGTTACCGGTAACAGTTGGCGCTAGTGTAACACTGTTGTGGTGAAACATTTAGTTCGCCGAAACAAATTCGCACAAATTCATTAACATCTCGTCGCAATGCTTTACCTGCCGCGGACGATAACTGTCACCATCGGAAACAACACACAACAGACAGATAACGCTAAAAGACGTTATAAAAGAGTGCACACAACAGCGGAGAGCCCATGTTTAAGTCCTATTTCCCCCGGCCAGCGCTGTTTTTCAGCTCGGCGGCGATCTGGAGTCTGATCGCGATTTTTGCCTGGTTCGGCTTTGCCGATGACCTGCCGTCCCGCTGGCCAGCGCTGCATGCTGCGATGCAGCAGCCGCTGCCGACCACGGCCGCGCGCTTTATCGCCCCCAGCCAGCTCTGGTTTTATGGCTATTACTGGATAGTGGTGGCGATATTCGCCCTGGCCTGGCGCGTTATCGATAACCATCCGTGGCAGCGCTGGTCAGTATGGGGATCGGCGCTGATTATCTTCGTCACCTGGTTCGGCGTGCAGGTCGGCGTCGGCGTCAACGCCTGGTACGGCCCGTTCTACGATCTGATCCAGCAGGCGCTGACCAAAGCGGGGTCAGTACCGATTAGTCGCTTTTACAGCGGCATAGGCGATTTTCTTGGCATCGCCCTGATTTCGGTGGTCGTTGGCGTCACGAATTCCTTTTTCATTAGCCACTGGGTGTTCCGCTGGCGCACCGCGATGAACAACTATTACATGCACAACTGGCAGCGCCTGCGTAAGGTTGAAGGCGCGGCGCAGCGCGTGCAGGAAGACACCATGCGCTTCGCCAGCACGCTGGAGGACTGGGGCGTGAGTTTCCTTCAGGCGCTAATGACGCTAGTGGCCTTTTTGCCGGTGCTGATCAGTTTGTCGCATCACGTTAAGGATGTGCCGCTGCTCGGCGATATTCCCTATGCGCTGGTGATCATCGCGCTGCTCTGGTCGCTGTTCGGCACGGCGCTGCTGGCGCTGGTGGGCATCAAGCTGCCGGGGCTGGAGTTCCGCAACCAGCAGGTTGAGGCGGCCTATCGTAAAGAGCTGGTCTACGGCGAAGACCATGCCGATCGTGCGACGCCGCCGACGGTGCAGGCGCTGTTCAGCCGCGTGCGTTATAACTATTTCCGCCTCTACTTTCACTATCTCTACTTTAATATCACCCGCATTCTCTATCTGCAGATTGATAATGTTTTCGGTCTCTTTGTGCTGTTCCCGTCAATCGTGGCGGGCACCATTACCTTCGGTTTGTTAAACCGCATTACTAATGCGTTCGACCAGGTGCGCTCATCGTTCCAGTATCTGATCACCTCCTGGTCGACGCTGGTGGAACTGATGTCGATCTATAAGCGTCTGCGCAGTTTCGAGCAGATCCTGCAGGATATTCCGCATCAGGAGATGATGCGCGAAGCGGCGGAAAACGAGTAAAGCAGCAAACGCAATCCGGGCGCAGCGCGGCAGAGCGCTGCGCCTTTCCCCACTTCCCCTTTGCGCGTTTCGCATGCCAGCCGCCAGCACCTCAACGCCCGCCGCTCTTAAAATCCTTTAGAATTGTTAAAATAATCACATTTACAGTTGCCGTTAACAGGCGATTTAACCGTTTGCATCGCGATTTCAGGTTGTGAAATTTGTCACATTATTAACTTTAACAAGCTGATAATGTGATTTTAATAACATTAAAACAGAATAAATTCACCTGGGAGCAAACAATGGACATCGCGGTTATCGGGTCAAACATGGTTGACCTTATTACCTATACCAGTCAGTTGCCTAAAGCAGGCGAAACGCTGGAAGCGCCGGATTTTGCCATTGGCTGCGGCGGGAAAGGCGCGAATCAGGCGGTGGCGGCCGCGAAGATGGGCGGACGCGTAATGATGGTTAGCAAGGTCGGCGACGATCTCTTCGCGCCGGAAACCGTCGCCAACCTGCAGCGTCAGGGCGTCGATACGCGCTACGTCACCACCGCGCCGGGCACCTCGAGCGGCGTGGCGCCGATCTTTGTCGACGAGCAGTCGCAGAACCGCATCCTGATTATCAAAGGCGCCAACCAGCAGCTGCGCGCGGCCGATATCGACGCTGCCGCCGAGGCGCTGAAAGCGTGCCGGCTGATTATCCTGCAGCTGGAGATCCCGCTGGAAACCGTCTACTACGCCATCGATTTCGCCCGTCAGCACGGCATCAACGTGATCCTCAATCCGGCGCCGGCGGTGGAAAATCTCGATATCGCTTACGCCTGCAAGTGCGACTTCTTTATGCCCAACGAAACCGAGCTGGAGATCCTGACCGGCATGCCGGTCGCCACTGATGAAGAGGTGAAACTGGCGGGCCAGACGCTGCTCAGGCGCGGGCTGAAGAACCTGATCATCACCATGGGGGCGCGCGGTTCGCTGTGGATGAGCGGCGACAGCCTGCACCAGGTGGCGCCGACGGCGGTGAAAGCGGTCGACACCAGCGGCGCGGGCGATGCCTTTATCGGCTGTTTCGCCCAGGCGCTGGTGCAAAGCGGCGATGTCGCGGCGGCGATGGCGCAAGCCTCCGCCTACGCCGCCTGCAGCGTGACCGGCCGCGGCACGCAGCGATCCTATCCCGACGCGGAAACCTTCCAGCGTTTTCTTAACGTTAACTGAGGTCGAGCTATGCAGCAGAACATTGTTCAGCAACCCGACGGCTACTTAAATAAAACGCCGCTGTTCCAGTTCATTTTGCTCTCGTGCCTCTTCCCGCTATGGGGCTGCGCCGCGAGCCTGAACGATATCCTGATCACCCAGTTCAAAAGCGTTTTCGCCCTCAGCGACTTCGCCAGCGCGCTGGTGCAGAGCGCCTTTTACGGCGGCTACTTTCTCATTGCTATTCCGGCCTCGCTGGTGATCCGCAGAGCAAGCTATAAGCTGGCGATCCTGATGGGGCTGGCGCTCTATATCGGCGGCTGCGTGCTGTTCTATCCCGCCTCGCATATGGCCACCTACACCATGTTCCTCGCGGCGATTTTCGCTATCGCCATCGGCCTGAGCTTTCTGGAAACCGCCGCCAATACCTATAGCTCGATGATTGGCCACCGCGATCGCGCCACGCTGCGCCTCAACGTCAGCCAGACCTTCTACCCGGTCGGCGCGCTGATGGGCATTGTGCTGGGCAAATATCTGGTGTTCCGGGAGGGCGACAGCCTGCAGAGCCAGCTGGCCGGGATGAACGCCGAACAGGCGCACGCGTTCCGCCTCAGCATGCTGGAGCATACGCTGGAGCCCTATAAATATCTGGTGATGGTGCTGGTGGTGGTGATGCTGCTGTTCCTGTTTACGCGCTATCCGCGCTGCAAACCGGCGTCGAGCGAAAAATCCCTGCCGTCGCTCGGCGAAACGCTGCGCTACCTGGCCGGCAACCGCCACTTTAAGCGCGGCATCGTGGCGCAGTTCCTCTATGTCGGCATGCAGGTGGCGGTGTGGTCGTTCACGATCCGTCTGGCGCTCACGCTGGGCGCCACCAATGAACGCCACGCCTCTAACTTTATGATCTACAGCTTTATCTGTTTCTTTATCGGCAAATTCGTCGCTAATTTCCTGATGACGCGCTTTCGCGCCGAGAAGGTGCTGATGGCCTATTCGGCGCTCGGCGTGCTGACCCTGGCGTGGGTGATGTTCGTGCCGAACTTCACCGCGGTCTATGCGGCGGTGTTTGTCAGCGTGCTGTTCGGCCCCTGCTGGGCGACGATTTATGCCGGCACCCTGGCGACCGTCGACAACAAGTACACCGAAGTGGCGGGCGCGTTTATCGTGATGTCGATTGTCGGCGCCGCTTTTATCCCGGCCATCCAGGGATTCGCCTCCGACCATCTGGGCTCAATGCAGCTGGCGTTTGGCGTCTCGCTGCTCTGCTTCGCCTGGGTGGGTTTCTATTTCTGGGGCGAGCTGCGTCATAAAAAACAGGCGCGGCAAACCGGCCGTTTAGTCGAGGAGATGCCATGAAAACGCGTCTGCCGCTCTGTCGGGAACAGTTTCACGCCACGCCGACCACGCTGCTGCAAAACGCCGAGTTCCACGTCGAGCTTTTCCGCTACCCGGCTGGAATCGAAGCGGTGCGTATCAGCAATCAGCGCGGCACGGTGACGGTGCTGCCCTTTTACGGCCAGATGATTTGGGACGCCTGTTTCGACGGCCGGACGCTGACCATGGGCCACAGCTTTAAGCAGCCGCTGCCGGGCAGTTCGATTATCGACACCTACGGCTGCTTTGCCTTCCACTCTGGGCTGCTGGCGAACGGCTGTCCGGCCGAAGATGATGATCACCCTCTGCATGGCGAAATGGCCTGCGCGCGCATGGACAGCGCGTGGCTGGTGCTGGAGGCGGATCGCCTGTCGCTTGAGGGCGAAACCGAGTATGTGAAAGGCTTTGGCCATCACTATCTGGCGGCGCCGGCGGTGCGGCTCGAGGCTGGCCAGCCGCGCCTGCATATCGAGATGAAGGTGACCAACCTGGCGGGCGCGCCGATGCCGCTGCAGTATATGTGTCATCTGAACAGCGCATGGATTGATGGGGGCGAGTTTAAGCAGTCGATCCCGCAGCAGGCTTTCCAGCTGCGCACCTCGGTGCCGGCGCACGTAAAGCCGACGCCGCAGTGGCAGACCTATACCGCCGCGCTGGCGCGCGATCCGCAGGCATTTCAGCGGCTGGATCGGCCGGAGATGTGCGATCCGGAGATCGTCTTCTTCGCCGACGATCTGCCGCAGTATGGCGACGAGATGCAGTTCGAGCTGCATTCGCCGCAGGGCTTCGCGCTGATGACGCGCTTCAGCAGCCGGCAGTTTCCGCACGCCACGCGCTGGATGCTGCACAACCGCGATCAGCAGGTGGCGGCTTATATTCTGCCAGCCACCTGTCGGCCGGAGGGCTTCAACGCCGCGCAGCGCGCCGGCACGCTGCTGTGGCTGGCGCCGGGCGAACAGCGCCATTTCAGCGTCGAGACGGGCATAGTGTGACGTCGTGCGTGATGGCGACCCGCAGGGTCGCCAGCCGGCCGCGCGAAGGTTAACCCGCCAGCGCGGCGAAAACCTTCTCCACGGCGTAAGCGCCGGGATCTTTCACCCCATCCAGCGTCTGCTGATTCAGGTAGGATGAGCGCCCCGCTCTGGCGCTCTGCATCTGCGCGGTGGAATCGGCGCCCTGGGCCGCCGCCGCAGCCGCCTCCGCCAGCGATCCGCCCGCCGACAGCGCCTCCAGCGCCGGCTCCAGCGCATCGACCAGCGTGCGGTGACCAATCTGCGCGCCGCCGTAGTGCTTCATCTGCTCCAGTCCCTGCGTCAGCGCCTCCGGCAGCGTACCGCCCTGCGCCAGCCGCTGGCCCGCCGCGGTAAACAGGATCGACATCAGCACGCCGCTCGACCCCGCCCATCACCGTCGCCAGCTGCTCGCCCACCAGCGCGAACAGCGACGGCAGATCCGCCAGCGGCAGCTGCTGCGCCTCCAGCGCGCTCTTCACCTTACGCGCGCCCGCGGCGAAGGTCGAGCCGGTGTCGCCGTCGCCGACTTTCGCGTCCAGCGCGTTCAGCTCGGCTTCAAGATCGATCAGCGTCTGCGCCACGCGCCCCACCACCTGCGCCGTGCGCTCGTCCTGAGAAGGCGTAAACTCGAGCTTGCTCACCACGCGCTGGCTGCTCAGCGTCGTGACCGGCTCCACCGCATGGACTGGTGCCCAGCCCAGCACCTCTACCGGCGCTTTCAGCGCTTCGAGAAACGCCGCCTCCACCTGCAGCACCGTCAGCGAGAAGCCTTTCATATCGAGCGCGCTCACCAGCGTCGCCGGGCCAATCAAATGGCTGATCTGCGCCGCCAGCGGGCTTTTCAGCACGTCGCGCGTCACCAGCGCCAGCTCCAGCATCGAGAAGCCGCCGAGATTGTTCACCAGCAGCACCGCGCGGGTGCCGGAAGAGAGACTGTTGGCCAGCTTATCCGTCATGATGCTCACCAGCTGCTGGCTGTTCTGCGTGTCCAGCGTGATGACGCCCGGCTCGCCGTGAATGCCCATGCCCAGCTCGCTCTCGCCCTCTTTCACGCGGTTGTCGCGCTTCTCGCCGGGAATATGGCAGGTGGAAAAGGCGACGCCGATGCTTGCCATGCCCTTAATGGCGCGCTGCGCCAGGGTTTTCACCTGCGCCAGCGACTGTCCCTGCTCTGCGGCGTAGCCGGCGATTTTGTGGATGAGAGCGGTACCGGCGATGCCGCGCGGCTGGGGGTTGTCCGGCAGGGCGATATCGTCCTGCACCATCACCATCTCGACCTTGTAGCCCAGCGCGCGCGCCTTCTCCGCCGCCAGGCCGAAATTGAGCCGGTCGCCGGTGTAGTTTTTCACGATCAGCAGGCAGCCCGCGTCGCCGGTAACGTTAATAATGGCGCTCAGCACC
Source organism: Pantoea sp. X-Soil-MYKO-1289 (assembly GCF_059730625.1). NCBI lineage: Bacteria > Pseudomonadati > Pseudomonadota > Gammaproteobacteria > Enterobacterales > Erwiniaceae > Pantoea > Pantoea sp. X-Soil-MYKO-1289. The sequence continues at coordinate 3,689,882 of NZ_AP036004.1, forward strand.
GCGTCGACGCTGGGCGAAGCGAAAATATCGCCGCAGACTGCGGCGGTCAGCATCCCTTTGCCGACGAAGCCGGCATGCGCCGGTTCATGTCCCGAGCCGCCGCCCGAAATCAGCGCCACCTTGCTTTTATCCCAGTCGTTGCGCACCACCACCCGAATGTCGTCGCCTAAGTCGAGGCGGCTAAGGTTGTGCCACGGCGTGCTCAGCAGCACCCCCTCGATCGCTTCGTTGACCAGATTATTTTTTTCATTCATCAGGAACTGGCTCATTGCATCCTCTCCAATGGTGTTGATGCCGCCAGGCAGCGGCACGCTTTAAAGGTAGCCGAAGAAATGCAAAGGGCGGCCGATGGCCGCCCCTGAGGATGTGGCTGGAATCAAAGCGCGATGCGCATCACGCTGTCGGGGTTTTTCGGCGGCGCTTTGCGCGATCCCGGCTGTTTGACGCTGACGTAGAGCGCCTTGCCGTCGGCGGAAAGCGCCAGGCTGTTAGGCAGGCCCGCCGTTTTCACCCTGCGTTTCACTTTATAGCTGCTGGCGTCGATGATGCTGACCTCGCCCGCTTTGCGGTGGGTGACGTAAAGCTCGTCGCGCTGCGGATTGAACAGCACCGCCAGCGACTCTGGCGCGGCGATCGCCTGGATCACTTTCCCATCGCGCAGATCGACCACCAGCACCTGCGGCTGCTTCGAATCGCTGAGGAAGGCGCGCTGACCCTGCGTATCCAGCGCGATATTCAGGAAGAAATGCGCGTTGTCGTCGCCGATTTTCTGCCGCTTTTCAACGGCGTTAGTGCGGCTGTTGATGGTGATAAGTTCGCCGTCGGCGTTGGTGACGTAGAGTTTCTGCCGCTCGCTGTCGACCGCCAGGCCGGTAGCCATTTTGCCGGTGTTCGGCACCACGCTGATAAGCTGCAGGGTTTTGCCATCCACCACCCAGACCACGCTCTGCGGCCCCAGCCCGGTGACGTAGACGCGGTTGGTTTTCACATCGACGGCGATTTCGCGCGGCTGCAGCGGCCGCACGCTGTCGCCGCGCTGGCGGCCGTCCAGCACCAGCGTGTTGAGCACTTTGCCGCTGACGGCGTCGATGGCGGTCAGCGCGCCGTTCAGGGTATTGCCGATATAGAGCACGTTGGTTTGCGGATTGATCGCCGCGCCGAAGCTTTTCAGCTCGGTGGGGATGGTTTGCTTTACGGCCAGGCTGTGCGCATCAAGGCGGAATACCGCGCCGCCCGGCGCATCGCTGCCCTGCGACGCGGCGAGGAACAGCGTATCGTCGCTGGGGCTAAAGGCAAGCTCATAGGCGCCCTTGCTGACCGGCTGGGTGAGAGGGTCCGCATGCGCCAGCATGCCGGAGGCGGAAAAGAGCGCGGTGGCGAGCAGCGTCGCGCGCAGCGCAGAGGATAAGGATGTCATGATCTCTCCATAGCAAAAAATTCACCGCCATCAGGCAGTGCTGGAAAGCTCACATTGCAAACCGAATAAAAAAAGCGAAACGGCCATAAGGCCAGCAGAGACAATTTTTTTGGCAGATCATAAGGATTTATCGCCAGAAGGGAAGCGGTTTCATCCGCTTAAACGCCGCCAGGACGCCCGAAGGCGTCCTGTCAGCAACAGCCGGTCGGACTTATTTCAGCAGTTCAGCCGTCATGTGCACGCCGTTGTTGTTGTAGGCTTCGGTCACTTTGTATGAGGCGCCCGCTTCTTTCGCCTGCGCCGCGATTTTTGCTTCCGCGCCGTCAAGGGTAGAGTCGATAGCGGTCACGCTCTGGGCGAAGCTGGTCAGCGGAAGAACGGAGAGAGCGATAACAGCAGCAAAAGTTTTGATAGTTTTCATGGTCAATTCCTCGGTAGATGTTTAATCAGATAAGGCGTGTTGCCTTGTTGAGATGAATAATAGACCGAGGATGAAACTGTTGATAGCGGAGATAATTGCCGTTCTTTATCAAATTTACTGACAATCAAATCGCACATTGGGTGTAGCGGCGCCGCAAAAGGTTAACTCGCTGGCAGAAAGAAAAAGGGCAGCATATTCCGCTGCCCTTCGGCCAATTAGCCGTGATGTCGCACGCGAGTGAAGATGGTAAGCGAGGCGAGCAGCATCAGCACGCCGCTGGCGAGAAAGACGCCGCCTGCGCCCTGCAGGTCGAACATCCAGCCGCCCGCCGCCGCGCCGGCCGTAATCGCCAGCTGGATGGTGGCCACCAGCAGGCCGCCGCCCGATTCGGCGTCGTCCGGCACCGCGCGCGAGATCCAGGTGGACCAGCCGGTCGGCATCGAACCAAACGCCAGGCCCCACAGCGCCACGCCCGCGGCGACCAGCCAGGAGACGTCGACAAAGCTCACCAGCAGCAGCGCGGTGGCGCTCATCACCAGCGCCATCGCGCTCAGCGTCAGCGATACGCTGCGCGTTACCAGATAGCCCGCCAGCGAGGTGCCGAAAAAGTTAGCCACGCCAAACGCCAGCAGCACCAGAGAGAGCTGGTTGAGATTAAGCTGCGCGCTGCTCTCCAGAAACGGACGCAGGTAGGTAAAGAAGGCGAAGTGGCCGGTAAACATCATAATCACCGCCAGCATGCCCCAGCGCATCAGCCCGCTGCGCAGCAGGTCGAGCACGCCGCCGCTGCGCGCTTTATTCTCTGGCGGCATCGCCGGCAGGGTAAAGCTCTGCCAGATCAGCGCCAGCACGCCCAGCCCGGCGGTCAGCATAAAAATATTGCGCCAGCCGATCAGGCCGCCGAGATAGCTGCCGAGCGGCGCGGCGATAATGGTCGCCAGCGAAATGCCGCTGAAGACGATCGAGAGCGCGCGCGGCACCTGGTCGCTGGGCACCAGCCGCATGGTGATGGCGGTCGAGAGCGTCCAGAAGCCGCCAATCGCCATGCCGAGCAGCACGCGCGCCAGCAGGATCAGCGTCAGGTTGCTCGCCAGCGCCACCAGCAGCGCCGAGGCGACCAGCAGCAGCGTAAAGGCCAGCATCACCACGCGGCGATCGAGCCGCCGCGTGACGCTGCCCACTATCAGACTGGTCAGCAGCGCCACCAGCGCGGTCACCGTTACCGTCTGTCCCGCCTGCCCTTCCGACACCTGCAGCGAGGCGGCGATCGGCGTCAGCAGACTGACCGGCAGAAATTCGGCGGTAATGAGGCCGAATACCCCGAACGCCATCGAAAATACCGCGCCCCAGGCTGGACGCGTGGGGACGGAAACCTCATCAGCCACTTCTGTACTCAGACTCATGCAGCTTCTCCATAAAAAAATTTATTAAGGCTGGAGCATAGAGGCAGCGGGCAAGACGATCTATGATGGCAACACCTTCATTATTGATAATTCGTCTGGAATGCAATGAGCCACTATGAAGATCTGACCAGCGAACTGCTGATGGGCATGCGGCTGCACGGCGTGACCTATCAGCGCATCCAGCTCGCCGCGCCCTTCGGGCTGCGCTATGAGCATGCGCCGGGCCGGGCGCAGTTTCACTTCGTCGGGCGCGGCCCGCTGCTGGTGCGCGGCGCGTCGGGCGCAATTTTTACGCTTAATACCGGCGACGCGCTGCTGATCCCGCACGGCAAGCCGCACAGCCTGCTCTCCTCGCCCGACGCCGACTGCGAGAATATCGCCGCCTTCAGCAGCAAGCCGATCTGCGACAGCGTCTGCGCCATTGGCGCGCCCGCCGACGCCTGCGACGACGAGGAGAGCGTGATCCTGTTCAGCGCCTGCATGAAGTTCGAGCTGGGCGGCATGCAGCCGCTGATCAACACCATGCCGGATATCATGCTGGTGAGCACCCTGCTGTCGCAGTATCCGGAGATCCAGCCAATTCTCGACGCTATGGAGCGCGAGTCGCGCACGCGTCACGCCGGCTTCGCCGGTATTCTGTCGCGGCTGGCGGATGTGGTGGCGGCGCTGATCGTGCGCGGCTGGGTAGAGAACGGCTGCGGTCAGGGCAGCGGGCTAGTGCAGGCGATGCGCGATCCGCGCCTGAGCAAGGCGATCGCCGCGATGCACCGCGAACCGGGAGAGAACTGGACGGTAGAACGGCTGGCGCGCGTGGCGGGCTGTTCGCGTTCGGTGTTCGCCGAGCGCTTTCAGAACGCCACCACCATGACGCCGCTGCGCTATCTCACCGAGCTGCGCATGCGGCTGGCGGTGCAGCGCATCGTCAATAACGGCGAAGCGGTGGAAGTGGTGGCCTTTCAGCTCGGCTACGGCTCGCTCGCCGCTTTTAGCCGCGCCTTTAAGCGTATTGTCGGTCAGCCGCCCGGCGCGCTGCGCGCCGGGCGGGAAGAGGCGCGCGCCTCCTAGCGGAAGACGCTGATCGCTTCCACCAGGCGGTTAGCCTGACGCGTCATGCGGCCGGACGCCTCGGCGCTCTCCTGCACGCGCGCCGCGTTGCGGTGGGTGATGTCGTCGAGGTCCTCGACCGCCGTAGAGACCTCGCTCAGCGCGGTGGACTGTTCGGCGGTGGCGGCGCTGATCTGCGCGATCAGCGACGAGACGTTCTGCACCTGCGCAACGATGTCCTGCATGGTGCGTCCCGCCGCGTCGGCGTGCCGGCTGCCGAGCTGAACCCGGCTGGAGCTGGTTTCCACCAGGCTTTTGATTTCGCTGGCGGCCTTCGCGCTGCGCTGCGCCAGGCTGCGCACTTCTCCCGCCACCACCGCGAAGCCTTTGCCCTGCTCGCCCGCGCGCGCCGCTTCCACCGCCGCGTTGAGCGCGAGGATATTGGTCTGGAAGGCGATGCCGTCGATCACGCTGGTGATGTTGGCGATGCGCTGCGAGCTTTCGGCGATCTCCGCCATCATGCCGACCATTTCCTGCATTACGTCGCCGCCCTTGCTCGCCGCCTGGCTGGTGCGCGCCGAGAGCGTATTGACCTCGCCCGCCGTTTCGGTGTTGCTTTTTACCGTGGCGGTCATTTCGTTCATGGTGGCGGCAGTCTGCTGCACGTTAGCCGCCGCCTGTTCGGTGCGGCGGCTTAGCTCGCTGTTGCTGCTGGCGATGGCGTCGCTGGCGCTCAGGACGTTAATCGCCTGGCCGCTGACGTCATCCACCAGCCAGCGGAACATCAGGCCGAGCTGGCCGATAGCACGCTGCGTCATCCCCACCTCATCGACGCGATCGATTTGCTCAACTTTATGGCTGGCGCCGGTGGCCACGCTAAGCGCCTGCTGGCACATGCGTTCGATGGGGCGCGAGATTTGCTGTTCCATCCACAGGCTGGTCAGCAGCAGCAGCAGCGCCATGCCGCCGGTAAAGCAGCCCAGCGAGGCGGGCGTCATGCCGAGCAGCGCGGCGCTGATTGCCGCCAGCGGCAGCAGCGCGATCAGCGGCAGGCGGATGCGCCAGCGCAGCGGCAGCGTTTTCAGCAGTGACCCGACGCGACGCCAGCCGGTGCGGACGATCAGCCCTTTATGGAAGCGCCGCCCTTTCGTCCGCCCTTCGCGAAAATCGCGGTAGAGCGCTTCAGTGGCGCGAATTTCCGCCTCGTCCGGTTTGGTGCGCACCGACATAAATCCCTGCACCTTGCCGTCGCGCACCACCGGCACCGCATTGGCGCGCACCCAGTAGTGATCGCCGTTTTTACGGCGGTTTTTCACCAGCGCCGTCCAGGGTTGGCCCTGCTTGAGCGTCGCCCACATGTCGGCAAACGCCTCGGGCGGCATGTCGGGATGGCGCACCATGTTGTGCGGCTGGCCGTTGACCTCTTCCGGCGTAAAGCCGCTGACCTCGATAAAGGCGTCGTTGGCGTAGGTGATGTAGCTGTTGATATCGGTGGTCGACATTAACGTCGCGTTATCGTCAAACACGAATTCGCGCTGGGTGACTGGCTGATTGTTACGCATGACGGGTCCTTGAACGAGCTGCTGAAGGTAGGGAGATTATCAGTTATGTTTTTTTATGTTTTCGGCAGCGAAAGACCCGGGCTTTAGAGGCGGCAATAAATTTTTCCCGCTTAAAAAGAGGCTGGCGAGCAATTGACCCGCCAGCCGTTTATCTGTGAATCGTTAGTCCTTTTTAATAATCCTGTGTTAGCCCTGTAGCGCGCGGCGGATAAAGCCCTGATGCCTGTTAAGGCGCGCGCGGGCTTCTTCGGCGTCGATGTCGGCCAGCAGCATCAGGATGGCGGTTTTGCAGTGGCCGTCGCAGGCCGCCAGCGCGCGGCTGGCGTTCGCTTCGTCGCAGTCGGTGGCCTGCATGACGATGTTGATTTGGCGCTGTACCAGTTTCTGGTTGGTGGCCTCTACGTCGACCATCAGGTTGCCGTAGACTTTGCCGCTGCGGATCATCGCGCCGGTGGTGAGCATGTTGAGCACCAGTTTCTGAGCGGTGCCCGCTTTCATGCGCGAGGATCCGGTGACCACTTCCGGGCCGACCACCGGCGTGAGCGCGATGTCTGCCGTCTGCGCCATGGCGCTGTTGGGGTTGCAGGTGAGCGCCGCCGTGGTGGCGCCCAGCGTCCGGGCATATTCCAGCGCGCCCAGCACGTAGGGCGTGCGGCCGCTGGCGGCGATGCCCACCAGCACATCTTTTGCGCTGAACTGGATGTCGCGCAGGTCCTGCGCGCCCTGTTCGCGGTCGTCTTCCGCATTTTCTACCGCCTGCAGTATCGCCTTGTGGCCGCCGGCGATGATCCCCACCACCTGGCCGCGCGGCGTGCCGAAGGTCGGCGGGCATTCGCTGGCGTCGAGGATGCCGAGTCGTCCGGAGGTGCCTGCGCCGCTGTAGATCAGTCGGCCGCCCTGCGCGAAGGCGGCGACGATGGCGTCAACCGTCTGGGCGATCTGCGGCACGATCGCTTCGACCGCCAGCGCCACTTTTTTGTCTTCGTCGTTGATGACGCGCAGCATGGCGTCGGTGGAAAGCTCGTCGATGTTCTGGCTGGCCGGATTGCGGCCTTCGGTGATGAGCTGGCTGAGGTCGATGGTCATGGGGCGTGCTCCGGGCATGATTTATTCAGGCCCGGTTTTATCATATTTGCGGGATAAAAAAAGGGTTCAGACGAGGTCTGAACCCTGTTACATGGCCTGATGTTGCCTGGAAAGCCGGAGCCTGCGCGGATAAGACGGCCCGATCGCAAAGACGCAAAAAGCGCCATCCCTGGCAGCTCGGCCCGCAACATCCATGTCGCGGGACGCTTTGCTCTTCGGGCCGTCTTATCCGCTTGTTAGCAAGGGGAGTCGCCTGTAAGAAGCGTTAGCTCGCCGTTTGTGCGCGCAGCTGCAGCTCGTAGGCTTTCGCCTGCTCGGCGTCGAACTGGTTCTCCCAGCGGGCAATAACCAGCACCGCCAGCGCGTTGCCGATAACGTTAAGCGCGGTGCGCGCCATATCCATAATGCGGTCGACGCCGGCGATAAAGGCCAGGCCTTCCAGCGGAATGCCGACGCTGCCCAGCGTCGCCAGCAGCACCACGAACGAGACGCCCGGCACGCCTGCGATACCCTTGGAGGTCACCATCAGCGTCAGCACCAGGATGATCTCGTCGGTCAGCGACAGGTCGATGCCGTAAAGCTGCGCGATAAAGATGGCGGCGATGCTCTGATAGAGCGTTGAGCCGTCCAGGTTAAAGGAGTAGCCGGTCGGCACCACGAAGCTGGTGATCGCCTTCGGCGCGCCGTAGGCCTCCATCTTCTGCATAATGCGCGGCAGCACGGTTTCCGAGCTGGAGGTCGAGTAAGAGAGGATCAGCTCATCTTTCAGGATACGCATCAGAGTGGTGATACGCAGCTTACAGAAGCGCGCCACGCCGCCGAGGATAACGAACGCGAAGAAGAGAATCGCGGCGTAAACCAGCAGCACCAGCTTCGCCAGCGGCCACAGCGAGGTAAAGCCGAAGTTGGCGATGGTCACGGCGATCAGCGCGAAGACGCCTACCGGCGCGTAACGCATGATCATGTGCGTCACTTTAAACATGGTTTCCGACACGCTGCGGAAGATGTTGACCAGCGGATCGCGCTGCTCTGACGGCAGCGCCGACAGGCCCATGCCGAACAGCACCGAGAAGAAGATAATCGGCAGCATGTCGCCCTTCACCAGCGAGGCGAAGATGTTCTGCGGGATCAGCGACAGAATGGTGGTGACCAGGCTATGAGGCCCGTTCTGCACCGCTTCGGTCGTGGCTTCATACTTAGAGATGTCCACCGTTGCCAGCGTTGACATATCAATGCCGGTGCCGGGTTGAAACACGTTAGCCAGCGTAATGCCGACCACAATGGCAAGGGTGGTGATCACTTCGAAATAGACGATAGTTTTGACGCCAATTCGTCCCAGTTTCTTGGCATCGCCCACGCCGGCAATGCCGACAATCAGCGATGAAATCACGATAGGCACAACGATCATCTTGATCAGATGAATAAAGATATCGCCCGCCGGGCTGAGAATGTTGGTGATTAACCATTCACGATCGTCTGGCTGATTATGCAGCACTGAACCGACAACGATGCCGAGCACCAGCGCAATCAGAATCTGCCAGGCCAGGCTTATTTTAAAACCTTTCATAACGCGTTATTTCCTCAGTCAAAACCCCTATTGCTACGCTGCGAAGGTGCAGAGAAGGATACACACAGGGAAGTGAGCAAAAGCCCGGTAAATTAGAGGGTTATTGAGGACAGCGTCCTCGACGAAAATGCGAAAATTCCCGTACTTTTTTCAGACGCCGTCTGGTTGAGTCCTGCTGAGCAGGGGCGAGATAAGTACCATTTTCACTGTGGTAAATGCAACCCCTGGCGTGTTCGATTAAAGATTAGCCACTCTAATAGCATAAAATGCTGTTTGGTTATCAAAACCCTAACCTGCTGTTCTAAAAAGTAATACTTATTAAATTATCCGCATAGCTATGCAGCGCTGCGCAAAAAGGCGGCGGGTTCGTTTGCTGGATTTTTCGCCAGGCGCAAGCGCGGATAAGGGCGCAGGTTTGACGGTTTTATCAGGCATAGCGGGCAGGCGCGCGCTCGTGATCTGAGGCGCAAAAAAGAAACAAAGCTCTGGCTCAGGCTTCACTTAACCTTTGATTGACATATTATTAACATCTTCAAGGAGATCCGCCATGAGCCAACTACATAAACACCCGATACCTGCCGCCATTGCCGCGAATGCCCTGATCACTGCCGAGCAGTATCAGACGATGTATCAGCAGTCCGTCAGCGACCCGGATGCGTTCTGGGGCGAACAGGGGAAAATCCTCGACTGGATCAAGCCCTACAGCAAAGTGAAAAACAGCTCTTTCGCGCCGGGCAATATTTCTATTCGCTGGTATGAGGACGGCACGCTCAATCTGGCGGCCAACTGCCTCGATCGCCATCTGGAAAAGCGCGGCGACCATCCCGCCATTATCTGGGAAGGCGACGACGCCAGCGAAAGCAAGACCCTGACCTTCCGCCAGCTGCATAACCAGGTGTGCCGCTTCGCCAACGTGCTGCTGTCGCTGGGGGTGAAAAAAGGCGACGTGGTGGCGATCTATATGCCGATGGTGCCCGAAGCCGCGGTGGCGATGCTGGCCTGCGCGCGCATCGGCGCGGTGCATTCGGTGATTTTCGGCGGCTTTTCGCCGGACGCGGTGGCGGGCCGCGTGGTGGACTCCAGCGCGAAACTGGTGATCACCGCGGATGAAGGCGTGCGCGCCGGTCGCCCTATCCCGCTGAAGAAAAACGTCGACGACGCGCTGAAAAACCCCACCGTCAACAGCGTGAAAAATGTGGTGGTGCTGAAGCGCACCGGCGGGCCGATCGACTGGCAGGATGGCCGCGATCTCTGGTGGTCCGAGCTAATGGATAAAGCGAGTGAGCAGCACGCGCCCGCCGAGATGCAGGCGGAAGATCCGCTTTTTATCCTTTATACCTCCGGCTCTACCGGCAAGCCAAAAGGGGTGCTGCACACCACCGGCGGCTACCTGGTTTATGCGGCGACCACCTTCAAATACGTTTTTGATTATCACCCGGAAGATATCTACTGGTGTACCGCCGACGTCGGCTGGGTCACCGGCCACAGCTATCTGCTCTACGGCCCGCTGGCGTGCGGCGCCACCACGCTGATGTTCGAGGGCGTGCCAAACTGGCCGAAACCGAGCCGCATGGCGGAAGTGGTGGATAAGCATAAAGTAACCCTGCTCTATACCGCGCCGACGGCGATCCGCGCCCTGATGGCGGAGGGCGACAAGGCGATTGAGGGCACCAGCCGCCAGAGCCTGCGCATCATGGGCTCGGTGGGCGAACCCATTAACCCGGAAGCCTGGGAGTGGTACTACAACAAGATTGGCGACGGCCGCTGTCCGATTGTCGATACCTGGTGGCAGACCGAAACCGGCGGCTTTATGATCGCGCCGCTGCCGGGCGCCACCGAGCTGAAAGCGGGCTCCGCGACCAAACCTTTCTTCGGCGTGCAGCCTGCGCTGGTGGATAACGAAGGCAATCCGCAGGAGGGCGCGGCGGAAGGCAACCTGGTGATCACCGACTCCTGGCCGGGCCAGGCGCGTACGCTGTTCGGCGATCATGACCGCTTCGAGCAGACCTACTTCTCTACGTTCAAGAATTGCTATTTCAGCGGCGACGGCGCGCGCCGCGACGAAGATGGCTACTACTGGATCACCGGCCGCGTCGACGACGTGCTCAACGTCTCCGGCCACCGTCTCGGCACCGCCGAGATCGAGTCTGCGCTGGTGTCGCATCCCAAAATCGCCGAAGCGGCGGTGGTGGGCATTCCGCACAGCATTAAAGGTCAGGCGATCTACGCCTATATCACGCTGAACCATGGCGAAGAGCCGTCGCCGGAGCTTTATACCGAGGTGCGCAGCTGGGTGCGGAAAGAGATCGGCGCCATCGCCACGCCCGATATCCTGCACTGGACCGACTCGCTGCCGAAAACCCGCTCCGGCAAGATTATGCGCCGCATTCTGCGCAAGATCGCCGCGGGCGACACCAGCAATTTAGGCGATACCTCTACGCTGGCCGATCCGGGCGTGGTGGATAAACTGCTGGAGGAGAAGCAGGCGCTCCGTATGCCGTAAACCGTCTTACCGGCGGGAGGTCTCTTCTTCCCGCCGCCCTTTCCTTACGCAGTGTGTTTCTGAAGTCACATAACAATATCTGACCAGGCCTTCCTCGCGCAGCAGCGTGAGGCTGCCGCCTGCATAACCTCTGGAGAAACTGTGATGAACGACGCCCTTTCCACTCAGGAGGCGCTCAATCAACGAATTGAGCGTCATCCGCGCTTTCAGGAGCTGGTGCATAAGCGCCAGCGGTTCGCCCTGGTGCTGTCGCTGATTATGCTGGTGCTCTACGTCGGCTTTATTTTGCTGATCGCTTTCGCGCCCGGCTGGCTCGGCACGCCGCTGCATGACGGCACCAGCGTGACGCGCGGCATTCCCATCGGCGTAGGCCTGATTGTGATTTCTTTTGTGCTGACCGGCGTTTACGTCTGGCGCGCCAACGGCGAGTTCGATCGCCTGACGAAGCAGATCCTCAGCGAGGTAAAACCATGAAGCGTCTTTCTCTCTGGCTGCTGGCGCTGCTGCCCGCCTCCGCGCTGGCGGACGCCCTGACCGGCGCGGTGCAGCAGCAGGCCACCAACTATCAGGCGATCGGCATGTTTGTGGTGTTCGTCGCCGCCACGCTGGGCATTACGTACTGGGCGTCGAAGCGCACCCGCTCGCGCAACGACTACTATACCGCCGGCGGCAATATCACCGGCTTTCAGAACGGCCTGGCGATGGCGGGCGACTTTATGTCCGCCGCCTCTTTTCTCGGCATCTCCGCGCTGGTGTATACCTCCGGCTACGACGGTCTGATCTACTCGCTCGGCTTCCTGGTGGGCTGGCCGATGATCCTGTTTCTCATCGCCGAGCGCCTGCGCAACCTGGGCCGCTACACCTTCGCCGACGTCGCCTCCTATCGCCTGCAGCAGAAGCCGATCCGCACCCTCTCCGCCTGCGGCTCGCTGGTGGTGGTGGCGCTCTACCTGATTGCGCAAATGGTGGGCGCGGGCAAGCTGATCCAGCTGCTGTTCGGCCTCGACTATCATATCGCCGTGGTGCTGGTGGGCATTCTGATGGTGCTCTACGTGCTGTTCGGCGGCATGCTGGCGACCACCTGGGTGCAGATTATCAAAGCGGTGCTGCTGCTGTTCGGCGCCTCTTTTATGGCGATCATGGTGATGAAGGCGACCGGCTTCAGCTTCAATAACCTCTTTACCCAGGCGATGGCGGTGCATCCGAAAGGCGCGGCCATCATGCAGCCGGGCGGGCTGGTGAAGGATCCCATTTCCGCGCTCTCGCTCGGGCTGGGGCTGATGTTCGGCACCGCCGGATTGCCGCATATTCTGATGCGCTTTTTTACCGTGGCGGACGCGCGCGAGGCGCGTAAAAGCGTCTTCTGGGCCACCGGCTTTATGGGCTACTTCTACTTCCTGACCTTTATTATCGGCTTCGGGGCGATTCTGCTGGTCGGGGCAAATCCCGCCTTTAAAGACGCCAGCGGCGCGCTGATCGGCGGCACCAATATGGCGGCGGTGCATCTGGCGAACGCGGTGGGCGGCAGCACCTTCCTCGGCTTTATCTCCGCCGTGGCCTTCGCCACCATTCTGGCGGTGGTCGCCGGGCTGACGCTGGCGGGCGCGTCGGCGGTATCGCATGACCTTTACGCCAGCGTTATTCGTAAAGGCCAGGCGACCGAGCGCGAAGAGCTGCGCGTGTCGAAGATTACCGTACTGGTATTGGGCGTGGTGGCGATTGCGCTGGGCATCCTGTTTGAGAAGCAGAACATCGCCTTTATGGTCGGCCTGGCGTTCTCAATCGCCGCCAGCTGTAACTTCCCGATCATTCTGCTGTCGATGTACTGGTCGAAGCTGACCACGCGCGGCGCGATGATCGGCGGCTGGCTGGGGCTGATCACCGCGGTGGTGCTGATGATCCTCGGCCCGACGGTCTGGGTGCAGGTGCTGGGTCACGCCTCCCCGGTTTATCCCTATGAATATCCGGCGCTCTTCTCGATGATCGTCGCCTTTGTCGGCACCTGGCTCTTCTCCGTTACCGACCATTCGCCGCAGGGCGCGCAGGAGCGCGGCCGCTTCCGGGCGCAGTTTATCCGCTCGCAGACCGGTATCGGCATCTCGCAGGGCAAGTCGCACTAATCTTAGGGCGCGGCAAAATAAAAAAGGCGGCTGATAAGCCGCCTTTTTTTATCCGATCGAATCAGAAACGCAGCGAAGCGCCGACGTACGGGCCGTCGACCAGCACGTTGTCTTTACGGCCGCCTTTGTTGTTCAGCTCGATATACTGATAGCCCACGCGCAGGTTCAGCAGCGAAATCGGGGTGAAGCTCAGGCCGCCAGCGGCTTCCTGATAGCTGTCGAGATGGTCAGTCAGACCTTCTGGCGCGTAGTAGTACTCGCCGTACAGGCCCCACATGCTGTTGAAGCTGTACTGCGCGCCGCCGCCCAGCGCCACGGCGAAGCCATCTTTACCATCTTCCGGATGGGTGAAAATGGTCTTGGCGGTCGGCGCCAGACGCAGTCCGCCGATATCGACGTTGTAACCCAGTCCCAGGCCGTAGGTGCTGCCGTCGTGATCGCTGCGCAGCCAGTTGCCTTTAAGGAACAGGCCCGGAGAGGTGGTGCCCAGACCGACGTTCAGATTAGTGTTGTGCTCGCCGACATCCACGCTGCCTTCGATAGCCTGCGCCGCGCCGCTCAGCAGGACCAGACCCAGTGCGCTCCCGGTAACAAGTTGCTTAAACATGATTCCACTCCATGAAAGGACAATAATTTCGGCGCAAAGGTTAACAGCCTGAAATCCTCTGACAACTCTATTTGGCAACCTTTACGTAAACAGACATGTCGATCGGCAAATTTTGTTGTCAGGCTGCCCACATCAGGTGGCCGATCAGCGGCGCCAGCACCACCGTCACCACGCCGGAAAGCATCATCACCAGGCTGGCGACCACGCCCTCCTGTTCGCCCAGCTGGTAAGCGCGCGCCGTGCCTGCGCCGTGCGACGCCGCGCCGAAGCCCGCCCCTTTCGCCACGCCCTGCCGGATAGCGATGCGCAGAAACAGCACGTCGCCGATCGCCATGCCGAACACCCCGGTGATCACCACAAACAGCGCCACCAGATCGGGCTGGCCGCCGATAGGCTTCGCCGCCGCCAGCGCGAAAGGCGTGGTGATGGAGCGCACCGCCAGGCTGCGCTGGATTGATTCAGGCAGCGTCAGCAGCCGCGCCAGCCACACCGAACTGCACACCGCCACCAGCGTGGCGGTCAGCACCCCAGCGCTCAGCGAAAGCCAGTGACGGCGAATAATCGTCATGTTTTCATACACCGGCACGGCGAAGGCGAGCGTCGCCGGGCCGAGCAGCCAGAGCAGCCAGTGGCTTTCGGCGATATAGTCCCGCCAGGAGACGTGCGTAATCAGCAGCAGCGCCACCAGCAGCACGGGCGTCGCCACCAGCGGCATCAGCAGCAGCGTGCGCCAGCGGCGATAGAGACGCTTGTTGAGAAAGTAGATCAGCAGCGTGACCGCCAGACAGAGCAGGCTCAGGATAAAATCACGCATCGCGCTGTTCCCTGCGCGCCGCGCGCGCCACTTCATAGCGGTAGAGGCGATCGACCACCAGCGCGGTGGAGGCGAGCACCAGTACCGTGCTGAGCGCAATCACCACGCAGATGCGCCAGCCGTCGACGCGCAGCAGGTCGCCGTAGTTCACCACCGCCACCACCGCCGGAATAAAGAACAGCAGCATTTCGGCCAGCAGCCAGCGCGAGCCCGCCCTGACCCAGCGCAGCGGCAGCACGCGCGTGACGATCAGCGCCAGCAGCAGCAGCATGCCGACGATATTGGCGGGCAGCGGCAGATGCAGCCAGCTCACCAGACGATCGCTGGCGATAAACATGCCAATGTACAGCAGCAGCTGCAGCGGCAGCCAGAGTCGTTGCAGCCTGCCTACGCGCTGCGGGCTGAGCGCTAACGCCATTTTCGTTTCTCCTTTCATCAGATTCGGCGCTTAGTATAAATCCGCAACAGAAGGTGAAAAAAATGAATTAAAATCATTCCAGTCATGCCAAAAGGGAATAGTTATGGACGTCCGCGCTTTACGCTACTTCACCGAGGTGGTGCGCCAGCAGAGCTTTACCCGCGCCGCGCAGAAGCTCTATGTGACTCAGCCCACCATCAGCAAAATGCTGCGCCAGCTGGAAGAGGAGCTGGGCTGCACGCTGCTGCTGCGCGACGGCCGCAAACTGCATCTGACCGACAGCGGCCAGGCGGTCTACCAGCGCGGACTGGCGATTCTGCAGGAGTTCCACCAGCTCGAGGCGGAGATCGGCGACATCAACCAGCTGAAAACCGGCGAGCTGCGCCTCGGCATTCCGCCGATGGTCGGTATGCAGATCGCCGGCTCGATCTCGGCGTTTCGCCGCCGCTATCCCGGCGTCACCCTGAACATCGCCGAATTTGGCGGCCTCACGGTGCAGCAGGCGGTGCTGGCGGGCAGCCTGGATATTGCGCTTACCGCCCTGCCGGTCGATCCCGATCTGCCGCTGAACACGCTGCCTCTCATGCACCATCCGCTCTGCGTGCTGGTGCCGCGCCAGCCCGCCTGGCTTAACCGCAGCCATATCGCGCTGACGGAGCTGGCGGCGCATCCGCTGCTGATTTTCAACGAGGAGTTCTCGCTGAACCGCCAGCTGATGAAGGCGTTTCAGCGCCTTGGCGTTACGCCACATATCGCGGTGCGCAGCGGACAGTGGGATTTTCTGGCGGCGATGGTGCAGGCGGAGATGGGGCTGGCGATCCTGCCGGAGCCGATCTGTCAGCGGCTGGATAAGCAGTCGCTGCTGTGGCTGCCGCTGGAGTCGGAGCTGATGTGGAGTCTGGGATTGATCTGGCGGGAGGGAAGCTATCTGTCGCGCAGCGCGCAGGCGTGGATCGCCTGCTGCCGCGAACACTGGCCGGATGAAGCGCCGCGCCTGTCGGTATAGGCGCGGCGCGCGGCTTACTCTTCTTTCTCGATCAGCAGCGCTTCCAGCAGGTCGAGATCGCGCAGCAGCCGCTGCATGCTCTCATCGGAGATCTGCTGGGTGGCGCGCAGGTGATAGACCTCGGCGCGCTCGGCGCGCAGCGCGGTCAGGCGGAAGCGACGCTCCAGATTCTCGGCAAACAGCGCCTGCTCCAGATCGCTTTTGCCGTCGGCGCGGCGGCGCAGATTGCCGATAACGCGCAGGCTGACCTCTTTAAGCAGCTCAGGATCGATATTCTCTTCGCTGCTGTTCTCCAGCCGCTCTTCCATTTTATGCAGGCTTTCGATCGCCACGCTCGCCATCACCGCGCGGGCGTTTTGCAGCTCGCGGCGGTGTCCGGCTTTATCGATGCCGTCCACGCCGCGCAGCAGCAGCGGCAGCAGCACCACGCCCACCAGCAGCGAAAACAGGATCACGCCGGTCGCGATAAACACCAGCTCATAGCGCGCCGGAAACGGCTCGCCGGAGGTCAGGAACAGCGGGATAGAGAGCACGCCCGCCAGGGTAATGGCGCCGCGCACGCCGGCAAAGGTGGCGATCAGCAGTTCACGCAGCGAATAGTTGGCGAACTCCATCGGCTTCTTCTTCAGCACGCGCTTGCTGAGACGCTGCATGATCCAGAGCCAGCCGAAGCGCACCGCCATCAGCGCGCCGTAGACCAGGATAATGTCGGTGAACAGCATCCAAAGCTCGACGTTGGGATCGGCGTTGGCGGCGTCAATGGAGGTGCCGATAATATCCGGCAGCTGCAGGCCGAGCATCAGGAACACCATGCCGTTAAACACGAATTCCAGCATCTGCCAGACGCTGTTGGCGCGCAGGCGCATCGCCAGCGGCGCCTGACGGATAATGCCGGAGCGGGTAATGGTCATGCCCGCTGCGACCGCCGCCAGGATGCCGGAGACGCCGAGATGTTCGGCAATCAGGTAGGAGGCGAACGGCAGCAGCAGCAGCAGCACGGTTTGCGTCGCCGGATCGTCGCCACTCCAGCGGCTCAGCAGGCGCAGCGATTTACCATAGAGCCAGCAGACCGCCACGCCCGCAATCAGGCCGCCGATCGCGACTTTGAGAAACTCGACGCTGGCGCCGCCCCAGGTAAACACCATGGTGCCCATCGCCACCGCAACGGCGAACTTCAGCGAGACCAGGCCGGAGGCGTCATTCATCAGCGCCTCGCCCTGCACAATCGACATGATTTTCTTCGGAATGCGTCCCTCGCCGACGATGCCGGAGAGCGCCACGGCGTCCGTCGGCGACAGCACCGCCGCCAGCGCAAAGGCGGGGATCAGCGGGATACCCGGCACCATCCAGTAGATAAGGTAGCCGATGCCGACCACGGTAATCAGCACCAGCACCAGCGCCAGGCCGATAATTTCCCGGCCATGATGCAGGAACTCGCTGATCGGCGTCTTCCAGCCGTCGGCAAACAGCAGCGGCGGAATAAACAGCACCAGGAAGAGTTCCGGATCGAAATCGACATGCAGGCCGAAGGTCGGCCAGGCGAGCAGCGCGCCGGCGAGGATCTGCACCAGCGGCAGCGGGATCTGGAACGGCAAGATGCGCGCGGCCACCCCGGAGAGCGACACCACCAGCGTCATAATGAGAATAGTGAAGAAGATTTCCATGCTTTCCTTAGGCGAATCGTAAAGTCAGAAAAATGTTGTGAGCGCTAAAGTGTAAAGCAAAGTGCGCAGAGAATGACACGTCACGCGTGCGGCGCAGCGAAAAATCAGGAGAACATTCCGGGCGAGACGGCGCTCGCCCGTTTTTACTGCTAGATCGCCCAGCCGCCTGCGTAAAAAATCACCAGCGCGGCGGCAATCACTACCGTGCCGACGTTCAGCCTGCGCCACTCGCCGGCGAACAGGCGCCCCACCACCAGCGTGGCGAAACCGAGCATGATGCCGGTAACGATATTGCAGGTGAGTACGATAAAGACCGCGGTCACCAGGCCGGACATCGCATCGACGAAGTCGCCGAAGTCGATTTTCGCGACGTTGCTCAGCATCAGCAGGCCGACATACATCAGCGCGGGCGCGGTGGCGTAGGTGGGCACCAGATAGGCGAGCGGCGACATAAACAGAATCGCCAGGAACAGCAGGCCGACCACAATCGCCGTCAGGCCGGTCTTGCCGCCCGCCGCCGTGCCGGCCGCGGATTCGATATAGACCGCCGCAGGCGACGCGCCGACCAGGCCGGCGAACAGGCTGCTGACCGAGTCGGTGGTCAGGGCGCGTCCGCCGTTGATGATCTGGCCCTTCTCATCCAGCAGGTTCGCCTGTCCCGCTACCGCGCGGATAGTGCCGGTGGCGTCGAACACCGCCGTCATCACCAGCGCCAGCACGCTCGGCAGCACCACCGGCTGTAGCGCGCCCATAATATCCAGGCTGAACAGCAGCGACTCGCCCTGGCTGTCGCGCAGGCTGGGCATGGCGAACAGTCCCTGAAACTTCACTGCCGGATCGAAGATCAGCCCGAGAATCGAGATGGCGATAATGGTGAGCAGAATGCCGCCCGGCACCCGGCGCTTCTCCAGCCCGACGATCGCCGCCAGTCCCAGCAGCGACATCATTACCGGGAACGAGGTGAAGTGGCCCAGCGCCACCGGCATGCCGGCCGCGGGGTTCTTCACCACCAGCCCGATACCGTCGGCGGCGATCAGCAGCAGAAACAGGCCGATACCCACGCCGGTGCCGTGCGCCACGCCCATCGGCAGATTGCGCAAGATCCAGGCGCGGATGCCGGTCACGGAGATAACGGTGAACAGCAGCCCCATCAGGAATACCGCGCCGAGCGCCACCGGCACGCTGATATGCTGGCCGAGCACCAGGCTAAAGGCGGTAAAGGCGGTAAGCGAGATAGCGCAGCCGATGGCCATCGGCAGGTTGGCCCACAGCCCCATCACGATAGAGCCGACGCTGGCGACCAGACAGGTGGCGACGAAGACCGCCGTCGGCGAAAAGCCCGCCTTGCCCAGCATGCCAGGCACCACAATGACCGAGTAGACCATCGCCAGGAAGGTGGTCAGTCCCGCCAGAATTTCCTGCCGGACGCTGCTGCCGCGTGCAGAAACAGAGAACCAGGCGTCCAGCTTGCCAGCGGACGAGCGTGATTCGTATGACATAGTTGAGCCTCAAGAATTTTTTGTTGTGTGAAACGCCCTGCGTCGCTGCCTGCAAAATCCCTGGTTATCGACCCGACGCAATGGCGCGCCAGGCGGCAGGCAAACGTTTACTTCGCGGCGGATAACTCTCCGCTATGCGGACAGATAAAAGGCAAGGGATTATCCGGCGTTTGGCAGCAGATTTTCAACTGCTTCCTCGCCTTAATTCAGGATAAAGAAGAGCGCTTACCGGCGTTTCTGAAGGCTTGTGCGGCATCGGCGCCTGGGCCGCCGCCGCGTTACTCTTTGATGTCTCAGATTTTTTGGGGCGCTCAGCCGCCCGGCAGCACCTCGCCGCCCTGCTGAATGGCGCGCTGCCAGGCGGCGCGCTGCTGTACGGTATTCAGCCACGCCGCCGTGGCGGGCATATCCTCCAGGCCGCCGCGCGACCGCAGCGCCAGCAGAGGAAAACTCATCTGGATATCGGCAATGCTGAAGCGCTTGCCGGCGAACCAGGGCTGAGCGGCCAGATGCTGCTCGATCATCTGGCGATGCGGCACCAGCTGCTTGTCGAGCCAGGCCTTCTGCATGCCCTTGCCCAGCGCCGCGCCCGCCGGACGCAGCAGCCAGGGTACCGGCGCCTTGCCGAGGCGGCCAAAGACCAGCTTCATCACCAGCAGCGGCATCAGCGACCCTTCGGCGTAGTGCAGCCAGTAGTTCGCCTGCAGACGCGCCTGCTCGTCGAGAGAGGTAAGTCGCTGTTCGCGGTCATATTTGCCTTCGAGATAAGAAAGGATGGCGCCCGATTCAGCCACCACCTGGTTGCCGTCGGTAATCACCGGCGACTTGCCGAGCGGATGAACCTTTTTCAGCGCGTCCGGCGCCAGCATCGACGCCTCGCGCTGATAGCGTTTGATTTGGTAAGGCACTTCCAGCTCTTCCAGCAGCCACAGCACGCGGTGCGAGCGCGACTGCTCAAGATGGTGGACGGTAATCATAGTCAATTCCTGTTATGAACCTCAGGCAAGTATAGCGCTCATCCTCTTTAGCGCGGCGGCTCGCCTTTATCATCCTGTTCGGGATCGAGCAGCACCGCGCCGGAGCCCTGCTGCGCCAGCCGGTCGCCGGGGTTGCGCAGCGGACAGTCGCGCATCGACAGGCAGCCGCAGCCGATGCAGCCGTCGAGGTCGTTGCGCAGGCGCGTCAGGGTTTCAATGCGCTTATCCAGCTCCTCGCGCCAGTGCTGGGTCAGGGCGTCCCACTCGTGGGTCGACATGCGCTTGTTGGCGGGAATATGCATCAGGCTGTCGCTGACGGTGGCGAGCGGGATGCCGATGCGCTGGGCGATTTTGATAATGGCGACGCGCCGCAGCACGTCGCGGCTGTAGCGGCGCTGATTGCCGCCGTTGCGCGTGCTGGAGATGAGCCCTTTGCTCTCATAAAAGTGCAGCGCGGAGACCGCCACGCCGCTGCGGCGCGCGACTTCGCCCGGCGTCAAAACCGGTTTCGGGTAGTTGCGATCTTTTTTCATCTGGCTCTTTACCTCAAGTTAACTTGAGGAATTATACTCGCCTCCGTCAAATAACGAATCCCTCAGGACTAAAGGACGAGATTATGATGCAAGAAGAGATCATTCACTCCCTGACGCGCTGGATCGACCAAAACCTGGATAAGACGCTGTCGATTGATGAAGTGGCGGCCAGGTCCGGCTATTCAAAATGGCACCTGCAGCGTATGTTCCGCACCGTGACGAAACAGACGCTAGGCGGCTACATTCGCGAACGTCGCCTGACGCTGGCGGCGGAAGCGCTGCGCCAGACGCAGCGTCCGGTATTTGATATCGCGATGCAGTACGGCTATGACTCGCAGCAGACCTTTTCCCGCGTCTTCCGCCGTCAGTTTTCGCAGACGCCGACCGCCTATCGCCACTTTATGCGTCGCCAGGCGACTCAGCGTCCGCGTATGCTGAGCTTCGACTGCAGCGAAACGGCGGCAAGCTATACCCAGCGCACCACCGGCGAATGCTGCCCCGTTCGCTAAGCAAAAGGCGCCCTTAGCGGGCGCACCTTCCCGACTTCCTCGCCTAATGCCCTGATTTTTCGGCCAACATTTCGATAAAAAAATTTCTACCATACCAGGTACAAATTTTGTTCAAAAAATCAAATCCAGTGATATAATGTGACCCAGCTCACATATTACACCCCTTATGACGGCGAAAAGCCTTTCCCTGACCACGCTTTTCGTCGCCAGTGATGTCCGGTAACCGTCAGGGATAATCACTCAGATTCAGAGGCTTAAGTCGATGGCGACCATAACCACCAGCTTGATTGTCATGCGTTGGGAACTGCTCAGCGCAATCATGATGTTTTTTGCCAGCACTCTTAAAATTAAATTCCGCCAGAGCAGCCATCACGTGATGGCGTTTATGTGCGGCGGCGTCGGTCTCGGGATGACCTGCTGGTTCGTGATGGGGCTGCTGGGTATCTCGCTGAGCATGGAAAATGTGCATCACTTTATGCTGGTGACCAAAGATACTTTTATTCAGGTGATGAGCCAGACCCCGCCCGACTGGCCGATGCCTTAACCGTTAGCCAATAAAAAACCCCGCATAGCGGGGTTTTTTATTTTGCTGAGGTTACACAGAGCTGACGAAGCTGGCATGGCCCGATCGCAAAGTCGCTTAACGCATCCATGCTCGCTCGGCCCGCGCCTTCCATGGCGCGGGACGCTTTGCTCTTCGGCCCATGCCAGCTTCGTTTTGGCTTCGTTAGCCGTCTGTAATAAAAAACCCCGCAGCGCGGGGTTTTTTATTTTGCTGTGTGACTCAAACTTTCTTCAACAGCGCAGGGATATTGACGTCCTGCACCGAAACGCCCGGTATCTGCGTGCCGCGGCGATCCTGAATCCACATATCTCCCATCATCTGGTTAAGTCCGCGATCCAGCCCTGTCACCAGACCTGCGCCCGGCGTAAAGGTCAGCTCGCCGAAATAGATGCGGCCTTCATGGATATACCAGTCCACGCGCACATAGTCGAAATCGCTCGCCAGCTTCTTGCTCAGATCGAGCGCGTGCTGCAGCGAGTCGGCGATTTTCGTCACATCCAGCCCGGTATCGCGAATCTTGTGGAACGCTTCGGTCAGATTGTTAACGTAAAAATTCATCGACAGCTGCGGCTGGCAGCGGTTGTAGATCACCTGCAGCACATATTCAAAGCGGCCGTCGCGCTTGTTGAACATATGGAATTTGTAATCGATCGGCGCCGTTTTGCCGTCGCCGATATACTTTTCAACCAGAATACGCGGCTTGATATAGCGATAGTGGATCTCGCGCGCCTCGTTGGCGAAGTCGGTCTTCAGCCACTTATAGCAGCTGTTGATAATCTGCTGCTTGCGCAGCGCGTCCGGCTCTTCCAGCAGGATCTCTACCATGTTGGACGCGTGATTCGGCTTGATCACCGTGCCCTTCCAGCACTGCAGGCTGTTCAACGATGCCGGATCGGTCGACTCATGCACCAGCGGAATCAGATACTCGTTGCCAATTTTCTCGGCGATATAGTCGCGCACCGAATACTTATCCGAAAGGCGGCCGTAAATCTGGTAGTCGCCATAGACGAACTTGCGGTACAGCACCTTTTCGTTGAAGACCTTGGGTTGACGCAAATTGGGCAATTTTTTGAACTTGTGGAAGTAGTAAATGCGGTCCTGGTATGCCCAGGGCATCTTCTTAATGAAGTACTGCACACTTCTTCTGAGTTCATCTTTCAACTTAAACATATCTGACCTCATTTGTAGGTTTTGTAGTTGAGTGAGGAAACCTGAATTCTTTGAATGACGCCGTTTTTGAAGAAGTAATTCATTACGGTAAGCGACAAGAGTTCCGACACGAAGACGCTCCATGCGGCGCCCATAATGCCGTAGCCCTGGATCAGCCACCATGAAAGCGGCAGGCTGATGACCATCAGGCAGATGATTTTCTTCAACAGATAGTTGAAACCACCCTCTTTTACCATGTAGCGGTAGGCTACGGTGCCCATAGCGGAGAAACAGGTCGCCATTGACAACAACGTAATGAGACTTCCTGACTGTGTGTATTCTGAACCGTACAAAGCGATGATGATTTTCTCGCCGAACAGCGCGATGACCAGCAACATCATCAGTGAAACTCCCATGACATAGCCGTTAAGCCGCGCTGCCAGCTTAATAGCCACTTCGCCGCGTTCCCTGAAGATTTCAGTGAAGCATGAAGTTATGAGCGCCACGGGGATAAAAATCCACGAAGCCGCGATAGTGTTGGCCGCCGCAAACAGCCCGAGATCGCTTGCCGACGCAATGCCGGCCAAAAACATCTGCGCAGCTTTAACCTGCACTGAAATAAAAATGCTGGAGATCGCCAGCGGCAGACCGGCGTACATCAGATAGCGCAGATAGGCGCTGCGTTTCTCCTGCGGCGGAGCAATATCCTGCGTTTCGCGGTAAAAGTTGTATCGCTTGATAACGTAAGGCACCAGCGTCACGGCCACGATAGAGAGCGTCAGCCATGCCGGATTCAGGCGCAGCCAGGCGATAACAAAGCTGATGGTAAAGCTCAGCAGCATGCCGAGCGAGTTGGCAACGGTATTGAGCCGGGAGGCGAGGCGCGCGTTGTTGTAGACGCTGAAGGTGTCCTGCGTCACGAATACCGAGGCGACGAACGACGCCAGCGTGAACGCCAGAAAATTCTCCGGCATGGTGAACCATACCCATGCCAGCACCGGCGCCGCGGTGACCAACAGCAAAATCATGCGCAGCGTGCGCGCCACGTTCATCAGGCGCAGCCCTTTCGGCGCGCTTTTGCTGATCCGCTTAAACAAGATAGTTTCGGTACCGAAGATGGCGACGGTCTGGACCATTGAAAATAAAGAGGTAGAAAACGCCATCTGGCCAAATACGGTTGGCCCGAATGATTTCGCCACGTAGGAGGTCACAAATATGACGCCAAAAACCGAGACGATCTTCTCAGACATCATCCAGGCGGCATTAGACATTACGCTTAATTTCATTGACTCATCCTTTGCATTACTTACTTCAACCGCTTCGGTACAACGTCCCTGTAACGAATTAACAAGCGCTCAGTGGGCCTGGCGTTATTTAAAGATTTCAAACCAGGCTGGTCCGAAAAATGAGAATCAGAACACGATTCGGTGAATATTTTCAGGATAATTCTGATTAAATTTGGCTCAGAATGGCAAAACTGGAATCGATTTCACGGTGAAAACAGAACCCATTCGCAAGCCATTTCCCTGCGAATTTAGCAAGCACGTTATGCTAAATATCAAATGTACGTAGAAATTTTTCGTATTTGGGATGGGAAGAATCTATAACAAAAATCCCCGGCCAGGAAGGTGCGCCCATCCGATAAGAATAAAATAAGATTTATCCCATGATGATATTTATTCTAAATATCTTAATTTAACCCACGCAATTCTAATCGCGCACTTTAATACTGCATTAATAGTTTATTTACAGTGCCAGATATTAATACAGTACATCTCATCCATTAATCGATAAGAAAGGTAAGAGCATTTATGAGAAAGTCACGATATAGCGAAGAGCAAATCACAAATGCCATTAAAGCTTCTGAATCAGGGGTTAAAGTCAGGGAGATTTGTGACGAGCTGGGGATCTCTGAGGCCACCTTCTATAGCTGGAAAAAGAAATTCTCCGGCCTCTCTTCGGAGGAAGGAAGGAAAATCAAAGAGTTAGAAGACAAACTACAAACACTTACCCGTGAGCTGCAAACGCTCAACTCAGATAAGGAGATGCTGCAAAGCGTATTGAAGAACTTCTTTACTACCAACGAGAAGCGTCAGGCGGTCAACTTCTTGCAGAGCACGTTCGACATCGGCACGCGCCGCAGCTGCCGCCTGCTCGATATTAGCCGCAGCGTTTATCACTATCCGTCAGGCTCGGAAAATCGATAAAACCAATAATACTGCCCTAAACTGACTTAGCGCTGAGATTGTTCTTACCAGAAGAGATGATGACACTTTAAGATACCATTCGTGGCTTTAATTTTCGCTCCATGCATTCCTGATGGGTTTGCCGCCGGATCGATTTTCATTTTTTGCGGTAATATTGATAAGCACCAGCAAAAGTCTCGCATTTCTCGCTACTTCTCCTCTCGCCCAATCTCATTTCGATGAGATTGGTGCTTTCTGCTTTACATCAGGCATGTTAATACACGGTGCTAAAACGCTCTCCTTTCATTAAGCCGCGCTGAACAGCTTTTCTAAGATAAGTCATTTTTACTTCAACATAGGCTGGCACTAAGATTACATCCAGTGGAGAATATTTAACCAACCTTAAATAAGCGGAGCGGTAAAAAAGTGCCAGGAATTTTCCTGGCTGAAAGGTTTATCAATGCTTATCGCTTTCCTTATTCGGGTGCGAACTCATATAAGAATATTCAGCATAAAGATCGCCAAAGCTAAAGTTTCGTAAATTTTCTCATTGGGAATTATTCTTAATGGCCAGCTCCTTTCTGGAAAAAAAGGTGGTTTATCAGACGCTATTCTCAGGGCCAAATGCCAATAAAAACGCACCGGCAGACGATAAATATGCAGCAAAATGGCGAATTGATCGCCATTGTCCAGACCCTAAAGCCTGTCTGGGAGGGAATATCAGCCGTCTGAAGAGCTATTTGCGGTCTGTGAAAGAAGTTAAGCGCCGGTTAAAGAGAGGAAAAAATGCGATCGCGATCGCTTTTTATTACGCTTCTCACGCCGCCTTTAGCGATTTAATAGCAAAAGAGCGGCAAATTTTGCCGCTCCGCTCTGCGTATTATTCTTAAAACGGTGTGAAATCAGCAGGTCAGCGCCTGTTAATTAAGGTGCTGGCCGGAGGAATTAATGCTCAATCGAGGTCAGCAGCGGCTCAGGCTTGATGCGCATCGCCCAGAGCACGCCGAAGATCAGGCAGAGAATACCGGTCAGCGTCAGCAGCGGCGGCCAGCTTTGTCGCCAGAGAAAGGTCCACAGCAGGCCGGACAGCGTTTCGAATACGATAAGCGGCCCCATAAAAACCGTCGGCAGGCGCTGGCTGGCGGCATTCCAGCACAGGGTGCCGAGCCAGGAGCAGAGCAGGCCAATCATCAGCATCAGCGGCAGAAAACGCTGCGGCTGCGGGCCAAACGGCAGCGCGAAGCCCGGCTGCTGCCACGCCAGCTGGGCGCTTACCAGCGCATACATCACCAGCGCCAGCGGCAGCGTCACGATCCCCTGCGCCGTCGCCCAGGTGGATGGCTTATGCTGCGGATGGGTGCGCAGCCAGCGCGCGTTGCGCAGCGGATACCAGGTCCAGCATGCGACTGCCAGCACCGCCAGCGCGATGCCGCTCAGGTAGCGTGTTAAATCCCATTCGCCCTCTTGCCCGCGCAGTTCGGCGATATTAACGCACGCCAGACCGGCGCCGATCGCCAGCAGCGCAGGCGCCAGCCGACGCCAGGCCAGGCGTCCTTCAAGATGGCCGTAACAGAGGTTGGCGGTAATCGCCATCACCACCGGCAGCGTGCCGATAATCATGGTGGATACCGGCGCGCCGGTGCGCTGGATCGCGCTGGCGAGAAAAGTGTAATAAAGGAGGTTGCCCACCAGCGACAGCTTTAGCGCCTCGCGCCAGTCAGCCGGCAGCAGCTTGCGCAGGCGACGGCGATCCAGCCAGGCGAGCGGCAGCGCGATCAGTCCAAACGCGACATAGCGTCCGGCAGACTGCAGCGCGCCGGGATAGTCCGGCACCAGCAGCGGCCCAACGAAAATCAGTCCCCACATCAGCCCTGCGGCAAGGGCAAACAACACGCCAGCTAACATCGTCTCTTCCTTTATTAAAGTGCGTAAGGAAGTGTGGCGGAAAAAGCAGGGGGAAATCTTGTAGCAGATTGCGGTGCGTCTCAGGCGCCGCGCACCTGTTTTTGATAGCGCACCGGCGTAATGCCGTAACGCTGGGCGAAGGCGCGGGTAAGATGCGCCTGGTCGCTCAGGCCGACGCTCGCCGCCACGCTGGCGGCCGACAGTCCACGCGCCAGCAGCAGCTTGGCTTCGTATAGCCGATAGGCCATCAGCATCTGATGCGGCGTAACGTGAAAGTGGGCGCGGAAGGCGCGCAGAAAATGCCACGGCGAGAGCCCCGCCAGTGAAGCCAGCTCTTCCAGCCTCACCGACTCGGCAAGATTGTCGCGCAGGTAATCGCGCACCTGGTCGAAGCGGTGCCGCCCCTCTTCTTTCCCTTTCTGCGCCATGCGCGCCAGCGGCCGCAGCTGCGCCAGCACGTCGCCCAGCAGGCTTTGCCGCGCCAGCGGGCTGTCGGCCAGCCACAGCGCCGACAGCGTCTGCGAGAGCGGCAGCGCCAGATGCGAGTCGGTGCGCAGCGCTTCGCTGAACCACCAGCCGCGGTCGCCGGTAAGCTGCGCCATTTCATCTGGCTGGATGTAGATCATCTGGTAACGCCAACCCTCATCGCAGGCGGATTCGCCGGTGTGCAGCTCATCGGGATTCATCATTATCAGCGAATGGGTCGGCGCCGTGTACTGCGCGCCGCGATAGCGAAACCGCTGCGCGCCCGATTCGATAGTGCCGATGCCGAAAGCCTCATGCGTATGCGGCTCAAAAGCGTAGCGGGTGATATGCGCCTGATAGAGTTCTACGCCTGGCAGCTCAGCAAGCTGGCGAAACTGCGCGCGATCTTTTTCGCAGGGAAAAATAGCCGGAACGCCCTCCACCTCGACCTCCTCGTTAACCAGACAGGCTTTCAGCATGCCAGCGATGGCTGGCGAATTGCAAAAGAGTTTTGCCCTTTCGCCACGGCTGGTTGACACTGAAGCGCACCGTTCACAAGGAGAAAGAAGATGACCCAGCGAGTTGTTGTCGTTGTCGATATGCAAAACGGCGTGTTCGCCACGCCGCGCTTCGATCGCGCCGGGCGTATAGCGCGTATCAATCAGCTCACTGACGCAGCCGACCGGGCAATCTTTATCACTCACCGCGAAGGCGAGATGCAGCCAGGCACCGAAGCGTTTGAACTGCTGCCCGAGCTGCGCCAGCCGGCAGGTTCGCTTTACGTGACGAAAACCGCCTGCGACAGCTTCTGGCAAACCGGACTGGCCGCCGCGCTGACTCAGCTCGACATCGATAATTTCGTGATTTGCGGTTGCGCGAGCGATTACTGCGTCGATACCACGATTAAAGTCGGCGCGGGCCTGGGCTATCGCATTACCGTCGCCGCTGATGCGCACACCACGGCGGATCGCACTTACGCCAGCGCGGAGCAGCTGATTGGGCAACACAATGAGGTGTGGGCGGGCTTGTCTCTGCCGGGAAATGTGCCGCAGGTCGTCAGCACGGCGGAAATTTTAACCAGATGGGCCGATTAACGCCATTTCGGCAGGCGATCGCTCCCCGCAGGCATTGTGCTGCGGCTTATAGATTGCGGACGATAGCGCCCTGGCAACCGGTTAAGCGCGCAAGAAAAAGCCCCGCGTAAACGGGGCCTGAGATCGTGATGCGATGGCGCAACAATCAGAACGGGATATCGTCGTCGAAATCCATTGGCGGTTCGTTGTTGTTGCTCGCCGGGGCGCTCTGCGGCTGCGGACGCGACTGCGCGCCGCCGCTGAACTGATTTCCGCCCTGCGGCTGCTGCGGCTGGCCCCAGCCGTTGTTGTTGCCGCCGCTCTGCTGGCCGCCGCCCATTGGCGCGCCGCCTGCGTTAGCGCCGCCCTGCTGACGGCCGCCCAGCATCTGCATGGTGCCGCCGACGTTAACCACGACTTCGGTGGTGTAACGATCCTGGCCGCCCTGATCCTGCCATTTGCGCGTGCGCAGCTGGCCTTCGATATAGACCTGCGAACCTTTACGCAGATACTCGCCAGCCACTTCCGCCAGCTTGCCGAACAGCACCACGCGGTGCCACTCGGTGATCTCTTTGTTTTCACCGGTCTGCTTGTCACGCCAGCTTTCCGAGGTGGCCAGCGTAATGTTGGCAACCGCGCCACCATTCGGCATGTAGCGCACTTCCGGATCCTGACCCAGATTCCCGACAAGAATCACTTTATTTACGCCACGACTGGCCATGTTGCTCTCTCCCGATGAGTTAATGCTAAGAGTCTAAACCATCAATTCTACCACGTCCTGCTAAGCGATCCCACTTTCGAGCCGTCTCGCAGAAGCGCTCATTTTACACCCAAAACGCAAAAAATACTGGATATTTAATCAGTCTATTTTTTGTGCCATAATATCGTGTTTACGCTAAATCGTGTCGCAAGGACACAGAGCGTGCTGCTTAATCCGGGAAAGGTGAATGGATAAGATCGAAGTTCGTGGTGCCCGCACCCATAATTTGAAAAACATCAACCTGATCATCCCTCGCGACAAACTCATAGTGGTCACCGGCCTGTCAGGCTCCGGCAAGTCCTCTCTGGCGTTTGATACGCTCTATGCGGAAGGTCAGCGCCGCTACGTAGAGTCGCTCTCTGCCTATGCGCGCCAGTTTCTCTCCTTGATGGAGAAGCCGGACGTCGACCATATTGAAGGTCTGTCGCCCGCTATCTCTATCGAGCAGAAGTCCACTTCACACAACCCGCGCTCGACGGTCGGCACCATTACCGAGATCCACGACTATCTGCGTCTGCTGTTCGCCCGCGTTGGCGAGCCGCGCTGCCCGGATCACGACGTGCCTCTGGCGGCGCAGACCGTGAGCCAGATGGTGGACAACGTGCTGGCGCAGGATGAGGGACGCCGCCTGATGCTGCTGGCCCCGGTGGTGAAAGATCGCAAGGGCGAGCATACCAAGACGCTGGAAAACCTGGCGGCGCAGGGCTACATCCGCGCGCGTATCGACGGCGAAGTGTGCGATCTCTCCGATCCGCCGAAGCTGGAGCTGCAGAAGAAGCACACTATTGAGGTGGTGATCGATCGCTTCAAGGTGCGCGAGGATCTGGCAACGCGTCTCGCCGAGTCTTTCGAAACCACGCTGGAGCTCTCCGGCGGCACGGCAATCGTCGCCGACATGGACGACCCGCACGCGGAAGAGCTGCTCTTCTCCGCCAATTTCGCCTGCCCGATCTGCGGCTACAGCATGCGCGAACTGGAGCCGCGTCTCTTTTCGTTCAACAACCCGGCGGGCGCCTGCCCGACCTGCGACGGTCTGGGCGTACAGCAATATTTCGATCCCGACCGCGTGGTGCAGAACGGCGAGCTGTCGCTGGCCGGCGGCGCCATTCGCGGCTGGGACCGTCGTAACTTTTACTACTTCCAGATGCTGCGCTCGCTGGCCGAGCACCTCAATTTTGACGTCGAAGCGCCGTTCAACACGCTGAGCGACAAGGCGCAGCAGGTGATCCTGTACGGCTCCGGCAAAGAGAATATCGAGTTTAAATACATCAACGATCGCGGCGATACCTCGGTGCGCCGCCATCCGTTCGAAGGCGTGCTGCACAATATGGAGCGCCGCTATAAAGAGACGGAGTCCACCGCGGTGCGCGAAGATCTGGCGAAGTTCATCAGCAACCGCGCCTGCGCCAGCTGCGAAGGCACGCGCCTGCGTCGCGAAGCGCGCCACGTGTTTGTCGAGAACACCAATCTGCCGACCATCTCCGATATGAGCATCGGCCACGCGATGGATTTCTTCCGCAACCTGAAGTTGAGCGGCCAGCGCGCCAAAATCGCGGAGAAGGTGCTGAAGGAGATTGGCGACCGTCTGAGCTTCCTGGTGAACGTCGGCCTGAACTACCTGTCGATGTCGCGCTCCGCAGAGACGCTTTCCGGCGGCGAAGCGCAGCGTATCCGTCTGGCGAGCCAGATCGGCGCAGGCCTGGTAGGCGTGATGTACGTGCTGGATGAGCCTTCCATCGGCCTGCACCAGCGCGACAATGAACGACTGCTCAGCACCCTGATCCACCTGCGCGACCTCGGCAACACCGTGATTGTGGTCGAGCATGACGAAGACGCCATTCGCGCGGCGGACCACGTGATCGATATCGGCCCCGGCGCTGGCGTGCACGGCGGCCAGGTCGTGGCGGAAGGCACGGTGCACGAAATCATGGCGGTGGAAGAGTCGCTGACCGGCCAGTTCCTCAGCGGCAAGCGCGAGATCGCGGTGCCGCAAGAGCGGGTGAAAGGCGATCCGGCGAAAACGCTGAAGCTGAGCGGCGCGCGCGGCAACAACCTGAAAGATGTGACGCTGACGCTGCCGGTCGGCCTGTTTACCTGCATCACCGGCGTCTCCGGCTCAGGTAAATCGACGCTGATCAACGATACGCTGTTCCCGATCGCGCAGCGTCATCTGAACGGCGCGACCACCGGTGAAGCGGCGCCTTATCGCGAGATCAACGGGCTTGAGCACTTCGATAAAGTGATCGATATCGACCAGAGCCCAATCGGCCGCACGCCGCGCTCCAACCCGGCGACCTACACCGGCATCTTTACGCCGGTGCGCGAGCTGTTCGCGGGCGTGCCGGAAGCGCGTTCGCGCGGCTACAACCCGGGCCGCTTTAGCTTTAACGTGCGCGGCGGACGCTGCGAAGCCTGTCAGGGCGACGGCGTGCTGAA
Source organism: Pantoea sp. X-Soil-MYKO-1289 (assembly GCF_059730625.1). NCBI lineage: Bacteria > Pseudomonadati > Pseudomonadota > Gammaproteobacteria > Enterobacterales > Erwiniaceae > Pantoea > Pantoea sp. X-Soil-MYKO-1289. The sequence goes on from NZ_AP036004.1 coordinate 3,721,571, forward strand.
GGTCGAGATGCACTTCCTGCCCGATATCTACGTGCCCTGCGACCAGTGCAAAGGCAAGCGCTATAACCGCGAGACGCTGGAGATTAAGTACAAAGGCAAGAGCATCCACGAAGTGCTGGAGATGACCATCGAAGAGGCGCGCGAGTTCTTTGACGCCGTCCCGGCGCTGGCGCGCAAGCTGCAGACCCTGATCGATGTCGGCCTCTCCTATATTCGTCTCGGCCAGTCGGCGACGACCCTTTCCGGCGGCGAGGCGCAGCGCGTCAAGCTGGCGCGCGAGCTGTCGAAACGCGGCACCGGCCAGACGCTCTATATTCTAGATGAGCCGACCACCGGCCTGCACTTCGCCGATATCGCCCAGCTGCTGGAGGTGCTGCATCAGCTGCGCAACCAGGGCAATACCATCGTGGTGATTGAGCATAACCTTGACGTGATCAAGACGGCGGACTGGATTGTCGATCTCGGCCCGGAAGGCGGCAGCGGCGGCGGTGAGATCCTTGTCGCCGGCACGCCGGAAACCGTGGCGGAGTGCGAGAAATCGCATACCGCGCGCTTCCTGAAGCCGCTGCTGGAGAAAAAGAGCGCCTAGCGCTCATTTCCGACAAGCGGCTGGCATAGGGCGAAGCGCAAAGCGTCCCGCGTTAGTCTATATGAACGCCTCTCAGGCCCGCCGCAAGCGGGCCTATTTTTTACTGCTTATTCCCCCCGATAAAAACAGAATCAGGCAAGATTCAGGCATGTATAGGCATAGTCGCGCTCGTCTTCTGTGACTATCCTTTTAACGTTCCTCATTGGCGCGCCCTGCTGGCTGCGCCCTCTTATCACGGCGCTCTGCGCGCCGAAATCAAGACGCTATTCACGACACAACGAACCTGGAGACACCATGAATATTACGCACGCCTATGCTGCACAGGACGCGACATCCCCGCTGGCGCCGTTCGATTACAAACCGCGTGAGCTGCGCGCGCATGATGTACAGATTGAAGTGATGTTCTGTGGCGTTTGTCACTCTGACCTGCACCAGGCCCGCAACGAATGGAAAAACACCCTTTTTCCGGTCGTGCCGGGACATGAAATCGTCGGCCGCGTGACCGCTGTCGGCGGCCATGCCAGCAAATATAAAGTCGGCGATCTGGTTGGCGTCGGCTGCATGGTCGACTCCTGCCGCAGCTGTCCGAGCTGTCAGGAAGGGCTGGAGCAGTATTGCGAAGACGGCTTCGTCGGCACCTATAACGGCCAGGATCGCGAAACCGGCGACGTCACCTACGGCGGTTACTCAACGGCGGTGGTCGTCGATGAGAACTTCGTGCTGCGCGTGCCGGAAAATCTGGATCTGGCGGGCGTCGCGCCGCTGCTGTGCGCGGGCATCACCACCTATTCGCCGCTGCGCCACTGGAACGTCGGGCCGGGCAAAAAAGTCGGTATCGTCGGCCTGGGCGGCCTCGGCCATATGGGCGTGAAAATTGCGCACGCGATGGGCGCGCATGTGGTGCTGTTCACCACCTCGCCGTCGAAAATTGAAGACGGCAAGCGCCTGGGCGCGGATGAAGTGGTGATCTCGAAAGACGCGGATCAGATGGCGCAGCACGCCAACAGCTTCGATTTCATCCTGAATACCGTGGCGGCGCAGCACGATCTCAACCCGTTTATCGCCCTGCTGAAGCGCGACGGCAATATGACGCTGGTCGGCGCGCCGGAGCACGATCATCCGGCGCCGCAGGTATTTAACCTGATCATGAAACGCCGCAGCATCGCCGGCTCGCTGATCGGCGGCATCACCGAAACGCAGGAGATGCTCGACTTCTGCGGCAAGCACGGCATTACTTCCGATATCGAACTGATTGCGATGAATCAGATTAACGAAGCCTACGAGCGTATGCTGAAAAGCGACGTGAAGTACCGCTTTGTTATCGATATCAATACGCTGCGCGACGAAGCGGCGGCGTAAGCGACACCCGGCGCGCGACCTCAGGCCGCGCGCTTCTCTCAGGCGCCCGCCGCGCGGGTCGCGCCAGCCTGCTGATAAGAGGCATCCACCAGATAGTAGATCTGCGAATCTTTCAGCGTTCCGTCCAGCAGCAGCGTGCTCCAGTGCGTCTTATTAAGATGCTCGCTGGGGAAGACGTCGCTGTGCTCCTCGCGCAGCAAGTCCGCCAGCGCAGGCGTCGTTTTCAGCGACACCGCCGGACGCCCATCAACCTCATGCACCATGGCGAACAGCACGCCGCCGCTTTTGATTTGCGTCGCTTTCCAGTCGCTGTGGACGCTCTGCTCCGCGTCCGGTTTGCTCATGCAGTATGTCAGCAGGTCTGACGTATTCATTTCGACTCCCCTTGTAAAGTAGCGACAATGCGCCGCGCGCCGCCGTGGATGCGGTGTTCCCCTAACCAGATGCCCTGCCAGGTACCCAGCATCAGCCTGCCGCGCTGAACCGGCAGCAGCAGCGATACGCCCAGCGTGGAGGATTTGATATGGGCCGGCATATCGTCGCGGCCTTCATAGTCGTGCTGGTAAGGCGCCGCTTCCGGAACCTGACGCATAAAATGGTTTTCCATATCGCTGCGCACCGTGGGATCGCAGTTTTCATTCAGCGTCAGCGACGCTGAGGTGTGCTGCAGCAGCAGGTGCAGCAGGCCGGTCTGCACCTGAGCCAGCGCCGGAATTTGGCCGACGATCTCGTCAGTGATCAGATGAAAACCGCGTGATTTCTCACCGAGCGTGAGCGTTTGTTGATGCCACATGCCTTGTTCCTGAGTTGGTTACACCGTTTAAGTGTGCAATAAGACGCGGAAAGGTAAACCTGAAGGCGAAAAAAAACCGTCAGCCTGAGCGGACGGTTTGCATCTGGAACGAGCCAGGGGTGTGGATGACAGAATCAGCTACATCACATGACGGCGGCAAACGCCTGCGCCACCTGGTGCACGTTATGGCTGTTAAGCCCGGCGACGCAGATACGGCCGCTGCCCACCAGATAGATGCCGAACTCTTCACGCAGGCGATCGACCTGCTGCGCGCTCAGGCCGGTGTAGCTGAACATGCCGCGCTGCTTCAGCAGATAGTCGAAGTTTTTGCCGGGCAGCGCCGTACTGAGCACGTCCACCAGGGTTTTGCGCATGGCGATGATACGCAGGCGCATCGCCTCGACTTCCGCCAGCCAGTTCGCTTTCAGCGCGTCGTCGTTGAGCACGCGCGCCACCACCTGCGCGCCGAAGTTCGGCGGGCTGGAGTAGTTGCGGCGCACCGTGGCTTTCAGCTGGCCCAGCACGCGTCCCGCCTCTTCGGCGCTGTCGCACACGATAGAGAGGCCGCCGACGCGTTCGCCATACAGCGAGAAGATTTTCGAGAAGGAGTTGCTGACCAGCGCCGGCAGGCCGGCGGCGGCGATAGCGCGAATGGCATAGGCGTCCGCTTCCATTCCCGCGCCGAAGCCCTGATAGGCGATGTCGAGGAACGGGATCAGCTCCTGCGCCTTCAGCACCTCAACGGTTTGATCCCACTGCGCGTCCGTGAGGTCGGCGCCGGTCGGATTATGGCAGCAGGGGTGCAGCAGCACGATGCTCCTCTTCGGCAGCGCGCTCAGCGCGGCGAGGAAGGCGTCGAATTTTACGCCGTTGGTCTCTGCGTCGTACCACGGATAGCTCTTCACCTCGAAACCCGCGCCGTTAAAGATCGCCACGTGGTTATCCCAGGTCGGATCGCTGACCCAGACGCTGGAGTCCGGGAAGTAGCGCTTGAGGAAATCCGCGCCGACTTTCAGCGCGCCGGAGCCGCCGAGTGTCTGAATCGAGGCGATACGGCCCGCCTTCAGCATAGGGTGGTCGGCGCCGAACAGCAGCGGCGCAATAGCGTTGCGATACGCGTTGAGGCCTTCCATCGGCAGATAGAGCGACGCCTGCTGCGGCTCGGCCTTGAGCTGCTCTTCTGCGGCGGCGACCGCCTGCAGCTGAGGAATAATGCCCTGCTCGTCGTAATAAAGGCCGATGCTGAGATTCACTTTATTCGTGCGCGGATCCTGTTTAAAGGTTTCCATCAGCGACAGAATCGGATCGCCGGCGTAGGCATCAACGTTTTGAAACACGGTGCAGATCTCCATGTGTGGTCGTAAAAATCAGAGGTGTATGCAGCATTAAACCATGTACCGTCCGGGACGATGGTTCATGGCGATAATCAGGTTAAGGATCACTGCGCCCGCGACCGACGCCAGCAGCATCGGCCCGCTGACGACGAACAGCGACGCCAGCACGACGCAGGTATCGACGGCCATTTGCAGTTTACCGGCGCGCAGCCCAATGCGATCCTGCAGCCACAGCGCCAGGATATTGATCCCGCCCAGGCTGGCTTTATGACGAAACAACACTATAAACCCAATGCCCATGATCACGTTACCGAACAGTGTCGCATAAAAGGGATTGAGCGCGGAAAAGTGGACAAAGAGCGGATGCAGATGGGTGAAAAGCGACACCAGCCCCACCGCGCAGAAGGTTTTCAGCGTGAATTCCCATCCCATACGGCGCACCGCCAGCCAGTAAAACGGCAGATTGATCAGGAAAAAGGCGCTGCCGAATGAGAGCGGCGACAGATAGCTAATCAGGAAGGCGATGCCGGCGGTGCTGCCGGTTAGCGCGCCCGCCTGTTTCAGCATAATGACGCCGAAAGAGACCATCAGCGTGCCGAGCAGAATCGCCAGCGCGTCTTCGAGGCGCGAATGAGGAATGCGGGTAGGTTCTACGACGTTATCCATAGGTAATCTTATTGCACTCTAAGCGGAAAAAGCGTGGCGTAGAGATGCAAAAAACGCACCATACCGTCGGCTTACAGGCGCTTTCGGCAGGTGCCAGTGATTATCCAGTTGATAACTAAGGCGCTTTTGTTGCTTGTTTTTGCGCATAACTTGCGGGTAAACCGTCAATTCATGCACAAATTCGAATTCTGACGCATATCTTTTGCATTATCTGGCGCAACCATGCACCAATTAAGCACATCATGCACTCTTTTGGCGCACTTTGTGCGCGGGCGCCATCATCAGCCCGTTCTCTTTCAGGCGGCCCAGCACCACCGAGGTTTTCACATGCGACACGCTTTGATGGCCCGCCACCAGCTGGCTGATCAGCGCGCTCAGCGAAGCGAGATCCGCTACCGCGACTTTCAGCAGATAATCGGCGTCGCCGGTGGTTTTGTAGGCGTCGACGATCGCCTCCTCCTGCTCCACCATGCGGTGAAAGCTGTCAACGTATTCGGCGGTATGATTAATCAGCCGCACCTCAATCAGACCGACCATGCCCAGCCCAATCGCATCAGGCGAAAGACGCGCATGATAGCCGAGAATCAAATTCGCCTGTTCAAGGTTGATGCGCCGGCGCGAACATTGCGATGCCGACAGACCCACTAAATCGCTCAGCTCCTGGTTGGTCAGCCGGCCGTTAGATTGTAATAAGGTCAGTATTTTCAGATCGTAATCATCTACGTGAGTCATGCTGCTTCCAGTGCGTAAACGTGCGCTGTGATACAGATAACCCGATTAACGGCGGGGTTGTCCAACACTATTTTCTGATGATGCGAGGCGGCATGCACAGATCGTGCATGCCGGGAGAGAGAGTTATTCGTCGTCGTACGCCGGGCCGGCATAGTTGTCGAAGCGCGACCACTGGCCGTTAAAGGTCAGGCGCACCGTACCGATAGGACCGTTACGCTGTTTACCCAGAATAATCTCGGCGATGCCTTTAAGATCGCTGTTTTCATGGTAAACCTCGTCGCGGTAGATAAACATAATCAGGTCGGCGTCCTGCTCAATAGAGCCGGATTCACGCAGGTCGGAGTTGACCGGACGCTTATCGGCGCGCTGCTCCAGCGAGCGGTTAAGCTGCGACAGCGCCACTACCGGCACGTTAAGCTCTTTCGCCAGCGCCTTGAGCGAGCGAGAGATTTCGGCGATCTCCAGCGTACGGTTGTCGGAGAGCGACGGCACGCGCATCAGCTGCAGGTAATCGATCATGATCATGCTCAGGCCGCCGTTTTCGCGGAAAATGCGTCGCGCGCGCGAGCGCACTTCGGTCGGCGTCAGGCCGGAGGAGTCGTCGATATACATATTTTTCTTCTCCAGCAGGATGCCCATGGTGCCGGAGATACGCGCCCAGTCTTCATCATCAAGCTGGCCGGTACGGATGCGCGTCTGATCCACGCGCGACAGCGACGCCAGCATACGCATCATAATCTGCTCGCTGGGCATCTCCAGACTGAAGATCAGCACCGGCTTGTCGTGCAGCATGGCGGCGTTTTCGCACAGGTTCATGGCGAAGGTGGTTTTACCCATCGACGGACGCGCCGCGACAATAATCAGATCCGACGGCTGCAGGCCGGCGGTCTTTTTATTCAGATCCTGATAGCCGGTGTCGACGCCGGTCACGCCGTCGTGCGGCGTTGAGACCAGGGATTCGATGCGCGACACCGTGGCTTCCAGCACCTCCTGAATGTTCTTCGGCCCTTCGTCTTTGTTCGCGCGCGATTCGGCGATTTTAAAGACGTTGGACTCGGCGAAGTCGAGCAGTTCGTCGCTGTTGCGTCCCTGGGGATCGTAACCGGCGTCGGCGATCTGATTCGCTACCGAGATCATCTCGCGCACTACCGCGCGTTCGCGCACGATATCCGCATAGGCGCCGATGTTCGCCGCGCTGGGGGTGTTTTTCGCCAGCTCCGCCAGATAGGCGAACCCGCCCGCCATCTCCAGCTCGCCGCGCGTTTCCAGCGACTCGGAGAGCGTGATCAGGTCGATGGGCTGGCCCGCTTCCAGCAGACGCTGCATCTCGGAAAAGATCAGACGGTGCGAGCGGTTGAAGAAATCTTCCGCCACGACGCGCTCGGAGACGTTGTCCCAGCGTTCGTTATCCAGCATCAACCCACCCAGCACCGACTGCTCCGCTTCAATCGAATGCGGCGGCATTTTAATACCTTCCAGCTGCCGGTCGGGCGTGTCGTTCGATTTGTTGGTGGGTTTATTTCCTGCCATAGTGAATGCAATACCGATCTTCTGAGGGGACGCGCCAGTATACCTTATGGCGGCGCGCCTCTCACGCCTCATATTGAACAATCACAGGAGTAAAAATGGCAAAGCGTATTCAGTTTACCGCGCAGGGCGGGCCTGAGGTATTGCAATGGGTAGATGTCGATCCTGCCGATCCTGCTGAACGCGAAGTGCAGGTAGAGAACCGCGCCATCGGCATTAACTATATCGACACCTACGTGCGCGGCGGCCTCTATCCGGTTCCCGCGCTGCCCTCTGGCCTCGGCACCGAAGCGGCGGGCGTGGTGAAGCGCGTCGGCAGCGCGGTCACGCGCTTCAAGCCGGGCGATCGCGTGGTCTATTGCCAGGCGACGCTGGGCGCCTACAGTGAGCTGCACAACGTGGCGGAAGATCGGCTGATGCTGCTGCCGGACGCCATCAGCTTCGAACAGGCTGCCGCCAGCTTTCTGAAGGGGCTGACCGTGCACTATCTGCTGCGCCAGACCTACCGGGTGAAGCCGGACGAGACCTTTCTGTTCCACGCGGCGGCGGGCGGCGTCGGCCTGATCGCCTGCCAGTGGGCGAAAGCGCTCGGCGCGCATCTGATCGGCACCGTTGGATCGGCGGAAAAGGCGAAGCTGGCGAAAGCGGCGGGCGCCTGGGCGACCATCAACTACCGGGAAGAGAATATCGCCGAGCGCGTCAGCCAGCTGACCGACGGCAAAAAAGTTGCGGTGGTGTATGACTCGGTGGGCAAAGATACCTGGGAAGCGTCGCTGGATTCGCTGCGTCGTCAGGGACTGATGGTGAGTTTTGGTAATGCTTCCGGGCCGGTTACCGGTGTGGATTTAAGCATCCTCAACCAAAAAGGCTCGCTGTTCGTCACGCGTCCTTCGCTCTACGGCTATATCACCAACCGCGAAGAGCTAGAGCAGGCGAGCAACGATCTTTTCTCGCTGCTTGCCAGCGGCGCAATCAAGGTTGAGGTGCCGGAACAGCAGAAGTTCCCGCTGAAAGAGGCGGAGCGAGCGCACCGCACGCTGGAAAGCCGCAGCACCCAGGGCTCCAGCCTGCTTATTCCCTGATGCCTGAACGCAAACGGGGCTTCCCGTAGGAAGCCCCTTTTCTTTTTATCGTTCGCGCTGGTGTAGGGACAGCGGCGATGAATTCATGTCGACTCAACGGCGATCATCCTGGCAGAAAACATAAGTAAAAAATATGTTTAATTGCGAAACTGGCATAAGCAATCTGTCAGTCTGTGATCGCACCCGCAATTAATAGCCGCGACGCCGTTCTAACTTGCTGATTTTTCGACGCAGCTTGCGGCGCGCCCGTTCGCGGCTATCACCGCAAAAGGCGCGATAAACCCAGGCGGCAACCAGCGCCATCACCAGCCAGGGCAACAATTTGATTACAAGCGCAAACAGGCCGCCGATGAACATTACCGCCGTCGCGACCACCAGCGCCGCCAGCACGCCCAGCAGCGAGACGCCCGTCACCAGAAGCATCACAAAAAAACCCAGCACAAACAGAATTTCCACGTTGTTACTCCTCTTGTTAGTTCTACAGCTCTATTACAAGAAGCGTGCCATATGTTATCTGTTTGAATAGATTCAAGAATAGCGATAGTGACCGCCGAAAAATAGCGAATTTCACCGATTTTTGGCGTAAAAAAAACCAGCGCTCAGGCTGGCTTTTTTACCGCTGCCGCGGGTAATCAGGCTTCCTGTGGGATCTTATCCGCTACCAGCGCCAGCGCCGCTTCCAGCACGCGTACGTCTGCGCCCGGCTTATGGGCGTTTTCACTCAGATGACGACGCCACTGGCGCGCGCCGGGAATGCCCTGGAACAGGCCGAGCATATGACGCGTGACGTGGCCGAGATAGGTGCCCTTCGCCAGTTCCGCCTCTATATAGGGATACATGCTGCGCACCACCGCTACCGGATCCGCAATCGGCGCGTCACGGCCGAACAGCTCGCGATCGACCTGCGCCAGCAGGCCGGGATTCTGGTAAGCCTCGCGTCCCATCATCACGCCATCGAGATGCTGCAGATGGGTTTTGGCCTCTTCCAGCGACTTCACGCCGCCGTTAATGGCGATAGTCAGCTGGGGAAAATCACGCTTCAGCTGATAGACGCGCGGATAGTCAAGCGGCGGGATTTCACGGTTCTCTTTCGGGCTCAGGCCGGAAAGCCAGGCTTTACGCGCATGGATGATAAAGGTGTCGCAGCCGCCGCGCTGCGCGACGGTGCCGACAAAATCGGTCAAAAATGCGTAGCTGTCCTGTTCGTCGATGCCGATACGGGTTTTTACCGTCACCGGAATTGAAACCACCTGACGCATAGCGTCGACGCACTCGGCCACCAGCGACGCTTCCGCCATCAGACAGGCGCCGAAGCGTCCGTTCTGGACGCGATCGGAGGGGCAGCCGACGTTGAGGTTTACCTCATCGTAGCCACGCTCTTCCGCCAGCTTCGCGCACTGCGCCAGCGCCGCCGGATCGCTGCCGCCAAGCTGCAGCGCGACCGGATGTTCCGCCTCGCTGTAGGCCAGGTAGTCGCCCTTGCCGTGAATAATGGCGCCGGTGGTCACCATTTCGGTGTAGAGCAGCGCGTCGCCGGTCAGCTGACGATGGAAATAGCGACAGTGTCGGTCGGTCCAGTCGAGCATCGGCGCGATGGAAAAACGTTGCGAGGAGAAAGAATTGCTCATGAAGCGCAGAAAATCCGTTAAGGGTGATGATAATCTGCGCAATGATAGCACATTTACAAGGTGCCGGGCGACTCTGCATCGCCCGGCATAATGACGGCTAAAAATCGCCGATTAGAAGTTAAACCCGAGCTGCATCATCGCGCCCCAGGTATTGTTGTCGCCTACCGAACCTGCCAGATCCAGATGCACCGCGTTGTTGAACGGCGACACGCCGAAGCCGGCGGTGAAGACATTTTCGTCGTTGGATTTCATATCCGCGCGGTAGCCAGCGCGCAGCGCCAGCCAGTCCAGCACGCGGTATTCGCCGCCGACGCCGGCGTACTGGCTGCTCTCTTCCGATTTAAAGCGTTTCGTTTCGGTAAGATCCACATCCAGCGCCGCGGTAAAGGGGCCGCCGTTCCACGACAGGCCAGAGGTCACCAGCGGACGGATCTGGTAGGTGTCGCGATAGCCGTTAGTCTCTTTAGTCTTCAAATCGCGCGACACCAGATTCTGTCCGGTAACGCCCAGCGTCCAGCTGTCGCTCAGCGGCGTCGCTAAACCGGCGTCGATGTTGAAACCGGTATTATCGTTGCGGTAGCGGCTGCCGTTGAGGTCGTTTTTATCGTAGTTGTAGATGCTGGCGGTGTAGTTATAGAGCCAGGTTTTCTGGATCTTAGGCGTGACGCCGATCGAAACCGGATGTCCCGCCACGCTGAACTCGTGCGCGACGGCGATGCCGTAGTCGGTGACCAGCGCCGCCAGTCCGTTTGCGCTGGAACGCAGGTTATTCTGGTCGCCCGGCACGGGAATAACGGTGCCGTTCGCCACGCCGTCGAGATAGGCGATGTCGCTCTGCGCCACGTTAGCGCGCAGGTGCACCGTGCCATACGCCTTAGTGATAAAGGCGAAGGGCAGCGTTTCGTTGGGAACGGTCACCGCCAGCGCGACGCCCGCCGTGCCGTTGGCTTTGTTGCCGCGCAGGTCGCGAAGCTGGTTCGCCACGTCTCGCGACGCCGTTTTCAACTGCGGATAACCGTTGAGATAGTCGCGGAAGGTCAGGCCATTGATTACGTCACGATAGCGATCGACGGTATCGCTGATGTCATCGACCTTATCGACCATCTTGTCTTTATCGGTTATCTGCAGGCCGGCAGAAGGAAAAATAATGCCGACATTATCGTCCGGCTGCGCGCGCGTCATTAGCGCCGGGTTCGCCAGCACGGCAGAACTCCACGTAGAGGACGCGACGCCTGTACCGCCCATCGCGTCGTTGCGCGCGTCGTACCAGGTCCCCGCGGCCATAGCGGAAGAGGAGATAAAGAGCGCGTTTAAAACAGCAGGATATAAAAGCGCAGAGCGCCGGGTGGTTTTGTTCGCCATTTGTCTGCCATCACCTTGATCAGGAAAACATTCATCATCGGAATTTGTCGTTAGCGCTATTGTGAATCGCGGCTAACGGTTCATTGCTGTGAATTGAGTCGAAACAGCATTGTTATTCGCCGGATTGGATGTTTTAGCTACAAATCGGCGCTTTTATTATTTAGCGGGGTAGTCAAAAAGGATATTAAGGCCAGCAGTTGCTTAAGGCCTCATGAACATTAGTGCTTAACCTGGTGAGTTGTAAAGCAAAACTCTAGTTTTGTTAGTTAATGTCTCAATGATGTTGGCACTGATTAGCGTCACAAAACCAACTTCATCCTCTGCTTTTTATCCTAATGCATTGATATTAATAGGTCATAACAGGGATTGTGCTGAAAGCGCGCAACTTCAGCGCAAGCGCGTCTGCTGTGATAAGATAACATCTCGTTTTCAGCGGAGAATCACCATGTCGACAATGACGCCAGAAAAAATCATGACTCAGGCGGAAAAACTCTGCCTGCAACGCGGAGTGCGGCTAACCGCGCAGCGCGCTGAGGTGTTACGTCTGATGGCGGCGCAGCATGGATCGATTAGCGCTTACGACCTGCTGGATCAGCTACGCGCCAGCGAGCCGCAGGCGAAGCCGCCGACGGTCTATCGCGCGCTCGATTTCTTGCTGGAACAGGGATTTATCCATCGCGTGGAATCCAACAACAGCTACGTGGTTTGCCATCATTTCGAGGCGCCGGCGCATACTTCGGTGATGCTGGTTTGCGATCGCTGCGCGGCGGTCACGGAAAAACAGGCGCAGGGCGTCGAGAATATCATTGCCGATCTGGCTGGCGAGGCGCGCTTCACGTTACGCCATAGCGTAATTGAGGCACATGGACTCTGTACCCGATGTGCGGAGGTTGAAGCCTGTACGCATCAGGATAGCTGCAGTCACGATCATGAGTCTGAAGGGAAAAAGCGCGGAAAAAGAGGGTAAGCGGCACTTCCCTGTGCCGATCGCTCAGATCAAGCCTGAGCGAGGAGATTACCAGCGGTAATCTTTATTCTGGGTTTCCCAGTCTGAGACTTCTTTCTCTGCCTCATCCTTAGCGTAACCGTAGCGTTCCTGAATTTTGCCGACAAGCTGATCGCGTTTACCTTCGATAACCTGCATGTCATCGTCGGTCAGCTTGCCCCATTTTTCTTTGAATTTGCCTTTGAACTGCTTCCAGTTACCGCTCGCTTCGTCTTTATTCATGTCAGACCTCCACGTCATCCTTAGTTTTACATACCACCACACATTGGCAGTACGACAATACAAAGCGCTGCTGTGTCGCGCTGTTGTAAGGTAATTATAGTAGACGAATCGGCAACCGGCGCATAAATACAGAATAATCCGTCAGGCGCAGCGTGTTACGGCTGCCGCTGCGCGCGCAAATTAACTTTGAAACCAGCGTTTTAAGCGCCATTCACGCCGCCAGATCAGCCAAAGCGAAACGCCGCGTAGCGCAAGAAAAACCGTGACCGCCAGCCATAAACCGTGATTGCCTAGCCAGGGGAGAGTCAGCAATGTCAGGAAATAGCCCAGCGCGGCCATCGCCATACTGTTGCGCATTTCGCGTCCGCGCGTCGCGCCGATAAACAGGCCGTCCAGCAGATAGCACCATACGCCCGCCAGCGGCAGAACGATCTGCCAGATAAGATAGCGATCGACCAGCTGCCGCAGCGACTCCAGCGAGGTCAGCATCGACACGATAGCGTCGCCGCTCGCCGCGTAAATAAGCGCAAAGGCGAGCGCGACCATGCCCGCCTGTCGGCAGGCGGCGCGCCACACCGACAGCAGTCGTTTGCCGTCGCGCGCGCCATAGGCCTCGCCGGAGACGGCTTCCACCGCGTAGGCGAAGCCGTCGAGCGCATAGGCGGTAAAGGTGATGAACATCAGCAGCACGGCATTAGCGGCGACAATTTCCGACCCCAGTCGCGCGCCGATAAGCGTCAGCGAGGCAAAGCAGAGCTGCAGCAGCAGCGAGCGCAGCATAATGTCGCGATTGAGGCGCAGCAGGCGGCTGATATCGCCGCGCCAGCTCTCTTTCAACATCGCTATCGAGATGCCGCGTAGCTTCAGTACGCGCCACACCATCGCCAGTCCGACCGCCAGCGTAACATATTCCGCCAGCGCCGTGGCGCTCGCCGCCCCTGCCACGCCCCACTTCAGCCCGAGCACCAGCCAGAGATCGAGCAGAATATTGACCGCGTTGCCCACCACCAGCAGCACGACCGGCGCGCGGGCGTACTGCACGCCCAGCAGCCAGCCGAGGATCACCATATTCGCCAGCGTCGCCGGCGCGCTGAGCCAGCGGATATTAATAAAGATCGCGGCCTGCTCCTGCACCTGCGGATCGCCGCCCGCCAGCCGACCTGTCAGCGCGCTGAGCGGCTCGCGCAGCAGGATAAACAGCAGGCCCGCAAGCAGCGCCATCAGTAGCGGCTGCGTCAGGGCGCGCGCCAGCGCCTGCGTATCCCGCGCGCCAAAGGCCTGCGCGGTAATGCCGGTGGTGCTCATGCGCAGAAAGAGTAAAAGCATAAAGACGAAGCTGGTCGCGGTCGCGCCAATCGCTACGCCGCCAAGGTAAACCGGACTGTCGAGATGGCCGATAACGGCAGTGTCCACCAGGCCAAGCAGCGGCACGGTGATATTGGAGAGGATCATCGGCAGCGCCAGCCGCCAGAGTTGTCGGTCGTCAGCAGAGAAGAGACGCATCAGCCGGTCCATGCCTGAAAACGTTAAAAGAAGCGAGGCGGCCCCGGCGCGACGTTAGCCGCAGGAGACGCGTGAAAAGATTAGCGTACAGACGCCTGACGAAGGGATGCAGGCGTCTGAAGGCCAGCGGTCAGAGCCACTCGCCGTTGCGCACCACGCCTACCGCCAGACCTTCAACGGTCAGCGACTGCGTGCGGGTGTCGACGATAATCGGCTCGAAGTCGTTGTTTTCCGGCAGCAGATGAACCACGGTGCCCTGCTTTTTCCAGCGCTTTACCGTGACTTCGTCATCAATGCGCGCCACGACGACCTGACCGTTACGTACATCCTGCGTTTTATGCACAGCCAGCAGATCGCCATCCATAATGCCGATATCTTTCATCGACATACCGGCGACGCGCAGCAGGAAGTCAGCAGAGGGCTTGAACAGGTCGGGATCGACTTTGTAGTGCGTTTCAATGTGTTCCTGCGCCAGCAGCGGCTCGCCGGCGGCGACGCGGCCGATTAACGGCAGTCCGTTGGACTCTTCCTCTTCCATCAGCAGGCGAATGCCGCGTGATGCGCCGGAAACGATCTCGATAACGCCTTTACGCGCCAGCGCTTTGAGGTGTTCTTCGGCGGCGTTGGGGGAACGGAACCCCAGCTGCGAGGCGATCTCCGCACGCGTTGGCGGCATGCCCGTCTGGTTGATATGGTCGCGAATCAGGTCATAAACCTGTTGCTGCCTGGTGGTTAATGCTTTCATCCCGCCCCCTGGTTGTTTATACAGTCGCTGTGAGTATATACAGGTATTGGCGAAATGAAAACCAAAACCCAGGGAAATAACAGCCATTTGGGTAATTCTGGAAAGGCTATCGCAAATGGGTCCAGAGCAGCGCGACCCAGACAAACAGCGCCAGTATGATAGTGAGCAAGACGGCGGCGGATCCCATATCTTTCGCCCGCCCCGCCAGCGGATGACGCTCCTGGCCGATGCGGTCGACCACCGCTTCAATCGCGCTGTTGAGGATCTCGACGATGATCACCAGCACCACCGATCCGATCATCAGGATGCGCGCCACGGTGTCGACATCCAGCCAGCAGGCGATGACGATCGCGACGATGGCGGCCGTAGCTTCCTGACGAAACGCGGCTTCATGCTGCCAGGCGGCGCGCAGCCCCTGCCACGAGTAGCCTGCCGCTTTTACAATCCTGAGTAAACCGGTGGTATTACTTGCCATTGCGAGGGAACCCTTTTAGTTGTTTGACGTCAATGTCTGGGCCAGGTGCGTTTGGCACCACCACAGATCTTCGCAGCACTTTCTGATATGCTTGCGGCGCTTTGCTAACAAGAGGCTTCATGTTGTCTATGTCAGGTTGGCGTAAACTTTATTATAAATTGTTGAATTTACCACTTTCTATTCTGGTAAAAACGAAGGCTATTCCGGGCGATCCCGTTTCCGAACATGGACTCGATCCGACGCGGCCGATTATGTACGTGCTGCCATACGATTCCAAGGCGGATTTGCTGACGCTGCGCCAGCAGTGTCTGAAGCATAATTTGCCCGATCCGCTGTCGCCGCTGGAAATCGACGGCGCGCTGCTGCCGCGCCACGTGTTTATCCACGACGGTCCGCGCGTATTCCCCCATTTCGGGCCGAATACGGAATCGGTGAAGATTTTCCACGAGTACCTCGATCTGCACCGCAGCAATCCTCAGCTCGATATCCAGATGCTGCCGGTATCGGTGATGTTCGGGCGCGCGCCTGGCCGCGAGGTTCAGGGCGACGATGCGCCACACCTGCGCGAGCTTAACGGGGTTGAAAAGTTCTTCGCTATTATCTGGCACGGCCGCGACAGCTTTGTGCGCTTTTCCCCCACCGTTTCGCTGCGCTGGATGGCGACGCAGCATGGCACCGACAAATCGATCGCGCAGAAA
This sequence comes from Pantoea sp. X-Soil-MYKO-1289, assembly GCF_059730625.1. Classification (NCBI taxonomy): domain Bacteria; kingdom Pseudomonadati; phylum Pseudomonadota; class Gammaproteobacteria; order Enterobacterales; family Erwiniaceae; genus Pantoea; species Pantoea sp. X-Soil-MYKO-1289. The sequence continues at coordinate 3,737,292 of NZ_AP036004.1, forward strand.
CTGGCGCGCGTGGCGCGCATTCATTTCGCGCGCCAGCGTTTAGCCGCGGTCGGCCCGCGTCTGCCGGCGCGTCAGGATCTCTTCAACAAGCTGCTGCAGTCCAAGGCGATTGAAAAAGCGGTGGAAGAAGAGGCGCGCAGTAAAAAGCTTTCCCATGAGAAGGCGCAGCAGAACGCCGTCGAAATGATGGAGGAGATCGCCGCCGACTTCTCCTATGAGGCGATCCGCGTTACCGATCGCGTGATGGGCTGGCTGTGGAGCCGTCTCTATCAGGGCATCAACGTCAACGGCGGCGAACGCGTGCGCCAGCTGGCGGAAGATGGCCACGAGATCGTCTATGTGCCCTGCCATCGCAGCCATATGGATTACCTGCTGCTCTCCTACGTGCTTTATCACCAGGGGCTGGTGCCGCCGCATATCGCCGCAGGCATCAACCTGAACTTCTGGCCAGCCGGGCCAATCTTCCGCCGCCTGGGCGCGTTCTTTATTCGCCGCACCTTCAAAGGCAACAAACTCTACGCCACCGTGTTCCGCGAATATCTCGGCGAGCTGTTCAGCCGCGGTTACTCGGTCGAGTATTTCGTTGAAGGTGGGCGCTCACGTACCGGTCGTTTGCTCGATCCGAAAACCGGCACGCTGGCGATGACGCTGCAGGCGATGCTGCGCGGCGGCAAGCGACCGATTACGCTGGTGCCGATCTATATCGGCTATGAGCACGTAATGGAAGTGGGCACTTACGCCAAAGAGCTGCGCGGCGCGGCGAAAGAGAAAGAAGGCTTTATGCAGATGGTGCGCGGCCTGCGTAAGCTGCGCAATCTGGGCCAGGGCTACGTTAACTTCGGCGAACCGCTGCCGCTGGTGAACTACCTCAACAAGCAGGTGCCGGAGTGGCGCGACGCCATCGATCCGATTGAACCGCAGCGTCCCAGCTGGCTGACGCCAACGGTGAACGATATCGCGGCGCGTCTGATGGTGCGCATCAATGAAGCGGGCGCCGCCAACGCCATGAACCTGTGCGTGACCGCGCTGCTCGCCTCACGTCAGCGTTCGCTAACCCGCGAGCAGCTGATCGAGCAGCTTGAGTGCTATACCGAGCTGCTGCGCAATGTGCCCTATTCGCCGGAATCGACCGTGCCGCCGCTTTCAGCGGAAGAGCTGCTGAACCATGCCATGAGCATGAATAAGTTCGAAACCGAGCAGGACAATATCGGCGACATCATCATTCTGCCGCGCGAGCAGGCGGTGCTGATGACCTATTACCGCAACAATATTCACCATATGCTGGTCATGCCGTCGCTGATCGCCGCCATTATTCAGCAGCACCCGAACCTGAGCGAAGCCGAACTGCTGCGCCAGGTGCGTCTAATCTACCCGATGCTGAAAAGCGAGCTATTCCTGCGCTGGGAAATCGACGCGCTGCCGGCGCTGCTGAGCGCCCTCTGTCAGGAGCTGGCGCGTCAGGGTCTGATCACCCTGCAGGATGGACAGCTGCGCCACACCGCCGCGCGTTATCGCACGCTGCAGCTGCTGGCCGCCGGCATCCGCGAGACCCTGCAGCGTTTCGCCATCACCTTCTCGATCCTCAGCGCCAAACCGACCATCAACCGCGGCACGCTGGAGAAAGAGAGCCGTATGCTGGCGCAGCGTCTTTCGGTGCTGCACGGCATTAATGCGCCGGAGTTTTTCGATAAGGCGGTGTTCACCACGCTGGTGCTGACGCTGCGCGATGAGGGTTATATCAGCGACACCGGCGACGCCGACGTCGAGCGTACGCAGGCTACCTGGCATATTCTGGCCGATCTGGTGACCAGCGATGTGCGGCTGACCATCGAAAGCGCGGTGGCGCACGAGTAGCCTGCCGCGGGCAGCAAAAACCAGGGGCGACAGAGATGTCGCCCTTTTTTGTTGCCTGGAAGGTGCCTGCGCGGTGGGCATGGGTGCCCGTTAAAAAACGGCGTTTAAAACAGCTGGCTAAACGGCGGCGTATTCAGCACCACGCCGATAAACACCACCAGCCCGACATAGTTGTTGTTAAGAAAGCCCTGAAAGCAGGCGTCGCGCTCGCGGCGGACAATCAGCTTCTGCTGATAAATAAACAGCGCGGCGGCGCCGAGCAGCGACCAGTAAAAGAAGGCGTTAAGCTGCATCAGCAGTCCCACCAGCGCCAGCAGACCCAGGGTTGCGAGCTGCAGCAGGCCGATAATCAGCTTGTCGTAGCGACCAAACAGAATCGCCGTCGATTTGACGCCAATCTTGATATCGTCATCGCGATCGACCATGGCGTACTGCGTATCATAGGCGACGGTCCAGCAGATGTTTGCCAGAAATACCAGCCAGCACTCTAGTGGTAAGGACTCACTAACCGCAGCCCAGGCCATGGGAATCGCCCAGCCGAACGCCGCGCCTAACACCACCTGCGGCAGATGGGTGTAGCGCTTCATAAAGGGATAGCACCAGGCCAGCGCCAGGCCGCCGAGCGAAAGCAGAATCGTCATCAGGTTCATGGTGAGCACCAGCGCGAACGCCAGCAAGCCCAGCAGCACAAACAGGATTTTAGCCTCTTTCTCGCTGACCGCGCCGCTGGGCAGCGGTCGGCCTGCGGTACGCTTCACGAAGCCGTCGACCTTGCGGTCAGCGAAATCGTTAATCACGCAGCCCGCCGCGCGCATCACAAACACGCCGAGCACAAACACCACCAGCACCGACAGCGGCGGCACGCCCATATCCGACAGCCAGAGCGCCCACAGCGTCGGCCACAGCAGCAGCAGCGTGCCGATCGGTTTATCAATACGCATCAGGCGGCTATAGGCCTGAAACTTACTCATCTGTACGCTTTTTTCCACGTTTAATCGTCCTCAGGCCAGGTCGCGATAGAGCGGCGAGGCGGGTAAAAACAGTTCCGTCAGCAGCAGCGGCTTGCCCGACAGCCGCAGGCGCGAGCGGCGTCCCCAGAGCGCGCCGACGCTGCCCGGTTCGATAAAATCGCGGCTTAAGGTCGAAGAGGAGAAAAGATAGCGGCCAAGCGGGCGCGTTCCCAGCTGTTGCAGCATCTGCTCCGGGCCGTTGAGCGTGCTCTCCGGCACCAGCGTGCGGCCGATAAGCCAGGGTTCGTCATCGCCGCACAGCACGATCTCGCGCAGCCAGAAGCGTGCATCGTCCGGCAGAAGCGCCCTTTCATCGGTAAGCTCATCGGCGTTGATAAAGCCTTCGCGCATCGGCCGCACCGTCACCTGCCGACAGTGCTGCTCGAAACGGCGCGTCATGGAGTCCTCCTCCATCAGCCAGTCCAGCAGCGGCGCGGTCAGCGTCGGATGCGTGGATGGCAGCCAGTTGAGCGCGCGTAATAAGCTGAGCGCCTCTTGCGACATATCACCACTCCCGTCAATTTTGAGGGCAACAGTGTAGCGCAGAGGCGCGGCGGGCACACCTGGCGGCAGCTATTCGCGCTTCAGGCGGTTGCTGTTCGCCAGCCACAGCGTCACCACCAGAATCAGGATGGCACCGGAGTAGCAGAGCGTGTCGAAGGGATTTTTATGGTCGACGATAATCAGCCGAATAATCGCCGTAATGCCGATATAGACAAAATAGCGCAGCGGGAAGTGGTAGCCAGACTGGAAGTATTTAACGATCAGCGCGATAAATTCGAAGTAGAGGAAATAGATTACGATCCCCTCAATCAGCAGATAAGAGGAGGCCTGTTCCCCGACATTCAGCAGCACGTTGGCAAGGTGCAGCGTCTCTTTGCCCAGAAACACCGCCAGAATAACCGCCAGCGCCAGCAGCCCCAGGTTCAGTACCCATTGCAGCGCCAGTGCGATGTACTGACCGCCGGTGGGTTTAAGGTTCATGATTCGCCTCGATAATGGCTTATTAATAAAGAACCGTCATCATGCTGTAATGTGACCTGAATCACAAGATAGCGGCATCGCGGCGCGCGTCGCCGTGGGCAAAAATGCAGCGTCGATCCCCTTCCCGTATCAGCGAACTGGTCTACAGTTAAAAGGTCGGCAGCGCGCGCAGGTCGCTTAAAATTCAGGAAAAAATGCGCCCGCCCGGCCGTTCGTTTTGCAGATTGCTCTTTCCGTCAGGCTGGCTCTCTGCTGCTTTTTAGCCTGACGGTTGTGGAGTGGCATGACGTGTTAACCCTGCTTAATCTTCTCTCCGCCGTCGCCCTGCTGGTCTGGGGCACCCATATCGTGCGCTCCGGCATTATGCGCGTCTTCGGCGCCGACCTGCGCCGCGTGCTCAGCCGCAGCATCGAAAAGAAACCCATGGCTTTTCTGGCGGGCATCGGCGTGACCACGCTGGTGCAGAGCAGCAACGCCACCACGCTGCTGGCGACCTCCTTTGTGGCGCAGAAGCTGATGGGCCTGACGCCTGCGCTGGTGGTAGTGCTGGGCGCCGACGTCGGCACCGCCATCATGGCGCGTATTCTGACCTTCGACCTCTCCTGGCTGTCGCCGCTGTTTATCTTTTTCGGCGTGGTCTTCTTCCTGTCGCGCAAGCAGACGCGCATCGGTCAGATGGGGCGCGCCAGCATCGGTCTGGGGCTGATTTTGCTGGCGCTGCAGCTGATTGTCAGCGCTGCCCGGCCGATTACGCAGGCGGCTGGAGTACAGGTGCTCTTCTCCAGCCTGACCGGCGATATTCTGCTGGATGCCCTTATCGGCGCGGTCTTCGCCATTATCAGCTACTCCAGCCTGGCGGCGGTGCTGATTACCGCCACGCTGACCGCCGCAGGCGTGATTTCGTTTAAAGTCGCGCTCTGTCTGGTCATCGGCGCCAACCTCGGCAGCGGCCTGCTGGCGATGCTGAACGCCAGCGGCTCCAACGCCGCCGGCAAGCGGGTGGCGCTCGGCAGTCTGCTGTTCAAACTGCTCGGATCGCTGGCGGTGCTGCCCTTTATCAACCTGCTGGCGCCCTGGCTGGATAAGATGCCGGTCAACGATGAAGAGCTGGTGATCTTCTTCCACGTCTTCTACAACCTGATCCGCTGCCTGATCATGGTGCCCTTCGCCGATCCGATGGCGCGGCTCTGCACCCGTCTTATCAGCGAGGATGCCGAGGCGGATATGGCGATGAAACCTCGCCATCTCGACCGCAGCGCGCTGGATACGCCGACGCTGGCGCTGGTCAACGCCGCGCGCGAGACGCTGCGCATCGGCGACGTGCTGGAAATGATGCTGGAGGCGTTCAATAAAGTGGTGCACGGCGAAGTGCGCGAAGAGCGCACGGTGCGGCGGCTGGACGACGATGTAGACGTGCTCTATACCGCCATCAAGCTCTATCTGGCGCGCATGCCGAAAGAAGATCTGTCGGAAGAGGATTCGCGCCGCTGGGGTGAAATTATCGAAATGTCGCTGAATCTTGAGCAGGCGGGCGACATTATCGAACGCATGAGCGGCGATGTGGCGGATAAGGCGCTGACGCCGCGCCGCGCCTTCTCGGCGGAAGGGATCGAGGAGTTAGAGACGCTGCATGAGCAGCTGCTGGCGAACCTGCGCCTCAGCCTGTCGGTATTTCTCTCGCGCGACGTCACCAGCGCGAAGCGGCTGCGCCGCGCCAAGCATCGCTTCCGCATTCTGATTCGCCGTTTTTCGCATGCGCATGTCGAGCGACTGCATCAAAAGAACGTCCAGAGCATTGAAACCAGCTCGCTGCATCTCGGTCTGCTGGGGGATATGAAGCGCCTGAATTCGCTGCTGTGCAGCGTAGCCTATACGCTGCTGGAGCAGCCGGACGACGAGCGGGACGAGGAGTGAAGCGGGGGCGCCCGGCCCCCGCTCTGTTACTTCTTGTCGACCGGTTTGCCTGACCAGTAGCCCGCCAGCAGCGAACCAGAGAGATTGTGCCAGACCGAAAAGAGCGCGCCCGGCAGCGCGGCCAGCGGCGAGAAGTAGAGCTTGCCCAGCGTCGCCGCCAGGCCGGAGTTCTGCATGCCGACCTCCAGCGCCAGCGTGCGGCAGGTCGACTCGTCAAAGCCGAACAGCTTGCCGCCCCAGTAGCCGCCCAACAGGCCGATGGCGTTATGCATCACCACGGCGGCGATCACCATCAGGCCGACCGAGCCGATAAAGCCCTGACTGCCCGCCACCACGGCGCTGATGATCAACAGAATGCATACCATAGAGAAAGCCGGCAGATAAGGCTCGATCCGGCGCACCAGACCGTTAAAAGTGTGGTGGACGATCAGCCCCAGGCTAATTGGGATCGCCACGATCTTCACGATGCTGAGCAGCATGCCCACGACGTCCACCTGAATATGCGTATCGACGTAGAAGCGCGTCAGCAGCGGCGTCGCGAAAACGCCCACCAGCGCGGAGACCGAGGAGATGGTCACCGACAGCGCGACGTCGCCCTTCGCCAGATAGATCATCACGTTCGAGGCGGTACCGCTGGCCACGCTGCCCACCAGGATCATGCCTGCGGCGAGATCCGGCGGCATCTGGAACAGCTTCGCCAGCGCCCAGGCGGCGAGCGGCATCACCAGATAATGCAGAAAGGTGCCGGCGATCACCGGCGCCGGGCGCACCAGCACGCGTTTGAAATCGTCGATATTAAGCGTAACGCCCATACCAAACATAATCAGCATCAGCAGCCAGGAGACCCAGGGTCCGATGCCGAGAAAAGTGCCGGGCGAGTAGTAGGCGGCCACCGAGAGCAGCACGGCCCATAGCGGGAACAGGCGGGTTAATTTGGCGAGCATAGCCAGACTTCCTTCTTTGAATGTTGTGTTTTTTCGCGGATTTGCCACAGAGAAACGCGACGCAGGAACGGGTGCGCCAGCGGAGCGGGATCATAACATTTCGTTATCGCAAGGTGAGGCCGGAAGGGAAAATGGGGATCGACTGCTGCCGATCCGCCAGATAGTGCCGGAAATACGCTGGCTTTTACGCTAAAAAGCGGTCGATCGCACCAGCCGGATCCGATCCGGCCGGGCGGATCGTTATTCGAACAGGTTTTTATGCAGCGCGCGCACCACGCTTTCCGCATCTTCGCCCGGCACCAGGAAACAGAGGTTGTAGCTGCTGGCGCCGTAGCAGATCAGGCGCAGGTTAAACGGCTCAAGCGTGCCGAACACCTCTTTGCCGACGCCGCGCGCGCGGGAGAGGTTATTGCCGATGATCGCCACCAGCGCCAGGTTCTCTTCCACTTCGACGCGGCAGAGCGACGACAGCTCTGTCAGCAGCGCCTGGGTCAACAGACTGTCGCCGGTAGAGGTCGAACCGGTGGTGTCGAGCGTCAGCGCCACGCTCACTTCCGAGGTGGTGATCAGATCCACGGAGATATTGTGGCGCGCCAGAATAGTGAAGACTTCGACGAGGAAGCCGCGCGAGTGCAGCATGTTCAAACTGTGCAGCGTCAGCAGCGTCTGACGACGACGCAGCGCCAGCGCGCGGAACAGCGGCGGGTTGGCGGTTTCGCGATGCACGCGCGTGCCGCCGGCGGCGGGATCTTTGCTTGAGCCGACAAACACAGGAATGTCGCTGCGCACCGCCGGCAGCAGCGTCGCCGGATGCAGCACCTTGGCGCCGAAGATCGCCATTTCGGTCGCCTCTTCAAAGGTGATGTCGTCGATACGCTTCGCGGACGGCACTACGCGCGGGTCGGTGGTGTAGATGCCCGCCACGTCGGTCCAGATATCGACGCGCGCCGCTTTCAGCGCCTCGCCCAGCAGCGCGGCGGTATAGTCGCTGCCGCCGCGTCCCAGCGTGGTAGTGCGGCCCTTTTGCTCGCTGCCGATAAAGCCCTGGGTAATCACCAGCGACTGCGCCAGGCGCGGGGTCAGCAGCGCGGCGGCCTGTTCGGCCAGCGTCGCGATTTCCGGCTCGGCGCGGCCGAAGCGGTCGTTGGTGCGCATCACTTTACGCACATCGAACCACTCCGCCTCGACCTGACGCTCGCGCAGGATCTCCACGAACAGCAGCGTGGACATCAGCTCGCCGTGGCTGACCAGCTCGTCGGTGAGCGCGTTGGAGGTCGCCAGCGAGGCGGCGTCGGAAAGCATGGTGATGTTTTCGATCATGCGATCGATTTCATCACGGATAACGGCCGGGTTTTGCAGGCGTTCGACTATCGCATACTGGATGCGGCGAATTTCGTCCAGCAGGTAAGCGCGCTGCGCCTGCTCCTGGCCTTCTGCCAGCGAGACCAGCAGATTGGTCACGCCCGCCGAGGCGGAGAGCACCACCAGACGCGTGTTGGCGTTGGCCAGCACCACATCGGCGCTGCGGTTCATAGCATCGAAATCGGCAACGCTGGTGCCGCCAAATTTCGCCACGATCAGAGTTTGAGACATGTACGACCTCGTGTCAGGTTATCTTCTCCCGCGTTTATGGGACGGGAGACATTGTATCAGCCTTGGCACAAGGGAAGAGCAGAATTGGGCAGACAAGATCAGGAGACGAGTCACCCAGAAGCACTTCACCTTGCGAAGCGACCGACTGTGGACGCCTCTGGTGACAACCCAGGGGATTCAGCCCCTGCAGCCGACAGGCAACACTCCGTGTGTTGACCACCTCGGCGTCGCTCCCCCTGATGTGTTATCCCCGGATACGGTTCCTCCAACACACTGCCTGGGCGACGCGCCTCTTCTGGCTTGCGCACGGGTGCGCAAGTAGCCGCATAAAAATACCGGGTCATAAGGTTGCTGTCTACGTCTGTCGGCGATTTGCTGCGCCCGCAGAGCTAAATGGCCTCCTTCAGACCGGTTTATTCTGATTCGGCACAAGGTTCGACGGCGGTATTAGCGGCACAATACGCGCCGCCTGAACTGAAAATCGCCCGTGGCGACAGGCGAAAACGGCGCGCGGTTTCCGTCGCGCGGTCCGCTGCCGCCTGCCGCAAAGGTGACGACGCCGACAAAATTTTTCCTTTCAGCGGACACTATTGTCATACTGAAACGCTATACGGGTGTGGTTGCCCACGATGGAATGACGGTTCTTAAATCAACAAGAGTGTTGCCATGAAAAATATCAATCCGACCCAAACCGCAGCCTGGAAAGCGCTGCAACAGCATTTTGAACAGATGAAATCGGTGACTATCGCCGAGCTGTTCGCCCAGGATGCCGATCGTTTTGCTAAATTCTCCGCCACCTTTGACGACCAGATGCTGGTGGATTTTTCGAAAAACCGCATTACCCAGGAGACGCTCGACAAGCTGCAGGCGCTGGCGAAAGAGACCGACCTGAGCGGCGCGATTAAGTCGATGTTCTCCGGCGAGAAGATCAACCGCACCGAAGATCGCGCCGTGCTGCACGTCGCGCTGCGCAACCGCAGCAATACGCCGATTCTGGTAGACGGCAAAGATGTGATGCCGGAAGTGAACGCGGTGCTGGAGAAGATGAAGCACTTCTCCGAGCGCATTATCGGCGGCGAGTGGAAAGGCTATACCGGCAAAGCGATCACCGACGTGGTGAATATCGGCATCGGCGGGTCGGATCTGGGTCCGTTTATGGTGACGGAGGCGCTGCGCCCCTATAAGAACCACCTCAATATGCACTTCGTCTCCAACGTGGACGGCACGCATATCGCGGAAACCCTGAAAGATCTCAGCCCGGAAACCACGCTGTTCCTGGTGGCGTCGAAAACCTTCACCACCCAGGAGACCATGACCAACGCCCACAGCGCGCGCGACTGGTTCCTGAAAACCGCCGGCGATCAGCAGCACGTGGCGAAACACTTCGCCGCGCTCTCCACCAATGCGAAAGCGGTGGGCGAATTCGGCATCGATACCGCCAATATGTTTGAGTTCTGGGACTGGGTCGGCGGCCGCTACTCGCTCTGGTCCGCCATCGGCCTGTCGATTATCCTCTCTATCGGCTTCGACAACTTCGAGCAGCTGCTGAGCGGCGCGCATGCCATGGACCAGCACTTCTCCACCACGCCAGCCGAGCAGAACCTGCCGGTGCTGCTGGCGCTGATCGGCATCTGGTACAACAACTTCTTCGGCGCCGAGACCGAAGCGATTCTGCCTTACGATCAGTACATGCACCGCTTCGCGGCCTACTTCCAGCAGGGCAATATGGAGTCCAACGGCAAGTACGTCGATCGCGACGGCAACCCGGTGGATTACCAGACTGGCCCGATTATCTGGGGCGAGCCGGGCACCAACGGCCAGCACGCATTCTACCAGCTGATCCACCAGGGCACCAAGCTGGTGCCGTGCGACTTTATCGCGCCGGCCATTACCCACAACGCGCTGGCGGATCATCACCAGAAGCTGCTCTCTAACTTCTTCGCCCAGACCGAAGCGCTGGCGTTCGGCAAGTCGCGCGACGTGGTAGAAAAAGAGTTTGCCGATGCCGGCAAGTCTGCTGAATCCGTCGCGCATATCGTGCCGTTCAAGGTGTTTGAAGGCAATCGCCCGACCAACTCGATCCTGCTGCGCGAAATCACGCCTTACAGCCTTGGCGCGCTGATTGCGCTTTACGAGCACAAGATCTTCACGCAGGGCGCGATCCTGAATATCTTCACCTTCGATCAGTGGGGCGTAGAGTTAGGCAAGCAGCTGGCTAACCGTATTCTGCCGGAGCTGGAAAACAGCGCCGATATTACCAGCCACGACAGTTCCACTAATGGCTTAATTAATCGCTATAAATCCTGGCGTTAATAAAGGCGCAACTTTGTAAAGGCGGCCGCGCGGCCGCCTTTTTCTTGCCATCTCGAACAAAATAACCGCGCCCGCGCAGAAAATATGCGCAATTCAGACGGGATAATTCTTAAATTAAGCTGAGATTCTTCTGAAGCTGAAGCAGCAAACGCCTTAACCTCGCGTTTTAAATGGCCCTTTTTCGCCCATCACCATTCCCCTTCTTACTGTTTTTAAAAGAAATTTAATTTTCAGACGGCCCGACAAAATCTGATAATGCCGTTTTCGGTCCAGCTATTAATAAAAAAGCGCAAAACGCTTTGCATTTAATTTTCGACCAGCAATAAATTCTGGCCTCTGGTAAATCTTGCCGATAAAAAGGGGGTTATTGCTGTTTAGCCCCCTTTTTAGCCAAAATAAAGTGCCCTTTCCGACCGCTTTTTCCCACGCTGAACTCTGGTAATTTGTTGCCCTATACTGAACGCGCCCGAACCGGGTACATCCTTCATTCACTCAATGCAGGACAAGCTGTATGAAAAAAATCATGGTTGCCGGAGCAGCCGTACTATACGTCGCAGCGCATTCCGTGGCTTTTGCCGCTCCGGAAGAAGCGGGTGCCGCAGCGGGCGCGCAGGCGGGAGCAATCTCCGCCGGCACCTCGACCGCTGTCGGTATCGGCGCGCTTGGCGCATTAGTCGGTGTCGGCATTGCCGCTTCTGGCGGTGGTGACGGCGCGAATACCGGTACAACAACCACGACCACAACGAGCACCACTCGTTGACGTAGCACCTTTAAACATAACCACACAGCCGTGTGGTTATTTTTTGCTTTGGCTTCTTTTACAGGGACACACAGTGCGCCAACTTCCTTTGTTGCTGGCTTGCCTGCTGCTGCAGGCCTGCACGCAGACGCAAAAAGGGCTGGAACAGACCGTTATGATGGCGGTCTCCGGCCCCGATGACGTGATTAAAACCAGCCAGCAGATCGCCGATTTGCCCTACGCCAGCCTCTACGCGCGGATTAACGAAGGCCCGCAGATTTTCGTGGTGCTGGGCTATAACGAAAATGGCCAGCAGAAGTGGATCACCCAGGACAACGCCATGCTGGTGACCCGGCATGGTCGCCTGGTGAAAACGCTCGGCCTGCCGGATAACCTGCAAGAAGTGAGCAATCTGCCGCAGGATCCGCTGGCGGATGCGCTCCATCTGCGCGACGGCGCCAGCTGGACGCGCATCGCGCAGTGGACCGAGCACGGCGAGACGCGCGCCGCCACGGTCAGCTCGCGCTTTACGCGCGGCGCGGACGAGGTGCTGACGCTGGCGGGCCGCCGCGTCGCCTGTCGCGTCTGGACCGAGCAGGCGCGCATCGAGGCCACCGGCCGCGCGTGGCAGAACACCTTCTGGATCGATAACGGCAGCGGCGATGTGGTGCAGGCGCGCCAGATGCTGGCTGCGGACGACTTCCCTGTTGCCACTACCCTTCTGAAGCCGGCGAAATCATGAAAACAACACTCTCTTTGCTGGCCGCCCTGATGCTGGCCGGCAGCAGCGCCGCGTGGGCGGCGGGTCAGGTTACGGTGCATAGCGCGCAGGGCAGCGCCACGCTCGAAAACGTGCAGGATCTGGCGCAGCTGACGACGCAGCCTGCGCTGATGGACGCCGTCTGGTGGCGCGGCGCGGTTATCGCGGCGCGCAACGCCAGCGCGGCCGCGCAGCGCCAGCAGCAGCAGACGCTGGCCGATCTGCGCGCCTGGCAGGCGCAGAGCAGCGGCGATCGCGCCGCCGCTATCGGCGAGGTGCTGCGCCAGCTCAGCGCCGTCAAGGTTGCTGGCCGCCAGTTCGTCTCTCTCGATCCCGACGCGATCCGCCTCCATCCCGAGGGCAACCGTCGCCTGGAAGGCCGCTACGACCTCTGGCTGACGCCGCCGTCCGACGGCGTATGGCTGCTGGGCGCGCTGCGCGGCGCAGGCAAAGTCAGCTGGCAGCCAGGCCAGACGGTGCGCGACTATCTGGCGCAGCATCAGCCTCTTTCCGGCGCGGAGAACAGCTACGCCACGGTGATCGCCCCCTCCGGCGAAACGCAGCGCGTGCCGGTGGCCTACTGGAATCAGCGCCACAGGGAAGTTGCGCCCGGCAGCATTATCTGGCTGGGCTTCTCCTCCTGGAGCCTGCCTGACGCATATGACGATTTGAACCAGCGCATGATTTCTGTTCTGACTCACCGGGTGCCAGAGTGATGAATAAACGACTTCTTTTCAGCCTGCTGGCTGTTTCCGTGGCCGCCGCATGCCAGGCGCAGGCCGATACCTTTCCTGACCCGGTGGGTCCGTCGCAGTCTGACTTCGGCGGCGTCGGCCTGTTGCAGGTGCCGACCGCGCGCATGGCGCGCGAGGGCGAGTTCAGCCTTAACTTCCGCGATAACGATCAGTACCGCTATTACTCCGCCTCGCTGCAGCTGCTGCCCTGGCTGGAGACCACGGTGCGCTATACCGACGTGCGCACGCGACGCTACAGCGCCGTAGAGAGCTTCAGCGGCAACCAGAGCTATAAAGACAAGGCGTTCGACCTTAAGCTGCGCCTGCTGAAAGAGAGCTACTGGCTGCCGGAGGTCGCTTTAGGCTCGCGCGATCTCGGCGGCACCGGCCTGTTCGACAGCGAATATCTGGTGGCGAGCAAAGCCTGGGGACCCTTCGACTTTACCCTTGGCCTCGGCTGGGGCTATCTCGGCAACAGCGGCACGGTGAAAAACCCCTTCTGCTCCTACAGCGACAGCTACTGCCAGCGCCCCGGCGTTGGCGAAGCGGGCTCGATCAACGGCTCGCAAATGTTTCACGGCCCGTCGGCGCTGTTCGGCGGCGTGGAGTATCAGACGCCGTGGCAGCCGCTGCGCCTCAAGCTGGAGTATGAAGGCAACGATTATCAGGATGACTTCGCCGGCAGGCTCGAACAGCGCAGCAAGGTTAACGTCGGGGCGATTTATCGCGTTACCGACTGGGCCGATATCAACGCCAGCTACGAGCGCGGCAACACCTTTATGTTCGGCGTGACGCTGCGCACCAACTTCAACGATCTGCGCCAGACGCATATCGACAGCGCGAAGCCCGAGTACCGCCCTCAGCCGCAGGAGAGCATGCTGGAGCCGACCGTGGTCGCCAGCCAGCTGAGCGATCTGAAGTACAACGCCGGGCTGAGCGGGCCGCGCATTCAGACCCGGGGCAGCACGCTGTTCGTCTCCGGCGAGCAGACCAAATATCGCGACACGCGCGAAGGGGTCGATCGCGCCAACCGCATCATCATGAATAACCTGCCGGCGGGCATCGAAACGATCGAGGTGACCGAGTCGCGCTTCAATATGCCGCAGGTCACGACGCGCACCGACGTCAGCAGCCTGCGCAATGAGCTGGCGGGCTATCCGCTCGGTCAGGAGCAGCCGCTGCGCCAGACGCGCATGAACCCGGTGGATGCGGGCGAGACCGAGCAGGGCTTCTTTATTCGTAAAGAGCGCCTCAACTACAGCCTGTCGCCGGTGCTGAACCAGTCGGTCGGCGGCCCGGAAAGCTTTTATATGTATCAGGTCGGCGTGATGGGCAACCTGGACTACTGGTTTACCGATCACCTGCTGGTGGGCGGCAGCCTGTTCGGCAACATCGCCAATAACTACGACAAGTTCAACTACAACGGCGCGCCCGCCGACTCGACGCTGCCGCGCGTGCGCACCCATATTCGCGACTACGTCGAGAACAACGTCTACGTTAACGATCTGCAGGCCAACTACATGGGTTACCTCGGCAACGGCTTCTACGGCCAGATGTACGGCGGTTACCTTGAGACCATGTACGGCGGCGTCGGCGGCGAGATGCTCTACCGACCGATCGACAGCAACTGGGCCGTTGGCGTCGACGCCAACTATGTGCGCCAGCGCGACTGGGACAACATGATGCAGTTCACCAACTACAAGGCGCCGACCGGCCATGTAACGGCGTACTGGCGTCCGTGGTTTATGCAGGATCTGCTGGTGAAGGCGAGTGTCGGACAATATCTGGCGAAGGACAAAGGCGTGACGATCGACGTGTCGAAGCGCTTTGACAGCGGCGTCATGGTGGGCGTCTATGCCACCAAAACCAACGTGTCGTCAGAACAGTATGGCGAAGGCGATTTCACCAAAGGTTTCTACCTGTCGATTCCAATGGATCTCTTTACCGTCACCCCGACGCGCGGCCGCGCGCAGGTGAACTGGGTGCCGCTGACGCGTGACGGCGGGCAGATGCTGGGACGCAAGTATCAGCTGTATGATCTGACGTCAGACCGCGACGCGCGCTTCAATTGATGAAAAAAGGCGGCCTGACGGCCGCCTTTATTATTGGTCAATGCAGATCGCACATCGTTCAAGGCATTCCTGCTCGTTCGGCCCGCGCCGCCTGCCTTTTACTTTCGAAGCCGTCCGTGGTTTTAATCCGCGTCATACCCCAAATTCGGCGCCAGCCAGCGCTCAACCTCGCTCACCGCCATGCCTTTACGCGCCGCATAATCCTCGACCTGATCGCGCTGGATCTGCGCCACCGCGAAGTAGCGGCTGTCGGGATGGCTGAAGTACCAGCCTGAAACCGACGCGCCCGGCCACATGGCGAAGGATTCGGTGAGCTTCATGCCGGTGTGGGTTTCTACATCCAGCAGCTGCCAGATCGCCGCTTTCTCGGTATGCTCCGGACAGGCGGGATAGCCCGGCGCGGGACGAATGCCCTGATAATTTTCGCGGATCAGCTCCTCGTTGCTCAGGTTCTCATGGGCGGCAAAGCCCCAGATCACCTTACGCACCCGCTCGTGCAGATACTCGGCGAAGGCCTCCGCCAGCCGATCGGCCACCGCTTTGACCATGATTTTGTTGTAGTCGTCATGCTGCGCGTCATACGCCTCCGCCAGCGCGTCCTCTTCAAGGCCGCCGGTCACGGCAAACGCGCCCAGATAGTCGGCCTTGCCGCTGGTCTTCGGCGCAACATAATCGGCCAGACAGTAGTTGGGGAAATCGGTTTTCTCCGTCTGCTGGCGCAGATGATGGCTGACAGCAACCACCTCGCGGCGGCTCTCGTCGCGGTAAATCTCAATATCGTCCCCGACGCGGTTAGCCGGGAAGATGCCTGCCACGCCGCGCGGCGTCAGCGCTTTTTGCGCGCTCAGCCTGTCCAGCATGGCGTTGGCGTCGGCAAACAGACGCTTCGCCTCTTCGCCCACCACCTCATCTTCCAGAATGCGCGGATACTTGCCCGCCAGCGACCAGGTCATAAAAAACGGCGTCCAGTCGATGTAGTGGCGCAGCGTGTCGATGCCGACCGCTATCTCGCTGACGCCGAGTCGATGCGCCACCGGCGGCGTATAGCTTTCCCAGTCGATGGGCACCGCGTTATCGCGCGCAACCTGCAGCGACACCGGCGGCGTGCGCGGTTTTTTACGCGCGTGCTGGATGCGCACGGTCTCGTACTCTTTGCGTGTGCGCGCCACAAAATCCTCTTTCAGCGTCGACGAGAGCAGCGACGACACCACGCCCACGGTGCGCGAGGCGTTCTGCACATAGACCGTCGGGCCGCTGTAGTTCTGCTCGATCTTCACGGCGGTGTGCGCCTTTGAAGTGGTCGCGCCGCCAATCAGCAGCGGCAACGTAAAGCCCTGACGCTCCATCTCTTTGGCGACGTTCACCATCTCATCCAGCGACGGCGTAATCAGGCCCGACAGTCCGATAATATCGGCCTTCTGTTCGATAGCGGTTTTCAGGATTTTATCGCTCGGCACCATCACGCCAAGATCGATAATCTCGTAGTTATTGCACTGCAGCACCACGCCAACGATATTTTTACCGATGTCATGTACGTCGCCCTTTACCGTCGCCAGCACGATTTTGCCGTTGCTGCGGCCCGCCTCTTTGCTGGCCTGAATATAGGGTTCAAGGTAAGCCACCGCCTGCTTCATCACGCGCGCCGACTTCACCACCTGCGGCAGGAACATCTTCCCTTCGCCGAACAGGTCGCCCACCACGTTCATACCCGCCATCAGCGGACCTTCAATCACCTCAATCGGCCGCGCCGACGCCTGACGCGCCTCTTCGGTGTCCTGCTCGATAAACTCGGTGATGCCCTTTACCAGCGAATATTCGAGACGCTTAACCACGTCCCAGCCGCGCCATTCCGCCTGCTGCTTCTCCTCGGCGCCGTCGCCTTTGCTGGCGCGATACTTCTCCGCCAGCGCCAGCAAACGCTCGGTGCCGTCGTCGCGGCGATTAAGGATAACGTCCTCTACCGCCTCGCGCAGCTCGGCGGGAAGATCGTCGTAAATCGCCAGCTGACCAGCATTGACGATGCCCATATCCATGCCGTTGCGGATGGCGTAATAGAGGAACACCGCGTGGATGGCTTCGCGTACCGGATCGTTGCCGCGGAAAGAGAACGACACGTTAGAGACGCCGCCGGAGATCATCGCATGCGGCAGCTCGCGCTTGATATCTTCGCAGGCGCCGATAAAGTCCATCGCATGGTTGTTGTGCTCGTCGATGCCGGTGGCGACGGCAAAGATATTCGGGTCGAAGATAATATCTTCCGGCGGAAAGCCGACCTGCTCGGTGAGGATCTTATAGGCGCGGCGGCAGATCTCGATTTTGCGCGCGCGCGTATCCGCCTGGCCCGCTTCGTCGAAGGCCATGACCACCATCGCCGCGCCGTAGCGGCGCACCAGCCGCGCATGGCGGATAAAGGTCTCCTCGCCCTCTTTCATCGAGATCGAGTTAACGATGCCTTTGCCCTGGATGCACTGCAGCCCCTTTTCGATCACCTCCCACTTTGAGGAGTCGATCATAACGGGCACGCGCGCGATATCGGGCTCGCCGGCGATCAGGTTAAGGAAGCGCACCATCGCCGCCTCGGCATCGAGCATGCCCTCATCCATATTGATGTCGATTACCTGCGCGCCGCTCTGCACCTGCTGCAGCGCCACTTCCAGCGCCTCATTGTATTTCTCTTCTTTAATCAGGCGCTTAAATTTGGCCGAGCCGGTGACGTTGGTGCGCTCGCCCACGTTGACGAACAACGTGTCGCCGCTGATGTTAAGCGGCTCAAGCCCGGAGAGACGACAGGCGACCGGCAGTTCAGGCAGTTTGCGCGGCGCCACCCCGGCGACGATATCCGCCATCGCCCTGATGTGCTGCGGCGTGGTGCCGCAGCAGCCGCCGATAATGTTAAGGAAACCGGCGCGCGCCCATTCGCCGATCTGATCGGCCATGACGTCGGCATCGAGATCGTATTCGCCGAAGGCGTTGGGGAGTCCGGCGTTCGGGTGCGCGGTGACATAGCACTCGGCGATGCGCGACATCTCCGCCACATACTGACGCAGCTCGTCCGGCCCGAGCGCGCAGTTAAGGCCGAACGACAGCGGTTCGGCGTGGCGCAGCGAATTATAGAAAGCTTCGGTGGTCTGGCCGGAGAGCGTACGGCCAGAGGCGTCGGTAATGGTGCCGGAGATCATCAGCGGCAAGTTGACGCCCAGCGCCTCCATCTCGCTCTGCACCGCGAAAATCGCCGCTTTGGCGTTCAGCGTGTCGAATACCGTTTCGATCATGATGAGATCGGCGCCGCCTTCCACCAGCGCGCGCGTCGATTCACGATAGGCTGCTACCAGCTGGTTAAAGGTGACGTTGCGGTAAGCGGGATCGTTGACGTCCGGCGAGATTGAGCAGGTGCGGTTGGTCGGGCCGAGCACGCCGGCGACGTAGCGCGGACGATGCGGCGTTTTCGCCGTCCATTCGTCGCAGCAGGCGCGCGCCAGTCGGGCGGCCTCGAAGTTGATCTCCGCCGAGAGCGCTTCCATCTGGTAATCCGCCATCGCAATGGTGGTGGCGTTAAAGGTATTGGTTTCCAGAATATCGGCGCCCGCTTCCAGATAGGCGTGGTGGATCTCGCGGATCACGTCAGGCTTGCTGAGCACCAGCAGATCGTTGTTGCCTTTGAGATCGCAGGGCCAGTCGCCGAAGCGGCTGCCGCGAAAATCCTGCTCGTCCAGCCTGTAGCTCTGGATCATCGTGCCCATGCCGCCGTCCAGCACCATGATGCGTTGCGCGAGCTGCTGATGCAGCGCTTCGATTCTGTCGCTCACTCTTGCCTCGTTTCGCTCAATTTGCTGGCTAAAACGCCAGCGCCTCATACTGTCATAACTTACGCAGAGGAGAAAGCCGCAGCAGGTGAGACATTTTCAGCCCGATCGCGCCACAGGTCAGACCAGAAAGCGCGGGTTTGCAAATTGCGCAATTAAGCTGAAAATGATTTCCACTTTGCGCAAGGAGATACCTCAATGGTTACGCCCGTTCCCGCTAAACGCGGCAAAAAACCGCGCGGCACCCCTGCCGCGCCGCCAGCCAACGGCCAGGTGCAGTCTCTGCAACGCGGCCTGCATCTGCTGGAGCTGATCGCCGACTCCCACGGCAGCGTGGCGCTGACCGAACTGGCGCAGCAGGCTGGATTGCCTAACTCCACCACGCACCGTTTGCTGACGACGATGCAGCAGCAAGGCTTTGTGCATCAGACCGGCGATCTCGGCCTGTGGACGATTGGCGCGCACGCCTTCGTGGTCGGCAGCAGTTTTTTGCAGAGCCGAAATTTGCTGGCGCTGGTTCATCCCGTGCTGCGCACGCTGATGGAAACCTCTGGCGAAACGGTCAATCTGGCCGTGCTGGATCTCAGCGATTATCAGGCGGTGATCATCGATCAGGTGCAGTGCACCCAGCTGATGCGCATGTCGGCGCCGATTGGCGGCAAGCTGCCGATGCACGCCTCAGGCGCGGGCAAGGCTTTTCTAGCGCACCTGAGCGATGAGCAGGTCACCGCGCTGCTGCATCAGAAAGGACTGCACTACTACACGCCCAATACCCTGATGTCGCCGCAGAGCCTGAAGGCCAATCTGGCGCAGGTGCGCAAAGGCGGCTTCGCCTTTGACGATGAGGAGCATGCGCTGGGACTGCGCTGCGTCGCCGCGCCCATCTACGACGAGCACGGCGAGCCCTTTGCCGCCCTGTCGATATCCGGGCCGATCGCGCGTATGACGGACGATCGCATTACCGAGCTGGGCGCGCTGGTGATCCGCGAGGCGCGCCAGGTGACGCTGGCCTACAGCGGCCGCTAAGCCAGCGCGCGGGCGTAGCGCACGCTGAAGCGCTGCGCCTGACGCCAGGCAATCACCTCTTCCACATGCCCCTGCCGGATGCGCTGCTGCTGGGCACGCCACCAGCCCGCATCGAAGAGTTCAGGATGCAGCTGTTGCAGCAGCGCGCCGGTCGCGGCTTCGCTGCACAGCGCGTAGCGAAAGGTTTCAGGAAAGACATCGTCCGGGCCGACACTGTACCAGGGTTCGGCGCTCAGTTCGTCTTCGTCGTAGCGCGCCTGCGGCACGTCGCGGAAGTGCAGCTCATCCATTGGCCGGATTTCATCGTAGTCGTAAAACACCACGCGTCCGTGCCGCGTCATGCCGAAGTTTTTGAACAGCATATCACCGGGAAAAATATTGGCCGCCGCCAGCTGTTTGATGGCGTTGCCATACTCCTCAACCGCGTGCCGCCGCTCTTCGCTGTTCGCCTGCGCCAGATAGAGGTTGAGCGGCTGCATACGCCGCTCCAGCCACAGATGGCGGATAATCAGGCGGTCGCCGTCGATATGCATCTTCGTGGCAATGCTGGCCTGAAACTCCGCCATCAGCGCAGGCGGGATACGCGCCAGCGGTAGCGCAAACTGCTCGAACTCCAGCGTGTCCGCCATACGGCCGACGCGGTCGTGCTCTTTGACCTGCTGATAACAGGCGCGCACCTGCGCCTCCGTCACCTCTTTCTGCGGCGCAAAGCGATCGCGGATCACTTTAAAGACGCGATCAAAGCCCGGCAGCGTAAAGACCAGCATCACCATGCCGCGCACGCCGGGCGCTATTTCGAATGCCGCGTCGCTGTGCGCCAGCGCATGCAGATAGTCGCGGTAGCTTTCGGTTTTGCCGTGCTTCTGGCAGCCGATGGCCATATAGCGCTCAGAGAGCGTTTTGCCTGGCAGAATCGGCTGGAGCCACGCCACCAGCGCAGCGGGCACTGGCGCGTACACCATAAAGTAGGCGCGGGCGAAGCCGAATACGATGCTGGCGTCGTTAGCATCCGTCAGGCAGGTATCGATCCACAGCTCGCCCTGGGCAGTGCGTTGAACCGGTAGCAGACAGGGAAAAATGGCGTGCGGCAGGTGCAGACGCGCCACGATCCACGCGGTTTTATTACGGAAAAAGAGCTCGCTGGCCACCTCCAGCCAGCCGCCATCCAGCCTGAAATGCTGTTGCAGATGGCGCAGGATATAGCTGGCGTCGCGCGCGCGGTCCTGCCAGGGCAGCGTCAGCATGGTATCGCGCAGCACCTGCTCCAGCATCGCCTGCCAGCCGTGCTGCGGCTGATAGCGTCGCGCCAGCGGTCGTGCAGGCTGCGCGGCGCGCTGCTGGGTCGAGAAGATAAACAGCCGCTTCGGCTGCAGGTGGGTATGCCCATGCAAACGGCAATAGACTGAATTGAAAAAGCTTTCGGCGATTTCCGCGCGCGGATAGTCCGGCAGCAGCGCTTCGTAGTCCTGCTTGACCTGTAGCCAGAACGCATCGTCCCAGTGCGCCGCGTCGTTGAGGATGCGCAGCTGATCCACCACCAGCGCGACATGGCTATCGTAAAGGTGGATGCGCGTTTTCATCGCCTGCTGTACTGCCTGCCAGTCCGCCTGTTCAAAGCGCTGCTGCGCGCCAGCGGTAATATCAAGAAAGCGGCCATACTGCGCGTCAAAGCCTTGCAGGATGGTATGAGCAATTAAGGATTCGCGTGGCGGCACAGGCTGCTCCCGTCAAAAGCCTGCCCAAACGCGTCGGGCAGGCAATCTGATAGCGCGTTAAAACTGGTGCTGTTCGGTCGAGCCGGTCAGCGCCGTCACCGACGAATGGCCGCCCTGGATCAGCGTAGTGACCCGATCGAAATAGCCCGTCCCCACTTCCTGCTGATGGGATGAGAAGCTGTAGCCTTTATCGCGCGCCGCAAACTCCGGCTGCTGCACCTTTTCGACGTAGTGGCGCATGCCCTCTCCCTGGGCATAGGCGTGCGCCAGGTCGAACATGTTGAACCACATGCTGTGAATGCCCGCCAGGGTGATGAACTGGAAGCGATAGCCCATCTCGCTCAGCGCCTGCTGAAAGCCTGCGATGGCGCGGTCGTCGAGGTTCTTTTTCCAGTTAAATGAGGGCGAGCAGTTATAGGCCAGCAGCTTGCCGGGATAGCGTGCGTGAATGGCCGTGGCGAAGCGCTGCGCCAGCACCAGATCCGGCGTCGAAGTTTCGCACCACAGCACATCAGCGTAGGGCGCATAGGCCAGCCCGCGGCTGATCGCCTGCTCGATGCCCGCGTGCGTGCGAAAGAAGCCTTCCGCCGTGCGATCGCCGCGAATAAACGGCCGGTCATACTCGTCACAGTCGGACGTAATCAGATCGGCCGCATCGGCGTCGGTGCGCGCTAACAGGATAGTCGGCACATCCATCACGTCAGCCGCCAGCCGTGCCGCCACCAGTTTCTGTATCGCTTCCTGCGTCGGCACCAGCACCTTGCCGCCCATATGGCCGCACTTTTTCACCGCCGCCAGCTGATCTTCGAAATGTACCGCTGCGGCGCCCGCGCTAATCATCGCTTTCATCAGCTCAAAGGCGTTGAGCACGCCGCCAAATCCCGCTTCGGCATCGGCGACAATCGGCAGGAAATAGTCAATGTACGCCTCATCACCTGGTTCAGCGCCGTTCGCCCACTGAATCTGATCGGCGCGCTGAAAGGTCTGATTGATGCGCTGCACCACTTCCGGTACCGAGTTTACGGGATAGAGCGACTGATCGGGATACATCTGTCCGGCAAGATTGGCATCCGCCGCCACCTGCCAGCCGGAAAGGTAGATCGCTTCAATGCCCGCTTTCGCCTGCTGCAACGCCTGGCCGCCGGTGAGTGCGCCAAGGCTGTTAATGTAGCCTTTGCGCGCTGCGCCGTTGAGCAGCGTCCAGAGCTTTTCCGCGCCGCGCTGCGCCAGCGTGCAGGCCGGATTAACCGAGCCGCGCAGTTTAACGACCTCTTCCGCGCTGTAGGGACGCGTGATGCCTTCCCAGCGCGGTGCGCGCCAGGCTTGTTCAAGCTGCTGAATCTGTTGGATACGAGTCATGGCAACGGCTCCTTTTTCAGGGGATCAGGCGATAGCCCGGCAGAGTAAGAAATGAAACCAGTTCGTCTTCAGTGGTGATTTGCGCCATCAGCCGCGCCGCGTCGTCATAACGCGCATCGTTGAGCTGGCGTCGTTCTTCATCCAGCATGCGCAGAAAGCTTTCGGCGCTGACGGGCTGACCGTCGCTCAGGGTTTGCTGATGATGGATCCACTGCCAGATGGAGGTGCGAGCAATTTCCGCCGTGGCGGCATCCTCCATCAGACCGTCGATCGGCACGCAGCCGTTGCCGCCCAGCCAGGCCTCCAGATAACGCAGCGCGACGCGGATATTCGCGCGCATACCCGCTTCGGTGCGTTCGCCTGCGCAGGGTGCCAGCAGCTGTGCGGCGTCGACAGGCGCATCCTTTTCGCGCAGCACGTCGAGCTGGTTTTGCCGCTCGCCGAGTGCGGCGTCGAAGACCGCCATCGCCGTATCAGCCAGTCCAGGATGGGCTATCCAGGTGCCGTCGTGACCGTTATCCGCTTCACGCTGTTTATCTTCGCGCACGCGCTGCAGTACCCATTCATTGCGCGCGCGCTCTTTGGCTGGGATTAAGGCCGACATGCCGCCCATCGCGAACGCACCGCGACGATGGCAGGTTTTCACCAGCAGCCGCGAATAAGCATCCAGGAAAGGCTGCGCCATGGTGATCGACTGGCGATCGGGCAGGATGCGGTCGCCATAATGACGCAGCGTTTTGATATAGCTAAAGATGTAATCCCAGCGGCCGCAGTTAAGGCCGACAATATGGTCGCGCAGGTTCCACAGGATCTCATCCATCTGGAATACCGCTGGCAGGGTTTCGATCAGTGCCGTGACCTTGATGGTGCCGCGCGGGAGCTGGAAGCGATCTTCAGCGAAGCAAAAGATCTCGCGCCACCATGCAGCCTCCTGCCAGCTTTCGCTTTTCGGCAGATAGAAGTAAGGCCCGCTGCCTTTGTTGAGCAGCGCGGCGGCGTTGTGGAAAAAGTAGAGAGCGAAATCAAACAACCCGCCGGGAATCGCCTTGCCCTGCCACTGCACATGTTTTTCATCCAGATGCAGGCCGCGCACGCGGCACATTAGCACCGCAGGATCGGCACGCAGTTGGTAGATCTTCCCGCTTTCGCTGGTAAAGCTGAGCGTACCGTTCACCGCCTCACGCAGCGTTTGCTGTCCCTCTATCAGCTTGTCCCACTGCGGCGTCAGCGAGTCCTCAAAATCCGCCATATAGACCTTCACGTTCGCGTTCAGGGCGTTAATGACCATTTTGCGTTCCGGCGGCCCGGTAATTTCCACGCGCCGATCCAACAGGTCATCAGGTATGGTGCCGATACGCCATGCGCTTTCACGAATGGAAGCAGTTTCCATATCGAAGTCAGGAAGCTGGCCAGCGTCATAACGCTGCTGCCGCTGCTGTCTGAGAACAAGCAGCCTTTCACGCTCAGCGGAGAAATGCGTGACCAGTTCAAGCAAAAACTGCCGGGCTTCTGGGGTTAGCAGCTGCTGTTCCGCATGGGAGAAGGGTTGTGTGAAGGTAAGATCGCTATGAATTATCGTGTCGGTCATGCGAGATCGCTCCTGTCGCCGATCGGATCCTGTCATAGCGATCCGGTTAAAGGATAATTTTTGCGCTACAGGATCCAAGCATATACTCGCCATTTTCAAAATCAAAAACTATTTCCATTTTAATTTAAAAACTCATGTAACCAGATGATTAAAATGAAATTAAAATTTTTTAATTAAAGGGAGCGGTTTTCGACAAGAGACAGGCATAAAAAAACCGTGACAGCTTTGCAGCTGGCACGGTAAAGACAAACGAGGAAATCGATTATTCGAGCGTGGGATTCATGCGACGCAGATCGAATGGCGTAATCTGGTACACATAGTAATTCAGCCAGTTAGAGAACAGCAGATTGCCGTGACTGCGCCAGGTGGCGCGTGGCGGCAGCTCCGGGTTGTCCTGCGGGAAGTAGTTGAACGGTACCTCCGGCTGCAGCCCCGCCTCGTAGTCTCGATGGTATTCGCCTGACAGGGTCAACGCGTCATATTCAGGGTGGCCGGTAACAAAGACCAGACGCTTGTCTTTGCTGGCCATCAGATAGGCGCCGGTCTTTTCAGATTCGGCGAACAGCTCCAGATCGGTGTAATCGGTGATGAGCTGCGTCGGGAAATCGGCATAGCGTGAATGGGGCGCGAGAAAGTTGTCGTCAAAGCCGCGCGTCAGCAGCGCATGCGGATGCAGAATCTGATGTTCATAGACGCCCGACAGTTTGTTTTGCCGCGTCTGTTTGGGGATGCCGTAGAGAATATTAAGCGCCGCCTGCACCGCCCAGCAGACAAAGAGCGTCGAGGTAACGTGCTCTTTCGCCCAGTGCAACACGCGCTGGATCTGCGGCCAGTAGGCGACGTCGTTGAAATCGACCAGGCCCAGCGGCGCGCCGGTGACGATCAGCCCGTCGAAGTTATCGTGCTGAATATCGTCAAAGTTGCAGTAGAAGTTGTTGAGATGTTCTGTTGGCGTATTACGCGATTCGCGGCTGTCGATGCGCAGCAGCTGAATATCGATCTGTAAGGGCGAGTTGGAAAGCAGACGCAGGAACTGGTTTTCCGTCTCAATCTTTTTCGGCATCAGATTGAGCACCAGAACTTTCAACGGACGGATTTCCTGAACACTGGCGCGCGACGAAGTCATGACAAAGACGTTCTCTTCACGCAAGAAATTTACTGCCGGTAATTCGTCGGGAACCCTGATTGGCATGTGTGACTTTCCTCTTTACAACCGTATATACGTTTAGACATCCAGATGCCCAACAATAGCCTGGCGTCATGATGATGTCGAGTCTTCATGCGATTTATGAAAATCTTTCAGCTTTAAACGGCAAAATGAAAAAGGAAAGGTAGGAACAGGCGACAAAGAGAGCATCTGAGGCGTTTTTTTCGCCGATCGCCAGACGTAAAAAAGCCCTCTGCGTCAGCAGAGGGCTTTTTTGTTTGGATGCCTGGCAGTTCCCTACTCTCGCATGGGGAGACCCCACACTACCATCGGCGCTACGGCGTTTCACTTCTGAGTTCGGCATGGGGTCAGGTGGGACCGCCGCGCTAAGGCCGCCAGGCAAATTCTTGTGCTCGGAACGAATCTTTTACGCTGCTGCTGCGTTGGCTGCTCTCGTAAAGTCAGTCACATACCTCAGTATGCTCCTTCCTTTACCGCGCTTGCCGCCTTGCTTCAGCGCAAAATCTTTCGTTCCCGCTAGTTCTTTATCCGGTACAAGCTGAAAATCTTCGCGTCTCACAAAACGCCTCTGGCGTTGTAAGGTTAAGCCTCACGGGTCATTAGTACCGGTTAGCTCAACGCATCGCTGCGCTTACACACCCGGCCTATCAACGTCGTCGTCTTCAACGTCCCTTCAGGACCCTCAAGGGGTCAGGGAAAACTCATCTCGGGGCAAGTTTCGTGCTTAGATGCTTTCAGCACTTATCTCTTCCGCACTTAGCTACCGGGCAGTGCCATTGGCATGACAACCCGAACACCAGCGGTGCGTTCACTCCGGTCCTCTCGTACTAGGAGCAACCCCCCTCAGTTTTCCAGCGCCCACGGCAGATAGGGACCGAACTGTCTCACGACGTTCTAAACCCAGCTCGCGTACCACTTTAAACGGCGAACAGCCGTACCCTTGGGACCTACTTCAGCCCCAGGATGTGATGAGCCGACATCGAGGTGCCAAACACCGCCGTCGATATGAACTCTTGGGCGGTATCAGCCTGTTATCCCCGGAGTACCTTTTATCCGTTGAGCGATGGCCCTTCCATTCAGAACCACCGGATCACTATGACCTGCTTTCGCACCTGCTCGAGCCGTCACTCTCGCAGTCAAGCTGGCTTATGCCATTGCACTAACCTCCTGATGTCCGACCAGGATTAGCCAACCTTCGTGCTCCTCCGTTACGCTTTGGGAGGAGACCGCCCCAGTCAAACTACCCACCAGACACTGTCCGCAGCCCGGGTAACGGGCCTACGTTAGAACACCAGCCATTAAAGGGTGGTATTTCAAGGACGGCTCCACGCAGACTGGCGTCCACGCTTCAAAGCCTCCCACCTATCCTACACATCAAGGACCAGTGTTCAGTGTCAAGCTGTAGTAAAGGTTCACGGGGTCTTTCCGTCTTGCCGCGGGTACACTGCATCTTCACAGCGATTTCAATTTCACTGAGTCTCGGGTGGAGACAGCCTGGCCATCATTACGCCATTCGTGCAGGTCGGAACTTACCCGACAAGGAATTTCGCTACCTTAGGACCGTTATAGTTACGGCCGCCGTTTACCGGGGCTTCGATCAAGAGCTTCTCCTTACGGATAACCCCATCAATTAACCTTCCGGCACCGGGCAGGCGTCACACCGTATACGTCCACTTTCGTGTTTGCACAGTGCTGTGTTTTTAATAAACAGTTGCAGCCAGCTGGTATCTTCGACTGGCCTCGGCTCCGGGAGCAAGTCCCCTCACCTACGCGCCAGCGTGCCTTCTCCCGAAGTTACGGCACCATTTTGCCTAGTTCCTTCACCCGAGTTCTCTCAAGCGCCTTGGTATTCTCTACCTGACCACCTGTGTCGGTTTGGGGTACGATTTCGTGTTGCCTGGAGCTTAGAGGCTTTTCCTGGAAGCAGGGCATTTGTTGCTTCAGCACCGTAGTGCCTCGTCGTCACGCCTCAGCCTTAAGCATCCGGATTTGCCTGGATGCTCAGCCTACACGCTTAAACCGGGACAACCGTCGCCCGGCCAACATAGCCTTCTCCGTCCCCCCTTCGCAGCAACACCAAGTACAGGAATATTAACCTGTTTCCCATCGACTACGCCTTTCGGCCTCGCCTTAGGGGTCGACTCACCCTGCCCCGATTAACGTTGGACAGGAACCCTTGGTCTTCCGGCGAGCGGGCTTTTCACCCGCTTTATCGTTACTTATGTCAGCATTCGCACTTCTGATACCTCCAGCATGCCTCACAGCACACCTTCGACGGCTTACAGAACGCTCCCCTACCCAACAACATTTACATGTCGCTGCCGCAGCTTCGGTGCATGGTTTAGCCCCGTTACATCTTCCGCGCAGGCCGACTCGACCAGTGAGCTATTACGCTTTCTTTAAATGATGGCTGCTTCTAAGCCAACATCCTGGCTGTCTGGGCCTTCCCACATCGTTTCCCACTTAACCATGACTTTGGGACCTTAGCTGGCGGTCTGGGTTGTTTCCCTCTTCACGACGGACGTTAGCACCCGCCGTGTGTCTCCCGTGATAACATTCTCCGGTATTCGCAGTTTGCATCGGGTTGGTAAGCCGGGATGGCCCCCTAGCCGAAACAGTGCTCTACCCCCGGAGATGAGTTCACGAGGCGCTACCTAAATAGCTTTCGGGGAGAACCAGCTATCTCCCGGTTTGATTGGCCTTTCACCCCCAGCCACAGGTCATCCGCTAATTTTTCAACATTAGTCGGTTCGGTCCTCCAGTTAGTGTTACCCAACCTTCAACCTGCCCATGGCTAGATCACCGGGTTTCGGGTCTATACCCTGCAACTTAACGCCCAGTTAAGACTCGGTTTCCCTGCGGCTCCCCTATACGGTTAACCTTGCTACAGAATATAAGTCGCTGACCCATTATACAAAAGGTACGCAGTCACCCCACAAAGAGGCTCCCACTGCTTGTACGTACACGGTTTCAGGTTCTGTTTCACTCCCCTCGCCGGGGTTCTTTTCGCCTTTCCCTCACGGTACTGGTTCACTATCGGTCAGTCAGGAGTATTTAGCCTTGGAGGATGGTCCCCCCATATTCAGACAGGATACCACGTGTCCCGCCCTACTCATCGAGCTCACAGAATGTGTGTTTTCGTGTACGGGAGTATCACCCTGTACCCTGCGACTTTCCAGACGCTTCCACTAACACACAAGCTGATTCAGGCTCTGGGCTGCTCCCCGTTCGCTCGCCGCTACTGGGGGAATCTCGGTTGATTTCTTTTCCTCGGGGTACTTAGATGTTTCAGTTCCCCCGGTTCGCCTCGCAACACTATGTATTCATGTTGCGATAGTGTGTCGAAACACACTGGGTTTCCCCATTCGGACATCGCCGGCTGTTGCGGTTCATATCACCTTGCCGGCGCTTTTCGCAGATTAGCACGTCCTTCATCGCCTCTGACTGCCAGGGCATCCACCGTGTACGCTTAGTCGCTTAACCTCACAACCCACAGGCGTCTTGCGACGTCGCGGATGTGATTAATTGAGAGACTCGAACGCGCCGCCTTTACTCCCTGTTACGGGGGAATAACGCCGCGCGTCGTTTCAATTTTCAGCTTGTTCCGGATTGTTAAAGAGCAATATCTCAAACCTGACGTTGCCGCCGGCTTTGAGATATTTCGTGGAGACACCTTTCACCTGTCACCAAGCAAGTGGCGTCCCCTAGGGGATTCGAACCCCTGTTGCCGCCGTGAAAGGGCGGAGTCCTAACCGCTAGACGAAGGGGACACAAAAAATGCGTCACGACTTCGCAGCCGTCTTGCTTCTTTACTTTTCTATCAGACAATCTGTGTGAGCACTTCGAAGGCAGTATCTTCAGGTAAGGAGGTGATCCAACCGCAGGTTCCCCTACGGTTACCTTGTTACGACTTCACCCCAGTCATGAATCACAAAGTGGTAAGCGCCCTCCCGAAGGTTAAGCTACCTACTTCTTTTGCAACCCACTCCCATGGTGTGACGGGCGGTGTGTACAAGGCCCGGGAACGTATTCACCGTGGCATTCTGATCCACGATTACTAGCGATTCCGACTTCACGGAGTCGAGTTGCAGACTCCGATCCGGACTACGACGCACTTTATGAGGTCCGCTTGCTCTCGCGAGGTCGCTTCTCTTTGTATGCGCCATTGTAGCACGTGTGTAGCCCTACTCGTAAGGGCCATGATGACTTGACGTCATCCCCACCTTCCTCCGGTTTATCACCGGCAGTCTCCTTTGAGTTCCCGACCGAATCGCTGGCAACAAAGGATAAGGGTTGCGCTCGTTGCGGGACTTAACCCAACATTTCACAACACGAGCTGACGACAGCCATGCAGCACCTGTCTCACGGTTCCCGAAGGCACTAAGGCATCTCTGCCAAATTCCGTGGATGTCAAGAGTAGGTAAGGTTCTTCGCGTTGCATCGAATTAAACCACATGCTCCACCGCTTGTGCGGGCCCCCGTCAATTCATTTGAGTTTTAACCTTGCGGCCGTACTCCCCAGGCGGTCGACTTAACGCGTTAGCTCCGGAAGCCACTCCTCAGGGGAACAGCCTCCAAGTCGACATCGTTTACGGCGTGGACTACCAGGGTATCTAATCCTGTTTGCTCCCCACGCTTTCGCACCTGAGCGTCAGTCTTTGTCCAGGGGGCCGCCTTCGCCACCGGTATTCCTCCAGATCTCTACGCATTTCACCGCTACACCTGGAATTCTACCCCCCTCTACAAGACTCTAGCCTGCCAGTTTCGAATGCAGTTCCCAGGTTAAGCCCGGGGATTTCACATCCGACTTGACAGACCGCCTGCGTGCGCTTTACGCCCAGTAATTCCGATTAACGCTTGCACCCTCCGTATTACCGCGGCTGCTGGCACGGAGTTAGCCGGTGCTTCTTCTGCGGGTAACGTCAATCGACGCGGTTATTAACCGCATCGCCTTCCTCCCCGCTGAAAGTACTTTACAACCCGAAGGCCTTCTTCATACACGCGGCATGGCTGCATCAGGCTTGCGCCCATTGTGCAATATTCCCCACTGCTGCCTCCCGTAGGAGTCTGGACCGTGTCTCAGTTCCAGTGTGGCTGGTCATCCTCTCAGACCAGCTAGGGATCGTCGCCTAGGTGAGCCGTTACCCCACCTACTAGCTAATCCCATCTGGGCACATCCGATGGTGTGAGGCCCGAAGGTCCCCCACTTTGGTCTCGCGACGTTATGCGGTATTAGCTACCGTTTCCAGTAGTTATCCCCCTCCATCGGGCAGTTTCCCAGACATTACTCACCCGTCCGCCACTCGCCACCCAAAGAGCAAGCTCTTCTGTGCTGCCGTTCGACTTGCATGTGTTAGGCCTGCCGCCAGCGTTCAATCTGAGCCATGATCAAACTCTTCAATTTAAGTTTGATTTGCTTAAACCAGTTAAGCGGTGCTCATCTGTAAAACGTCATAATGAATGTCATTATGTGTCCACTCGTGAGGCTTGATATTTTTTAAGCCCGGAGGCTTTGATATCTGCTCTCGAGTGCCCACACAGATTGTCTGATAAATTGTTAAAGAGCGGTGCATCCAGCGGCTCAGCCTGCTGCTGCGAGGTGGCGTATATTACGCTACTCTCTGTGTCAGTCAAGCGTTTATTTTCGCTCTGACTGACGGTGACTTTCATCACCTCAACACCGCATTCCGTAAGCCGTTGTGCCGTGTCGATGGAGGCGCATTATAGGGAGTCGTTCAGAGAGCGCAACAGCTAAATTGCAGAAAAATGACCGTTCGCTGCATTCCACAGCAAAACCCCGCCTTATACGTGATTACCCACAAAGTTATCCACAATGCATTTCAAAACGAATTTTTGCGAGCAGCACGCAAACGTTTTCGCTACAATGCCCCGCGACGTCACGGATGCCCCTTTTCGGGGCGTTACCTGAAGTTTCGCCTCTTTTTATTCATAAGAAGATCGCTAAGCTTGATGTAACGCTCTTATTTACGCGAAACAAAGCCAAGGGATAAAACCACCATGCAACAACGTCGTCCTGTACGCCGCGCTCTGCTGAGTGTCTCAGACAAAGCAGGTATCCTCGAATTTGCTCAGGCGCTCTCCAGCCGCGGCGTCGAACTCCTCTCTACAGGCGGAACCGCTCGCCTGCTGGCCGATGCGGGTCTCGCCGTTACCGAAGTGTCTGACTACACCGGCTTCCCGGAAATGATGGATGGACGCGTCAAAACGCTGCACCCGAAAGTGCATGGCGGCATTCTGGGTCGTCGCGGCCAGGATGATGCCATTATGGCGCAGCACGCTATCGAACCTATCGATATGGTGGTGGTTAACCTCTATCCCTTCGCGCAAACCGTCGCGCGCGAAGGCTGCACGCTGGAAGATGCGGTCGAGAATATCGATATCGGCGGCCCGACCATGGTGCGCTCAGCCGCCAAGAACCATAAAGACGTAGCGATTGTGGTCAAGAGCAGCGACTACGACGCCATTGTGGCGGAGCTGGACGCCAACGAAAACTCGCTGACGCTGGAAACCCGTTTTGACCTTGCGATTAAAGCGTTTGAGCATACCGCGGCCTACGACAGCATGATCGCCAACTACTTTGGCTCGCTGGTTCCCGCCTATCATGGGGAGCGTAATCAACCCGCCGGCCGTTTCCCGCGCACGCTCAACCTGAACTTCATTAAGAAGCAGGATATGCGCTACGGCGAAAACAGCCATCAGGACGCCGCCTTCTATATAGAAGAGAACGTGCAGGAAGCGTCGGTGGCGACCGCGCAGCAGGTGCAGGGCAAAGCGCTCTCCTATAACAACATTGCCGATACCGACGCGGCGCTGGAGTGCGTGAAGGCGTTCAGCGAAGCGGCGTGCGTTATCGTCAAACATGCTAACCCCTGCGGCGTCGCCGTTGGCGCATCGATCCTTGAGGCGTACGAGCGCGCTTATCAGACCGACCCGACCTCTGCCTTCGGCGGCATTATCGCTTTCAACCGCGAGCTGGATGAAGCCACCGCGCAGGCGATCATCAGCCGTCAGTTCGTCGAAGTGATCATCGCCCCTTCCGCCAGCGAAGCGGCGCTGAAAGTTACGGCGGCCAAGCAGAACGTTCGCGTGCTGGTTTGCGGCCAGTGGCAGGCGCGCGTCGCCGGTCTCGACTTTAAACGCGTTACCGGCGGCCTGCTGGTGCAGGATCGCGATCTGGGCATGGTAGACGCGAGCCAGCTGCGCGTGGTCAGCAAGCGTCAGCCGAGCGAGCAGGAGCTGCGCGACGCGCTCTTCTGCTGGAAGGTCGCGAAGTTCGTGAAATCCAACGCCATCGTTTATGCGCGCGACAATATGACCATCGGCATCGGCGCCGGCCAGATGAGCCGCGTCTACTCCGCTAAGATCGCCGGCATCAAGGCGGCGGACGAAGGGCTGGAGGTAAAAGGCTCGGCGATGGCTTCCGATGCGTTCTTCCCGTTCCGCGACGGTATCGATGCCGCGGCGGCCGTCGGCGTCACCTGCGTTATCCAGCCGGGCGGCTCTATTCGCGACGAGGAGGTTATCGCCGCGGCAGATGAGCACGGCATCGCCATGATCTTCACTGACATGCGCCACTTCCGCCATTAATTATCCGGAGAGCAATATGAAAATTTTAGTGATTGGCAACGGCGGTCGTGAACACGCTCTGGCCTGGAAAGCGGCGCAGTCGCCGCTGGCGGAAACGGTATTCGTCGCGCCCGGCAACGCCGGCACCGCGCTGGAGCCCGCGCTGCAAAATGTTGATATCAGCCCGACCGATATCCCTGCCCTGCTGGCGTTCGCCCAGCGCGAAGCGATCGACCTGACCATCGTCGGTCCGGAAGCGCCGCTGGTTATCGGCGTGGTCGACGCCTTCCGCGCGGCGGGTCTGAAGATTTTCGGCCCGACCAAAAACGCCGCGCAGCTGGAAGGCTCCAAAGCCTTTACCAAAGATTTCCTTGCCCGCCACCATATTCCTACCGCGGAGTATCGCAACTTTACGGATGTTGAAGTCGCGCTGGCATACCTGCACGAGAAAGGCGCGCCTATCGTCATCAAGGCCGACGGTCTGGCCGCCGGTAAAGGCGTGATCGTCGCGATGACGCTGGAAGAAGCTGAAGCGGCAGTGAAAGATATGCTGGCCGGCAACGCCTTCGGCGACGCGGGCCATCGCATCGTGATTGAAGAGTTTCTCGACGGCGAAGAAGCCAGCTTTATTGTCATGGTTGACGGCGAACATGTGCTGCCGATGGCCACCAGCCAGGATCACAAGCGCGTCGGCGACGGCGATACCGGCCCGAACACCGGCGGCATGGGCGCCTACTCTCCTGCGCCGGTGGTTACCGACGAGATCCACCAGCGCGTTATGGATCAGGTGATCTGGCCGACGGTGCGCGGCATGGCGGCGGAAGGCAATGTCTATACCGGCTTCCTGTATGCCGGTCTGATGATCGATCAGTCGGGTCAGCCGAAAGTCATCGAATTCAACTGCCGCTTCGGCGATCCTGAAACTCAGCCGATCATGCTGCGCCTGCAGTCGGATTTGGTTGAACTCTGCCTGGCAGCCTGCGACGGCGTGCTGGATCAGACCGATTCAAAGTGGGATCCGCGCCCGGCGCTAGGCGTCGTCCTGGCGGCGGGCGGCTATCCGGGCGACTACGTCAACGGCGAGCAGATTCACGGCCTGCCGCTGGAGCAGGTTGACGACGGCAAGGTATTCCATGCCGGAACGCGCCTCGAGAACGATCTGGTGCTGACCAACGGCGGCCGCGTGCTCTGCGTTACCGCGCTGGGCGACGACGTGGCGGCGGCGCAAAAGCGCGCCTATGAGCTGGCTCAGCCGATCTCCTGGAACGGCAGCTTCTGCCGCCGCGATATCGGCTATCGCGCCATTAACCGCAAGTAAGCAAAAAGGGCGCGTTATGCGCCCTTTTCTCTGCCTTAAAAATCTTCTTCTTTCGGCTGCGCATCGCAGCTTTCTCCCGGCGAAGCGCGCAGCAGCTGCGTGCCTTCGGGCGCTTCCAGCCAGGAGACCAGCAGCGGCGCGGCGCTGCGTCTCTGCTGCTGCGCCAGCGTCTGCAGCGCGTAATCATCAAAGGATGGCGACGCGCGCCCGCCGTCGCAGAGGGCGATTTGCTTCGCGCCCAGCCACTGGCCCTGCTTCAGCATCACGCGACCGCTGAGCAGCGCATTACTCTGCGCCAGCATTCGCTGCGCATCGAACTTATAGAGCTCTACCGTATCCGGGTCGACCGCTTCGCGCCGGCCGGCCAGCTGCCGCTGCATAAAGCTCAGGCTGCCGTCCTGATCGAAACGCAGGGTGACATCGTCGGGCTGCTTGCCGCTGACGTGGCGCGCGACGCTGACCAGCTTCTCCTCTTGCCACACATAGTCGGTGGTTTCAGTTGCGTCGCCGTTGAAAGGCGTATAGAGGGTACGCAGATGAATTGTGAGATGGCTGTTTTTGCGCCAGATGCGCACCGCACCGCGATCGGCAAGATAGCCGCTGGCGCTAAAAGGAGGCGTGTCGGGCGTAGAACCGCAGCCGGAAAGCAGTAGCAAGGCAAGCAGGGCAAAACAAGAGGGCGAACGCAGGTTCGGCATAGCTGGCCCCTAATACAAAAGGGGCCGATTCGCCCCTTTTTTTAAAATTCTGACCGCAGTGCGACGTCTTATTTAACAGAGTCTTTCAGCGCTTTACCAGACACGAATGCCGGTACGTTTGCCGCAGCGATTTTGATCTCTTTGCCAGTTTGCGGGTTGCGACCGGTACGCTCAGCGCGGTGGTTCACTTTAAAAGTGCCAAAACCAACCAGTTGTACAGCATCACCTTCTTTCAGAGACTCAGTGATCGCAGCCAGAGTTGATTCCAGAGCCGCTTTAGCCTGGGTTTTCGACAGGTCCGCTTTTTCCGCGATCACATCAATCAGTTGAGTCTTGTTCATAAGTTATCCTTAAAGTGTATTTATCGCTTGCTAAGCAACGAGTGCGAGGGAAAAGCCATATTCTGGCACTCTTCAGCCTGCACGCACCGATAGCCACAATTTTCAGCCCCCCAAATGTAGACCAGAGAGGGGGCCGATGTGAAGCCTCCAGGCGCGCTAATTCGGGCCTGAAGTCACGTTTTCCCGCCTTACTGCTGAAAATTTATACCGATGTTGCTGATTCCCGCCTCCCGCAGGTCCAAACGCAAACCTTTGATCAATTCAAGGTCTCGTTCTTCGCAGTCGGCAAGCAGGCGGAAAATCTCCCATTGCAGGTCCCATTCGTCGATAACGGCTGGGTTTTCGCGCAGCTCTTCGTCGCTCATTTCGCGTCCGGCCTGGGTCATTTCCAGCATCGCAACGGTGGTGATCGACGTCTTGCTGACTTCAATCGCATGCTCCAGCGTTTCGCCGCTCAGCATCGCGTGCAACACTTCGCTTAGCGCCACGCAGGCGTCGATAGCTGGATAAACGCCGTACACCTCGAAGGCGTCGCCGTCGGGAATGGCGGCTTCAAGCTTTTCCAGCTGGCTGTCGAAGTTGATTTTGGCATCTTTAACCGTCAGGCTTTCCCAGATCAGATCAAGAAGACGGCGATAAAGCGCCGGATCGGCGAATTCCGTCTGCTGGCAGAATGCCCAATAGTTGGGGAACATACGCTCGCACAGGCAAGCCATAAACGTCAGATGCTGCCAGCTTTCCAGCTTAGCCAGACGCAGGTGAACGGGGTTTTGTAACATGAACAGGGCTCTTCATCGTTTAGCTGGCGGCAGTGTACCGCAAAAGCGCCGCGCGCACAGCGTTAAAGCGCGCTTTGCCAGCGCTGAAAGGCGGTGCGGTTGGACGCCACGGCATCGGCCCAGCGCGTGGGTTCCGGCAGGCGATAGCCGCCCATGCAGTTTTCTACCCAGTGCAGCGCGCTGTCCAGGCTGACGCGGTGTCCGGTCGCCACGAAAAGCGGGTTGCAGCGCGCTTTGCTGCGCCATACCCAGCCAATCTGCTCGCCTTTGTCTATCAGCGGCTGGCGCGAGCCCGGCTCAGCGCCCAGATCGGCAAAGCGACCGCACAGGCGCTTTTTCGCCACGCCGATAGTCGGCACGTCTACCAGCAAGCCAAAGTGCGAGGCGACGCCGAGACGACGCGGGTGCGAAATGCCGTGTCCGTCGACGAAAAGAAGATCCGGTTTGCGCTCGAGCATTTCCCATGCCGCCAGCAGCGCAGGATATTCGCGAAAAGAGAGGAAGCCGGGAATATAAGGCATGGTGGTAGCGATACGCGCGATGCGATGCTCCACCAGCTTCAGGGAAGGATATTCGAGGATCACCAGGGCGGCGCGCGTCACCGCCCCTTCCTGCTCGAAGCCGACGTCGGCGCCGCCGATAAAACGCGGCGGCAAAACGTCGAAATCATCCTGCCGCACCACCTCTGCAGCGCGCTGAATCTGCTCCGCGCGCAGTGCAGCAACGTCCATACTTACTCCTGATGATATTGGCCTGAGAGACGGTGCACCGCCTCAACGAACACGCCCGCATGCTCTGGCGGCACATCCTGATGGATGCCATGCCCCAGGTTGAAGACGTGACCGCTGCCCGCGCCGAAGCCGTCGAGAATGCCCGCGACCTCCTGCTCAATACGCGCAGCTGGCGCATAAAGCATAGACGGATCCATGTTGCCCTGCAGCGCCACTTTGTCGCCGACGCGACGACGCGCTTCGCCGATGTCGGTGGTCCAGTCGAGACCAAGGGCGTCGCAGCCGGTTGCGGCCATCGCTTCCAGCCACTGTCCACCGCCTTTGGTGAAGAGCGTAATCGGCACGCGGCGCCCTTCGTTCTCATGCAGCACGCTGTCGACGATTTTATGCATGTAGTAGAGCGAGAACTCCAGGTAATCGCGGCCGGTCAGCACGCCGCCCCAGGTGTCGAACACCATCACCGACTGCGCGCCCGCGCGGATCTGCGCGTTGAGATAAAGCGTGACGCTGTCCGCCAGCTTATCGAGCATCGCATGCAGCGTTGCCGGATCGGCGTACATCATTTTTTTGATTTTCGTGAAGGCTTTGCTGCTGCCGCCCTCTACCATGTAGGTCGCCAGCGTCCAGGGGCTGCCGGAGAAACCGATCAGCGGCACTTCGCCGTTAAGGTTTTTGCGAATGGTGCGCACCGCATTCATCACATAGCCAAGTTCCTGCTCGGGATCGGGCACCGGCAGTTTGTCGACATCGGCGCGGCAGGTAACTGGATTAGAGAAACGCGGGCCTTCGCCGGTTTCGAAGTAGAGTCCCAGCCCCATCGCGTCGGGGATCGTCAGGATATCGCTGAAGAGGATCGCCGCATCGAGCGGATAGCGGCGCAGCGGCTGCAGGGTGACTTCACACGCCAGTTCGGCGTTTTTGCACAGCGACATAAAATCGCCGGCTACGGCGCGCGTCGCTTTGTACTCCGGCAAATAACGCCCGGCTTGTCGCATCATCCATACCGGCGTGATATCGACCGGTTGACGTAACAGGGCGCGCAGATAACGATCGTTCTTCAGTTCACTCATTTCAGGACTCTCTCAATTTCAGGCGCGTAGTGTAACACTTCTTACGCCTCACCGCGGCAGATGGCGACGGTATCTTCGATTAGCCGGCGCGCCACGGTGCCCGGCGGCGGCAGCTGCGGCAGCGCGTCG
This sequence comes from Pantoea sp. X-Soil-MYKO-1289, assembly GCF_059730625.1. Classification (NCBI taxonomy): domain Bacteria; kingdom Pseudomonadati; phylum Pseudomonadota; class Gammaproteobacteria; order Enterobacterales; family Erwiniaceae; genus Pantoea; species Pantoea sp. X-Soil-MYKO-1289. The sequence continues at coordinate 3,775,521 of NZ_AP036004.1, forward strand.
AAGCGGTACCAGCCGGCGTCCAGCAGCTCTTTGTTATCGATTTGCAGATCGCCGCCGTCATATTCCGCCATAAAGGCCATCATCAGCGAGTGCGGAAAGGGCCAGGGCTGCGACGTGACGTAGCGTAGGTTTTTGACGCGGACGTTGCTCTCTTCCATTACCTCACGCGCCACCGCCTGCTCCAGCGTCTCCCCTACCTCGACAAAGCCCGCCAGCACGGTATAGATGCTGTTGCGATGACGCGCATGGTTGGCCAGCAATATCTCGTCGCCGCGCCGGATGGCGACGATAATGCAGGGCGCGATTTGCGGATAGTAGCGCTCGCGGCAGTGTCCGCAGAGGCAGGCGTTTTCATGCTTGCTCAGATGCATTTCGTGGCCGCAGTAGCCGCAGAAGCGATGGGAGCGGTAAAACTCCGCCAGCTGCACGGCGCGCCCGGCCAGCTGAAACAGCCCTGGCTCTTCATCGATCAGCTGGCGCACCGAGAACATGTCGCGATCGCGGCTCTCACACACCAGCCATACCGTTTCGCCCTGCCACTCGCCGACCGCCTGCGCCTTGCTGCCTGCGAGCTTAAACGCAGCGGCGCTGCCGTGCGGCAGATCGCCTTGCGGCAACCAAAGTTTCTGTTCATGGCTGACAATCCACCATCCAGCGTCTACGCTTGAGATCTCATGTTGCATCTAATCGTCATCCTTAGCGTCTTATCAATACGCTGAAGTCCTGATGTTAAGTGTGTAGACAAACAACTATACCCTAAATCGTCCAGCTTGCAGGCGGCGCCAGGCCAGCCGCAGCGTGACGGGAAGGGCACTTTCTTTACATGGAGTCAGATATGCTTAACCAGTTAAACGTCCTGACTGAGCGCGTAGGTGGCAGCAACGAACTGGTAGACACGTGGCTGGACGCCCGTCGCCAGCTACTTGTTTCTTATTACCACCTGGTTGGGCTGAAGCCTAACAAAGAGGCGCTCACGACGTTAGACGAGCAGGCGCTCGACAACTTTTGTCACAGCCTGGTCGATTACCTTTCCGCCGGTCACTTCAGCATTTATGAGCGCATCATCAATGAGATGGAAGGCGATAGCCCGATGATCGCCGCCGCGCAGATTTATCCGCCGCTGGAGGGCAACACCGAGCGTCTGATGCAGCTCTATGACGGCCATCTGCAGCAGTCTATCGACGACGATAACTGCGTCGATTTTCAGCTGGCGCTGTCGGAAGTCGGCGAAGTGCTGGAAGCGCGTTTTACGCTGGAAGACAAGCTGATCCAGCTTGCCTGGGACAACCGCCTGGTGCGCGCGCCGGTGGCAAACGACAGCAGCCAGCTGTCGCGCCCGGCTTAAGGTTAGTCAGTTGTAAATCGCTTGTTATTCTAAAGCAGCCCTTCTATGCTGAACGGGTTTTCGACGATAGCGCCGAAAACCCGTTTTGTTTTTTGTGCGATATGCACGGGCGTTTTGCGTGTAAAGCGTAAAACAACATCTTGTCGGAGTGCCCGCAAGGGCTGAGACCGTTAATTCGGGATCCGCGGAACCTGATCAGGTTAGAACCTGCGAAGGGAACAAGAGTAAACATCATCAGTGCGCTGGCGATTTTGCCTGCCGTTTCTGTTACTCCTTCCGAACTCCGGACAAGCAACGTTCCCCCTCAACAGGAAAATTGCTATGTCTATGACCAAAACCAACCGACGTGAACAGCGCGCTCAGGCGCAGGCCTTTATTGAGGCGCTGCAGAGCGGCATCGCCTTTCCCAACTCGAAACGTATCTGGATCCAGGGCAGCCGTGACGATATCCGCGTGCCGATGCGCGAGATCCAGCTCAGTCCGACGCTGCTCGGCGGCGATAAAGATCGTCCGCGCTATGAAGAGAATGAGGCGGTGCCCGTCTACGATACCGCCGGTCCCTACGGCGATCCCGATGCCGTTATCGACGTACAGCGCGGACTGGCGAAGCTGCGCGCCGACTGGATTGTCGCGCGCGACGACAGCGAGGCGCTGACGCACACCAGCTCGCGCTATACGCAGCAGCGTCTGGCCGACGACGGGCTCGATCATCTGCGTTTCGAGCGGCTGCCGCAGCCGCGGCGCGCAAAAGCGGGACGACGCGTTACCCAGCTCCACTATGCCCGTCAGGGCGTCGTCACGCCGGAGATGGAGTTTATCGCGCTGCGCGAGAATATGGGCCGCGAACGCATTCGCAGCGAAGTGCTGCGCCAGCAGCATGACGGCCACGGTTTCGGCGCGCAGCTGCCGGAAAACATCACCCCTGAGTTCGTACGCCAGGAAGTGGCCGCCGGACGCGCCATTATTCCCGCGAATATCAACCATCCCGAATCGGAGCCGATGATTATCGGCCGCAACTTTCTGGTCAAGGTCAACGCCAATATCGGCAACTCGGCGGTCACCTCCTCTATCGAAGAAGAGGTGGAGAAACTGGTCTGGTCGACCCGCTGGGGCGCCGACACCGTGATGGATCTCTCCACCGGTCGTTATATTCACGAAACGCGCGAGTGGATCCTGCGCAACAGCCCGGTGCCCATCGGCACCGTACCGATTTACCAGGCGCTGGAAAAGGTCAACGGCGTCGCGGAAAACCTCGACTGGGAAGTGTTTCGCGACACGCTGCTGGAGCAGGCGGAGCAAGGCGTCGATTACTTCACCATCCACGCCGGCGTGCTGCTGCGCTATGTGCCGATGACGGCGAAGCGCCTGACCGGCATCGTTTCGCGCGGCGGGTCGATTATGGCGAAGTGGTGTCTGTCGCATCACCGCGAAAGTTTTCTCTATACGCACTTTCGCGAAATTTGCGAAATCTGCGCCGCCTACGACGTTTCGCTGTCGCTTGGCGATGGCCTGCGTCCCGGCTCGATTCAGGACGCCAACGACGAGGCGCAGTTCGCCGAGCTGCGCACGCTGGGCGAGCTGACGAAGATCGCCTGGGAGTATGACGTGCAGGTGATGATCGAAGGGCCCGGCCATATTCCTATGCAGATGATCCGCCGCAATATGACCGAGCAGCTGGAGCACTGTCACGAAGCGCCGTTCTATACGCTCGGCCCGCTGACCACCGATATCGCCCCCGGCTACGATCACTTCACCTCCGGCATCGGCGCCGCGATGATCGGCTGGTTCGGCTGCGCCATGCTCTGCTACGTGACGCCCAAAGAGCATCTCGGCCTGCCAAATAAAGAGGACGTTAAGCAGGGATTGATTACCTATAAGATCGCCGCCCATGCGGCGGATCTGGCGAAGGGGCATCCCGGCGCGCAGATCCGCGATAACGCCATGTCCAAGGCGCGCTTTGAATTTCGCTGGGAGGATCAGTTCAATCTGGCGCTCGATCCTCATACCGCGCGCGCCTATCACGACGAAACCCTGCCGCAGGAGTCGGGTAAAGTGGCCCACTTCTGCTCGATGTGCGGGCCAAAATTCTGCTCGATGAAAATCAGCCAGGAAGTGCGCGACTATGCGGCGAGCCAGGCCGAGGCGCAGCCGATCGCCATCGGCATGCAGCAGATGTCTGAAACCTTTCGCCGCCGTGGCAGCGAGCTTTACCACTCAGCCGACGCGCTGAACGAGGAGAAACGATGAACGCCCCTTTCCCTGCCACCGCCTCGCGCTTAGGGCTCTATCCGGTCGTCGACAGCGTGGAGTGGATTGCGCGACTGCTGGAGGTCGGCGTGCGCACTATTCAACTGCGTATTAAAGATCGTGAGGAGAAGGCGGTAGAGCCTGCGGTTATCGAGTCGATCGCGCTCGGCAAGCGTTACAATGCCCGTCTGTTTATCAACGATTACTGGCAGCTGGCAGTTAAGCACCGCGCCTACGGCGTGCATCTGGGTCAGGAGGATCTGGATGTCGCGAACCTGAACGCCATTCGCGAGGCGGGCCTGCGGCTGGGCGTGTCGACGCACGACGACCACGAGCTGGACCGCGCGCTGGCGATACGCCCTTCCTATATCGCGCTGGGGCATATTTTCCCTACCGAGACCAAGGCGATGCCCTCCGCGCCGCAGGGGCTGACCGAGCTTCAGCGGCATATCACGCGGCTTAAGGGCGTTTCAACCGTGGCGATTGGCGGCATCAGCCTGGCGCGCGCGCCGGCGGTGCTGGCGACCGGCGTCGGCAGTATCGCCGTCGTCAGCGCCATTACCCAGGCGCCGGACTGGCGCGCCGCGACCCAGGCGTTGCTGGCGCTGGCGGAACCGCCGGAGGCGTAACGCGCAACGCGCCACGCAAAAAGCGGCAACATCCTGCAACAGCGGTAAAAAGAGTGGAAAACGGCGCGCAGCGAAAGGCTTTCTTGCTCGCGCCGTTATTCTGCTGCGCTACAGTGGCTTTCGCCGGGTATCCGCCCGGCCAGGGCCAGAACCTCCCCTTCACCTCTCTGGCCCTGCCTCAACTATTTAGCCAGGAGGGTGTCATGCTGCAGGGAGTGTGGAGAGTGTTCGCCCGCGCAGGCGGCTATCGCGCGCTCGACCGCCTGACCGACTTTTTCCAGCGCCTGTTCGACACGGTCGTCCGGCGTTACCGCGAAGCTCAGTCGCAGGCAGTTGCGATATTTTCCCGATGCGGAAAAAAGCGATCCGACCGCAATCTGAATATGCGAATCGCGCAGCTCGCGATTAAGCCGCACGGCGTCAAACGCTTCCGGCAGTTCAACCCACATCATAAAGCCGCCCTGCGGACGCGAGACGCAGATGCCGCAGGGAAAATAGTGGCGTACCCAGCAGCTGAAGCAGTCGTAGTTGCGCTGATAAAGCTGACGCATGCGCCGCAGATGCGGCTGATAGTAGCCCTGGCGAATAAACTCCGCCATCGCATGCTGCGCCAGCGTGTTGCTGGAACCGGTGGCGATATATTTCATATGCAGCACGCGATCGCGATAGCGTCCTGGCGCAACCCAGCCGATGCGCAGGCCTGGCGCCACGGTTTTCGAAAAAGAGCTGCACAGCAGCACCCGGCCGTCCAGATCGAGCGATTTCAACGTGGCGGGCCGTGGATACTCCCAGGCCAGCTCGCCGTAAACGTCGTCTTCAATCACCGCTACGTCAAAACGCTGCGCCAGCGTCAGCAGCGCGCGCTTACGCGCCTCCGGCATAATAAAACCCAGCGGATTGTTACAGTTAGGCACCACCATAACCGCTTTGATTGGCCACTGCTCAAACGCCAGCTCCAGCGCCTCCAGACTGATGCCGGTGACCGAATCGGTAGGGATCTCAATGGCGCGGATGCCGAACCCGCGCAGGGTCTGCATAATGCCGTGAAACGACGGCGACTCGACCGCAATAATATCACCCGGCTCACATACCGCGCGGATCGAAACCGACAGCGCCTCATGGCAGCCGGTGGTAATGACAATATCGTCAACCGACAGCTGACATCCGCTGTCGATCGCCAGCCGCGCCACCTGCTCTCGCAAGCCGGTTACGCCATACAGATTATCGTAGCTGAGAAGCTGCGTTTCCTGCCGCTGCGCCTGCCGGCTGAGAATTTTCCACAGCGGTTTCAGGGTCGGCTGGGTGAGGTTGGGCATGCCGCTGCCCAGCTGCAGCGTATCGCCTTCCTGACGACTCTCGAGCAGATCCAGCACCGACTCCCACTGAGTGATCTCTACCGGACGCTGCACCGGACGCGTCAGCGCCGGCACCGGCGGCGCGGCCTTGCGCGGCGCGACGAAATAGCCGGAACGCGGCTGCGGCGTAATCAGCTGCTTCTCCTCCAGCACGTGGTACGCCTGCTGCACGGTGCTAATGCTGACGCCATGTTCAAGGCTCAGCGTGCGCACTGACGGCAGCTTTTCGCCGCTGCGGAAAAGCCCCTGCTCAATACGCTGCGCCAGATGCATGGCCAGCTGTTGATAACGCGTCATGTTCGGCTCCCGTCAGGCTGAGAAGTTAAAAAACAGTACAGACAAGATGATTTTTTACCATTCAGACGCCGCTTACGGCAATCTGTATGTTAAACAAAATCGAATTTTGCGTCTGTATCCTTTGCGTCATCAGGCGGAAACTATTCCTCAGTTCACCTGATGAGGAAAGTAAAATGGGATACGAAGAAAACTGTGCGGCAAAACCTTTTTCAGTTACGCCCTGGTCTTTGCTACGCGCTATCGTGCGTAGCCTGAGAGAGCTCCACCAGCGGCGTAAGACGCGGCTCATCCTGCTGCACCTCAGCGATGCGCAGCTCAAAGATATCGGTCTGACGCGCGGCGATATTGAAAGCGAGAAACGCTAGCGTGCTGACCATCCATACAGCGCGTCTCGTCCTCTTTTTTACCCTGGCGGACACTAAGATCCCGTCCGCCAGCAAGCAGCGCCTTTACGCGCGAGAGCTACACCAAAGATTCATAGGGCAGGAAAAGCCCGATTAAAAAATCGATAACCGTCTGCGTTCGTCGGGGCGTTAATCGCCGTTCCAGACGCAGCACCCACATATTTACTCTCTCTGTCCGCCAGGCTTTCAATATCTCAACCACTTCGCCGCTGGCGAAATCGGATGCGCCCAGCCAGGCAGGTGCCCAGCCTGTGCCGCACCCGGCGCGAATCATCTGCCACGCAGCCTGACCGTCATCGAACAGATAGCGCGAGGCGGGCTCCCAGCGCACCGCTCTGCCATCCTCAGGCGAACGAAAATGCCAGGCGTCCGCTCGTCCTTTATTAGGATTCCAGAAGCCTATCTGACTATGCGCGCTCAGCTCGGAAGGCGTAGCAGGTTCGCCGTGCTGCGCCAGATAGCCGGGCGTTGCGCAGGCGACCCAGGGAAAGCTAAAGAGCTTGCGAGCGGAGTGACCCGGCCAGGCTTCCAGCGGGCCGGAGCGGATCACGAAATCAAAGCCGCCGCTCGCTAAATCCACCATCGCGTCGCTGAAGTGCATTTCCAGCGAGATCTCAGGGTGCGCGGCAAGGAAGGCTGGCAGCGCTGGCATGATACAGACGCGTCCAAAAGAGGACGGCACAGAGATGCGCACCCGGCCGCTGGCGCCCTCGCCCTCGATGCCGCTCAGCGCGTTTTCAACCTGAGAAACCTCCTCCAGCAGCCCGCGCGCCAGCATCAGCATTCTCTCGCCCTCTTCGGTCAGCGACAGCGCGTGCGTGGTGCGGTGCAGCAGGCGCACGCCATGCTGGCTCTCGAACCGGCTTAACGCTTTAGAGACGGCCGAGGTGGTTGTGCCGGCACGGCGCGCGGCTTCGGCAAAGGATCCGGCTTCAACGATACGCGCGAACCAGAGCAGCTGCGTCAGGCTGGATGAAAAGAGCGGTGTTGCCATCTGGTCAATATCTCCTTGCTGCCAGGCAGCCTACAAGCGCCTGGCTACGGCTGATAACGTTGAGCCTCTTAAAGGAGATCATGATATGAAATTTTTAGTTCTACTCACACCTGCTGCCGGTCGCGATCCGGCAGAATTCAAGTCTTATGCGGTGGCAGAGATGCAGGGGGTATGGCATGACTACAAGGCTGGGGCGCTGCGGGAGATCTATTTTTCTCCCAGTCCGGTGACTGTTAGCGTTATTTACGAGACCTTCGCCCGTGACGAGCTGGAAACGCTGGTGTCGCGTTTGCCGATGGTCGAGGCCGGTTTGCTCACTGTACAGATTATTGAAATGGGCCCGATGCACAGCTTCGAAGTGCTGTTTGCGCCCACGGCGGCATGAACCGTACGACGTTCAGACCGGCGTTTGTTCAGGCCTTACCACCAGCTAGCGTGTTAAACGGTTCATCTAACGTGGCGGCTATCTCTTCTACATGCAAAAAAAAACCCTGCCGAGGCAGGGTTTTTATTACGCGAGGAGCGATTAGTCGTTGTCGCTGCCGCCGAGACCGGCGTTCAGCAGTTCAGCCAGGCTGGCAGAGGCTTCATCCGCAGTAACCTGCGGCGCTACCGGTGCTTCACCTGCGGCTTTACGACGCATACGATCCTGATGGTAAGCGTAACCGGTACCGGCCGGGATCAGACGACCCACGATCACGTTCTCTTTCAGACCGCGCAGTTCGTCGCGCTTGCCTGCAACAGCGGCTTCGGTCAGGACACGAGTCGTCTCCTGGAACGAGGCTGCCGAGATGAACGATTCGGTTGCCAGTGACGCTTTGGTGATACCCAGCAGATCGCGCATGTAGGTCGCGCCGATTTTGCCGTTCGCTTCGAGATCGCGGTTAGAGATCTTGATGCGAGAGACTTCCGCCTGCTCACCTTCCAGGAAGTCGGTGCTTCCCGCGCTCATGATGGTTGCTTTACGCAGCATCTGACGAACGATGACTTCGATGTGCTTATCGTTAATCTTAACGCCCTGCAGGCGGTAAACTTCCTGCACTTCGTTAGTGATGTAACGGGTCACAGCATGGACGCCACGCAGACGCAGAATATCGTGCGGCGATTCCGGACCGTCGGAAACCACGTCACCACGTTCTACGCGCTCGCCTTCAAACACGTTGAGCTGACGCCATTTCGGGATCATCTCTTCGTACGGCTCGCTACCATCAACCGGCGTAATCACCAGACGACGTTTACCTTTGGTCTCTTTACCGAAGGAGATAATACCGCTGATCTCCGCCAGGATTGCTGGCTCTTTCGGACGACGCGCTTCGAACAAGTCGGCAACGCGCGGCAGACCACCGGTGATGTCCTTGGTACCGCCAGATTCCTGCGGCACACGCGCCAGGGTGTCACCGGAGCTGATTTTCTTACCATCTTCCAGCTGCACGATCGCTTTGCCTGGCAGGAAGTACTGAGCCGGCATGTCGGTGCCCGGGATCAGAACGTCTTTGCCCTGCTCGTCGACGATTTTCAGCGCCGGACGCAGGTCTTTACCACCAGCAGTACGCTCTGCGGTATCCAGAACCACCAGCGAAGAGAGGCCGGTCAGTTCGTCAGTCTGACGCGTGATGGTCTGGCCATCAATCATGTCAGTAAAGCGAATGAAGCCGCTTACTTCGGTGATAACCGGCATGGTGTGCGGATCCCAGTTCGCTACGGTTTCGCCCGCTGCAACCTGTTCGCCGTCGCCTTTCGCCATGGTCGCGCCGTAAGGGACTTTATAGCTCTCTTTAGTACGGCCAAACTCATCGATCATTTTCAGTTCGACGTTACGCGAGGTAATAACCAGTTTGCCAGCGGAGTTGGTTACCGACTTGGCGTTGGTCAGTTTGATAGTACCTTTGTTCTTCACCTGAATGCTGGATTCAGCAGCCGCACGCGATGCCGCACCACCGATGTGGAACGTACGCATGGTCAGCTGTGTACCCGGCTCACCGATGGACTGTGCCGCGATAACACCGATCGCTTCACCTTTGTTGATGATGTGACCACGTGCCAGGTCGCGACCGTAGCAGTGGGCGCACACGCCAAAATCGGTTTCACAGCTAACAACGGAGCGAACCTTGATGGTGTCGACAGAGTTCTGTTCGACCACATCACACCAGTGCTCATCCAGCAGCGTGTTACGCGGAACCAGGATGTCAGCGGTGCCCGGCTTCAGCACGTCTTCTGCGGTCACACGACCCAGTACGCGCTCGCGCAGCGGCTCTTTGACGTCGCCGCCTTCGATAACCGGCGTCATCATGATGCCTTCGAAGGTGCCGCAGTCGTCTTCGGTCACAACCAGATCCTGCGCAACGTCAACCAGACGACGCGTCAGATAACCGGAGTTCGCGGTTTTCAGTGCGGTATCCGCAAGACCTTTACGCGCGCCGTGGGTCGAGATGAAGTACTGGAGTACGTTCAGACCTTCACGGAAGTTCGCGGTAATCGGCGTCTCGATGATGGAGCCGTCCGGCTTCGCCATCAGACCACGCATACCTGCCAGCTGACGAATCTGCGCCGCAGAACCACGCGCGCCGGAGTCAGCCATCATAAAGATGCTGTTAAAGGAAACCTGTTTCTCTTCTTCGCCGTCACGGTTAATCACGGTTTCAGTCGAGAGGTTTTCCATCATCGCCTTCGCTACGCGCTCGTTCGCCGCAGCCCAGATATCGATGACTTTGTTGTAACGCTCGCCCGCGGTAACCAGACCAGACTGGAACTGCTCCTGGATTTCAGCCACTTCCGCTTCCGCTTCGGTGATGATTTCCACTTTCTTCTCTGGGATAACCATGTCGTCGATGCCGACAGACGCGCCTGAACGGGCAGCGTAGGCGAAACCGGTGTACATGGTCTGGTCAGCAAAGATAACGGTCGGCTTCAGGCCCAAAATGCGGTAACAGGTGTTCAGCATTTTGGAGATAGCTTTTTTGCCCAGCGCCTGGTTAACGATAGAGAACGGCAGACCTTTCGGCACGATCATCCACAGGATGGCGCGGCCGATGGTGGTGTCGATGATGCTGGTTTTAGCAACCCACTCATCCTGCTCGTTTTTCTCGTGTTCGGTAATACGTACCTTCACGCGAGCGTGCAGCGATGCGAGGCCAGCGCGGTAAACACGCTCGGCTTCTTTCGGGCCGGTCAGCACCATGCCTTCGCCTTTGGCGTTAACACAGTCGCGGGTCATGTAGTACAGACCCAGTACAACGTCCTGAGACGGAACGATGATTGGCTCGCCGTTCGCAGGTGACAGGATGTTGTTGGTAGACATCATCAGCGCACGCGCTTCCAGCTGAGCTTCCAGCGTTAGCGGTACGTGAACTGCCATCTGGTCACCATCGAAGTCGGCGTTATAGGCCGCACACACCAGCGGGTGCAGCTGAATAGCTTTACCTTCGATCAGAACCGGTTCAAACGCCTGGATACCCAGACGGTGCAGCGTCGGCGCACGGTTCAGCAGAACCGGGTGCTCGCGGATAACTTCATCCAGGATATCCCAGACGACCGCTTCTTCGCGCTCAACCATTTTCTTCGCGGCTTTGATGGTGGTGGCCAGGCCACGCAGCTCCAGCTTGCCGTAGATGAACGGTTTGAACAGCTCCAGCGCCATTTTCTTCGGCAGGCCGCACTGATGCAGACGCAGGTATGGACCTACGGTGATAACAGAACGACCGGAGTAGTCAACGCGCTTACCGAGCAGGTTCTGACGGAAACGACCCTGCTTACCTTTGATCATATCGGCCAAAGATTTCAGCGGACGCTTGTTGGAACCGGTGATCGCACGACCGCGACGGCCGTTATCCAGCAGGGCGTCGACCGCTTCCTGCAGCATACGTTTTTCGTTGCGTACGATGATGTCCGGCGCAGCCAGATCCAGCAGACGCTTCAGACGGTTGTTACGGTTGATAACGCGACGATAGAGATCGTTCAGATCCGACGTAGCGAAACGACCGCCGTCCAGCGGAACCAGCGGACGCAGATCCGGCGGCAGCACCGGCAGCACGGTCAGGATCATCCACTCCGGCTTGTTGCCAGACTGGACGAACGCTTCCAGCAGCTTGATGCGCTTGGTCAGCTTCTTACGCTTGGTCTCGGAGTTGGTTTCGTTCAGCTCTTCACGCAGCTGCTCGCACTCTTGCTCCAGATCCATATTTTTCAGCAGAGCCTGGATCGCTTCGGCGCCCATTTTCGCGTCGAATTCGTCACCGAACTCTTCCAGCGCGTCAAGGTACTGCTCTTCGGTCAGAATCTGACGTTTTTCGAGGTTGGTCATGCCACCTTCGACAACAACGTATGATTCAAAGTAGAGCACGCGTTCGATATCGCGCAGCGGCATATCCAGCAGCAGGCCGATACGGGACGGCAGCGACTTCAGGAACCAGATGTGCGCGGTCGGAGAAGCCAGTTCGATGTGGCCCATGCGCTCACGGCGCACTTTGGTCTGGGTCACTTCGACGCCGCACTTCTCACAGATCACGCCGCGATGTTTCAGGCGCTTGTACTTACCGCACAGGCACTCGTAATCTTTTACCGGTCCGAAAATACGGGCGCAGAAAAGACCGTCACGCTCAGGCTTGAAGGTACGGTAGTTGATGGTTTCCGGCTTTTTCACTTCACCGAACGACCAGGAACGGATCATGTCTGGCGAAGCCAGCGCAATTTTGATCGCATCAAACTCTTCGGTCTTAGTTTGCGCTTTCAGAAACTTAAGTAAGTCTTTCACGGATTAGCTCCCGTCGGAGTGGAACTCTCAGGGGCGCGCAGCCGAAACTGCGCGCCCCATAACCAGTACTTGCGAGTGCTTACTCGTCTTCCAGCTCGATGTTGATGCCCAGCGAGCGAATCTCTTTCAACAGAACGTTGAAGGATTCCGGCATGCCCGGTTCCATCTGATGGTTGCCGTCGACGATGTTTTTATACATCTTCGTACGACCATTCACGTCATCAGACTTAACGGTAAGCATTTCCTGCAGGGTGTATGCCGCGCCGTATGCTTCCAGCGCCCACACTTCCATCTCACCAAAGCGCTGACCACCGAACTGTGCTTTACCACCCAGCGGCTGCTGAGTAACCAGGCTGTAAGAGCCGGTTGAACGCGCATGCATCTTGTCATCCACCAGGTGGTTGAGTTTCAGCATGTACATGTAGCCCACAGTGACCGGACGCTCGAACTGCTCGCCGGTACGGCCGTCAAACAGCGTGATCTGGCCAGAAGTCGGCAAATCGCCAAGCTGCAGCAGCTCTTTGATTTCGCTCTCTTTCGCGCCGTCAAACACCGGCGTCGCGATCGGCATACCTTTTTTCAGGTTCTCAGCCAGACGCAACACTTCGTCATCAGAGAAGGTGTTGAGGTCAACGCGCTGACGCACGTCCGCGCCCAGGTCATAGGCGCGCTGGATGAATTCGCGCAGTTTCGCGACTTCTTCCTGACGCTTCAGCATGGCGTTGATCTTGTCGCCAATACCTTTCGCCGCCATACCCAGATGCGTTTCCAGGATCTGACCGATGTTCATACGCGACGGTACGCCCAGCGGGTTCAGTACGATGTCGACCGGCGTGCCGTTCTCGTCGTAAGGCATATCTTCGATCGGGTTGATCTTGGAGATAACACCTTTGTTACCGTGACGGCCTGCCATCTTGTCGCCCGGTTGAATCTGACGCTTAACGGCCAGATAGACCTTGACGATTTTCAGCACGCCCGGCGCGAGATCGTCGCCCTGGGTGATCTTGCGACGCTTGGCTTCGAGTTTTTTCTCAAACTCGTGCTTCAGTTCGTCGTACTGCTCAGCCAGCTGCTCCAGCGCGTTCTGCTTCTCTTCGTCGGTCAGGCCCAGCTCCAGCCAGCGCTCGCGCGGCAGCTTGTCGAGCTTATCGGCTTCCACGCCGCCGGAGATCAGCACGGCCTGGATACGGCCGAACAGGCCCGCTTCGAGGATCTGCAGTTCTTCAGACAGGTCTTTCTTCGCCTGCTTCAGCTGCATCTCTTCGATTTCCAGCGCACGTTTGTCTTTTTCCACGCCATCGCGGGTAAAGACCTGAACGTCGATAACGGTACCAGAGACGCCGTTCGGCACGCGCAGCGACGAATCTTTCACGTCGGAGGCTTTTTCGCCGAAGATAGCGCGCAGCAGTTTCTCTTCCGGCGTCAGCTGGGTTTCACCTTTCGGCGTTACCTTGCCCACCAGAATGTCGCCGCCGGTGACTTCTGCGCCGATATAAACGATGCCGGACTCATCCAGTTTAGAGAGCGCAGCCTCACCCACGTTCGGGATGTCAGCGGTGATCTCTTCTGGCCCCAGCTTGGTGTCGCGAGACACGCACGCCAGTTCCTGAATATGGATGGTGGTGAAACGATCTTCCTGAACCACACGCTCGGAAACGAGGATGGAGTCTTCGAAGTTGTAACCGTTCCACGGCATGAACGCGACGCGCATGTTCTGGCCAAGCGCCAGTTCGCCCAGGTCGGTTGACGGACCGTCAGCCAGCACGTCGCCGCGCTCGACCGGCTCGCCCAGCGACACACACGGCATCTGGTTGATGCAGGTGTTCTGGTTAGAACGGGTGTACTTAGTCAGGTTGTAGATGTCGATGCCCGCTTCGCCCGGATACATCTCGTCTTCGTTAACTTTGATAACGATACGGGATGCGTCGACGTACTGTACGGTACCGCCACGTTTCGCTACGGCGGTAACGCCGGAGTCGACCGCTACCGCGCGCTCCATACCGGTACCTACCAGCGGCTTGTCAGCGCGCAGCGTCGGTACGGCCTGACGTTGCATGTTCGCACCCATCAGGGCGCGGTTAGCATCGTCGTGCTCCAGGAACGGGATCAGCGACGCACCGACGGAAACCACCTGCTGGGTGGAAACGTCCATGTAGTCAACCTGATCGCGGCTGAACAGGCTCGATTCGCCTTTGCTACGGCAGGTGACGAGATCGTCAACGAAGTGACCTTCATCATCCAGCTGGGCGTTCGCCTGAGCGATAACGTAGTTACCCTCTTCGATTGCAGAGAGGTAATGGATTTCGTCAGAAACCACGCCGTCGATAACGCGACGATACGGGGTTTCCAGGAAACCGTACTCGTTGGTCTGCGCGTACACAGACAGCGAGTTAATCAGACCGATGTTCGGACCTTCAGGGGTTTCGATTGGACATACGCGACCGTAGTGGGTCGGGTGTACGTCTCGAACTTCGAAGCCGGCGCGCTCGCGCGTCAGGCCGCCTGGGCCGAGTGCAGAGATACGACGTTTGTGCGTAATCTCAGACAGCGGGTTGTTCTGATCCATAAACTGTGAGAGCTGGCTGGAGCCAAAGAACTCTTTCACCGCCGCCGAAATCGGCTTGGCGTTGATCATGTCCTGCGGCATCAGCGTGTCGAGGTCGCCCAGCGACAGACGCTCTTTCACCGCGCGCTCTACGCGAACCAGGCCAACGCGGAACTGGTTTTCCGCCATTTCGCCTACTGAACGAATACGACGGTTGCCGAGGTGGTCGATATCGTCCACTTCGCCTTTACCGTTACGGATGTCGATCAGCTTCTTCATCACTTCGATGATGTCTTCTTTGCTCAGGATGCCTGAACCTTCGATTTCATCACGCAGCAGCGAGCGGTTGAACTTCATGCGGCCAACAGCCGACAGATCGTAACGATCTTCAGAGAAGAACAGGTTCTCGAACAGGTTCTCCGCAGCTTCACGCGTCGGCGGCTCGCCAGGACGCATCATGCGGTAGATCTCAACCAGCGCGCTCAGGCGATCGTTGGTTGGGTCGACGCGCAGGGTCTCGGAGATGTACGGGCCGTGATCCAGATCGTTGGTGAACAGCGTTTCAATACGCTTGTGACCCGCCTGGCTCAGCTTGGCCAGCAGATCCATGGAGAGTTCCATGTTCGCCGGAACGATCAGTTCGCCGGTGCTCTCGTCGATGTAATCTTTCGCGACCACTTTGCCCGCAATGTACTCAACCGGGACTTCGATGTGCTGAATGCCATCTTTTTCCAGCTGACGAATGTGGCGCGCAGTGATGCGACGGCCTTTTTCGACGTAGACGTTGCCGTTGGCTTCGATGTCGAAAGAGGCGGTTTCGCCGCGCAGGCGCTCAGGCACCAGTTCCATCTGCAGCTTGTTGTCGCGAATCTCGAACACCACTTTCTCGAAGAACAGATCGAGGATCTGCTCAGTGGTGTAGTTCAGCGCGCGCAGAATGATACTGGCCGGCAGCTTGCGACGACGGTCGATACGTACGAACAGGTTGTCTTTCGGGTCGAACTCGAAGTCCAGCCATGAACCGCGATAAGGAATGATGCGTGCGTTATAGAGCACTTTACCCGATGAGTGGGTTTTACCTTTATCGCTGTCGAAGAAGACGCCAGGACTACGATGCAGCTGAGAAACGATAACGCGTTCGGTACCGTTGATCACAAAGGTACCGTTGTCGGTCATGAGCGGAATTTCGCCCATGTAGACTTCTTGTTCTTTAATGTCTTTTACGGTGCCTTCCGGCGCTTCGCGCTCGTAGATCACCAGACGCAGTTTGACGCGCAGCGGTGCGGAGAACGTCACGCCACGAATCTGACACTCTTTCACGTCAAAGACAGGTTCGCCCAGACGATAGCTGACGTATTGCAGCTCTGAGTTACCGCTGTAACTCTGAATGGGGAAGACGGAACGGAAGGCTGCTTCCAGTCCGTACTGACCTTCCGAATCTTGCTCGATGAACTTCTGAAACGAGTCAAGCTGGATAGAAAGGAGATAAGGTATGTCCAGTACTTGCGGACGTTTACCAAAATCCTTACGAATACGTTTTTTCTCGGTATAGGAGTAAACCATAGGGTTCCTCAGCTAGCTGACAAGTCGACCCACGCTGTCCGTCCTGAAGGACAGTTCATGCAACACTATTTTGTTTGATTCATGCGACACGGAGGCCACATGCAATACATCTTTCTATCACTCTTAAATCATTTCATTGCATTAGCATGGGCAGGGAACCCGCGCAGGAAAGCAGTATATTAAGTCGTCGATAGAAAAAGATATTGAAGAGCAGCGATGGACAAACAGTGCGAAACCCCATCAAGGCTCTTGAGCGCAAAAAGGCTGGTGACCCAAAAGCCACCAGCCATCAGCCTGATCTTACTCAGGCTGCAACCCAAAGGTTGTCTTACTTAACTTCAACGTCAGCGCCAGCTTCTTTCAGAGCAGCTTCAAGTGCAGCTGCGTCGTCTTTGCTGATGCCTTCTTTGATCACGCCAGTTGCTTCAACCAGGTCTTTGGCTTCTTTCAGGCCCAGACCAGTTGCGCTACGTACGGCTTTGATTACAGCTACTTTGTTCGCGCCAGCAGATTTCAGTACGACGTCGAATTCAGTTTTCTCTTCAACAGCTTCAGCCGGGCCAGCAGCAACAGCTACAGCGGCAGCAGCAGAAACGCCGAATTTTTCTTCCATAGCAGAAACCAGCTCAACTACTTCCATTACGGACATAGCGGCAACGGCTTCCAGAATTTGGTCTTTAGTGATAGACATGACAATTGTTCCTAAGAATCAGAAAAAGTTTATACGTTAGCAAGTGCGAAAGAAAAGAATTTGGCCTTAAGCCGCTTCTTTTGCATCGCGAACAGCAGCCAGAGTGCGGACCAGTTTGCCAGCAGCGGCTTCTTTCATGGTCGACATCAGACGTGCCAGTGCTTCTTCGTAAGTCGGCAGCGTTGCCAGACGGTCAATTTGTGCCGCCGGGATCAGCTCACCTTCAAAGGCTGCAGCTTTGACCTCAAATTTTGCATTCGCTTTCGCGAAATCTTTGAACAGACGAGCAGCAGCGCCCGGGTGTTCCATAGAGTATGCAATCAGGGTCGGACCAACAAACGTGTCTTTCAGGCACTCGAACTGAGTACCTTCAACGACGCGGCGCAGCAGGGTGTTACGAACAACACGCATGTAAACGCCAGCTTCACGACCTGCTTTACGCAGTTCGGTCATTTTATCAACGGTAACGCCGCGAGAATCCGCAACAACCGCTGACAGCGCGCCTTTGGCTACTTCGCTGACTTCAGCAACAATCGCTTGTTTGTCTTGAAGATTTAATGCCATTAGCTTTTGCTCCTGGATTTTGGCCGGAGATGAATTTCTCCGGAACTCACTTCACCTACCGACCCGAGGGAAGGTAAGCGCTAAAACACGGTGAGCAGAATCCAGTTAAGAAAAAATTCTTTTTGGCTCTGTCACCGTCTACGCAGGGGATTAAGCGTCGCATCCGAAGATGGGCCGCGCCTGCGGTCTTGGACGGAGGCCAGGAAAGGCCTGGCTCCAACCTACCCCGCCGTTTCCGTCGTCTCGCCGAAGCGAATGCGACAGTCACAGCGGGATATAAATTCAGTGTCTGTTTTACCAGAACAACGGGCGTAAGATTCTAGGTGAATTTTTCGCCCGTTTCAAGCAGCAATTAGTTTGCTGCTGCGTTCAGACCCGCCTGGTCGATGGCAACGCCAGCGCCCATGGTGGTAGACAGGCTGATTTTCTTGATGTAAACGCCTTTCGCCTGAGCAGGTTTCGCTTTTTTCAGCGCAACCAGCAGAGATTCCAGGTTTTCTTTCAGCTTGTCAGCGTCGAAGTCCACTTTACCGATGGTAGTGTGGATGATGCCGTTTTTGTCGTTACGGTAACGAACCTGACCCGCTTTAGCGTTTTTAACCGCTTCAGCGACGTTCGGCGTTACGGTACCGACTTTCGGGTTTGGCATCAGGCCACGCGGACCCAGAACCTGGCCCAACTGGCCAACAACGCGCATCGCATCCGGAGAAGCGATAACCACGTCAAAGTTCATTTCGCCTTTTTTGATCTGGTCAGCCAGATCTTCCATACCTACCAGCTCAGCGCCAGCTGCTTTAGCAGCTTCAGCGTTTGCGCCCTGGGTAAAGACGGCAACGCGTACTGAACGGCCAGTACCGTGCGGCAGAACGGTCGCACCACGAACGTTCTGGTCAGATTTACGTGCGTCGATGCCGAGGTTAACGGCAACGTCCACGCTCTCTACAAATTTAGCGGTAGCCAGTTCTTTCAGCAGAGCAACGGCTTCAGTAACGTCGTACTGTTTGGTCGCATCAACTTTGTCACGGATCACGCGCATGCGCTTGGTCAGCTTAGCCATTTCTTAGTCCTCCACTACCAGGCCCATGGAACGAGCGGTACCTTCGATAGAGCGAGTCATCGCTTCTACGTCAGCACCAGTCATGTCCGCAGCTTTGGTCTCTGCGATTTCACGTACCTGAGCACGGGTTACTTTACCGACTTTATCTTTGTTCGGCTTACCAGAACCAGACTTGATGCCCGCTGCTTTTTTCAGCAGAACGGCGGCCGGCGGAGTTTTGGTAACGAAGGTGAAAGAACGGTCGCTGTATACGGTGATAACAACCGGAGTAGGCAGACCTTTCTCCAGGGATTCCGTTTTGGCGTTGAACGCTTTACAGAATTCCATGATGTTAACGCCCTGCTGACCCAGAGCCGGACCTACCGGTGGGCTCGGGTTAGCCATACCCGCTGCAACCTGCAGCTTGACGTAGGCTTGTACTTTCTTGGCCATGATTTTTCCTCAGTTGGGTATAACGCCTGAAAAACAGGCTTCCCGTGATAACAGTTCACACGCTGTTGCCAGCGCATAAAAACAAAAGGCGCGAAATTATAGTTAAATTTCGCGCCTGCTGCAAGAGTCAAAATCTGAGCAAGGTGATTAACCTTTCTCCACCTGTCCGAAGTCCAGTTCGACCGGCGTTGCGCGGCCAAAGATTGAAACGGAAACTTTCAGGCGGCTCTTCTCGTAATCCACCTCTTCGACCACACCGTTGAAGTCGGCGAACGGGCCGTCGTTGACGCGCACCATTTCGCCCGGTTCGAACAGCGTTTTCGGACGCGGCTTATCACCCACCTGCTGCAGGCGGTTCATGATCGCATCCACTTCTTTATCGCTGATCGGCGCAGGGCGGTCAGAGGTGCCGCCGATGAAACCCATCACGCGCGGCACGCTGCGCACCAGGTGCCAGCTGGCGTCATTCATCACCATCTGCACCAGCACGTAGCCAGGGAAAAATTTGCGTTCGCTTTTACGACGCTGTCCGCCGCGGATCTCTACCACTTCTTCAGTAGGAACCATGACGTCGCCGAAAAGCTCTTCCATGTTGTGCAATTTGATGTGCTCGCGCAGCGACTGTGCTACGCGGCCTTCAAAGCCGGAAAACGCCTGCACGACGTACCAGCGTTTTTTTGGAGCTTCAGACATCTCAGAACCTCAGGCCAGTGATAAACGATACCAGACGGACCAGAATACCATCCAGCCCCCACAAAATCAGTGACATCACGGCGGTAACCGCGGCAACGATTAACGTGGTATGCAGCGTTTCCTGGCGAGTCGGCCAAATGACCTTACGCATTTCGGTGCGTGCTTCACGCGCAAAAGCCACGGTTGCTTTGCCTTTGACCGTCAGCAGCGCAATGCCGCCCGCGGCCGCAATCAGCACCACGACGGCCAGCGCGCGTAATGGCAGCGTCACATCGCGATAGATATAATTGCCTACGATGGCTACCAGCAGCAATGCAACAACAGCCAGCCACTTTATCGCTTCCAGGCCGCGCCCGCTCCCTTGAGCTTCGGTATTCGCACTCATAAACCAACCTGCCACAATAATTCAGAAACTATTTTGCCCCGCAAGGCGAGGCATCCAAACCGAATGAGCTTTTGGGCGTAACTCGGTATCCTACGCCGCGCAACAGAGCCTGTCTCAGCAATGATTATGATCGATAATCACTGATGAGCCAGGTTCTATATAACAGCGTGCAAAAAGGGCATCAAATGATGCCCTTTCCGTATGCATTGCGTCAAATGTTATCGTAATTAAGCGATAACTTCAGCAACAACGCCCGCGCCAACGGTACGGCCGCCTTCGCGGATTGCGAAGCGCAGACCCTGGTCCATCGCGATCGGATGGATCAGAGTAACGGTCATTTTGATGTTGTCGCCCGGCATTACCATCTCAACGCCTTCCGGCAGTTCGATGTTGCCAGTCACGTCAGTTGTACGGAAGTAGAACTGCGGACGGTAGCCTTTGAAGAACGGAGTGTGACGACCGCCTTCTTCTTTGGACAGAACGTAAACTTCTGACACGAAAGTGGTGTGCGGCTTGATTGAGCCCGGCTTAGCCAGTACCTGGCCACGCTCGATCTCTTCACGCTTGATACCACGCAGCAGAACGCCGACGTTCTCACCAGCCTGACCCTGATCCAGCAGTTTGCGGAACATTTCAACGCCGGTACAGGTTGATTTCGCGGTGTCTTTGATGCCCACGATTTCAACTTCGTCGCCGACTTTCACGATACCGCGCTCAACACGACCGGTAACAACGGTACCACGGCCAGAGATTGAGAATACGTCTTCGATCGGCAGCAGGAACGGCAGGTCGATTGCGCGAACCGGATCCGGGATGTAGGTATCCAGGTGGCCAGCCAGCTCAACGATCTTCGCTTCCCACTCAGCGTCGCCTTCCAGCGCTTTCAGCGCAGAACCGCGAACGATCGGGGTGTCGTCGCCCGGGAAGTCGTACTGTGACAGCAGGTCACGCACTTCCATCTCAACCAGCTCCAGCAGCTCTTCGTCATCAACCATGTCGCACTTGTTCAGGAACACGATGATGTACGGAACGCCAACCTGACGACCCAGCAGGATGTGCTCACGGGTCTGCGGCATCGGGCCGTCAGTCGCAGCAACAACCAGGATAGCGCCGTCCATCTGCGCAGCACCGGTGATCATGTTTTTCACATAGTCGGCGTGGCCCGGGCAGTCAACGTGCGCGTAGTGGCGAGACGGGGTTTCATACTCAACGTGAGAGGTGTTGATGGTGATACCGCGTGCTTTCTCTTCCGGCGCGTTATCGATCTGGTCGAATGCGCGAGCCTGGCCGCCGTAGGTTTTAGCCAGAACGGTGGTGATTGCTGCAGTCAGGGTGGTTTTACCGTGGTCAACGTGACCGATGGTGCCCACGTTTACGTGCAGTTTGTTACGTTGAAATTGCTCTTTAGCCATCGCTTGTCCCTCTAAGACACGGATATATCAAAGATATCATCACATCAACCAGGCTTTGCCTGAATGCAGGATTTACAGAGAGAGAATCAGGGAGGAGATAAAGGAAGTGGTGCTGATACCCAGAGTCGAACTGGGGACCTCACCCTTACCAAGGGTGCGCTCTACCAACTGAGCCATATCAGCACATCTGGAGCGGGCAGCGGGAATCGAACCCGCATCATCAGCTTGGAAGGCTGAGGTAATAGCCATTATACGATGCCCGCATCCTGGAACTCGGCTACCTGTTCTTTCTGTAGCTTGTGAATAATAAGAGATGTTCCCCTACTATTCGAAGTCTGCCAGCGTTGCTGACCGACTTTAACTGTGCCGAAGCGCAGTTTGAATTTGGGGTGAGAGAAGTGACTCACCGACAGACAAACAGGTTGTTTATCTGCTCCCAACCGACAAGGTTGAGATGGTGGTGGGAGAAGGATTCGAACCTTCGAAGTCTGTGACGGCAGATTTACAGTCTGCTCCCTTTGGCCGCTCGGGAATCCCACCTACTTGATGGTGCCGGCTACCGGAATCGAACTGGTGACCTACTGATTACAAGTCAGTTGCTCTACCAACTGAGCTAAGCCGGCATCAAGTGACGCGCATTCTAGGAAGGTCGGGGACAGGATGCAACAAAAAAATCGCTGAAATAACTCTATCGCTTACTATTTGTGCAAATCCTCGCATTTTAGCGTTTTAGTGAAGGAAATTTAGACGATTCCGGCGAATTTCATTTAGCTGCGACCCTGTTTTCATCGCGTAAAATCAGCAAGCCCGAAGGCAGCCGCGCGTTTTTTTTGCACGCTTGACGAGGGTAGAAATAAAAAAATTTTTGCGGCGGCGCATTTTTCCCGCGGCCAGCAAAAAAGATTACGCATAAGTCAGGGACTCTGCCGAGCGAGTTTGTAAAATCCCTGGCGTGCCGAAGCCGGGCTTATGCGCAGCCGCTTGCGAAAGCGTGCGCGTATTTATCATTTTTCTTCTTTTTATTATCACACTGATGTTAACCTCCAGCCCATTGTTCTCAGTAAAGACCTTGTGACATGCCGCTATGGTTCTCATATCGCTACAGGTTTTTAATCTGCGTGATATGAATCAGCCCTGGTAGCAGTCAGACGCATACTTATGAATAAAAAGAATTCACCTCTGACCACGCCCTATTTAGAGTTCACGCGTAAGCAGTGGGCCGCCCTACGTAATTCTGTGCCGATGACCTTAACGGAAGAGGAGATCGCGCAGCTGAAAGGCATTAATGAAGATCTGTCTCTGGAAGAGGTCGCAGAGATCTACCTGCCTTTATCGCGCCTGCTTAACTTCTATATCAGCTCTAACCTGCGTCGTCAGGCAGTGCTGGAGCAGTTTCTGGGTACTGACGGCCAGAAGATCCCTTACATTATCAGCATCGCCGGCAGCGTGGCCGTGGGGAAAAGCACCACCGCGCGCGTCTTGCAGGCGCTGCTGAGCCGCTGGCCCGAGCATCGCAAAGTAGAGCTTATTACCACCGATGGCTTTCTGCATCCTAATGCGGTGCTGAAAGAGCGCGGCCTGATGAAGAAGAAAGGCTTCCCTCAGTCTTATGATATGCATCGGCTGGTTAACTTCGTTTCCGCGCTGAAATCAGGCGCCAGTCAGGTCACGGCGCCGGTTTATTCTCATCTGGTGTATGACGTTATCCCGGACGGCGATAAAGTGGTGCATCAGCCCGATATACTGATTCTCGAAGGCCTGAATGTTCTGCAGAGCGGGATGGATTATCCTCACGATCCACATCAC
This sequence comes from Pantoea sp. X-Soil-MYKO-1289, assembly GCF_059730625.1. Lineage (NCBI taxonomy): Bacteria > Pseudomonadati > Pseudomonadota > Gammaproteobacteria > Enterobacterales > Erwiniaceae > Pantoea > Pantoea sp. X-Soil-MYKO-1289. The sequence goes on from NZ_AP036004.1 coordinate 3,798,690, forward strand.
GTTTTTGTGTCAGACTTCGTCGATTTCTCTATCTATGTAGATGCGCCTGAAGATCTGCTGCAGCGCTGGTATATCAATCGCTTTTTAAAATTCCGTCAGGGCGCTTTTACCGATCCCGATTCCTATTTCCATCACTATGCGCAGCTCTCTGAAGAGGAGGCCGTGCAGATCGCTACTGGGCTATGGAAAGAGATCAACTGGCTGAATTTAAAAGAGAACATATTGCCGACCCGCGAGAGAGCCAGTTTGATTATGACCAAAGGCGGCAACCATGCCGTCGACAGGGTCAGACTCCGGAAATAGCATTAAAAAAGCCTGCATCGCGCAGGCTTTTTATTTATTACTGTGGGCGAAGGGATATTTCGCCGCCTACCCAGGACTTCACCTCGCCATCCTGTTCAAGCAGCAGCCCGCCCTGCTTATCTATGCCGCGCGCGATGCCGTGAATCTCGCGTTCGCCGATTAATAGCTTAACAGGACGATTAAAGAAGTTATCCAGCGCTTTCCAGCGCTCGGTGAAAGGCGCTAACCCTTCACGTTCAAAGAGCGGCAGCGCCTCGCGCAGGCTGTTTATCAGCTTTGCGGCCAGATCGTTTCGGTCAATCGCAATCCCTGCCTCCTGCAGATTGATCCAGCCCTGATTGATCTGCGCCGCCTCCGCGCCGCGCATCGCCAGATTGATACCGGCGCCCATCACAATTTGCGCGGCGTCGCCTGTTTTTCCCGTTAGCTCAACCAGAATGCCCGCCAGCTTGCGATCCTGTAGGTAGAGATCGTTAGGCCACTTCACGCGTACGTCGTGCGCGCCCAGCTGCTGCAGGGTTTCGGCAATGATAATGCCGATCACCAGACTCAGTCCCATCGCTGCCGCAGGGCCCTGCTCGAGACGCCAGTACATCGACATATAGAGATTAGCGCCGAAAGGTGAGAACCATTGCCGTCCTCGACGTCCTCGGCCCGCCTGCTGGTATTCGGCGATACAGGCATCGCCTGATTGCAGCTCGTTCATCCGCTCCAGCAGGTACTGGTTGGTTGAGTCGATAACAGGAATGATCGCCAGGTTAGGCTGATGCAGCTGCGCCAGTATCGCCTCTTCATTCAACAGCTGCATCGGCGCCGGCAGGCTATAGCCTTTGCCCGTGACCGTATAGATATCCAGACCCCAGCTTTTAAGCGTCTGGATATGTTTGTTGATCGCCGCCCGGCTCATTCCTAGTGATTCGCCAAGCTGTTCGCCGGAATGAAACTCGCCGTCAGAGAGTATTTCGACCAGCTTTAACGGGATGCTATGGTCTTTCATCGGATTGCCTCTACAGCGTTGCACTCGCCCTGTGCCGCGATGAAGCGAACTTCGGGTTCAAGCCATACATTGAATTTTTGTCCGACGCGGGCGCGTACGGCTTTCGCCAGCGCGACGATATCCTGAGAGGTGGCGTGTTCGGCGTTAATCAGCACCAGCGCCTGCTGCTGATGCACTGCCGCGCCGCCGACGCGAAACCCTTTCAGCTGGCACTGATCGATTAACCAGCCCGCCGCCAGTTTTACCTCGCCCTCTTTCTGCGGATAGAAAGGCATTTCCGGATAGGTAAGCTTCAGCTGCTCTGCCTGCTCGCGGCTTATCAGCGGATTTTTAAAGAAGCTGCCAACATTACCCGTCACGCGCGGATCGGGCAGCTTGCTCTGACGCATATGGCATACGGCGTGAAAGATTTCCCAGGCGGTCACCGTGGCGGGATTGAGACGCGTCAAATCACCATAGGTCAGCACCGGCTGCCAGCTTTTTTTCAGCCTAAGCCCCACGGCGATAATGGCATATCCCTGCTGGTACTGATGCTTAAAGATGCTGTCGCGATAACCGAATGCGCACGCTTCGCGTGACAGACGCTGCGTCGCCCCCGTCTCCAGGTTTAGTACATCGACATAGTCGCAAACATCTTTGAACTCAACGCCATAGGCGCCGATATTTTGTATCGGCGCCGAGCCTGACATACCGGGGATCAACGCCAGGTTTTCGAGTCCAGCGATCCCCTTTTGGAGGGTCGCCTCAACAAGGGCGTGCCAGTTTTCACCGGCACCGACGTGCAGCTTCCAGACGTCTTCCTGCTCCTGAATTTCGATGCCTTTAATGCGGTTAAGCACAACAGTGCCGGCAAAATCGTCCAGAAAAAGTACGTTACTGCCTTCGCCCAGCAGAATAAATGGCTGATGCGCGGCTCTGGCATCTCGCCAGGCGTTGAGGATCATTTCCGGCGTCTCAGCGAGAATGCGATCGCGTGCGTAGATCGCCAGACCAAGGGTGTTGTCAGCTTGCAGAGAAGGATACTGGTGGGACATTATGCGGCCTTTACGAAATTATCTGCGCGTAGTTTACCGCATCAGTTCAGGCTTGTAGGGAAGTTTTGATGGCGTTGCGCCGGGAAATGAAGCTTTTTTCGCCGATCGCCAGACGTAAAAAAGCCCTCTGCGTCAGCAGAGGGCTTTTTTGTTTGGATGCCTGGCAGTTCCCTACTCTCGCATGGGGAGGCCCCACACTACCATCGGCGCTACGGCGTTTCACTTCTGAGTTCGGCATGGGGTCAGGTGGGACCGCCGCGCTAAGGCCGCCAGGCAAATTCTGTCTCCGCGCCGCCCGCAGGCCGCGCAGAATATATCCGTCACAAGCTGAAAATCTCGCGTCTCACAAAACGCCTCTGGCGTTGTAAGGTTAAGCCTCACGGGTCATTAGTACCGGTTAGCTCAACGCATCGCTGCGCTTACACACCCGGCCTATCAACGTCGTCGTCTTCAACGTCCCTTCAGGACCCTCAAGGGGTCAGGGAAAACTCATCTCGGGGCAAGTTTCGTGCTTAGATGCTTTCAGCACTTATCTCTTCCGCACTTAGCTACCGGGCAGTGCCATTGGCATGACAACCCGAACACCAGCGGTGCGTTCACTCCGGTCCTCTCGTACTAGGAGCAACCCCCCTCAGTTTTCCAGCGCCCACGGCAGATAGGGACCGAACTGTCTCACGACGTTCTAAACCCAGCTCGCGTACCACTTTAAACGGCGAACAGCCGTACCCTTGGGACCTACTTCAGCCCCAGGATGTGATGAGCCGACATCGAGGTGCCAAACACCGCCGTCGATATGAACTCTTGGGCGGTATCAGCCTGTTATCCCCGGAGTACCTTTTATCCGTTGAGCGATGGCCCTTCCATTCAGAACCACCGGATCACTATGACCTGCTTTCGCACCTGCTCGAGCCGTCACTCTCGCAGTCAAGCTGGCTTATGCCATTGCACTAACCTCCTGATGTCCGACCAGGATTAGCCAACCTTCGTGCTCCTCCGTTACGCTTTGGGAGGAGACCGCCCCAGTCAAACTACCCACCAGACACTGTCCGCAGCCCGGATTACGGGCCTACGTTAGAACACCAGCCATTAAAGGGTGGTATTTCAAGGACGGCTCCACGCAGACTGGCGTCCACGCTTCAAAGCCTCCCACCTATCCTACACATCAAGGACCAGTGTTCAGTGTCAAGCTGTAGTAAAGGTTCACGGGGTCTTTCCGTCTTGCCGCGGGTACACTGCATCTTCACAGCGATTTCAATTTCACTGAGTCTCGGGTGGAGACAGCCTGGCCATCATTACGCCATTCGTGCAGGTCGGAACTTACCCGACAAGGAATTTCGCTACCTTAGGACCGTTATAGTTACGGCCGCCGTTTACCGGGGCTTCGATCAAGAGCTTCTCCTTACGGATAACCCCATCAATTAACCTTCCGGCACCGGGCAGGCGTCACACCGTATACGTCCACTTTCGTGTTTGCACAGTGCTGTGTTTTTAATAAACAGTTGCAGCCAGCTGGTATCTTCGACTGGCCTCGGCTCCGGGAGCAAGTCCCTTCACCTACGCGCCAGCGTGCCTTCTCCCGAAGTTACGGCACCATTTTGCCTAGTTCCTTCACCCGAGTTCTCTCAAGCGCCTTGGTATTCTCTACCTGACCACCTGTGTCGGTTTGGGGTACGATTTCGTGTTGCCTGGAGCTTAGAGGCTTTTCCTGGAAGCAGGGCATTTGTTGCTTCAGCACCGTAGTGCCTCGTCGTCACGCCTCAGCCTTAAGCATCCGGATTTGCCTGGATGCTCAGCCTACACGCTTAAACCGGGACAACCGTCGCCCGGCCAACATAGCCTTCTCCGTCCCCCCTTCGCAGCAACACCAAGTACAGGAATATTAACCTGTTTCCCATCGACTACGCCTTTCGGCCTCGCCTTAGGGGTCGACTCACCCTGCCCCGATTAACGTTGGACAGGAACCCTTGGTCTTCCGGCGAGCGGGCTTTTCACCCGCTTTATCGTTACTTATGTCAGCATTCGCACTTCTGATACCTCCAGCATGCCTCACAGCACACCTTCAACGGCTTACAGAACGCTCCCCTACCCAACAGTATCGCTACTGCTGCCGCAGCTTCGGTGCATGGTTTAGCCCCGTTACATCTTCCGCGCAGGCCGACTCGACCAGTGAGCTATTACGCTTTCTTTAAATGATGGCTGCTTCTAAGCCAACATCCTGGCTGTCTGGGCCTTCCCACATCGTTTCCCACTTAACCATGACTTTGGGACCTTAGCTGGCGGTCTGGGTTGTTTCCCTCTTCACGACGGACGTTAGCACCCGCCGTGTGTCTCCCGTGATAACATTCTCCGGTATTCGCAGTTTGCATCGGGTTGGTAAGCCGGGATGGCCCCCTAGCCGAAACAGTGCTCTACCCCCGGAGATGAGTTCACGAGGCGCTACCTAAATAGCTTTCGGGGAGAACCAGCTATCTCCCGGTTTGATTGGCCTTTCACCCCCAGCCACAGGTCATCCGCTAATTTTTCAACATTAGTCGGTTCGGTCCTCCAGTTAGTGTTACCCAACCTTCAACCTGCCCATGGCTAGATCACCGGGTTTCGGGTCTATACCCTGCAACTTAACGCCCAGTTAAGACTCGGTTTCCCTGCGGCTCCCCTATACGGTTAACCTTGCTACAGAATATAAGTCGCTGACCCATTATACAAAAGGTACGCAGTCACCCCACAAAGAGGCTCCCACTGCTTGTACGTACACGGTTTCAGGTTCTGTTTCACTCCCCTCGCCGGGGTTCTTTTCGCCTTTCCCTCACGGTACTGGTTCACTATCGGTCAGTCAGGAGTATTTAGCCTTGGAGGATGGTCCCCCCATATTCAGACAGGATACCACGTGTCCCGCCCTACTCATCGAGCTCACAGAATGTGTGTTTTCGTGTACGGGAGTGTCACCCTGTACCCTGCGACTTTCCAGACGCTTCCACTAACACACAAGCTGATTCAGGCTCTGGGCTGCTCCCCGTTCGCTCGCCGCTACTGGGGGAATCTCGGTTGATTTCTTTTCCTCGGGGTACTTAGATGTTTCAGTTCCCCCGGTTCGCCTCGCAACACTATGTATTCATGTTGCGATAGTGTGTCGAAACACACTGGGTTTCCCCATTCGGACATCGCCGGCTGTTGCGGTTCATATCACCTTGCCGGCGCTTTTCGCAGATTAGCACGTCCTTCATCGCCTCTGACTGCCAGGGCATCCACCGTGTACGCTTAGTCGCTTAACCTCACAACCCACAGGCGTCTTGCGACGTCGCGGATGTGATTATTGAGAGACTCGAACGCGCCGCCTTTACTCCCTGTTACCGGGGAATAACGCCGCGCGTCGTTTCAATTTTCAGCTTGTTCCGGATTGTTAAAGAGCATAATACTTCGCAGCCCACCGTTTCCGGTACGCTCTGAAGTATTTCAGAAAACAGTATGGTGGAGCTAAGCGGGATCGAACCGCTGACCTCCTGCGTGCAAGGCAGGCGCTCTCCCAGCTGAGCTATAGCCCCATACAGTTACTGCAGAGACCGTCTACTACCAGGAGTGGCATTCTTCGTGCGAGGAATGCGATTTTTTCTCAGGCAAGGCGTGGCGATGCGAAGCATAGTTCACTATGCGAGCCGTCGTCACAACGCAGCATGAGGGAAAATCTGGTAGGCCTGAGTGGACTTGAACCACCGACCTCACCCTTATCAGGGGTGCGCTCTAACCACCTGAGCTACAAGCCTGTAGAGGTTTTTCTGCTCGTTACTTTCTATCAGACAATCTGTGTGAGCACTTCGAAGGCAGTATCTTCAGGTAAGGAGGTGATCCAACCGCAGGTTCCCCTACGGTTACCTTGTTACGACTTCACCCCAGTCATGAATCACAAAGTGGTAAGCGCCCTCCCGAAGGTTAAGCTACCTACTTCTTTTGCAACCCACTCCCATGGTGTGACGGGCGGTGTGTACAAGGCCCGGGAACGTATTCACCGTGGCATTCTGATCCACGATTACTAGCGATTCCGACTTCACGGAGTCGAGTTGCAGACTCCGATCCGGACTACGACGCACTTTATGAGGTCCGCTTGCTCTCGCGAGGTCGCTTCTCTTTGTATGCGCCATTGTAGCACGTGTGTAGCCCTACTCGTAAGGGCCATGATGACTTGACGTCATCCCCACCTTCCTCCGGTTTATCACCGGCAGTCTCCTTTGAGTTCCCGACCGAATCGCTGGCAACAAAGGATAAGGGTTGCGCTCGTTGCGGGACTTAACCCAACATTTCACAACACGAGCTGACGACAGCCATGCAGCACCTGTCTCACGGTTCCCGAAGGCACTAAGGCATCTCTGCCGAATTCCGTGGATGTCAAGAGTAGGTAAGGTTCTTCGCGTTGCATCGAATTAAACCACATGCTCCACCGCTTGTGCGGGCCCCCGTCAATTCATTTGAGTTTTAACCTTGCGGCCGTACTCCCCAGGCGGTCGACTTAACGCGTTAGCTCCGGAAGCCACTCCTCAGGGGAACAGCCTCCAAGTCGACATCGTTTACGGCGTGGACTACCAGGGTATCTAATCCTGTTTGCTCCCCACGCTTTCGCACCTGAGCGTCAGTCTTTGTCCAGGGGGCCGCCTTCGCCACCGGTATTCCTCCAGATCTCTACGCATTTCACCGCTACACCTGGAATTCTACCCCCCTCTACAAGACTCTAGCCTGCCAGTTTCGAATGCAGTTCCCAGGTTAAGCCCGGGGATTTCACATCCGACTTGACAGACCGCCTGCGTGCGCTTTACGCCCAGTAATTCCGATTAACGCTTGCACCCTCCGTATTACCGCGGCTGCTGGCACGGAGTTAGCCGGTGCTTCTTCTGCGGGTAACGTCAATCGACGCGGTTATTAACCACATCGCCTTCCTCCCCGCTGAAAGTACTTTACAACCCGAAGGCCTTCTTCATACACGCGGCATGGCTGCATCAGGCTTGCGCCCATTGTGCAATATTCCCCACTGCTGCCTCCCGTAGGAGTCTGGACCGTGTCTCAGTTCCAGTGTGGCTGGTCATCCTCTCAGACCAGCTAGGGATCGTCGCCTAGGTGAGCCGTTACCCCACCTACTAGCTAATCCCATCTGGGCACATCCGATGGTGTGAGGCCCGAAGGTCCCCCACTTTGGTCTCGCGACGTTATGCGGTATTAGCTACCGTTTCCAGTAGTTATCCCCCTCCATCGGGCAGTTTCCCAGACATTACTCACCCGTCCGCCACTCGCCACCCAAAGAGCAAGCTCTTCTGTGCTGCCGTTCGACTTGCATGTGTTAGGCCTGCCGCCAGCGTTCAATCTGAGCCATGATCAAACTCTTCAATTTAAGTTTGATTTGCTTAAACCAGTTAAGCGGTGCTCATCTGTAAAACGTCATAATGAATGTCATTATGTGTCCACTCGTGAGGCTTGATATTTTTTAAGCCCGAAGGCTTTGATATCTGCTCTCGAGTGCCCACACAGATTGTCTGATAAATTGTTAAAGAGCGGTGCAGTCAGCGGCTCAGCCTGCTGCTGCGAGGTGGCGTATATTACGCTACTCTCCTTCGGAGTCAACCCCTTTTTTCAGGGATTTTATCCGGCGACTCAGCGAACCGAATCTCCTGAACACCGCATTCCGTAAGCCGTTGTGCCGTGTCAGTGGAGGCGCATTATAGGGAGTTCTTCCGGGCTGACAAGCGCTAATTTAAAAAAAATTCGCGTTCGCACTAATTTTCAGCAGATCGCTGTTAATCACGCCGATTTGGCGGGCAATTGAGCGAATTCCTGCGCAAAGCGCCCTACCTGATGCCAGTCGGTATACTCTACTTCTTTTGTCTTATCCGTTTCCCCGCCGGTCATGCGCATAATCAGCTGGATCATTACCCGGTCGAACCAGCGGTAGCGCGGATAGCGCAGCGCGCCGGCGAACACGGCGCAGCAGTCAGGCTGCCACGGCGACTGCTGTAAAAACTTGCGCGTATAGGCATTGGTCTGCGGCGAGCGCTTCTCCGGCTTGCGCGCCGTCAGGTTCACGCAAAAGAAGCCGCTTACGCGCGTTTGCAGCTCGCGCAGATGCCTCTTGACGAATTTCGCCACCGCCGGATGGAAATTGCCGTAGCGGATCGAGGCGCCGATCAGCACCCGATCGTATTGCGTCCAGTCCACCGAGTCGGCATGCAGAATATTGAGGACGTCGCACGCCTGCCGCGCTTTCATCTCATTGGCGATATAAGAGGAGATTTCGCGCGCTTGCCCGTCGCGGCTGGAAAAGAGAATTAACGCTTTCATCGTGACTTCCTGTTTTGCTTATTCACGCCAGAAGGTCGGCGTAAAGAGGACTAGTAAGGTAAAGACTTCAAGACGCCCGAACAGCATGGTCGAGATCAAAATCCATTTCGCCACGTCATTCATCGATGTAAAGTTATCCGCCACTACCCCCAGGCCAGGGCCCAGGTTGTTCAGGGTCGCCGCAACCGCCGCAAAGGCAGAAAAGTCATCGACGCCGGTAGCGATAATCGCCAGCATGCTGACCAGAAACACCAGCGCATAAGCCGAGAAGAATCCCCACACCGCTTCCAGAATACGCTCCGGCAGCGCGCGGTTGCCGAGCTTAATGGTATAGACCGCGTTCGGGTGCACCAGACGCTTCAGCTCGCGCGAGCCCTGCTTGCAGAGCAGCAGAATGCGAATCACCTTCAGGCCGCCGCCGGTCGAGCCCGCCATGCCGCCGATAAACGCGGAACAGAGCAGCAGCACAGGCAGGAACAGCGGCCAGCGCGCAATGCTGTCGGTGGTGAATCCCGCCGTGGTCGCCATTGAAACCACCTGGAAGAAAGCCTGATTAAGCGTTTGCCAGCCGCTGGCGTAAACGTTATGAAACCAGAGCACCAGCGTGCAGATGACCACCAGCGTCAGCTGCACGCCGATAAAGGTGCGAAATTCGGGGTCGCGCCAGTAGACGCGCAGGTTGCGATTGCTGAGCAGCGAGAAGTGCAGGCCGTAGTTACAGCCGGAGATCAGCAGAAAGACAGCGATAATGGTATTGATGGTGCCGCTGTTGAAATAGCCGATGCTGGCGTCATGCGTTGAAAAGCCGCCGATGGCGATGGTGGAGAAGCTGTGCCCTATCGCATCGAACAGCGGCATGCCCGCCAGCCAGAGCGCTACCGCGCAGGCGACCGTCAGCAACACATAGATCAGCCACAGCGTTTTAGCCGTTTCCGCAATTCGCGGGCGCATCTTATTGTCTTTTAGCGGCCCTGGCATTTCCGCGCGGTAGAGCTGCATGCCGCCGACGCCCAGAATAGGAAGAATCGCCACCGCCAGCACGATGATCCCCATCCCGCCCAGCCATTGCAGCATCTGCCGGTAAAAGAGAATGGCTTTCGGCATGCTGTCGAGTCCCACCAGCGTAGTCGCGCCGGTGGTGGTCAGGCCGGAAAAGGATTCAAAGAACGCATCGGTCACGGAGAGATGCGGCTGTTCGGCGAAGATAAAAGGCATCGCCCCCACGCTGCCGAGCACCGTCCAGAACAGCACGACGATCAGAAAGCCTTCGCGCGGCTTCAGCTCGGTACGCTGTTTGCGGTTCGGCCACCACAGCAGCGAGCCGATCGCCAGCGCCATCAAAAAGGTCTGGCTAAACGCGCGCCCGGCGCCGTCGCGATAAATTAAAGCCACCAGTCCCGGCACAATCATGGTGACGGAAAAGAGGATCACCAGCAGACCGACAATGCGAGTAATGGCGCGAAAATGCATTCAGCCGTTCCTTAGAAAAGAGTTGTCAGGGTGTTAACGGGTCGAGGCTCAGCGCGCCCCGGCTAAAGTCAGAAAGCGTTTGTTTGAACGCCTCGATGTGCGCATAGGGCAGCGCCAGCGTCAGCGCGATGCGGTCAAGGTAGACAATCTCATCGATGCGGCCATCGAACCTGCCCAGCAGGCGTTCGATATCGCCGAGCTGAGCATAGTCGCACTGTAGCGTATAGCGTTTCATCGGCACTTTGCGCGTGCGCGCCAGCTGCCTGAGTCCTTGCTGTACGCCGCCACCGTAGGCTTTTACCAGCCCGCCGGTGCCGAGCATAATGCCGCCGTAGTAACGCACCACAACTGCGGTAATCTCGCCGATATCCGCGCCCATCAGCTGCGCCAGCATCGGTTTTCCCGCCGTGCCGGAGGGTTCGCCGTCATCGGAGAAGCCCAGCTGCTGCGAATCGTGCGGCGCGCCCGCAACCCAGGCCCAGCAGTGATGACGCGCGTCGGGATGCTCGCTTTTCACCTGCTGAACAAAGGCGCGCGCCGCCTCTACGCCGTCGGTATGGGCCAGCAGCGTAATAAAGCGGCTTTTCTTAATCGTCTCCTCGCTGACGCTGACGGCATCAGCGGGAATATCGTAAGCATCCATCAGGCAAGGTGCAGATCGCGCGTCATGTTCTCAATGCGGTTGGCATGCACCACCACGTTGTCTTCAATGCGGATGCCGCCATAAGGCTTCAGCGCGTCAATCGCCTGCCAGTTAAGATACTGGCTGAACGGGCCTTCACGCAGCGGCGCCAGCAGCGACTCGATGATATAGAAGCCCGGCTCGATGGTCAGCACCATGCCCGGCTCCAGCACGCGCGTGCAGCGCAGATAAGGATACTGCGCCGGCGCCGCGAGATGGGTGCCCGCTTCATCCTGCATAAAGCCTGCGACGTCATGAACCTGCAATCCAAGCGGATGGCCCAGTCCGTGCGGCATAAAGGGCCCGGTAATATTTTCCGCCACCAGCGCCTCTTCGCTTATGCCTTGCGCCAGGTCGAACTTCAGCAGCAGCTTCGCGATGCGCTGATGCATCTGCAGATGATAGTCGGTGTAGCGCACGCCCGCTTTCAGCGTGCCGATTAGCGCCAGCTCTTCGCTGTTCATCGCCGCGACCAGGCTGGCGTAAAGCGACTCTTTCTGCGCTGCGTAGCTGCGGGTTAAATCAGCGGCGTAGCCGAGGTATTCCGCTCCCGCGTCGATAAGGAAGCTGTGACGCTTCGCCGGCGGCTGGTGATCAAGCCGGGTGTAATGCAGCACGGCGGCATGCTCGTTAAGGGCGACGATATTGCCGTAGGGCACGTCGATATCGCGATGGCCGGTCGCCGTCAGGTAAGCCTGATTGATATCGAACTCGCTCAGACCAGAGAAAAAGGCCTCTTTCGCGGCGCGGTGTCCGGCGACGGCCAGCTTTTGCGCCTCGCGCATGCAGGCCAGTTCGTAATCGGTTTTGATGCTGCGGTGGTAGTGAAGAAAATCGATCACCGCTTTCGGGTTGATATTGTCGGCGCTGATGCCGAGCTGCGCGGCGCGCTGCACCACCGGTCCGATATAGGCGACATTTTCGCGCTGCGCGGGCAGCAGTTGCCCAATCTCGTCGGCGCTTTTCAGCCCGATCACGTCGACGGCGTCGGTCCAGAAACTGTTCGGCAGCGGCTCGACGTTATGCCAGTAATCAACCGGCGAGTAGAACCAGAGTTTCGGCTTATTGACGCCGTCGATCAGGAGCCAGCAGTTCGGCACCTGCGTGACCGGCACCCAGGCTTTGAACTGAGGATTCACCTTAAAGGGATAGTCATGATCGTCGAGAAAAACCGTTAGCAGTTCGCCGGAATGAATCAACATCGCATCCAGTTTATTGCGCGCCAGCACCTGCTGCGCCCGCTGTTGCAGCGTGGCGATATGCGTCTGATACAGCGTTTTCAGTGAATCCATTGCTCGCTCTCCCGTGTCGCGAAAATCGCCGCAGTGTAGCACAGCCGCCGCCTGAACGCCGCGTTCCCGACGCTGTGATCCTGTTAGCAAATAAGCAAACTTTGGTTTGCAAAAAATTAACACGAATCCCACACTCCTGATCATCTGGTATGACCAGATCCCCTTTCGCGATCAGGAGACGCACATGCTCTACCAAGGCGATACCCTTTCCCTGCGCTGGCTCGAAGACGGCGTCGCTGAGCTGCAGTTCGACGCCCCCGGCTCAGTCAATAAGCTCGACACCCGCACCGTCGCCAGCCTTGGCGAAGCGATTGGCGTGCTGGAGCAGCAAACCTCGCTGCGCGGCGTACTGCTCAGCTCGGCTAAGCCCGCCTTCATCGTCGGCGCCGATATTACTGAATTTCTCTCGCTGTTCGACGCGCCGACGGAAAAGCTCAGCCAGTGGCTCGCTTTCGCCAACAGCATCTTTAACCGGCTGGAAGATCTGCCGGTGCCGACCATCGCCGCGATAGACGGCTACGCGCTGGGCGGCGGGTGCGAATGCATTCTGGCGACCGATCTGCGCGTCGCCACGCCTGGCGCGCGCATCGGTCTGCCGGAAACGCGGCTCGGCATTATGCCGGGCTTCGGCGGCAGCGTACGCCTGCCGCGCCTGCTGGGCGCCGACGCCGCGCTGGAGATTATCGCCGCCGGAAAAGATGTCGACGGCGCCAGCGCGCTTAAGCTCGGGCTGGTCGATGCGGTGGTCAGCAGCGATAAGCTGCGCGCCGCCGCGCTCGCCATGCTGAAGGAAGCTATCGCGCAGGGCGACTGGCAGGCGCGCCGCGCGCCGAAGCTGGCGCCGCTGCGCCTTAGCCCGATTGAAGCCGCCATGAGCTTTACCGTGGCTAAAAACCTGGTGCTGCAAACCGCAGGCAAACACTATCCCGCACCGATCGCTGCGGTCAAAACCATCGAGGCCGCCGCCGTGCTGGGGCGCGACGATGCGCTGAAGCTGGAAACCGCCGCCTTCGTGCCGCTGGCGCAGAGCGATGAAGCGCGGGCGCTGGTCGGCATCTTCCTTAACGATCAGTACGTCAAAGGGCTGGCGAAAAAGTACGCCAGCGCCAGCAGCGCGCCGGAGCAGGCGGCGGTGCTGGGCGCAGGCATTATGGGCGGCGGCATCAGCTATCAGTCGGCGTGGCAAGGCGTGCCGGTGCAGATGAAGGATATTCAGCCGCAGGCGCTGACGCTGGGCATGAACGAGGCGAGCAAACTGCTGAATAAACAGCTGGAGCGCGGCAAGATCGACGGCGCCAGGCTGGCCAGCACCATCGCCATGATTCAGCCTACGCTCGACTATGCCGGTTTCGAGCGCGCCGATATCGTGGTCGAAGCGGTGGTCGAGAATCCGCAGGTCAAAGCGAAAGTGCTGGCGGAAACCGAACAGCATCTGCGCGCGGATGCGATACTCGCCTCCAATACCTCGACGATCCCCATCAGCCAGCTCGCCCAGGCGCTGCAGCGTCCGGAAAATTTCTGCGGCATGCACTTCTTCAACCCGGTGCCGCGTATGCCGCTGGTAGAGGTGGTGCGCGGCGAGAAAAGCAGCGACGCCACCCTCGGCAAAGTGGTGGCCTGGGCAAGCAAAATGGGCAAGACGCCGATCGTCGTCAATGACTGTCCCGGCTTCTTCGTCAACCGTGTGCTCTTCCCCTACTTCGCCGCCTTCAGCCTGCTGCTGCGCGACGGCGCGGACTTTCGGCAGATCGATAAAGTCATGGAGAAGCAGTTCGGCTGGCCGATGGGCCCGGCGTGGCTGCTGGATGTGGTCGGCATCGATACCGCGCATCACGCGCAGCGCGTGATGGCGGAAGGGTTTCCGACGCGCATGCAGAAGGATTACCGCGACGCTATCGACGTCCTGTTCGATGCGGGACGCTATGGCCAGAAGAACGGCAAAGGCTTTTACCGCTGGGAGACGGATCGCAAAGGCAAAGCGAAAAAAGCGCCCGATCCCGAGGTGGACGCGCTGCTTAACCCGGTTTGCGCCGCGACGCGCCTCTTCAGCGACGAAGAGATCCTCAATCGCATGATGATCCCGATGCTGAACGAAGTCGTGCGCTGTCTGGAGGAGAAGATCGTCGCCTCGCCGGCCGAAGCCGATATGGCGCTGGTCTACGGCCTCGGCTTTCCGCCGTTCCGCGGCGGCGCGCTGCGCTATCTCGACACGCTCGGCAACGGCAACGTGGTGGATCAGGCCAGACGCTACGGCGACCTTGGCCCGCTCTACCAGCTGCCTGACCTGCTGCTGCAGAAGGCGCATCAGCGCGAAAGCTGGTATCCGGCGGTTCAACCTATCGACGAAGCGGCGCTGCAAAGCGCCTGAGGACAGAAGATGGAAAATGTGGTGATTATTGACGCGGTCCGCACGCCGATGGGCCGTTCCAAAGGCGGCGCCTTTCGTCAGGTGCGCGCGGAAGATCTCTCCGCGCATTTGATGCGCGAGCTGTTAAGCCGCCATCCGGCGCTTAATCCCGCCACGCTGGACGACATCGTGTGGGGCTGCGTGCAGCAGACGCTGGAGCAGGGCTTTAATATCGCGCGCAACGCCGCGCTGCTGGCGGAAATTCCCCATCGCGTGCCGGCGACCACCGTCAATCGCCTGTGCGGATCGTCGATGCAGGCGCTGCACGATGCGGCGCGCGCCATTATGGTCGGCGACGCGCACGCCTGCCTGGTCGGCGGCGTCGAACATATGGGTCACGTGCCGATGAGCCACGGCGTCGATTTTCATCCCGGACTGGGCCGCACGGTAGCGAAAGCGGCGGGCATGATGGGGCTGACCGCCGAGATGCTGGCGCATATGCACCATATCGGCCGCGAACAGCAGGACGCCTTTGCGCTGCGCTCTCATCAGCGCGCCTGGGCCGCGACGCAGCGCGGCGATTTTCGCCGGGAGATCGTGCCAACCTACGGTCACGACGCCGACGGCGTGCTGAAGCGCTACGATTTTGACGAGGTGATCCGCGAGGAGACCAGTCTCGAAGGGCTGGCGGCGCTGAAGCCGGCGTTCGATCCGGTGAACGGCACGGTCACGGCGGGCAGCTCTTCGGCGCTCTCTGACGGCGCCGCCGCGCTGCTGGTCATGAGCGAAAGCCGCGCGCGCGAACTGGGGCTGACGCCGCGCGCGCGCGTCAGAAGCATGGCGGTCATCGGCTGCGATCCGTCGATCATGGGCTACGGTCCGGTGCCCGCCAGCAAGCTGGCGCTGAAGCGCGCCGGATTAAGCGTGGAGGATATCGACATATTCGAGCTGAACGAAGCGTTCGCCGCGCAGACCCTGCCCTGCATTAAAGATCTCGGTTTGCTGGATCGGCTGGACGATAAGGTGAACCTGAACGGCGGCGCAATCGCGCTCGGTCATCCGCTCGGCTGCTCCGGCGCGCGCATCAGCGCCACGCTGCTGAACATTATGGAACGACGCGATGCCCAGTTCGGCCTTGCCAGCATGTGCATCGGCTTAGGCCAGGGCATCGCAACCGTATTTGAGCGTCTGTAATACGTTAATACGTTGGATCACGTTGGAAGTCAGTTCCCGCCCGTCAGAGGCGGGTTTTTTCCGCCTGACGCCTAAATAAAGGCGAACGCGTCACCGAACATCTGCGCTTCTTTGGCGCCACGCTCGGCGCAGAAGCGGTCGCGCGCGATCTTCGCCATCTCGAAGCGGCCAGCGATATAGATATCGTGCTCCGCCAGGGTGGCGAAATCCTGCATCACTGCCGTCAGCACCGTGCCGGAACGTCCCTGCCAGCCCTCTTCCGGTTGTTCAACCACCGGCACCACGCGCAGATTAGGGTGCTTCACCGCCAGCGCATTGAGCTCGTCGAGATCGTAGAGGTGCTGCAGTTCGCGGCCGCCCCAGTAAATAGCGATTTCGCGATCCGGCTGCTGCGCCAGCGCGGTCAGCAGGATAGAGCGCGCATAGGAGAAGCCGGTCCCGCCAGCGATCAGGACGATCGGACGCGTGCTCTCTTCCCGCAGCCAGGCGTCGCCGTGCGGAATATCCACGGTGATCTGCCGGTCGTCGCGGATGCGATCCATGACCGCCATGGCGTAGAGATTGAGATCGGAGGCGCCGATATGCAGCTCGATAATCTCTTTTTCCATCGGGGTCGAGGCGAGCGAGAACGGACGCTTGTCGCGCTCGTCCATCACCACCATCAAATATTGCCCGGCGCGAAAGGTAAAATCCGCTTCGGGTATCAGGCGGACGCGATATACGGTATCGGTAATCGCTTCAACCGAAGTTACTTTACAGCTTAAAATCGTCATGCGTTCCCTCTGTCGGGTCGTCATTAGGGTTGTGCGCGCCGTCAGCGCTGCGGCGGCTGAGTAAAGATGCCTAAGTCATCCCAGATCGCGTCAATGCGCGCCGTTACGGCGGGATCTTTCACGATCGGTCGTCCCCACTCGCGCTGGGTCTCGCCCGGCCATTTATTGGTGGCGTCCAGTCCCATCTTGGAACCCAGGCCGGAAACCGGCGAGGCGAAGTCCAGATAGTCGATAGGCGTATTTTCCACCAGCACCGTGTCGCGTGCGGGATCCATACGGGTAGTAATGGCCCAGATCACGTCGTTCCAGTCGCGTGCGTTTACATCGTCGTCACATACAATAACAAATTTGGTGTACATGAACTGCCGCAGGAATGACCAGACGCCGAACATCACGCGCTTTGCATGTCCGGCGTACTGTTTTTTCATCGTCACCACCGCCAGGCGATAAGAGCAGCCCTCCGGCGGCAGATAGAAATCCACAATCTCCGGGAACTGCTTAATCAGGATCGGCACCAGCACTTCGTTCAGCGCGACGCCCAGCACCGCCGGCTCATCGGGCGGACGGCCGGTATAGGTGGAGTGATAGATGGCGTTCTGCCGTTGCGTCACGTGCGTGACGGTGAAAACCGGAAAGTTATCCACTTCATTGTAGTAGCCCGTATGGTCGCCATAGGGCCCTTCCGGCGCCATATCGCCCGGCTCGATATAACCTTCCAGCACGATCTCCGCGCTGGCGGGCACTTCCAGGTCGTTGGAGAGACACTTCACCACTTCGGTTTTGTTGCCGCGCAGCAGACCAGCGAAGGCGTACTCCGACAGCGTATCCGGCACCGGCGTTACCGCGCCGAGAATGGTGGCGGGATCGGCGCCGAGGGCGACGGAAACCGGGAAGCGTTCGCCAGGATGGGTTTGGCACCACTCCTGATAGTCGAGCGCGCCGCCGCGATGGGAGAGCCAGCGCATAATCAGGCGGTTTTTGCCAATCACCTGCTGGCGATAGATGCCCAGATTCTGCCGCTCTTTGTGCGGCCCGCGCGTAACGGTCAGTCCCCAGGTAATCAGCGGCGCGGCGTCGTCCGGCCAGCACTTCATCACCGGAATGCGCGACAGGTCGACCTCATCGCCGCTGAACACCACCTCCTGACAGGGCGCGTTGCGCAGCCGTTTGGTGGGCATGTTCAACACCTGTTTGAACTGCGGCATCTTGTCGAACAGATCGCGAAAGCCTTTCGGCGGCTCCGGCTCTTTCAGAAACGCCAGCAGCTTGCCGACTTCGCGCAGCGCGCTGACCTCTTCCTGGCCCATGCCCATCGCCACGCGTTTCGGCGTGCCGAACAGGTTGCACAGCACCGGCATGTCATAGCCTTTGGGATTTTCAAACAGCAGCGCCGGTCCGCCGGCGCGCAGCGTGCGGTCGGCAATTTCCGTCATTTCCAGCTCAGGATCGATAGAGTGGCTAATGCGCTTTAACTCGCCGCGCTGTTCCAGCAGCGTGAGGAAGTCTCGTAAATCGTGATATTTCATGCGGCCTTCGCTTCCAGCCAAAGTGAATCGGCCATTATAGGGCCGATTCCTGAGGCGTGTTGGATTTTATGCAGCAACTTCAGTCGCAGCGAAAGGGAACCAGCGCCTGCAGCGCTGTGGCGTCGCGGCAGGCCTGAATCGGCTGATTATGGCGGAAAACTTTAAAATCCTCGCCGCGCACGCTGAAGTAAGAGAGCTGGTTTTCATGCACATGCAGAAAACTGCCTTCGCGCAGCGCAATCACCGACTCCTCGGGATTGACGGCGCAAAATTCCGCCAGGCGTTCGTCGCGGGTTTCGCCCATATGGCCGCTGGCGTGCGCGTCAAGGTAGTGCGGGTTGATCTGAACCGGAAACAGGCCCAGCGCAGGCAACACCACGCTGCTGCGTACCGGCATATCGTTGGTGGTGCGAATCGAGGGCGTCGCGACGTTGCAGCCCGCGCTCCATCCGACGTAAGGCACCGCCCGTTCGCGCACGGCGCGCTGGATCGCCACAATCAGACCGTTCTCGTGCAGCATCTGATTCAGCAGCCAGGTATTGCCGCCGCTGACCAGAATCAGCTCCGCCTGCTCAATGGCCGCCACCGGCGTGGCGAAATCCTGCACGCAGCGCACGGTAACGCCCAGCGACGCGCTCAGCTCGGCGGCGCGCTGCTGATAGTCGCCGCGAATAATGGCGTAAGGCACCAGCACCGCCGAACGGATGCCGCGCTGGGCGATCATCGCATGCAGCTGCGGCTGCGCGTAACCCAGCAGCGGCGCGTCGTCGGCCAGCTTGCCGTTGCTTAATAAAAACAGTTCCATCAGCAGATCCTTTTCGCAAACGTTATGAGCCACGAGTCTGAACCAGCGCACCGCTGCTCGTCAATTTTCCCGCTTGCGTCGGGCAGTTTGCGGAAACCTCAGCGACTTTGTCCGCCTCGGCATCTTTCCACGCTGCGATGCGCTATAACTCTGGCAGCAGGTTTGCTATTCTTAGCGTCCATTCAATGGGAGCATTTATGGAATCCTGGTACTTACTCTATTGCAAACGTGGACAGCTGCTGCGCGCGAAAGAGCATCTTGAGCGGCAGGAGGTGCATTGCCTCAGCCCGATGATCGCTCTGGAAAAAGTGGTGCGCGGCAAACGGACCACCGTGAGTGAGCCCCTGTTTCCTAACTATCTCTTTATCGAATTCGATCCGGAAGCGATTCATACCACCACGATTAGCAGCACGCGCGGCGTCAGCCACTTCGTGCGCTTTGGCACGCTGCCTGCGACGGTGCCTTCCGCCGTTATCGAAGCGCTGCAAACCGACGTGCCGCAAACGCTGATCGATCCGGAAACGCCGCAGGTCGGCGATGAGGTCATCATCACCGAAGGGACCTTTGAAGGCCTGCGCGCCATTTTCGCCGAGCCCGACGGCGAGACGCGCTCGATGCTGCTGCTTAACCTGCTGAATAAACAGGTGATGCGCAGCGTCGACAACAAGCAGTTCCGCAAGCTTTAGGCCAGCCGAAACAGCGCGCGCGCGTTGCGATCTACCTGCTCCGCCAGCGCCTCCTGCTCCTCTCCACGCCACTTCGCCACCTGCTGCACGATATGCGGCAAAAAACAGGGTTCGTTGCGACGCGACGTCGGCCGCGGATGCATATCGCGCGGCAGCAAATAGGGCGCGTCTGTCTCCAGCAGCAGCCGCTCCGCCGGGATCAGCGGCAGCATCTCACGCAGCGCCATACCGCGACGCTCATCGCAGACCCAGCCGGTAATGCCTACCGACAGCCCCATCGCCAGACAGGCTTCCAGCTCGTCGCGCGTGCCGGTAAAGCAGTGCACCACCGCGCCCGGCAGCTTCGGCAGCCAGGGCGCCAGCACCGCCGCAAAGCGGTCGTGCGCTTCACGACAGTGAAGGAAGACCGGCATATTCAGCTCGGCGGCCAGCGCCAGCTGCGCGTCGAAGGCGTACTCCTGCTGCTCGTGCGCGGCAAGGTTGCGGTTGAAATCGAGGCCGCATTCGCCAATCGCCACCACCTGCGGCCGCTCTGCCAGGCGCCGCAGCGTATTGGCCGTCTCATTCGACCATTCGCTGGCGTGATGCGGATGCACGCCCGCCGTCGACCAGCAGAAGTCGGGCTGACGCTCGGCCAGCCGCTGCGCCTGCTGGCTCTCCAGCGCATTGGTCCCGGTGATTAACATGCCGGTGACGCCCGCTTCGCGCGCACGCTTTACCACCTTGTCGCGGTCGGCGGCGAACTGCGTGCTGGTCAGGTTTACACCGATATCAAACATAATCTTTCCCATAGCTTATTAAACAAAAAACCGCCCAGATGGGCGGTTCGGTAACAGGGTCTACCCGCCAGGCGCGGGAAACGTACTGATAACGGGTCAGGAGTCGGTATGCTGTTCCTCTTCCTGCGCCCGCCGTCCCTTCCCGACGTAGTAACGGGAAAAGAATACGCCGACTTCAAACAGGCAGTACATCGGAATAGCGAGCAAAGTTTGCGAGAAAACGTCCGGCGGTGTGAGCAGCATCCCAACAACGAACGCGCCGACCAGAATATAGGGGCGTTTCTTTTTCAAATCTTCCGGCGTGGTGATGCCGGTCCAGCAGAGCAGCACGATCGCCACCGGCACCTCGAACGCCACGCCGAACGCCATAAACAGCGTCATGACGAAGTCGAGGTAGTTGGTGATATCGGTCGCGATAGTCACGCCCTGCGGCGCGGTTTTGGCGAAGAAGCCGAACGCCAGCGGAAAGACAATAAAGTAAGCGAAGGCGACGCCGACGTAAAACAGCAGGGTGCTGGAGAACAGCAGCGGCATCACCAGCCTGCGTTCGTGGCGGTAGAGCGCCGGCGCGACAAAAGCCCATACCTGATAAAGGATCACCGGCACCGCGAGAAAGACCGACACGATGATGGTGAGCTTAATCGGCGTGAAAAACGGCGAGGCGACATCGGTGGCGATCATGCTGGCGCCGGCCGGCATCTGACTGATCAGCGGCGAAGCGACCATGTGATAGATGTCGTTGGCGAAATAGATCAGCGCCATGAAAATCGCAAACACCGCGACAATGCAGTACAGCAGACGCTTACGCAGCTCAATCAAGTGGCTGATAAGCGGTTGGGTATCTTCAACGGCCATGGTTATCGTTCATCACTTGCAGAAGAGGTTGTTGTCGGACTGCGCGGCGCGGCCGGCGCAGGATTAACAACCGCCGCTTGCGGGTTGGCATCGGTTTTAGCGGTTTCAGCGGCTTCTGCCGCCGCTTCCGGCGCCTGCGCCGGCGCGCTGGCCTGCGTGTGGGCCGTTGCCGGCGTCACGGATTCCGCCGCGCGCTGCTGCGGCGCATGAATGGTATTGGCTTCGTCCTCAGCTTTTTCAATGTCGATGCTCTGCTGAACCGAACGCTTCATTGAATCGGCGGTTTTGCGCAGCTCTTCCATTGACTCTTTCAGCTCCGGCGACATGGCGCCGCGGCTCGCCTCTTCCACCTTTTTCAGGCTGTCCTGCAGCTCCTGCAGTTTCAGCTCCTGCGCCAGCTCATGCTGCACGTTGGCGGCCAGCGAGCGCATCGCTCGGATCCAGCCCACTACGGTTTTTACCGCAACCGGCAGTCGCTGCGGGCCGAGAACAATCAGCCCGATCACGAACACCAGTACCAGTTCACTAAAACCAATGTCGAACACGGTTTACACCTGCTTGTCGTTTTTAACGTCTTCTTTGTTAGCCGAAGTTTGCTGTTTATCCGCCAGCGTTTTGGCATTGAAATCAGCGTCCTGCTGGTTTGGATGATCCTTTTTCTCATCCTCATCGCTCATGGCTTTTTTAAAGCCCTTGATAGAGGAACCGATATCGGAACCCAGGTTTTTTAACTTATTAGTGCCAAACAGGAGTACAACGATGACGGCAATAATTAATAATTGCCAGATACTGATACCGCCCATGAGATAGTGCCTCTGATGTTGCGAGAGATTGAGAAGAGTAATGTCAGCCAAAAGCCCTGATGACGCCGGGCTTAAGGCTGCGACATTACCGCGATTCAGGCGTGGCTGACAATTAGTTTGTCTTACGCCAGCCGATTAGCCAGGTGACAAAACCCGCCGCCATTAACAGGGCCGGAAAGAAATCCCAGTCCGGGCGGCTCAGCAATACGGCGGTGCCGCTCAACAGCAGGGTCGCGCCGACGCCGAACAGATAGCGCGCTTTATGATGCTGCGTGCGCTGGGCGTGCATATCCTTAGTCAGCTTATCGACGCTGTGCTGCAAAAGTTTATGATGCCGCATGCTTTCATAAAACAGCTCCGGCAGCTCCGGCAGCTTCTCCGCCCAGAAGGGTGCTTTTTCTTTTACCGCGCGCAGGATAGCCGGCAGACCAATCTGATCTTTGATCCACTCTTCCAGGAACGGCTTAGCGGTTTTCCACAGATCGAGCTGCGGATAGAGCTGACGGCCGATGCCTTCGACGTAGAGCAGCGTTTTTTGCAGCAGCACCAGCTGCGGCTGCACTTCCATATTGAAGCGGCGCGCGGTGCTGAACAGGTTAAGCAGCACATGGCCGAAAGAGATCTCCGCCAGCGGCTTCTCGAAGATAGGTTCGCACACGGTACGGATAGCGAACTCGAAATCTTCGACGTTGGTATCGGGCGGCACCCAGCCTGAATCAACGTGCAGCTCCGCGACTTTGCGGTAGTCGCGGTTGAAGAAGGCGATAAAGTTTTCCGCCAGATAGCGCTTATCCTCTTTGTTCAGCGAGCCGACGATGCCGCAGTCGATGCCGATATATTGCGGATCTTCCGGATGATCGTAGCTGACAAAGATATTGCCGGGATGCATATCGGCATGGAAGAAGCTGTCGCGGAACACCTGGGTAAAGAAGACCTGCACGCCGCGCTCGGCCAGCAGCTTCATGTTGACGCCGTGCTGCTCCAGCGTGGCCACGTCGGAGATGGGAATACCGTAAATGCGCTCCATCACCAGCATGGTTTCGCTGCAGTAGTCCGAATAGACTTCCGGCACGTAGAGCATGGGGCTATCTTCGAAGTTACGGCGCAGCTGAATGGCGTTGGCCGCTTCGCGCAGCAGGTTCAGCTCGTCGATCAGGGTCTTTTCGTAGTCGCGCACCACTTCCATGGGACGCAGACGACGTCCGTCCGGCAGCAGGCGCGCCACCCAGCGCGCCAGGCGATAGATAAGCTTCATATCCGCGCGGATCACCGGCAGGATGTCCGGGCGAATCACCTTGATCACCACTTTCTTGCCGGTGGCTTTCAGGGTGGCGGTATGCACCTGCGCGATTGACGCCGACGCCAGCGGTTTAATATCGAAATCATCGAACCAGGTTTCTACCGGGCCGCCGATCGATTTTTCAATCTGCTCTTTAGCCTTTACGCCGTCGAAGGGCGCGACGCGATCCTGCAGGATGGCGAGCTGGTCGGCGATCACGGGCGGAAAAAGGTCGCGACGCGTAGAGAGCATCTGGCCGAACTTAATCCAGACCGGACCGAGCTGCTCCATCGCCAGGCGCATACGCACGCCGATCTCTTCGTCTTTATGGCGGTTAGGCAGCCAGAAAATCGTACGGCGCCAGAGGCGCAGCGGAATGGTAAGGCGCATGCGGGGGATCAGCTCATCAAGACCGTAGGTCAAAAAGATCCTGATGATGAAATATAAACGGCGAATCTCTCCAAACGTCATTTCGCCTCCAGCTGCGCTAAACGCGCCGTGAGCGCATCAAGCGAACGTTCCATCGCGTCTACCTCCTCAGAAAACCACGCCAGTTCCAGCGCGCCCGGCGCGACGCGCCACTCTTCGGTGAGTGCCTGTCCCAGATAATCCTGACGACGCGCGACCTCGCCGCGTAGCAGCCGCAGAGCGCGCTGCGCCGCCTGGCTGACGCCCTGCGCGGCGATATCGCCGATCCAGGGCGCAAGATATTCGGCCGGGTCCAGCTCCGCCAGATCGATCAGCGCGGAAAAGCGCTGCACTACCTGCAAATCGCCTTCGACCTGCAGCTCGCCGCTGCGGATCAGGCTGGTCAGCTGCTGCCGATCGCGCAGCTTCGGCAGGGTTTTCAGCTGCGTAATCACGGTGCAGTCGCTGCTGTCCTGCCAGTCGCTCAGCACGTCGAGCTGCTGTTCGCTGAACACCAACACCAGCGGATGGGAAAGCTCCTCGAGACGCAGCGTCAGCACCTGTCCCACCAGTCGCTGGCGCGCGGCTTTCAGGCTGCGATCGCGATAGAGCATGCGGTTTAGCGCGGTCTCAAGACCGGCGGTAATCAAGGGCGTCAAGCGCATCACCATATCCGGTTAAAACTTAAATCCACGATGCAGCGCGACGATGCCGCCGGTCATGTTGTAATAAGTGGTGTTCTCGAATCCGGCGTCGTTCATCATCGCCTTCAGGGTCTCCTGATCGGGATGCATGCGGATCGACTCTGCCAGATAGCGGTAGCTTTCGGCGTCCTGCGCCACCAGCTGACCGACGCGCGGCAGAATATGGAACGAATAGGCGTCGTACGCTTTGCTGAGGGGATCGAGCACCGGTTTGGAGAACTCCAGCACCAGCAGGCGTCCGCCCGGCTTAAGCACGCGGAACATCGACGCCAGCGCCTTCTCTTTGTCGGTCACGTTGCGCAGGCCGAAAGAGATGGTGATGCAGTCGAAATAGTTATCCGGGAAGGGCAGCGCTTCGGCGTTGGCCTGCACGTAGCTGACGTTGCCGACCACGCCGAGATTGCGCAGCTTGTCGCGGCCCATTTTCAGCATGGAGCTGTTGATGTCCGCCAGCACCACCTGACCGGTGTCGCCGACCAGACGGGAAAACTTCGCCGTCAAATCGCCGGTGCCGCCCGCCAGATCCAGCACGCGCTGACCGCGACGCACGCCGCTGCTGTCGATGGTAAAACGCTTCCAGATGCGATGGATGCCAAAGGACATCAGATCGTTCATCAGGTCATATTTCGCCGCTACGGAGTGAAACACGTCCGCGACTTTGTCAGCTTTTTCGCTTTTGGCGACCGTCTGAAAGCCAAAATGGGTAGTTTCCTGCTGTGATTCATCTGCCATCGGTTTTACCTGTTCCACAAACAATACTTCCCGAAGTGTATCAGAGTCAGGGTAGTCAGGCACGCAACGACCCGCTTATTCGTGGAGCCGCCTCACGCGCGCCTCCAGGGTGTCGGCGACGTCGTCAGGCGTCTCCTCGTCGTCCCATGCCTTTTCCGGCATCGCCTGCTCGACTAACTGCGGATTGATTGAGCGTTTAACTTCAACGCCCAGGGATTTAAACGCCTCGCTCTGCGCGATCAGGTTGCCGCGCCCTTCCGCCAGCTTTTTCATCGCCTCGCGGTAGCTGTTGTGCGCCTTATCCAGATTATGGCCGATGCCGCTCATATCATCGACGAACAGCCGCATCTTGTCATAGAGGCGCGCCGCGCGATCGGCGATGCGCTGCGCGTTGCGGCTCTGATGCTCGTAGCGCCACAGGTTGTTGATGGTGCGCAGCGCCACCAGCAGCGTCGTCGGACTCACCAGCATGATGTTCTGCTGCAGCGCCTCGCTGATCAGCTCTGGCTGCCGGTCGATCGCCAGCAGAAAGGCCGGCTCGACCGGAATGAACATCAACACATAATCGAGCGAGCGTAAACCGGCCAGTTGTTGATAATCTTTACGGCTCAGCAGGCGGATATGGCTGCGCACCGCGGCGACATGCTCCTGAAGCGCCTGCTCGCGCGTCACTTCATCTTCCGCGTTGAAGTAGCGCTCATAGGCCACCAGCGTCATCTTGGCGTCGACCACCACATCTTTGCCCTGCGGCAGACGCACGATCACATCCGGTTGCATTCTGCCCTGCTGTTCCGACTGCAAACTGACCTGCGTCTGATATTCATGGCCTTCGCGCAGGCCTGACGCCTCCAGGACGCGGCTCAGCACCACTTCGCCCCAGTTGCCCTGAATCTTGTTGTCGCCTTTCAGCGCTTTGGTGAGGTTGATCGCCTCCTGCGCCATCTGCGCATTCAGCTGCTGCAGCTGGCGGATCTCGTGCGCCAGCGTATGACGCTCGCGCGCCTCCTGGCCGAAGCTGTCATGCACCTGGCGGCGAAAACCGTCCAGCTGCTCGCGCAGCGGAGCGATCAGGCTGTTCAGGCTCTGGCGGTTCTGCTCGTCGACGCGGCGGCCGCTGTTTTCAAAGATGCGGTTGGCGAGATTTTCGAACTGCGCGCTGAGGCGCTGTTCGCTGCTGGTGAGCAGGCGCTGCTTCTCTTCGGCGGCGAAGCGCGTCTCTTCAAGGCGGATGGTCACCTCGCGCAGCTCGGCCTCCTGCGCGCTGTTGATCTCTAGCTGGTTGCGCAGCTCGCGGTTGAGCTGTTCGCATTCGCCGCGCCAGTAATCGAGCTGTTGCAGCCGCTCCTGCGCGCCGCTCAGCGCGCCGTGCAGCTGGCGCAGCTCCTGTTCGCGCTGCTGTAGCTGTTGCTGGAGCTGTTCAAGCTGCTGCTGCTGGCGCTGCTGCGCCTCCTGCTGCAAACGCCGCTCGGTGGCATAACTGGCGGCCTGATGGCCAGCGCGCAGCTGCGCCAGCATCCAGCCGATGCCGAGTCCGGCGAGCGCCAGACAGGCGCTGATAATAATCTGCTGATCCATGATTCCCTCGCGACGCGCATTGCTCGGGAAAAGGTAAAGTCGGCCTGTATGAATGTCCAGACTATTTTCGGGCGGTTTTCACCCCCGAGCAGGCGCTACAGCGCTTTGACCTGCAGCTCGCCCGCTTTCCACGCGTCGGTGAGAAAAAACGGCATCGGCATCAGCCATTCGTCCCCTTTTACCCGCGCCGGATAAACAAAGACGTTGCCGCCCCAGGTGAGCTCCACGGACTGCGTCTCTCCCTCTTTCACCGTCGCCTTGCCCGCCATGCTGGCGAAGCCGGCGTTGCTGCCGACGTGGAAGTTCTCCATGCGCCAGCGCACCGGCGCGTGCGGCGGCCAGGGCTGCGCCTGATGAAAATGGAAAATCTCATCGTGGCTCAGCAGGCTTTCGCGCACCGTCGGCCACAGCGCGGCCTTCAGGAAATATTGATCGGTAAAGCGCGCGTTGCCGCTGTAGCGGGCGATAAAGTCGCGCATCGCCTGCGCCATGTTGCTGAAGACGCCGTTGCAGCCGCCCCACATGCCCGCCAGCAGCAGCTCGGTATGGGAAAAGTAGTCGCGCATATGGTGGAACCAGTACGGCGAGGCGAGCCAGGCGTCGACCGCCGCCGCTTCGCGCTCCGACAGCAGCGAGTCGGCGTCGCGGATAATAAAGCGTTTGACGCCGGGATCGTCCATCACCAGAAAACGCCATAGCGTCGGGTAGATCGCCTTTTCCTGCGACATATCGATCAGCTCGACGTGCGGCTGGTTGAGGCGCTGCCACACGTGCTGCGGCACGCTCTGATCCAGATAAATGCGGCAGCGCCAGCCAGGATAGAGTTGCTGCGCCACCTCGACGTTTTTAATCAGCGTTTCGCAGTAGCGCGGCTGACCGCCGTAGAGGCTGAAGGCGATCACGTTCTGTTCCGGTTTCGTCAGATCGATCGGTTCCGGCCGCGCCGCCGGAAAGGAGTAACGCTGCCCCTGGCGAAAACGCGCGTCTGCGCCGTTTAGCGCTTCCAGGCCATATTTCGCCAGCTCCTCTCGCTTGCCCATCCAGCCGCACAGCTCCGCCAGTCCATCCAGCCAGGTTTCCGAAGCGGTCGCGCGCACGGCGGGCGGCGCCTGATAGATTTTCTGATAGACGCGGTAAGACTTGCTGTAGTGGCCGAGACGCAGCAGGCAGAGCGCGTAGTCGCTCAGCACCTGCATCTGACTGGGCATGGCGCGCAGCACCTCTTCGCAGCAGCGGGCGGCGGCGGCGTAATCCTGCTGCGCCATATGCTGGCGAAAACGCGCGGCGGCGTTTTCAAGGCGCGCCTGCATGGCGGCGGGAGAAGCGGTTAAGGCGGATTTTTGTCGTGGCGGCGTATGGCGCATCGGGCGATCCTCGCTTTTGCTGTAAAGAGCAGAGGCAGCGCGCAGAGGCGCTGCCTGAAAGCGTTATAACAAACGGCGCGCCGCTTCGACCACAATTTTTACCGCATCGCTCTCGGTCTGCTTCATGGCGGCCGCATCCGGGATCTCTTTCTGGGTACGGTTAACGATGACGCCCGCCACCATGCCCGCGCGCAGCCCCTGGCTGGCGCACATCGTCAGCAGCGTCGCAGACTCCATCTCATAGTTAAGCACGCCCATCTGCTGCCACTCCTTCATCGAGCCCTGAAAGCGGCTGACCACGCGGCCGGAGAAGGTGTCGTAACGCTCCTGGCCTGGATAGAAGGTGTCAGACGACGCGGTGACGCCGATATGGGTGGTCGCGCCGCTCGCTTCTGCCGCCGCGACCAGCGCGGTGGTGCAGGCGAAATCCGCTACGGCAGGGAATTCCAGCGGCGCGAAATGCTGGCTGGCGCCGTCGAGGCGTACTGCGCCAGTGGTGACCAGCACGTCGCCGACGTTAATGTGCGGCTGAATCGCGCCGGTGGTGCCGACGCGCAGGAAGGTGCGCACGCCAAGCTGCGCCAGCTCTTCTACCGCGATAGAGGTCGACGGGCCGCCGATGCCGGTGGAGCAGACCACCACAGGCTTACCGTCCAGCTTCGCCAGCCAGGAGGTGAATTCCCGGTGCGACGCCAGCGGCTGGGCGTCCGCCATCAGTCCGGCAATTTTCTTTACGCGCTCCGGATCGCCGGGAACGATAGCCAGGGTCGCGCCCTGCAGATCGGCTTTGGTCAGGCCAAGGTGGAAAACGTCAGACATAGCAAACTCCTGAACAGGGAAGTGAAGCGCGCCACTCTACGTCAGCGCAGCGCAAATTTGTGTGATAACAATCACTATCAAAAATGAATGTTACATTTTACATGGATAACAATGCGATCTAAGTCACATAACCAAGCCATTCAGAATGCCATTGCTACAAGCTGTGTGCGTCGGGCTTCGCAGCAATGTTAAAGAGGAGAGTGTTTTTGCTTGCTCCCTACTCTGTTCCCGGTCTCTGGTCCAGACGTCATCTGGCCAGGCTATAGTTACGTGATTGCGCTACTGCCAGCACGGAGAAAAAAATGAAAACCGAAGACAATATGGCACAAAAATCATCGACGGGCGGCTTTGCACCTGCAGTACAGCCGACCGCCTCAACCACGATTCATACCGATAGCCAGGATATTCAGGCAGGCGAAACCTCGGTGCCGAGCCAGGGCGAAAATATGCCCGCTTACTACGCCAGACCGAAAGAGGCGAACGGTCCGCTGCCGGTAGTGCTGGTGGTGCAGGAGATCTTTGGCGTGCACGAGCATATTCGCGATATTTGCCGCCGGCTGGCGCTTGAGGGCTATCTGGCCGTGGCGCCGGAGCTCTATTTCCGCGAAGGCGACCCGAACGATTACCACGATATCCCTACCCTGTTCAGCGAGCTGGTCAGCAAAGTGCCGGACAGCCAGGTGCTTTCCGATCTCGACCACGCCGCTAACTGGGCCGGCCGCAACGGCGGCGATATTCGCCGCATGGGCATTACCGGCTTCTGCTGGGGCGGCCGCATCAGCTGGCTTTACGCCGCGCACAATCCGCAGCTGCGCGCCGCCGTCGCCTGGTACGGTCGCCTCATCGGCGAGAAAACCATGAAGCAGCAGAAGCATCCGATCGATATCGCCGTGGATTTAGGCGCGCCGGTGCTGGGCCTCTACGGCGGCCAGGACGATAGCATTCCGCTGGAGAGCGTGGAGCAGATGCGTCAGGCGCTGCACGCCGCTAACGCCAAAGCGGAGATTGTCGTCTATCCCGACGCGGGCCACGCCTTTAACGCCGACTATCGTCCGAGCTATCACGCCGAATCGGCGCAGGATGGCTGGGCGCGCATGCTGACGTGGTTTAGGCAGTTCGGCGTCGTCTGATTACGCACGCGATAAAAAAGGGGCGCCGCAGCGCCCCATCTTCAACAGCACGACACCCTAAACTCAGGCGTTTTCGCCGCGCAGTTTCTTCGCCGCCTCCACCATGTTCGCCAGCGCCTGACGGGTTTCCGTCCAGCCGCGCGTTTTCAGGCCGCAGTCCGGGTTGACCCACAGACGCGCTTCCGGGATGCGCTGCGCCGCTTTACGCAGCAGATTCTCCATCCATTCGACGCTCGGCACGTTCGGCGAGTGAATATCGTAAACGCCGGGGCCGATTTCGTTCGGATATTCAAATGCCTTAAAGGCTTCCAGCAGATCCATATCGGAACGCGAGGTTTCGATGGTGATGACGTCGGCATCCAGCGCCGCGATGGACGCCATGATGTCGTTGAATTCGCAATAACACATATGGGTGTGGATCTGGGTGTCGTCTTTCGCCACCGCGGCGTTAAGGCGGAAGGCGTCTACCGCCCACTTCAGGTAGGCGGCCCAGTCGGACTGGTGCAGCGGCAGGCCTTCGCGCAGCGCCGGCTCGTCAATCTGGATAATACCGATGCCGGCTGCTTCAAGATCCGCGACCTCGTCGCGCAGCGCCAGCGCGATTTGCTTCGCGATGGTTTCGCGCGACACGTCTTCGCGCGGAAAAGACCAGCAGAGAATGGTGACCGGGCCGGTCAGCATCCCTTTCACCGGCTTGCTGGTCAGCGACTGCGCATAGGTCGCCCACTCTACGGTAATCGGCCGCGGACGGCTGACGTCGCCGATAATCACCGGCGGCTTGACGCAGCGCGAGCCGTAACTCTGCACCCAGCCGTTCTGGGTAAAGACGAAACCCTCCAGGTTTTCGCCGAAGTACTCCACCATGTCGTTACGCTCCGCTTCGCCGTGCACCAGCACGTCGAGGCCCAGGCGCTCCTGTTCGGCGATCGCCTGTTTGATATGCTGCGCGATGCCGGTGCGGTAGCTGGCGCCGTCGATATTGCCTTTTTTGAAATCGAGGCGCAGGCCGCGGATCTCGGTGGTCTGCGGGAAGGAGCCGATGGTGGTGGTCGGCCAGGCTGGCAGATGAAAGCGGCTGCGCTGGGCGCGGGCGCGGACGGCGTAAGCGCTGGCGCGCTCGGTATCCTGCGCGGAGATCGCCGCCAGACGCCTGCCGACCGCCGCGTTGTGGACGCGGCTGGAGTGGGCGCGATGGCGAACTGGCGCGCTCCAGGCCTCCAGCGAGGCCGCGTCGTTACGGTTGAGCGCATCGCTCAACAACCTGAGTTCGCCGCATTTTTGCAGCGCGAAGGCGAACCAGCTTTTGACTTCGTCATCGAGGCGGGTCTCTGCGTTCAGATCGATCGGGCTGTGCAATAGCGAACAAGAGGTGCCGATCCACAGCCGTTCGCGCTGACCGATCAGCGGCTGCAGGCGTTCGAACCAGCGGCTCAGGTCGGCACGCCAGACGTTGCGTCCGTTGATAACGCCAAGCGACAGCAGCCACGCCGCCGGCAGCTGCTGGTTGAGCTGCGCGAGGTCGTCGCGGCCGTGCACCAGATCGACATGCAGCCCCTGCACCGGCAGCGCGCGAATAACGTCAAGGTTCTGGCCGATGCTGTCGAAATAGGTGGTCAGCAGCAGCTTCACGTTGCCCTGCAGCGCCTGGTAAGCGGGCCTGAATGCTTCGCGCCACGCCTGCGGCAGCTCCAGCGACAGCGCCGGCTCGTCGATCTGCACCCACTCGACGTCGCGCTTTTTCAGCTCGGCCAGCACCTGCTGGTACACCGGCAGAAGGTCATTCAGCAGCGACAGGCGGTCGAACGGCTCGCCCTTAACTTTGCCCAGCCAGAGATAGGTCACGGGGCCGAGCAGCACCGGCTTCACCTTGTGGCCCAGCGCCAGCGCTTCATCCACCTCGTCCAGCAGTTGGGTCCAGGCGAGTCTGAACGGCTGGCCTTTGGTGAACTCCGGCACGATGTAGTGATAGTTGGTATTAAACCATTTGGTCATTTCGGCGGCGGCGGCAGGTTCGCCGGTCGGCGCCCGACCGCGCGCAATGCGGAACAGCGTATCGAGGTCGATAGCCCCGTCTTGATTCTGATGGCGCGCCGGAACGTTGCCGAGCATCAGGCTGGTGGTCAGCACATGATCGTACCAGGCGAAGTCGCCCACCGGCAGCAGATCCACGCCCGCCGCTTTCTGCTGCTGCCAGTGGCGCGCGCGCAGTTCGCGTCCGGTCGCCAGCAGCTCTTGCTGCGTCGCCTTGCCCGCCCAGTAGCTCTCCTGCGCTTTTTTCAGTTCGCGACGCAGGCCGACGCGGGGAAAGCCGAGGCTGTGATTCAGAATGGTCATACGCTGTTCTCCCGATGATTTCTCTTTGGCTTCGTCTGGCAGCCAAAGATGTTTAGCCGTCCAGATGTTTACACCGCTATATTCTGCGGGTAGTGTATGTTCCTCAAGCGCAAATTGTTCAATCTCCATGTGAAGGACGCTCATGATCGAACTTAAGCATCTGCGGACGCTTCAGGCTCTGCGTAATACCGGCTCGCTGGCCGCCGCCGCCGCGCAGCTTCATCAGACGCAATCCGCGTTGTCGCATCAGTTCAGCGATCTCGAACAGCGGCTGGGATTCCGCCTGTTCGTACGCAAAAGCCAGCCGCTGCGCTTCACGCCGCAGGGCGAAATTCTGCTGCAGCTGGCGGAGCAGGTGCTGCCGCAGATCCAGCAGGCGCTGCAGGCGTGCCACGAGCCTTATCAGGCGACGCTGCGCATCGCCATTGAGTGCCACAGCTGCATTCAGTGGCTGACGCCGGCGCTGGACAACTTTCGTCAGAGCTGGCCGCAGGTGGTGATGGATTTTAAATCGGGCGTGACCTTCGATCCGCAGCCCGCGCTGCAGCAGGGCGAACTGGACGTGGTGCTGACCTCCGATATCCTGCCGCGCAGCGGCCTGCACTACACGCCGATGTTCGACTTCGAAGTGCGCCTGGTGCTGGCGCCCGATCATCCGCTGGCGCAGGTTGAGCACATTACCCCCGAGGACCTGGCGCAGGAGGTGTTGATGATCTATCCGGTGCAGCGCCAGCGGCTGGATATCTGGCGGCACTTTCTTCAGCCGGCAGGCGTCAGCCCGGCCCTGAAGAGCGTCGACAACACGCTGCTGCTGATTCAGATGGTGGCGGCGCGCATGGGCATCGCCGCGCTGCCGCACTGGGTAGTAGAGAGTTTTGAAAAGCAGGGATTGATCGTGACAAAAACTCTGGGCGAAGGGCTGTGGAGCCGCCTCTATGCCGCCGTGCGCGACGGCGAGCAGCGTCAGCCGGTGCTGGAAGCCTTTACCCGCTTTGCGCGGCAGCACGCCTGCGAACATCTGCCGTTCGTACGCGATGCGGCGCTTCCTGGCGCGATTTTGCAACGCTGAGCCGCAAATTCCCCTATAATGCGCAGCCTGTTAAACGACCATGAGAAAATCTCACCATGACTAATAACGATATTTTGCGCAGCGTGCGCTTTATGCTGAATTTAAGCGATGCCAAAGTGGTGGAGATTTTCGCACTGACCGACTGCGAAGTCGCGCTGAGCGACGTGCAGGCCTGGCTGAAAAAAGAGGATGACGCGGCGTTTAAACCGCTGCCGGACGTGCTGATGGGCTATTTTCTCAACGGCCTGATTTTCTTCCGTCGTGGCAAAAGCGAAGAGATGCCAGCGCCCTCGATCGAACGCCGCATGAACAACAACATTTTTATGAAAAAACTGCGTATCGCGTTCGATCTGAAAACCACCGATATTCCGGCGGTGCTGGCTAAGGCGAACTTCTCGGTTTCGCAGGCGGAAATCGGCGCCATTTTCCGCAAGCCGGATCATAAAAACTACCGCGAATGCGGCGATCAGATTATGCGCAACTTTTTGAAGGGCCTGACCCTGACGCTGCGCCCGACGCAGCCGGCAAAAACCAGTCCGACGCAGGCGGCGAAGAGCGCGCCGTCGCAGGCCACGAAAACCAGCCCAGCGCAGGCGGCGAAACCCGCCTCGTCGAAGACGGCGAAACCTCGCCCGGCCCAGCCGCCGAAAGCCAAAAAATAGTTCCGCCGTCAGGACGACCGTCGTCGCCCTGACGGGATACACGCCTCAGCGACTGCGCAGCACCCAGCGCTTATGCACATATAGCGAGGCGAAAATCACCAGCGCGCCAGCGATAAAACTGGGCCAGTGCGGCTTCTGCTGCCAGATTGCCAGATTCACCAGCAGCCCCGCCGGGACATGCATATTGTTCATAATGCCCAGCGTGCCCGCATCGACCTGCGTGGCGCCGTAGTTCCACATAAAGTAGCCCAGCCCCGACGCCGCCACGCCCAGCCATACCAGAATGCCCCACTGCAGCGAGGTGGTCGGCAGTTTCGCCGGATTGCCCCACAGGCACCAGGCGATAATCGCAATCAGCACCGCGCCGAGATAAAACCAGGAAAATGCGGTGTGCTGCGGCATCGGCCGGGTTTCCTGCAGTCGTTTATAGCCCACCATGCCCACGGCAAAGCAGATATTCGCCAGCTGCACCAGCAGCAGGCCGAACCAGAAATGATCGCTGACCTTGTCGTAGCGAATAATCGCCGCGCCTGCCACCGCCAGCAGCGCGCTGAAGGCGTAGCCGATGCGCAGCGGCCGTTTGCTAATCAGGTCATAGATCAGGGTGACATAGAGCGGCGTCATCACGGTAAACAGCAGGAACTCGGAAACGCTGAGGTAGAGATAGGCCTCGAAGCTAATCAGATACATGATGCCGAGCTGCAGCATCCCCACCAGCATATAGAGCAGCAGCGTCGACGGACGATAGCCGCGCCAGCGCAGAAAAGGCAAAAACACCAGCGCCGCCAGCGCCAGGCGCATCAATACCGAGAACCAGGTGTCCACCTGCCCCGCCAGATATTCTCCGATCAGGCTAAAGGAGAACGCCCAAAGAATAGTGGTAACGATCAGTAACAGCACAGCGTCAATCCTGCAAAAGAGAGAGGTCGCTAGTGTAATCAATGTACTGCGGCGACGCGGCGCTTTCTGGTTGACAACTGCTCACAAAAGAAACGCTCAGCGCAGGCATCGGCGAATGTTTTATAAACGATGCGCGTTTAGCGTCATTTGGTGACATTAACCTGCCGTAATTGTCATAAAAGTGTAACAAATGTGTCAACTATCACAGCCAGCATGCGCGAAAAGCGCCATTATAGACGCGAAAAGGAACATGGCGGCGACCTCTGGAATGCGTCGCCCATTTCCACAACGACAACATGCCTGGGAGGGCAGCTATGCTGAGCATTTTTAAACCCGCACCGCATCGACCGCCGGTGGCGGAAGATCAGGTTGATCCTTTATATCGTCGCCTGCGCTGGCAGATCTTCTTCGGTATCTTCTTCGGCTACGCCGCCTACTATCTGGTGCGCAAAAACTTCGCGCTGGCGATGCCCTATCTGGTCGAGCAGGGCTTTTCGCGCGGCGACCTCGGTTTTGCGCTTTCCGGTATCTCGATTGCGTACGGCTTCTCAAAATTTATTATGGGTTCGGTTTCGGATCGCTCGAATCCGCGCGTGTTTCTGCCTGCCGGCCTGATCCTCGCCGCCGCGGTGATGCTGTTTATGGGCTTCGTGCCCTGGGCGACCTCCAGCATTATGGTGATGTTCGCGCTGCTGTTTGCCTGCGGCTGGTTTCAGGGCATGGGCTGGCCGCCTTGCGGGCGCACCATGGTGCACTGGTGGTCGCAGAAAGAGCGCGGCGGCATCGTGTCGGTGTGGAACTGCGCGCATAACGTCGGCGGCGGCCTGCCGCCGCTGCTGTTCCTGCTCGGCATGGCCTGGTTCAACGACTGGAAAGCGGCGCTCTATATGCCCGCTTTCGCCGCTATCGCCGTGGCGCTGATCGCCTTCGCGCTGATGCGCGATACGCCGCAGTCCTGCGGCTTGCCGCCCATCGAGGCGTATAAAAACGACTATCCGCCCGACTACAGCGCCACGCACGAAGAGGAGCTGACGGCGAAACAGATCTTCACCCAGTATGTGCTGCCCAACAAGCTGCTGTGGTATATCGCGCTGGCGAACGTCTTCGTCTACCTGCTGCGCTACGGCATTCTCGACTGGTCGCCCACCTACCTGAAAGAGGTGAAGCACTTCACGCTGGATAAATCCTCCTGGGCCTACTTCCTGTACGAATATGCCGGCATTCCCGGCACGCTGCTGTGCGGCTGGATGTCGGACAAGGTGTTCAAGGGGAACCGCGGCGCGACCGGCGTCTTCTTTATGACGCTGGTGACCATCGCCACGGTGGTCTACTGGTTTAACCCGGCGGGCAATCCCGGCGTGGATATGGCCTGCATGATCGTCATCGGCTTTCTGATTTACGGCCCGGTGATGCTGATCGGCCTGCATGCGCTGGAGCTGGCGCCGAAAAAAGCGGCGGGCACCGCCGCAGGCTTTACCGGCCTGTTCGGCTATCTCGGCGGTTCGGTCGCGGCCAGCGCCATCGTTGGCTATACCGTCGATTTCTTCGGCTGGAACGGCGGTTTTCTGGTGATGGTGGTGGGCTGCGTGCTGGCGGTGATCCTGCTGCTGTTGACCATGATTAACGAACGCAAGCACAAGCAGCAGCTGGCGTCATAAAGAAAGAGGCCGGCATCGCGCCGGCCTCTTGCGTCAGGATAAAAACAGCGTGCGCAGCGTATGCGGCACGGCATCGTCGGCATTGCTGCCGATCACGTCCAGTTCCGGCAGAGCATCTTTCAGACGCTGATGGGCGTTGCGCATAATGCAGCCCTTGCCCGCCATGCTCAGCATCTCTACGTCGTTCATGCCGTCGCCGAAGGCGATGCACGCCTTGAGCGAATGTCCCAGCTGTTTCGCCACCGCTTCCAGCGCGTGTCCCTTCGACACGCCGCCCGCCATCACTTCCAGACAGGTCGGCAGCGAAAAGCTGACGTTAACGCGATCGCCCCAGCGCGCCTGCAGCGCCAGTTCGAGTGGGATCAGCGCCTCGGGATCGTCGCTGGTGAAAAAGACCTTGCTGATATTGTCGCCCGGCAGCATGCCTGGCTCATACACCTGATAAGTGAATACTGACTCGCGAAAATAGTCCTGCTCCGCCGGATGGGTGCGGCTCATAAACCATTCGTCGTCGCGATAGACGTGCGTCAGGATGGCAGGATTGGCGTAGTGCAGCCCGTAAAGCTCCAGCGCGATATCTTCGTCGAGGTTATGGCTGAACACCAGCTCGCCCTCGGCGTTGTGCACGCGCGCGCCGTTAGAGGTGATCATATAAGCGGGAATGCCCAGCTTGTCGCGCATCTGCCCCACGTCGATGTAATGACGGCCGGTGGCGAAAACAAAGTGGATATCGCGCGCCACCAGCTGTTGCAGTATATCGTGGGCATAAGGCGTGAGCCGATGTTCGGGAGAGAGCAGCGTGCCATCCAGATCGGATGCGACGATTTGAAACATGAAAACCTCAGGTATTGTTTTAGGCCGAAGCCGGTAAGGTAAGAATTCGAATTAAGGGTGCGCCTCAAAGAAATCGACCAGCGCATTCAGCGCTTCGGCGCGCATGGCATCTTTTTCAAACAGAATTTCGTGGCGCGCCTCTTTGATGACGCGCGTCTCGCAGGGATGGCCCGCCTGCGCCATCGCCGCGCAAAAGAGATCCTGCGAACGGTTGTCCACCACGCGATCCTCGCCCGCCTGCAGCAGCAAAAGCGGCGTGGTAAGGGTGCTGGCCAGGCTCAGGATATTGCGCCCGGCGTGAATGCCTTCGCGCACCCAGTGATAGGTCGGTCCGCCGACGCGGATCGCGGGATCGTCGGCGTAAAAACGCAGGCTGCGGCGATAGCGCTCCGCGCTGTGCGTCAGGCGATTGATGCCGAACGGATGCGCGCGCCAGCGTCCGGTGCCGAGCGCATAGCCATCGCGGATCGCCGGGCGCTTCTCCGCCCAGTCGAGGATACGGTTCGCCAGGAAAGAGGGCATCGGCAGCGCGATGCCGAACATCGGCGCCACCAGCGTCACGGCATGAAACGCCTGCGGCTGGCGCGCCAGAAACAGCGTCAGGATCGCGCCGCCCATCGAATGCGCCAGCGCGTAGCGGCGCTGGTAGTGACCGCCGACGATCTCTTTCAGATAGAGCGTCTCTAAATCGTCAACGTAGTGCGCGAACTCCACCACATGACCGCGGTGGGTATCCTGCAGCAGCCGATCGGATCGCCCCTGTCCGCGATGGTCGAGGATCACCACGTCAAAGCCGCAGTGAAACAGGTCGTACGCCAGTTCAGGGTATTTGACGTAGCTTTCGATGCGCCCAGGCACGATCAGAATCACGCGCTTATGGTGCGGCGCGGTGAAGCGCACATAGCGCAGCGTGACGTTTTCCACGCCGACGAATTCACGCTCTTCGCGCCGGTGCCAGAAGTCGAGCAGCGGACCGTGCGCAAAGGCGGCAAAGGCTTTTTCCCGATTGAGCCAGCTCGCTTTATGTCGTTCCATCTATCCCCCTGCAGACGCGCGGTAAGCCTGTCGCGAGCCGCGCATGCGGCCCGTAGCGTCACGCTTGTTTCTGGCGTATTGTGTCATATTTCCGCCCAGACAGGGAGCGCAACCCATGACCACTGAATGGTGGCTGACCTACCTTCTCACCACCACTATCCTCAGCCTTTCGCCCGGTTCCGGCGCGATTAATACCATGAGCACCGGCATCAGCCACGGCTATCGCGGCGCAGCGGCCTCGATCAGCGGTCTGCAGCTTGGCCTGGCGATCCATATCGTGCTGGTGGGGATCGGACTCGGCGCGCTCTTTTCCCAGTCGCTGCTGGCGTTTGAAGTGTTGAAGTGGGCGGGCGCGGCCTATCTGGTGTGGCTCGGCATTCAGCAGTGGCGCTCTGCGGGCGCGATCGATCTTGACGCGGTGGCGAAAGCGACGCCGCGCCGCCGCCTGTTCAAGCGCGCGGTGCTGGTCAACCTCACCAACCCCAAAAGCATCGTGTTCCTCGCCGCACTGTTTCCGCAGTTTATTCTGCCGCACCAGCCGCAGGCGATGCAGTACCTGGTGCTGGGCGCCACCACTATTGTCGTCGATATCATCGTGATGATCGGCTACGCCACGCTGGCGACGCGCATTGCGGCCTGGATTAAAGGGCCGAAGCAGATGAAGCTGTTGAACCGGATCTTTGGCGGGCTGTTTATGGCGGTCGGCGCGCTGTTAGCCAGCGCCCGGAGAATAGCCTGAAAAGCACGCCGATGTTTAGAGCCGTCGGCGGCGCAGCCAGATTGCGGGCGGCCAGCGCGCAGTCACCGCAGCGTACTGTAGTACGTGAGGATGACGAGCACTGCCCAACCACAAGCTGGCAAGTAAGCCAGGCCTTAACGAGTAAGGATGAGGTGGATGCCGAAACCGGCGAATAGCACTCCCGCTACGCCATCGACCCACTTCGCCGCGCGCTGATACTTATCGCGCATCCACGGCAGAGCGAAAATCGCCGCCACCAGCGTGAACCATGCAAAGGTCTCGCCGACAATCAGCAGAAACAAGCCCCAACGCTCCAGCGCGCCGATGTCGTTGCCGACGAACAGCGAGAAGACGCTGCCGAAATAGATAATCGCTTTCGGGTTAGAGAGATTGGTGAGAAAACCTTTAAAAAAGCTTCTGCCCTTTTTCGGCAGATCCACCACCGGCGCATCCTGTACCGGCTGCTTATGGCGCTGACGCGCCGAGCTGAGCAGCTGCCAGCCCATCCACAGCAGGTAAAGGCCGCCGCCGACCATAATGATCTGATGCAGCCACGCCATCTTCTCCAGGATCAGATGCAGCCCCATCAGCGCAACGCCCGCCCAGATAACGATCCCCAGCGTAATGCCAAGCACGCCCATCATCGCCTCTTTGCGCGAGCGGCTGGCGGCGGTTTGCGAAACAAAAAAGAAGTCCGGGCCGGGACTCATCAGCGCGACCAGATGCACCAGCGCGACCGTGGCAAATAACATCAGCATAGGTAGTATCCTTTACTCTTCATCATCAAGATGCTCTTTGATCATCACCAGGAAAGGCTTGCCAAAGCGCTCCAGTTTGCGGTGGCCGACGCCGTTGACGCTCAGCATCTCCGACGCCGTTACCGGCATCTGCTCCGCCATCTCAATCAGCGTGGCGTCGTTAAATACCACGTAAGGCGGGATATTCTCTTCGTCGGCAATCGCTTTACGCAGCTTACGCAGCTTGGCGAACAGCTTGCGATCGTAATTGCCGCCGTAAATTTTCGGCGAGCTGCTGCTTTTCGGCTTCGCCGCGTTAAGGCGCGGCACCGCCAGCATCAGCGGCACTTCGCCACGCAGCACCGGACGCGCCGCTTCCGTCAGCTGCAGCGCGGAGTGCATGGCGATATTCTGCGTCACCAGCCCAAGGTGGATAAGCTGACGCAGCACGCTGACCCAGTGTTCGTGACTCTGCTCGCGGCCGATGCCGTAAACCGGCAGCTTGTCATGGCCCTGGTCGCGGATACGCTGGTTGTTGGCACCGCGCAGCACCTCGACCACATAGCCCATGCCGAAACGCTGCCCGACGCGATAGATGCAGGAGAGCGCTTTCTGCGCTTCCACCAGGCCATCGTAACGCTTCGGCGGATCGAGACAGATGTCGCAGTTGTCGCACGGCTGCTGACGCCCTTCGCCGAAATAGTTAAGCAGCACCAGACGTCGGCAGGTTTGCGCTTCGGCGAAGGCGCCCATGGCGTTGAGCTTATGACGTTCAATATCCTGCAGCGGGCCGGGCGCTTTCTCTTCCAGACATTTGCGCAGCCACGCCATATCCGCCGGGTCATAGAGCATCATCGCTTCGGCCGGCAGCCCGTCGCGCCCGGCGCGACCGGTTTCCTGATAGTAGGATTCGATATTGCGCGGTATGTCGAAGTGCACCACGAAGCGCACGTTGGGCTTGTTGATGCCCATACCGAACGCCACCGTCGCAACCACGATTTGCAGATCGTCGCGCTGAAACGCCTCCTGCACCCGGGCGCGCTGCGCGCTGTCGATGCCGGCATGATAGGCGCCGACGCTCAGCCCGCGGCTCTGCAGACGCGCGGCGGTGTCTTCGACCTTGGCGCGGCTGTTGCAGTAGATAATGCCGCTTTTGCCGCGCTGATCCTGAACGTAGCGCAACAGCTGCTCGGTGGGTTTGAACTTCTCCACCAGCGTATAGCGAATGTTAGGACGGTCGAAGCTGCTGATCTGAATCAGCGGGTCCTGCATATCCAGCAGGTGAACGATATCGTTGCGCGTGGTTTCGTCGGCGGTGGCGGTCAGCGCCATGACCGGCAGCTGCGGGAAACGCTGACGCAGCTGCCCCAGCGCGCCATATTCCGGCCGGAAGTCGTGGCCCCACTGCGAAATACAGTGCGCTTCATCGACCGCCAGCATCGCAGGCTGCCAGTGCGCCAGGCTCTCGAGGAAGTTATCCATCATCAGACGTTCAGGCGCGATATAGAGCAGCCTGACGCGGCCGGTGCGGCAATCCGCCATCACCTGCTGCTGCTGCTCGCGCGTCATGGTGGAGTTGAGGCACGCCGCCGCGACGCCGTTCGCCAGCAGCTGATCCACCTGATCTTTCATCAGCGAAATCAGCGGCGATACCACCAGCGTCAGGCCTTCCTGCACCAGCGCGGGGATCTGGTAACAGAGCGATTTGCCGCCGCCGGTAGGCATAACGACCAGACAATCCCGTCCGCTCAGCGCCGCATTGATGATGGTTTGCTGACCGGGACGAAAATGCTGATAGCCGAAGGTATCCTGCAATACCTGCTGCGCCAGCGCTTCCTGATTATGTACTACCGAGATTGCCACTGTATTCCTGTTGTTTTCCGGAGAGTCAGAACAGATCGTTCAGCATGACGCCGACGCCGAGACGCGTCTGACGATGGTTATAGTCGATAAGCGACTCGCCATAACCGCTAAACACCTGGGTATAGAAACGAACGTGCTCGCTGATCGGATAGCTCCAGCCCAGCGTCGCGCCGCCAAAACCGGTATTCCAGTTGTAGTTGCCTTCCACGCTGAAGATATTCTGGCCGGCGACATAGCCCAGCTTCAGACGGTAATAGCCCATATATTTGGTGATATCCGGGTTATCGTCTTCGCTGTCCGGTATGCGGTACCAGGGTTTTACTTCGGCGAGGAAGTTGCCGTTCTGCGCCATCAGGCGCGCATAGACGCGGTTCCAGCTGCGCGAAGTCGGGTCGCTGCGGCCGTTGGACTGGTGGTTAAAGCCCACTTCCACATCGCGCAGCGTCCAGCCGGCGAAGTCGTAATCCGTGGCCCAGCCGAGGAAAATCTGCGGCTCGTAGTTGGTCTCGCGAAACGGCGACGACTCGCCGCGGTTCGACAGCTGCCACCAGGAACGCTGCGTATAGGAGGCGGCCAGCACGGAGTTGTCACCCAGAATACCGCGCCACAGCGGAAATGCCAGACTGAGCTGAAATTTCACTTCATCTTTGCGCGCGTTGTCAGCCCAGTTATAGGAGGAGATCGCCTCTTTATTGATGTCGCTGGTGTAGGTATAGAGCAAGTAGTTGCTCTCATACGGATAGAGCACAAACGGATTGTCGTGCTTCTCCAGCAGGTTGGCGATAATGCTGCCGCGCACCTGAGGGGTATCGTGTACCTCTTTAACGGTGGCTTCCTCTGCCTGCGCGAGCGCAGGGAGTAACAGGGCGGCTGCTAACAAGGCGCGATGCTTGCGCATAACTTTCTCCGATGAAGGCTGCGTGTCAAATGAACGGGGAGTCATAAAAAGGAGGCCATTCTACACGCAAAAGGCGGTGAAGATGAGCGCTGATTTCCGAAACTGGAAACCCTCTCGCGCGCGGCTTAGAATACACAACTCGTTAACATTTCACGCCGTCAAAGGCGTATTCGCAGGATTGCCGCTATGTCATCACTGCTGCTGTCTCAGCAGGAAGCCCGCCAGATGGTGGGCGAAATTTTTGTTTACCATATGCCCTTCAATCAGGCGCTCGGCCTGGAGCTGGATCGGCTGGAGAGCGACTATGCCGAAATTAGCTTCGCCAGCAAAACCATGCTGGTCGGCAACGCGGCGCAGCAGATTCTGCATGGCGGCGTGATCGCCTCGGTGCTGGACGTCGCCGCCGGCATGGTCTGCGTCAGCAACGCCCTGACGCGCGCGGAGAGCATC
The DNA here is from genome assembly GCF_059730625.1 of Pantoea sp. X-Soil-MYKO-1289. NCBI lineage: Bacteria > Pseudomonadati > Pseudomonadota > Gammaproteobacteria > Enterobacterales > Erwiniaceae > Pantoea > Pantoea sp. X-Soil-MYKO-1289. The sequence continues at coordinate 3,841,741 of NZ_AP036004.1, forward strand.
AGCGAAGAGGAGCTGCGTCAGCGCCTGTCGCGCATGGGCACCATCGATATGCGCGTCGATTATCTGCGGCCCGGCCGCGGCGAGCGCTTTACCGCCACCAGCAGCCTGCTGCGCGCCGGCAACAAAGTGGCGGTGGCGCGCGTCGAGCTGCATAACCAGCAGGGCGACTATATCGCTACGGCGACGGCGACCTATTTGATTGGTTAATCGCCCACGCCGTGCGAAAATCAACTTTTTCCGGACGCTCTCTCTATGGATACGCAACAAACTCGCCAGGGTATTGGCTTCGCGCTCGGCGCCTACTTTATCTGGGGCATCGCCCCGGCCTATTTCAAGCTGGTTAAAACCGTTCCGCCGACGGAGATCATGACGCACCGCGTTATCTGGTCGGCGCTTTTTATGCTGGTGCTGATTAGCCTGAGCCGCAGCTGGTCGCAGGTGCGCAGCGTGCTGGCGCAGCCGAAGAAAGTGCTGTTGCTGGCGCTGACCGCTGTGACTATCGGCGGCAACTGGCTGCTGTTTATCTGGGCGGTGAATAACCAGCATATGCTGGAAGCGAGCCTCGGCTACTTTATTAACCCGCTGATTAACGTGGTGCTCGGCATGCTGTTTCTGCGCGAACGCTTTCGCCGGCTGCAGTGGCTGGCGGTGCTGCTGGCGGCGATCGGCGTGCTGGTGCAGCTGTGGCAGTTCGGCTCGGTGCCGCTGATCGCGCTCGGCCTGGCGCTGAGCTTCGCCTTTTACGGGCTGGTGCGCAAAAAGATTCAGGTCGATGCGCAGAGCGGCATGCTGATTGAGACGCTGTGGCTGTTTCCGCTGGCGGCGATCTATCTCTTTGGCGTCGCCGATACGCCGACCAGCCATCTGAGCGCCAACCCGCTGAGCCTGAATCTGAAGCTGGTGGCGGCGGGCATCGTGACGACGATTCCGCTGATGCTGTTTGCCGCCGCCTGCACGCGGCTGCGCCTCTCTACCGTCGGCTTTTTCCAGTATCTTGGCCCGACGCTGATGTTCCTGCTGGCGGTGCTGTTTTACGGCGAGACCATTACGCCCGACAAGATGGTGACGTTCGCCTTTATCTGGCTGGCGCTGGCGGTGTTTATTTTTGATGCGGTGGCGGCGACGCTGCGTAGCCGACGCGCGATAAAGCGGACTGCTTAGTCTGTTAGTTTGGTGCCTGCGCGCATGGCCTGGCCCGATCGCAAAGTCGCTTTACGCATCCCTGCTCGCTCGGCCCGCGACATCCTTGTCGCGGGACGCTTTGCTCTTCGGGCCATGCCATTCGCTAGTTAACCTCTCTGCGGCCTGTAAGATTAGGCCGTGCGGTTTGAGACGTTACAGCCAGTTCTTGCGTTTGAAATAGAGATAAGGCGCCAGGCCGGCGAGGATCATCAAACCAATCGCCGCCGGATAACCAAAGCTCCACTTCAGCTCCGGCATAAACTCGAAGTTCATCCCATAGCTGGAGGCCACCAGCGTTGGCGGCAGAAACACCACCGACACCACCGAGAAGATCTTGATAATGCGGTTCTGCTCGATGTTGATAAAGCCCATCGCCGCCTGCATCAGGAAGTTCACCTTCTGGAACAGCGATTCGTTATGCGGCAGCAGCGACTCGATATCGCGCAGGATCTCGCGCGCCTGCTCCAGCTGGTTGTTCGGCAAACGCGCCTTGCGCACCAGGAAATTGAGCGCGCGCTGGGTATCCATCAGGCAGAGGCGCACTTTCCAGCCGATATCTTCCAGCTCGGCGAGACGCGACAGCGCCTGGTCATACTCTTCGCCCTGCTGCCCTTCCATAATCACGCGGCTGAGCTTCTCCAGCGCGCTATAGATATTCTCGATCTCATCCGCCAGCTGTTCGATTTTGGTTTCGAACAGATCCAGCAGCAGCTCAAAGGCGTTGCCGTCGATCAGCGTCTGATTGCGAGCGCGCATACGGTAAAGGCGAAACGCAGGCAGCTCGCGTTCGCGCAGCGTATAAAGCCGTCCTTCGCGAATGGTGAACGCCACGGTGGAGTTGCCGGCGTGATCTTCCGCATCTTCATAAAAGAAGAAAGAGTGAATATGCAGCCCGTCTTCATCTTCGAAGAAACGCGCCGAGGCTTCAATATCCTCCAGCTCGGGACGCGTCGCCAGGCTTTGCCCCAGCTCGCTCTGCACGCGGTCGCGCTCGCCCTCTTCCGGCTCGATCAGATCGACCCACACCGAAGTGGTCAGTTTGTCGTTTTGGTCTTCCAGCTCCAGACGCGTCAGGCGGCTGCGATCCAGTTTAAATGCGCTCAGCATAGCAATACTCCCCATTGCAGACTTAATGGGACAAGGCCGTTGGCCGATCGGCCACGGCAACGCCTGAACATGGAAACGCTCGTTCAAAAGGTGAATCAGTGCTGACTCGTGCGACGGGATAAAAAAGGGAGGTCGCTGATAACCGCTAAGGCTACCCGCTAAAAGAGGAAGCCTTAGATGTTATTCCTGGTAACCAGGTGACTGAGCCAGCATCGACTGGGCGTATCCAAGGCGTTGTCCTCTCTTGATAATAGTGCGCGCATGTTACGCTGAGACGAAAAAGTCGTCAACCGGGACTAAGCGGTTTCCAGCTTCGCATAAGCGGCCACCAGCCACTTGATGCCCTGTCCCTGAAACGCCACCTGCACGCGGCTGTGTTCGCCGCTGCCTTCCAGGTTGATGATGGTGCCTTCGCCGAATTTGGCATGCTTCACGCGCTGGCCCAGCGAAAAACCGCTGTCGCTTTTCGAGATCGGCGCGCCCATGCGCTGATGGCTGACCGGACGGCTGACGCTGGCGCGCAGGCGCACCTCTTCGATGCACTCTTCCGGCAGCTCGCCGATAAAGCGCGACGGCCGGTGATAAACCTCTTTGCCGTAGAGCCGCCGCGACTCGGCGTAGGTCAGCGTCAGCTTCAGCATGGCGCGCGTCACGCCGACATAGGCAAGACGCCGCTCCTCTTCCAGACGGCCGCCTTCATCAATCGACATCTGGCTGGGAAACATCCCCTCTTCCATGCCGACGATAAAGACCTGGCTAAACTCCAGCCCTTTCGCCGAGTGCAGCGTCATCAGCTGCACCGCATCCTGCCACTTGTCGGCCTGGCCTTCGCCCGCTTCCAGCGCGGCGTGCGACAGGAACGCCTGCAGCGGCATCAGATCTTCGTCTTCGTCCTGATAGCTGAACTGGCGCGTCGCCGTCACCAGTTCCTCGAGGTTTTCGATACGCGCCTGGCCTTTTTCGCCTTTCTCCTGCTCGTACATCACCCACAGGCCGGAATCTTTAATAACGCGGTCGGTCTGCACGTGCAGCGGCATCTCGGCGGTTTCGCTCGCCAGTGAATCAACCAGCTCGCAGAAGCGCTGCAGCGCAGAGGCCGCGCGCCCCGCCAGCGCTTTGGTTTGCAGCAGCTCGCGCGTCGCCTGCCACAGCGTCATCTGGCGCTCGCGGGCGGTCTGACGCACCACGTCGAGCGTACGATCGCCCACGCCGCGCGTCGGCGTATTCACCACGCGCTCAAAGGCGGCATCGTCGTTGCGGTTGGCGATCAGGCGCAGATAGGCGAGCGCGTCTTTGATCTCCTGACGTTCGAAGAAGCGCATGCCGCCGTAAATGCGATAGGGCATGCTGCTCTGCAGCAGCGCCTCTTCCAGCACGCGCGACTGGGCGTTGCTGCGGTAGAGAATGGCGCAGTCCTGCAGGGCGTTGCCGTTCTCCTGCCAGGTTTTGATGCGGTTGACCACAAAGCGCGCTTCGTCCAGCTCGTTAAAGGCGCAATAGATCGAAATAGGATCGCCGTCGCTGCCGTCGGTCCACAGCTCTTTGCCGAGACGGCCGTTGTTGTTGGCGATCAGGGCGTTGGCCGACTTCAGGATATTGTTGGTGGAGCGATAGTTCTGCTCAAGGCGAATAGTTTCCGCCGCCGGGAAATCCTGCAGGAAGCGCTGGATGTTCTCGACCTGCGCGCCGCGCCAGCCGTAGATCGACTGATCGTCGTCGCCGACGATAATGACCCGACCGCTGTCGCCCGCCAGCATGCGGATCCAGGCGTACTGAATGTTGTTGGTGTCCTGAAACTCATCCACCAGAATATTGCTGAAGCGCTCGCGATAGTGATTGAGAATATGCGGCTTATGCAGCCACAGCTCGTGGGCGCGCAGCAGCAGCTCGGCGAAATCCACCAGTCCGGCGCGGTCGCACGCCTCCTGATACGCCTGATAGATGCGCAGCCAGGTCTGCTCTACCGGATTGCCGTAGCTTTCGATATGTTTCGGGCGCAGTCCTTCATCTTTTTTGCCGTTGATGTACCACATGCCCTGACGCGCGGGCCACTGCTTCTCATCCAGATTCATCGCTTTAATCAGGCGCTTCAGCAGACGCAGCTGATCTTCGCTGTCGAGGATCTGGAAATCCTGCGGCAGGCCGGCATCAAGATGGTGCGCGCGCAGCAGACGGTGGGCGAGGCCGTGAAAGGTGCCGATCCACATGCCGCCCTGGCTGGTGCCGATCAGCTGCTCGATACGGTGACGCATCTCCGCCGCCGCTTTGTTGGTAAAGGTCACCGCCATAATTGAATAGGGCGAGCAGTTCTCTACCGAGAGCAGCCAGGCGATGCGGTGCACCAGGACGCGCGTTTTTCCGCTGCCTGCGCCTGCCAGCACCAGCAGGTTGCTGCGCGGCGCCGCCACGGCTTCGCGCTGTTTGTCATTCAAACCGTTGAGCAGATCAGAAACGTCCATAGGCACCGTTCACTAAAGAAAACAAAAAGCGAACCCTGAATCATTCGGCTTGCAGCAAGAGGCATGATTCAGGGCACGACTGGATAAATTTACAGCCATTATAACAGTGAGGTCAGGGATGCCAATCGCGAAATTTCCACGTGCGGCACCAGCCGCGCATCGGGCACCTGCATCAGGTTACCGCCGCGCAGGTTGATCCAGCACGCCTGCAGGCCGCAGCGCAGCGCGCCAGCCACGTCGGTGGTCAGGTCGTCGCCCACGTGCAGAATGTGCTCCGGCGCGATGCCGAGCCGCTGCGCGGCGAGATGATACATATCCTGATAAGGCTTCGCGCGGCCATCCGGCCCGGCGCGCAGCGCGAACTGGAAATAGTCGGCGATGCCGAGCTGCTCCGGGCGCGCGTTGCCGTTGGTGATCGCCACCAGCGGCACTTTTTCGCCCAGCGCCTTCAGGGTCTGATGCGTCTCTTCCGGCATCTCGACCTGACTGCGCCAGTGGTGAAAGACGCCCATGATTTCATCGGCGCCCGCCGTCGCTTCCTGCGCGGAGAGTCCGGCGTTCAGCAGCGCCAGCTCGACCGAGCGTCGACGCCACTCCGACACGTCGTGATAAATATCGGGCTCGCGCGCCAGCAGCTCGTCGCGCAGCCGTTGATAATCGAGCGGCGTAAATTCGCGCAGCGACGGATGGTAGGCCTGCAGCGCCGCATGCGACTCGGCGGTGGTTTTGCGGATCACCGGATAGTTGTCGTAAAGCGTATCGTCGAGATCGAAAGTCATCGCCTTCACGGCGCGTAGCGGACGGTAAAACTTCATTCGTTCTTTCCTCGTTTGGCGCGGGGATGCGCAGCGTCATACACCGTCGCCAGATGCTGGAAGTCGAGATGGGTATAGATCTGGGTGGTAGAGAGATTGGCGTGGCCCAGCAGCTCCTGCACCGCGCGCAGATCGCCGCTCGACTCCAGCAGATGCGTGGCGAACGAGTGGCGCAGCTTGTGCGGATGAATATGGCTGGCGACGCCCTGCTTCACGCCCCATTCGGCGAAGCGTTTTTGCACGTTGCGCGCCGAAATGCGGCGTCCGCGGCTGGAGAGAAACAGCGCGTCATCCTCGCTGCCAAAGGCGGCGCGCAGCGGCAGCCACTGCTCCAGCCAGGTGACGGCGGTGCGTCCGATCGGCACGCGGCGCTCTTTGCTGCCCTTGCCCACCACCCAGACGTCGCCCGCGTCGAGATCGACGTGGCGGCAGTCCATATTCACCAGCTCAGACAGACGCAGCCCGCCGCCGTACATCACCTCCAGCATCGCGCGGTCGCGCACCGCCAGCGGATCGTTAAGATCGATCTCCAGCAGCTGATTCACTTCGTCGACGTCGATGTTCTTCGGCAGATGGCGCGCGTTACGCGGCGTGGTGATCCCTTTGGCGGGATTGGCGGAGAGTTTGCCCTGGCTGACCTGCCAGTCGAGAAAGCTGCGCAGCGCCGACAGGCGCAGCGCGAGGCTGCTGGCGCCTAATCCGGCGCGACGGCTGCGCGACGCCATGCTGCGCACCTGCGCCGGCTCCAGCTGCGCCCAGCTCTCCAGCTTCATCTCTTCGGCCATCTCGCTCAGCGTCGCCAGCTGGCGCGCGTAGTTTTCTTGCGTCAGCGGACTGAGCTGACGCTCTACCCTGAGGTAGCGCAGGAATTCGTCGACGGCGGCCTGCAGCGCGCTCATGCGCGTTCCACCCAGCGCGACAGCAGCTCCGGCATCATCTGCGCCAGATGCTGCAACAGCAGCGTGCCCATGCCGGCCTGATAGTGCTGGCTGTCGCGGCTGCTGAAGATCAGCACGCCCAGCTCGCCACGCTCGCCCATCAGCGACATCGCGACCGACCCGATCGCTTTAGCCTGCGGCAGCAGCAGCAGCAGTTCGGGGCCGTTCAGGCTGCCGAGAAAATGGTGCTGCTGGCCGAAGCGCTGGATGCGCAGCGGCTCGAACGCCTGACGCGACAGGCTTAGCTGCACAAATTCCGAGGGCGCGCCCAGCCGCCATTTGTCGGCGAAAAGGCGCAGATTGGCGCCCGCCAGCCCCAGATCGCGCGCCCAGCGGTGCAGGCGGTTGAGCATCTCCTGCAGCGAATCGGCCGACGCCAGATGGCCCTGCAGCGCCAGCAGCCGATCGAACAGCTCATGGTTGGCGCTGGCCTGTTCCATCAGCAAGGTGATCTCCTCTTCCAGCCGCTGGATATGGTTGCGCTGGCGCGCCATATGCCACTCCACCAGCGACACGCTGCCGCGCACCGGATGCGGCACCGCCATCTGTTCGACCTGGCGGGCGTTGCGGATAAAGAAATCAGGATTCTGCTGCAGATACTCGTTAACGGCCTGATCGTCCAGCAGGATCGTATTGTCAGCCTGCTCTTCGATATTTTTCATAGATGAATAAACCCATCGTAAACGTGTGTGGCGGGTCCGGTCATAAACAGCGGCTGACCAGCGCCTTTCCAGGCGATGTGCAGCGTGCCGCCCGGCAGATCGACGCGCACCTTCGGCGCCAGAATGCCCTGCTGAACGCCGCAGGCTACCGCAGCGCACGCGCCGCTGCCGCACGCCTGGGTTTCGCCCGCGCCGCGCTCGTAGACGCGCAGGCGAATGTGCTCCGCCGACACCACTTCCATAAAGCCGACGTTGACGCGTTCAGGAAAGCGCTCGTGGCTTTCCAGCGCCGGGCCGAGGGTCTCGACTGCGGCGGTCTGCACGCTGTCCACCTGGATCACGCAGTGCGGATTGCCCATCGACACCGCGCCGAACATCACGGTCTGTTCGGCGACGCGCAGCAGATAGAGATTTTCCGCTTTATTCGCGCGGAACGGCACCTGCTGCGGTTCGAAGTTGGGCTCGCCCATATTGACGCGCACCAGCTCGTCCGGCGTCACGCTCAACACCATGCGTCCGGTTTGCGTGCTGACGCGGATTTCGCTTTTGTTAGTCAGCCCTTTCAGCCTGACGAAGCGGGCGAAGCAGCGCGCGCCGTTGCCGCACTGCGCCACTTCGCTGCCGTCGGCATTGAAGATGCGATAGTGAAAATCGAGATCGGGATCGTAAGGCGGCTCGACGATCAGCAGCTGATCGAAACCGATCCCCAGATGGCGATCCGCCAGCCGGCGAATCAGCTCCGGCGAGAAAAAGACGTTTTGCGTCACGGCATCCACAACCATGAAATCGTTGCCGAGTCCGTGCATTTTGGAGAACTGCATTTTTTGCTCCGCCGGGTGCGCCATTACAATTATTCTGCTGACATGCTGGCGTTGCCGCCGCTCACCAGTCCGTGCGTGTCTGCCTGAGCCGCACGCTGTTGCTGCTGCTTTTTCTGCTGCTCAGCTTGCTGTGGAGTTTGCGTTTTCGGCTGGTCGGCGGGCGGGAAGTAAAGCGGTCCTTTTAGTCCACAGCCTGCCAGGCTCGTCAGCGCCAGCGCCATTGCCAACAGGCTTTTTACTCTCTTCATCTCTTCTGCTCTTTTGTCCTTAACCTGGTTGCTTATCATCGCAGTTGAAGATGGAAAAGCAACAGGAAATCCCCGCAATTCGCGTGCGCGCGGTGACGTTCTAAGGAAAGAGCCGCGCGGCGAGCGCGGCGTCAGTGTACCTGGTAGCGCGGCTGGTAATCGCCGTTGTCGTTATCCGGCTGCGTGGCGCAAAGCTGGGCCAGCGTCTGGCTGCGGAACGGGATCACCTGGAAGCGGTCGCCGGTATTCACGATCTGGTAGAACTGCGGCAGGTTGAAGTTGATAAAGCTGGAGCCGTAGGTAAAGCGATCGTGCGAAGAGGAGTAAAAGCGGCTGACGTCGCGCACCAGCTCCTCTTTGCTGCCTTCGCAGTGGTGATAGACCTCGACGCGGTTGGTTTCATCCAGAATATAGATGTTGAAGCCCTGCTCGTCGGTGGTGTCTTCGAAGAAGAACTGAATAATGCCTTCGCTGGCGTAGCCGTTCACCACCGGCGGCAGCGGCGTCTGGTTCGATTCCACTTTAATCGACAGGCCGTGCAGCTTGTTGTTGGAGATCGCGCCGTAGAACTCTACCGCGTTTTCCAGCTTCTGCACCGACACGCTCATGCGCTCGAAGAACAGACCCCACGTCTGGCCCGCCATGCGCAGCGCTTTGAAGCGGCCCGGCTCCTGACGCGTGCTGGAGAGACGCAGCTCAATGCATTCGGAGACCAGCTGCTGAACGCGCGTGCGGATCAGCCCGCGCAAATGCTGGCTGTAGCAGAAGACTTCCACCGTGTCCGGCGGCGAAGCGTCCTGATGCATTTTGCCCAGAATGGTTTTCAACGCCTCGATCATCGCCTGCTCGCCGCTGAAGTGCAGCGTGCGCACTTCATTCCACGAGTTGCGGTAGAGCAGATCGACACTGCCGATCAGGCACTGCTGCTGCTGACCGAAGCTAAAGACGTCGAGCTTGCGAAAATCGAAGTGCACCACCTGATTGCGGAAAGCGGAGGTCGGATCGTGCTCAAGGTTGACGATAATCGCCAGATGGCGGATTTCGCACGGGCTGTAGAGCGCTTTCGGCGTCGGCGCAGGCAGGCGCAGCGGGAAGTGCGACGAGACGTCGTTCACCAGCTCCTGCAGGCGCGCCAGATCGCAGATCTCGTTGCCTTTGATATGCAGGCGCGTTTTGCTGGTCAACAGGCCGTTGAACCACGCCCAGGCCACCAGCTTATTCAGATAGCGGTTATATTCCAGCGGCTGATGGCTGATGATCGAGCTCATATCCGGCGCCTGGTTATAGAGATACCAGCCTGAGCGGTTGGCTCGGCCCGCCGGAACGTGAATAAAGGTCAGGTTCTCTTCCGAGAGGTCAGGCGAAATCTGCGGATTAACCAGCGTGACCTTGCCCGGCAGCGCTTCAAACGCGGCATACAGTTTACGCGTCAGCACGCCGATATCCTGCGGACTCGCGCTGACGCTTAAATTGTTGCGGCGGGCAAAACGGATTAGGTTGCGATAGCTCTGCATCATCGCATCCAGCAGTTCGTTATGCGCCTCGCGCACGCGTTCGATTTTCCAGCCGCCGCGGTTGTCGAGAATCGCCAGTTTTTCCTCGTCCCAGCCCCACTCTTTTACCAGCTGCGACAGGATCTCGCGTCGCCAGCCCGAGCGGCTGCTGGTTTCGTCGGCGCTCAGCTTCTCGCACACTTTCAGGTAGAAGCAGCGGCGCACCAGGTCGAGGCGCGGCCGATCGTCCACGCTGGTCAGGTAGTGCGTCACGCGCTCCAGCATCATGCAGTAGGGGTCGAGGCCGAAGCTGACGATTTCGCCGTCGTGCAGGCGCTGTTTGATATCCATCGCCAGCAGCTGGGTGTTGGGATACTCCCAGCTGTAGGCTTCCAGCAGCAGCGTTTTCAGCACCGCTTTATAGGGCGAGTCGATACTTTTATAGAGCTGCCACAGGCTGGCGCCGAAATACTCTTCCGCCGACAGCGTGCCCAGCCCGCCGAGGTCGAGCCACTCGTTAGGCGTCAGCACGCCCTGCGCGTAGAGCGACATCACATAGTCGTCGTAGTGATGTTCTTCTTCACACGGCACCATATTCCACAGGATGCGTTTGCCCGCCATGCGCACGGCGGTACGGTAGAATTCGTCGAGCAGCAAAATATGCTGCGTCGAGCCGCAGTCTTCTCCGCCGAGACTGCCGCTTTCGTTATGGCGGAAGCGGTTTTCATCAATCAGGAAGAAGCTGACTTCCACGCCCATCGATACGCACCACTTCTGCAGCAGCGTGCATTTGCGCTGCAGGTTGAGGCGCTCTTCATTGTCCAGCCATGACTGATGGCAGACCCAGATATCCAGGTCGGAGACGCTGTTCTGCCCAACCGATGAGGTGCTGCCCATGGAGTAGATGCCGGTAATCGGCATTTCGCCGGTGGGCGAGACATCCAGCGTCAGCTCGCGGCTGCCCGCCAGTTCGCGCATCAGCAGAAGCTGGTTTTCTTCAGGCGTGAAGAAACTGATGCCGCGGGGAACGTTACCGTCGAAGTAACCCGGCATCAGCGGATGATGATAATGTAGTAAGGTCGGCAGCAGACTGTATACGTGCTGGAAAGCAGGTCCCATCGCAGCCAGCGCGCGATCGACACGCAGCTGATTAATGGCATCCAGTCTCTGTTTCAGTGTCTCAATGTAGAGGTACAAGACGTTTCGCCTGATTGTCCCAGTGTTTAAGCAACCTGTTTCCTCAATCCGCCGCTTTGTAATCGAAAAAGTTGGACGAATTATTGCTGGAAACGTGATCAATCTAACACCTGGCAGATTGACCGTAAAGAAAGTTGCGCTACCTAACAGTTTAGCACGTTCCTGTTCGCTTCCTGCGCTTTCGGACACCGGCAGTCCGCTTCATCCTCTTTTCACTGGCGAATCTTCCCGCCAGCCCGGTCAAATAATCCGTTGAAACTGTCAGCCATCAGCCGACAATGATAGGATATTCGGTGAACGATCAAAATGGTTAACAGCATGTTAGACAAAATTTTCAGAATTGCTACAAGACAAAGTCCTCTCGCGCTCTGGCAGGCACATTATGTCCAGCAACGCCTGATGGCCGCGCATCCGGGCCTGCGTGTGGAGCTGGTGCCTATGGTCACCAAAGGCGACGTCATCCTCGACACGCCGCTGGCGAAAGTCGGCGGTAAAGGACTCTTTGTCAAAGAGCTTGAGCTGGCGATGCTGGAAGATCGCGCCGATCTCGCGGTTCATTCGATGAAAGATGTGCCGGTCGCCTTCCCCGCAGGACTGGGGCTGGTCACGATTTGCGAGCGCGAAGACCCGCGCGACGCGTTTGTCTCAAACCACTACGATTCGCTCGACGCGCTGCCGCAGGGCGCGATAGTCGGCACGTCCAGCCTGCGCCGTCAGAGCCAGATTAGCGAACGCCGCCCGGATCTGGTGATCCGTTCGCTGCGCGGCAACGTCGGAACGCGCCTGTCAAAACTCGACGCCGGCGAGTATGACGCCATTATTCTGGCGGCCGCCGGACTGATGCGTCTGGAGCTGGAGTCGCGCATTCGTCAGCCGCTGCCGGCGGAAATCTCTCTGCCCGCCGTCGGCCAGGGCGCGGTTGGCATCGAATGCCGCCTCGACGACAGCGAACTGATTAATCTTCTTCAGGCGCTCAATCACGACGATACCGCCGTCTGCGTCAAAGCCGAGCGCGCGATGAACACCCGGCTGGAAGGCGGCTGCCAGGTGCCGATCGGCAGTTTCGCGCTGCTGGAGGGCGACCAGCTGTGGCTGCGCGGCCTGGTTGGCGCGCCGGACGGCAGCGTAATGGTGCGCGGCGAACGTCGCGGCCCGCGCGCCGAGGCGGAAGCGATGGGCGTCTCTCTCGCCGAAGAGCTGCTCGGCAAGGGCGCGCGCGACATTCTGCGCGAGGTCTACCAGGGGCAGCCGCCGGTATGACTATCCTGGTCACTCGCCCGGAACCCGCCGCCAGCGCGCTGGTGACTCGCCTGCGCAGCCTTGGCCGCCAGGCCTGGAGTCTGCCGCTGATTGAGTTTGCGCCGGGCAGCGACCTCGATCGACTGCCGCAACAGCTTGCCGCCCTACGCGGCGGCGACCTGGTTTTCCTGCTTTCTCAGCAGGTGATCCACTATGCGCAGCCTGCGCTAATCCGTCATCACGCAGCGTGGCCTGCGGACGTAGGCTATTATGCAATTGGTCGTAGCACCGCGCTGGCGTTTCACACCGCCAGCGGTCGCCACGTCGATTATCCGCATGCGCAGGAGACCAGCGAAGCGCTGATAAACCTGGCGGCGCTACAGCGCGTGTCCGGTAAGAAAGCGCTGATTTTACGCGGAAATCCAGGACGCGAACTGCTGGCGGAAACGCTGACCGCGCGCGGGGCGGAAATCTCATTCAGCCAGTGCTATCAGCGCTGCCAGAAGCACTACGACGGCCCGGTTGAAGGTCGACGCTGGCGCAACCGCGGCGTCACGACGCTGGTGGTCAGCAGCGGTGAAATGTTACAACAGCTGTTTTCTCTGTTCCCCGCGATCGATCGCGAGGAATGGTTATTGCGCTGTCGACTGGTTGTCGTCAGCGAACGTTTGGCTACGCTTGCCGGAGAACTGGGCTGGCAGGATATTCAGGTAGCCGATGGTGCCGATAACGACGCGCTGCTGCGCGCGTTACGCTGAACTTAATCATGGGATGTGCCACAGATGACGGAACAAAAAGCGACCTCCGCCACGGTCGAAGAGACTACGCCAGCGGCAGACACTTCGCCCTCTTCTCGCCCGCAACCGCCGCGCGACAAAAAGAGCGGCGGCATGGTGCTGGGCGCGGTGGCGATTGTCATCGCCCTTGCGACCGGCGCGGGTTTATACCTTAACGGGAAACATCAGGCTGAACTTCAGGCGCAGGCGAATCAGAGCCTGAGCGACAAGCTGAACGCCTTGCAGCAGCAAGCGGGCAGCGACAAACAGCAGCTGACTCAGCAGCTCAGCAGCGCGCAAAGCGCCCTGAACGACGCGCGCACCCAGCAGGCCGCCACGGCGAAAGAGCTGGAAGCTTTGCGTGAAAAAGTCGCGACCATTTCCAGCAATGACGTGAACGCCTGGCTGGTGTCGCAGGCGGACTACCTGGTGAAACTGGCGGGCCGCAAGCTCTGGAGCGACCAGGACGTCACCACGGCGGCAGCGCTGCTGAAAAGCGCCGACGCCAGCCTGGCCGATATGAACGATCCGAGCGTCACCAGCGTGCGTCGCGCGCTGACGCAGGATATCAGCACCCTTTCGTCTATCGATCAAATCGATTACGACGGCATTATTCTGAAGCTGAACCAGCTCTCTAACGGCGTCGACAACCTGCGTCTGGCGGATAACGACAGCGACGACGCGCCGATGGACAGCGATGGCGGCGAGCTGACCTCTTCGCTGCGCGAATGGCGTCAGAACCTGGTGAAAAGCTGGCATAACTTTATGGATGATTTCATTACTATCCGCCGTCGCGACAATACGGCGCAGCCGCTGCTGGCGCCGAACCAGGACGTTTATCTGCGCGAGAACATCCGCTCGCGTCTGCTGATCGCCGCGCAGGCGGTGCCGCGTCATCAGGACGAAATCTATAAGCAGTCTATCGACACCGTATCCAGCTGGGTGCGCGCCTGGTATGACACCAACGATCCTGCGACCAAAGCCTTCCTGACGCAGCTGGATGAACTGAGCCAGCAGAGCATCAATATGAACCTGCCGGACAATCTGGAAAGCCAGCCGCTTATCGATAAGCTGATGCAGACGCGCGTGCGCAACCTGATTGCGCAGCCTTCCGTCGCCGCTGACCAGCAAGGGGGCTAAGCGCATGCTTAAGGTATTTATCCTGTTCATCCTGCTGATCGCCGGTATTGTGGTCGGTCCGATGATTGCCGGCCATCAGGGCTATGTGCTGATTCAGACCGATAACTGGAATATAGAAACCAGCGTCACCGGTCTGGCAATCATTCTGATCGTCAGCCTGCTGGTTATTCTCGGCGTCGAATGGCTGCTGCGTCGTCTGTTTCGCACCGGCGCCCGCACTCGTGGCTGGTTTACCGGCCGCAAACGCCGTCGCGCGCAGCGTCACACCCAGACCGCGCTGATGAAGCTGGCCGAAGGCGATCACCGCCAGGTAGAGAAGCTGCTGTCGAAAGACGCCGACCACGCCGAAGTGCCGGTGGCCAACTATCTGCTGGCGGCCGAAGCGGCGCAGCAGCGCGGCGATGAGATCCGCGCCAACCAGCATCTGGAGCGCGCCGCTGAACTGTCAGACAACGACGTGATCCCGGTTGAGATTACCCGCACACGTATTCTGCTGGCGCGCAACGAGGATCACGCCGCGCGTCACGGCATCGATCGTCTGCTGGAGGTCGCGCCGCGTCATCCGGAAGTATTGCGTCTGGCGGAGCAGGCTTACGTGCGCACCGGCGCCTGGAGTTCGCTGATTGATATTCTGCCTGCGATGGAAAAATCGCAGGTAGGCGATGAAGAGCATCGCGCCCACCTGCAGCAGCAGGCGTGGCTGGGCCTGATGAATCAGGCGATGGCCGATCAGGGCAGCGACGGTCTGAAGCGCTGGTGGTCGAATCTGAGCCGTAAAACGCGCCAGCAAACGGCGCTGCAGGTGGCGATGGCAGACCATCTGATTGAGTGCGACGATCACCAGACCGCGCAGGATATCGTGCTGGAGGGCCTGAAACGCCACTATGACGATCGTCTGGTGCTGCTGATGCCGCGCATTAAAAGCAGCAACCCGGAAGCGCTGGAGAAAGCGCTGCGCCAGCAGATCAAGCAGCATGGCGCGACGCCGCTGCTGCACAGCACGCTGGGACAGCTGCTGATGCGCCATGGCGAATGGCAGCAGGCCGTCGAAGCGTTCCAGCAGGCGCTGGCGCAGCGCCCCGATGCGTTCGACTACGCGTGGCTGGCGGATGCTTACGACCGCATGCATCGTCCGGAAGAGGCAGCGAAAATGCGCCGCGAGGGCTTACTGCTGACGCTGAAAAACAACCCGAATGCTTAATGTTGTTGTTACTTGTTTACGCCGGGCTTGCCCGGCTTTTTTTTGCCCTTTATCCGCCGCAAAAAAAAAACACCTGCCAGAGGCAGGTGTAAAATCAGGTCGGTAAGACAACCCTGAGGTATCCGACTCAACGGTATGTCTGTTGGCCCTGCAAGGGGTTAACGATGCAGGCAGGCAGACAACGGATACCCAAAAGTGGCTCTGCGTCATTCCCAGGTTTATGCAGCATCAGCAGACATAAGAGGTGGAATGAGCATCTACGCGCTAAGTATTGCACAGAGCGTGCCAGGCTGCAGAAAATAGATTAAATACTTTATTTTCATAGTGATAGATTACTGCGTCATCCTCTGGCGCGCCGATCTTGTCTGCCTCAGACGACAACTGGCCCGCTTGCTGTCTCTTTTTAGAGACGATGAAAGATCCCTGTTGCTAATTCATTTAAAATCAACGCATTAATCGTCTCCAGATAGAGACATTCTCTTCTGTGTCTATTCCACACAAGCGATGATGTTTATAAGTGGGTAACGTAAAGCATCTGTCGACAAGGATAGAGCCTGCCCAGCTATTCAGACAGGCAGCTCATTAGCTGAAACGCGGATGGCAAGGGCGGAAAAGCAAAGCGTCCCGCGACAAAACTAAAGAACGCATCTCCAGCGCTGTCATTTAAACAGGCAGCTCTTCAGTTAAAACGCGGATGGCATAGATGGAAGAGCAAAGCGTTCTGCGACAAGGACAAAAACGCCGGGAGCGTTTTTGAACAGCGCGTAGCGTTGGCCCGTTTACGGGCGCACCTCAGGGATGAGGTGCGTACTCGCGCGGGCCGAGCGCGCAGGGATGCGTACAGCGACTTTGCGATCCGTCCATGGCATCCGCGTCGGCACAAAGCTTGCAGCCAGCAGCCCGCTTTTCTACAGACGAAAAAAAACCTGCTTTTTCAAGCAGGTTTATAAAATGGTCGGCGAGAGAGGATTCGAACCTCCGACCCACTGGTCCCAAACCAGTTGCGCTACCAAGCTGCGCTACTCGCCGATAATTTTTATTGTTTTGTTTTGCCTGGTGCGAAGAGAGGGACTTGAACCCTCACGTCCGTTAAGACACTAACACCTGAAGCTAGCGCGTCTACCAATTCCGCCACCTTCGCGTATCCCAGCAAAATCTGGGGTGGCTAATGGGACTCGAACCCACGACAACTGGAATCACAATCCAGGGCTCTACCAACTGAGCTATAGCCACCACAATTCGTTATGTTGCAAGCCACCGACCTACACCATGTAACTCTTTACTAACGCGGTAATGTAACCACCGCAGCTCCTGCGCACAAACTAAATGGCGCGCCCGACAGGATTCGAACCTGAGACCTCTGCCTCCGGAGGGCAGCGCTCTATCCAGCTGAGCTACGGGCGCGTAGCGCCGTTGCGGATGGGCATACTACGGACTTGGGGTGATGCTGTCCAGTGCTTTTTTAATAAAAAAACGCGTTTGATTACGCTTTGTGCATTTCGTCGAGTAATGCAACACTCTGGCTATTTCCGCAGCGAAAAAAGGCCGCAGTAATCAGTAATATCAGAGATCGCCGCGCCAGTGATAGCGCAAATATTTAAGCAACTTTAGCTGGCGACGCAGCCGGCTGGGCTGTCGAATCAAACGATAGAGCCATTCCAGCCCCAGACGCTGCCAAATCTTCGGCGCGCGCTTCACGTGGCCGGTAAACACGTCGTAGGTGCCGCCTACGCCCATATAGAGCGCGTGCGGCCAGCGCGCGCGACAGTCGCGCATCAACAGCTCCTGACGCGGCGAACCCAGCGCAACGGTCACGATACGCGCGCCGCTGGCGGCGATGCGGGTAAAAAGCGCATCGCGATCGGCCGGCGCGAAATAGCCGTCCTGCGCGCCGACGATATTCACATTCCACTGCCGACGCAGCTTATCGCAGGTTTCATCCAGCACCGCCTGACGTCCGCCGATCAAAAACACCGGCGTGCCCTGCCGTCCGGCGCGCTCCATTAACGCCTCCCATAAATCGGCGCCCGCAATGCGCTGCACCTCGGCATGGGGATACTTTTTACGCACAGAGCGCACGATGCTGATGCCGTCGGGATATTTGAATTCCGCCTCCTGCAACAGCGCGCGCAGCGCGTCGTCGTGCTCCGCCGTCAGCATCTTCTCGGCGTTGAGCGCCACTAACGTTCCGCTGCGTGCCGTCTCGCCCGGCAGCAGAAAATCCACAAAGGCGGACATAGTGTCGAAACCATACAGCGACACGCCGCGAATCTCATACTGCGGCGCTTCCGGTAACCTTGTCATGGTTGAGTTCTATCTTCCTGTTATGCCAGAGGCGTTAAGTGAGGCTATGCACAGCCTGACCGCCGCGACGTCGAATCAGCCCGGCGCGATCCAGCAGCCAGTAGAGCATCTTCGCCACGCCGAGGCAGGCCAGAAAAATCAAAGCGAAAAAGACCACGCGCGAGCCGAACGCGTCCAGCCCTTCGCGCGCCAGCACAATCATATTAAACACCGCGCCAAAGCAGAAACTCTGCATGATCGCGCCGCTATAGCGATTGTCAGCGTCGCGTCCGCGCAAATAGAGCGTATCGAAGCCTTTGATAATCAACCCGACCGCCACCGCGCCCGGCAAGATAAACCAGACGCCGCCCATCACCACCAGCGAACCCAGCAGCGTAGGCGAAATCGCCAGGCCGGAATGGTTCTTTAAAACTTCCCAGGTAAAGTAGTTGGCGCTGTTGAGCACCATCGACGGCCTGCCCGGCCACAGCCAGCCGGGAATATAGACATAAAAATCGCGCCAGATGGGCGCCAGCCCCTGAAACTCGATCTTTGAATAGTTCTCCAGCAGCAGCGCCAGATTCTCCCAGGGCGAAAAGGTATCGCGCGTCAGATAAAGAAAGGTGTAAACCGCCTCTTCGCCAAACACGTTGAGGTTATAGCGCCGCAGCGCCAGCCAGAACATGCCGCCTATCGCCAGCACGCCCGCCGCCGCCAGCATCCACAGGCTGATCCAGCCGCGCGTAATGCCGATAAACAGAAACAGCGCGAACGCGATAATAATATTGGCGCGCGTGCCGCCCACCAGCGCGTAGGTCAGCAGGCCGAATGCGACCGTGACCACCAGAAACAGCAGCCAGTTGCGCTGCGTCGGCCGCAGAAAATAGAGGATCAGCATCGCCGGGATAAAGAAATAGAAAAAGCGCTTCAGCGCCACGCCAGAGACTTCGCTGGAGAAAATCTGGTTATAGGCGGTCAGACGGAACAGCAGAAAGCCGTTGTGCAGGAAAAACACCGTCACCGTGCCAATTGCGACCAGCGCCAGCAGCACGCAGGTCAGATGCGTTTCGACGCGGTTCATCTGCAGCCACGGCCGGGCGCGCGGCACCGTCGCAGGGCGCAGCCGCACCTTATAGCTGACGTAGTAAACGGCGTAGAACGCCGTCGCCGACAGCAGCGCCTGCAGCAGAAACTCCGGCGGCACCACCTCAACGTCAAAGCGGAACGCCAGCACGCTGGTTAGCGGAAAACCGAAGTAGAAAGTCAGTAAAAACAGCAGCGTAAAAAAGAGGTGGAAATTAAAGCGCACGCGCCTGAACTCCCGCCAGGTAAGGGTCAGAATAAAACCCAGCGACAGCAGATAAACCACCAGCAGACCGCTGAACTGCATGAGGTTCATAAAGACTCCCTTTCACATTGGCGCAGCGCCTCGCGCCAGCCCGCCACATAGCCCGGCGCGAAAAAGGCGATGGCCTGTTTATCGCAGCTCGCCAGCTGTCGACGCGCTTCCGCGACGCTCGCGCCATCCAGCGCATCGCCGCTAAACAGCACCGGCAGCCCCTGCTCGCTGAGATCGCGCCAGAACGGATTGCGCCGGTTCAGCACAAACGGCACGTTGGCCTGAATCAGCAGGCAGAGCGTTCCAATGCCCTGCTGGCGCTCGAACATAAAATAGCCTAAATGGCAGCGGGCGAGCAGCGCTAAATAGTCATCAAAGGCGAGATTGTTGCGCAACAGCTCGACCTGCCCAGCAGGAAACAGCGCCGCGGCGGCCTTCTCAACCTCGCTAATATAGGCGTCATTGTCAGGCGGATAGCCCAGCGGCACCACGACGCGCGTCTCCTCGCCCAACTGCGCGCGAATCGCTTTGAGGCCGTCGATATGGCGATTGCTGGCGTCGCCGGAGTTGCCCAGCAGCACGGTAAAGCGCGCATCCGGCGCGCTTTGCGGCGCGGCGGCAGGCATCCTCGTCGGAAAATAGAGCAGCTGGGACGGCACGCGCGGATGGCGCTGCTGATAGTGGTGTAAATCGCCGCGGGTGGCGAAAACCCGGGCGACGCGCCCCTGCGCGATGCGGCGAAGCAGATAGAACAGGCGGAACTTCAGGCTGCGCGACTCTTCGTAAAGATCGGCGCCCCAGACGTGCCAGTAGATCTGGCTGGGGCGGATCTTACCGCTCAGCAGCGCCAGCCAGATGCCCGGATTAAACTGCCCGTGGCAAAAAAAACGCTGCTCGCGCGTTTTCGCCCGCGCCGTCAGCGCCTGCGCCAGCGCCTTTTTCGATGCGAAAGTTTCAATGTCGAGATGGCTGAAGGCGGCGAGCGCGGCAGGCTGCTGCGTCACCACCATAAAACGGCGCGGCCGATCGGCAGGCAGCTCAACGCTCAACACCTCGTTGAAAAAGCGCAGCACCGTCTGATTGTGATGGGGGATATCCGATCCCAGAACGTGGATTAACGTCATTTTTTTCGGTAATAAATCATAAAAGCGCCGTAGCAGAGCGCGAAATAAACGAGATAGGTCGCCATATAGGCCTGCGCCGCGCCGGTTACGCCCGACAGCGGGATGAGCCAGCGCGAAAAGAGCGTCAGCAGCGCGAACTGGCTGATTTCGGCCAGAATATAGAAGCGCAGCGACGCCTTAGCAATCACCAGATAACCGAAAACATAGGCACCGACCTTGAACACGTCGCCGCACAGCTGCCAGACGAAGAGATCGCGCATGGCGTGAAACGCCGGCGAAAAGAGCAGCCAGATCGCCACATCGCGCAGCAGCCAGACGCAAAAGCCGACCGCCGCCACAGCGGGCAACACAAAGCGCAGCGCGCGCATAATTTCACGCGCGATATCGCGTTTCTGCTCCAGCCGCGCCAGCGTCGGCAGCAGCCAGACGCTGAAGGTGGCGGTGATAAACTGCAGCCAGGCGTCGGAGATGCTGGTGACGCCCTGCCACAGGCCGACCTGCGCCCAGCCGTCGTGCTGCGCCAGCAGGTTGCGCATCATTATCCACGCCACCGGCAGCGTCACCGAGGTAATCAGCGCCATCAGGGTGAATTTCGCCAGGCTGCGCGCCAGTTCCGGCTGCCACTGCGGCTTCAGCCAGGCGAGCGGCAGCGGCACGCGTTTCTTCAGCAAAATGGATGCCGGAATCGCCACCAGCGCAGGCACCAGCGCAAAGCCCGCCAGCGCGCCCGCGTAGCCGCCTGCCCACCAGCAGAGCACATAGGCGGCGACGCCGATAAGGCTGCCGACGATCAGCGCCAGCGCGTTACCGCGCGCGTCGCGATAGCCTTTCAGCAGCGCCAGCGCCAGGTTGGCCCAGGCGATGCCGAACTGCAGGAAGGCGACGATGCGCACCACATTCGCAAAGCGCGTATGGCCAAACAGCGCCTGGCTGATCGGCACGGCCGCCAGCAGAAAAACCAGCGCCAGCAGCGTGGAAAAGCCCAGCACCATCGCCGATGCGGTGCCCAGCAGCGCGCGCAGCGGCTCCGGCTGATGCTGATACTTCGCCACGTAGGTGGTAACGCCGTTGAAGATGCCTGCGCCCGCCAGCACGCCCAGCACGGTGATCAGCTGGCGAAAGTTGCCCGCCTGCCCTACCCCTTCCGGGCCGAAACTCACCGCCAGCAGTTTCACCACCAGCAGGCCGGCAGCGATTTTCACCAGCGTGGACGATGCTGTCCACACCGACGCTTTTGCCAGCGACATCAGGCGAAGAAACTCAGCAGGGAACTGATAACCGTGTTCTGGTTATTGTCCGTCAGGTTGTAAAACAGCGGCAGGCGCAGCAGCCGCTCGCTCTCGGCGGTGGTGAAACGCTCTTCGCCGTGGAAGCGGCCGAACCGTTGGCCGGCGGGCGAACTGTGCAGCGGGATATAGTGGAAAACCGTCAGGATCTCCGCCTCTTTCATCCAGCTAATCAGCGCCTGGCGATCGTCGCTGTCGCGCAGTTTGATATAGAACATATGCGCATTGTGCTCGCAGTCGGCGGGCTGCGACGGCAGCTGAATGCGCCCTTGCGCCGCCAGCGGCTGCAGCGCGTCGTAATAGCGCTGCCACAGGCGCAAACGCTGCTGATTGATGCGATCGGCCGCTTCAAGCTGCGCCCACAAATAGGCCGCCTGCAGATCCGCCATCAGATAGCTCGAGCCGATATCGCGCCAGGTATACTTATCCACCTGGCCGCGGAAAAACTGGCTGCGGTTGGTGCCCTTCTCGCGGATGATTTCGGCGCGCTCCACCAGCGCCGCATCGTTGATCAGGGTCGCGCCGCCTTCGCCGCCCGCCGTGTAGTTCTTGGTCTCATGAAAGCTGAAGCAGCCGATATGGCCAATCGTGCCCAGCGCGCGTCCCTTGTAGCGCGACATCACGCCCTGCGCCGCATCCTCGATGACCCAGAGCTGATGTTTCGCCGCCAGCGCCATAATGGCGTCCATTTCGCAGGCCACGCCCGCATAGTGCACCGGCACGATGGCGCGCGTTTTCTCGGTAATCGCCGCTTCGATTTTGCTTTCGTCGATATTGAGCGTATCCGGACGAATATCCACGAAGACGATGGTCGCGCCGCGCAGCACGAAGGCGTTGGCGGTGGAGACGAAGGTGTAGCTCGGCATAATCACTTCATCGCCCGGCTGCAGATCGATCAGCAGCGCCGCCATCTCCAGCGAAGCGGTGCACGACGGCGTCAGCAGCACTTTCTTGCTGCCGAAGCGCTGCTCCATCCACTGCTGACAGCGGCGGGTAAAGCCGCCGTCGCCGCACAGCTTGCCGCTGGCCATCGCCGACTGCATATATTCAAGTTCGCTGCCGACAACCGGCGGCGCGTTAAATGGGATCATGACCTTTCCTGTAGAACCAGTAAGCGGTGCTTTCCAGCCGGGCACCGCTGCGTAAATAGAGTCGCATCGCCGGCAGATTGCTGAGCTGCGTCGCGACGCGCAGACGCCCGAGCTGGCGGACGCGCCCCCAGTCTGCGCCTGCCAGCAGCAGACGCTGTCCGACGCCGTTGCCCTGCGCATGCGGCAGCACCCCCAGCAGCCCGACGCGCGCCTCGCCTTCCGTCTCGCGCAGCGAGATAAAACCGAGCAGCGCGCCCGCCTCATCGCTGGCGATCAGACACTGATGATCAAAGGTGCCGCGCACCGCGTTTTCAATCCACTGGGCGTAAAAGCGCGCGCTGGCGTCTGCCTCGAACCAGGGCGCGCGAAAGCGGCTCTGCACGAAGATCTGCGCCGCGGCGGCGCGCAGCGCGCTGATTTGCGACTCGCGGGCGATGCGGATGCCGCTCTGCCGTTCGGTGCGTTTAATGTTGATGGCCAGATCGGCTTCGCCTTCCGCCAGCTGAAACCCCTGCTGACCGAGAGCGTCGATCGCCTCAAGCCGGTCGGCGGGCACTTTGATCTGCCATAGATCGGCCGGATGGCGCAGCGCCTCGCTCAGCGACAGGTCGCCGTCCAGATCGAGCCGCGCCGTCTCACAGCCGAAAAAGGCGCTTTCCCACGCCAGGGGATTAATACTGACGCGGACGGGCATGTAACAGATCCAGCAGATACTGGCCGTAGCCGGTTTTCGTCAGTGCCTCGCCGGCGGCGCGCAGCTGATCGTCGCTCAGCCAGCCGTTGCGCCAGGCGATCTCCTCCAGGCAGGCGACTTTGAAACCCTGTCGTTTCTCCACCGTCTGCACAAAGGTGCTGGCCTCGATCAGGCTGTCGTGCGTGCCGGTGTCGAGCCAGGCGAACCCGCGGCCTAACAGTTCCACGGAGAGCTGGCCGCGCGCCAGATACATCTGGTTGATGGCGGTAATCTCCAGCTCGCCGCGCGCGGACGGTTTCACCTGCTTTGCAAATTCCACCACCTGATTATCGTAAAAATAGAGGCCGGTTACCGCCCAGCGCGATTTCGGCGCGCTCGGTTTCTCTTCGATAGAGAGCGCGTTGAAGGCTTCGTCAAACTCCACCACGCCAAAACGTTCGGGATCCATCACCTGATAGCCAAATACCGTCGCGCCCTGCGCGCGCGCGGCGACTTTTTTTAGCTTCGGACTAAAGCCCTGGCCGAAATAGAGATTATCACCCAGCACCAGACAGCAGTTGTCGTCGCCGATAAAGCTTTCACCGATGATAAAGGCCTGCGCCAGGCCATCCGGGCTTGGCTGCACCGCATAGCTGAGATGGATGCCGAACTCGCTACCGTCGCCCAGCAGGCGCACAAAATGGTCGCGATCCTCGGGCGTGGTGATCAGCAGAATGTCGCGAATGCCCGCCAGCATCAGCACCGACAACGGGTAATAGATCATCGGCTTGTCGTACACGGGCAGCAGCTGTTTAGAAATCGCCCGCGTAATGGGATGAAGACGCGTGCCTGAACCGCCTGCCAGAATAATACCTTTCATCGCTTCCGCTCCTCTGACGCCGTCATGAACGCGACGCAGCCAGGCCTAGCCGCTCGCCGCGATAGCGCCCGTCCAGAATAGCCTGCCACCATGTCTGATTTTCCAGATACCAGCGCACGGTTTTGCGCATGCCGCTGTCGAACGTTTCCTGTGGCGTCCAGCCCAGCTCGCGCGCAATTTTGCTGGCGTCGATGGCATAGCGCTGATCGTGACCGGGACGATCCGCCACAAACCTAATCAAATCGCGGTAGTGCGTCAGGCCAGCGGCTTTACGCTCCGGCGCCATTTGCTCCAGCAAATCGCAGATGGTGTTGACCACGTCGATATTGCGCTGCTCATTATGCCCGCCGATATTATAGGTTTCGCCGACCTTGCCGCTGCTCACGACGCGATAGAGCGCGCGCGCATGATCCTCGACATAGAGCCAGTCGCGGATCTGCTCGCCGTTGCCGTAAACCGGCAGCGGCTTACCCGCCAGCGCATTAATGATGGTAAGCGGGATAAGCTTTTCCGGGAAATGGCAGGGGCCATAGTTGTTGGAGCAATTGGTGACGATAACAGGGAGGCCGTAGGTCCGCAGCCAGGCGCGCACCAGATGATCGCTGCTGGCCTTGGTCGCTGAATAAGGGCTGCTCGGCGCATAGGGCGTGGTTTCGGTAAAAAACGCCTGCGGATCCTGCAAATCGCCAAACACTTCGTCGGTGGAGATATGGTGGAAGATAAACGCCTCGCGCCGCGCCGCTTCAAGTTTGTTCCAGTAGCTGCGCGCCGCCTCAAGCAGCTGATAGGTGCCGACGATATTGGTTTCGACAAAGGCTATCGGGCCGTCAATGGAGCGGTCAACGTGGCTCTCTGCCGCCAGGTGCATGATGCAGTCGGGCTGATAGCTCGCGAAAACGGCATCCAGCGCCGGACGATCGCAGATATCCACCTGTTCGAACGCGAAGCGCGCATCCTGCATCACGCTTGCCAGCGAGGCGAGATTGCCGGCATAGCTAAGCTTGTCGACCACCACGATGCGGTGATCCGTCTCTTCGATAAGAAAACGCACCAGCGCCGAGCCGATAAAGCCTGCGCCGCCGGTGATTAAGAACTGTTTCACCGCCATACTCCCCGCGTATCCACAATCCAGCTTTGCGTGACCTGCGACGCGTCAACGGCGCGGAAGTGATCGTGATCCACCAGCATCACCAGCACGTCGGCCTGCGCCAGCGCCTGCTCGCGAGAAACCAGCGCAGCCTTGTCGCCGAGCGCGGCGGGCAGCGCGGCGATATGCGGCTCAACCACCCAGCTCTGCCCGCGATGCCATTCGGCGATCATCTGCGCGACCTGCATCGCCGGGCTTTCGCGCAGATCGTCGATGTTGGGTTTAAACGCCAGCCCGAAGCAGGCGATGACAATCTCATCGGCGCGCTTGCCGCTCTGGGTCAGGCAGTCCGCCAGCGCCGCCTTGACCTGATTCAGCACCCAGTGCGGCTTGCTGTCGTTCACTTCGCGCGCGGTGCGGATCAGCCGCGCCAGCGACGGATTTTGCGCCACGATAAACCAGGGATCGACCGCAATGCAGTGCCCGCCGACGCCAGGCCCCGGCTGCAGAATATTGACGCGCGGATGGCGGTTCGCCAGCGCGATCAGTTCCCAGACGTTAATCCCCTGATCGGCGCAAATCAGCGACAGCTCATTGGCGAAAGCGATATTAACGTCGCGGAAGCTGTTTTCCGTCAGCTTGCATAGCTCCGCCGTGCGCGCGTTGGTCTCCACGCATTCGCCCTGCAGAAAAATTTGGTAGAGCGCGCTGGCCTGCGCCGAGCAGGCGGGCGTCATGCCGCCGATCACGCGATCGTTGTGGATCAGTTCCTGCATGATTTTGCCCGGCAGCACGCGCTCCGGACAGTAGGCGATAAAGATATCGGGCGTACCGCCGTGCTGCGGGAAACGCAGATCCGGGCGCGTCACCGCCAGCCACTCCGCCATCTGCTCCGTGGCGCCGACCGGCGAGGTGGATTCCAGAATCACCAGGTCGCCCTTCTTCAATACCGGAGCAATCGATTCCGCCGCCGCCTTAACGAAGCGCAAATCGGGCTGATGATCCGCCATAAAGGGCGTTGGCACGGCGATCAGAAAGGCGTCGGCCGCTTCGGGCTGCGTGGTGGCGCGCAGAAAGCCCTGGGTCACGGCGTCGTGGACCACTTTGTCCAGCGCGGGTTCGACGATATGGATCGCCCCGCGATTAATGGTCTCTACCGCGTGGGCGTTGATATCGACCCCCACGACCTTTTTCTTTTGCGACGCGAAAACGGCTGCGGTCGGCAGCCCAATGTAGCCCAGTCCAATCACGGAAATGGTGTCAAAACTCATAGGTCAACTCGGGTATCTTTTAAAGCTTGCAGAATGCGCTGACAGGCGTTGCCGTCGCCGTAAGGGTTGTGCGCGCGGCTCATGGTTTGCCAGGCCGTTTCGTCGGTCAACAGCAGGCCGACTTCGGCCACGATTTTCTCTATGTCGGTGCCAACCAGCTTCACGGTGCCGGCGTCGACCGCTTCAGGCCGTTCCGTCGCGTCGCGCATCACCAGTACCGGTTTGCCCAGCGAAGGCGCTTCTTCCTGGATGCCGCCGGAGTCGGTGAGGATCAGCCAGGCCCGGTTCATCAGCCAGACGAAAGGCAGATACTCCTGCGGCTCGATCAGCACGATATTGTCGATGCCGCTAAGGATGCGGTTAACCGGCTCGCTGACGTTGGGATTAAGGTGCACCGGATAGACGATCTGCGCGTCGGGATGCTGACGGGCGATGCGCGCCAGCGCGCTGCAGATACGCTCAAAGCCTTCGCCGAAGCTTTCGCGACGATGGCCAGTGACCAGCACCAGCTTCTTCTCGCTGTCGAGGAAGGGATAGCAGCTGGCGAGCTGCGCGTTAAGGCCGGGATCGGCGATAACCCGATCGCGCACCCACAGCAGCGCGTCGATCACCGTATTGCCGGTGACGAAGATGCGCGCGTCGGGCACATTTTCCGCCAGCAGGTTCTGGCGCGAGCGTTCGGTCGGGGTAAAGTGCAACCGCGCAAGATGGCCGGTCAGCTTGCGGTTGCCCTCTTCCGGCCACGGCGACGTCAAATCGCCGGTGCGCAGTCCCGCTTCGACATGGGCGACCGGGATCTGCTGATAAAATGCCGCCAGGCTGGCGGCGAGCGTGGTGGTGGTGTCGCCATGCACCAGCACCACGTCGGGTTTAAAGTCGAGCAGCACGGTTTTCATGCCCTGTAAAATGCGGCAGGTGATCTCCGTTAATCCTTGCTCAGGACGCATCACGTTCAGGTCATAATCTGGCTGCAGCGCAAAGAGGCGCAGAACCTGATCGAGCATTTCGCGGTGCTGCGCGGTGACGCACAGGCGAGAGTCAAACGCAGGATCCTGCGCCAGCGCCTGTACCAGCGGCGCCATTTTGATCGCCTCCGGGCGAGTCCCGAATACTGTTAGCACTTTCACGCGGTTTCTCTCGCTGATCTGACGCTGGAACGACGCGCCAGCGCCACGCCTGCGCCCGTCAATGCGCCTAACGCGCCCCACATAATCATCATGAACAGCCGACGCGGGCTGTCGCGCGAAACCGGCTCTTCCGGGGTACGCAGATAGCGGTAGGTCTGGAAGGTGCGGTTCAACGTCGGGCCGGCGCTCAGCGTGGTGAGCATCGCCCTGTTTTGATCATAGCTGATATCGTAACTCGGCCCGGTCGCCTGCAGGGTTTCCAGCTGCGCCTGCAGCTGCGGCTCACCCAGCAGGAAGAGGTCGCTGTCGGCGATCGGTTCGCGCGCGTCGCGCGAGCGGTTTTCATGAATGCCCTGCTGGCTGGCGACCTTCAGCGCCTGCTGCAGGCGATGCTGCTGACGCTGGAAAACGGCGTTCGCCACATCTTCCTGACGCTTCACCTGCGCCTGCAGCTGCTCGCTGCGCGCCTGCCATGCGCCTTTCAGCTCGCCGTTAAGGTGGCGCGCCGCGCGCTCGCTGGCGAAGGCGATATACTGACGCAGCAGGTTGTTGGCGTCCCCTGCGGTTTCCGCGATGAGCTTAACGCTGTCGCGCGTATTGCGCGCCGCGTCGGCGGGCAGAAACTGGATATTGGCGACCATATCGTCAAGCAGCGCGGCGTCGTTATGGGCGTTGCCTGAGCGGCGGCTTTTGTAATAGTCCGTCTGCTGCCAGAAGTCGCGGCGCGTATCCCAGGCGCCCAGCTGCATAATAAACTCCTGATAGACCTCATCCATGATGGTCGGCGAGGGCGCCGCCAGATTGAGCGTGTTATTGCGCACGTCGAGATTATTCAGAAACTGCTCCTGCGCATAGTAATCGCCGAGCATATTCACCGTAGGACGATCGGTAATCGCCGTGGTGCTCCACGCCTGTTTCATCAGCAGCGAAGCCAGCCAGGCGACCAGCGCGAAAAGCAGCGCCAGGCCGAAAATCCAGCGCTTGCCGCGCCATAACGCGCAGCCCAGGCCGCGAATATCCAGTTCGTTATCTGCAACCTCAGAGGTCATCACAAGGCAATCCTTATCAGGGTAATTTTTTCTTAACGTCGCGATGCGCGTTCAAACGACGCTTTATACGACGGATCAGGCGCGCCACGCGCCAGGCGTGTTTCAGGCAGTAGCCGTAAAACATAAACGCCACCATAAACAGCACCAGCATCACCCACTCAGGGATAAAGGCGAGGTATTCGCCGAGCACGCCGATGCCAGCGAGTATCGCGGCCGCCACGGTGATCAACACAAACGCCTGGCGCGAGGTGAAGCCGGCGCGCATGATCAAATGGTGAATATGCTGCCGGTCGGCGGAGAAGGGGCTCATGCCTTTGCGCAGGCGACGATACATAATCGCCACCATATCCATCAGCGGAATGGCGATCAGCCAGAGCGCGGTCACGGGCGTAATCGGATGGCTCAATCCCTGCGTGGTTTCCAGCAGGATCCAGATAATGGTGAAGCCAATCATGGTGCTGCCGGCATCGCCCATAAAGACTTTATAGCGGCGGCCAAGGAAGCCGAGATTAAGCAAAATATAGGGCAGCGTGGCGGCGATCATGGCGAAGCACCACACGGCCAGGCTGTACTGGCCGTCGAAGCAGAGAATAATGCCCATCGCCGCAAAGGTGACCGAGGAAAGGCCGCCCAGCAGGCCGTCGATGCCGTCCACCATATTAAAGGCGTTAATTGCCGCCCAGACGGCGAACAGCGTCAGCACGTAGCCGAACGGCCCGACCACCAGCTCAACCGGGCCGATAATAAAGCCGAGGCTGAGCAGATAGAGTTTGGCGCCCACCATCATCGCCACCGCCACCGCGGCCTGCACCACGGCGCGGATTTTTACGCTGATATCGAAACGATCGTCGAGCGCGCCGACCAGCACCAGCAGACCGGCGCAAATAAGATAAAGCGTGGCGTGCGGCAGGTAGAAGCGGGTGATGAGAAACATAAAGCAGATGCCGGCGTAAACGGAAATGCCGCCGACCAGCGGAATGGCGCCGTGATGACGTTTACGGGAATTAGGCGTGTCGACCAGACCTATTTTTTTAGCCGCTTTGCGCGCAAAAAAGATAAAGACTAAAGAAAATAGAAAAGTAAGGCCCAGCTCAGTACTCATAGTGAGTAAATTCACGTTTAACGCTCTCAGCTAAAATCAGGGACAGGATAAACAAACTGCATGTTTTTGCCTTTCATCCCGAGTCCGAATTCTGCTTCCGACCACGCGCGCATGGTTGTTTTTTGCGCACTGCCGCCGCAGTCATTATAAATACTCCTGCCAGCGGTAATCCTAATGCGCACAAATAAAAAACGCCACGTTAAGACGTGGCGTTAGGGCGAATTCCTGCGCATTTAGGCTAAAAAAGTCGGTTTCGCCGTCTCGATTAGCCAGCGCGGAATTACGAGCGCTTCATCATATCGAAGAATTCGTCGTTGGTTTTGGTCATCGCCAGCTTGTTGATGAGGAATTCCATCGCGTCGATTTCGCCCATCGGGTGAATAATCTTGCGCAGGATCCACATCTTCTGCAGCTCTTCCTGGGAAGTGAGCAGCTCTTCTTTACGCGTACCGGAGCGGTTGTAGTCAATCGCCGGGAAGACGCGTTTTTCAGCGATTTTACGTGCGAGGTGCAGCTCCATGTTACCGGTGCCTTTAAACTCTTCGTAAATCACTTCATCCATCTTCGAACCGGTATCAACCAGCGCGGTCGCGATGATGGTCAGGCTGCCGCCCTCTTCCACGTTACGCGCGGCACCGAAGAAGCGCTTCGGACGATGCAGGGCGTTGGCGTCAACACCACCGGTCAGCACTTTGCCTGATGCCGGCACTACGGTGTTGTAGGCGCGCGCCAGGCGAGTGATGGAGTCGAGCAGAATGATCACGTCTTTCTTGTGTTCAACCAGACGCTTCGCCTTCTCGATCACCATTTCGGCAACCTGAACGTGGCGTGAAGCCGGTTCGTCGAAGGTCGAGGCGATAACTTCGCCTTTGACCAGACGCTGCATCTCGGTTACTTCTTCCGGACGTTCGTCGATCAGCAGCACCATCAGCACGCAGTCTGGATGGTTGTAGGCGATGCTCTGCGCGATATTCTGCAGCAGCATGGTTTTACCCGCTTTCGGCGGCGCGACGATCAGACCACGCTGGCCGCGGCCGATCGGCGAAGCCAGATCCAGCACGCGTGCGGTAAGGTCTTCCGTCGAACCATTGCCGCGCTCCATGCGCAGACGGCTGTTGGCGTGCAGCGGCGTCAGGTTTTCGAACAGAATCTTATTACGCGCGTTTTCCGGCTTATCGTAGTTGACCTCGTTAACCTTCAGCAGCGCGAAGTAGCGTTCACCCTCTTTCGGCGGACGGATCTTGCCGGAGATGGTGTCACCAGTGCGAAGGTTGAAACGGCGAATTTGGCTGGGAGAAACGTAGATGTCGTCGGGACCGGCGAGGTAAGAGCTGTCTGCGGAGCGGAGGAAACCAAATCCGTCCTGCAATATCTCCAGCACACCATCACCGAAGATGTCCTCGCCGCTTTTCGCGTGCTGTTTGAGGATGGCGAAAATAATATCCTGTTTGCGCATGCGCGCCAGGTTTTCCAGCCCCATATTTTCGCCGAGGGTTATCAGCTCAGAAACCGGCGTGTTCTTTAATTCGGTAAGATTCATAGTGATGGGTTCTTAAACTCGGGGTAATTCTCGAAATGTTGGTCGTGAATGGTATGGCTTAATATTCCATGCCTGTTAATGGCGCTTTCAACTCTTCTCGACGATCATCGTCAGGGATGGCGACTGGAAGCGAGAGAGACGGTTGAAATGCGATGCCAAAGTTGGTGCTAACCGTCAGAATTGCTAAACCGCTGTATACGGAACGTGCTTCAGGGTTTAACAAAGGAAATCTTTAAGATGCAAACTACAAGGTAAGTGCGTAATGCAGTGAAAGTAACTTAGCACGCTAAAATGCGAACGTCCAGCAGTGGAAGAAAATTCGCCACCGCCGAACGTTCTCGTCCTTACGCCAGGTTGGCGTTCAGGAACTCTTTCAGCTGGCTTTTGGACAGCGCGCCGACTTTAGTCGCGGCGACTTCACCGTTTTTGAACAGCAGCAGCGTCGGGATGCCGCGGATGCCGTACTTCGGCGCGGTGCCCGGGTTATCGTCAATGTTCAGCTTGGCGATAGTGAGCTTACCGTCGTACTCTTCGGCAACTTCATCGAGAATCGGGGCGATCATTTTGCAAGGACCACACCATTCAGCCCAGAAATCTACCAGTGTGACACCTTCTGCTTTCAGAACGTCTGCATCGAAACTGTCATCGGTGAGGTGAACGATTTTATCGCTGCTCATGTATTACTCCACAAGATTATGCCTGGCGAATTGGCGTAAAGTTTACCAACGAAGGTTGACTTTATTTCATCGGATACGCTTTCGTAAAGCGATAGTAAGCTGATATTCTACCACACTATGAGCAAAACACACTTAACAGAACAGAAGTTTTCCGACTTCGCCCTGCACCCTCTGGTCGTGGAAGCCCTTGATAAAAAAGGCTTTCATCACTGTACGCCTATTCAGGCGTTAGCTCTGCCCTTTACGCTCTCAGGGCGTGATGTCGCAGGCCAGGCGCAAACCGGTACCGGCAAAACGATGGCGTTTCTGACGTCGACGTTTCATCATCTTCTCACTCACCCTGCCCAGGAAGGCCGTCAGATCAATCAGCCGCGCGCGTTGATCATGGCGCCGACGCGCGAACTGGCGGTGCAGATCCATGCCGACGCCGAACCGCTGGCGCAGGCCACTGGTCTGAAGCTGGGTCTGGCTTACGGCGGCGACGGTTACGACAAGCAGCTGAAAGTGCTGGCCGACGGCGTCGACATCCTGGTCGGCACCACCGGCCGTCTCATCGACTACGCGAAACAGAACCACATTAACCTCGGCGCGATTCAGGTGCTGGTGCTGGACGAAGCCGATCGCATGTTCGATCTCGGCTTTATTAAAGATATCCGCTGGCTGTTCCGCCGCATGCCGCCTGCGACGCAGCGCCTGAGCATGCTTTTCTCCGCCACGCTCTCCTGGCGCGTGCGCGAACTGGCTTTCGAACACATGAACAACGCCGAGTACGTTGAGGTGGAGCCAGAGCAGAAAACGGGCCATCGCATTAAAGAAGAACTCTTCTACCCGTCGAATGAAGAAAAAATGCGCCTGCTGCAGACGCTGCTGGAAGAAGAGTGGCCGGATCGCGCTATCGTCTTCGCTAACACCAAGCATCGCTGCGAAGATATCTGGGGCCATCTGGCGGCGGACGGCCATCGCGTCGGCCTGCTGACCGGCGACGTGCCGCAGAAGAAGCGCCTGCGCATTCTGGACGACTTCACCAAAGGCGACGTCGATATTCTGGTGGCGACCGACGTTGCGGCGCGCGGCCTGCATATTCCTGCGGTGACGCACGTTTTCAACTACGACCTGCCTGACGATCGCGAAGATTACGTTCACCGTATCGGCCGTACCGGCCGCGCGGGCGCCAGCGGACACTCTATCAGCCTGGCCTGTGAAGAGTACGCGCTGAATCTGCCGGCGATTGAAGAGTATATCGGCCACAGCATTCCGGTGAGCAAGTACAACAGCGACGCGCTGATGGACAACCTGCCGCCGCCGAAGCGTCTGGCTCGCGCCCGCACCGGCAATGGTCCGCGCCGCGGCGGCAACAACGCGAATCGTCGTGGAGCGCCGCGTAACAACAACCGTAAACGTTCGGGTTAATCCACATTATGCTAAGCGCATCGTCACTCTATGCTGCGATTGATCTGGGATCCAACAGCTTTCATATGCTGGTGGTGCGCGAAGTTTCCGGAAGCATTCAGACCGTCGCGCGCATAAAGCGCAAGGTGCGTCTGGCTGCCGGGCTGGACAAAAATAACCATCTTTCCGTCGAGGCGATGACGCGCGGCTGGGAGTGTCTGAAGCTCTTCTCTGAACAGCTGCAGGATATTCCTTCCGAGCAGATCCGCGTGGTCGCGACCGCCACGCTGCGCCTGGCGGCCAACGCCAGCGAATTCCTGTTTACCGCGCAGCAGATCCTCGGCTGCACGATTAACGTTATCAGCGGCGAAGAGGAAGCGCGCCTGATTTATCAGGGCGTCGCGCATACCACCGGCGGCTCGGACAAGCGGCTGGTGGTCGATATCGGCGGCGGCAGCACCGAGCTGGCCACCGGCGACGGCTCGCACGCCTCCGTACTGTTTAGCCTGCCTATGGGCTGCGTAACCTGGCTTGAACGCTTCTTTAGCGACCGTCATCTGGCAAAAGAGAATTTCGACGCCGCCGAGCAGGCCGCAATCGACATGATCCGCCCTATCGCCTCGCCGCTGCGCGCTCACGGCTGGGAAGCCTGCGTCGGCGCCTCCGGCACCGTTCAGGCGCTGCAGGAGATTATGGTGGCGCAGGGCATGGATGAACGCATCACCCTGAGTAAGCTGCAGCAGCTCAAACAGCGCGCCATTCAGTGCGGCAAGCTGGAAGAGCTGGAGATTGAAGGCTTAACGCTGGAGCGCGCGCTGGTTTTCCCCAGCGGCCTTTCCATTCTGATTGCGGTATTCCAGCAGCTCGGCATCGAAAGCATGACGCTGGCGGGCGGCGCGCTGCGCGAGGGGCTGGTTTACGGCATGCTGCATCTGCCGGTCGATCGCGATATCCGCAGCCGCACGCTGCAGAACGTCCAGCGTCGTTTTTCTATTGATGTGGAACAGGCCGCGCGCGTGCGTCAGCTGGCCGACGTCTTTTTCCGTCAGGTAAGCGCGATATGGAAACTGGATCAGCGCTGCCGCGAGCTGCTGCTCAGCGCCAGCGCGATACACGAAATCGGCCTTAGCGTCGATTTTCGCCAGGCTCCGCAGCACGCCGCCTATCTGGTGCGCCATCTCGATCTCCCTGGCTTTACGCCCGCGCAGAAAAAATTGCTGGCCTGCCTGCTGCAAAACCAGAGCGGCAGCATCGATTTAGCGCTGTTGACCCAGCAAAACGCCCTTCCGCCGCGCCTTGCCGAACGCCTCTGCCGTCTGCTGCGGCTGGCGATCATCTTTTCCAGCCGCCGTCGCGACGATACGCTGCCTGCGGTGCGCTTACAGGCTGACGACGATACGCTGCATCTCACTCTGCCGGCAGGCTGGCTGGAAGCGCACCCGCTGCGCGCCGAGCTGCTGGACCAGGAGAGCCATTACCAGTCCTATGTGCACTGGCTGCT
Organism: Pantoea sp. X-Soil-MYKO-1289; assembly: GCF_059730625.1. Lineage (NCBI taxonomy): Bacteria > Pseudomonadati > Pseudomonadota > Gammaproteobacteria > Enterobacterales > Erwiniaceae > Pantoea > Pantoea sp. X-Soil-MYKO-1289. Next base: position 3,876,438 of record NZ_AP036004.1, read on the forward strand.
GACTATCGCCTGATAATAAAGGCACTGTTAGTCATTCTCTTCATCTCTGCTTTTCTCTGTGGCAGCCTGCGAGCCGCTACGCAATCTTTGCGCCTCTCTCTCGTAGGGCAGCGATTGAATTTGTAGTATGCCTCTATACAAAATTACGTATAACGAGGCAGGGAATGCGCAAAAAAATCGCTTTCATGCCCTGATCCAGGAGCCTAACCGATGAAAATTGAAATCTTTGACAGCGTCTGGGATGCGCTAAGTGAAACGCCCGAAGCCGCGGAAAATATGAAAATCCGCTCGCATCTGATGTCCTTCATCAATGCGTGGATTGAAAAACGGCAGCTTAGCCAGGCGGAGGCTGCTCAGGCTCTGGGCGTCACTCAGCCAAGAATATCCGAGCTGGCGCGCGGTAAAATCAACCTCTTCAGTATTGATAAGTTGATCGGCATGATGGCGCACGCCGGCCTGGTGATTAAACATATCGAAATCAGCGAGCCGACGGCGGCATGAGCGCAGAGAAAAAGGGCCTTTAGCCCTTTTTCGCCTTCTCCAGCATCGCCCGCAGTCCGGCGACCCGTGTTTGCCCGGTTTTCATCCGCTCTTCGGCGCTGACGACCTTGCGCTCGGTTTCCCAGACGACATCATCCTGCGGCAGTTCCAGCAGAAAGCGGCTCGGCTCCGGGCGCACCAGCTCGCCGTACTGGCGACGCTCGCGGCAGAGCGTAAAGGTCAGCTCTTTCTGCGCGCGGGTAATGCCGACGTAGGCCAGGCGGCGTTCCTCTTCGATGTTGTTCTCATCGATGCTGCTCTGATGCGGCAGCAGCCCTTCTTCCATGCCGACCAGAAAAACGTAGGGGAATTCCAGCCCTTTCGAGGCGTGCAGCGTCATTAGCTGCACCTGATCGAGCTCTTCGTCGCTCTCGCCGCGCTCCATCATATCGCGCAGCGTAAAGCGCGTGACCACCTGCGTCAGCGTCATCGGCTCATCGATATCGCTGCCCTCAAGCATCTCCGTCATCCACTGAAACAGCGTATTGACGTTCTTCATGCGCATTTCGGCCGCTTTTGGACTGCCCGACGTTTCGAACAGCCAGCTTTCATAATCGATGCCGCGGATCAGATCGCGCACCGCATTGACCGGCTCGCGCTCGGTCATCTGCACGATCTCCTGCAGCCAGTGGGTAAAGCGCTGCAGATGTTCCAGACCGCGCCCGCTTAGCGTCTGCCCAAGGCCGACGTCGAAACTGGCGTTAAACAGGCTTTTGTTGCGCAGGTTCGCCCACTCGCCCAGCTTTTGCAGCGTCGCCGGGCCAATCTCGCGCCGCGGCGTGTTGACGATGCGTAGAAACGCGCTGTCGTCGTCCGGGTTGGTGAGCACGCGCAGATAGGCGAGCAGATCCTTGATCTCCGGCCGCGAAAAAAACGAGGTGCCGCCAGAGATGCGATAGGGAATGCGGTTCTGCATCAGCATCTTTTCAAACACGCGCGACTGATGGTTGCCGCGATAGAGGATCGCGTAATCTTTATACTGCGTTTTATTGATGAAGTGGTGTGCGATTAGCTCGCCCGTTACGCGCTCCGCCTCGTGATCCTCATGGTTCGCGGTCAGCACTTTAAGTTCGCTGCCGAGACCTAGCTCGGAGAAAAGTCGCTTCTCGAATACGTGCGGATTGTTGGCGATCAGGATATTCGCCGCCTTCAGGATGCGCTGCGACGAGCGGTAGTTCTGCTCCAGCTTGATCACTTCCAGCGCCGGAAAATCCTCTTTCAGCAGCACCAGATTCTGCGGCCGCGCGCCGCGCCAGGAGTAGATCGACTGGTCATCGTCGCCGACCACGGTAAAGCGCGCCCGCGCGCCCACCAGCAGCTTCACCAGCTCATACTGGCTGGTGTTGGTGTCCTGATACTCATCCACCAGCAGATAGCGAATGCGCTGCTGCCAGCGTTCCCGCACCTCCTGATTGCGCTGCAGCAGCAGCGTCGGCAGCAGGATCAAATCGTCGAAGTCGAGCACGTTGCACGATTTCAGATGCTGATCGTAGAGGCTGTAGCAGTGGGCGAAAATATTGTCGCGCTCGCTGCGCGCCAGCGCGGCGGCGCGCGGCGGATCGATCAAATCGTTCTTCCAGTTGGAGATGGTGGAGATCAGCTGCTGCAGCAGCGTCTTGTCCTCTTCCAGCCACGGCTGCGTCAAATCTTTCAGCAGCGCCAGCTGGTCGGTATCGTCAAACAGCGAGAAGTTGGACTTCATGCCCAGCGCGGCGTATTCGCGCTTAATGATCTCCAGCCCCAGCGTATGGAAGGTGGAGATCATCAGGCCGCGCGCCTCTTTTTTTCCCAGCGTCTGGGCGACGCGCTCTTTCATCTCGCGCGAGGCTTTATTGGTAAAGGTAACCGCCGCGATATGGCGCGCCTGATAGCCGCACTCGCGGATCAGATGGGCAATCTTATTGGTGATGACGCGGGTTTTGCCCGATCCCGCTCCCGCCAGCACCAGACAGGGGCCGGTAACAAACTCGACGGCGCGTTGTTGGCTGGGGTTTAAACGCATAGTAAAAAATCGCTCAGTAAAAAGAGAGGAGGATGAAATAATGGGCGGTCAGTATACACAATCAGAGGACTATCATGGCGAAAACCGCGGCGGCTTTACACATCCTGGTGAAAGAGGAAGCGCTGGCTAACGAGCTGCTGGCGAAGCTGGAAAAGGGCGCCAGTTTTCAGCAGCTGGCGAAGAAACACTCTACCTGTCCTTCCGGGCGCAACGGCGGCGATTTAGGCGAGTTTCGACAGGGTCAGATGGTGCCGGCCTTCGATAAAGCGGTCTTCACCTGCCCGCTGATAAAACCTTTCGGGCCGGTGAAAACCGCATTTGGCTATCACATCATTAAAGTGCTCTACCGCAGCTGATCACTTTTTGCTTTTCATCTGCTGCAGCACGTTGCTGCACTGGTTATCCTCGTTGTCGCTTGGGCTGATCAGCGCCAGCAGCGCGGCGGCAGGGCCGACCACGGTGCCGAGCGCAACGGCGGCCGCGCCGCGCGCCAGCAGCGGCCCGGCTTTAACGCCGGCGTCAGGATTTTTAAAGGTGCCGCGAACGTAAAGCGGCGAACGCAGCGTCACGATGCGAATGCCTTTGCTCTCTGGATTGATCGAGAGATCCAGGCGCTCGCTGGCGAAGTTGGCGTTGCCGCTGACGTTGATGACCGCATTTTCGGTATCAAACACAAACAGATTCGGCGTCGCGACGCCGTTTTGCAGCTTCACGTCGGTCGCGGCGCAGTTGATACGCACCTCATCGTCGCCAAACAGCTTGCCAACCACATAGTTGCCGACGTTCAGCCCGGCGATCTCCATCAGGCTGCGGCTGATTAAGCCGTTATTCATCAGCAGCTTCAGCTGACCGTTGCTGGTCGCGAGCAGATCCGCCACCGAGTTTCCGCTGCCGGTAAAGCTGGCGTCGCCGTTGAGCTGGCCCAGGCTGCGCTGCATCGCTTCCACATCAGGGAAAAGCTGACGCAGATGCAGACGACGCGCGTGAATGTCGGCGCGGCCGCGCATCGGCGACTTATCCCCTTCCAGACGAATGGTGCTGTTCAGCGTGCCGCCCGCCATGCCGAAGCGCAGCGGATCGAGCAGCAGGTCGCCATCTTTCAGCTGCAGATGGGTGTAAAGATCGCTCAACGGCAGCGAATTGCCATGTTCGATGCGTTTGCCGGTAAACTTCACGTCGGCATCCATGACGTCCCAGCTTTTGGTGTCGAAGGTGTCATGCGGCAGAACGCGATCGGCGGGCTGCGTCGCTTTTTCGCCGCGCTTCGCCTTCGCCTGCGCAGTTTTCTCGCTGCCTTTGCCGGAGTCGATGCCGATAAGCGGCCCCAGATCCGCCATTCGCAGCTGCTTCGAACTTAGCTCGCCCACTAGCGCCGGTCGCGGTTTGCCCTGGGTGTAGGTGAGCGTGCCGTGAATATCGCTGTCGCCGATATGGCCGTTGAAGTTTTCGTAATGGTATTCCGGCCCTTTTTTGCCGGTGAAGCGAGCGGTCAGATGGCCGTCGGTTTCATAGGGCGGCGTATCGGGCAACAGCACGCCGGTCAGCCCGTAGAGATTGGCGAGCGTATCGCCGGAGAAGCGCAGCCGAACGTTCACGCCGCCAAGATTCATCGGATCCTGAATGCCGCCCGTGACCTGCACGCGCGTAGAGCCGTTACGTATATCGGCCTGAATCGGGAACGGCGTGTTTTTGCTGCGCAGCGAGAGCATGCCGCCGGTTTTGCCTTCCCCTTCCAGCTGCTCGTTGTTATAGGTGCCGCGCGCCTCCCAGCCGAAAACAAAGTCGCCCGCGCCTTTCTGCGCGTCGCTGCCGCCGGCAATCTGCCCATAAGGCACCGGCTTGCCGAGCGGATTGATTTTTACCGTCACGTCAGCTTTATTGACCGCATCGCGGTAACGCAGCTGGCCCTGGTCGAACAGAATATTGTCGAGGCGGAATGACCAGGCGGATGGCGCCGCGCTGGCATCAGGATCCTTGCTGTCGGCGAGATTGAAGGTCCAGTTGTTCTTTTTGTCGGCGGTCTGGATCAGCCGCGCATCGGGCTGCTGAAGTTTGATCCACGGGAGGTAAACTTCTTTATGCAGCAGCGCCAGCGGCGACAGGGTGGCGTCGACGCGCTCCAGATGCACCATCGTCACCTCCGCCATTTCAGGCGGATTGCCTAATATAATGTCCTGCGCATGCACATGCGGCCAGGGTATCCAGCTACGCCAGCCCGGCTCGTCGCGGTTGCGCTCCCACGCGACGCCCAGATCGCCGCGAATCGCGAACTGGCGATTCAGCTCCGTCGAGACTTTCTGATTGATGGTGGGCTTGAGACGATTCCAGTCAAAGGTCGCGATGATGATGACCACCACCACGATCAGCAACAAAAAAATCCCGACTATCCAGCTAACCACTTTTCCCGTGCGCGACATTTCGCTTCCTCCTTGCCTGTCCACAGTCTCCGTTAAAGATAGTCGAGACGTTGTGGAACGGCATCAGACAAGCTGAAGCGGCAGATGATTAAGTTGCGAAAAGGGGACCGGCCTTGAAAAAAAGTAGCCCTGCGCCGCCATCGCGGGCGAGCAGCACACCTGCCGCCACTCCTCTTCGGTCTCGACGCCTTCGACGATAACGCCGTTGCAGTAGCGGTTAATCAACGCCAGCAGCATCGAGAAGAGCGCTTTGCCCTCTTCAGTGCGGCGCAGCAGGATAAACAGCTCGCGCGACAGCTTGATATAGTCGTACTTCAGCTCTGTCAGCGCGGAAAAGTTGGCCATGCCGGAACCGAAATCGTCCAGCCACAGCGGCCCCAGCTCCGGCATCTGCGCGATCATCTCTTCCTGCGGCAGCGCATGATGTTCGGTGAGTTCGAAGCGCACCCAAGGCAGCTCGGTAATCAGGCGTCGAATCGGCGGATGCTGCTGAATCGCCATTAGCGTCGGCCCGTCGATATTCACCGACGCCACGATCTGGTTGTCGCAAAAAAAGGGCTGCCACTCTTTCAGCAGCATGAGCTGCTCATGGACGACGTGCAGACGCTGATTGATCGCCAGCGCTTCAAAGTAGGCCTCCGGCGAGAGTTTCTTTTCCGGCGCGGTCGGATGCGTGACCGCGGTCAGGATTTCAATTGCCAGCAACCGGCCCGATACCTGGTATATCGGCTGGAAAGTGTAGAATCGTTGGCATTGCTGCCAGAAGAGACGCGCTTCCTGTTGTGGGTTGATGTCAGTTGAAGAAGGTAGCCGATGACTAATATTCTTCATCACCATGGTTTTTTCCTGGTTGGTGGCAAGTGCCATGTGTCAGCGCTGCGGCGAGTGTCAGCTGTGCCCGCCCTTTCTCTGTCCGTCTGCTGGACACATAAGACTACAGAGTGTACCAATCCGTATCGGGCGCAATCGTGAAAAAAAGCCCGGCTTTGACCGTTAAATCGCCGCGAAGACAGGCTTTTTTTACCTTAAGTGGAATTAAAACACCGTTTTAAAAATCATTGACGTCTGCCATACCAGACGCGAGACTAAGGCACTATTTCACTACAGGCCAAAGACCATGACGCATAAAAAAATAGCCATTATCGGCGAGTGCATGATTGAGCTGTCCGAGAAGGGTGAGAGCATTAAACGCGGTTTCGGCGGCGATACGCTGAACACGGCGGTCTATCTGGCGCGCCAGGTGGATGAGGCGCAGCTCAGCGTCGATTATGTGACGGCGCTGGGCATCGATTCCTTCAGCGATCAGATGATCGCCGCCTGGCAGCAGGAAAAGGTAAACACCCGCCTGATCCAGCGGCTGGAAAACAAAATGCCTGGCCTGTATGTCATTGAAACCGATGAAAAAGGCGAACGCACCTTCTGGTACTGGCGCAGCGACGCCGCCGCGCGCTACTGGCTAGACGCTCCGCAATCCGCCGCTATCGTCGACGAGCTGGCGCGCTACGACTACCTCTACCTGAGCGGTATTTCGCTGGCGATCCTGCCTGACGACAGTCGCGAGAAGCTGATGGCGCTGCTGGATCGCTGCCGCGCTAACGGCGGTCAGGTGATTTTCGACAATAACTATCGTCCGCGCCTGTGGGCCGACAAAGCGAGCGCGCAGCAGGCCTATAGCGCGATGCTGCAGCGCACCGATATCGCCTTTTTGACGCTGGATGACGAACATCTGCTGTGGGGCGAGCATCCATTAAGCGCAGTGATTGAGCGCACGCGCGCCGCAGGCGCCAGCGAGATCGTGATTAAGCGCGGCGCTGACTCATGTCTGGTGGCGATCGGCGACGACGCACTGATTGACGTGCCCGCCGTGCGTCTCAATGCGGCGCGCGTCATCGATACCACCGCAGCGGGCGACTCTTTCAGCGCCGGCTACCTGTCGCAGCGCCTGACGGGCGGTTCGCCGCAGGCCGCCGCCGAACGCGGCCACCTGACCGCCAGCACGGTGATCCAGCATCGCGGCGCGATTATTCCGCTGGCGGCGATGCCGGGGTAAATGAGGTTGGACTGCACCCCAAAAGCGAAACATGAGCTTAATAAGGTGCAGCATAACTGGCGCTTTAAGACGTTTACCTTAATAACGGCTCCGCTTGCAAAGATAAGCGCGCAAAGTAAACCATTATTTCTGGGCCAGCGTTTCAATTGTCATTGCTTTCTTCAACGTAAGAAGGCACCTTTTTTTCCAGGATAAGCCAGAGGCTAAATCGTTAATAGCTGTGCTCGCTTTAACATAATAGGCCTCAACTTCAGCGGGCGTGGGCTCGATAAAGGGTATGCCGCAAATAAATTCGACGTTGGTTTCGTTAACGAATTTTAATACCGCCGAGGGATTTTCAGGTAATGCACTCGCCATTGCGATATTTAGCCCTTCCTGCAAATAGGTCACGCCGGTAAACGGCGGTTGCTTTAAATCAGGGTAAATTTCTATCCAGCGATCTTTACCTCTGGAGAGATTCAGGACAATAGTGTCGTAATCTTCCTCTGATAAATTTTTTATGTCATGACTTTTCTTTGCTGAAATAACTTTATCAAATAACCTTTGATCTTCAAATGTAACTTTACTGGATGAGCAGGAAATGGAGAAAAGTAAGATTACAATAAGAGAAATAATTTTCATCTCACGATTAGCTCCTTGTCGCCGCTTTCTGCAATTGCTCTTCTCACGTTAAAAGAGGCAACAATGCATCCATTTGATGCGGTACCATGACCATTATCACCATGGATAAGGAATCCTGAACGGCCACACATATTGTTGCCGCCATAAGGAATCAGACGAAGCACAAACCGGCCTGCTGTTGGATGATTTGCTATTGGATCGCCAATTTTATACTTTCCCCCTGGTAAAGGACCTTTATTAATCTCGCACTCTAGATTAGGATCGTCTTTATATCCTTTAGCCCCGGTATACAGTGCATCAAACTTATACTTCCCGTTTTGTGTAAAAGACTTTTTTCTTACCTCATATATCCAGGTCATACAACTTCCTTTTGATGACAAAAAAATTCAGCCTACAAGAGGTAAAATTAATCCATATTGAACTAAATCAATACGCCTACGTGATGTAAATCACAACATGAATTTTAATCACACCAAAGACAGCCGTTTTTTAACCATTCAGTTAATAGCAGGGTGAAAGTGCCATGCGCTTTTAAGTTTGACTTTACGCAACATATTATTCGGTAAGTTTGCTTTAACAATTTTATTCTCTCTGGCACCTGTTCCAGCAGCATAAATCCGATTCTTTCCCCCTCTCCAGGCATAGTCTGAATCCTGCTCCGCGCCCCGTTTTCGGATGGACGACCGCCGCAAAAAAGACCATCTTTTCCTCAACAACAGCAGGACGCTGTTTCGCCGGCCGCGATAAAAAAACGACAACATTCCTCGCATCAGGACCGTTTTATGCACACAGAAATTATCAATATCTGGCCCAATGGCGACGCGCCAGGCGCCAGCGATTCGCGCGCGCAGCCGCAAATCGTCGATCTGGCGAAAGAGTATGAGCCTTACGATCGCGCGGCGACCGGCGTGCGCTGCCCGGAGATCGCTATCTGGCATCCCGAAGAGTCCAACGGCATCACGCTGCTGGTGGCGCCGGGCGGCGGCTATCAGCGCGTACTGATCGACCGCGAAGGCAGCGCGCTGGCGACCTTTTTCACCGCGATGGGCTACACCCTGGCGGTAATGACCTACCGCCTGCCCTATGACGGCCATCATGAAGGCGCGGACGCGCCGCTGGCCGACGCGCAGCGTGCGGTGCGCGTGCTGCGCGATCGCGCCCAGCGCGGCCTGAACGGCAAATATATCGTGATGACGGGCTTCTCGGCCGGCGGTCACGTCGCCGCCAGCCTGGGCACGCGCTTCGCCGAAAAAATCTATCCGGTGCAGGACGCCGCAGACAGCTTCTCGCCGCGTCCCGATGCGATGGTGCTGGTCTATCCGGTGATCAGCATGCGCGACGGCGTGGCGCATGAGGGTTCGCGCACGCGCCTGCTCGGCGCCTGGCCCGATGCGAAAACCATTGAAGCCTATTCGCTGGAGACGCGCGTGCATGCGCAGACGCCGCCGACGCTGCTGATCCACGCGGCGGATGACGAAACGGTCTCGGTGAACAACAGCATGGCGTTTTTCAGCGCGCTGCGCGAACACAAGGTGCCCGCAGAGCTGCATTTTTATCAGAAAGGCGGCCACGGATTCGGCATCCGCGGCGTTGCGGATCTGCCCCTTGCCAGCTGGCCGATGCTGGTGACCGAGTGGCTCAGGGCGAAAACCTGAGGGATCAGGAGGATGGCGGCGCGCTGTCGCTGGCGCTGCTCTCCTGCGGGGCGGCATCGGCGGCCGCTGGCGGCGCCATCACCTTATCCCAGATCGCCTGCAGGCTCTTCACATTGGTCTCCGCTTCGCCTTCCGGCTGCATCAGCACCAGCGTAACCTCCTGCGACAATTGCTGACGCAACTCCTGGTTCAGCCGATCGCGCGTCAGCTCGCTCAGAAACGCCTGACGCAACTTCTGATACTGCTCCGGCGCGATATCCACCACGGCGTTCTGCTGCGAACGCAGGCGCTGGCTCATCAGCACGTCGGTATCGGTGCGCGCATAGGTGGCGAACAGCTTGTTCAGCTCCAGCAGCTTCTGCGCCATCAGGGCGTCGAACTCCTCCTGCGGCAGACCTTTGTCGCGCACCACAGCCAGCTCGCGCGACACCAGGTTCAGGCCCGACTCGAGCGCGTCGTTGCGCGCGTCGAGATTAACCGAGCACTGGGCGCGCTGATAGAGCACGCGGCAGTCGAAACCGATCTGCAGGTTCTGCGCTTTGCTGTCGCCCAGCGTGCGCTGAAGATGCCAGAACAGCGCTTCGCGCGCCAGATCGCTCTGCCAGTAACGCTGCAGATTCTGTGAATCGCGAATCGGCTGCCAGGGCGTATCCCAAATCAGCGACAGGCGATCCTGGCTCATCGCGCCGTTGACCAGATTAATCGGCTGATGCGGCAGCGGCGACAGCGTCGGCAGCGGCGCGGGATTGCTGCGCTTGCCGGTCAGCGAAGAGAAGGCTTTGTTGATCTGCTCCGCCAGGCTGCGGCTCTCGACGTTGCCCACCACATAAAGCGTCATGGCGTCCGGCGTATACCACTGCTGGTAAAAGGCGTTCAGCGCGTTGAGGTCGATTGGCGCGCGCGGCTGTTCAGCCGGGTCGTGCGCCAGCAGCGTCGACCCCTTCAGACGGTAGCGCCACAGCACATCCTGGGTATTGGCGGGCCAGGTGGCGGCAGGATCGGAAGCGCTCAGCGCGGTGCTGACCACCTGCTCGTTAATGGACATTTTGCCCGCCGTCGCCGCCAGCCAGTTAAGCGCTTCTTTCAGCAGCTCCGGACGGTTATTGGGCAGGCTAAGGTTGTACTGGGTAAAGTCGTAGGAGACGATGGCGGGAGGCAGCGGATGCTGCGGGTCCATGGCCTGCTGCCACAGCGCGCGCTGCTGGTTGGTGTCGAGCGCGGCGTTGTGCACCATCGCCAGACGCGGCAGCAGGTGGCTGAAGCCGGTCTGCTGGGTGGTCTCTACCAGCGAGCCGGTATTTACCACCATACGCAGTTCAATGCGATCGCTGGGGCGCTGCGGCGTGGTCAGCAGCTGCCAGCTTAATCCGTTATCCAGTTTCCCTTCTTGCCAGGCTGGATCGGGCTGCAGCGTCTCGGCATATGCGCCAAAACTGGCGGCCACCCACGCTAACCCCCCAACCAAAAGCCGAATTCTGGTGCCCTGCATGTGAACCTCTAATCTAAAAGTCGTTATCACTGGCACGTTTCGCCGTTGTAATACGCGGTGAGTTTTTCTCGTTTTAGCCGCGTCGTTTTTCGACAACAGAGTCTTTGACCACGTGAAGGCCAGGAAGTCGCGCAACGAAGTGAAAAACCATGAAAAAAATAAGTGGGCATTATTATGCAAATGCCCGCTGTCAGGGCAAGCGACAGCGGGCATTTAGAGGGATTTTGCTGTAAAGCGGTGCTTAAGCGGAGGTTTCCGGCAGTTTTTTCGCTTTCGCCTTGCTGGAAAGCGTCGCTTTCAGCTGGTTTTCATCAAGCTGGCCAACCCACTTCGCCACGACCACCGTCGCCACGCCGTTGCCGACCAGATTGGTCAACGCGCGCGCTTCGGACATAAAGCGGTCGATGCCGAGGATCAGCGCCAGACCTGCTACCGGCAGATGGCCCACCGCCGACAGCGTCGCCGCCAGCACGATAAAGCCGCTGCCGGTCACGCCCGCCGCGCCCTTCGACGAGAGCAGCAGCACCACCAGCAGGGTAATCTGATGGAAGATGTCCATGTGCGCGTTGGTCGCCTGGGCGATAAACACCGCCGCCATGGTCAGATAAATCGAGGTGCCGTCGAGGTTAAACGAGTAGCCGGTCGGGATCACCAGCCCCACCACCGATTTCTTACAGCCCAGCTTCTCCATCTTATCCAGCATGCGCGGCAGCGCCGACTCAGAGGAAGAGGTGCCGAGCACGATCAGCAGCTCCTCTTTGATGTAGGCGACGAAGCGGAAAATATTGAAGCCGGCGACGCGCGCGATAAGCCCCAGCACCACCACCACGAACAGCACGCAGGTGATATAGAAGCAGACGATAAGCTGGCCGAGCTGCACCAGCGAACCGACGCCATATTTACCGATGGTGAAGGCCATAGCGCCGAACGCGCCGATAGGGGCGAGGCGCATAATCATATTGATGATGCCGAAGATCACCTTCGAAAAGCTCTCAATCACGTTGAAGATCAGCGTGCCGGAGCTGCCGAGGCGATGCAGCGCGAAGCCGAACAGAATGGCGAACAGCAGCACCTGCAGGATATTGCCGCTGGCGAAGGCGCCGATCACGCTGCCTGGGATGACGTCCAGCAGGAAGGCGATAACGCCCTGCTGCTCCGCCTGCTGCGCATAGACCGCGACCGCCTTCGCATCCAGCGTCGCCGGATCGACGTTCATGCCGACGCCCGGCTGCAGAACGTTGACCACCACCAGACCGATAATCAGGGCGATGGTGCTGACGATTTCAAAATAGAGCAGCGCGACCGCACCGGTACGCCCCACCGCTTTCATGCTCTCCATGCCGGCGATCCCGGTCACGACCGTACAGAAAATCACGGGCGCGATGATCATCTTGATCAGTTTGACGAAGCCATCGCCAAGCGGCTTCATTTGCGTGCCTAACTCCGGATAGAAATGGCCTAACAGAACGCCGATGCCGATGGCTAACAGCACCTGAAAATAGAGGCTTTTAAACAGTGAGGTTTTCATAACAGGTGTCCACTACAACAGGGTTGTGAGGTTGTCGTTTTATTGTGTCCGCATGCAGCGCGCGCCCCGGCGCTGGCGGTTGGCAAAAAATAACACCCTGTTAACGGGATTAATACAGGCTTACAAAGGCCGGGGGATTTCTGGAAACGCAACTATGAACTGAAACGCTTCAGCAAGACCTTTTGTAACTAAAAAACGCGCAAAATCAATGAATCAGGCGGTGATTAACGCCCGACAAGAGAGATTGAGGGAGAAGCCAAAAGATCGCCTACTCCCCAGCGGCGGGATCCTCGCTGGCGGCGGACGCCGGCAGCCAGATTTGATTAAAGCGTTCCAGAGACAGCGCCTCGGCATAGAGATAGCCCTGACCGATATGAATGCCGCGCGCCAGCAGCCAGTCGCGCTGCTCGGCGGTCTCCACCCCTTCGGCGATCACGTCGAGATCGATTATCTCGGCGATGGCCGCCACGATGCGCACCATGGTGTCGTCATCCGGCAGCGCGGCGACGAAGCTGCGATCCATCTTCAGCTTGCTGACCGGCAGCGATTTAAACTGGTGCAGGTAGTTGAGATTGGAGTAGCCCATGCCGAAATCGTCCAGCGCCACCGCGACGCCCACCGTTTGCAGCGAACGCAGCAGCGCCATCGCCATTTCGGCATCGCCCATCTGCGCGGTTTCGGTAATCTCCAGCACAAAGCTGCCGGGCGCAATCTGATGACGCTGCAGCAGGCCCTGCAGATGATGCACCATGCTGGCGTCGCGCAGCTGCACGGCGGAGATGTTAACGCTGAGCGGGATAAGTATGCCGCGCTTCTGCCAGCCGGCGAGAATGCGGCACGCCTCTTCGAACACCCAGCGTCCGATGGCGGCGATAACGCCGATCTCCTCGGCGCTGGCGATAAACTCTTCCGTGAGGCCGTAGCTGCCGTCCGGCATACGCATGCGCAATAGCGCCTCGGCGCCGGCCAGTTCGCCGGTCTGCATATTGATTTGCGGCTGCAGGAAGAGCCGGAACTGCTCGTCCTGCAGACCCTGCAGAATGTCATGCTCCTGCGTCAGACGCTTCTGCGCGCGCTCGGTCAGCGCGGCGTCGAAAAAGAGGATCTGGTTTTTGCCTAAGTGGCGCGCCGACATCATCGCCGAGGTGGCGCGATCGAGCTGCTCGTTGGCGGAGAGGCGTTCTTCGTCATAGAGCGCCAGGCCGATGCTGGCGTTGGGCCGCAGCTGCAGCTGATGCAGCGTTACCGGCTGGTTCAGGCGGATCATCAGGTTGCGCGCCAGGCGCATGGCGCGAAACGGCGTACCGGCGCGCTTCATCAGCAGCGCGAAGTCGCTCGGCCCGGTTTGCGCCAGCAGCGTATGGTCGTCGACGGTGCTGCGGATCTTCTCGACCAGCGTCAGCATCAGGGTGTCGCGCTGCTCGTCGCTCAGCACGCCGTTGGCTTCCTGCAGCGTTTCGATGCGGATCACCATCAGCCCGAACCCTTTGCTGTGGCTGCGGATATGCTGGTCGAGCAGCGCCAGAAAGAGCGCGCGATTGGGCAGATCGGTAACGGCATAATGGGTGGTCAGCCGGCTCATCTCGTCATGCACCGACTCCAGCACCTGCTGGTTGCGGTTATAGCTGCGGATCAGCATGCCGATCTCATCGTCGCGATGGCTGGCGGGCAGCGCCAGCTTGTGGGTCAGGATCGCCTGCGGCGGCAGCTCCTGCAGCTCGCGCGAGATGCTGCGCAGCGGATGCACCACCAGCCTGTTGATGCACCAGCTGATCGCCACCGACAGGATCAGCGCCAGCAGCAGATAGGTGGTGACCATAGTGGAGACGGTGCTAAGGATAAACTGGTAAACGCGCGTCGAATTCGCCTGCAACACCAGATAGGCGAGCGGTTTGGGCGAGCCGCTGCTCTCCACCGAATAGAGCGGCAGGGTGATCTGCACCGGCAGTTCGAACAGGCGGGCGATAAACAGCGGGATCGGCTTTTCGTTTTCGAAACTGGCGTGCAGCGCCTGAAAGGCGTTGGGCAGCACCACGTCGGCGCGCGACAGGACGCCGGCGGGCTTCAGGGTTTGCAGGATGCGCTCAGCCTGAGCGATATCCGCCTTTAGCACCGCCTCGGAGAGCGGCTGGCGCACCGTATGGGCGATATTCTCCATCTGCTGGGCATAGTCGATCCTGCGCTGCTGCACAAAATGAAACAGTTGAATGACGATAAAGATAGAAACGGTAATCAGCGCCACCGCGGATACCGTCGCCATTTGCTTTATCGTAAGTGAACGGCTGACGCGCAAAATCTTCTCCAGGCTAAAAAGCACAGCTATCAGACAGGAAAATGCGCAGCAAGTATATCCTGGAACTCACTTTTTTTACTGCCTGCCAGAGTCCGAGTTTTGCGCCGGCCAGCGATTATTTGAAATCTGCGTAAGGAATTAGCGGCTCCGGCGGCATATCGAGATCGCCGTCCCAGCCGGCGGCAGAGTAGCGCACATAGAGCAGCCCGTGGCTTGGCGTATAGTCTTTCGCCTGCTGTATATCGACGCCTGCGCCGATAAACCAGTGCGGCGTCACGCGGCGCTCGACCACAGCCTGTAAAGTATAGCCGACGCCGCCTCCGCTGCTGCTCGCCGAAGTCGGATTGCTCGCCAGGGTAAAGCCGGGATTAACCGGATAGCGCTGCTGCGCGTCAGTTTTCGAGTGCGACCAGGAGACCGAACCGCCCAGATCGAACGACCAGTTCTCGGTGCGCTGCCGCCAGGTAACGGGCACGGAAAACGAGAGATACTCCTGCGGGCTGTAGTAGCCGCCCTGGCCGAAGGTGTAGTCGCTGAGATCCTTCTGATAATGCCAGAGCATGGTGTTGAGGCCCACCGTGGCGCGGCGATTATCGCTATTGATCACCTTATAGTAATAGCCCGCCATCAGCCGCTCGCGGCTGTTGTCCGCCACGTTCTCGCCGGTGATCTGATGCGCGCTGATATCGGCCCAGACGCCGTGCGCGCCGCCGCGATCGTAGCTCAGCCCGACGCTGCCGCCGGTCGCCACTACGCCGCCCCAGGTTTTGCCGCCGTTGGCCGCCGGATCGCGCGCGCCCGCATAGGCGAGCAGCGAGCTGGAGATGGGCCGCCGCGAGGCGGTGAGCGTCACGACAAGCTCTTTAACGTCGGTTTTCCAGCTGACGCCGCCGACCCAGTTGGTGACCTCGAAGCCGAGCGGCGTGGTGCCGAGATCCGCCGACCAGACGTCGTTGCGCCAGCCGACGCCCAGCGCGGTGCCTTCGTCGCGCTGGCTGGCGTAGCGGCTGCAGCCGCCTGAGTTGGCGTCGTCGCAGCTGCCGAAGGTCTCGTCAAAACTGCCGTTGGTGGTGGAGAAGGTGCCCGCCGAGAGCTGAACGCGATCGAGCCGGAAGAAGCCGCGCCCGTCGGCAAGCGGCGTCTCCGCCTGCAGCATGGTGGTATGCGCGGTAAAATCGGAGACGCCGGCGGTGCCCTTGTTACGCGAATAATCCTGCTCCAGCATCAGCGTGGTGTCCTGCTGGCGATAGAGATCGGCGGTGTCGCTGCGGATGCTGCGCTTCAACCAGTCATCCTGCGGGTTATTGCGCGTCAGCCGGCTGACATTCTTGCTGTCGCCGATGCCGCTGGCGACCATCGCCTGCTGATAATCGGCCAGCGCGGCGTCAGGCTGCCGCTGCATGCGTTCCAGCCGCGCCGCATCGCGAAACACCAGCGCTTTATCCTGCGAAGGCGGCTGCGCCGCGGCGCGCTGCTTCAGGCCCGTGAACTGCGCGGCGGCCTGCGTCACGTCGCCGACCGCCTGCCACGCCAGCGCCACGCGGCGATCGCCGTTCAGGCTCGCCTGCGCGGGCGGCAGCGCCTTCAGCGCCGCGCGCGCCTCGCTGTTGCGCTTCAGCGCTACCAGCGCTTCGATACGCCCGAGCGACGCGTCGCCGTTGTCGGCATCCCGCTTAAGCACCTGCTGATAAGCCTCAAGCGCCTGCTGCGCATCGCCGCGCGCCAGCGCCCAGTCGGCCAGCGTCAAATCGCGGCGGCTGGAGGCGGGCTGCTGGCGCAGCAGCGCGATGGCGTCGCTCTCCTGCCCTGCCGCGCGCAGCGCCTCGGCGCGCGCGAACAGCTTATTCTGCGTCAGGCGATCCGCCAGCTCGCGCATATTGCTGCTCCACTGCGCCTCCGGCAGACGGCGCAGGGTCGCCAGCGCCGCTTCGTCGTTATCATTGCCGGAGAGATAGAGCGCCGACGCGTAGAGCGCGGTCGCGTCCTGCGGATGCTGCTGCTGCAGCGTCGCTATAACCGCGTCCGCCTGCTGCGGCGCGCCGCCGCTGCGCAGCGCGCCAGCCAGACGATAGCTGAGCCAGACGTCGTCCGGCGCCAGCGCCAGCGCCTGGCGATATTTCTCCGCGGCCTCGCGCCAGCGGCTCTGCTGCGCCAGCGCGTCAGCTTCGGCGCGCAGGCTGTCGCTGCGCAAAGATCGCAGCGTGTCGGCCAGCGCGCGCTGCTGCGCGGCGGGCAAACCGTTAATAAAGGCCATGGCGCGCGCCGGCGACTGGGTCTGATAAAGTCCCGCCAGGCGGCGAACCGCGGTGGTGTTGCTGGCGTCGAGCCGCAGCGCGCGCTGCCAGAGCTGCTCAGCGCCCGGCGCGTTGTTGCGCGCCAGCGCCACATCTCCGAGGCCGATCAGGGCGTAGCTGTCGCTGTTATCGAGCGCCTGCGCCTCGCGATAGCGCCGCTCCGCGCCGTCGAGATCGTGCTGCGCCAGCGCCTTGTCGCCTTCGTCAATCGCCTGCCAGTAGCGGTTGGTCTGCAGCAGCGACTGCCACTTGCCCACCTGCGTGCTCTGCTGGCCAGCCTGAATCGCGCGCTCCAGCCAGAGAACCGCGGCGGCGCGCTTACCGGCGCGCGCCTGCGCCTGGCCCATGGCGCCCATCAGATCCGCGTCGTTGGGGTTCGCCTTGAGCGCGGCGTTCAGCGTCGCGATAGCCTCGGCGCCGCCGCCCGCGTCCACCAGCGCCAGGCCGCGCATACGCTCGCGGTAGGCGGGATCGGCGAGCAGCGCCTGCTGCTTCGCCAGCGCCTCCTGGCCCTGCTTCTGCGCGTCGCCGTCGGTGAACACCTCCAGATAGGCTTTCAGCTGCGCCAGGCTGCTATCGCTCACCGGCTGATTATTGATCTGCTGTAGCCAGAGATCCGCCGCGGCGTCGCGTCCGGCGCTGCTTTTCGCCAGCTGCTTCAGCTGTTCGATCGCCTGGCCCGGCTGCTGGCGATCGAACGCCATGCGGGCGAGCTGCAGCTCAACGCCGATATTGCCGGGATAGCGCTGTTCCAGCGCCTGGAGCTGCTGATACGCCACGCCGTCCTGGCCCGGTATACGCGCCAGCAGCCGCCAGTACTCCAGCGCGATGTTCGCATCGGGAAAGACGCCGTTGAACAGCGCGTCATAGGCGCTTTTCGCTTCCGCAAGGCGGCCGGACGTGGCGAGCAGCCGCGCCTCCTGCAGCTTCTGCCGTCCTTCAGAGGAGATCAGCGCCAGGCCGACGGCGGACTCGCGCGTCGCCGCCGAGTCAGGCGCGACCTTTTTCAGCTGCGTCAGCAGGGTCTGCGCGGCGGCGATGTCGCCCTGATGCAGCGCCAGACGCAGACGCGCCGCCAGCACCTGCGGATTATCGGGATCGATCTTCTCCAGCCGGTAGAGCGCCTGCTGCACCAGATCGTATTTATTGGTCGATTCGCCGGTGCGGACCTGCGACAGCAGCCACTCCACCGGCGAGACTTCCGGCCCGGCGCCGGGCGCGGCCAGACCCGGCAGCGTGGCCAGCACGCCGCTCAGCAACAGGCTCGTCCGCAGCGCGCTCGCTTTATTCATCTTCATCGTCAAGCAGACGGCGGCGCGTAATGATGCGCATCAGGCGCCAGGTCATTAGCGCAAACAGCACCACGACAAACACCGCGCAGAGCGCCAGCCAGAACGGATGAGTCGCCAGCATCGACCACAGGCGCTCCCACCAGGGGAGATGGCCGACGAAATAGTTGTCGCCGACGCGCAGGCTGTTGACGCCCGACTCGCGAATAATGGCGGCGGAGCCGAAGATCGCGGCGCGCTTGCCGCTGTCGGTCAGCGCATCGTTCAGCAGCTGCCAGCTGCGTGGGCTGCCGTCGGCCAGCAGCGCCACCACGCTGCGCTGATCGTTGAACGGCGACTGGAAGCCGATCACCGTCGCCAGCGGGCCGCGCGAACCGATGGCGGTGGTGCTCTCTGCCGCGCGATCGCCTTCGCTGACGCTGCCGGCATCCAGGGCCGCCTGACGCGTCGGGGTTTTTATCCAGCTGCCCGCGGCGTCGACCAGCGCAGCGATCCGGCGGTCATCCTGCAGATCTTTCGGAATGGCGCCGATCATCAGCAGATCGGCGTCCTGCGACTTCGCCTTGCTCCAGTCGTCGCTGAACTGCACCCGCAGCGCCGGATAGCCGGTCTGCGCGCCGATATTGCCCAGCGCGTTCAGCAGCGTGCCGACCTGCTGCGCGTCAGGTTTTGGCTGCACCAGCACCAGCGTTTGCGCCAGATCGGCGTAGCGCGAGAAGGGGAAGCCCGCGCCCGCGAACGCGCGCAGCGAAGGCATTTCGATATAGTGACGGTAGCCGGAGAAATCGACGCTGGAGCTGTCGTCTATCACCACGTGGTGGCTGACCGGCGTCACGTTCTCACAGCGTCCGTCAGCCGCGCCGCTGATAATGGTGTTGGCGTAGTCGAAGTCGAAACGCAGCTGGTTGACCACGCCGAGGCGCAGCGCCGGAATCGTCAGCTGACGGTTGTTGTCCTGCAATCCCTGGATGAGCGGAATACGCAGCAGCTGCTGGCCGGCGGTATTCTTCGGCGGCAGCGGATAATCCTGGATGAACTGGTTGTTCAGGTGAACGGCCAGCCGCGAACCGTCCGCCTGAAACGGCGCGGTGTAGCGATAGCTCAGATCCATATCGATGCCGCGCGCGCGCACCAGGAAGATATCGGGCGGCAGGTTGAGCGTCAGGCCGATGGGATTGAGCTGCATGCCGTCGGACTGCAGCTGATTCTCATACTGCGTCAGCTCGGCGAAAGTGGTGCGTCGATCGGTTCGCACCCAGTTCGGCGCGTCGTAGGCTTTGCGCGGCGCCTGCAGGTTGACGCTGTCGATGGTCGAGATATCACCGCGCAGCAGCAGCTCGCCCTGGGCGATGCCCTGCACCGCCGTCAGCAGATCCTCATCGTTGCGTCCCAGGATCAGCAGCATTTTTTCATAGGGATTGTCGGGCTGGCTGACGATCTCCACCGTGGGCTTGTTCACCGGCGGCAGACCTTGCAGAAAATCCGGACGCGCGTCGTTGGTGGCGAACACCACGGCGTGCTGCTGCTGCGGAAGCTTGTTGTAGAGCACCGGGAAGCTCTGGCCGCGCCACGCGGCTTTGCTGCCGAACCAGGAGGCGAGCATCGCCGCGGCGCGCTGCTGCGCCACGTCCGGCTGCGCGGCGAAGACCACCGGCAGCGTCAGCGGACGCGTGTCGCGCGCGTCGAAGAAGGGTTCAGGAAAGTGCGACAAATCGTTTTTCAGCGGCAGTTTTTGCAGCGTTAAATCGAGGCCGCTCTCTTTGCCGATATCGAGCCAGATAGTGCTGCTGGCGGGGTTCTCGCACACATTAGCGTAGTGGCCCACCAGCTCAAAGCGCACGCGGTTGAAGTCGCTGATAAAGCGGGGATCGATCGCCAGCTGGGTCTGGGTCTCTTTACCGAGCTGCTCCGGCGTAACGGTGATCAGGCCGATCAGCTCGTCGTTGAGATAGACCTTGAGCTGCGACAGCGTCGGCAGCAGCGCGGGCGAGGGACGATAGCTGAGATTAAGCAGCGCGCGCGTCACCACCTCGTCGCTGCGCACGCCGAACTCAATCTGGCCGCCTGGCTGCGAGCCGCGCAGCGTCATGCTGCCCGGCGGCGGCGCCAGCTGGGTAAAGGCGAGCTGGCTGTCGCGCAGCGGCGCGCCAGGATCCTGCGGCGCGGTCTGAACCGGCGCCGCAGCGGCGGGATTCGCCGACGCGGCGTCCTGCGCGGCGGCACAGCTTAGCGTTGCGGTGCCCAGCAGCAGGGCGGTAAACCAACCGTTCACTCTCGTCATCGTCATATCATCAACTCAATACGTTTTTTGAAGCGGGCGCCCGTCCGATGCCCTGCGGCAACAGCGAGGCCAGCCAGCTCACCCCAGCGGTAAGCAGGTTAAACAGCCGACGTAACTGCGGCGGACCATATTCCGCCAGGCGCAGATAGCCCTTAAAGCCGAGGATCATGATATCGGCGAGGCTCTGCACCGGTTTATCTTCCGGGAAACCGTCCTGCCACAGCGCCCAGGTATCGGCGCGGGCGAAGGTACACTGGATAAATTCGATATGCTGCTGGGTGGTCAGCTGATGCAGACGGATGCCGGCGCGCAGGCCGAAGACGCGCTGCACGCGGCACGGAAAGCTGAACTCCTGCTGGCCGCGGCGCAGCAGCAGCCAGACTTTTTCATCTTCCTTCAGCGCATTCGACTCGCGCAGTTCGACGCCGACGCCGCCGTCGGAATAGTCGCGCAGCGTACAGGGCAGCATATGGCCATCTTCGCGCGCGATAGCGGCGGGCATGGCGATCTCCACGCGGTGCGCCTCGCGGATTTGCCGCGCCTCGACGGAGACCGCGACCGCGCCGCCGAGGATCACCATGTTGTAGATGACCCACACCAGGCTCACCCACACCGTCAGCACCTCGTTGGCCGGCCCGTAGTTCATGCGCCAGAACGCCATCACCACGCCCGCCAGGTTGAGCAGCACCAGGAACATATAGGGTTTGGTGATCACCCAGTCGAGATGGTGCTCTTCCACCAGGCCGCCTTTCGCCGTCACGTTGAATTTGCCTTTGTGCGGGTTGAACAGGGCCACGGTGGTCGGCCGGGCGATATACCAGGCCAGCACGGTTTCATACACCTCGCTCCAGAAAGAGTGACGCCAGCGCCCCTGAATGCGCGAGTTAGTCAGGCTGGTGTGCAGCATATGTGGCAGCACATAGATAGCGATGGCCAGCGCGGGCGCGTAGATGATGTAGGCGTGGCAGAGCAGAAACGCCAGCGGCGCCAGCAGGAAGATCAGGCGCGGAATGCCGGAGAGAAAGTGCAGCATGGCGTTGGCGTAGCAAAGGCGCTGCACCCACTTCAGCCCCTTGCCGAACAAGGGGTTATCGAGACGGAAAATCTGCACCATGCCGCGCGCCCAGCGGATGCGCTGGCCGATATGCGCCGACAGGCTCTCGGTCGCCAGCCCCGCCGCCTGAGGAATACGGATATAGGCGGAGGCGTAGCCGCGCCGGTGCAGGCGCAGCGAGGTGTGCGCATCTTCGGTCACGGTTTCCACCGCGATGCCGCCGATCTCATCCAGCGCGCTGCGGCGCAGCACGGCGCACGAGCCGCAAAAGAAGGTAGCGTCCCAGGTATCGTTGCCGTCCTGCACCAGGCCGTAAAACAGCGAGCCTTCGTTCGGCGTACGGCGGAAGCGGCCCAGGTTGCGCTCAAAGGGATCGGGCGAGAAGAAGTGGTGCGGCGTCTGCAGCATCGCCAGCTTCGGATCCTTGATAAACCAGCCGATGGTCATCTGCAGGAAGGCGCGCGTCGGCACGTGGTCGCAGTCGAAAATCGAGACGAATTCGCTGCGGCAGCGCGTTTTCAAGGCATGGTTGATATTGCCCGCCTTGGCGTGCTCGTGCGTCGGACGCACCACGTAGTTCACGCCGACGCTGGCGGCGAACTCGCGAAACTCTTCGCGCCCGCCGTCGTCGAGCAGATAGATATTGAGCCGATCTTTCGGCCAGTCGATACCCATCGCCGCGTAAATCGTCGGCTTCACCACGCTGAGCGGCTCATTGTAGGTCGGCACCAGCAGATCGACGCTTGGCCACTGATCGAGCGTGGCAGGCATCGAGACCGGCTGGCGGTTAAGCGGCCACAGCGTCTGAAAATAGCCCAGCACCAGCACCACCCAGGCGTAGGTTTCCGCGACGATCAGCAGCAGCCCGAATATCAGGCTAAGCGGATCGTCCCAGTTGAGCGTCGAGGTATAGCGCCACCACAAATAGCGGCAGGAGACGGTGAGCGACAGCACGATCAGCATCATGGTCGGGAAGCGGCCCGGCACGCGCCGCACCAGCATCGCCAGGCTCCAGAGCAGCACGACAAAGATAAACTGCGTCATCAGCCCGAACGGCTGGCTGATGCAGAGCAGCGCCAGCAGCGAGGCGAACAGCGCCGCGCCGATAAAACAGAGGCGGCGCGCCAGCGGCGAGAGCCGCTGCAGCCGCTGTTCGAGACGCGCGTCGACGTTGCCGTTCTGAGCGCGCGCGGAGAGCGTATCGAGCCACTGGTAGCCGCGCTGCCGCCAGCGAAACAGCGGCAGGAAGCCTTTAAAACGCTGACGCTCGCTGCGGCCGCTGCTGTCCTGCGGCAGGATAACCACCAGCCACAGCGTCTGCACCAGATAGCGCAGAATATCCAGCGGGCGCGGGCGATCCGGCGAGATGTGCGGATAGAGGCGGCGGCGATCCTGAATAATGCGCTGCCAGCCCGGCGTCTCAAAACGCAGCAGCGCCCAGCCCAGCGCGCACCAGAACAGATTCAGGCCGCTGGCGAAGCGGGACGCGCCGCGCTCGCGCGCCGTAACGTAGCGCGCACGCAGCGCCTGCCAGACCGGCGCGGTCAGCAGCCAGCGCAGCGGATTCACGGCTGTTCTCCGTTCAGATGGAGCAGCAGCCAGCTCGCCAGCGTAGTGATCTCTTCGCTGACCAGCGCATGGGGACGATACTCCCCTACCGGCTGCTTCATCATCAGCGCCTCCGCCAGCGCTTCGTCGCGATGGATAAGCAGCGGGATCAGGTTATTTAGCGACGCGACCCACAGCTGATGCAGATCCTGCTGCAGGCGGCTGTTGGCGTTGAACTGATTGATCAGAAAGCGCGTATGCGGCGTAAAAGCCTGCTGATACAGGCGGAGATGACAGTTGGCGTCAGGCGTCAGCACGCGCACTACGCCGTCGAGGCGCGGATAGAGCGCCTCATGCCAGGGCAACGAATCCGCGGGCAGATCGAAAATTATCCAGCGGTAGCGACGCTGCAGATCCGCCAGCGCGTCGAGCAGCGGCGCAGCGATCGCGGCGTCCTGACGCAGCAAAGTAAAATCTTTCTGATGAGTAAGCGAGCCATGAGGCAGCAGATCAGGGCCATTGGGATAGCGCAGCGCAGCGTCCTGCCAGGCGTCGCCGCCGAGCAGCGCCTGCATCCAGCCTTTTTCCGGCAGCGCGGGCAGGTTAAAGTGCGCGCCGAGCTGGCTCGACGGAGAGCCGTCAATCAGCAGCACGCCTTCGCCCAGCGCCGTCAGCGCCCAGCCGAGCGCGGCGCTGATAGAGGTGGCGCCCGTACCGCCACGTACGCCTTGCAGCGCGATCAGCGCCATTAGCGCGACCGTCCCGGCTGTTCCGCCGAGGTTTCGGCTAACAGCGGCCAGCGCGCAACAATGTTCGCCAGCCGCTCTTCGCGAGCGATGTCGATATAGCGAAAAGCCTGCAGAGAAAAAGCGTCGCGCAAGGCGCTAATATCATCCTGACGTTGGCCGTCGGACGCGACCAGAGTATAAGCATTTTCATTTTTCATTACTTTTCGCCACGGATAAAACAACATCGGGTAAAAGGTGGTTATATTCACGCAGGCGTTAAATGGATGCTGCCTGAATCGGCGCGATGATAGATCAATGCGAACCCGTCTGTCATAACGTATTTTTAAATTTCTCAGGTTGCATCCTGCCCTGTCTATAATAAGCTAGCCTGGACTGAACAAATCGCGAATTCAATATGAAAAATTCCTTTGCGCTGGGGCTGTTGCAGGTTCAGCCTGAATTAACGGTATTGCAAACGCCCGGCTGTTATTGGGTAACCTGCGCGCGTCAGGAAGATGCGCGCGCTTTTATTCGTCAGGCGATCCTGGCGCAGCAATCCGTCACCCTTATCAGCGCAGACGAAAAGCCGCGCGATCTGCTGACGCCCGATCCGGCGGGCGGGCCTGACCGTATCCCGTTGTTTTCACTACCTAAAAACAAAAGCAGCCTGCTACGTCTGGAGAGCGACTTTTCCCGAAAGCTCGGCACTAAAAATGGGCTGGTGATTTTTAACAGCAGCGCGGCGCAGTGGGATAAACTCGACGACGCCGAGTTAACCTCGTGGATAAAGCGCATGCGCCGGGTGCTGATTAAAAAGCAGATGACGCTTTTAATGGTCACCTCCGGCGCCACGGTAATTAACCTGCGTAATAATCTTCAGCGTTATTTTCGCCAGCTTGACGGCCTGGCGCATTTAGCCTTTCAACAGGATAGCTGGCAATATCGAATTAACTGGTGGTATGCCGGCGATCGGTTGCTCGCCGACCGCGCCATTCGTCTTGACTGGAAAGACGATCGCTTTTACGCCGTAAATGAAAATGAAAAGCAGGAGCCGCTCAGCTTAAACGACGAGCAACAATACCTTGCCGATAAAATAGTGCTGGAGGGCGCGCCGCCGCTTTCGCGTCAGTGGCAGCTGTTTGACGATAATGAACAGGTCTTTTTGCGCGCCCAGCAGGCAAGCGCCGCGACGGTGATTTTCAGCCTGAGCCGCAGCGATCTGATCGGCGAGCTGGCGAAAATGGTGCACAGCCTGCGCCGCGCGCGCGGCAACGGCTTAAAAATCGTGGTGCGCGAAATGGGCACCAGCCTGCGCTACAGCGACGAACGTCTGCTGCTGGCGTGCGGCGTCAGCGCCATCGTCTCCGCCAGCGCCAACATGTCGCGCTTCCTGACCACGCTGGAGGGCCTGCAGGGTCAGGTTTTCAACCGCCGCGTGCCGGCTAACCTCGACGCGCTGACCGCCGCGCTGCAGCCGCTGCAGGAGAAAGGCTATCTGCGCCTCGACGCCTTTTGTCAGGCGGTGGGACGGCTGATCGGCAACACCCTGCTGCCGGATAATGATAAAGGTCTGCTGGTGGCGCTGCGCCCGGTGCCGCAGCTTCGGCCTCAGCAGATCCTGACGCTGTGCAAGCCGCGCCGCTTCGGCGATCTGGTGACGGTGCTGGACGATCGCGTTATCCTGTTTCTCTCTTCCTGCCGCTATAACGATCTCGATAAGGCGCTGAAATTTATCTTTTCGCTGCCGCACGACGAGCTTTTCGCTAACCGGATGGTCTGGTTTGAGGACAATCAAATCCTCGCCGAAATCAACAATATAAAAAACCTGACGCCGAACGCGCTGCAGGATGTCACGCCGCAGATCCAGCCGACGCAGCGCGCTGACGAACCGGCGGAAACGCGCGAACGCAGCGCGCCGCAGCCGATTACTTTACTGCCGGAGATGAAAAGCTGATGAACCTGATGGACTGGGTGCAGATTGCGCTGCTGGTGCTAGTCATCTTGCTGTTTTTAAAGCCGTTATATCGGCAATGGCTGCCGCGCCGCTGGAACGGCATGCTGAATCGCCTGCTGCCTGCGCGTGCGCTAAAGTCTGAAGGTCACTGGCAGCGTAAATCCTCGAAAAAGGATGCAAATCATTAATGAATAACGATCAACCGACTTCCGCTCACTCTTCCCGCTTATGGTCTTACTGGCGCGGGCTGGGCGGCTGGAACTTCTACTTTCTGCTCAAATTCGGCCTGCTGTGGTACGGCTATCTTAATTTCCACGCCCTGAGCAATCTGGTGTTCCTGGCCTGGCTGCTGTTCCCGCTGCCCTCGCCGCGCCTGCACCGCCTGCGCAGCTGGATATCGCTTCCCATCGGCTTCGGCCTCTTTTGGCACGACACCTGGCTGCCGGGCCTGGAGAGCATTCTTAGCCAGGGCGACCAGGTGGCGGGCTTCTCCGGCGCCTATCTGCTCGATCTGGTTAACCGCTTCATCAACTGGCAGATGATCGGCGCGGCCTTTGTGCTGCTGGTGATCTATCTGTTTGTATCGCAGTGGATCCGCGTGACGGTGCTGGTGTCGCTGATGCTGATCTGGCTTAACGTGCTGACTATCGCCGGTCCCGCGCTGTCGCTGCTGCCGACCAAAGCCGCCGCGCCGGAAGTGGTGCTTAACCAGACGACGGCCGCCGGACAGAGCCCGGCCGCCAACGCGCCGGACGGTCTCGATCAGTCGGCGCCGCCCACCAGCGCCAACCTGACCGCCTGGCTGAACCGTTTTTACGACAGCGAACGCAAGCGCGTTACCCATTTTCCCGACAGCCTGCCTGCGGATTCGCAGCCGTTCGATATTCTGGTAGTGAATATCTGTTCACTCGCCTGGTCGGATATCGACGTCTCGCAGCTGCGCAGCCATCCGCTGTGGCGCCACTTCGATATCGTGCTGAACAACTACAACTCCGCCACGGGCTACAGCGGCCCGGCGGGGATTCGCCTGCTGCGCGCCAGCTGCGGCCAGACGTCGCACAGCGATCTCTATAAGCCGACCGACGCGCGCTGTTATCTGTTTGATAATCTGGCGAAGCTGGGCTTTAAACAGCAGCTGATGATGGACCATACCGGCGTGTTTGGTAACTATCTCAAGGAGCTGCGCGACGACGGCAATATCCAGGCGCCGCTCATGTCGCAGGCGGGCATTGCGCCAGAGCTGACCTCGTTCGACGGCTCGCCGGTATTCAACGATGCGCAGCTGATGCAGCGCTGGCTAGATGAACGCAGCAAGAGCAGCGACGCGCGCAGCGCCACGTTCTATAACCTGATCCCGCTGCATGATGGCACGCGCGATCTCGGCAGCACCAAAACCGCGCCGTGGAAGCCGCGCGCGCAGCTGCTGTTCGACCAGCTTGACGCGTTTCTGACCAATCTGGAGAAGTCGGGCCGACGCGTGATGGTGCTGGTGGTGCCGGAGCACGGCGCGGCGCTGCAGGGCGACAAGATGCAGATGTCTGGGCTGCGCGACATCCCCAGCCCGAGCATTACGCATGTGCCGGTGGGCATTAAGTTTGTCGGCATGAAAGCGCCGCATCAGGGCCAGCCGCTGGCCATCGACGCGCCGACCAGCCTGCTGGCGATTTCCGAGCTGGTTTCTCGCGTGGTGGATGGGCAGGTGTTTAACGCGCCGAACGTCAATATGTCGGTGCTGGCGGACAAGCTGCCGCAGACGCCGGTGGTGTCGGAGAATGACAATGCCGTGGTGATGATGTATCAGGGCAAGCCGTGGATCCGGCTGAACGGCGGCGACTGGGTTGCTTATCCGCAGTAGGTTTTGCCTGCTGGCGGCTCAGGTTCGCTGCGCGAACAGGCTCTGAGCGGGTTCCGCCCGCCAGGCGGGTTGGCCTGCTGCGCAGGCGGCTCTGAGCGGGTTCCGCCCGCCAGGCGGCAGGGAGTTTCAGCAGCGCCGCTGCTGGCGTGCGTGTTAAGGGGCTCGCCAGCCCCTTAACAATCCCGGCTTCCGGCAGCCTCCACGCCGCGCTCCGCGCGGTCCCTTCGTTGCTTACGTCGGCCTCACGGACCGCGCGGATTCGACCTATTCGCCCCATCCCTGGGGCTCACCCCTTCGGGGCCAGCGCTTTGCGCGGTTCAAAAACGCTCCCGGCGTTTTTGTCCTGTCTCATGCCGCGCTCTCGCCGACGTCCTGTCGGCTCGTCCTGGCCGCCGTGCGCGCCTCAGCGCGTCGGATGCCTCTACCAACCCCCGCCTGTGATTTCCTGGCTTTTCATTAACTACGGCATCGTCTGAATGTATGTCTCACGCTTTCAGCGACGAAGGTCGTCATGAAACTTACGAGATTTGCAGCGGGGGTTGTGGGGGCCATCGCAGCCGCTGAGCGGAGGAAGGATTTCAGGATGAGGCGACAGGACGTCGCCGAAAGCGCGGGCCAGGCCAGGGATGGCCTGTCCTGCGCGGTCCGTCAGAAATCCTGAGAGAGCGAAGGGACCCGCGCAGCGGGCGGCTGAGCTGGCCCGGGGCGCGGGTGCAGGGCCGGCGCCCACCGGCCCTGCTCGGTCGCCCGCAGCGGGCGAAATGAAACTCCCTCGCTGTCAGGCGAACGAAACCTGCGCTGCTGCCAGGCAAACGAAACCCGCACCGCCGCCAGGCGAGCGAAACCCGCGCCGTGGTTTGACGGCGGCACCTCGCCCGTCCGCGCGGCGGACAAAAAGCGCCCGTTCGCCGCGGCGAACCTCGCCCGTCAACGCTTCTCCTGAAGCGCCAGCCACACCAGCAACTGCAAACTGGCGGAAAAATAATTCTGGTCCGGCGCCAGCCGGTCGCTGATATAGCCGGTCTCGTTCAGCGTCAGATCGCGGATCGCCAGCAGGCCGCCGTCGAGATTATAGGGCGCGTTGCTGTTGCCGAGCACGTCGAACCATGCGGGCGTCGTCAGGCGACCGTAGCGCTGCCAGACGTTCTGAAACGGCACCAGACGCAGGCTCTGCGGGTCGTACCACCAGATATAGAGCGGCACGCGCACCGCATCGTAGCTAAAACGATTCGAGTAGCCCACCGCCGGCGCCACCGAGCCGTCCGCGTTCAGCGCCACCCAGTCGAGCGGCAGGCCAGTTTTGCCGAAATGCATCTCGCCCAGCAGATCCATGCCGTCGTCAATCAGGGCGTTCCACACCTTGAGGTGGCTGTGTTCGGCAAATTCGCGCCAGGCCTCGAAAATAAAATAGGAGGGGTTCAGCACCACGTAGCTGGTCTTGTTGAATCCTTGCGCGCCCGGCAGCATCACCGTACGCCCCGCATAGGTCACCACATTGTGCTTCACGATGGCGCGCTGAATGCGATCCGACGCCTGCTGATAGGCCTGCGACGACCACTTATCGGCCGCGCGCTGCAGCGCCCAGGCGATCAGCACGTCGCCGTCGGAGGCGTTGTTCTTGTCTGCCACCGCTTCGGCGGCATCCGGCGTATAGCGCCAGTAGAAGAGATCGTTTTGCGTATTCAGCAGATGCTGGCGCGTCCAGCTCCATAGCTTATCGAAGGTCACGCGATCGTCGTTCGCCACCGCCAGCAGCATGCCGTAGCCCTGCCCTTCGGTATGGCTGACGTTATTGTTGGCGTTATCGACAATACGCCCTTCCGGCGTTGAAAAGCGGCTCTTGAACGTGCTCCAGCCATCGGCCGACGCCTGCGCGCTTACCATCATCACCATGAAAAAAATCACCCATCTGAGCCAGGCTGGCTTTGTCATCTTGTCGCTCCGTTAGTACCGATAGTGCAGCGTATTGCCGTCGTTAAGCTCCAGCGTCACCGCAACCGCCGCGCCGCCGCCCTGCGCGCGCAGCCAGCCGCCGTAAAGTCCCGCCAGCACGGCGGCCAGCGCCGACTGCCAGCTTTCCGCATCCAGCGTGCCGTCGCCCGCAGGCAGCGCATGGTGCTTCAGTAAAATCGCCGCGTCCTGCGGCTGCAGCTGAACAAAGCCCCAGTTAAAGCGGGCCAGCTGCAAATTCATTTCGCGCTCCAGATCCTGTACGGTGCGCGCGTCAGGCAAAGGATAGCGCGCCGCCAGCGAATCGCCCATGTCGTAGAGAAACGCCTCCGCCTCTTCTTTGCCCGCGTTGGCGAGCATGCCTTCCACCATCACGCTGACCAGATCGAACCAGCCCGGCTGATGCGTATGGCTTGCCGCGCCCGTATGCTCACTCATTAGTTGTCTCCAAACAGATAGCGGAAGTAGAGCTGCGCCGTGCTTTCGCTGTAGTCGCCGAAGGTGTCGTAGCCGAGCTGGCCGCCGACCGTGACCGCTTTATTCACTTTGTAATCCGCGCCGGCGTGCAGGTTGTAGCCGATGCCGTTTTTGCTGTCGCCGCTATAGTAAGCGCTCTTTACCGCGCCGCTCGCCGCATAGGATGCCAGCTGCGCCTGCATAGCGGGATCGTTCGGGAAGTATGCGCTGCGATCCTGGCTGTAAGACTGATAGCCGACCGAGCCGCCGACCTTCACGCTCAGGTCATCAAACTTGCGCGTCAAATCGATGGGAAACGACACCGCCGTATAGTTCTGCGGGCTGAAGTAGCCGCCCTGACCGTAGCTGAAATAGCTGAGGTTTTTCGAGAAGTCCATCCACGACAGGCTCATGCCGACTTTCAGTTCACGGTCATCGCTGTGGAAAGGCCGCACGTAAGCGCCCGCCGTGGCGTTAAGGCTCTCGTTGCTCGCCACGTTCTCGCCGATATAGCTGTAGGCGCCGCCGCCGACGTAGAAGCCCGCGTCGCCGTTGTCATAGCTCAGCAGCGCGTTGCCGCCGTTTTTGGTGACGCCGCCCCAGCGTTTGCCGCTCGCTTTGTCCTGTACGCCAACGTAAGAGAGCAGGCTGTCGGTCATGGCGCGGCGCTCTCCGGTCAGGATCAGCGTCAGGAAATCGGTGAGTTTCGGCGACCACTGCACCCCGCCCACCAGCGTGCTGAGATCCTGGCCCAGCGGCGTACTGCCAAGGTCGATTTTATAGCTGTCGCCTTTCAGCGCCAGGTTCAGCTCCACGCCCGATGCTCGCTGCGAATCGGTCGAGGCGCTCGGCACGTCGGCGACCTTCGCGCCGCCGGCGGCAACCACCTTCGCCTGCTCAAGCGCGTTGCTGCCGAAGCGACGCCATGCATCGCCCGCTGCGCTGCCCGCCGTCAGCGAAAGCGGCGTCATCATAAAATCGAAGCGCGCGTCGCCGAAGGGCACGGTTGAGAAGGTCAGCGGCGCTTTCGCCTCGGTCAGCTTGCTGAGGCCCGACTCGCCGTCGCGCGCGCGCACCTGCACCTGACCCTGCGTCCAGGTGCCGGTTTTCTCCTGCAGCCCCTCCATCATGCCGTCGATCTGATGCAGGGTGCGCGCCTGCTGCAGCGGCAGGTTATCGCCGCTCGCCAGGACGACGCCTTCGGCGCTGCTGGTCACGCCTGCCGGCGCGCTCTGCCACGGCAGCACCCTGCCGTAGCTGGACGGCGAGCGTCCCACCGGCGAGGTACTGCGGTTAATAAACGGATTGTCCGCCAGCGCCAGCCCGCCGACGGTCGGCGTCTCGCCGTTTTGTACGCCCTGCAAACCAATCAGCTGGCCACGCGCGCTGCGCAGATAGCCCATCGCCTGGGCGCGATCGCCGTTGGCATCGGCGACGCGCGCCAGCAGCAGCAAGCGCTCTGGCGTTTGCTGCGCCTGCAGGCCGCGCGACAGATCGTTGGCGCGCGCCAGGTTGTTCTGCGCCAGCGCCACGTTAATCGCGCCGACGCGCGCGTCCTGGGTCGCGGTGTCCTGGGTCAACAGGTAGTCATAGACCACGCCCGCTTCTTTGTTCATCTTGCCGTCCTGATAGAGACGGGCCATGGCGAACATCAGGTCGCGGTTCTGCGGATCGTGCTGTAGCGCGCCGATCAGCTTGTCATAGGCGGCGGCGTACTGCTTCTGCTCGCGCAGGCGATCGACCTCGTTAATCACGTAGCCGTTGCGAATGCCTGCCAGCTGCGTCGGCGTGCTGCGCGCCTGCAGCTCTGGCGCGTCGAGGAAGCGCTGCGCTTCGCTGGCCAGACCCGCCTGGTTAAGCACGGCGACCTGCGCCGCGTAGTCGCCCGCATTGCCCTGCACGCCGCGCTGCATGTTGCCGCGCACGATCGCGACGGCGGTCGCGACGTCGCCCGCTCTGGCGAGCTTTTGCGCCAGATTGCCTGCATCAGCCGGGTTAGCCGGCGGCGTCTGCGCCAGCGCTTTTAGCGTGTTAACAGCGGCGGCGTTCGCGCCCTGCGCCAGATAGCTGTCGGCGGTCGCCATCTGCAGATTGAAGTTGACGCGCTGCGCCAGCTCGCGCATGTCGCGCGTCTGGGCGCTGGCGGGAATACGCGCCAGCAGCGCGCTGGCCTGCTGCCAGCCGCCGCTTTCGCTGGCGTTGATGGCGGCGGCGTAGCGCTCGCTGACGCCCGCGCCGTCGCGCATCGCAAACTGCATCACGCCTGCGGCCTGCGGCGTGTCGCCCTGCGCGCGGTAGAGGCGCGCCAGGTCCAGCCGCAGCCAGCCGTCGCTGGGGTAGCGCTGAATCCCCTGCTGCAGCGTCGCGATCGCCGCGCTGGCGTCGCCTGCCTTCAGCTCGCGCTTCGCCTGCTGGCGAATCGGGTCGCTGCCGCCATTGCTGGCACGCGGCGCCACGCTCTGGCGCACGCTGTCGGGCAGCGACGCCAGCAGCGTACTCGCTTCGGCGCTGCGGTTTTGCTGGCGCAGAACATAAAACAAGCCCTCTTTCGCGCTGCGGTTATCCGCATCGTTTTGCAGGATGGCGCGATAGGCGCGCTCCGCCTCGCTGAACTGGCTGCCGCGGCGCAGCACGTCGGCGCGGAACAGCTGCGCGGCGACGCCTTTTTCCCCTTCCGCCTGCGTCAGCGGCTCGCTGAGCGAGAGCGCCTGCGCGCTGTCGCCGTTTTTCAGCGCCTGCTGCGCCGCCGCCAGCTGTGCATAGAAGCGCGCGTCGTTGGCCTGCTGCTGCCGTTCGGCGCCGCGCTCGCCGCCAAGCTGGGCCGCGCGTTGCAGATAGTCCGCCGCTTCGCCGTAGCGGCCGCCGCGCTGCGCGACGTAGCCCATGCCCGCCAGCGCGTCGGCGTCCTGCGGGCTGGCGCTCAGCACTTTCTCAAAGCTGTTTTGCGCGCCGCTGACGTCGCCGCTGTTAAGCGCGCTAAAGCCCGCGCCCTTCTCGGCGCCGCCGACATTTTTACGGTAGTAATCCATTACCGCCGCATCCTGCGGATGGCGCTGCTGCCAGGTCTGATAGCGCGCGGCGTCTGACGGCTGCGGGCCGAGCCACAGCAGCGCCTGGCGCAGCGAACGATCGGCCTCCGCGCTGCCGTCCGCCAGCGTGCCGAGCAGATCCATGCCCTCGCGGCGCGTCGCGTCCTGATAGGTCAGGGCTTTGCCCAGCGCCAGCCTGGCGCTGACATCCTGCGGATGCGCCGCCGCAAACTGCCGCAGCGCGTCGACCGCCTGCGGCAGCAGAGTGCGATCGCCCGCCATCGTCAGGTAGTACTCCGCCGCCACGCTGGCGGGCGGCTCGTTGCCGTTAAAGGTGTTGCGCCACGTCTGCAGCGACGCCGCGATATTGCCGCTGCGCGCCTGCTGACGCGCCAGCGACAGCTGCGCCTGCGGAATGGTTTGCAGCTGGCGCGCGTTGTCCAGCTCGCTCAGGCGCGCGTCCTGCGGCGAGACGCTGCTCAACTGCTGACGGTAGCGCGCCGCGCCTTCGACGTCGCCGCCCTGCTGCGAGTAGAGCGCCAGCAGATAGAGCGCCTGCGCGTTGTTCGGTTCCACCATCAATACTTTTTGCAGCGCGGACTTCGCTAAATCGTCATGCGCTTTTTGATGCCAGTAGGCCGCCTGATCGAACAGCGCCTGCAGCGCCGGGTTGGCGCTTTCCGCCGCCAGCAGCGGCAGTGAGAGAGAAAGCGTGCCGCCCAGCAGCAGCGCGCGGCGGATGCCGGTGCTTATCGTTGTTTTCATTATGTTCATCCTGACTTCTTACCGGAATCGCGCGCGTTGGGCGGGGTGAGTCGACGCCGCGCATGGCGCTGCAGCATGGCGAAAATCGCCGCGCCCGCCAGCCCGGCCAGCATCAGCGCCGCCAGCGCCATCAGCACCGAATGCTGGCTGGCGTACCACACCACCATCATGTACCAGGGCATCTCGCCGCTCGGATACTGCGGGCCGACGCGGAAGCTGCGAATGCCGTTCTCGTCGGTGATGATGGCGGTATCGCCGCGGATCGCCGCGTTAATGCGCGCCGAGTTCAAATCGCCATGCAGCCGCAGCAGCTGGTCGTCGCTGGTCGCGACCGTCATCACCACGGTGCGATCGCGATTCCAGGGCGAGCGGTAGCTGATAAAGCCGCGCCACGCCTCGTTCGAGGAGAAGTAGCGATCGGCGTCCAGCGGCTGGCGATACCAGTCGCCGGTCAGCCAGCTGCGCACGTTGTCCAGCGTCGAGGGCGTTTTCACGCCGAAGGTGGCGCCATTGGCCTCGAACGGCGAACGCGCCAGCATCTGCTGGTTAAAGCGGCTGTCGCCGGTGGTGCTGATCGCCAGCACGTCGCTCTTCGCCAGCCGCGCCAGATGAGTGCCGCCGCTGGGCAGGCCGAACATCACCTGGTTCTGCGTCAGCGCCGCGCCGGTGGCGTTGCCCGCGCGCGCCGCCAGATCGAGCAGCGTGGCGATTTCGGCATTGCTCGGTTTCTCCGGCATCAGCAGCGTGGTCTGGCTGAAGTCCGCCAGCCGCGTAAAGGGAAAGGATGCGCCGACGAAGTAGGAGAGATTCGGCAGCAGCGTGAAGTGGCGCGTGTGGCTCAGGTCGATCCATGACTCCTCTTCAATGCGGCTTTTGATGTTGTTGTTGAGCAGCACGCCGCAGGGCGCGTCCGCTTTCGGCCGGATATTGAAGTAGAGCGAGAGCTGGTTGTCGCCGTAGATCAGCCAGGGATCGAGATGCAGCTGATACTGCTCCTGGCGCGCGTCGCCGCCCAGACGGTGCCACGCCTGTTCGAGCAGGCCGACTTTGTTTACCGTCAGGTTTCGCAGGAAGGTGCCGTTCAGCATCACGTTGAGGAACGAGCTGTTCTCGTCGATCCAGCTCTCCGACGGAAAGCGATAGTTCAGGTTCACCGGCACGGTATCGCCGTCCCACAGGAAGAGATCCGGCGCGGCGCGAAAGTTAACGCGCAGCGCGTCGTGCCAGAGGCCGGTCGACGTCAGATTCTGGTTCGGGTCCAGCAGCTCGTTGAGACGCACCGGGCGGCTGGTGTTGATCCAGCGCGGCGCGTCGTAGGGTTTGCGGCTGGCGAGAGGCTGCGGCTGAACGGCGAGGCTGCTGGCGTCGGTATTTAACGGCTGCGTGGTAAGGCGCAGCGCCGCCTGACGCAGCTGGGCGTCATCCTCGCCCGTCACCAGCAGCAGCTTATAGACCGGGTTATTGGGATTATCCACCAGCGTCAGCTGCGGGCCGCTCGCCTGCGGCAGGGTCAGGGCGCCGATACGATCGCCCGGATGACCGAACAGGATGCCATTTTGCTCGGGCAGCTCGCCGCGCGATACCGGAAAGCGGATAGTGCGATAGTCGCTCTGAATGCCGAGCCACGATGCCACCAGCGCGGCGGCGCTAATCGCGTCCGGCGCGACGTTGCTGGCGAAGCCCATGG
This sequence comes from Pantoea sp. X-Soil-MYKO-1289, assembly GCF_059730625.1. NCBI lineage: Bacteria > Pseudomonadati > Pseudomonadota > Gammaproteobacteria > Enterobacterales > Erwiniaceae > Pantoea > Pantoea sp. X-Soil-MYKO-1289. Next base: position 3,911,923 of record NZ_AP036004.1, read on the forward strand.
CGACCGACGCGGGCGTCATGCGCAGCGGATCGATAAACGGACGCGGGAAGTTGCGCAGGCGCGTGCCGATATTCAGCTGCTGCCCTTCCAGGCTCAGCGTCGTCTGCGGCAGGATGGTGACCTGATAGTTCTGCGCGCTCTCTTTCTCGCACAGCAGCTTATCCGCATCGTTAATTTTAAAGCTGAGGTTATTGCTGGCGACCACCATCGCGGCGGGGATCTCCAGCTGATAGTCGCTGACGTCGCTGTCGCTGGCGCCAAGGGGCAGCGTGCCAAGCGGCTGGCCGTTGAGCATCAGCTGCAGCGAGGTGTTGCGCGCCGCCAGCGCCTGAGAGACGCGCAGCGACAAGTTGAGGTGCGCGTTGGTGATCACCTCATCGCCCGGCAGGGTAAAGACGATGCCGGACTGCAGCTGGCCGCCGCTCAGGATAATGCCCTGCTGCTGGCCCATCTGCGCGACGGAAATGGTGCTGCTGATCGGCTGGTTCAGCGCCGCGGCTGGCGCAGGCGCGATTACCGGCTGGCCCGGCACAAAGGGCGCGGCGGCGGCGGCGGATGAGAGCTGCGGATCGGCCTGCTCCAGTCCCGCCGGCAGCGGCAGATCCGACAGCGCGCTCTCCTGCTGGGTGGCGGGCGCGCTCGGTTCCGGCGCGACGGACATGCTCGGTTCCGCCACAACAGGTGCGCTCGATTCCGGCGCAGCGGGCGCGGTCGGTTCCGGCGCGACGGGCGCGGTCGACTCCGACGCGGCGGGTACAGCCGACTCCGGCGCGGCGGGTACGGCCGACTCCGACGCGATGGGCGCGGCGCTGTTGACCGGCGCGGCGGAATGTTCGGGCGCTTCCGCCCAGCCTGCGTTCAGCCACAGCGCCGCCGCCAGCGATGACGCCAGCAGAGAGTGAATCACGATGTTCATGCCGCGCCGTCCTCTTTTGCCGCGGCAGGCGTGCGGCCTTTGGCGCGCCGATCCTTCCAGGTCAGCCAGAACAGCTCAAACACGGTGCGAATAATGGTGCCCAGCGACAGCAGCGCATTGTCTTTTTTGTACTCCGGCTGAAGCCAGGCGTCGGCGCGCGCCAGCACCACGCGCACCAGCTCGCGCCGACGCGCCAGCGGCATCGCGGCGAAGCGCAGGCGAATCGACTTGTCGTCGCCGGAAATTTTGCTCACCGGAATGGTAATAGCCCCCGACTGCAGCAGCAGATCGATCTCTTCAATCTCATCGGTTTCATGGCGGTTATCCGGCGCATCCAGCTGCGCGCCGCCCATGGAGAGATCGCTGGTGCGGGTGCGCGACGAAATGCCGCTGGCGTAGTGGATAATCGCCGGGATCTCTACCTCAATGCGGATGGTTTTACGCACCTGCCGCGTTTCACGCGCCACCGCGATCGCCGCCATCAGGATAATCAGGCTAAAGAGCGCCCAGCCGACGTTCAGGGCGATCACGTAAGGGTCGACGCCGAAGTAGTCGTGCATCACCGCGCGCGCCACGCCAGCGGCGATGCCGATACCCAGCAGCGCCGCCACGATGACGTGCGGACGCACAATGTGAAAATCGAAGAAGCCCTGATCGAGCAGGCCGCCCTTGTCAGTTACGTTAAATTTGCCGTGCCTGGGCGACAGCAGGGTCAGCAGCGTCGGGATCACCAGGTGGAAACACATCACGGTTTCGTAGATTTCGCCCCAGAAGGTGTAGCGAAAGCGGCCGTTCATGCGCGAGTTAACGTAGAGCGACATCACCAGGTGCGGCAGCACATAGGCGAAGATCAGCGACGCCGACGAGTGAATAATATTGAGATTGAACAGCAGATAGGCGAGCGGCGCGGTCAGGAACACGACGCGCGGCAGGCCGAACTGAAAGTGCAGCATGGCGTTGAGATAGCAGAGGCGCTGCTGCCACTTCAGGCCGCGTCCCAGCAGCGGATTGTCGACGCGGAAAATCTGCGTCATGCCGCGCGCCCAGCGAGTACGCTGCACCACGTGCAGACCCAGACGCTCGGTCGCCAGACCGGCCGCCAGCGGGATCGCCAGAAACGCCGAGCCCCAGCCGCGCCGCTGCATTTTCAGCGCGGTATGGGCATCTTCCGTCACCGTTTCCACCGCGAAGCCGCCGATCTCCTCAAGCGCCGCGCGACGGATCACCGCGCAGGAGCCGCAGAAAAAGGTGGCGTTCCAGTTGTCGTTGCCCTGCTGCACCGGGCCGTAGAACAGCGCGCCTTCGTTGGGGATGCTCCGCGCCGCGCGCAGGTTGCGTTCGAAGGGATCGGGCGAATAGAAGTAGTGCGGCGTCTGCAGCAGCGCCAGCTTCGGATCGGAGAGGAATGGGCCGACGGTGGCCTGCAAAAAGGTGCGCGTAGCGACGTGATCGCAGTCAAACACGCAGATCAGCTCGCCTTTGGTGATCTTCATGGCGTGGTTCAGGTTGCCCGCTTTGGCGTGGCTGTTGTCGTCGCGCGTAATGTAGCCGACGCCGACGTCAGCGGCGAAAACCGCAAACTCCGGCCGCTTGCCGTCATCCAGCAGATAGACCTTCAGCTTGTCGCGCGGGTAGTCGATACACTGCGCCGCCAGCACGGTATCGCGCACCACGTCGAGGCTTTCGTTATAGGTCGGCACGTAGACGTCGACGGTCGGCCAGAGGGTGACGTCGTCCGGCAGCGGCTCGATGGTGCGCTTCAGCGGCCAGGTGGTTTGCAAAAAGCCGAGGATTAAAATCAGCCAGACATAGATTTCGGCAAGATATAAGCCAATGCCGAGGATCGCTTCCGTTTCGGAATTAAAATGGAGCGTCTCTGTGGTGCGCCACCAGATATATCGGGTGGACATCAGGGCCGAGAGAATAACCATCACCACCGTTATTTTACGGCTTTTGCTGAATCCCAGTAAAAACATCATCAAAATACTGATTAAGCCAAATATATATTGTTTCTGGCTGTCCATCGGCGTAATGACGATTACCGCGGCCGCTGGCGCAAGCACCAGCAGCAACAGGTAAAACCCGATCTTATTCATGATTCACCCTGGTAAAGCGCTGTTTTTTATAGCCCGGCGACGCCAGGCAATTAATAGTGGCTGCTGCGGATCGGCGCCTGAACTTCGCCATTACCGACGGAAATATTGAGGATATTCGCCACGCGTTTTCCAATCAGTTCAATATCGAACGCGGCGGCGGACGCAGGGCTGAAATCGTAAACTGATTGCTGGGAGGCGTTGGCTTCCGCCACGCTCTCATCGCGATGCACCACGCCCAGTAAGCTGTCGCCCAGCCGCTGCTGCATAAAGGCGGTGACGTCGCGGCTTATATTGCGGCGGTTGTCGCTCTGGTTCAGCACGAAGTAGTGCCCCAGCTGATTATTCAGCGGCTGGCCAATCATGCGGTTATTTTCAATTTGCGGTAACAGCGAAACCGAGGCGGTATCGGCCAGCATCACCACCAGGTGCATTTGCGCCAGCGCGCTCATCGCTTTTAGCGCCGGGCCGGGGCCGGGCGGAAAGTCGGCGACGATCACCAGACCGGGATAGTTCAGCACCGTATCCAGCCCGCGCCGCAGGAAGTGGGGATCTTTCGCCAGGTTCTCTTCAAAACGTTCGCGCTGCGGCTCGGTCACGTCGCCGTAGGGAAGTACGAAAATATTGCCGCCGGTGGTGAGGATCGACTGGCTCCAGTCCGCCTGCTCTTCCGAACGCGCGACAAAGCCGCGGCCGTCGTTGAGCGGCACGCCGAAATGCAGACGCAGGGCGTTCTGCACGTCAAAATCGATCGCTAATACCTTGCTGCCCGCCCGCGCTAATCCCCAGGCCAGATTGGCTGCCAGCGTGGTTTTTCCGACTCCCCCTTTCGGCGAGCACACACAAACTAACGGCATAGCGCAATCTTCTCCAGTAACGGTTTGAGCAGGGTCTCTTTCGGCAGGCTGACCGGCTCGCTGTGGCGCGCGCGAAACAGGCCGCCAAAGCGGCGCGCGGGCAAACCAAACGCCTGAACGGGCGGCGCGGAAACGGGCGCGGCGGGTACGCTAAGCGGCGCGACGGCCGCAACGGCGGGCTGCGCCGCGGCTACAGGCGGCGCCGGGAAGAGCGAAGAGCGGGGCGCAGCAGCAGGCGCGCGATCCGTCAGGCTGTCGAGAATGTTGCTGCTGCGTGCGCCGGCAGGCGACGCCGCCGCGGGCTGACGCATCAGCGGCGAGGCGGCTGGCGCGCGAAACTCATCGCCGCGCAGCGGCTGCGGCTGCGGCAGATCGATGCGCTGGCTGCCGCTGAACGGCGTTGAGGCGTCTTCATTCGCCAGCTGGCGAATAAGCGCCCACTGGCTATTTTCGGCGGGTTCCTGCAGCTGGCCTGACATATCTTTAAAGGCGATATCGAGCGTTTGCGTTTTTTCTTTGAAACGCTGCAAATCGTCATAGTTTTTCATCGGGCCATGGCCTGCATTCAGGAAAAAATTTGCCAGGAATATATCACATCCATTTAGGCCCGGTGAGAAAAATCTGATTATAAAAGACACACATTCAATAAAAGAGTTTTATCTTTATGATTGATTTAAAACCCACAAAAGCCTTTCTTGCTGGTTTTTCCAATAAATTAATTAATTAACCTTAACTGAAATAGATAAGCCGTTATTGGGGGTTCAGTAATAAAAATTACGCCTTACCCTTTGATGGCGCTGCCAATAGCGTATCGAGACTTTATTGCGTTTTTCCTTAATGCAAAGCTGACGGGCGTTTTACGCTTTAGATAACGCATCGCGATAGCCGCTCAGGTCAGCGACGATAATCTTTTACGCGAAATTTTTTTACGGCGGCTGAAGATGTATCAGATGGCATGAAGAGTGGGCAATAAAAAGGCCCCTTACGGAGCCTCTCTGTTTAAACCATCCCTTCCGCCGCGCCGACCGGCTGGTTTTCATCCTGGTCGACGGCGAAGCAGGCGATTTGCTGATCGCCGTAGCGCTTCAGCTTCGGCTGTAGCTGCACGCAGGTGCCGAAGCGGCGACGGCAGCGCGCGTTAAAGGCGCAGCCCGGCGGCGGGTTGAGCGGGCTGGGCAGCTCGCCGGTCAGCTTGATGCGCTCGCGCCGGTCATCCGGGTTGAGGCGCGGCGTGGCCGACAGCAGCGCTTGCGTATAGGGGTGGCGCGGATTGTTAAAGATCGCCTCTTTGCTGCCCTTCTCTACGCAGCGGCCCAGATACATCACCATGACCTCGTCCGCAATGTGCTCCACCACCGAGAGATCGTGCGAGATAAAGACGTATGAGAGCCCCATCTCCTGCTGCAAATCCATCATCAGGTTAAGCACCTGCGCACGCACGGAGACGTCGAGCGCCGAGACCGGTTCGTCGGCGATCAGCACGTCGGGTTCGAGCATCAGCCCGCGCGCGATGGCGATACGCTGACGCTGACCGCCGGAGAACATATGCGGATAGCGATCGTAATGCTCGGTTTTCAGGCCGACCTTCGCCATCATCTCCAGCGTCTTCTCTTTACGCTCCGCCTTGCTCAGCGCGGTATTAATCAGCAGCGGCTCCTCAAGGATCTGGCTGACTTTTTTGCGCGGATTGAGCGAGCCGTAGGGATTCTGGAACACAATCTGGATTTTCTGACGGCGCAGCTTCTGCGCCTGGGGATCGTGCTTCAGCAGATCCTGTCCGTGCCAGTAGAGCTGACCTTCGGTCGGCGTTTCGATCATGGTCAGCAGGCGGCCGAGCGTCGATTTGCCGCAGCCGGACTCGCCGACCACTGCCAGCGTTTTGCCGCGCTCCAGATTAAAGGAGACGCCATCCAGCGCTTTCACCAGGCGCTCCTGGCCGAACAGGCCTTTCTTCACCGGATAGTGTTTTTTCAGGTCAATCGCCTGCAGCAGGTAATCCTGCCTGGTATTATCAAGACTCATAGGTCGGTCTCCCGGCATCATCCAGCGGATAGTGACATTTGGACTGACGCCCCGGAATGTCGCGTAAGGCAGGTTCTTCTTTACGGCAGCGATCGGTGGCGTACGGACAGCGCGGATTCAGCAGGCAGCCGATCGGACGGTCATATTTGCCCGGCACCACGCCCGGCAGCGAGGCCAGACGCGCCTTGTCGGCGGCGAACTCCGGCAGCGCGCGCAGCAGCGCCTGGGTATAGGGATGACGCGGCGCTTTAAAAATATCGCTCGCCTTGCCGCTCTCGACCACCTGACCCGCATACATCACGATGATATGGTGCGCGGCTTCCGCCACCAGCGCCAGATCGTGCGTAATCAGGATCAGCGCCATATTCTCCTGCTGCTGCAGCTCCAGCAGCAGCTCGATAATCTGCGCCTGAATGGTCACGTCCAGCGCCGTGGTCGGCTCGTCGGCAATCAGCAGCTTTGGCCGACAGGCGATCGCCATGGCGATCATCACGCGCTGGCTCATGCCGCCCGACAGCTGGTGCGGATAGACGTCGAGACGCGACGCCGGATCGGGAATGCCGACCTGCGTCAGCAGATCGATAGCGCGCTGACGGCGGGTGCGGCGGTTGCCGCCCTGATGCACCTTAATCGCTTCCATAATCTGGTAGCCCACGGTGTAGCAGGGGTTCAGGCTGGTCATCGGATCCTGGAAAATCATCGCCACTTCCGCGCCCACCAGCTGGCGGCGCTCTTTCTCGGAGATGCGTTTCAGGTCGCGCTGGTTGAACTCCAGCTTCTCCGCCATCACTTTGCCGGGAAAGTCGATCAGGCCCATAATCGCCAGCGAACTGACCGATTTGCCTGAGCCGGACTCGCCGACGATGCCCACGACCTGCCCCTGTTCAACCTGATAGCTGATGCGGTCGACCGCGCGGAACGGTGTCTTATCGTCGCCAAAATGCACCGATAATTTATCTACATTTAATAACGCCATCTCGGTGCCTCTTACTGCTTGAGTTTCGGGTCGAGGGCGTCGCGTAAGCCGTCGCCCATCAGGTTAAAGGCCAGCACGGTGAGCAGAATGGTCAGACCGGGAAAGGTCACCACCCACCAGGCGCTTTGCGCATACTGCAATACGTCGGAGAGCATGGTGCCCCACTCCGGCGTCGGCGGCTGCGCACCCATACCGAGAAAGCCCAACGCCGCCATATCGAGAATGGCGTTGGAGAAGCCCAGCGACGCCTGCACGATCAGCGGCGCCAGACAGTTAGGCAGAATATTGACGAACATCTGACGCAGCATGCCCGCGCCCGCCACGCCGGAAGCGGTGACGTAGTCGCGGTTAACCTCAACCAGCACCGCGGCGCGAGTAAGACGGATATAGTGCGGCAGCGCGACAAAGGTCAGCGCGATAGAGGCGTTAACGATCGACGGACCGAAGATCGCCACCAGCACCAGCGCCAGCAGCAGGCTCGGCAGCGCCAGCATAATATCCACGATGCGCATGATGATGGCGTCCACTACGCCGCCGAGGTAGCCCGCCAGCAGGCCGAACACGACGCCGAGGATCAGCGACAGCACCACCACCATACAGCCCACCAGCAGCGACAGGCGCGCGCCGTACATCAGACGCGACAGCACGTCGCGGCCCACATCGTCGGTGCCGAGGATATAGCTCCAGCTGCCGCCTTCCTGCCAGACCGGCGGATGCAGCAGCGCATCGCGGAACTGCTCTGCGGGCGCATGCGGCGCCAGCGCGCCGGCGAAGATGGCGATCAGCAGCATCAGCACCACATAGATCAGGCCGATAACCGCGCCTTTATTGCGTTTAAAATAGTGCCAGAACTCCTGAATGGGGGTCATCGGCTTGGGTGCAGCGGGTACGCTTGCGGGATCAACAACAGACATGACGCCCCCTTATTTCTTATGTCGTATGCGCGGATTGACCACGCCGTACAGCAGATCAACCAGCAGGTTGACCAGGATAATCAGCACCGCAGTCAGCAGCACGCCGCCCTGCACTACCGGATAGTCGCGGCGTTGCAGCGCTTCGATCAGCCAGCGGCCGAGGCCGGGCCAGGAGAAGATGGTTTCCGTCAGGATGGCGCCCGCCAGCAGCGTGCCGACCTGCAGGCCAATCACCGTGACCACCGGCAGCATGGCGTTGCGCAGCGCATGAACCACGATAACGCGCATGCGCGTCAGGCCTTTCGCGCGCGCGGTGCGGATATAATCTTCGCCCAGCACTTCCAGCATCGCCGAACGCGTCATACGCACAATCACCGCCAGCGGGATGGTGCCGAGCACGATAGCGGGCAGGATCATATGCATCACCGCATCCTTGAAGTCGCCCGCCTCGCCCCAGAAGAAGGTGTCGATTAGCATAAAGCCGGTAAGCGGATTACTGTCGTCCAGGAACACGGTATCGCTGACGCGCCCGGAAACCGGCGTCAGGTTAAGCTGCACCGACACCAGCATGATCAGCATGATGCCCCACCAGAAAATCGGCATGGAGTAGCCGGTCAGGGAGATGCCGACCGCGGTATGGTCGAAGATGGAGCCGCGTTTCACCGCCGCAAGAACGCCTACCGGGATACCCACGGCGACGGCGAAGATCATGGCGCAGATGCCCAGCTCCAGCGTGGCTTTAAAGCGCGGGACGAACTCATCCCATACCGGGATGCGGCTCTTGAGCGAAATGCCCAGATCGCCATGCAGCACGCCGTAAATGTAGTGAACGTACTGTTTCCACAGCGGCTGGTCGAGGCCAAAGGCCGCCATCAGCTGGGCGTGACGTTCCGGGGAGATGCCGCGTTCGCCCGCCATGATCAGCACCGGATCGCCGGGGATCATATGCACGAATGCGAAGGTCAACAGGGTAATGCCGATAAATGTCGGGATGACAAGTCCCAGACGTCGGAGTATGAACTGCAGCATAAGCCGGATTCTCAGTCTTTTCCCGCCGCGGTAAGCCGCGGGATCTATTGCTCACAACTCGCTCCCGAAAAACATCGCGGGCGCGACGCAAAGTGCGTTAACCGTCATCTTTCGCTGCGCAGGCGCGAGGGCCCCGGCCCGACATTTACCGCGGCAAATGTCGGAGACTGGTCGGCTCGCCGCTTTCCTGCAGCGCGAAGATGTTGGGTTTTATTCGAAGAAGTTAGCCGAAAATGCGCGTCGACCGAGCGGGCAAGCGCCCGCTCAGGGGCCGAACTGGTCGGCCCGTACCGCAGGCGTTATTCCTGGATATCGACGTTTTCGAAATGGTGTTTACCTAACGGATCGACCACGTAGCCAGAGACTTTTTTGCTCACCGGCTCAAACACCGTAGAGTGCGCGATAATCAGCGCCGGCGCCTGGTCATGCATCACCACCTGCGCCTGCTTATAAAGCTCGATACGTTTATTGTGGTCCGCCTCGGCGCGCGCCGGCTGGATCAGATCTTCAAACGGCTTGTAGCACCAGCGTGAGTAGTTGGAGCCATCTTTTGCCGCCGCGCAGCTAAACAGCGTGGCGAAGAAGTTGTCCGGATCCCCGTTGTCGCCGGTCCAGCCCATCATCACCGACTGGTGTTCGCCCGCTTTCGCGCGCTTCAGGTATTCACCCCACTCGTAGGTGACGATTTTGGCTTTCACGCCGATTTTCGCCCAGTCAGCCTGAACCATTTCCGCCATACGGCGCGCGTTCGGGTTGTAAGGACGCTGAACCGGCATCGCCCACAGATCGATAGAGAAGCCGTCCGGCAGACCCGCTTCTTTCAGCAGCGCTTTGGCTTTTTCCGGATCGTAGGCGTAGTCCTGAATCGCGTCGTTGTAGCCCCACATGGTCGGCGGGATCAGGTTCTTCGCGGCCTGGCCTGCGCCCTGATACACGGCGTCGATAATCGCCTGCTTATTCACCGCCATGGTCAGCGCCTGACGCACCTTGACGTTATCCATCGGCTTCTTCTCGGTATTGAACGAGAGATAGCCAACGTTCAGGCCCGGCTGCTCCATCAGGTTGATTTTGGTGTCTTTCTTCATGCTGGCGATGTCGGCCGGGTTCGGGTACGGCATCACCTGGCACTCGCCTTTCTGCAGTTTGGCGTAGCGCACAGAGGCGTCCGGCGTGATAGAGAAGACCAGACGATCGATTTTCGGCTTGGTGCCCCAGAAATCCGGGTTGGCCTTATACAGAATGCGCGAATCTTTCTGGTACTGCTGCAGCACAAACGGCCCGGTGCCGACCGGGTTCAGATCCAGCTTCTCCGGCGTACCGGCTTTCTGCATCTTGTCCGCATACTCTTTCGACAGAATCGACGCGAAGTCCATGCCGAGGTCGGCGAGGAACGGCGCTTCCGGACGCGTCAGGGTAAAGCGCACGGTGTAGTCGTCAACTTTCTCGATTTTGCCGATCAGCTTCGGCATATCCATGCCTTCGAAATATTCGTAGCTGCCGCCGGAAACGTTGTGGAAGCTGTTGTTTTTATCCAGCTGGCGCTCGAAAGAGAACACCACGTCGTCGGCGTTAAACTCACGCGTCGGTTTAAAATCTTTGGTGGTCTGCCACTTCACGCCTTTACGCAGGTGAAAAGTATAGGTTTTGCCGTCATCGCTGACGTCCCATTTTTCCGCCAGGCCAGGCTGCAGCTCGGTGGTGCCGATTTTGAACTCAACCAGACGGTTATAGATCGGCACGGAGCTGGCGTCATAGGTGGTGCCAGAGGTGAACAGCTGCGGGTTAAAGCCTTCCGGCGAGCCTTCTGAACAGTAAACGAGGGTTTTTGCCTGAACACCTGCGGCGACGGTCATAGCAATCAGGCTCAGACCGACCTTCAGCATCCTGGATTTGGCCAGGGAGTTGATCATGCTTTTGCTCCATTGTGATGTGATGTTGTGTGTATTGCCCGACCTCTGTTTTTTTTATGCGGTTCAGGCGGACCACTGACGTGGTCGAAAGTGCGGAGCGTTCTTGTTGTGTTTTCCCGACGCCGTGGAAACTGCCGGATCACGCCGCTTCTGCAACTTTATTGACGCATCAATTTGTCAACAGTTGCAATAAACGTCAATACAGCCGCGAGTTATTTACACAGAGTGTGAGGAATAGCAAGCAACGGTAAAAAAAAGCTTTATTGCTCAATTGCCGGATATTGCATAGCGCTTTTCGCCGCCAGACCATATATCTCACTAAGCCCGGCGATAATTGACAGTGATTCTCACCGCTAAAAAACACCGGCGACTGCGCGATAAATGTTGAATAACTGAACGATTCATCGTGCGTTATCGCGTCCAGGTAGTGAAAAATGCTGGAATTCAGGCATAAGCAATCTGCATGACGATAAAAAAGGTCATAAGAAAAACGCGATGCGAAATAAGCGTCTGGGCCAGGCGCGGCGCGCGTTAGCGCATCAAAAAGGGGAATAATCAGACCAAATCGGCCTGCACGGCGGCAAAGAGAGATTTCGTCGGGTTTCTAATAAAACCGCGAGAAAAAGCTGAAACAATCACAGGCGATATTATATCGAAAAAAGAGCCGGCGAAATTGTTCGATCCGCGCGGTTAATGCCTCACAAAAACTTATGCGAATGACACTTTTAATCATGCTTTTTTTATTGGGCCGCGCATTTAAGCGTGAAGAGAATGACATTAATACAGGTGCCAATGTAGATGGCTGGCACAGATATATCATGCTTCTCAGATAGCAGTAAAACAGGCCGCACCTGAGCTTAAACGCGGATGGCATGGACGGAAGAGCAAAGCGTCCCGCGACAGGGATGTCGCGGGCCGAGCGAGCATGGATGCCTTGAGCGACTTTGCGATCCGTCCATGCCATTCGCGTGAGCACGAGCCTTACAGCATCGTTTTTCTGCAGACGAAAAAAAACCTGCTTTTTCAAGCAGGTTTCTTAAATCTGGTCGGTGAGAGAGGATTCGAACCTCCGACCCCTTCGTCCCGAACGAAGTGCGCTACCAGGCTGCGCCACTCACCGATGGGGGCGCATGTTACTGCGCCCGATTGTCAGCGTCAACCGCTTTTTAGCGGTTTAGCCGCGTTCGCCTGGAAAGCAGCCTGCCCGCCAAAATCCTTGTGCTTCTCAGTCACATCCCGCGCGTCGCTGTGCGACGAAACCGGCGCCTGGCACCAGTTATTCGCCGCTTTAATACCGCCGTTCGGCGAACTGTAGCCCAGACAGCCCAGAATCGTATCGAACAGCTCAACGTGGCGATGCGTCTTCCCGACGCGCTGCTGCGCCTGCAGACGCTCGAAATTAGCGCGGTTATTGGCATCGGCCAGATACTTATCCGACGCCCACACCATCATCGGCACGCGGAACTGCTCCGGCGGCGCCAGCTCGCGCGGCGTACCGTGCAGGTGCATATTCTCGCTAATCGACTCGCCGTGGTCGGCGGCATAAAACACAATCGCTTTCTTATCGCGCAGCTGATCGAGCACGCTATCGAGCATGCTATCCACGTAAAGAATCGAGTTATCGTAGGCGTTAATCAGCTGCGCCTTGCTGCAGGTCTCATCGACGCCCATACACTCCGGCTGATAGCGCGCGAAACTGCGCGGATAGCGTTGCGAATAGAGATAGTGCGAACCTTTGGTATGTAACACCACCAAATGCTTGCCGTGCGGATAGCGATCCAGCGACGCCTTCAGCTCCGGCACCAGCAGCATATCGTCAACCGACTTGCCTGCGTTACGCGGCTCCGAACCAATCTGCTCGCGGAAGGCGAAATTATCGACCTCCGCATTATCGTAAAACCAGACCTCGCTCTGCATGGCGAACAGCTCGGACGAAAAGCCCAGCTCCTTCATCACGGCGAAAATATTCTTCTCTTTCAGCGTGCGTCCCGGACTATCCTCGGTGCCGCCTTCGCGCACGAACATACAGCGCAGCGACAGCTTGGTGGCGGTGTCGCACGACTCGCCGCGGAACGCCACCAGATTCTTCTCTTTAGAAAGCTTCGGCGTGGTATCGCGATCGTAGCCCAGCATGCCCATATGATCCCAGCGCGTGGTCTCGCCGATCACGAACACCACATAGGTATCGTCGATGCCCGGCGGCGCGACATAGGTAAACTTCTTCGCCGGATCGAGCAGCTCCTGACTGTCCAGCGTCTCATCAATGCGTGTCCAGGCAAACAGCCCTACCGCTGCCAGCCAGTTTGACGGCAAATAAGAGTGCGCCACCACGCCGCCGTAGCTCGGCAGATCGATATTGGTGATCTCTTCATTGGCCTTTTGCAGCTTGTCGAAATAGCGGATCGGCAGCCACACCAGCGCCACGCACAACAGCATCAACAGCGCAGGCTTAAGGCGCTGTCCCGGCGTGCGCAGCTGCTCCATCAGCGTCTGGCTGAGGTTATTACGCCAGATCATCAGCAGCGGCAGCGCGCTGACGCCGACCATCCAGAGCACGAAGTGCAGGCCGACCACCTCTTTTGACAGGTCGACATCGGTGGTCATCACCGAGGCGACGATGCCGTAGCCGATCACCACGTTGAAAAAGGCCATATAGTAGGCCGCAGCGACGGAAATCAGCACCAGCAGCGTGGCGAGCACGCGATACAAACGTTTGCCGCCCAGCGACAGCAAACGCATCAGGAAAAAAGTCAGCACGACAATCGCCATCACTTCCGTGAAAGCCGTCAGCCAGTTGGTGGGTGTGGATTTGGTAAGAAAGCCGTCAAAACGACGGTAAAAAATCGGCAAATTCAGCAGGATGCCGATGTATAACGCCAGCAGCAGCGACAGCTTTTGCTGAGTTATGGTCTTAATATAATTCATTTTAAAGGGTTTTCCCGGGACTTAAGCACGATGATGTTGAACGCTATTGTGACTATCGCAACGCGGAAGAGTTCGCTTAATTAGCGCAGAGACATGACGATTGTCAGGCGAACAGGAAGAATCTGAACGGGATCGGACAGCTCTTTCACGAGGCGGCACAGTAGAACATAAAATAACCAGAGTGGCCAGAAAAGACGGCGGCAACAGGCGCCAGAAAAGCGGGGAAAACCAAAGCGGGCCCGCTGAGGGGCCCGTAAAACTTAGCGAATAATATTCAGCGTCACGTCGATGTTATTGCGCGTGGCGTTAGAGTAAGGACAAACGATATGCGCGGCGTCAACCAGCTTCTGCGCTTCCGCTTCATCCATCTCCGGCAGGTGAATATTCAGTTTAGCTTCGATGCCAAAACCGTTCGGAATCGGGCCGATGCCGACTTCGCCTTCAATCCATGCGTCTTTCGGCATCGCGATTTTGTCGCGGCCCGCTACAAACTTCATCGCGCCGAGGAAGCAGGCGGAATAGCCGGCAGCGAACAGCTGCTCCGGGTTAGTGACTTCGCCGCCGGCGCCGCCCATCTCTTTCGGCACGCCCAGCTTCACGTCCAGCACGCCGTCAGAAGAGGTTGCACGGCCATCACGGCCGCCGGTTGCTTTGGCTTTTGCGGTATAAACAACTTTCTCTAAAGACATAACTTCCTCTCTGTATAAACGATTTAATCGTACGCGATTAATATGAGTGTAGCAGGTGTTTCAGCGGGCGCGAGCGCCCGGTAAATCTTTAGCGCGACCGGTTGAGATTGTCGCGCAGTAAATCGAGCCCGTTCTTCAGCGCCAGCAGCGCCTTATCATCGCAGGCCGTGGCGCACTGAATCGCCTCTGGAATAGCGCTCGCCTGGCTTTGCAGTTCGCGGCCCTGCTCCGTCAGCGTGACCACCACCTGACGTTCATCCTGACGAGAACGCTGGCGGTTGATCAATCCTGCGCTTTCCAGCCGCTTCAGCAGCGGCGTCAGCGTGGCGGAGTCGAGAAACAGCTGCTCGCCGATTTCAGAGACGGTGAGATCGTCCTGCGCCCACAGCACCAGCATCACCAGATATTGCGGATAGGTGAGATCGACCTGCGACAGCAGTTGTCGATAGACTTTATTCATCGCCAGGTTGGCGGAATAGAGCGCGAAGCAGAGCTGTTGATTGACCAACAGTGGCGCCGTCTTCACTTTTTTGTCATTTTGGTTACTGTTCATGGCAGTTAATATAAATAGCGCGCTAGATAATTGCAAGCAACTTTTTTAACCAGGAGGGCTTTTGCATGCTGGAATCGCTGGAAGAGCAGGCGCGACGCTACGCGACGCGCGCTCATGCTGAAGCCGGTCAACGGCGCAAATATACGGACGAACCCTATATCGTGCACCCCGCCGCCGTGGCGGAGCTGGTGCGCAGCGTCAGCGCAGACGACGCCCTGCTGGCGACCGCCTGGCTGCACGATACGGTTGAGGATACCGCCACCACGCTGGCCGACATTGAAGCGCACTTCGGTTCGCGCGTGGCACAGCTGGTGGGAATGCTGACCGACAGCGTCCAGCCGCAGGCGAAAAACCGCGCCGCGCGCAAGCTGGCGCATTTTCGCCATACCGCCGAGGCGTCGCCCGAGGCGCAAACCGTCAAGCTGGCCGATATTATCGATAATACGCGCGCCATCGTACGCTTCGATCCCCACTTCGCCCGCATCTATCTGGTGGAGAAACGCGTTCAGATCCAACTGCTGAAGCAGGGCGACGCCCAGCTATGGCAGCAGGCCAGCGCCATTATCGAACAGGGCATCGCGCAGCTCAGCCAACCGCCCTACAGCGTGCCGGAAAGCTGGTTCGTTAAACAGGCGGCGAAATATGGCGAGCTGAGCTAAAAAAAAACCCGCCGCGGCGGGTTCTCTTTTTTTCTTGTTTTTAATCCAGTAACTGCCGTCCGAGATAGGGGTTGGCATGCAGCAATTTCATCAGTTTCTGCGCCGTCGCGGAAGGACGTGTACGGCGCGCTTCCCAGCTTTTTACTGAGGAGACGCTGACGCCCATCACTTTGGCAAATTCATCTACTTTCATTCCGGTTAACTCACGCAGGCGTTGCGGCTCTGGCATAGCGGGCTGAAGCTGAATTTCAGTTGTGGCAGGTGTTGCATCACGTGTCAGTACAATCTGCTCAAGGCTGCTGAGCAATTCAAAAACAGGATCTTTTACTTCCATAGAGAACTCCTTAAAACTCACTATGAATCACGTGAAAGTAGAGGTAAAAACCAAATGGTTCACACACCGATCTTTGCAGGCTGTATCCCGCAAGGGTTTATGGTTATCGTTAGTAAAACCCCTACGGGACACAGCCTGATGCCCACTGCCTGGTAAGGTTGCCAGAGCAATGCGCCATCTCGCCGGGATTCTAAGTATGGATAGAGACCTGACGATTTGCTGCGTGAATATCGATTATTTTTTTAGCTAAAGCTGTCCTTTTCGCTATAAGCAAAACAAGCCTTTGATCACAAAAGGCAAACCCGCCGCGCTGCGCTTAAAAAAAGCGCAAAAATTGCAAAAAATGCGCACCGTTTACACTGCTACTGTAAAGCTTTCTGTCTAATAATCAGGCAAAAATCGCGCCAGGATGCAAAGCCTGTGATTTTTTCTTGTTTCACCTCTTCCCCGGCCTGCGACAGGATAGACATTGCACCACTTCGGCACATTGTTATGGCGCAGCTGCACTCTGCTAAGGAACGGGAAATGCATTCTGAGTTCGATTTTCACGCCAGCTACGCGTCGCATCGCGTGCCGGTGATGGGCCGCAACGCGGTGGCGACTTCTCAGCCGCTGGCGTCGCAGGCGGGTCTGCGTATGCTGCTGCAGGGCGGCAACGCGGTGGACGCGGCGATCGCCACCGCCATGGCGCTGACGGTGCTGGAGCCGACCGGCAACGGCATCGGCAGCGACGCCTTCGCCATCATCTGGGACGGCAGCCGGCTGCACGGTCTGAACGCGTCGGGCCGCGCGCCGGCCGCCTGGCATCCCGGGCGCTTCGTCGGCCGCAGCCGCATGCCGGAGATCGGCTGGGAAGCGGTGACGGTGCCAGGCGCAGTATCGGCATGGGTTACGCTGGCGGAGCGTTTCGGCACCCTGCCGCTGACCACGCTGGCGCAGCCCGCCATCGACTACGCGCGCAACGGCTTTCCGGTTTCGCCGCTGATCGGCGAACTCTGGCAGCGCGGTTTCGACAAACTCCAGCATCAGCCCGGCTTTTGCGCATGCTTTGCGCCCGACGGCAGGCCGCCGCGCGCTGGCGAACTGTTTCGCAATCCGGCACAGGCCGACACGCTGCAAAAGATCGCTGAAAGCAACGGAGAGAGTTTTTATCGCGGCGAGCTGGCGCAAAAGATGGTCGCCTTCGCCCGCCAGCACAACGCCGCGCTGACGCTGGAGGATCTCGACAGACATCGCGCCGACTGGGTCAGCGTGCTGTCGCAGCCGTTTGCCGGCGGATCGGTGCAGGAACTGCCGCCCAACGGCCAGGGGATCGCCACGCTGATTGCGCTGGGCATTCTCGAGCAGCTCGATATCGGCCGCTACGCGCCCGACTCCGTTCCCTGGCTGCACCTCTCGATTGAGGCGATGAAGCTGGCGCTGGTGGATCTGGCGCGTTACGTCAGCGATGAAGATCATCTTGAGTTTCCGGCGCAGCGGCTGCTGAGCGAGCGCTACCTGCGTCAGCGCGCGGCGCTAATCGATCCTCAACGCGCGGGCGACTTCGTCTTTGGCGCGCCGCAGCAGAGCGGCACCGTCTATCTCAGCGCCGCCGACGCCAGCGGCATGATGGTCTCTTTTATTCAGTCGAACTTTATGGGCTTTGGCTCCGGCGTAGTGGTGCCTGGCACCGGCATCAGTTTGCAGAATCGCGGCGCGGGCTTCTCGCTCGATCCCGCGCATCCCAACGTGGTGGCGGGCGGCAAGCGCCCTTTCCATACAATCATCCCGGCTTTCGCCCTCGACGCGCAGGGCGCGCCGTTAATGTCGTTCGGCGTTATGGGCGGGCCGATGCAGGCGCAGGGCCATCTGCAGCTGGCGCTGCGCATTATGCTGCACAAACAGAATCCGCAGGCGGCAATCGACGCGCCGCGCTGGCGCGTGGAGCAGGGTCGTCACGTGGTATTCGAATCCGGGCTTGAGCGCAATACGCTGGCGGCGCTGCGTCGGCTGGGACATCAGGTAACGCTGGAGGATCCGCTGCAGGGCTATAACTTCGGCGGCGCGCAGGCGATCGTTCGCGACCCGCAGGGGTTCTATATCGCGGCGACAGAGAGCAGAAAGGATGGTCAGGCGGTGGTGTTTTAGCGAGACAGGGGCAGCAGCGCTGCCCCGTCAGGCCGCCAGAACCGGTCGTACGCCCAGCGTATGGCAAATGGCGTAACTCATTTCTGCGCGGTTTAGCGTATAGAAGTGGAAATCCTTCACCCCTTCGCGCGACAGAATTTTCACCATATCCATGGCGATATTGGCGCCGACCATTTTGCGCGTCTCTGGATCATCGTCCAGCCCCGCAAACATCGCGTTCATCCAGCCCGGCACGCGCACGTTGGTCATGGTGGCGAAGCGCGTGAGCTGTTTAAAGTTCGACACCGGCAGAATACCCGGCACGATCTCGACGTCGATGCCGGTAGCGACGCAGCGGTCGCGAAAGCGCAGGTAGCTCTCGACATCGAAAAAGAACTGGGTGATGGCGCGGCTGGCGCCCGCATCGATTTTACGCTTCAGGTTGATGAGATCGGCCTGCGCGCTTTTCGCCTCGGGATGCACTTCCGGGTAGGCGGCCACAGAGATATCAAAATCCCCGACCTCTTTCAGCAGCGACACCAGATCGCAGGCGTACATCTCCGGTTTGCCGCCGTTCGCCGGCAGATCGCCGCGCAGCGCCACGATATGGCGAATGCCGTTGTTCCAGTAATCTTGCGCAATTGCGCGCAGCTCGTCGCGCGAGGCGTCAATGCAGGTCAGGTGCGGTGCGGCTTCGAGGCCGGTGCGATCTTTAATGCCTTTAATAATGCTGTGGGTGCGGTCGCGCTCGCCGGAGTTGGCGCCGTAGGTGACGGAGACGAATTTCGGCTTCAGGCTGCTGAGACGATCGATTGAGTGCCACAGGGTCTCTTCCATTTCGCTGGTGCGGGGCGGAAAAAACTCGAATGAGACATTAATTTGCCCGTTCAGCTCCGCCAGGCTCTGATTCAGCGCTTCGCGCTGGTTGGCATGAAAGAAACTCATCCTGCTTACCTCATCAAAAACGTCAGGTTAATTTGCGATCTACGAACATCCATACGTTTAGACGTCCAGATGCACAAAATGAACCAATCTCAGACAGGCGTCAACTGAAAAGTAATAAAGCGGCGTGACAAATATTCAAACAGCGTGAGGGAAATTCATGCGGATAGAAAAGTGGCGTTGAGCGCCTGCCACGGAGACAGGCGCGTCAAAGATTACAGCAGTTGAGCAAGTCGATGAATATCGGACTGAATTGCGCCGGCGGTGACGTCGCGTCCCGCGCCTGGACCGCGGATCACCAGCGGATTGTCGCGATACCAGCGGCTTTCAATCGCGAAGACGTTATCGCACGGCAGCAGCGACGCCAGCGGATGCTCAGGCCGCACCGCTTCGACGCCGACGCGCGCTTTGCCGCTGGCGTCGAAACGCGCCACGTAGCGCAGCACCAGCCCCATCTCCTGCGCCGCTTCCAGCCGCTGCAGCATCTGTTCGTTAAGCGCGTCGCCATGCTCGAAGAAATCGTCGATCGATCCCGCCTCGCAGCCGGTCGGCACCAGCGACTCGACGCGCACCTGGTCAGGCTCGATGTTGTAGCCCGCCTCGCGCGCGAGGATCACCAGCTTGCGCTTCACGTCCTGACCTGACAGATCGACGCGCGGATCCGGTTCGGTCAGGCCCTGCTGCCACGCCTGGTCCACCAGCTCGGTAAAAGGCACCGTGCCGTCGAACTGCAGGAACAGCCAGGAGAGCGTGCCGGAGAAGATGCCGCTGATGGCTAAAATGGTGTCGCCGCTGTCGCGCAGATCGCGCACCGTGTGGTTAATCGGCAAACCGGCGCCGACCGTGGCGTTATAGAGCCAGTGTCGTCCGGTTTTGGTAAAGGCGTCGCGGATCTGGCGCCAGCTCTGGCTGTCGGACGCCCCGGCGACTTTATTCGCGCTGATGACGTGAAAGCCGTGGCTGGCGAAATCGAGATACTGCTGCGCCAGCGGCGTGCTGGCGGTGACGTCAAGCACCACCAGATCGTCGAACGGATGCGCGCGCATCCACAGGAACAGCGACTCTTCGTCGCGCTCCTCCGCCTCATCATCGAAAAAGGCGAGCGCGCGGCTGGCGTCGAGCCCCTCATAGCTCAGCAGGCTGCGTCGACTGTCCGCCACGCCCGCCAGCACATATTCAAAGCCGGTGCGCGCCGACAGCGCCTCCTGCTCGCGCGCGAACAGCTCCAGCCAGCGCGAGCCGATATTGCCTTTGCCGAACAGCATCAGACCGATGCGCTTTTCCGCGCGAAACAGCGACTGATGCAGCCCCTGCACCAGCGACTGCGTCGGCCCGACGCGCAGCACCGCCACCAGGCTGATGTGATCTTCCGACTGCCAGACGAACTCGACCGGCTGATCCTGGATCTCCTGCCAGAAGCGGTGGCTGTGCAGCGGGTTGCGCGTGACGCCCGCGCCGACCAGCGCTACCAGCGCCAGCCCTTCGCGCAGCTGCAGATGGGCGGGCAGACCCGCATCCTGCAGCAGCTGAAACACGCTGTTGACCACTTCGGCGGTATAGCAGAGCTGCAGCAGCTGGCGATCCGGATGCACGCCGGTCGCCAGTGGGCGTAGCTGAGCGCGCTTGAGGTGAAGCTCGACCTCTTTATGCAGCGCCGCGAAATCGTGCCGCTCCGGCACCTGAACCTCAATCAGGCAGACATCGTCATGACTGGTGACGATGCGCGCGCCGGTGCCGGACGCCAGCACGCGCTCGATGCGCGTCGAGCCCTGCTCCGGCTGATAGCTGCAGCGCAGTTGCAGATCGATATCGCTGCCGGAAACCGGCTGCAGCGTGCGCGTATGCAGCACCGGCGCGGCAAGGCGCGCCAGCTCGCTCGCTTCGTCGAGGCGCAGCAGCGGCAGCAGACAGGCGTCGGAAACTTTGCGCGGATCGGCGCTGTAAACGCCGGCGACGTCGCTCCAGATAGTGACGCGGCCAACGCCCGCCAGCGCGCCAATCTGCGTGGCGGAGTAGTCGGAACCGTTGCGCCCCAGCAGCACGGTCTCGCCCGCGTCGTTGCGGCTAATAAAGCCGGTCACCACGATACGCTGGTGCGGATGCTGCGCCAGCAGCGTTTGCAGCAGCGGCCAGGATTTGCCTTCGTCGACCTGCGGCTGCGCGGCGCGCTCCGCTCGCAGAAAGTCGCGCGCGTCGAGCCAGCAGGCGTCGATTTCGCGCTGGCTCAGCACCGCCGCCATCAGGCGCGCCGACCACACTTCGCCGTGGCCGACCACTTCAGCGTAGACCGCGTCGCTGATGGCGCCGTCGAGCAGCGCAGCGAGCTTTTCCAGATCGCGAATAAAGTTCGCCATCAGCGGCTCGGCATATTCAACCGGCAGCAGTCCGGCGATCAGCTCGCTGTGATAACGCCGTAAAGCCTGTTGCACCTGATGCGCGGCCAGGCGATCGCTCTGGCTGAGCTTCAGCCAGCTAATCAGCTGGTTAGTGGTAGAGCCAGCCGCGGACACCACCATCAAATCGCCCGGCTGGCTGTAATCCGCCATGATGCTGGCGACGCGCTGATAACAGCGCGCATCCGCCAGGCTGCTGCCGCCAAATTTGTGCAACTGCTTACTATTCGGCGTTGCCGCGCCGGCTGAAATCGTCATTTTTAACCCTCGGATGCCGTCCGGAACGCATTATCCAGATCGGCGATTAAATCTTCATGATCCTCAATGCCCACAGAGACGCGCAGCAGCGTCTCGGAAATACCCGCCGCGGCGCGCGCTTCCGCCGACATGCCGGCGTGCGTCATGGTCGCCGTGTGGGAAATCAGGCTTTCTACGCCGCCGAGCGATTCCGCCAGCGTAAACAGCTGCAGCGCTTTGAGAAAACGACGCAGCAAAGCTTCGTCGCCGTCCAGCTCGAAACTCAGCATCGCGCCGAAGCCGCGCTGTTGACGCGCCGCGAATTCGTGTCCGGCGTTTTCCGGCAGCGAAGGATGATACAGCTTTTTCACCAGCGGTTGCTGTTGCAGATAGCTCACAATCGCCAGCGCGTTACGCTGCGCCGCCGCCATACGCGGCGCCAGCGTGCGCAGACCGCGCAGCAGCAGGTAGCTGTCGAAAGCCGCGCCGGTGACGCCGATATTATTCGCCCACCAGGCGAGTTCGGTTACTAACGCCGGATCTTTCGCAATCACCGCGCCCGCCACCACGTCGGAGTGGCCATTGAGATATTTGGTGCAGGAGTGGATCACCAGGCCTGCGCCCAGCGCCAGCGGGTTTTGCAGCGCCGGGCTGAGGAATGTATTGTCGACCACGCTGACGGCACCTGCGCCGCGCGCCGCCTCGCAGATGGCGGCGATATCCACCACGCGCAGCAGCGGATTGCTTGGGCTCTCCACCAGCACCAGCTTCGGTTTCTCCGCCAGCGCCGCATCCAGCGCCGCGCGATCGCCCTGATCGACGAATTTCACGCGGTAAGCGCCGCGCTTCGCCATGCTGTCGAACAGGCGATAGCTGCCGCCGTAGCAGTCGTGCGGGGCGACAAGCAGATCGCCCGGCTTCAGGAACACCGTCGTCACCAGATGGATCGCCGACATGCCGGTATTGGTCAGCACCGCGCCCGCCCCGCCCTCCAGCTCCGCCAGCGCGCGCTGCACCACGTCGCGCGTCGGGTTGCCACGGCGCGAATAGTCATGCGCGCGCGGTTCGTTAAAATCGAGGAAGTTATAGGTGCTGGAGAGGTGAATCGGCGGGACAACGCAGCCATATTGCTCGTCATCATTCAAACCGCTGCGGACTGCGATGGTTGCCTGTTTACGCGTCATGGTGCTTTTTGTTCCTGAAGAGAGTAATAAAGAGGCATCAGGATAACATTCCACAATTGGACGTCAATACATCTGGACATCTAAATGTCTTTGCGTATAGATTGAGCAGAATGCCATAACCCGCTAAAATTACGCCTCATTGCCTGCATTTTGCGTCCGCTTTTGCGGCCAGGATGAAGAAACCCCGCAGTTCAAGAGGTCAGGCACGGTAAAATCGGGCATAATCCACGGATTTCCCACTTTCAACTTTTGATTAAGGTAACCCATGGCTGAATGGAACGGCGAATATATCAGCCCCTACGCTGAACACGGTAAGAAGAGTGAGCAGGTTAAAAAGATCACTGTCTCTATCCCGTTGAGCGTGCTGAAAATTTTAACGGATGAGCGCACTCGTCGTCAGGTGAATAACCTGCGTCACGCCACCAACAGCGAACTGCTGTGTGAAGCCTTTCTGCATGCTTTCACCGGACAGCCGCTGCCGGACGATGTCGATCTGCGCAAAGAACGCAGCGATGAAATTCCGGAAGAAGCGAAAAAAATTATGCGCGAAAAAGGCGTCGATCCCGACACCTGGGAATATTGATAGCGTTGCCTGCCGCTGGCAGCAGATTATCGTGTGAGACTCTGCTGCCATAGTTTTCTTGCGCTAACTGTTTGTCGCGTATTGCTATCGGCAAGCGTCGCCGAAAGAAACATTTTTCCTGCTCTCATCAGTAAAGACCTTCCCGCACACCAGAAAACCTTCTCTTTTTGATTATTCTCTCTGGCACTTGCCAGCGCGAGATTCGCCGACGTTTAATGGCCAGAAAATAAACAGGGCCAGTCTGCTGCCGGATAAAATCAGGATGTCAGCGTGCGCTGCGCCTACAGGCAGTCAACGGATGTGATGAAGAGTGCAGAACGGAAGAAGAAGTCGGAGAGATAATGCGAAGAGAAAACAGCAAAGCGGAATGACTCAGCGCCAGGCGCGAATCATTCCGCTCAGAAAACTTATTTTTTAGCGCCCGGTACGCTGAAACGCTTGTTGAAGCGGTCAACGCGGCCACCGGTTGCAACTTCACGCTGCTTACCAGTGTAGAACGGGTGACATTTACCGCAGACGTCCAGGTTCATGTCGTGAGCCATAGTAGAGCGAGTGTGAATCACATTACCGCAGGTGCAGGTGATGGTCACAGCTTCGTATTTCGGGTGAATACCTTGTTTCATGGGAGAACCTCATAAAAGGCCGTGTCGCTCTCCGTGCCAGGCTAAAAACCTGCACAGCACCACACGCGGTTGAACATTAATGTTTAGGCTCTGGCGAGACCTTTCTCACCAAAGGCGGCATACTATACAGAAAATAACCGCTTTTAGCAAATCTTCTGCAAGATACCCGCTGGTCGCGCCAGCGTGTACACTAGGCGTCCCGCTATGAATCGTTGAACCGGAAAGAGATCGCCATGCCCGTCGTTCAGGTTGCCCTGCCCGTTCCGCTACCCCGTCTGTTTGACTATCTGCCGCCGCACGGCGCGCAGCCGGTACTGGGCGGGCGCGTCAGCGTGCCGTTCGGCAACCGGAAAATGGTTGGCGTCGTGGTGGGCTTCCGCGAACAGAGCGATTTGCCGGAGGCGCAGCTCAAGCGCGTCGCCGACGTGCTGGACAGCGAATCACTCTATCCGCCTTCGCTATGGCGGCTGCTCAACTGGGCGGCGGGTTACTACCATTCGCCCGTGGGCGAGGTGCTGAGCCACGCGCTGCCGGTGCTGCTGCGCCAGGGCAAGCCGGCGCAGGACGCGCCGCTGTGGCAGTGGATCATCACCGAGCAGGGCCAGGCGACCGCGCCGGAGAGCCTGAAGCGCGCGCCGAAACAGCAGCAGGCGCTGGCGGCGTTGCGTAATCAGCCGCTCTACCGCCATCAGGTCGCCGAGCAGGATCTTACCGAAACCGCCTTTCAGGCGCTGCGCGCGAAAGGCTTGTGCGACCTGCGCGAACACCAGCCGCAGCGGCTGGACTGGCGCACGCGCTACGCCGTCAAAGGCGAGCGTCTGCGGCTCAATACCGATCAGGCGATGGCGGTCGGCGCTATCCGCAGCGAAGATGAGCACTACGCCGCCTGGCTGCTGGCCGGCATCACCGGCTCCGGCAAAACCGAAGTCTATCTCAGCGTGCTGGAAAATGTGCTGGCGCGCGGCAAGCAGGCGCTGGTGCTGGTGCCGGAGATTGGCCTGACGCCGCAGACCATCGCCCGCTTTCGCGAGCGCTTCGACGCGCCGGTCGACGTGCTGCACTCTGCGCTCAACGACAGCGAGCGCCTTGCCGTCTGGCTGCGCGCACGCCAGGGCGAAAACGCCATTATCATCGGCACGCGGTCGGCGCTGTTTACGCCGCTGGCGCGTCCGGGCGTGATCATCATCGACGAAGAGCACGACAGCTCTTATAAACAGCAGGAAGGCTGGCGCTATCAGGCGCGCGACCTGGCGGTATTCCGCGCGCGAGAAGAGGATATCCCGATCGTGATGGGCTCGGCGACGCCCGCGCTTGAGACGCTGCACAACGTGCGCAGCGGCAAATATCGCCAGCTCGACCTGACAAAACGCGCCGGCAATGCGAAACCGGCTCTGCAGCAGCTGGTGGATCTCAAAGGCCAGCAGCTTATTGGCGGACTGGCGCCGGCGCTGATCGGCAAAATGCGCCAGCATCTGCAGGCGGATAATCAGGTGCTGCTGTTTCTCAACCGCCGCGGCTATTCGCCCGCCCTGCTCTGCCACGATTGCGGCTGGATTGCGGAGTGTCAGCGCTGCGAGCGTTACTATACCCTGCACCAGCAGCAGCGCCAGCTGCGCTGCCACCACTGCGACAGCCAGCGACCGCTACCCAATCAGTGCCCGCAGTGCGGCTCGACGCATCTGCTGCCGGTCGGCGTCGGCACGGAGCAGCTGGAGCAGCAGCTCGGCACCCTCTTCCCTGGGGTGCCGATATCGCGCATCGATCGCGACACCACCAGCCGTAAAGGCGCGCTGGAGCAGCATCTGGCCGACGTGCATCGCGGCGGCGCGCGCATCCTGGTGGGTACGCAGATGCTGGCGAAAGGCCACCACTTTCCTGACGTGACGCTGGTGTCGCTGCTGGACGTCGACGGCGCGCTTTTCTCCGCCGACTTTCGCGCCGCCGAGCGCTTCGCGCAGCTTTATACGCAGGTTGCGGGCCGCGCCGGTCGCGCTGGCAAACAGGGCGAAGTGCTGTTGCAGACC
The DNA here is from genome assembly GCF_059730625.1 of Pantoea sp. X-Soil-MYKO-1289. Classification (NCBI taxonomy): domain Bacteria; kingdom Pseudomonadati; phylum Pseudomonadota; class Gammaproteobacteria; order Enterobacterales; family Erwiniaceae; genus Pantoea; species Pantoea sp. X-Soil-MYKO-1289. Next base: position 3,937,892 of record NZ_AP036004.1, read on the forward strand.
CACCATCCGGAACATCCGCTGTTGCAGACGCTGCTGCACCAGGGCTATTTCGCCTTCGCCCAGCAGACGCTGCTGGAGCGCCAGTCGGTCATGCTGCCCCCCTGGACCAGCCACGCGCTGTTTCGCGCCGAGGATCACGACAACCAGCAGGCCGCCGAATTTTTGCAGCAGCTGCGCAATCTGCTCGACGCCAGCCCGCTGAAGGATACCGCGATGTGGCTGATGGGCCCGGTGCCGGCGCTGCAGCCAAAGCGCGGCGGACGCTGGCGCTGGCAGCTGCTGGTGCAGCACGCCTCGCGTAAGCGCCTGCAGCAGCTGCTCGACGGCTCGCTGCCGCTGATCGCGACCCTGCCCGCCGCTCGCAAAGTCAAATGGACGCTCGATATCGACCCCACCGAAAGCTAAGCCTGCGAGCCAGATCGAAAAAAGTCGCACAAGTCACAATTTTTATGCAAATTAAGTAACAAACCAGCCGCGCAATCGTTAACAATGTGCGCGGCGTGGCTTTTTTCGGCCACAACTAACCTTTGAATGCGTCAGGAGTAGAGTGTTGGAGCAGAACCCTCAAGCGCCCGCCACCATGAAAGATGTGGCTGAGAAGGCGGGCGTTTCCACCGCCACCGTCTCACGCGCGCTGATGAATCCTGAAAAAGTATCGGCGGCGACGCGACAAAAAGTCGAACAGGCGGTGATCGCCGTCGGCTATGCGTCGCACGGCCTGACGCGCAACGCCCGTCGCGGCGACACGCAGACGATTCTGGTGATTGTCCCCGATATCTGCGATCCCTTTTTTAGCGAAATTATTCGCGGCGTCGAAGTGACGGCGGCGCAGGAAGGCTATCTGGTGCTGATTGGCGACTGCGCGCACCAGAACCAGCAGGAGAAGACGTTTCTTGATCTGCTGCTGACGCGCCAGATCGATGGCATGGTGCTGCTCGGTTCGCAGATCCCGTTCGATCCCGTTCACGAGGAGCAGCGCAATCTGCCGCCGATGGTGATGGCGAACGAGTTCGCCCCGGAGATGGCGCTGCCTACCGTGCATATCGACAACCTGACGGCCGCCTTCGAGGCGGTCAACCATCTGCTGCAGCTGGGCCATCGCCAGATCGCCTGCATCGCCGGCCCGGAAGCGATGCCGCTGTGCCAGTATCGCACTCAGGGCTATATTCAGGCGCTGCGCCGCAGCAATCTCACCGTCGATCCTACCTATATCGTACGCGGCGACTTCAGCTTTGAAGCGGGGGCGCAGGCGTTGAAACAGCTGATGGCGCTGCCGCAGCCGCCGCGCGCGCTTTTCTGTCACAGCGATATGCTGGCGCTCGGCGCGATGAATCAGGCTAAGCGCCTCGGCCTGCGCGTGCCGCAGGACCTCTCGATTGTCGGCTTCGACGATATCGAGCTTTCGCGCTATTGCGAACCGCCGCTTACCACCGTGACGCAGCCGCGCTATCAAATTGGGCGCGAAGCGATGCTTCTGCTGCTGGATGAGCTGCAGGGCAAGCGCGTAAATAACGGTTCGCGACTGCTGGATGCCGAACTCACCGTGCGCGGCAGTACGGCGCCTGAGAAGAAGCGCGAGAAATAGCCGCTCTTTTGGGTTATTTTCAGGAGATTCTTAAGGCGAACACTGCTGGTCAAAGTTCCAACCCTTAAGTAACATGGCGGACTCCTTGCCGGGCGGTCTTTTTAGGCGTTTTCGCCCCGTTGGCACGATTTTTTGAAGGGTATCAGAACGAGAGTGGCACAGAGAGATTATGTAGGCCGCGGGCGTTCAACAGGGACGCGTCGCAAAAAAAGCAGCACCAGCCGTGGAAAGAAAAGCAAAGGCGGTTCAGGTGTTTCCAAACTCATGATAGGGCTTGCCGTCGCGGTGCTGGTGACCTTTGCCGGTGGTTTATGGTTCCTTGCGCATCATAAAAAAGAAGATGTGCCGGTGATCCCGGATCATAAAGCCAACGGCAACGGCCTGCCGCCGAAGCCTGAAGAACGCTGGAAATATATTAAAGAGCTGGAAAACCGTCAGGTGACGGTGCCGACGCCGACTGAACCTTCGGCGGGCGGCGAAATCCAGTCGCATACCCAGCTCACCGATGAACAGCGCCAGCTGCTGGAACAGATGCAGGCGGATATGCGTCAGTCGCCGACGCAGCTGAATGAAGTGCCGTGGAACGAACAGACGCCGGCACAGCGTCAGCAGACTCTGCAGCGCCAGCAGCAGCTTCAGATGCAGTCGCGTCAGCAGCAGCAGGCAACGCAAAGCGCGCCGGCACGTCAGCAGACCACGCAGCCGAGCCAGCCAGCGCGCCAGACGCAGACCACGCATCAGTCTCAGCAGCAGCCGAGCGCGCGTCCTGCGGCGCAGCCGCGTCAGACTCAGACGCAGCAGCCTGCGCCCGTCACGCGCGAACCTGCGCAGGAGACGGCGAAGAAAGCCGCGGAAAAACCAGCCTCTTCGCAGCGCTGGATGGTGCAGTGCGGCTCCTTCAAAGGCACCGACCAGGCGGAATCGGTGCGCGCCGGTCTGGCATTCGAAGGTTTCGAAAGCCGCATTACCACCGGCGGCGGCTGGAATCGCGTAGTTATCGGTCCATTGAAGGATCGCAGCGCCGCCGACAGCACCCTGAAGCGGCTGCGCGGCAACGGCCATTCAAACTGTATTCCGCTCGCCGTCGGGGGTTGAAACCCGCCAAAGCCGCCCCATATCTGGTTGCATGATGCGCCGCGCCTTGCCGCGCGGCGCTTTTTTTCTACTGCAACAAGGGGTCTGCCCGTGACAACAATAGTAAGCGTACGACGCAACGGACGAGTCGTTATCGGCGGTGATGGCCAGGCAACGCTCGGCAATACCGTGATGAAAGGCAACGTGAAAAAAGTGCGTCGTCTTTACAACGATAAGGTAATTGCCGGTTTCGCTGGCGGCACTGCAGATGCCTTCACGCTCTTTGAACTCTTCGAACGTAAACTGGAAATGCATCAGGGCCACCTGGTGAAAGCCGCCGTCGAGCTGGCGAAGGACTGGCGCACCGATCGTATGCTGCGCCGTCTTGAAGCGCTGCTGGCGGTCGCCGATGAAAATGCCTCGCTGATCATCAGCGGCAACGGCGACGTTATCCAGCCCGAAAACGATCTGATCGCCATTGGTTCCGGTGGCCCCTTCGCTCAGGCGGCGGCGCGTGCGCTGCTGGAGAATACCGAGCTGGGCGCGCATGAGATCGTCGCGAAATCTTTAGATATCGCAGGCGACATCTGCATCTACACCAACCACAATGTTAACTTCGAAGAACTGCCGTCCAGGGCGTAAGGATTAAACATGTCTGAGATGACTCCCCGCGAAATCGTCAGCGAACTGAATCGCTTTATCATCGGCCAGGACGGCGCAAAAAAAGCTGTCGCCATCGCCCTGCGCAACCGCTGGCGTCGTATGCAGCTCGACGAAGAGCTGCGCCACGAGGTGACGCCGAAAAACATTCTGATGATCGGCCCGACCGGCGTCGGTAAAACCGAAATCGCCCGTCGTCTGGCGAAACTCGCCAATGCGCCGTTTATCAAGGTGGAAGCGACCAAATTCACCGAAGTGGGCTACGTCGGTAAAGAAGTCGACTCCATTATTCGCGATCTGACCGACGCCGCCGTGAAAATGGTGCGCAGCCAGGCGATTGAAAAGAACAAATACCGTGCCGAAGAGATGGCGGAAGAGCGCATCCTCGACGTGCTGATCCCACCGGCCAAGAACAACTGGGGCCAGCCGGAACAGAGCAACGAACCTTCCGCCGCGCGCCAGTCGTTCCGTAAGAAGCTGCGCGAAGGCCAGCTGGACGATAAAGAGATTGAGATCGACCTCGCGGCCGCGCCGGCTGGCGTCGAAATCATGGCGCCTCCAGGCATGGAAGAGATGACCAACCAGCTTCAGTCGATGTTCCAGAATCTGGGCGGCCAGAAGCAGAAGCCGCGCAAGCTGAAAATTAAAGACGCGATGAAGCTGCTGATTGAAGAAGAAGCGGCCAAGCTGGTTAATCCGGAAGAGCTGAAGCAGGACGCGATCGAAGCGGTAGAGCAGCACGGCATCGTCTTTATCGACGAGATCGACAAAATTTGTAAGCGCGGCCAGACCTCCGGTCCGGACGTTTCGCGCGAAGGCGTACAGCGCGATCTGCTGCCGCTGGTGGAAGGCTGCACCGTCTCAACCAAGCACGGCATGGTGAAAACCGATCACATCCTGTTTATCGCCTCCGGCGCGTTCCAGGTCGCCAGCCCGTCAGATCTGATCCCGGAACTGCAGGGCCGTCTGCCGATCCGCGTCGAGCTGCAGGCGCTGACCGTGAACGATTTCGAGCGCATCCTCACCGAGCCTAATGCCTCTGTGACCGTGCAGTATAAAGCGCTGATGGGAACCGAAGGGGTTAACGTCGAGTTCACCGAGGACGGTATTCGCCGCATCGCTGAAGCGGCGTGGCAGGTCAACGAAACCACCGAGAATATCGGTGCGCGCCGTCTGCATACCGTGCTGGAGCGTCTGATGGAAGATATCTCCTATGACGCCAGCGATCGCCATGGCGACTCCGTTACCATCGACGCGGAGTATGTCAGCAAGCATCTGGATGCGCTGGTGGCGGACGAAGATCTCAGCCGCTTTATCCTGTAATTCCGTTTTTTCTATGCGCTTGCGCAAAGCCCGGCCACTGAGCCGGGCTTTTTTTTCTGCATGCTGCTGATGCAGCGCCTTTTTTTTCCGCTGATGATTTTGCCAACAATCTGCAACTGGCGGTATACTTACCCCTCCTGTGGCAAACAGATGAACCCATCATGAAATACGATACCTCTGAACTCTGCGACATCTACCATGAAGAAGTGAACGTTGTTGAACCGCTTTTTTCAAACTTTGGTGGCCGCACCTCATTTGGTGGTCAGATAACCACAGTGAAATGTTTTGAAGACAACGGCCTGCTCTACGATCTGCTGGAAGAGAACGGCCGCGGCCGCGTGCTGGTGGTTGACGGCGGCGGTTCGGTGCGTCGCGCGCTGGTGGATGCGCAGCTGGCGCGTCTGGCGGTCGAAAGCGAATGGGAAGGCTTAGTGGTTTACGGCTCCGTGCGTCAGGTAGATGACCTGGAGGAGCTGGAGATCGGCATTCAGGCGATTGCCGCTGTACCGGCGGGCGCGGCGGGCGAAGGCATCGGCGAAAGCGATGTGCGCGTTAACTTCGGCGGCGTCACCTTCTTTTCCGGCGACCATCTCTACGCCGACAATACCGGCATAATCCTCTCTGAAGATCCGCTCGATATCGAGTAATGCCGAAAACGAAAACGGGAGCGATGCGCTCCCGTTTTTCATTCTAATGAGGCGCTTACACCTCTTCCATTTTTCCCAGCAGCGCACGCAGGCGATCCTGCCACAGATGCTGCTCTTCCTTTAGCTGCTGATTTTCACGCACCAGCGAGTCATGATTGCCCGCCGCCTGTTGCGCTTCGTTTTTCAGCGCGTTGTTCTGCTCTTTCAGCTCTTCGATTTCCATCTGCAGCAGAGTGATGGTATCAATCGCCTGCTGTACTTTCGCTTCCAGTTTCTCGAATACTTCAAATGACATCTTTCTGACCTCTCCTAAATTCTCGCAGGGCGTTGATGATGCCAGCCTTAGCGCATGACGCCCTGTATCAGCCAGGCCAGCAACAATGTTTCCGATTGTATGTAGCCTGATAGCGCAAGTCCAGCGACGCGGGCACTGCGGGCGCAGTCTGTAACACTTTTCGGCTTATACCTGGACTCTTGCCGCTGCGCGCGGTCGCCGCGAAAAACGAGGCGGCTGAAAAGTTGAAATGATGTTTCATGAAAGTGAAAAGGCGCGAAAACGCGCATTTTTTTGACTCAGCACACAGATTTAGATTTCGCTATTTCTCGTTTATGCTCGTTAACGATAAATTTACACCAGCCCTACAAGAGAGCTGGGTGACTCATGGATTGAGAACAAAAACTGATAAAATTTAACCTCGCTTCAGGAATACCATTATGAGTCAGACATCGAACACACTGAAAGGGCAGTGCATCGCCGAATTTATCGGAACCGGCCTGATTATCTTCTTTGGCGCGGGCTGCGTAGCCGCGCTGAAAGTCGCCGGCGCCGCCTTCGGGCAATGGGAAATCTGTATTATCTGGGGACTCGCCGTCTCCATGGCCGTCTACCTTACCGCCGGCGTATCTGGCGCCCATCTTAACCCTGCCGTCACGGTGGCGCTGTGTCTGTTCGCCAACTTTGAAGGGCGCAAGGTGGTGCCCTATATCCTGGCGCAGGTCGCTGGCGCATTCTGCGCTGCCGCGCTGGTTTACGGCCTTTATTACAATCTGTTCTTCGATTACGAGCAAAGCCATCAGATGGTGCGCGGCACGGTTCAGAGCCTGGATCTGGCCGGCATCTTCTCAACCTACCCTAATCCGCACATCAGCGTAGGACAGGCGTTCCTGGTTGAAATGGTGATCACGGCGGTGCTGATGGCGGTAATTATGGCGCTGACCGACGATGGCAACGGCGTACCGCGTGGTCCGCTGGCGCCGCTGTTGATCGGCCTGCTGGTTGCCGTTATCGGCGGCGCAATGGGCCCGCTGACCGGCTTCGCCCTGAACCCGGCGCGCGATTTCGGACCCAAGCTGTTCGCCTTCTTTGCGGGTTGGGGTAACGTGGCCTTCACGGGCGGTAAAGATATCCCCTACTTCCTGGTACCGATCTTTGGCCCGTTAGTGGGAGCCTGTCTGGGCGCCTTCGGCTATCGCGCGCTGATTGGCCGCCACCTGCCTGGCGCCGTACTGGCCAGCAGCAAAACAGAAAAACCGGTCGCACGCGCTGAGCAGCGTAAAGCGTAAGTTTCACCTTTTCATCGGGAATGCATTATGACGACTACCACTGATAAAAAATATATTGTTGCGCTCGACCAGGGCACCACCAGCTCACGCGCCGTCGTGCTGGATCACGACGCCAACATCGTTGCGGTATCGCAGCGCGAATTTACCCAGATCTACCCGAAAGCGGGCTGGGTTGAACATGACCCGATGGACATCTGGGCATCGCAAAGCTCGACGCTGGTAGAGGTGCTGGCGCACGCCGACATCCGTTCCGATGAGATCGCCGCGATCGGCATCACTAACCAGCGCGAAACCGCCATCGTCTGGGACAAAGAGACCGGCAAGCCGATCTATAACGCCATCGTCTGGCAGGATCCGCGCACCGCGGACTACTGCAACAAGCTGAAAAAAGAGGGTCTGGAAGAGTATATCCAGCACACCACCGGGCTGGTCATTAACCCCTACTTCTCCGGCACCAAGGTGAAGTGGATCCTCGACCATGTAGAAGGCGCGCGCGAACGCGCGAAGCGCGGCGAGCTGCTGTTCGGCACCGTCGACACCTGGCTGGTGTGGAAAATGACCCAGGGACGCGTGCATATCACCGATCACACCAACGCCTCGCGTACCATGATGTACAACATTCACAAGCTGGAGTGGGATCAGCGCATGCTGGAGATCCTCGATATCCCGCGTGAAATGCTGCCGGAAGTGAAAGGCTCTTCAGAAGTGTACGGTCAGACCAACATCGGCGGTAAAGGCGGCACGCGTATTCCTATCGCCGGTATCGCAGGCGACCAGCAGGCGGCGCTTTATGGCCAGCTCTGCGTTCAGCCGGGCATGGCGAAGAATACCTACGGCACCGGCTGCTTTATGCTGATGAACACCGGCACCGAAGCGGTGACCTCTTCGCACGGCCTGCTGACCACCATCGCCTGCGGCCCGCGCGGCGAAGTGAACTACGCGCTGGAAGGCGCGGTATTTATCGGCGGCGCCTCGATTCAGTGGCTGCGTGACGAAATGAAGCTGATCAGCGACTCGACCGACTCGGAATACTTTGCGCTGAAAGTGAAGGATACCAACGGCGTTTATATGGTTCCGGCCTTTACCGGCCTGGGCGCGCCCTACTGGGATCCCTATGCGCGCGGCGCGATTTTCGGCCTGACGCGCGGCGCTAACGCCAACCACATTATTCGCGCCACGCTGGAGTCTATCGCCTACCAGACGCGCGACGTGCTGGAAGCGATGCAGAACGACGCCGACACCCGCCTGCAGTCGCTGCGCGTGGACGGCGGCGCGGTGGCGAACAACTTCCTGATGCAGTTCCAGTCGGACATTCTCGGCACGCGCGTTGAGCGTCCGGAAGTGCGCGAAGTTACCGCGCTGGGCGCCGCCTATCTGGCGGGTCTGGCGGTAGGCTTCTGGAACGATCTGGAAGAGGTGCGCGCCAAAGCGGTCATCGAGCGCGAATTCCGCCCGAGCATCGAGACCACCGAGCGCAACGTTCGCTACGCCGGCTGGAGAAAAGCGGTGGCGCGCGCGCAGGCGTGGGAAGATCACGACGAGTAACATGAGCGTGCGCCAGCCGCCGCTGGCAACTATCTCAACCTCTCTGGCCCGCGACGCTGTCGCGGGCTTTTTTTTGCCCTTTCCCGCTATGCTACACTGCCCTTTTTTCAGCAGGTGCAGGCCATGAAACGAGAACTTGCCATAGAATTTTCCCGCGTAACCGAAGCGGCGGCGTTAGCTGGCTACCGCTGGCTGGGGCGCGGCGATAAAAACGGCGCCGACGGCGCTGCCGTCCACGCGATGCGACACGTCCTGAATACCATTGATATCGACGGCCAGATTGTGATCGGCGAAGGTGAAATCGACGAGGCGCCGATGCTCTATATCGGCGAAAAAGTCGGCAGCGGGCGCGGCGATGCGGTCGATATCGCGGTGGATCCGATCGAGGGCACGCGGATGACCGCGATGGGCCAGGCCAACGCGCTGGCGGTGCTGGCGGTGGGCGACAAGGGCAGCTTTCTGCACGCGCCTGATATGTATATGGAGAAGCTAATCGTCGGCCCGGCGGCGCGCGGCCATATCGATCTCCATCTGCCGCTGGAAACCAACCTGCGCAATATCGCCGCGGCGCTGGGCAAGCCGCTGGCGCAGCTGACGGTCTCTATTCTGGCGAAACCGCGCCACGACGCAGTTATCGCGCAGCTGCAGCAGCTTGGCGTGCGCGTCTTCGCCTTCCCGGACGGCGACGTGGCGGCCTCTATTCTGACCTGTATGCCTGACAGCGAGGTCGATGTGCTCTACGGCATCGGCGGCGCGCCGGAAGGCGTGGTGTCGGCGGCGGTGATCCGCGCGCTGGACGGCGATATGCAGGGCCGTCTGCTGCCGCGTCACGAGGTTAAGGGCGAGAGCGAAGAGAATCGCCGCATCGGCGAGCAGGAGCTGGCGCGCTGCGACGAGATGGGCATTAAAGCAGGCGAGGTGTTGCCGCTGGCGCGAATGGCGCGCAACGACAACGTCATCTTCGCCGCCACCGGCATTACCAGCGGCGATCTGCTGAAAGGCATTACGCGTCAGGGTAATATCGCCACCAGCGAAACCCTGCTGATCCGCGGCAAATCGCGCACTATTCGCCGCATTCAGTCGATCCACTATCTGGATCGCAAAGACGCGGCGCTGCATCCTTTTATCCTGTAACCGTACCGCCCTGACTTTCTGGCTGTCGCGACAGCGGCAGCCAGCAGAGCAGCATCACCAGCGCGGTGGCGAACATCAGCATGCCCAGGCTGAACTGGTCGCGCTGCGGCAGCAGCGCAGACGCCCAGGCGACCACGCCCGATCCCAGATTCTGCAATCCCCCAATCAGCGCGCCAGCGCTGCCGGCCAGCCACGCGTAGGGCTCCATCGCGCCTGAGGTCGCCAGCGGAAACAGCATGCCCGCGCCGAAGAAGAAGAGCGCGGCGGGCACCAGCAGCGTCCAGATATTCATGATGCCGAACCACGCCGGGAGCCACATCAGCGCGCCCGCCAGCAGACAGCTGTTAACGCCGGTCCACATCAGGCTATGCCAGGAGCGCGCTTCGCGTCCGGCGAACCAGGCGCCGAAAAAGGCGGCGGGGATCGGCAGAATAAACAGAATGCTGACGGTAAAGGCATCCAGTCCCAGCACGCCGCCCAGCAGCACGCCGCAGCTCGCTTCGAAGACCGCAATACCCGCCAGCGCGCCGATCAACAGCACAATAAAGCGTACAAAGCTGGCGTCGCGCAGCAGTCGCTGATAGCGGCGGAAAAAAGGCGTGACTTCGCCGCCCTGCGGACGCGTCTCCGGCAGCCAGCGCATCATCGCGCCGGTCACCGTGACGCAGAGCAGCAGCAGAAAAGCGAAGCAGGCGTGCCAGCCGAACAGCTTCGTCAGCAGCGCGCCGATAACCGGCGCCAGCAGCGGACTGACCAGCAGCCCCATATTGAGCAGGCTATTGGCCTGGCGCAGCGCGACGCCCGCATAGAGGTCGCGCGGCATAGTACGCGCCATCACGCCCGCCACGCCGGTGCCCAGCCCCTGAATGGCGCTGCCCAGCACCAGCACGTTCAGCGACGGCGCCAGCATCGCGGTTACGGCGCCGATCATAAAGATCGTCATGCCGGCGAGGATCACCGGACGGCGCCCGATGCTGTCGGAGAGTGGACCGTAGATCAGCTGCGATCCGCCATAGGTCATCAGATAGGCCGCCATCACGCGCTGCAGCGTGCCGTCGTGCACGTTGAGCGCGTCCGCCATCTCGGCCATCGCCGGGACATAGATCGTTTGCGCCATCTGCCCCACCGCCAGCATTAAAATCAACATCAGCAGCAGCGGGCGATTTTCCATCTTCTTCATCGACATCTCAGTCTGGGAAATAAAGTTAATTCAGCAGCAAAATGCGCTGCATTGGGTTAATGGCGGGAAAAATATCAGGATTACGTGACAAATCGAGAGACGGACGTAAAGAGGCTGGCGTAAAGGCGTCAAGTTTTCGTACCACCTTGTCAACCGCGAGCAACGGCGTGTTGAGACGTGCGGTGCATTTGTCGATTAGAGCCAAAAAACCGGCGCGCGGGTGGAAAAAGCGCCGTGCAGCCGCGATGATAACACTGTGCCTGAAAAATCAACGACCAGGAGAGTAATGATGGCTGAATGGGTCAATGCGCAAGTAAAGGAAGTGAAGAACTGGACGGACGCGCTGTTCAGTCTGCGGGTGCATGCGCCGATCGATGCGTTCACCGCCGGTCAGTTCGCCAAGCTGGCGCTGGAGGTAGACGGCGAACGCGTGCAGCGCGCTTACTCTTACGTCAACGCGCCCAGCGATCCGCTGCTGGAGTTCTATCTGGTTACGGTGCCGGAAGGCAAGCTGAGCCCGCGCCTGCAGGCGCTCAGACCGGGCGACACCGTGATGGTGACGAAAGAGGCCGCCGGTTTTTTTGTGCTGGATGAGATCCCGCCGTGCAAAACCCTGTGGATGCTGGCGACCGGCACAGCGATTGGGCCTTATCTCTCTATTCTGCAACAGGGTGAAGGGCTGGAGCGCTTCGACCATATCGTGCTGGTGCACGCGGTGCGCTATGCCGCCGATCTCAGCTACCTGCCGCTGATGCAGTCGCTGCAGCAGATCTATAACGGCAAGCTGCGCATCCAGACGGTGGTGAGTCGCGAAAACGCAGCGGGCTCCCTTACCGGCCGCGTGCCGGCGCTGATTGAGAGCGGCGAACTGGAGCGCGCGGTGGGCCTGCCGATAGAGGCGGAGTCGGGCCATATTATGCTGTGCGGCAACCCGCAGATGGTGCGTGATACCCAGCAGATGCTGAAAGAGACGCGCGATATGCGTAAGCATCTGAAGCGTAAACCGGGGCATATCACCAGCGAGCACTACTGGTAAGCTGGCCGCGATGCGTTAATTCTTATACAAGGGCAAATTTTGCCCGTCGTGCTTTTGACTTTCGCAGGTAAAACCCGTTCTAATTTGGCGCAGAGTTTACTGGTCGAGCCTACGAAATGAAGAATTTGCCTGGCGCGCTGCTGCTGAGCCTTGCGCTAACGGCCCCGGCATTTGCCGCCGATCCCACGCTGCGCGAGCGCAGCGAATCCGTGCCTGCCGCACCCTATTTGCTGGCGGGCGCGCCTACTTTTGATATGACCATCGGCCAGTTTCGCGAAAGGTATAACGCCGCCAACGCCGACCTGCCGCTGATGGAGTATCGCGCCATCGACAGCCGAAACGACAGCAGCCGCCTGACGCGCGCGGCAAGTAAAATCAGCGAAACGCTCTACGCCTCCACCGCGCTGGAACAGGGAACCGGAAAAGTGAAGACGCTGCAGCTCACCTGGCTGCCGGTGCCGGGACCGGATCAGAAAGCGTCGCAGGAGAAAGCGCTCGCCTATATGACGGCACTGCTGCGCTTTTTTGTGCCCGGTCTTTCCCCGGACGAAGCGCGGCAAAAGCTGAACGCGCTGCTGAGCGAAGGCAAAGGCGCGCGCTATTTTTCCCGCACCGAAGGCGCGCTGCGTTTCGTGGTGGCGGACAACGGCGACAAGGGTCTGACCTTCGCTATCGAGCCGATAAAACTGGCGCTGCCGCCTGCCGATCAGGGCGGCAAAAATGACGAAAAGCAAAGCCATTGACCTGATAGATCTCTATACTGTCTGGCAGTCTACGCTGCCTGACGGCAGTGCAATTTAATGAATCGCGTAACGCGGAGGATAGAATGCGACATCCATTGGTTATGGGTAACTGGAAACTGAATGGCAGCAAGCAGATGACAGGCGAGCTGATCGAAGGCCTGCGCAAAGCGCTCTCCGGCGTTGACGGCTGCGGCGTGGCGATCGCCCCGCCGACCATCTACCTCGACCAGGCGAAACACGCCATCTCCGGCAGCCATATCGCCCTGGGCGCGCAGAACGTCGACGTCAACCTCTCGGGCGCCTTCACCGGCGAAACCTCCGCGGACATGCTGAAAGATATCGGCGCGAAATATATCATTATCGGCCACTCTGAGCGTCGTACCTACCACAAAGAGAGCGACGAGTTTATCGCCAAGAAATTCGCCGTGCTGAAAGCGGCTGGCCTGGTGCCGGTGCTGTGCATTGGTGAAACCGAAGCGGAAAACGAAGCGGGCCAGACGGAAGAAGTCTGCGCGCGCCAGATCGACGCGGTGCTGGAAACCCAGGGCGCGGAAGCCTTTAACGGCGTGGTTATCGCCTATGAGCCGGTCTGGGCTATCGGCACCGGAAAATCAGCGACCCCGGCGCAGGCGCAGGCGGTACATAAATTTATTCGCCAGCACATCGCGAAGAAAGACGCTGCGGTCGCCGAGCAGGTGATCATTCAGTACGGCGGTTCTGTTAACGACAAGAACGCGGCTGAACTCTTTACCCAGCCGGACATCGACGGCGCGCTGGTTGGCGGCGCCTCGCTGAAGGCTGACGCCTTCGCCGTTATCGTTAAAGCGGCGGCGGAAGCGAAAAAAGCGTAACTGCCGATATGCAAAAAAGGCGGCCTGATGGCCGCCTTTTTTATTGCCGCAGCATCTCGCAGCTATGGTCCTGCAGCTCTTCCGCCGAGCCGCGGTTGAGCAGCAGCCAGTTGCGCTCAAGCGCCATTGCCGCCAGACGTCCGTCCGGCAGCGCCGCCAGCGCCAGCCCATATTTGCCCATTTCGCCGCGCGCGTGGGGGATCTCGCTGGCGACGCGGATAAACAGGCTCTGCTGCGTCAGCTCCGGCAGGGTTAGCGCGCGGATCTGGTAAGCGTGCTGCAGCAGCTTTTCCTCCTGCCAGCGGTTTGAAAGCGCGGGCGCGAGGCGATCCAGCGTGCGGCGCACATCGGGACGCAGGCAGGAGATATGGATATGCAGCTGATTCTGGGTGCGGCCATACTCGGCGTTGATCGCCAGCGACAGCGCGCTATCGGCGATGGGCGCGCCGCGCTTTGCCGCCAGCTGCGCGCGCGCCTGCCAGGCGAAGGCGAAGAAATTGGGCGTCGCCGGATTAAGCAGCGCCGGGCTTTCCATGCCGGTGATTTTTGCCAGTGGGATAAGCAGATACTGCAGCGGTCCGTTCAGATCTTTGAGCAGCGCGTAGCCTTGCTCAAGCTCAACGCGCTGGCAAGGCGCGGGCTTGCCCGTTGCGCGCTGATTCGGCTCGCACTTTTCACTGACGATGTGCCACAGCGCATCGCTGTTTTTGTGCAGGTGGAATGCGGCAATCGCTAAACCGCCTGTCAGGATCAACAGCAGCAGCGCAATCAGGCCGAGCGCACGGCGACCTCCCTGCATAGCAAGGCTCCTCTTTGCGTTTTTTCGCATCCTCGCCTGGCCGCCGCGCAATGTCACGCACAAATAAAAACGGCCAGCATGCTGGCTGGCCGTCTTTACTGCGCTGGCGCGATTAAGGCTTCATCACCTGGTCATAGGTGCCGCCGTCGGCAAAGTGCGTTTTCTGCGCCTGCGTCCAGCCGCCGAACTTATTATCGATGGTAAACAGCTTCACCGGCGCGAAGGTGTTGGCAAATTTCTTCGCCACTTCCGCATCGCGCGGGCGATAGTAGTTTTGCGCCGCGATGGTCTGGCCTTCCGGCGAGTAGAGATACTTCAGATAGGCGTCCGCAACTGCGCGCGTACCCTGGTCGTCCACCACTTTGTCCACCACGGAAACGGTGGGTTCCGCCAGAATAGATTCGCTCGGCGTGACGATTTCAAATTTGTCTTTGCCCAGCTTATCGACCGCCAGATAGGCTTCGTTTTCCCAGGCGATCAGCACGTCGCCGATGCCGCGTTCTACGAAGGTATTGGTTGCGCCGCGCGCGCCGGAGTCCTGCACCTCGACGTTTTTAAACAGCGCTTTTACGTAAGCCTGCGCCTTCGCCTGATCGCCGTTGTTTTGATCCAGCGCCCAGCCCCATGCCGCCAGATAGTTCCAGCGCGCGCCGCCTGAGGTTTTCGGATTCGGAGTAATGACGGAAACGCCTGGCTTAATTAAATCGGACCAGTCGTGAATGCCTTTGGGATTGCCTTTACGCACCAGGAAAACGATGGTGGAGGTGTAAGGCGCGGAGTTATCCGGCAGACGCTTAAGCCAGTTCTTATCGATACGGCCGCGTTCGGCGATGGCATCGACATCGGATTGCAGCGCCAGCGTCACGACATCGGCGCGTATGCCGTTAATAACCGAGGTCGCCTGCTTGCCGGAGCCGCCGTGCGACTGGCGGATCACCACGTTATCGCCGGTTTCCTGCTTGTAGTGCGCCGCAAAGGCTTTGTTGTACTGCTCGTACAGCTCGCGCGTCGGATCGTAAGAGACGTTTAACAGCTGGTAATCCTTTGCCAGAACGCTGGCAGAAGCCAGCAGAAGGGTAATACCGATACTCCACTTGTTCATTATGTACGCTCCCGATGTCATTATGCCGGTAGCGTGACATAAACCATTTTAGAGCTAAAAGAATTAAAAATAAGCATTTATAACTGGCAGGAATATAGACAACTAAAATAAAAGCGCGCCGGAGAGGCGCGCCTGAAGCGGGTTTGGCATCAGTAGAGTTTTTTCGCGGTTCCAGCCAGTCGCGCTTAAACGGACGCTTCATGTTTTCGATAGCGTCGATGATGTCGTGATGCACCATCTTCTCGTTCTGGATGCCGACGCAGCGGCCGCCATAGCCCTGCAGCAGCAGCTCAATCGCATAGGCGCCCATGCGCGACGCGAGGATACGGTCGTAAGCGCAGGGCGCGCCGCCGCGCTGAATGTGACCAAGTACGGTGGCGCGCGTTTCGCGTTTGGTTTCCGCCTCGATGTACTTCGCCAGGTCGTCGATATCGCAGATATGTTCAGTGATCGCCACGATAGCGTGCTTTTTGCCTTTGGCGATGCCCGCTTTAATCTCCATCACCAGCTCTTCGCGGGTGTAAGGAATTTCCGGCAGCACGATAAATTCGCAGCCGCCCGCAATCGCCGCCGCCAGGGTCAGGTCGCCGCAGTAACGTCCCATCACCTCGACAATTGAGATGCGCTGGTGCGAGGAGGAGGTGTCGCGCAGACGGTCAATCGCCTCAACCACGGTTTCCAGCGCGGTGAAGTAGCCGATGGTGTAGTCAGTGCCCGCGACGTCGTTATCGATGGTGCCCGGCAGGCCGATGCACGGGAAACCCATTTCGGTCAGACGCTTCGCGCCCATATAGGAGCCGTCGCCGCCGATGACAACCAGCGCGTCAATGCCGCGTTTTTTCATATTCTCAATCGCGACCTGGCGCACTTCGTCGTTGCGGAACTCGGGGAAACGCGCCGAGCCCAGGAAGGTGCCGCCGCGGTTAATCATGTCCGATACGCTGTAGCGGTCGAGATTGATCATGCGATCTTCGTACAGTCCCAGATAGCCGTCATAGATACCAAAAACTTCCAGTCCTTCGCTTAGCGCTGAGCGCACAACGCCGCGAATGGCTGCGTTCATGCCGGGGGCGTCGCCGCCGCTGGTCAATACACCAATTTTTTTGATCATGACAACCTCTGGATTGTTAAAACGAAAAGTTAATCCTGCCTGTCGTGCGCCGCTAAGCGGCATACCCTATGCGCGACCCGTGATGGCAGATAGTATATCAAAGGCTTGCTGCTGAATTGATTCAGGTCAGACAAGTTTTCACTAATTTTTTTGCAGTAATGTTAGCGCTTCGTCATTTTAAATAGATAAAAATGATTCAATCCGGTTAAAAGCCGGGGGAGTTCTGCTGTTCAATCGGCACTACAGAGCAGGGATCCTGATGAATAATCACATCGGAGCCGGGGAAACGCTGACGCAGCGCCTTCTCTACCTGATCCGCTACGCGGTGCGCCTGCACTAGCGGCAAATCGTCATTAAGCTCCAGATGCAGCTGGATAAATTTAGTCGGCCCCGACTGACGCGTACGTACGTCATGCACGCCCTCCACGCCCGGCCAGTTCAGCGCCAGATCGAGAATGATATTGTGCTCCTCCTCCGGCAGCGCGCGATCCAGCAGCGACTGCACGGCGTCGTAGCCCATCCGCAATGCGCTGTACAAAATGTAGACGCCGATGCCTAGCGCGAACAGCGCGTCTGCGCGGGCGAAGCCATAGCTGCTTAATCCCAGGGCGATCAGGATAGCGCCGTTCATCACCACATCGGATTGATAGTGCAGCATGTCGGCGCGAATCGCCTGACTGTGGGTGTGGCGCACGACCCAGCGTTGAAACGCCACCAGCAGCAGCGTCGAACAGAGCGCCACCACGGTAACCACCACTCCGACCAGCGGCGCGCGCAGCGTATTCGGCGAAGCCAGATGCTGGATGCCGGTCAAAAACAAGAACAGCGCCGAGCCGGAGATAAACATGCTTTGCGCCAGCGCCGCCAGTGATTCCGCCTTGCCGTGACCAAAAGTATGATTAGCATCAGCAGGTTGCAGCGCATAGCGCACCACCAAAAGATTCGTCAGCGAGGCGGCGATGTCTACCAGCGAGTCGACCAGGCCGGCCAGCAGGCTAACCGAGCCGGTATACCACCAGGCAAAAATTTTGACGATAAGCAGGCAGGTCGCCAGGATCGTCGCCGCCAGCGCCGCGCGCTTGACCAGACGAGCATAGGTGGGTTGCATAGTGTGCTCCCTCAGCCATTACAGGCATGCACCCGAAATAAAGGAATGGCTAAAGTTTAACATCCAGATTGTCGCTGCGCATAAACCCTGCGTCATCAGAAGAGAAAAGCTGACGGAATGCCAGAAAAAACAAACCCCGCCCTCAAAGAGGACGGGGTACCGTTTCCCGCCTGGGGAAACGCACGGTTTACCGCTAAGCTCTAACCTCGTCAGGAAGAGCTACGGCCGCCGCCGTGGTTGCTCTGACCGCCTTTTTTGCCTGCTTCGGAGGCTTTTTCACGATCGTTTTTAAAATTACCGCTACCGCCGCTGCTTTTTCCGCCTTTTTTACCGGCTTCAGAGGCTTTTTGCGGGTTGTCTGCGAAATTGCCTGAACCACCACGATGTTCTGCCATAACTTACTCCGTTAATATATTCAGATTGTTTACGTAATGTGGTTACTGCACTCCATTTAAATTCCCGGGATGTGCGCTTTCCTTGCTGCGACAGAATTAAGTGTAGAAGTAAGCCAGAATAATTCAAGAAAAGGATGAAACAATTAACCGATTGATATTTATTAGTTTTAAATATAGCTGCAAAGCTTATTTTCTTCTTATCATATATTTAAACAACTCGTCGCTTCGCTTTTTTATTTAAAGTCGCTTCGATTATGGATATATTTTCAGGGCATAACATATGCCTTATAAAAAATAAACGAGACGCTAAACAAGAATGTTTAACTAAATGCCTGAACATTTAAGGGGTTAGTGCCTTTCTTAAATAAAGTCTTAATGCAGAGGAAGGATTGGTCTGCCAGGATTGACACTGCTGCCGGAAACGCGCAAAAAGGCAAAAAAAACCCCGCCATCATGGCGGGGAAGACAGGGATGGTGTCTATGGCAAGGAAAACAGGGATACTATGTTACTGGTTACTGCTGGTACTACTCACTGCTTGCAGCGATGAAGACGACTGCAAATTCGAGAGCTTGCGTAACTCGGCGAGACGCCGCTCGTAATTCTTCTGCAACGCGGCCTGCTGTGCCGGCGTGAGCAAGTGATACATCTGGTTGCGAATGCGCGCCATCTCGACATGCTGTTCGATCTGCGCCTGAGCGATTTTCTCAGCCTGGGCGCGGATAGCCGCTTCGTTAAAAGTGTCCGCCGTAATCAGACCATGCATGTTTTCGATATCGCCGATGCTCACAGGGGAACGTTCATATCGCGCCTGCGTCATCAGGTCTCGCATCTGCTGACGCTGTTCTTCCGTCAACTCGATGCCGTCGAACATGTGGCTTTGCGGATTTTGCGTCATACTGCCTGTCGTCAATCCGCCGTGATGCATTTCGTCAATCGTCGTCGTGTCTGCCACTCCCGCGCTGGCGTGATTGAGAACCATCGCTGAGGCAATGACGACGGCGGTTACTGTGCGCATCGTTTACTCCAGTCCGTTCCGTTTTGCGATTCAACGAGGACCAGTGTACGGCGACAGCTGCAAACATCCGTCAGGGGGTGTAAAACTACGTAAAGCGTTGGATTGACAAGTCAGGAACACGGTATTTTGCCTGCGGAGGGCAATAAAAAATGAATAAAATCCTGTTGGTTGACGATGACCGCGAATTGACTTCGCTGCTTAAAGAACTGTTGGAAATGGAAGGGTTTGAAGTGGTGGTAGCCAGCGACGGCGAACAGGCGTTAAGCCTGCTGGATACCTCTATCGATCTGCTTTTGCTCGATGTGATGATGCCGAAAAAGAACGGTATCGACACGCTGAAAGAGCTACGCCAGCAACATCAAACGCCCGTCATTATGTTAACCGCGCGCGGCAGCGAGCTGGATCGCGTGCTGGGGCTCGAACTGGGCGCAGATGACTATCTGCCTAAGCCGTTTAACGATCGCGAACTGGTGGCGCGTATACGCGCGATTCTGCGCCGTTCCAACTGGAGCGAGCAACAGCAGCAGCACGACAGCAGCTCGCCGACGCTGGAAGTGGACTGCCTGCGCCTGAATCCAGGCCGTCAGGAAGCGAGTTTCGACAATCAGACGCTGGATCTTACCGGCACCGAGTTCACCCTGCTCTACCTGCTGGCGCAGCATCTCGGCCAGGTCGTCTCGCGCGAGCATCTGAGCCAGGAGGTGCTGGGCAAGCGTCTGACGCCGTTCGACCGCGCTATCGATATGCATATCTCTAACCTGCGCCGCAAACTGCCTGAGCGCCGCGACGGCCACCCCTGGTTCAAAACCCTACGCGGCCGCGGCTATCTGATGGTTTCGGCTTCATGATTGGTAGCCTCACCACCCGCATCTTCGCCATTTTCTGGCTAACCCTGGCGCTGGTGTTGATGCTGGTATTGATGGTGCCTAAGCTGGACTCCCGCCAGATGGCCTCGCTGCTCGATAGCGAGCAGCGCCAGGGCACCATGATTGAACAGCATGTCGAAGTAGAGCTGGCGCAGGATCCGCCCAACGATTTGATGTGGTGGCGCCGGCTCTCGCGCGCTATCGACAAATGGGCGCCGCCGGGCCAGCGCCTGCTGCTGGTCACCAGCGAAGGCCGCGTCATTGGCGCGCAGCATAATGAAATGCAGGTGATCCGCAACTTTATCGGGCAGTCCGACAATGCCGATCATCCGCAGAAAAAGAAGTATGGCCGTATCGAAATGGTCGGCCCCTTCGCGGTGCGCGACGGCGAAGATAACTATCAGCTCTACTTGATTCGACCGGCGACCAGCTCACAGCTCGATTTTATCAATTTGCTGTTCGACCGGCCGCTGCTGCTGCTGATCGTCACCATGCTGATCAGCTCGCCGCTGCTGCTGTGGCTGGCGTGGAGCCTGGCGCGTCCGGCGCGCAAGCTGAAATATGCGGCGGATGAAGTCGCCAGCGGTAATTTGCGCCAGCATCCGGAACTAGAATCAGGGCCGCAGGAGTTTCTCGCCGCCGGCTCCAGCTTCAACCAGATGGTGAGTGCGCTCGAGCGCATGATGACCTCGCAGCAGCGTCTGCTGTCCGATATCAGCCATGAGCTGCGCACGCCGCTGACGCGTCTGCAGCTGGCCACGGCGCTGCTGCGCCGCCGTCACGGCGAAGGCAAAGAGCTGGAGCGTATCGAGATGGAGGCTCAGCGTCTGGACGGCATGATCAACGATCTGCTGGTGCTGTCGCGCACCCAGCACAAGAACGCGCTGGTCAGCGAGGCGATGAAAGCAAATCAGCTCTGGAACGACGTGCTGGAAGATGCGAAGTTCGAAGCCGAGCAGATGGGCAAGCAGCTCGATGTGCCCTATCCGCCCGGCCCCTGGCCGCTCTACGGCAACCCGCATGCGCTGGAGAGCGCGCTGGAGAACATCGTACGCAACGCGCTGCGCTACTCGCACTCGCATATCAGCGTCAGCTTTTCGGTGGATATCAGCGGCCTGACGGTGCACGTCGACGATGACGGCCCGGGCGTCAGCCCGGAAGATCGCGAGCAGATATTCCGTCCCTTCTACCGCACCGATGAGGCGCGCGACCGCGAGTCAGGCGGCACGGGGCTCGGTCTGGCGATTGTCGAAACCGCCATCCAGCAGCACCGCGGCTGGGTGAAGGCTGACGACAGCCCGCTTGGCGGCCTGCGCCTGACGCTCTGGCTGCCGCTCTACTCCTCCAGCCGCCAATAATTTGCTATGCTTCGGCCCCTGTTATCGGGGGCCTTATGCTTAACATCGTCTTATTTGAACCAGAAATCCCGCCGAATACCGGCAATATTATTCGCCTCTGCGCTAATACCGGCTTCAGGCTGCATCTGATTGAGCCGCTTGGTTTCGCATGGGACGACAAGCGGCTGCGCCGCGCCGGTCTCGACTATCACGAATTTACCGCGATTCAGAAGCATGAAAGCTATGAGGCGTTTCTACGCGTCGAGCAGCCCGCGCGGCTGTTTGCGCTCACCACCAAGGGAACGCCGGCGCACAGCGCGGTGAGCTACCAGGCGGGCGATTATCTGCTGTTCGGCCCGGAGAGCCGCGGACTGCCCGCCGAGATCCTCGATGCGCTGCCGCCAGAGCAGAAAATCCGCATCCCGATGCGTGCGGAGAGCCGCAGCATGAATCTGTCGAATGCGGTATCGGTGGTGGTGTATGAAGCCTGGCGCCAGCTTGATTACGCAGGCGCGCGGCGCAGTTAGATCCCGTCGCCGAACTCAAAGCCCGGCACGGTGCCGTTGAAGTGTTGATCCATGTCCATTGAGGGTTTGTCGCTCGCGGGTTTGCCGACGATGCGCGCCGGCACGCCTGCGGCGGTAGTATGCGGCGGCACCGGCTGCAATACCACCGAGCCTGCGCCGATCTTCGCGCCGCGCCCGACCTCGATATTGCCGAGTATCTTCGCCCCGGCGCCGATCATCACGCCCTCGCGGATTTTCGGATGGCGATCGCCGCTGGTTTTGCCGGTACCGCCCAGCGTCACCGACTGCAGGATCGAGACGTCGTTCTCTACGACCGCCGTTTCGCCGATAACGATGCCGGTAGCGTGGTCAAGCATAATGCCGTGGCCGATGTTCGCCGCCGGATGAATATCCACGGCGAACGAGACGGAAATTTCGTTTTGCAGATAGACCGCTAAGGCGCGACGCCCTTCGTTCCACAGCCAGTGGCCGATACGATAGGCCTGCAGCGCATGAAAGCCTTTCAGGTAGAGCAGCGGCGTAGAGTATTTATCAACCGCCGGGTCGCGCTGGCGCACTGCCTGGATATCGAGCGCGGCCGAGGCGATCATCGAAGGATCCTGACGATAGGCCTCTTCGACGATTTCGCGAATGGCGATAGCGGGCATAATGGGATTGGCGAGTTTGTTGGCCAGCATATAGCTCAGGGCGCTGCCGAGATTTTCGTGTTTCAACAAAGTCGCATGATAAAAGCTGGCCAGCATCGGCTCGCAATCGGCCAGCGCGCGCGCTTCCGCTTTGATGTTGTTCCAGACCAGTTCTAACTCATCAGACGACATTGCAGTTTTCTCCCGAAAAAAAAAGCGCCTGAATGGCGCTACAGGTGACTATGCTGCGCATCCCGCATCAGCCTGAACCGTTTTCATCCTTCCTTGTACGGCCTAACAGGCTCAATGCTGCCTCTCGCGCCGGTTTTCCGCAATAGAGCACCTGATAGATTTGCTCGGTAATCGGCATTTCAACGCCGACACGCTCAGCCAACGCCTTGACTTCTTTGGTGTTTTTATAACCTTCTACAACTTGTCCGATAATGCGTTGCGCGTTATCCACCTCTTCGCCCTGGCCCAGCATCAGGCCGAAACGACGGTTGCGCGACTGATTATCGGTACAGGTCAGCACCAGATCGCCCAAGCCAGCCATGCCCATAAAGGTAGTGGCATCGGCCCCCAGCGCGGCGCCGAGACGGCTCATTTCCGCCAGGCCGCGCGTAATCAGCGCGGTACGCGCATTGGCGCCGAAGCCGATGCCGTCGGAGATGCCCGCGCCGATGGCGATGACGTTTTTCACCGCGCCGCCGAGCTGCACGCCGATAAAGTCAGGATTGTTGTAAACGCGGAAGCTCTTGCCGCAGTGCAGCTTTTGCTGCAGATCGTCGGCGAAAGTAGCATCGGTCGCCGCCAGCGCGATCGCGGTCGGCAGGCCCGCCGCCAGCTCTTTGGCGAAGGTCGGCCCGGAGATGACTGCGAGCGGCGTCGCGTCGCCGAGGATGTCGCGCGCCACATCCTGCAGCAGCCTTCCGGTCTCTCTCTCCAGCCCTTTGGTCGCCCAGACGATGCGCGACTCCGCGCGCAGATGCGGTTTAATCTGCTGCAGCACGTCGCCGAACACATGGCTCGGCACCACCACCAGCAGATCGCGGCTGGCCGCAATGGCGCGGGCTAAGTCGGGCTCAAGCTCAAGGTTGTCGGGAAAAGGCACGTCGGGGAGAAAAGCGCTGTTGCAGCGTTCGGCCTGCAGCTGCGCCAGATGCGCGGGATTGTGTCCCCACAGCAGCACGGGATGGCCGTTGCGGGCTAAGGTAATGGCCAGAGCGGTGCCGTACGAGCCGGCACCGATGACGCTAATCGAAGCGTGTGTAGTCATCAGGCATCCTGATGTGGTTCGGCACCTTCGCCTTGCTGCTGCAGGTAGTTCATGAACAGCGCGTCAAAGTTTACCGGCGCCAGGTTAAGCTGCGGGAAGGTGCCGCGAGACACCAGGCTGGTGATGCATTCGCGCGCATACGGGAACAGGATGTTCGGGCAGTAAGCGCCCAGGCAGTGCGCCATCTGCGTGCCTTCGATGCCGCTGATGGTGAAGATGCCCGCCTGCTGAACTTCGCACAGGAATGCGGTTTCTTCGCCAACGCTGGCGGTTACGGTCACGCGCAGCACCACTTCATAAACTTCGTCAGCCAGCTGTGATGACGCAGTATCCAGATCCAGCTTCACTTCCGGCTCCCACTCTTTCTGGAAAACCTGCGGCGCGTTCGGCGCTTCGAAAGAAACGTCTTTGGTGTAAACGCGTTGAATCTGGAATTGCATTTCGTTGGTGTTTTGTTCTGACATCTGACTAAGTCCTGTGAGTTGAAAAATCCTGCGCCGCTCTTACGCCTGCAGTAGCGGATCTAAGCCTTCACGACTGTCCAGCGCGTAAAGGTCGTCGCAGCCGCCGATGTGCTGCGCGTCAATGAAAATCTGAGGCACGGTGGTGCGGCCGCTGCGTTTGATCATCTCTTCGCGTTTCGCGGCGTTCCCGTCGATAGGGATCTCCTGAAACGCCACACCTTTTTGACTCAACAGCGCCTTCGCCCGGTGGCAGAAAGGACAGGTCGCCTTGGTGTAAATCTCGACATTAGCCATGTTGCGTACCTCGGTAGATGTTATTTTCCGCGCACCAGCGGAAGGTTGTCTCCGCTCCAGCCGCTGATGCCGTCTTTCAGAACGGTCACCTGGCTAAAGCCGGCGGCGCTCAGTTTTTCAGCCGGCTCGCTCGCGCTCTGGCCAGTGGCGCACACCACAATTATGGGCTGAGCTTTATGCTTTTCCAGCTCGCCGAAGCTGCCTTTTTTGATATCAGCCGCTGCAACGTTCAGCGCGCCCGAAATATGTCCTTTGCGGTAATCGTCACGCGACCGCACGTCCACTACTACCGCCTCTTCTTTGTTAATCAGGCGGGTCGCTTCGCCGCGGCTGATAACTTTCACCTTAGAAAACATCCCTTTAAAGGTGGTAACAATCACCAAAACCAGTAAAACGACCCATGCCAGACTGAGGATGGTGTGATTGCTTGCAAACTGCATAATTTCTTGCATGAGGGGTAAAGACTCCAGACCGGGCTAATTAAGCTAAAAACAAGGGTTCTGAGTATACCTGCGCCACTTCTCATGTACAGACGCTAAGCGGCCAGAGTTACGATTTGTGCGTCATTTTCTAAAAAAAATTGCCGTATCGCAAAAATGGCACAACCCTTATTCGGCATCAGGATAAATACCGACATCTTTGGAAAAGGAAATCCCGCGGCGTTGCGCTGGTAAGCGGCTGTTCATCGTGGAATAATCACTGGCCTATGAAGGGAAAAGCGACTGTTTTAGCCACAAGGACTCGTCACAGCGGAAAGAAACGCCCGTTGACTGCACACCTGTCCACTCTCTCCTTCAGCCTGCTCTGCGCGGGCGTTCTGTTATTGCCTGCGGCCGCCCACAGCGCCGACGACAGTAAATCGCAGCTGAAATCCATTCAGCAAAATATCGCCGAAAAAGAGAAAAGCGTTAAGGCGCAGAAGCTTGCGCGCAGCAAGCTGCTCGATCAGCTGCAGAGCCAGGAAAAAATCATTGCGCAGGCCAGCCGCCAGCTGCGCGACACCCGCAACAGCCTGAACGCGCTCAGCCGCGAAGTCAGCCAGCTCACCGCCTCGATCGCGCGGCTCGAAAAGCAGCAGGCGCAGCAGGAAACCCTGCTGGCTCAGCAGCTGGACGCGGCTTTCCGTCAGGGCAAGCATAACGGCGTGCAGCTTCTGCTGGGCGGCGAAGAGAGCCAGCGCAGCGAACGTATTCTCGCCTACTTCGGCTACCTCAACGACGCGCGCCAGCAGAGCATCGACGCGCTGCAAAAAACGCGTCAGACGCTGAGTGAGCAAAAAGCGTCGCTGGAGCAGAAACAGCAGCAGCAAAAAACGCTGCTGGCCCAGCAGCAAGGCCAGCAGGAGAAGCTGCAGCAGGCGAGCGCGGCGCGCAAGAAAACGCTGAGCGCACTGGAAAACGCGCTGGAAAAAGACCAGGCGGATCTGGTGGAGATGCGGCAGAACGAAAGCCGCCTGCAGGACAAAATCGCCCGGGCCGAACGCGAGGCGCGAGAGCGCGCGGCGCGCGAGGCGCGGGAAGCGGAAAAAGTGCGCCAGCGTCAGGCGCAGGCGAAAGCCAAAGGCTCGACCTACCAGCCTACCCAGAGCGAGCGCGAGCTGGTGGCGCGAACCGGCGGTCTGGGCCGCGCAGGCGGCCAGGCGCTGTGGCCGGTGCGCGGACGTATCGAACATCGCTTCGGCGAACAGCTTCAGGGCGAACTGCGCTGGAAAGGGCTGGTGATCGATGCGCCGGAAGGCGCCGAAGTCAAAGCGATTGCCGACGGCCGCGTGCTGATGGCCGACTGGCTGCAGGGTTACGGGCTCGTCGTCGTGCTTGAGCACGGCAAAGGTGATATGAGTCTCTACGGCTATAACCAGAGCGCGCTGGTTAGCGTTGGCGCCCAGGTGAAGGCAGGACAGCCTATCGCCCTTGTGGGCACCAGCGGCGGACGCGGTACGCCGTCGCTCTATTTTGAAATCCGACGTCAGGGACAGGCTGTCAATCCACTCCCGTGGTTAGGAAGATAAGTGTTTTTTCAACGTCGCCATCTCGCCGCCGCTATTGGCGGACTGCTGTTAAGCTGCGCCGCCCATGCGGGCAAACTCGCCATCGTTATCGACGACTTCGGCTATCGCCCTTCTGAAGAGAACAAAGTGCTGCAAATGCCCGCCGCGATCTCCGTCGCGGTGCTGCCTGACGCGCCCGGCGCGCGCCATATGGCAACGAAAGCGCACCAGAGCGGTCATGAGGTGCTGATCCATCTCCCTATGGCGCCGCTCAGCAAACAGCCGCTGGAGAAGGATACCTTGACGCCGGAGATGAGCAGCGAAGAGATCGCGCGCATCCTGCGCAGCGCGGTCAACAGCGTGCCCTACGCCGTCGGCCTGAACAACCATATGGGCAGCAAAATGACCTCCAGCCTGCCCGGCATGGTAAAGATGATGCAGGCGCTTAATCAGTACAACTTTTACTTTCTCGACAGCATGACCATCGGCAACAGCCAGTCGGTGCCCGCCGCGCAAGGCACGCGCGTGAAGGTGCTGAAGCGCCGCGTCTTTCTCGACGACAGCCAGGATATCAACGCGATTCGCCAGCAGTTTACGCGCGCCGTGAAGCTGGCGCAGCGCGACGGCTACGCCATCGCTATCGGTCATCCGCATCCTAATACGGTGCGCGTGCTGCAGCAGATGCTGCCGACGCTGCCTGCGGATATTACGCTGGTACGCCCAAGCCAGTTGCTGAACGAACCGCTGCACGGCGGGACGGCGCCAGCGAAACCGCAGCAGCCGTCGCGTCCGCATAAGCCGGGTTTCCAGCCGCCAGGCATGTGTAAAGTGCAGCCGCAGCCGGTTCCGGCGACCAGAGCGCTTGATGCGGTATGGGAGAGCGCGAGCCAGAGCGTAGTGGTAACAGGACTGAAACAGCTTTTTTAATAAGCCATTTCATGCCGCGCTTCGGCCTTAACATTAATATTCTTTTCTGAACAGAAATCACTATAATCCGGTGCGAGTGGCGCAGACCGGTTATAAGGATTTCTGTCAGGATGAGGACGGCGAAACAAAAGATTATGCTGCTGGATAACGGCAGAGAATGGGGCGGCGGCACCAACAGCATGCTGGAGCTGCTTAAGCGCATCGACCGTGACGCTTTCGATATCACCTGCTGCTTCTACCACAATTACGCGCGCGGCAACGGTGAAACCATCGAATCTGTGCTTAACGCCATCGCCATACCTGTCGTCTTTATTCCTCAGAAAAAGCAGCCCGGCTGGGCGAAGCTCGCGAAGGAAGCGGCACGCGCCCTGCTTTTCTTCAATCGCCGCCTGAAAAAAGAGGCGGTCGACGCTATCGACGCGCGCTGGCGCGTCCGGCCAAACGCCCGCAAGCTGCGCGCGCTGCTGCAGCAAGGCCGCTACGATACGCTCTATATGAATAACCAGCCCAGCACCAATGTCGAGGGCTATCTCGCCGCTCAGGGTCTTGATATTGCCGTGGTACAGCACTGCCGCATTGAGCCGCTGATGAATACCCGCCTGGCGAAACTGGTGAATGATGAGTGCGATGCCGTTATCGCCGTCTCTCACGGCGTGAATCAGACCTTGCGCGACGGCGGCGTTGAGGCGTCGCGCTGTTTTACCGTTTCCAACGCCATTGATATCCACCAGCCGTTGCCTGAGCGCGCGGCGGTGCGCCAGCGCTTAAACCTGCCGGCGGAGAGCTTTATTTTCGGCACCATCGGCTCGCTGATCCTGCGTAAGTCGAACCACCATGTTCTGCAGGCGCTGGGCCATTTCAAACAGGCCTGTCCCGAAGCGAACTGGAAAATGATCGTGGTCGGCGATGGCCCTGAAGCGGCTGCGCTGCGCCAGCAGGCCGCCAGAGAAGCGATTCTCGATCGGGTCATCTTTACCGGCTTCCAGAATAACGCGCTGGATTACCTCGCCGCTTTCGACGTCTTTATTTTGGCTTCCCGCAGCGAGGGTCTGCCGCGCGTGGTGCTGGAAGCGATGCTGGTCAATACGGCGGTGACTGGCTCACGCGTGGTCGGCACAGAGGAGTTAATCAGCCATAACGACACCGGCCTGCTGTTCGAATATGGCGACGTGGCGCAGTTAACTCAGCACCTCGTCACGCTCTGGCAGGATGAGGCCTTGCGTCAACGATTAACCCAGGCCGCGTCGACGCGCGTTCGATCGCAGTACGCCATCGAAAACTATGTCAACGGCGTGGAAACCATCTTAAAAAGCGTCACAAGGAAGAAGCATGCTTAACTTTCTCAATCCCCGTTTTCGTCACGTGCGCGCACGCCATAATCTGCCTTACGCGCAGTCCGATGTGCAGGGCACCATCCCCGTGACCTCTATCGTTATTCCCTGTACCGGAGCGGATTACGTCGAAGAGGCGAAGCTCAGCGCGCTGTTTGCCGAGCGCTTTGCTACGGCGGCGCAGGAGATCGTTATCGTTAGCGACCAGCCCGCCGCCGCATT
Source organism: Pantoea sp. X-Soil-MYKO-1289 (assembly GCF_059730625.1). Taxonomy (NCBI): domain Bacteria; kingdom Pseudomonadati; phylum Pseudomonadota; class Gammaproteobacteria; order Enterobacterales; family Erwiniaceae; genus Pantoea; species Pantoea sp. X-Soil-MYKO-1289. The sequence goes on from NZ_AP036004.1 coordinate 3,966,621, forward strand.
TGGCGAGCTGACGCCTAAAACCCGCGTTGTGACGCTGGCGGTGCCGCATCGCGAAGAGGCCTATCCTTACAAGCAAATTTATCGCAGCCGGCTGATAAAGATGCAGGCCCCGCTGCATGCGCAGGGCGACGGGATCCTGATGATCGATTCCGATCTCAACCTGCTTAAAATGCCGGAAATTCACATGAAAGACGGCCATTTTTACTCCAGCTTTCGCCAGGGAAAGATGATTGCCAAGCTGGCCGGCGCGGCGCAGGAGACGATCCCCGCCTACTATCAGCTCAGCGTGCGTCCCTACCTCGAAGATCACGTCAACGGCGCCTATCTGGCGGCCACGCGTCAGACCTGGCAGCGCGTCTGCCCGCTCTGGCTGACGCTGTTCGACGACACCTGGAAATTAATGAACGACAGCCAGCCGCCGACCGATCAGCTGCCGCTGGCGTGCCTGCTGGATCTGCTCGACCTGCGCACCGTCAACCTGGGCGAGTGGGCGAACTGGCCGGTATCCAAACGCATCGGCGGCAAGCCGGGCGTCATACCGCCAGAGGTGGTAGGCGCGCACGGCGGCTTCCCGCTTTCCGAATGGCAAAAATATCTGGCCGATCCTCGTCAGCCGCTGACCTTTAAAGGTCAGGACTACACCCGCAAGGTGCGCTATCTGACGGATGCGGAGAAGCAGCAGCAATAAGCCAAAGCCGCCGACGCGGCTTTTTTTTAATCCCAGCTCAGCACCACTTTCCCTGAACGTCCGGAGCGCATCTCATCGAAGCCCTGCTGGAAGTCGTCGATAGCGTAGCGGTGCGTGATCACGGGCGTCAGATCGAGCCCTGACTGAATCAGCGCCGCCATCTTGTACCAGGTTTCAAACATCTCGCGGCCGTAGATGCCCTTAATAAACAGCCCCTTGAAGATCACCTGATTCCAGTCGATCGCCATCTCGCCCGGCGGGATGCCCAGCAGCGCAATACGCCCGCCGTGATTCATCACCTCCAGCAGGGTGCGAAACGCCGGCGGCGCGCCGGACATCTCCAGCCCCACGTCGAACCCTTCCGTCATGCCCAGCTCGCGCATCACCGCGCGCAGATCTTCATGCGCCACATTGACCGCGCGCGTCACGCCCATGGTGCGCGCCAGCTCAAGGCGATAGTCGTTGATGTCGGTAATGACCACGTTGCGCGCGCCGACATGTTTACACACCGCCGCCGCCATAATGCCGATAGGCCCGGCGCCGGAGATCAGCACATCTTCGCCCACCAGATCGAACGACAGCGCGGTATGCACCGCATTGCCGAAGGGATCGAAAATCGCGGCCAGCTCGTCGGAAATATTGTCGGGAATGCGGAAGGCGTTAAAGGCGGGGATCACCAGATATTCGGCAAAGCAGCCCTGTCGGTTGACGCCGACGCCAATGGTATTGCGGCACAGATGGGTGCGGCCGGCGCGACAGTTGCGGCAGTGTCCGCAGGTAATATGCCCTTCGCCGGAGACGCGATCGCCGATGCTGAAGCCGCGCACCTCCTGGCCGATGGCGACCACTTCGCCGACATACTCATGCCCGACGATCATCGGCACCGGAATGGTTTTGCGCGACCAGTCATCCCAGTTGTAAATATGAATATCGGTGCCGCAGATGGCGGTTTTGCGGATTTTGATCAGCAAATCGTTATGGCCCGGCTCTGGGATCGGCGCATCGGTCACCATCCAGATGCCTTCCCGGGCGTGAAGTTTGGCTAACGCTTTCATGCAGAAGCTCCTCAGGCGATGACGCCAAGCTGTTGTCCAATGCGGGTAAAGGCCTCGATCGCTCGCTCCAGCTGCTGCTGGGTATGCGCCGCCGAAATCTGCGTGCGGATACGCGCCTGGCCGCGCGGCACCACCGGATAGAAAAAGCCGGTAACGTAAATGCCCTCCTGCTGCAGCAAACGGGCGAATTCCTGCGCCACGTTCGCTTCTCCCAGCATCACGGGAATAATGGCGTGATCGGCGCCCGCCAGGGTAAAACCGGCCGCCGTCATCTTCTCGCGGAAGAAACGGGCGTTGTCCCACAGGCGCTGCCGCAGACCGTCGCCTTCGCTCAGCAGGTCGAGCACGCGGATCGAGGCGGCAACGATCGCCGGCGCCAGCGAATTAGAGAAGAGATAGGGACGCGAGCGCTGGCGCAGCCATTCGACGACCTCGGCGCGAGCGGCGGTATAGCCGCCGGAAGCGCCGCCCAGCGCCTTGCCCAGCGTGCCGGTAATAATGTCGACGCGATCCATAACGTCGCAATATTCATGCGTGCCGCGACCGGCCGCGCCGACAAAGCCCACCGCATGGGAGTCATCCACCATCACCAGCGCATTGAACTCGTCGGCGAGATCGCAGATGCCGCGCAGGTTGGCGATCACCCCGTCCATCGAGAAGACGCCGTCGGTGGCGATAAGAATATGGCGCGCGCCTTTCTCCCGCGCCTCAACCAGACAGGCGCGCAGCGCCTGCATATCGTTATTGGCGTAGCGATAGCGCTGCGCCTTACAGAGGCGTACGCCGTCGATAATCGAGGCGTGATTGAGCGCGTCGGAGATAATCGCGTCTTCCGCGTCGAGCAGCGTTTCAAACAGGCCGCCGTTGGCGTCGAAGCAGGAGGAATAGAGAATGGCGTCCTCCATGCCGAGAAACGCCGCCAGCTTTTTCTCCAGCTGCTTATGCGTATCCTGCGTGCCGCAGATAAAGCGCACCGAGGCCATGCCGAAACCGTGCGTTTCCATGCCCTCTTTCGCCGCCTGAATCAGCGCCGGATGGTTTGCCAGGCCTAAGTAATTGTTAGCGCAGAAGTTAATGACCTGCTGCTCGCCCACCTCAATATCGGTTTGCTGCGCGGAGGTAATAATGCGCTCCTGCTTAAACAACCCTTCCCGATGCGCCGTATCCAGCTGCTGGCGGATCTGCTGATAAAATTGCGCTGTCATCATTGTTCTCCTCAGATGGCATAAATTCGGCACATCTTACTGAAGAAGAAGGGGGCTAACGATAAATCCACCAGGAGAATGTTAATTTTGCAGCATAGTTCACGTCAGAGAGCGTGGAGGGGGCGGCGTGTCAGAGTCATCTGGCTGTCTGCTCCGTGATGAAATGTTATGATGTGAGACATTAGCGCGTGAAACCGCCTGTTTCATGCCCCAACGTTTAAAGGTAGAGCACATGATTATCGTCACTGGCGGCGCAGGAATGATTGGCAGCAATATCGTCAAGGCGCTCAACGATCGCGGCATCAGCGATATTCTGGTCGTCGACAACCTGAAAGACGGCACCAAGTTCGTCAATCTGGCCGATCTGGATATCAGCGACTACATGGATAAAGAGGAATTTCTGACCTATATCGCCGCAGGCGAGGATTTCGGTCCCGTCGAGGCGGTATTCCATGAAGGCGCCTGCTCCGCAACCACGGAGTGGGACGGCAAGTACATGATGGACAACAACTATCAGTACTCGAAAGATCTGCTGCACTACTGCCTCGAGCGCGAAATTCCTTTTCTTTACGCCTCCTCCGCCGCCACCTACGGCGGCCGCAACGACAACTTTATCGAGAAGCGTGAATATGAGCAGCCACTGAACGTCTACGGCTACTCTAAAATGCTGTTCGATCACTATGTGCGCCAGATCCTGCCGGAAGCGGATTCGCCGGTGTGCGGCTTCCGCTACTTCAACGTTTACGGCCCGCGCGAAGGCCACAAAGGCAGCATGGCGAGCGTGGCGTTCCATCTCAACACCCAGATCGCCAACGGTGAAAATCCTAAGCTGTTTGAAGGCAGCGAGGGCTTCCAGCGCGACTTTATCCACGTTGACGACGTGGTCGCGGTAAATCTGTGGTGCTGGGAAAACAAGATCTCCGGTATCTATAACTGCGGCACCGGTCGCGCCGAATCGTTCCAGGAAGTGGCGGACGCGGTGCTGAAATTCCACCAGAAAGGGCAAATTGAGTACATTCCCTTCCCGGAAAAACTCAAAGGCCGCTATCAGGCCTATACTCAGGCGGACCTCACCAGTCTGCGCGCGGCTGGCTATGACAAGCCGTTCAAAACCGTCGCGCAGGGCGTGGCCGAGTATATGGCCTGGCTGAACCGTAGCGCATAAGGAACGCGTACCCGCGATGAAAATTCTGGTTATTGGCCCATCGTGGGTCGGCGATATGATGATGTCGCAAAGCCTCTATCGCACCCTCAAGGCTCACCATCCCGACGCTGTGATTGATGTGATGGCGCCGGCCTGGTGCCGTCCGCTGCTGTCGCGCATGCCGGAAGTGAGCCAGGCGCTGGCGATGCCGCTCGGGCACGGCGCGCTGGCGCTCGGCGAGCGTCGGCGCATCGGCAAATCGCTGCGCGCCAGCGGCTACGATCGCGCCTATGTGCTACCGAACTCGTTTAAATCCGCGCTGGTGCCTTTTTTTGCCGGGATTAAACGTCGCATTGGCTGGCGCGGCGAGATGCGCTACGGCCTGCTGAACGATGTGCGCGTGCTGGACAAGGTGGCGTTTCCGCTGATGGTGGAGCGCTATATTGCGCTAGCCTGCGACGCGCCGGTCGCTTCGGCGCAGCAGCTGCCGCAGCCGCTGCTCTGGCCCCAGCTTCAGGTAGAGGACCAGGAGAAAATCGAAACCTCCGCCCAGTTTCAGATCCCGGCGGAGCGGCCGCTGATCGGTTTTTGCCCGGGCGCGGAGTTTGGTCCGGCGAAGCGCTGGCCGCACTATCACTATGCGGCGCTGGCGCAGCAGCTGATTGCCGAAGGCAAACAGGTCGTGCTGTTCGGTTCGGCCAAAGATCGCGAATGTGGTGAAGAGATTATCGCGGCGCTGCCCGCCGAGGCGCGCCACTACTGCCGCAACCTGGCGGGCGAGACGCAGCTTGAGCAGGCGGTTATCCTGATTGCGCGCTGCGACGCCGTGGTCAGCAACGATTCGGGACTGATGCATATCGCCGCCGCGCTCAACCGGCCGCTGGTGGCGCTGTATGGCCCAAGCAGCCCCGATTTCACGCCGCCGCTTTCAAAGCAGGTGCGCATTATTCGCCTGATTACCGGCTACCATAAGGTGCGCAAAGGCGATGCCGCGCAGGGCTATCATCAGAGCCTGATCGACATCCCGCCGCAGCGCGTTTATCAGGAACTGAGCGAACTGCTGGCTCATCCGCAGGAGACGGCATGCACGTCCTGATCGTCAAAACGTCGTCGATGGGCGATGTGCTTCATACCCTTCCCGCGTTAACCGACGCCATGCAGGCGATCCCTGGCATTCGCTTCGACTGGGTGGTGGAAGAGAATTTCGCCCAGATCCCCTCCTGGCATCCGGCAGTGGACAAAGTCTTGCCGGTCGCCATCCGCCGCTGGCGCAAACACTGGTTCGGCAGTCAGCAGCGCGAAGAGCGGGTGCGCTTCAAGCGCGATTTGCAGTCGCGTCAGTATGATGTGGTGATCGACGCGCAGGGGCTGATCAAAAGCGCTGCGCTGGTGACCCGTCTCGCCAGAGGCGTCAAGCATGGCCAGGACAGCCGCAGCGCGCGCGAACCCTTCGCCAGCTGGTGGTACGACCAACGCCATGAGATTGATAAAAAGCAGCATGCGGTAGAGCGCACGCGCGAGCTGTTCGCGAAGAGTCTCGGCTACGAGAAGCCGCAAACCCAGGGCGACTACGCCATCGCCGCGCATTTTCTGCGCGACGTGCCGCAGGATATCGCCCCCTATCTGGTGTTTCTCCACGCCACGACGCGCGACAACAAGCACTGGCCGGAAAGCCACTGGCGCGAGCTGATCGGCCTGCTCCAGCCCTCGGGACTGCGTATCAAGCTGCCGTGGGGCGCCGAGCATGAGCATCAGCGCGCCCAGCGCCTGGCGGAAGGCTTCGACTATGTCGAGGTGCTGCCGAAGCTGACGCTGGAAGCGATAGCGCGCGAACTGGCGGGAGCGAAGGCGGTGGTGTCGGTAGATACCGGACTAAGCCATCTCACCGCGGCGCTCGATCGTCCCAATATCACGCTTTATGGGCCGACGGATCCGGGGCTGATTGGGGGATATGGACAGAATCAGCAGGCTCTCTGCCCACCTCAGGGCAACAGCATGTCAGAGATCAGTGCGCAAGCGGTGGCCGAAAGGCTGGAGACGTTTTTGGGATGAAAAAGCTCCACATTATCAATCTCGGCAAGATGGGCGGCGTCGAGCGTCTTTTTCTTCAATATATCAACGACTTTTCTGATGGAAAAGATGAGGTTATCTGCATCAGCAATGAGATTGACGAAGATATCCGACGCCAGATGCCGCAGCAAAAGATCGTTTTCGCCAGCCGGTTAGTTAATGGCCTTAGGCTAAAAGCGCCGCAGTTTCTCAGGAAGTATCTGTTGCAGAAGCGGGTTGAAGCCAGCGATGCGCAGGTCATCGTCGTCTGGGACCTGGTGCCGCGACTGACGGCCAGGCCGAAACGCGCGAAGCTGGTCTATTACGACCATGGCTGCTCCTGGCGCTATCCAGAGAATCATAAGACCCTGAGCTTTATGCGCATGCTAGATGGCGTCATCTCCGCCTCGTCAGCCTCTTCTCAGGTGATGAAGCATCGTTTTAACCTGCCCTGCCCCCATTATGTGGTCATTAACCGCATCATGACGCCGCCCGGCATACGCCCGGAACCGCGCGTGCTCACGTCGCCGATCAAAATCGGCACCGCCTCGCGTCAGGTCAGCCTGAAAGGTATAAGCGTCACGCTGTTGACGCTAAAAGAGCTGCTGAGCCGCGGTCATGACGTGACGCTTGAGATCGCCGGCAAAGGGCCCGATCGCGACGCCTTTATCGCGCTGGCCAGCAGGCTGGGCATTGAGGATAAGGTCACCTTTAGCGGCTTCCAGCAGGATATCGCGCCCTTTTTCAACCGCATCGATATCTATATGAGCACGCCGGTAACGGAACCTTTCGGTCTCTCCTGCATGGAGTCTCTCTATTTCGGCGTGCCGGTTATTTATCCATTGGTTGACGGGCAGCCTGAAGTCATAAAAAACGGCGTGTGCGGCATCGGTCTTACGCCTTCCGTCTCTATTGAAGAGCATGAAAAGCTGACGGGAATACGCGTCGATTTTCCTTACGACGTCTACGATCCCGTGCGAAATATCATGACCTGTCCGCTGCTGCTTTCGCATGTCGCCTGCGCGAATGCGGTAGAAACCTTATTTGATCAGCAGACCTATCAGCGTTTTAGCCAGCAGGCGAAACAGTGGACAAAAGAGCATTTTGATTACGCCGTTTTCAGGACTGAATTCAACGGCGCGCTGAGCGCTATAACGGGTAGTAACGATGAACATTAAGCTGACGCTATTTCGACAGGATAGGCCGCATCTCTATTTTAGCCTGCTCATTTTCGCCGGCTGCGCGCTCGCCTTTTTGACCGCGCCCTTCGGCGGTTCATTCGGCAGAAACGTTTTTTACATCACCAGCTATCTGGCGCTGGCGGGTTTTATCATCCACGCCAGATATTATCTGGAAGAGAAAAAGCATCTGGTGTTGCCTGTCGCCCTTTTTCTGGTCGGACTGGTGAGCATTCTCTGGACGACGATCTATAAACAGCCGGGCGATTACATCACGCTCTACCGCCAGTATCAGTCAACCGGCAGGCTGCAGATTGCCGCCTCGTTTCTGCTGCTGGTTACGCTGAATGACCAGCGCATCCGCCAGCGAAGCGCGCTGGTTGCCGCCATGATTACAGGACTCGCGGTAAACGCCTATGCGCTGTATCAGGGCATCCATCTCGAGATCGGCCGCGTTGAGCTTAATTACGATCGCGCCACCATCGCCGCCTATATTCTTACCGCGGTGAACCTGATTTTTATTAAATCCGCGCTGTTATTCAGAACGCGGCATAAAGTCTGGCTGTTTGCCCTGCTGTTTATGGTGACCTATACCACCATCATTCTGACCGGCACGCGCGCGGCTATGCTGGCCTATCCCATTCTGGTGCTGATCCAGGTGCTGTTCACCAAAGATGTCATACAGCGTAAGCATAAAATTATTCTCTTTACCGCCCTGCCGGTATTGCTGGTGATTAGCGCGCTGGTGTTTCAGAGCAAAATTCAGGCGCGAATTCAGGATCTCAAAGATAACATTGCGATGATGCATGAGACGCAGGGAGAGAATTCAATTATCTCCCGTCTCAGCATGCAGACCGTCGCCATGAAAACCGGCGTTACCGCTCTGGCAGGGCAATCGGCCGAAGAGCGCGGCGAGAAAGCGGAAGCCCTTATCAAACAAAACCCCAGCCTGTATGGCGCGCGAATCTATCTCAGCGTGCATATGCATAACGAAGTGCTGGAAAACTTTTCAATTAAAGGTCTGTTTGGCATTGTTTCGCTTATCGGCCTCTACCTGAGCCTGATTTACAGCGCCTTCAGGCCGCTGCGCAACCCGGCGTTACTCTCTGTCGGGATCTCGCTCATTATTTATGGCCTGAGCGACGTTATTTTCTTTAGCACGGAAGGGACGCTGCTTTATTGCCTGGCGATTATCTTCAGCGTCATGATTGTGAAACAGCCTTCTCCATCCGAGGATCGGCGTTAATGGCACAGCGGCGCTACCTGCTGAGCGTCATTGTGCCTTTTCACAATGACGAGGCGTTTATTACCGCCTGCCTGACCTCGCTGCTGACTCAGGCTGATGACGATATGCAGATCGTTGTTATCGATGACGGTTCGACCGACGGCTCAACCCAGCAGGTTACAGATCTGGTAGCGCGCTTCGCTCACCTCCATATCACCTTTATCCGCCAGAAAAATCAGGGCATTGCGACAACGCGCAATGTGGGATTACGGCATGCGCAAGGCGAGTTTGTGACCTTCCTGGACGGCGACGACCTGGTAAGCAGCAACTACTATGCGGTCATTAAGCCCGTGCTGCTTGCAGATAACGATGACCTGATTGATTTCAACTATGCACGCTTTGACGAGACGCCGCCTGTCGCGCCGCAGCGCGAAACGGCGCAGCGAACGCCCTATGATTTCTCTTCGCAGGGCCTCGCCTGCCTGCAGCCGCTGTTTCAACGCGCGATGTGGCATTTGTGGAATCGCATTTATCGCCATACCCTGCTGGCAGATGAGCGTTTTGAAGATGGCCGTCGCTATGAAGATGTTATTTTTACGCCCTTTCAGTACTTTAAAACGCGCCGGATTAGCCATCTGGAGAATACGCTCTACTACTACCGCGACAATCGCCGCGGCATAACGCGCAACGTTCGTCCGAGCGATATAGGCGACATGCTGTTCGCTCTGGAAAAAATACGAACAATGGCTGAAGCGAGACGCAGTGAGCCTGATTTTCAAAGGCTGGCGACGGGCATGATGCTGAATTGCTTTAGCGAAGTAAAAAGCATGTCAAAGGCGCTGTATGGCTACTACTACTACTCCGCCGCTACCCGAAAAGCGCTAAAAGCCGCCGCCGTGCTGTGTCGAGGCTACTGCAGGCCGAAGAAGTACTGGCAGATGCGCTATCCCGGCCTGGATACCTTTTTCTCTTCGCTGCGCCGCATCGGCAAAAAAAAGCCCGCTACGGCGCTATACCGCCGGGAGTAACGGCTGCTTTTTCTGCACGGCGAACTCCGTCAGCGTCAGGCCACGGGTGCGGCTCTGCAACCAGCTAAACAGCTGCTCCAGATCCTCATACAAACGCTCAATATCCGCCTCATTTTTAAAGGTCGGGCTGCCGTCGGGCATAAACTCGGAAGAGTGCAGCATAAACTCGACGTAGTCGCTGCCCTGGCTTAAGCACTGCTCTGCTACCCGCTTCATCTGCGCCACGTTGCCGCCGACCGGCCGGAGCCAGTTTACGGAAGGTCCCCGCTGTTTGCCGCGCAGGCCATCCCAGGCTTTTTTCAACCGGCAGGTAAAAACGCCGTGCCGGTACTGGATGCTCATGGGCACTTCCAGCAGGCTTGACTGGCCAGGCTGCGAGATATCGTTGAGATCGAGGAAATAGGCGTGGTCGGGGAAACGGCTGTAATCGGTGCCGCCCTTTCCCTGCGGCGCGCCGGCAGAGCCGCGCCAGTCAACGCGCGGCGTGACGGAACAGTCGACAAGATAGCCGTTATCCACCAGCGCCTGCGCATAGATTTCGTTGAACGCCCAGCGACCTGCGCGATGGCTGCACATTTTGGTCTGAAACGTCTCCTCCAGCAGATCGGTCATAAAGGCGACTTTGTCGCGCAGGATCTGCTCAGGGTATTCAATAAGGTAGGGCTGATAGCGCCAGTCATCATCGGTAAGCGCGTGCGCGGGCGGACTATGCCAGGCGTGCAGGTGCATACCCACTTCGCCTTGTCCGCGGGCCAGAAAATCGCGGGCAAAATCGACATAGGCGGGATCGCTCGCCATCTCGTAATTGGTCAGCCAGGTCGGTTTAAAACCATATTTTTCACAGAGCGCCTGAAAACGCGGCAGAAAACGGACGTTATGCGTCGTGACCTGGCCGCTACGGTTGCGCCACAGGTTATCGCCTTCAGTATCGAGCGTAATTAAAAATGCTGGTTTTTCCATGACTTATCCGTAATGCGAGATGCCGCTATAAAGCGTTATGTTACGCAGGCTGAGCACAAGTCGCAAAAAATTTAACCGCGCCTCCCTTTGCTTCTCTTAAAGCAGAGCATGTTTGGTTAAACTAAACTTATTTACGCTGTAATTTCTTAAGCCTTGTTAAGTTAAGGTTATGAAAAACAAGGTTAGGCTTTTCCAGCGCGGCTCCCTTAAAATCGAGCCGATAATAAGATTAGTGTTTATACACTTTTTGCTGCCAGGTCGAGACAGCCTTAGGTTTTACTCTATACAGGCTGGCATGTTGAGGTAGGTATTTTGGCAAAACGCATACTGATGATCATTGATGGCTTGCCTGGCGGAGGCGCTGAAAAAGTCGTGCTGACCCTGGCGGAAGGGCTGGTGGCGCTGGGACATCGCGTCTCGCTCTTCTCTTTACGTAGCGTATGCGACTACCCTATTCCTGAAGGCGTCGATTTCAAGGTGATCAAAGATCGCTGTAAATTGCCCTGGCGTAAACTCACCGAAACGCATCGGCGCGCGCGCCTGCTCGATCAGGCGGTTAACCAGGCACAAAAGGCTGAGGGCGCGTTCGACCTGGCGCTGTCACACCTCCATAAAACCGATCGTATCGTCAAACACTCACGCGTGCTGGATCCTCGTAAAACCTGGTATTGCCTGCACGGCGTCTTTTCAGCCTCTTACCTGGCGCGTAAGTCGGGATTCTCTCTGTGGCTGAAACGCTTAAAAATCCGCCATGTCTACCATAACAGCCAGCTGATTGCCGTCTCGCCTTATGTGCTTGAGGATTTAATTGAAAACGTCGGCGTGCGGCCGAGCCGTACCCAGGTGATCGCCAATCCATTCGATTTCGAACAGATTCAACAGCTGGCGGCGAAACCCTGCCCGCTGGCCGGCACCGATTTCATTCTTCATGTGGGCCGCTTCCACGAAACCAAACGCCACGACAGGCTGCTTGAGGCCTATGCGCAAAGCGGTATTCAGGCTCCGCTGGTGCTGCTTGGCCAGGGCAGTCCTGAACGCGCGGCGCAGCTGCGCCGCCTGGCGGATAGCCTGGGTATTGCAGAGCGGGTGATCTTTCAGGGATTTCAGGCGAATCCCTATCCCTGGATACGCCATGCCCGGCTGCTGGTCGTCAGCTCCGATAGCGAAGGATTCGGCAACGTGCTGGTCGAAGCGTTAATCTGCCAGACGCCGGTCGTCAGCACGCGCTGCCCGGGCGGACCGGCAACGATCCTGACGCACGATTTAGCGCGTGGGCTCGCTGAGATGAACGCCGCCTCTCTGGCGGAGAAAATGCGTGAAATTTATCATTACCCGCCCGAGTTGCATCATCTCGACCTAAGCATTTATAGTCTCTCCGTTATTTGCGAGCAGTATCTACAGCTTGCGCAGCGGTCGCACACGGAATTATCTGCCGCTCCGCAGCTTACGAGCTAAAAAGGTCTCCCTTTCGGCGTGACCGGATAAAGGGAAAATATTTTGAATTACGTAATACTTTTTCTGCTGTTTCTGCCGGTGAAGTGGGCGATGAAGCTGCTGCATCCTCGCACGGGTAAAAATCTGGTGATTCAGACAGCAAAAATCGGCGATTTCGTGAATATCACGCCGCTGCTTGCCCATCTGCAAAAAAGCGATGCGCTGTTAAGCCGCAGCGTTGCGCCGCTGGCGGAGCGCGACGATACGCTGGAGACTCTCTGGTATATCGAAGATCACAAAAGCAGCCTGATAAAGAAGTTCAGGCTGATTTGGCAGCTACTCAATCGTTACGACAATATCTATCTGCTGCACCCCAACAACCTGAATTTATTTATCGCCGCCTGCTGCAACGCCAGCAATAAGCAATTTTTAACCACCTATAAGCGTAAAGCCTATCAGGACATTTTTTACCTGACCGCCAGCGGCGTGGTCAGCCATGAAAAAAACACGCTAACGGTAGAGAACTATTTAAAACTGGCCGACCGCTCTTTTACCAAAGAGAGCTACCCTACTCACGCTACCCGTCCGCTCTGGCAGCCGGAAAAGCTGCCGGAAGAGATTTATGCGGGTCAGGGCGCCAGGATCGGCTTTAGCATCACCGCAGGCAACCAGGCTAAAACCATCCCGCCCGCCATCTGGAAAACGCTGTTCGATAGCCTGGACGATTTACCCTGCACGTTTTACGCCTTTGGCGCCCCCAATGAGCAGACCCGTATGCAGGAGCTCTTCAAGGTAACCGGCGAGCGAGAGAATATTGTTAGTCTCATCGGTAAGCTTCCGCTGGAGAGCCTGCCGGCCGCTATTGGCGAAATGGATTTTTACGTCGCCTCGGACTCCGGAAATGTCTATATCGCGGACGCGCAGCAGGTGCCGGTGATCCTGATATACGGGCCGTGCAGCGTTGAGGAGCAACGTCCTCTTGGTGACGTGCTGTTGATTGGCCCAGACCACATAGCGCCCTCCTCGTTTGTCTTTGAGGCGCTCTATCAGTTTCATCATCCCGCGGAACAGCTCTATAAGCTGGACGCACGCAAGCTTAACGATATCCACGATTTTATTTCCGCCAGGCTGGACAAGCAGCTGGCGCGACGGAAAAACAAACGAACAATATGACAGGACAGCCTGATTCTTCCCCTTTGCTCAGCATCATCTCTCCCATGTACAACGCAGGCGAGATGTTCGATGCCTTTATGCAGTCGCTGCTGGCGCAGACCCTGACCTCGCTGGAAATCATTATCGTCGACGACGGTTCAACCGACGATTCCGGCGCGCGCGCCGACGCCTGGGCGGCGCAGCATCCCCATATCAGGGTGATCCATCAGGAAAACGGCGGCGTATCGCGCGCGCGCAATGCCGGACTGCGAGTCGCGCGCGGCAAGTACGTCACCTTTCCCGATTCAGACGACACCATGCGGCCGGAGATGTATAAAACGCTGGTAGAGATGGCGGAACAGGACGATCTCGACGCCGCGCAGTGCAACGCCGAATGGTTTTTCCAGCGCGACCAGCGCACCAAACCGATGATCCCGCTGGAGCGCCTGCGCAGCACGCCGGTGCTGGATGGCGCGGCGTGGCTGAATACCGCGCTGAAAACCCGACGTTACCTGCATGTGGTCTGGCTGGGCATCTACCGCCGGTCGCTGATCGAGCAGAAGCAGCTCCGGTTCGAACCGGGCTTGCATCATCAGGATATTCCCTGGACCACCGAATTTATGTTCAACGCGCGGCGCGTGCGCTATACCGAACAGGTGCTTTATCGCTACTACATGCACGACGCCTCGATCAGCAACCGCAAGCGTACCGGCCAGCGCAACGTGGAGTATCAGCGCCACTACCTGAAGATCGCCCGCATGCTGGAGGAGATCAACGCGCGCTACAAAGAGAGCGTGACCCTCTATCCGGCTTTTCATGCGCAGATCACTCATGAAGCGCTGAGCGTCTGCCACTGCGTGCGCCGCGAGCCCGATCCGGCCGCGAAACAGGCGATTATCCAGGATATTTTCGCCAGCAAGACGCATCTGCGGATGCTGCGCAACGCGCGCGGCGTTAAACAGTGGTATCAGCTGCTGCTGTGGCTGAGTCGCCTCTGGCGCTGGCGAGACAAATAAGCGCCGCCGCAGGTTTCCCCTCCGAAGGGTTTGCCCTACAATCGCCTCACTGAAAATTAAGAGCATTTGTGTATGGCAAACCCGACTCACGCAGACGTCACCCCACACAATATTTTGCTAATCAAGCTGCGCCACCACGGCGATATGCTGCTTACCACGCCGGTTATCAACGCGCTGCGCCAGCGCTATCCGCAGGCCAATATCGACGTGCTGCTCTACAAAGAGACGCGGCCGATGCTGGAGGCGCATCCGGCGATTCGCCAGCTACACGTTATCGACCGCAAGTGGAAGCAGGAAGGAAGCTGGCGCAAACTACGCCACGAGCGCGACCTGCTCGCCGCCGTGCGCGCCAGCCATTACGATATCGTTATCAATCTCGCCGACCAGTGGCGCAGCGCGCTGATTACCCTGGTTAGCGGCGCGCCGCTGCGTATCGGCTTCGCATTCAATAAGCGCAACAACGCCTTCTGGCGGCGCTGCCACAACTGTCTGGTGCCGACCAGCAACCATAATCAGCTGCATACGGTAGAGCAGAATATGACGGCGCTGACGCCGCTCGGCATCTCGCCGCAGGGCGCGCGCGCCTCTATGCACTACAGCGCCGTCGACGGACAAAAAGTCGATGCGCTGCTGGCTGAACAGGGCGTCGACCAGGCGTTTATCGTCTTTCAGCCCACCTCGCGCTGGAACTTTAAGTGCTGGGAAGAGGAGAAGGTCGCCGCGACCATCGATCAGCTGGCGCAGGCGAACCGCAAAGTGGTGCTGACCGCCGCGCCCGACAAGCATGAGATGGCGATGATCGCGCGCATCCAGGCGCTCTGCACGACGCCGCATCTGGTGACGCTGGCGGGCCAGCTCACGCTGCCGCAGCTGGCGGCGCTGATCGATCGCGCCCAACTCTTTATCGGCGTCGACTCCGCGCCGATGCATATGGCCGCCGCGCTCGACACGCCCTGCATCGCGCTGTTCGGGCCGACCAAGCTGCAGTTCTGGCGGCCATGGGGCGACCATAATCGCGTTATCTGGGCAGGCGATTACGGCCCGCTGCCCAATCCAGACGCCATCGATACCAACACCCGCGAGCGCTATCTCAGCGCCATTCCTGTCGATGATGTGGTCGAAGCCGCAAGGGATTTTCTGCATGACTAAATTACGCCTGGCGATCGTCCGCCAGAAGTATCGCCCTGACGGCGGTGCCGAGCGCTTTATCTCGCGCGCGCTGGAAGCGCTTGGCAGCGAGCAGCTGGATCTCAATATCATCACGCGCAGCTGGCAGGGAACGCCGAATCCCGACTGGCATCTGCACATCTGCAATCCGCCAAAGCTGGGGCGGATTTCGCGCGAGCGCGGCTTTGCGCGCGCGGCGCGCGCCTGCTGGGAAAAAGAGCGGTTCGATATCGTTCAGAGCCATGAACGCATCGCGGGCTGCGATATTTTTCGCGCCGGCGACGGCGTGCATCGCGTCTGGCTGGAGCAGCGGGCGCGCATCGTCTCGCCGTGGCAGCGCATCAGCGCCGCCCTGAGCCCCTATCATCGCTACGTGCTGCGGGCGGAAGCGGAGATGTTCAACGCCGCGTCCCTGAAGGCGGTCATCTGCAACTCAGAGATGGTGAAGCGCGACATCCTGCGCTGCTTTTCGCTGAGTGCGGAGAAAATCCACGTTATCCATAACGCTATCGACGCTCAGCGCTTTCAGCCCGCCAGCGAGGCGAGCCGCCGTGCGACGCGTCAGCAGCTGCAGCTGCCGGAGAACGCGACGGTACTCATCTACGTCGGCTCCGGCTTCGAGCGCAAAGGGTTAAAGGCGGCGATCGAAGCGCTGGCGAACAGCGACCGCTATCTGATTGTGGTCGGCCAGGACAAGCAGCTGTCGCGCTATCAGCAGCTCGCCAGCCAGCTGAACTGCCTCGACAGGCTGCGGTTCGTCGGCGTGCAGCAGGATGTGCAGCCCTTCTACCACGCCGCCGACGGCCTGCTGCTGCCGACGCTCTACGATCCCTTTCCGAATGTCGTGCTGGAGGCGATGGCCTGCGGCTTGCCGGTGATCACCAGCACCGGCTGCGGCGGCGCGGAATTTATTACCGCTGGTCAGGAAGGCTTCGTTTGCGATGCGTTAGATATCAAGGCGTTGAACCAGGCTATTATGGCGATACCGGCGCTTTCGGTTGATTCGCGTTTAGGCGAAGCCGCAAGGCGCAGAATCGAGCCTTACGGCCCTCAGCGTCTGGCGCAGTCGCTGACTTCCCTTTATCAGCAGGTCCTGCTGCGTCGCTGACAAAGTGGTGAGCGTATCTGGGCTTTCTGGTAACATAGATTGATTTATGTGAAATTTTTACTGCCAGGCTGTCGAAACGATAACTATGACAACCCTCTATACCGTTCTGCTCTACCTCATCCAGCCGCTCATCTGGCTGCGCCTCTGGCTGCGCGGCCGTAAAGCGCCGGCGTACCGTAAACGCTGGGCAGAGCGCTACGGCTACTGCACGGGAAAAGTGGAGCCGGACGGCATCGTGTTGCACTCGGTCTCCGTCGGCGAAACCCTGGCGGCCGTTCCCCTGGTGCGCGCGCTGCGTCATCGTTATCCGACCTTGCCGATTACCGTGACCACCATGACGCCGACCGGCTCTGAGCGCGCGCAGTCGGCGTTCGGCAAAGATGTGCATCACGTTTATCTGCCTTACGATCTGCCTGGCGCCATCAACCGTTTTCTCGACACGGTCAATCCGCGGCTGGTGATCATCATGGAAACCGAGCTGTGGCCCAATATTATCCGCATCCTGCATCAGCGCCAGATCCCGCTGGTCATCGCCAATGCGCGCCTGTCGGAGCGTTCCGCTAAAGGCTATCGCAAGCTGGGCGGCTTTATGCGCGACCTGCTGCAGCGCATTACCCTGATCGCCGCGCAGAATACGGAAGATGCCGACCGCTTTCTTGCGCTGGGGCTAAAACGCTCGCAGCTGGCGGTAACCGGCAGCCTGAAATTCGATATTTCCGTGACGCCCGAACTGGCCGCCAGAGCGATAACGCTGCGTCGTCAGTGGGCGCCGCGCCGTCCGGTCTGGATCGCCACCAGCACCCATGAAGGGGAAGAGGCGATTGTGCTGGACGCGCATCGTCGGCTGCTGCAAACCTTTCCCGATCTGCTGCTGATTCTGGTGCCTCGCCATCCAGAGCGCTTCACCGATGCGCGCAACCTGACGCAGAAACGCAACTTCAGCTTTATCCTGCGCAGCAGCGGCGAAATTCCTTCCGGCTCGACCCAGGTGGTGATCGGCGACACCATGGGCGAGCTGATGCTGCTTTATGGCATCGCCGACCTCGCTTTCGTCGGCGGCAGCCTGGTCGAGCGCGGCGGACACAATCCGCTGGAGCCTGCCGCCCACGCCATTCCGGTGCTGATGGGCCCTCATATCTGGAACTTCAAGGATATCTGCGCCAGGCTGCAGCAGGCGCAGGGTCTGATTACCGTCACCGACGTGATATCGCTGGAGAAAGAGGTGACCAATCTGCTGCAGGATGAGGATTACCGTCTTTATTACGGCCGTCACGCGGTCGAGGTGCTGCACCAGAATCAGGGCGCGCTGCAGCGTTTGCTGCAGTTGCTTGAACCCCATTTACCGCCGCGGGCCCACTGATGACCGCTCGCCAACGCCTTTCCGTAGTGATGATCGCCAAAAACGAAGCGGCGCTGCTGCCCGACTGTCTCGCCTCCGTTAGCTGGGCAGACGAGATTATCCTGCTGGACTCCGGCAGCAGCGACGAGACCGCCGAGATTGCGCGCCAGGCTGGCGCTAAAGTCTATCGCGCCGAAGCGTGGGCCGGATTCGGCAAACAGCGCCAGCGCGCGCAGCGCTACGCCAGCGGCGAGATGATTCTGATGATCGATGCCGACGAGCGCGTGACGCCGACGCTGCGCGCCAGCATTGAAGCGGTTCTGACGCGGCCGCCTTCCGGTACCGTCTACAGCCTGAACCGCAGCAACCTCTTTCTCGGCCGATTTATGCGCCACAGCGGCTGGTACCCGGATCGCGTTATGCGCCTCTATCCGCGCGCGCTGAGCTATAACGACAACCTGGTGCACGAGTCGCTGGAAACGCAGGGCGCGCCGGTGGTGCGGCTGCAGGGCGACCTGCAACATCTCACCTGCCGCGACCTGATCGTTTTCCAGCAGAAGCAGCTGGCCTACGCCGCCGCCTGGGCGCAGGAGCGCCACCAGCGCGGCAAGCGCTGCGGCCTCTTCTCGCTCTTTTCCCATACGCTGGGCGCCTTTCTGAAAACGCTTCTGCTGCGCGCAGGCTTTCTCGACGGCAAACAGGGCTGGATTCTGGCCGTGGTCAACGCGCAGTACACTTTCAACAAATATTCCGCGCTGTGGGCGCTGAATCATGCCGCAGACAAAGGCCGTCTATGAGCACTAAAGCGATTTATCCCGGAACCTTCGATCCCGTTACGCTCGGCCATCTCGATATCGTGACGCGCGCCGCGCGGATGTTCGATCGGGTGGTGCTGGCGGTCGCCGCCAGCCCGAGCAAAAAGCCGATGTTTAGCCTGGACGAGCGCGTCGAGCTGGCGCAAAACATGGTGGCGCATCTGCCGAACGTCGAGGTGGTGGGATTTAGCGATTTGATGGCGAACTTCGCCCGGGCGCAGCAGGCCAATGTGCTGGTGCGCGGCCTGCGCGCGGTGTCCGACTTCGAGTATGAGATGCAGCTCGCCCATATGAACCGCCATCTGCTGCCGACGCTGGAGAGCGTATTTCTGATGCCGACCGAAGGCTTCTCTTTCGTCTCTTCTTCGCTGGTGAAAGAGGTGGCACGCCACGGCGGCGACGTCAGCGCCTTTCTACCGCCGCACGTGCTGCAGGCGCTGCTGGCGAAGCTGGCCTGATTAACGCTGGCAGTTGGGGCACCAGAAGGTGCTGCGCTGCCCATGCTTGCCGCTGACGATGGGCGTGCCGCAGGCGCGACAGGGTTCGCCGGCGCGGCCGTAAACCTGCAGCTCCTGAGCGAAATAGCCGGGCTTGCCGTCGCTCTGTAAAAAGTCGCGCAGCGTGGTGCCGCCCTGCTCTATCGAACGCAGCAGCACCGCCTTAATGGTCGCGGCCAGACGCTGCGCCTCTTCATCGCTCAGGCTCATCGCCGGACGATCGGGCAGGATCCCGGCCGTGAACAGCGACTCGCTGGCGTAGATATTGCCGACGCCGACCACCACCTTGTTGTCCATCAGCCATTGTTTAACCGCCGTACGCTTGCCGCGCGACTTCTCATAGAGATAGTCGCCGCTAAAGGCGTCGCCGAGCGGTTCAGGCCCCAGGTGCGCCAGCACGTTGCTGCCTTCGGGATCGGTGCTCCACAGCCAGGCGCCGAAGCGGCGCGGATCGGTGTAGCGCAGCACTTTGCCGTTGCTCATCACCAAATCGACATGGTCGTGTTTCGCGGCGGGCTGCTCTTCCGGCAGCACGCGCAGGCTGCCGGACATGCCGAGATGGATAATAATCCAGCCGTGCGGCAGCTCCAGCAGCAGATATTTGGCGCGGCGCTGCACGCTCAGCACAGGCTGGTCGCTGAGCGCATGGATCTCCTGCGACACCGGCCAGCGCAGGCGACTATTGCGCACCACCGCATGTAGAATTTTTTCGCCCACCAGATGCGGTTTTCTATGCCGCGTCGGCTGGTTTCGACCTCGGGTAATTCCGGCATGTTCTCTCCTCAAAAAGCGGCAAAAACAAAAAACCCGGCCTAAGCCGGGTTTTTCACAGAACACCAAAATTATTTAATTTTGGCTTCTTTGTA
Source organism: Pantoea sp. X-Soil-MYKO-1289 (assembly GCF_059730625.1). Taxonomy (NCBI): domain Bacteria; kingdom Pseudomonadati; phylum Pseudomonadota; class Gammaproteobacteria; order Enterobacterales; family Erwiniaceae; genus Pantoea; species Pantoea sp. X-Soil-MYKO-1289. Next base: position 3,986,547 of record NZ_AP036004.1, read on the forward strand.
GATCACGTGCTGACGTACAACCGGATCGAACTTTTTCAGTTCCAGCTTCTCAGGTTTAGTACGTTTGTTCTTCGTGGTGGTATAGAAGTGACCTGTACCAGCAGAGGAAACCAGCTTGATCTTCTCACGAATACCTTTAGCCATGATTCAGTTCCTTAGTACTTCTCACCACGGGCGCGGATTTCGGCCAGAACCGTATCGATGCCCTTTTTATCAATAACACGCATACCTTTAGCAGATACACGAAGAGTAACGAAGCGCTTCTCGCTCTCAACCCAAAAACGGTGTGAGTGCAGGTTCGGAAGGAAACGGCGTTTCGTCGCGTTCATTGCGTGGGAACGGTTGTTACCGGTCACCGGACGCTTTCCAGTTACCTGGCAGACTCGTGACATGTCTATTCTCCAAAAATCAAATCAGCTCGAGCTTTAAAAACTAGGTCTTGGCCGCCTCGTCAGGCTCATAGCCCGCCAGGCGAGTTCCATGTGAACCCGCTAAGCTGGCCCAAACGCCAAACCCGAGATTCTCAAAGGTGGCGTAGTATACGCCGCTCAGCGCAAGTGCTCAAGTCCCGAACAGATAAAGATCCCTGAAGATCGTGCAAAAACCCGCCACCTGCACCTGCCGCACCTGGCTTTTTACAGCCAGCCACGCTCCGCAAAAGAGACATACTCGCCGTGACCGATCACCAGATGATCGAGCAGGCGTATATTCAACAGGGTGCAGGCCGCGCTGACCTTATGCGTAATGTGGCGATCGGCGCGGCTCGGCTCCGCCATGCCGGAAGGATGATTATGCGCGAGAATAATCGCCGCCGCGTTAAGCTTCAGCGCCTCGCGCACGATTTCGCGCGGATGCACCTCGACGCTGTTGATAGAACCCATAAAGATCTTCTGCGCCTGTAATACGCGGTGCTGATTATCAAGAAACAGCGCCATAAAGATTTCCCGCTCCTGATGCGCCAGCACGCTCTGCAAATAGTGTCGCGTGACCTGTGGGTTCGCCATGACATCTTCCCGCGCCATCTGACTGGCGAAAAAGCGCCGCGCCAGTTCAGCAATGGCGTGCAGCTGCGCCAGCTTGGCGGCGCCCACGCCTTTTATCTCGTCGAACTCCGCCGGCGCCGCAGTCATGATGTGGTAAAGGGAGCCGAAACGCTGCAGCAACTGCTGCGCCAGCGTAATGACATTCGCGCCGACCGTGCCGGTGCGCAGAAAGATCGCCAGCAGCTCGACGTCGCTTAACGCCTCTGCGCCCATTGACCGTAATTTTTCCCGTGGTGTCATACTGTCCATAAATGCCTCCTGCCGTTGACGACATCATGGTTAAATACTGTATACTTAACCAGTAACTTCTGTTGGATTTACGAGGCGCCTCGCAAACGCAGGAGATGAAAAGGCGCGGGGGCGGCTTTATGATAGAGTCCTGCCACCCGGCCGCGCCTGACGCGGCATCCAGCGAAATGAGGCCTACAGCATGATGGGATTAGCCGGAAAAAAAATTCTGCTTGGCGTGAGCGGCGGCATCGCGGCGTATAAAGCGCCTGAGCTGGTGCGTCGCCTGCGCGATCGCGGCGCCGAGGTGCGCGTTATGATGACGCCCGCCGCCAAAGCCTTTATTACGCCGCTCAGCCTGCAGGCCGTTTCCGGCCATCCGGTATTCGAAGACCTGCTCGATCCCGCCGCCGAAGCGGCGATGGGCCATATCGAACTGGCGAAATGGGCCGATTTAGTGGTGCTGGCGCCGGCGTCGGCCGACCTTATCGCCCGTTTGAACGCCGGTATGGCCAACGACCTGGTAACCACCGCCTGCCTCGCCACCGCCGCGCCCGTGGCTGTGGTGCCGGCGATGAACCAGCAGATGTATCGCGCTGCCGTCACCCAGCATAACCTGCAGCAGCTTGCGGCGCGCGGCCTGCTGATTTGGGGGCCTGACAGCGGCAGCCAGGCGTGCGGCGACGTAGGCCCTGGCCGTATGCTCGATCCGCTGGCGATTGTCGACCATGCGGCGCAGTGGGCGTCGCCCGTCAACGATCTGCAACATCTCAACATTATGATCACCGCCGGTCCAACGCGCGAAGCGCTCGACCCGGTGCGCTATATCAGCAATCACAGCTCCGGCAAGATGGGCTTCTCCATTGCCGCCGCCGCCGCCAGCCGCGGCGCCAGCGTGACGCTGGTGAGCGGTCCGGTGAGCCTGCCAACGCCGCCGGCGGTGCGCCGTATCGACGTGACCTCCGCGCTGGAGATGGAGGCCGCCGTCATGGCTGACGCGGCGAAGCAGCACATTTTTATCGCCAGCGCCGCGGTAGCGGACTATCGCGCCGCGACGATCGCGGCGGAAAAGATGAAAAAGCAGGGCGGCGAAGATGATGCCGTCACGCTCCAGCTGGTGAAAAACCCGGATATCGTGGCGGGCGTCGCCGCAATGCCGCAGAACCGGCCTTACGTGGTTGGATTTGCCGCAGAAACCCAGAATGTGGAAGAATACGCACGACAAAAACGGGTACGAAAAAATCTGGACCTGATCTGCGCTAACGACGTAGCGAAAGCCGGACAGGGATTTAACAGCGATACCAACGCGCTTCACCTTTTTTGGCAGGAGGGAGAAAAACGCTTACCGCTCAGCGATAAGACGCTCCTTGGCCAACATTTATTAGACGAGATTGTCCGCCTTTATGATGAAAAAAATCGACGTAAAGATTCTTGATGCGCGCGTAGGCGCGGAGTTTCCGCTGCCGACCTACGCGACCTCTGGCTCCGCCGGGCTCGATTTGCGCGCCTGCCTGGAGAGCGCGCTGGAAATCACGCCCGGTATGACCACGCTGGTGCCGACCGGCCTGGCGATCCACATCGGCGATCCCAGCCTGGCGGCGGTTATCCTGCCGCGCTCCGGCCTGGGTCATAAGCACGGCATCGTGCTGGGCAATCTGGTGGGCCTGATCGACTCCGACTATCAGGGCCAGCTAATGGTATCGGTCTGGAACCGCGGCCAGCAGAGCTTTACGCTGCAGCCAGGAGATCGTCTTGCGCAGCTGGTCTTCGTGCCGGTCGTTCAGGCGGAGTTCAACCTGGTGGAAGATTTCGACGCCAGCGCCCGTGGGGAAGGCGGTTTCGGCCATTCAGGCCGTCAGTAACGCCCATTTTTGCTTAACCATCTGTTTATTTCCACTCAGCCTTAAGCCTCGCGCTTAGGGCTGACAGGAAGGTGTGCCTGTTTAAGGTGAATTTCAGGGGTTTTTAAGGTCATGGCAGAAAAAAAACTCGCCAAACGGAACCGTCGCGAAGAAATTTTGCAGGCGTTGGCGCAAATGCTGGAATCCAGTGACGGTAGCCAGCGCATCACCACCGCCAAGCTGGCAGCCAACGTCGGCGTTTCTGAAGCGGCGCTCTATCGCCACTTTCCCAGCAAAACGCGCATGTTCGATAGCCTGATTGAGTTTATTGAAGACAGTCTGATTACCCGCATCAATCTGATCCTGAAAGATGAAAAAGAGACGATGGCGCGCCTGCGTCTTATCGTGCAGCTGATTCTGGGATTTGGTGAGCGTAATCCGGGGCTGACCCGTATTTTGACCGGCCACGCGCTGATGTTTGAGCAGGATCGCCTGCAGGGGCGTATTAATCAGCTGTTTGAGCGTATTGAAGTGCAGCTGCGTCAGGTGATGCGCGAACGCAGAATGCGTGAAGGCGAAGGCTTCGAGACGGACGAGACGCTGCTGGCGAGTCAGCTGCTGGCGTTTTGCGAAGGCATCCTGTCGCGTTACGTGCGCTCGGAATTTCGTTTTCGGCCAACTGCCGACTTCGATATCCGCTGGCCGCTGCTGGCCGCGCAGCTGGTGTAGTCCGCGCGCGTCAGCCGGGCTGGTTTCCCTTTCCCAGGCGGGAAAGGGAAGCCATCGGCATTAAATGCCGTACTCTTTCTGATAGGCGCGCACTTTCGCCAGATGATCCGCCATTTCAGGCTTCTCTTCCAGGTAGCTAATCAGATCCTTCAGGGTAATGATGGCGGTAACCTGACATTTATAGTCGCGCTCCACCTCCTGAATCGCTGAAATATCGCCGCGTCCGCGCTCCTGTCGATCCAGGGAAATCAGCACGCCCGCCAGCGTGGCGTTATGCGCGTTGATAATGTCCATCGATTCGCGTATCGCCGTGCCGGCGGTGATGACGTCATCCACCAGCATAACGCGGCCCGCCAGCGGGCTGCCTACCAGCAGACCGCCTTCGCCATGATCTTTCGCCTCTTTGCGGTTGAAGCAGTAAGGCACGTCGCGGTCATGGTGATCGGCCAGCGCCACGGCGGTGGTGGTGGCGATAGGAATGCCTTTATAGGCGGGGCCGAACAGCAGATCGAAGTCGACGCCGCCGTCCACTAACGCCTGCGCGTAGAAACGGCCCAGCAGCGCCAGATCGCGACCGCTGTTGAACAGGCCGGCATTGAAAAAATAGGGGCTTTTACGGCCAGACTTCAGGGTAAATTCGCCGAACTTCAGCACCTGCTTGTTCAGGGCGAATTCAATAAACTGACGCTGCCAGGCTTTCATCTCTCACTCCTCTCGCAAAAAAAAGGCGACTCTCTGGTCGCCTGGTAAATCAGTTGTTCAGCGCCGCTTTCTGCGCCTGAATCAGTTCCTCGATGCCGCCGCGCGCCAGCGCGAGCAGCGACAGCAACTCCTCATGGCTGAACGGCTCGCCTTCCGCCGTGCCCTGCACTTCGATCATGCGGCCATCTTCCAGCATCACCACGTTCATGTCGGTTTCGGCGGCGGAGTCTTCTACATACTCCAGATCGCAGCGCGCTTCGCCTTCAACAATGCCGACGGAAATCGCCGCCACCATGCCTTTCATCGGGTTCGCTTTCAGCTTGCCGTCGGCCACCAGCTTGTTCAGCGCATCGGCCAGCGCCACGCAGGCGCCGGTAATCGACGCGGTACGAGTGCCGCCGTCAGCCTGAATCACGTCGCAGTCCAGCGTGATGGTAAATTCGCCCAGCGCTTTGAGATCGACCGCCGCGCGCAGCGAGCGGGCGATCAGGCGCTGGATTTCCAGCGTACGTCCGCCCTGTTTGCCTTTGGCCGCTTCACGCGCCATACGGCTATGGGTAGAGCGCGGCAGCATGCCATATTCGGCGGTTACCCAGCCTTGTCCCTGTCCTTTCAGGAAACGCGGGACACTCTCTTCCACGGTAGCAGTGCAGAGCACTTTGGTTTCGCCGAACTCCACCAGAACTGAGCCCTCGGCATGTTTGGTGTAGTTTCGGGTCAGGGTGACGGGACGCACCTGCTGTGCGCTTCGGCCTGCTGGACGCATGGTAATCTCCGGCTGAAATGAATTGGCTGCGCATTATACGGACTTCCTCGTCGCCTGTCTTGCTGACGGGATTACGCATCGGCGGATGAATTTTCGCGCGGTCTGTGGCTAAATGCGCCTTCCTCACTCACTGAAAATAAAAAGTATGACCTCAATTCTTCATTTCCTGCTGGCGCTGGCGGTGATCTTCGCCCTTGCGCTGCTGGTCAGTCATGACCGCAAACAGATACGCCTGCGTTACATCGTGCAGCTGATCGTGGTGGAAGCCGCGCTGGGCTGGTTTTTCCTGCACTCCGCCAGCGGACAGGCGGCGGTCGGCGCCTTCAGCGGCTTTTTTGAGAAGCTGCTGACCTTCGCCGCGCAGGGCACCGACTTCGTGTTTGGCAATATGAGCAAGCAAGGGCTGGCCTTTATCTTTCTTGGCGTGCTCTGCCCCATTGTGTTTATCTCGGCGCTAATCGGCATTTTGCAGCACTGGCGCATCCTGCCGCTGCTGATTCGGCTGGTGGGTACGCTGCTGTCGAAAGTTAACGGCATGGGCAAGCTCGAGTCGTTCAACGCCGTCAGCACGCTGGTCCTCGGCCAGTCGGAGAACTTTATCGCCTATAAAGGCATTCTTGGCGATATCCCGCCGAAGCGCCTTTACACCATGGCCGCCACGGCGATGTCCACCGTATCGCTCTCTATCGTCGGCGCCTATATGTCGATGATCGAGCCGAAATATGTGGTTGCCGCGCTGCTGCTCAATATGTTCAGCACCTTTATTATTCTCTCGATTATCAATCCCGGCAAAGCGCAGGATGAAGCGGCGATCCCGCTCGACAAGCTGCATGAAGAGCAAAGCTTTTTCGAGATGCTCGGCGAATACATCCTGGCGGGCTTTAAGGTCGCGATGATTATCCTGGCGATGCTGATCGGCTTTATCGCGCTGATCGCCGCGGTCAATGCGCTATTCAGCGCGCTGTTCGGCTACAGCTTCCAGCAGATTCTCGGCTATCTCTTCTATCCCTTCGCCTGGCTGATCGGCATTCCCGCTGCCGACGCGCTGCAGGCCGCCAGCATTATGGCGACCAAGCTGGTGGCGAACGAGTTCGTGGCGATGATTGAGCTGCAAAAGGTGGCGGCCGGCATGACGCCGCGCGGACTGGGCATTCTCTCGGTGTTCCTGGTGTCGTTCGCCAACGTCGCCTCGATCGGCATCGTCGCCGGCGCGATCAAAGGGCTGAACGAACAGCAGGGCAATGTGGTCTCCCGGTTCGGCTGGAAGCTGGTCTACGGCTCCACGCTGGTGAGCCTGCTGTCGGCAGCCTTCGCCGGTCTGTTTATCTAATCTCAGTACGGCGGCCTTGCAGCCGCCGTTTTATTCAAAATCCCACGCACACCGGCGCGTCGACGCGCATCACTGACTCCTGGCCGAAGCGTTGCTTGTAAAGCGTGCGCAGCGCTTCGATATCGTCGTTAACGCCATTCTCCGCGCCGTGAATAAGCATCAGCGCCTTGCTCGGCTCGCGCGCCAGCTTGCCGCTTTTCTCCAGCCACTGGCCGCTGGCGTCGTAGACGCTGAGTCCCGCTTTGAAGCGCGGCGTCACCTCTTTATCGAGGAACTGCTGCCAGTCGTCGCGGCTCACCATTCCGCCCTGCGGCTTACTGAGACCGAACCAGAGCGTGGTTTGCATCATCATTTCGCCGCCTGCGCATACGGCAATCGGTTTGGTCGGCGGCGGGAGCGGACGCGGCGCCTGGCAACCGGCCAGCAGCGCGGCCAGCGCCACGGAAAGGACAACAGAGCGGAACATCGGCGGTATCCTTATCAAAACGGTTAGCGGTCATCATAAGTGTCTGTCCGCAAAAGCGGAAATGTTTCCTTATTCGCCCGCACCTGCGCTTATGCCTGTTAGCGGGCGGCGGGTGTCGCTATACTTGCTGCATAATTTCTGACAAAGAGTAGCCGATTATGATCCGCAGTATGACCGCTTACGCCCGCCGCGAAGCTAAAGGAACCTGGGGCAGCGCCGCCTGGGAGCTTCGCTCCGTTAACCAGCGTTACCTTGAAACCTATATTCGTCTGCCGGAGCAGTTTCGCAGTCTGGAGCCGGTTATCCGCGAGCGCATTCGTCAGCGCCTGACGCGCGGCAAAATCGAGTGCAACCTGCGTTTCGACGCCGATCCTGGCGCGCAGGGCGAACTGATGCTGAATGAAACCCTGGCGAAGCAGCTGGTGCTGGCCGCCAACTGGGTGAAGATGCAGAGCGACGAAGGCGCCATCAATCCGATGGACATTCTGCGCTGGCCTGGCGTGATGTCCGCGCAGGAACAGGATCTCGATGCGATTAACGCCCAGCTGCTGAGCGCGCTGGACGGCGCGCTGGATGACTTCATCGTCGCGCGCGAAAGCGAAGGCGCCGCGCTGAAAGGCATGATCGAACAGCGCCTCGAAGGCGTGAAGCAGGAAGTGGCGAAAGTGCGTGCGCAGATGCCTGAGATCCTGAAATGGCAGCGCGAGCGCCTGGTGGCGAAGCTGGAAGAAGCGGAAGTGCAGCTGGAAAACAATCGTCTCGAGCAGGAGCTGGTGATGATGGCGCAGCGCATCGACGTCGCGGAAGAGCTGGATCGCCTGGAAGCGCATGTTAAAGAGACCTATAACATCCTCGGCAAAAAAGAGGCCGTCGGCCGCCGCCTCGACTTCATGATGCAGGAATTCAACCGCGAATCGAACACGCTGGGGTCGAAATCGATCAATGCGGACGTCACCGCATCGGCGATTGAGCTGAAGGTATTAATCGAACAGATGCGCGAGCAGATTCAGAATATTGAGTAGCATTTCACACATATCCATAAGTATGCAAAATTCCTTATAAGCCCGCTACTTGCGGGCTTTTTTACTCTCAGGAGCTAGCATAAAGATGCAGGGGAGCGCATGATTACCGTGTACACCTGGGTGTACATCTAACGCAAATGCCAGATGTTCAGGTGTACACCGATAACCACTACGGGAATCAGAGATGCCCAAGCTGACTGACGCACAAATACGAGCCTGGATTAAAGCCGGCGTAAGGTTTGAGGGTAAATCGGACGGGAACGGCCTTTACCTGTCTTACCGCGAGAACTACCAGACGCCTGTCTGGCGCTTCCGCTATAAGTTCTCAGGCAAAGCGCGCGCCATGCTTATTGGATCCTATGCGGAGCTGTCGCTAGCCAGAGCAAGAGAAACGGTCAGGGAGTTAGCCGCACGGGTGGCGCTGGGCTATGACGTGTCCGGAGAAAAACGGCAACGCAAAGCTGATGCGCTGGCAAAGATTGAGGCAGAGAAGAACGCCATACGCGTATCCCAGCTGGCGGCGGAATACTTTGAGCGTCAGATCCTGCCACGCTGGAAGCATCCAGATACACTGCGTCGCCGCCTGGATAAAGACATCAATCCCCGTATCGGAAAAATGAAGGTAGAGGACGTTAAGCCCCGCCACATTGATGACATGCTGAAGGCGATCGTAGACCGTGGCGCGCCGACCGTTGCCACTGACGTTCTGCGCTGGACACGCCGCATTTTTGATTACGGCATTAAGCGTCATATTCTGGCAGTTAACCCCTGCTCTGCCTTTGAAATTTCTGATGCGGGTGGTAAAGAGGTTAGCCGCGATCGGTGGCTGAGTCGTGATGAGCTGATAAAACTATTCCAGGCGATGCGAACGGCTAAGGGCTTCAGCCGTCAAAATGCACTCACTTTTAAGCTGCTACTGGCGCTGTGTGTCAGAAAGATGGAGCTGTGCGCTGCGCAATGGGCGGAGTTTGATCTGGATGAGGGTATCTGGCATTTGCCAGCAGAGCGCACAAAGAATGGTGATGCAATCGACATTCCCTTGTCGCTCCCCGCACTGACCTGGCTGAAAGAGCTGCATACCTTTTCCTGCAACAGCAAATGGGTCCTGCCAGCCAGAAAGATGCAGCACCGCATGATCCCCCATATTCAGGAAAGCACGCTGCCGGTGGCGCTGGCAAAAATACGGGCTGAAATGGCGGACGTGCCCAGCTTTACCATTCATGATTTCCGCCGCACTGCACGTACTCATCTGGCTTCGCTGGGATGCGATCCGGTCGTGGCTGAACGATGCCTTAACCACCGCATCAAAGGGGTCGAGGGCGTTTACAACCGGCACCAGTATTTTGAGGAAAGGAAAGCAGCTCTTAGTCAGTGGGCAGATCTGTTAGTAACGCTGGAACGTGGAGAGCGATACAACGTGACGCCTTTAGCGAAGAAAAAGGGTTAATAATGCAATTGCTGAATATTGGCGTTTTCGAACGTATAACCTCACAGAGGATGGTTACAATTGCCGAAGTGATTAATACGCTTTACGGCATCAATCCAAATAAAAAATTGAAAGAATTGCCTGACGACGTAGCGGAAGAGGCGTCAGATATTCGTAAGGCCATAACCCGGAACATTCGTAGCCTGAATATAAGCCTCCTTACAGTGAACGATGAAGTGGATGCCGACCTGGTCTTCGCAGCCGCTCATGATTTTATGCGCCAGGGAATTACGCCAGAAATTATCCTCAAGCGTGGGCGAGAAGCTCTTCTCACATTCCTTTACAGAAACGACTGGGAAAAATACATGTTTGCTTTTGGCGGGCGCTCTTTAGTCGAAACGATGTCATCCGTCAGAAAAACCGGACGCGGCCAGCACAGAAAAACTGATGAGGAAAATGGAACACTAAAAATGATGGGGGCATTGATTAAGTTACTGGCAGCCAAGCATCCAACGGGTAAATATGGCTCCGTCGAAAAACCGACGATATCAGAAATATATAAGGATGTACTGTTCTTGCTTGAAAAAGAAAATGTATCTACCAAAGGCCTTGGAAGATCAACGTTCGCCTCCAAAAGCAAATCATCCTTAGCGTCATTTTACGATGATGAATAGTTAAAAGGGGGACGCTCCTGGCTACCCCTCTAATTGCCTCGTTAACCATTATGAATGCTGACAATGGTTCATATGTTCTCACCCAGATAGCCCACTGTCCTCTTCCATTCTTATCCGTTCGCAATTCTTTTTAACCTTTTCATCCTGCCAGAAATTTAAATGATTTATTTTCAATAGATTGCTGAATAATAAATGCAGTTTGAATTTCACCCTTTCTCAATGGATCGCGTATTTTTCAATGGTTCCAATCCTTCTTTCATCAGAATCCAGTCTTGATGGAATACTGTATTTTTACTCACTACTCTCTTTCATAACGTCGCAAGACAACGCATACGGAACGATAGAAAATCATGTCATTACAGGAACCAGCTAAAGAAACGATTCCAACAAGCGGAATGATCAGACCTAAGCGCCTGGCTGAATTACTCGGTGTGAGTGAGTCCACGATCTGGAGAAAGGCTAAAAATGGCACACTTCCTCGCCCAGTAAAGCTGTCTGAACGCGTGGCCGCGTTTGATGCCGTTGAAATCAACCGCTGGCTGGCGGAGCGCCGCGCAGTGGCTATACCAGCCAGTCAGCGGGCGCAGTAAACGAAACCCATCCTCCTTAGCTGGATGTCTTCGCCGCAACGTAACGGGGCCTGAAAATGAAAACCAGAAAAAATGGATTAAGTTCCAGCGGCTTTGCTCAACCTGAAATCAGCCAGGAATCTCTGCCCGGCTACAACGAAAGCCGCGACGGATTAAAAGCCCCAGGCGCTAAGCAGCACCAGTATATAAATCTGGCACGAGCAGAGGATCGGGTTGCGGGTCCGGGAGAGGATGAACGCGCTGGTGAAAGCGGGCAGAAGTTGAGCATGCTGGTGGTTACGCAAAAAATATCTGATTGGCACTTCGTTAATACTGACTACAGTGAATCTTTGTCATTATCGCGAGCCAGTTTCCGTTGGCGGCGTTTGATCTCACCTTTAGCAGCGGTAACCAAAAATCCAGCTGTGCTTTCACCAATTTCCCGTAATCGCTCAATATCTTCCATCACTTCGTGGGGAATTCTTACGGTGGTCATTTGCGACTTTGCGTTCTTCGCACCAGTTGCCATTGCTCAAAATCCTTGTGTTGGGTGTATTTCATTATACTCAGGAAAAACTAGACGAAAAGACTTGAGGTGTATTTCACTTTGGGCTAACGTCAAAAGCAAAGGTGACATACACCTTCAGGGCGCGAAACCCGGTAGTGCGCGAACACTAACCGGGCTTCTTACCAAACCGTTAATCGGAGTAACAGTTATGGCTATGAACAAGCATACCCAAACTCATCCCAAATATCAGTATCGCCTCCCCGCCATTTCCCGCCAGGACCGGTCTGTTCCCCCGTTTCGTCTCTGCATCGATGCCGGCTCAGAGCAGGAAGCCTGCCGCCTGCTGGCCCCTTGCTTCATCCTTTCTTTCGCGGACCAGCTTCCCGTTCAGGAGGCCCGGAATGCGTGAGCCCATGGATTTAGATCAGGCTGAATATTATGCCGAAATGGCCACCTCCCTGTATGAGGTGATTATGGATAAAGCCTGTGAAGAGTGCTCGCCCCAGATGATGCATCTCATCAGTCTGGCCTGCGATATCAATTTTGAGGTCTACCGGGCGCTCAGGGCAGACGGAGGAAAGCAACATGATCAGTAACGTGAAGTTCAATGAACTGGCCGGCCGGGTCGAGGCGCTTACTGCCCGTGTCGGAGACCTGGAGGCCCGCCTGAATGCGCTGGTGGACTCACAGGGCGGTACCATTCCGCCCGGTATGGCGCCGGTCAGCACGCTGGCGGCTGAATTTGGTATTTCCACCAAAAAAGCCGAGGAAACTGGCGCACAACGCAGGCGTGATGCTGGTGCGGCATAAGACGGGAGGCTATCTGGTGCCGGACGAGAAGTTTCGTGAAGCGGCCCGGCTGGTACTACGTGCTGCCAAGCGTAAATACGGCTCGGCGTACTGGTATCACCCGCTGATTGGCAAGTTCCAGATGAGCGGAGGGATACCGAAATGAGCATGACGGAAATGGAGACGGAGATCCTGTCTGACGCGCTGTTCACCTGCATTTACCTGTGGGTGAATGGCCATCCCCTTGATAAAAAAGCGGTCCATGAGGCCGCTTCACGGCACCGGGATAAACATTCCTGCTACGGCCGACTGGCGCAAAAAATGAAAGACTTTGTGCCGGGCAGTGGCATGAGCTACGAAGCCCTTTGTGAAGACGGCCTCTGTCAGACAGATGCAAAAAAGCAGCGCCAGAAGCGGGTAGACCTGATCGCCGGTTTTACGGGCGAGGAAACGGTTAAGGCACTGCTGTGTGATACGGCACGTATCAACCGACTCTTTAACGCCGGAGAGGAGCAGGGGAAAGCATCCCGCCAGGCAGGGCTTCCTCTTTCCCAGATGGGGCCCAGCCAGCGCGGCGAGGTGCTCCTTAATTATTATAACGGGCAGCTGGCGCTGGATGCTGACTCAGACGTGGTTCATCACTATAACGGCATCGTCTGGCAACCTCTGAGCGACCGGGAGCTGGCACGCCAGATGGCGGCTATTTTTATCGACAGCGAAACGGCGTATTCCATGCCGGCCATGAAGAATGCCGTCGATGCCATGAAGCTGAGCCTGCCGGTGATGGGGGCGCCGTCCCGCCATCTTGTCGGTTTCGTTAACGGGGTTTTTGACACCCGGCAGGGCATTTTTCGCCCGCACGATCCCGGTGACTGGCTGCTTATCGCCAGTGACGTCACCTTCACGGCGGCTGTGCAGAACGAAACGCTGGCAGAGCACGCGCCTGTTTTTCAGCAGTGGCTGAACGGGTGCGCCGGGCATCACCCGCGTAAGGCTGACCGGATACTGGCCGCTCTCTATATGGTGATGGCCAACCGCTATGACTGGCAGCTTTTCCTCGAAGTCACGGGGGCAGGGGGAAGCGGGAAAAGTGTGATGGCCGAAATCTGCACCATGCTGGCCGGCAAGGGCAACACCGTCTCAGCCAGCATGGCCGCGCTGGAGAACCCGCGTGAGCGCGCGCTCATCGTGGGGTACTCGCTCATCATCATGCCGGACATGACCCGCTATGCCGGTGACGGTGCCGGCATCAAGGCCATTACCGGCGGAGACAAGGTGGCAATTGATCCCAAGCATAAGGCGCCATACTCCACGCGCATCCCGGCCGTCATTCTGGCCGTCAACAATAACGCCATGACCTTCAGCGATCGCAGCGGGGGCATATCGCGGCGCCGGGTTATTTTTAACTTTTCACGGGTCATTCCGGAGAACGAACGTGATCCGCTGATGACGGTAAAAATTGAGGCTGAGCTGCCGGTCATCATCCGCCACCTTCTCACCCGCTTTGCAGACCAGCAGGAGGCGCGTCAGCTGCTGTCTGAACAGCAGACGTCTGAGGAGGCCCTGACCATCAAGCGCGAATGCGATGCGCTGGTGGATTTCTGCGGTTATCTGACGGCTTCACCGCAGTGTGACGGCATGTTTATCGGCAATGCAGAAATTGTTCCGTTCAGCCCGCGTCGCTATCTCTACCACGCCTACATGGCTTACATGCGGGCGAACGGGCTGAGCAAGCCGGTATCTCTAACGCGCTTCGGTACGGATATGCCCGGGGCCATGGCTGAGTATGGTAAAGCGTATCTTCGCAGGAAAAGTACCAAGGGCCATATGCGCTCTAACCTCACGCTCAGCCGGGATGCTGAAGCGTGGTTGCCTTTTGCTGCCGGAGAACAGGAAAAATAAATAAATTAAAAAAGTGTCCACTACTCTCCACTTTTAGTGACTTTCACTTTTATAACAACAGATTAATGGGTGGACAGTTAATTATTAACTCTCCACCCATTATTTATATATTTATTGTAAAACAGATAGTTAAGGGGTGGAGAGTCAGAGTGGACAGTCTCCACCTTCCTTCTAAAAAGCAGAAAGAACAGGTGGAGAGTCTGAGGAATGGGTGGAGAGTAGTGGACACTTGAATAACAACTCTCCACCGATTAACAGTATGAAAATAAAGTAAAAAACGCAAAAAGTGGAGAGGCGGAGAGTTAAAGTACTATTCTTTTTTTTCGTGCGTTCAAAACAGAATTGCTGTTTTTTATGTGTCCAATAATTAAGAGGTTGAACAAATCGCCCTGATACTGACCTGCACGAAATTGAAGGATGCTGAGGAGCCGAAGCGCCGGGCGTACGACCTGCAGCCGGTAAAGCTGTTCACGGATGAAGAGGATGAGGAGATTCATTCGCTGGCGGTGCGGGACGTGGCCCGTAATGTTGATGAGCATGATCCACCTTTATCGAGTATCCCTAACCTGAGTGAAAACCATGCCACTCTGTGGGCGCTTATCCGCAGCCGGAGAAAACGGTGAAGCCTGTACCCGCGCATTACTGCGTGATTACATGAAAGCTATGGGTATAGATGTCAGCAAAAACTTCAGTCGCTGGCTGGCTAAGCTTGAAAGCCACGGGATGGTAACAATCAACGATGAAGAAATAATAATTATCAGCTGCCGGAAAAGTAAGGGATAAAGTGAGGAGAGGTGAAGGAAGGTGGCAGTTTGCTTAAACATTACTGCCTGTAGTTACTGATTGCTCAGGCAACCCTATGCCGAATGTCCGCTTTGTGTTAGAAGCGGACCTTGTAAGCTGAGAAGGCCTATGAGCAGGCAGTGTGAAGGGATGTTATGTTTGTTAACGACGGGCTTATGCTTAGGTCATGTAGATGCGCGAAAACTAATACTTAAAGCGAATAGGCCTGGCGGGAGTGAGAGCCTGTTGAACAGTATCAACAACGTTGAAAAGCAGATAGATTGCAATTAGGATAAATCCTAACACTTTCTGAGCAATGGACGCGTTATGCATATCAAGTTAACTGAGTTAAAAGAAAAACTAGATCAGCTTCACACTTTGTTGGAATCGCTTACCTATCCTAATGAAGACATTTCAACATGGAACGCTGCTTTGTTTCCTTCACTTCACATAAATGATTTGATCTACTTACCCGCTGACTTAGCAAATAAAATTACGAAGTTTAAAAAATTTGAGCCTAATGATAATGATGTAAATAGAATAGATTCATGTATAGATGCTATTGAGAAAGCAAAAGGTAGCGTCACTAACATTAGCAGCGGCCAACCTAATACTGCGTCACAGTATATAATTTCTTTCATGTTGACGATGCTTTTTATTAGCAATGAAATCAATGAGCTTTTCTCTTTTGAAGTTCTTGCAAATAGAGAGTTATTGCCTAAGAGTGTACTTAATCGACTTGCAATGTATGATGATAACTTAGAGTCGATAAAATTGAAAGCTGGCGATATTGAAAATAAAATATCGATAATTAATGAGGCCTATGAAGCAGCTGAGCAATTACCTACAACGTTAAAAACCTTAAGATCATTAAGTGAGGATTTAGAACGTATTAGACATCTTTCATCTCAAAGCAATGAAGAGATAGTCAATCTTAATAAAAAATCAATTATAGCATATGATGATTTGTTTGAAAGACGATCAAAGATTCATGATCTAACTAATGAGATGAATGATTCAATCAATGAATATATGCAAAATTATTCTACAGAAGCGCAGTCATATATTGATCGATGTGAAATTGCTTTTAGGACTACTACTACCAAAGGCTTGGCAGGTGCATTCGAAGATAAAGCACAAAAGCTGAATGCTAGCATACGATGGTGGGTTTTTGGTTTAACAGGAGCCTTAGCAACAGGCGCAGTGGTTGGCTATTTTAGGCTCCAAGTCTTGGAACATTATTTATCAAATACAGATGCTTCCTCGATGAAATTACTTGTTCAGTTATTTCTTTCGCTCCTCAGTGTAGGTGCTCCGCTGTGGTTTGCTTGGCTGGCGACAAAGCAAATTGGACAAAGATTCAGATTAGCTGAAGACTATGAATTCAAAGCGTCTGTTTCTAAAGCTTATGAGGGTTATAAAAACGAGGCAATAGGTTTAGATGAATCTTTCTCTCAGCGTCTTTTTGGAAATGCTTTATCGCGCTTAGAAGAAACCGCCGTTGAGGTTTGTGGAGGATTCTCATCCGTCTTCGCCGCTAATGGAGGTGTTATCATCACCAAAATTTAAAGAATACATATCGAAAGGAGACGAATCAGTTGATGCACTGCTCAAAAAAGCTGGTTTGCGCAGGGAGCGAGAAGAGAAAAAAGAAATTCTAACGCCTTCACCTCAAAAGACAGATGATGAAGATGCTAATTAAAAATATTTTTTAGATGTTATTCTACATTAATTGAGCAAATTATTTGACTGCTCAAACTGTTTTTTGTGGCGGCATGTGATCATTGCGCATAAATAGGCGGCTGACCTTCTCCACGTCACCGTGCTCACCGTTATTTTTCGGGGTCATGCCCATCACTGCGGTGGCACCCGCTGAAAGGACAGCATATCGTCGTGGCTCACATTATTGATGCTCAGAAACTCGTTTTGGCCGCTTTCTCTGAAATCGAAATGCTCTTAATACCATCCTTTTTCCTACTTTACGCTTTTCATTCTAAAAAGGAATTCATGGAGAGCATGACCTGTGTCACTCAAAGTGAGGGCGGATGAAATAAACAATAGCTTACGTACTCTGTGCCTGACCGAAGAGCGAGGCAGTCCTCAAACTAGTGACCGCATTGAGAGTTAAGAGGCTGGTGGTCACTGTGACCACTCGTAATAAAATCAGGAAGTTATTCATTAATCATTTTACTGCCAGCTCTCGCAGGGCAGTCAAAGTGACGGTCTCGGACAAATCAAGGACTTAGGCTGTGTTTGAATGTTCGCCCCTACTTAGAAGCCATTGCAACAGTCTGAAGGTTTTGCACTATTTGGGTAAAACCCTTACGTGCCTGATTTTCATTTTCTAAACCGATCACCAGCCTGTTGATGGTGAGCCACTGTGGCCGGCAGGACGTGGAAAAACGAGCGGGTCCTCCCGGCGGGGTACCCTAACCACGAGGCGGCGGCCCCGCGGAAAACGGCTGATTTTTGCATTTTCATGGTGGCGGCGGCAGGTCAATTAAATTATTGATAATTAAGGTTAATATTCAAAATCACTTGTACACTTTTTTCCTGGGGGTGTCATTAGACCAGTTCTTAAAGTCATGAAATTAATGAATAAAAATGGTTTCCACCTGCCAGACTGAGCTACCTGGTCAAATTAAAACCACTTGTGATGCCTTTCTCTGATGCATTTTTTTAAATCGCCGAGGACATGGGGATTTTATAACACCACCATAAGTTGACAGGTGAAGTCGAAGAATTACAGGGCGTAAGCGCCTTTGGGCTGCTCCGGACGCAGAGTTTCAGGTGAAGCGTTAAGATGATTACATATCTCTGATACAGGCTGGCCTGCATCAGGGTTATACCAACGAGAGCAAAGCCTCTAACCATTATTCAGCCTGAGCGGCAATATGCATTTGCTGAGCCTGAAGCTTGCTATCTTTGCGCACAGCCAGAATTGCATAGCAAATACCAGCCTATATAGCGACCGGATAAGCAGACCTAACAATATTGCATGACGGATATTTGAAGCGGATAGGGGGATTGGTGCTGATCCAGTAACTATCTGTTTAGAATAGCGTTATTCGTTTTCTGGACACAAAATTAAGAAGTCGCGCTGATGCGCTTGCAGTGTGAAATCCTAACCCTACGCCAGCAGCACCTTCAGCAAACACTTCAGTCGCTGGCTGGCCAGGCTTGAAGGCCACTGGATGGTAACAGTCAACGATGAAGAAACAACAATTATCAGCTGCCGGAAAAGTGAGGGATAAAGTGAGGAGTAAAAAGTGAGGGAAGCGCGGAGTTTCAGCTTGCTTACACATTGCTGGCCTGACGTTAAAGCTCACAAAGGAAAGCTCAGGCAAAATGTCCGCTTCGTGACTTAAGCGGACATAGGCAATTTTCATTATATATTACATCAAACAAGTTCCCATCGTCGGAAGAGAACGCTTGCATTCACACCACCAAACCCGAATCCATTTGATAACGCATGCCGGATGGAAGAATAACGCGCCTTCAACGCAACCAGGTCTAGCCCCTCAGCAGCTTCATCAGGATGGTGTAAATTCAGCGTCGGCGGAATAACCTGATCACGCAGAGCCAGCACGGTAAAGATGGCCTCAATACCGCCAGCCGCACCCAGCAGATGTCCGGTAGCTGATTTGGTAGAACTGATGGCAACTTTGCTGAAGTTGCCAAATATGTCCCGGATGGCCGAGAGTTCACCTTTATCCCCAACCACTGTTGAAGTGGCATGAGCATTGATGTGCTGTACATCATCGGCACTCGCATCTGCCTGAGCCAGGGCAAGCTCAATGGCTCTGCGAGCTCCGCTTCCATCTTCAGGTCCGGCAGTAAGATGCCATGCATCAGCGCTGGTGCCATATCCCACCAGCTCAGCCAAAGGTGTTGCACCACGTTTTAGAGCATGCTCCAGAGACTCGATGACCAGTATTCCGGCTCCTTCGGCCATCACGAATCCATCCCGATCTTTGTCAAACGGTTTTGAGGCTTCACCAGGCTTGTCTCCATTGTTTGTGGACAGCGCACGGGCAGCAGCAAAACATCCCAGTGTGACGCGATCTATTGCGGCTTCTGTACCCCCGCAAACCGCAATGTCTGCTTCTCCTGCTTTAATCAACCTCGCTGCATCACCGATAGCCTGTACACCCGCTGCGCATGCCGTTATTGGCGCGCCGATAGGTCCCCGGAAACCATGCTGGATAGAGACATGCCCGGCAGCCATGTTGGCGAGAAAAGAGGGCGCGGTAAAAGGTGATAAACGACGAGGTCCGCGTGTATCGGTCGTTCTCACTGCATCGGCAATCGCACCGAATCCTCCCACCCCCGAGGCAATGACAGTTGCCGTTCGTGCACGGGCGTGTTCATTATCGGGCTGCCAGCCCGCCTGAGTCAGGGCTTCCTGAGCTGCAATCAGAGCAAACTCAATGAAACGGTCCATTTTTTTGCGCTCTTTAGCGGTGATGTAACGTTCTGGCTCATAACCGGCTTCAGGATCTTCTGCGATTGATGGAACCCTTCCGGCAACGGATATACCTGTGCCCTCTCTGATTTCAGGCGGAAGCATTGTTATTCCCGACCGGCCCTCAATAAGTCTGCGCCAGACGGTCTCCGTACCACATCCTAAGGGGCTGACAATACCGCAGCCGGTGATGACGATTCGCCCGGAGTTATTCTGATTCATGCTGAAAACCTCATGCTTTTGATTGCATAGCGTGCTGACCTAAGCCAGCGTACAGGGAGACGTATCCCCCTGAGATTTACGATTATTCTGCGGCTTTAGCTTCCGCATGCTTCTGATTTTCAGGACGAATCCTGAACCAGATGGCATACATAGCAGGCAGGAAAACCAGCGTAACGATAGTGCCGGCGA
The DNA here is from genome assembly GCF_059730625.1 of Pantoea sp. X-Soil-MYKO-1289. NCBI lineage: Bacteria > Pseudomonadati > Pseudomonadota > Gammaproteobacteria > Enterobacterales > Erwiniaceae > Pantoea > Pantoea sp. X-Soil-MYKO-1289. The sequence continues at coordinate 4,006,201 of NZ_AP036004.1, forward strand.
AGGTTCCGCCGATCAGCGTGTAAGCCAAGGTTCCCCAGAAAACAGAATGCGTGAGCGGTATAAATGCCAGAATGGCGGCCAGTGCCGTCAGTAAGACGGGTCGGGCGCGCTGAACCGTTGCTTCCACAACGGATTCAAATGGTGTCAGCCCTTCATGCTCATTGTGATGGATCTGCCCTATCAGAATTAATGTGTTACGCATCAGAATTCCCGACAGCGCGATAAGCCCTACCAGCGCATTTATCCCGAACGGCTGACCAAAAAGTAAAAGGATCGGTACAACGCCAATCAGCCCCAGTGGTGCAGTCAGAAACACCATCACCATCGCCGACATCGAGCGCACCTGCAGAATGATGATCAGCAGCGTGATGGCAATCATGATCGGGAACAGCGGAGCCATTGCTTTTGTTGCTTTACCTGACTCCTCGATAGGGCCTCCCTGCTCAATACGGTAACCGGCCGGCAGCTTAGCGATAATGGGCTGCAACTGTTTCAGAATCGCCATAGAAACATCGGGCGGCTGCATGCTGTCTGCAATGTCGCCTCTTACGGTAATAGTCGGGGTCCGATCGCGACGCCGCAGCACGGGGTCTTCCATTCTGACCTCAACATCACCTATCTGAGACAGCGGAACGCGCTGGCCTGACGATCCCACCAGCGTAAATCCGGATATTTTAGCGGGGTCGAGCCTGATATCGCCTGCTGCGCGCCCCATCACCTGAACGGAGCGGATATCTTCACGAACGGACGTAATGGGCACGCCAGAGAGCAGGAACTGGAGTTGCTGCGAAACGGCACCCGATGTCAGCCCTACAGCCTGAAGGCGATCCTGATTCAGTGAAAAGTGCAGCGTCGGCACGCGCTGTCCCCAGTCCGTATTAACGGTCCTCATCAGGGGGCTGGTCTGCATGACAGCCTCTACTTTGCTGGCTATCTCACGCAATTTAGCCGGATCAGGTCCCATTACCCGGTAAGCCACCGGATAAGGCGAGTACGGACCAAATACCAATTGTGTTACGCGAACACGTGCTTCCGGAGCCAGCCCGCTGGCTGCGGCTTCACGCAGTCGATGTTTGAGGATATCGCGGGCATCCTGGCTGTCTGTCAGGACGACAATCTTCGCAAATGAAGGATCGGGAAGCTCAGGTGCCATTGCAAGGTAGAAGCGGGGCGATCCCTGCCCGATGTAGGAAGTAACAATTTTTGCCTCTTTCTGCTTTTTCAGCCAGTCTTCGATTTTTGCCGTGGTTGCACTGGTCTGTTCAATCGAAGTGCCGTAAGGCATCTGAACCTCAATCAACACCTCAGGACGATCGGATGTCGGGAAGAACTGTTTCTTAACAATGCCCATGCCGAGAATAGCAATGGTAAAGACGATGATCACCGTTCCTGCAACTATCCATTTCCGGGCGATAAAGCGAGTCAGTAACTGGCGAAAACGGTTATAGCGCGGCGTGTCATAGATTGCGGCGTGGCCACCTGATATCGTTTTGATTTCCGGCAGCATTTTCACGCCCAGATAAGGTGTGAAGACCACGGCGACTACCCAGGAGGCTATCAGCGCAATACCGACTATCCAGAACATGTTACTCGTATATTCACCGGCGGTAGACTGCGCAAAGCCGTTAGGCATAAAGCCCACGGCCGTAACCAGGGTTCCTGCCAGCATCGGAGCGGCAGTATGGCTCCAGGCATAGGCTGAGGCTTTAATACGATCGTATCCCTCCTCCATTTTTACAACCATCATTTCAATCGCAATGATGGCGTCATCCACCAGCAGTCCCAGCGCCAGAATCAGTGAACCCAGAGTTATGCGGTCGAAGTTCTTACCTGATGCCTCCATGACGATGAAAACGACCGCCAGCGTCAGCGGTACGGCAGCGGCAACCACTACGCCTACACGCCAGCCCATGCTGACGAAGCAGACCACCATCACCACCAGCAGCGCAACAAAGAATTTGATCATAAATTCATCTACTGCAGAGCTGATGTTCACCGACTGATCGGTGACTTTCGTCAGTGTCATTCCCAGTGGCATTGATGCGTTAATACTGGCGGCCTCGGCATCAAGAGATTTGCCCAGTTCCAGTCCGTTCCACCCTTCCCGCATGATAATGCCCAGCAGCAGAGTGGGTTCTCCCTGATTCCGGATTAGAAACGTCGCAGGATCTTCATATCCCCGTTCAACGGTAGCAATATCCGACAGCTGCAGCGTTCTACCATTCACGACAACAGGCGTTTTGCGGATCTGTTCCAGTTTGTTAAAAGCTCCGTCAAGGCGGATAAACACCTGAGGTCCCTGAGTGTCAATTGAACCCGCAGGCGTCAGGACATTCTGGTTGTTCAGTGCTGAAAATATGTCCTGGGCCGAAACGCCAAGTGTGGCCAGCCTGTCGTGGAAAAAAGAGATAAAAATGCGTTCCGTCTGCTCGCCAATGATGTTGACCTTTTTGACACCCGGTACATGGAGCAGACGCTGACGCAGCGATTCTGCATCGCGCACCAGTAAACGCTGAGGTTCACCTTTAGCTTTCAGAGCAAAAAGGGAAAATGTGACATCCGAAAATTCGTCATTAACCATAGGTCCGATGACGCCTTCAGGCAGGTTTTTAGTTTCATCATTCAGTTTCTTACGTGCCTGATAAAACTCTTCCTGCACCTGCGACGGAGGTGTACTGTCCTGCAGCCAGAGCACGGTGAATGCCATTCCCGGTCGGGTGTAGGTTTCGGTCCGGTCATACCACTTAAGCTCCTGCATGCGCTTTTCAAGCGGTTCAGCAACCTGGTCCTGCATTTCCTGCGCCGTCGCACCCGGCCACGCGGTAACGATCGTCATCTGTTTGACTGTAAACGGCGGATCTTCTGCCCGACCCAGCTCAAAAAAAGCGAGGATGCCCGCGACCGTGATAAGGATGATCAGGAATAAGGTAATTGAACGCTCCCGCACGGCTAGCGCAGAGAGATTGAAACGGGCGTTACTCATGAGGCTGGCCTCCGGCAATGCTGCCATCACCCTGAAGCGCTACGCGGACGGTTTCGCCGTCATGCAACAGGTGAGCTCCAAGCGCAACCACTTTATCGCCGGCACTGATTCCACTGCTGACTTTTGCCATATCGTCACTCAGGCCCTCTGCCTGTACCGCCCGCCAGGATACCCGGGCGGGCTGACCGGTAATAACCCATACTCCCGGGCCATTGCCATTGTCTATGAGTGCAGTCAGGGGGACGACCATTACCTTACGGGAAACTTTTTCGTCAGCAATACGTAGCGTGACCGTTGCACCCAATGGCGCACTGGCCAGCGCACCTTCAAGTACATAACGCGCTTCAAAAGTACGTGTTAATGGGTCTGCTGCATCAGAAAGCACGCGAAGCCGTGCATTTACGAACTGATCTTTAGCGACGTATAGTGTCGCTTCAGCCTGGCTTTCAGGAGCTGGCCTGAGTGTTTCAGGCAACTGGACAAGGGCTTCACGCTGCCCCGCCCGGGCTAACCTTATCACCGGCTGGCCTGCGCTGACTACCTGGCCTGGTTCAGCAAGCGTATCCATTACCACGCCATCAGAGTCAGCAAGAAGTACGGCATAGCTCCTGGCATTCTGTGCAACATTTGCCTGCGCCTGTGCAGCGCTGAGATCGGCATTTGCAGTATCTGCAGCGGCCTTAATCTGATCATACGCTGATGCTGAAACGGCGCCTGCTGCCACAAGGCCGCGGTAACGCGCTTCATCCTGAGAAGCTTGCCGGGCGCGGGCGCGGGCGGCAGTTACCGCCTGCTGCTGTGCCTGAGCCTGAAGACTGAGATCAGCAGGGTCGAGGCGCATGAGCGGCTGTCCACGTTTAACCGTTTCTCCTGTGTCAACGAGGCGTTCAAGAATTTTTCCCTGAACCCTGAAGCCAAGGTCACTCTGTGTACGCGCAACAACAATGCCGGTGAATGAACGGTAAAGAGCGTTCGCCGCCCCCACGTTAACAGCTCTTACAAGGGGAGGCTGAGTGCGTGGATCATCGGTAGCAGAATTGTCACCGCAGGCCACCAGGGCCAACGGCAACAGGCATACAGCCAGGGTGACAGGTTTTATCCTGAACATGGGTTACCTGAATAAAGTAAAAGGAAAGTAACCGCATTTTTATTCTAGTGACCATAAATGTCAATAGTCACAACATCAGGGGGCAAGGCTTCGTAATATGAGTGAGGAAAGAAGGGCAGCAGCGGATGCAGCAGAATCAAGGTTGTACTGCAGCTGAACCGGGCTGATGTAAGGTCTCATGACCAGAAAAATAGCCTGAGTTGCTTCGTCAAGAGGCGTTTTTCGCTCGAATTCTCCCGAACTTCGTCCTTCAATGATTATCTTTTCAATGAGTTGCTGAATGCGTTCTTCATGCACCGCAGCTGATGGCCATTTATCACGTGCAGCAACGGCGGCTATGTCATAGAGCTTGCGGTCGTGAAAGAAAAGATCACTTCCGGATTCTGTCAGCGCTTTAAGCAGCTGTCTCAGCTTTTCAGATGCCGTCGGGGAGCCGGCAACTGCGGAGTTGACAATTTCCATTATCATACTCAGACGATTGGAGCAGATTTGCTCTCCAATTGCCTGTTTAGAATCGAAAAATTTGTATATATAGGCCTTAGAAAATCCTATGGCTTTTGCCAGATCGGAGACCGTAGTTTTTTCATAACCGAAGTGCCCGAAGTGTTCCGTCGCAGCTGCAACCACCTGGTCACGGATCATATGTTCTGAAGGCCCCCGGGAGGGGTGAGCAGTGATGTATTTATTCATTTTTCCAGCTTATCGTAACAAACGCTGATTGACAACGAGTGACTATTTGGTAATTTAGTCACAATCTTAATTTATCACAAGGAATATTCCTTGTTCCTCACACGCCCTTTTGCAGTGATGTTGATTACCAGTTTACTGGCAGGTTGCGCCGTCGGACCAGATTATCATCGCCCGGATGCCCCCCTAGCGAAGCGTTACATGGGTGAATCTGCACTCCTGAGCAGAAGTGTATCCCGACCTGCCAGTTTTGCCGTCTGGTGGGAAGGGTTCAATGATCCCCTGCTGAGTAAATTTGTAACGGACGCTCTGTCGCAGAATCTTGATCTTGCCCAGGCGACAGCCCGGGTGACACAGTCACGCGCCGGACTGGGCGCGGCCTCAGCAGCACTATTACCTTCAGCAAACGTCAGCGGTCAGGGAGCACGTGCGTATCAGTCAGATGAAACACCCCTGGGGCAGGTTCTCAGTTCCAGACCGGATTACAACCGTTACGGTAACAGCTATGAGGCCGATCTCAATGCAGGGTGGGAGATTGACCTTTTTGGCGGTCTGCGTCGCGGTCGCGAGGCTGCTCTTGCTGACTATCAGGCCTCTGAAGCGGGGGTAGCCGCCACCCGCCTTGCTGTGGCTGCACAGACGGCTGATATTTATATTACCCTGCGTGGATTACAGGCCAGGCTGGATATCGCGGAAAAACAGGTCCGAACGCAGCAGGAGCTGCTTGAAAAAGTGAAGCTGCTTCAGACCAAAGGACTGGTTCCCATGTTTCAGGTTCGTCAGGCGGAGGGAGCGCTGGCACAGATACAGGCAACCGTGCCGGCTCTTCGAACAGGACTCGACAGCGCCATGAATGCGCTGGATGTGATGCTTGGAACGCCGCCGGGTACCCACCGCAGGCAGCTGGCATTACCGGCAGCCATTCCGCAAGCGCCACAATTAACTTCTACAGGAACACCTGCCGACCTGTTACGCCGCCGGCCTGACATTATCGTGGCCGAGCGTAATCTTGCGGCCTCAAATGCGCGTATAGGCGTTGCCATGAGCGAGTATTATCCGAAGTTTACCCTCAGTGCCTTACTCGGCAGCGCGACGTCTGTATCAGGCGATAATCTTTTCTCCGGCGGTGCCAGCCAGGCTGCAGGCGTCCTGGGGCTGCGCTGGCGGCTTTTCGATTTCGGTCGTATTAACGCGCAGATAGACCAGGCGAAGGGGCGGGAAGCGGAAGCACTTGCCGCTTATCGCCTGAAAGTATTGCGTGCCAGTGAAGAGGTTGAAAATGCTTTCTCGTCTCTGCTCAACAGGGAATTGCAAACCAACACGCTTTCCAGAGGGGTAACCGCACTGTCTGATGCCCGTCAGTCGTCTTTTATTGCATGGAAACAGGGTACCGCAAGCCTGATTGACGTTTTACATGATGATGAAAATCTTCTTAAGGCTTCAGATGCAAAAGCACAGGCTCAGACCGAAAGCGCGCGTGCAGCGGTAGCCGCTTTTCGGGCTCTTGGCGGAGGGTGGCTGCCGCCTGAGATGAGCGACATCGCATCCTGATATTCGAAAGAATAGCAATCCAGCTTTGCCCGCATCAAAAGCAGAATTTTTACCGATATAACGATGTGAGGCTGTTGCCCGGGGGATATATGTGCAGAATAGGATTTATAGGTCTGAATTCATTATCTGAAAGCATTATTATGGCAATTTTCCGTGCCATGCCTGAAACGCAGGTGTTTCTTTACCCTTCCGACTGCAGTCGCGTTCAGAAACTGGCAACTGCATTTCCTTGCTGGAGCCTGGATGATTACCAGTCTGTTTCAGAGGAAGCAGAGATAATTATCCTCAGTCCCTGTCGCTGTGATTTAAGTTTGATATTTCAGAGCCTGCATCTGACTTCTTTTCATACTGTTATTTCGCTAATCCCGGAAATTTCAGTACAGCACTTACGGCTTTTTCTTCGACATCCAGATTGCGTGAGGATGGCAATGATGACCCAGGCAGAAAACATCAAGCCAAGGCTGGTTCTCACTGACCATAAACACCATTTGGACGATTTTCTTTGGCGGGCTGGATTCCTGACAGTAACAACGAGCGAAGTTCAGTTTGATTTCATGTTGCAATTGACTGAAAAAATACCTCTTAAATCTTGATCCAGTTTAATTGGTTAATAAACCCTCAGTAAGAAACACTGCTATCTTTTTTATTTATCAGGTCAACATTTTTTAATAACATAATGACTTCTGGAGTTATCAATATGAAAAATACAAGCGTAGAATGGGTAATGATCACCGGGGCTTCCGGAGGGTTTGGAGAAGAATTTGCCCGCCAGTTTCGCCGCTCAGGGAAGATCGGTCATTCTGGTAGCACGAAGACTCGATAAACTTGAATCCCTGGCGCAGGAAATCCGTGAGCGTTATTATACTGATGTCCTTGTTGAGCAGGTTGACCTTTCTGACATGGATGCAGTCAGGGATCTTCATCAGCGTTTAATGGCACGGAATATTCAGGTTGAGACTCTGATAAACAACGCAGGCTACGGGTTACAGGGACGGTTTCTTGATCATTCTCTTGATGAATCATTGAGTATAATCAACCTCGATATTGCCAGCCTGACTGCGGTAACCCGGTTATTTGCAGCAGACATGAAGCACGCCGGAAAAGGGCGTATTCTGATGGTTGCCAGCCTGCTTTCCTATCAGGGAGTGAAAAATTTTGCCGTTTATTCAGCAGCAAAAGCTTATGTGCTACGGTTTTCGGATGCCCTTCACCGCGAACTAAAGCCAGACGGTATCACCGTTACAGCTCTGTGCCCTGGCATGTCTGACACAGGGTTTGCTGAGACTGCTCAGCAAAAGCTCACCCCCATGCTCAAAAGCGCCATGATGAAGCCTGCACCCGTTGTTAAAGCCGGTATTCGTGCTCTTGAAGCCGGAAAGATGAGTGTCGTGCCGGGAATGGGTAATAAAGCAATCACCTTCTTAACCTGGGCAACGCCACGCTGGATACATCAGGGGATGATGGAGCGGGTGATGGGTGTATAAAATCTGAATTCAGAGCGTGTCATAGCGTAAGCGCGTAATTTATGGCCTGAGCATGTTAAAAATTATCTTGACATGAACCTTGAGGTAAACTCTGAGCTATACTGCAATATCTTTTTATAATTTAAATGTTCTCAATATACCTTCGCAATCTGATCAGAATACGGTTAATTCCATGCTGGTGGTCAGTATGACCACCTTAAACGGAATGAAAATTAACTTTAGTAATCTAAAGCAGGCTGGATTGTTCATCTCAGATATTTAATGAATTCTACAGAATTCAATGAAGTATAAAAACATGAATTCACGGCATTTAAATGGGTACTTACTTATATATTCAAAATAATGCAAGTTGAAAGATAAACGAGATATCTCCCCTCTTTTCAGACAAGGCTTTCCTTAAAATAAGCCGCCGACAGGCGGCCTGTCACTTTTTGCGAGATCAACCAGCGCCTTAACATTTATTGCGAAAAACCCATCATTATTCCAGCCATAAAAGGACAACTCCCCTTTTAGCTTCAGAAAAAAACCAAGTTAAAGATGCCACTCTCTGCCAGAATGTTTTTACTGAGAGAATGGCAAAAGTGCTGTCTAATATCTCAAAATATCGGCAATTCAGTTATGCTTGTCACATTGCATGTGCCTGATCAATTAAATCCGACTGTATGAATTGCGAGCTCTCAGGCTATCTCCTTTTAAACGCCTTCGGTTGAATTGTTGTTAAGATAAATAATACATGATTCAGGTTAATGAGTAAGCCTCTGGATGCTTCTTCCGGATAGTCTTCTTTCCGTGCGCCATCTTTCAGGATGTGATTTGTGAAGACCTCTCAGAAGGAGTGATGATAAAATCAACTTCTTCAACAAATGCAATTAATTTTTATCAGAGAATGCTTGATAGTTTTCAGGGGTAATAAGCTGGTAAGGTATCCAGTTAAGCGTCTGAACCTTTTGCTTGTCCAGCAGCGCCTTAGTCACCCTAACTGCCCCCGTGGCCTGTCCTCTTGCATCCTGGAAAATGGTCAGTGCCATTTTGCCGTTTTTGATAAATTGCTGACCATCAGGGGTTCCATCAATGCCAGCCACAAGAATCTTCTCGTTTTTCGCCTGGCTTAACGCCATGATCGCACCGATTGCCATCTCGTCGTTATTTGCCGCTATGGCGTCAATCGGTCGCTGGTTCAACAGCCAGCCTGAAACCACATCTACCGCTTCGTTGCGCTGCCATTTTGCCGTCTGCTTCTCAATGACTTTCATATCTTTATATTTGCCGATAACCGCCTCCACTGCGCGGGTGCGCTCACGGGCTTCCTCATTCGAAAGGGCCCCCATCAAAATAGCCACGTTGCCTTTGTAATTCATCTTCTTCGCCAACGCCTCCATCTGCATTTCACCGCCCAGTGCCGAATCGGACCCAACATAGGCCATATTGGCGGGCAGCTTAACTTCCGGCTTGCGGTTAACAAAAACCAGCGGAATGCCAGCGCTTTTGGCCGCGTTGATCATTGGTAAGACACCCTGCGTATCTACCGGATTTAAGATAATGGCGTCGACCCCTTGATTGATAAAATCATCTACCTGCTGCACCTGCAACGCGACATCGCCTTTAGCATCAACAAACTGCCCGTTGAGCTGGCTCGCGTTAAGTTCCTGCTGCATCTGAGTGCGCAGGATTGAAACAAAGTTGAGATCAAAGTTAGCGAGCGCCACGCCAACGGTAAAGGTTTTCGCGCTGACACTCACGCTGATTACTAGCGAGCAGAGACAGAGAAAAAGGTTTCTGATGTTCATAATGTATTCCTGTAGGGTTGAGATCGTTCTTGTTTTCAGTGAAGTTGTTTAGCGTCGGGTAACAGGCAAATACCCGACGGAAAAGGTTTACACCGTAAAGTGCTCGCGGAACTGCTGCAGCGCGATAGCACTGTCGCCGCTGGCCCAGCCCTCCATCGCGACCGTGCCGCAATAGTTCATCTCCTGCAGCGTCCGTGCAATGGCGCGATAGTTGATTTCACCGGTGCCCGGCTGCTGGCGGCCCGGCACATCAGCAACCTGGATCTCGCCAATCGCCGCACCGCAGCGGCGCAGCAGTTCAATCAGATTGCCTTCGCCAATTTGCGCATGATAGAGGTCCAGATTCATCTTCAGCGCCGGGCTGTTAACCGCTTCAACCAGCGCCAGTGTATCGGCTGCGAGTGCAAATGGCGTTCCGGGATGATCGACTGGGAGATTAAGGTTTTCGAGGGTGAACACCCGCCCGGCCCGTTCGCCGAGCTGTGCCACCCGCCGCAGTGTATCCGCCGCTTTCAGCCACATGGCACCGGTCACCGTGCTGACGGGTTTGACCGGCAAACCGCGTTCGTCCAGGCCAGTGCCATGCAGATTAAGTACCGGACAGTTCAGCCGTGCCGCTACCGCCAGTGAAGTTTCCGCGCTCTGCAGCAGCGCCTGAATTTCCGCCTCGTCGGTCAGATTACCGCTCAGATAACCGGTCATAGAGGTAAAGCGCGCGCCGGTTGCCGCCAGCGCATCAATATCTTTGTTGGCCCAACCCCAGATTTCGACGCCAAAACCGAGTGCGTGAATACGTTGCACGCGCTCAATAAACGGCAAATCGGTAAACACCATTTCCGCGCAGACAGAGAGTTGATAACCGGCCATCAGCGACCTCCCAGCTTAACGGGCTGATTGCGCTGCACGGATTTAATACAGGCCAGCGCGATCTCCAGCGCATTACGCGCGTCTTCGCCGGTGGCGCGGGGCGTTTCACTGTTGTGGATGCAGCGGGCAAATTCGGTCATTTCCGCGACATAGGCTTCGCGCAGCAAATCTGAATCCAGCCGTGATGTCTCAACCGCAATACCGCTGGCGGTATAACGCATGCAATTATTGACGTTGATATGTCCCGCCTGCAGCATGCCTTTGCTGCCAAATACCTCACCACGCACGTCATAGCCATACACTGCCTGAAAGTTCGCCTCAGCAATGGCGATAGCGCCGTTATCAAAGCGGATCGTTACCACCGAGGTATCCAGTAGCCCTTTATCTTTATAGTCCGGACGTACCAGCGCGTCGGCCAGTGCGTACACCTCAACCGGCTTCGCGCCGTGGTTAAAGTGCAGCAGGGTATCGAAATCATGGATCAGCGTTTCAAGAAAGATGGTCCATTGCGGAATTTTTGCCGGATCGTGCAGGCCAGGATCGCGCGTCACCGAACGGCTGAGTTGCGTGGTGCCGTTATCGCCGTTTTTAACCGAGGCGATAGCTGCGGCAAAACCGGAATCAAAGCGGCGATTAAAGCCCACCTGTAACACTACGCCTGCCTGTTTTGCTGCCGCGATTGCGCGATCGGCCTCCTCCAGCGTGACCGCCATTGGTTTTTCACAGAACACGTGTTTACCGGCATTAGCTGCAGCAATCACCCACTCAGCATGCGTGCGCGCCGGTGCAGCAATCGCGATGGCATCAATTTCCTCATCCTGCAGCAGCGCATGCAAATCGCTGTACGCTTTGCTGATGCCCAGCCGGGCAGCGAGCTTTTCCGCTGCGCCTGGGAAGGGGTCGGCCACCGCCGCCAGCGTGGCACCGGGCACGCGACAGGCAAGATTTTCAGCATGGAAGCTGCCCATACGGCCGGCGCCGATTAAACCTACACGCACTGTTTTCTGGTTCATAAAAACTCCTTGTTATTTCACTTTCGCCCATACGGACGAGGAAGGGTGTTGATCAGATCGCTGCGCCTCAGCGGCGAAACGACGGGATTTGGAGAGCATCAGCGGCTCAATATGTTCAAGCGAAACGCCCCGGGTTTCCGGCAGAAAGCGGCGCACAAACCAGAACGCGACCAAGCAGCCCAACGCACACAGCATCAGCGGGAAGGCACCGTGAAAGTGTTCTATCAGCACGCGGCTACGGTTCATCATCGGGAAGCTCTGAGTAACGATAAAATTGGCCAGGTACATCGAGGCAAAAGCGAAGCCCATGGCGACGGCACGTATACGGTTGGGAAAGATTTCAGAAATCAGCAGCCATGCGCCGAGGCTCCACGACAGTCCGAAGATCAGCACGAATGCCACCAGTCCGATGACCGGCAGCACACCATCTGTCTGAGCGATAAAGGCCCATGCAGTAAACACCAGGCAGAGCGCACAACCCAGCGCTCCCCAGCGCAGCAGCGGCGTGCGACCGAGGCGATCAATCGTGCTCAGGCAGACCGCCACACCTGCCAGCAGCGCAAGGCCGAGGAAAATACTCTGAAACAACGAAGCCTGAGTACTGCCGGTGATGTTTTGCAGCAGCGACGGCGCGTAATAGAGCAGGATGTTGATTCCGGAGATTTGCTGCAACACGGCAATAGCACAACCGATTAACAGGATATAGCGGGCCCGTGCATCGCGCAGAATACCGCGCTGTTGGGTATGAGAACCGCCAGGCTCTGTGGAACTCAGAATCTCATGCAGCAGGCGTTCGGCATGCTGCGCATTCGACAGGCGAGTCAGGACCTGGCGGGCGCGCTCGGTTTTGCCGTTCAGCGCCAGCCAGCGCGGTGATTCCGGCATAAACGGCACCAGCAGCAGGAACAGAGCGCACGGCACCACGCCAGATGCCAGCATCCAGCGCCAGCCTTCGCTGACAATCCACTGGTGGGACATACCACGCGCGATCAGGTAGTTGACGATATACACCGCCACCTGTCCACCGACCATCAGTATCTGCTGCAGTCCCAGCATGCGCCCGCGCCAGTCTTTTGGTGAGACTTCAGCGATATACAACGGTGTAATCGCCGATGCCATACCCACCGCCAGCCCGCCCACTAAACGCCAGATGACAAAGTCTGTCAGGGTATTAGCCAGCGCAGAGCCTAAGGCAGAAATAACAAACAGCCCGGCAGTAATAATCAGTGTTGATTTCCGGCCAATCCGATCGGAGATATAGCCCACGCCCCAGGCACCCGCGATGCAGCCAAGAATCACATTTGAAACGGCCCAGCCGTTTTCCCACGGGGTGAGTGACAGATGTTCCGTCAGCGGATCGATCACTCCGGATATGACAGACGCATCATAGCCAAGGATGACGCCGCTCAGAGAGGCAATGGCGCAGACAAACAGGATCAGGCGTAAATTATGTTTCCGCATAACAACTTATTTCCCTTTTATAAGAGGTTCATAAAGCTGTTTTGCTTATTGCAAAGGAGATGCCAACTCAAATAAGGCAAAATTTGTGATCGCTAACACGGCGAGCGATCACAAAGCGGCAACAAAATTTACATGTCAACTTGGCATGTCCATAAAATGGACATTTCAATTTTGCCTGAGTAATTGATGATGCGGACAGTGCCATTAAAAGAAGAGAGTGATGCGATTTTCAGCCTGCCGAAGAGGGACGAAGTAGTCAGCTGGGATGCTTTACTGTGGCAGTGTTGGTACCACTTCCAGCAGGGTGAACAACCACACTCGCTGCGCCGAAGCATTTTGCAGTCGTGGCAGCGCTCGAAGCAACGTGGAATTGATCCTCAACGTTTCGTGTACACGTCGCCGCCAGAAGAGGAACTGCTCGCCATTCTTGAACACAATGCCGAATTGATTCAGGTTGCGCGGAGCATCATGGAAAATTTGCTCGCCTATAATCCTGACGGTCATATCAACCTCACCGATGCTCAGGGTGTGACACTGCATTTTTGCGGCGCGGATTTAACGCCGGTCGGCAGCATCCTGCGTGAGGATGTGCTGGGAACGAACTGCACCGCGCGCTGCCTGATTGAACAGCGGCTGGTGTTTGTGCTGAGTGGTGAAAACTGGAAAATCGATCTGCGCAGGCGCGATCGCCAATGTGCAGCCGCGCCGGTTCGCGATGCCAGTGGCCAGTTGATTGGCGTGCTGACCCTGACCGCCACGCCTGATAATTTCAACGCACATACGCTTGGGACAGTACAGGCAGCAGCGGAAGCGGTAGGGCAGCAATTAACACTGCGGCGTTTGCTGGCTGAACAGCAGTCCATTCTTGAGACGCTGAATGAAGGGGTCATCGTCTGTGATAAACAGGGTCGCATCAAAACGATTAACCGCTACGCGCGTCAAATTTTCAGTGGACTTGATCCACAGGATACGCAGATTGACGAGCTACTGCGACCGCAGGGCGCATCACTGATGATGATGCCGTTTTGTAATGACCGCGAATTGCAGTTTACGCCGGAAGGTTTTACTCCGCTCTCATGTTTAATCTCAATCATGCCGGCACCAGATGGCGGACGTGTTCTGTCGCTGCGTGAAAATCAGCGAATTCGCGCTATAACACGGCGGGTGATGGGCGTAAGCGCCAGCTATACCTTTGAAATGATTCACGGCAACGCACCGCCGATGCAACTGGCAATTCAGAAAGCGCGCGCCAGCAGTCGCAGCGATAGTACAGTACTGTTGAACGGCGAAAGCGGGACCGGTAAAGAACTTTTTGCTCAAGCCATTCACAATGCCAGTCCGCGTAAGCAGGAAGCATTCATTGCCCTCAACTGTGGTGCCCTGCCGCGTGATCTGGTTCAAAGCGAGTTGTTTGGTTATGCAGATGGCGCATTCACCGGTTCACGGCGCGGCGGATCGGCGGGCAAATTTGAGCTGGCAGATGGTGGAACACTGTTTCTGGATGAGATTGGCGAAATGCCACTTGAAGCGCAGACCAGTCTGCTGCGCGTACTGCAGGAGAGTGAAGTGTTGCGCATCGGCGCGGCCCTCCCGGTGAAAGTGAATGTGCGCATTATCGCCGCTACCCATTGTGACCTGCTTGACGCTGTGGAAAAAGGGGCGTTTCGTCGCGATCTTTACTACCGGTTAAATGTCATTTCTCTGGAGATCCCACCGCTGCGTGATCGTCGTGAAGACATTCCTGAGCTGGTCAATACCTTCATACAGGCGCTCTGCACGCGCCTGAAGCGTATTCCGCCTGTGGTCACGCCAGACGCGATGGCGTGTTTGCAAGCCTGGGAATGGCCGGGTAACGTACGTGAGCTGGAAAATGTGATTGAGCGTGTTATTAACCTGACCGAAGGATTAAATGTCGGGCTTGTCGATTTGCCAGAATCGCTTCAGGAAGACCTGTCCAGCGAAGTGTCAAGGGATATTCGGAACTCACTTCAGGATCTTGAAAGAATGCATATCTTACAGGTTTTGAGTGCACAGCACGGGAATTTGCGTCAGTCGGCACAGCTACTGGGGATTTCTAGAACGGCTTTATACAATAAGCTTAATGCATGGAAAATCGATTATCGCGCTTTAAGAAAAAATTCTTCCTGACTGTTACGGTTGACCGCCCCACCCAAAGCGAGGATGGACGTGATAAACAATAGCTTACGACTTTGTGACTGATTTAAGAGTCGGCCGGTTCTCAAACGGAGCCCCGTATTTAATGTAAGGACGCGGCAGGTTAAAGTGGCCCCAGCAATAAATCAGGATGCTATTTATTCATCAATCAACCTGACTGCGCTCTCTTCATAAAGTGGACAAAGTGACGGCGAATGCAAAATCAATGACTTAAGTTCCAGTTGAGCATTAGCAAAATGAGAGGCAATCCCGCTGCCTGGGGTTTTACACTTTTTGGGTAAAACCTTATTCAGACAAAACTATCGACTTCTGAGCAGTTAACCGGCCCGATGCTGGCTGAGCGCCGGGGAAGTATCGGACATCTACAATCGTCATAAAGACGAATTTACCGAAAGCATGACTATGATGACCAAAGTGAGGATGGATGGGATAAACAACAGCTTACGTGAAGTCGAAGTGCGTTTGTTCTCACCTCGTGGTGCTCATCTTGTTGGAATGGTGGCACGTACGAAAATCGCTAAGGATTTACGTATCTGGCTGCTAAACCTGGCAGAAAAAGAGTCCGGTATTGAGTTAGGGCAACTCCCTGTTAACGAACTTGCCAGCCTCACGGGGCAGAAACTTCACGATGCGATAGTAGTGTTTAACCAGAAATCGTTCACCTTACGGGGGCAGCGCGGCAGTGGACTCATGGCGCAGCGTAAGCGCGATATCAAATGAGTGAAAGAAGCGACGCGTTTGGCTCTTAGTCTTACACAGATGGTCATTCCGGATCTGGGCGAGTTTTCTCCGGAGGAGACATCATGAATCTGACGCCAGCTCAGTTTCTAGAGAAACACATCATCTCAGAGCTCACCAGGCAGGGCTTCGCCAGTAACGTCGCAAATATCGGCGCACGTGGGCGCTGAAATTTTACCGTCGCGCTGGCTCGTGCGGAGGAAAAAATAAGATGTTCGACGAATGTCTGAGCGTGGCGAAAGCGTGGGCGGTTAAAAGTCAGGGCAAAAAGAAAAATGATCCCCCGCTGCGCGCTGAACCTGCGGGTCCTCCCGACGGGGTGCCCTGTCCACGAGGCGGCGGCCCCGCGGAAAACGGCTGATTTTTGCATTTTCATGGTGGCGGCGGCAGGTCAATTAAATTATTGATAATTAAGGTTAATATTCAAAATCACCTGTACACTTTTTTCCTGGGGGTGTCATTAGACCAGTTCTTAAAGTCATGAAATTAATGAATAAAAATGGTTTCCACCTGCCAGACTGAGCTAACTGGTCAAATTAAAACCACTTGTGGTGCCTTTCTCTGATGCATTTTTTTAAATCGCCGAGGACATGGGGATTTTATAACACCACCATAAGTTGACAGGTGAAGTCGAAGAATTACAGGGCGTCAGCGCCCTTGGGCTGCTCCGGACGCAGAGTTTCAGGTGAAGCGCGAGGATGAGAACATCTCCCTGATACTGACCTGCACCAAGATGAAGGATGCCGAGGAGCCGAAGCGCCGAAGCGCCGGGCGTACGACCTGCAGCCGGTCAGGCTGTTTAAGGACGAAGAGGGCGAGGAAATCCATTCGCTGGCCGTGCGGGATGTCGCCCGGGAGGCTGGTGAGCGCGAACCAGAAACTGGCCGGCGTGCCAAACATTACAGGAAATCATATGGCTCTCTGGCAGGCTATTCGCAGTCGTATTGCCAGCCAGGAGGAATGTACAAAAATGATTGTACGCGACGACCTTAAAGCAATGGGAATTAATACCAAACACTTTACCCGCTGGTTGCAGAAGCTGACTGATGAAGATCTGGTTATCCAGAACGGTGATCACCTTACGCTCCATTCACATCATAAAAGTGGGTAAAAAAATGGGGAGGTGGTGGGAAAGGTGGGGAGCGTGCCCCGGATTCCCCACCTTTTCCCTGTATATATCCGGAAAGTGGGGAGAGCCCCTGAAACCCGCACCAGTACTGGTGTTGAGCAGGGTTTTGAAAAAAACAGGTGGGGAGCAAGTGGGGAACTGTAAAAGGGGGTAGCAAGTGGGGAGAAGCAAGAGAGGTTTAAATGGCCGTGTTTACACACTGCTGGCCTGACGTTAAGGCTCATTCAGGAAAGCTCAGTAAGAATGTCCTGCTTCGTGCCAGAAGCGGATCTGTTTGAATAGCCCAGTAGGATATACCCGTAGGTCTGTAAACTTCTCAGCCTGATTTGTTGTCATTGTCATACCGCACGAATTACTTATTCATCGCTCTTTAGCCAACAAAAAGTTTACTATATGCTTTTATCTAGTGCACTAGATAATCAACAACCAGATAACGAGTTGGCATATGAATAAGCAGTCACGGCAGGAAATAGGGACACAACTTTCTTTTGCGTTATATGGTGCGGCAAGCCGAATGAATCGGTTACATAAGCCGTTCCTGGACCCGCTGGGACTTACCTTCCCACAATATCTGGTCATGCTGGAGTTGTTTAATGGCACCCCATGCACCGTGGGTGATATCGGGAATAAGCTCGGCATGGATACCGGCACCATTACCCCTCTTCTCAAACGGCTTGAAGCTGCCGGACGCATAGTTCGCATGCGGGATCGCGCTGACGAAAGGCGAGTTCTCATTACCCTTACGGATGACGGGCTCGCTTTGCAAAGCGAACTGTGGAGCGTGACCGAAAAAATCAAATCAGCCTGTCAGTTATCGGATGCGAAGCTCGAGGAGTTACGAGATACCCTCAATAACTTTGCTCATCCCGCTGATAACTGATCATCCTCCACTCAGACAAAAGGTACTGGTATGAAAATAGGCATTATTGGCGCTGGAAACATTGGTGCGACCCTGGCACATAAGCTCTCTGTGCAGGGCCATGAGGTAAAACTGGCGAACTCAAGGGGACCGGAAACAATTGCAGAGTTGGCGCGAAGAGTCGGGGCACTGGCGGTTGAGCGTCAGGAAGCCGTACGAGATGTGGATGTCATTATCCTCTCTACGCCCTTTAACAAGCATGCTGAACTGGCTGAACTCTTGCGTGATGTTCCGGAAAGCGTGATCGCCATTGATACGTCTAATTATTATCCCTTCCGCGACGGGGACATTGAAGCGATCCGTGAAGGCAAACCTGAAAGCGTGTACGCCAGTGAAATAGTCAAACGACCTCTTGTCAAAGCCTAGAACGCTGTTCTGGCCGAGACGCTTAAAGAGAAAGGGCTGATTGCCGGTTCACCCTCCCGTATTGCTATTCCGGTTGCCGGCGACAGTACTGTAGCTAAATCTGTTGCACTTGAACTGGTCAGTCAAACCGGTTTCGATGCAGTTGATGCCGGTACGCTTAGCGAATCATGGCGGCAACAGCCCGGCACTCCAGCCTACTGTACTGAGCTAAAAACCGGGGAGCTTGAAGCAGCCCTCAAGGCAGCGGATAAAACTCGCGCTCCACTAAACAGAGATGCGTTGATCAAGGAGTTTATGTCTGCAGGCGAACAACTCACTCATGATGCCATCGTTAAACGTAACCGTACAGTAACGGCCTGAGTCAAAGAGGGGAAGTTATGATTAATGAGGAAAAGTACCGGATTGCTGTTCTGGGAACCGGTCATATCGGTAAAACGCTTGCTCGCAGTCTCGCCTCTGCCGGCCATTCCGTTAAGGTCGCAAATTCTCGTGGGCCTGAAACGATAGCCCCCGAAGTGCTTGAAACGGGCGCTGAAGCAGCCGATACAGCCAGTGCAACACAGGATGCACAGGTTGTCATCCTGTCCATACCTATGAAAAAGGTTGCGAATATCGCGCCTCTGATCCGGACATTACCCAGGCATGTCATCGTTGCTGATACGTCGAACTATTATCCACATCGTGACGGCAACATCGAAGGGTTCTCAGATGGTCAGGTCGAAAGCGCGTGGGTAGCTCACCTCCTGAACCGTCCAATGGTGAAAGCCTGGAATGCAATAGGTTCCGATTCTCTTGCTACAAAAGGTAAAGCAGAGGGTACGGCAGGACGTATTTCAATTCCGGTGGCAGGAAATATCGAAGAGCACAAGAAAATGGTTATGCGTCTTGTCAGTGATACGGGGTTCGACGCCTTCGATGCAGGTAAAGTTGAGGAATCATGGCGTCAACAGCCGGGTGCACCTTGCTACTGTACTGACCTCACATTTGATGAAATAAAGTCAGCGATCGCCGCAACGGAAAAAACACGGCTGCCTGCGCGTCGGGATATTGCTGTTCAGGCAATTCAGGAGCGAATGGGTGATAAGCAATCCAATCCGACTGCAGATTATATTGTTCGATTACACCGGGCTCTTTTTATGTAATCCGTAAGCCATATTTCATTTATCGATGCATGAGCCAAAATGCATACGTCTGCTCTTCGCTCATAGCGGACAGCAGATATTGCTGCTCCAAAAGGTGACAGCTGTGCAGGCAAGCTGGTGGCTCACCACTCAGGGAAAGACGAGGTTAAAGAGGCGCGGGACCCCAGTTCGTTCCGCGCGACACTGGACGCTGAGTTTCAGGTGAAGCGCGAGAATGAGAACATCGCCTTAATACTGACCTGCACCAAAATGAAGGATGCTGAGGAGCCGAAGCGCCGGGCATACGACTTGCCGACGGTCGGGCTGTTTACGGACGAAGAGGGAGAGGAAATCCACTCGCTAACCATACGGAATGTGGCCCGTGAGGCTGAGGAAAGCGATCCGGATTTAACTGCCGTGCCAAATCTCAGTGATAATCATCTGGTAATATGGCATTCAGTAAGAAGCCGCAATGAGCGGGGTGAGGCCTGCACGAAGGCCATCATTATTGATGATTTGAAGGCTATGGGCATCGATACTCGCAAGCATTTTTCCCGCTGACCGAGCAAGCTGACAAAGGCAGGGCTCGTTTCTCTAGATGGCGAAAATATTGTCATTCACTCTCAGAGGAATGTGGGGGAATGAGTGGGGGCCAGGTGGGGGCGACACCCCTTTCGTCCCCACTTTCCCCTGTATACACGCGGAAAGTGGGGGCCGGAAAAGGAAATGGTTGTCAGGAGAACCTGAATGTGGCCAGGTTAAAGCCTTCGAAGTGAAAGGACTACTATGCTGGTTCGTTGTGTGAAAACTAAGGGTATGGTGTGAAAAATTTGCTGTCTGACTACTGCAAAATCGCAAATCAAACGTCTGACCCGATAGCGCTGGGACTATTACAGTCAGTCGTGATGGCTGCGGTTCTGAGGCAACGGGAACTAAAAGGTGCAGACTGGCATCCGATCATATTCTGGAGTCTTTTAGTGGCTTCTACACTGGGCATGGTGTTGACAGCATTCAGCACAGGTAATGCCATCCTGTCACATCCAGGCCTGGGAAAGTTTGAAAGGCTACTGCTGCTGGTAGTTTTCGAGCTGGTCTTAATCGGTGTCCTTCTTTCCGCTGTTAACACCGTAAAATCTTTATAGCCTGGTCCATTATTACGGTCAGAGATGCTCTTTTATTATCTTATTAACGTGCGATCAGTCTCAGCCGTATGCCGCCGTACTCCACGCCTGTTCTGGCTGTCAACAATAACGCCATGACCTTCAGCGATCGCAGCGGGGGCATATCGCGGCGCCGGGTCATTTTTAACTTTTCACGGGTCATCCCGGAAGACGCGTGAAGGAGCATCCGCTGACTATCTCTGAGCTAGTCAGTTATTGGCATTCAAGCATGTTAAAGAGGGTGTATGGATGACGATGAGCACGAAGAAGCAGGTTAACCAGTACTTTAACGGCGCGCCCACAAGCCGCCTGATAGTCACCGTAGAGAATGAGCTGGTGGATAAAGTGGATAGCATGATTAAACGCCGTGGTGGCGATTACAGTCATCCCTGTTATGGGAACCGGGCAGAGTTTCGTGCGTCAGGCCATAGCTGAGAAACTGGCTCGTGATATCGCCTGAGTTCGCGCTGAGGTTCGCGGCTATAGTTCGCATTGCCTGCCCTACCCCATGGATACCTGACAAAAGTTAACTTTGAGATGAGTTAGATGGACAACAGAGCTTCACTACTCCACCAGCTGAGAGCTCACCACCAGCGCCAAAGAGAACGCTTTGACCGCTGGCGGGCGTCAGGGTACCGACATGATTTAAAGCCCATTCATGAGCCGATGCCCGAAGAATTACGGCATATCCCATGCGCAGCCAAAACCCGAGCCGGAATGCCATGCAAGCGGACAGACATCAGTAGTAATGGACGCTGCAAATATCACGGCGGTCATAGTACGGGCGCATTGACGGCAGAGGGTAAAGCACGCCAGATGGAAGGCTACCGGCGCTGGCAAAGGGAGCAGGAAAAAGCGGCATAAGCTTTGGGCGCTTTGCGTCCAGCATATTCGTATTAAATAGATATCATCTTTTTAGCTGAGGCAGCCCGGAATAACTGACCAAATAAGGCAGGCTCGATAGTTCTATCACGGTAGAAATCGTATTGCGGCTCGTTATCAATGGAACAAAACGAGAACTTACCTTCGGTGGACAGATAGCATTTGAGGATGGAAATTTCTTGTTCATCTTTGACGGTAAAAAACTCAATTTCCGCAACCAAATCTTTACCTGCAAAAGCCAACCTATTGCGACTTAAGCAATCAAATTTCAGGCTGGGGATGGCTATAGCCACTCTGTTGTCATCCAGTTTGACAGAGATATGTTCATGCATCCCGCGCTCTCTCTCATAATAACTTAAAAGCGATTGGTGAAGATCTCCAGCGCGCCCTTCGAGCAAGGCAGCGTAGGTTCTCAGAGGGGCCGTAACATCAGCGATTGTTTCAATACTCATTTTTCACCTCGTTGGTGTGCGCGTTACTAAAGCCAATTAGATCAAGAGCATTTTTCAACATGGGATTCACTGTAGATAGCGTCTAACCACTCCAGAATCACCCAACTTCACTAAGAAGGCAACGCCTTGTGGAAGGTTGACGCCGCCAGCCGCATTAAGCATAAAAGAACGACTGAACGTTCACTATAAACAGGCTGGTGCGAAATGATTGACCGACAGACGATCGAGATGACGCTGCTACAGATTGCCCGCCAGAACGGTGAGCCACTGGACAGGCACACGCTCTAGACCATCCGAAACGGAGTGGCTCAGGCTCTACAGGCAGAGGATGACTGCCAAGGATTATCAATGGAAGAAGCCTGCAGCAAAGAGATAACGTCACACACCCATTAAATATACATGTGTATATTTAGCCTTTATGTGACGATACGCCATCACCCTCTATCTTCACGTGAACCGGTGGTAAATCCCCTATGGAAAAACTAACTCTGACCAGAAAAGAAGCCGCAGCAATCTTGGGCATCTCAACAGGCACTGTTACTCAATGGGTCAAAAGCGGAAGACTGCGAGCCGTTAAGATAAGCAAGGAGGTAGGAGAACCAGACTATGCCACATCCATATGTTTTTTAGAGGTTTTTCTCTAAGCGTCAAGCAACCATCAAGCAAATATTAAAGCAGACGCAAACTGCAACCACATGATTAAACTAATAAAAATCATCTTAAGTGGTTGCAAGGTTTCTTTCTCAATCGAAGAAAATCAAGCAACCATCAAGCAAATGGTTTTAAGCCCATATAGGTATATAACGCATCGCCTTTGAGCCCACACTTGGATCATAAGGTTTGATTCGGTTGTCCTGAACTGCTTGTTTGATGATACGGCTAATCATGGCGCTATTTTTTTCATCAATACCAAACCTCTCACGAAGCGTTGTGTTGTTCATTGGACTCTTATCGAGATACTTAAGGACGCAATGGAGGTAAGCAGCACGCACTTTTTCTTCACTATCCATATCCTTAAAATCCCGATGTGCGAACAAAGTAACCTTTGTATGGTCTTGGTAGACTTCAAAGTGAGGTGCCGGCAACTGATATATTTCAGTTTCGATTACAACCTTATCAATACCGCTTCCTCTTTCCTCGCATATTTTCATCCTACGCATAAGGGACGCGATGCCTTCATTTCGGCTGCGGGGAGGCGAGTCCAAGAGACGATCAATATCCACCAATGGCAAGCCTGGGTTACAGATTTCCATACGGCCATCAAATAGCTCAAGCATAGGGCTAGTACCACTGATGTTGAAATCCTGATGTATCAGGGCATTGGCGACCAACTCTCGAATAGACAGTTTCAGGGTACATGCGCACTTCACTTCTAAACGCTTTACCTATGACTTCATTGGTAGGCAGAAGGTTATTTATATAATCTATAAGTCCTTCAAAACCCACAGCATAACCTTTATGACCAACCTGCTCTTTGATAGTTTTGTAGCGATTGTTCCCATTGTATTGGATCAGCCTGATGGCTTTTCTTGATAAGTGACGAAACGCGTCAAGCTCTCGCGCAAAAAGTATTGCTCCTAGATTAGTAATGTTCCAGCTGCCAGCGTCATTCTTCTCTACAACTCTCTCTTTTGTAAGATATTCTAAGATTGCCATCCTGCCATCGGGAAGAGGCTGAGAAAGCAGAGAGAAAACGGAGGGGTAATCAATAAGGCTTAAAACCTCATCAGCACCGCATCTTTCCTTAGCTATGCGAAACTCCCATGGCTTCCTATCAAAAACACGCCAAAGAGAGCGCTCCTTTTCGGCATGTTTCCCCAAGGGTTTTTTATAAGAACCAATTCGAATATATTCAATACCGAGAAATCTCACAGGGGTGTGCTGTGCTGCCGGTATTTCAAGGATGACAACAGGTTTGTTCTCGATAGATAAGAATTCGTTGAAAGTGAAGTCAATCTTAGGCTCAAGATTTTGCAGCAACCAGCTTTCAAGTTCTTGCTGCTTATGTCTCTCTAAAGAAGGCTTAAAATCGGTACCACTGATTAAGTGAGTCTCATCATCAACACCCCATACCATATATGCCTTCGTCTTACCTTCAAGGGCTGCCGAGTTAGCAAGAGCAGAAATGTACTCTCCCAAGTCCTCAGCTCTAATCGAGTTGCTTTTGAACTCCGCCCATTCGGTTTCTTTAGGCAGAGATGTAAGCTCTCTAAGTAAGGACTGAAAATAAGGATCATCAATTGACTTAGACATGTCGCACCGGAATAAAAAAAGGGTTATCAAACCAAGCAAAGATTACCAGTCTAATAATTTAAGCGCTATTTTTCATCTAACCTCAAGGTTGAACCGCCTCTTCCAAGCACTATAAATGTCCTTATCCCACGCCTTGCCTGCATTAGTCTGATAGCCAGCCTCATTAAGCCGTTCTGCAATGATACGGCCATTATCAAATCCCTGCGCCATAGACTCTTCGACGATGCGAATCACTGCTGGCTCATCGTATGGCAAAGGAGGGATGCCCTGCTCACCGCCAGTCAAAGCCGCCGCCGCAATCTCCATCCGTTCTACCAACGCCATCATGCGCGCGTAAGCATTACGGTCTGGCAGGTTCAGCTTCTGACGTATGGCATCGACAAGCCATGCTGTTTTATCAACACCAGCGGCGCTAACTGCATCGGTAAAGGTCTCGCTTAACTCAGCAGGCACTCGGAATGTCACAGACAGGGATTTGCTCATAGGCTACCAGCATCAGGAGAGAAGCGAGCATTTTAGCACCGTAAGACAGTGTAAGAGATGAAAAATTGTTGGTTCAGATTGCCTGGTTGTTGGTTCAATTCGGGGTTGTGCTGGTCCACTTTTTTGAAATTAACCATTTTAAAACAATAGTATTTGCAAAATGAACCAACTGAACGACATGTATTTGGTTATACATAAAGTGCGTGCGGAACGGTAACCAATCGTGGTAAGTGGTAACCACTATCAGCGAGGTGATGTCTACAGCGTCACATCGTCAAAACAGTACGGTTAGAAAACCCCACATCTCAGAGCTGAGCCTCAAGCCGGGTAACTGGCACGACTAGATTACGGCAAGGTATCCAGCCTGGTATCCACCAGAATGCATGGTTTCCAAAGGGTTTTTTTTCCATTTGGGCCATTATGAGCACCGCCCGCGATGTGAGCTGAAACCTAATTTACCTTTATCCGCCTTTACACATTTGGAGCATGAGCGGGCCAAAAACTAGCGGCAGCATGCCAAGCCGATAAGTCTCATGAGAGACTTGTTAAAGTACGCAGCATGGAGTACGCATGCTGGTAAGCACCTTTGGCACGCATATTTCTATTTGAAAAGGCGGCGATCAGATTATGGTCAAAACATCCATGCCCCTCTTTTAGGGTGTACACAGGCGTGTACCCCTTAAGAAATTTCCACTCAAGTAATTCATAAAAAGAAGGAGCTTGAGCCACTTACTCAATAATCAGATTCAGAACATCGAGTGACAGACGACGCCTGCTGAACGAAAGGCTCGCCTCCCGGCGAGCTTTTCGTTGTTTTCTCTGTCCGCTAGCGTAAATTCTGCGTAAATAAACATAAGCATTCATTTCCAGACCACTCTTAATGTTAGAGCGTTTGCTATAAGCTACCGCTTAGATTTTTTCTTAACCTTCTGTTTATAAAATAAATTTTATCGCGATTATTCCCTCTCTCTACGATAATCACCCGTTCAATGAAACATTCATCTCCATATGATTCCGCAGTTTCACTTTCTTTCGCGGCACTTTTTGCTAATGTGCCGGTCCGATTGACTACAAGCTGTAGCGCCTGGGGAACTTAGGGAAGTGCTTCTTTATGCGATACATACACTCATCACATAAAGGTGCGCTATGAAAAAGACCGGAGCTTTTTGCCGTTCAATGCTGCATCCGCGTTACTGGTTAACCTGGTTAGGTCTGGGCATCCTGTGGCTGCTGGTTCAGCTTCCTTATCCTGTTCTGATGCGTCTCGGCGCCAACGCCGGCACGCTTTCTCGTCATTTCCTTAAGCGTCGGGAGCGCATTACGCGGCGCAACATCGAACTCTGCTTTCCCGGCATTGCCGAACACGATATAGAGCGCATGATCGCGGGCAACTTCGCTTCGCTGGGCATGGCGCTGATGGAAACCGGCATCGCATGGTTCTGGTCCGATCGCGCAGTGAAAAAACTGTTTGAGGTGTCAGGCATGCACCATCTGCGGTCCGCCATGGAGCAGAAGCGCGGCGTAATGGTTATTGGCGTGCATTTTATGTCGCTGGAGCTGGGCGGCCGCATCAGCGGTTTGTGTCAGCCGATGATGGCGATGTATCGCCCGCACAACAACCGGGCGATGGAGTGGGCGCAGACCAAAGGCCGTATGCGCTCCAACAAGGCGATGATCGATCGGCGCGATCTGCGCGGCATGGTGCATGCGCTGAAGAAAGGCGAATCGGTATGGTTTGCGCCGGATCAGGATTACGGCCCGAAAGGCAGCGTCTTTGCTCCGCTGTTCGCCGTTGAAAAAGCTGCCACCACCAACGGCACCTTCGTTCTGTCGCGCCTGGCTAATCCGGCGATGCTGACCATCTCGCTGATCCGCAATCCCGATAACTACGGCTATCAGCTGATTATCGATCCCGAGCTGGAAAACTACCCGCATACCGATGAAGCCGCCGCCGCCGCCTATATGAATAAGGTGATCGAAAGCCAGATTCTGCGCGCGCCGGAGCAGTATCTGTGGCTGCACCGCCGCTTCAAAACCCGCCCGCCAGGTGAAGCCTCGCTCTACGTTTAATTTGCTCTGCATCATGACCAGAGTGGTTGTGATGCGGTTTTCAGCTGCCGCGGCTGGCATCCCGCGGCAAATTGCTGAATGATGAGGTTCTCTCTGTTTCTGCAGGAACCTCGTATGGATATGAACCAACGCTGGCAACGTCCTCTGCCTGACGATCGCCTCACCCCCTATATTGAAATCGACGCCGACAGGCTGGAAACCAATCTGCAGAGCATGCAGGAAAAAGCCAGCCGCGCTGGCGTCGCGCTTCGTCCCCATATCAAAACGCATAAAAGCCTCTATATCGCCCGCCGCCAGCGCTCGCTGGGCGCCTGCGGCATCACCGTCTCCAAACCAGGGGAAGGCGAAGTTTTTATTCGCGGCGGCGAGCGCGATATCCTGCTGGCCTACCCGGTGATTCGCGCCGACAGCATTGCGCCGCTGCTGAAGCTGGCGGCGCAGCATCAGGCGAAGGTGACGCTGATTGTCGATGCGCCGCATGGCGTAGCCGCTATCGCCGAGGCGCTGCGCCAGCAGCCTGACGCCGACGTTGGGGTGGCGATTAAGGTAGATGTCGGACTCCACCGTATCGGCGTCGATCCACATCGCGACGACGCGGTAAAGCTGGCGCAGGCAATGCAGGCAGCGCAGCTTCGTTTTGCCGGTCTGGTCTCGCACGCAGGGCACGCCTACGGCGCGGGGAACCGCGACGCCATTGCGGAGATCGCCCTGGAAGAGGCGCGGCTGATGCAGCAGGTACAAGGCCAGCTGCGCGCAGCGGGTTTCGCCCACTGCCCGGTTTCCGTCGGCGCGACGCCCACGGCGCTCGCCGCGCCGGTGGCCGACGGAACCGACGAGATCCGTCCGGGAAACTACGCCCTGCTCGATCTGACCGCCTGCCGCCTCGGCCTGAGCCGCGTTGATGACCTGGCGCTGAGCGTTATCGCCCGCGTGGTCGCGGTAAACCGCCATTTCGCTATTATCGATGCCGGTTCTAAAATGTTGAGTTCGGATAAAGGGCCGCACGGCACCAGCGCCAGCGGCTTCGGCGTCGCCGTCGATGAGAGCGGCACCTGCTATGAGATTAGCAAGCTGTCGGAGGAGCATGGCTTTATCGCCTGGCAGGATAGCGCGCCAGACGTCGGCGCCCTGCTGCGTATCTACCCCAATCACAGCTGTGCGGTGATGGCGCAGTCGGATAGCTATGTGCTGCGTCACGCCGACGGTCGCGCAGAGATCCAGCTGATTGACGCGCGCGGACGTTTCCTGTGACCGCTCCCGGCAGGCCGCCCGGCCTGCTGGATGAAATCCTGTCTGCGCCACACTTCTGGTTGCGCGCGATTCTCCCCCTGCACCCAACATGTTTTAATGCCTTTTTAACCCGGTTCCGGAGGTAGCATGTTGTCGTCTCAGGTTGTCAGTCAGACCATTGCGCGTAACTGGTTAGATTTATATGAAACTATCTGGAAGCCGGAATACTTCGCCAAATGGGCTTCGGGGCTGAGCAGCAGCACGCTGGAGCAGGAAGGCAGTTACTGGCGCGCTCGCGGGCCGGAAGGTTCAGTAAAGCTTCGCTTTACCCCACATAATCCCTTTGGCGTAATGGATCACTGGATTGACAGCGGCTTTGGTAAAGAGATTTATATGCCGATGCGCGTGGTCGCCAATGAACAAGGCGCGGAGGTGGTGATGGTGATTTATCGCCAGCCGCTTATGTCTGACGGGAAGTTTTCTCAGGATATTGAATGGGTAAGAAGCGATCTTGCTCGTCTCAACCGCCTGCTCACCCAATAAAACCGGCGAAGAAGCCGCCAGTCTTTAGTCATGGCTGGGCCTTACGGCTCAGAAAAGTGAAAAAAGTTCAGTAAAAACGCATAAGCGCTTTCACCTTTTTCATAAGCCCTCCTCTCGATTCACAACAGTTTCATTAAAGCCCGCTATCCGGGAAAAGTCCTGGGTAGCGAACGCCGCCGTTTCGCTGTAACGCCTGAAATACATGCATTCTCCGCGTGTGCGCATTTTTTATCCCCGCGGATTACCCTTTTTACTGCACAACGATTAATAAACCTTTAGAACGGAAGTTAAAAAAATTTCATGCAAAGAGTGAATCCATTTATTTCTGCAGCGACGTTATCGGACTTTTCTGATGGTGTGGAATTAAAAAAAACGAGGTATAAATTAGCCACACACAGCAACACTTAAAAATAACAACACCAGGAAATAAAAAATGGATTGCTCAACTACGGCTCTGCTGTCAGAAGAAGAACTTGTTGAGATCGCCGGTAGGATGCTGGCTGGAGAATATAAAAATATAAAAGGATTTGCCCAGGACCTGGCCGCTTTTCTGCTAACCACAGAAAAGACGGCCCTGTCCCGGGATAATAGTAATAATGGGGAAATTATTTACGTTTCAGAAATCCATCGCATTGAATCAATAATAACAGGTGAGGCCTGGCGTACTGCGTCTGGACTTCGCGCAGGCGAATGGCATTAATTATTAGTGTGAAATAGCCTGCTATTTCATACGTCACATTTTACTCGGTACCTGTACCTAACGAGCATATCATGGCGATACGTGAACGAAGCTTTACCGGCGCAAAGTGGTCGATTCTTTCATCGATTAAAATCATCGGCATTGGGGTGCTTCAGCTCTCTTTACTGGCGCAAATACTGCAGGCTAACGAGCTGAATCTGCTGGCGATCGCCATCATCGGGCTGCTGGTCATCGATACGCTGGCTGACCGCAGCTTTTCCAACGCGCTGATCCGCAGCGGCACGCTGTCGGTACGCGATCAGTCGATGCTTTACTGGGGCAATATGCTGCTGAGCCTGGTTATTTTCGCCGTGCTGTTTACCGGCAGCGATCTTATCGGCAACTACCTGCAGCAGCCCGAACTGGCTATTATGCTGGAAATGGTCTCTGTTATTTTTATTATTATTCCGCAGGGACAACATTACCGCGCCGTTTTACAGCGCGAAAAGCAATATACTCGCATCGCCTTTACAGAAACGCTGTCTGTGCTTTTTGGACTCGGCGTGACGTTATTTACTGTCTGGCTGACGCCGTCGGTACTGTGCGCCATCTGGGGTTATCTGGCAATGGCCTCTATTCGCATGCTGATCTACTGCTATTATGGCCGCTCGAGCTTTCAGCCGGAATATCGTTTTAATCTCAAAGATTACAGTCGCATTCGCGCAAGAATCGCATAATAAAAACAAGTCTGTATGGTGGGCTCTGGGCATCTGACAAGATGCATTCGCGTGCTGGTGACAGCACGCTTTTTTCTTTTTGTTGGCGCTATATTTTATTTTTTTCCCGGACATTCCTCACTGACTAAGCGACCTCTTTCGCGCTTTTCTCGATAACCCCGCCTTAATAGCGCTTCGCTTCATCGCCTGCCGTATCAATAATTCGTTTTTCTTATCCGGCCGCCGCAGCGCTGCCCTCGCTTTGCCGCTACGTCGGCGTTTTTCCGCAGGCCGTCATAAGTTAAACTGATGCGAAGCGATCGCCTGAGAAATTCTCAGTTGCTGATATTTTACTCACCCCGTAGCCTTGCCGCCCACCTTCTGGAGCCAGCTATGTTATTAACCGTCCTCTATATTATCGGCATTACGGCCGAAGCCATGACAGGCGCGCTTGCCGCCGGACGACGCAAAATGGATCTGTTCGGCGTGATTATCATTGCGTCGGTAACGGCGATTGGCGGCGGATCGGTGCGGGATATTTTACTGGGTCATTACCCGCTCGGCTGGGTGAAGCATCCGGAATATATCATGATCGTAGCGGCCGCCGCCGTGCTGACGACCTGGCTTGCGCCGCTGATGACCCACCTGCGCAAAGTTTTCCTGGTGCTGGATGCGCTGGGCCTGGTGGTCTTCTCGATTATCGGCGCGCAGGTCGCGCTGGACAGCGGCCATGCGATGATTATCGCCGCCATCGCCGCGGTGATTACCGGCGTATTCGGCGGCGTGCTGCGCGATATGTTCTGTAATCGTATTCCGCTGGTGTTTCAGAAAGAGCTCTATGCCGGTATCGCCTTCGCCTCCGGCTGGATCTATATCCTGCTGCTGAAAACCTCGCTGGCGCATGAGGCCGTGGTGATTATTACCCTGCTGTTCGGCTTTCTGGCGCGCCTGCTGGCGCTGCGCTTCCGGCTTGGCCTGCCGGTGTTCAACTATCCCCACCCGGAGCACTGACCTCGCCCGGAATGCCCTGCTGTCGCAGAAACGCGATCAGTTTTTGTATGCGCGCATCCTGCAGCATGGCGTGAATACGCTGCGCCAGGATCGCGCCTACGCCCGGCAGCGCCTGCCACTGCTGCACGCCGCGCTGCTGCACCTCATCCCAGGTCCTGTCTGGCAAAGCGTTTAGCGCGCGCCGCGGCAGCGGTATGCCGAGCGCGCCGATCCAGCGCCGCAGCGGCTGCTGACGCGTCAGGTTGAACCGATGCCAGAGCTGCTGCGCGCGCGCTGGAGTGATGCCTGAGCTTTGCGCGATTTGCTCCGGCGTCAGCGTCAGCCAGGAGAAAAGATGGGACATGGCGCGGTTCTCCAGCAGCCGCAGCCAGGTGCTGCGCTGCACGCCGGCGATATCCAGCATCGGCTTCTGGCTTAGCCAGCTTAGCCGCGCCAGCAGCTGCTGACGGCAGGCGGGCGTCACGCTCAGGCAGCTGAGCGGCGTAAAGCTTTCCGCATCCGGCGGCTGCGGGTAAGCGCGTTCTGCGACTCGCCATATCACTCTTTCCAGACGAGGAATGCCCTGTCCCGCCAGGCTAATGGCCACCTGATCGCCGGCGATAACGTCCCATGTTCGCCAGCGCCGCAGCGAGCCGATGTTCACGCGCCGGACGATTTTGTCGTCGAGCGCGACCGGCTGAAGAGTGAGCACCACGGTAATATTGCCGGTGCGGCCGGTAGTGAAATCTACCGAACGCACTTCGCTAGTGACGTCCGGCGGCTCAAATTTCCACGCCACCGCCCAGTCGCCTTCGCCTGGCATCCAGCTTTGTCCGGCGGGACGCGTCGCCTGATGCACCACTACGCCGTCCGTTGCGAAAGGCAGCGGCGCGTTGAACCAGCGGTCGCGCCAGACCGCGACCTCCTCCTCGTCGCGTACGGGCTGGCTCCACGTTTGCGCCAGACCCAGTCCCCAGTCGGCAAGCTGCCGCAGACGATCCGTCATCGCGGCGGGCCCATCCGGCCATCCCCAGATAAACAGACCGATATCGGCCAGCAGGGGTCCAGGGCTCTGACTCATCAGCGCGCCCGCTACCTGCGCCCGCGCGTTTTTGCCGCCGTCGCGCGACTGGCGATGATCGGTCATCTTCAGAAAGAGTTCGCCCTGCAGCACCACCCGCGGCGCGTCGCTCTCGATCTTCAGCGGGATGGCGGGAATAAAGGACGCTTTCGCTAACCAGGACTCGCCATGCAGGCCATCGCCGCGGCTAATTAACGCCGCCAGCTTTCCCGCCTCGTAGACCAGCGTGACCGCGACGCCGTCGATTTTCGGCTGCACCCACAGGTCGCGCCGATCCTGCATCCAGTACGCCAGCGCCAGCTTATCGCGCACTTTTTTTACGCCGGTATGCGCCACCGGATGCGCGACCCTGCCGCTGGCGGGCAGCTGAGAGGCATAGGTCGGTTGAGCGGGCGTGAAGCAGCGCTGCCAGCTTTTTAGCCGCTGCAGCAGCGTATCGTAGTCCGCATCGCTGACCAGGCTCTTGCCGTCGCGATAGTAGGCGTCGTCCCAGTGTTCCAGCTGCCGCTGCAGACGGGCGATCTCCTCTCCGGCGCGCGCAGGCGTCCAGACCGGACAAAGCGCATGTGCCGAACCGGCAGCCAGCAACAACAGGCACAGCAGCAGGCGTAGCGTCTCTTTCATAATGAGCCTCCTCAACGTTTCGCCTATTGAAGCGGCACGGACGCGACAGGGCGACAGCTAAAACAGCAGAACGGAAGGGAACAGGCAGAAAACAGAGGCGTTTGCAGGCTGGAAAAGGCGGTTTTACGCGCCGCGCCGCAAAAGATTTAGCGCCGCGCCATGCGCAAACGCTGCGTGACGGCCCTAAGCCGTGTATACTTTGCAGGAAATCGACTCCGCTCTTTACTCAATTCAAGAAGACCATGGCTCAAGGCACGCTTTTTATTGTTTCCGCCCCCAGCGGCGCGGGTAAATCCAGCCTGATTCAGGCGTTACTGAAGACACAACCGCTGTACGATACGCAGGTGTCTGTTTCTCACACCACCCGCGGCATGCGTCCCGGTGAAGCCCATGGCGAACACTATTACTTCGTCTCAAAAGATGAATTTGAAGCGATGATCGCGGAAGACGCCTTCCTCGAGCATGCGAAAGTCTTCGACAACTATTACGGCACGTCGCGTAAAGCGATCGAGCAGGTGCTCTCCACCGGCGTCGATGTGTTCCTTGATATCGACTGGCAGGGCGCGCAGCAGATCCGCGCGAAAATGCCCGCCGCGCGCAGCATCTTCGTGCTGCCGCCTTCGCAGGACGAGCTGGACCGCCGTCTGCGCGGTCGCGGTCAGGACAGCGAAGAGGTGATTGCCCGCCGCATGGCGCAGGCGGTCTCCGAGATGAGCCACTACGCCGAATACGACTATTTAATTATCAATGATGATTTCGATCTGGCGCTGTCCGATCTGAAGACCATCATCCGCGCTGAACGCCTGCGCATGGGGCGCCAGAAGGCGCGTCATGATGCTTTAATCAGCAAACTATTGGCAGTCTGAAGACAGTTTCAGTATTATGCCCAGTCATTTCTTCATCTGTGGAGTAGCACACCTATGGCACGCGTAACCGTTCAGGACGCAGTAGAAAAAATTGGTAACCGTTTTGACCTGGTGTTGGTCGCTGCACGTCGTGCACGTCAGATGCAGGTAGGCGGTAAAGATCCGCTGGTTCCGGAAGAGAACGATAAAGCCACCGTTATCGCCCTGCGCGAGATCGAAGAAGGCCTGATCACCAACCAGATCCTCGACGTGCGCGATCGTCAGGAGCAGCAAGAGCAGGAAGCCGCTGAATTACAAGCCGTTACCGCTATCGCTGAAGGCCGTCGTTAACAGCAACCTGCAGGCCAACCTTGTATCTGTTTGAAAGCCTCAATCAGCTGATTGAAAAATACCTGCCGGAGGAGCAAATCAAGCGCCTCCAGCAAGCGTATCTTGTCGCACGTGATGCTCACGAGGGACAGACACGCTCCAGCGGCGAGCCCTACATTACCCATCCTGTTGCCGTCGCCTGCATTCTGGCGGAGATGAAGCTCGACCATGAAACGCTGATGGCCGCGCTGCTGCACGACGTAATCGAAGACACGCCGGCAACCTATCAGGATATGGAGCAGCTGTTCGGCAAAAGCGTGGCGGAGCTGGTGGAAGGCGTATCCAAGCTGGATAAGCTGACCTTCCGCGACAAGAAAGAGGCGCAGGCTGAGAACTTCCGTAAGATGATCATGGCGATGGTGCAGGATATCCGCGTCATTCTCATCAAGCTGGCCGACCGCACGCACAATATGCGTACGCTGGGCTCGCTGCGTCCAGACAAGCGTCGTCGCATCGCGCTGGAAACTCTGGAGATCTACAGTCCGCTGGCGCATCGCCTGGGTATCCATCACCTGAAGATCGAGCTGGAAGAGCTGGGCTTCGAGGCGCTCTACCCTAATCGCTATCGCGTGATTAAAGAGGTCGTCAAAGCGGCGCGCGGCAACCGCAAAGAGATGATTCAGAAGATCCTGTCGGAAATCGACGGGCGTCTGCAGGAAGCGGGCATTCCCTGCCGCGTCAGCGGCCGTGAAAAACATCTCTACTCTATCTACCGCAAAATGACGCTGAAAGAGCAGCGTTTTCACTCCATCATGGATATCTACGCTTTCCGCGTGATCGTGAAGGACGTGGACACCTGCTATCGCGTGCTCGGTCAGATGCACAGCCTGTACAAACCGCGTCCAGGCCGAATGAAAGATTACATCGCTATCCCTAAAGCCAACGGCTATCAGTCGCTGCATACCTCGATGATCGGCCCGCACGGCGTGCCGGTCGAGGTGCAGATCCGTACCGAAGATATGGATCAGATGGCAGAAATGGGGGTCGCCGCGCACTGGGCTTATAAACAGGCGGGCGAAAGCGGCACTACCGCGCAGATTCGCGCCCAGCGCTGGCTGCAAAGCCTGCTGGAGCTGCAGCAGAGCGCGGGCAGTTCTTTTGAATTTATCGAGAGCGTTAAATCCGATCTCTTCCCTGACGAGATTTACGTTTTTACGCCGGAAGGCCGCATCGTCGAGCTGCCGGCCGGCGCGACGCCGGTCGATTTCGCCTATGCGGTGCATACCGATATCGGCCATGCCTGCGTCGGCGCGCGCGTCGATCGCCAGCCCTATCCGCTCTCGCAGCCGCTGACCAGTGGCCAGACGGTTGAGATCATTACGGCGCCGGGCGCGCGTCCCAACGCCGCCTGGCTCAATTTCGTCGTTAGCTCCAAAGCGCGCGCCAAAATTCGTCAGCTGCTGAAAAACCTCAAGCGCGAAGACTCCGTCAACCTTGGCCGTCGCCTGCTGAGCCACGCGCTCGGCGGCAGCCGCAAGCTGGCGGAGATCTCGCCCGCGAACATCAAGCAAGAGCTGGATCGCATGAAGCTGACGTCGCTGGACGACCTGCTGGCGGAGATCGGCCTCGGCAACGCCATGAGCGTGGTGGTGGCGAAGAACCTGCTGCAGTCGAGCAATGCGACGCCGCCGAGCAGCAGCAAACGCGGCAAGCTGCCGATCAAAGGCGCGGACGGCGTCCTGATTACCTTCGCCAAATGCTGCCGTCCGATTCCCGGCGATCCCATCGTGGCCCACGTCAGCCCCGGCAAGGGACTGGTGGTGCATCACGAATCCTGTCGCAATATTCGCGGCTACCAGAAAGAGCCGGAAAAATTCATGCCGGTGGAGTGGGATAAGGTCACCGAGCAGGAGTTCGTGGCGGAGATTAAAGTCGACATGTTCAACCATCAGGGCGCGCTGGCGAACCTGACGGCGGCGATTAATACCGCAGGCTCGAATATCCAGAGTCTCAACACCGAAGAGCGCGACGGCCGCGTTTACAGCGCCTTTATCCGCCTGACCGCGCGCGATCGCGTCCATCTGGCGAATATTATGCGTAAAATTCGCGTGATGCCGGACGTGATCAAAGTCCACCGTAACCGTAACTAGCGCATGAACGCTCAACGCTTCGCTCGTATTCAGGAGATGCTGGCGCTTCGCCAGCACGACCTCACCGTCTGTATGGAACAGGTGCACAAGCCGCACAACGTATCGGCGGTGATCCGCACGGCGGATGCGGTGGGCATTCACGAAGTGCACGCCGTCTGGCCCAGCGAACGCATGCGCACTATGGTCTCCGCTTCCGCCGGCAGCAACAGCTGGGTGAAGGTCAAAACCCATCGCAATATCGCCCAGGCGGTTACCCACCTGAAAGATCGCGGCATGCAGGTGCTGGCGACCAACCTGTCGGACAGAGCGGTCGATTTTCGCGAAATAGATTACACCCGCCCGACCTGCATTCTGATGGGTCAGGAAAAAACCGGCATCACCGCCGAGGCGCTGGCGCTGGCCGATTGCGACATCATTATTCCCATGGTAGGCATGGTGCAGTCGCTGAACGTCTCCGTGGCCTCTGCGCTGATCCTCTACGAAGCGCAGCGCCAGCGGCAGAACGCCGGACTCTATCAGCGTCGGCACAGCCTGCTGGACGAAGAGGAGCAGCAGCGCCTGCTGTTCGAAGGCGGCTATCCGGTGCTGGCGCGCGTGGCGAAGCAGAAAGGTCTGCCCTATCCGCATATCAACGCCCAGGGCGAAGTGGAAGCTGACGCCGACTGGTGGGCCAGCATGCAGGCCACGGGGAAAAAGAAATGAAAGGCCGCCTGCTGGATGCCATTCCGCTCAGTACCCTGACCGGCGTCGGCGCCAGTCAGGCGGCGAAGCTGGCTAAGCTCGGCCTGCATACCATTCAGGATCTGCTGCTCCATCTCCCGCTACGCTACGAAGACCGCACTCAGCTCTACGCCATTAACGATCTGCTGCCCGGCATCTGGGCCACGGTAGAGGGCGAGGTGTTGCAGTCCGATATCTCCTTTGGCCGACGCCGCATGCTAGTATGTCAGATCAGCGACGGCAGCGGCGTGCTCACCATGCGTTTCTTCAACTTTAATGCCGGGATGAAGAACAGCCTGGCGCCGGGGCGTCGCGTGACCGCCTATGGCGAGATCAAGCGTGGCCAGCGCGGCGCGGAAATGATTCACCCCGAGTACCGCGTTCAGGGCGAGCAGAGCCCGGTTACGCTGGAAGAGACCCTGACGCCGGTCTATCCCACCACCGAAGGCATTCGTCAGGCTACGCTGCGCAGCCTGACCGATCAGGCGCTGACGCTGCTGGAAAGCGTGCCGATCGCCGAACTGCTGCCGCAGGAGCTGGCGCAGGGACTGATTAGCCTGCCGGAGGCGCTGCGCACGTTGCACCGTCCGCCGCCGGATCTGCGCCTGAGCGAGCTGGAGCACGGCCGCCATCCGGCGCAGCGTCGTCTGATCCTTGAAGAGCTGCTGGCGCACAACCTCAGCATGCTGGCGGTGCGCGCCGGCGCGCAGCGCTATTACGCCCTGCCGATGGCGCCGCGCCATACGCTGAGCGACAAACTGCTGGCGGCGCTGCCCTTCTCCCCGACCAACGCGCAAAAACGCGTGGTGCAGGAGATTGAACGCGATCTGGCCAACGATTTCCCGATGATGCGCCTGGTGCAGGGCGACGTCGGATCCGGTAAAACCCTGGTCGCGGCGCTGGCGGCGCTCGACGTGATCGCGCACGGCAAGCAGGTGGCGCTGATGGCGCCCACCGAGCTGCTGGCAGAGCAGCACGCCAACAACTTCCGCAGCTGGTTCGCGCCGCTGGGCATCGAAGTCGGCTGGCTGGCCGGCAAGCAGAAAGGCAAAGCGCGACAGGCGCAGCAGGAGGCGATCGCCAGCGGACAAGTGGCGATGGTGGTCGGCACGCATGCGCTGTTCCAGGAGCAGGTGCAATTCAACGGGCTGGCGCTGGTGATTATCGACGAGCAGCATCGTTTCGGCGTGCATCAGCGGCTGGCGCTGTGGGAGAAAGGCGAAGAGCAGGGCTTCCATCCGCATCAGCTGATTATGACCGCGACGCCGATTCCGCGCACCCTGGCGATGACCGCCTACGCCGATCTCGATACCTCGACCATTGACGAGCTGCCGCCAGGCCGTACGCCGGTCACCACCGTCGCCATCCCTGACAGCCGCCGCGACGACATCATCGCCCGCGTGCGCCACGCCTGCCAGGAGGGCCGCCAGGCTTACTGGGTCTGCACGCTGATCGAAGAGTCCGATCTGCTGGAAGCGCAGGCGGCGGAAGCGAGCTGGGAAGCCCTGAAAGTCGCGCTGCCCGACCTGAATATCGGTCTGGTGCACGGCCGCATGAAGCCGGCGGAAAAACAGGCGGTAATGGCGGCGTTTAAAGCCAATGAGATGCAGCTGCTGGTGGCGACCACGGTGATTGAAGTCGGGGTCGACGTGCCTAACGCCAGCCTGATGATTATCGAAAATCCGGAACGCCTGGGTCTGGCTCAGCTGCATCAGCTGCGCGGGCGCGTCGGACGCGGCGCGGTGGCGTCGCACTGCGTGCTGCTCTACAAGGCGCCGCTGAGCAAAACCGCGCAGCGTCGTTTGCAGGTGCTGCGCGACAGCAACGACGGCTTCGTCATCGCCCAGCACGATCTGGAGATCCGCGGTCCGGGCGAGCTGCTGGGCACGCGCCAGACCGGCAACGCCGAATTCAAGGTAGCGGATCTGCTGCGCGATCAGGCGATGGTGCCGGAAGTACAGCGCGTGGCGCGCCATATCCACCAGCACTATCCGGAGCAGGCGAAGGCGCTGATCGAGCGCTGGCTGCCGGAAACCGCGCGCTATACCAACGTCTAATTTCCTCTCTCCTTTGATCTGACCGCGCTTGCGCCCGGATGCGCATAAGATAAAGGCTGGCAAACGATTGCTTTCAGCCATCAGCGGTTTAAAATCCCCCTCTTCACAGATTGGGAAGCCACTTTATGTCCGTTAATCAACCAGACGCCACACACCCTAAAGCGACAACGCCGCGCCAGAGCGAGCTGATTTACCGCCTTGAAGATCGTCCGCCGCTGCCGCAAACGCTGTTTGCCGCCTGTCAGCATCTGCTGGCGATGTTCGTGGCGGTCATCACGCCCGCGCTGCTGATTTGTCAGGCGCTGGGCCTGCCTGCGCAGGATACGCAGCACATTATCAGCATGTCGCTGTTCGCCTCCGGCGTCGCCTCGGTGCTGCAGATTAAAACCTGGGGTCCGGTCGGCTCAGGCCTGCTGTCGATTCAGGGCACCAGCTTCAACTTTGTGACGCCTCTGATTATGGGCGGCATGGCGCTGAAAAACGGCGGCGCCGACGTGCCGACCATGATGGCGGCGCTGTTCGGCACCCTGATGGTGGCCTCCTGTACCGAGATGGTGCTGTCGCGCGTTCTGCACCTGGCGCGCCGCATTATCACCCCGCTGGTCTCCGGCATCGTGGTGATGATTATCGGCCTGTCGCTGATTCAGGTCGGTCTGACCTCGATTGGCGGCGGCTTCGCCGCGATGAACGATCACAGCTTCGGCGCGCCGAAAAACCTGCTGCTGGCGGGCGTGGTGCTGGCGGTGATCATCGTGCTCAACCGCCAGCGTAATCCCTATTTGCGCGTCGCGTCGCTGGTGATCGCCATGGCGATCGGCTATCTCGCCGCCTGGCTGATGGATATGCTGCCGCAAACCGCCGCGCCGGCCAGCCAGCCGCTGATCGCGGTGCCGACGCCGCTCTACTATGGGCTGGGCTTTGACTGGAACCTGCTGGTTCCGCTGATGCTGGTGTTTATGGTCACTTCGCTGGAGACGATCGGCGATATTACCGCAACCTCAGACGTTTCAGAGCAGCCGGTTAGCGGTCCGCTCTATATGCAGCGCCTGAAAGGCGGCGTGCTGGCGAACGGGCTGAACTCCTTTGTCTCCGCGCTGTTCAATACCTTTCCCAACTCCTGCTTTGGCCAGAACAACGGCGTTATCCAGCTTACCGGCGTCGCCAGCCGCTACGTCGGTTTTGTCGTGGCGCTGATGCTGATCGTGCTGGGTCTGTTTCCGGCGGTGAGCGGTTTTGTGCAGCATATTCCGGAACCGGTGCTGGGCGGCGCGACCATCGTCATGTTCGGCACCATCGCCGCCTCCGGCGTGCGCATCGTGTCGCGCGAACCGCTCAACCGCCGCGCGATTATGATTATCGCGCTGTCGCTGGCGGTCGGGCTGGGCGTATCGCAGCAGCCGCTGATCCTGCAGTTCGCGCCAGACTGGCTGAAGACCCTGCTCTCTTCCGGCATCGCCGCAGGCGGGATCACCGCCATCGTGCTGAACCTGATCTTCCCGCAGGAAAAGTAACCTCTCCGGCGGGCGATCGGCCCGCCTCCTCTATTTATTCGTATTTACATCCAGGCTGTTGAGCTACAAAGGTAATTCAGGCATAACAAGCACTGACCGGAAAGATGGCGGGATGGATACAATGAAATTTCTTGGAAAATTTTTTCTTACGGTACTGCTGCTACTGGTGCTAAGCCTGGTGGTGATCTACGTTCTGTTGCAGACGCAATGGGGCGCAGGCTGGTTCAGCCGCTACGTGAGCGACAAAACCGCCTGGCATCTCTCGCTCAGCAAGATTGAGCATAACTTCTCCTCGCCTTCGCACATCATTCTCGACGACTTCACCTTTGGTCATGACGGCCAGCCGGCCGCAGTGGTGGCGAAGCGCGTCGATCTCGGACTCGCGCTGCTGCAGTTCAGCGATCCGCTGAATTTTGGCAGCATCGCGCTGCGCGACGGCGTGGTGAATCTGGCGAACCTGACGCCTGGCGACACCCTGCCTTTCCAGGCGGGACGCCTGCAGCTGAACAATATGCGCATTGACAGTCCAGACACGCCGCTGCCGCTTGCGGCTCAGCAGGTAAACGGCGGCGTTATGCCGTGGAAACCCACGACGAAGAGCATGCTGGGCAGCGACGCGCAGTTTCAGATGAGCGCAGGCGACCTGACGCTGAACAAGGTGTCAGGCGCTAACGTCCTGATTCAGGGCAGCGTATCGCAGGGCCGCATGCTGTTCAGCAACGTCGGCGCCGATCTGGCGCGCGGTTCAATGACCGGCAGCGCCGAGCGCGATGCGCAGGGCAACTGGCTGATCCGCCAGCTTCGCCTCAACGATATTCGCCTGCAAACCGCCCAAAGCCTGACGGACTTTCTGCGGCCGATTCAGGCGCTGCCTTCCGTCACCATTAACCGTCTGGATATGACCGACGCGCGCCTTCAGGGCCCGGACTGGGCAGTCACCGATCTCGATCTGACGCTGAAAAACCTGACCTGGCAAGGCGACGACTGGCGCAGCGACGACGGTTCGCTCTCGCTGAACGCCAGCAACTTTATCAATGGACGCTTCGAGCTTAACGATCCGATCCTCAATCTCGATCTGTCGTCGCAGGGCATCGCCCTGACCCAGTTCAGCTCGCGCTGGGCCAACGGCGTAATCCGCGCCGACGGCAGCTGGAGCCGCAGCGACCAGCGTCTGACGCTGAATAATCTGGCGGTCGCCGGGCTGGAATATACCCTGCCGGAAAACTGGCGCGATCGCTGGCAGGCAGCGCTGCCGACCTGGCTCGATTCGCTGGAGGTGCGACGTTTCACCTCTAATCGCAACCTGATCATCGATATCAATCCGGCGTTTCCGTTTCAGATGACCTCGCTGGAGGGCAGCGGCGAGAATCTGCTGCTGGCGCGTCAGCATCAGTGGGGGATCTGGTCAGGCAAGCTGAGTCTCAACGCCGCCGAAGCGACGTTTAACCGCGTTGATCTGCGTCATCCGTCGCTGTCGCTTATCGCCGACGATCGGCAGATTCAGGTCACGGAGATGAGCGCCTTTAGCGGCAATGGACTGCTGGAAGGCTCGGCCAGCGTCGGCCAGCAGCCCGATCGCCCGGTAGCGCTGACGCTGAAAGGCCAGGCAGTGCCCGCTGGAATACTGCAAAACTGGGGCTGGCCTGCGCTGCCGGCGAGCGGCCCGAGCAATTTCCAGCTTCAGCTCAACGCCTCGCTCAAGGCGGACACGCCGCTGAAATCTTCGGCCAACGGCTCGCTCTCGCTGCGCACCGATACGCAGCAGGTTCAGCAGCAGATGCAGGCGGGCGAAGTGAGATAAAGAGAGCATCAGGGCCGCATTATCGGCCCTGATGCTTTAGTTGATGCGCGCGCCGGAGCCGCCCTCTTCTAACGGCTCGTCGGGATCGGCGGGCAGTACGATATAGACCCCTTCAAACACCGCGCCCGGCTCCTCATTGCCGTACAGCTCGACTTCAAGGCGCACGCGCGCTTTGCGACCGCGCGCCAGGCGATCCAGATCGCCGCTCATCGAACCGATATCGGCAATCGCGCCGGGACGTCCGGCGATCGGTTTGCTGTAGCGAATATGGGCGTCCGCCAGGATGATGGTGCCGCCAAGATGGCGCTCGCGTAGCAGCAGCCAGATCAACCCCCAGCCGGTCAGGGTCGCCAGCGAGAAGAGGCTGCCGGCAAACAGGGTATGGTGCGGGTTCTGGTTGCCGGTTTCCGGCATGGTGGTGATAAATTTCTGGCCGGTGAACTGCAAAATGCGCACGCCCATCTTCTCGCTGAGCGGAATATTGTCGTACCAGGCCTGCTGCAGCTGACCGCACCAGTCGGCGCGATGCAGAATATCGTCCAGCGTCACCACCGGTTTAATCATCAGGAAGTGACGCACCGGCGTGGTCTGCGGCGCGGTAATCTCTCCCTGATTGAGGTAGCCCAGCTTGGCGAAGAACTCCACCGCGTCTTCGCGCGCGGCGCAGGTCACGCGCTTGACGCCTTCCTGCCGCGCCACCGATTCCAGCGTCATCGCCACCAGCGTGCCCAGCCCTTTCCCCTGCACTGAGGGATGGACGGCGAGGAAGCGAATCGACGCTTCGTTGTCGGCGTTGATATAGAGACGTCCGGCGGCCACCGGCTGGCCGTGCTCGTCCACCACCATCTGATGATGCGCCAGCGCGTCCCAGCCGTCCCGCTCCGAGCCCTGCGGCTGGCGCAGCGGCTTGCGTAGCATTTCCCAGCGGAACTGGTAGTACATATCCAGCTCTTCCGCCGTTTGCGGTACCCGAAGATGATACATAAAGTGGTTCTCTCGTTCTGAGCTTGCGTGGCCGATCCCGTGCCGCTCGGCTGCCAGACTCACACCTGCAACCAGAAGGTGACAGGACCATCGTTGACCAGCGAAACCTGCATATCAGCGGCGAAGCGTCCGTTGGCGGTGGTTACGCCCTGGCGACGACAGCAGTCGCTGAAATATTCATACAGGCGATTCGCCTCAGCGGGCGCCGCGCCGCCGGAGAAAGAGGGGCGCATGCCTTTTTGCGTATCCGCCGCCAGCGTAAACTGCGACACCACCAGCACGCTGCCGCCCGCCTGCTGGACATTAAGGTTCATTTTTCCCTGCTCATCGCCGAAGATGCGGTAGCCCAGCACTTTTTCCGCCAGCCGCTCGGCGCGCTTCTCATCGTCCTCTTTTTCCACCCCTAACAGCACCAGCAGGCCAGGACCGATTTCGCCCACCACCGCGCGATCCACGCTGACGCTGGCGCTGAGTACTCGTTGAATCAACGCAATCATGCAACCTCTCGTTCTTTTTCGCCTTCCTGTTGTTTTAGCTGGCGATAATCGCCCAGCGTCGCGGTAATTTCCGCGCCTAACAACACAATACACCAGGTCCAGTAGACCCAGAGAAACAGGATTGGAATAACCGCCAACACGCCGTAAATCAGCTGGTATGAAGGAAACATCGTAACATAGAGCGCAAAGCCCTTTTTACCCAGCTCAAACAGCGCGCCCGCCACCAGCGCGCCGATTAAGGCGTCGCGCGACGGCACGTTGCGCGTCGGCACAATGCTGTAAAGCAGCCAAAACGCGAGCCAGGAGAGCAGCAAGGGAAACACCCGCAGCACCTGATCGATAACGCCGTACACCCCGCTGGCGCTTATCCAGCGCAGCGAGAGCAGGTAGGAGCTGATCGCCAGGCTGGCGCCGGCCAGCAGCGGCCCCAGCGTCAGGATCATCCAGTAGACGGCGAAAGAGTAAACCAGCGGGCGCTTCTTATGGCTGCGCCAGATGGTGTTGAGCGCGGTATCCACCGAATGCATCAGCAGCAGCGCGGTGACAATCAGCCCTATCGCGCCCAGCGCCGTCATACGGTGCACGTTGGCCACGAACTGATCCAGATAGCGCTCCACCACGTTGCCGGTCGCCGGCACAAAATTGGCGAAGATAAAATTTTTCAGCTGAACGCTGACTTCAGAGAAGACCGGAAACGCGGAGAAAAGCGCAAACACCACAGCGATCAGCGGCACCAGCGCCAGCAGCGAGACAAAGGCCAGATTGCCGGCCTGCGTCGTCATGTTGTCGTCGTCGATGCGTTTCCACAGCAGCCTGA
Organism: Pantoea sp. X-Soil-MYKO-1289; assembly: GCF_059730625.1. NCBI lineage: Bacteria > Pseudomonadati > Pseudomonadota > Gammaproteobacteria > Enterobacterales > Erwiniaceae > Pantoea > Pantoea sp. X-Soil-MYKO-1289. Next base: position 4,050,465 of record NZ_AP036004.1, read on the forward strand.
GCCACAGCCAGAGCGCGTGGCAGGTCGAAATAAAAGGGCGCGACGTCATCATTCAACGATGGCTTGCCAGCCAGGTCGGCACGGTTTTGCTGTCGGTGACCAGTACGCTTCTGATGCCCAGCGCCTCCGCCCCTGCGATGTTATCCGCATTATCGTCAAAGAAGATCGCCTGATCGGCGCGATAGCCCTCTTGCTGCAGCACGTGCTCGAAGATACGCGCTTCAGGCTTGCGCATTCCCAGCTCCTGCGACAGATAGATGGCGTCCGCCGCTGCGCGCACTTCCGGATACTGCGTCGGCCAGAATTCCGTATGCAGCTTATTGGTGTTGGAGAGGATCACTACGCGATGCCCGTCGGCGCGAAGCTGGTTCATCAGCGCCAGCGTATCAGCGCGCGCGCCCATAAATACCGCCTGCCAGCCCGCCACGAACTGCTCGTAGCTCAGCGCAATGTCGAGCCGCTCGCACAGCTCCGCGGCGAAATGTTCGTCGCTGATCTCGCCGCGCTCGTGCTGCTCAAACGCCTCATCCATCTGGAAGCGGCTTTGCAGCAGCGCCAGCGGTACGCGGCCGAGGTCACTCCAGACGCCCAGCACGCGATTGAAATCGATATCAACAATCACATTGCCTAAATCAAAAATGTACAACATGTCGTTACTCCTCTGGTTCCCTGGATCATTCACTCTAGCGGCAAAACCAGGGGCTGAACAGGTAACAGGCAGGAGAAAATCCGTTATGGTAGCTGACGCAGGCGGGCGGTGCCGCTGCGGCGGGACAATGCGCGTCAGAAAGGCGGCAGGAATAAAAAAAGCCCCGCTGAGCGGGGCTTTTTATCAGAGCGAAACGTCTTACTCTTTCGGACCGCGCGACGCGCGTTTGCGGTCGTTTTCGGTCAGGTGACGTTTACGGATACGCACCGACTGCGGCGTGACTTCAACCAGCTCGTCGTCATCGATGAATTCGATGGCCTGTTCAAGGGTCATCTTCACCGGCGGCACCAGCGTGGTCGCTTCATCCGTACCGGAAGCACGCATGTTGGTCAGCTTCTTACCGGTCAGGCAGTTAACGGTCAGGTCGTTGGAGCGGCTGTGAATACCGATGATCTGGCCTTCATAGACTTCCGCGCCGTGGCCCAGGAACAGCTTGCCGCGATCCTGCAGACCGAACAGGGCGAAGGCAACCGCTTTACCCTGGCCGTTAGAGATCAGCACGCCGTTCTGACGCTGGCCCACTTCGCCCGGACGAATGTCGTCATAGTGGCTGAAGGTGGAATAGAGCAGACCGGTACCTGAAGTCATGGTCATGAATTCGTTACGGAAGCCGATCAGACCACGGCTCGGAATAACGTAGTCAAGACGCACGCGGCCTTTGCCATCCGGATCCATGTTTTTCAGATCGCCTTTACGCTCGCCCATGGCTTGCATAACCGCGCCCTGGTTGTTCTCTTCGATATCCAGCGTGACGTTCTCGAACGGCTCTTGTTTACGGCCGTCGATTTCACGGAAGATAACTTTCGGACGGGAAACCGCCAGTTCGAAGCCTTCGCGACGCATGTTTTCGATCAGCACCGACAGGTGCAGTTCGCCACGGCCCGATACGCGGAACGCGTCCGCATCTTCGGTTTCTTCTACGCGCAGCGCAACGTTGTGCACCAGCTCTTTGTTCAGGCGCTCAAGGATCTGACGTGAAGTCACATACTTGCCTTCCTGACCGCAGAACGGCGAGGTGTTGACGTTGAAGAACATGGTCACGGTCGGTTCGTCGACGCTCAACGCCGGCAGCGCCTCTACATTCTGCGGATCGCAGATGGTATCGGAGATGTTCAGCTCGCCCAGGCCGGTGATCGCGATGATGTCGCCCGCTTCCGCCAGGTCGGTGTCGATACGCTCCAGGCCCAGGTGGCCCAGCACTTTACCGACTTTACCGTTGCGCGTTTTGCCTTCGCTGTCGACAACGGTCACCTGCTGGTTCGGCTTAACTTTACCGCGCTTGATGCGGCCGATGCCGATCACGCCCAGGTAGTTGTTGTAGTCCAGCTGCGAAATCTGCATCTGCAGCGGCGCGTCAACTTCCACCTGCGGCGGAGAAACGTGCTCGACGATCGCCTGGTACAGCGGGGTCATATCTTCAGCCATGTCGGTGTGATCCAGACCGGCGATGCCCTGCAGCGCAGATGCGTAAATGATCGGGAAATCAAGCTGCTCGTCGGTCGCGTCCAGGTTGACGAACAGGTCGAATACCTGGTCAACAACCCAGTCAGGACGCGCGCCCGGACGGTCAATTTTGTTGATTACAACGATCGGCTTCAAACCATGGGCAAAGGCTTTTTTGGTCACGAAGCGAGTTTGCGGCATAGGGCCATCCATCGCATCGACAACCAGCAGCACCGAATCAACCATGGACATGACGCGCTCTACCTCACCGCCAAAGTCGGCGTGTCCTGGGGTATCAACGATGTTGATACGGTAGTCATTCCATTTGATAGCGGTGTTTTTAGCGAGGATGGTAATTCCACGCTCTTTCTCCAAATCGTTGGAGTCCATCACACGCTCAGTCGCTTCGGTACGCGCGTCAAAGGTACCGGACTGTTGCAGCAGCTTATCAACCAGGGTGGTTTTACCATGGTCTACGTGCGCGATGATGGCGATGTTACGCAAATTTTCGATCACAACTTTGCCTCAGGCATTAGAAATAGCGCGCTATTGTACACGGATTAAGCGGGATACTGAACACGATCACACTTTTCACCTGAAGTTTATTGCACTGGCGGAAATTTGCGCTGGATGCGGTGCACTTAATGCACTAAGTTGGATGCTCGCACCATTTTGGTGCTACAAAAAGGCGGCAAAGCACAATTTTGGTGCAAATTCGCCAGCCTGGTGCAGCGCGCTGGCAACAAAAGGGTGCGCACAGGCGGGATTTAGCCGCAAAAAAGAAAGTTGGCACAGAATTCGCTTTATCTCTTTCAAGCGAAAACAGCAGTTGCACGACGGTTGCAGAGCTTGCCGAGATCGGTTGGTTGGGAATGGCGGTCAGACACTTCAGGTTTCAGACGACGCAGCCACTCACCACGATGACAATGACCATTTCCAGGAGAGTTGAGTATGTCCGCTGAACACGTTCTCTCGATGATGAACGAGCACGAAGTTAAGTTTGTTGACCTGCGTTTTACCGATACCAAAGGTAAAGAACAGCACGTTACTATCCCTGCTCACCAGGTTAACGCTGACTTCTTCGAAGAAGGCAAAATGTTTGACGGCTCCTCTATCGGCGGCTGGAAAGGCATTAACGAATCAGACATGGTGCTGATGCCGGACGCGACCACCGCCGTTCTGGATCCGTTCTTCGAAGACCCGACGCTGATCATCCGTTGTGACATCCTCGAGCCAGGCACCATGCAGGGCTACGATCGCGACCCGCGCTCTATCGCCAAACGCGCTGAAGAGTATCTGCGCTCGTCCGGCATCGCCGACACCGTGCTGTTTGGACCGGAGCCGGAATTCTTCCTGTTCGACGACATCCGTTTCGGCTCTTCAACTTCCGGTTCGCACGTCGCTATCGACGATATCGAAGCGGCCTGGAACACCGGCAAAGAGTACGAAGGCGGCAACAAAGGCCACCGTCCTGGCCTGAAAGGCGGCTATTTCCCGGTTCCGCCGGTCGACTCCGCGCAGGATATCCGTTCTGCCATGTGTCTGACCATGGAGCAGATGGGCCTGGTGGTTGAAGCGCACCACCACGAAGTGGCGACCGCTGGCCAGAACGAAGTGGCGACCCGCTTCAACACCATGACCAAGAAAGCGGACGAAATTCAGATCTACAAATATGTGGTGCACAACGTCGCGCACGCCTACGGCAAAACCGCGACCTTTATGCCGAAGCCGATGTTCGGCGACAACGGTTCAGGCATGCACTGCCATATGTCGCTCTCTAAAGGCGGCGTGAACCTGTTCGCAGGCGACAAATACGGCGGCCTGTCTGAAACCGCTCTGTTCTACATCGGCGGCATCATCAAGCACGCGAAAGCGATCAACGCGCTGGCGAACCCGACCACCAACTCCTACAAGCGTCTGGTGCCTGGCTACGAAGCGCCGGTTATGCTGGCTTACTCTGCCCGTAACCGCTCCGCCTCTATCCGTATTCCGGTTGTCGCCAGCCCGAAAGCACGCCGTATCGAAGCGCGCTTCCCGGATCCGGCCGCTAACCCGTACCTGGCGTTCACCGCGCTGCTGATGGCTGGCCTGGACGGCGTGATCAATAAGATCCACCCGGGCGATGCGATGGACAAAAACCTGTACGATCTGCCGCCGGAAGAAGAAGCGGAGATTCCAAAAGTTGCGGGTTCGCTGGAAGAAGCGCTGAACGCACTGAACGAAGATCGCGAGTTCCTGACCCGCGGCGGCGTGTTCACCGACGACGCCATCGATGCCTACATCGAACTGCGTAAAGTTGAAAACGACCGTATCCGCATGACGCCGCATCCGGTTGAGTTCGAACTTTACTACAGCGTTTAATCTTTATTCTGCACCGGTCGCGTTGCCGCCCAGGCGGCAACAGGATAGATCCCGAGGCTGCTAACGCAGCGGCGACGCGCAAGGCGCAGAAGATTTTTGTTGCCGTGGAAACTTTAGCCCATCTCCGGATGGGCTTTTTTCGCCGCGAAATCATCGTTCAGCCGTCTGGAAACAGGCGCGGAAGAGTATAATGCACTAAATTAGTGCAGAGGAACGCTGTATGGCAACTGGCTCCCTGCCCGACGCGGGGCAAATTCTCAACTCCCTGATAAACAGTATTCTGCTGGTGGACGACGATCTGGTCATCCACTACGCCAACCCGGCGGCGCAGCAGTTACTGGCGCAAAGCTCACGCAAATTGTTCGGCACGCCGCTGCCCGATCTGACCGGCTACTTTTCGCTGAATATCGAGGTGATGCGCGAGAGTCTGGAGGCTGGCCAGGGCTTTACCGACAGCGAAGTGACGCTGGTGGTCGACGGCCGCGCGCACGTGATGGCGCTGACGGCGCAACGGCTGCCGGACGGTTTTATTCTGCTGGAGATGGCGCCGATGGATAACCAGCGCCGTCTCAGCCAGGAGCAGCTTCAGCATGCGCAGCAGGTGGCGGCGCGCGATCTGGTGCGAGGACTCGCACACGAAATTAAAAATCCGCTGGGCGGGCTTCGCGGCGCGGCGCAGCTGCTGTCGCGCGCGCTGCCCGATCCGTCGCTGAACGAATATACCAAAGTCATTATCGAGCAGGCGGACCGCCTGCGTAATCTGGTGGATCGTCTGCTCGGTCCGCAGCAGCCTGGCATGCATATCACGCAGAGCATTCATCAGGTTGCGGAACGGGTGGTGAATCTGGTGTCGATGGAGCTGCCGGAGAATGTCGCGCTGGTGCGCGATTACGATCCCAGCCTGCCGGAGCTGCCGCACGATCCCGATCAGATTGAGCAGGTGCTGCTGAACGTGGTGCGCAACGCGCTGCAGGCGCTAGGCGATGAGGGCGGTACCATTATTCTACGCACCCGCACCGCCTTCCAGCTTACGCTGCACGGCACGCGCTATCGTCTGGTGGCGCGCATCGACGTTGAGGATGACGGCCCGGGCATTCCGGCGCAGCTGCAGGATACGCTGTTCTATCCGATGGTGAGCGGTCGCGAAGGCGGCACCGGCCTGGGTCTCTCTATCGCCCGTAGCCTGATTGATCAGCATTCAGGAAAAATTGAGTTCAACAGTTGGCCTGGACACACCGAATTTTCGGTTTATCTGCCTATTCGCCAGTGAGGTTTCTATGCAACGAGGGATAGTCTGGATCGTCGATGACGATAGCTCCATCCGCTGGGTGCTTGAACGCGCGCTTACTGGAGCCGGGTTAAGCTGCGCCACTTTCGACAGCGGCAATGAGGTGCTGGATGCGCTCTCGAGCAAAACCCCAGACGTTTTACTGTCAGATATTCGCATGCCGGGCATGGATGGGCTGGCGCTGCTGAAACAGATTAAGCAGCGTCATCCGATGCTGCCGGTCATCATTATGACGGCGCACTCCGATCTCGACGCGGCCGTCAGCGCTTATCAGCAAGGGGCGTTCGACTATCTGCCGAAGCCCTTTGATATTGATGAGGCGGTAGCGCTGGTCGAGCGCGCCATTAGTCACTATCAGGAGCAGCAGCAGCCGCGCAATCAGCCGGTCAGCGGCCCCACCACCGATATCATCGGCGAAGCGCCGGCGATGCAGGATGTCTTCCGCATTATCGGCCGCCTGTCGCGCTCGTCGATCAGCGTGCTGATCAATGGCGAATCGGGAACCGGAAAAGAGCTGGTCGCGCATGCGCTGCATCGTCACAGCCCGCGCGCCAAAGCGCCTTTTATCGCCCTCAATATGGCGGCTATCCCAAAAGATTTGATCGAGTCAGAGCTGTTCGGTCATGAAAAAGGGGCGTTTACCGGCGCGAATCAGATTCGTCAGGGCCGTTTCGAGCAGGCCGACGGCGGCACGCTGTTTCTGGATGAGATCGGCGATATGCCGCTCGACGTGCAGACGCGCCTGCTGCGCGTGCTGGCCGACGGGCAGTTTTACCGCGTCGGCGGCTATGCGCCGGTCAAAGTCGACGTGCGCATTATTGCGGCCACGCACCAGAATCTTGAGCTGCGGGTGCAGGAAGGCAAATTCCGCGAAGACCTGTTCCACCGGCTGAACGTGATCCGCGTGCATCTGCCGCCGCTGCGCGAGCGCCGTGAGGATATTCCTCGCCTGGCGCGCTATTTCCTGCAGGTGGCGGCCCGCGAGCTGGGCGTCGAGGCGAAAATTCTTCATCCAGAAACCGAAGCGGCGCTGACGCGTCTGCACTGGTCCGGCAACGTGCGTCAGCTGGAGAACACCTGCCGCTGGCTGACGGTAATGGCGGCCGGTCAGGAAGTGCTGATTCAGGATCTGCCTCCTGAGCTGTTCGAGTCCAGCACGCCGGACAATCCGGTGCAGTCGCTGCCGGACAGCTGGGCGACCCTGCTGGCGCAGTGGGCCGACCGCGCGCTGCGTTCCGGTCATCAAAACCTGCTCTCGGAAGCGCAGCCGGAGATGGAGCGCACCCTGCTGACCACTGCCCTGCGCCATACGCAGGGACATAAACAGGAAGCGGCAAGGCTGCTGGGCTGGGGGCGTAACACCCTCACGCGTAAGCTGAAAGAGCTGGGCATGGAGTAACGAGCGCGCGGCAAGGCGATTTTTTACACAAAACGTCGCCTTGCCCCGCTTTACATGCCGATGCCGTTCAGTATCATACCGGCGGCTATCGGGAGATGAACGATGTTAGATTCTTTTCTTCACATGATTTCGCACAATGTCGCCGTTATCGGCAGCGCCTTCGGTCACTCGCCGCAGGCGGCCTTCGCCACCGTACTGTGCGCCATCATGGTCAACCTGTTTAACTAAACTCCGCGCCAGCGCATTTTCGCCTTAAATCACGCGCGAAAACTGCTGCTGGCGCGCCTTCTGGCGTAGATAAACGTCAAAGCACATGCAGATGTTGCGGATCAGCAAACGGCCTGCGCCAGTGACCTGCAAACCGCCCGCCCGGCGCTCCACCAGCCCATCGTCGATCAGCGGCTGTAACAGCGCTAAATCCTCCGCGAAATAGTCGCAGAAGCGAATTGCGTGCTGCGCTTCAATGGCGCTGAAATCGAGCGAGAAGTTGCAAATTAGCTGCTTAATGACGTCGCGACGCAGACAATCGTCCGCGCTAAGCGCTACGCCGCGCCACAGCGCCTCGCCGCGCGTTGCTACCGCGTCGTACCAGCGATTCAGCTCTTTCTCGTTCTGCGCGTAGCTGTCGCCAGTCATGCTGATGGCGGACACGCCGAGCCCCAGCAGATCGCTGTCGCCCTGAGTGGTATAGCCCTGGAAGTTGCGATGCAGCAATCCGGCGCGCTGCGCCTGCGCCAGCTCGTCCTGCGGTTTCGCAAAGTGATCCATGCCGATAAAGTCATAGCCCTGCTGCGTCAGCGTCGCGATGGTCTGCTGCAGGATTTGCAGTTTCTGCTGCGCCGACGGCAGCTCCTGCTCTTTGATTTTACGCTGCGCCGCAAACAGCGCCGGCAGATGCGCGTAGTTGAACACGCTCATGCGGTCCGGATTAAGCGCAATCACGCGCTGCAGGGTATAGGCGAAGCTCTCCGGCGTTTGCAGCGGCAAGCCGTAGATAAGATCGATGCTGGTAGAGTGAAAGCCCTGCTCGCGCGCCCGCGCCATCAGCGCAAAGATCGCCTCTTCGTCCTGAACGCGATTGACGCGCTCCTGCACCGCTTTATTGAAATCCTGCACGCCCATGCTCAGCCGGTTAAAGCCGAGCTGGCGCAGGTGCGAAATGGTATCGGGATCGATTTCGCGCGGATCGACCTCGATCGACATCTCCAGATCGTCCGCCAGGCTGAAGTGATCCCTCAGCAAAGCCACCAGCCGTGAAAGCTGGTCATGATTAAGAAAGGTCGGTGTGCCGCCGCCCCAGTGCAGCTGCGTGACGCGCCGGTCGCGGAACAGCGGCGCGCGCTGGCGGATCTCCTGCGCCAGCGCCTCCAGATAGCGGTCTGCCTTATGCAGCTGGCGCGTTACGACCTTATTGCAGCCGCAGAAATAGCAGAGCTTATGGCAGAACGGGATATGAACGTAGAGCGACAGCGGGCGCTCCGGATAGCGCGCCACGGCACGCAGAAAATCCGCCTCGCCGTAGCTGTCGCTGAATTCAAGCGCAGTAGGGTATGAGGTATAGCGCGGACCGGCATAATTGTATTTTTCAATAAGCCGCTGGTCCCAGGAGACAGGTTGCAAAGACATGCTTACTCCTTCCGGTGACGTCTGAGAGAAGGTCGCGATGCAGAAGAGAGGAAAGGTGGGCGGGACTGAACCCGACGTAAACGTGACTTCAGACGCGACAGGCGGCGTAGTTTAGCCAATAACCCGATGAGATAACACGTCAGCAGCAGCGCTAAAATTGATCCAGGCCAAAACATAACGATTTACCTGTCTGGCGCGGCATGCGCCGGAGCGCATGCCGATCAAAAAACTCAGTTGCCTTTCAGCAGGCGATACATATCTTCTTCGGCCTGCTCATCTTCCGCTTCATCATCCATGTCGATGCCGAGCTGTTCCATCAGTTCATCGATGCGGTCCAGGGTTTCATCCAGCCAGGCCTGCTCTTCCGCCGACAGCGTGTCGCCGTTCTCCATGCGATCCAGCAGCGCGTCGAGACGCTCGCTGTTCTCCAGCTGCGCCAGCTCCTCTTCCGGGCTGAGACGCACTTTTTTCGCGACGGGTTTCGCCGCTTTTTTTACCGGCGCGCTCGCGGTTGCGCCATCCGCCACCAGCGGGATCGGCTTTTTGCTGCCGATGCGCGGATCTTTGGCTTTATTGCCCTGAGCAGATTTTCCCGCGCTGGCAGCAGGATTGGCGCGGCTGCCGGATGCGTTGCCGCGATGCTTTTTATCACGCTTGCGATCGCGTGCGGCCTCGTTAAGTTCTTCGCGCGATTTGCGCTTTGTTTTGCTTGCCGATTTAGCGTGCGCGCCGCGTACAGGTTGCTTCATGATGTCAGGTCTCACTGTTTTTAATCAGTATCAGTATAACCCTCTCACTCCTGACGCTGCTTTTTTGTCGGCGATGCGCACCTTAACGTACGTATCCTCTTCTCAAGCTCGTCTGACAACAGAGGGGACAGAATTGCGGCGAAATCTAGCAGAAAGCGGACAAAGAAAAAAGGCGACAGCCTGTGCTGTCGCCTTATTTCGCACCTTCCGTAGAAGGAATCATATTTTTAATCCCTTTTGGCTCGCAACGTCCCGGTCGATCCCGCGCCTGCTCAACTCCTGAGCGAATCCTTGTCCTTATCCGGCCTGTTATCCCTGACCGTCTCCTTTCCTTTGCTCGCGGTCGTCCCGACGCTCCTGAGCACATCATCCTGATGGGTGCTGCCTTGCACTGCCCAATAATGTAGACCAACCTGCGGAACCCACAACCTGACATCAGGCGTTTTTGCGCATTTAAACGCCTCACAACCTTCAAATACATGATTATAAAGGTTTTAAATTTTCAAATTTTTTAGTAAAAACAGTAATCGCTGGCAGCTTTAATGGCTAATATCTTACAAAAGCCAGCCGATCGATGCCGTCGGGCACTTTTGCGCCATAACGCGTATAATCAGCGCCAATGCCCGCATTCGTCTCTGGAGTTAAACTTTGTCTGCACTGAATTATCACGTTACCCATTTCATCCTCAGCGCCCCGGATATCCGCCATCTGCCAGCCGACACCGGTATTGAGGTCGCCTTCGCCGGGCGTTCCAACGCGGGTAAATCCAGCGCGCTGAATACGCTGACCAATCAAAAAAGCCTGGCGCGCACCAGTAAAACACCCGGACGCACGCAGCTGATCAACCTGTTTGAGGTCACTGAAGGCAAACGCCTGGTGGATTTGCCCGGCTACGGCTATGCCGAGGTGCCGGAAGAGATGAAGCGCAAATGGCAGCGCGCGCTGGGCGAATATCTGCAAAAGCGCGAAGCGCTGAAAGGCCTGGTGGTATTGATGGATATTCGTCATCCGTTAAAAGATCTCGACCAGCAGATGATTCAGTGGGCGGTAGAGAGCGGGATCCCGGTGATGGTGCTGTTGACCAAGGCGGATAAACTCGCTTCCGGCGCGCGCAAAGCGCAGCTCAATATGGTGCGCGAAGCGGCGCTGGCCTTTATGGGCGATGTGCAGGTGGAGATGTTCTCCTCCCTGAAAAAGATGGGCGTCGACAAGCTGCGTCAAAAACTGGACGTCTGGTTTAATGAACTGGCGCCTGCGCAGGACGACTCCGCTGAGGCGTAACAGGCTCGCGAAGTTTAGCAAAAACCCAATAAAAAACGCCCCAGTCATAAAATGACTGGGGCGGCTAATATTCAGCCAAATCCGATTACGTGAAGTAAAAGGTCTGAAAGATAGAACATCTTACCTCTGTACCCTACGCCTCGAACTTTACCTGATTTTTTCTGACGGACAAAGGGTTTTTTGTAGTTAGCTTTCATCAAACGACATGATTTTTCATGTGTTCGTCACAAAAATCGCCTCTGACTGTAGTTTAATTACTAAAAAAATGCTTAACCGAGAAGCAGTTAGAAACCGCCTGCTTTTGTCTTGCGCTGAATCGGTTAAACAGACTTTTTTCTTATATCCTGAGCAGGCTGGCAACAAAGCGTCGTCGCCAGCCTGAGCAATCTCAATCAGTGCGCCTCATCCCAGTTTTCGCCGACGCCGACCTCAACCTGCAGCGGCACGTCCAGCTTCATGCTGCCTTCCATTAGCGCGCGGATCTGCTGGCTGGCGGACTCAACCTCATCGCCCTGCACTTCAAACACCAGTTCATCGTGGACCTGCATGATCATTCTGATGGCGCCGTCGTTGCGCTGTTGCAGCCAGTCGTCCACCGCAATCATTGCACGCTTGATGATATCCGCCGCCGTGCCCTGCATCGGCGCGTTGATAGCCGCACGTTCAGCCGCTTTACGGCGAATAGCGTTGCTGGAGTTGATGTCCGGCAGCCACAGGCGACGTCCGTCCAGGGTTTCGACATAGCCCTTGCTGGCCGCCAGCTGGCGCGTGTTTTCCATATAACGCAACACGCCGGGATAGCGTTCAAAGTAGAGATCCATATAGCGCTTCGCTTCGCCCGCGCCGATATTGAGCTGACGCGACAGACCAAACGCGCTCATGCCGTAAATCAGGCCGAAGTTAATCGCTTTTGCGCTGCGGCGCTGTTCGCCGCTCACTTTGTCCAGCGCGACGCCGAAGACTTCCGCCGCGGTGGCGCGGTGGATATCTTCGCCCTGCGCGAAGGCGTCCAGCAGGCCTTTATCCTGCGACAGGTGCGCCATAATGCGCAGTTCGATCTGCGAGTAGTCCGCCGCGACGATGCGGTTGCCTTTCCCGGCGATAAAGGCCTGACGGATGCGGCGGCCCTCGTCATTGCGCACCGGAATGTTCTGCAGATTAGGATCGGTAGAGGAGAGACGCCCTGTCGCGGTTACCGCCTGGTGATAGGAGGTATGGACGCGGCCGGTGAGCGGATTGATCATCTGCGGCAGCTTGTCGGTGTAGGTGGACTTGAGCTTCGACAGGCCGCGATGCTCCAGAATAACTTTCGGCAGCGGATAATCGAGCGCCAGCTCCGCCAGCACCTCTTCGCTGGTAGAAGGCGCGCCGCCCGGCGTTTTCTTGGTCGGCTTGATGCCCTGTTTTTCAAACAGAATGGTCTGCAGCTGCTTGGTAGACGAGAGATTAAAAGGCTCGCCCGCCAGCTCATGCGCCTTTTGCTCCAGCTCCGCCAGCCTGAGCGTCAGCTCTTTGGAGTGCTGCGCCAGAATGGTCTGATCGATCAGCACGCCGTTACGCTCGATGCGCGAGATCACCGTGACCAGCGGCATTTCGATTTCTTCGAAGACGTGCTTCGGGCCCGCCTCTTTTTCCAGCTCCGCCCACATTTTCAGATGCAGCTGGAGCGTGACGTCGGCATCTTCCGCCGCGTAGTGCGCCGCCTGCTCCAGCGCGATTTGGTTGAACGTCAGCTGGTTTTTCCCTTTGCCGGCGATCTCTTCGAAAGTCACGGTCTTATGGTTCAGCCAGCGCGCCGACAGGCTGTCCATATCGTGTTTGCCCACCACGCTGTTAAGGATGTAGGACTCCAGCATGGTATCGAACTTAATGCCGCCCAGCTCAATATCGTAGTTCTTCAGGACGCCCCGGTCATACTTCAGGTTCTGACCCACCTTCAGCGCATTGTCATCTTCAAGAATCGGCTTAAGCTGCGCCAGCACTTCGCTTCGATCGAGCTGATCCGGCGCATCAAGATAGTCATGGCCGACAGGCAGATAGGCAGCCTCGCCCGGCGCGACGGCCAGCGCGATGCCGACAATATTGGCGCTGAGCGTATCAAGCGAGTCGGTTTCGAGATCAAACGCAAACAGATCGCTCTGTTTCAGCTTCTCCAGCCATTCGTCTAGCGTCGCCTGATCGAGAATGGTGACGTAACCGTCAGAGGCGAGCACGCTGGTCGCCTCCGGCTTAGCCGGCGCTTCATCCGGCAGCGCCTGCTGCGCTTTCAGATTGCTCTTTTTGCCCTGCAGCCATTTTCCGTCCTGCAGATCGGCCAGCCAGCGTTTGAATTCGTAACGGCTGAATAACGCCTGCAGAGCGGCGACGTCCGGCTCGGCGACCGTCAGTTCACTGCAGCTGAGTTCAAGCTCAACGTCGGTTTTGATGGTGGCCAGCTGATAAGAGAGAAAGGCGACGTCGCGATTCTGCTCCAGTTTGGCCGCCATGGTTTTCGCGCCACGGAAAGAGAGCTCCGCGACCTTGTCCAGATTTTCATAAATCGACCGCATGCCGCCTAATCCCTGCAGCAGCGCCTGCGCAGTTTTTTCGCCCACGCCCGGCACGCCTGGAATGTTATCCGAGCTGTCGCCCATCATCGCCAGAAAGTCGATGATCAGCGCTGGCGGCACGCCATACTTTTGCTCGACCTCTTCAGGGCCGAGGATGGTATTGGTCATGGTGTTGATCAGGGTGATATTGGGCGTTACCAGCTGCGCCATATCTTTATCGCCGGTGCTGATCAGCACGGGACGGCCCTCTTTCTCCGCCTGCAGCGCCAGCGTACCGATCACGTCGTCCGCCTCGACCCCGCTTACCGCCAGCAGCGGCAGGCCCATCGCCTTCACCATCTCGTGCAACGGGGCGGTTTGCGCGCGCAGATCGTCCGGCATCGGCGGGCGATGCGACTTGTAGTGCTCGAACAGCTCATCCCTGAAGGTTTTGCCCTTGGCGTCAAATACCACGGCAACGTGGCTTGGATTATATTGCGCCAGCAGACTTTTCAACATGTTGAGCACGCCATACATGGCGCCAGTAGGCTCGCCTGCGCTGTTGGTGAGCGGCGGAAACGCATGATAAGCGCGGTAAAGGTAGGATGAGCCATCAACCAGAATCAGGGGATTTTCTGCAATTTGCGCCATAAGTCGGTGTAATCTTCGTTGCCATGGATTGGACTATAAGGATGCCACAGCTTGAGCAGAATGTTGAACGCAGGCCGCCCATGCTACGATTTTTTCGCGTTTTTACGGTGCGGATCGCAAGGATCTTTCTGTGGATAACTTTGTGCGCAAAAATCATAACGTATTACGGCTAGCGGTATAAAATGCCGCATTGATTTATAAATTCATTTAAAATCAATTTTTTATGTTATTACCGTGACATGGTGTGCCTTTCTGCACAGGCAGTGGCTTATGTGGATATTAAATTGGAATGGATGCAAATGAACTATTTTGCTAAATAATTTTAATCATAAAAAAACGCCGACACTGTCGGCGTTTTCAGACGTAATACGCGTTTGTTATTTCTGGCTAACCAGGAATTTCACCACGTTGGCATATTCCGCGACGAAGTTATCCATGGAGCTGGTGTCGAGACCGCCATTGTTAACCATATATTTGCCGTTGACGAACATCGCCGGCACGCCGCGCAGATCGACATCCGAAGCGGCTTTTTGCTGCTGCGCAACCAGCGCTTTCACGGCAAAGCTGTTCCAGGCGGCGTCATATTCCTGAGATGAGATGCCCGCCGCGTTAATAAAGGCGGCTTTCAGGCTGTCGGCATCGGTAATAGTCTGGGTTTTCTGAATGCCGTCAAAGATCGGCGCCGTGACTTTATCCTCGACGCCCAGCGCCATTGCCACCGCCCACGCATGCGTCACCACCGGACCGAAATCCCCGCCCAAAAAGTCGACGTGATATTTAACCACTTTGGTGTCAGCAGGCAGATTCTTTCTCACGGCCTCGCCGACGTGGTAAATACGCTCGAACTGATAGCAGTGCGGGCAAAAGAAGGAGAAGAACTCCAGCACCTGCGGTTCGCCAGCGACGGGTTTCGGCAGGCTGACGTATTGCTGACCATCGGTAAACTGGGCAGCAGAGGCGCTGAACGCCAGCACTAAACCAACCAGTGCAAACCAAATTTTCTTCATTGTGAAAAATTCTCCTGACTTCTCTATTTAAAATTGCGGGGTCAGCTGCAGCGGCGGTTCCTGCAACAGCTTCTCCTGCTCGGTAAATTGCGAAATCTGTCTGCGCCAGAAATCCTCGTCCGTCATCCATGGAAACGCACGGGGAAAGGCCGGATCCTGCCAGCGGCGCGCAACCCAGGCCAGATAATAAACCATGCGCATGGCGCGTAAAGGCTCAATCAGTGACAATTCATTAATATCAAAATCGCTGAACTCAGTATAAGCCTCGAGCAGGATATCCCACTGGATGCGCTGCTCCTGCCGATCGCCGTTGATCAGCATCCAGAGATCCTGCACCGCCGGCCCGTTACGCGCATCGTCGAGATCGACGAAGAACGGCCCATCGCGCCACAGAATATTGCCAGGATGACAATCGCCATGGAGACGCAGCGGCTGCCAGCTATGATGCCAGCGCTGCTGTAAGGCGACGCCAAGCTTATCTACGGCCTGCAGCAGCGCTGGCTTCAGGGAAGCGGGCACCAGGGCATTGCTCGCCAGTTCGGCGCGCGGCTGATGCAGATACTCCTCTAGGTCCATGGTGGGACGGTGTTCAAAGCGCTGCTTGCGCCCGGTCTGGTGTATGCGCCCGAGAAAGCGGCCGACCCACTCCAGATGCTCATCATTGTCGGTTTCATACTGACGACCGCCAAGGCTGGGAAACACGGTAAACATGAAGCCAGCATGGGTATGCAGCGTTTTTCCCTGCAGGATCAGAGGCGCGGCAACCGGCACCTCATCCATCTGCAGATCGCGCGTGAAGCTATGTTCTTCTTCAATCTGCGCCGCGCTCCAGCGCTGCGGCCGATAAAACTTCACCACGTAGCGATGACGGTCTTCATCACTGAACTGATAGACGCGGTTTTCATAGCTGTTAAGCGCGGTTAATCCAGACTCAACCCGAAGTCCGGTTTCCCATAGCGCATCGAGGATGGCGTCAGGATCAAGCGTCTGGAAATTAAAAGCGGCATCCATAGGATTATCCGTTACAGTCTTTACTCGAAGCCGCCAAGCATAGCATTAGTTATCATCCTTAATCACACCGCGCGCGCGCAGCAGCGCAGTTTTAAAATCCGTTTCATAATCTTTTTGTCGGCCGGGAATTTCCGCATACTTATCGGCATTGCGCATTTTTAGATGGTAAATCAATACGTCATCGGTTAATTCACTTAATGGGCCACTGAAACCCGATTCCTGCGCCAGTTTTTGTAAAAACTGCGTCAGATTAAGGTCAGGCTCCTGTTGCCACGCAGGACGCAGCAGCTCAAGCAATTCATTCAGGCGATGGTATTTCATCTATTTGTCCTCATCACAGCTTTGTTATAAGCCTTCAAACAGGAGTATCGGCATGACAGCATTAACCGGCGTTATTCTGGCCGGCGGACAGGGTCGTCGCATGGGCGGTCAGGATAAAGGGCTGGTGCTGTTTCGCGGCATCCCGCTTTATCAGCATGTTCTTCAACGGCTCAGGCCGCAAGTCGACATTGTCATGATAAGCGCCAACCGGAACCTTGATCGCTATCAGTCGAGCGGCTGTAGGGTGATCTCTGATACCTTGCCTGACTATCCGGGGCCGCTGGCGGGCATGTTGAGCGGCCTGCAAGCCGCGCAAACGGAATGGGTCGCCTTTTGTTCCTGCGACACGCCCTTCGTACCCGCGGATTACGTAGAGCAGCTGGAACGACACAGAGCAGAGGCGCCGGCCGTGTGGGCGCGCTCGGCCGAGCGCGATCATCCCGCGCTGGCGCTGTTGCATCGCAGCCTGGCGGAGCCGCTGGCTGATTATCTGCAGCGCGGGGAGCGACGCCTGATGCAGTTTTTACGCGAACAGGGCGGCCATGCGGTGACGATAAGTCAGGATGACGCCGCGTTTCGCAATGTGAATACGCCTGAGGATCTTGAGGATAACGCGCTATGACGCTGCCGTTACTGGCTATCGCCGCCTGGAGCGGCACCGGGAAAACCACGCTTTTGCAACAGGTGATCCCGCTGCTGAAAGCACAGGGTATTCGGCCTGGATTGATCAAGCATACGCATCATCAGATGGAGATCGATACGCCGGGAAAAGACAGTTATCTGCTGCGAAAAGCGGGTGCTGATCAGGTTATTGTCGCCAGTTCGCAGCGCTGGGCGCTGATGTGCGAGACGCCGGACGCCAGGCTCGATCTGCGCTATCTGGTCAGCCGTATGGATGCGACGCTGCTGGATATGGTGCTGGTGGAAGGGTTCAAAGATGAGCCGGTGCCGAAAATTATTCTGTGGCGCGCCGGCGTAAAAGGCGAGGATTTGCCGCTGCTGGACGAGCACGTTATCGCTGTCGCCAGCGATAGCCGCTTTGACACAGATGTGCCCTTGCTGGATCTCAATCGTCCCGACGAGATTACCGCCTTTATCGCCAGGTGGTTAGGCAGAGCGTAATGCTATCCGACGTGCTGAAGGAGAGATCTTTCAGCGCGTTTTTCTGGTCTTAAAATGCAAAAAACCCTGACCGTGAGGTCAGGGTTATCGCAGTTGGATGCCTGGCAGTTCCCTACTCTCGCATGGGGAGACCCCACACTACCATCGGCGCTACGGCGTTTCACTTCTGAGTTCGGCATGGGGTCAGGTGGGACCGCCGCGCTAAGGCCGCCAGGCAAATTCTGTCTCTGCGCCGCCCGCAGGCCGCGCAGAATTATCCGGTACAAGCTGAAAATCTTCGCGTCTCGCAAAACGCCTCTGGCGTTGTAAGGTTAAGCCTCACGGGTCATTAGTACCGGTTAGCTCAACGCATCGCTGCGCTTACACACCCGGCCTATCAACGTCGTCGTCTTCAACGTCCCTTCAGGAGCATCAAGTGCTCAGGGAAAACTCATCTCGGGGCAAGTTTCGTGCTTAGATGCTTTCAGCACTTATCTCTTCCGCACTTAGCTACCGGGCAGTGCCATTGGCATGACAACCCGAACACCAGCGGTGCGTTCACTCCGGTCCTCTCGTACTAGGAGCAACCCCCCTCAGTTTTCCAGCGCCCACGGCAGATAGGGACCGAACTGTCTCACGACGTTCTAAACCCAGCTCGCGTACCACTTTAAACGGCGAACAGCCGTACCCTTGGGACCTACTTCAGCCCCAGGATGTGATGAGCCGACATCGAGGTGCCAAACACCGCCGTCGATATGAACTCTTGGGCGGTATCAGCCTGTTATCCCCGGAGTACCTTTTATCCGTTGAGCGATGGCCCTTCCATTCAGAACCACCGGATCACTATGACCTGCTTTCGCACCTGCTCGAGCCGTCACTCTCGCAGTCAAGCTGGCTTATGCCATTGCACTAACCTCCTGATGTCCGACCAGGATTAGCCAACCTTCGTGCTCCTCCGTTACGCTTTGGGAGGAGACCGCCCCAGTCAAACTACCCACCAGACACTGTCCGCAGCCCGGGTAACGGGCCTACGTTAGAACACCAGCCATTAAAGGGTGGTATTTCAAGGGCGGCTCCACGCAGACTGGCGTCCACGCTTCAAAGCCTCCCACCTATCCTACACATCAAGGACCAGTGTTCAGTGTCAAGCTGTAGTAAAGGTTCACGGGGTCTTTCCGTCTTGCCGCGGGTACACTGCATCTTCACAGCGATTTCAATTTCACTGAGTCTCGGGTGGAGACAGCCTGGCCATCATTACGCCATTCGTGCAGGTCGGAACTTACCCGACAAGGAATTTCGCTACCTTAGGACCGTTATAGTTACGGCCGCCGTTTACCGGGGCTTCGATCAAGAGCTTCTCCTTGCGGATAACCCCATCAATTAACCTTCCGGCACCGGGCAGGCGTCACACCGTATACGTCCACTTTCGTGTTTGCACAGTGCTGTGTTTTTAATAAACAGTTGCAGCCAGCTGGTATCTTCGACTGGCCTCGGCTCCGGGAGCAAGTCCCTTCACCTACGCGCCAGCGTGCCTTCTCCCGAAGTTACGGCACCATTTTGCCTAGTTCCTTCACCCGAGTTCTCTCAAGCGCCTTGGTATTCTCTACCTGACCACCTGTGTCGGTTTGGGGTACGATTTCGTGTTGCCTGGAGCTTAGAGGCTTTTCCTGGAAGCAGGGCATTTGTTGCTTCAGCACCGTAGTGCCTCGTCGTCACGCCTCAGCCTTAAGCATCCGGATTTGCCTGGATGCTCAGCCTACACGCTTAAACCGGGACAACCGTCGCCCGGCCAACATAGCCTTCTCCGTCCCCCCTTCGCAGCAACACCAAGTACAGGAATATTAACCTGTTTCCCATCGACTACGCCTTTCGGCCTCGCCTTAGGGGTCGACTCACCCTGCCCCGATTAACGTTGGACAGGAACCCTTGGTCTTCCGGCGAGCGGGCTTTTCACCCGCTTTATCGTTACTTATGTCAGCATTCGCACTTCTGATACCTCCAGCATGCCTCACAGCACACCTTCGACGGCTTACAGAACGCTCCCCTACCCAACAACGCTTGCGCGTCGCTGCCGCAGCTTCGGTGCATGGTTTAGCCCCGTTACATCTTCCGCGCAGGCCGACTCGACCAGTGAGCTATTACGCTTTCTTTAAATGATGGCTGCTTCTAAGCCAACATCCTGGCTGTCTGGGCCTTCCCACATCGTTTCCCACTTAACCATGACTTTGGGACCTTAGCTGGCGGTCTGGGTTGTTTCCCTCTTCACGACGGACGTTAGCACCCGCCGTGTGTCTCCCGTGATAACATTCTCCGGTATTCGCAGTTTGCATCGGGTTGGTAAGCCGGGATGGCCCCCTAGCCGAAACAGTGCTCTACCCCCGGAGATGAGTTCACGAGGCGCTACCTAAATAGCTTTCGGGGAGAACCAGCTATCTCCCGGTTTGATTGGCCTTTCACCCCCAGCCACAGGTCATCCGCTAATTTTTCAACATTAGTCGGTTCGGTCCTCCAGTTAGTGTTACCCAACCTTCAACCTGCCCATGGCTAGATCACCGGGTTTCGGGTCTATACCCTGCAACTTAACGCCCAGTTAAGACTCGGTTTCCCTGCGGCTCCCCTATACGGTTAACCTTGCTACACAATATAAGTCGCTGACCCATTATACAAAAGGTACGCAGTCACCCCATAAAAGAGGCTCCCACTGCTTGTACGTACACGGTTTCAGGTTCTGTTTCACTCCCCTCGCCGGGGTTCTTTTCGCCTTTCCCTCACGGTACTGGTTCACTATCGGTCAGTCAGGAGTATTTAGCCTTGGAGGATGGTCCCCCCATATTCAGACAGGATACCACGTGTCCCGCCCTACTCATCGAGCTCACAGCCTGTGTGTTTTCGTGTACGGGAGTGTCACCCTGTACCCTGCGACTTTCCAGACGCTTCCACTAACACACAAGCTGATTCAGGCTCTGGGCTGCTCCCCGTTCGCTCGCCGCTACTGGGGGAATCTCGGTTGATTTCTTTTCCTCGGGGTACTTAGATGTTTCAGTTCCCCCGGTTCGCCTCGCAACACTATGTATTCATGTTGCGATAGTGTGTCGAAACACACTGGGTTTCCCCATTCGGACATCGCCGGCTGTTGCGGTTCATATCACCTTGCCGGCGCTTTTCGCAGATTAGCACGTCCTTCATCGCCTCTGACTGCCAGGGCATCCACCGTGTACGCTTAGTCGCTTAACCTCACAACCCACAGGCGTCTTGCGACGTCGCGGATGTGATTAATTGAGAGACTCGAACATATCGCTTCTTCATTCTTATTACGGAGAATGAACGCGACATGTCGTTTCAATTTTCAGCTTGTTCCGGATTGTTAAAGAGCAAATATCTTAAACATGACTCGTAAGTCATCTTTAAGATAGGAGGGTCGGCGACTTTCACTCACAAACCAGCAAGTGGCGTCCCCTAGGGGATTCGAACCCCTGTTACCGCCGTGAAAGGGCGGTGTCCTGGGCCTCTAGACGAAGGGGACATATAGTCTGCTTCGCAAGACGCCTTGCTCATACTTTCTATCAGACAATCTGTGTGAGCACTTCGAAAGGCAGTATCTTCAGGTAAGGAGGTGATCCAACCGCAGGTTCCCCTACGGTTACCTTGTTACGACTTCACCCCAGTCATGAATCACAAAGTGGTAAGCGCCCTCCCGAAGGTTAAGCTACCTACTTCTTTTGCAACCCACTCCCATGGTGTGACGGGCGGTGTGTACAAGGCCCGGGAACGTATTCACCGTGGCATTCTGATCCACGATTACTAGCGATTCCGACTTCACGGAGTCGAGTTGCAGACTCCGATCCGGACTACGACGCACTTTATGAGGTCCGCTTGCTCTCGCGAGGTCGCTTCTCTTTGTATGCGCCATTGTAGCACGTGTGTAGCCCTACTCGTAAGGGCCATGATGACTTGACGTCATCCCCACCTTCCTCCGGTTTATCACCGGCAGTCTCCTTTGAGTTCCCGACCGAATCGCTGGCAACAAAGGATAAGGGTTGCGCTCGTTGCGGGACTTAACCCAACATTTCACAACACGAGCTGACGACAGCCATGCAGCACCTGTCTCAGAGTTCCCGAAGGCACCAATCCATCTCTGGAAAGTTCTCTGGATGTCAAGAGTAGGTAAGGTTCTTCGCGTTGCATCGAATTAAACCACATGCTCCACCGCTTGTGCGGGCCCCCGTCAATTCATTTGAGTTTTAACCTTGCGGCCGTACTCCCCAGGCGGTCGACTTAACGCGTTAGCTCCGGAAGCCACTCCTCAGGGGAACAGCCTCCAAGTCGACATCGTTTACGGCGTGGACTACCAGGGTATCTAATCCTGTTTGCTCCCCACGCTTTCGCACCTGAGCGTCAGTCTTTGTCCAGGGGGCCGCCTTCGCCACCGGTATTCCTCCAGATCTCTACGCATTTCACCGCTACACCTGGAATTCTACCCCCCTCTACAAGACTCTAGCCTGCCAGTTTCGAATGCAGTTCCCAGGTTAAGCCCGGGGATTTCACATCCGACTTGACAGACCGCCTGCGTGCGCTTTACGCCCAGTAATTCCGATTAACGCTTGCACCCTCCGTATTACCGCGGCTGCTGGCACGGAGTTAGCCGGTGCTTCTTCTGCGGGTAACGTCAATCGACGCGGTTATTAACCACATCGCCTTCCTCCCCGCTGAAAGTACTTTACAACCCGAAGGCCTTCTTCATACACGCGGCATGGCTGCATCAGGCTTGCGCCCATTGTGCAATATTCCCCACTGCTGCCTCCCGTAGGAGTCTGGACCGTGTCTCAGTTCCAGTGTGGCTGGTCATCCTCTCAGACCAGCTAGGGATCGTCGCCTAGGTGAGCCGTTACCCCACCTACTAGCTAATCCCATCTGGGCACATCCGATGGTGTGAGGCCCGAAGGTCCCCCACTTTGGTCTTGCGACGTTATGCGGTATTAGCTACCGTTTCCAGTAGTTATCCCCCTCCATCGGGCAGTTTCCCAGACATTACTCACCCGTCCGCCACTCGCCACCCAAAGAGCAAGCTCTTCTGTGCTGCCGTTCGACTTGCATGTGTTAGGCCTGCCGCCAGCGTTCAATCTGAGCCATGATCAAACTCTTCAATTTAAGTTTGATTTGCTTAAACCAGTTAAGCGGTGCTCATCTGTAAAACGTCATAATGAATGTCATTATGTGTCCACTCGTGAGGCTTGATATTTTTTAAGCCCGAAGGCTTTGATATCTGCTCTCGAGTGCCCACACAGATTGTCTGATAAATTGTTAAAGAGCGGTGCAGTCAGCGGCTCAGCCTGCTGCTGCGAGGTGGCGTATATTACGCGACTCTCCTTCGGAGTCAACCCCTTTTTTCAGGGATTTTATCCGGCGACTCAGCGAACCGAATCTCCTGAACACCGCATTCCGTAAGCCGTTGTGCCGTGTCAGTGGAGGCGCATTATAGGGAGTTCTTCCGGGCTGACAAGCATTTCTTTGAAAATAATTGCCGGATGCCTTTTTTTTAATCGAACGGGTTAAAAGCAGACATTTCCGGGCGAAAAAGCGCACAGAAACAGCCTTCCGCCGTGGAAAATTGCCAACCAGCCCTTTTACGCCGATGCTATGCTGTCACTTCGGTTTCTTGCCAGCTACTGACACCTATATAGAAGGATTTTCGATGATACGATCCGCGCGCAGTATGGCCGGTCTGCCATGGATAGCCGCCATGGCGTTTTTTATGCAGGCACTGGATGCCACTATTCTCAACACTGCGCTACCCGCTATCGCAACCAGCCTCGACCGCTCTCCTCTGGCCATGCAGTCCGCCGTTATCAGCTACACCCTTACCGTCGCGATGTTAATTCCCGTGAGCGGCTGGCTTGCCGATCGCTTCGGCACGCGCAAAGTCTTTATTATCGCCGTGTCGCTCTTTACCTTTGGATCGCTGGCCTGCGCCTTATCGCAATCGCTGACGATGCTGGTGATCTCGCGCATCGTTCAGGGCGTAGGCGGGGCGATGATGATGCCGGTAGCGCGTCTGGCGTTGCTGCGCGCCTATCCGCGTAGCGAACTCCTGCCGGTACTGAACTTCGTCACCATGCCCGGTCTGGTCGGCCCGATACTGGGACCGCTGCTGGGCGGCTTGCTGGTCACCTATGCGAGCTGGCACTGGATATTCCTGATCAATATTCCCGTCGGCGTTCTTGGCATTTTCTATGCGCGCAAATATATGCCGGACTTCACCCTGCCTAAGCGTCGCTTCGATTTCTTTGGTTTTCTGCTATTCGGTGCCGGGCTGGTGCTGCTCTCGATCGGCATTGAACTGTTTGGCGAGCGTATCGTCTCCGCCTGGCTCGCTTCCGGCGTGCTGGTCGCCGGCGTCATACTGCTGCTGCTTTATATTGTGCATGCGCGCCGCCATCCTGCTCCCCTCATCAGCCTGCCGATGTTTAAAACGCGCACCTTCTCGGTCGGCATTATCGGCAATATCGCTTCGCGCCTCGGTACCGGCTGCGTGCCTTTTCTTATGCCGCTGATGCTACAGGTGGGATTTGGCTTCTCGGCGGTGCTGGCAGGCTGCATGATGGCGCCGACGGCTATCGGCTCGATTCTGGCGAAATCCACGGTGACGCAGGTGCTGCGCCTGTTTGGCTATCGCCGCACGCTGGTCGGCATCACCATTATTATTGGCATTCTAATCGCCAGCTTCGCGCTACAGTCGCCGTCTGAAAGTTTTGTGCTGCTGCTGCTGCCGCTGTTTATTCTCGGTATGTCGATGTCAACGCAGTTCACCGCAATGAACACCATTACGCTGGCCGACCTGAATGATGAGAACGCCAGCGGCGGAAACAGCGTGCTGGCGGTGACGCAGCAGCTGTCGATCAGCTTTGGCGTCGCGGTAAGCGCGGCGGTGCTGCGCTTTTATCAAGAGTTCGAAACCGGCACCGTCGAGCAGTTCCATGCCACCTTCCTGACGATGGGCATCGTCACGGTGATTTCGGCCTTTACCTTTGCGCTGCTGCGGCCGGGCGACGGCCGTCACCTGATCACCAATCGCGATAAAAAGAAGAAAAGCGCTTAAGTCGAGGCGCGTATCACCAGTTCCGGCGTCAGCACCAGCGTTTGCTGGCTGGCGTCGGGATCGTTCAGGCGATGGATTAAGGTATCGATCGCCAGCTGGCCCAGCTCATCTTTCGGCTGATGAATCGTCGTCAGCGGCGGCGTCAGATAGCGCGCCAGCTCGATATCGTCATATCCCATCACCGCCATATCCTGCGGAATACGCAATCCAGCCTCAAACAGCGCGTGATAAACGCCGACCGCCATCGCGTCGTTGCTGGTGAATACCGCCTGTGGCGGCGACGCCAGCGCCAGCAGCGCTTTCATGGCGCTGTAGCCGCCCTGAAACTCGAAATCGCTGTTAATCACATAGCCGGGCGGAATCGCCAGCCCGTTTTTCTCCATCGCATGGTAGTAGCCCTGCAGACGCATACGTCCGGGAGTTTTATCCAGCGGGCCGGAAATGCAGGCGATGCGGGTATAGCCGCGGTCAATCAGGTGCTGCGTCGCCAGCTCGCCGCCCAGCAGCGCATTGTCCTGAATAATATCGCCGCGCCCTTCAAACGGCGCCCAGTCCATCATCACGGCAGGAATAGAAGGATAGCGATTAAGGATGGCTGCCGAGGGCAGATGACTTTCGGTGCACATGATCAGCAGGCCGTCGACGCGCTTTTGCAGCAGCGTTTCCAGACTGCGGTTCATGCGCTCTTCGTCGCCTGCCGTATTGCAGAGGATCAGGCTGTAGCCGCGCTCGTAACAGCTGTCTTCGACGCCGCGCACCACTTCGGCGTAAAAGGGGTTGCTGCTGGTCGTCAACAGCATGCCGATGGTGTGCGTCTGGTTAAGCTTGAGGCTGCGCGCCAGCGCCGAAGGCGCGTAGTTCAGCGTGCTGATCGCCCGATCGACCTTCTCGCGCACCGCTTCGCTGACAAAGCGGTTGTTGTTGATAACGTGCGAGACGGTAGAGGTGGAGACGCCCGCCATGCGGGCGACATCTTTCATGGTAGCCAAGGCTTAACCCTGCTGAAGTAGAAAATCGTCGATTTCCGCGCGCCAGGGCACGGAGGGCTGCGCGCCCGGACGCGTGACGGCGATTGCCGCCGCCGCATGGGCGAAGCGTACCGCGTCATGCAGGCTTTTGCCTTCCAGCCGCGCCGTGATAAATGCGCCGTTAAAGGTGTCGCCGGCCGCGATGGTATCGACCGCTTTCACCGTAAAGCCGGCAATGCGCTCGCCTTTTTCGCCCTGTTCGCTCAGCCAGACGCCGCGACGTCCCAGGGTGATCAGCACGGTGCCGATACCTTTGGCGTGCAGCGCCTCTGCCGCGCGCGCCGCGTCCTCGTCGCTGGAGACGGCGATGCCGGTCAGGCTTTCCGCTTCGGTTTCATTCGGCGTGATGATATCCACCAGCGCCAGCAGCTCATCGTCGAGCGGCGTCGCCGGGGCGGGATTGAGGATCACCTGGGTCTGATGGGCGCGCGCTATCTTCGCCGCAGCCAGCACGCTCTCCAGCGGCGACTCCAGCTGCATCAGCAGCGCCGAAGCGTTGACGATGACCTGCTGATGTCGCTCCACGCAGTCTGGCGTCAACGCCGCATTGGCGCCCGCGCAGATGCCGATGCTGTTTTCCCCTTCGCCGTTGACGAAAATCATCGCCACGCCGGTGGGTTCGCCGCTCACGGTTTCAACCGCGGCGGTATCGACGCTGTCCCGCGCCAGCTGCGCGCGGATACGCTCGCCGATAGCGTCATCGCCCAGGCAGGCGATAAAGGCGATATCTGCGCCCGCTCGCCCGGCGGCGACCGCCTGGTTCGCCCCTTTGCCGCCAAACGCAACGGTATACTGCTCACCGATCACCGTTTCGCCGGGACGAGGAAAGTGCGTCAGGTTAAGAATATGGTCAGCATTAATGCTGCCGAGAACGGCCAGTTTTGCGCTTTTGCTCATAGGGTGTGATCCAGAAAGAGTGCGCCACCGGTTTAAGGGTGGCGCATTGCCCTGCTTTTCTTTGAGTTATTTGGTGACCAGTTTCAGGTCAACGGGATTGATGGCCTGCACTTTTTCACCTTTCAGCACTTTATCGGCGGTATCAACGCCAATCATGCCGATCTTTTCCGGCATCTGAGCGACTGTCGCCGCCAGCTTGCCGCCTTCGACCGCTTTTACGCCGTCGGCGGTGCCGTCAAAGCCGACTACCACGACATCAGATTTCCCGGCAGTTTGCAATGCACGTAACGCGCCAAGCGCCATTTCATCATTTTGCGCAAATACCGCCTGCACGTCCGGATGCGCCTGCAGCAGGTTCTGCATCACGTTCAGGCCTTTAGTGCGATCGAAGTCCGCCGGCTGGCTCGCCAGCACCTGGAATTTATGCGCGTCCGAGGCCTGTTTAAAGCCTTCGCCGCGTTCGCGCGCCGCAGAGGTGCCGGCAATCCCCTGCAGTTCAATAATTTTGGCGCTGTCGCCAAGACGTTTAGCGATGTAGTCGCCCGCCATTTTACCGCCGAAACGGTTGTCGGAGGCGACATGGCTCACCACTTTGCCCTGCGCCGCGACGCGGTCCAGCGTGATCACCGGGATATTGGCCTGGTTGGCCATTTTCACCGCGTTGCCGACCGCATCGGAATCGGTTGGGTTGATCAGCAGCAGTCTGGCGCCGCGCACGGTCAGATCCTGCACGTTAGCCAGCTCTTTCGCCGGGTTGTTCTGCGAATCCAGCACCACCAGGTTATAGCCCAGCTTGTCAGCCTCTTTCTGCGCGCCCTCTTTCAGCGAGACGAAGAAGGGGTTATTCAGCGTCGATACCACCAGCGCGATGGTATCTTTCGCCACTGCGCTGGCGCTTAATGTCGCGCCGAGGATCACAGCCAGTGCGGTCAACTTTTTCATCATTTCATCCTGTGTAAAGGTCAGAGTTATTTACTGCTTTTGTTATCCACCAGTACCGCCAGCAGGATTACCACCGCTTTTACGATCATCTGGTAGTAGGAAGAGACGCCCATCAGGTTGAGGCCGTTATTCAGGAAGCCCAGGATCAGCGCGCCAATCAGGGTGCCCATAATGCGCCCTTTACCGCCCGCCAGGCTGGTGCCGCCCAGCACCACCGCCGCGATAGCGTCCAGCTCGTAGCCGGTGCCCGCCGTCGGCTGGGCCGAAGAGAGGCGCGCGACCTCGATGGTGCCCGCCAGCGCGGCCAGCATGCCGCTCAGGGCGTAGACGATCACTTTTACGCGGTTAACGTTGATGCCGGAGAGGCGCGTAGCCGCTTCATTGCCGCCCAGCGCGTAGATGTAACGGCCGAGGCGCGTGTGGTGCAGCATGTACCAGGCGAGCAGGAAGACGATGGCCATCAGCCACACCGGCGTCGGGATCCCCAGCGGACGGCCGATGCCGAACCAGCCGAAGAGATCGGCGTTGTCATTGAAGCCGGTATTAATCGGGCTGCCGTCGGTGTAGACCATGGTGACGCCGCGCAGCAGCAGCATCATCACCAGGGTGGCGATAAAGGCCTGCACTTTGCCGCGCGCCACGATAGTGCCGGTGACGGCGCCGATCGCCGCCCCCAGCGCCAGCGCGCCCGCTACCGCCACCAGCGCGTTGACTTCCATGCCCACCAGCGAGGCGGCCACCGCGCCCGTCAGCGCCAGCAGCGATCCCACCGAGAGATCGATGCCGGAGGTGAGGATCACCAGCGTCATGCCGACCGCCATAATGGCGTTGACCGAGGTCTGCTGCAGAATATTGAACAGGTTCGCTACGGTGAAAAAGTTAGGGCTCTGGCTCGCCACCACCGCGATCAGCACGATGAGCGCAATCAGCGATTTTTGCTCCATCAGCCAGGCTTTGCTGAACCAGCGACGGCTGGAGGGTAAGGTTTGGGTGCTCATACAACTAAATCCTCGCTGTGTTGCTTGCCTACGGCTGCCGCCATTAACGATTCCTGCGTCGCCTGCTCGCGGGTAAATTCGCCGCCGGAACGGCCTTCATGCATCACCAGGATGCGGTCGCTCATGCCAAGCACTTCCGGCATCTCCGATGAGACAAGAATGATGCTTAGCCCTTCGGCCTTGAACTGATTGATAAGCTGGTAAATCTCTTTTTTCGCCCCGACGTCGACGCCGCGCGTCGGTTCATCCAGGATCAGCACGTTGGGACGCGTCATCAACCCGCGCGCGATGGCCACTTTCTGCTGATTGCCGCCGGAGAGCAGGCCGATCGCCTGCTCCATTGACGGCGTTTTGATATTGAAAAGACGGATAAAATCGCCCACCGCCAGCTGCTCGGCGGCATGTTTCAGCGTGCCGCTGCCGTTGCTGAAATAACGCAGCGCCGTCAGCGACATGTTCTCTTTTACCGACATGCCCAGCACCAGCCCGTCGCGCTTGCGATCCTCGGAGATATAGACGATGCCGCTGGCGAGTCCATCCTGCGGCGCGCGCGTCACCACTTCGCGGCCGTCGAGCCAGACGCGGCCTTTGCTGCGCGGCAGGGCGCCGTAAAGCAGCTTCATCAGCTCGGTGCGTCCGGCGCCCATCAGCCCGGAGACGCCAAGGATCTCGCCTTTGCGCAGCGTAAAGCTAACGTCATGCACGCCCGGTCCGCTAAGATTTTCGACCTTAAGACGAACCTCTCCCGGCGCCTGGTCGAGGCGCGGGTATTGATCTTCCAGCTTGCGCCCGACCATCATCTCGATCAGGCTCTCTTCGCTAAGCTCCTTCACCGGACGTTCGGCAATAAACTGGCCGTCGCGGAAAACCGTCACGTCGTCGCAAATCTCGAAGATCTCTTTCATGCGGTGGGAGATATAAACAATGCCGCAGCCCTGCGCCTTGAGTTCGTTGATCACGCGAAACAGCGACAGCGTTTCGGTATCGGTCAGCGCGTCGGTCGGCTCATCCATGATGATCACCTGCGACTTAAAGCTCAGGACTTTGGCGATCTCCACCATCTGCTGATCGCCGATCGAAAGATCGCCCACCAGCTTGTGGCTGTTGAAACGCAGGTTAAGACGCTTCAGCAGCGCGTCCGCCTCGGCGTACATCCGCTTCCAGTCGATACGGCCGAACCGGTTAACGAACTCGCGTCCCAGAAAAATATTTTCCGCCACGGTCAGCTGCGGAATGAGGTTCAGTTCCTGATGAATAATGCCGATACCCGCTTCCTGCGACGCTTTCGGGCCGCTGAAAGTGGTCTCTTCGCCCAGCCAGCGCAGCGAGCCCGCGTCGCGGCTGTAGATGCCGGTCAGCACCTTCATCATGGTGGATTTGCCGGCGCCGTTCTCGCCTACCAGCGCCATCACGCGTCCTGGATAGACCGCCAGCGACGCGCTCTTTAACGCCTTTACGCCGGGAAAGGATTTCTCAATCCCCTGGAGCTGTAATAAGGGTTGCATAACGGCCTCAGAAGGTGACGCCAGCGCTCAGGATGACATTCGCAAACGGAGAGCACTCTCCGCTGCGAATGACCGCCTGACTGCGTTGAGTCTGTTGTTTGAACTGTTCATGACTGGTGTAACGTACTGCAATCTTGTTTCCCTGGTGCTGTTGCAAGGCTTCGAGCACGGCGAGAAGCTCGCTATGGAGCTGCGGATTGTGCTGCTTAATCTCTTCCGCAATCAGGGCGCTCTCCACCTGCATCTCCAGCGTGACGGCTTTCATCACCTGCATAAAATCGGGCGTGCCGGGCGTCAGCGCCAGATCGATGCGCTGCGGTCCTGCCGGGATCGGCAAGCCGGCATCGGCTATGGTCAGCGTATCCGTATGGCCCAGGCGGGCAATCACGTAAGAGAGTTCAGCGTTTAACAGGCGACCTTTTTTCATTTTCTGCTCCAGAGCGAAACGTTTCGCTAGCGGCAGTGTATGAAATGGCGGCGGTAACTCAACGGGGGAAATCGAGAAGTGTGATCGTTATCGAAACGTTTCGCTCACGCGAGATGAAATTTGGCTTAGGCGATAAAAGGGCCGCAGACGCGGCCCGGCAGGAAAGGCGTTACGGCGCTTTACGCACCTGCTTAACGTCAAGTTCGATGCTGTTGAAATCTTTATCCAGCTCGCCCGTCAGCTCAACGCGATCTTTCGGCGTGATGGTCAAACCGTCCCAGCGCTTGTGGTCGATCTCAACTTTCATAGTGCCGGTGGCGTCGCGAAACAGATAATCCTCGTCGCCGATCTGCTTCTCCAGCTGGCCGCGCACGGTAATCCAGCTGTCGTCTTTCATCTCTTCCGCCTGCTTAACGGTGACCACGCTGCTCTGGTCGTGTTGAAAACCTCCCTGTTTCGCCTGAGCGGCAGGCGCATTCCCATCGACAAATCCGCCCTGAGTCGCGGCAAAGACCGGCGCGGTGGTCAGCGCCAGGATAGCTAAAAGTGCGGCATGCTTTTTCATCAAGTCACCTCGTTTCCATGAATGTGTATTTGGTACGCCTCCTATTAAAACAGCGAGTTCTTAACAGGATCTTAAGAGGTAAAAATAAGCGAAAAGTGGCGATATCGCCTGTACAAGCGCCGTTCTCCTTCGTATAAAGCCTTTGCGGATAAAGGAGGGAAGATGCGCATTTTACTGATTGAGGATGACCGGCTGATTGGCGACGGCATCAAGGCCGGCCTGGGCAAATTAGGTTTCAGCGTCGACTGGTTTGTTTCCGGCGATGAGGGTTTCGCCGCGCTGCATGCGGCGCCCTGGGATGCGGTGATCCTCGATCTTTCGCTGCCGCAGCGCGACGGGCTGGAGATTCTGCGCGACTGGCGCCAGCAGGGCGCGGACGTGCCGGTGCTGATCCTGACCGCGCGCGACGCCCTCGATCAGCGCGTGGAGGGTTTGCAGCTGGGCGCGGACGACTATCTCTGCAAACCCTTCGCCCTGACGGAAGTCGCCGCGCGGCTACAGGCGCTCATCCGGCGTCGCCACGGCCAGCTGCAGCCGGAGCTGCGTCACGGCAACGTCATTATGCAGCCCGCCAGCCACAGCGTGACGCGCGATGGCGAGCAGGTGCCGCTCAAAAGCCGG
This sequence comes from Pantoea sp. X-Soil-MYKO-1289, assembly GCF_059730625.1. NCBI lineage: Bacteria > Pseudomonadati > Pseudomonadota > Gammaproteobacteria > Enterobacterales > Erwiniaceae > Pantoea > Pantoea sp. X-Soil-MYKO-1289. The sequence goes on from NZ_AP036004.1 coordinate 4,082,019, forward strand.
GAGCTGGCGCTGCTGGAACTGTTTTTACGCCATCCCGGCCGCGTGCTGACGCGCGCGCAGCTGGAAGAGAAGCTCTACAGCTGGGATGCCGACGTCTCCAGCAACGCGGTGGAGGTGCATATTCATCACCTGCGTAAAAAGCTCGGCGCGAGCTTTATCCGTACCGTACACGGCGTCGGCTATATGCTGGGAGAGCCGCAATGAGCCTGTTTCTCCGGCTTGGCGTCGGCTTCGTGCTGCTGCTCGGCCTCTGCTGGGGCTGCGCCAGCCTGAGCGCCTGGCTACAGACGCGCGATACCATCAACGAACTGTTCGACACCCAGCAGCTGCTGTTCGCCAAACGCCTGATGGCGCTTGACCTCGCCGCGCCCGCTGACGCCACGCTGCCCAAAAACAAGGCGCTGCTGCGCCACCATCGCGGCGATCAGGATGACGACGCGCTCGCCTTTGCTATTTTCACCCGCGACGGCAGACCCGTGCTGAACGACGGCGAAAACGGCAGAATGCTGCCGTTCGACGCCGAGGCGCAGGGGTTTCATGACGGGCGGTTAATCGACGACGACGACCGCTGGCGGTTTGTCTGGCTGACGACGCCGGACGGCCAGCACCGCATCGTGGTGGGCCAGGAGTGGGAATACCGCGACGATATGGCGAAAGCGCTGGTGCAAAGCAGCATTCTGCCCTGGCTTATCGCGCTGCCGCTGATGCTGTTGCTGCTGCTCGGCCTGGTGTGGCGCGAGCTGCGCCCGCTCAAGCGCATCACGCAGCTGCTGGCGCAGCGCGCGCCGGATGACGACAGGCCGCTGGACGCCGGGCGGGTGCCGCTGGAGGTCAGACCGCTGACGGAAGCGCTGAACGGGCTGTTCAGCCGCATCAGCGCCATGGTGCAGCGCGAGCGCCGCTTTACCTCTGACGCCGCCCATGAGCTACGCAGTCCGCTGGCGGCGCTGCGCGTGCAGAGCGAAGTGGTGCAGCTTGCCGCTGACGACGAAGTGATGCGCCAGCACGCTTTGCGCCAGCTGGACGCCGGCATTCAGCGCGCCACGCGGCTGGTGGATCAGCTGCTGACGCTGTCGCGCGCCGAAGCTGAGGACGCGCGCGGCGCGTTTCAGCCTGTCGACCTCCATAGCCTGCTGCAGGAGGCGCTGGCCGAGCAGCTGCCGCACGCCGATCGCGCCGGCGTCGCGCTGCGTCTGGAAAGCCTTGCCGAGCCGGTTATTCAGGGTCATCCGCTGCTGCTGTCGCTGCTGGCGCGCAACCTGCTGGACAACGCCATCCGCTACACGCCGGAAGGCAGCGACGTCAGAGTCGTGCTGGAGAGCCGCGGGTTGCGCGTCGAGGATAATGGCGCGGGCCTGAGCGAGACGGAGCTGCAGCGTCTGGGCGAGCGCTTCTGGCGGCCGCCGGGACAGGAAAAAAGCGGTAGCGGGCTGGGATTATCGATCGTGCGGAACGTCGCGCAGCTGCACGGCATGCAGCTGCGTTTCAGCCAGCGCGAGGGCGGCGGACTCTGCGTCGCCCTGCGCTGGTAACCCTCAGATCTCGACCTGGGTGCCGAGTTCGATTACCCGGTTCGGCGGGATCTCGAACTGGTCAGGCGCGCGCAGCGCATTGCGCTGCAGCGCCAGGAAGAGCTTGCCGCGCAGGCGCAGATACCAGGGACGTTTGCCCATAATCAGCGACTCGTGCGACATAAAGAATGAGGTCTCCATCATCCGGCAGTTAAGCCCTTCCAGCCCGCAGCGGTGAAAGATCTCCTCTACATTCGGCGTTTCGCGCCAGCCGTAGCTCGCCACCACGCGCCAGAAGGTCGGCGACAGCTGTTCGATGGCGACGCGGCGCACGTTATGCACGTAAGGCGCATCTTCGGTGCGCAGCGTCAAAAAGACCACGCGCTCGTGTAGCACCTTGTTGTGCTTAAGGTTGTGCAGCAGCGCAAAGGGGATCACGTTGAGCGCGCGCGACATATAGACGGCGGTGCCCGGCACGCGCACCGGCGGCGATTTCTCCAGCGAGGCGATCATCGCCTCCAGCGAGTTGCCGTGCTCGTGCATCCGGCGCAGCAGGCGAAAGCGTTCGCTCTTCCAGGTCGTCATAATCAGGAACATGATCAGCCCCAGACAGATCGGCAGCCAGCCGCCGGAGAAGAGCTTAATCAGGTTGGCAGAGAAGAGCGGCACGTCGATGCAGAGAAACAGCGTCAGGATCAGGCCGACCGCCAGCCGGTTCCAGTGCCAGTTTTTCACCGCGACGGTACAGGAGAGAATCGAGGTCAGCACCATGGTGCCGGTGACCGCGATGCCGTAAGCCGCCGCCAGATTGCTGGAGTGTTCAAAGCTGATAATCACGATCAGCACGGCGAAATAGAGCACCCAGTTGATCATCGGCACGTAGATCTGACCGGACTCCATCTCCGAGGTATGGATAATGCGCATGCCAGGCAGATAGCCCAGACGCACCGCCTGGCGCGTCAGCGAGAAGACGCCGGAGATCACCGCCTGCGAGGCGATCACCGTCGCCAGCGTGGCCAGAATCAGCAGCGGGATCAGCGCCCAGTCCGGCGCCAGCAGGAAGAAGGGGTTTTTAATCGCTTTGGGATCGCTGAGCAGCAGCGCGCCCTGGCCGAAATAGTTCAGCACCAGCGAGGGCAGCACTACGATAAACCAGGCGATGCGAATCGGCATTTTGCCGAAGTGCCCCATATCCGCATACAGCGCCTCCACCCCGGTAATCGCCAGCACCACCGCGCCCAGCGCAAAGAATGAGATGGTTTTGTAGTGCACGAAGAAGCTGACCGCCCAGGAGGGATTAAGCGCCTGCAGCACTTCCGGGTTCTTCATGATGCCGGTAACGCCCAGCACCGCCAGCGTGGCGAACCAGATCAGCATCACCGGGGCGAAGAGTTTGCCCACCATGCCGGTGCCGTGCTTCTGGATCATAAACAGCAGCGTCAGCACCGCGATAGAGAGCGGGACGATAAAGGGATCGAGCGAGGGCGCGGCGATCTCCAGCCCTTCGATCGCCGACATCACGGAGATAGCCGGCGTAATCACCACTTCACCATAAAAGAAGCTGCCGCCGATCAGGCCCATAATCACCAGCACTGCCGTGGCGCGCGCGCCGGTATTGCGGCCCGCCAGCGACATCAGAGTTAAAATGCCGCCCTCGCCGGCGTTGTCCGCGCGCATGACGTAGCTGATATATTTCAGCGACACCACCAGCAGCAGCAGCCAGAAAATCAGCGACAGAAAGCCGAAAACCGCTTCGCGCTCAACGCCGAAACCAAACTGACCGGAGAGGCATTCACGCAAGGTATAGAGCGGGCTGGTGCCGATATCGCCATACACTACGCCAATCGCGGCCAGCGTTAACGCACTAAGTGATTGCTTATTATCCGAGCTCATAGAGTTATCTTTTGTTGGAGCAGAGAGGCGCAGTACCCCATCGCTCTTGCTGTCAAAAAGCGCACAGTATGCACCTGTTTTCTAAAAAACCCATCCCGCACTTACATCAATGCTATCAGCGTTGACGATTTTTCTGGCGGCATTATGCGATGATTGGATTTTGTGACACAAAAAAAGCGGACGGCAATCAACGCTTTCACGCATCATAATCAGTAGAGTAGTGCGCCTGCCATAATAAGACGGCAGCAGTAACAGAAGGACAATGAAGTGATTATGGCTCAACCCCATCTTTTGGCAGAAAGAATTTCTCGTCTCAGCAATGCCCTGGAGAAGGGTCTGTATGAACGCCACGACGCTATTCGCCTCTGTCTGCTGGCGGCGCTGAGCGGTGAAAGCGTGTTTTTGCTCGGCCCGCCGGGCATCGCCAAGAGCCTGATCGCCCGCCGCCTGAAATACGCGTTTCAGAACGCCCGCGCCTTTGAATACCTGATGACGCGCTTCTCGACGCCGGAAGAGGTATTCGGCCCGCTGTCAATCCAGGCGTTAAAAGATGAAGGCCGCTATCAGCGCCTGACGAAAGGCTATCTGCCTGATGCGGAGATCGTGTTCCTCGACGAAATCTGGAAGGCGGGCCCCGCCATCCTCAATACCCTGCTCACCGCCATTAACGAGCGCCGCTTCCGCAATGGCGACAGCGAAGAAAAAATTCCGATGCGCCTGCTGGTCACCGCCTCGAACGAACTGCCGGAAGCGGACAGCGGGCTGGAAGCGCTCTATGACCGCATGCTGATCCGTCTCTGGCTCGACAACGTGCATGAGAAGCAAAACTTTCGCAGCATGCTGACCCACCAGCAGGATGAAAACGCCAACCCGGTCGCGGAATCGCTGCGCATCAGCGACGAGGAGTATCATCAGTGGCAGCAGGGCATTAGCCAGGTCAGCCTGCCGGATAACGTCTTCGAGCTGATCTATCAGCTGCGCCAGCATCTGGAAACCCTGCCTGACGCGCCCTATATCTCCGACCGCCGCTGGAAAAAAGCGATACACCTGCTGCAGGCGAGCGCCTTCTACAGCGGCCGCAGCGCCATCGCGCCAATCGACCTTATCCTGTTGAAAGATTGCCTGTGGCACGACGTCGCCTCTATGCAGGTGCTGGAGCGCGCCATTGACCAGCTGATGACGCAGCAGGCGTGGCAGCAGCAGACGCTGCTGCTCAGGCTGCAGCAGCTCAAAGCGCGACGGCTGGCGCTGCAGCAGCAGAGGAGCGTGGCGCAGGCGATCACGCTGGAGAAACACAGCGGCATGTTTAGCCGCAAGCCGCACTACGAGCTGCCTGACAGCCTGACGGATCCGCAGCTGACCCTGATGCTGCAGCAGCCGCTGACGCTGCACGACATGCAGGTGACCCATGTGGTGATCGCCCGCGAAGCGCTGGAGCAGTGGCTGCTGAAGGGCGGCGACGTGCGCGGCAAGCTGAACGGCATCGGTTTCGCCCAGACGCTCGATCTGCTGGTGGATGCGCAGCACTGTCTGGCGCTGCGCGACGTCAGCCTGCAAACGGCGCGCCTGACGCTGCCCGGCGCCGTTGCGCACAGCGAACTGCCGGCTGAAATCAGCGAGGCGCTGGACGAGCTGGATACCCAGCTGCGCGCGCAGCGCCATCAGTTCAGCCAGCATCAGCGCTGTCTGTTTATCAGCGACGACTGGCTGGCGCGCATCGAAACCAGCCTGCAGGACGTGGCCGATCAGCTGAAACAGGCGCGTAAATGATCTCGCTGGAGACGCTCAGCGCGCTGCTCTCGATCGGCGAAGCCGAACTGATCGAAGAGCTGATCCTCGCGCTGCTCGCCTCCCCGCAGCTGGCGATCTTCTTTGAAAAATTCCCCGGCCTGAAGCAGGCGATGCTGCGCGACGTGCCGCGCTGGAAAGCGGAGATCAACGCCGAGCTGAAAGCGACGCCGGTGCCGGAAACGCTGGCCGACGAGTTTCAGCTGTTTCAGCGCGCGCAGCTGCTCAGCCATCACGACTTCAGCCAGCAGCTGCCCGAAATACTCGAGACGCTGACGCAGCTGCCTTCGCCCTTTCTGGAAGAGGCGCAGCGCCTGTTGCAGCATACCGACGCGCATCAGCTAAGCGGCGCGCAGCATACGCTGTTTCTGCAGCGCTGGCGCCTCAGCCTGACGCTGCAGACGCTGACGCTTAACGAACAGCTGCTGGAGCAGCAGCGCGAACGCCTGATGGCCGAGCTGCAGCAGCGTATGGCGCTGAGCGGCCAGCTGGCGCCGCTGCTGAGCGACAACGACGAGGCCGCGGCCGGTCGCTTATGGGATATGAGCAAAGCGCCGCTGCAGCACGGCGACTATCAGCTGATGCTGGAGTATGGCGACTTTCTGGCGCAGCAGCCGGAGCTGCTGGCGCTGGCACAACAGCTGGGCCGCAGCCGCGAGGCGAAATCGGTGCCGTCGCAGGAGGCGCCGCTGGAGGCTTTCCATCAGCTGGTGCGCGAGCCGGACGCGGTGCCCGAAGAGGTGAGCGGCATTCACCAGAGCGACGACGTGCTGCGTCTGCTGCCGCCGGAGCTGGCGACCATCAGCATCAGCGAGCTGGAGCTGGAATTTTATCGTCGCCTGGTGGAAAAACGGCTGCTGACCTACAAACTGCAGGGCGACGCCTGGCATGAAAAAGTCACGCTGCGCCCGGTCAGCCACCAGCAGCACGAAGAGCAGCCGCGCGGCCCCTTTATCGTCTGCGTCGATACCTCCGGATCGATGGGCGGCTTCAACGAGCGCTGCGCCAAGGCGTTCTGCCTGGCGCTGCTGAAGGTGGCGCTGGCCGATCGCCGCCGCTGCTACATTATGCTGTTTGCCCACGACGTTATCGGCTACGAGCTTACCGGCGACGACGGGCTGGAGCAGGCGATCCGCTTTCTCAGCCAGCGCTTTCGCGGCGGCACCGATCTCGCCGCCTGCCTGGCCGCCGTGGCAAAGCGTATGGAGGGCGCGCTGTGGCAGGATGCCGACGCGGTGGTGGTCTCCGATTTTATCGCCCAGCGCCTGCCCGACGAGATCGTCAGCCTGATTAAGCAGCGCCAGCTGCAACAGCAGCAGCGCTTTCACGCCGTGGCGATGTCGGCCCACGGCAAACCCGGCATTCTGCGCATCTTCGATCATATCTGGCGTTTCGATACCGGCATGAAAAGCCGCCTGCTGCGCCGCTGGCGGCGTTAGTCACGGGGCAGAAATTCTTATTTGCTATAGTGAATAGCCCGCTGTGTTTATTCAGCTAACGGAGTTCACTGTGACCATCGCACAACAACATCAGGCATTACCGGCGCCGACCCGTACGGTACGCCTTTCCGGCAGCAGCGTTGCAGAGAAACGCGCCGAGCTGCTGGCTTACTACACGCAAACCTGGGAACTGTATGAAAGCCTGTTCGATTGTCTTGCCGACGATCGCGCCTGGTTTACCAAAGCCATTACGCTGCGCCATCCTTTAATTTTCTATTTTGGCCATACCGCCTCTTTCTATATCAATAAGCTGATGGCGGGCCGCTACATCGACGCGCGCGTCGATGACCGCATCGAGGCGATGATGGCGATCGGCGTGGATGAGATGAGCTGGGACGATCTCGACGACAGCCACTACGCCTGGCCCAGCGTGCAGGAGGTGCGGGAGTACCGCGGCAAAGTGAAAAGCCTGGTGACGCGCTTTATCGAAACCATGCCGCTGACGTTGCCGATCGACTGGGAAAGCCCGGCGTGGGTGATCCTGATGGGTATCGAGCATGAACGTATTCATCTGGAAACCTCCAGCGTGCTGATGCGCCAGCTGCCTGTCGAATGGGTTAAGCCGCAGCCGCAGTGGCCAGCCTGTCAGGAGGCGCGACGCGAACGCGACGGGGTGCCGGCCAACAGCCTGGTCGCCATGCCAGGCGGCGTCGTGACGCAGGGAAAAAGCGACGATACCTACGGCTGGGATAACGAATACGGCAGCCTGACCACCGAACTGCAGCCGTTCAAGGCGAGCAAAATGCTGGTCAGCAATGCCGAGTTTTTCGAATTCGTCGCGGCGGGCGGCTACCAGCAGCGCCACTACTGGGACGACGAAGGCTGGGGCTGGCGCAGCTTCGCCGAGGCGCAGATGCCGACCTTCTGGGTGGGCGACGCACAGCAGCCGGACGCGTTGAAACTGCGCCTGATGACCGAAGAAGTCGCGATGCCCTGGGACTGGCCGGCAGAAGTCAATCAGCTGGAAGCCGCCGCGTTTTGCCGCTGGAAGGCGCAGCAGACCGGCGCTGCCGTGCAGCTGCCGTGCGAGGCGGAATGGATGCAGCTGCGCGAGCAGGTCGAGGGCGATCAGCCGGAGTGGCAGCAGGCGCCGGGCAACCTCAACCTGGCCTACTGGGCCTCATCCTGCGCCGTCGATCGCTTCGCTCAGGGCGACTTTTTCGACATCGTGGGCAACGTCTGGCAGTGGACCACCACGCCGATCAACGGCTTTGAGGGATTCCGCGTGCATCCGCTCTACGATGACTTCTCGACGCCGACCTTCGACGGCAAGCATTCCATCATCAAGGGCGGCAGCTGGATCTCCACCGGCAACGAAGCGCTGAAGTCGTCGCGCTACGCCTTCCGCCGTCACTTTTTCCAGCATGCGGGCTTCCGCTACGTCGTCTCTTCCCATCAAGAATCGATGACGCTCAACCCCTACGAAACCGACGATATGGTGTCGCAGTATCTCGACTTCCAGTACGGCCCGCGCTATTTCGGCGTCGACAACTACGCTGAATCGCTGGTGGCGCTGGCGCTGCCCCACTGCACGTCGCGCGGCAGCGCGCTCGATATCGGCTGCGCTACCGGCCGCGCCAGTTTCGAACTGGCGCGCCATTTCGAACGGGTGATCGGGATGGATTATTCGGCGCGTTTTATCGACGTGGCGCTGCAGCTCGCCTCGGGCGAGGATTTTCGCTACGTGGTGCCGGAAGAGGGCGATCTGGTGGCCTATCGCCAGGTGCGGTTGAAAGACTTCGGTCTCGACGTCGAACAGGCGCGGCGCATCCAGTTCGTGCAGGGCGACGCCTGCAACCTGAAACCGCAGCCCGCGCAGTACGATCTGGTGCTGGCCGCTAACCTGATCGATCGCCTGCGTCAGCCGCAGCGCTTTCTGCAGGATATCGCGCCGATGATACGCTCCGGCGGTCTGCTGCTGCTCTCCTCGCCCTATACCTGGCTGGAAGCCTTCACGCCGAAAGAGAACTGGCTGGGCGGCATCCGCGAAAACGGCGAGGCGCTTACCACCTTGCAGGCGCTGCAACGGCTGCTGGCGGCGGAGTTTGAGCCGATCGGCGCGCCGCAGGACCAGCCTTTCGTGATCCGCGAAACCGCGCGCAAGTATCAGCATTCGCTGGCGCAGGTCACGCTGTGGCGTAAGCGTTAACCCTGACGGCAGCGGCAAACGCCGCTGCCGGAGATTGCCTGCCGTCGCTTTTTGCTGCACATTCTCCTCTGTTCAAAGAAGAAGAGCTGACATGAGGATGATATGGCCGAATCACTGCAACTGGACAACCTGGATCGCGGGATCCTGAATGCGCTGCTGGACAATGCCCGCACCGCTTACGCCGAGCTGGCGAAACAGTTCAACGTCAGTCCGGGCACCATCCATGTTCGCGTGGAGAAGATGAAACAGGCCGGCATTATTCTCGGCACCCGCGTGGAGATCGATCCGCGTCAGCTGGGGTTCGACGTCTGCTGCTTCATCGGCATCATCCTGAAGAGCGCGCGCGACTACCCTGCCGCGCTGAGCAAGCTGGAGGCGCTCGACGAGGTGGTCGAGGCCTGGTACACCACCGGACACTACAGCATCTTTATTAAGGTGATGTGCCGATCCATCGACGCGCTGCAGCAGGTGCTGATCAACAAGATCCAGACCATTGACGAAATCCAGTCCACCGAAACGCTGATCTCGCTGCAAAACCCGATCATGCGCACCATCAAACCCTGATCTTTTTTTTCTGTGCACAATCTTATCCCACGCGATCGCCGCCAGCGCCAACGACTGCGTTCGCATCCTCATTTTTATTAACCCTGTTTTCCACAGGTGGATCACGGCTTGATCACAGCGTACAATGCTCGCCTTTATTCCGGGAGAGCATCATGGCCGACATTACTTTAATCAGTGGCAGCACGCTGGGCAGCGCCGAATATGTGGCCGAGCATCTGGAAGAGAAACTGCAGGAAGCGGGCTTTTCCACGCAGCTGCTGCACGGCCCGGCGCTGGACGAGCTGCCGCAGCAGGGGATCTGGCTGGTGGTGAGTTCTACCCACGGCGCAGGCGAACTGCCGGATAATCTGCAGCCTTTATATGAGGCGATTGCCGACACCCAGCCCGATCTGTCGGCGTTACGCTTCGGCGCCATCGGTCTCGGCAACCATGAATACGATCTCTTCTGCGGCGCCATTCGTTCGCTGGACGCGCTGTTGATCGCTCGCGGCGCGCAGCGCATCGGCGAGCGGCTGGAAATCGACGTGCTGGAACACGAGATCCCCGAAGATCCGGCAGAGGCCTGGCTAAGTGGCTGGATGGCTCATCTCTGAGCGGATCCTTTGCCACAGGGGATCGGGTATTTCGCCGGATCCCCAGCTAAAACGTCTGTTTTTATTCGATCGCGTCCACTTTTTTTGTGGATAACCAGGCTTGATTGCTGCGTAAAA